>NZ_VWWV01000002.1 GCF_011752815.1 Enterobacter sp. Cy-643
GATTTTCGTCGGCAACCGCGGCTGCGTGCAGATCTTCACCGGTGAAATCCGCAAAGTGGTCCCGATGGAAAACTGGGTCAACGTGTTCAACCCGGAATTCACCCTGCACCTGATGGGCGACACCATCGCCGAAAGCTGGGTAACCCGCAAACCGACCGCTGACGGCCACGTGACCAGCCTTGAGCTGTTCGCCGCCGACGGCACGCAGATTGCCCAGCTGTATGGCCAGCGCACCGAAGGTCAGCCGGAACAAGAGCAGTGGCGTCTGCAAATTGAAGCGCTGATCGGCAAAGGGTTAGCGGCATGAAACGCCTGCTACTCGCCATCCTCGCCCTGCCGTTAATGGCAGGTGCGGCCGAGCGCGTGGTAACCATCGGTGGCGATGTCACCGAGATTGCCTGGGCTCTGGGTGCGGGTCAGGATGTGGTGGCTCGTGATAGCACGAGCCTTCATCCCGATGCCGTGAAAAAATTGCCGGATGTGGGCTATCTGCGCCAGCTTAATGCCGAGGGTATTCTCGCCATGCGCCCGACGCTGGTGCTGGCCAGCGCTCAGGCTCAGCCTTCCATGGCGCTGAAGCAAATTGAGGCCAGCAAAGTGAAGGTTGTGACCGTCCCGGCGGAAAATACTCTCGAGAGCATTGATGCCAAGGTTGCTGCCGTGGCTACCGCGCTGGGTAAAACTGCGGAAGGCGACAAGCTGCGCAAAACGCTTCACGACCAGCTGCAGGCGATCCCGGCCAAACCGCTGGGCAAAAAAGTACTGTTCATTATGAGCCACGGCGGTATGACCGCCATGGCGGCAGGACAGGAAACCGCCGCGGATGCCGCGATTCACGCCGCCGGGCTGGACAATGCCATGCAGGGCTTCAAGCGCTACCAGCCTCTGTCCCAGGAAGGGGTGATCGCCAGTAAACCAGACCTGATCCTGGTCACTACCGACGGGGTGAAAACCCTCGGTGGGGAAGCCAAAGTCTGGGCACTACCGGGGCTTGCGCAAACGCCTGCCGGGAAAAATAAACAGCTGATGGTCGTCGATGACATGGCGCTGCTCGGCTTTGGCATTGATACCCCGCAGACAATTCTCGCCCTGCGCAAAAAAGCGGAGCAACTGCCGTGATACGCCGACCTTTGCCTCACCATGCCCTGTGTTTGATGGGGCTGGTTTTGCTGGCAATGGCGCTTATTGCCGCTAACCTCGGCGCCATGCGGCTGTCCGTGGCCGTGCTGTGGCAGGCGCATGACGACACGTTACGCGACATCTGGCTCAACATCCGTCTGCCGCGGGTGCTGCTGGCGGCGCTGATCGGCGGCGCGCTGGCGCTGTCGGGCTGCGTGATGCAGGGGTTGTTCCGTAACCCGCTGGCCGATCCGGGTCTGCTTGGGATCAGCAGCGGGGCCGCGCTGGCGGTGGGTCTGTCGATTGTCATGCCGCTGGCTCTGCCGGCGGTTTTGGCGCTTTATGCCCCTATGCTGGCGGCGTTTGTCGGCAGCCTGGCGGTGACGCTGGCAATTTTCCTGCTTAGCCGGAAAGGCACTAACAGTTTGTCTCGTCTGCTGCTGGTAGGCATCGCCATCAATGCGCTGTGCGGCGCGGCGGTTGGCGTGCTGTCATGGATAAGCAACGACGCTCAGCTACGCCAGCTTTCTCTGTGGGGAATGGGTAGCCTGGGCCAGGCGCAATGGTCCACGCTGCTCGCCACCGCGTCGCTTATTCTTCCCGCAAGCCTTGGTATCTGGCTGCTTTCAAAGCGCCTGAACCTGCTCCAGCTTGGCGATGAAGAGGCGCATTATCTGGGCGTGGATGTCAAAACGACCCAGCGGCATTTGCTGATCCTGAGCGCCTTGTTGGTTGCCGCCGCGGTGGCCATCAGCGGCGTTATCGGCTTCGTTGGCCTGGTGGTTCCGCATCTGGTACGCATGTGGCTGGGGTCCGATCATCGCTGGCTGGTACCTGGCTCAGTGCTGGCAGGCGCCATGCTGCTGTTGGTAGCCGATACGCTGGCACGAACAATTGTGTCGCCTGCGGAAATGCCGGTAGGCCTGTTGACTAGCCTGATAGGCGGCCCCTGGTTCCTGGCGATGATCTTTCGCAGCAAGGAGAGCGCGTGATGAATGAAGTTCTGTCCACGCATAATATTTCGCTGAAGCTGGGCCAACGTTATCTGATTGATAACGTCAATGTCAGCCTGAAGCCGGGTGAAGTCGTGGCGCTGATTGGCCCAAACGGCGCGGGTAAATCCACGCTGTTGCGACTGTTAACCGGGTTTCAACAGCCCGACAGCGGGCACGTTGCCCTGGCGGGCCATCATTTGAATCAGTGGTCCAACGAAGCCCTTTCCCGCAAACGCGCGGTGATGCGCCAGCAAAGCAGTATGGCGTTTAGCTGGACGGTTGAAGATGTGATCGCCATGGGCCGGGCGCCCTGGCCGCAGGAATCAACGGCCCGCGTCGTGGCAGAAGTCATGGCGTTGACCGGGTGTGAAGATCTTAGCGGCAGAGATTTTTGCCGCTTATCCGGCGGTGAGCAGCAGCGGGTGCAGCTTGCCCGGGCGCTGGCGCAGCTTTGGTGCGACGGGCAGCCTCACGGCTGGCTGTTTCTGGACGAGCCTACGTCAGCGCTGGATCTCTACCACCAGCAGCATGTCCTGCGCCTGCTGCGTCGCCTGGCGCAAACGGGGACGCTGTCGGTTTGCGTTGTGCTGCACGATTTAAATCTGGCGGCACTCTGGGCCGACCGTATCGTGCTGTTGCATAAAGGCAGGCTGGTAGCGGACGGGACGCCGGACGAAGTCCTGGAAGAGCAAACTTTACAGCGCTGGTATCAGGCCGATCTACGGGTGTTCCGACATCCGGAACACCCGGTTCCTCAGGTAGGTCTGCGTCAGTGATCAGCTTGAACAGCTGACTTCCAGCCGTTTTCCCCAGTCAGGTGGGCGCTGTGTCATATCATCCTCACGGTCGGAAAACGGTTGGAGCAGCGCCGCGTGGAGTTTCGCCAGTTCGCGAGTATCGCCCTGCTCCGCGGCTTCGATTGCCCGCTGCGCCAGCCAGTTACGTAATACCAACGCCGGGTTCACCTCCCGCATTCTCTGTTGACGCTCTGCGTCACTCACCTGCTCCACCTGAAGCCGCTCACGGTAGCGCCCAAACCAGGTGTCAAAACTTGCCCTGTCGATAAACTCATCCCGCAGCGGCGACGCCGCGCTAAGCTGTTCCGTCAGGCTCAGCATACGGAAAGTGCGCGTGTAATCACTGCCTTCTTTGCTCATCAGGGCGAAGAGTTCACTCAGGATTTGGTTATCGGCCTGTTGTTCGGTAAAGAGCCCCAGTTTAGCCCGCATCCGCTGGCCAAAAGCACGCATGATAGCCGGCTGGTAGCCATCCAGAATCGCGTTCAGCTTATCGGCCGTAATAAACGGGGATAGCGTCTGCGCCAGGCGCTGCAGGTTCCAGAGCCCCACCGCCGGCTGGTTGTCGAAGGCATACCGGCCCTGGTAGTCGGAATGGTTGCAGATGAACTCAGGCTGGTAGTCATCGAGGAAACCATACGGGCCATAGTCCATGGTCAGCCCAAGAATCGACATGTTGTCGGTGTTCATCACCCCGTGGGCAAAGCCCACCGTTTGCCAGCTGGCAATGAGCGCGGCGGTACGCGCCACCACGTCGCTAAACCACAGCTCATAGCGATCTTCAAGTCCCTGCAAATGCGGCCAGTGGTGACGAATGGCGTAATCGGCAAGCTGCTGGACTTTTTCCGGCTCGCGGCGATAGTAGAAATGCTCAAAATGCCCGAAACGCAAATGGCTTTCGGACACGCGGAGCAGCATTGCCCCCTGTTCAACCGTTTCACGTTGTACCGGCGTATCACTGGTAACAATCGTTAATGCGCGCGTCGTCGGGACGCCTAACGCGTGCATGGCTTCGCTGGCGAGAAATTCGCGGATGGTGGAGCGCAGCACGGCCCGGCCATCGCCCATACGTGAGTACGGCGTCAAGCCAGCGCCTTTGAGATGCCAGTCAACTTTGCGCCCGTCCGCGAGTTGTTGCTCTCCCAGTAAAATACCGCGCCCGTCCCCCAATTGCCCGGCCCAGACGCCGAACTGATGCCCGCTATACACCTGGGCGAGCGGCTGCATGCCGGGCAGCAGCATTTCGCCACGCCAGATCCCCTGCTGCGGTGCGGCAAAAAACGAGGCATCAATCCCCAGATCGTCAGCCAGCGGCTGGCTGTGGTAAAGCAGCCGGGCATTTTTCAGCGGCGTGGGGGGTAATTCGCTGTAGAACCCCGGCAACTCGTCGTGCCAGGTATTCAGAAAAGCTAAAGTATTGGTCATGGTTCCTCCGCCCGACAGTGTAGCCCCAGTAATGCATTTTAAACACGGCCGGGCAGCAGGGACTTTAGTGAACCAGACCTTCATGAGGGGGGAAAAGGGATGCCAGTTCCTCCGGCGGCACCAGCGGCCAGAGTTTGCCCAGCATCGCGGCAAAGCCTAAACCCTGCACTTTACGCCGCGCGCTGGCGGAATCTATCCCGGCAATCAGCAACGCCTGGCAAAACGGTAAAACCTGCCCAAGAATGGCAAACATAAAAGGGGAGAAAGTGCGGCCTGGAAGCTGTTTCTGAACAAAAAAGCGGTCCATGACCACATGCCGGAACAGGCCATCGAAAATAGATTTTGTGGTGGCATGGCCGGCACCAAAGTCAGCCAGACCGAGTGGGAAACGTTCGGCCAGCCAGGCCAGCCTTAAATTCGTTTTACCGCGATTTAAATCAGGAAAACTTTCGCTAATCATTAATTCAATAAACGGTAAAGCCTTTAGCCGGATATATAAATCCTGGTTGTTAATTAACATATCAATAATAGTTTCATTAATATGAACCCAGACAACAAGCTGCCGGGAGATAAAGAAATTCTGATGTTCTTCTATTTGCGTTAATTTTTCTCTAAACAGCTCGAGATGCTGTTCCGGCGCAAGATGAGGAATTAACAATTCGGTTGGAATACGAACCGGCGCGTTGGCACCCACGAAGTTTGCAACGATTTCGACGCCCAAAATGCTATCGTCCGGCCTGACGGCGGGGCGATAGTAGAGGTGAGAACAATAAACACTATCAAGTGAAACAATCATTTTGCCAGCCCTGTGGATTTCTGGTTGGACGGCAGAGAGATACAGCGCCAATCCGAAAATAGTCGGATAGCTACTATCGCTGTGAATTTCACACTCATCCCTGAAACGTTTAAGCTTTATGTTTTAATAACTTTTAGCTTATCCTGGATATCCGTACATAGCCAGTTTTTAACGTAAATTCCGAACGGAATCACGCGCAATGATGCAAGGTAAAAAAGATTCATTCTCACAATGCTCATTCAGTAATTTACGCGTGGCAAAGCGGGCCATGTCGCCTATTGGGAAATAAACGCTGGTTAACGCCGGACGGACAAATGCCGCACGATCGCCACTGTCATAACAAATAAGGGATATATCCAGAGGAATGCGTAAGCCCCGCTCGGTAATGGCCAGCATCGCCCCAACGGCCATCTCTTCGTTACAGCAATAAAGAGCGCTGATTTTAAATTCATCCAGTAAGGCTGAGGTTTGCCGATAGCCGCTGGGCATATCGTACTCCCCTTCCACTACCGCCACCGGAGTAATGCCCTGTTCTTCCATGGCATCGAGAAAACCCTGGCGTCGTAAGAGGCTGGAGGCGCGCTGTGTAGGGCCATGCAGACAGGCTATCGCCAAATGGCCGGCATCCAGCAAATAGCGGGTGGCCATGTGGCTGGCAAGTCGATGATCGAAGACCACGCAACGCGAGCTTAATGCGGGCACGTCTCTGTCGAGAACGATAAACCGGTTACCTCGTTCCGCCAGTTGAAGCAGCGTTTCGTCCGCGATGGCACGGACATGGAGGATCAGGCCATCGCAGCGCAGGTTGTAGAGTCGCTGAATGGCATTGCGCTCGTTCTCCTCTAAGCCACGCCCCTGCGTGACCAGTAGCTGTTTGCCGTTGGATTCGGCTTCGCTTTGCACCGTATCCATAAGCGCCCCGAAGAAGCCGCCGGTATATGAGGTGGTCACCAGACCAATGGAATGGCTCTGGCTCGACGCCAGCGCTCTGGCTGCAGGATTGGGGGAATAGCCCAGTTCAGCAATCGCGGCCTCCACTTTAACGCGGGTTTGCGATTTAACCTTAGTGTCGCCATTCACCACGCGGGAGACGGTGGCGCGGGAGACGCCGGCGTGGGCAGCAACATCTTCGAGGGTGACCATGACACAATCCTTAGCGGGAAAAGCACAATGCATCCCGATATTACCTGATATTGCTAATACCGTTGACGTTGCCCGCAGATTTGCGGGAACGGTCACGATTTTCAGTCAAGAAAAAACAGGAAAGGCTATATGCGGCGGGCTTGCCAGAATTTTTTACGCCAGTAGACGTTGTCCAGAGAGGAACGCATAACGCCCCGACTGGTAGACGCGTGAATAAAGGTGTTGTCGGTGTCATAAATGCCGACGTGCAGGCCGCTTTCGCCCGAGCCAGTTTTGAAGAACACCAGATCGCCTGGCAGCAGGTCGTCTTTATCGATTTTTGTGCCGATTTCTGCCTGCTCGCTGGTCATGCGCGGCAGCATCAGATCGAACCTGTCGCGGAAGGTCATCAGCACGAAGCCGGAACAATCCACGCCGCGCCGGCTCATGCCGCCGTAGGTGTACGGCGTGCCGTGCCAGCTGCGAAGCTGATCGTTTAGCTGGGCGATAACGGTGATCGAATCGGAAAGCCTGGCGTTCGGATGAGGGGCATTATGACTACACCCCACCAACACTATGCATGCCACTGCAATAAGCCACAAACGCATTTTCAGACAACTCCCGGTCTTGCTGTTTCCAGTAATTTAGCCTGTCGCCCGGAATTATTGCAAGCTTTCCACGATGTTATAACGGGCTTATCAGCATACTGTGCCCTTCGATGCGCAATAGCCGAAACGGCATCTGGTAAGCTGCAGACAAATTTTTCGGCGTCAGCACTTCATCTTTCTGCCCCCGGTCGACCATTTTCCCTTCACGCAAGAGCCACACTTTGTGGGCATGACGCAGGCTATGGTTCAAATCATGGCTGCTCATTACTATCGCAATGCCGGCCGCACACAATGCATGCAACAGGCGATCTAACGCCGCCTGCTGGGCGACATCAAGGCTGTTCATCGGCTCATCGAGCAGCAAGAGTTGCCCTTCGGGATTGACCGAGGGATCAATCTGCAGCAGCACGGCGGCAAGGCGAACGCGCTGCCATTCACCGCCGGAAAGCTGGTTGACCGATCTGGTCAGTTTGTCTGAGAGCCACAGCGATTCCGCCAGGCGCAGCATTGCCGCTTCGGATTCAGGCGAGGATTGATGCAGCTGCAGGTAGTGCCAGACGGGCATCGCAAAAGGGGGAAGTTGCTGTTGGCTTAGCCAGGCTCGACGCCGGGAAAGCTCGGCCGGCAAATAGCCGTCAAGCGGCTGCTGGTTAAACAGAAGGCTGCCTTGCCCGGCGCTTAATCCTGCCATACGCGTGAGCAGCGTACTCTTGCCCGCCCCATTCGGCCCGACAAGATGGATAAGTTCTCCGGGCTCCACCGCCGCAGATATTGGCCCAACCCGGCCCGCGACGGTGACGCCTGTCAGCTGCAGCAGGGACAACTTATTTAGCCAAAGCCTGTTTAATGGCATCCAGCACCACAGGATCTTCCGGCGTCATGTCCGGAGAGAAACGCTGGATCACTTTGCCATCACGTCCAATCAAGAATTTTTCAAAGTTCCACAGGATGTCGTCAGGGTAAAGTGGACCACGCCCTTTGCTGCTCATACGCTCCAGGAAACCGCTCCCTTCTGGAGCAACGGCTGCCGGGCGGGCATCAATCAGTTTTTGATAAAACGGATGGCGGTGCTCGCCGTTGACGTCGATTTTGCTAAACAGTGGGAACGTCACGCCATAGGTGGTGCTGCAGAAGGTTTTAATTTCTTCGCTGCTGCCCGGCTCTTGCCCCAGGAACTGATTGCACGGGAAACCAAGCACGCTGAAACCCTGGGCTTCAAAGTCTTTTTGCAGATTTTCCAGTTGCTCATACTGCGGCGTCAGGCCGCATTTAGAGGCGACGTTTACCACTAGCAGCACTTTTCCCTGCCAGCTCTCCAGCGTAGTGTTTTCGCCGTCAATGGTGGTGACTTCGGTGTTCAGAACATTGCTTTGCATATCATCCTCTTCCTCTGTGAGCCGAATTAACGTCCGGCTTTCAATAATAGCCAGATAAACACCGGCGCGCCGAGCGTAGCGGTGACTACGCCAATGGGCAGTTCGGCCGAGCTTAGCGCAAGCCTTGCCACCACATCCGCGCCGGTTAAAACCGCGGCCCCTGCCAGCGCGCTGGCGGGCAGCAAAACGCGATGATCGGTTAACCCCGCGAGTCGCAGCATGTGCGGGATCACCAGACCAACAAATCCAATCGCGCCGGCAAGCGCCACGCTGACGCCAACCAGCCAGCCGGTAGCCAGAACCAAAATATTGCGCCACAGCCAGACGGAAAGCCCCAGCTGTCGGGCTGAGTTTTCACCGAGCGCCATCAGGTTGAGCGGAGCATGCTGCCGACACAGCCAGACAACCACCGGCAGCAGCGTCACCATCAACCAGCCCTGACGCCAGTCCACGCCGCCAAAACCGCCCATCATCCAGTACATTAGCTGGCGTAGGTCAAGACTTGAGCTAAAGTAGACCGCCCAGGTCATCAGGGCGCTACAAATAATGCCGAGGGCAACACCTGCAAGTAATAGACGACTGGTGGAGAGATGACGACGGGAAAAACGTAACAGAATGAGAGTGATCGCTAAGGCACCGAGAATGGCGCACAGCCCCAGCACCCAGCCCGGCAGCATCCCCTGCCCGAGCAACAGGGCAACAACCAGCGCAACGCCTGCGCCGTTGGAGACGCCAAGTAAACCGGGTTCGGCCAGCGGATTTTCAAACAGCGACTGCATAATCGTGCCGGCCACGGCCAGAGCAGCCCCCACCAGCAGGACGGCCAGCGTACGCGGCAAGCGGATTTGCCAGATGAAGAGCCGGGCCTCATCATTCCACCAGGAAAGGGGGGAAAACCAGACATCCCCGGCGCACAGGCTCAAGGCCAGCATCGTCGCCGTGGCAAAGACCAGGGCAACCAGCCAGCGTCGCTCAAATCTGCGTTGTCTGGTTACAAAATTCAGCATTCCGTAAAGGCTCCCCCTGCCCCGTTTATGCGCCTGATTTTACGGGGAGTTCACCGAAGAGGACAAGCAAAGAAAGGTCGTAATAGCCCATCAGTCCCGAATTACTCTTCTGCCGATCGTTTGCGCGTGAACTGCTGCTCCAGCATTGAACTTCCCCATTGTTCGCCCTGCCATTCCCGGGTTAGCCTGAATCCCATCGACTCATAAAGATGGCGAGCTGCATTCAGGCCGCTAAAAGTCCACAGCTGCACGGCGGAAAAACCATACTCATCGCAAAATCGCATGGCCTCACGTAAAAGCATTCGCCCAATACCGCTCCCACGGCACTCATCGTCGAGAATGAACCAGCGCAAATGGGCTTCGTGATTGCCCAGGTCCTCGCCATCAATGGATACAGAGCCCACGATTTTGCCATTGCGGCAGACCACCCAGATGCGGTTACACGGGCGATCCAGCCTGCCTGAAAACTCCGCCAGCCCGGCAGCCACTTTCCCTTCAAAAAAGTGGCCGAAGCCATAGTGTGTTGAGTAATAGTTAGCGTGCATTTCCGCCACGCGGCCAATCACGCCTGGCTGGTACCCCGTCATTATCTCGAAGTTTTTTCTTCCCTCTTCCCCCGTCAACTCACCGCGACAGGCTTTCAGCGCCAGAGCATAGTTGGACAGACCGTCAGCAACGGATTGCTGTGCCTGAGCATCCAGATGCACCAGCGCTTTCTCTACGCGCATTCTGCCGTATCGGTGGATTTCCCTGACCGTCAGTTTGCCCTGAGCGGTCAACTGGAGCCGCCTGGCTCTGGCGTCTTCGTCTGAAACACTCTCGAACAGCTCTCCCGCATTTCGCAGCTTGCCTATCATTCGGCTGACGCTCGACTTCTCCAGGCCAAGAACCTGAACCAGATCGGCGGCAGTGACGTTCTCCCGTGAATCAATTTCCAGCAAAGCATGGACCGCAGAAGCAGAGTAGTTCGTCGCGGCAAGCGTTGCGTTCAGGAAACCTAGCTCGCGCACAACCTGGCGCGACGAGGCGCGTATAGACTCGATAAGGGTGCTGTCAGACATGATCGTTCTTATTGAAATATGGTTGTACAATACAACCATTCGATGACAGTATTTGTCAAGCACATGTCGTTAAGCAATGGGGCTTCAAAGCTAAAGAAAAAGGCCGCGAATGCGGCCTTTTGTTAACTCAGGTTACTCGTCTTTTGGCGACGCGTTTTCAACCCGACTTTTTAGCTTCTGACCAGGTCGGAAGGTCACCACACGGCGCGCCGTAATGGGAATATCTTCACCGGTCTTCGGGTTGCGCCCGGGACGTTGGTTTTTATCGCGTAAGTCAAAATTACCAAAGCCCGAGAGTTTAACCTGCTCACCGTTTTCCAGAGCGCGACGGATCTCTTCGAAAAACAGCTCTACCAGCTCTTTGGCATCTCGTTTGCTAAGCCCAAGCTTATCAAACAGATATTCTGACATTTCAGCTTTTGTAAGCGCCATACGTTCAATCCCTCAATGATGCCTGGAATCGCTCTTTTAATGCCTCTACACATTTTGCAACGGTAGCGGCCATCTCCTCTTCTTCGAGTGTACGGCCCGTATCCTGAAGGATAAGGCTTATGGCCAGGCTCTTGTAGCCATCGGCTACGCCCTTGCCACGGTACACGTCAAATAAGTTTACGCCAACTACCTGATTTGCGCCAACTTTCTTACACTCGGCCAAAACATCTGCTGCCGGGACGTTTTCAGCCACCACAACAGCGATATCGCGGCGGTTTGCCGGGAAGCGAGAAACGTCCTGCGCCTCAGGCACCACGCGGTCTGCGAGCTTGCTCCACAGCACCTCGAACACCACCGTGCGGCCGTTAAGGTCCAGTTTACGCTCCAGCTCCGGGTGAACAACACCAATGAAACCAATGCATTCACCTGCTAAATAAATGGCAGCACTTTGCCCAGGATGCAAGGCCGGATTTGCCTGCGCTCTGAATTCGATGTCTGAAAGTTTACCGGTAAGGGCCAGAACGGACTCCAGATCGCCTTTCAGATCATAGAAGTCAACGGTGTTGCGCGCCAGATCCCAGTGTTCTTCATAGCGGTTGCCGCAGATAGCCCCCGCCAGCATAAGATCCTGACGAATCCCAAGGTCTGCCTGAGTATCAGGCACAAAGCGCAGGCCAGATTCGAAAATACGCACGCGGCTTTGCTGGCGATTCTGGTTATAAACCACGGTTGTCAGCAGGCCACTCCACAGCGACAGACGCATGGCGGACATGTCGGTAGAGATAGGATTAGGAAGAATCAGATTTTCTTCGCCCGGGTGCAGAAGCTGCTGAATTTTCGGGTCGACGAAGCTGTAGGTAATAACTTCCTGGTAACCTTTGTCCACCAGCATGGTTTTCACGCGCTTCAGTGAAAGGTCAGCTTCGCGATGGGTACCCATCACCAGACCTGCCTGTACCGGGCTGTTTGGAATACTGTTGTAGCCGTAAACGCGGGCCACTTCTTCCACCAGATCTTCTTCAATTTCCATGTCGAAACGCCAGCTTGGCGCCACGGCAGTCCACTGCGCCTGACCTTCGGTCACTTCGCAGCCCAGTCGACGCAGAATATCGCTGACCTGAGCATCTTCGATATGGTGACCGATCAGACGGTCCAGTTTGCTGCGACGAAGGGTAATCGTGGCGCGCTCAGGAAGGTGCACTTCACTTGTAACATCGATAACCGGGCCTGCTTCACCGCCGCAAATATCTACCAGCAGGCGAGTCGCTCGTTCCATCGCTTTGTACTGCAGCGCAGGATCGACGCCGCGCTCATAGCGGTGGGAAGCATCGGTATGCAGGCCATGACGGCGCGCGCGACCGGTGATGGACAGCGGGCTGAAGAAGGCACATTCCAGCAGTACATTCTGCGTTTCGTCGTTAACACCTGAATGCTCGCCGCCGAAGATACCGCCCATGGCCAGCGCTTTATTGTGGTCCGCAATGACCAGAGTGTCGGCATTCAGCTTCGCTTCGCTGCCGTCCAGCAGGACCAGGGTTTCGCCCTCTTCCGCCATACGCACCACGATCCCGCCTTCAATGCGGTTAAGGTCGAAGGCGTGCATCGGCTGGCCAAGCTCCAGCAGCACATAGTTGGTTACGTCAACCACCGCATCGATGGAACGGATGCCGCAGCGACGCAGCTTCTCTTTCATCCACAGCGGCGTGGGCGCCTTAACATTGATGCCTTTCACAACGCGGCCCAGGTAGCGCGGGCAAGCCTCTGCGGCGTCTACGCGAATAGGCAGCGTGTCATTGATAGTCGCGGCAACGGCGGCAATTTCTGGCTCAGCCAACGGGAGCTTGTTCACCACCGCCACATCGCGAGCTACGCCGATAATACCGAGGCAGTCCGCACGGTTTGGCGTGACGCTGATTTCAATGGTGTTGTCGTCCAGCTTCAGGTATTCGCGAATGTCGGTGCCGATTGGCGCGTCCGCAGGCAGCTCGATAATACCGTTATGATCGTCGGAAATACCCAGCTCGGAGAAGGAGCACAGCATTCCTTCGGACGGTTCGCCGCGCAGTTTGGCCGCTTTGATTTTGAAATCACCCGGCAGCACGGCACCGACCGTCGCCACGGCGACCTTCAGGCCCTGACGGCAGTTTGGTGCGCCGCAGACGATATCCAGCAGGCGATCGCCACCGACGTTAACTTTTGTTACGCGCAGTTTGTCGGCGTTCGGGTGCTGGCCGCACTCGACCACTTCCCCGACCACAACGCCGTGGAAAGCGCCCGCCACGGCATCAACGCCATCCACTTCAAGACCGGCCATGGTTATCTGGCTGGAAAGTTCGTCACTGCTATTGGCTGGGTTTACCCATTCGCGTAACCAGAGTTCACTGAATTTCATTGGATATCCCGCCTTTATTTGAACTGTTTGAGGAAACGTAAATCATTTTCGAAGAATGCACGCAGATCGGTCACGCCATAGCGCAGCATGGTCAGACGCTCCATGCCCATACCGAAGGCGAAGCCGGAGTAAACTTCCGGATCGATACCCACGTTACGCAGCACGTTCGGATGCACCATGCCGCAGCCCAGCACTTCCAGCCACTTGCCGTTTTTACCCATAACGTCCACTTCAGCGGACGGTTCGGTAAACGGGAAGTAGGACGGACGGAAGCGGATTTGCAGGTCTTCTTCAAAGAAGTTATTCAGGAAATCGTGCAGCGTTCCTTTCAGGTTGGTGAAATTGATGTTGGTATCAACGATCAGGCCTTCCATCTGGTGGAACATCGGGGTGTGGGTCTGATCGTAATCGTTACGATAGACGCGGCCCGGGGCGATAATACGAATTGGCGGCTGCTTGTCCTTCATCGTACGAATCTGCACGCCAGAAGTCTGGGTACGCAGCAAACGGGTCGCGTCAAACCAGAAAGTATCGTGGTCAGCGCGCGCCGGGTGGTGACCTGGAATATTCAGCGCATCGAAGTTGTGGTAATCATCTTCGATTTCAGGGCCGGTCGCTACGGTGAAGCCCAGCTCGCCGAAGAAACTTTCGATGCGGTCGATAGTGCGGGTGACCGGGTGCAGACCACCGTTTTCAATCCGACGACCTGGCAGAGAAACGTCAATCGTTTCTGCGGCCAGACGTTCGTTCAGTGCGGCGCTTTCGAGCTCGGCTTTGCGTGCGTTCAGGGCTTCCTGAACCTGCTCTTTAGCAACGTTAATCACCGCGCCCGCAGCCGGACGCTCTTCCGGTGGCAGTTCACGCAGGGTGGTCATCTGAAGGGTCAGATGTCCCTTCTTCCCTAAATATTCGACGCGTACATTATCTAACGCGGCAACATCCTGGGCATCGTTTATGGCTGCTTTGGCACTGGCAACCAGCTCTGCGAGATGTGGCATGGTATTCCTCTTATGCCGGCAAACTGCCGGGGTAGTTGGTCTGATTCGAAAACGAAACGCAAAAAAAAAGCCTCCGTACAGGAGGCTTTCGGCGCTGTTTTTCGTTTCTTTTCTTACGCGCAAAGCCCCCTGAGTCAGGCGCTAAAGTAAAAAAAGAAGCGGAAAATAGCAGCATTCATGCTTGCAGTTACCTTATTTTGACAAATTTCGCTTTGGCTATTGAACGAGCTGCGGCGTTGAAAGTCAATAAATTGATTGTGTTATGCCCTAATAATTCGATTTGTAGTAAGGCGACAAGCTCGATTATCCCCGGGAGCTTACTTAAGTAAGTGACTGGGATCAGCGAGTGCAGTTAACGCAGCTACAGATTGAAGTATGACGGGTATAAATTAAAAGAGGGAGCAAGCTCCCTCTTAAAACTGGCTTATGCCAGAGCTGCTTTCGCTTTCTCAACCAGGGCAGTGAATGCCACTTTGTCGAATACGGCGATGTCAGCCAGGATCTTACGGTCGATTTCAACAGAGGCTTTTTTCAGGCCGTTGATGAATTTGCTGTAAGAGATACCGTTCTGACGAGCTGCAGCGTTGATACGTGCAATCCACAGCTGGCGGAACTGACGTTTACGTTGACGACGGTCGCGGTAAGCGTACTGACCAGCTTTGATAACAGCCTGGAAGGCAACGCGGTATACGCGTGAACGCGCACCGTAGTAACCTTTAGCTTGTTTGAGGATTTTTTTGTGACGAGCACGTGCAATTACACCACGTTTTACGCGAGCCATTTAGCTCTCCTGTTTCTATTCTGAATTAATTAAAAAAAGTTTACTTATGCGTACGGCAGGCAAGCGACAACCAGACCCAGATCCCCTTTGGAGACCATGCCTTTCGGACGCAGATGACGTTTACGTTTGGTAGACTTTTTAGTCAGAATGTGACGCAGGTTAGCGTGCTTACGCTTAAAACCGCCAGAAGCAGTCTTTTTGAAGCGCTTAGCGGCGCCGCGTACTGTTTTAATCTTTGGCATTTCAATTTCCACTTCGCATTGTTAATAAAACGAACCAGTAGGCGAACAAAACCCGCGAGGCCGAAGCCCCGCGGTCTGTTACTTGATGGCCTTACTGTTTCTTCTTCGGAGCAAGCACCATGATCATCTGGCGGCCTTCGATCTTCGTTGGGAAGGATTCGACCACTGCCAGTTCACTCAGATCGTCACGGACGCGGTTAAGCACTTCCATACCAATTTGTTGGTGTGCCATTTCACGCCCACGGAAACGCAGGGTGATTTTGGCTTTGTCTCCGTCTTCCAGAAAGCGAACCAGGCTGCGGAGTTTTACCTGATAGTCGCCATCATCGGTACCAGGTCGGAATTTAATTTCCTTAACCTGAATAACTTTTTGCTTCTTCTTCTGTTCCTTAGAAGATTTGCTTTTCTCGTAGAGGAACTTGCCGTAGTCCATGATGCGGCAAACAGGCGGCTCGGCGTTTGGACTGATTTCTACTAAATCAACCCCAGCCTCTTCGGCTTTTTCTAAAGCTTCATTCAGACTGACAATACCAATCTGCTCGCCATCAATACCGGTCAGACGAACCTCAGTGGCACGAATCTCTCTGTTAATGCGATTAGGACGCGCCGGTTGAACTCTTTTTCCGCCTTTAATACTTTATTCCTCCAGTTGATGAAGATTGCGGCTGCGAATTTCTTGCTGCAGCTTTTCAATCAATTCGTTGACGTCCATGCTCCCCAGGTCTTTGCCGCGGCGGGTACGAACGGCAACTTTGCCTGCTTCGACCTCTTTATCGCCACAAACCAGCATATAAGGGACACGACGTAACGTGTGTTCACGGATTTTAAAGCCTATCTTCTCATTTCTCAAGTCTGCTTTTACGCGAATGCCCGCATTTTGGAGTTTACGAGTCAATTCGTTAACGTATTCTGCCTGGCCGTCGGTGATATTCATCACCACCGCCTGCACTGGAGCAAGCCAGGTTGGGAAGAAACCAGCAAACTCTTCGGTCAGAATACCGATAAAGCGTTCCATCGAACCTAAAATGGCGCGGTGAATCATTACCGGCACCAAACGCTCGTTATTTTCGCCAATATAGGAGGCGTTCAAGCGGGTTGGCAGGGAGAAGTCAAGCTGAACGGTACCGCACTGCCATGCACGATCCAGGCAGTCATACAGCGTGAACTCAATTTTCGGGCCGTAGAATGCACCTTCACCCGGCTGATAGTCAAACGGGATATTGTTTTCCTGCAGCGCAACGGCCAGATCCGCTTCCGCGCGATCCCACATTTCATCGCTGCCGATGCGTTTTTCCGGACGGGTAGACAGTTTCACCACGATTTTCTCAAAACCGAAAGTGCTGTACACGTCGTATACCATGCGGATACAGCTGTTTACTTCGTCGCGAATCTGTTCTTCAGTACAGAAGACGTGGGCGTCATCCTGAGTAAAGCCGCGTACGCGCATCAGGCCATGCAGCGCGCCCGAAGGCTCATTGCGGTGGCAACTACCAAACTCCGCCATACGCAGCGGCAGGTCGCGGTAGGACTTCAGGCCCTGGTTGAAGATCTGTACGTGGCCCGGGCAGTTCATCGGTTTGATGCAGTATTCACGGTTCTCGGAAGAGGTGGTGAACATGGCGTCTTTGTAGTTGTCCCAGTGACCCGTTTTTTCCCACAGAACGCGGTCCATCATGAACGGACCTTTTACTTCCTGGTACTGGTACTCTTTCAGCTTGGAACGGACGAACACTTCCAGTTCGCGGAAAATAGTCCAGCCGTCGTTATGCCAGAACACCATACCCGGCGCTTCTTCCTGCATATGGTACAGGTCAAGCTGCTTGCCGATTTTGCGGTGATCGCGTTTGGACGCTTCTTCCAGACGCTGCAGATAAGCATTCAGCTGCTTTTTGTCCGCCCAGGCGGTACCGTAGATACGCTGCAGCATTTTGTTATTGCTGTCACCGCGCCAGTATGCGCCGGAAGTTTTCTGCAGCTTGAAGTGATGGCAGAAACGCATATTCGGCACGTGTGGCCCGCGGCACATATCCACGTACTCTTCATGATGATACAAACCTGGTTTGTCATCATGGCTAATGTTTTCATCAAGAATAGCAACTTTATAGTTCTCACCGCGGTTGACGAAAGTCTCACGCGCTTCCTGCCAGCTCACCTTTTTCTTGATAACGTCGTAATCTTTCTCGGCCAGCTCGTGCATACGCTTCTCGAGCAGCTCAAGATCTTCCTGCGTCAGGGTGTGGTCCAGATCAACGTCGTAGTAGAAACCGTTGTCGATAACCGGGCCGATCGCCATTTTGGTATGCGGCCACAGCTGCTTGATGGCATGGCCGAGCAGGTGAGCACAAGAGTGGCGCAGAATTTCCAGACCCGCTTCGTCTTTCGCGGTGATAATGGCCAGCTTCGCGTCGTTTTCGATAATATCGGAAGCATCAACCAGTTCACCGTCTACGCGGCCAGCGATACAGGCTTTGGCAAGACCTGGACCGATATCCAGCGCAACGTCCATTGGGCTAACGGGTTTGTCGTAATGGCGTTGGCTGCCATCAGGAAGAGTAATAACAGGCATGTTAAGTCCTTATCTGCAGTGGTGACCCACACGAAAGATCACATACAGTAGAGAAATTGGATTTAGAACAACTCGTTGCGTAACCATTTGACCAACAATCGCCGAATTGGTACGCAGTCCGGTGTACAAATGAAAAATGGCATCACTGCCATCTCACTTGAAGTACTGATGGTAACACTAACGTAAAGGGGAATACATCCCTTGTTGCCACGAACGAAATTGATAAATAAGGCCATCGCCCGCCCTTTTCAAGGCGCGTTATGCCGCTTTGTCTTTCTCTTCCACCAGCACCAGCGGGCATTTTCTTACCTTACAAGCCTGAGAGTAAGCCAGCTCACATACCGCACAAAGATCTCTTAATTCCGACTCATATTCGTATTCCATAAAATAGCGAAAGGTCCCGCCGCCGGACTCAGTGCGCCAGAATCGCTGCGGCTCCAGAATTTCATCAAGCTGCCTGAAGGTCAGGGCTGAAGGGTTATGAAACCCCACTCGTACGCGATAGATAGTCATGCACGATTATTCTCAGGCCGCGATGCGTTTTGCCAGGTGGTTTTGGTTCTCAAAAGGATAGGAAAAAACGAAGAGTGGGCGCACGAGGAAAAAACAAAGCCGGATATTGTCCGGCTTCTTAATCTTACATTTTATACCCGAGCGTAATTTGCGTACGTCTGTCGGTATGGTTTGGTGCAGTAGACGGCGGATCGGAGTTCCAGGTCACGTTATAGCCTACTTTCAGGCCAAAGTGCTCACTGATAGCCACATCCAGCGCCGTTTCGGAGTTCACCGTGGTGTCGTCACTGCCCAGCACGGACACGCCCTGAATAAACTTAGCGTTGTCGGTCAGCTGCCAGTTGTAAGTCGCAGACGCGTAGCCCAGCGCCTGAGTCTCGTTTTTACCATCGGTAAATTCGTCATAACGCACACCTGGACCGAATTCCACACGCAGGCTGTGAACCGGGCCGTTCAGCAACTGACGACCATAACCCGCGGTGAAGACATCGCGCGCATGGTAGCCGTTGTATCGGTCAGTCAACCAGCTTGCCTGACCAAAGATATAGTCATAGTCAGTCATGTTGTAACGACCACGCCCACCCGCTGAGTATTTCTCAGAAGAGCGCACATCGTTGGAGGAGGTGTTACTGGCGGTACCCCAAATAGACCAGGCGGTAGCCGTGTTGTACCAGGTCATATTGGTGTTAGCAGTCAAGTTGGAACTTTTGGTATTGCCTGCCTGCGCAAGATAGCCTGCGTTCAGATTACCTTCGAAGGGTTTCTTCGCGGTAGTCGGGTCATCCATGACAGTAAATACTGAGTCATCTGCCACTGCGAAATGGCTAAAGAACGCTCCACCGGTGAGTAAAAGCGCAACCGGCACTGTCTTTAAAAGCTTCATTTATTAATCCGTACAACACAAAAAAGAAACCATTAAGGTTCCGGAATCTTTCCTCGGGATCAAATCGAAGCCGCCCCGGAAAGGTTACAAATTATAAAAACTCCGCAATAACATAGCAATGGATTCTTGTTTCATTTTTTGTATAAGAGAGCTCTTAAAATATCTTTATTTTCATAAGGATACGAAGGTTATGGTTTTTGGATAATCATTCGATAAATCATGATTTTAATTAACATTTCACTTCCCGCTTCGGTGCTACGCTTTAGGACAATGGCTAAAAAAGGAGGAGACATGACCGCTATTTTTACACTCACCCTCGCCCCTTCCCTCGACAGCGCCACCGTCACGGCGCAAATCTATCCTGAAGGGAAACTTCGCTGCACCTCGCCCATCTTTGAACCCGGCGGCGGCGGTATAAACGTTGCCCGTGCCATTGTCCATTTGGGGGGACACGCCACGGCGATATTTCCGGTTGGCGGCGCGACTGGCCAGCACCTTCGCGATCTGCTGCTTGAAGAACATGTCACCGTGGATACCGTGGAAGCGAAAGACTGGACCCGCCAGAACCTGCATGTTCATACCGAATCTACCGGCGAGCAATATCGATTCGTGATGCCTGGCGCCTCGCTGACAGATAATGAATTCCTGCAACTGGAACAAAAAGCCCTCGCTATTCATCGCGGCGATATCCTGGCGATCAGCGGGAGCCTGCCGCCAGGCGTTGGCCTTAACAAGCTTTGCCATCTGGTAAAAACGGCTCAGGAAAAAGGCATCCGCTGCATTGTGGACAGCTCTGGAGAGGCACTGAAAGCCACACTCGCGTTAGGCAACATCGAACTGGTGAAGCCAAACCAAAAAGAACTGAGTGCCTTAGTTCAGCGTGAACTCACCCAGCCTGACGACGTGCGAGCCGCAGCGCAGCATCTTGTTGATAGCGGTCAGGCAAAACGCGTCGTGGTTTCTTTGGGAGCACAGGGAGCCCTGGCGGTCGATGCCCACGAATGCGTGCACGTTGTGCCGCCGCCGGTCAAAAGCCAAAGCACCGTCGGCGCCGGAGATAGCATGGTTGGTGCCATGACGATCAAGCTTGCGGAAAATGCGCCGCTGCTGGATATCGTTCGCTATGGCGTAGCCGCGGGGAGTGCCGCAACGCTGAACAAAGGCACTCGCCTCTGCTCGCTGGAAAATACGCAGAAAATCTACGCCTGGCTACAAGGCTAACGTTTCGTTGCAGAATTGGCAGGCTGCCGCTGGGCGAAAATATCGCCATTCCAGCGGCATGAACTATGCTAAAACCTTCAGGATAACAACGGGGTGACTATGAGTGATGTTGAACGCTATGTAATAACGGTGCAATTTGAGGAACAAAGTCTGACCGACATCAACGAACTGAATAACCAGCTCACCCGCGGCGGCTTTACCCTCACGCTCGCCGACGATAAGGGCAAAATTCACGAGCTTGGCCCGGGCAGTTTCGGGCTAATCAGCGCACTTGATGTACAAGAAGTTGAAGCGCTGGCCAAAGGGCTGGGAAGCGTAGCGCTTGGCACGGAGCCTGATGTCGTCGTTACCCGCTGGGAAATCTGGCAGAAACAAAAGTAAGTACTGGCCGGGGTTGTGCGTCAGCGCGTGTTTTTGGCCGGCAAACGGCGATAAGCTATTGATTGCAGTGTCTACCAGCAAACCTGGGGAGAAAAGTCATGTGGCAAGCCATCCGTCATTTGTTAAGCGAGCAGTTAGGCGAAGCAGAGATTGAACAGCGCACTGAGCTACCCGGCGGCGAAATTCACGCGGCATGGCATATTCGTTATGCCGGCCACGAGATCTTCGTCAAGTGTGACGAGCGCGAAATGCTGCCCATCTTCACGGCAGAAGCCGACCAGCTGGAACTGCTGTCGCGCAGTAAAACCGTCAGAGTACCGAAAGTCTGGGCACTCGGCAGCGACAGAGATTACAGCTTCTTGCTGCTGGAATATCTGCCTTCTAAACCCCTCGATGCCCATAACGCGTTTCTGCTCGGTCAGCAGTTAGCCCGGCTTCATCAATGGAGCGACCAGCCGCAGTTCGGTCTGGACTTCGACAACGATCTCTCTACCACACCGCAACCCAACGCCTGGCAGCGACGCTGGTCAACCTTTTTTGCCGAGCAGCGCATTGGCTGGCAGCTGGAAATGGCGGCGGAAAAAGGCATCGACTATGGCGATATTGATTTGATCGTTGATTTTGTCCAGCAGGCGCTGGCCTCTCATCAGCCTCAACCTTCTCTGCTGCACGGCGATCTCTGGTCAGGTAACTGCGCCCTCGGGCCTGACGGACCCTTTATTTACGACCCTGCCTGCTACTGGGGTGACCGCGAATGCGACCTGGCCATGCTGCCGCTGCACAACGACCAGCCGCCGCAAATTTACGACGGCTATCAGTCCGTGTCACCGCTGCCAACAGGCTTTCTCGACCGCCAGCCTGTTTACCAACTTTATACTCTGCTCAACCGGGCGATTCTGTTCGGCGGGCAGCACCTCGTGACGGCGCAAAAAGCGCTGGAGAAAGTGTTAGCGGCCTGAAAAGCAGGCCACCCGGGACAGGGTGGCCCGTTATTTTATAAAAAGCCGAGCAGCTTGAAGAAGAAATAGCCCACGACGATGACAATCACCGGCAGGACATAAAGCGGGAAAATCTGCAGTAAGATCGTGTGATGAGGCACAACCACTTTCGCATCGAGCTGCGCTTTGCTGAGTCCATCCGCCCCTTTCGCCTGCTCAAGAATCAGCTGATCCTGCACGCCCTCGCGCAGAAATTTTGCCTGGCGGCTCATGCGAGCTCCGGAATCCTGCAGCGCAAGGCCGATGAAAATCAGCGCAAATATCAGCCAAAAGAAGATGTTCACCTGGCCGCTAAAATCCGGCAGCGGTGAGTTGTACCAGAAGAGATTTAGAAACGGCGTATTGAAACGCATCATCTCAATCATCACGTGGGCGAAATCCATCATTACGGCGTCAATGCCCGGCTGTTTTTCACTGTGCTGATACATAAACTTCAGGACGGAAATTACCGTCGACAGCAGCGCCGGGATAAAAATAATCCAGCCTGCCACGCGCTTTAAAATCGCAATGCGTCCAGCTTGTTGATACGTCATGCACTCCCCTTTATTAGGACGTAACGTTATACGCTCAAAGTCTACCCTGTGTGGCGCTATTTCGCCTGAGCTTTGCGGGCTAAATTCGCAAAAGCGGTAGCTTCGGGCTTCGTTTCCGGCTAAAGATACACAAACATTCTATTTTGACGAACAGAAAGGAGTCATTTTATGGCCGAAACGCGCCAAATCCTCGCGGCAATTTTTGATATGGATGGGCTGCTGATTGATTCCGAGCCGCTTTGGGATCGTGCGGAGCTGGACGTGCTGGAGAGCATCGGCGTTGATATTACCCGTCGTCACGAACTGCCCGACACGCTGGGGCTGCGCATCGACCTGGTGGTTGAACTCTGGTATTCACGCCAGCCGTGGACCGGGCCATCGCGCGAGGAACTGACCGCGCGCGTTATCGAACGCGCCATTTCGCTGGTTGAGGAGCAGCGCCCGCTGCTGCCCGGCGTTGTTGAGGCCGTGAAACTTTGCAAAACGCTGGGCCTGAAGGTCGGGCTGGCCTCGGCGTCTCCGCTGCACATGCTGGAAAAAGTGCTTGAGATGTTCGACCTGCGCCAGCACTTCGACGCCATTGCCTCAGCCGAACATCTGCCTTACAGCAAGCCTCACCCACAGGTGTACCTGGATGCCGCCAAGAAGCTGGGAGTTGATCCGCTCTCCTGCGTGACGCTCGAAGACTCCGTCAACGGTATGATCGCCACTAAAGCAGCGCGGATGCGCTCAATTGTGGTGCCTGCCGAGGAGAACTTTGCGGACCAACGCTGGTGTCTGGCGGACGTCAAACTCCCTTCGCTGCTGCAACTGACCGAAACAAGCCTGAAAGGCTAAACCTGTCGGGCGGTTCAGGCCGCCCCTTTCCCTGACAAAATGTTACACCGTCACCTCTTCCGGATACTGTACAAAAACCCTATACTGGATGAATCGACAGTTTCTTCATTCAGGTTGTATCATGACGGCGGAAGGCCACCTGCTCTTTTCTATTGCCTGTGCAGTTTTTGCTAAAAACGCTGAACTGACGCCCATCCTCGCCCAGGGGGACTGGTGGCATATTGTGCCGTCCGCGATTCTGACCTGCCTGTTGCCGGATATCGATCATCCAAAATCTTTTTTAGGCCAGCGCCTGAGCTGGATCTCAAAACCTGTGGCGCGACTCTGCGGCCATCGGGGATTTACCCATAGCCTGTTCGTGGTGTTCGCCGGGCTGGCGCTGTTTTATCTCAAAGTGCCGGAAAGCTGGGTCATTCCGGCCGATGCGCTGCAGGGGATGGTGCTGGGCTACCTGAGTCATATCCTGGCCGACATGCTGACCCCTGCCGGCGTGCCGCTCTTGTGGCCTTGCCGCTGGCGTTTCCGTTTTCCCATCGTCCGGCCGCAAAAAGGCAACCAGCTCGAACGCGCCCTGTGCATGGCGCTGTTTGGCCTGGCGGTGTGGATGCCGCAAAGCCTGCCCGAAAACGGTGCAGTCCGCTGGTCTTCGCAGATGATAAATTCGCTGCAAACCACCTTTAATAGCTTTATAACGCACCAGTCTGAGCGTTAAACAGCCAATATTCTTCATTTGGTAATAATCAATTCCTTTTGAATATAAGCCAACGTCCTGCCATCTGTTACGCTTTGCAACATAACGGTCGCCCACGCGCGGCCGCGTGACAATAAATCAGGAGATACGGGGATGAATTTTCCACTGGTAGCGAACATTGTGGTGTTCGTTGTATTGCTATTGCTGCTGGCGCAAACTCGCCATAAACAATGGAGCCTCGCCAAAAAAGTGCTGGCGGGTCTGCTCCTGGGCGTGATCTTTGGCCTGGTGCTGCACACCATTTATGGCTCCGACAGCGCGGTGCTGAAAGATTCCATTCAGTGGTTTAACGTGGTCGGTAACGGCTATGTGCAGCTGCTGCAGATGATTGTTATGCCGCTGGTCTTCGCCTCAATCCTGAGCGCCGTGGCCAAACTGCATAACGCTTCTTCACTGGGAAAAATCAGCGTTCTGTCTATTGGTACTCTGTTATTCACCACGCTGATTGCCGCGCTGGTCGGGGTGCTGGTCACCAATCTGTTCGGCCTGACCGCTGAAGGTCTGGTACAGGGCAACGCAGAAAACGCCCGCCTGGCAGCGATTCAGTCCAACTATATTGGGAAAGTTGCTGACCTGACCGTCCCGCAGCTGATCCTCTCCTTCGTGCCGAAAAACCCGTTTGCGGACCTGACCGGCGCCAACCCGACGTCTATCATCAGCGTGGTGATTTTTGCCGCCTTCCTGGGCGTCGCGGCGCTGAAGCTGCTGAAAGACGATGCCCCTAAAGGCGAGCGCGTACTGGTGGCTATCGACACTCTGCAAAGCTGGGTGATGAAGCTGGTTCGCCTGGTTATGCAGCTGACGCCATACGGCGTGCTGGCGCTGATGACCAAAGTGGTCGCGGGCTCAAACCTGCAGGACATCATCAAGCTGGGCAGCTTCGTGGTAGCCTCTTACCTTGGTCTGGCAATCATGTTTGGCGTTCACGCCGTTCTGTTGGCTTTCAACGGCGTTAGCCCGGTGAAATATTTCCGCAAAGTGTGGCCGGTGCTGACCTTCGCCTTCACCAGTCGTTCCAGCGCGGCCAGTATTCCGCTGAACGTTGAAGCCCAAACCCGCCGTCTTGGCGTGCCAGAATCTATCGCCAGCTTCTCTGCCTCCTTCGGCGCAACCATCGGCCAGAACGGCTGTGCGGGTCTGTATCCGGCAATGCTTGCGGTGATGGTTGCACCTACCGTGGGTATTAACCCGCTGGATCCTGTCTGGATTGCAACCCTGGTCGGGATTGTGACCGTTAGCTCTGCAGGCGTTGCCGGCGTGGGCGGCGGTGCAACCTTCGCCGCGCTTATCGTTCTGCCAGCAATGGGGCTGCCGGTAACGCTGGTCGCGCTGCTGATTTCCGTTGAGCCGCTGATTGATATGGGCCGTACCGCGCTGAACGTTAGCGGGTCGATGACCGCCGGGACCATTACCAGCCAGTTGATGAAGCAGACCGACAAAGAGATTCTGAACAGCGATGATGAAGTGGAATTAGCCCACCGTTAATCTGACCAGAAATGCAAAAGGCCGCTATAAATAGCGGCCTTTTTTATACTTCGTTTTCCTGCCGAACCTGTTTTGCCCAGCGCTGTGCCGACTCTGGCAGGGTAAACGGCGGTGACTGGCGGAAGGCATCACCCAGTAAAACAAACGCTACATACTGCCCGCGCAGCAGATAGACATCTTTAAACCCGTCTACTCGCCACGCATGAGAAGGCGGCGCTGGCTCCACGCGAGGCGTGTAGGAAATGATTGGGCGTGTATTCGGTTGGCGCAGTGGTTTCATAGGCTACGGGATTGGAACTGAATTAGTGAACAACCTCCACATGATAGCGGATCTCCCCCTTCTTCGTCGCCCCCTCTTCTCTGTCTCAGCTCGTAAGGCAAAAAAAAGCCCGACGCAGAAAGTGCCGTCGGGCTCTTTACCGCGGATAGCTTAGGCTTTAGGTGCCTGCGGATCGGTATCGTATTCGGCGCAGGTCTGGTAGCCGGAGTTCATTACCCGACCGGCGTCATCCAGCGCAACAAAGTAGGTTTCAGCTTTACCGTTACGCTGCCCCAGAATATAGGTCTGGCAGGTTCCTTTGGCGTGAATCATGGTCACTTCAGAAGATGGTTTGCCAGCGATCTGCTGTACCTGAGCACGGGTCATGCCTTTTTTCACATCTTTCACCACCGGCTCGGTCACCAGATCTTTGGTACGATCGTAAGCGGTACAGCCTGCCAGCATAGTCATTACCGCTGCCGCGCCTAAAAATCCTGCAAATTTATTATTCATAATTATCCTCATCAATGAATGTATTGATCCTGCGTGTTAGATAAGCCTGGAATATAAAAGAACATTTTTCAACTCGTTACCCTTAATGCGTGAAAATTCGGACAATAAGAGTATTCATAAGGATCCTGTCTGATTTGCAGGAAAACTCGCCGTCTGCAGGCCGGGTAAGCCTTTGAGCCTTGTCGTTTTCAGCGCAACAGGGTAAGTTTTAGGGCAGCTAAATTTTGCGGCCTGCACGTTGCAGGTAAAGCTTATTGGAGGGATTAAATGGCTCTGCAACAAGAGATTATTCAGGCACTGGGCGTCAAGCCACAGATCGACGCCAGCGAAGAGATACGCGTCAGCGTAGATTTTCTTAAATCGTACCTTAAAACCTACCCGTTTATTAAGTCTCTGGTACTGGGGATAAGCGGTGGCCAGGACTCCACTCTGACGGGCAAACTCTGCCAGCTAGCCATCACCGAACTGCGCGAAGAAAGCGGCGACGACAGCTATCAGTTTATCGCCGTGCGCCTGCCGTTTGGCGTGCAGGCCGACGAGCAGGACTGCCAGGATGCCATTGCCTTCATCCAGCCCGATCGCGTGTTAACGGTGAATATCAAGGGCGCCGTGCATGCCAGCGAGCAGGCGCTGCGCGAAGCGGGTATCGAGCTAAGCGATTTTGTTCGCGGTAATGAGAAAGCCCGCGAGCGCATGAAAGCACAGTACAGCGTCGCCGGGATGACCAAAGGCGTCGTCGTGGGTACTGACCATGCCGCGGAAGCCGTCACCGGTTTCTTCACCAAGTATGGCGACGGCGGCACCGATATTAATCCTATTTTCCGCCTCAACAAACGCCAGGGCAAACTGCTGCTGAAAACGCTTGGTTGCCCGGAACATTTGTACCTGAAGGCCCCGACGGCCGATCTAGAAGACGATCGTCCTTCTCTGCCGGATGAAGCGGCTCTGGGCGTAACCTACGTGCAAATTGACGATTATCTGGAAGGCAAAACCGTTCCGGCTGAAACCGCAAAAATCATCGAAGGCTGGTATCTGAAAACGGAACACAAGCGCCGCCCGCCGATTACTGTCTTTGATGATTTCTGGAAAAAATAGTCAACAACAGCTTTGCGTAAACAATTTTCAGGGCGGCATTTTGCCGCCTTTTTTACAGGATGGACATGGACACCTCTTCCCAACGCGCCACGCTTATCGGCCTTATCGCAATTCTGCTCTGGAGTACCTCCGTTGGCCTGTTGCGCAGCATCAGCGAGCACTTTGGCGCAGTTGGCGGCGCGGCTCTGCTCTACACCGTCAGCGCGCTGTGCCTTTGCATCGTCCGGGGCTTGCCCAAAATACGTGAACTGCCTCCCCGTTATCTCTGGGTCGGCGGGCTGCTCTTTGTTGGCTATGAAATAAGCCTGGCGCTCTCAATTGGGTTCGCGCACACCCGTGCCCAGTCCCTTGAGCTGGGAATGATCAACTACCTCTGGCCCTGCCTGACCGTTTTTTTCGCCCTGTTTATTAACGGCCAGCGTAGCAATCTGTGGCTTTGGCCAGGACTTGCGCTTTCTCTCGCAGGGATTGTGCAGGTGATGAAAGGCGACGGTGACTGGTCGCCTCTCGTGATGTGGCACAACATTCTCGATAACCCGCTGGCCTACGGCCTGGCTTTTGCCGCCGCCGTTATCTGGGCGCTTTACTGCAACCTGACCCGGCGCTGGAGTGAAGGTAAAAGCGGCGTCAGCCTGTTTTTCTGCGCCACCGCACTGGTGCTATGGATTAAGTTCGCCTTTGTGGAACAGCCGGAAATGCACTTCACCCTGTCCGGCAGCGCACAGCTGTTGTTTATGGGGATCTCCACCGCTGTCGCCTATTCAGCCTGGAATATTGGCATCCAGCGGGGAAACATGACGCTGCTTGCCACGGCTTCCTACTTCACGCCGGTATTATCAGCCCTGCTCGCCACGCTGTGGCTGGGCTTGCATCCTGGCTTTGCGTTCTGGCAGGGCGTACTTATGGTCGTAGGCGGCTCCCTGCTCTGCTGGCTTGCCACGCGCCGCTATGGTTAACGGCGATTCACTCTTCACGCCCCGGACTGCTATACTGGCAAAATAAACAGTATTCAGGAGTTCGATGTGGTCAGGCGCTCAACTGCGCCGCGGCTGGAGTTTGAAGCTGCGGCGATCTATGAATATCCGGAACATCTCAGGCCGTGGCTTGATGATCTGCCCAAAAAACCCGGCGTCTATGTTTTTCACGGTGAAAGCGACGTCATGCCGCTGTATATCGGCAAAAGCGTCAATATCCGCACGCGCGTGATGACCCATTTTCGTACGCCAGATGAAGCCGCACTCTTAAGGCAGTCCCGCCGGATCACCTTCATCCGCACCGCCGGTGAACTCGGGGCGTTACTGCTCGAAGCGCAAATGATCAAAGAGCAACAGCCGCTGTTCAACAAACGCCTGCGTCGTAACCGCCAGCTTTGTTCCCTGTCTATCCAGGGAGACACACCGCAGGTTGTATACGCCAAAGATGTCGATTTCTCGAGCCAACCGGGCCTGTACGGGCTGTACGCTAACCGCCGGGCCGCGCTGCAAACGCTGCAAGGGCTGGCCGATGAGTATCGCCTCTGTTACGGCCTGCTGGGCCTGGAATCACTGAGCAAGGGCCGGGCCTGTTTTCGCTCCTCGCTTAAACGTTGCGCCGGAGCCTGCTGCGGGAAAGAGACTCAGGCCGGGCATCACGCCCGCCTCGTTCAGGCGCTCGAACAGGTACGCCTGATTTGCTGGCCGTGGAAAAACGCCGTCGCCATCGTGGAACGCAGCCCGGAGATGACTGAGTATCACCTGATCGATCACTGGTTTTATCTTGGCTCCGTGCAGCATCTGGACGACGCCACGCATCGCCGTCAGCCACCGGAAGGCTTTGATAACGACGGCTACAAGATCCTTTGCAAGCTGATGCTGAGCGGGGAATATGAGGTGATAGAGCTGGGGTAGACTCCTCTCAAAGAGAGGAGTCTAAAAGGGCTATGCCGCTGATGAAGGCAGAAGCTTCATGATCGCCTCCGGCCAGCCGTCGCTGCAGCCCCAGAGGCGCATTTGCTCGATATCCGGCGCCAGCAGGCGGTCCTTTTCCAGGAATGCCACGCGGTCGCGAATGTCCCCGAAGACCTTTTCAAGCAGCGGTGAACTGCTTAACGGCCGGTGAAACTCGATGCCCTGCGCGGCCGCCATGGCCTCAATCCCAACCACGGCCGCAGTGTTAAAGCACATCGCCCCCAGACGACGAGCCGCGTAGGTCGCCATTGAAACATGGTCTTCCTGATTCGCAGACGTTGGCAGGCTGTCGACGCTGCCCGGATGGGCGAGCGATTTATTCTCGGAAGCCAGTGCGGCAGCGGTGACCTGCGCAATCATGAAGCCGGAGTTAATCCCGCCCTCTTTCACGAGGAACGGCGGCAGGCCGGAGAGTCCGGTATCCAGCAACAGCGCCAGACGGCGCTCCGAAATCGCGCCAATTTCCGCCACCGCCAGCGCGATAATATCGGCGGCAAAGGCGACGGGCTCTGCGTGGAAGTTGCCGCCGGAAATCACTTCTCCGGTGTCGCTGAACACCAGCGGGTTGTCCGAGGCGGCGTTGGCCTCAATCTGCAGAACACGCGCGGCATGACGAAGGTTATCCAGACATGCGCCCATAACCTGCGGCACGCAGCGAATGGAATAAGGATCCTGCACGCGGCCACAGTGGGCGTGAGAATCAACAATTTTACTGTCGGCGAGAAGTGCAGTGACCGCCGCGGCCACATCAATCTGTCCCGCCTGGCCACGAGCCTGGTGAATACGTGCATCAAACGGTTTCACTGAGCCTTTGATAGCCTCCAGCGATAAAGCTCCCGCTACCAGCCCGGCAGCAAACACCTTCTCGCCCTCAAACAATCCTCGTAGCGCAAGCGCCGTCGAAACCTGAGTGCCGTTCAGTAGCGCCAGGCCCTCTTTTGGCCCCAGCACCAGCGGCTTAACGCCAGCCAGCTTTAACCCTTCAACGGCAGGGATCTGTTCGCCGTTCACCCTTACATTCCCTTCCCCGAGCAACATCAGCGACAGATGCGCCAGCGGAGCCAGATCGCCCGACGCCCCCACCGAGCCTTTCTCCGGGATCACCGGCATGACGCCCGAGTTGAACAGCGCTATCAGGCTGTCAATCACCAGCAGGCGAACGCCAGAATGTCCGCGTGACAGGCTGATGATTTTACTGGCCATCACCAGCCGGACAACATCATCCGGCAGCGCTTCGCCCAGCCCAACGCTGTGGGACAGTACCAGGTTACGCTGGAGTTCGGCCAGATGATCGGTGGCGATGGTGGTTTGTGCCAGTTTGCCAAAACCGGTGTTAATGCCGTAGACCACGTCGCCGTGGGCAACAATCGCTTCTACCGTGCCGAGCGCACGCTCAACGGCGGCAACCGCCCCTGGGTCAAGCCTGAGCAGCACGTTTCCATGGTAGATCTCGCGCAGAGTGGCCAGTGAAACGGAACCTGGCGTGAGACTGCATAGCTTCTTTTGCGTTGACATGTCAGCATCCTGTTTGCATCGGGTTTTTGTCTATATTTGTATATACAACTTAACTAATAAACCAAATAATCCGCCAGCGGGTCATAGGACTTTTTTATCGAACGGTGAGCCGGATCGCGCTTGTGACATTTTTCCAGCACGGGATTCTGCCGGACGTTTACATGAAGGGGAAATGAAGAGAAAAACCGCAGTTGCACAGCAGTTTCTGAGGATAATCATCAGGAAGAAAGTGAATTGCCCGGCTAATTTCCGGGCATCCGCTCTACAAATAGGTAATTTCGCTGAACAACAGTTGTCCTTCATTTTTTAACAGCCGCAGCGTATGGCTGCCTTCCTGCCACCAGGCGCCCTGGTCCGGTGAAAGCAGCTTATCTTCCAGCTGCCATTCCCCGCTCAGGACATAAACAACGCCGCCCCGGGTACCAAAAGTGGTAAAGGTTCTGTCCGCCACCCGAACCTGGGCCCGGCAGCGGTCCCGGCGCGTCATCACGTTAAAGTCCATCGACATGCCCCGGCTCAGCTCCGCTTTCACGGGCTGTTCACCGGCAAAAGTAAAAGGCTGATGGCGCTTGAGCGTATGCCTGAACGCCTTTCCGCCATCCAGAATGACTTCGCTGCCCTCCAGCAGAGTCATCACCCGGTCAACCTGCGGAAAGACGGGAAACTCGCCGTTATGGGCCAAAGAGGCGATGCTGGCACGCCAGTTGAAATCTCGCGTCGCGGGCGGAAAACAGCAGATTTCTCGCGTTTCCCCGGCGCCGTTGCGCCAGAGGTTAACCGGCACCTTTCGTATATCAAAGAATTCCATCACCACTCCTGAGGACGCACGGCATCCGTGCGCCCTGGCATTTGCTCTTTAAATTGAGCGACCCCAAAGGAAGATCTCCGCCCCGGCGGCCTGCTCATCAGTTCTCTGTTTTGTTCGTCAGATCTTTGCCTGACGCCAGTGTTATCGGCAGCCGTGGCCGGTTGCTGTAGCCCTGGTTCTATTTTTGTGACAATGATTTAGCGGCTTTTTTGTCGGGAAGCAAAGTAAATTTATCGCCCTCAATACCGGTCGGTAAAATCTGCGGAGTGAACTGCAATTTTGAATGTAAGCTGCTGAAATTGAGTGTTTAAAATGACTTGTACCGTCTGGCGTGATTATCGCCGGGCGGTATTATCTGAGTCGAGCGAAGGGGAAAGAGTGGAGTGACATGATTAAACGAGAAAACCGCCGATCCTGTTCACAGCGTACCTCGCTATTGTGAACAGGACCGGCGGTCTTAATTTAGTCGCTCAGGCTTACTGAGCAGCTGGCATTTTACCTTCATGCGCAGGACGTTCTGTCAGACGCTTCTCAAAATTCGCATTAAACTGTTTTTTCTGATCCGGGGTCAGAATGTTGTAGATTTTGTTCTGGGTTTGCAGATGCGCCAGCATGCGTGCTTTGTTCTGCTCGGCCATTTTATCGATCTGTGCCTGTGCTTTGGCCTGGTCGAAGCTGTCGCTGGCAATCACGTCGTGCATGGCGCGGCGTTCGTCAACGGATGGGCGCTGCATCTTGCCGCGCTGTTCTTTCATAATGTCTTTAATTTGCTGTTTCTGCGCATCGGTCAGGTTCAGGTCTTTAAACATCATGTCGTGCATCGGGCCGCGCATCATTTTATGGTGCATCATCGGGGCATCGGTTTGTGGCGCCGCAGCCGGGGTTACGTCTGCAGCATGCGCCAGGTTAGCGGCCCCCAGAGCCAGGGTAGAAGCAACGAACAGTGCAGTTAATTTACGCATATTTTTAACCTTCTCTTTTCATTAAATTGACGACTCGTTTAGAACGACGATGTCGTGTTGACGAGAATGAGTTTACGAGTCTTATCGTCAAGGAGACGGTGGCATCCGTAAATCATTGAAAGGGTATAAAACAAGAATGCATCAATTATGAAGAAAATAAGAATTAAGAGGGGGAATAGTGCAACTAAATATAACAACACGCTGATTATAAAGACAATATGAAGAGTGTACAGTAATCAAAACAACGAATAAACCCTGTAGCCAGGAATTATCCGTAAATAAATTAACAACACGAAATGATTAAGCAGCTCAATTATTCAGAGCTGCTTGAAGTTTAAATTTCCTCCAGCATCAGACCCGCTCTCAGCCCCAGCGCTACATCCGGATTGGGGAATAAAACGTACTCTTTTTCGCCGGCGACGACATAACGCTTCTCACCATCTTCAGCCAGCAGCGTGCCCCTCGAAAACGCGGTAAAGTTCTGCGTTTGGCTGGACATGTGCAGCACAAATTTCTCCGACTGCCGGGTGATTTGCTGAGCGACGCGGTAACGCAGCGGGACCCCCTCCATGACCGGCGGCTCTGCCCCGCTTAACAACGCAGAGATGGCCTCTTTGGTTACCGTAAATTGACCAGGATCGTTCTGCCCGAACGGCCTGGCTTTTCCCAGCTCCAGCGTGCAGCTCAGCGCCCCGAAATGCTCGCTGCTGAAATGGCTAAAGGTTCCGCCCGGCTTTTGATGGAACACCAGCGCCTGCAGCCCGGCGCAGCCCAGCCAGGTTAAAAAACTCTCGCTATATGGCAGTGGCCTCGCAGGCAGCACACCAAACCGGGGATGCAAAGAGCCACGAATGGCGGTATGCATATCCAGATGCCAGCGGGTTTGTTCCTCACTTCGCGACCAGAATTGCTCGAGGGCATGTTCAAGCCTGGCTGCCCGCTGGGTTTCTACGCTTTCAGGAAACTGCTGCCAGCGCCCGCCAAACATACGGTTCATGTCGCTATGGGTATAACGCTTATCCGCGCGCAGCGCCACTGGGTTACCCAGAATAATCATCGTGCGCCACTGCAGCGGAAGCTGCCCCGCGATCAAGCGGTTGGTCAACTGGCCAAGGATCTCCACCGGGGCGGTTTCGTTGCCGTGGATCCCGGCCGAGATTGTCAGCGCTTTCCCCGTCGCCTCATGCGGCGTCAACGTTAGAATACCTTCATCCCACCAGCGCCAGCTGAGATGAGCATTCTCCCCGGAGGTTTGTTCAGGCGCCCTGCCGGCCAGCGTCTGCGCCAGAAAATCAATCATTCTTTCTCCCCTATTGCTGGAACGGGTACACCGAGCCTAAATCCAGAATGCGCGTCAGTTCATCCAGCGCTTCACGCCCCTCGCGCAACAGCTGCGGATCGGCTAAATCAGCCTGCGTTAAACGGTCGCGGTACCAGCGATCGACCCAGCCATTGAGCGTCATAAACAGCGTGTCGTTCATCATCACCGCCGGATTAACGGCTTTAAGCTCCTCGTCCGTGAGTACCACTCTCAAACGTAAACACGCCGGACCACCACCGTTGGCCATACTTTCCCGCAGATCGAACACCTGCAGCTCGCGGACAGGATTATCCGCCTCCAGCAACTGGTTAAGGTAGCGCCAGACGCCTGGATGCTGGCGTGACTCTTCCGGCAGCACGAGCGTCATGCCGCCGTCGGCGCGGCTCAACAGCTGGCTGTTGAACAGATAGGTCGACACCGCATCGGCCACCGAAACCAAAGCATCCGGGACTTCCACGGCCGTAAAGCCCGGGACTTTTTCGCGCAGACGCTGATAAAGCCCCGGCTGATCCACAAAGGCATGCTGGTGGCAGAACAGCACCTCGCGGTTAGAGACCGCGATAACATCGTTGTGAAAAACCCCCTGATCGATCACCGCCGGGTTTTGCTGAGCGAAGATAACTTGCTCAGAACGTATCTGGTTCAAACGCGCCACGGCCTGGCTGGCCTCCAGCGTCTGACGCGCGGGATACCTGGCCGGAGCCTGCCCGCTTTTCGAATCTTCACGGCCATAAACAAACAGCTGCACGCCCGGCTCGCCATACTCACCGCCTAAACGGTTATGGTTAGCAGCTCCTTCGTCACCAAACAGCGCCACCTGCGGCAGCGCGCCATGTACGGTGAAATGCCCGCTATCCCGAAACATCGCCCGCAGCACGCTTTCCGTCGTCGGTACTTCGCTGGCGCGGTGGAATTTATTGTTCAGATTGGCGACGGTGAGATGCACTTTACCGTCCAGCGTATCGGCGGAGGGCGACACCGTCGCGGCATTCGCCACCCACATAGAAGAGGCCGAACTGGCGGCGGACAGCAGCTGCGGCGCCTGGCGAGCCGCACGCTCAACAACCTGCTCGTCGCTACCGGTAAAACCGATCTGGCGCAGAACGCCGATATTCGGGCGCTCCTGCGGGGCAATGACGCCCTGCGGATAACCCGCGTCCGCCAGCGCTTTCATTTTCAGCAGCCCCTGCTTCGCCGCCAGCTTCGGGTTGGACACGCGAAACTGGTGCTTCGTCGAGGCTTCATTGCCAAACGACAGCCCGGCATAATGATGGGTCAGCCCCACCAGGCCGTCGAAATTGGCTTCACGCGCGCTCTTCATGGCTGCTCCTCGCGGCTAAAATCAAGCCCTGGACTCAGCGCTGACGGTAACGCGAAGCTCGTACTTTCCAGCGAGGCCATCGGCCAGGCGCAGTAATCCGCCGCGTACCAGGCACTGGCGCGATGGTTACCCGACGCGCCCACGCCGCCGAATGGCGCAGTGCTGGCGGCTCCGGTCAGCGGTTTATTCCAGTTCACGATCCCGGCTCTGGCTTCCAGCAAAAGCTGATCAAACTGTTCCCGAGACGGTGAAATTAGCCCGCTCGCCAGGCCATAGCGCGTGTCGTTCGCCATCCGGATGGCATCGTCAAAGCTGTCATAGCGGTAAATCGCCAGTAGCGGGCCAAACACTTCTTCATCCGGTACGTTAGCCACACCGCTAAGCTCAACGATGCCGGGCGTCAGTAAAGAAGTGCCCGGACGAATCATTTTTGGCTCAAGCAGCGGTTTACCGCCGCGGGCCACGTGGGCCTGGAACGCGGTCAGCACCCGTTCAGCCGCCTGCACCGAAATAAGCCCGCCAATAAACGGCTGCGGCATAGCATCCCACTCACCCGGCTGCAAACGAGCTGAGACTTCAACCAGCCGACGAATAAACGCATCCCCCTGCCCGCCCTGTTTCACCAGCAGACGGCGGGCGCAGGTGCAACGCTGCCCGGCGGTGATAAACGCCGACTGGATTGCCACGTGAACGGCGCCGTCGATATCCTGCGGATCTTCGACGATCAGCGGGTTGTTCCCGCCCATTTCCAGGGCAAGAATCTTCTCCGGCTGCCCGGCAAACTGGCGGTGAAGGTGGTAGCCGGTGCCCGCGCTGCCGGTAAACAGGAGCCCATCAAGCTCTGACTGATTAGACAGCGCCTCGCCGGTTTCGCGCCCGCCCTGCACCAGGTTCAGCACGCCAGCTGGAATACCGGACTCCTCCCATAACTTCATCACCTGCTCACCGATGCGCGGCGTTAGCTCGCTTGGCTTAAAAACAAGAGTGTTGCCGGCCAGCAGTCCCGGCACGATATGGCCGTTGGGCAAATGGCCAGGGAAATTGTAAGGGCCAAAGACCGCCAGCACGCCGTGAGGGCGATGGCGTAAAGTGGCCGCCCCGTCAGGCATCGCGGTGTGCGTTTCGCCCGTTCTGGTGTGGTAAGACTTGATGGAAATGGCAATCTTATTGACCATCGCGGTCACTTCGGTGGCCGCTTCCCAGCGAGGTTTGCCGGTTTCCTGAGCAATCGTTTCAGCGAGTGCTGCTTTATTTGTCTCCAGCAGACCGGCAAAACGCTCCACAATTTCCTGCCGTTCAGCAAACGGGCGTTTCGCCCAGCCGGGAAACGCCGCGCGAGCCGCCCGGCACGCTTCCTCTACCTGCACTTTATCGGCCACCAGCCCTTCCCACAGCAGCGAGCCGCTCACCGGGTTATGTTTTAACAGCGCTTCGCCGCGGCCCGGCACCCATTGTCCGTTAATCCAGTTAGTCATACTTTTTTCTCCTCGGGGCACAGGCGCACCACGCGTACGGTATCGCCGCTGGCGCACTTCAGCGCATCGGCGGTTGCGGCATCAATAACCAGTTTCTCGCCTTTAGGGTCGGCTTTGATCAGCATCACGCGGAACTGGTGGTAATTTTCGTTGGCGACCAGGCAAACGGGCAGTTCGTCGGTCGCGGGCTGGCCAACTGCGACGGTTTGCAGGCGGCTCTTACGGATCGCCCGCACGCGGTCGATATCACACTCAAGCGTAGGGCCACCGTCGAAGATGTCGACATAGTTACGATAGCGGAATCCTTCGGCTTCAAGCACGGTGCGCGCTGGCGCCGTTTGCGGATGCACCTGACCGATAACTGCCTGCGCCTCTTTAGAGAGAAAGTCGGTGTAAATCGGGTGTTTTGGCATCAGCTCAGCGATAAAAGCTTTCTGCCCGGTGCCGCATAAATAATCGGCGCGCGCGAATTCCATGGAGAAGAAGCGGTTTCCGAGGCTTTCCCAGAACGGCGAATGCCCGTGCTCGTCGATAACCCCGCGCATCTCGGCAACCACTTTGTCGTTAAACCGATCGCGAAAGGCGGCCATAAACAGAAAACGCGATTTGGATAACAGATACCCGTTGCCCTCTTTACGCCAGGCCGGGTCAAGGAACAGCGTGCAAAGCTCGCTTGCCCCGGTGTGATCGTGGGTGAGAAAAAGCGTCGGCAGCGCGTTATAGATATTCAACTCTTTGGAGGCGTGAACCAGCGTTCCGACCCGATAGTTGTACCAGGGATCGTTCAGGCCCACGGCCACCTCAATGGCGCAAATCCCCACCATCTGGCCAGTGCTGGTATCTTCCAGCACAAAAACATAGCCCTGATCGCCCTTTGGCAGCCCGCCCTGCCAGGTCTGCAGCGAGCGTTCGATGCGGTCGGCCAGCGTTTTTTCGTCGGCGGGGAGCGAGGTCAGCCCGCCGCCGGTTTTCCCGGCAAGCTTAAGCAACCCCGGCAGATCGCCTCGTTCAATCGGGCGGATAACCATCATGATGAAACTCCCGCAAGGAAGCGTTCGCAGGCGCGCTCGAAACGATCCAGCCCCAGCTGAACTTCTGCTTCGCTGACGATGAGCGCAGGGGCAAAACGCAGCACGTTAGCCCCGGCAATCAGCATCATCAGGCCTTCCTGCGCGGCAGCCTGCAGAATAAGTTTCGCTTTACCGGCATGTTCAGGGCGCAGGGCGCAGCCGATCAGCAGCCCTAGCCCACGCACTTCGCTGAACAGCTGATGCTTCTGGTTAATGTGGTTCAGGCGCTCAACAAACCAGTCATGGCGCTGTTTCACGCCGTTGAGCACCTCAGGCGTATTGATGATTTCCAGTACGCGACCGGCCACCGCAGAGGCCAGAGGGTTTCCACCGTAGGTGGTGCCGTGAGTGCCCACCACCATCACTTTGGCAAAGCGATCGGTGGTCAGCAGCGCGCCAATCGGGAAGCCGCCGCCCAGCGCTTTGGCCGTCGAGAGCACGTCCGGCGTCACGCCATAATGCATATAGGCATACAGCGAGCCGGTGCGGCCCACGCCGGTTTGTACTTCGTCAAAAATCAGTACCGCGTTGTGTTTGTCGCAAAGTTCGCGCAGCCCCTGAAGGAACTCTGGCGTCGCTGGCACAACCCCGCCTTCACCCTGCATAGGTTCGACGATCACCGCACAGGTTTCGTCGTTAATCAGCTCACGGGCAGACTGCAGATCGTTAAATACCGCGTGGTTAATCTGGGGCGGCAGCGGCGCAAAGTCCTGAGAATAAGCGGGCTGACCTCCGGCCGTGACGGTAAACAGCGTGCGGCCATGGAACGCATTCCTGAACGCTACGATGCCGCTTTTCTGCGCACCAAAATTATCATGGGCATATTTACGCGCCAGCTTCAGCGCCGCTTCGTTGGCCTCGGCTCCTGAGTTACAGAAGAACACTTTTTCCGCAAAGGTGGCGTCGATAAGCTGCTTCGCCAGCTTCAACACCGGCTCGTTGGTGTAGCCATTGCCGGTATGCCAGAATTTTGCCGCCTGCTCCTCCAGCGCTTTGCGCATTTCAGGATGAGCATGTCCCAGGGCGTTAACCGCGATGCCACCGGCAAAGTCGATGTAGTCTTTTCCCTGTTGATCCCACAGGGTGGAACCCTCGCCGCGGACCGGAATAAAAGGCGCAGGGGCATAAACCGGCATCATCCATTCGTCGAAATGTTGGCGTGTAATTGACTGCGACATAGTGACCCCTCACGGTAAATAAAAAGTTTATTAAATGTTAAATAATTGAGTGTTTGCGCTGTAAATGTAGATTGCAGACATCGTGCCAGCCAGCGGAAAAAATGCATAAACCTGAGGGGGAAACGAAAAATCAATGAGTTAAAAACACTCACTATTCACATAAAATGAATAAAAAGTGCATAGTTTTAACGTGCCGCCTGATTCGCGACACGAAAACAAGAAATATTATGCAGTGGTAAAATATAATGCTGGAATTGTGATCGCCTTCGGGATTTGCCTGTCGTTTTCGCCCCCTTTTTGCGCATTGAGATCAATTTTGGTGCAAATGTTGCTTTATTTCTGCCCGCCAGCCGCGCCGATGGCAGCGATTAGCTTCAGCGCAGCAACCTGCGCCGTTTTCTGCTACCATCCTGCAACAATTAACCTGACAACCTGGCAGCGACTATGAAATTTGTCTCTTTTAATATCAACGGCCTGCGCGCCCGTCCTCATCAGCTTGAAGCCATCGTAGAACAGCATCAGCCGGACGTTATTGGTCTGCAGGAAACCAAAGTGCACGACGATATGTTCCCGCTGGAAGACGTGGAGAAACTCGGCTATCACGTGTTTTATCACGGCCAAAAAGGCCATTACGGCGTGGCGCTGCTGACCAAAGAGAAGCCGATTGCGGTGCGAAAAGGTTTCCCGACCGACGACGAAGACGCCCAGCGCCGCATTATCATGGCGGAAATCCCGTCTGAATTTGGCAACCTGACGGTGATCAACGGCTACTTCCCGCAGGGCGAAAGCCGCGATCATGAAACCAAATTCCCGGCCAAGACTAAGTTTTACCAGGATCTGCAGGACTTCCTGCAAGGTGAACTGCGCCCGGAAAATCCGGTGCTGATCATGGGGGATATGAATATCAGCCCAACGGATCTCGACATCGGGATCGGTGAAGATAGCCGCAAGCGCTGGTTGCGCACCGGGAAATGCTCGTTCCTGCCGGAAGAGCGTGAATGGATGGCTCGCCTGCTCGGCTGGGGCCTGGTGGATACTTACCGCCACGCTAACCCGGAAGCACAGGACAAATTCTCGTGGTTTGACTACCGTTCAAAAGGCTTCGACGATAACCGTGGCCTGCGTATAGACCTGCTGTTGGCAAGCCAGGGGCTGGCGCCGCACTGCGTGGCAACCGGGATCGACTACGATATTCGCGGCATGGAAAAACCGTCCGACCACGCCCCTGTTTGGGCGCAGTTTAAGCGGTAAGGGAAATACTGAAGGTAGACACATCTTCAGACAAGGACAGCGAGATGCCGGTTTTCCCCCTGACGAGGCGCGAACAGAATGCGTAAAATCCTGTTTTTGCTGCTGGCCACGCTGGTCATCTCGCTGTTAATCCTGCTGCCGCCGGGCACCCTTAGCCTGGCGACGCTGCAGAAATATCACGCCCGGCTTACTCTCTGGCACGCCGAGCGCCCGGCGCTGGTGATGAGCGCCTTCTTCCTCGGCTATTTCCTGATTTCCGCCCTTTCCATCCCCGGCACGCGCATTATGACCCTGATGGGCGGCGCGCTGTTTGGGCTGATTGAGGGCACGGTGCTGGTTGCCACGGCGGCAGCCAGCGGCGCAACCGTGGCGATGTTGCTAAGCCGTTACTTCTTGCATGACTGGGTTCAGCGGCGCTTTTCCACCACGATGGCGAAGATCAACGCAGGCATTAAGCACAATATTACGCACTGCCTGTTTGCCCTGCGCCTGGTGCCGGTTCTGCCCTTTTCCATCATCAATCTGCTGATGGGGCTGACGCCGATTTCCGTCGTTCGCTTCGCGATAGTCACGCTGCTTGGCCTGCTGCCGTCTATCGTGTTGTACATCAGCACCGGCCGCCAGCTTAGCCAGGTAGAAAGTCTGCGGGATATTATTTCCCCCACCATGCTGCTGTTGTTTGCGCTGATTGGCCTGCTGCCGCTGATGTCCCACTGGCTGATAAAAAGAACCCGCTTAAAAAAATAAACGCCTCCGATCACCGAAGGCGTTTTGCCGCTAGCCTTGCGAAAGTAAGGTCACGTCAACATTACCGGAAATCGCCCGCGAGTAAGGGCAAGTGGCGTGGGCGGTTGCCAGCAGAGTTTCCCGCTGGGCTTCATTAAGCCCAGGCAGCCTGACGTGAAGCGTCACCGCCAGCGCAAAGTGGCTGTCATTATCAACTTTCCCCAGCGAGACGCTGGCGTCCACGGCGGTCTCCTCCGGAATACGGATAGCCAGTTTTTTCCCTGCCAGCCCAATCGCCCCCATAAAACAGGCCGAATAGCCGACGGCAAAAAGCTGTTCCGGATTCGTCCCCGGCTTGCCGGATCCTGGCGCGCTGAGCTGCACGTCCAGGCTGCCGTCGTCCGAACGCCCGTGCCCGCTGCGGGCGCCAACGGTAGTGGTGTGGGCGGTATAAAGCACTTTCTCGAGTTTGCTGGACATCGTGATTCCTCAATCGTGGGTAAGAAGAGCCGCCATTAAACCGCCGGCATGTATCTGCCATATGTTCTCCGTGGGGCCGAAATGTATACGTCTGTATCCGCTTCATGACCTGGCTCAAGCTGGCTGCCACTCTCTCTCCGCTATACTCCACGCCTTTACGGCAGCGGCACGGTATGAAGATGGACAAACCAAAGAGAAGAGGTAAATGTGCGTAAGGGGATCTTTGCGCTACTGGTTATCATGGCGGGGTTGTTTTTGTATCTGCTTCCGCCGGGCACGATAAGCCTGTCGGCACTTCAGCATTCTCAGGCTGAATTTGCGCACTGGCATGCGCAACACCCGGTCCTGGCGATTATGGCTTTTTTTGGCTGCTACTTTCTTACCGCCGCCTTTTCCATTCCAGGCGCCACCCTGCTCACGCTGCTGGGTGGCGCTATCTTTGGTCTGGTGCAGGGCACCGTGCTGGTTGCCCTGGCGGCCACCGCAGGCGCAACCGCCGCCATGCTAATCAGCCGTTATCTGCTGCGGGACTGGGTACAGCGCCGCTTCTCACGCATGATGGAAAAAGTGAATCTGGGCATACAGCGCGATGGCGGCCATTACCTCTTTGCCCTGCGGCTCGCGCCGGTCTTCCCTTTTGTACTGGTGAATTTATTAATGGGTCTGACGCCAATGGGCGTCGTTCGTTATGCCGCAATTAGCCTGCTCGGCATGCTACCCGCTATCGTGGTCTACATTAACACCGGCAGGCAGTTGAGCCAGCTGCAAAGCCTGGGCGATATCCTCTCCCCTGGCGTGATGCTGATGTTTGCCCTGTTAGGGCTTTTGCCGCTGGCCGCACGCTGGCTGGCCAGACGAACCGCCCCATAAACACGCTGAGGACTTTCTCTTGCAACGCTTAATACCTGGCATACGGCCGCTGATGTTTGCCCTGACGATGATCGGCTTTAGCGCCGTCGCCCAACCTCAGTCCTGGCAGAATATTCGCCAGCAGGCCAACGGCCAGACAGTTTATTTCAACGCCTGGGGCGGCGATCCGGCCGTTAACGACTATCTGGACTGGGCCAGCCGTGAGGTAAAAACGCATTACGGCGTGACGCTTAAAGTGGTGAAGCTGGCGGACGCGGCCGATGCGGTGAGGCGCATTCAAAGCGAAGCGGCAGCGGGCAGACAAACCAACGGGTCGGTAGATCTGCTTTGGGTCAACGGCGAAAATTTTAGGGTGCTCAAGCAGGCAGGGTTGCTCAGCGAAAACTGGGCCGAAAATCTGCCAAACTGGCGATATGTTGACGTGAAAAAGCCTGTGCGGGAAGATTTCTCGGTGCCGGTTGACGGGGCAGAAGCGCCCTGGGGAAGCGCCCAGCTGATGTTCATCGGCGATAAGAAGCGCACGCCGACCTTCCCGCAAAATGCAGAACAGCTGTTGGCCTTCGCCAAAGCCCATCCCGGCAAGCTCAGCTACCCTCGCCCGCCGGATTTCACCGGTACGGCGTTCCTTGAACAGCTTTTGATTGTCTTGACCGAAAAACCGGCCGCGTTGAAAACGGCCCCGGATCCTGCAACCTTCGAGCAAGTCACCGCCCCGCTCTGGCATTATCTTGACCAGCTTCATCCGTTCCTTTGGCACAAAGGTAAAACGTTCCCGCCAACGCCTGCGCGCATGGATCGTATGCTGGCCGATGGCGAGCTGCTGCTGTCTGTAACCTTCAATCCGGCGCACGTTGACAATCTGATCGCCCGCCGCCAGCTCCAGCCGTCGGCCGAGTCCTTTGGCTTCAGCGCGGGCATGCTGGGCAACGTGCATTTCGTCGCTATCCCGGCGAACAGCAGCGCCAAAGCCGGATCGCAGATCGTGGCTAATTTTCTGATGTCGCCGGAAGCGCAAATCCGCAAAGCCGATCCGGCAGTCTGGGGGGACGCGAGCGTGCTGAGCAGCAACGCGCTGCCGCCACAGCAAAAAGCGCAGCTTGAGGATCTGGTGCCCAAAAGCCAGCGTCCGGTTCCTTTTCTGGCGGAACCTCACGCCGCCTGGGTCAGCGCGCTGGAACAAGCCTGGCTTAAACGTTACGGATCGCGATGAGCCGTCGCTTTACCGTTGCCGGAGTACTGGCTGTGGCGCTGGTTTTTGTGCCGGTGCTGCCGGGGCTTGCCCTGTTAGCGCCGCCGTTACTCCAGGGCAACACCTGGCTTGCTCTCTGGCAGGACCCGCAGTGGCCGGAAGCGTTAATTGCCACGCTGGTTTCAACCAGTCTCAGCGTGAGCGGTGCGCTGCTGCTGACGTTAATCGTTCTCTGCGGCCTGTATCCCGGTGAACGCTGGCAGCGCTATCTTCAGCGCCTGCCGCTGCTGCTTGCCCTGCCGCACGTCGCCCTCGCCAGCGGCTTTTTCTTTCTGTTTTCCGACAGCGGCTGGCTGGCGCGCCTTCTCAATCTTTCCCCGCCACCGGATAACTACGGCATTACCCTCGGCCTTATGCTGGCGCTAAAAGAAGCCTGGTTCTTACTGTGGTTCTCAGCCTCGCAGCTTCAAAACCAGCGGCTGAGCCAGCAGATAACGCTCGCCAGAACGCTCGGCTACGGCGAGCTACAATCACGTCTTTTTGTACTTGTGCCGCAGCTCCTGCCGCGCCTGGGCTGGGCTTTAGTGGCGGTGGCGGCATACAGCCTTTCAGTGGTGGACGCCGCGCTTATTCTTGGCCCCGCCAACCCGCCTACTTTTGCCGTGCTGGCCTGGCAATGGTTAACGGACAGTGATATTTCTCGGCAAAATATGGGTCTGGCGGCGTCCTGCGTACTGCTGCTTTTTCTCGGCGGTTTTATGGTTTTCGGGCGGTTAGCGTGGGGAGTGTTTAACCTGCGGATCGGGCGTTTTTCAGGCAATCGATATGCCCTGAATCCTACCTTCGCGGGCACCGTGGCCAGCACTTCACTTTCTCTGTTAGGCTTTATGGCTCTCGCCATGCTTGTGACCTGGTCCTTCGCTGAAGGCTGGTTCTATCCGGCGCGATGGCCTGAAAGTTTAACGCTTAGCGGCTGGCAGCTGGTTGGCCTGGCACCTGTCTGGACAAGTTTTGTCGCCGGGCTTGTTAGCGCTTTGCTCGCGTCGGTCGTGACAATATTGTGGCTCAAAGGCTGCTCGCGCCGGTACGATCGCTGGCTGTATTTGCCGCTGCTGCTGCCCGCGCTGCCGCTGGCCGCCGGGCAGTATCAACTCCTGCTCAGGCTGCACATGGAAGGAAGCTGGGCCGCGATTATCTGGAGCCATTTGCTGTGGGTCGTACCTTATACGCTGCTGATCCTGTCCCCGGCCTGGCACCGGATCGACACGCGTCTGGCGCTGACGGCGCAAACTTTCGGCTGGTCGCCGGGAAAAATTCTCTGCCTCATCCAGATCCCGCTGCTTGTCCGGCCTTTACTGGCGGCGCTGGCCGTTGGTTTTTCGGTCAGCATCGCGCAATATTTACCTACGCTTTATGCCGGGGCGGGCCGGTTTAGCACCGTCACAACGGAAGCCGTGGCGCTCAGCAGCGGCGGCGATCCACAGCAGTTTGCCATTCAGGCATTGCTGCAAATGCTGCTGCCGATGGCCCTATTTATCGCCACAGTCCTGGCCAGCCAGCTGGCCGGCATCCACCGAAAAGGATTGCGCTAATGCTCAGCGTGCAAAATTGCTCCCTCTTCCGCAGCGGCGAACCGCTGCTGGCGGATATCAGCTTTAACGTTGTGCCGGGGGAAATTGTTACGTTGATGGGACCCTCCGGCGTGGGTAAATCAACGTTCCTGAACTGGATGATCGGTGATTTAGCCCCAGAATTTAGCGCCCAGGGCACGCTGCGGCTTAACCAGCGCAGCCTGACTTCTCTGCCCGTCGAACAGCGCCGAATCGGCATTTTATTCCAGGATGCGCTGCTATTTCCTCACCTCAACGTTGGGCAAAATCTGTTGATGGCGATTCCCGCCTCCGTCGTTGGGCGCTCGCGGCGGCAGCGTGTTGTCTCGGAGGCACTGGAAAGCGCCGGGCTGGCAAACTATGCCCGCCGGGATCCGGCTACGCTCTCCGGCGGAGAACGAGCCCGCGTCAGCGTCCTGCGCGCCCTGCTGGCTGAACCTGAGGCCTTATTACTCGACGAACCCTTTTCCCGACTCGATCTGCCGCTGCGCCAGGGCTTTCGGGAATTTGTCTGGCAAAAAGCAAAACGGCTCAGGCTGCCGGTCGTTCTGGTCACTCACGATGAGCAGGATGTGCCGGCCCACGGCCAGATTATCCGGCTTTAGCCCAGCGAACATGAGGTATCGCAAAGAAGCTCGTGCCAGCCGGGACTAAACTTGCGGCTCTTTTGCTATCCTTCAGGTTATTAGATGAAACGTGTTTCTCAGCTAACCACCGCCCTGCTGCTTGCCGGGCTGTCCCATGCCACCTTTGCCGCCGCGATGCTCACTGAAATGAACCTCTCCAGCGTAAAAGCCGAAAACGGTATCGTGATTGATACTCGCCCAAGCGCGTTTTACAACGGCTGGCCGCAGACCTTAAACGGCAGCGGCGGCCATGAACCCGCCGCATTGAATCTCTCGGCCTCCTGGCTGGCGCTAATGAGCGATGAGCAGCTTTCAACGTGGGCGAAGCAGCATCAGTTGACCAAAACCGGATTGATGGCGCTGTATGGTAGCGACGCTCAGGCCGTGAAAACTCGCTTAGAAAAGCTGGGGTTTACGCAGATTGCAATGCTGACCGACGCCCTGCAAGATCCTTCCCGCCTGCAAAAGCTGGCGCATTTTGAGCAGCTGGTGTACCCGCAATGGATCCATGATTTACAGAATAAAAAACCGATCACCGCAGCGCCTGCCGGGGAGTGGAAAGTGATTGAAGCGGGCTGGGGGGCGCCGAAAAAATATCTGCTCAGCCATATTCCCGGCGCGGGCTACATCAACACCGAAGAGGTGGAGAGCGAGCCGCTGTGGAACAAAGTGTCCGACGACAAGCTGAAAACCATGCTGGCGAAGCACGGCATCCGGCACAATACGACCGTCATTTTGTATGGGCGTGATGTCTACGCGGCGGCGCGCGTGGCGGCGATCATGCTGTACGCCGGCGTGCAAGACGTCCGACTCCTGGACGGAGGCTGGGCCACGTGGAGCGCAGCTGACCTGCCCGTTGAACGCGGCCTGCCCAACAAAACGACGCCGGAGCCCGACTTCGGTGCCTCCATTCCCGGTCAGCCTCAGCTGATGCTGGATACGGAGCAGGCCCGGGCGCTGCTGCACCGCAAAGATGCTTCTCTGGTCAGCATTCGTTCCTGGCCGGAATTTATCGGCACCACCAGCGGATACAGCTACATCAAGCCCAAAGGCGAGATTGCAGGCGCCCGCTGGGGCCACGCGGGCTCTGACTCCACGCATATGGAAGACTTCCATAACCCGGACGGTACCATGCGTGCAGGGGACGACATCGCCGCAATGTGGAAAAACTGGAATATCTTGCCGGATCAGCACGTTGCTTTTTACTGCGGAACCGGATGGCGCGCTTCCGAAACGCTGATGTACGCGCGGGCAATGGGCTGGAAGAATGTCGGTTTGTATGACGGCGGCTGGTACGAATGGAGCGCTGACCCTAAAAATCCTGTTGTGAGCGGCGAGCGTAAACCGAACTGATGCTGACTTGAGGACTTCCCCCCCTCACCCTAACCCTCTCCTCCACGGGGAGAGGGGATAAATAGCACCTGTATTCTCTCCCAGAGCGGAAGTGTTTTCTTCCTCGCCCCCTGGGGAAAGGGGGTTAATCTGCGGAGTCATCAAGCCGTTTTAACGTCTTATACCCGCCCCAGATGCGGTTGAACGTTGTGAGCCAGCACAGCGAACCGAAGATCCACGCCAGCCAGGCAAACCAGCCTGGGAACAGGCAGCCAAGCACAAACAGCAGCAGAGTTTCGGTACCTTCCGTCAGTCCCCCCAGATAATAAAACGATTTATGGGCGTAGCCTGGATTCGCGATATCGTGCTTCTGCGCCAGGGCAGCAAACGCCAGAAAGCTGCTACCGGTGCCGATGAACGAGAACAGCAGCCACCCGCCGGCGAGGGCATTTTGCGCCGGGTCCGCGAGAATAAAGCCAAACGGCACAAGGGCATAAAAAAGAAAATCCAGCGTAATATCGAGGAAGCCACCGGCATCGGTTAGCCCTCTGCGTCTCGCCAGCGCGCCGTCCAGGCCATCAAACAGCCGGTTAAAGACAATGGCAACCAGTGCCGGGACATACCATTGCAGTGCCAGAAAAGGCAAAGTGAGCACGCCAATCGCGAATCCTGCCAGCGTCAACCTGTCCGGCGTAATAGCGGGCTTATCGAGCACGGCCGCCAGCCGATTAAGCACGGGTTTAATACGCGGGTGAAGATAGCTGTCGAACATCTAGCGTTTTCCCTTCGTCGGACATAACCCCTGGGAGGGGATTTCCAGCGCGGCGTTAAAGCGAGCCGAAAGGTTCTGGAAGGCAATCAGCGCGGTAAGTTCGGTCCCCGCCTGGTCGGTGAAATGCTGTTTAAGTCTGTTTTTTAACTCGTCTGTTACCTGCGGCGGCGTGGCGGTCATTGCTTCAGCATAGGCCAATGCGACCCGCTCTTTCTCGCTAAACATCGGCTCATTTTGCCAGTTGGCCACCGCCAGCACTTTGTCCATTGACTGGCTTCGCTCTGCAAGACGCAGGCTATTGGCGTCGATACAAAACTCGCAGCTACACAGCTGCGATACCCGGGTCATCACCAGCGAACGCGTCACCGGATCGATTTTTGCCCTGCGCCTTTCCAGAAAGCCGACGAACAGCGCCACCAGCCAGAATAAATAGGGCAGTCGCCCCCACCAGCGGGTCGGATTCAGCACCGAGCCAAAATGTTTCTCCTGCATCGCCACAATCGGGCGCAGGCTTTTGGGCAGCGTTTTAACGGGCGCAATCCAGGGCTCGCTTTTCATTTCCATCATTCGGTTACTCTTTTGCTGGCATGTCAGGGCGGGTATTATGCCACGCCAGCCCCACAGAGAATGGACACCCATGTTAAAAAACCTTGATGTTGTCGCGGCTATTATCGAACGCGAAGGCAAAATCCTGCTCGCCCGGCGCCCTGAAAGTGGCGACCAGCCGGGTCTGTGGGAATTTCCAGGTGGGAAAGTAGAAAGGGGGGAAACACAGCCCGAAGCGCTGGCGCGGGAGCTACTGGAAGAGTTGGAGATCGTCGCACAAATTAGCGGCTATGTGGCCAGCCATCAGCGCGAAGTGAGCGGGAGAATGATTCATCTGCACGCCTGGCATGTTGAGACCTTTTGCGGCGAACCCATCGCACACTGCCACAGCGAACTTGCCTGGTGTGCACCGCCGGAAGCGCTTGATTATGCCCTCGCTCCGGCGGATATCCCGCTGCTGCAAGCGTTTATGGCTTCACGCGGCGCCAGACAAGCGGATTAGTCCCTAAGACTTTGTCATCGCGCTGACACTGCAGCAAAATGCCTTCCGTTTTCACCACCGCCCCTTCGGAATAGTTTTTATTTTCATAAATACAGCACTGGTTGCAGGGCGGCGTCTGCGGCTGATTGCTGTTGGTGAACACTTGCGGCGGGATCACCACGTCAACGTCAGGCTGACGGGGCTGAACCGCCATCGCTGGCAGACTCATCATTAGCCCCACGACGGCGGCGAGCAGGCTTTTTACTGGCATCATCACTTCCCTCTTTTTTGATCCAACGTTTTGCTTTTTTTCCGTCATCCTGGGCTTTGATGCCCTTAAATGCATGGCGCACCGGCGTGGTTCGCGCCTGATGAATCAGCTCATAAAGCGTTTGCACCAGCGGCTGCATAAAGTCCTGATAGCGGCACTGCTTTTCGCTGATTTGCGTCAGCGTTGATTCCCAGTGCGCGGTCATGTCCGGCCTGGCGGCCAGTTCCGGCAGCGAGTGGATCAGCGCGCGACCGGCTTCCGTAGAATGAATATAGCGCCCTTTCTTGACCAGGAAAGCGCGTTTGAATAACAGCTCGATGATCCCGGCTCTTGTCGCCTCGGTGCCTAATCCGTCCGTGGCGCGCAGGATTTTTTTCAGATCTTTATCCTGCACAAAGCGCGCAATCCCGGTCATCGCTGACAATAGTGTCGCATCGGTAAAGTGGCGCGGCGGCTGAGTTTGCCGTTCAACCACTTCGCCATGCTCGCACAGCAGTTCGTCCCCTTTCGCCACCACCGGCAGCGGCGTGCCGTCGTTCTCTTCGTCACGCTCTTTACTGCCCAGCAGCGCCCGCCAGCCCGCTTCGGCCAGGAAACGCGCTTTGGCGATGAATTTGCCTCCGGCGATATCCAGATCGATGGTGCATTTGCGGAAGACGGCGTCGGCACAGAACTGCATTAAGTATTGACGGGCGATCAGGCCATAAACTTTAGCCTCATTTTCACTTAATGAGATTGCAGAGCTGCGCGCGGTGGGAATAATCGCGTGGTGGGCATCCACTTTTTTATCGTCCCAGCAGCGGTTACGCAGATCGGCATCCACCGCAGGCTGCGGCAGTAAATCCGGCTGATGCACGCTGATGGCGTTCATCACCGCATGCCGCCCGGCGAAGTGCTCTTCGGGCAGATAGCGGCAATCGGAACGCGGGTAGGTGATCAATTTGTGGGTTTCGTATAGCTTCTGGCAAATATCCAGCACGTTCTGGGCGCTCAGCCCAAAGCGTTTCGCCGCTTCGATTTGCAGGCTCGAGAGCGAAAACGGCAGCGGCGCGGTTTCCGATTCCCGCTTATCGTTATAGGCGGTGACCAGCGCCGGATGGCCGTTGATACGCGCCACAACGTGTTCTGCCAGCTTGCGGTTCAGCAAGCGCCCTTCCTCATCCTGATGGGGTTCACAGGATTCGCTCGGCTGCCACACCGCCACAAAACGCTCGTCCGCTGGCGTCACGATGTGGGCTTTTACTTCGTAATAATCTTTGGCGACAAAGTTTTCGATCTCTTCATCGCGGCGCACGACCAGACCCAGCACCGGCGTCTGTACGCGGCCCACGGACAGCACGCCCTGGTAGCCCGCATTGCGCCCAAGAATGGTATAGGCGCGAGTCATGTTAATCCCGTAGAGCCAGTCGGCACGGGCGCGGGCCAGCGCCGAAACGCAAAGCGGAATAAACTCGCTGTTGGCGCGCAGGCGGGAAATCGCTCGCTCCACGGCCTGCGGGTTAAGGTCGTTGATCAGGCAGCGCTGTACCTGCTGGCGCTTTTCAGGTGCCAGCTGGAGATAGTCCAAAACTTCATCCACCAGCAACTGCCCTTCGCGATCGGGGTCACCGGCGTGAACCACTTCGGTTGCCTGAGTCAGCAGCTTTTTAATCGCGTTGAGCTGTTTAGTCACGGAGGGACGAGGCTGGAGCTGCCATTTTTCCGGCACGATGGGCAAGTCAGCGAGGTTCCAGCGGGCATATCGCCCGTCGTAGGCGTCCGGCTGCGCCTGCTCCAGCAGGTGGCCAATGCACCAGGTCACCACCTGGCCGTTGCCGCATTCGATAAACCCATCGCCGCGACGATGAGGCTTGGGCAGCACGTCGGCAATGGCTCGCGCAAGGCTTGGTTTTTCCGCAATAAACAGCCGCATGAATTAACGGATCTCGATCATTGGGCGGCCAGCGCGCGCCTCTTTCAGTTCCCCGATAGCGCTGAGCTTAATGCCGTTCCGCTCTGCAGCCGCGAAAACTTCGGCTTCCGCATCAGCGCGAACGGCCAGCAGCAGGCCGCCGGAAGTTTGTGGGTCGCACAGCAGGTTACGCCATGCTTCAGGCATCTCACCAATGAGTTGGCCGTAGCTGGCGAAGTTGCGGGAAGTTCCGCCGGGCACGCAGCCCTGCTCGATGTAGCTTTCCACGCCCGGGAGTTTTGGCACACATTCGTACCACACTTCTGCCTGAACGCCTGCGCCCTCACACATTTCGCTCAGGTGGCCCATCAGGCCAAAACCGGTTACGTCGGTCATCGCGGTCACGCCCGCAATATCGGCAAATTCTGCACCGACGTTATTCAACTGACACATGGTTTCTGCCGCCAGGCCTTTGTGCTCTGGCAGCAGCAGGGATTTTTTCTCGGCGGTGGTCAATACGCCAATGCCCAGCGGTTTAGTCAGATACAGCTTACAGCCGGCTTCAGCAGAGCTGTTTTTCTTCACTCGCTCGGTAGGCACGACGCCGGTCACCGCGAGGCCAAAAATGGGCTCAGGGGCGTCAATCGAGTGGCCGCCGGCCAGCGAAATCCCCGCCTGCTGGCAGACAAAACGCCCGCCTTCGATCACTTCACGGGCAATTTCGGGCGCCAGCGTATTAATCGGCCAGCCAAGAATGGCGATCGCCATAATCGGTTTCCCGCCCATCGCATAGATGTCGCTGATGGCGTTGGTCGCCGCGATACGGCCAAAGTCGAAGGGATCGTCCACGATAGGCATGAAGAAGTCGGTGGTGCTAATGATACCGGTGCCGTTGCCCAGGTCGTAAACCGCCGCGTCGTCGCGAGTTTCGTTCCCCACCAGCAGATTAGGATCGACAAACTTCGCCTGCTCGCTGTGCAGGATGGTTTCCAGCACCTTCGGGGAAATTTTGCAGCCGCATCCTGCGCCGTGGCTGTACTGGGTCAAACGAACGGTTTGCTTCATGGACTTTTCCTTTCTTTGCCAAATTCTGTACCCAATATGGTAGCGCTCAAACGCCCTGGTGGTAAGTCTGGCAGTCCTAAATCGCGTGCCGTTGCTCACTAAGCAGGCAAAGCGGAAGTTTTTTGAAGCCAGGCCGCATTTTGCCGATGCGCTCTTTTACTCAAATATGACAGTAATGTTACAACCATTGAGACAACTATCTGGACAACCCACGCATGTAAGGAATAACAATGAAAAAACGCGTAATTGCTTTCTGTATTGCCAGCCTGTTTTCCTCTGCGGCTTTTGCCCTTGCACCTCCGGGAAATGATGCCACCACCAAGCCCGACCTCTATTACCTGACCAACGCCCAGGCCATTGACAGCCTGGCGCTGCTGCCACCGCCGCCGGAAATCGGCAGCATTGCGTTCCTGAACGATCAGGCGATGTATGAGAAAGGCCGCCTGCTGCGCGCCACCGAACGCGGCAAGCTGGCCGAAGAAGATGCCAACCTGAGCGGTGGCGGCGTGGCTAACGCTTTCTCCGGCGCGTTTGGCTCGCCAATTACCGAAAAAGATGCGCCGGAACTGCACAAGCTGCTGACCAACATGATTGAGGATGCCGGTGACCTCGCCACGCGCGGCGCAAAAGAAAAGTACATGCGCATCCGCCCGTTTGCCTTCTACGGCGTGCCGACCTGTAATACCAAAGAGCAGGATAAGCTGTCGAAAAATGGCTCTTATCCTTCCGGGCATACCTCAATTGGCTGGGCCACGGCGCTGGTGCTGGCTGAAATTAACCCGCAGCGCCAGAACGAGATCCTGAAACGCGGATTTGAGCTGGGGCAAAGCCGGGTGATTTGCGGTTACCACTGGCAGAGTGATATTGATGCCGCTCGCGTCGTGGGATCTGCCGTAGTGGCCACGCTGCATACCAACGCCGCCTTCCAGCAGCAGCTGCAGAAAGCGAAAGACGAGTTTGCGAAACAGCAGAAGAAGTAAGGCGTGAAATCCCTGCCGGGTAGATGCCCGGCAGGATAACGCGCAATCAGAAGTGAGACACGAACGCTGACGTGTCCGGGGTGCTGATGGTCGTCGACGCTTTCAATTGCGGCGTGCCGAGGTAGAGGAAGCCCACGACTTTGTCCTGCTCGCGGCCGCCCAGTCCTTCGCGAACCATGTCATTCTCAGTCCACGCGCCGCTGCGCCAGATGCCGTTAAAGCCCTGGGCCACTGCCGCCATTTGCATCGCCATCACCGCACAGCCTGCGGAAACCACCTGCTCCCACACCGGTACTTTATGGTTAGTCTCGCAATGCGCGACCACCGCAATAATTTGCGGGGCGCGGAACGGCGATGTACGCGCCTTTTCAACGCTTTTTTCATCCATGCCCGCCGCAAGGGCTGCTTTCTCTAAAAGCTGAGCAAAGCGCTCGCGCCCTTCCCCTTCAATAACAATGAAGCGCCACGGCTGGAGCGTACCGTGGTCCGGCGCGCGCATCCCGGCACGCAGAATATTTTCCAGCACTTCACCCGCCGGAGCCGGCTCGGCCAGGCGGGAGGCGCTACGGCGGTTAATCAAAAGTTCAAGTGCATCCATTTAAAGCCCCTTACTGACATGAAATGACTGGCAAAGCGCGGAGGTTGCCCCAGTCTGTTAAATGATTTTCATTCACAAAATTAACACAGCCGTAGTTTTTGTTACAGCGCCGCCCCGATTTCCTGCTGACATTTCCTCGCCCTCTCTTTAGGATAGCCTTTACTTTCGCCGCTTTAGCCAGCTTCATTGCGGCGTGCGGGTAATACCCCTGTTGAAGGTTATGGAGAAAACATGCGCACCATTGGGCGATTTATTAGCGGCTTTTTTAAGTGGACCTGGCGTCTGCTTAATTTTATTCGGGAATTTATTCTCAACTTGTTCCTTATCCTGCTGATCCTGGTCGGAGTCGGCATCTGGATGCAGGTAAAAAGCACGCCTGCAGAACCCGCGCGCGGGGCGCTGCTGCTGGATATCACCGGCGTGGTAGTGGACAAACCTTCGGTCAGCAATAAGCTGGGCGTGATTGGCCGCCAGCTGGTGGGCGCCAGCTCTGACCGCCTGCAGGAAAACTCCCTGTTTGATATCGTCGACGCCATTCGCCAGGCGAAAGATGACCGCAACATCACCGGCATCGTGCTGGATCTGAAAGATTTCGCCGGGGCTGACCAGCCTTCGATGCAGTACATCGGTAAAGCCCTGCGCGAGTTCCGCGACGGCGGCAAACCGGTTTATGCCATGGGCGACAGCTACAACCAGAGTCAGTACTACCTGGCAAGCTTTGCCAATAAAATCTGGCTCTCGCCGCAGGGCATGGTGGACCTGCACGGGTTTGCCACCAACGCGCTGTATTACAAAACCCTGCTGGATAAGCTGAAGGTTTCAACGCACGTCTTCCGCGTCGGTACCTATAAATCAGCGGTTGAGCCGTATATCCGCGACGATATGTCCCCTGCCGCGCGCGATGCGGACAGCCGCTGGATTGGCGAGTTGTGGCAAAATTACCTGAACACCATCGCGGCAAACCGCCAGATCACCGCTCAGCAGGCTTTCCCCGGCGCTCAGGCGCTGCTGGATAACCTGCAAAAACTGGGTGGCGATACCGCTAAATATGCGCTGGACAACAAGCTGGTGGACGAGCTGGCGAGCAGTGCTGTTGTAGACAAAGCGCTGGTGAAGCAGTTCGGCTGGAGCAAAGCCAACAAAGACTTTAGCTACACCAGTATTTACGACTACACCGTGAAAAAACCGTCTGAGCAAGGTGACGCCATCGCGGTGATCTTCGCCAACGGCGCGATCATGGACGGAGAAGAAACCCCAGGCCAGGTCGGCGGCGACACCACGGCCATGCAGATCCGCGAAGCGCGTCTGGATCCGAAGGTGAAAGCCATCGTCTTCCGCGTGAACAGCCCTGGCGGGAGCGTCACTGCGTCCGAAACCATCCGTGAAGAGCTTGTCGCTGCACGTGACGCCGGGAAGCCAGTTGTGGTTTCAATGGGCGGCATGGCGGCATCCGGCGGGTACTGGATATCCACCCCGGCGAACTACATCATTGCCAACCCAAGCACCCTGACCGGCTCGATTGGTATTTTCGGCGTCATTAACACCGTAGAAAACACCCTCGATGCGATTGGCGTGCATACCGACGGTGTGTCAACGTCTCCGCTGGCCGACGTGGCCGTAACCAAGAAGCTGCCGCCTGAAGTTCAGCAAATGATGCAGCTCAGCATCGACAATGGCTACAAGCGCTTTATTGGCCTGGTGGCCGCTTCTCGTAAGAAAACGCCGGAGCAAATCGATCAGATTGCTCAGGGCCACGTCTGGACCGGGGAAGACGCCAAAGCCAACGGCCTAGTGGACAGCCTGGGTGATTTTGACGATGCCGTCGCCAAAGCAGCGGAACTGGCTAAGCTGAAAAGCTGGCACCTGGCATTCTGGCAGGATGACGCCACCTTCACCGACATGGTCTTTAACGCCATGACCGGCTCGGTGCGCGCCGCGCTGCCGCAGGCTATTCAGGCTTATCTGCCAGCCCCGCTGGCCGATGCCGCGCTGGCGGTTAAAGCCCAGAACGATAAGTTCGGTACCATGAACGATCCGCAAAACCGTTACGCCTTCTGCCTCACCTGCGGCGATGTGCGTTAATTTACTCAAATGAATCAAAGCCCGGTTAAACCGGGCTTTTTTTTTCCGTCATCCTCTCTATACTCTGCCGCAAATATCGAAAGCCTCGAGCAAAACTATGCCAAAGAAATCTATCTACGTTGCCTACACCGGCGGTACCATCGGGATGCAGCGTTCTGAACACGGCTACATTCCCGTTTCCGGCCACCTCCAGCGCCAGCTGGCGCTGATGCCTGAATTCCACCGCCCTGAAATGCCGGACTTCACGATCCACGAATACGAGCCGCTGATGGACTCCTCGGACATGACGCCCGAAGACTGGCAGCACATTGCCGACGACATCAAAGCCCACTACGACGAGTATGACGGCTTCGTGATCCTGCACGGCACGGACACCATGGCGTTTACCGCCTCGGCGCTCTCGTTCATGCTGGAAAACCTCAGCAAGCCGGTGATCGTCACGGGTTCACAGATCCCGCTGGCGGAGCTGCGTTCTGACGGGCAAATCAACCTGCTCAATTCGCTGTACGTGGCGGCCAACTACCCGATCAACGAAGTGACGCTGTTCTTCAACAATCGTCTCTATCGCGGGAACCGCACCACCAAGGCCCATGCCGACGGCTTTGATGCCTTTGCCTCCCCTAACCTTGCGCCGCTGCTGGAAGCCGGGATCCACATCCGTAAGCTGAACACGCCGCCGGCTCCGCACGGTGAAGGCGAACTGATTGTTCACCCGATCACGCCGCAGCCGATTGGCGTGGTCACCATCTATCCAGGCATTTCTGCCGACGTCGTGGGCAACTTCCTGCGCCAGCCGGTGAAGGCGCTGATCCTGCGTTCTTACGGCGTAGGAAATGCCCCGCAGCAGGGCGCGTTCATTAAAGAGTTGCAGGAAGCCAGCGCGCGCGGCATCGTGGTGGTTAACCTCACGCAGTGTATGTCCGGCAAAGTGAACATGGGCGGCTATGCGACCGGCAACGCGCTGGCGCAGGCAGGCGTAATCAGCGGCTTTGATATGACGGTGGAAGCGACGTTAACCAAGCTTCACTATCTGCTAAGCCAGGGCCTGGATGCCCAGGCGATCCGTGATGCCATGTCGCAAAACCTGCGTGGTGAACTCACCCCCGACGAATAAGGAACGCCAATGGCGCACCGTGCTTTGCTGTTGATTGATTTGCAGAACGATTTTTGTGCCGGCGGCACGCTCGCCGTTACGGACGGTGACAGCACCGTTGAGGTCGCTAACCAGCTTATCGAGCTGTTCAACGCCCGAAGTGAAAGCGTGATCGCAACTCAAGACTGGCACCCGGCAAAGCATGGGAGTTTCGCCAGTACGCAAGGCACTGAACCGTTTTCTGAGGGCGTTCTCGACGGTCTGGCGCAAACCTGGTGGCCCGATCACTGCATTCAGAACAGCGAAGGGGCGAAACTTCACCCACTGCTGAAGGCTTCCGGTGTCGATAAGATAGTCTATAAAGGCCAAAATCCGGCTATCGACAGCTACAGCGCGTTTTTCGATAACGGCCACCGGCAGCAAACCGAGCTGGATGCCTGGCTGCGCGAGCACGATATTCGCAGCCTGGTGGTGTTGGGGCTGGCAACGGATTTCTGCGTGAAATTTACCGTGCTGGACGCGCTGGAGCTGGGTTATGAAGTGACCGTTATCACCGATGGCTGTCGCGGCGTGAACCTGCGGCCTCAGAGTAGCCTGGAAGCATTCCAGGAGATGGCGGTTGAAGGCGCAACGTTGATGACTTTCGCCGATTTTACCTGCCAATAATTGTAGGGGCGGCCCCCGCCCCGCACTTTTGTATCGATTCCGCTCACACTCTACGCTTTTTTTGCTCGCCCTAGCCTGGGAGCGCTCTCATAATCATATTCAGTGAATTTATTCAGCACGTTAGCTGATTTCGCTTTCCGCCGTTTTCGTCTGTTAAGCGTGGCCGGGGAGCTTTTATGTTGTGCCCGTCAAAGAGGAATCATTATGTCATTCACACGTAAAATGTTACCGCTGGTGGCCGCGGTGACGCTCGCCTGCAGCGGCGTTGCACAGGCTGAATCTTTGCTTTCTGTGGGTTACTTCAACGGCGGCGGCGACGTCACTGCCGGTCCCGGGGGGGATATCAATAAGCTCGATGTTCGCCAGATTACCCACCTCAATTACTCCTTTGGCCTGATTTATAACGACGAGAAAGGCGAAACCAACGACGCGCTGAAAGACGCGTCAAAGCTGCATCAAATCTATCTTTCCCCGAAGGTTATCTCCGATCTTGAAACTCTGCCGGCCCTGCGGAAACAGAATCCACAGCTGAAAATCCTGCTGTCCGTTGGCGGCTGGGGTGCTCGTGGTTTTTCTGCCGCGGCAGCAACGCCTGAAAATCGCGCGGTGTTTATCCGCTCCGTGCAGGAAGTGATGGACAAATACGGCCTGGACGGGATCGACCTCGATTGGGAGTTCCCGGTAAACGGCGCGTGGGGTCTGGTGGATAAGCTGGAAGCTGACCGCGATAATTTCACCGCCCTGCTAAAAGAGCTGCGTAAAGCCGTGGGCGATAAAAAGCTGGTTACCATTGCCGTCGGGGCCAATGCCGAAAGCCCGAAAAGCTGGGTTGATGTAAAAGCCATTGCGCCGGTGCTGAACTACATCAACCTGATGACCTACGACATGGCGTACGGCACGCAGTACTTCAACTCGAATCTCTATGATTCGAAAAAATGGCCGACCGTGGCCGAAGCTGACAAGTACAGCGCTGATTTCGTGGTAAATAACTATCTCGCAGCCGGGCTGAAACCAGCGCAGATGAACCTGGGCATTGGCTTCTATGGCCGGGTACCTAAGCGCGCCGTAGAGCCTGGCATTGACTGGTCAAAACCTGATGCGCAGAAGAATCCGGTAACACAGCCCTACTTCGGCGAGCGCGAGCTGGCGCTGTTTAAAACCGCGCTGGGCGTGGATCTGACGAAAGACACTTACGTCAAATACAACGACCTGGTGAAGAAAATGCTGAACGATCCGCAGAAGCGATTTACCGAAGAGTGGGATGACGACGCGAAGGTACCTTACCTGACGCTGAAGTCTGCTGAAGGTAAACCGCTGTTCGCCATTTCCTACGAGAATCCGCGTTCGGTGAAAATCAAAGCCGAGTACATCAAAGAGAAGGGACTGGGCGGCGCGATGTTCTGGGAATACGGCGCAGATGACAACAACCAGCTGGCGAAGCAGCTCGCCGAGTCGCTGGGCATCGATCACGCTAAATAGCGGTTAACGCAGAAAAACGAAGGGAGGCTATTTCGCCTCCCTTTTTTATTGCAGCTTCATCGTCACAAACGGCGCCGGCTCGATGCCGAACTCCGCTTTCAGCTGCTGCTTGCTCTTCATCACCATCTGGCCATTGGTGTCGATAGTCATGTGCTGCGCCTCCGTGTTGTGGCGCGCCTGCCACAGCATCACCAACTGGAGGCTGTTGTCTTTTTGCTCCTGGGTCAGCGCCACGCCATCAGGCCACTTTCCCAGTTCGACCGCGGTCGCCAGGCGCTGATAAATTTCCGGCGTCATCACGCTTAACATCTCATCCAGATTGCTCATTGGGCACCCCGTCGCAGAATAATTAGCTGAATCGATTCTTCAACCCTCAACCTGCTCACCATTTTGCCCGTCGGTGAAGCTCAGCGAGGCCGAGTTAACGCAATACCGCTCCCCGGTCGGCTGCGGGCCATCCGGGAACACATGGCCCAGGTGCGCGTCGCAGCTGCCGCAGCGGATCTCAACGCGTTCCATGCCGTGGGAATTATCGGTCAGATAGCGGATGGCATCGGGGCTGACAGGCTCGTAGAAGCTTGGCCAGCCGCAGCCTGAGTCGTATTTTGTTTCCGAAAGAAACAGCGGGGCCTCACACACCAGGCAGTGATAAATCCCGTCACGCTTATTATGCAGTAAACGCCCTGAATACGGCGGTTCAGTGCCGTGCTTCTGGGTCACGTAGTATTGCATTTCGCTGAGGTTTTTCTTATTTGAATCAGGGGGTAATTGATTAGACATAGGTGTACGTCTCGGTCAGTTCAATTGGGACAGCTCACGGCGCCATTCTAACAAAAAATTAACAACGCCGTGCTGCTTTTTGTTCTAAACTTAGCCCTGAAATTCTGGCACGGCACAAAGCGTGACGTGAATCACATTATTGTTGGGACTGGCGTTTAAAATCCCCCGCATCGTCCCCATTTGGATTCAAGCCCAAAAGGAAGCGTGAGGCGTTCAGTCGTACAAACCCTGGTCACAGGATTGATTTGTCGCAATGATTGACACGATTCCGCTTGACGCTGCGTAAGGTTTTTGTAATTTTACAGCCAACCTTTTATTCACTAAAAAATAGCTGGTGGAATACTATGACTATCAAAGTAGGTATCAACGGTTTTGGTCGTATCGGCCGTATCGTTTTCCGTGCTGCTCAGGAACGTTCTGACATCGAAATCGTTGCAATCAACGACCTGTTAGACGCTGACTATATGGCTTACATGCTGAAGTACGACTCAACTCACGGTCGTTTCAACGGTACTGTAGAAGTTAAAGACGGCAACCTGGTTGTTAACGGTAAAACTATCCGTGTTACCGCAGAACGTGACCCGGCTAACCTGAAGTGGAACGAAGTGAACGTTGACGTTGTTGCTGAAGCAACGGGTCTGTTCCTGACTGACGAAACCGCTCGTAAGCACATCACTGCTGGCGCGAAAAAAGTTGTTCTGACTGGTCCTTCCAAAGACAACACTCCAATGTTCGTTCGCGGTGCTAACTTCGAAAAATACGCAGGCCAGGACATCGTTTCCAACGCATCCTGCACCACCAACTGCCTGGCACCGCTGGCTAAAGTTATCAACGACAACTTCGGTATCGTTGAAGGCCTGATGACCACCGTTCACGCAACCACCGCAACTCAGAAAACTGTTGATGGCCCGTCCCACAAAGACTGGCGCGGCGGCCGCGGCGCAGCTCAGAACATCATCCCTTCTTCTACCGGTGCTGCTAAAGCTGTAGGCGTTGTACTGCCAGAGCTGAAAGGCAAACTGACTGGTATGGCGTTCCGCGTTCCTACCCCTAACGTGTCCGTTGTTGACCTGACCGTTCGTCTGGAAAAAGCTGCTTCTTACGAAGAAATTAAGAAAGCAATCAAAGCTGCTTCCGAAGGCGCAATGAAAGGCGTTCTGGGCTACACCGAAGATGACGTAGTTTCTACCGACTTCAACGGCGAAGTACTGACTTCCGTGTTCGATGCTAAAGCTGGTATCGCACTGAACGACAACTTTGTGAAACTGGTTTCCTGGTACGACAACGAAACTGGCTACTCCAACAAAGTACTGGATCTGATCGCTCACATCTCCAAATAAGTTGAGATGAGAACCTGATCCTAAAGGGCGACTTCGGTCGCTCTTTTTTTTGCCTCAAATCACCAGGACTAAGGAAAAAAGAAATGATTAATAAAATTTTTGCACTTCCGGTCGTCGAACAAATTACCCCTGCCCTTACCCGCCGCGTCAACGATGAGCTGGACATCATCGTCGTTGATCACCCGCAGGTGCGGGCATCTTTCGCGCTTCAGGGCGCACATCTGCTCTCCTGGCAGCCCGCAGGCGAAGATGAAGTGCTCTGGCTGAGCGACATCACCCCGTTCCATAGAGGCAAAGCGCTGCGCGGCGGCGTGCCGATTTGCTGGCCATGGTTTGGCCCGGCGGAACAGTCAGGCCTGCCGGCGCACGGTTTTGCCCGCAACCAGCCGTGGACGCTGAGCGCGCACAATGAAGACGCCAACGGCGTGGTGCTAACCTTTGAGCTGCATAACAATGCCGAGACGCTGAAACTGTGGCCGCATGAATTCACGCTGTATGCCCGCTTCAAGCTAGGCAAAACCTGTGAAATCGAGCTGGAAGCGCACGGTGAGTTCGAAACCACCTCTGCCCTGCACACCTACTTCAACGTCGGCGACATCGCGGATGTAAAAGTCAGCGGTCTGGGTAAGCCGTATATCGACAAAGTGCTGAACGAAGCAGCGGGTCAACTGGCGGACGGCGTACAAACCTTCCCTGACCGCACCGATCGTCTCTATCTGGAGCCGGAAGAGTGCAGCGTTATTCATGATGCCAGCCAGCTGAAGCGCACCCTGAACGTGGTTCATCATCATCATTTCAACGTGGTGGGCTGGAACCCTGGCCCGGCGCTGTCCGTTTCGATGGGCGATATGCCGGACGACGGCTACAAGACCTTCGTCTGCGTGGAAACCGCCTGTGCGTCGAAAAAACAGAAAGCCAGCGCGGAGAAACCTACCCGTCTGAGCCAGACCATCAGCGTGGCGAAGAAAGGCTAAGCGATTTTCACCCGCTTAGGGCAAAGGCCGCCAACCTCTGCCCCATTAAAAAGCAAACGGGGCGCAAGCGCCCCGTTTTAGTGCACTGATTGCACCCATTAGAAGCTGTAGTTCACGCCCGTCAGCAGCACACCGGTCCAGTTGCTGTCGACCATTGGGCTGTCGGTCACTTCTTTGGACAAACGCATATAGCGGCCCATACCGAACACGTTCCAGTCCGCGTTCAGCTTGTAGTTAACGGACAGCTCAACGTACGGTGACCAGCTGTTACCCGCGTCGTACTCGTTCAGGCCGCTGCGGTTAGACTCCTTGCCGCTCACGCCATAGTAGTAGTCGTTTTGATTCTTGCTGTCCCACACGACACCAATCCCCGGCGTGACCGTCAGGCTATCCGCGTTGTAGCGGTACAGCCAGGCGGTATCCCAGGTGATGCCGTTGCTGTTGTTCAGGATATCCCCGGCCAGCACGGTACGCAGGAAGCCATAGTCGGTGTTATGCACCCAGGACAGGCCCGCCATCACGGTAGAATGGCGGTAGTCCAGCGCGCGCATGCTGTCGTAGTTGCTGTCTTTCGGCCTGAAATGCAGCGGCGAATAATAGGCGGTGACGGACAGCTTATCGGCCTGGTCATTCCACAAGTAGTAACCCGCGTTAAACCCGCGGAAGTAGAAATTGTCACCTTCATAGCCCAGCAGAGGCGCCGGATAGACGCGGTTCTGGTCACCTTTGTAAGGGTTTGGCGAAACCAGCGCCCCCGCACCGACAGACCATGGGCCCTCTGCGTGCGCAGCGGTAACGGAAGAGGCTAACAGTACGCCTAATGCGAGAATTTTGAATTTGGTCACAATCCTTTCAGTCCTTTAATCAAATAATCAGCGCAGGAAGTGTAACCGCCCTTGGCTCCCATCCCAAATAATTTACTTAGTCACAACCTTCAACCAACTTTTTAGCTTCCCGCAATCAGATGACGGCGGCTTTTCAGCTTTATGTCAGCCAGATGAAAGCAAACACTGTCGCTTATCTCAAATACGAAATTTTTAGGATGAGTTATTGATATGTCATTGAAATCTACAGTACCAACCACCGCCCTATCCATGAACGATGTAGAGCAGCTACTGAGAGATACTGCGAGCATTGCTGCAAGTAGAACTTTCTTTAATATTTTTAGTCCTTTTTATTCTTAATCCCTTGATTATCCATCAATAAAAATCATCAAACCAATTAGTTATTTTTATCGTAATGATGGTTTAATCTGATTCGTTGAGAGTGGTTGGATGAGAAATTGAAATGGGCAGTATTGTCTATTAAGCTAATGGCGGTTAGGTGGCATTTTCCCCACCACGCATACAGCGACGGACAGACCAAAAAAGGGATAATATGAGCTATAACACTCTAATTCTTAATAAGATCGAAGCAGAAAAATACTTAGCAAGTATTCTTGAGAAAAGCCTTATTGGTGTTAAGAAAGAAGCATTTAAACAAGCACAACTCATTAATAGTGGTTTTACTCGAATGACATGGTACTCATCATGTTTTTTTGATAACTATCTAGACGTTTGCTCAAGGCTCAAGAAAGAAGATGTTAGATTTGGAAAGGCAATTTTCACACTAATAAAGCACAATGATATTATTAGAGAGATGCTTGAAATATATATTAACTATATGTTTGAAAATCTCTCAGATCAACGGATTCGTAATATCACTCGAATCCTGGCTATGTCTGGTACGTTCGTTACATCTTCAGCATTAACACGGCTGTCAATCGCTTACTCTGTGTCTGCCCTGGCTGCTACAAGCATCGGGATAAAGGTATCAGTTGAGGGAGCTTTAACGTCATGGACTACCAGGGGAGTTGCTATTATGGGAGCTTATGGCTATGTGCAACTTGCGTCTCAGGCCGCCGAAAGGCTGCGGTATAAGCATTCACGCTATTACAATGATCTTTATAGTCGTGATATTGAAATGTTATACTTCATTATTGAACAGGTTATTAATAGGATTGATATTTTCAGCCAGTACCAGAAGACCGATCAGGATATAGCTTCTGATATTATTAGGATTACACGATGAAAAAATTTTTTAACGTATTTTGGAATGATTTACATAGGTTAATTTTTAGAATCTATTTACCTATTGGTATTTCAGTACTTTTTTTCATTGTTGCGGCAAATTATTGGGAAGATTATGCTCATATAACAACGATTATTTTCCTAATAGTTTCTTTTATTGTCAGCGATCGTATCTTTAAGAAGAAGCGTTGATTCACTCCATACCTTAAACAAACCTACCCATCAATTGAGCGTGAGGCTGGTGAATGGCTGTATGATTGAGGTTGCTTGAATCGCCACGGATACGAGCCGTTGATAATACTGGTTTTCATATTCTGTCGGTAGCATCTGATTGCTCGAACCATGCCGACGCTTACGGTTATAAAACATTTCGATGTAATCAAAAATATCGCTGCGGGCTTCTTCCCGCGTTCCGTAAATCTTTTTCTTTATCCGCTCGCGTTTCAGTAACTGGAAAAAGCTTTCTGCAACCGCGTTATCGTGACAGTTACCGCGACGGCGCATACTCCCTTCCAGGCCGTGTGATTTCAGGAGCGACTGCCACTCATGGCTTGTGTACTGACTGCCCTGGTCCGAGTGAACCAGCACCGGTCTTTTCGCATTACGCCGCCATACTGTAAGCATCCCGTCAGTCTCAGATCTACCTGGTGGTGGTGAGAATGCGGTTGCTTAAACCAGGCGTAAAAGCCACTGGGATGAACATCCAGCACTCTGTAGAGCAGGCGAACAGGCCAGCAACGGGAGTTGTCACGAATAAAGGCGTACCCCAGTCGGACAGCTTATCGGCCTGGTCATTCCACAAGGAGTAACCCGCGTTAAACCCGCGCCCCCGCACCGACAGACCATGGGCCCTCTGCGTGCGCAGCGGTATCGGAAGAAGCTAACAGTACACCTAATGCGAGAATTTTGAATTTGGTCACAATCCTTTCAGTCCTTTAATCAAATAATCAGCGCAGGAAGTGTAACCACCCCTGGCTCCCATCCCAAATAATTAACTTAGTCACAACCTTCAACCAACTTTTTAGCTTCCCGCATTCAGATGACGGCGGATTTTCAGCTTTATGTCAGCCAGATGAAAGCAAACACTGTCGCTTATCTCAAATACGAAATTTTTAGGATGAGTTATTGATATGTCATTGAAATTGAGCGTTGGCCTTATGCAAGTTTTGCAAATGCCATCTACGCTTTATTTTAGGAAGGTGAAACGCTGAGACGGCGGCGTGAGCGCCCGGTATCAACCTGGCACAAAGGTTGCTGTTCATTTAGCAGACGTCTTCCGGGGAGCCTCTATTACACATACCAACGGCTCTTTAACCTGTGCTAAAAACGAAAGGACGGCATGCCATGAATATATTCGATCACTATCGCCAGCGTTATGAAGCTGCCAAGGACGAAGAGTTCACACTGCAGGAATTTCTTGCTATCTGTAAACAAGATCGCAGTGCCTACGCGAATGCGGCAGAACGGCTATTGACGGCCATTGGTGAGCCAGTGATGGTAGACACTGCCACAGAGCCACGGCTGTCCCGTCTCTTTTCAAACCGGGTGGTTGCCCGTTACCCGGCGTTTGAAGAGTTTTATGGCATGGAAGAGGCTATCGAACAGATCGTGGCCTACCTGAAACACGCGGCTCAGGGGCTGGAAGAGAAGAAACAAATTCTCTATCTGCTGGGGCCGGTGGGCGGCGGTAAATCTTCCCTGGCCGAGCGCCTGAAAGCCTTGATGCAGCGCGTGCCTATTTATGTGCTGAGCGCCAACGGCGAACGTAGCCCGGTCAACGACCACCCGCTGTGCCTGTTTAACCCGCAGGAAGACGCCTCCATTCTGGAAAAAGAATATGGCATCCCTAACCGCTACCTCGGCACCATCATGTCGCCGTGGGCAGCCAAACGGCTGAGCGAATTTGGCGGCGACATCACCAAATTCCGCGTGGTGAAAGTCTGGCCGTCCATTCTGGCCCAGATTGCGATTGCCAAAACCGAACCCGGCGATGAGAACAACCAGGATATCTCCGCGCTGGTCGGTAAAGTGGATATCCGCAAACTGGAACACCACGCGCAAAACGACCCGGATGCTTACGGCTACTCCGGTGCGCTGTGCCGGGCCAACCAGGGCATCATGGAATTTGTGGAGATGTTTAAAGCGCCTATCAAGGTGCTTCACCCGCTGCTGACCGCCACTCAGGAAGGCAACTACAACGGCACGGAAGGCATCTCTGCCCTGCCGTTCAACGGCATTATTCTTGCGCACTCGAACGAATCCGAGTGGGTCACCTTCCGCAATAACAAAAACAACGAGGCCTTCCTTGACCGCGTGTACATCGTCAAGGTGCCTTACTGCCTGCGCATCTCGGAAGAGATCAAAATCTACGAGAAACTGCTCAACCACAGCGAACTGTCCCACGCGCCTTGCGCCCCGGGCACCCTGGAAACGCTTTCTCGCTTCTCTATCCTGTCGCGCCTGAAAGAGCCGGAAAACTCCAGCATCTATTCGAAAATGCGCGTCTATGACGGGGAAAGTCTGAAAGACACCGATCCGAAAGCCAAGTCCTACCAGGAATACCGGGACTACGCCGGGGTCGATGAAGGCATGAACGGGCTCTCGACGCGCTTCGCCTTTAAAATCCTCTCGCGCGTGTTCAACTTTGACCACGTCGAAGTGGCGGCGAACCCGGTTCACCTGTTCTATGTGCTGGAACAGCAAATCGAGCGGGAGCAGTTCCCGCAGGATCAGGCTGAGAAATACCTGGAATACCTGAAAGGCTACCTGATTCCGAAATATGCGGAATTTATCGGCAAGGAGATCCAGACCGCCTATCTCGAGTCTTACTCAGAGTACGGGCAGAACATTTTTGACCGCTATGTCACCTACGCTGATTTCTGGATTCAGGATCAGGAGTACCGCGACCCGGATACCGGCCAGCTGTTTGACCGCGAATCCCTGAACGCGGAGCTGGAGAAAATTGAAAAACCGGCCGGGATCAGCAACCCGAAAGATTTCCGCAATGAAATCGTCAACTTCGTGCTGCGTGCCCGGGCCAATAATAACGGTCGTAACCCAAACTGGACCAGCTACGAGAAGCTGCGCACGGTTATCGAGAAGAAAATGTTCTCGAACACCGAAGAGCTGCTGCCCGTTATCTCGTTCAACGCCAAAACCTCCACCGACGAGCAGAAGAAACACGATGATTTTGTCGATCGGATGATGGAGAAAGGCTACACCCGCAAGCAGGTTCGCCTGCTGTGTGAATGGTATCTGCGGGTCCGTAAGTCTTCTTAAGGGAGTTTCATGCAGGTCACGCCGGGCGGCGTGGCCTGTTTGCGCACCTGGCATAAGCAGTTGGGGGAACTATGGCCTACTTCATAGACAGGCGGCTTAACGGCAAAAACAAGAGCGCGGTCAACCGCCAGCGCTTCTTGCGCCGCTATAAGGCGCAGATCAAACAGTCGATTTCCGGGGCCATCAACAAGCGTTCGGTGACCGACGTGGACAGCGGCGAGTCCGTGTCCATCCCCATTGAGGATATCAACGAACCGATGTTTCATCAGGGTCGCGGCGGCCTGCGTCACCGCGTCCATCCCGGCAACGACCACTTTGTACAAAACGACCGCATTGAGCGCCCGCAGGGCGGCGGCGGCGGCGGTGGAAGCGGCCAGGGTCAGGCAAGCCAGGACGGAGAAGGTCAGGATGAATTTGTGTTCCAGATCTCCAAAGATGAGTATCTCGACTTACTGTTCGAGGATTTGGCGCTGCCGAACCTGAAGCGCAACCAGCACCGGCAGATCACCGAATTTAAATCCCATCGCGCCGGCTTTACCTCTAACGGCGTCCCGGCCAATATCAGCGTCGTTCGCTCGCTGCAAAACTCGCTGGCGCGCCGCACGGCAATGAGCGCGGGGAAACGCCGTTTGCTGCACGAACTCGAAGAAAGCCTCGACACCGTCAGCCGCAGCGAACCCGCTCAATTGCTGGAAGAGGAGCGCCTGCGGAAAGAAATTGCAGAGCTGCGGGAAAAAATTGCCCGCGTGCCGTTTATCGACACCTTCGATCTCCGCTACAAGAATTACGAGAAACGCCCGGAACCTTCCAGCCAGGCGGTGATGTTCTGCCTGATGGACGTTTCCGGTTCGATGGACCAGGCGACAAAAGACATGGCCAAGCGCTTTTATATCCTGCTCTATCTGTTCCTGAGCCGGACCTACAAAAACGTGGAGGTGGTTTATATTCGCCACCATACCCAGGCCAAAGAGGTGGACGAACACGAGTTCTTCTACTCGCAGGAAACCGGCGGGACCATTGTTTCCAGCGCCCTGAAGCTGATGGATGAAGTGGTGAAGGAACGCTACGATCCGGCGCAGTGGAACATCTACGCCGCGCAGGCCTCGGACGGCGACAACTGGGCAGACGATTCGCCGCTGTGCCATGAGATCCTGGCGAAAAAACTGCTGCCGGTGGTGCGCTACTACAGCTATATCGAAATCACCCGCCGGGCGCACCAGACCCTGTGGCGCGAGTATGAAAATCTGCAGGCCACTTTCGAGAACTTCGCGATGCAGCACATCCGGGATCAGGATGATATTTATCCTGTATTCCGGGAACTGTTCCAAAAACAGACTTCAGACTCTCATGGCTAGTTAAAAATCAGTAAGTTACACGATGAAAACCTGTTGCCAAACGGATTCAGTTGGCAACAGGTTCATGCATTCAGTGCCTTCTAAGAAATCGCCCGACACTCAAAAAGTCATGTTCAAGCTGCTTCCTATTTAACCGCAGCATTTCCCCCGTCGGCAAACAGGGCTGAACCAGCCACAAAACTCGACATATTACTCGCCAGAAACAGTGCCGCGCTGGCTATCTCTTCCGGCTGTGCCAGACGTTTCAACGCATGCAGCCCCGCAGCCCAGGCTTTCTGATGCTCATCACCAGCCATTCGGGTTTCCGTTCCTCCAGGCAGTAAGGCATTGGCACGGATGCCTTGCCCGGCATAATCTGCGGTAAGCCCCTTCACCAGCCCCATCAGCCCGGCCTTAGCCGCCGCATATGCGGCCATTCCCGGCAGGCCTACGCTGGTACCGACAAAGCTGGAGATAAAAATAAGAGAACCCCCACCTCGTTTGAGCATCAACGGGAGCTGGCTCCGGGCACCGAGATAACCCGCTGTCAGGTTAACGGTCAGCGTATGCTGCCATTCGTCAGGGGCGATCTCTGCCAGTGGACGGATAGCGCCCGTTGTACCGGCATTATTGACCGCAATATCGATACCGCCGAATGCATCAGCAGCCAGGGCGGCGATTGAAGCATGCGTTTGCTCTTCGCTTGCGTCCCCGACAAAAATCCTGACATCACTGCCAACGGAACGAAGCTCCGCCGCCAGCGCATCCAGCGGTGCCTGACTCCTCGCATTCAGAATCAACGAAGCGCCATGCTGAGCAAACAAAATAGCAACAGCCCGTCCAATACCTTCCGAGGCGCCAGTAATCACAGCGACTTTACCTTCAAGTAATTTCATCACTTTCCCCATTTCATTAATGAGATTCCGAAACTCATTTTGAATCTTTCTGTTCATTTTCTTGATGCGTGTCGCCGTTTGATTTCAGCGGCTTATCCGTAAGCCTATGTCCAGGCTATGCCATAAAAACTCTGTTTCTTGCTTTTTAATTAACTTATTGATGGATAAACGCGTTATGGCGGGCCCGGCAAAACCGGATAGGGTGCGCGAAATGACAAGCCTTCAACCTTTGGGGAAGGCGTTTTGGATGTTTTTAAGGCTATCCCACGTTGAAAGGTGTACCTGAAACGAATCGGTTTGCAGCGGATAAGGAAAAGCTTAAAGCCGGCGCTTCACCGGCTTTTTATCCCTGAGAGAAAAGAAAACGGGGGAATAACCTGAATCAGGCTGACGCCTGCTTATTGATGGAGCTCAATGTCGTATCCCCACTGTTTCCAGTGAAGCAGCTGTTCCTGCTGGGATGTCGATAACGTTTTTCCCGTCCATAGAAAAATATGCTGCCCGGGGAAAAGCTCCGGACGCAAGGTTTCCACCGGCTCGGCAAATACGTTCACGCTAAGGCCTCTACGGGACAGGCGCCACGCCTCCAGCCATAACGCAGCCCGATCGTCCGTCTGCCAGCCAATCAGCAGGATGTCGCCCATACTTTGGTTCTGCGCCGCCGCCAGGCTCTGGGCACAATGGCAAATCAACGCGCCATCCAGCAGGCTGCGCATCAACAAAGCCGTGGATTCATCCTGGCTAAGTTTTTGCCTCACGGGCAGCAAAAGGTTATCAATCAGTAAGTCTGCGCTGTGCTCCCGGCTGAGAGAAGTAATCTTCTCACGCAGCTTTCCAGGATTAACTTTCCTGACCAGAAGCATCATTTCTTCTTGCAGCGTTACCCACAGCTGCTCTTCCGGCACGTGGCTGCGCTCCAGCAGGGCTTTCACTTTGCCTACGGAAACGCCTTTGCTCATCCAGTATTTGATTTCTTCGATGCGCTGAATATCCGCATCATCAAACTGGCGATGACCACCCTCGCTACGCTGGGGCTTCAGCAAGCCGTAGCGGCGCTGCCAGGCTCGCAGGGTGACCGGGTTGATGCCACATCGCTCTGCTACATCACCGATCGTGTAATAGGCCATAGTGTCCCTCCCCGTACACAGATCCCACGTCTCCATTGAAACATTAGTCAATCTGTTCAATGTGTACAATTTTTTTTAGAGTTGTACAAGTGAAACCTGATGCCTTTGAGGCACGACGCGCGGCAGATATCACAACTCTGCTTTACGCTCTGGCCAGGCAATACGGAAAGCGCCGTGGCCGCAGGGTTTAGCAAACAAACTCCCCTGGAAGTGGGAAATACCGGCCGCCTCGAGCCACATCCACTCTTCCGCTTGCTCAATACCCGTGGCTGAAACCGCAATTTCAAGCGAGGCGCAGCATTTGATTATGGCCTGGATAATCGCCTGCTGCGGCCCACTTTTATGAATGCCCCGAATCAGCGACGGGTTAATTTTCAGCCTTTCAGGTTGAAATTGTGCCAGCAGCTGTAGCCCAGCAAAGCCGACGCCAAAATCATCAATCGCAAGCTTGATACCGGCCGATTTAAGCTGCCTGATAGCGTCGGTAAAGGCATCCATCTGTGGCATGATTTCGCTTTCGGTAAACTCAATAACCACCTGCTCGGGAACAAACCCGTTCGCCTCAATATCCGCCAGCAGTTGTTCCACGGCGTCAGGAATCATGACCAGCGTCATCGGCAGCAGATTGATGCATAGCGTTTGCACGCCAATATTAGCGGCGTACGCTGCGGTAAAAGCGGCCTTCGCGTTCAACAGTTCAGCCTGGTAACCATCCCCCCCTTCCTCTGGCGATGAATTAGCTTCCGTGGCTAACACCTCTACTGCCGCGACAGTACGAGCCATTGGGTCAACAATCGGTTGAAAAACTATCTTTTCATGCAGCGTTTGTGAACTTGATACCGAATGAGCCGGCGCATCGAGAATAAATTCCCACGCATCACCCGGAGGGATCTCAAAATAGTTCTCTTTTTCCGTTGATTCGATGAAGGTCCGGAAAAAACTCAAGGCTCGGTCATCGTAAGCCAGTTGATATCGGCTAGTCCCTTTTTCCAGAACGACCTGCAATACATCGTTTTTATCGTGCTCTCTTAAATCAAACAGCTCCATGCCCACTCGCCCAAAGCGGCGGGCCGGGGCGTAATCACAGAGCAATTCAACAATGTTGTGATGGCGGTCGTCTTTACAAATAGCGTGATAAACCTTCTGCACGCTCTCTTCCGGGCCTTCCAATAGTTGAAAGAAATGTCTGCCGTTGAATAGCAGGATCCCCGTCACATTAGCGTCAATATTTTTTGCATTTGCCGCGGAAACCATCGCCTCCAAAACCTCAAACGGCGTGCTGGCGTGGATGTGGCTACGGTAGATAACGGTCGTGAGCATGGTGGGTTCCTGCGAAAGGTTAAGGGAGTAACTTAACAGATCACTGCCCTGACGTCGCCACATACTCAACAAAGTCTAAACAACTTAACAACATGGAATGTTTTGCTCGCCATTTACCTTTAGTCAAAATGTACAATTTTACGTATCGATAAGTTGAAAACCTATAACTGCAACCAATTGATAAATAAAGATTAGCATTTTTAGTCAAAAAATAGCAGGCAAAGTAATACACCTTTGTGTACAGTTTTTATAGCAATTGCATAACTTAGTTAACATCTTGCAACGTGTGAATTTACAGGAGCGACTTATGCGACAGGACACTTTTACAGCAGGTCAGAACAGCGTAGAAAATGACATTGCGCGCTATTTCAGCCGCGTTGCACCACCGTCTCAGCAGGAAACAATGGGGCAAATTGTGCTCGAAATTCTCAGCGATGGCCGCAATCTGAACAGAAAAGCGATCTGTACGAAATTGCTCTCCCGACTCGATCGCGTTTCTGAACCGGAAGAAGAAAAGCACTATCAGGCCCTGCTGGGCATGCTTTTCACTCGCTAGTGAATAACCTGCCCGGAGTTCAATCAGAGTAATGCGTACGCTCCCTGGTGGGAGAGTCACCTTGAAGTATAAATGCTGAATTTTCCTCATTCTCAGACTCCGGCAAATGACTTCATGCCAGCGGTATTTACCCCCGGCGAAGAAATCAGGAGTAACGAAGTGAAGAGAAGCGACGATGAACAATTAACGGACGAGATTATCGGCGAAGCAGCGCTGTCGTTACTGAACAGCAACAGCGCAATTAATACCCGCGCGTTAGTTGCCAGGCTGGAAGCGATGTTTATATCGGAACAAGAAGTACGACGACGTAACGTGCTGCAGAAAATTATCGCTGAAATCGAGGGAAATATTTCCCAGAGTCTGACAGGAAAGACAGAAAAAAAAGCGCCTTCAGGCGCAGTTAAGACTCAACGACTTAACGAAAAAAATGTCCACTAGCGGCCCATGGCCAACAACTGAAAAACGGTGAATGACTATGACACAGCTAATTTCTAATACCTCTGCAATGCATACCGGAATCGTAGATCACGCATTATCCGACTTTATAAGAAGCACAGCAGACCGGCACGCGGAAGAAAATGCAGCCATCAGTCAGGCCGTCACCGCCATTCTGTCTGCCAATAAGAGCGTTTCCAATAAAGCGATTATTATCTGGCTGGTTGACGCCCTGGAAACGACTCAGGACGTCGTCATGTGCGACGTTTATCGCAATGCTTTAGAGATTGTTGTCGGCCATACCGTGGACGATATTTAAGGCGTGCGCAGACAGTTAAAGGCCGGCCATAACCGGCCTTTATTGTTTCTGAATTACAGCGTTTTCTTCATAAAATACCGGCTGGTGCCTTCGGGTAAACAGTCAATTTTGCCAAATTCCTCCCAGCCATGCTTGCGGTAGAAGTCCGGAGCCTGAAAACTGATGGTATATAAAAAACCAGCCACACAGCCTCGCTGGCGCCCCTCTGCTTCGAACGTCCTGAGGATCTCGCTGCCTAATCCATGCGCTCTTAACTCCGGCGGTAAATAAAAAAGATCGATAAACAGTACGCCTAGCGACGAACGCCCCAGCATCCCGCCGACAACGCTGCCGCTATCACGATCGCGAACCACAACCGCCAGCGGTTTACGATCGTTTATCCCGCTCATCGCATCGTTAAACTCACCAAGTCCTGACTCGATTGGCAGCGAATATTCCTCGCTGATTTGATCAGAAATTTCTAGTTTGAAACCCGACATCGCGTTCTCCGCCCAATAGTCAATCGCTGACTTTTCTTTTAAGACTGAAAAGTATTACTGTCTTTATGCACAAACTAAGAATGTAAACGGGAACATAAGTAAAGGATAGCTAATGTCAAAAGGCGAAGACGTCCATCAGCAACTTATCGATTTACTCGAGCAACAGCAGGCCCGCTACCGTGTGGTAAAACATGTTGCGGCGGGGAAATGTGAAGAAGTCTCGGCGATCCGCGGCACCGAGCTTGGCCAGGGCGCCAAAGCGCTGGTCTGCAAAGTCAAAGGCAATGGCGTAAAGCTGCACGTGCTGGCGATTCTGGCGGCGGACAAGCAGGCGGATCTGAGCCTGCTGGCGCAGCATTTGGGCGGCCTGAAAGCGTCGCTGGCAAGCCCGGCGGAAGTAGATGAGTTAACGCGATGTGTGTTTGGCGCTATCCCGCCGTTCAGCTTTCACGCACAGCTCCGGCTGGTGGCCGACCCGTCTATTTTCGCGCGTTTTTCAGAAATTGCCTTCAATGCAGGGTTGCTGGAAAAGTCAGTGGTGATGGATACGCAGGATTATTTGCGCATTGCGCGCCCGGAGCTGGTCAATTTTCACCGCCCCGAATAGCTACCCGAGGCGTTCGAGATAAAGGACAGACAGCACCAATACCGAAGCGATCCCGAGGAACGCGGCAGTGATGCAAATTGTGTCGAATAACGCTGGATCGCCCATCCTTTTCTCCCGCAAGCCATTGCCTGCTGTCATATCGTTCAATTATTGACCGCAAAAATGACAGGATGATGAATGGCCACAGAATCGCTGTCGGCCACTCGCCAGAACAATAAAAGTTAAAAACCTCTTATTTTGCAAGGATATATCATGATTTTTGACCCCACGCTGTTGATCCTTCTGGCCCTGGCGGGATTAGGTTTTGTCAGCCATAACACCACCGTCGCAGTTTCCATCCTCGTGCTGATTATTGTGCGCGTCACCCCGCTGAACACCTTCTTTCCGTGGATTGAGAAACAGGGCCTGACGGTAGGCATCATTATTCTGACTATCGGCGTGATGGCCCCGATAGCCAGCGGCACCCTGCCCGCCAGCAACCTGATCCACTCTTTCACCCACTGGAAATCGCTGGTGGCGATTGTCGTCGGGATTGCGGTTTCATGGCTCGGCGGGCGCGGCATGACGCTGATGGGAAGCCAGCCAGGCCTGGTGGGCGGCCTGCTGGTCGGCACCGTCCTTGGCGTCGCCCTGTTCCGCGGCGTCCCCGTTGGACCGCTGATCGCCGCCGGGCTGGTCTCCCTTATTGTGGGTAAGCAGTAGCCTCCTGCCGCTGCCAGCGGTGAATACGCCAGGCCAGCGCGCTGCACAGCAGGTAATAAACCAGGCCGGTAAAGATAAAAATGGCCGCCGGGTAAATTTGTACCCGGCTGTTGACCTGCCCGGCAACGGTTGTCAGCTCGGGGACATTGACGATAAACGCCAGCGACGTGTCTTTGATGAGCGAGATAAACAACCCGGCAAACGACGGTAAAGCGTTGCGCAGCGCCTGAGGCAATAGCACCAGCCTCAGCGTTTGCCACGGCGTAAATCCGCCGGCTGTTGCCGCCTCATGTTGCCCCTTAACCAGCGCATTCAGCGCCGCCAGCGTGGTGTACATCACTGCCGCAGAGGTAAACCAGGCCAGCGCCAGCGTGACGGTTAATGGCCCCGGCAAATCACGCCCGGTAATGGCGGGCAGCAGGAAATAGAGCCAGAAAATCACAAAAATCAGCGGAATACCGCGGATCAAATCGGCCCAGATGAAAAGTACCCGGCGCACAATACCGCCGTAGCGCCAGGCGACACAGGCCAGCAATAACCCCATCCCCAGGGCAAGCACGCCAGCGCCCACGGCCATCATCAGCGTTAGCAACACGCCGCCCGGCTCGCCCTGAGCCATTCTTCCCCACAGCAAATAGTCGAGGTTGTCCGTAATAACCGAAACGTTAGCGATCATGCTGTACCTCCGGTCTTACGGCGCCTGCTTTTGGTGACCCGCGTCTCCCCGGAGCAAAGAGCGTAAATAGCCCGCTCATCGCCAGCCCCAGCAGCAGATAAAGCACCGTACCTGCGGCGAAAGCCGCCAATGCGTGGGCGTTATAACTTTCAATGCGGCGCACCTGGCTGGTGAGCTCGGCAAAGCCAATACCGGTTGCCAGCGAGGAGAGCTTCATCAGATTGAGATATTGCCCGACTATCGGCTGCCACGCATTAACCACGCCCTGAGGCAGCAGCACGGAGCGGAAAAGCTGCCACTCAGAGAAGCCTTGAGAAAGCGCGGCTTCGGTTTGCCCCTTCGGCACCGCCTGCAACCCGCTGCGGATCTCCTCCACCAAAAATGCCGAGGTGAACACACCTAGCCCCCACGCCGCGCAGAGAAACTCCGGCGTCAGCCACCAGACGCCGCCGGGCAGCTGAGACCAGCTGTGGTCGTCATTAATAAAGCCGCGCCAGCTCTGCGGCAGCGCGTTCCACGCGGCGAAATACCAGAAAAGTAGCTGTACCAGCAAAGGCGTATTGCGAAAAAGGGAGATCCAGCTTGCCGTGAAATAGCGTCCTGCCCGACCACCGGCGAGCCGAAGCCCCAGCAGCAGCACGGCAAACAGGGTAGCGATAATTATCCCGGCAAACGTCACCCACGCGGTGGTCAGCAAACCGGAGATCAGCCAGGCTCGCGGGGCTCCACTTAACACCCCCGCCCAGTCAAAGTAGCTGTTCATGACTCATCCCTGGCATCGGCATGCAGCGGGTCGAGTACTTTTTGCAGAAAGCGACGGGCGCGGGGATGCTGCGGCGAGCGGAAAAACTGCGCCGGGGCCGCCTGCTCCAGAATAGCCCCGCCGTCAATGAACACCACTCGGTCGGCAATTTCACGCGCGAACTGCATCTCATGTGTGACCACAATCATGGTAATGCCGCTGTGGGCGAGATCCTTCATCACCTGCAGAACTTCACCAACCATCTCCGGGTCGAGGGCCGAAGTCGGTTCGTCAAACAGGATAATTTGCGGCGATGACGCCAGCGCTCTGGCAATCGCCACGCGCTGCTGCTGCCCGCCGGAAAGCTGTGCCGGATAATGCCGCGCTTTTTCGGCGAGGCCGACCCGGGCGAGCAGCGCCAAAGCCTGCTGATGCGCCTCCTCCCGCTTCCAGCCGTGAACGTGGGTTAGCGACAGCGTAATGTTTTGCTCCGCCGTGAGATGAGCGTAAAGGTTGAACTGCTGAAAAACGAAACCGATCCGGCTTCGCAGGCGGCGCAGCGTCCTGTTATTCAGCGCTCGCGTGGATTTGCCATCGATAAAAATATCGCCATCGCTGAGGGTTTCCAGCTGGTTAATGAGCCTTATCAGGGTGGATTTCCCCGAACCGGACGGGCCGCAAATCGCCACCACTTCTCCGGCCGCGATGGTCAGGTCTATCTCGCGCAGGACGGCAGTTTCACCATAATGTTTACTCGCTTTGCGAAACTCAACGCTGGCGGACTGCAGATGCAAAAAATCCGCAGCCGAAGCTGCGGACAAATGAGGTGGTCGTTTCAACATGTTATTTGGCTACAATTTTAAAGCTGCGCGGCTGCGGGGTTTTGCTGTCGGAGCCAAACCAGGCGCTGTAGATTTGCTCTGCCTGGCCACTTTGTTCCAGCTTCACCAGCTCGTCGTTAACCGCTTTCAAAAGGCCAGGCTCCCCTTTTTTCACGCCAACGCCAATCTCTTCCTTGCTCAGCAAGTCCGGCAGAATTTTAAACTTCGCCTTATCCGGCGCTTCGGCCAGCAGCCCGGCAAGAATAGTGCTGTCCTGAGTGATTGCCTGGACGTTACCGTTGCGCAGCGCGGTAAAAGCCAGCGGGATATCATCATAAGAAAGCACTCGAATTGACGGGAAACGCTGCACCAGCGCCTGTTCTCCGGTGGTGCCTTTCACCGCACCCACGCGCCCTTTCGCGTAATCCTCCAGCTTATCCGGCCCGGAAGCCGGGACCAGGAACTGCTGCCCGGTCACAAAATAAGGGGTAGAGAAATCCACCACCTGGGCGCGTTCCGGCGTAATCGTGATGTCCGCGACGATAAGGTCGACCTTACCGGACTGCAGGAGCGGAATACGGTTCGCCGGGTTGGTGGCCACCAGCTCAAGCTTAACGCCTAAGGATTTAGCCAGTGCTTTTGCGAAATCAACGTCATAGCCCACGATATCGTGCGTTTTAGCATCTATAGAGCCAAAAGGTGGATTTGCGTCAAAAGTGGCCACTTTAACCACGCCCGCTTTTTTAATATCCGCCAGCTGGTCTGCGTGAACCGCGGCGGAGGCCAGGCCGGACAGGGCCAGAACCAAAGCAGAGAGCGTTAATGTCCGTTGCGCTGTTGTGTGTGAAGTTGTGTGCGTTAAAGCCTTTACCTGTGCCATTGATTTTCCTTGTTATCCCGTCTGTGAGCGAGCTATGCCTTTACGCTCGCACAAGCGCCTCCCCCTCGCCAATGCTTAATCCTGCATTGCATATGCAGAAAACATATTAGTTAATCCTGGGTTAAATCTTTTACTTATAGATTTAACAAATAATTAAGTTAAGTGATTATTTTAAAAATAAAAAATTGGCAATTTATGGCGTAAATTTGTGACTCACCCGCTAGTTTTCAGATCTGGTGAAAAAGTTTCCCTTCTCCTGGGCCGATAAGCTTTTCAAATAATAGGAGAGGCAAAATGAAATCACTGGCTCACAATTTGTTGTTATTAATTTGCTGTTCGATTTTGATGTCCGCCCTGGTTACCGCCATTTCACTCTACGGCAGCCACCGAAGCGCCCAAAGCACGGAAAGCGGCCTGCTGGCAAAAGATCTGATGTCTGACATCAAGCCCGCACCGGTTTACCTGATTGAACTGCGGCTGGTGCTTTCGCGCGTGGTGGAAGGCACGCTAAGCGTCGATCAGGCCGATGCCGAAATTAAGCGCCTCGGTGCGCAATGGCACCAGCGCGTTGATTACTGGAAAGCCACCCTGCCGCCTGAGCTCCAGCAAAACCTGCTCGGGGAACAGTACCAGGCCGGGATGGCGATGATCAAAGATGCCAATGACCTGGTGGAGCTCATTCGTTCGGGCGCCCCGACGCCGCTGTTTGAAAAGTTGAAAGCGGCCGATAAAGACTTTTTTGCCCACCAGAAAGGCATTGAATCCTTTGTCAAAGCCTCCGCCGAGTATGCCGATAACGCGGTAGAAAAAGCCCGGCACAGCAGCGCTAACTCAACGCAATGGCAGCTGTTCGGATCCGGTGCGGCCGTGCTGCTGTTACTGGTTGTCGGCTGGTGGGTTCACCGCACAATTTTCCGCTCATTGGGTGGAGAGCCAAGTGAAGTGGCCGACATTGCCAACGCCGTAGCCTGCGGGGATCTTACCCGCGAAGTGAAAGTGCGCGACGGCGACAGAACCAGCGTCATGGCCGCAATGGAAACCATGTGCCAGCAGCTCACCATGGTCATCCATCTGGTGCATGAGAGCAGCAACCAGATTTCCACCCGCTCCAGCGAGATTGCCAGCGGTAATACTGACCTCGCTTCACGTACCGAGGAGCAGGCCAGCGCGCTGGAGCAAACGGCATCGTCGATGGAAGAGATGACCGCCACGGTGAAGCAAAACGCAGAGAATGCCCAAAGCGCCAGCCAGTTGGCCAATACCGCCTCGAGAAGCGCAGAACAGGGCGGCGCGGTGGTGGCCCAGGTCGTGGAAACCATGGACGGCATTTCAAGCTCCGCCAACAAAATCACCGATATCATCGGCGTTATCGACAGCATTGCCTTCCAGACTAACATCCTGGCGCTGAACGCGGCGGTAGAAGCGGCCAGAGCCGGCGATCAGGGGCGTGGTTTTGCGGTTGTTGCCGGAGAGGTTCGCAGCCTCGCCCAGCGCAGCGCCAGCGCGGCCAAAGAAATTAAAGAGTTAATTGAAGACTCGGTGAATCAGGTCGCCAGCGGCAGCCGGCTGGTAAACGAAGCGGGCAAGACCATCAACACCGTGGTGCAGGACGTGAAGCGGGTTGCCGCGCTGATGGTGGAGATTACCCACGCCAGCGATGAGCAAAGCAGCGGCATTGAGCAGGTCAGCACGGCCATCAGCCAGATGGATGTCACCACGCAGCAGAACGCGGCGATGGTAAACCAGGCCTCCGAAGCGGCCGAATCGTTGCTGGCGCAAACCTATGAGCTGAATACCGCCGTGTCCCAGTTTAAGCTGGCTAGTCTGTAAAATCGTCCCCGCCCAGGGTGCTTAAATAGCGCCCCGGCGTGGTGCCGAGCGCCTTTTTAAACATGGTAATAAACGCCGTGGTGGAGTCGTAACCCAGCGACTCCGCCACATTTTGCACGGTCATCCCGCTTATCAAATACCGCAGCGCCACGATGAGCTGCATCTGCTGCCGCCAGCGTAGAAAACTCAGCCCCGTTTCTTTGCCCACCAGGCGGGCAAGATTACGTTCGCTCATCGCCATGTCGTCCGCCCACTGGGCCAGCGTTTTCTTCTCCTTCAGGTTTTTCGCCATGCTGTCCGCCATCGCACGTATTTTGGGGTGCGAGGAGATCGGCAGCTGGAGCTGCTCCACCGGCTGATGGGGCAGTTCATCGAACAGGACTTGCACCAGGCGCTGAATGGGCGCGCAGTCGAGATGTTCATGGGGAACGCTGGACAGGCGCAGAATCAGTTCCCGCACCAGCGGCGAGATCTTCAGCGTGCAGCATTCCTGCGGCATGGCGACCGCCTCCGGTTCAATAAACAAAAAGCAGAGCCGCGCGTCCGCCGTCACCCGGTTGCTGTGCGGCATTTTCCCCGGCACCCAAACCGCATACTGCGGCGGCACCATCCACATCGAGTTGGTGACTTCGCTGGTGATACCGCCGTGGAGCGCCAGAATCAGCTGCCCTTTTCGATGGGTGTGAATGGGCTTTTCGTTATAGGTTTGCGCGGCGCGAATACGAAACGCCAGCGCGGGCGTCACGATGCTGTCCGGGTCAAACCCTTCGAGATCCAGGTCACGTTCCATAGCATGTCCGAATTTAGCGATAATCTGTCATTTTAGCTTGATTCGTAAAAAGGCAGAAGCGTGTATCTTTGCTTTACCGTTTTTCAGGACACAGACACATGACTTCCACGACTTCAGCGAGCAAAAAGAGCCGTGCTCTGCTTCTGCTCGGCATTCTGATGATTGCCACCACCCTGCGCGTCACCTTTACCGGCGCGGCACCGCTGCTGGATATGGTGCGCGATGCACTTGCGCTGTCCACCGCGCAGATCGGGATTTTAACCACCCTGCCCCTGCTGGCCTTTGCGGTAGTTTCCCCACTTGCCGCCGGAATTGCCCGCCGCTTTGGCACCGAGCGCAGCCTGTTTGGTGCGTTGCTGATTATCTGCGCCGGGATTGCTTTGCGCTCCGCCGGCCACGCCGCGCTGCTGTATATCGGCACGGCCATCATCGGCTGCGGGATCGCCATGGGCAACGTGCTGCTGCCCAGCCTGCTTAAGCGCGACTTCCCCGGCCAGGTCGCCAAACTCACCGGCGCCTACTCGCTCACGATGGGCGTGGCCGCCGCGCTGGGCTCCGTGATGGTGGTCCCGATTGCCCTGCACGGCTTCGGCTGGTCCGGCGCCATGCTGTCGCTGATGATCTTCCCGCTGCTGGCGCTGATTGTCTGGCTGCCGCAGCTTGGCAGCAGCACGGTAATGAACCTGTCCGGCAACCCGGCGCTGCACAGCCGCGGCATCTGGTCCTCACCGCTGGCCTGGCAAGTCACCCTGTATCTGGGGATTAACTCGCTGGTCTATTACGTGATTATCGGCTGGCTGCCTTCCATTCTGATCAGCCACGGCTACAACGAAGCCGAGGCCGGGTCGATACACGGTATTCTGCAGCTCGCCACCGCCATTCCGGGATTGTTTGTCGGCCTGATCCTGAGCCGCCTCAAAGACCAGCGCGGGATTGCCGCTCTGATGGCGCTGCTGTGGTGTCTGGCGACGCTCGGCCTGTGGCTGCTGCCGGCCTTCTCCATCTTCTGGGTGTCGCTCGGCGGATTTGGCTCCGGCGCGGCGATGATTCTGGGGCTTTCATTCATTGGTATGCGCACCGGTTCCGCACATCAGGCGGCGGCGCTGTCCGGCATGGCGCAGTGTGTAGGCTATCTTCTGGCCGCTTTCGGCCCGCCGGTGATGGGGAAAATTCATGACATCACCGGCAGTTGGGCGATCCCTTTATTAGGCTGCGCGCTACTTTCTGTCGTCATGGGCGTCTTTGGGGCTTATGCTGGACGCCAGAAAGAGATTGGCGCGGCGGAGAAAACCGCGGCCTGAACAGACCCACAGGGAGGATCGAATGGCATCATCGGCACCGCAGAACATTTTTGACGACCCGGTATTCTTTGAAAATTACCGTCAGTTACGGGAGCAGGACTCCGGCCTTAACGGGCTACTGGAGATCCCCGAGCTTTACTCCCTGCTGCCCGCGCTGGATGGCCTGAAGATCCTCGACCTCGGCTGCGGCTTTGGGGACTTTGCCCGGTTCGCCCGCGCCCATGGGGCGGCAAGCGTGACCGGGTTTGATATCTCGGAAAAGATGCTCGCCCAGGCGCGCGCCGCCACGCAGGACGCAAACATCAGCTACCACAATTTACCGCTGGAGCAGTTTTCACCGGAAGGTGAAACCTGGGACCTGGCTATTTCGTCACTGGCGCTGCACTACCTGGAAGATTTCGCCCGCCTGAGCAACACGCTCTTTACCGCGCTAAAACCCGGCGGGCAGTTTATCTTCTCCGTGGAACACCCGATGTGCACCGCTTTCCCGGTGGGCTGGCAGCCTTATAAAGAAGAGGTTATCTGGCCGGTGAACCACTATCACCAGCAAGGCTTACGCCACACCAGCTGGTTCGTGGAGGATGTGCAAAAATACCACCGCACCACTGAAACCTATGTGAATACTCTGCTCGACAGCGGCTTCGCCCTCACCCGGATGCTGGAAACTAAGCCGACGGCAGAAACCCTGGCCCAGCACCCACGTCTGGCAAAAGAGATGCGCCGCCCGGCCTTTTTGATTCTTCGGGCGACGAAACCTCGCTAAAGATAGGGTCTATGATGCGATTGACGTTGGAACCAGGGCCCCGCTTCATGTCCCACACTGACGTCAACCGCAATGTCGCTTCTGTTTTTTTACCCTCCCCCTAACCCTCTCCCTGGAAGGGAGAGGGAATAGATAAAGCTACCTGGGAGCACTTTCCCCAACGTTTGTTTCCCCTATCCCTTTGGGAGAGGGAATAGATAAAGTTCTCTGAAATCACTTTCCCCGACGTCTGTTTTCTCCCTCTCCCTTTGGAAGAGGGTCGGGGTGAGGGCTGTAACCCGGCGTCCCTAAACCCCGAATTTATCTCTCCGCTGCGGCCAGGAAAGCCTCCACCAGCGGGGAAGGTTTGCCTTTCAACGCATTTCGCTCATGCTGAAACAGCGTCGCCACAAAGAACGGATGCCCCTGAAGTTCAACCGCGCGAATCTCGCCCTGCTTATCCCAGCCGGTCGGCTTCAGCGGTTCGTCGGCAAGCGCGGTGGCAAACAGCTCCGCAATACCGTAGTTGCAGTGGTAGCCCTCTTCAATTTCTGTCTTGCCATAGGCATGCCCGACAATGGAGTCTGCCAGCAGCGCGATCTTGTCCGAAACCTCCACCAGCGAGCAGCTCAGGCGGCCAATCACCAGCCGCCCTTCACTCGCGGTTTCCGCATGGCCCGCGTCTTCCCAGCCAAGCACGTTACGCGCATATTCCACCACCGCATACTGGAACCCGGCGCAGGTGCCGAGGAAAGGCACACCGTTTTCTCTCGCAAAGCGAACGGCAAGGTAAGCGGCATCTTCATTCAGATAAGGACTGGAAGGCACGCACCAGATTGCGTCATAGCCCACCAGATCTTCAGGGCTGGTCAATTCCAGCGAGGAGACCCAGTCATAATCCGCGCTGACGCCAAGCGCCGCCGCCGCATTATCTAACGCCTGAGGAATGGCCTGATGAGCAATCACTGCCGGGTTATAATCACCGACAAGCGCAATACGTAAAGTGGATTTCAACTGTGTGTCAGACATGCTTGGGTTGGCCTTATGTTTGAGGGAAGAGAACAACATAAGGAATGATAGATTAGGCGTTTTGCTTTACGCTGGCAACCGCAAAAATTGGCAGTCTTTCGCCTCTTTCCGGCGCGGCAAACAATGTAGTAACGTGTCAGGTTCACTTCATAGACGAAGAAAATGAAAGCAAAAATACTGGTTAGCGCCTGCCTGATGGGGTTTCAGGTTCGCTATGACGGCCGCGAAAAATCACAAACTGGCGCAGCCCTCGCCCAACTGCAGGCCGAAGGCCGCCTGGTTATTCACTGCCCGGAACTCGCTGCCGGGCTGCCAACGCCGCGTCTCCCCGCAGAGCTTAGCGGAGGCAATGGTGAAGCCGCTTTACTCGGACATGCCGCCATTCTTGAAAGCGACGGCCAAAACGTCACCGAAGCTTATCTTCTTGCCGCCTGGCTTGCGCTGCAAACCGCCCGGGAGAATAACTGCCTGTTTGCTATTCTTACCGACGGCAGCCCAACCTGCGGCAGCCAGAAAATTTATGACGGCCATTTTGCCGGCAAAACAATCCCGGGCCAGGGCGTGGCCACGGCGCTGCTGCGTCAGCACGGTATCGAAGTGTTTGCCGACCACCAGATCCCACAATTATTAAGCCGGCTTGAGGAAGTCGATAAGGAGCAGGCATGATCCGCTGTAAACGAGTCTATGAAGCCCCGTCTGAAGATGATGGCTACCGCGTGCTGGTGGACAGACTGTGGCCGAGAGGAATGAAAAAAAGCGACCTGCACTACGATGAATGGCCGAAGGAACTGGCGCCGTCGAACGAGCTACGCAAAGCCTTTCACAGCGAAACTATCGACTTTGCCGCGTTCAGCAAGCTCTACAGGCAAGAACTTGAGCAACATCAGGATACCGCCCTGGCGCTTGCCCGACACGGAGAAAACGGCACGCTGACGTTGCTGTATGGCGCAAAAAATATCGACCAGAACCATGCGCTGGTGCTGGCCGACTTTTTACGCCACTGCCGGGATCAGTAGCTGAGGTGAAGCTCGTCTTCCTGCGGGGAAAAATCGTTGTCCAGCGGCATTAAATGTTCGGCGCGCACGAAAGCGTAGCCCTGGCGGCCATCAAAGGCGATAACCTCGCCGGTTACCAGCCACAATGGGTAATTTGCCTTCGGCGGAAGCTGCGTGACCACGCCGGTCACCGGATTAACAAAGCGTTCCCCTGGCTGGCACAGCCCGAACAGTTCTACCGCTTTACCAATATTCACCCGCCCGGCGGCTGTACGAGCGCCGATGATCATCGCCAGGCCGCCCGGTTTTAGTTGAAACATTGCTGCTCCCCTCACTTTTTCGCCGCGAGATCAGAACATTCCTGGCGTAAAAAGTAAACGGCCGGCCCCACACACCTAAGGTTTTTCTTAAATTATTTTGTGAGTCTGTCCGACAGCGCCGCCAGAAACAGCCTCAGCGCAGCGGGCAGATAGCTTCGGCTCCGGTAAATACCGTAGATCCCCATCGATCGCGGTGGATAAGCCTCAAGCACTTTGACCAGCTCCCCGCTCTCAAACCGCGGTTTAGCATCCTCAACCGGCAGCATCGCAATCCCCACGCCGTCAGCTACTGCGTCCATCAGCACGACGGAGTCGTTGGCACTGAAGTTGCCGCTCACCTCCACGTTCAACGGCTCGCCGTTTTCATCCACCATTTGCCAGATATTGCGCAGAAAATAGCTGTATTGCAGGCAATTGTGGTGCTCGAGATCGCCCGGCGTGCGCGGCATCCCCCTTTTCTCAAGGTAGGACGGCGAAGCATAAAGCCGGGAGTCACATTCCCCCAGGCGCCGGGCGATAATATTCGGATCGAGATCGTTGGTGATGCGAATAGCCAGATCGATACGCTCCTCAATCATATTCACCGCCTGGCTGCTGACGTGCAGCTCGACCCTCACGTCCGGGTAGTCGCGCAGGAAGTCAGACAAGAAAGGCACGATGTAATACCGGGCGCCAAACTGGGAACAGGCCACCCGCAGAGTCCCCGAAGGCAAATCCTGCTGCTTCTGCGCCGCAATACTTTCCGCGACCTCGTTGAGCGCCCGGGTTTGCTGCAGCACCCGCTCACCGGTCGGCGTTAGCGTCAGCTTGCGGGAGGAGCGATGCAGCAGCCGCTCTCCTGCCCAGTGCTCCATCTGCTCGAGATAGCGGCTCACCATCGGCCGGGACATATCCAGCGCCCGCGCCGCGGCGCTCAGGCTGCCCAGCTCGCAAATGCGGGTATAGACTTTTGCAGCAATGATCCTGTCCATTCTTTCGCCCATCTGTTCGATTTATGAAACTCATCTTACCTGAATAAGGCCATTACGATTCACAAAATGCAATTTACACTATTTCTCATTCCCAAACGGGCTTATTCATTCAGTTAATCAGGATAGAAAATGATGAAGACATATACCCTGGCCGCGGCCACACTCTTGTTCACCGGCGCAAGCGTTGCCGCCCCGCTGACGCTCGACGTTTACAACCCGCAGGACAAAGGCGTTTTCCCGGTCACCTCTACGCTGATTAGCGGCCCAACGGAAGCCACGCTGGTCGATGCCCAGTTCAGCGTTAAAGACGGTGAAGCGCTGGTGAAAATGATTCAACACAGCGGCAAAAAGCTGACCCGCGTGCTTATCACCGCCGGCGATCCGGATTATTACTTCGGTCTGGAGCCCATTGTTAAGGCGTATCCGCAGGTAAAAATTGAAGCCACGCCGCTGGTCGTCGACCATATCAACAAAACCAAAGCAGAGAAGCTCAAATACTGGGGCCCAATCCTGAAAGACGGCGCGCCAAAAGAAGTTTTCGTGCCGCAGGTAACGCATAAGACAACCTTCACCGTCGACGGTGAAAAAATTGAGCTGCGCCAGCCTGCTTCTCATGCGGCGTACCTGTGGATCCCGGCCAATAAAACCATTCTTGGCGGCGTGGGCGTCAGCTCCGGCATTCACGTCTGGACCGCCGATTCCCAGACAAAAGCTGCCCGTCAGGAATGGCGTGATGTGCTGGATGAAATGGCGGCCCTGAAGCCACAGCGCGTGATCCCGGGCCATTATATCGGTGAGGTCAAATCAGGCGCGGCTCCGGTGATCTTTACCGGCGACTATTTAGCCGACTTTGAGCTGGCGCTGAAAAAAGGCAAAAGCGCTCCGGTCATCGCTGAGATGAAGCAAAAATATCCGGGCCTTGCCGATGAAAGCTCGCTGGAGATGAGCGCCAAAGTGAATACCGGCGAAATGAAGTGGTGATTCGCTAAACGTAAAAGGGAGCAAAAGCTCCCTTTATATTATTAGCAAAATGAAAAGGGAGCCTGCGCTCCCTTTTGTTTTATTTGAAGTCGACCTTCATCAGCTCGGGAATCGAATAATCCCGGGTGGTTTCCACGCAGCGGCTGATGTAATCCACAAAGCGCGGCGGCGGAGACATACCTAAATCCAGCAGCTTCTCGTTAGAAAAACGGACGTTCAGCATAGAAAACTCACCGTACAGACGCATCGCACGCAGCATTAAGCGCTCATTGCACGGCCCGTAAATGGATTTGAAGCTTCTGCGGCTTTTCACCAGTTCGCTGTAATCCACCTGCTCGTAATTGGAGAAAATAGGCGTCTGGTTCAGCGCGCTGGACATCGCTTCATCGATGTCAGCAAAGCGGATGCTGCTCACGTCCCCGGCGGAGATGTGGTAGATCTTCTCTTTCAGCGAGTCGCTTTTTGCCAGCAGCAGCAGCGCTTCTGCGCAATAGTCCACCGGAATAACGTCGATTTTGTCATCCAGGGAACACATAAATTTCCCGAGCATCAGCACCATGCGGAAGACCCAGAAGATGCTGCTGGACGGCCGGCAGCCCTGCTCGCTGTGCCCAACCACGATGGACGGGCGAGCGATAACCAGCGGCAGCTGCGGGAACTGCTCGGACATCATCCGTTCGATGGTGGACTTAGACCAGGTGTACTGCACCAGGTGCTCTTCTTCCGGCTTGCTCGACATGCTTTCCGTTACCAGCGTGCCCGCATCCGGTACACAGGACATCGCGGTGCCGACGTGCAGGAAACGCTGCAGGCCCTTCACCTGGGACATGCGGCGAGCAAACTGCAGGGTGCCTTCCACGTTAACTTTCCAGATCAGCGCATTCTCGCCAAACGAGGCTACCGCGGCGCAGTTAATAACGTGCGTGACGCTGGACAGTCTTTCATCATCCAGAAAATGTTCAGGCTCGGCTAAGTCACCCAACAATATATTTTCCGGGTTAATTTGTGCCAGCTGTGCTTCAGTACAGCCAAAATTAGCAAGGTTGTTTCTGATTCTGGCCACGCCCTCCTGAGGAGAGTTCGCTCGTACCAATAGTAATACGGTATTGAAAGAAGATTCAGAGAGGGATCGGGCTAAAACCGCGCCGCCCAGGAAACCTGTCGCACCGGTAATCAAAAGTTGACTCATTATTATAACCTCAGGAGTGAAAACACGAGCATAGTAAAATGGCAAAAATAAACGTTTCCTCAATAAAGCGGATTACCTTTACATAATGCCCAGCACTTTCGTGTAACGGTTTGTACATCCTTGTTTTAAAAGAAAAATAAAAATAAAAAATTAATTTCAGGCGCAATTATTTTGACTATTTATTGATGTCGGTAATATTAAGAAAACCTTAATAAACGATAAACAGAACCGTTATTTCTGGGTAATCAGGAACTCTTTTTAATTTACAGGAAATAAAAAGCCCACAACAGTGGGCTGGAGGTGAGTTGCTACAGCAGTCATTTTTCTCGGGCGCAGGCGTCGCAGCAATGGCCCAACAGGTCAATCCCGGGTCTGAACCCAGAACGCGTGAATCAGACCGGGGAAGTAGCCCAGCAGGGTGAGAATGATATTGAGGATGAAGGCCCAGCCAAAACCGTTGCCGAGAAGCACACCCAATGGTGGCAGAATAATTGTGAAAACGACTCGCCAAAACCCCATATAAACTCCTGATAAATTAGATTAGTCCATACTAAAAAAGCGCCTTGCCTTTAAAGCGTAGACGAATCTCAGAGGTTTGTTCAGGCTGATAATTCTGGAAAATTTAGTTTCATAACTCATCGTTGAAAAAAATATTGCGCGGTACTTGCTAACCATAACAACTCAGGATAATTTCTTGCCTTCGGTAGCTCGATGAACCCTCATTCCGCTATCGAAATATGCCTATATTTCTCCTCCACTGGAGGGGCCGGAACCACTCAAAAAACGATCCGGTCGTTCACCAATTATATTAATGATGATAGCCTTATGGTGACCCGGCGTTTGCCGGGTTTTTTCGTTTATATTCCCGCGAATAATGCAATCAATGCCAATGCCGCAGGTGCAGCCTGCACATAAAGTATTTTTTTGCTGGCCGTTAAACCACCAAATAAACCAGCAACCAGCACGCAAATAAGGAAAAACAGTTTAAATTCATAGCCGCTGCTCGCCGCCAGCAGGCCATAAATTAATCCCGCAGCTAAAAAACCGTTGTACAGCCCCTGATTCGCCGCCAGCGTTTTCGACTGACTTGCAAATTCAGGTGACAAGCCAAAAGCCTTTCGCCCCGCCGGTTTATCCCAAAGCACCATTTCCAGCACCAGAATATAAAGGTGAATCGCAGCCACCAGGCCGATAAGAATATTGGCAATCATAGATGATTCCTGAGGGGTTATTTCGTCGCCAGACGCCGGCTACACTTCATAGCCCAGCGCCTCGATCACGTGTTCCATCGCTTCGCTGGTTAGCGGGGAGCGTTTGATTTTATGGTTAGCCAGCATGGTTCTGACGACCCCGGCAATCACGATATGTTTAGGTTCCTGCCCAAGATCGCGCATCTCCAGCACTACCTTACCCACCACGCGGCACATCTCCTGATACAACAGGTCATCTTTTGCTTTTTTATCCATCTCGCCTCCGGCTTATCTGTTTGATCTTACAGTAGCATTTAACATCATCGGCGACTAAAAATAGCAAAACATTTTTCACGCTTTTTGGAACAGCTCACGTTACAGGTTATCTTCCTGTGGGATGCGTTCCACCAGCATAAACTCTTCAAAAATTAAGGGCATATCTTCAGAAAATTCGCCATTTCTTTCAAAAAATATCTGATGCTCTCGCCGCCAGTACGAGAGGCTCAAATCCCCTTCACCCTCCTTACGAGCCTGATCCGCGCTAACCTGCGAAAACTTCAGGGTGATTAAAGACAGCGTCTGGATAACGCAGACCGGGGTCCCACCGCCGTTAAGAATAATGCTATATCCGCCGGGTACGGGAGCCTCTTCCCCATTCTCATAGGCTGAAACCGCGGAGCATGTCGCTGTTTTGCGTCCCTTTAAAACTAAATCCACCAGCTCGTCGGCCAGCTCAGGTGAATCGCCAAATGCCCACACCTGCGCATTGGGATATTTTTTCTGGTATTCAGTCAGTCGCGTAGACATGGAGTATTCTCCCTCTCCTTTTGGAATTGAAATACAGGCGAAACCATCAGAATGGATCATCAACCCACTTTCACCTGCATTTTAAACAATATATTTGAAGGAATGGCCTGTCAGGGCATCATCGAAAAACAGGTGTGGACGGGGTAATTTACCAGAGCTATGACGGAAAACAGGAGATATTTCTGTTTGATGATAAAGATGGGCTTACACAGTCTCTTTTTTTCAGCGGATTGTCGGTAAGTGAGTCAACGATGAGAGCCATCTGGCTCTCACTTTCTAAATTGACAGCGAATTTAATCCCATTTAAACGTCACGCCAGCCCGGGCGGTACTGTTGCTGTTATCGCGATCGTATTTAGAATAAGGATCGGACAGCAGCTTTTGGTCACCTTTATCAAGCTTGCCGTACATATTTTGGGGTTTCTTTTCTTCGTTACTCACACACACATTCCCGTAGCAGCCCGGGTCTTGTTCCGCCTCGGTCCAGACGAGCTCCGAAGCAGGCTTGTTCGCGGCATAAACGTGAGTGGTTAACAACAGAGCGCAGATGATAAGCGTCTTTTTCATAAAAAATCCCTTTTATGATAATGATAATCAAACGCAATTTTAACATCTTCCTGCGGCTTGAGAACAATCAGGTTAAACCTGAACATTATTGGCAAAAGCAGTAATAAATAGCGTGCTAAAAAACGTCCCTGCGCATTCGCCTAGCCCAAAATCAGGACATCAACCGCCCTCTGAACCGCCACATCATCCAGACCACTGGCATAGAGCTTATGGATCATATCGGCTATCGACTCACGCGATAGCGCCTCTTTCATCGTCAGCAGCTGTACGACGGCCGTGCCGATTACCTGCAGCGTTTCAGGCTGAAGCTCCTCAAAAACGTGCTTGTCCTTGTCCATAATTACTCCATAAATTAAATTCCCTGTCTTTCTAAACTAGCACAAGAGAACTCAGACAAAACGGGGATCTTTTCCTATTCCTCTGCCCTTTCACGATGCCACCAAATAACTCATTGAAACAACTCCGTAACATCTTTCGGATTTTTTATGTCTGAATTTTACAAGAGAATAAATACCAGCCTGCTGCGCGCCTGTTCAACATCACAGGCTGCGTTTATCATTAATAAATACAGGGATACTTGCCGGGGGTACTATGCTGCAGTTCGATGTTTTTGGTAGGCGTTTGGGCGTGAAGAAAGTCAGTGAACAATGGCTGCTTTATCGCGTTGATCCCAATGAAGGGAAATACTCGCGGATTTATGATGTGGTTATTCCGTCATGGCTAACGGAGGAGGAACTCCCCGGCTGGCTCGGGGATATTTACCATGAGGCGGCGAGTGAAAAGCATCCGGATGTCCATTTAATTAATGCCGGAAAATCCTGACCGGCAAGATTTAAAATACAACCAGACAGAGAGCCATCGGCAGGCAATTGAACGATAAAATTATGCCAGCGGGATTTCATCCAGGCTGAAATAAACCGCCAGTCCATGCTGGCGGGCAACGTCGATGTCCATATCAGCGCCCTTTGAATCGCCCTCAATCCGGTACACGGCATCGCATTTTGTGATAAGTCGATGCGCAACCGGATAAAACATAGACTCCGCGATTGCATCATCGATGGCTTCAGATCCTGCGGCTTTCGCCAGTGGCAAAGCCAGCCATTCGCCAATCAGCGGCACGTGTCCCCGCTGGTATACCGCCAGCGCGGCATTTTCCAGACGGGCGAGATTAGCCGCGATAAGATTTTGTCTCCCGCCAGTCCCGCTGCGGTATGGACCAGCAATAAGAATGAGCTGTGTCATGCTGAGAACCTCACAGAATGTTTTTCAGGGCAACGTGATAAAGCAACATGATGGTTTTACCGTCTACGATAAGGCCACTTTCCACCGCAGCAAGGGCGGCATCAATGGTCAGCTCTAACACTTCGATATCCTCGCCTTCGGCTTCTATTCCACCGCCTGCGCTCGCTTTGTCGCCCGCATCATATTCAGCAATATAAAAGTAGAGCTTCTCCGTAACCGAACCCGGGCTCATATAGGCTTCGAAAACCTTCTGTACGCTGGAAACGCGAAAACCCGTTTCTTCTTCTGCTTCCGCTTTTATGCGGTTTTCAGGCGCCATATTGTCAAGCAGCCCTGCAGCTGTTTCGATGAGATAGCCCTCGTGGCCGTTCATAAAAACCGGAAAACGAAACTGACGCGTCAGGATGACGGTTTTCCGCTCGCGGTTATAGAGGAGGATGGTGGCCCCATTGCCCCGATCGTAAACTTCGCGATTCACCCGCTGCCAATGTCCGTTTCTCCGCTGAAGATCAAAGGTGTACTTTTTCAGCGAATACCAGTCATCGGACAATACCCTGCTATCGACGATCCGTACTTCTGCACGTTTTGGTTGCATGATTGCTCCTGTTTGCGTAGGGTTTTCATCATAAACAGCATCATCATGCTTATTCAAGATCAATCGTGCAAATACACGTAAATTCGTGCAGACACAAGGATCACAACATGCTCGCTAACCAACGCAAACACCTCATTCTGGAACAGCTTCAGGCCGAGGGACAGGTGCTCTCGAAGAATCTGAGTCACCGATTTGACGTCTCTGAGGACACCATTCGCAGAGACTTACGCGAGCTTGCCGCAGACGGTCACCTGCAGCGCGTACACGGCGGCGCGTTGCCCTCATCTTCAGCGGTGGCCACTTTTTCCGAGCGTAAATCATTAAAAACTGATGCCAAAATGAAAATTGCACGCAAAGGGGCAGAGCTGATTTCTTCCGGTCAGGTGGTGATGATAGATGGAGGCACGACCACCTCGGAGCTTATTGCCTGCCTGGCAGATGACCTGCGAATCACGGTGGTAACCCACAGCCCCAGCATCGCTTTGGGGCTGGTAGATAAGCCGTTCATTGAAGTTATTTTGATTGGTGGCCGCCTCTACAAACACTCAATCGTCACCGTTGGGGCGGCAGCGATTGAAGGCATCGGCAATATTCACGCTGATATTTTCTTCATGGGCGTGACGGGCGTGCACCCTGAAGCAGGGCTAACCACGGGCGATTACGAGGAAGCGTGCATCAAACGTGCATTTTCAGGCAGAGCCGCAGAAACCGTCGTGCTGGCATCTCCGGAAAAGATCAACACCGCGTCATCGTTCGTTATCGGCGATTTAGGGTTAATCAACACGGTGGTGATTGACGGCGACACCGATGAGAGTTGGGTCAACAGTATCGAAGCCAGGGGCATTACGGTGATAAAAGCCTGATCCCCCTTCGCGGCAAGCGGTATAACGCTGGCTGATATTGCTCAGGATATATGACTCAATTCCTGATGCATAAAATCAATCAGCGCTCTTGTTTTACCTGGCAAATAGCGCCGATCTGAATAAAGGGCGAACAGCTGCAGTGGGGCTGCCGATTGTTCAAACTCAATTTCGATTAACCGGCCATTGTCAATCCAGGGCTGGCAGGCTTGTTTCGCCAGAATGGCAAAGCCGACACCTGCCAGCGCCGCTCGCCCAGCCATCTCTCCGCTGTTGACCCGATAATGGCCTTTCGCCCTGATAGTCTCGAATCCCCCCTTTTTATTGACGAACTGCCAGGGCGCTCCTTTCAGCGCACTGACCGTTGTAATACAGGGTAACTCTTCAAATTGCTGTATGCGATCGGGCGTACCATAGCGCTGAATGAGAGCCGGGGCTGCAACCACCGTACAGGGGATCGTCAACAGGTGGCGGGCAATGTAGTCACTGTCATCCAACTTGCCGCGGCTAACAATGACCGCTAAATCCAGATCGTCGCGCAGAGATTCAAACCCGGACAAATTTGTGACACAGCTGATTTCCAGGCCAGGGTGTCGGCAGGCAAAATCGGCAATAACAGGCCCGAGCAGCGCAGGACCCAGTTCATTAGGAATACAGATACGCAGTGGGCCCTTGAGTTGCACCTGCCGCAACGTTAGTTCTGTCTCCGTTTGCTCAAGCGACTCCACAAGGGGCTTCGCTCGGGTATAAAGCAAGTGCCCCGCCTGAGTGAGTTTCATATGCCGGGTACTGCGCTCAATGAGCTGCAGATTCAATTTTTCTTCTAACTGGGAAATACAGCGACTTACGTTTGATGTCGGCATCTCAAGCACTTTTGATGCCCCGACAAAACTTTCTTTTTCAACCACGGCAATGAACACTTTCAGGGTATTAAAATCAAGGGCCGGACGCATGAACTATCCCATAAATGATAATAATAAGCGTCATTTTTACCATCTAATCACCACCATTGATAGCCGTTAAACTCGGGCATCTTTCATCCACAGGTTGCCTGCTATGCCACTGGTCACACAGACGTTTAACGATAAATCCCTCATGCGGATAGCGCTTATCATGGCTATTATCCAGTTCGCTAACGCGCTGGAATATATGATGTTCAATCCTGTTTTTGCTTTTATGGCCGCAGATTTCTCAGTGCCCGTCTCATTCTCAGGCTATGTCTCCGGGATGTATACCGCCGGGGCCGTCCTGTCGGGCATTATCGCCTTTTACCGGATTGGTCGTTTCAACAAGAAGCGTTTTTTACTCGCCAATATGGCGCTGCTGGGCATGCTGACGTTTTTAACCTCCTTCGCCTCCAGTATTAGCCTTCTGCTGGTATTACGATTCTGTGCGGGCCTGGTGGGCGGTACCACAATGGGGGTGGGGATTAGCATATTAATCAATCACGCCCCGGCTAACCTGCGCGGAAAAATGTTGGCAACGGTGATTACGGCATTTTCGATGGTAAGCATTGTAGGCATGCCCGCGATATTATTTCTGTGTGCTCACTCCGGCTGGCATGTCGCTTTGTGGTTAATCAGTGCCCTGTGTGTATTAACCTTGCCGCTTATTGTCGCCTTTATCCCTCGAGATCCGATCTCCTGCGATACGCTCCCCGCGCTGCCTCTCGATAAGAATACTTTACTGTTTGCGGCGGGTAATGCGCTGGTGCAGTTTAGCCCCATGCTGGTCATCCCGGTTCTGGTGCCATTGATGACCCGGCAGCTGGGTGCTTCGGTGGAACAGCTGCCCTGGCTGTTCTTCGCCGGAGGCATCGCCGGCTTTCTGTCTACCAAAATGACTGGCGCGTTAACTTCACATTTTACTGCTTTGAGTCTGGCTACAGGCTCAACGCTCGTTTTTATACTGAGTTTGCTAATCCCTGCTCTGGGCTATCCGCATTCGGCATTATTTATTATTTTATTTCTCGGAGCATCTTACAGCCGTCTGGTGTCATCTTCGGCGCTTACCCTTCAGTTTCCGGATGATGGACAGCGAGCGGGATTCTCTTCCCTACAGACCGCAATCATGTATTTGATGACCACTGCCGCATTTTTCCTGTCAGCCTTTCTCTTACCCACTGATGAAATAGCGCCACAGAATATGAACATGTTGCTGGTGCTGTGTGCCATTTCCGCATCAGGGTTCCCAATTCTCGTTATTATTCTGCAAAAGAAACTGGCTAAACGAACGATTCAGACTGAACGCGTGGTTAGTGGTTAAATTAGCGGCTTACTGGGTACGATACGGACGGGTATAGACATGGGGATGGCACAATATGAAAAGTGGGCGTGTGTTCTCTAGAGTGAATGCAGGCGCTTCCACTCGGCAACGACATCGCCCAAATTTTTGGGCACGTCATTTCGTATCCATGCCATAAATTCACGATCAAACCGAAAATGCGGCCCGCACTCATCAATCATGAAACGGCGGACGTTTTGTGTATTTTTGTAGTTTTTATCCACGACGGTGGCGCGTGTTAATACAGAACTGTGCCAGTCAATATTCACTTGTTTACCCCTGCAATAAGCGATCGATCGCAGCACTAAACTTAACACACTCACGCTTAAATGCCTGCGCCTGGTCCGAACACCGTCTCGCAAGAAGCGTAAGAAGAATTAACCTCAGGCTTTCTCCATATTCGGGGTCAGGGTCAACAACCGACATTACTAACTGACTATTGTGTTTAATACTGGGGGCAGGTCACTGGTTGCTATTTGACAGACTGAAATTGGCAATTTTATAATCAGTTCACTTTCACATCTCTTCAGAGGTATTCGTCCAATGCGCAATTAATGCTCACCGTCATCTTTGACGGCCTTTATGCAGTTTCCTTCGGGAGCTGTTTGGGTGCATTAATTTCAGGGTTATCGCATGACGAATTCTATTCTTACGCTTGATCGCGTTACTTTTGTATTGCCTGATGGCAAGCCGCTTTTCTCGAATCTCACTGAACAATTCGACCATCGACATACAGGTCTGGTAGGCAGAAATGGCGTGGGTAAAAGCCTGCTGGCTAAAATTCTGTCAGGCCTGATTATGCCGACTTCCGGCCAGCGAAGTTGCTCAGGTCGCGTCAAATATCTGGCGCAGCATCTGACACCAGAACATTACTCTGACGTTGCGATGCTTGCGGGGGTCGACACCCAGCTAGCCGCGTTAGATCGCATTGAAGCAGGCAGCACCGACCCGGCTGATTTTGACCTTGTGGGCGATCGCTGGGACCTTCGCCAACGGCTGCAGGCGCAGCTGGCGTCCGCGGGATTGGGTTATCTTTCGCCAGGATCGGCGGTCAACCGGCTGAGTGGCGGAGAAGCCATGCGGGTGGCACTGACCGGCGCGATGCTGTCAGATGCAGATTTTCTTATCCTTGATGAGCCTACCAACCATCTGGATGCAGCCAGCCGACTGACGCTGATGCGGCAACTGCAGCAATGGCCCCGTGGTCTGTTGCTCATTAGTCATGACCGAAAGTTGCTGCAACAGATGGAGCGGATTGTCGAATTATCGTCGCTCGGTTTACGCAGCTACGGCGGCAACTATGATTTTTACCAACAAATGAAAGCACAGGAGACGGCCACCGCTACGCAAAACCTCGCACGCCTCAAAACCGAGCGTAAGCGCGAAGAGCAGACCCTGCGTGAACAGCGCGAACGGCTCGAAAAACGCGGATCTCGTGGAACCCGTCAGGGCAAGAAGGCGAATCAGGCAAAAATATTATTGGGCCGTCAAAAAGGTCGCAGCGAGGCTTCAGCAGGCAAACGGGTAAAGCAGCAAACTCAGACACGGGAGTTGCTCAGCCAGCAGGTGCAGCAAGCCATAAAGCAGATTGAAGTATCAACGCCTGTCGCTATGCATATAACCTCTACATTTGGGGCATTACCGCAGAATGTGGCCACACTTGACGATGTCGTTTTACCTTTTGTTCCTGCGTCTTTTCGCAAGATAACGCTCACCATTAACGGTGGGCAACGGATCGGTGTTGTCGGCTCAAACGGGTGCGGTAAATCAACATTATTAAAAACCTTAGCGGGCCTGTTGCCGCCGGTGTCTGGTCATCGTGAGGTCTGGGCTAAAACGGCTTATCTTGACCAGCAAATGTCCATCCTGAATCGGCAAAAAACGGCACTTGAGCAGCTTCTGGCGGTGAACCCTCAGGTGGGGGAATCCCAACTGCGGATGCAACTTGCCCAGCTTGGACTGGATGCATCTCGTGTGTCATTACCCTGCGGTGAACTTAGCGGCGGGGAACAACTTAAAGCTGCGCTGGCAATGCTAATTTATGCTGACTCACCCGCCAGCTTTTTATTGCTCGATGAACCAAATAATCATCTGGATATTGTATCCCTGCATACGCTGGAATCTTTTCTTCATCAGTATCAGGGCACCCTGATGGTGGTGTCACACGATGAGGTATTTCTCAGCCAAATTGAGCTAACACATTGGCTGGTTGCGGGGGCTAAGGGTTGGGAATTATCGCCCTATGAACATGTTGAATAATTGATTGTGGGAATTGAAAGTATTTTCCATGATTTATGATGCGAATTCGTGGCTGTTTATCGCAAGGGTCAACAATAGTGCAACGGAATAACAAGGCGCTGTGCTCAACGGTAAAACCAGGACCCAATAGGTATTCATTATTTTCCCTCAGGCCATCAGTATCTTAATTCTATTTGATCTCCCTCAACTGATAAGTATGACAAATTAATAAAATCATCATACTTATTTGGTTTTATCTCTCTTTAACAAGGTCTATGTTGTGTCCAGACTCCGCCGTGCGTTTTGGTTGCTGTTTTCTCTTGCCTCTTTTTTTGCAAATGCCCACTCCCGGGATGAAATAACCACCGCATGGCCGGTTAACGTCGGGCCGCTCAACCCGCACCTCTACACGCCAAACCAGATGTTCGCCCAGAGCATGGTCTATGAACCGCTGGTGAAATACCAGGCGGACGGCTCGGTGAAACCCTGGCTGGCAAAAAGCTGGACCCACTCGGCAGACGGCAAAATCTGGACCTTTACCCTGCGTGACGATGTGAAATTTTCAAACGGTGAAGCATTTGACGCCTATGCCGCCGCAGAGAACTTCCGCGTCGTGCTGGATAATCGCCAGCGTCACGCCTGGCTGGAACTGGTCAATCAGATAGTCGCCTTCAAAGCGCTCGACAAAAATCAGCTACAAATCACCCTGAAAAGCGCCTATTACCCATTCCTGCAAGAGCTGGCGCTGCCGCGTCCATTCCGCTTTATCGCCCCGTCGCAGTTTAAAGACAATGAGACCATGCACGGTATTAAAGCGCCGATTGGCACCGGTCCGTGGATATTAAAAGAATCTAAGCTCAATCAGCACGATGTGCTGGTACGTAACGATTGCTACTGGGGTGAAAAACCGCAGATTCAAAAGATTACCGTCAAGGTGATCCCGGACCCGACGACCCGGGCCGTCGCTTTTGAAACCGGCGACATTGACCTGCTGTATGGCAATGAAGGGCTGCTGCCACTCGACACCTTCGCCCGCTTCAGCCAGAACCCGGCATACCGTACCCAGCTTTCCCAACCGATAGAGACGGTCATGCTGGCACTCAACTCCGCAAAAGCGCCAACCAACGAGTTAGCCGTACGTGAAGCCCTGAACTATGCGGTGAACAAGAAAACACTTATCGATACTGCTCTGTACGGTACCCAACAGGTCGCTGAAACGCTGTTCTCCCCCACCGTCCCTTACGCCAATATCGGCCTGAAGCCGCGCCAGTATGACCCGCAGCAGGCAAAAACATTGCTGGAAAAGGCAGGCTGGACGCTGCCTGCCGGGAAAGATATCCGTGAGAAAAACGGCCAGCCGCTGCGCATTGAACTGTCGTTTATTGGTACCGATGCGCTGAGCAAATCAATGGCGGAAATCATCCAGGCGGATATGCGCCAGATTGGCGTGGATGTGGCGTTAGTCGGCGAAGAAGAGAGCAGCATTTATGCCCGCCAGCGCGACGGTCGATTTGGTATTATTTTTAACCGAACCTGGGGTGCGCCGTACGATCCGCACGCCTTTATGAGTTCGATGCGCGTGCCGTCGCACGCCGATTTTCAGGCGCAGCAGGGCTTAGCCGACAAGCCGATTATTGATCAAGAGATTGGTGAAGTACTGGAAACCACTGACGAAACACAGCGTCAGGCGTTGTACCGCGATATTCTGACGCGGCTGCACGATGACGCGGTCTACCTGCCCATCAGCTATGTCTCAATGATGGTGGTTGCCAGACCGGCGCTGGGCGCAATCCCTTACGCGCCAATTGCCTCTGACATTCCGTTTGAACAGATTAAGCCGGTAAAACCCTGATGTTACGCTACGCGTTGCGGCGCATGGCGCTGCTGGTGCCGATGATTTTCGCCGCCTCGGTGATTATCTTCCTGATGCTGCGCCTGGGGACCGGCGACCCGGCGCTCGACTATTTGCGTCTGTCGAATCTGCCGCCGACGACGGAGATGGTGGCGTCCACCCGCGTGCTGCTGGGGCTGGATCAGCCGCTTATTGTGCAGTACGGCACCTGGCTGTGGCAGGCGCTGCATCTGGACTTTGGCATCTCGTTCGCCACCCAGCGTCCGGTGCTGGATGACGTACTGAACTTTCTGCCCGCGACATTACTGCTGGCGGGCGCGGCGCTGGTGCTGATCCTGCTCACCTCCCTACCGCTCGGTATCCTGGCGGCGCGCCATCGCGATCGTCTGCCGGATTTCGCCGTGCGCGTTATCGCCTTCCTCGGCGTGTCGATGCCCAACTTCTGGCTCGCCTTTCTGCTGGTGATGTTTTTCTCGGTTTACCTGCAATGGTTGCCTGCGCTGGGCTACGGCGGCTGGCAACACATTATTCTGCCCGCAGCGTCGATAGCCTTTATGTCGCTGGCGATCAACGCGCGTCTGCTGCGCGCCAGCATGCTGGAAGTCGCCGGGCAGCGTCACGTGACCTGGGCGCGGCTACGCGGTCTCAACGATAAACAAACCGAGCGCCGTCATATTTTGCGTAACGCCTCGCTGCCGATGATCACCGCCGTGGGGATGCATATCGGTGAACTGATCGGCGGAACCATGATTATCGAGAATATCTTTGCCTGGCCCGGCGTGGGGCGCTATGCCGTTTCGGCGATCTTTAACCGCGACTATCCGGTGATCCAGTGCTTTACCCTAATGATGGTGATTGTTTTTGTGGTCTGTAACCTGATTGTTGATCTGCTGAACGCCGCGCTGGACCCGCGTATTCGCCGCCATGAAGGAGCGCACTCGTGAACTTTTTCCTGTCTTCACGCTGGTCTGTTCGCTTAGCGTTAGTCATCATCGCCCTGCTGGCGGTGATTGCGCTCACCAGCCAGTGGTGGTTGCCGTATGACCCACAGGCCATTGATTTACCGTCGCGCCTGCTGACCCCCGATAGTCAGCACTGGCTGGGCACCGACCATTTGGGCCGCGATATTTTCTCCCGTCTGCTGGCGGCAACCCGCGTATCCCTGGTCTCAGTGATGGCCTGCCTGCTGCTGGTACTGGCGCTGGGACTCATCGTCGGCGGCAGCGCGGGGCTTATCGGCGGTCGCGTAGATCAGGCCACCATGCGCCTCGCGGATATGTTTATGACCTTCCCGACCTCGATCCTCTCTTTCTTCATGGTCGGCGTGCTGGGAACCGGGCTGACCAACGTGATTATCGCCATCGCCCTGTCGCACTGGGCATGGTATGCGCGAATGGTGAGAAGCCTGGTGATCTCCCTGCGCCAGCGCGAGTTTGTGCTTGCGTCCCGACTTTCCGGCGCGGGTCATGTTCGGGTATTTATCGATCATCTGGCCGGCGCCGCAATCCCGTCGCTGCTGGTGCTGGCGACGCTGGATATTGGTCACATGATGCTGCACGTCGCCGGGATGTCGTTCCTCGGTCTGGGCGTCACCGCGCCCACCGCTGAATGGGGAGTGATGATTAACGACGCGCGTCAGTATATCTGGACCCAGCCGCTGCAAATGTTCTGGCCGGGGCTGGCGTTGTTTATCACCGTCATGGCCTTCAATATGGTGGGCGACGCGCTGCGTGACCACCTGGATCCTCATCTGATCACGGAGCATGCCCACTGATGCTGCAACAGATTGAACTGCAAAACATAACCCTGCACGCCGGGCGTCCGTTGGTGCATGGCGTCTCTTTGACGCTTAAACGCAGACGCGTGCTGGCGCTGGTTGGCGGCAGCGGCAGCGGCAAATCGCTAACCTGTGCGGCGGCGCTCGGTATTCTGCCCGCAGGCGTACACCAGACCGCGGGGGCCATTCTTGCGGATGGCAAGCCGATTGCGCCCTGTGAACTGCGCGGCATCAAAGTGGCCACCATAATGCAGAATCCGCGCAGTGCCTTTAATCCGCTGCGGACAATGGCCGATCATGCGCGGGAAACCTGCAGAGCATTGGGTAAACCCTCTGATAACGCCACGCTCATCGCCGCGCTTGAAGCCGTTGGGCTGGAGCAGGCGCAGCGCGTTTTGCAGCTGTATCCGTTCGAAATGAGCGGCGGCATGCTGCAACGCATGATGATTGCGATGGCGTTGCTGTGCAATGCGCCGTTTATCGTTGCCGATGAACCCACCACCGATCTGGACGCAGTGGCCCAGGCGCAGATTCTCGACCTGCTGGAAAATATTATGCAAAACCGTGCGCCGGGAATGCTGCTGGTGACGCATGATATGGGCGTGGTCGCACGGCTGGCGGATGATGTTATGGTGATGGAGCGCGGTAGCATTGTGGAACAGGGCGACGTCGAAACGTTATTTCGCGCGCCACAACATCCGGTTACCCGCAGTCTGGTGGCAGCGCATCTCGCCCTGTACGGTATGGAGCTGGCATCATGACATTACTCAGCGTCTCTGCGGTCACCCACCAGTATACGGGTTCAGAGGTATTAAAAGCCGTTTCTTTAGCGCTGAAAAGCGGTGAAACCGTCGCCCTGCTGGGACGTAGCGGCTGTGGGAAAAGCACGCTGGCGCGCCTGCTCGTCGGGCTGGAATCGCCAACGCAGGGCAGCGTCTGCTGGCGGGGCGAGCCGCTCTCGCGACTGAACCGCGCAAAACAGAAGGCGTTTCGCCGAGATATTCAGATGGTATTTCAGGATTCCATCAGCGCGGTTAACCCGCGTAAAACCGTACGCGAAGTTTTGCGCGAGCCAATGCGCCATCTGCTGTCGCTGACCAAATCGGAGCAACTGACGCGGGCCTGCGAAATGCTCCATGCCGTAGATCTCGACGACAGCATACTCGACAAGCGGTCGCCACAACTGAGCGGCGGGCAGCTCCAGCGAGTTTGCCTGGCGCGCGCGCTGGCGGTAGAACCGAAACTGCTGATCCTCGATGAAGCAGTGTCAAACCTGGACCTTGTCCTCCAGGCAGGCGTGATCCGTCTGCTCCAAAAACTCCAGCAGCAGTTTGGCACCGCTTGTCTGTTTATCACTCACGATTTACGCCTGGTCGAGCGCTTTTGCCACCGGGTGATAATCATGGATCAGGGACAGATCGTCGAGATGCAAACCGTGGGCGATACATTAACCTTTTCCTCTGACGCCGGACGTATGTTACAAAATGCGGTACTTCCCGCATTTCCTCCTGCGCTCCGCCGCGCGACTCAAAAGATTTAAATCAGATGCAACGTGTCACTATCACTCTCGATGACGATTTACTGGAAACACTGGACGGCCTGAGCCAGCGCCGTGGCTACAATAACCGTTCTGAAGCAATCCGCGACATTCTGCGCGGCGCGCTGGCGCAGGAAACCGTCCAGGAACACAGCACTCAGGGCTTTGCGGTGCTCTCGTACGTTTATGAACACGAGAAACGCGATTTAGCCAGCCGGATCGTCTCCACCCAGCACCATCATCACGATTTGTCCGTCGCCACGCTGCACGTCCACGTCAACCACGACGATTGCCTGGAAATTGCTGTGCTGAAAGGCAACATGGGGGACGTTCAGCATTTTGCCGACGATGTGATTTCCCAGCGCGGCGTTCGCCACGGTCATTTGCAGTGTTTGCCTGAAATAAAATGAACATTACATCGCCGCAAAATAGCTTAGGTGAATGACACCGCAACCAACGATATTTTATGTAGAAAGCTGCCTGGAGCCCCCTCAAAATACCTGCGTTACATAACGTCGGTTTCTGGCACAGAGCGGACAAGCTAACCGGGTTGACGATCCGCTGTGCGGCAGGTGCGGACGAATGTACATCATTAGCCAGTAGTGCTAAGGGGAAGCTAATGCTCACCAATAGCGAGAACATAAATAACCACTCATCAAAATCATTTCTCTGCCGATATATTATGACGGTGTATTTAGGCTGAAAAGAGAGCATTTGTCTTCACCTGGCTATCCATTTGCAGCTTTGTTGGTTATTGCCGAATAAATTGAAGCGATAAGCTCAACAGGCGGGCGCAAAATAATCTTGATAAGGAGTGATTAAGTGGCAGTTGTTCAAATTAAGTGGGACTGGCTGAAGTGGAACTGCCGCCAGACCTGGAAAAAAGATGTTCTTCCTGTATTGCAAAGCAGAGGCGTTAGTCAGGAGGATCTTAAACGATGCGTTTATGTCATCAGGCTCGATGGCCTGTTTGCTATTGAATACCCACGCGGCATTTCTCCCACGGTGTACATCGGCGAAGGAAACTTTGAACAGCGCATTACTCAGCATAAGAACTGGCTGATGGATCTTGCGGACCTGCAAGGCGAGCATGAATTCCTCATTGGCTATTGTTTCCCTCGGGCGAGAAACGCCTCTAAGGTATATTCTGAATTCGAAGCGATGCTCATTCATGAATTCCGGGACATTTACGGCGCGGCGCCACTGCGCAACAAGCAAATGGAATTTCAAAAATCGAATCACGAGTTTCAACCAATTACTGAAATTCGTAGCGCTATCATGATTGGCAAAGGGACACGGTTTCATTGGTCGGTTAAACCGATGAAAAGTTCATCGATGTATGATGTTTACCAGCTCACTCAGGAGCAGGTTACCTCTTAATGAGATAATCTGGATAACCGACTGGTTCATGAGGACAACAAATAGTGTCATTCAATAATAAAAACCTGTTTATTACTCTCTTATCCCTCTGCACATTTCAGACTTATGCAGCACAATGCACTGTGGAAACCCTCGCTAAAAACAAACTGAACAACTTCATCCTTCTTAGTCAGCAGGCAAGAACTGAAACGCCCAAATCTGTATCAGTCACTATTGATAGCCCTGATGGATATCTCCGCACATCGCTTCAAAGCAACTTCAGTCAATGCGGTGAGCTAATGAGCAGCCATATGAAAGAGGTCAAAGCCTCAACGGGCCAGAACGGCATTTTCACGGCAACCTCTGACATTCAGTTGAATAAAGCGGAATTTGGCTGGCGCATCCAGGTAGACTCAAACGGGGTTATAGCCGATAAAAACAGCCAGAAAACCACGCAGATATATCGGCAGACTTTTGAGGGAATGTACCAGCTTAACAGTAAAGGAATTATCAGCCACGCGCTTAATCGTTCCGTTTTCGTGGCTACAAAACCGGGAGATAAAGACAAAACCGCAGTAGGCACAATCGACTACACCATCAATTCATCAGGATTACTGGCAAGCGCGGTAAGCAAAGGAAGTATGGCGATAGATAATAATACGATTGTATATAGCTATGATGATAATCATCGCCTGATCAAAACCCAATCACCTTCAACCATAGAAGAGTATGGCTATGATAACGAGGGTCGTGAGTTGACCCTAAGCAAGACCCAGACGTATTTCACGATTGAAAAAAACCTGACCACCTGCAAGGAGTGGAACTCACATGGAGAGTGTACACATGCCAATATGGATATCACGATCGCCCCAACCGATCGGACAGGAAAACAGTATGTGGACAAACATAACGCCGTAATGACGGCGAAATATGAATACTGGAACTGACTGACTAAACGGAAAGTCCGCTTTGTGCGAGGAGCGGACATTAACACCTAAGCGAAGAGGTTTTCTTTAGCTGGTCTCAGTAACGAAATGAGCGATTCGAGCGCAGTGTTATGCGCCACGCACTGCCAAGCGGATTGTTGACTGATACCAACCAGAACCTTCTGCAATAATTTTCTCCTCAACGCTCATGATGGGATGCATTTCGATTTCCGAGACTGTTACTTTTGTGTCAAGCCCATATTTTTTCGAAAGTTCTAAAACTTCATTTTTGAAATTTTGAACGGCAAACGGTGATATTCTTATTTCGTCTAAAAGTTCAACAAGGGAAACTGGAATTAGCTTGCCATTTACAGATGAATTGTGAAATGCACCTTCTTGAAATATAGCCCTAAATTCTTTTTCGAATTCGAAAGATGGTCTTTTGCTAAAGAAAACATCTGATTCTGGGTTGTATTGTTTTACCCAAAAATTCGAAATGTATTTTACTGGCTTTAACTGGAGTTTTTTTAAACCTTTATTCTCAAGTTGGGATTGGAGTGTTTTTTTCTTTGATTTTATGACTACACCTTTGGCCGGATTTTTGCAATACAGCTTCCACATCGCTTCAGATTCATGCTCACTGCTATGCCAGCAACTTATGTATGTATTTTCGCTGATTTCTTTCAGAGTCTTTAGATTGAATGCCATGAACATGTCCAGGTCCATGCCACCTCCATGGGTAAGGCATAGCTTTTTCTGAGTTTCAATAAATTTATCGTAGCCTATACGTCCCCAGGCAAACTCGCCTTCAAACGGATCTTCAAATTTTTTAGCTGAGCTAAAAAATAAAGCTTGCTGCTTGAGAAGCATAGAGAATTTTTCTATATCTAGGTATCGCCATATAAATTCAGTAGACACTATAACTCCTTGTGGTGTGAATCGTATTAAGCTGTTCGCCCTACACTTGAACAAAGATTAAGTAGCCTAAAAAACTCAATCATTGCATGGATGTTTGTTTGGAATAGTAACAAATTTTCTCATTACCGAGAAAGGTAAGTTACGTCCGCTCCTGGCACAGAGCGGACATTAATCCTTCACGCTATAAAACTGCAGTAAATATATTGCTCTTAGCTGAGGCAAATCACTTTCCCGGCGCACTCGCCGTCCTTAAAATCCATAATGACCAGGGCGGCACGATCCTCTGGCGCCTGAGCAATAAGTTCACCTTTTGCATTCCATGCGGCGCTTTTCCCGACGGGCTTCCAACCGCCTGAGGTGCCGCAGTAATTGGCCATTAGCGTAGGCATTGCGTAATATTTGGCGTAGTTTTTAAGCACATCGGTATCTTTCTCATAGCCGCCTGCGCTCAAAACTGAATTAATATAAATCTCAGCGCCTATCTGCACCGTTTGTTCTACATGCCTCGGCTGCCCGGCGTCTGCGCATATAGCCACGCCGACGTTAAACGTGCGGGCCGTAATAACACACGCCGCTGTGCCGGATGAAAAGTAATCAGACTCTCCGGGATGAAGATACATTTTTCGATAATAAGAAATTGGCTGCCCGGCAGAAATGACACATGCGCCAATAGCCGGTTTATTATCCTGCACATACAAAGGTGCCCCCGCCACAATGGTCATATCATGGCGGTCGGCCAATGCCTGAAGCGGCTGGAGGCAGGACTCATCGGTGAGAGCCAATTTTTCGGCTAACTCAGGCTCATAACCCGTTAAAGAAAGCTCCGGAAAAATGATCAGGTTTACATCTACCGAGGCGGCCAAAGTAATCAGCAATTCGTGACAGCGCATATTCTCTTCAATATTGCCGCGAACCGGAGCAAACTGTCCCGCGGCAATGCTTAACCTTTCCCGAATAACGTTCATACTTATCCCCGCAATATTTTTACAATCATCGGCTAAAATCTTAAAACAAACACCTTGCCTCATATCCCGGCAGCCCCAATGTTCTTTTGGCGCAGGGGTGGTAATCACCATCCAAAACCGAACAATAAAAACGGGAACCCTGAGGTTCCCGTTGTCACATCACCAGCAGAGCTGATTACATGTGTTTAATGATAGCGTCGCCAAATTCTGAACATTTCAGCAGCTTAGCGCCATCCATCAGACGCTCGAAGTCATAGGTTACGGTCTTAGCTTCGATAGCGCCTTCCATACCCTTAACGATCAGGTCTGCCGCTTCGAACCATTCCATATGACGCAGCATCATTTCTGCGGACAGAATGATGGAGCCTGGGTTTACTTTGTCCTGGCCTGCGTACTTAGGTGCGGTACCGTGGGTCGCTTCGAACAGCGCGCAGTCGTCACCGATGTTTGCGCCCGGGGCGATACCGATGCCGCCAACCTGTGCTGCCAGGGCATCAGAAATGTAGTCCCCGTTCAGGTTCATACAGGCGATCACGTCGTATTCCGCAGGACGCAGCAGGATCTGCTGCAGGAACGCATCGGCGATCACGTCTTTAACAACGATCTCTTTGCCGGTGTTCGGGTTCTTGATTTTCACCCACGGGCCGCCGTCGATCAGCTCGCCGCCGAACTCTTCGCGAGCCAGCTGGTAGCCCCAGTCTTTGAACGCGCCTTCGGTGAACTTCATAATGTTGCCTTTGTGCACCAGGGTCACGGAATCACGGTCGTTGGTGATCGCGTATTCGATGGCCGCACGTACCAGGCGTTTGGTGCCTTCTTCAGAGCAAGGCTTGATGCCGATCCCGCAGTGCTCAGGGAAGCGAATTTTCTTCACGCCCATTTCGTCACGCAGGAACTTGATAACCTTGTCCGCTTCGGCGCTGTCCGCTTTCCACTCGATGCCCGCATAGATATCTTCGGAGTTCTCACGGAAGATAACCATGTCGGTCAGTTCAGGCTGTTTAACCGGGCTTGGGGTACCCTGGTAGTAACGTACCGGGCGCAGGCAAACGTACAGGTCCAGCTGCTGACGCAGGGCAACGTTCAGGGAGCGAATACCGCCGCCGACTGGGGTAGTCAGTGGGCCTTTGATGGCCACGCGATAGTCGCGAATCAGGTCCAGAGTTTCTTCTGGCAGCCAGACGTCCTGGCCATAAACTTGGGTAGATTTTTCGCCGGTGTAGATTTCCATCCAGGAAATTTTCCGCTCGCCGTTGTAGGCTTTTGCCACGGCAGCATCCACCACTTTAATCATGGCAGGAGTTACGTCCACACCGATACCGTCCCCTTCAATGAACGGGATCACCGGGTTGTGAGGAACGTTGATTTTGCCATTTTGCAGGGTGATCTTTTTACCTTCCGCCGGAACGACTACTTTGCTTTCCATTCACCTCTCCTTCGAGCGCTTCTGGTTTTTTGTTAATGATTTGTAATTTGCGGGCTCATACTACTGCAATATCGGGCTCGCGCCAATCACTCATGTTTTCCGTTATAATGCGTCAATCCACCCGCGCTGAAAACACTATGAACAAAACTTCTTTTAGGAATCACCAAGTTAAACGATTCAGCAATCCACAAGTCGCCAGGCGCAAGAAACCTGACGGTCCAAAGAAGCTGGTTATCTTCAATAAGCCCTACGATGTGCTGCCGCAGTTCACCGACGAAGCCGGGCGCAGCACACTAAAGGATTACATTCCTTTACAAGGCATCTATGCCGCGGGGCGATTAGATCGCGACAGCGAAGGGCTGCTGGTGCTCACCAACGACGGAGCATTGCAGGCGAAACTGACCCAGCCGGGCAAACGCACCGGCAAAATCTATTACGTGCAGGTGGAAGGCGAGCCAACGGAGGAAGCCCTGAATGCCCTGCGCAACGGCGTCGAGCTGAACGACGGCCCCACGCTGCCGGCAGGCGCCGAGCTGGTCGCCGAGCCAGAGTGGCTGTGGCCGCGCAACCCGCCGATTCGCGAACGCAAGGCGATCCCCACCAGCTGGCTGAAGATCACGCTTTATGAAGGCCGTAACCGCCAGGTTCGCCGTATGACGGCGCACGTGGGCTACCCTACCCTACGCCTGATTCGCTATGCCATGGGCGACTACACGCTGGAAGGCCTGGCCAACGGCGAGTGGCGCGAAGTCCCCCCGGAGCAACTGAAATGAAAAAGATACTGCTGCTGAGCTTACTGCTCGGCTCCACGGCCGCAGGCGCGGCAAGCTTTGACTGCGCCAAAGCCAATGCGCCAGATGAAAAAGCGATTTGTGCCCACCGGGCGCTGAATGATAAAGACGTCGAAATGGCCACCAAATATCAGTTCTTAAAAGGGCTGTTTGCCATGGGTGGCCAGGGTGCCATGCAGGATCAGCAGCAAGCCTGGCTCAAAGAGCGCCAGAGCTGCGGGTCTAACGTCGCCTGCCTGACCACGCAGTACAACAAACGCATCAGCGCGCTGGATGCCATTTACGCCAAAATCGACAAACCGCTTTAACCCAGGAGAAGCGATGTTTAAGCCGCACGTCACCGTGGCCTGCGTTGTTCAGGCCGAAGGTCAGTTTTTAGTCGTCGAAGAAACCATTCGGGGTAAGGCGCTGTGGAATCAGCCCGCCGGGCACCTCGAAGCCGACGAAACGCTGCTTGAAGCCGCGAAGCGCGAGCTGTGGGAAGAAACGGGCATTCGCGCCGAACCGCAGAGCTTTATCCGCATGCACCAGTGGATCGCCCCGGACAACACGCCTTTCCTGCGCTTCCTGTTTGCTATCGATCTGGATAAGCAGCTGCCAACCACCCCGCACGACAGCGATATCGACCGCTGCCTGTGGCTCGATGCCGAAGCCATTATCCATGCGGCAAATCTGCGCTCGCCGCTGGTAGCGGAAAGCATCCGCTGTTACCAGCAGGAGCCGCGTTATCCCCTGTCGGTGCTGGGGGCTTTTAACTGGCCGTTTACAGAGGGTGTCAAGTAGCGGCCTGCGTGATAGAATACGCCGCTTTGAAGTTCAATGTCGTGAGTCTCTCCATGTCTGATACCAGCCAGAAAAAAGTGATCGTCGGGATGTCCGGCGGCGTCGATTCCTCCGTTTCCGCTTACCTGCTGATGCAGCAGGGCTATAAGGTGGAAGGCCTGTTCATGAAGAACTGGGAAGAAGACGATGGCGAGGAGTACTGCACCGCAGCGGAAGATTTAGCCGATGCGCAGGCCGTTTGCGACAAGCTGGGCATTGAACTGCACACCGTTAACTTTGCCGCAGAGTACTGGGACAACGTGTTCGAACTGTTCCTCGAAGAGTACAAAGCCGGGCGCACGCCAAACCCGGATATCCTCTGCAACAAAGAGATCAAATTTAAAGCCTTCCTGGAATTTGCCGCCGAAGATTTAGGTGCCGACTACATTGCTACCGGCCACTACGTGCGTCGCGCTGACGTGAACGGTAAAAGCCAACTGCTGCGCGGCCTGGACGGCAACAAAGACCAGAGCTACTTCCTCTATACGCTGAGCCACAAACAGATTGCCCAAAGCCTGTTCCCGGTCGGCGAGCTGGAAAAACCAGAAGTGCGTCGCATTGCCGAAGAGCTGGATCTGGTCACCGCGAAGAAAAAAGATTCCACCGGCATCTGTTTCATCGGCGAGCGCAAGTTCCGCGACTTCCTGGGCCGCTACCTGCCAGCCCAGCCGGGTAAAATTATTACCGTGGACGGCGAAACCGTCGGCGAGCACCAGGGGCTGATGTATCACACCCTTGGTCAGCGTAAAGGCCTCGGCATCGGCGGCACCAAAGAAGGGTCTGAAGATCCGTGGTACGTGGTCGATAAAGACGTCGCCAACAATATTCTTATCGTCGCGCAGGGGCACGATCACCCGCGTCTGATGTCGGTCGGGCTGATTGCCCAGCAGCTTCACTGGGTGGATCGCGAGCCGCTAACCGCGCCGCTGAGCTGCACGGTGAAAACCCGCTACCGCCAGACGGATATCCCCTGCACGATTACGCCGCTGGACGATGAACGCATAGAAGTGCGTTTTGAAGAGCCGGTGGCCGCCGTCACCCCAGGCCAGTCCGCGGTGTTCTACCTCGGCGAAGTGTGCCTGGGCGGCGGCATTATCGAGCAGCGTTTGCCGCTCGTCAGTTAATTACACACAAGGACGCAGCCTGGTGGCTAAAAACTACTACGACATTACTCTCGCGCTGGCCGGCATTTGCCAGTCAGCCCGTCTGGTTCAGCAGTTGGCACATCAGGGTCATTGCGACAGCGACGCGCTTCACGTCTCGCTCAACAGCGTGATTGACCAGAACCCAGGCTCAACCCTGGATGTTTTTGGCGGCAACGAAGCTAACCTTAAGCTCGGGCTTGAAACTCTGCTGGGCGTGCTGAACGCCAGCAGCCGCCAGGGCATGAACGCCGAGCTGACGCGCTATACGCTCAGCCTGATGGTGCTGGAGCGTAAACTCCATACCGCCAAAGGCGCGATGGACACGCTCGGCAGCAAAATTAACGGCCTGCAGCGCCAGCTGGAACACTTCGATCTTGAGTCCGACACGCTGTTAAGCGCCATGGCCGGGATCTACGTGGATGTCATCAGCCCGCTTGGCCCGCGTATTCAGGTCACCGGTTCGCCTGCCGTGCTGCAAAGCCCGCAGGTGCAAAGTAAAGTACGCGCCGCGCTGCTGGCCGGGATCCGTGCCGCCGTGCTGTGGCATCAGGTTGGCGGTGGCCGCCTGCAGTTAATGTTTTCTCGTCGTCGCCTGACCGATCAGGCCAAACAAATTCTTGCTCATTTTTAACCTCTCAGGAGTTGTTATGGAATTATCCTCACTGACCGCCGTTTCCCCCGTCGACGGGCGCTACGGCGACAAAGTCAGCGCTCTGCGCGCTATTTTCAGCGAATTCGGTCTGCTGAAATTCCGCGTACAGGTCGAAGTACGTTGGCTGCAAAAGCTGGCCGCGCACGCAGCGATCAAGGAAGTTCCTGCTTTTGATGCGGACGCAAACGGTTACCTTGATAAAATCGTCGCTGAGTTTAGCGAGGCTGACGCCGCACGCATCAAAACCATCGAGCGCACCACCAACCACGATGTGAAAGCGGTGGAATACTTCCTGAAAGAAAAAGTGGAAGCGATCCCTGCCCTGCACGCGGTGTCCGAATTTATTCACTTCGCCTGTACTTCAGAAGACATCAACAACCTGTCCCACGCGCTGATGCTGGATACCGCGCGCAAAGACGTGGTGCTGCCGTACTGGCGTAAGATCATTGACGCGGTGAAAGACCTGGCGGTGCAGTACCGCGACATCCCGCTGCTGTCCCGTACCCACGGCCAGCCTGCAACCCCATCTACCATGGGGAAAGAGATGGCAAACGTCGCATACCGTATGGAGCGCCAGTTCCGCCAGCTCGGCAACGTTGAGATCCTCGGTAAAATCAACGGCGCGGTCGGCAACTACAACGCCCACATCGCCGCTTACCCGGAAGTTGACTGGCACCAGTTCAGCGAAGAATTCGTGACTTCTCTGGGCATTCAGTGGAACCCGTACACCACCCAGATCGAACCGCACGACTATATTGCCGAGCTGTTTGACTGCATCGCGCGCTTCAACACCATCCTGATCGACTTCGACCGCGACGTGTGGGGCTACATCGCCCTGAACCACTTCAAGCAGAAGACCATCGCCGGTGAAATTGGCTCCTCCACCATGCCGCACAAGGTGAACCCGATTGACTTCGAAAACTCCGAAGGCAACCTCGGCCTGTCCAACGCCGTGCTGCAGCACCTGGCAAGCAAACTGCCGGTTTCCCGCTGGCAGCGCGACCTGACCGACTCCACCGTGCTGCGTAACCTGGGCGTGGGCGTTGGCTACGCGCTGATCGCCTACCAGTCCACGCTGAAGGGCGTGAGCAAGCTGGAAGTGAACCGCGATCGCCTGCTGGACGAACTGGATCACAACTGGGAAGTGCTGGCTGAGCCGATTCAGACCGTGATGCGCCGCTACGGCATCGAAAAACCGTACGAGAAGCTGAAAGAGCTGACTCGCGGTAAGCGCGTTGACGCCGAAGGCATGAAACAGTTTATCGACAGCCTCGAGCTGCCGGAAGAAGAGAAAACCCGCCTGAAAGCCATGACGCCTGCCAACTATATTGGCCGGGCCATTACCATGGTTGACGAGCTGAAGTAATGAAAACGGCCCTCTTCGGAGGGCTTTTTTTTGCCTGCAGTTTGCCCCCTCACCCCGGCCCTCTCCCCAGAGGAGCGAGGGGGAAAACACGTAACAAGGTATATTTTTTCATCCCCTCTCCCTCTGGGAGAGGGTTAGGGTGAGGGTCTCCCGCCGAATGGGATTGTTGACCCAGCGTTAATCTCCATAAGGGCATTGTTTATACGAGGTTTATTTCCTGTCATTAATAATTAGCGCTAAACTATCAATACTATGAATGGATTGAGGAAATACAATGCGCGTACTGGTCGTGGAAGATAATGCCCTGCTGCGTCATCACCTTAAGGTACAGCTGCGTGAAGCAGGCCACCAGGTGGATGCGGCCGAGGATGCCAAAGAGGCAGACTATTTCCTGAATGAACATACCCCGGATATCGCGATTGTTGACTTAGGCCTGCCGGATGAAGACGGTATGAGCCTGATCCGCCGCTGGCGCAGCCACGACGTGACCATTCCCATTCTGGTGCTAACCGCCCGGGAAGGCTGGCAGGACAAAGTTGAAGTTCTGGGCGCCGGGGCCGATGACTACGTCACCAAACCTTTCCATCTGGAAGAGGTTGTTGCCCGCATGCAGGCGCTGATGCGCCGTAATAGCGGCCTGGCCTCGCAGGTGATTTCCCTGCCGCCGTTCCAGGTCGATTTGTCCCGCCGTGAGCTGTCGATTAACGACAACCTGATCAAGCTCACCGCGTTTGAATACACCATCATGGAAACCATCATCCGCAACGCCGGAAAAGTGGTGAGCAAAGATTCGCTGATGCTGCAGCTCTACCCGGACGCCGAGCTGCGAGAGAGCCACACTATTGACGTGCTGATGGGCCGTTTACGTAAAAAAATTCAGGCCGAATACCCGCAGGAAGTGATCACCACCGTGCGCGGGCAGGGCTACAGGTTCGATCTCCACTAAATGCTGAACATCTTTCGACATATTCTGCCGCTTTCGCTGCGGGTTCGCTTCTTACTGGCCACCGCCGCCGTTGTGATGGTGCTGTCCCTGGCCTATGGCCTGGTGGCGCTGGTTGGCTACAGCGTCAGCTTCGATAAAACCACCTTCCGCCTGCTGCGCGGGGAAAGTAACCTGTTCTATACGCTCTCCAGCTGGAAGGACGGCAAGCTGCAGGTTGACTTGCCCGACAACATCAGCATCCAAAGCCCGACCATGGCGCTGATTTATGACGAGCACGGCAAACTGCTGTGGATGCAGCGTAACGTCCCGGATGTGGTGCAACAGATCCAGAAAGAGTGGCTGACCGGCAACGGCTTCCACGAGCTGGAGGCCGACTACGCCACCAGCACCGCCCTGCTGGATAACGACAAAGACCGCCTCGCCCAGCTGAAAGACATGCACGATGACGAGAGCGACGACGGCTATGAAATGACCCACTCAGTGGCGGTCAACCTCTACCCGGCCACCGCGCGGATGCCTGCCCTGACCGTGGTGGTGGTGGACACCATTCCTATCGAGCTAAAACGCTCTTACATGGTGTGGAGCTGGTTTATTTACGTCCTGCTGGCCAACCTGCTGCTGGTGGTGCCGCTGCTGTGGCTGGCCGCCTGGTGGAGCCTGCGCCCAATTCAGGAACTGGCGCAGGAAGTGCGCGAGCTGGAAAAACACGACCGCGACAGCCTGAACCCGGAAACAACCCGCGAGCTGACAAGCCTTGTACGTAACCTTAACCAGCTGCTGCGCACCGAACGCGATCGCCACGACAAGTACCGCACCACGCTGACGGACTTAACGCACAGCCTGAAAACCCCGCTCGCCGTGCTGCAGTCGACCCTGCGGTCGTTGCGAACCGACAAGATGAACGTCGAGCAGGCCGAACCGGTGATGCTGGAGCAGATCAGCCGCATCTCGCAGCAGATCGGCTACTACCTGCATCGCGCCAGCATGCGCGGCAACAGCGCCCTGCTCAGCCGGGAGCTGCATTCCGTTGCGCCGCTGCTGGACAACCTGTGCTCGGCGCTGAACAAGGTTTACCAGCGCAAAGGGGTGAACATCACGCTGGACGTTTCGCCGGAGATTACCTTTATCGGCGAGCAAAATGACTTTATGGAAGTGATGGGCAACCTGCTGGATAACGCCTGTAAATACTGCCTCGAGTTTGTGGAAGTGACCGCCCGCCAGACCGACGACGCGCTGCACCTGATCGTGGAAGACGACGGCCCCGGCATTCCGGAAAGCAAACGCGCCATGGTCTTCGATCGCGGCCAGCGGGCCGATACGCTGCGCCCGGGCCAGGGCGTCGGGCTGTCGGTTGCCCGCGAAATTGTCGAGCAGTACAACGGCGAGATCCAGACCAGCGCCAGCATTCTGGGCGGCGCGCGCATGGAGGTGATTTTTGCCCGCCAGCAGCCGGAACAGAATGAAGGGTGAAAGAGTCCCGTAACCCGACTCATCATTATTGATATCCAAAATAATTCGAGTTACAGGCAGGCGGCAACGCAGGGGATACCCGGGAGCTTACTTCGGTAAGTGACCGGAGTGAGCGAGGAAGCCAACGCACATGTAACTTGAAGTATGAAGGGTATATAATCTGTGACAGGCTCCTCCATTCGCAGGAAGACAATAATATGGATTATCACCTGGATTTAAACTGGCCGGACTTTATCGAACGCTACTGGCAAAAACGCCCTGTGGTGCTGAAGCGCGGCTTTAAAAACTTCATCGACCCTATTTCACCGGATGAGCTGGCTGGACTTGCCATGGAAAGCGAGGTGGACAGCCGCCTCGTGAGCCACCAGGGCGGTAAATGGCAGGTCAGCCACGGTCCGTTCCAGAGCTACGATCACCTCGGCGAAAACAACTGGTCGCTGCTGGTGCAGGCCGTGAACAACTGGCATGAACCTTCCAGCGCCCTGATGCGTCCCTTCCGCGCCCTGCCCGACTGGCGCATTGACGACCTGATGATCTCCTTCTCTGTGCCAGGCGGCGGCGTTGGCCCGCACCTGGATCAGTACGACGTGTTTATTATTCAGGGCGTTGGCCGCCGCCGCTGGCGTGTGGGCGAAAAAGTCGCCATGAAACAGCACTGTCCACACCCGGACCTGCTTCAGGTTGAGCCGTTTGACGCCATCATTGACGAAGAGATGGAGCCGGGCGACATTCTGTATATTCCGCCGGGCTTCCCGCACGAAGGCTACTCGCTGGAAAACGCCCTGAACTATTCCGTCGGCTTCCGCGCCCCAAGCGGCCGCGAGCTGATCAGCGGCTTTGCCGACTACGTGCTGCAGCGCGAGCTGGGCGGGTTACGTTACACCGACCCGGACGTACCTGAGCGCCAGCACCCGGCGGATATTCTGCCGCAGGAAATCGACAAGCTGCGCGAGATGATGCTGGACATCGTTAACCAGCCGGAGACCTTCCACAGCTGGTTTGGCGAGTTTATTACCCAGTCCCGCCACGAACTGGACGTTGCCCCGCCGGAGCCGCCTTATCAGCCGGATGAGATCTACGATGCGCTGCAACAGGGCGACAATCTGGTGCGCCTGGGCGGCCTGCGCGTGCTGCGCGTGGCCGGTGAGGTGTACGTGAACGGCGAGAAGCTCGACAGCCCGCACCGCCCGGCGGTGGAAGCGCTGGCCAGCCATATCAAGCTGGACGCGGAGAAGTTTGGCGATGCGCTGGAAGATCCTTCCTTCCTCGCGACCTTAGCCGCGCTGGTGAACAGCGGCTACTGGTTCTTCGAAGACTAAAGCCCTGCCCTGCCTTCGCCGTTTTATCGCGGCGAAGGTGGGATATTCCTGCCAACGGCGTCATTGTCACGCCGCATCCAGCCGCCAGCCCTGTAACAGCTGCACGTTCACGCTCTGCCGCACCGCCAGCGGCGCTGAATGAAACGCGCTCAGCGCCTGCCCGTCCTGCAAACGCAGCTCCAGCAGATAGCGTTCCCCCTGATAAATGCAGCTTTCGACGCTGGCAACCGGCCCGCTGCCTGCGATCTGCACATGCTCCGGACGCACCAGAACCGGCACGGTTTTATCGCGCCCCGGCTGATCCAGTCCGCCGTGCAAGGCGGCGAGATCCAGACTTTGTAAACCTGGCGAAACGGCGAGGGAAAGCACGCTGCCCTGGCCGATAAATCCCGCCACCCAGCTATTCTGCGGCTGCTGATACAGCTGCTGCGGCGTGCCCCACTGCATCAGTTCGCCCTGATGCATCACCGCGATATGGCTGGCGAGCGCCATCGCCTCCGCCTGGTCGTGCGTGACGTAGACAAACGTCGCCCCCGTGCGACGGTGAAACTCGCGAAAAGTCTGCTCCATGGTGGCGCGAAGATGGCGGTCGAGGTTCGCCAGCGGTTCATCGAGCAGAACCACGCGCGGCTCTGAGACCAGGCAACGAGCCAGCGCCACCCGCTGCCGCTGCCCGCCGCTGAGTTCCTGGGGCGAGCGCCCGAAATAGGCCCCAAGCTCCACGACCTCCAGCGCCTCCATCACTCTTTTCTGCCGCGCCGCACCGTTTACCTGACGCAGCTTCAGCGGGTAACCGACGTTTTCGCCCACGGTCATGTGCGGCCACAGGGCGTAAGACTGAAACACCATGCCCATGTCGCGCTGTTCCGGCGGAACGTGGGTGCCGCTGCCGGCCAGCAGCTTATCGCCCAGCCACAGACGCCCCCCGCTCAGCGATTCCAGTCCGGCCACAATCCGCAGCGTGGTGGTTTTGCCGCAGCCGCTCGGCCCCAGCAGAGCGGTAAACGCCCCGGACGGGATCGTCAGGCTGAGATCCTTCACCACGGCCTGTTCGCCAAAAAATTTGCTAAGTTTGTCCAGCCTCAGCTCTGCCATGGAATGACTCCTTTCGGTAAATAGCGGCCCAGCGCGCCGAGCAACAGCATCCCCACGGCGACCAGCCCCACCACCAGCACGGAAATCGCCGAGGCCATCACTTTGTCGCCGCTTTCGTCGAGGTTAAACACCACCACGCCGAGAGTTTCTTTTCCCGCACTCCAGAGCAGCGCAGAGACGGTCAGTTCGTTCACCGCAGTGAGAAACACCAGCAGCGCCCCGGCAAAAGCCGCCGGGGCCAGCAGCGGCAGCACGATGTGGCGTAAGCGTTGGGAGGCGTCGGCTCCCGCCAGGCTTGCGGCCTCTTCCATGGCCGGATCCAGCTGCAGCATGCTGGTGTGAACCGGCTTCAGGCAGACGGTAAGAAAGCGGGCCAGGTAGGCGAAGAAGATAATCGTCAGCGTACCGCTGAGACTGACGTTCAGCAGCGGCAGCGGGCGCGCAAACAGCAGAATGCAGGCGATGGCCAGCACCACGCCGGGCAGCGTGTAGGGAATGTCGATCAGGCTATGCAGCCAGCGCAAAGGCCGACTGGGGCGACGCACCAGCAGCCAGGCCAGCGGCAGGCTCAGCGCCATCAGCAGCGCGGCGGCACTGACGGAGAGCAGCAGGCTGTTGCTCAGCGCCCGCCAGGTGGCGCTTTGCTCATCAAAAATGCCAGTCCAGGCGGCAAACGTCAGCGTGTCGCCGTTGAGCGGCACGCCCAGGGTTGGCACCAGCGAGGTGGCGATCAGCGCCAGCAGCGGGGCCAGCAGCACCCCGGCCAGCACGAGCGCGAGCAGGATCTCCACCGCCAGCCGCCCTTTCCCGGCCGCAATACTTGCCGCCCGCCCGGCCATGCCGATCAGCGGCAAAGCGTAACGCCGCTGCATAATGCCCTGCAGCGTGACAATGGCGATGGCCAGCACGCCCATTAGCACCGAGAGCGAGGCCACCTCGTTCAGCATCGACGGGCCAAAGCTGGAGAGCGTCTGGTAGATGTACACGGGCAACACAAAATAAGAGATGGGGATGCCGAGCATCGCCGGGATGCCGAAGTTGCCGAGGGCGGACACAAAGGCCAGCGCCGCCCCGGCCCACAGCGCGGGTCGGCACAGCGGCAGAATAATGTCGATGAAAACGCGCCCAGAAGAAGCGCCGTTCAGCCTCGCTGCCTCAATCTGTTCCTGCGGCAAACTCTGCAGTTGCGTGCGCAGGGTCAGGAACACCAGCGGCGCGTGCTGGATGCCGAGCAGGAAAGCGATCCCCTCCGCGGAATAAAGCGGATTGGGGCTGCCAAACCCCGGCGCCAGGCCGAGGCTGTTGAGCAGCACGCTGCCGGGGCCGAACAGCTGCAGCCAGCTCAGGGCCGTGACCTGCGGCGGGATCATCATCGGCAGCATAAAGAGAAACGCCCACGCCTGGCGACCCCGGATGTTCATCAGGCCGAGGCAAAAGGCAAACAGGCTGCCCAGCAGGAGAGAAAGCAGCGCCCCCAGGCCGCTGGTATATACACTGTTCCATAGCGCGCTCCAGGTGTTTGGGTTGCTAAGCACGCGGCCCAGGCTGCTTTGGCCGCCCAGCCGCCAGTCCAGCAGCGCGGAGACCAGCAGCTGCAGGCTGGGGAGCAGGCTTAAGAGCGCAATAACGACGACAAGCAGGCGCAGCAGCCCTTTCATCAGGCTGCCGTCGTCGGGGCGGGACAATGCCGGGCTGAGCATCAATCAGCGGCTACCGAACAGGTCGGCAAACCGCTTTTTGTTCGCGTCGGTGTCCGCCAGCGCTTTGGCGGCATCAAACGGCATGATTTTGATGCTGTCGCGCGGCGGGAAGCCCTGCGGCACCGGCAGGCTGGCATCGGCCGGCAGATAGCCCTGTTTCAGCACCAGCTCCTGCCCCGCTTTGGAGAGCACGAAGTCGATAAACGCTTTCGCCGCGTCGGGATTTTTAGCGCCCTTCATCATCGCCACCGGCTCGGTGACAATGCTCACGCCCTCGGTCGGGAAGGCAAACTCAATCGGCGCACCTTTGGCTTTCTCACGGATCGCCATGTAATCGACCAGCACGCCGTAAGCCTTGCTGCCGGAGGCAATGGCGTTCATCACCGCGCCGTTGCCGCTCTGCGGCATCGCCCCGTTGGCCTTCAGTTTTTCGTAGTACTGCCAGCCCAGCGTCGGCGCGCCCATGATTGCGGCCTGATGGATCTGCGCCGCGCCGGAGTAAAGCGGGCTTGGAAGCGTGGTCATGTTCTTCAGCTCGGGTTTGAGCAAATCGAGCCACGAAGTGGGCTTGACCGGGGCTTTGCTGTGGTACGCAATGCCGGTGGTAATCAACTTGGTACCGTAGTAATAGCCGTCTTTGTCATAGAGCTGGGCATCGAAGCGCGCCGCCTCCGGCGACTTGTAGGCCGCCAGCAGGTTTTGCTGCTTGAGGGATTCCATGGTCACGCTGTCGGCAATCAGCAGCACGTCCGGCGCGGCGCCCCCGGCGGCCATTTCCGCCTGTAAGCGGGCGGTCAGCTTGCTGGTGCCGTCGCGGATCCATTTCACTTCAATATCCGGGTTCGCTTTTTCAAAGGCGCTGACGGTGGTCTGCGCGTCTTCATTGGGCTGGCTGGTGTAAAGCGTTAAGGTCGATTTTGCCAGAGCAGAAGCACTCATAACCGCCAGCATGACCGTCAACAACACATGTTTTTTCATCATTTTATGTCCCTTTTTTCCGTGGCGACGATTAAACCAGCCAAATCTGACAAGAGTATGACCGAACCCAGACTGGCAACACATCTGGCTGGCCTGAGGCACGTTAAGCGTAGCGCTTAATAGCCCTAAGAGGAGGAAAACATTATTAATCCCGGTAAATAATGGGCTGTTTTTCATTGACTGCATATTGCCTTAAATTAAATTAACAGCATCAACACTGTTATTTTAAAAAATAAGAAATCAACACATTATATATTGCACGAGCATGATGTTTTATATCAATCAAATAACAAATAAGCCAAACCCTGCACCAGGCACATATAAAAATCGTGCGCGTTTATCCGGTTGCTATAATCATCGAGCGTTTGGCGAAAAAAGTTAAACGTGGCAGGAAACATATTGCATATATTTAGTTTATTTACCCAACGTCAAATAAATATATTATATGGCATACTCCGTTTTTATTTGACACACAGCATAAATATCCATTGTGGAGAACATTGTTATGTTCAATGAAAAAGCAATCGACGCGGCAGAAGCGTACTTTAGTCAAATCCACGGCTTGAAAGGGGCTGAGCTCCTGAGTGACAAACCCCCGCTCGTTCCCGGCCTGTCTCAGGATGGCGCCGTACAATATCAAACCTATCAATTCAATGATGCCCCCGCTAATTTAAAAAAACAGGTGGAGGCTGGCCGCGTATTAATGGAACGCTTCGTTGGCGTTGCCAGCGCAGCGGTAAATAAAAAAGCCCCTAACAGTGCCGATAAATATAATTATAAAGAGTGGAAAGAAGTCACTCAGCAGCTGCTCAATGCTTTCTTTACCGATCCGGTCTCAGGCGATAAAAGCCTGGACACGTCGGTCAAAGGAATTGAAATAGCCAAAACGGTGATTGAATTTGCCTGCAGCGTTATCGCGGGGAATGTTTCTGCGTTTGCTGCCTTCCTGAAAGGCTTTGGCGACGGGCTTAGCGCAGAAATGAATAAGACCACCGCCGACTACAATTACCTGTATGCATATTCCACTCACGATTTATTCAAAGACAACAGCGGCAATATTTTCTATAAGCCCAGTTTCCTGGTCTACGGCACCTATTTCAGCCAGGCGCAAAAGAAAATAGCCACTTCATGCGGCTCTTACAATGAGGTGAACCTCAAGTTCGGGGTCAATACCGTAGGCGGTACCTTCAAAATTGAAGAGTACTTTAGCAACCCCACCTTCAAGAAACGGGTCGATGATTTCCTCGATAAATATGAAGGGAAAGCCATCGATGAGACCGACTCCTACTTCGACGGTATCTTTAATGATTCCTCCCCGGCAAAAGATTACCAGTTCAAAAAGGAGCATGCCTATTAGCCTGATTGCTTCCGGCCAAAGGATGGCCGGGCATAATGCCGTGAGCAACCCTGGCTGACTCTTGAAGGGACGGGCACCTGCTCAACGTCTCCGCCCTGGAAGAGTTACATTATGGTCAGCCCCCGTCTGGTGTACGCCGTGCCATTCGGGGGCTAATACTTTTCTAATGCAGTTTATTGAAAAAATTGAGGGGCGCGGCAATACGGCAACTGAAAAGGTAAGTGACACCGAAGGATGCCCAGCCCCGGACAAGAAGAAGCTTCAGGCTGGCGGGAGAAGTCCCCCCCTCTGGCCGCCCGAGGATAAAAGATGGCAATCTGATTAGCGCCTGCCCATACTTGGGTGAACGTTAATAGGGACATTGAGCGCAATCCCATGAGCAAATCTCTGCATACTTTCCTCCTCTCCTGCCTGTTATTTGTCGGCCTGTGTCTGACGGCCCAAAGCGGCCTGGCGGCACCAGCCGAAGGCCTGGAACCCAGCCTGAAAGAGATTGCCGGGCAGCTAAAACAATACAAGACGCAGATAGACAACATTAAGCAGCAGGTGTCGCAGACCAACACCGACAGCCGGCTGATCAAGCTGTTCGATACCACGCAAAAGCTGGGCGTGGAGGTGGATAGCCTGGCCGCGCTGCTGCAGCCAATGCACGATAAAGTGCAGGCTCAGCTGCAGGTGCTGGGGCCTGCCCCGGAGACCGCAGCGGGGAATGAAACCGCCAGCGTGTCCCGGCAGCGCAACGCGCTGAACAGCGACAAAAAGCAGATTGATGAGGCCATCAGCACCTCGCAAAGCCTGCAAACCAACATCCGCGCGCTGGGCATCCAGATTAACGATCTCCGCCGCACCTATTTTAAATCCCAGCTGGCCTCGAACAGCGGGAGCATGTTGAGCGCCACCTTCTGGCTGCAGGAAGCCGACACTCAGGCCGTGGACATCCAGCGCTTCAATGCTTTTGGCGAGCAGCTGCTGGAAACCTGGCAGGCGGCCTGGGAACCCGAGTTGTTCTGGGGCACCTGCTGGCTGCTCGTGGCTGCCGCCGCGATTGTGTTCGCTGGCTGCTACCTGATTGAGCGGCTGCTGGTCTGGATCGCCATCACCTGGCTGCCGGATGGCCGCCTGCGCCGCAGCTTTAATACGCTGGCCAGCACGGTAGTGACCATGTTTACTTTTGCGCTGGCGCTTTCCATTATGAAAAGCGCCTTTTCCCGGGGGGCAGAGTTCTCTCCTCAGGTGAGCGATTTTGTCGACGGCTTTGTGCAGCTGGCCGTGTTCTGCTCATTGATTTATGGCGCTGGCCGCGCGTTTCTGTCTCTGAATCGCCCCTCGTGGCGGCTGGTGCAGCTCGACGACAGCGTGGCGGAAAGCGTGCGTTACTTCCCGCCGCTGCTGGCCATTCTCGGCCTGCTCATTGGCTGCCTCGACCTGATTAATAATACGATTGGCGCCAGCCTCGGCACCACGATCCGCGCCAACGGGCTGATTGCTGCCGTTATGGCCAGCGTGCTGCTGGCCATGATGCTGCGCGTGCAGCACGCCCACCGGCGTCTGGAAAGAAACGGCGAGCCCGCCGAGAAGCGCTCCCGACTCGACGCCCTGGTCTGCCTGCTGGTCATGCTCGCCTCGCTGGCAATTCTGGCTTCGCTGCTGGTCGGCTACATCGCCTTCGCCCGCTACCTGACTTACCAGGTCATCTGGTTCGGCATGGTGCTGGTGGCGTTTTATTATCTGGTGACCTTTGCCACCGACTTTTTCGCCGCCGTGTTTTCACCGCACACCGCCCCCGGCCAGGGGATGAAAAAGTCGCTGCGGTTTAAAGACCGGCACCTTGAGCAGCTGGCGGTGGTGTTTACCGCCTTCACCAAATGCGCCCTGATACTCATGACCATCATCGCGCTGTTTAACGGCACCTTCGGCACCACCACCCCGAGCTTGCTTATCGGCAAGCTGGTGACGATTTTAAGCGGCGACGGGCTGAAGCAGCTGCACATCGTGCCCGGCAACCTGCTGAACGCCGTGCTTTGCCTGGTGATTGGTCTGTACATTCTGCGCGTAACCCAGCGCTGGCTCAGCCAGGAGCTGCTGCCCAAAACCATTACCGATATCGGCATTCGCGCCTCGCTGATTACGCTGTTTACCAACGTCGGCTACGTGCTGCTGATCCTCATCACCCTTGCCGCGCTGGGCATTCAGTGGAATAACCTGGCCTGGATTGTCAGCGCCCTGTCGGTGGGGATCGGCTTTGGCCTGCAGGAGATTGTGAAGAACTTTATCTCCGGCCTGATCCTGCTCACCGAACGCCCGGTCAAGGTCGGCGATATGATCGGCATCGGTGGCATTGAGGGCGACGTACGACGGATCAACGTGCGCGCCACGGAGATCCAGCTCAGCGACCGCTCAACGATGATCGTCCCCAACTCGCAGCTGATTTCCCAGAACGTGCGCAACGCCACAATGGGCAATGCCCAAGGCGTGGTCACCATCGCCCTGACCTTCCCGACCAATATTGACCCGGAACTGGTGCGCGATTTACTGCTCAGCGCCTACCAGGACTATGAGGCGATCCTCCCGACGCCTGCGCCGTATGTACGCTTCAGCCAGCTGGGGCCAGAAGGCATCATCCTGAGCGTGACCGGCTACGTCGCCAGCCCGCGCATGGTCGGCTCCAGTAAAAGCGAACTGCTGTTTAATATCCTCAAGCTGCTGCGCAAAAATGAGGTGAATCTGTCCAGCCCGCAGGAAGTTGTTTTTATGAAGCAGCGGGCGAAGGCTTTAGACGATGACGATGAGTTTTCGTCTTAAGTGAATCTAAATTTTGGAACTGCTTAACACTTACTGACTATTCAGGGCTTTCCTTACAGCTAGCGCGTTGAATGCGGGCGGTTTAGTCCTTACCCTCCACATGGAGAGTGGATTTATAAGGACATAAATACATGCTGACGATTAAATGGCGCCATCGGCTTTTAACGGCCGTTCTGTCGATCGTTGTGATTGGCTATGCCTGGATGAACTTCAGCCCCTCAAAACCGATCCATCCCCTGAAACGGGCATATCAGGTTAACCACAACACTTGGCTGTATATGACGGAACAAAATAGCGGCGGTGCTACCGTGCCTGTCGCTTATCGCTACTACCTGAGCAATCCATTAAGTGGCGATGACAGCGATATTGCCCGCCAGCTAAGTACCGCGACACCGCTCGTTGTCGGTTATGGCACCATTACCGATATTCAGATTGATGATAAAAACCTTGTTTCTGTCACCTACAGTGGGAAAGTGCTGTCGATATCTGACGATGCGACGCAGGTTCGCTTCAAGATACAGCAGCACCAAAACTGACTTTCCCTGCCCGCCTTCGCCGTGCTTTGTCACTGCGAAGGCGGGACGCCGTTTATTTAGTGCAGGCCCTGCACCAGTTCGCCGCTCATCCACGCCAGCCCTTTCTTCGTGCGCACAAAGCGCGGCGCGGTTAAATTCTCTTCCAGCAGGCTGAACAGCTGACTGAGAAGATCCGTCATCTGTATCTGTTGAGCCTGCCCAAGCTGCTGACCCAATAGCACCTGGGTTACGGCGCTGCAATATTCGCAAAGCACGTCGGAATCGGCCTCCGACACGGTGCCGGGCGCCGCCGCTTGCCCCTCTTCCACCGTTAACCGCTCAATCAAGTGCGGCGGCAGCGGGTGCGTTAAGACCACTCTCAGCACGTTAAACCCCGCCAGCAAACGCCCCACCAGCGCGATGTATTCCGCGTGGCTATGTGTTTCGGCTAATTCATCCACCCAGCAGCTGCAAATATCCAGCACATGAAATAAATCGTCCTTTGCGCCCAGCGGCATTTTTAATAACGCTGTGAACTCCGGAGCAATAATCGTTTGATCCTTCGTCATTTCCGTGTACGCAAATGTGTTACTATCGGCGTTAGCCATAATGTGACTCCTGGTTAGTTACGTTGTGGTTAGCCCCCGTCTGGTGTTGGTGCACCTTTCGGGGGCGAATTCTTTCTTTGGTTACCTTTGAATGCTTCTTGAGTATCAACTTCTGTTTTTATACTGGATAAGTCAACAGTGGTTTGGTTAAAAATTATTGGAAACCTAAAAAACTCGAGGGGGATCGCGGAAATGTGATAACTGGAAACTGGGGTTGCATTTGGGGACAGTTTTTTTGGTGTAGCCTTATGAAGTTTTTGGTTATTTCATCTTCCAAACTAAGCCAATTAAATATCACAAAAGCAATTATTACCCCATGTTATTTAAATTCAAGTTGTTAAAAATATCTCAATTAACTTATTTCAACTGATAAACCATCCTGATTGTGCAGGATCCATCGCAAGAAATGCTCAGTTAAATAGACTTCCATCTGCCATATTGAGTAGAAATGCGCGCAACCTACTAATATTAGTAGTCAGATTCCCATCGAATGATGTCAGGTTTTTTCTATATTTTGTTATATCATCCGTATGAGTAAAATCTGAAGCCCACTACTTTCACCTACTGTAAAAGACAGTCAAATAAATATTGCTGTTTATTTGTATTAAGAAGTGCTTAAGATATCTATGATTAATGAAAAGTCGAAAAAAGATTGACTTTTCTCGCTGAGGGTAAAGTAAACTAATGTTGATTTTGAGCAGGAATGTATGACCGATATCGGTGTAGCATTATCAATTGAAAAAATAGGTTTGAGACCAATTCTTGTTAGTACTCTGAAAACCCATTCTGTTGGAAGTTGCTAAGTACTTAGTGGAAGAACCCTCACTATTCCGTAGGTACATATAGAGTGGACACTTTGAAGATATTCTCTGCAGGACTGTTTCACTAAGTACATTCATGCAACCAACCGATATGGCATGATGAAATACGATGAGTAAAAAGTCATATCGTGAGAGCATCGGAATAGATCTATTGATCGACATTGGTGCTCGTTACAGAAACCGCTGCGCGAAGGTGACGATGATGAGCACGATACTAAATTAGGAGTTTTCGATGTCAGGAGTTGATTACCAAAAACAGGCTCAAGATTATTATGGCAAGGCTCCTCTCATAATCTTGGGCAGTGGAGCGTCGGCTGCCCATGGCATGTCTGGAATGGGAGCACTTGCGAAGCACTTGGTGGCAAATACCGATACTTCTGGCTTGTCTGCTGCTGAGATTGTAGCTTGGAGAAAATTTTGTGAAGTTTTATTAGACGGTGTTGATCTGGAGTCGGCGCTGCACCAAGTAGCCGTTACTGAAGAACTGACCTCCAGAATTATCATAGCAACTTGGACGCTCATCAATTCAGAAGACATTAAAATCTTCCACAATAGCCTTCAGAACCAAGCTATGTTTCCGCTAAGCCGCCTGCTGCGCCACATGTTCAAAAGCAGCCTCACCAAAATAAATATCGTGACTACTAATTATGACAGGCTGGCAGAATATGCCTGCGATCAAGAGGGGGCTCACCATTACACGGGATTCTCACACGGATTCTTTCGACAGCGCGCTACACCTAATGAAATAACATCTGCGCGCAGAGTGAATATCTGGAAGGTCCACGGTTCTCTGGACTGGTTTAAATCGCCCCTTGAAGACATCGTCGCCCTTTCAAACATTCAAGGAATACCTGCTAACTACAAGCCGGAAATCGTGACGCCGGGCACTCAGAAATATCAAACTACGCATTTGGAACCATATCGCTCGACTATTCACAATGCTGACCAGGCAATCAATGCTGCCAACTCCTTCCTGTGTATTGGCTACGGCTTCAATGACGAGCATATTCAACCGAACATCATGGCTAAATGCATTCGTCAGAATACCCCTATCACGATTATTACCTATACGCTCTCAGACGCTGTTAGGAAACTTATCCTTGATGGCAAGGCACAAAATTACTTAGCAATAGAACGGGGAGCCACAGACGAGCAGTCCATCGTCTACTCCTCTTTGAACAAGACTCCTCTGATAGTTGAAAGAAATATCTGGAGTCTTGAAAATTACCTATCACTAATCATGTAGGAGGAAGAGATGCCGATATTTAATTTTCGGGATGAAGACGCGCTTGGAAAAGTGGCCTCCGTCGATACAACAAATGTTATCGTTGACGTGGAAAATGTTGACCAGCTAAAAAGGTTACAAGTCAACCATCTGGCTGTGCTCCAAAGCAGCCGGCCTGGACAGCATCTCATCGGCCTCATAACCCAAGTAACCCGCAAGCGTGGCATCGAGGACATTGCCAACGATGGTATTAGCGAACAGACCTCAGAACTCAATCTGTGCAAAATTGCCCTGATTGGCACGATGCTAGATCGTGATGGAGAAAGAGAAAACGTCTTTCGCCGTACTTTGGAAAGCGTTCCAGAAATTGACGCGAATTGCTTTTCACTTGAGGGTGAAAACCTTACTAACTTTATGCGCACTCTCTCCAGCGTCTCAGCCGATGGCAATGCTCTGACGCTGGGAAAATATACGCTGGACGAACATGCCGTTGCATATCTCAACGGTAACAAGTTTTTCCAACGCCACGCCTTCATCGGCGGCAGTACCGGATCAGGCAAATCCTGGACGACAGCCAAGATCATTGAGCAGATGACAAGGCTCTCTACGGCCAACGCTATCGTTTTTGATCTTCATGGTGAATACGCGCCATTGGTTGGTCAAGGTATTCAGCATTTCAAGGTGGCCGGTCCCGCCGATGTTGAGGCCAAACGCACTATTGATGAAGGTGTACTTTACCTGCCTTACTGGTTGCTTTCGTATGAAGCGCTTGTTGCAATGTTTGTTGACCGGAGTGACCAGAATGCGCCCAATCAGGCAATGATCATCTCCCGTGAAATCAACCAGGCCAAAAGAAAATATCTTGAGGATGGTGACCAGAAAGAAATTCTGAAGCACTTCACCGTAGATAGCCCAGTTCCATTCGGTCTGGATGTTCTGATGGGCAGGCTGAACGAGATCAATGTAGAGATGGTTCCAGGAGCATCGACAGGTAAAGAAAAGCAGGGTGATTTTTTTGGAAAACTTGCCCGGATGATCTCCCGGCTAGAGAACAAAATCTCTGATAGACGCTTAGGGTTCCTGTTCAGCGGTGGTGACGACGTTTTGGATTTTTCTTGGCTTGAAAAATTCACCACTGCCATGCTCGGAAGCTCTGTAGAGAATGGCAAGGCTGGTATCAAGATAATCAACTTCTCTGAGGTTCCATCAGACGTTCTCCCACTGATCGTTTCTCTTGTCGCTCGAGTGACCTTCTCTGTCCAACAGTGGACTCCATCTGAGCTACGCCATCCTGTCGCGCTATTGTGTGACGAAGCCCATCTCTACATGCCTCAACGAAACATGGCTGTGTCCGCCGACGATATCTCCTTGGATATTTTCGAGCGCATAGCCAAGGAAGGCCGTAAGTATGGTGTCAGCCTTATCGTGATAAGCCAGCGTCCCTCCGAAGTGAATAAAACGATGCTAAGCCAGTGCAGCAACTTCGTGTCCATGAGACTGACTAACGCCGAAGATCAGGGGGTGATTAAAAGGCTTTTGCCCGATAGCCTCGGCGGGTTCAGCGACATCCTACCGACCCTTGATACAGGCGAGGCCTTGGTTGTTGGCGATGCGAGTTTACTTCCAAGCAGAATCAGGATCGATGAGCCCATAAACAAACCGAATAGCGGCACGGTTAATTTCTGGGATGAATGGCAAAAGCCAGTCAAAAACAAGCGACTGTTGATTGCGGTAGAAAATTGGCGTAAACAAAATATTCAGTAATGTCTTCACTGGATGTAAATGTTATTTGCATAGTATTACAGTATCCTGCAACCTCAAGCAAGAGCCCACTTGAGGTTGTCTCTGGAATAAGCTAAGTCTACGCGATCAATATTAAGCCGCTTGGCATTATATATTTCCACTAGACTGTAATTTCACCTAAAAGAGGATTTTAAAAGTTGGATACCAAAAGAAGATTAAAGCGTGCCTTGAGTGCTATTGATGATGCAACATCCACATTAAAAAGAGTTCGTTCAAAAGTAGAAAATGGCCGTTCAGATATATCTCGAGCCTTGAATGAGCTAGATGATGCTGAAACGAATATACGTAGGGCCATTCGTGAACTACCAGACGGCGTCTAATATATTTGGCCGCACAATTGCGGCCTTCATAGCCATAAACACTTCTCCGCGCTATTAATATAAAATAGTGGCCACATTATTTTAATGAAATCATAAAATTCAATTTTAATAATGAGTAAGCATAACACTTCACTTCCAATTAATGCAAATCACCCCCTGTTTTTTTTGATAAGTACTACCCACGAATCTAAATTCCAGTTGGTCTCCGACGCAGCCCGAAATTAGCCCCACCAGAATCAGAAGTCTTTTCTTCATGATAAATAGGTTCCTTTTTTAAACGATGTTCTGCCTTTATATTTTAAGCCTTATTAAATAATCAGTAACTCTATCTTTATACCCGTAAGAGAAATTACGTAGCACGTAAAACACACAGTTAGTTATATCCTTCCTCAAAAAATGTGACACACCACACATCCCAATATGCGATGCATCACATTCCTCGCTCATTACAGGTTATTCACACCCTGCTTTATTCTCCCATCATCATCTAACGCAAAATTAACCCTATACTTAACATCATTCATTTCATAGAGCAGGTTATAGGTAACACCTTTCTTAAGCATTAGATTAAAGCAATGATCCGGGTACTGTTTAGCGATATTATCGGCAAAAAACAAAGGTTCTCTATAGATATCGGCAGATGAACTTAAAATGTAATAGGTAATAACATCGCCTCTTTTGGAGTTAACACAGATGTAGTCATTATTTTTTTTAAAAATACTCCCGGCGTGTCTGAAATCAAGCCGGTCGCCAACACAGCCAGAAAGCATCAGCGCCAATAAAATCACAATATATTTCATAGTGGAAAACTCCCAAGCACGCGTTTGTATTTCAGGATAAGATTTCTGACGTTTTCTCGACGGTCGTAATCTTTATATCGGATGTTTCGGATATAGTTAGAGAAACCATAGTTCAATAACAGCCAATAATCACTGACTATCCCGGCCTGTTGCTCCATGCCATAGTCGGATAACTTTTTACCATTAAGATCATAGTAATAATCAACTGCCCAAGAAAATAAGCCTCTGGTTCTGACCATCATGCCTCGCTGATGCTGCCACACATGCACCATTTCATGTAAAAAAAGATGCTGTGAATCGACAGTAGCAACGGAATAATCATCCCGGTACACATTGGTTTCAAACCATATTTCGCCGTTAGGCGTCATGGCCGTATTACTTTCCTGAATATTGAAAGGAAGATAACTCCCGTGATGAATCCAGACTTGATGGTAACGAATTGATGATGCAAAAGTCTTTTGTGCGAGAGCAATCTCGCCAGTTGTTAGCAGTCTTAAACCGCCTCTTTTCAACATAAAATCATCCTTTATTTATATGTATTATCGTCCTGGTTTCTAATATGCCTTAAACATTCACATAGAGAATATTAGCTGCGAATACATTCCTCCTGTAGATATGAAAATAGTGGTAAAAGAAAAGAGGCTCTCGCCTCCTTCCCTTTCACTCACTCAAAGCAAAGCGCCCATCACCCCTTCTTCCCCACCAGCTCAGCAATCCGCACAATCACCGCCACCGCTTTCTCCATCCCTTCCAGGGTCACGAACTCGTGCTTGCCGTGGTAGTTATAGCCGCCGGTGAACAGGTTCGGGCACGGCAGGCCTTTGAAGGAAAGCTGGGCGCCGTCGGTGCCGCCGCGGATCGGCTTCATGAGGGGCTCGATGTCGCAGTCGCGCATCGCCTGCTGGGCCACTTCGACAATATAAGGATGCCCGGCCACCTTCTCGCGCATGTTGTAATAGCTGTCTTCTATGACCAGCTCGATATAGCAGTCCGGGTGCAGGCCTTTGCCGACTTTCTTGGCGATCTCCATCATTTTGCGCTTGCGGGCTTCGAACTGCTCGCGGTCGAAGTCGCGGATGATGTAGTGCATCTCGGCGCGGTCGACGGAGCCTTTCATGGTGTTCAGGTGGTAGAAGCCTTCGTAGCCTTCGGTGCACTCCGGGCTTTCGTCCGCCGGGACTTCGGCGTGGATGCGCGCCGCCAGCGACAGGGCATTCACCATCACGCCTTTGGCGGTGCCGGGGTGCACGTTGTTGCCGACGATTTTGATGGTCACGGAGGCGGCGTTGAAGTTCTCGCTTTCCAGCTCGCCCACGCCGCCGCCGTCCACGGTGTAGGCCCATTCGGCGTCAAAGGCGTCGACGTCGAAGAAGTGCGCGCCCTTCCCGACTTCCTCGTCCGGGGTGAAGGCCACGCGAATGTCGCCGTGCGGGATGTTTTTGCCTTTTAATACCGCCAGCGCGGTCATGATTTCCGCCACGCCCGCTTTGTCGTCCGCGCCCAGCAGGGTTTTGCCGTCGGTGGTGATCAGCGTCTGGCCCATCAGCTGGTGCAATACGGGGAACATCACCGGGGAAAGGATTTCATCGCCGATGCCGAGCGCGATGTCGCCGCCGCGGTAGTTCTCGACGATCTGCGGGTTCACGTTTTTGCCGGTGAAGTCCGGCGCGGTGTCAACGTGGGAGATAAAACCAATGGCCGGAACAGCGTGCCCGACGTTCGACGGCAGCGTGCCCATCACCGTGCCGTGGTCGCTGAGCGTGACGTCCACCAGCCCCAGTTGCTCCAGCTGCTCTTTTAACAGTCGCAGGAGCTTCCATTGCCCTTCGGTGCTCGGCACCTGCCTAACGCCGGGTTTGGATTGTGTATCCAGAGAGACATACTGCAAAAAGCGCTCAAGTAATTTATCCATTTAGCCACCCTCGTTTTTAGTGACATCAATTATCAATAAGCCGCATCGGGCAGATATTGCGTCAGGTCACTTTTAGTCGGTTACGGAAAAAAATAGTTTTCGCAGAACGAGACGTGAAATCATGAAAATATCACTTTAACCGTAGACGATAACGGCCACGGTTTCTGGCCATCGGGATTGGCGATCCCGCCGCTTTGCCGTAGAATGCCAGCCCTTACTCAACGTGCCAAAACCCAAGGTGGTTAATCACAAACCCCGTATCCTTCGCTCCGGATACGTCATTTATGGGACAGCGTAAAAAATTGAAAAAACAGCCTCGTTCGCACTCCATGCTGGTCAACCTGGCGGGAGTCGCCAAGCGCTTTGATGGTAAATCCGTAATTTCTGACTTCTCCCTCACCATTAATCATGGTGAATTCCTGACGCTGCTCGGCCCTTCCGGCTGCGGCAAAACCACCGTTCTGCGCCTTATCGCCGGGTTAGAAACCGTCGATGCCGGGCAAATCACGCTCGATAATCAGGACATTACCCATGTGCCTGCCGAGCACCGCCACGTGAATACCGTTTTCCAGAGCTACGCCCTGTTTCCGCACATGACGGTGTTTGAAAACGTCGCCTTTGGCCTGCGGATGCAGAAAACGCCGGCGGCGGAAATCACCCCGCGCGTGACCGACGCGCTGAAAATGGTGCAGCTGGAAGAGTTCGCCCAGCGCAAGCCGAACCAGCTTTCCGGCGGCCAGCAACAGCGCGTCGCCATCGCCCGCGCGGTGGTGAATAAGCCCCGGCTGCTGTTACTCGATGAGTCGCTGTCGGCGCTGGACTACAAGCTGCGCAAGCAGATGCAGAACGAGCTCAAAGCCCTGCAGCGCAAGCTCGGCATTACGTTTGTGTTCGTCACGCACGATCAGGAAGAAGCCCTCACCATGTCCGACCGTATCGTGGTGATGCGCGACGGCAAGATTGAGCAGGACGGCACGCCGCGAGAAATTTATGAAGAGCCAAAGAATCTGTTTGTGGCGAGCTTCATCGGCGAGATCAATATCTTTGACGCGACGGTGCTCGAACGCATCGACGAGCAGCGCGTGCGGGCGAACGTGGAAGGCCGCGAATGCCATATCTTCGTGAACCAGCCGGTGACCGTCGGGCAAAGCCTGAAGGTGCTGCTGCGCCCGGAAGATTTGCGCGTGGAAGAGGTAAACGACGCCCGGGAAGTGGACGGACTGATTGGCTACGTGCGCGAGCGCAACTACAAAGGCATGACGCTGGAGTCCACCGTCGAGCTTGAAAACGGCAAGCTGGTGATGGTCAGCGAGTTCTTTAACGAAGACGACCCGGACTTTGACCATACGCTGGATCAAAAAATGGCGGTGACCTGGGTAGAAAGCTGGGAGGTTGTGCTGGCAGATGAAGAGCTCGCGTAAATTCCAGAATGTGGTGATTGCTACCGTGGTGGGCTGGCTGCTGCTGTTTGTCTTCCTGCCCAACCTGATGATCATCGTCACCAGCTTCCTGACTCGCGATAACGACAACTTCGTGAGTCTGGTGTTTACGCTGGATAACTACACCCGGCTGGCCGACCCGCTGTACGCCCAGGTGCTGCTGCACTCGCTGAACATGGCGGCGATAGCCACGCTGGCCTGCCTGGTGCTCGGCTACCCTTTCGCCTGGTTTCTGGCGCGGCTGCCGGCAAAGGTGCGGCCGCTGCTGCTGTTCCTGCTGATTGTGCCGTTCTGGACCAACTCGCTGATCCGCATTTACGGGCTGAAGATTTTCCTCAGCACCAAAGGCTACCTCAACGAGTTTCTACTGTGGCTGGGGCTTATTGATACGCCGATCCGCATCATGTTCACCCCGAGCGCGGTGATTATCGGCCTGGTGTATATCCTGCTGCCGTTTATGGTGATGCCGCTCTACTCCAGCATTGAGAAGCTGGACAAGCCGCTGCTTGAGGCGGCGCGGGATCTCGGCGCCAGCAAGCTGCAAACTTTTGTGCGCATTATTCTGCCGCTGACCATGCCGGGGATTGTCGCCGGCTGCCTGCTGGTGATGCTGCCGGCGATGGGGCTGTTTTACGTCTCGGACTTGATGGGCGGCGCGAAGAATCTGCTGATCGGCAACGTGATTAAGAGCCAGTTCCTCAACATTCGCGACTGGCCGTTTGGCGCGGCGACGAGCATTACGCTGACGCTGGTAATGGGCCTGATGCTGCTGGTGTACTGGCGCGCGGCGCGCCTGCTGAATAAAAAGGTGGAACTGGAATGATCGGACGCCTGCTTCGCGGCGGCTTTATGTCCGCCATTTACGCTTTTTTGTATATCCCGATCGTTATCCTGATCGTGAACTCGTTCAATAGCTCTCGCTTCGGCATTAACTGGCAGGGGTTCACCACCCACTGGTACAGCCTGCTGATGAATAACGACAGCCTGCTGCAGGCCGCAAAGCATTCGCTGACGATGGCGGTGTTTTCCGCCAGCGCCGCCACGCTTATCGGCTCGCTTACCGCCGTGGCGCTCTACCGCTATCGCTTTCGCGGCAAACCGTTCGTCAGCGGGATGCTGTTTGTGGTGATGATGTCCCCGGACATCGTAATGGCTATCTCGCTGCTGGTGCTGTTTATGCTGCTGGGAGTGTCGCTTGGCTTTTGGTCGCTGCTGTTTTCCCACATCACCTTCTGCCTGCCATTTGTGGTGGTCACCGTTTACTCGCGCCTGAAAGGGTTCGACGTGAAGATGCTGGAAGCGGCGCGTGACCTGGGCGCCAGCGAGCTGACCATTCTGCGCAAGATTATTCTGCCGCTGGCGATGCCCGCCGTGGCCGCAGGCTGGCTGCTGAGCTTTACCCTGTCGATGGACGATGTGGTGGTGTCTTCGTTCGTTACGGGGCCGAGCTACGAGATCCTGCCGCTAAAAATTTACTCGATGGTCAAGGTCGGCGTTTCGCCGGAAGTGAACGCCCTGGCCACCATTCTGCTGTTACTTTCACTGCTGCTGGTGATCGCCAGCCAGCTGATTCTTCGCGATAAAACTCAACCTCAGGGGACGTTAAAATGAAAAAATGGCCACGCCACCTGCTTGCTGCGGGCGCTCTGGCGCTCAGCTTCGGCGCCGCACATGCCGACGACAGCAAGACGCTTTATTTCTACAACTGGACCGAGTACGTGCCGCCTGGCCTGCTGGAGCAGTTCACCAAAGAGACCGGCATCAAGGTGATTTATTCGACCTACGAGTCGAACGAAACCATGTACGCCAAGCTCAAGACCTACAAAGACGGCGCGTACGATTTAGTGGTGCCGTCCACCTACTTTGTGGCGAAGATGCGCAAAGAAGGGATGATCCAGAAGATCGACAAGAGCCAGCTCAGCAACTTTAAAAATCTCGATCCGGAGATGCTGAACAAGCCGTTCGACCCGAATAACGACTATTCCATCCCGTATATCTGGGGCGCCACGGCGATTGGCGTGAACCGCGAGGCTATTGATCCGAAAAGCGTCACAAGCTGGGCCGACCTGTGGAAGCCGGAGTATAAGCAAAGCCTGCTGCTGACCGACGACGCGCGCGAAGTGTTCCAGATGGCGCTGCGCAAGCTGGGCCTGTCCGGTAACACCACCGATCCGAAAGAGATTGAGGCCGCGTACCACGAGCTGCAAAAGCTGATGCCCAACGTGGCGGCGTTTAACTCCGACAACCCGGCCAACCCGTATATGGAAGGTGAAGTGAACCTCGGTATGGTGTGGAATGGCTCGGCATACGTCGCTCGCCAGGCCGGTACGCCGCTGGAGATCGTCTGGCCGAAGGAAGGCGGGATTTTCTGGATGGATAACCTGTCGATTCCGGCCAACGCGAAGAACGTCGACGGCGCGCTGAAGCTGATTAACTTCCTGCTGCGCCCGGACGTGGCTAAGCAGGTGGCGGAGACTATCGGCTACCCGACGCCAAACCTCGAAGCCCGCAAGCTGCTGCCGAAGAACGTGGCGGATGATAAGTCGCTGTACCCGGATGCAGAGGTGATTAAGGATGGCGAGTGGCAAAATGATGTGGGTGACGCGAGCGCGCTGTATGAGTCTTATTATCAGCGGTTGAAGGCGGGGCGGTAAGTTTACCCTCACCCAAAACGGGATCGAGGTTGGTATTTTCCCCTCACCCTAACCCTCTCCCCATAGGGGAGAGGGGATTGGATCGAGTTCGGTTTTCCCCTTCACCCTAACCCTCTCCCCATAGGGGAGAGGGGATTGGATCGAGTTCGGTTTTCCCCTTCACCCTAACCTTCTCCCCAAAGGGGGGAGGGAACTGGATCGAGTTTGGTTTTCCCCTTCTCCCTAACCCTCTCCCCAAAGGGAAGAGGAGACTGGATCGAGTTCGGTTTCCCCTTGACCCTAACCCTCTCCCCAAAGGGAAGAGGAGACTGGATCGAGTTCGGTTTTCCCCCTCTCCCTTTCAGGGAGAGGGCCGGGGTGAGGGTTAACAGCCGACTACAATCCTTTCAAAAGCTTATCCACAAATTCCGGCACCACCTGGCTCGCCAGACCGTAATGCTTCTCTTCAAACTCGCTGCCGACCTGGCTTGGCTCCAGGTTCAGCTCTACGGTATGCGCCCCCTGCAAACGGGCCTCGTGCACAAAGCCCGCCGCCGGGTAAACGTGCCCGGAAGTGCCAATGGCAATAAAGTAGTCTGCGGTGGCGATCGCCTGGTAAATCTCGTCCATGCCCAGCGGCATTTCGCCGAACCAGACGACGTGCGGACGCAGCGCCGAGGAAATCTGGCAGCAGTGGCAGCGGTCTTCCGGAGTAATGTCGTCCTTCCAGTCCAGCACCTGGCCGCTGCTGGCGCAGCGAACCTTGAGCAGCTCGCCGTGCATGTGGATGACGTTTTTACTGCCCGCCCGCTCGTGGAGGTTGTCGATATTCTGGGTGACCAGCACAAAATGGTCGCCCAGCGCCTCTTCCAGCTTCGCCAGCGCCAGGTGCGCGGCGTTGGGCTGGATTTCCGGCTGCTGAAGCTGGCGGCGGCGGTCGTTATAAAACCGCTGCACCAGCGCCGGGTCGCGAGCAAAGCCTTCCGGCGTTGCCACGTCTTCGACGCGGTGCTCTTCCCACAGCCCGTCCGCTGCCCTGAAGGTACGAATGCCTGACTCCGCGGAGATCCCCGCGCCGGTAAGTACAACAACTCTTGGTTTGTCCATCGCTTCCGGTCCTGGTCTGTCTCTGAAAAAGATGCGCTGACGCAAACGTTGGCGCAGCAGGCGTTTGTTCTTCCGAAACCGGCTCAGCCGGTGCTGACGACGAGAAAGCATGACTTACTCCGTGTAGTGGAGGAATGCCGCACCGCGCATACCGCCTGCATCACCGTGGCGCGCCTGTTCGATACGCGGCACTGCGGCAACCGGCAGCAGGTACTTCGGCAGGCGTGCCGGCAGTTGGGCGTAGATATCGCTAAAGTTAGACAATCCTCCGCCAATCACCACCAGATGCGGGTCAATTGAGGTCAATAAATTGCCGAGGCAGGCCGCCAGCAGCTCCAGGAAACGGTCCACGTGCTCGATGGCCTGCTCGTCGCCCTGGCGATAGCGGGAGATGATCTCTTTCGCGTCCAGCGGCTCCTGGTAGAAGTGCTGCCATAGCCAGGCAAAGCCGCGCCCGGAGAGGTAGTTTTCAATGCAGCCGTTTTTACCGCAGCCGCAGCGGGTGAAAGGAATGTCGCGCCCGAGGATTTCCAGCGCGTCCACCGGCAGGCGGGTATGGCCGAATTCGCCGGTGATGTAGCTGCGACCGGTGATAGATTTGCCGTTGATGATGATGCCACCGCCGACGCCAGTGCCGAGGATCAGCCCCATCACCACCGGGTAGTTGAGGAACTCGTCGTCCCAGGCTTCGGAAAGCGCGAAGCAGTTGGCGTCGTTGTCGATGCGCACGTCGCGATCAAGCATGGCGCTCAGGTCTGCGCGAAGCGGTTTGCCGCTGGCAGCCGGAACGTTAGCGGCATAAAGCGTGCCGTCGTCGGTTTCCGGCATGCCCGGAATGCCGATGCCTACAGAACCGCGGCAGTTAAACTTTTCGTCGGCCTGCGCCACCAGCCCGACCACCGCGTCGAGGAAATTTTCGTAACTGTCATGAGGAGTAGCAACCCGGGCTTCCCAAAGTAAACGCCGCTGCTGGTCGTAAACGCCGAGTGCAATCTTAGTGCCGCCGATATCAAATCCGTAATACATCGCTGCTCCCAATGCCCGCTGTGCTTCAAGCTGCGCCTGGGTTCTGCCGGGTCACAGCGCGAATGATGTAGGGCAAATTATAGTTAATTGAATTTATTGTCCGCTTAGCACCCTTGCCGGATCGATATTGCTTGCGCGCCGGGCCGGGTACCAGCTAGCCAGAAGGCTGAGGACCAGCGCCGTCACCAGAACGTAAACCACGTCCAGCCAGTGCAGCTCAGAAGGTAAGAAATCAATGAAATAAATATCACCGGACAGGAAATGGTGCCCGATGAGTTTTTCAATCACGCCGATAATGTTGGTCAGCTGCCAGGATGCCAGCACGCCGACCACCACACCGCTGACGCTGCCCAGCAGCCCGGCCAGCAGCCCGTACCAGACGAAAATAGCGCGAATCAGGCCGTCTTTGGCCCCTAAGGTTCGCAGCACCGCGATGTCGCTGCTCTTGTCTTTCACCGCCATCACCAGCGTGGAAACGATGTTAAAGCAGGCCACGCCGATCACCAGCACCATCGCCAGATACATGATGGCGCGGATCATCTGGATGTCGCGGTACATATAGCCGTAGGTATCAATCCAGCTGCTGATACGCACGTAAGAATTGGTTGCCAGCCCGGCGTCGCGCACCAGCTGCCGGGCGTTAAACACGTCATTCACCTTAATGGCGATGCCGGTCACGCTGTCGCCCATATCCAGGTAGCCCTGGGCATCCTGCAGCGGCACCATGGCCAGGCTATGATCCAGCTGGCCGCTCAGCGCCAGAATACCGGCGATTTGCAGCCGGACGCGCTTGGGTTGCATCAATTTGGTGCCGCCGTCGCTGTTGGGGATCATGATCGACACCCAGTCGCCCTGCTTCACCTTCAGCGCGTCCGCCACGCCTTTGCCCATGATGATTTGCTGCTGCCCGGCCTTAAAGTTCGCCCAGGCATTGTTCTGCACGTACTGTGGTAGCGCGCTCAACTGCTTTTCCTGCACCGGATCAACGCCCTTCACTTCCACGGCGCGCAGGTTTGCCCCACTTTCCACCAGCCCGGTAAAACGAATATACGGCGCGGCGGCGACGATGCCTTTGACGCCTTCCACCTCGGGCAGCGCACGCTGCCAGTTGGTAAAGGGCTGGTTCACCGGCTCAATGTCACCGTGAGGCACCACGGCAAGAATGCGGTTTTTCAGCTCGCGCTCGAAGCCGTTCATCGCGCTCAGGCCGACGATCAGCACCGCTACGCCCAGCGCAATGCCGAGCGTGGAGATCACCGAGATCAGCGACACCATGCCGCTGCGGCGTCGCCCGCGGCTGAAACGCAGGCCAATTAATAATGAAAGCGGGGAAGCCATTACTGCGCTCCCATCAACGTCAGGTCGCTGGTTAAGCGGCCATCGCGCATTTCGAGCTGGCGGGACATGCGTTTCGCCAGCTGCAGGTCGTGGGTAACCACCAGGAAGGCGGTGCCCTGACGCACGTTCAGCTCGCCCAGCAGCTCGAAAATACTGTCGGCGTTGCGCGCGTCCAGGTTACCGGTCGGCTCATCCGCCAGCACCAGACGCGGGTTGTTCACCAGCGCACGGGCAATGGCCACACGCTGACGTTCGCCGCCGGAGAGCTCCGACGGACGGTGGCTGCTGCGGTGATCCAGCCCCACGGCGGCCAGCATCTCCAGCGCACGCTTCTGCACTTCTTCCGGCTTTTTCTTGCCGATAAGCAGCGGCATCGCCACGTTTTCCAGCGCGGTGAAGTCCGGCAGCAGGTGGTGGAACTGATAGATAAAGCCCAGCTCGCGGTTACGCAGCTCCGCCTTCGCCGCCGACGAGAGTTTGCTCATCGCCTGGCCGTTGAACACCACGTCGCCGGAAGTCGGCGTGTCCAGGCCGCCCAGCAGGTGCAGCAAGGTACTTTTGCCGGAGCCAGAGCTGCCGACAATCGCCATCAGTTCACCCGCGTTGATGCTGAAGCTGACATCGTGCAGCACATCCGTTTGCACTTTGCCTTCCTGATAGCGTTTGCACAGGTTGTCACACTGCAACAGGACAGAATTACTCATAACGTAAAGCCTCAGCGGGTTGGGTCGCGGCGGCACGCCACGAAGGGTAAAGCGTGGACAGCAAAGCAATGGCCATCGCCACGATGGCAATCACCACAACCTGTACCGGTTCGATGGCAACCGGCAGGGCCGCGCCATCAAGCAGGATGCCAATGATCGGCATTAAATTATTCAACTGGCTGGCAAGCAGCGCCCCGAGTAAAGCCCCGAGCAGCGCGCCAATCACGCCCGCGCCCGCGCCCTGCACCATAAACACCGTCATGATCTGGCGGCGGGTCAGCCCCTGAGTTTGCAGAATCGCCACTTCGCCCTGCTTTTCCATCACCAGCAGGCCAAGGGAAGTAATGATGTTAAAGGCGGCGACGGCCACGATCAGGCTCAGCAGCAGCCCCATCATGTTTTTCTCCATGCGCACGGCCTGGAACAGCTCGCCTTTGCGCTCGCGCCAGTCTTTCCATTCGGTGCCCTGCGGCAGCGCTTGCTGGCTGAGAACATCCACCTTCAGCGGTTCCGCCAGCCATAAACGCCAGCCGGTGATATTGCCCGCCGGGTAGCGCATCAGGCGCGAGGCGTCCTGCTGGTTGACCAGCATCTGGTAGCCGTCTACTTCGCTGTTGGCGGCGAAGGTACCAATCACGGTGAACAGACGCTGGCTCGGCAAACGCCCCATCGGCGTAAACTGGCTGGCGGACGGGACCATAATGCGGATGGTTTCCCCGCGCTTAACGCCCAGAGCGCCCGCGAGCTGCTCGCCAAGGATGACGTTGTACTGCCCGGCCACCAAATCCGCCTGCTTAACGTTAACCAGGTACGGGGAAAGCGGATCTTTCTCGTCCGGCTGCACGCCCAGCATTACGCCAACCCCCACGCTGCGGGCGCTTTGCAGCACCACGTCGCCGGTAGTCAGCGGCGCAATACGCGTCACGCCCTGAAGTTTCAGGGAGTCGGCAGGAAGTTGCTGGGGATTAATGGAGCCGGAAGGTGAAGTGATTAACGCCTGCGGCATCAGGCCGAGGATGTTGTTTTGCAGCTCACGCTCGAAGCCATTCATCACCGAAAGCACCGTGACCAGCGCCATCACGCCGAGGGTGATGCCAATCGTCGACAGCCAGGAGACAAAGCGACCGAAGCGGTCCGCTGCTCGCCCACGCATGTAGCGCAGGCCTATAAATAACGCGACAGGTTGATACATGAAATCCGTCTTGTTGCGGGTTGCCTAAGCAAAGATCCGGGAAGTATACGACACCTCCCCGGCCAAATGAATTCCGTCGACTAAATTATTCCCGTTACATCTCAAGTGCCTGCACCTTTTCCTAAATTTACCAAATCAGCGCCAAAAACAGACAATTGGGGTCGAGATCGCATCGGTTTGACACCAGGATAGCAGGCCCATGACAACTGGAGCCCGTCACGACGCGGATATCGCATGAAGAAAAAGCAACTCTGGATCAACCAAATCAAAGGATTATGCATTTGCCTGGTGGTTATCTACCATTCAGTGATTACCTTCTACCCTCACCTCACGTCTCTCGGGCCAGGCCTGAATCAGTATGTCGCCAAACTCTGGGTTTACCTTAATCTCTACCTCGCCCCCTTCCGAATGCCGGTGTTCTTCTTTATTTCCGGCTACCTGATTACTCGCTATATCCACGAGGTGAAATGGCGCGACAGCGTGGACAAGCGGCTGTGGAATATTTTCTACGTGCTGTTACTGTGGGGCCTGATTCAGTGGGTCGCGCTCACGCACCTCAACCAGTGGCTGGCCCCCGATCTCGAGCGCAATCCGACGTCTAACGCCGCCTACGCCGACTCGCTGGCGCAGTTTGCCCTTAGCATGGCGAAGGCCAGCACCAGCCTGTGGTATCTCTACGCTCTGGTGGTTTACTTCGTGATGTTTAAAGCCCTACGCCGCTACCGCATTCCGGTGCTGGTGGTGCTGATGGGCATCAACGTTCTTATCGCCTTTGTGCCGCTCCCGTGGTGGGGACTGAACAGCGTGGTGCGTAATATGGTGTATTACGGCCTCGGCGCCTGGTTTGGCCCTTTGCTGATGGCCTGGATGAAAAACTTCCGCTTTTCGCAACACCCGTTTGTCTGCGCAGGCATCGCCCTGGGATCGCTGGCGCTTTACTTTGTGAACATACCGCTGGTGATTTCTCTGGTGTCTATCGTGGCTATCCTGCGCGGGTTCTATTTGCTGAACGGCTGGCGCGAAGCACGTGAAGACGGCTTCCTCAACGTGGTGGGCTCGAATACGATTGCCATTTACACCACGCACCGCATTTTGATCGAAGCGATAAGCCTCCTGGTGCTGGCTAAAATTAATAACGGCGGGATGTCTGACAAGCTGCTGCTGGCGATTCTGCTGGTCTATCCGTTTGTTAGTCTCGGGATTTGTACGCTGGCCGGCCTCGGTTTCCGCAAGCTCTCCGTCGCGCTGTTCGGCGATCTGTTTTTCTCTCCCCCCAAACAGATCGCCGCCAGCCGGTAAAGACTTCAGCAGCCCGCGTGAGCGGGTTGCTTTTACATGGATTAAGCCTGTACGTCGCGAGTCACCGCTATTGGCATAGCCGGCGTCTCTTTTGGCGCGGCTGACGGCGGCACTTTGCGATATTTATCCAACAGGTGAATCTGGATTTTGCGAAGCCGGTCGCCGTTCAGGCGATAAAAACGGAAATAAAGCCCCAGCGTAATGGCAAAGAACAGCGCCGGGAGCGCAATCATGATGAACTGCATCCCGAGAATGGTTTCGGCAGACTGCGCCACGTTAGGCGCATAGCCAATCACGCCCAGCACAACCGCGATAAAGAAGGCCGAAAACGCCGAGCCGCCCTTCACCACCATCGTCTGTACCGCATAGGCAATACTTTCACAGCGAACGTTAAACTTGTACTCGCCGTAATCAACGGTATCCGCCACCATAATCACCTGCAGCACCCAGAACAGCGCGGTGCCGACGTTCAGGAATACGCCCGCGAGGCAAATCACCAGCACATTAGCCGAGCCCGTCAGCGCCATCACCAGCAGTACGCCGCTGCTGGCTATCGGCAGAAGCGACGCTCCCGCCCATAAAATACGCCGGGACAGCGCTTTCGCCAGGCGTGGGAAGAGTATTAGCGTGAGCAAGTTTGCCGCCCCTGCATAGGAGAGATAGTACGGGAAGAGATCGGCATTGCCGACGACGTAGGTGAAATAGTAAATGGCAAAGCCGGTAATGATATTGGACGCGACGTTGTAGGCCAGAGCCATTCCCAGCAGGCACGAAAGCTGGTCATTTTTGTAGATCAGGGCGAGAATCGCTTTCAGCGACAGCCGGCTGCTGTCCGCCGTGGCTTCATTGTCTGACGAGAAAACCTCATGGACGTTACGCAGGGTGACAATCGTTGAGGCGATAAAGAACGCGATCAGCACCAGCGTGAACATCTGAAAACCAAACCCGCGATCGGCCCCTCCCACATAGTTCACGAACGGCAGCGTTACTCCCGCGGTCACAAATCCGGCAAGGCTGGCAAAAAAGCGCGGGAACGGCACCAGCTGTTCACGTTCGCGTTTATCCAGCGTGATGGTTGGCACCAGGGACCAGAAAGGAATATCCATCAGGGTATAGGTTGTCCCCCAGAGGATGTAGGTCACGCAGACAAACACCACCTGCGTAGTGCCTTCAAACAGGTGGGCGCTGAAGAGTAAAAACAGCATCAGCGAGTTCGTCAGCGTCCCAAGCAGGATCCATGGCTTAAATTTACCCCACCGGGAGCGCGTGGCGTTCACAATCCAGCCCATCACCGGATCGTTAAACGCGTTCCAGATTTTTGCCACCAGAAACAGGGTGCCCACCACGCCCACTGATAAACCCACCACATCGGTGTAGTAGTACATCAGGTACATGTAGACGATCCCGATGGCGAAATCCTTACCAAATGCACCGAATCCGTAACTGAGTTTTGTTTTCAGAGAGATGCTCATAGGGTACCGGGTCACCGTTACCGGCGCCCGCCTTCTGTTATTAGAAAGATCAACGCCGGGGCTTATACCCGGCGTCGTTTTTTATTAGCGGTGTAACCAGGCGGGCAGCCAGTCACCGTGGGCGGCAATCAGGTCATCCACCAGCGCGTAAATCTCGTCTATGCCCAGTACGGCGGCGGTATGCGGATCCATCAATGCCGCATGATAAACGCGGGCGCGGTTTTCGGTCAGAATGGCCTCGGTCAGCAGCGTCTGCACGTTGATGTTGGTTTGCATCATAGCGGCCAGATGCGACGGAATCGCCCCAACTTTTGTAGGCTGTATGCCGTTGGCATCCACCAGGCAGGCTACCTCAACACAGCTGCCCTGCGGCAGGTTGTCGATAAGCCCGTCATTACGGACGTTGCCGTAAATCACGCTGGGCTCACCGGTCCAGATGGCATTCATAATGGTGCTGGCATACTCGCGCGACGGCTTAATATCGATGCGCTCAGCGGTTTTGTACTCCGCCAGCTCTTTATGCCAGTTCGCCAGCTGTTCAACACAGCGTTTCGGGTATTCATCCAGCGGCACTTTATAGCGCTCAATCAAGTCTTCGCGCCCCGGCTTGATAAACCACGGGGTGTATTCCGCAAAGTGTTCTGATGACTCGGTGACAAAATAGCCCAGCTTTTTAAACATCTCGTAGCGCACTATATTCTGGCAGCGTTCATTGCCGTGAATATTGGGTTTCGGTGCCTGGCCCGCCTCGTAGGCCGCGAGCAGTTCCGGATAGAGGCTGACGTAATGCCCTTCAGCGGTTTTGCGCTCCAGCTCAAGGTAGAACGCCATATGGTTAATCCCGGCGCTACGGTAGCGCAGCGTGGCGGGATCAATGTTCAGGTCACGCGCCAGCTCTTCCGCCGTGCCCTGTACCGAATGGCACAGACCCACCTGCTTAATGTGCGGGTAGCGGGCATACATCGCCCAGGTGTTCATCGCCATCGGGTTCACATAGTTAAGCATCGTCGCGTTCGGGCATACTTCAGTCATATCATCGCAAATCTGCCACAGGTGCGGGATGGTACGCAGGGCGCGCATAATACCGCCGGGGCCTAACGTATCGGCGATGGTTTGCTCCAGGCCATGCCGCTTGCACACCTCAAAATCGGTGACGGTGCATGGCTCGTAGCCGCCAATCTGGAAGGCGACCACCACGAAATCCGCCCCTTCCAGCGCTGTTTTTTGATCGGTGTGGCAGGTGATGTGACCGGAGGCCCCGGCGGAATCCATCAGTTTACGCACCACGATGTGTGACTCTTCCAGACGCGTCTCGTCAATATCCATCAGCGCAATGTGCGCCGATTTAAGCGCCTCGCGATGAAAAACATCGCCGAGAATATTTTTGACGAAAATGGTCGACCCCGCGCCGATAAAGGTAATTTTTGGTGCTGTCATCATGACTCTCCAGAACAGTAGTTAACGTCTGAATCGTGGCACGCCCGTCCGGCAAAAACCTCCATCTTCCCCAATGAGCATTCCCGGAAACTCAGATCTGATGCCGGCCAATATGGGATCTGAGTTTTTGGGAGTAAATAGGCTAAAAAGCAGAGTATCCGGCCTGCTAACCAGGCTAATATCTCTCAATGAGGCGGAAGCAGCGTCCTTACTGATGGCATGATTCTGATAATTCAGGAACCGGAGTGACGATGAGCGACGAACCCATTACCTTTCTGCCGCCTGACCCACATATGTGCAACGGCGATGAGAAGCAGACCCGCAGCCCGCTATCGCTTTATTCTGAATATCAGCGTATGGACATTGAGCTGCGCCGCCCGCACGCCATGGCCGCCAGCCACTGGCACGGCCAGGTGGAGGTCAACGTGCCGTTTGATGGCGACGTGGAATATCTGATTAACAACGAAGTGGTACAGATAAAACAAGGCCATATCACCATGTTCTGGGCCAGTACGCCGCACCAGTTAACGCGCCCGGGCCAGTGCCGGCAAATGGCGATTTTTAGCCTGCCGATGCACCTGTTTCTCTCCTGGCCGCTGGACCGCGAACTGATTAACCACATCACCCACGGTATGGTGGTGAAATCGCTGGCGACCCAGCAGCTCAGTACCTTTGAAGTCCTGCGCTGGCAGCAGGAGGCCAACAGTCCTAATGAACAGATACGCCAGCTGGCGATCGATGAAATCGGCCTGATGCTTAAGCGCTTTTGCCTTTCGGGATGGCAGCCTATCCTGAAAGACAAAACTTCGCGTACCCACAAAAACAGCGTCTCGCGCCATGCACAATTCTACGTCAGCCAGATGCTCGGTTTTATTGCCGATAATTACGATCAGGCGCTGACCATCAACGCCGTTGCGGATCACGTTAAACTCAACGCCAACTACGCAATGGGGATTTTCCAGCGCGTCATGCAGCTCACCCTGAAGCAGTACATTACGGCGATGCGCGTAAACCACGTGCGCGCCCTGCTCAGCGATACCGACAAAACCATCCTCGATGTGGCGATGATCGCGGGCTTCCGCTCCAGCAGCCGATTCTACAGCACCTTCAGCCGCTACGTCGGCATGTCGCCACAGCAATACCGCAGGCTCAGCCAGCAGAAAAGACAAATGCTCTGAACCGCACCGATGGTTATTTTCAGCGGTTGCACTCCCGCCGCCATCACGGATAATAAGTAGAGAAAATTTATATTATTACCGTGAAAACACGGCTTTCTGGAGAACGCGCGCTGACTATGCCTGAACATGTCCGTTACACCCTACCGAGTAAACCTGGCGAACAACGCCTGCTGGGCGAGCTGACCGGTTCGGCCTGCGCGACCGAAGTCGCCGAAATTGTTGAACGCCATAGCGGTCCGGTGGTGCTGATTGCCCCGGACATGCAAAACGCGCTGCGCCTGCACGATGAAATCACCCAGTTCACCGACAACCTGGTGGTCAATCTGGCCGACTGGGAAACGCTGCCTTACGACAGCTTCTCGCCGCATCAGGAAATCATCTCGTCACGCCTGTCCACGCTGTATCAGCTGCCGACCATGCAGCGCGGCGTGCTGATCATGCCGGTGAATACGCTGATGCAGCGCGTTTGCCCGCACAGCTACCTGCACGGCCACGCCCTGGTGATGAAAAAAGGTCAGCGCCTGTCGCGCGATAACCTGCGCGCGCAGCTGGAACAGGCCGGGTATCGCAGCGTCGATCAGGTGATGGAGCACGGCGAATTTGCCACCCGTGGCGCCCTGCTCGACCTCTACCCGATGGGCAGCGCCCAGCCGTACCGCATTGACTTCTTTGATGATGAAATCGACAGCCTGCGCGTCTTCGACGTCGATTCCCAGCGTACGCTGGAAGAAGTGGACGCCATCAATCTGCTGCCGGCCCACGAATTCCCGACCGACAAAAACGCCATTGAGCTGTTCCGCAGCCAGTGGCGCGACAAATTCGACGTCAAGCGCGACGCCGAACATATCTACCAGCAGGTGAGCAAGGGCACGCTGCCTGCCGGGATCGAATACTGGCAGCCGCTGTTCTTCAGCGAACCGCTGCCGACGCTGTTTAGCTATTTCCCGGCGAATACGCTGCTGGTGAATACTGGCGATCTGGAAGCCAGCGCCGGGCGCTTCTGGCTGGACGCGAATGCCCGCTTTGAAAATCGCGGCGTGGACCCGATGCGCCCGCTTCTGCCGCCGGAAGATCTGTGGCTGAAAACCGATTCGCTGTTTAGCGAGCTGAAAGCCTGGCCGCGCGTGCAGCTCAAAACGGCTTCGCTGGCGAAGAAAGCCGCCAACGTGAACCTGGGTTACCAGGCGTTGCCGGACCTGGCCGTTCAGGCGCAGCAAAAAGCCCCGCTGGACAGCCTGCGGAAGTTCCTCGAATCCTTCTCCGGGCCGGTTATTTTCTCGGTCGAAAGCGAAGGCCGCCGGGAAGCGCTGGGCGAACTGCTCGGGCGCATTAAAGTCGCGCCAAAACGCATTTACCGCCTGGAAGAAGCCGAAGGCAACGGCCGCTATCTGATGATCGGCGCCAGCGAGCACGGCTTTATTGATACCCTGCGCAACCGGGCGCTGATTTGCGAAAGCGACCTGCTGGGCGAGCGCGTCAGCCGTCGTCGTCAGGACAGCCGCCGCACCATTAACCCGGACACGCTGATCCGCAACCTGGCCGAGCTGCATGCGGGCCAGCCGGTGGTTCACCTGGAACACGGCGTGGGCCGCTACGCCGGGTTGACCACCCTGGAAGCCGGGGGCATTACCGCCGAATACCTGATGCTGACCTACGCGGGCGACGCCAAACTTTACGTGCCGGTTTCGTCCCTGCACCTGATCAGCCGCTACGCCGGCGGTGCCGACGAAAATGCGCCGCTGCACAAGCTGGGCAGCGATGCCTGGTCCCGCGCCCGCCAGAAAGCAGCAGAGAAAGTGCGCGATGTCGCCGCCGAACTGCTGGATATCTATGCCATGCGCGCCGCCAAAGAAGGCTTTGCCTTTAAGCACGACCGCGAACAGTATCAGCTGTTCTGCGACGGCTTCCCGTTTGAAACTACGCCGGACCAGGCCCAGGCCATCAACGCCGTGCTGAGCGACATGTGTCGCCCGCTGGCGATGGACAGACTGGTGTGTGGCGACGTCGGCTTCGGTAAAACCGAAGTTGCAATGCGCGCCGCATTCCTGGCGGTAGAGAACAACAAACAGGTGGCGGTGCTGGTGCCGACGACCCTGCTGGCTCAGCAGCACTACGACAACTTCCGCGACCGCTTTGCCAACTGGCCGGTGCGCATTGAGATGCTCTCCCGCTTCCGCAGCGCCAAAGAGCAGACGCAAATTCTGGAACAGGCAAGCGTTGGGAAAATCGATGTTCTGATCGGCACCCACAAGCTGCTGCAGGCCGATGTGAAATGGCGCGATCTTGGGCTGTTGATCGTGGATGAAGAGCACCGCTTTGGCGTGCGCCACAAAGAGCGCATCAAAGCGATGCGTGCCGACGTGGATATCCTGACGCTGACCGCAACGCCAATTCCGCGAACCCTGAATATGGCGATGAGCGGCATGCGCGACCTGTCGATTATCGCCACGCCACCGGCTCGCCGCCTGGCGGTGAAAACCTTCGTGCGCGAGTACGATGCCCTGGTTGTACGCGAAGCTATCCTGCGTGAAGTGCTGCGCGGCGGTCAGGTTTACTATCTCTTCAACGACGTCGAAAATATCCAGAAAGCCGCCGATAAGCTGGCTGAACTGGTGCCAGAAGCGCGTATTGCCATCGGCCACGGCCAGATGCGCGAGCGCGAGCTGGAACGGGTGATGAACGACTTCCACCACCAGCGTTTTAACGTGCTGGTATGTACCACGATCATCGAAACCGGGATCGATATTCCAACCGCCAATACCATTATTATTGAGCGGGCCGACCACTTTGGCCTGGCGCAGCTGCACCAGCTGCGCGGCCGCGTCGGGCGTTCTCACCACCAGGCCTATGCCTGGCTGCTGACGCCTCACCCGAAAGCGATGACCACGGACGCGCAAAAACGCCTGGAGGCGATTGCCTCGCTGGAAGACTTAGGCGCCGGGTTCGCGCTGGCTACTCACGATCTGGAAATTCGCGGCGCGGGCGAGCTGCTGGGGGAAGATCAGAGCGGGCAAATGGAAACTATCGGCTTCTCGCTCTATATGGAGCTGCTGGAAAACGCCGTCGATGCGCTGAAAGAGGGACGCGAGCCTTCGCTGGAAGACCTCACCAACAGCCAGACGGAAGTCGAGCTGCGTATGCCTGCCCTGCTGCCGGATGATTTTATCCCCGACGTTAATACGCGCCTGTCGTTCTACAAGCGAATCGCCAGCGCTAAAGGCGAGCACGAGCTGGACGAGCTGAAAGTTGAGCTGATCGACCGATTTGGCCTTCTGCCGGATGCGGCCCGTAATCTGCTGGATATCGCCGCGCTGCGCCAGCAGGCACAGAAGCTGGGCGTGCGTAAGATTGAGGGCAATGAAAAAGGCGGCACCATCGAGTTCGCGGAGAAAAACCACGTTGACCCGGTGTGGCTGATTGGCCTGCTGCAGAAGCAGCCGCAGCATTACCGCCTTGACGGCCCTACCCGACTGAAGTTCTTCCAGGAGCTTGAGGACAGAAAAACCCGCATGGAATGGGTGCGTAACTTTATGCGCAGCCTGGCGGAAAACGCCGCGGCCTGACGTCTCTGCGCCTTACCGCCCGGTAAGGCGCAATTTTCTGTGACATTTACACACTCTTTGCAATCCCCAGGACTTCCCGACACACAGCTCAGCGATAATTGGCGTTTATCTGCCTCAAAAATTAGCCATTACATCGCAGGGTTTAAGCTATGTTTGCATCGCATACTTTGTCTTTCCGCCGCTGGTTTACCGCCGCCGCCTTACTGGGTGCCGCGGCCCTGGCGCTGCCCGCCAGCGCTAACGATTATCCGCTTCCCGCCGCTAACAGCCGCCTGATTGGCAAAAACCTGTTCCATCAGGTCGCTAACGACGGCGGTTCGCTGGAGGCCATTGCCAAAAAGTACAACGTCGGTTTCCTGGCATTGCTGCAGGCCAACCCGGGCGTAGATCCGTATGTACCCCGCGCCGGGAGCGTACTGACTATTCCGCGCCAGATGCTGCTGCCGGACGTCCCACGCGAGGGCATCGTGATTAACCTCGCCGAACTGCGCCTGTACTACTTCCCTGCCGGGGAAAATAAAGTCACCGTTTACCCGATTGGCATTGGCCAGCTGGGTGGAGACACGCTGACCCCGACGATGGTGACAAAAATTTCCGATAAACGAGCTAACCCAACCTGGACGCCAACGGCCAATATTCGGGCGCGTTACCTGGCGCAGGGCATTAAGCTCCCGGCCGTGGTTCCTGCGGGGCCGGATAACCCAATGGGGCACCACGCGATTCGCCTGGCGGCGTTCGGCGGCGTTTACCTGCTGCACGGTACCAACGCGGACTTCGGGATCGGTATGCGCGTCAGTTCCGGCTGTATCCGCCTGCGCGACGGGGATATCAAAGCGCTGTTTAACACGGTTCCTGTCGGAACGTCAGTGCGCATCATCAACACGCCAATCAAAGCGTCCGTTGAGCCGGACGGCTCCCGCCTGGTTGAAGTTCACCAGCCGCTGTCCAAAGCGATTGATGACGACCCGAAAGTCCTGCCGATTGTGCTGAACGAGCAGATGGCGCAGTTCCGCAACGCACCTAAAACCGATACGAAGGTCATGGAACAGGCCATGGAGCATCGTTCCGGGATGCCGGTCAACGTCAATGCCCATGCGGCTGACCAATCGAACAACGAAATCTGAGTTCAGGTTTTATGCGTAAAAAAAGGCCCTGTCGAAAGACAGGGCCTTTTGCTTGCAGTGGCATATAACGAATAAGGTCAAACGTATTGAGGGTTAACGTCTGGCTTATTTATAGATGACGGCAGTACCGTGCAGGGTGTTCGGACCGTTAACGGAGGTAATACGGAACGATTTAGCGCCCATTGCATCGGCCTTCGCGGCCAACTGTTCTTCCAGGGAAGAGAGGTTGCTGCCCGCATTGGCGCTGATGGTGCCAACTTTTTGCTGGCCAGCAGGGGTAGCAGAAACTTCAACCGCCGCAAAGCTTGCAAATGAGAGTGAGCTAATCACAGCGGCAGCGAACAGAGTAGTTAAGGTTTTCATGATTCAGGTCCTAAGCAGGTGAATGTTAGGTCGTTAAACTAAATTAGTTAACGATCGATAAGTAAATCATAAACGTGATCTACATCACACGTCAACACATTTTAATAACGACCGTTAATTAATTAAAAAAAACGCTATTTTTCATTACGATAAGAAATAATTATTTTTCATAACGTGGCGCTGGCTACCGCCGCCGATTATTTTTATAATAAGTGTTCACTAATTAGACAGAGGTTAAACGGCAGGTATGGCAACCGAGACATTAAGTTGCAGCAAAAAAAGCCGTGGCCGTCCAAAGGTGTTTGACAGGGAAGCAGCACTCGACAAGGCCATGACACTCTTCTGGCAGCATGGCTATGAAGCAACATCCATGGCGCATCTGGTAGAAGCCACCGGGGCAAAGGCTCCAACGCTCTACGCGGAGTTCATCAACAAAGAAGGGCTGTTCCGCGCGGTGCTGGATCGCTATATCGCGCGCTTTGCGGCGAAACATGAGGCCTGCCTGTTCTGTGAAGAGCAGACCATGGAAGCCGCGCTGGAGAACTATCTTTCCGCGGTCGCGCAGTGTTTTACCGACAAGAGCACGCCTGCTGGCTGCTTTATCATTTGCACCTCATCCGTGCTGGCCGCGTCGTCAGATGACATCGCCGCAACGATAAAAGCCCGCCATGCCGTGCAGGAACAAACGCTGGTGCGTTTCCTTGAAATGCGCCAGCAAAAAGGCGAGATCCCGGCAGAGCGCAATATTCGCTGCCTGGCAAAATACCTGTGCTGCATCATTCAGGGGATGTCGGTCAGCGCCCGCGAGAACGCCAGCTATGAAGAGTTAATGCAGATAGTGAAAACCACGGTGATGTTAATGCCGCAGTTGAAGAAGATCTGATCAGGGCGGCCAATGGCCGCCCTTTTCACTAGCGAACTCGCCCTTTCGCCCAGTAGGCCATAAAGTTGATGGCTTCATGCTCAACGCCGCGTTCGCCGATCAAATGGCGACGTAACAGCTTCACCACCGTCGACTCCGCCGCCACCCAGCCGTAAAACTCGTTGCTGCCGGTGGTGGCTTTATCCCACAGCAGTTCGCCTTCGGCCTCTTCCTGAACCGCTTCGTGATGGCCGCTTTCCGGTACCCTCGCCTGCATTTTTACCGCCTGAATCAGGCATTCGCCGTGGGTGGCAGAGACGGTTTTACGCGGCAGCCAGTTGATCTCGGCGAAGCCATAGGCGCTTAAGTCCACGCAGTCCTCCTCGTCCGGCACTTCAAAAAAGGCCTGTATTTTTGGCGGCTGAGTCTGGCGAGCCAGCATTTCCAGAATGCCGCGCGCGGCGGGTAAAGCCGTCTCATCGGCGATAATCAGCGCATTGCGTAGCCCCGCGGGCGGCGTCCACTCATAGCCGCCGCTGTCTTCCGGGTGGGCAGCGTTAGGGGCCACAATCTGGATAGCATCGCCGGGGACAGAATTAATCGCCCATGCAGAGGCCGGGCCTTCGGTGCCGTGGCTGACAAACTCCACCGTCACTTCCTGACGCGCAGGATCGACATGGCGCAGCGTATAGGTGCGGATCACCGGACGCTTCTCTTTCGGCATCCCCTGAGCAATCTGGTACCACTGCCCTTCGGCAGGCAGCGACGGCGGCGTCCCGTCTTCGGAAGGGAACAGCATTTTAATACGCTGATCCGGCGAGTCACATTTCATCTGCGCCACCTCAGGCCCGCTGAACACCAGGCTCAGCAGCGAAGGCGACACGGCCGTTTTCCGCGCCAGTTGAACGTTGAACAGACGATAGCCCTGAACTCCAGCCATAACTTTTCCTTACGCTTAAATTGCAGAATGACGTGAACGGTGGCGGCTGCGCCAGATAACGCCGGACACCACGGTAAATAACACGGCGGCTAAAAAGGCCACCATAATCAGCGCTGCCTCGGCGCCCGTTTTTGATACCAGCGGCACCAGCATGGCGCAAAGTCCGTAGCCCAGAGTGTGGCTGGTCGCCACCCAGCCGGCCCCTGCGCCATCGGCGAGCTTGTCGTTTAGCAGCAGCTGATAGGCCGGAGTCGCGAGCGCAGCCCCGAACGACAGTACCGCGCAGCCGACGTAAAACAGCCACAGCTGCACGGAAATCATCATCGCCAGGCCGACGATCATCAGCAGCCCGGCGCTCAGCAGGAGCGCCATCGGCTTCAGGCGCTGTGGCCGCAGAATGCCAAACTGTGCGGAGAGCGAAGCCACCGCGGCCAGGCTCAGCAGCCAGGCAACCTGATGGCTAATTGCGGCGGTATCCGTGGCAAACTGGCGGCCAAGCGCCGGAGAGAGACCCAGTTGCATCAGGCTGACCGAGGCCGAAAGTAGCAAGGCACACAGCAGATAAGGCAGGCAATCGGGCCGAAGACGAGCACTTTTACGTTCGGCTGCAGGCTGCGGCGGCGTGCCCGGCAAACGTAACAGCATCACCAGCGCCAGCAGCGGAGCCACCATCAGAAGTCCCAACGGCGCAAGCGGATGAATCGCCAGCATGCCGGCGGCGCAAAGCGGGCCAAACAAGCGCCCGCTGCTCAGCCCGGAGCTGATTGTGGCCAGCGCCGCCATGCGCTTTCCTTCCCCGGCACGCTGTAGCGCCCAGACCTGGCAGGCCGGAACCATCGCCGAGACGGTCAAACCGTAGATAATCCGCGCCACAATCAATATGCCCAATCCGACGTAACCCGCGACCGCATCCGTGGCCAGCAGCAGGCAGCCAAGTCCGAGCAGCATAAAGCTCGCGCCATAGCCTCCCAGCGCCCAGAGCACCACGGGCTTACTGCCGAGGCGCGCGATCTGTTTCCCCCACCACGGCGAGGACGGTAAAAACAGCATCGACCCAAGCGTTAGCAATGCCGCCCAGACGGACAGGCTCAGATGTGTCTGCATCACCAGCACCGGGATCGCGACCAGCAGGCCGTTTTGCCCGACGCCAAGTAGCCCGGCGCTCAGCGCAAGTGGCCAACAGGAAAGGGATTTTTGCGGCGAATCCGCCAGTTCAAGCGATGTCAAAATGTTACTAACCCGTGTGGTTATTGTGCGTATTTGTAAAATTAATTTTATCTATTCTAACAATTGTTATTGATAATGAGAAACGTTATCGGCAGAATTCGCATTATCATAACGCGTGGAAACTGTTTGATGATGACTTTGCCAAATAAAACTCTGGCCTGGGATGTGGCCGCACAGTGCTTTCTCAATTCCCTTGTCCGTGAAACCAGCGACTGGCGACTGACCGACAGCCACCCAGCCGAACTCATTATCCCCCTGGGGGAACAGCAGGCGCTCTACTTCAAAGTGGCCTATTTCTCTCCCACCCAGCATCACCGCTTCGAATTCCCGGCGCGTCTGGTCACTGCCACCGGCAGCCAGCCAATTGACTTCGCCACCCTTTCCCAGCTGATTGTCGACAAGCTTCAGCACCAGCAGATGCTGCCGGCCACCGGCTGCGAAGCGTTTTATCAGCGCGTAATGGAAAGCCATGCCCACACGCAGCAGGCGATTGAAGCCCGTCATGACTGGAACGGGCTGCGCGAAAAAGCGCTGAATTTTGGCGAAGCCGAGCAGGCATTGCTGGTGGGACACGCCTTCCACCCGGCGCCGAAATCCCACGAACCGTTTAACCAGCAGGAAGCCGAGCGCTACCTGCCTGACTTCGCCCCGCATTTCCCGCTGCGCTGGTTTGCCGTAGATAAAGGCTATCTGGCGGGTGAAAGCCTGCATCTCAATCTTCAGCAGCGCCTGACGCGCTTTGCGGCTGAAAATGCGCCGCAGCTGCTGAGCGAGCTCAGCGACAATCAATGGCTGTTCCCGCTGCATCCGTGGCAGGCCGGCTATCTGCTGGAGCAGGACTGGTGCCAGCAGCTGGTCGCCAAAGGTTTGGTAAAAGATTTGGGCGAGGCCGGAGCCCCTTGGCTGCCGACCACGTCATCGCGCTCGCTCTACTGCGCCACCAGCCGCGACATGATCAAATTCTCCCTGAGCGTGCGACTGACCAACTCCGTGCGTACGCTGTCGGTGAAAGAAGTTAAACGCGGTATGCGCCTTGCGCGTCTGGCGCAAACTGACCGCTGGCAAACGCTGCAGGCCCGCTTCCCGACCTTCCGCGTGATGCAGGAAGACGGCTGGGCCGGACTGCGCGATCTCCACGGCAACATCATGGAAGAAAGCCTGTTTGCCCTGCGCGAAAACCTGCTGGTTGAGCAGCCGCAGAGCCAGACTAACGTCCTGGTTTCCCTGACCCAGTCAGCCCCGGACGGCGGAGATTCCCTGCTGGTTGCCGCCGTGAACCGCCTGAGCTCTCGCCTTAGGATCACGCCGAAACAGGCTGCACACGCCTGGGTCGACGCCTATTGCCAGCAGGTGCTGAAGCCGCTGTTTACCGCCGAAGCGGATTACGGCCTGGTTCTCCTCGCTCACCAGCAAAATATTCTGGTGGAGATGCAGCAGGATCTGCCGGTCGGGCTTATCTACCGCGACTGCCAGGGCAGCGCTTTTATGCCACATGCCGCAGGCTGGCTCGACATGATTGGCGAAGCGCAGGCGGAAAACGTCTTCACCCGCGAACAGCTGCTGCGCTACTTCCCTTACTACCTGCTGGTCAATTCGACCTTCGCCGTGACCGCCGCGCTGGGTGCTGCGGGGCTGGATAGCGAAGTGAACCTGATGAGCCGTGTACGCAGCGCGCTTAGCGCCGTGCGTGACGAGGTGACGCATAAAACCTGCCTCGACTACGTGCTGGAAAGCCCGCACTGGAACGTGAAGGGGAACTTCTTCTGCTACCTGCACGACCATAACGAAAACACCATCATCGATCCTTCGGTGATTTACTTCGACTTTGTAAACCCGCTGCTGGCTCAGGAGGGCTGAATGTTTCAGGCATCTATTGTTCACGGCGGCCACGGGCTGCGCTGTGAAAAGCTCAATAAGCCTCTGAATCTGAGCTGGGGCCAGGACGGCGGCGCGGTCCTGCACTGGCCGGGCGAACTGCCTGCAGGCTGGCTGCGCGATGCGCTGGATCAGATGTTCGTCGCGGCGCCGCAGCTTACTTCCATCGTGCTGCCTTACGCCGAATGGCGGGAAGAACCGCAGGCGCTGGTGCTGTTCGATCTGCTGAAAAGCGACATCGTTCACCGCGCAACCTTCTGGCAGCAACCGCTGTGGCTCAGCGCTCCGGCGAAGCATGCTTCCGGCGAAATGGTATTTGACGCTGAGCGCGAGATCTATTACCCGCTGCGCCCTGCCCGCCCGTCCGGGGAAGTTTACCGCCGCTACGATCCGCGCGTTCGCAAAACGCTGAGTTTCCGCGTGGCCGATCCGGCGTTGGACGCAGAACGTTTTACCCGCTGGATGAACGATCCGCGCGTGGACTATTTCTGGGAGCAAAGCGGCTCGCGGGAGGTACAAACCGCGTATCTGGAGCGCCAGCTCACCGGAAAACATGCGTTTCCGCTGATCGGCTGCTTTGACGACCAGCCGTTCAGCTACTTCGAAATTTACTGGGCAGCGGAAGATCGCATCGGCCGCCATTACCCGTGGCAGCCGTTTGATCGCGGCCTGCATCTGCTGGTGGGCGAGCAGCAGTGGCGCGGCGCGCACTATGTACAAAGCTGGCTGCGTGGCTTAACCCACTACCTTCTGCTGGACGATCCGCGCACGCAGCGCACCGTGCTGGAGCCGCGCGCCGACAACCAGCGCCTGTTCAAGCATCTGGAGCCTGCGGGCTATGTGACGCGCAAGGAATTTGACTTCCCGCACAAGCGTTCACGCCTGGTCATGGCGGACCGCCACAACTTCTTTAGCGAGGTAGGCCTGTAATGAATCGCAAGGACTGGGATTTCGTTAACCGCCAGCTGGTGGCCAAAATGCTGGCTGAGCTGGAGTACGAGCAGGTTTTTCAGGCCGAATCGTTGGGTGACAATCGCTACTGCATCAGCTTAGCCGGGGCCGAGTGGCATTTTAACGCCGAGCGCGGTATCTGGGGCTGGCTGTGGGTAGACGCGCAGACGCTGCGCTGTGCCGACGAGCCTGTGCTAGCGCAGACGCTGCTCATGCAGCTCAAGCCGGTGCTGTCGATGAGCGACGCTACCGTGGCCGAACATATGCAGGATCTCTACGCCACGCTGCTGGGCGACCTGCAACTGCTGAACGCGCGCCGCGGCATGAGCGCTGAGAGCCTGATCGATCTCGACGCTGACCGCCTGCAGTGCCTGCTGAGCGGCCACCCGAAGTTCGCCTTCAACAAAGGGCGTCGCGGCTGGGGCAAAGAGGCGCTGGAGCGCTATGCGCCGGAGTATGCTAATACCTTCCGTCTGCACTGGCTGGCGGTCAAACGCGAGCATATGGTCTGGCGCTGCGACAGCGAGCTGGATATTCAGCAGCTTATCGCCGCCGCGATGGACGAGCAGGAGCTGGCCCGCTTTGCTCAGGCGTGGCAGAACAATGGCCTGGATGACAACTGGCTGCCGCTGCCGGTACATCCGTGGCAGTGGCAGCAGAAAATTGCGCTGGATTTCGTGGCCGATCTCGCCGAAGGCAAGATAGTTTCTCTGGGCGAATTTGGCGACCAGTGGCTGGCCCAGCAGTCGCTGCGCACCCTGACCAACGCCAGCCGCCCGGGCGGGTTAGACATCAAGCTGCCGCTGACAATTTACAACACCTCCTGCTACCGCGGTATTCCGGGCAAGTACATTGCCGCCGGGCCGCTGGCTTCCCGCTGGCTGCAGAACGTCTTCGCTACCGACAGCACGCTGGTGAAAACCGGGGCGGTGATCCTCGGCGAACCGGCTGCCGGCTATGTTTCCCATGAAGGCTATGCCGCGCTGGCTCAGGCGCCCTATCGCTACCAGGAGATGCTGGGCGTTATCTGGCGCGAGAACCCTATCCGCTGGCTGAAACCCGACGAGACGCCAATTCTGATGGCGACCCTGATGGAGTGCGACGAAAACAATCAGCCGCTGATTGGGGCCTATATCGCCCGCTCGGGCCTCGACGCAGAAGCCTGGCTGACACAAATGTTCCGTGCGGTGGTGGTGCCGCTGTATCACCTGCTCTGCCGCTACGGCGTGGCGCTGATCGCCCACGGACAAAATATTACGCTCGCGATGAAAGACGGCGTGCCGCAGCGCGTTCTGCTGAAAGATTTTCAGGGCGATATGCGTCTGGTGAAGGATGAGTTCCCGGAGATGGACTCCCTGCCTCAGGAAGTGCGGGACGTGACCGCCCGCCTGAGCGCCGACTATTTAATTCATGATTTGCAGACCGGCCATTTTGTGACGGTGTTGCGTTTTGTTTCGCCGCTCATGGCCCGCCTTGGCGTGCCGGAGAGACGCTTTTATCAGCTGCTGGCCGCAGTGTTGAGTGATTACATGCAGGAACACCCGCAAATGTCGGCGCGTTTTGCGCTTTTCTCACTCTTTAAGCCACAAATCATCCGCGTTGTGCTGAACCCGGTAAAACTGACCTGGCCTGACCAGGACGGCGGCAGCCGCATGCTGCCGAATTACCTTGAGGATCTGCAAAACCCGCTGTGGCTGGTAACCAGGGATTGAATTATGACAAACACTGTTGATTTTATTGGCGTAGGTATCGGCCCGTTTAACCTGAGCATTGCGGCGTTGTCTCACGAAGCAGAGGGATTTAGCAGCCAGTTCTTTGACAGCCGCCCTGACTTTGCGTGGCACCCAGGCATGTTAGTGCCGGACTGCCACATGCAGACCATGTTCCTGAAAGACCTGGTCAGCGCCGTGGCCCCCACCAGCCCGTTCAGCTTTGTGAACTACCTGGTGAAACGTAAAAAATTCTACCGCTTTCTGACTACCGAACTGCGCACCGTCTCGCGCGATGAGTTTTCGGACTACCTGCGCTGGGCCGCAGAGGGCATGAATAACCTGAAGTTTAACCAGACGGTTGAGCGCGTTGATTTCGACGAGCAGCGCAAACTGTTTGTGGTGCAAACCGGCCAGGGGGAAACGCTGGCGCGCAACATTTGCCTCGGGATTGGCAAACAGCCTCACCTGCCGCCGTGCGTGAAAACCGCCACGCCGACCTGCTTCCACGCCAGCGAAATGAGCCTGCGCCTGCCGAATCTGACCGGGAAACGCGTCACGGTTGTTGGCGGCGGGCAAAGCGGCGCCGACCTGTTTCTGAATGCGTTCCGTGGCGCCTGGGGCGAAGTTGCCGAAGTGAACTGGGTTTCACGCCGGAATAACTTTAACGCGCTGGATGAAGCCGCGTTTGCCAACGAATACTTCACGCCAGAATACGTCACCGGCTTCGTTGGCCTGAATGAAGACGCGCGGCAGAAAATGCTCGATGAGCAGAAGATGACCTCCGACGGCATTACCGCTGATTCGCTGCTGACCATCTACCGCGAGCTGTATCACCGCTTTGAGGTACTGGGACTGCCGCGCAATGCGCGCCTGCTACCAAGCCGCTCGGTCACCGGTCTTGAAACCCGTGGCCAGGGCTGGCAACTGCTGCTGGAGCACCATCTGGACAAGGGCTATGACACGCTGGACAGCGACGTGGTGATTTTCGCCACCGGTTACCGCCCAACGCTACCGCAAATGCTTTCGCCGCTAATGCCACGCATGACGATGCTGGATGAGTGCAACTTCAAAGTGCGCGATGACTTTACGCTGGAGTGGAATGGCCCGGCCGGAAATAACATCTTCGCGGTCAATGCCAGTATGCAAACCCACGGCATTGCCGAGCCGCAGCTGAGCCTGATGGCGTGGCGGTCCGCCAAAATTCTGAATCGCGCGCTGGGGCGTGATTTGTTCGATCTCAGTACGCCGCCCGCGCTGATTCAATGGCGCAGCGGCAGCCGGGAAAAACCGCAGCAGTCCGCTGCGTCCTTAACTCACTACTCCTCAAAATCATTCGAAATGCAGCCCGGCGCTAACTGAGTTTATCCCCCGGAACGCAGGTCGCTGCGGGACGGGGGTAACCGTTAACCCCGCGTCACGTTGAAGAATGACGAGGACACAGCATATTTGGGCCGATGTTTGTCAGCCCGTATGAAGGAACAATGATGATAACCAAAAAGCATACGCTTTGGGCGCTCAATCCATTACTGCTCGCCATGATGGCGCCGGCAGTGGCACAGCAAACCAATGACGAGACGATGGTGGTTTCCGCCAACCGCAGCAACCGCACCGTCGCCGAAATGGCCCAAACCACCTGGGTGATCGAGAAAGCCGAACTGGAGCAGCAGATCCAGGGCGGCAAAGAGTTTAAAGACGCTCTCGCCCAGCTGATCCCCGGCCTCGACGTCAGCAGCCAGAGCCGCACCAACTACGGCATGAACGTCCGTGGTCGCCCGCTGGTGGTGCTCGTTGACGGCGTGCGCCTTAACTCTTCCCGTACCGACAGCCGCCAGCTGGACTCTATCGATCCGTTCAATATCGATCATATCGAAGTCATTTCCGGCGCCACCGCCCTGTACGGCGGCGGCAGTACCGGGGGGCTTATCAACATCGTGACCAAAAAAGGCCAAAAGGATACGCAGGTAGAGTTCGAGACCGGGATCAAGAGCGGCTTTAACAGCAGCAAAGATCACGATGAGCGCGTCGCCAGCGCCATCTCCGGCGGGAACGACCATATTTCTGGCCGCGCCTCGATTGCCTATCAAAAATTCGGCGGCTGGTTTGACGGCAACGGCGATGCCACCCTGCTCGACAACACCCAGACCGGGTTACAGTATTCCGACCGCCTGGACGTGATGGGTACCGGCACGCTGAATATCGATGAAAACCAGCAGCTGCAGCTCGTTACCCAGTATTACAAAAGTAAGGGCGATGACGACTACGGCCTGAACCTCGGGAAAAACTTCTCTGCCATCAGCGGGACAAGCAGCCCGTACGTGAGCAAAGGACTGAACTCTGACCGTGTTCCGGGCACAGAGCGCCACCTGATCAGCATGCAGTATTCCAACAGCGACTTCCTCGGTCAGGAGCTGGTGGGCCAGGTTTACTACCGCGATGAATCGCTGCTGTTCTATCCGTTCCCGACGGTAAACGCGAGCAAAAAAGCGACCGCGTTCTCCTCTTCCCAGCAGGATACTAATCAGTACGGCGCGAAGCTGACGCTGAACAGCAAGCCGCTCGACGGCTGGCAGCTGACCTACGGCCTGGACGCAGACCACGAACGCTTCACCTCCAATCAGATGTTCTTCGATCTGGCTAAGGCCAGCGCCTCCGGCGGACTGAACAACCAGAAGATATATACCACCGGGCGTTACCCGGCGTATGACATCAGCAACATGGCCGCTTTCCTGCAGTCCAGCTATGACATCAACGAGATCTTTACCCTGAGCGGCGGCGTGCGTTACCAGTACACCGAGAACAAGATCGATGATTTCATCGGCTACGCGCAGCAGCAGCAAATTGCGGCCGGCACGGCAAAATCTGCTGACGCCATTCCTGGCGGCTCCACCGACTACGACAACTTCCTGTTCAACGCCGGCCTGCTGATGCACATCACCGAGCGCCAACAGGCCTGGCTGAACTTCTCCCAGGGCGTAGAGTTGCCGGATCCGGGTAAATACTACGGCCGTGGCACCTACGGCGCGGCGGTGAACGGCCACCTGCCGCTGACCAACAGCGTTAACGTGGGCGCGAGCAAGCTGCAGGGCGTGAAGGTTGATTCCTACGAACTGGGCTGGCGCTACACCGGCGACAGCCTGCGCACGCAGATTGCCGCCTACTACTCGCTGTCCGATAAGAGCGTGCTGGCGAATAAAGACCTGACCATCAGCGTCGTTGATGACAAGCGCCGCATTTACGGTGTGGAAGGCGCAGTGGACTACTTTATTCCGGACACCAACTGGAGCACCGGTGCTAACTTCAACGTTCTGAAAACGGAATCCAAAGTTAACGGCAGCTGGCAGAAATATGATGTGAAGGTCGCCAGCCCGTCGAAAGCGACCGCCTATATTGGCTGGGCGCCGGATCCGTGGAGCCTTCGCGTGCAGAGCACAACGTCGTTTAACGTGAGCGACGCGGCAGGCTACAGCATCGACGGTTACACCACTGTTGATTTGCTGGGCAGCTACGAGCTTCCGGTAGGTAAACTCAGCTTCAGCGTAGAAAACGTCTTTGACCGTGATTACACCACCGTTTGGGGCCAGCGTGCGCCGTTGTACTACAGCCCGGGCTACGGTCCTGCTTCGCTGTATGACTACAAAGGCCGCGGCCGCACCTTCGGTATGAACTACTCCGTGCTGTTCTAAGCCTCTTCCTTGCCCGGCTGTTGCCGGGCAAGTTCACACGCTTACCCTTCCTAACAGTTTATCCCTCGACCCGCGCAAAATAGTCTTTTAAAAATAAGGGATATTTTCCTCCCCTATGACCGGAGACGATATGCAAATTGGGTTTATTGGCGTGGGTAGCGTGATAGAAACGGCTTACCTGCCGGCAATTCAGCGGCTTTCCCGGCGCGATGTGGTTTGCTACGGGTTTGATCCCGCCCCGCGCTACCGCTCTGATGCCATCACGCTTCTCCCCTCCCTAAGCCAGCTTCTGGCGCTGCCGCTTGATATGGTGTTTATCACCACTTCATCACTCCAGCATTGGCCGATGCTGAAGCAGGTTCTACAGCAAAGTTCGCTGCCTGTTGTGGTGGAAAAACCCATCGCGGCAACGCTGCAGCAGCTCGACGAACTGACATCGCTGTTAACTGACCCGGCTATTGCCGCGCGAGTGCTGGCCCTGGATCACTGGATGGTGAGAACCGATGCGGCACGTTTTATCGACCGCCTCGACGATATCGACCGTATCGAAGGATTCCTGCTGGAACCCAGCGAGTTTAATGCCGCCGGAGAGCCCATTGCGCTGAATTTTGCCACCGGCGAGCCCGACACTCGCAAACTGCGCCACCCGGACGGCGTTATCGTGGATATCGGTACGCATGTGCTGGCGATGATGCGGGAAACGCTGGTGCAGGCGGGCGCTGACGAAACGCTGAATCTTGAGTTGCTGCTGGCCAAAGACCGGCTCGGCAACAACATTTTGCCCGGCGATGTCACCACGGCAGAAGGCCAGGCGCTGCTGCGCGGGGAGATGGGCGGCATCCCCTGCGTGCTGCAGCTGAACAAATATGCCGGACCGGCCGGGGGGCAAAAAGGCATCAATATCGTGCTGAAGGATGGCAGAGTGATTGCCGTCGACAGACGCGGAGCGGATGAAACCCTGAGCATTGACGACGAGGTAAAACGGGATATCAGCGGGCCGCTGTACGACCGCTGTCTCGGAGAGGTTATTTTTGCCGGTAAAACGCTGTTTGAGCAGGCTCCAGAGGCGATTCCTGCCTTAACCCGCCGCAGAATTCAGGAAGTCAGGGCCTTATTGACGCTGCAGCAAACGCTGCGCGGGGAGCACTAAAAACGCAAAACCCGCCGGAGGGCGGGTTTATTTTCAGGCTCGATATCAGGCTTTGTTGAGCACCAGCTGGCCTTTGCTGTCCAGCGGGATCTGGGTGCCGGGATCTTTATCCATACGAATTTTGCCCTGCTGATCGCCGATTTTGTAGGTCACATCATAGCCGAGCATTTTTTCTGATTTGTCGTACACGGTCTTACAGCGCTGCTGGGTGGTGGTGTAGGTGTCACCATCCTGCATTGCGCCCTGCACCTGGTTCCCGGCATAACCGCCGCCCAGCGCGCCCACTACCGTGGCAACATCCTTCCCGCGCCCACCGCCAAACTGGTGGCCAAGCACGCCTCCGGCTACCGCGCCCAGAGCGGAACCTAAAATGCGGTTCTCATCCTGAACAGGTTTGCGGTGCGTCACGGCCACGTTGCGGCACTCCTGTCGCGGCGTTTTAACCGTTTCCTTGATTGGCGTCGCTGACACCACCTGTGCATACTGGGGACCACGGTCAAACACGTTCAAACTGGCTACCGCAGCCACGCCCAGCGCAGCGGCCACGCCAATACCTATACCCGCTAACATTGATTTATTCACAGGACATCCTCCTGACCTTGTTGTTAACCTAATTTTGCACCTCAGTGACAACATTGAGAAATCAGACAACGGATCAAAAGTGCGGGATCGTGCGGCGAAAGCGCGTGTTTAAGACAACTCCGAGCATCCAGCCAGGAATATACCGAATGTTATGCTGCGTACCGGCAATAAAAAACCCGGCACGATGGCCGGGTTTTGGAGGGAAATAGAACTTAGTGCAGCTTCAGGCGTGGACGGATCACGCGGTTGATGCTGCCCACCAGCATCATCAGGCCGGTTTTGAAATAACCGTGCAGCGCAATCTGGTGCATACGGTACAGGGAGATGTACACAAAGCGGGCGATGCGGCCTTCAACCATCATCGAGCCGCGCATCAGGTTACCCATCAGGCTGCCCACGGTGGAGAATTTGGACAACGAAACCAGCGAGCCGTGATCTTTATAGCTGTAAGCTTTGAGCGGCTGCCCTTTCATCTGCGCAAGGATGTTAGTCAGCGCGCGAGAAGCCATCTGGTGCGCGGCCTGAGCGCGCGGCGGCACGAAACCACCTTCCGGGCGAGCGCAAGATGCACAGTCGCCGATGGCGTAGATATCCGGGTCACGCGTGGTCTGCAGCGTTGGCTCAACCACCAGCTGGTTAATGCGGTTAGTTTCAAGGCCGCCGATGTCTTTCATGAAGTCAGGCGCTTTAATGCCCGCCGCCCAGACCATCAGATCCGCTTCAATAAACTCGCCATCTTTGGTATTCAGGCCATTCGCTTCGGCGCTGGTCACCATGGTTTGCGTCAGCACGCGAACGCCAAGCTTAGTCAGTTCGCTGTGCGCGGCGGCAGAAATACGCGGCGGTAGCGCAGGCAGAATGCGTTCCCCGGCTTCCACCAGCGTGACGTTTAGCGCTTCGTTGGTCAGCCCTTTGTAGCCGTAGCTGTGCAGTTGCTTAACGGCGTTATGCAGCTCCGCAGACAGCTCAACGCCCGTCGCGCCGCCGCCAACGATAGCAATGTTAACTTTTCCACTCGCGCCCAGGTTGGCGGAGTATTTCAGGAACAGGTTCAGCATCTCAGCATGGAAACGGCGCGCCTGGTGCGGGTTGTCGAGGAAGATGCAGTTTTCTTTCACGCCCGGGGTGTTGAAGTCGTTGGAGGTGCTCCCCAGCGCCATCACCAGCGTGTCGTATGGCAGCTTGCGCTCCGGTACCAGCAGCTCGCCCTTCTCATCGCGCAGCTCGGCGATGGTCAGCGTTTTGCTTTCGCGGTTAATGTCCACCACGGAACCCAGCTGGAACTGGAAATGATGATTGCGCGCGTGGGCCAGGTAGCTCAGCGCATCCACGCCTTCATCCAGCGAGCCGGTGGCCACTTCATGCAGCAGCGGTTTCCACAGGTGGCTGTGGTTACGATCGACGAGCGTAATTTTGGCTTTTTTCCCGCGCCCCAGTTTTTTACCTAACTGAGTCGCCAGCTCCAGACCACCAGCGCCGCCGCCGACAATCACTATTTTTTTCAATGGTGTAGTCAACTTGACCCCCTAAAATATTAACCAATTGTTAATTAAAAGTTATCTAAATAACCTTTAATTAACAAAGGGTTACTGCACGTTTACCGCCAGAGTTTATCGAGAATAACATGAAGGGTGCATTGGTCATACCAAAATTGATGTACATCAATTTTTATGCCGAAAAGATAAACAAAAAGGCCAGCGCGAGGCTGACCATGACATTTTCCCTAAATAATTCGAGTTGCAGGACGGCGGCAAAGCTGAGAAACCCCAGGAGCATAGCTAACTATGTGACTGGGGTGACAAATCTGTCGGGAATAGGTTTGAACGCTGCTCGCAGCGGCCCTTTAGGGTGAGGCTCATGGATGAGCCGAATAGCAGGTGCAGCCAACACACCTGCGGCTTGAAGTATGACGGGAAAATTTAGCCCAGGGTTTTAAAGGCTTTCATGCGTTGCAAATGCGGGGAGATATTTTTGAATTTGTGGGTTTGCTGTTCGTCCCAGACGATTTCATAGTAGTGGTGCAGCGCTTCTGCCGTGCGCCGGTTGTCCAGCGCTTCGTCGTTGCGCGAGAGAATAGCCAGGCAGCGATCGCGGTTCTTCTCACGGAAGTTTGGCACGCACTTGGTGGTGATGTCCGCGTACTCTTCCGGCCTGTCTATCTTCCCTTCCATGTTTTCATGAGGATAGAGATTCGGGTTAAAAATAACCTGCCGCATATCGCAGAGAAAACCAATGCGCTCCGCCCAGAATCCGCCGAGACCCACGCCGCAAATTAAAGGGCGCTCGTCGTCGGTAAGCTGCTGCATCTTGTCGACTTCCTTCAGCAGATGCTGCATGTCGTGCTTCGGATGCAGCGTGCTGTAGCTAATCAGCCGGACATCGGGATCGATAAACTGAAGCTGCAGCACTTTTTCATGGTTACCGGGGCTGTTTGAGTCAAAACCGTGCAAATAAATAATCATCGCATCCTCACCACCTGAATATTAGCCCGCTTTATGCGCCTGCCATTGCTCGTGCAGCGCTTCCAGCTGCTGGTTCACCTGTTTCCAGCGGTCGGATGAACGCAGCTCATCGCGGGTAAATGACCCTTTATGATACAAACCTGTAACACGTTCTGCTTTGACCGGTGACAGGTTATCCAGCACGCTCACCGCCCCTTTACGATTATTGCAGACGAGAATCATATCGCAACCGGCGTCCAGCGATGCCTGACCGCGTTCGGCATAGCTGCCCATGATAGCCGCGCCTTCCATCGACAAATCATCGGAGAAAATCACGCCATTAAAGCCCAGCTCGCCGCGCAGAACCGTTTTTAGCCAATACTCCGAGCCGCTCGCTGGACGTGGATCGACTTCATCATAGATAACGTGGGCAGGCATGATGGCATCCAGCTTATTCTCGCGAATCAGCGAGGCAAAAATGCGCATGTCATGCTCGCGGATTTGCGCCTTCGGGCGCGGATCGTGCGGCGTTTCTTTGTGGGAATCGGCGGTGACCGCCCCGTGGCCCGGGAAGTGTTTGCCGGTGGTTTTCATGCCAGCAGCATGCATCCCGTCGATAAAATGCGTGGCCATCTCCAGCGCTTTGGCCGGATCTTCATGGTAAGAACGTTCCCCGATGGCCGCGCTGATATGCCCGATATCCAGCACCGGCGCAAAGCTGATGTCGATATCCATGGCGATCATTTCGCTCGCCATCAGCCAGCCCGCCTCTGCCGCCAGTTTACCGCCCTCTTCCAGGCCACGGAGTGCCGCAAAAGATTGTGCCGCGGGCAGACGGGTAAAACCTTCGCGGAAGCGCTGCACGCGACCGCCTTCCTGATCGACGGCAACAACCAGACGATGGCGCGAAGCCTCACGGATCTGGCGCACCAGTTCACGAAGCTGCTCCGGGTCATGGTAGTTGCGGGTAAACAGAATCAAACCACCCACCAGCGGGTGCTGCAAAATTTCACGCTCTTCCGCATCCAGCTCGAAGCCGGCCACATCCAACATTACTGGGCCCACAATACTCTCTCCTGATGTTTGCTCGCCCGCAGCGCGCGCCATGCGTCGTCTGCCAGCGTAATAAAATGTTGCTCCCCGGTTTGCCGCCAGCGGCATTCGTACCAGGACGCCATAAGTAACGTTATCCACGGCCGCCAGCGCGCTACCTGGCGACGCAGGGCGTCGAGGTTAAGCGAAGCCTGGGCAGCATACAGTGCCAGCAGCGCTTCGCTGTCGACGGCATTCGCAGCCAGCACAGCGGCCAGCTCCAGCGCAATATCGCCGTCTCCGGCGTATTCCCAGTCGATAAGCCCCAGGCGATTGCCTGGTTGCCGCACCAGATTGCCAGCGTGAACATCCATATGCAGAGGAGCCAGCCGCAGCGGTCTGGGCTCCTTTCGCCGCTTAAGGCGCTTTAATTCACGCAGCCAGGCCAGGGTTCGCCTGTTCGGGTCGCTTTCCTGCCAGTAAAACTCAAGCAGCGGGGCCAGACTGATGCGCCAGCCGAACGGTTTCTGCCGGTGAAGATAATACAATAAGCCCGTTAATTCAGTGAGCGGGGCCAGGTTCGGCAAAACCTCGCCGTCAAGCCAGCGGGTGAACAGCCAGCCTTCCGCCAGACACCAGGGCTCGGGCGCGATGCCGGCAGGCAACTGCCTGAGGGCGCGATGATGCCGCCGAAGGGAAATCCCCGGTAAGCGCTGTTCGGGCAGCTTTCTTGCCGTAAAGCTGCCTGCCCGTGTCTCCACGCGATAGCTTGTCCCACTCAGTCCCTCAAGCGCAGAAACGCAACCGGCGGCCTGAGCCGCCGGAAGATATCGAGTCACTGCCGCATCGAGCGATGCTTTAGTTGGTTTGCTGAACAGCACCGCTACCCGACCAAATGATTTCGCCGGTTTGCACCAGCATCAGCTGCATTTTCAGCGTGGGCGTGTTCACGTTGCCGCTGGCGTTGGTGTAAAGCACGTACTGGGCGCCGGTGTTACGCGCAATGCCAATCGCTTTGCTTCGCGTGCCTAAGCTGTCCTGTGGGGAGAGCCCAAGCTGCTGCTTAGCCATAGAGAGCTGCTGGGCGGAGACCAGCGTGAACTTGTTGTTGTTAGCCAGCGCACCGCGCAAGGCTTCCGTCGCGCTGCTGGTTTGCAGGCTACCGTTGGTGCGGTTATTGACGCTGTCCACCAGTAACACGCTGCCCGCAGTCACGCCATCAGCCTGCAGCATTTTGCCAACCATAGGCTGCATGGCGCTATTCCAGTCGTAGGTGCGAACCTTAGGCTGCGCCGGAATAGTGGGCTCTGGTTGTTCCACAGGGCCTGGCTGTGTCGGCACGGTCGGAACCGTTGGCACGGTAGGCTCCGGCTGTGCAGGCTGCTCTACGCCAGGCTTAGCTTCCTCCACCGGGGCAGGCTGTTCGCCGCGATTAATACATCCGGTCAGGATCAGCGCCACCGCAGTGACGGCCAGATAACGATGAAGTCCCCTAATCAAAATTCGCTCCTTACAGAGAGAGAAAGACGTACTTTTTTGGCTCCCGGCCAGGCTGCAGTCGAGTCAATGCGCTGCGAAGACTGCCCCGGGAGGGTAACGGTACGCTCTTTCTCAAGAGGGTGGATTTCCAGCCCTTTTTTGTCGTACCAGTAGAAACGGTAGTACAGCGTGACCGGCTTATGCTGCTCATTATACAGCGAGGATTCGGCCACCGTGGCACCATTCTGCTGAGAGATATCCGGTTTTTCCGCGCTGATCCCGGCCGCCAGCACGGCAGATTCCATGACCAGGGTTTGGTCGTTGTTCACCGGAATGGCGGGGCGAGAACTACAGCCCGCCACCAGCAACATCGCTAACAGACTCAGGGAAAAGCGCGACATGGGATCAGTCCTTATGCGCCAGCATTGGGCCAAGCGGACGGCCACCCAGCAGGTGCATGTGAATATGGTACACCTCTTGCCCACCGTGACGGTTGCAGTTCACGATTAGGCGGTAGCCGTCAGCGGCAATCCCTTCCTGTTCTGCAATTTTAGCCGCAACGGTCATCATCCGCCCTAGCGCCAGCTCGTGTTCGGCTTTGACGTCATTGGCCGTTGGGATAAGTACGTTTGGAATGATGAGGATGTGGGTGGGTGCCTGAGGGGAAATATCACGAAACGCGGTGACCAGTTCGTCCTGGTAAACCACATCCGCCGGAATTTCACGACGAATAATTTTACTGAAAATAGTTTCTTCGGCCATGAGCTGTTCCTTGAAAGAGAAAACGGTGTTGGGAGTATGAGCGAGGCGCTCACTTGACTCAACCTTCTGCACGCTTTTCTTTCGTTAAGTGCTGGCCTTTAAAACAAATTCGTGTTTTTTCAGCAACAAAAAAGGGAGGCTTTCGCCTCCCTTATCGCTCCCCGAACAAACTTAGTTGTTACGGATCCACTCATCCATTTCGGTTTTCAGGTTATCGGACTTGGTGCCGAAAATAGCCTGAACGCCGGAACCTGCGACAACCACACCTGCTGCACCCAGTTTTTTCAGGCCAGCCTGGTCAACTTTAGCCACGTCGGCCACGCTGACGCGCAGACGGGTGATACAAGCGTCGAGGTTAGTGATGTTTTCTTTTCCGCCGAACGCGCTAACCAGAGCAGGCGCCATTTCGCTGGTTGCGCCAGCGGTGGTTTCTGCGGTGGCGTCTTCACGACCCGGGGTTTTCAGATCCAGTGCCTTAATCAGTACGCGGAAGATGGTGTAGTACACGATCGCGTAGCAAATACCGACAATTGGGAACAGCCACAGTTTGCTGCTGTTACCGCTCAGCACGATGAAGTCAATCAGACCGTGAGAGAAGGACGTCCCGTCACGCATACCCAGCAGGATACAGATAGGGAATGCCAGGCCAGCCAGAATCGCGTGAATGACGTACAGGATCGGCGCCACGAACATGAAGGAGAATTCGATTGGCTCGGTGATACCGGTCAGGAACGAAGTCAGTGCCGCGGAGATCATGATCCCGCCCACTTTTGCACGGTTCTCTGGTTTAGCAGAGTGCCAGATAGCAATTGCCGCAGCCGGCAGGCCGTACATTTTGAACAGGAAGCCGCCGGACAGTTTGCCCGCGGTTGGGTCACCTGCCATGTAGCGAGGGATGTCGCCGTGGAACACCTGGCCCGCAGCGTTGGTGTATTCGCCGATCTGCATCTGGAATGGAACGTTCCAGATGTGGTGCAGACCAAACGGTACCAGGCAGCGCTCGATGAAGCCATAGATACCGAAGGCAACAACCGGGTTCTGGTATGCAGCCCACTGAGAGAAGGTCTGAATAGCCGTACCGATTGGTGGCCAGATGAAGGACAGCACTACGCCGGTGAAGATGGCCGCCAGACCGGAGATAATCGGTACAAAGCGTTTCCCGGCGAAGAAGCCCAGATACTCAGGCAGCTTGATGCGGTAGAAACGGTTGAACATGTATGCCGCAATTGCACCGGAGATGATACCGCCAAGCACGCCGGTATCCGCCAGGTGTTTAGCTGCAATTTCTTCCGCAGGCAGGTGCAGGACCAGAGGCGCGACCACGGCCATGGTTTTCACCATGATGCCGTAGGCAACAACCGACGCCAGAGCAGATACGCCATCGTTGTTAGTGAAGCCCAGTGCCACACCGATAGCGAAAATAAGCGGCATGTTGGCGAAGACTGAACCGCCCGCTTCCGCCATAACGTGAGAGACAACGACCGGCAGCCAGCTGAAGTTTGCAGACCCGACGCCCAGCAGGATACCTGCGATAGGCAGTACGGAGACTGGCAGCATCAGCGATTTACCCACCTTTTGCAGGTTAGCAAATGCATTCTTAAACATAATAGAGAGTGCTCCTGAGTATTTGTGCTTTTTTTGTACGCATTTACGCATCGAACCGGGGGGAGAACCGGTTCATAAACAGGACATCTAAGTGTCCTTTTATTTATTACGCAGAGTAAAATAAATAACGAAAAGTTTGTTTGACGGCTATCACGTTTCTCAGCCGATCGCGCGAAAAACTTTCATTAATTTACATAACACGCGTACAAATGGTTCAAAACGAGCGTGCACCGCTCATTTTATGGCGGTGCACTTTACTCGCTTAGGCTATTAATTACGAGCTTTAAAATAACTATGGATTTCAGAGAGATTGCAGGCGGGATAAGGGGACATGGAACAAATCAGCAAAGTTCTGCGTGGTGGCAATAGCCAGTTCTTCCAGCGAAACGCCCTTCAAAACGGCCATATATTCGGCAACATCACGCGCCATGGCAGGCTGATTTTCTTTCCCGCGATGCGGCACCGGTGCAAGATACGGGGAGTCCGTTTCTACCAGCATTCTGTCCAGCGGCACATAACGCGCGGCGTCACGCAGCTGCTCGGCATTCCGGAAGGTCACTATCCCGGAAAAAGAGATGTAAAAACCCATATCCAGCAGTTTACCCGCCGTATCTCTGTCTTCCGTGAAACAGTGTAGTACCCCGCCGCACTCTGTCACTTTTTCTTCCTGCAGGATGCTCAACGTATCGGCGCGGGCATCACGAGTGTGGACGATCACCGGCTTGTTCAGCTCGCGGCCAATGCGAATATGATTGCGGAAAGATTCCTGCTGGCGAGGTTTTGTTTCCGGCGTATAAAAATAATCCAGCCCGGTTTCCCCCATCGCGATAACGCCAGGTTCGGCGGCAAGGCGGCGGAGCTCTTCAACGTCGTACGCTTCGTCCTGGTTCAGCGGATGTACGCCACACGAGAAGGCCACGTTGTTACGCTCTCCCACCAGCTCACGCATCCCCCGATAACCTTCAAGGGTGGTGGCCACAGCCAGGCAAAATTTCACATCCCTGGCAGCCGCTTTTTCCAGAACGTCATCAACGTTTTTGTGCAGGGATTGATAATCCAGACCATCGAGATGGCAGTGTGAGTCGACCAGAAACATAGTAATACTCTTAGAGATGATGTGAGTGAAGCAGTGCGCCGGGCTGAGCCAGACGCTCCCACGTGAGAAGACTTTCCGTAAGCAGAAGCTCACGGTTAACGCCTACCACGTTAAGCAAGGCATCGCGGCAGGTGAACCAGTGGTGAAGCAGACTTTGCAGCACGGCAGGGGAATAACGCCCGCCGAGGCTGGCCACCAGCGGTTGCATATCCGCGTTGGTCAGCCAGGCCCCTGCGCCTTGCTGCCACTTGAGGGCATCAACCAGCAGCGCGCAAAGCCAGTGTACGCGGCGGGCGGCATCCTCATGATTTAATGCCGGCAACAGCGCCAGCAGGTTGTTCGCTTCCCCAGCCTGAGTGAGCTTCTCACAAAGCTGCTGGCGGACCTTCCACTGTTCGGGATGCAAAAGCGCCAGCGCAGCGGCAGGTGCTCCGGAGCTAAGCCGTAACGCAGCCTGAAGCTCTTCTGCTGAGGCCGTTATTTCGCGGCCCAGCCATGCCAGCGCGAAACGCTCATCCGGGGGCGCAAGGTGCCAGTAAAGGCAACGGCTGCGCAGCGTTGCGGGCAGATGCGCGGGTTCACGGCTGCTCAGGAAAAACCAGGTATTTTTAGGCGGCTCTTCCAGCGTTTTCAGCAACGCGTTCGCCGCGGCCTCGGTGAGCAGATCGGCATCTTTCAGCCAGACGACTTTCGCCCCGCCCTGCTGGGCGTGGCCATAAAGCTTTTCGGTGATGTCGCGCACGGCATCAATCCCGAGGCTGGATTTGCCTTTTTCCACTTCAAGGGAGTAGCTGTCAGGGTGCGTACCCGCCTGCATCAGCTGGCAGCTGTGGCAATGGCCGCAGCTTTTATTGCCTTCCGGGCTTTGGCACATCAGCCAGCGGCACAGGGCGTAGATTAACGCGTCATCCCCCAGGCCCGGCAACGCGTGGACCAGCAGCGCATGATGCCCACGGCCGGCCTGATACTGGCCGATAAGCTGCTCAAACGCGCCGCGAAGCCACGGATACCATTTCACTATTGCTGCTCCCGGAACCAGCTCAGCACGGCCTCACGCACGGCCAGCGAGACGTCATCCAGCGGCTGCGTGGCATCGATGGTTTTAATGCGGCTGTCGCGACCGGCCAGTTCCAGATATCGCGCACGCGTGCGGTTAAAGAAGTCGATAGATTCCTGCTCAATGCGGTCAAGTTCACCCCGGGCGCGGGCGCGGGTCAGTCCGACTTCCGGCGTGACGTCGAGATAAATCGTCAGGTCAGGATAAAAATCGCCCAGCACGGTGTTACGCAGCGCCATCAATAACTGCCGATCAATCTGACGCCCGCCGCCCTGATAGGCCTGAGTGGAAAGATCGTGGCGGTCGCCGATGACCCAGCTGCCGCGTGCCAAAGCCGGTTTGATCACCGTCTCTACCAGCTGGATGCGCGCCGCGTAGAACATCAGCACTTCGGCTTTATCGGTCACCTTCTCATCACCGATCCCGGCATTGTTGAGCGTTAACTCACGCAGGCGTTCGGCAAGCGGCGTGCCGCCGGGTTCACGCGTAAAGGTCAGCTCGCTGATACCCAGCTCTTTTAAGGTTGCCACGACCACGTTATGGGCGTTGGTTTTCCCGGCGCCTTCCAGGCCTTCGATGACGATAAATTTACTGTCCATTTTTATCCTTAAGAGCTTTGATATACACCTGCACCGCCTTGTTATGGCTTTCGAGATTGGTGCTAAAGGTATGGCCACCCTTACCGTCAGCAACAAAATAGAGATACGGCGTTTTTGCCGGATGCGCAGCCGCCTGCAATGACGCTTCGCTCGGCACAGCAATCGGGCCCGGCGGCAGGCCGCTAATCACATAGGTGTTATACGGCGTGGGCGTCTCGAGATCTTTGCGCGTTAGCTTACCATTATAGCTGTCGCCCATCCCGTAGATAACGGTGGGGTCAGTTTGCAGCCGCATGCCAATACGCAGACGGTTAATAAACACTGAGGCCACCTGGTCACGTTCGGCCGCAACCGCGGTTTCTTTCTCGATGATCGAGGCCATGGTCACCAGATCATTTTCGGTTTTGTAAGGCAAACCATCAGCCTTGCTTTCCCAGGCCTGCGTCACGGCTTTAACCATTTTTTGATGCACGCGCTTAAGCAGTGCAACATCTGTGGTGTTAGCGGTGTACATCCAGGTGTCCGGGTAGAACCAGCCTTCGACCCATTCCGGGTGCTCAAATTTCAGCGTTTCTGCCACGGTGGCATAGGCGTCGTCTTTGAGCGTGTGCTGGATGTATGGGGCTTCTCGTAGCTGATCAAGTAAATCGCTCAGGCGCATACCTTCCACAAAACGCAGCGGGAACTGTGCCTCTTTTCCACTGGCCAGCAGACTCAGCATGTCGGTAACCGTCATCCCCGGCGTGAGGCGATATGTACCAGCCTTAAATTTCGCCAGCTCCGGCTCAACGCGCAGCAGCCACTGGAAGACTCGCGGACGTGTAATCAGTTTTTCTTCATAAAGCTGAGTGCCCAGGGCTAAACGTCCGGTACCCTGCTTCAGAGTGAAAATGGTTTCCTGTTTAATGGGCAGCGGCGCTTTTGCCAGCTGACGCACCTTCCAGATGCCTGCACCGGCGGCAATACCGAGCACAACCAGCAAAATAAGAAAGAAACGAAACATCTTTTTCATCGGTAATCGGTTACTCACATAGTGGGGCTAAAAAACAGTAAAGTTCACGCGATGTGTAGTGCCAGTTCTGAGCCTGGTTCACCGGTATAACCGGCATTAGCGCATTGCAAATGATGGACTCATCCGCATCTGCCAGCGTTTCCAGACTTTCGCTGACCTCATGCAAGTGCCAGCAAGAATCAGTCAGGCAGGCAATAATGCGCTGACGCATTGTGCCATTCACGCCCGCACCGTCGATACGCGGCGTATAAACGTCATAGCCTTTACGCCAGAATAAATTAGCCGCACAGCATTCCACCAGGCTCCCCTGACTGTCAAGAACCAGCGCCTCCTGGGCTGCCGTCTGTTCAAGATGCGTACGAATAAGAACCTGTTCAAGCCGGTTAAGATGCTTCACCCCTGCCAGAGCAGGGTTAATGCCTATTTTCACAGGACTGAGCGCCAGCCTAATCCCCTGCTCTCGCCAGGCAGGATAAAAGTCAGGATAAGGCGAAAGAGAGAGTATTCGCGTTGGCTGCGTGCAGTTTGAGGCACTGTAACCGCGCCCGCCAGCTCCACGAGAAATAATCACCTTAAGCACGGCGTTGGTTTCAGAGGCAGCCAGCATAGTCATTTCATCGTTGAGGCTAGCCCAGTCAACCGGCCCGATCATCAGCGTTTCGCAGGCTTTCTGCAGGCGACGGAGATGATCTTCCTGAAAGCGCACCCCGCCATCAATAACGCGGGAAGTGGTAAAGCAGCCATCGCCAAACTGAATCGCCCGGTCATTCGCCGGCAGCGCTTCCTTCCACTGACCATTAATAAGATACATAGGGATTCCTCAGGATACGGAGACACAAGGTTGCCAGAGGGATTTACGGGCGACAAGAGGGGAATTCTGAACAGCAAAAGGGCCCACAAGGGGCCCTTTATGAAACGATTAGATCTTCTTGAAGATCAACGAACCGTTGGTACCGCCGAAACCGAAGGAGTTACACAGGGTGAACTCCATACCGCTAACCTGGCGAGCTTCGTGTGGCACGAAGTCCAGATCGCAGCCAACATCCGGGTTATCGAGGTTGATGGTTGGCGGCACTGCCTGATCGCGCAGCGCAAGGATGGAGTAGATAGACTCTACCGCCCCCGCCGCACCTAACAGGTGGCCCGTCATCGATTTGGTTGAGCTCACCATTACACGGCTTGCATCGGCACCAAAGATAGACTTAACCGCCTGCGTTTCAGCTTTATCACCTGCCGGTGTAGAGGTACCGTGGGCGTTGACGTAGCCAATCTGACCCGCGGAGATCCCTGCATCACGCAGTGCGTTTTCCATCGCCAGCGCAGCACCTGCACCGTTTTCTGGAGGAGAAGTCATGTGGAACGCATCGCTGCTCATACCAAAGCCAACAACTTCTGCATAAATTTTCGCACCGCGTTTTTTAGCGTGTTCGTACTCTTCCAGTACGATGACGCCTGCGCCGTCGCCCAGTACGAAGCCGTCACGATCTTTATCCCACGGACGGCTTGCCGCCTGCGGGTTGTCGTTACGGGTAGACAGTGCGCGCGCCGCGCCAAAGCCACCTACGCCCAGTGGGCTACTGGCTTTTTCGGCACCACCTGCCAGCATTGCATCTGCATCACCATAGGCAATGATACGTGCCGCATGGCCGATGTTGTGTACGCCAGAGGTACAAGCCGTGGCAATGGAAATACTCGGACCACGCAGACCCAACATAATAGTCAGGTGACCTGCCACCATGTTAACGATGGTCGAAGGCACGAAGAACGGGCTGATCTTACGAGGGCCACCGTTGACTAACGCAGAGTGGTTCTCTTCAATAAGCGTCAGGCCACCGATACCAGAACCGATTGCTGCACCGATGCGGGTCGCGTTTTCTTCCGTTACTTCGAGGCCAGAATCCTGCATGGCCTGAATGCCAGCAACAATTCCATATTGAATGAATTCATCCATCTTGCGCTGATCTTTGCGCGAGATGATGTCTTCACAGTTAAAATCCTTTACTAAGCCAGCAAATTTCGTTGCGTAGGCGCTAGTATCGAAATGGTCGATCAGGCTGATGCCACTCTGACCGGCAAGGAGAGCTTTCCAGGTAGACTCTACGGTATTGCCGACAGGAGACAACATGCCCAGTCCGGTCACAACTACACGACGCTTAGACACGTTTGTCCTCCAGGGAGGGATAAAAAACTAGTGGGACAATTCAGATAAAACTCAGGCGGTCGAATGACCGCCTGGAGATGTTCACTTACGCCTGGTGACCGTTGATGTAATCAATGGCAGCCTGAACGGTGGTGATTTTCTCAGCTTCTTCGTCCGGAATCTCAGTATCAAACTCTTCTTCCAGAGCCATTACCAGCTCAACGGTGTCAAGAGAATCAGCGCCCAGGTCCTCAACGAAGGAAGCGGTGTTCACTACTTCTTCTTGCTTAACGCCCAGTTGTTCGCCAATGATTTTCTTAACGCGTTCTTCGATAGTGCTCATACTCTTAAATTTCCTATCAAAACTCGCTTTCGCGATGGTTTTCGTAGTGTATAAAATGTTGAAAAAGATGCAACCAAATCCCGGCTGGTCAAACCACGATTTTACGCTATTTTGCGGGCATTCGCCCAAATAACGCAAATATTTTTCACCGTGATTAAACCATATACATTCCGCCGTTGACGTGCAGGGTCTCACCAGAGATGTACCCTGCTTCGTCAGAGGCTAAAAATGCTACTGCACTGGCGATTTCATTTGCGTCGCCTAAGCGACCCGCAGGAACCTGCGCCAGAATACCCGCACGCTGTTCATCAGAGAGCGCACGCGTCATGTCCGTTTCAATAAAGCCCGGAGCAACAACGTTCACAGTAATACCGCGAGACGCGACTTCGCGCGCCAGCGATTTACTGAAGCCAATCAAACCAGCCTTCGCCGCAGCGTAGTTAGCCTGACCAGCATTTCCCATGGTACCAACCACAGAACCGATAGTGATAATACGCCCATGACGCTTTTTCATCATAGCTCGCATTACCGCTTTTGACAGACGGAAAACAGATGACAGGTTGGTTTCGACAATGTCGTTCCACTCGTCTTCTTTCATGCGCATCAGCAGGTTATCGCGAGTGATACCGGCGTTGTTCACCAGAATATCGATCTCACCAAACTCTTTGCGGATGCTGTCCAGCACGGCTTCAATGGAAGCCGGGTCGGTCACGTTCAGCATGAAGCCTTTGCCGTTTTCGCCCAGATAATCGCTGATGGCCTGCGCGCCGCTTTCGCTGGTCGCAGTCCCGATAACTTTTGCCCCGCGAGCCACTAAGGTCTCGGCGATAGCGCGGCCGATACCGCGGCTAGCGCCGGTAACCAGCGCAATTTTTCCTTCAAAACTCATGGTTTTCCTCGTTTTATTGTTCAAGCGCCGCTGACAGCGTTGCTGGCTCATTAATGGCCGTTGCCGTCATGGTGTCAACAATACGTTTGGTCAGCCCGGTCAATACTTTACCTGGGCCGACTTCCAGCAGTTGGGAAACGCCCTGCGCCGCCATAAATTCCACGGATTTAGTCCATTGAACCGGGCTATAGAGCTGACGTACCAGCGCGCTGCGGATAGCTTCCGCCGCAGTTTCACACTTCACGTCAACGTTATTCACGACCGGAATTGCCGGTGCGTTAAAGGTGATGTTTTCCAGCGCTACCGCCAGCTTATCCGCCGCAGGCTTCATCAGTGCGCAGTGGGACGGCACGCTAACCGGCAATGGCAGAGCACGCTTTGCGCCCGCTGCTTTACAGGCAGCGCCTGCACGCTCAACGGCTTCTTTGTTACCGGCAATTACGACCTGACCCGGAGAGTTAAAGTTCACCGGAGAGACAACCTGCCCCTGCGCTGACTCTTCACAGGCTTTTGCAATGGCAGCATCGTCCAGACCGATGATGGCGGACATTGCGCCAGTTCCTTCCGGAACAGCATCCTGCATCAGTTTGCCGCGCAGCTCAACCAGGCGAACAGCATCGGCGAAATCAATCACGCCGGCACATACCAGCGCGGAATATTCGCCCAGGCTGTGCCCTGCCAGCAGTGCAGGCGCTTTACCGCCCTGCTGCTGCCAAACGCGCCACAGCGCGACAGAAGCCGTCAATAATGCAGGCTGAGTCTGCCAGGTTTTGTTCAGCTCTTCCGCAGGCCCCTGCTGGGTCAGCGCCCACAGGTCATAGCCCAGCGCGTCAGAGGCTTCGCGGAACGTGGCTTCAATCACCGGATAGCTTGCGGCGAGATCGGCCAGCATGCCAACGGACTGGGAACCCTGTCCCGGAAACACCATAGCAAATTGCGTCATGTCGAAAATTCCTTTAATCAAAAACGAACCAGTGCAGAGCCCCAGGTGAAGCCACCACCGAACGCTTCCAGCAGCACCAACTGACCGCGTTTAATGCGACCATCGCGCACCGCTTCATCCAGTGCAGCGGGGACGGATGCAGCAGAGGTGTTGCCATGCCTGTCCAGGGTTACAACGACGTTATCCATCGGCATCCCAAGCTTTTTCGCCGTCGCGCTGATGATGCGCAGGTTAGCCTGATGCGGTACCAGCCAGTCGAGCGCGGTGCGGTCGAGGTTATTCGCAGCCAGGGTTTCGTCGACGATATGAGCCAGCTCGGTCACCGCGACTTTAAACACTTCGTTCCCGGCCATCGTCAGGTGAACTGAATTTTCAGGATTCACGCGATCGACATTCGGCAGCGTCAGCAGGTCACCGTAGCTACCGTCTGCGTGCAGATGAGTAGAAATGATGCCCGGCTCTTCAGACGCACCCAGCACAACGGCACCTGCGCCGTCGCCAAAAATAATGATAGTACTGCGATCTTCAGGATCGCAGGTACGTGCCAGTACATCAGCCCCGATAACCAGCGCATTTTTTACTGCGCCAGACTTCACGTACTGATCGGCAATGCTTAACGCATAGGTAAAGCCTGCACATGCCGCCGCCACATCAAAGGCCGGGCAGCCTTTAATCCCCAGCATCGCCTGAATCTGACAGGCCGCACTTGGGAAAGCGTGCGTGGAAGAGGTTGTCGCCACAACAATCAGGCCGATGTCATTTTTATCAATGCCGGCCATGTCCAGCGCATGAAGCGCGGCTTCATAACCCATGGTTGAAACGGTTTCATTCGGGCCCGCAATGCGGCGCTCGCGGATGCCTGTACGGGTGACAATCCACTCGTCAGTCGTATCAACCATTTTTTCCAGGTCAGCGTTAGTACGCACTTGTTCAGGCAGGAAGCTGCCGGTACCAATAATCTTCGTATGCATTTACGCTCAGTCACTCTTGGGTAATACAGATTCCAGGCGGGCAGCAATTCTGGTTGGAACTTGCCGCCGCACCGCCTGCACTGCCTGTTCAATCGCGACAGCAAACGCTCGCTGATTGGCCGCACCGTGACTCTTAATCACCGTGCCGCGCAATCCTAACAGACAGGCGCCATTATACTGGTCGGGGTTGAGGTGACTGAATCGCCGTGTCAGGCGCTTTTGTAGCCACTTCTTCAAAATAATCAGCCACCACGACCTTTTTTTTCCTTCCCCCTGCGATTTGAGCAGTGAAAGGAACATCCTGACAACACCTTCCATCGTCTTGAGTGTGACGTTGCCGACAAAACCGTCACAGACCAGAACGTCCGTCTTGCCGGTAAGCAATTCGTTGGCCTCAAGGTATCCAATATAGTTCAGTGAAGGCATTGTTTTTAATAATGCAGAGGCATCGCGGATACTGTCCAGCCCCTTAGTCTCTTCTTCGCCGATATTCAGCAGCGCAACGCGCGGGCGAGAAATACCCAACACTTCTTCAGCCATCACGGAACCCATGATGGCAAACTGCACCAGCATCGTACTGTCGCAGTCAACGTTGGCGCCGAGATCAAGCACCACCGTTTTACCTTTTTGCTGATGAGGTAAGACGGTCATCAACGCCGGGCGCTCTATCCCGTCTATCGGCTTGAGCAGTAATTTCGCAAGCCCCATCAGCGCACCGGTATTTCCTGCGCTAATACAGGCTTCTGCCCGCCCTTCTTTAACCAGCTCCAGCGCAATGCGCATTGACGATCCTCTGCTGGCGCGGATCGCCTGAGAAGGTCGGGCATCACTGGCAATAACCGATTCCGCAGGAATAATCTGCAGACGTGAGCGTTGCTCGAAATCAGCTTTGGCAAGTAATGGCGTGATTGCGTCGGGATTGCCGACTAAAAGAAGATTAAGCGAAGAGTTAGAGTCCAGTGCCTGCAAAGCTGCAGGCACTGTCACGGAAGGACCGAAGTCCCCACCCATGGCATCTAACGCTAGGGTTAGACGTCTCAAGGTTGCGCCAGATTACTTAGCGATAACCTTACGGCCGCGGTAGAAACCGTCGGCAGTGATGTGGTGACGCAGATGAGTTTCGCCAGAAACTTTGTCCACGGACAGGGTGGTGGTGGTCAGCGCGTCATGGGAACGACGCATGCCACGTTTGGAACGGGTTGGTTTATTCTGTTGTACGGCCATGGACCTTACTCCTCAATTACTTACGCTTTAAACTGGCTAATACGGCAAATGGGTTTGGTTTTTCCGCCTCTGGAGGCAGTTCGCCAAATACCATGTCCGCCTCGGACACTTCACAGTGTTCAGAATCATGCACCGGAACCACAGGCAGGGAGAGGATAACTTCATCTTCTACCAGCGCCCGCAGATCGATTTCACCGAATTCGTTAACCTCAATCGGCTCATACGCTTCCGGGAGTGCTTCAGCCTGTTCGTCAGAGCGGACCGGACTGAAACAATACGTTGTGTGAACATGATGCTCAAACGGTTTCCCGCAACGCTGGCATTCGAGCGTTACCGTAACTTTTGCATCACCGGTCAAGACCGCGAGGCGCTGGTTATCGATAGCGAATCTCATGGAGCATTCTACATCAGTGTCCACACTGACTACAGACTCGGCGATACGCTCAACCTGATCGGAAGCATACACTCCTTCATAATCAAGGCGTTTTTGAGCCGTACGAACCGGATCAAGAGTCAGGGGTAATTTTACCTTTTGCATAGGGCGCGCATATTAACTTTGTAACGTCATAGAGTCAAAGAAAAAGGCCTGGAAACAGCGCCTTTTGCCATTTCTACCCTAAATAGTTTAAGTTGCAGGCAGGCACCCAGCTCACGAATCCCCAGGAGCTTACTAAAGTAAGTGACTGGGGTGAGTGAGTGCAGGTAACGCCCCTGCGGCTTAAAATATGACGGGTTTATTCGCACACATTGCGGTGGCACAGTTTAAAATGCCTTCATCCAATTCGCTATCTTTAATGAAAAAAATATGAAACCGATTGTTCTGGCCTCCACCTCCCCGTTCCGCCGCAGCCTGCTTGAAAAGCTCGGACTGTCTTTCATCACCGCGGCACCAGAGGTCGATGAGACGCCGCTCGCCGGGGAAGATGCCCGACACTTAGTGACTCGTCTCGCCCAGGCCAAAGCGCAGGCCTTAAAAGCGCGTTTTCCCCACCATCTTATTATTGGCTCCGATCAGGTTTGCATCCTGAACAACCAGATAGCGGGGAAACCACACACGGAGGAGAATGCCGTACAGCAGCTGTTGCTGGCCCGGGGCACTATCGTGACCTTTTATACCGGCCTGGCTCTGTATAATTCTGCCAACGGGCAGCTACAAACGCTGTGTGAACCTTTTGATGTTCATTTTCGTCATTTGACGGAGGATGAAATTCGCCGCTACGTGCAAAAGGAGCAGCCGCTCAACTGTGCCGGGAGTTTTAAAAGCGAAGGATTGGGCATCACGCTGTTTGAAAGGCTGGAGGGAAAAGATCCGAATACGCTAATCGGACTGCCGCTCATCAGCCTGTGTGAAATGCTGCGCAACGAAGACTGTAACCCGCTGCTGGCGTAATAAAAATGCTCCGTCAAAGCGGAGCATTTTTCTTTATTTCGCGTTGCGTAAAACCTGCAGGCAACGCTTTAACTGATTGTCCAGTGGCGCTTCAATGCGAATCACTTCCCCGGTATTCGGGTGGGTAAACTTCAGCGCTGCAGCATGCAGGAACAGGCGATTGAGCCCGGTGCCCGCAAGCTGCTTATCGAACTCGCGGTCCCCGTAGCGATCGTCAAAAGCAATGGGGTGCCCTGCGTGCAGAGTATGCACACGAATTTGGTGCGTGCGCCCGGTGACTGGGCTGCAGCGAACCAGAGTCGCGAACTCGTAGCGCTCTTCCACCTTGAAACGAGTCTCAGAAGGCTTGCCTTCACTATTCACTCTCACGATGCGCTCCCCGCTTTGCAGAATATTTTTCAGCAGCGGCGCCTGCACGACTTTTACGTGCGACTGCCATTGCCCGCGCACCAGCGCAAGGTAATCCTTCTGCATGCCTTTATCGCGCAGCTGCTCATGAAGAGAACGCAGCGCAGAGCGTTTTTTAGCAACCAGTAGAACGCCGGACGTATCGCGGTCAAGGCGGTGCACCAGCTCAAGGAAGCGTGCTTCCGGACGCAGGGCGCGCAGTCCTTCAATCACCCCAAAGCTCAGGCCACTGCCGCCGTGTACCGCCGTACCGGAAGGTTTGTTTAGCACCAGAATGTGGTCGTCTTCATAAAGAATGACATCGGTCAGCGCAGCGACTTTTTGCAAATGCGGAGAAACGGCTTCTTCCTCACGCTCGGCAACGCGTACCGGCGGAATGCGCACTTCATCGCCTGCTTCCAGTTTGTACTCTGGCTTGATGCGTTTTTTATTCACCCGCACTTCGCCTTTACGCACGATGCGATAAATCATGCTTTTTGGCACGCCTTTCAGGCGAGCGAGCAAAAAGTTGTCGATACGCTGCCCGGCTTCATCGGCCGAAATTGCAACGATTTTTACTGATGGAGTCTCTGTTTTCATGGTCGGCGATTCTAAATAGCCCTGGCGCATAGCGCCACTCATTTTTATGTGCTTAACTGACAATCTGTTCTGTTTTAAACCGTCCAGACCGCCTTTTCTTATCCCCTTTGTGGCGAGGTTAAGATAACGGTTAAAAAACTGTAAGAAACAGGACGCTAATAGCAAAAGTCATCTTGCTATAACAAGGTTAGCAGTGGAATAATGTTGCGGTTTTCCGTGTTGAATCTTGTTAGAACAAGAAAGTTTGCGGAATACCCATTTTGCCTGAACGTCCATCCACGCAGCAATGGCGTAAGACGTATTGTACTTTCAGGCAGTTAGCGGGCTGCGGGTTGCAGCCTGACCGGTAATATGGAATCAACTCTTAAGAAATATTCTAAGGTTATTCCCACGATAATTGCGCTGTATTTCCGCATGAAATACAGGCAACCGACACTTTGCGCCTCTCAGCAAACGACAACCGTGAGGTTGGCGACACGCGTTTAGTCACGAGGCCATCGGTTCACTCCCGGTTAGCGTCACCATGCCCGCAGCTCTGTCGCCAATGTAAGAATAATGAGTAAGTTACGATGAAAAGAATGTTAATTAACGCAACTCAGCAAGAAGAGTTGCGTGTCGCCCTTGTAGATGGGCAACGTCTGTACGATCTGGACATTGAAAGCCCAGGACACGAACAGAAAAAAGCAAACATCTACAAAGGCAAAATCACCCGTATTGAACCCAGTCTGGAAGCGGCGTTTGTTGATTATGGCGCAGAAAGACACGGTTTCCTTCCTCTGAAAGAGATCGCCCGCGAATACTTCCCTTCGAACTACGCTTCCCACGGTCGCCCGAACATTAAAGACGTTCTGCGCGAAGGCCAGGAAGTGATCGTCCAGATTGATAAAGAAGAACGCGGTAACAAAGGCGCAGCCTTAACCACCTTTATCAGCCTTGCAGGCAGCTATCTGGTTCTGATGCCAAATAACCCTCGCGCCGGTGGCATTTCTCGCCGTATCGAAGGTGATGACCGTACCGAATTAAAAGAAGCGCTTTCTTCCCTTGAACTGCCGGATGGTATGGGTCTTATCGTACGTACCGCTGGCGTGGGCAAGTCTGCCGAAGCGCTGCAGTGGGATCTGAGCTTCCGCCTTAAGCACTGGGAAGCCATTCAGAAAGCCGCTGAAAACCGCCCTGCTCCGTTCCTGATTCACCAGGAGAGCAACGTTATCGTCCGCGCCTTCCGCGACTACCTGCGCCAGGACATCGGCGAAATCCTGATCGACAACCCGAAAGTGCTCGAGCTGGCTCGCCAGCACATCGCTGCCCTGGGTCGCCCGGATTTCAGCAGCAAAATTAAGCTCTACACCGGTGAAATCCCGTTGTTCAGCCACTACCAGATTGAGTCGCAGATTGAGTCCGCCTTCCAGCGTGAAGTCCGTCTGCCGTCGGGCGGTTCTATCGTCATTGATACCACCGAAGCCCTGACCGCCATCGACATCAACTCCGCGCGTGCAACCCGCGGCGGCGATATCGAAGAAACCGCCTTCAACACCAACCTTGAAGCGGCCGATGAAATTGCCCGTCAGCTGCGTCTGCGCGACCTTGGCGGCCTGATCGTTATCGACTTCATCGATATGACGCCGGTTCGCCACCAGCGCGCAGTTGAAAACCGCCTGCGTGAAGCCGTGCGTCAGGACAGAGCCCGTATCCAGATTAGCCACATTTCACGTTTCGGCCTGCTGGAAATGTCGCGCCAGCGTCTGAGCCCGTCTCTTGGCGAATCCAGCCATCACGTTTGCCCTCGCTGTAGCGGTACCGGCACCATTCGTGATAACGAATCCCTGTCGCTCTCCATTCTGCGTCTGATTGAAGAAGAAGCGCTGAAGGAGAACACCAAAGAAGTTCACGCCATCGTGCCTGTGCCGATTGCCTCTTACCTGCTGAACGAAAAACGTGATGCGGTAAGCGCCATTGAAAAACGCCAGGGCGGCGTACGCGCGATTATCGTGCCAAACGATCAGATGGAAACCCCGCACTACTCCGTACTGCGCGTGCGTAAAGGCGAAGAAACGCAAACGCTGAGCTACATGCTGCCTAAGCTGCATGAAGAAGAGATGGCGATGCCATCCGATGAAGAGTACACCGAGCGTAAGCGCCCTGAGCAACCGGCTCTGGCCACCTTTGTGATGCCTGAAGTGCCGCCTGCGCCACAGGAAACCACAGCGGACAAACCTGCTGTTGCCGCAGCGAAACCGGCCGTTCAGCCAAAAGCAGATACCGCTGCACAGCCGGGTCTGGTTAGCCGCTTCTTCTCTGCACTGAAAAAACTCTTCGCCGGCGACAGCGCTGCAGCCGAAGTGAAAGAAGTGAAGGAAGAGAAAGCGACCGGCTCTGATACACAGCGTCAGGATCGTCGTAACAATAACCGCCGTCAGAACAACCGACGCGATCGTGGCGATCGTAGTGAACGCGGTGACCGTAACAATCGCGATCGCGATAACCGTGACAATCGCAATAACCGCGATGACCGCAACAATGAAGCCCGTGATGCTCGCGAACCGCGCGAAGGTCGTGACGAGAATCGTCGTAACCGTCGTAACGGCCAGCAGCAAAATGCGGAAGTTCGTGAATCACGCCAGAACGTTGTTGCTGCCGTTGACGATGCTGAAAAACAGCCGAAGTCCCGTGACGAGCAACAGCCGCGTCGCGAGCGTAACCGCCGTCGCTCTGATGAGAAACGTCAGGCACAGCAGGAAGTTAAAGCGCTGCAGCAGGACAACGTAATTGAGCAAGATGCCGAGCAGGAAGAACGTACTCAGGTTATGCAGCGCCGTAAACCGCGCCAGCTGAACCAGAAAGTTCGCTTCGAATCTGCCGACGCACCTGCAGCGGAAGAAACTCAGGTTGAGCAGGCCAGTACCGAACTGGCACCGATTGCACTGCCGGCGGTGGTAGAAGCCCCGGTAAATGCAGAGCAGCAGGATGAAAACGGCGAAAACCGTGAAACTGCCGGTATGCCGCGTCGTTCACGTCGCTCACCTCGTCACCTGCGCGTAAGCGGCCAGCGCCGTCGTCGCTATCGTGATGAGCGTTATCCGGCGGTATCTCCGATGCCACTGGCAGCTGCATGCGCCTCTCCAGAGCTGGCATCCGGGAAAGTGTTCATCACCTACCCTGTAGCTCGTCCACAGGATCAGCTTGTTCAGGAAGAGGTATTCCAGGCTCACGAAGACGTTCAGCACGTCAATGTGGCTGACGCTGCTGCGGTAGAAGCCGTGACCTCTGCTGAAGAGGTTCAGGTTATCGAGCCGGTGAACGCGGTGGAAACCGGTATTGAACCTGCCGTGGTGGAAACAGCCCATCCAGAAGTGACTGAAGCGCCGGTGGCTGAACAGCCGCAGCCGGTTGCCGCAGTGGATGAAGCGCCTGTCGCAGAGATCGTGGCACAGGTTTCTCCTGCAGAGGAAGAAACTGCTCAGGCGATCGCAGAAGTCAGCGAACCAGCGCCGGTAGCTGCAGAAGCTCCAGCGATTGAAGAGGCTCCAGCGGTTGAAGAGGCTCCAGCGGTTGAAGAAGCGCCGGTTGCAGTAGTTGAAGAAGTAAAACCTGTTGTGGAAGCAGCCCCTGTGGTAGAAACCGCGCCTGTGGTCCAGGAGGTTAACACCGAATCTTCTGCTGCCCCTAAGCACGCCACGGCGCCAATGACCCGTGCTCCGGCTCCGGAATACACGCCTGAAGCGCCTCGCCAAAGCGACTGGGTTCGCCCGGACTTTGGCTTCAGCGGGAAAGGTTCTGCCGGCGGGCACAGCGCCAGCCATCAGGCCACGGCGCCAGCGACTCGCCCACAAAGCGCAGAATAATCTCCAGCGCTAAGTCAAAAGCCGGTCACCTGACCGGCTTTTTTATTTTCCCAACCCGATCAATGAGCAAGAAAATTGCCAGTCAATAAGATGCATTTAAAATGCACTTTATGATAAACATTTCGGCTAATTGTATGATGTAATGCTTGCAGGAATTATTGAGGAGAAACGCACCATGCTCCCTGTACCGCCAAACTGCATTCACACCCGCTCTTCTCCCTTCTGGGATAAAGACTCGGCCCCCGCGGGCCTGTTTCAGCGACATCTCGATAAAGGCACGCGCCCCGGCGTGTACCCTCGCCTGAGCGTCATGCAAGGAAAGGTTCGCTACCTGGGCTATGCCGACTCCACCTCGCCCGAGCCAGAAGCAGAACTGATTGTTGAAGCAGGCCACTTCGGTGTATTCCCGCCAGAGAAATGGCATCACCTCGAGCTGCTCACCGATGACGCCGTCTTCAACATCGACTTTTTCGTCGCCCCGGAAGTGCTCCGCTCTATGTAATGACAGAAGGAATCTTATTATGCTGACTATTCCCAAAAACTATGTACATACCCGTGCTACGCCGTTCTGGACTAAAGAGACCGCCCCTGCCGCTTTATTTACTCACCATAACACCAAAGCCGGCGTTTTTGGCCGTCTCGCCGTCATGCAAGGCACGGTGAAATATTTTGGGTTTCCCGACGCCGACTCAACAACACCCGACGTGGAAATCGTTATTGAGGCCGGAGCCTTTGCAATTTCTCCGCCGCAGAAGTGGCACCGCATTGAGCTGCTGACCGACGACACTTATTTCAATATCGACTTCTTCGCCTCTCCTGAAGCAAAACTGGAAGGCAACGGCCTGGGTAAAGTGGTCAACAGCCAGAGGTAATCATGATGGGCAAAGCAACTTATACCGTCAGCGTCACTAACAACAGTAACGGCGTCTCGGTCGATTATGAGACAGAAACGCCAATGACGCTGCTGATCCCGGACGTCGCTGCCGAAGTGGTCAAAGAGCTGGTCAACACCGTCCGCGCTTATGACACGGAAGACGAACACGAAGTTTGCGGTTGGTGAAATACACAAAAAAAAGCCCGCTCCGGGGTGCGGAAGCGGGCATATAAAGCGCGTTCAGTTTCATAACGCGCCCAAAACGTTGAAGACTATCGGCTATTCATCTGGAAAAGCGACATGCCTTGCAAATCGGTGAAGACTTTATAAGAGGCCTGGAGCGCAGCCTGCTGCTGAACATAGTTAGACACGGTGGCCGTATAATCTGCGCCCACGAGCTGGCTCATCTGGTCCGTTTGCGCCAGCGCTCGTTCGTTGCCCAGGTCGTCCAGTTTACTCAGCTCATTGAGCTGGGTACCCAACTCAGCGCGTACGGTTGACACATTGCTCAGGGCATTGCCCAGACCACGGTTTGTTTTCGCGACCGCATCATCAAGGGCTTTCTTGCCTGCGTCGTCCAGCCCGGCCGTTGGCGTTTTCAAGGCTGCGATAGCAGAGTCCAGCATATTAAAGATGTTGGTCTCGCTCGGCGAACCATCGGGTTCCGGTGTGGCGTTACTGGAGATGCGATTGAAAACATCATTGCCGGTATGACCAATCGTCATGGTCCGGGCGGTGTCAACCTGCTGGGTAATCGGAAGCGTTCCGCCCTGATAGGTGATGCTACCTGCCCCGCCGGTAAAAGGCGCGGCTTCCGTTTTGTAACCAGCAAAGATATAACGACCGTTCCCGTCGGTACTGTTAGCCAGGTTCAGTATTTGGTTGCGAATACCTTCGAGATCGGTTGCCAGTGAAGCACGGTCGTCATCACTCAGCGTTCCGCTGCTACCAGCATAAACTACTTTCTCCTGGGCACTTTGTATTGAAGAGACCGTCTGCTGCAAAACGCTCTCTTCCAGCGAAACCTTCTGGGTCGCAAAGGTACGCGCCAGTTTGTACTGGTCGTTCATCGACTGCGCCTGGGAAAGCACCACCGCCTGAGACGCTGCAACAGGATCGTCTGATGGCCGGTTAACGCGGTTACCGGTGCTCATCTGCTCGCCATAACTCAGCCATAAACTCTGCGCGTCGCTAATGCCGCGCATGTTCTGGTCATACAACATTTGGGTACTGATACGCATGACGCTGGCTCCCGTTAGCGAATGTTCAGCAACGCATCAAACAGCGTTGATGCAGTCTGAAGGACCTGGGCGTTAGCCATATAGTACTGCTGGTAACGCTGCAGGTTGCCATACTCTTCATCGAGGCTAACCCCGGAGATTGATTGCTGCTGCTTGGTTAGCTGCGTCACAACATTTCCCTGGGTGGTACTGGTCACTTTCAGGCTTGCCGTTTTGTTACCCACGTCGCTGACCAGGGTGGCATACGCATCGTTGAACGACTTGTTGCCTTCGACCTGTTTGGAGTTCTGCAGATCCAACATGGCCTGAGCGTTACGGTTATCGCTCTTGCCGGCGGTAGGATCGCTTGCCAGCGCCAGTTTCGCCTCATCTTTCACGGCCAGGCTCATATTCACCACCGCGTCGGATACCGGTTTAACGGTGAAGCTTTCGCTGTTGGCAGGCGTGCCGCTCACGCCAACTTTCAGCCCGTCAAAGTTCAGACTGACGTTGCCGCTTGCGTCCGTTGTGGTGCCGGGGTTAATGTTGGCGTTGTCCGACAGACGGGTCACTTTCCAGTTTCCGCCCACAAACTCAACCTTATAATCACTGGCCTGAATCTGCTTGCTGTCGGTGGTGGTCGCGGTCAGCTGCGTGCCGCTGGTATTGCGGCTGTTGCTCAGGACCGTTGGGCCACCGACGGTAAACAGGTTGGTGCCTTTGTCGCCGTTGGCATCATAGCCCTGGGTGTGCTGGCTGTTCATGGCCGTCGCAAAGGCCTGAGCCATTTGGCCCAAACGGTTACGAGCGCTGTCCAAATCCTGAGTACGGAAGGTAAACAGCCCCCCCAGAGAACCTGTATTCAGCTGGCTTTCTGGAATTTCCACTTTACCGGCAATCGGATCGACAAAAGCGACTGTCGTACGGGAAGGATCGGCGCTGGAGTTAACCGCCGCCAGTTGGTTAGCCGTGTCGCCCTGCACCAGGCTAATACCATTGCCGATAGATACGTTGTACGTACCCCCATCCTGCACGCTGACGTCTACGCCAACAATTTGGTTTAGCTGGCTAACCAGCTGATCGCGCTGATCCAGCAGGTCATTTGGCGCTGAACCCGCGCCCACACCTTTCAGGCGAGAGATCTGGTCGTTCAGATTCGCAATTTGCTTAGCGTAAGTGTTGATTTGGTCCACGCTGCTGCTGATCGACAGGTTAACCTGCTTGTCCTGATCGCGCAGGTACTGGTCGGTGACCTTAAACTGGTTTACCAGACCATCCGCTTTGCCCAGCAGCGCCTGACGAGCCGCAGGATCCTGAGCATTACTGGTCAGCGTCTGCAGGCCGGAGAAGAAATCCTGCATGGTTTTTGACAGCGAGTTGGTCGTCCCGGACAGAATGTTGTCGATTTTTGACATCTGCTGATACTGGGTTGTCAGCCCGCTGCTCTGCGTCTGGGCCGCACGCAGCTGGTTAGTGATAAAGGAGTCGTACTCACGCTGCACGCCGTTAACATACACGCCATTGCCAATATAGCCGCCCCCGGTCAGGGTGCTTTTTGACTGGGACAGAATCGTCGTCTGGCGGGTATAACCGCTTACGTTATAGTTAGAAATGTTATTGCCGACGGTGCTTAATGCCGCCTGGGCAGCACTCAGGCCACTCATGGCGCTGTTAATCAGGCTATTGGACATGAAGGTTCCTTGATAGCGTGTGGTCAAAGGTTCTGCTACCTATTATCGGCAGCAGGCCACGGGACTTGAGTCTCTTCAGAACAAATTCGACAAATCAGTGCTGTAGGCTTTGGAAACCTTGTCGCTCATGGCTTTCAGCTGCTGGATCATGCCGGTCAACTTACGTGCGTAGTTCGGATCCGTTGCGTAACCGGCATTCTGCAGCGCCTGAGCGCCCTGCTCTGCTGAAGACGCATTCGTCACGGCAGCATAGCGCGGGTTTTTCGTCAGCAAGCCAACGTAGTCAGAAAGCGCTTCCAGGTAAGAGCTATAAACGCGGAACTTCGCTTTCACTTTCTTCGCCTCACCGTTTTCAAATTCGGTGGTGGTGATTTCCGTGGTTGCCCCTTTCCAGCCCGGCGTTGCCTTAACCCCGAACAGGTTAAAGCTCGGCTCGCCTTTTTCGGTGCGGATCTGACGCTGGCCCCAGCCGGACTCCAGCGCGGCCTGTGCCAGAATCAGGTGGTGCGGAATGCCGCTGGCCTCACTGGCCAGACGCGCCGGCAGCGAGAGCTGCGCCAGGAAGTCTTTGCTGTCTCCGCTCATCGGCTCTTCGTTAGAAGGCGCGCGAGGCACGGCCTGACGCACCATTTGCGTTAGCGTCTGGTTCTGGTAGCTGGTGACCGTTTGCGGGTCGAGTTTCATCGGTACCTGACCTGCCGTTTCCGATGGCTCGACCTGCTCGTTACTCATTTGCTTAACCATCGCATCCGCCAGCCCCAGCCCTTTCGCACTCAGCTGTTGAGCTATCTGCTGGTCATACATGCTGGTGTACATCCGCGTGGACTCGCTGCTGAACAGACCGTCTTTCGGCAGCGCCTCACGCATGCTTTTCAGCATCATCTGCACGAACATCCCTTCCACCTGATGGGCAACCTCCTTCAGGTTGCCCTTAGGATCTTGTCCGGCCTTCGCCTTTAAATCATTGAGCGAGTTGGCGTCAAACGCGGCATTGGCAAGTGAACGGGCATCAGTCAGCATTAGATGATTTCCAGTTTCGCACGCAGGCAGCCTGCGCTTTGCATGGATTGCAGAATCGACATCAGGTCGATTGGCGTAGCGCCCAGCGCATTCAGCGCGCGGACGACATTATTCAGGTTGGCGCTGGAATTAACGCGCTGTACCGACCCGCCGCTCTGGCGCAAATCAATCTGGGTTTGCGGCGTCACCACGGTCTGACCACCGCCAAATGGCGTATTCGGCTGGCTGACCTGATTCTGACGGTTAACGGTCACCGACAGATTCCCCTGCGCAACGGCGCAGTTATCCAGCGTCACTTCGCGGTTCATCACCACGGAACCCGTGCGGGAGTTAATCACCACGCGTGCATCCTGCACTGGCATACTCACTTCAAGATTCTGGATATCCGCCAGCAGACGAACCTGAGAGCTACCGCCGCTTGGCACGCGGATCTGGATCGTACGGCCATCCAGCGCGGTGGCGCTACCAAAGCCACGGGAGCGGTTAATGGTGTCGGTGATCCGCTGGGCCAGGCTGAAATCATCATCATTAAGCTGCAGATTGAGGGTATTGCTGTTGCCGAAGGTCCCGGCCAGCTCGCGTTCAATGACCGCCCCGCCGGTGATACGCCCGCCGTTAAGCTGGTTTACCTGGACGCTGCTGCCCCCCGCTGCCGCACCCGCGCCGCCCACCAGCACGTTACCCTGCGCAAGGGCATAAACCTGGTTATCCACGCCTTTGAGCGGCGTCATCAGCAACGTACCGCCGCGCAGGCTCTTCGCGTTACCCATAGAGGACACCACAACATCAATGTTTTGCCCTGCTCGCGCGAACGCCGGGTATTTTGCCGTCACCATCACCGCCGCAACGTTTTTAAGCTGCATATTGGTGCCGGTCGGTACGGTAATACCCAGCTGGGAAAGCATGTTGTTCAGGCTTTGGGTGGTAAACGGCGTTTGCGTCGTCTGGTCGCCGGTGCCGTCCAGCCCAACCACCAGGCCGTAGCCAATCAGGGAGTTTTCACGCACGCCCTGCACGGTGGTCAGATCGCGAATGCGGTCAGCTGATGCATAAGCCGCTGTCAGCAGCACAACCAACCCAAATAAATATTTCACCATGGTACCCTCGCTTACATCGGCGATACGTTAAGGAAGAAGCGCTGCAGCCAGCCCATATTCTGCGCTTCATTAATGTAGCCGTTACCGACATACTCAATTCGGGCATCCGCCACCTGGGTCGACGCAACGGTGTTGCTGCCGCTGATGGTGCGCGGGTTCACTACGCCAGAGAAGCGGATAAATTCCGTCCCCTGGTTGATGGCAATCTGTTTCTCACCTACGACGTGCAGGTTTCCATTGGCCAACACCTGATCGACGGTTACCGTTAAGGTGCCGCTGAAGGTGTTGCTGGCATTGGCGCCGCCTTTACCGTTAAAGCCATTGCTGCCGGAAGCGTTCAGGTCAGCTTTCCCATTCCCCAATAATCCCGAAGCAAAGGTCGGAACGGTGTCAAAGCCGAGGGCTGTTTTTCCGTCACGGCTGGCATTCGCCGAGGAGCTTTTACTGGCGCTGACGTTTTCCTGAAGCTGGATGGTCAGGGTATCGCCGATATTACGCGGACGACGATCTTCAAACAGCGGCTGATAGCCGTAGTTCATCGGCTGCGCGGTCTGGAATATTGATCCGTTGATCGTTGGCGAAGGACCAGGCACCGGCTGGGCGGTCGTGGCCCCTTCAACCAGCGGTTTACTAGGCACAAAGGCGCAGCCGCTTACGGCAAACACCAGACTCAGGACAACAGGACGGAGCACCATTGGGTTTTGCATTGCTTTCATCTTCAGGTCACGGCAGCCGACGCGCTTTCACGCGTCGGCACACGCCTTACATTTGCGTCAGTTTTTGCAGCATCTGGTCGGTCGTGCTGACCGCTTTGCTGTTGATTTCGTAGGCGCGCTGAACCTGGATCATGTTTACCAGCTCTTCAGCAACGTTTACGTTTGAGGTCTCAACATAGCCCTGATAGAGCAGACCTGCACCGTTCAATCCCGGCGTGGAATCGTTTGGCGCACCGGATGCCTGCGTTTCGGTGTAGAGGTTCTCACCAATGCTTTCCAGACCGGTATCGTTCATAAAGGTCGTCAGGTTCAGCTGCCCTACCTGTACCGGCGCGGTCTGCCCCTGTAAGGTTGCGCTCACCACACCGTCACGGCCGATAGTCAGGCTCAGCGCGTTTGCCGGCACGGTAATCGCAGGCTGCACCTGGAAACCGCCCGCCGTCACCAGCTGGCCATTCTGGTCAACCTGGAAAGAACCGTCGCGGGTATACGCGGCGGTACCGTCCGGCAGCAGAACCTGGAAGAAGCCTTCGCCTTTGATGGCCACATCTTTGCTGTTGTCCGTTTTAGACAGGTTGCCCTGGCTGTGCAGACGTTCAGTGGCCACCGGACGAACACCGGTCCCGATCTGTAAACCAGACGGCAGCGTCGTCTGCTCAGAAGACTGAGCCCCCGGCTGGCGAATGGTTTGATAAAGCAAATCTTCAAACACGGCGCGTTGACGCTTGAAACCATTGGTGGAGACGTTTGCCAGGTTGTTGGCAATCACATCCATATTGGTTTGCTGTGCATCAAGGCCCGTTTTGGCGATCCATAAAGAATTGATCATGTTTGAATCCTGTAATAAGTAAGCCGGGCGTTAGGTCATTTGCAGCAGCGTGTTAGCGCGCTGTTCGTTTTCATCAACGTTGGCGATAACTTTCATCTGCATTTCAAACCGGCGGGCGTTGGCGATCATATCCGCCATTGCCTCTGCAGGTTTGACGTTGCTGCCTTCCAGTACGCCGGACATCACCTTAATGGTAGGGTCGGCCTGCGCGATGGCACCGCGTGTCGCCTGGGCGGCGGGGTTTAAACGAAAAAGCCCGTCATCACCGCGTACCACCTCCTGCTGCGTGGCTTTCACCAGCTTCAGTCTGCCGATGGGCGCCACGGTATTCGGCGGATCTCCCGGGGTCAGCGCGGAGATCGTCCCATCCGCAGCAATGGTAAGCTGCGACCCTTCCGGCACCGCAATAGGGCCACCTTCACCGATAACGGGCCGGCCACCGATGGTCAACTGACCGGCAGGACTAACCTGAATGTTACCGTTGCGGGTATAGCCTTCTCCGCCGTCCTGCGTCTGCACCGCCAGCCAGCCATCCTGCTGCAAAGCAACGTCCATCGGACGCGAGGTGTAGTCCAGCTGACCCGGCGTCATATCGGCGCCTGGCGTTGAAGCAATCACCAGAGTTCGGGTTGGCAGAGAAAGCCCTTCAACCGGGACAGCACGCAAAGCATTAAGCTGCGCGCGGAAGCCCGGTGTGGAAGCGTTCGCCATGTTGCTGGCCGTGACTGACTGTTGATTCAGCGTCTGGCTGGCAGCGCCCATGGCGGTGTAGATTGCATGATCCATTAAGCCGTCCCTTCAGGCGCTTAGCGCAGGTTAACCAGGGTGTTGAGGATCTGATCCTGGGTTTTGATGGTCTGCGCGTTCGACTGATAGTTACGCTGCGCGACGATCATGTTGACCAGCTCTTTACTCAGATCCACGTTCGAAGACTCCAGCGCACCGCTGGTCAGGGTACCGAAGTTACCGGTGCCCGCGAGACCCAGCAGCGCGACGCCGGAAGAGTTGCTCGCGGTCCAGACGTTATCGCCCTGCGACTGTAAACCTTCAGGGTTAGCAAAGTTGGACAGCACGATTTGCCCCAGCAGCTGGTTCTGCTCGTTGGAGTAGTTCCCGACCACGGTGCCATCATCGTTAATCTGGTAAGAGACCAGGTCACCCGGCTTATAGCCGTTCTGGTTGGTGGCCACGATGTTGTTCGCGCCGGTGTTCTGCTGCATGGAGTTCAGGAAGCTCAGCGAGAAGGTGGCAGGCGTCGCGCCGTTGGTCGGGCCGGTCGTCACCTGGATGCTGCTTTGCAGCGTGTTCGGGTTTGGAATCGGATCGGCGACACCGGCGGTGATCCCCTGCAGGTTACCGTTGTTATCGAAACGCATAAACCCGGCGGACGTTGCCGTAGAACCCGCTACGGAAGAGTCTTTGGTGTAAACCTGCCAGGCGTTATCCGCGCTCTTAACGTAGTAAATGTCCATGCCATGGGCGTTACCCTGGCTGTCATAAACGGTGACCGTGCCCTTCTTGTTGTAGCTGTTCGCATTGGTAGGATCGAACGGCGTTACGGTCGGGGTCTTATCGGTAGAGTTCAGGTTAATCTGCTGGGACGCGGTGGTGGTGGTCTTCGCCGGCATCAGCGTGTTCGGAATAGACAACCCAACCGGGTTGGCGCCCTGCTGGATGGTTGGCGGCGTGCCGGTTGCCGGGTAACCGGTCAGCTGCAGGCCCTGCATGTTCACCAGGTTACGGTTTTCATCCAGCTTGAACTGGCCGTTGCGGCTGTAGAACACCGAGCCGGAACTGTCTACCAGGCGGAAGAAGCCGTTCTGGCTGATAGCGACGTCCAGGCCACGACCGGTCCCGGTGGTCGTCCCGTCGCCAAAGTTCTGGGTCACGCCCGCGACTTTAACGCCCAGACCCACTTTAGAGCCTGCGAACATATCGGCAAAAGAGACCGAACCTGATTTAAAACCGTAGGTGGCGGAGTTGGCAATGTTGTTACCAATCACATCCAGGTTGGTGGCCGCAGCATTTAAGCCGCTGACCGCTTGAGAAAACGCCATGTCTTACTCCTGCTTAGGTTATAGGCTTAAATAATTTGCCTGATTGCGTCGAGGGTCGTAGAACCGTAGGTCCCGAGATCCAGTTTGAGGCCATCTTTGCCGTTGATAACACCGCTCACCATAGCGAAGCCCAGCGGCTGAGCCACCAGCTGTGTCCCGCCATTCGTGGCATTGATCGCCACGGTATAAGAGCCGTCCGGCACGTTGGTGCCGTCGTTGGCGCTGCCGTCCCAGGTAAAGGTATGCACCCCGGCACTCAGTCCACCAATCTCGATAGTGCGCACCACTTTGCCGTCTTTATCGGAGATGGTGGCCGTGACTTTGTCCGCGGCCTGCTGCAGCTCAACGCCAAACGGCGTGGTGCTGATGGTGTTGGTTTTCGAATCGGTACCCGCGAGGATTTTGTTGCCCGGGATCATGACGCCATGACCAATCAGGGCGCTGGCCTGCAGAGACTGGTTCTGGTTGATCTGGCCGGAAACGGAGCCCAGCGTGGTGTTGAGTTTTTCGATGCCGCTAACGGTACTGATCTGCGCCAGCTGCGTGGTCAGTTCGTTGTTCTGCATCGGGTTGGTCGGATCCTGGTTTTTTAACTGCGCCACCAGCAGGGTCAGAAAGCTGCCCTGCAGGTCTGCGGCGCTGTTGCCGGTCAGGCTGTTTTTCGATGCACCAGCCGTAGGATCAACATTGTTAGTCGGATCGTTCACTTTGACTGCAATGGACATATAGGCTCCTGTTACTGACCGAGAGTGAGCGTTTTCATCATCATGCCCTTCACGGTGTTAAGCACTTCGACGTTGGCCTGATAGCTACGAGAGGCGGACATGCTGTTGACCATCTCCCCGACCACATCAACGTTTGGCATACGCACATAGCCGCGAGCGTCCGCGAGCGGGTTACCCGGCTGGAAAACCAGCTTATCGGGCGCATCGCTCTCAATCACGTTGCTCACTTTAACGCCACCGGTCGCAGCACCAGGGGCAGCATCCACCTGAAAAACGACCTGTTTTGCGCGGTAAGGCTGGCCGTCAGGTCCGGTGACGCTGTCGGCGTTGGCAAGATTACTTGCCGCCACGTTCATGCGTTTGGACTGGGCCGTCATAGCCGAACCGGCGATGTCGAAAATATTGAGTAAGGCCATTGATTATCCCTGTAGCACCGACATCATGCTTTTGATTTGCCCGCCAAGCACCGTGAGGTTTGTTTGGTAATTCAGGCTGTTATCGGCAAACTGCGTACGTTCACGGTCCATATCGACGGTATTACCGTCCATGGCTGGCTGGTCGGGTACGCGGTATAGGAGATCGAGCGACGGAGTGGAGTGGGTTTGAGCCGGGATATGGCGTGCCGAAGTGAGCGCCAGAGACATGCCGCCTCCTTCAACGCGTCCGCGCTCCATCACTTTTTTCATTTCACTGGCAAAGTCGATATCGCGCGCCTGAAAGCCCGGCGTGTCGGCATTGGCGATATTCGCGGCCAGAATCTCTTGGCGCTGGGCACGCAAATTAAGCGCTTCTTGCTGAAATCGCAGTGCGGCGTCCAGTTTATCGAGCATGCTTCCTCCATAGTCCATAGAATTAGGAATCGTCCGAAAGCTTAAAGCGCCTTACGCGTACGCGATGGGTGGAATAAACGCAAAATACGTCGCTATTTATCGCCTTGATCAAAACGGCTCGCGGTTAAAATCACCGCAATCTGAATACGGAGAAGCGCGATGAGAAGTCTGAAAATCCTGAGCGGTATAGCCAGTCTGCTGTTCGTTCAGTTGGCTATGGCAGGCGCACTCGATCGGCCACTGACTGAGTATTTTCAACAGCGACTGGCGGGGATTAGCGATGACGTCAGCGTCAGGGTGAAAACGCCGGAGACTCAGCTTCCTGCCTGCCCTCAGCCCGAATTCTCAACGCCCGGAAATGCCAAACTGTGGGGTAACGTTAGCGTCATGGCCCGCTGTGGCAGCGACAAACGGTTTATCCAGGTTCAGGTGATAGCCACGGGTCAGTATGTGGTTGCCAGCCGCCCGATTGCCCGCGGTGCAAGGATCGATGCCAGTAGCGTGCAGTTAACTCAGGGCCGCCTTGACCAACTGCCGCCACGGACTATGCTGGATCTCGGCCAGGCGACGGACGCCGTTTCGCTTCGGGATATTGCGCCCGGGCAGCCGGTCATACAGACGATGGTGCGCCAGGCCTGGCGAGTGAAAGCCGGCCAGCAGGTTCAGGTGATTGCTTCCGGCGAAGGCTTTAGCGTTAACGGCGAAGGCAAAGCGCTGAATAACGCCGCTGTCGCGCAAAATGCCCGCGTTCGCATGTCCTCAGGGCAGGTGGTGAGCGGGACTGTGGATGCTGATGGGAATATTCTGATTAATCTATAATCTTTTTAAAGATTCCGCGGCGACTGCCGATAGTACTATCAACTAATGATACTGACTGGCTCTTACGCCGCGAGCCCCTCGATGAGGAGAGAACAATGAGCATTGATCGCACGTCGCCACTGAAACCGGTAAGCACTGTTCAACCACGTGAAACCAGCGATCCACAGACGCTGAAAAGCCGTCTTGAAAAATCCACCACCGCCAACAGCACCAGCGTAAAGTTGAGCGATGCGCAGGCCAAACTGATGCAGCCAGGCACCGGCGATATCAATATGGAACGCGTTGAAGCGCTGAAGACGGCTATTCGTAACGGCGACCTGAAGATGGATACCGGCAAAATCGCCGACGCGCTGATCCAGGAAGCCCAAAGCTATTTGTCGAGTAAATAACGGTGAGTCGTCTGTTAGAAGTGCTGGACCAAATGACCGCAGTGCTGAATTCACTGAAAGAAGTGATGGACGCTGAACAGCTGCAGCTTTCCGCAGGCCAGATAAACAGCAATGCGCTGCAACGTATAACTGAAGATAAAAGCTCGCTGCTGGCTACGCTGGACTACCTGGAGCAACAGCGTCGCGCGGAGCAAAACGCCGGCGCGGTCACCAGCCTGGACGTTAGCCAGCGCTGGCAGACGATTACGCAAAAAACCCTGCATTTGCGGGACATTAACCAGCATAACGGCTGGTTACTGGAAGACCAGATGACCCGTAATGAGCAGGCAATTGCGGTATTAAAACCGCACCAGGCCCCAGACTTTTATGGCGCCGACGGGCAGGCCACGTCGCAGGGCAATCGGGGCGGTAAAAAAATCACTATTTGATTTTGCTCGCCAATGAAAACGGCTGGTCAACCCTCTCCTTGACCAGCCATTCGCTTATTTCAGCGATTTCAGGACTTTTACCGTAGCCTCAATATCAATCTCATCCTCTGAGAACAGATGCGTTTCGCCCTGGAACGTGGTCACGGCCAGTTTTTTTACCGTGCGCATTTCCCCTTCTTTTTTCTCTGCCTTCGGGCGAATGCTGTTCATCAGCAGCCCAACCGACAGCACCGCATTTTCTTTATCAATCTTACCGTCAGCCGGCTCTTCTTCGCTGTATACCACGAAAGATTTGATCGAGGTAATTTTAAGCCGCTCGCCAGCAATAAACAGATGCTTGCTCTCCGGCTCCACTTTCACGGCAAACGCCGACAGCCCTTTATTATTGGTACCCGGCTCGAAGGTCACCGACGCGTCTTTTTTGATAAGCTCCGGATTGGCGACTTTAATCACATGGAAATAACGGTTTTCGCCGTTTTCATCTTTGATAAATCCGAAGCCCTTCTCTTCGAACCAGGTTGTGATTATTCCTCTCATCGCTCTGTCACCTAATTAACCTTTCAACATATAAAGAATAGGGCGGCGTGACGAAATCGTCATCCACCCAGAAAAAATCAAACCGTGCGGCGGGCGAAATCTTTCAGCCTGAAGCCCAGCAGCAATAACGTCGCGAAATAAGCGACGACGCCGGCCACCACCACCGCCATCAGCCGCAGCAGGCGATAAGGCATGTTGCCCAGATCCCAGGCGGGCATAACGTACATTATCCCAATCAGTACCGCAGACATCACCAGTACGGCGGCGACCAGGCGCAGCAGAAATGCCGTCCAGCCTGGCTGCGGCTGGAAGATATCCTGCTTGCGCAGCTGCCAGTAAAGCAGCGAAGCGTTAATACAGGCGCCCAGACCAATCGACAGGGAAAGTCCGGCGTGTTTCAGCGGGCCGATAAACGCGAGGTTCATTAGCTGCGTCAAAATCAGCGTCACGATAGCGATTTTAACCGGGGTTTTAATGTCCTGCCGGGAGTAGAAGCCTGGCGCCAGAACCTTAACCACGATAAGCCCCATCAGGCCGACCGAATACGCCACCAGCGCCCGCTGGGTCATCAGGGCATCGAATGCGGAGAACTTACCGTACTGGAACAAAGAGACGGTCAGCGGTTTTGCCAGAATCCCCAGCGCCACCGCGCTTGGGAGCGCCAGCAGGAAGCAAAGACGCAGCCCCCAGTCCATCAGGCGGGAATACTCATCGTGGTTACCGGTGGCAAAACTTTTCGCCAGCGACGGCAGCAGAATAGTGCCTAACGCCACGCCTAAAACCCCGGAGGGGAATTCCATCAGGCGGTCGGCATAATACATCCAGGAAACCGATCCAGACACCAGGAACGAAGCAAAGATGGTGTTGATGATCAGTGAAATCTGGCTGACGGAAACGCCGAGGATAGCCGGCCCCATCTGCCTGATAACCCGCATTGCGCCCGCATCCTTAAAGCTGATACGCGGCAGCACCAGCATGCCAATTTTCTTCAGATGCGGCAGCTGATAGGCCAGCTGTAATACGCCCCCTACCGTAACCGCCCAGGCCAGCGCCAGAATCGGCGGATTAAAGTGCGGGGCGGCAAAAAGCGCGAAGCCAATCATGCTGAGATTAAGGAACGTTGGGGCAAACGCTGGCACAGAGAAGCGGTTCCAGGTGTTGAGAATTGCCCCCACCAGCGACGCCAGCGAAATCAGTAAAATGTACGGGAAGGTAATGCGCAGCAGGCTCGACGTTAGCGCAAATTTATCCGCCGTGTCGGCAAAGCCCGGCGCGGTGACCAGAATAACCCAGGGCGCCGCAAGCATCCCGAGGACGGTGACCAGCGCCAGCGCAAGCGTCAGCAGCCCGGAAACATAAGAGATAAAGACCCGCGTGGCATCTTCGCCCTGCTTACTTTTGTATTCGGCCAGAATGGGCACAAACGCCTGGGAGAACGCGCCTTCGGCAAAAATTCGACGCAGCAGGTTCGGCAGCTTAAACGCAACAAAGAAGGCATCCGTCGCCATTCCTGCCCCAAATACCCTTGCCACAATGGCGTCGCGCGCAAAACCAAGTACGCGTGAAAACATGGTCATCGAGCTGACGGCCGCCAGCGATTTTAATAGGTTCATTTATTCTGTTATTCCACAAACATGAACGCCTGCAATGCAGGCGTACATGGATGATGACAAGTCGGCATAGTCTACCGATACGGCGCTGAATTGCTACCGCGATATGTTACAGCTTATTCGCTGATCGCCTCGCGCCAGAGCTTCTCGACGACACGCTGCGCCAGCAGCGCCTGCTCGCCGGAGGTTTCCGGCACCGTCTGATTCGCCACGCAGTCGATAAAGTGACGTGCACAGCCCGCAAAGCCGCGCTGCTCCAGCGTGGTTTGCCAGCCGGGAATAGGCTGTTCCACCACGCCGGCGCCGCATTCTTCGCGCCACTGACGCATGTCGGTTACCTCATACAGCCCACCGTCGGTCACCGCCTGCACCCACTCTCGCTGGCTCCCGGCACGGCGATGCATACTGGTGGTCACGCTCAGGTTGCCCTGGCTGAAATGGTGTTCGGCGTACAGCATTTGCCCTGAGTCGTTGGTTTGCAACGTCCCGCTTTGCAGCTGAGCGCCGCCGCCGCCAAGCCAGAGCGCGGTATCCACGACGTGAAGATAGTCATCAAGCAGCGTGAAGCGCAGATCCCCCGGGCCGACGCTGTCGCTGCGGTGTTTGTCCATCCGCAAGGATGCCCCGGCGGTCAGCTTTGCCTTTAACTGCTGGTAACGCGGGGCAAAACGGCGGTTAAAGCCCACCATCAGGGTGCGCTTTTTGCGTTCAGCAAGCTCCACCAGCTTTTCGGCATCGGCCAGGTTTTCCGCCAGCGGTTTGTCCACGCAGACGTTAACGCCGGCATTGAGCAGCTCATTCACCACCGCGTAGTGGGAACTGGTGGCGCTATGCACAAAAACAGCATCGCACTGCGCCGCCAGATTGCTGAGCGAATCGATATACGGAATACGCCAGGTGTCACACACCGGCAGCGCTTTCGCTTTGGTCGGTGAAAATGCGCCCACCAGCGACCAGTCGCCGGATGCTCCCAGAACCGGAAGCCAGGCTTTCTGCGCGATCCCGCCCAGCCCCACGACGCCAATACGTAATTTCGTCATCCTTAATCTCCCAAATGCGCCAGCAAGGAATCCAGACGCTGTTTAAGTTCGGCGACTTCAGTTTCCAGCGCGTCCACTCGCGCGCTGAGATCGTCTGCAACCGGGCTGATACTTTGTTCCAGAGACACAGATGCCTCAACTTCACCGCTGAAAAGATGCATGTAGCGACTTTCGCGTTTACCCGGCTCTCGCGGCAGACGCACGACAAACGGCCCGTCTTCACGGCCAGCCAGCCCTTCCAGCGTCGCCTCTACCTGCGCCATATCGGTGAACTCAAACATTCTCCCGGCGCGGCTGCGCAGCTCACCCGGCGTTTGCGCGCCGCGCAGCAGCAAAGTCGTGACCACAGCCACTTCCGCTGGCGTTAGCTTTAAATGACCAAATTCGGAGTTGCAAAAACGCTGCTCGTATTTCGTTACGCGGTTGCCAAACCCGTTGACGGTTCGCAAATAATGGCCTTTGACCAGACCGTCCAGCGTGTCCTGGACTTCATGCTCTTTCAGATCCATCACCGGTTCACGGTTTGTTTTCTGATTACAGGCGGTCACCACGCCGTTGACGGACATGGGATATTGTTCTGGCGTAGTGAGCTGTTTTTCCAGCAGGCTGCCGATAACGCGGGCTTCAATCACCGTTAACTGATATTTCATCTTTAAACTCCACGACCCGGGGTCCAGTCTTGATTAACCAGCGCGGTAAGAACGTGATCCCGCCATGCGCCGTCAATCAGCAAATAATCCTTTGCGTAGCCTTCTTTTTCGAAGCCCAGGCGCGCCAGAAGGTCGCCGCTGCGCTGATTATGCGGCATATAGTTGGCCATAATACGATGCACATTTTGGCTACGTTGCATATAGCGAATGGCGCTGGTTAATGCCTCGTACATTAGCCCCTGCCCCTGCCACTTTTCACCGATGGAGTACCCGAGATAACAGGCATGGAAGGAACCACGCACCACGTTGGAGAAGTTAGCCACGCCGATAACCTCTTTTTCTTCCGGATCGAGCAGCGCAAAATAGTAAGCACTGCCCTGCTTGTGCATTTCGCTTATCATGCCCAGCCTTGCCTGCCAGCCCGAAGGATAGCAGTAGCTCTCGTCCCGAACGGGTTCCCAGGGCTTCAGAAACAGACGATTTTCCGTGTAGTAATCCGCCAGGCGCCAGGCATCACGCTCATGAACCAGACGCACCACCAGTCGGTCAGTCACCAGGCGAATTTTTGGTGCGTTACTGCGGTAGCCAAACATGTTTTTCCCACTCCTTCATCCCGGTTGACGGGGCTCATCTTATTACTATACCTGCGCCTGACCGCCGTGTGAAAACAACAACATGAAGCAACATCACTTTTTTCGATGAAAGCCTTGAATCAAACTCGTTGCACGATAAAAAAATATTGTCCTGCATCAGGTATTAAAAGCCCGAATGGCAAGCGAGAATAAAGACTTGTCGCGTGTAATGAGGTTCCCTGGAGGGGAGATGTCGCGGGTAGCGCAGGCAAGGAGCCTGGGTAAATATTTCCTGCTGCTTGATAACATGTTAGTGGTATTAGGCTTTTTCGTTGTCTTCCCTTTGATTTCTATTCGCTTCGTTGACCAGTTGGGCTGGGCCGCTTTAATGGTCGGGATTGCCCTGGGTCTGCGTCAGTTTATCCAGCAGGGGCTGGGCGTCTTCGGCGGCGCAATTGCTGACCGACTGGGCGCTAAACCGATGATTGTTACCGGCATGCTGCTGCGGGCCGCAGGCTTTGCCACCATGGGCATCGCCACGGAACCCTGGATGCTATGGCTTTCCTGCCTGCTCTCCGCTATTGGCGGAACGCTGTTCGATCCGCCCCGCTCGGCGCTGGTCGTCAAACTGGTTCGCCCTCAGCACCGCGGCCGCTTCTTCTCCATCCTGATGATGCAGGATAGCGCGGGCGCGGTGATCGGCGCTCTGTTGGGTAGCTGGCTGTTGCAGTACGACTTCCGTCTGGTGTGCGCCGTCGGTGCCGTCATGTTTGTCCTGTGCGCGGCGCTTAACGCCTGGCTGCTGCCGGCCTATAAGCTTTCGACTATTCGCACCCCGATGCGCGAAGGCATGGGCCGCGTATTCCGCGATAAACGCTTTATCACCTATGTCCTGACGCTCACCGGCTATTACATGCTGGCCGTGCAGGTCATGCTGATGCTGCCGCTGATGGTTAACGACATCGCCGGTACCGCGTCGGCGGTAAAATGGATGTACGCCATTGAAGCCGCGCTTTCGCTGACGCTGCTCTACCCTATTGCCCGCTGGAGTGAAAGGCGCTTCCGCCTGGAGCAACGCTTAATGGCAGGCCTGGTGCTGATGACGGTGAGTCTGATGCCTATTGGTCTGGCCTCCAACCTACAGCAGCTTTTCGCCCTGATCTGTACCTTCTACATCGGCTCAATCATCGCCGAGCCTGCTCGGGAAACGCTCAGCGCCTCGCTGGCGGATGCCCGCGCCCGCGGCAGCTACATGGGGTTCAGCCGTTTGGGCCTGTCGCTGGGGGGCGCGCTAGGCTATACCGGCGGCGGCTGGCTGTTTGACGCAGGTAAAGCCCTGCAGCAGCCGGAATTACCCTGGGCCATGCTCGGCATTATCGGCTGTATCACTCTTGCCGCCCTGTGGTGGCAGTTTAGCCTCAGGCCCGTTGAGCCAACGATGCTGGAGCCAGGCGGTCAGGGATAATTTTCTCGTATCATCTTTTTCCGGTAGCCGCTCCCGCCGTGCCGCATTATGCTGATAAAGCAAGGCACGGCATTGGAGCCGCTATTTTGAGGAAGCCTATGAAGAAGATTGTTTTTGCCGCCGCATTGATGCTTAGCGGCCTGCTCTCAGGATGCAACCAGTTAACGCAGTACAGCGTGAGCGAACAGGAAATCAACCAGTCGCTGGAAAAACACAATAACTTCTCGAAGGATATTGGCCTGCCCGGCGTGGCTGAAGCCCATGTGGTATTAACCCATTTAGTCAGCCAGATTGGACGGGAAGAGCCGAATAAAATTACCCTGACCGGCGATGCCAATCTCGACATGACATCCCTGTTTGGTAACCAAAAAGCCATTCTGAAGCTCAAGCTAAAAGCGCTACCGGTGTTCAATAAGGAGCAAGGCGCCATCTACCTGCAGGAAATGGAGGTGGTTGACGCCCAGGTTGAACCGCAAAAAATGCAGACCGTGCTGCAGACCATGATCCCTTACCTTAACCAGTCCCTGCGCAGCTACTTCAATCAGCAGCCTGCTTATATCCTGAGCGAAGACCGCAGCACCGGCGAGTCGCTGGCGAAGAAATATGCCAAAGGCATTGAAGTAAAACCCGGTGAGATAATCATTCCGTTAACGGAATAGCCCCTGCCCCTCAGAGCCGTTCATGCGCTCTGAGGGTTTTGTACAACATGAGCAACATAAGGGGTGCAAACGATAACGTTTCCCCTTATCCTTAGTGCCCGGCATAAAACCAGCCCTTGATGACTGATTTCCCTCTCACGCCGGAGCACATTGATGACCGCATTACCTCAGGTATTAAAAATCCGCCGCCCAGATGACTGGCATATTCACCTTCGTGACGGTGAGATGCTGAAAACCGTGGTGCCTTACACCAGCCAGACCTATGGCCGCGCGATTGTCATGCCCAATCTTGTGCCTCCAGTGACCAGCGTGGAAGCCGCTATCGCTTATCGCCAGCGCATTCTTGATGCGGTGCCGGCCGGGCAAAAATTTGAGCCGCTGATGACCTGCTATCTCACCGACACGCTGGATCCCAACGAAATCGAACGCGGGTTCAATGCAGGCGTGTTTACCGCCGCCAAGCTTTACCCGGCGAACGCCACAACCAACTCCGCACACGGCGTAACCAGCACCGCAGCCATCCAGCCGGTGCTTGAACGTATGCAGAAAATTGGCATGCCGCTGCTGGTTCATGGCGAAGTCACCCATGCTGATATCGATATTTTCGATCGCGAAGCGCGCTTCATTGAAACCGTCATGGAGCCGCTGCGTCGCCAGATGCCTGAACTGAAAGTGGTGTTTGAACATATCACCACCAAAGATGCCGCCCAGTACGTGAAAGAAGGCAACTCGCTGATTGGCGCGACGATCACCCCTCAGCACCTGATGTTTAACCGTAACCACATGCTGGTAGGCGGCATTCGCCCGCACCTTTATTGCCTGCCTATTCTGAAACGCAGCGTCCATCAGGAAGCCCTGCGCGAGCTGGTCGCCAGCGGCTGCGATCGCGTGTTCCTCGGCACCGACTCTGCGCCACATGCACGTCATCGCAAAGAAGCCAGCTGCGGCTGTGCCGGCTGCTTCAACGCGCCTTCCGCGCTGGGTGCCTATGCGACGGTATTTGAAGAAATGAACGCGCTGCAGCATTTTGAAGCTTTCGCTTCGCTGAACGGCCCGCGCTTCTACGGCCTGCCGGTCAATGAAGAGAGTATCGAGCTGGTTCGCGTCGCGGAGAAAATGCCGGAGCTGATTGAAGCCGGCGACGACAGCATCGTACCGTTCCTGGCGGGTGAAGAGGTCGTCTGGTCCGTTAAAGGCTAAATTTTTCAACGCCCCCTGTTGCTTACTGGAAATTAAGCCTGTATAAATATCCAGTATATTGTACAGGGGGTCGTTATGCGTATTGAAGTGACTATAGCCAAAACCACACCGTTGCCAGCCGGGGCTATCGATGCCCTTGCCAGTGAGCTTTCCCGCCGTATCAATCAACATTTCCCCGACACCAGCAGTGAAGTGCAGGTACGTTATGCCTCCGGCAATAACCTCTCCGTGCTGGGCGGTGCCAAAGAAGACAAAACGCGAATCAGCGAGATCCTCCAGGAAACCTGGGAAAGCGCTGACGATTGGTTCTCTGCCGACTAATACCCTCAAGTATGTTGGTACTTTTTGCCGGGTGTCGCCATCCGGTTTTTTTTATTTCCCTCGCCGATTTGATTATTTTTTAAACGCCGCTAAAGTCGTTCCTGCCTTTCTTTCCGATTACATCGGAATAGCCTGTCGATTTATTGTTCGCTTTTCTCGGATAATGTGGAAAAAGTGTTACCAGGTAATTATTTCATCCCCATGACCGCAAGAGTGTTGATATACTTAAGTCGCTTCACGATAAATCACGCATGAACCTCACTAGTCGTTGTCTTTAAACACGTATAAAAGGGGTTATGATGGAAAAAAATAGTGATGTTATTCAGACTCATCCCCTCGTCGGATGGGATATCAGCACCGTCGACAGCTACGACGCTATGATGCTGCGCCTGCATTACCTGACATCCAATAATCAGAAGCACGATGAAACCGAAATCGGTCAGACCCTCTGGCTGACCACCGATGTCGCCCGGCAATTTATTTCCATCCTTGAGGCCGGGATAGCCAAAATTGAATCCAGTGATTACCAGGAAAGCGATTATCGCAAGCATTGACGACACATGCTTAACAATGGCCACAGGCACCCAACGGGGTGCCTTTTTTATTTTAAGCGTCACCGTCAATTGCATCGCTCCGGTGAATTAATTACCCTGCTACAGATAATTTTCCACAGAGAAAAGCTTATGAACTACGACCTCATCATTGTCGGCAGCGGCTCCGTCGGTGCCGCCGCAGGCTGCTATGCCACACACTCGGGCCTGAAGGTACTGATGATCGACAGCGGCCACCCGCCGCATGACCAGGGCAGCCACCACGGCGACACTCGCCTGATGCGCCATGCTTATGGCGAAGGTGAAAAATATGTCCCGTTGGTCCTGCGAGCACAAAAACTGTGGGATGCCCTGGCGGAAGCCAGCGGTGAGAAGCTCTTCCACCGCACCGGGGTCATTAACCTGGGGCCATCTGATTCGCCCTTTATTCGCAATGTCGCCTCCAGCGCGGAGAAATTTTCCCTGCCGGTTGAAACCCTGGACGCCGCCGCCATTGCCGCCCGCTGGCCGGAGATTGCTGTGCCTGAAAACTACGTCGGCCTGTTTGAGACGGACTCAGGCGTGCTGAAAAGCGAGCTGGCCATCGAAACCTACATCAACCTTGCTAAGCAAGGCGGCAGCGCTCAGCTTTTTAACTGTAGGGTAACGGCAATTCGCCACGGCGACGAAGGTGTCACCGTCGTGACTGAAGAAGGTGAATATCACGGGAGTAAACTGCTGGTCAGCGCGGGGACCTGGGTCACCAAACTGCTGCCGGACCTGCCGATCGCCTCCGTTCGCAAGATCTTTGCCTGGCACCAGGCCGATGGCCGCTACAGCGAGAACAACAAATTCCCGGCGTTTACCGCAGAAACACCCAACGGCGATCAGTATTACGGCTTCCCGGCGGAAGACAACGAACTGAAGCTGGGCAAACACAACGGCGGGCAGCTGATTGACTCCCCCGAACAGCGTAAACCCTTTGGCGCTGTCGCCAGCGATGGGTCTGAAGTCTTTCCGTTCTTGCGCGAATTTTTACCCGGTATCGGCTGCTGCCTGCACGGTAAAGCCTGCACCTATGACAATTCGCCGGATGAAGATTTCATCATTGATACCCTCCCCGGCCATGACAACACCCTGATCATTACCGGGCTGAGCGGGCACGGGTTCAAATTCGCCTCCGTTTTAGGCGAAATTGCCTGCCAGTTTGCTTTGGGTCAAAAACCTGCCTTTGATTTATCCCCGTTTGTACTTTCTCGCTTCAAAACGGCGTAGAATTCCCGAGTGGCGGGCATTTCCGCCACTTTTCCTTGGGGCCATCATGATTCGCTTTATTCAATTTTTAACCAACAATATTCGCGAGCACTTTATTCTGTATCTTTTCCTCTGGGCAATGCTTGCACTTCTCGATCTGGCTTATATCTATTTCTTTTGATTATTCAGACTCCTGTTATATTGACAATTATTGACGTAAAATTAATTAAATATAGTTTTAGCGCAAATGATTAACCGTCAATAAATACTCTTCTCAATCAAAAAAGATCATATTCATTCGACTCTACTGAACGCCTGCCGCAAGTGTTATTCAAAAAAACAGACATACAATAAATATATATCGAAATACGGATATTTATGTTGATCTGCTGTTAACAGAACGCCTATGTTTTAGCTTCTTTAGAAAATACATGGACGCATAAATATGCAATGGCGAAACTCACCCGAACGCTATGGACATTTTTCGGTTCTGCTTCACTGGCTGGTTGCCGCCACGGTTTACGGTATGTTTGCACTCGGACTGTGGATGGTGACGCTGGGCTATTACGACGTCTGGTACCATAAAGCACCAGAAATACATAAGAGCATCGGCATCTTGTTAATGTCTGCTCTGGCTATTCGTATTCTCTGGCGCTTTATATCGCCTCCGCCGCCACCGTTAAAAAGTTATTCACGCCTGACGCGCATCGGCGCGCTTACCGCACATATTTTGCTGTATGCATTATTGTTCGCCATTTTGCTGAGCGGGTATCTGATTTCAACGGCTGACGGTAAACCCATTAGCGTGTTTGGCTGGTTTGATGTGCCCGCCACGCTGACGGACTTCGGGGCGCAGGCCGACCTTGCCGGGACAGTTCATCTCTGGCTGGCGTGGACCGTGGTGATTGTTTCCGTACTACACGCCCTTGCGGCCCTTAAGCACCATTTTCTAGATAAAGATGCCACCCTCAAGCGCATGCTGGGGAAAGCATCCCGTTAACTATGGAGAGTAAGACAATGAAGAAAATCCTGCTGGGAGCCACCTTAAGCGCTCTGTTATTCACCACCGGCTCAGCCGTTGCCGCTGACTATAAAATTGATAAACAGGGTCAGCACGCGTTTGTGAACTTCCGTATTCAGCATCTCGGCTACAGCTGGCTGTACGGCACTTTCCGTGATTTTGACGGGACTTTTACCTTCGACGAGAAAAACCCTGCTGCAGATAAAGTCAACGTCACCATCAATACCACCAGCGTGGATACCAACCATGCCGAGCGTGACAAACACCTGCGTAGCGCAGAGTTCCTCAATGTGACTAAATTCCCGCAGGCGACCTTCGCCTCAACCGATGTGAAGAAAGACGGCGAGACGCTGGATATTACCGGCAACCTGACGCTGAACGGCGTGACAAAGCCGGTCACGCTCAAGGCTAAACTGATGGGTCAGGGTGACGATCCGTGGGGCGGTGTGCGCGCGGGATTTGAGGCCGAGGGTAAAATTAAGCTGAAGGACTTCAATATTACTCAGGATCTGGGTCCGGCTTCCCAGGACGTTGACCTGATTATTTCTGTCGAAGGCGTGCGCCAGTAAAATACTCCCCCGGCGAACCGGGGGAATGTTATTACTTCTCAGGGTCAGGAATACCTAGCGTGGTATTCAGCATTCCACGAGATTTATTAAAGATCTTATTCCCGTTTTCGCGACCCGCCCGGCGGCGGCGCTGTTCTTCTGGAGACAGCGCCAGCTCATCACGGCAAATCTCACTGCAGCAGCCAGAGAATTTCTCAGCGCAGACCGGACACTGAATAAACAGCAGGTGACAGCCGTCATTTTTGCAGTTGGTGTGGCTGTCGCAAGGTGTTCCGCACTGGTGGCAATGGGCGATCACATCGTCAGAAATACGTTCCCCCATGCGCTCATCAAAAACAAAGTTTTTACCGACAAAGCGCACCGGCAACCCTTGTTCACGCGCACGGCGCGCATATTCAATGATCCCGCCTTCAATGTGGTACACATTTTTGAAGCCGTTATGGCGCATCCAGGCACTGGCTTTTTCACAGCGAATGCCGCCGGTGCAATACATGACAATTTTCTTCTCTTTGTCATCCTGCATCATATCCACGGCTTTCGGCAGCTGCTCACGGAAGGTGTCGGCCGGAATTTCAACGGCGTCCTCGAAGTGCCCCACTTCATATTCGTAGTGGTTACGCATATCAATAAACACCGCGCTCGGATCGTCGAGCATCGCATTCACTTCGGCAGCTTTCAGATATTCACCCACGTCGCTTGCGTCAAAGGTAGGATCGTCAATACCGTCGGCAACAATACGGTCACGCACTTTCATGCGCAGCACCCAGAAGGACTTACCGTCATCTTCAAGCGCAATATTCAGGCGCAGATTATTTAATGCCGGATGGAACGCGTAAATCGCTTCACGCAGGGCATCAACGCGGCTTTCCGGGACGCTAATCTGAGCGTTGATCCCTTCATGCGCCAGATAGACGCGGCCAAACACGTTCAGGCTCAGGAATAGCTGATACAGCGCATCACGGGTCGCCTGCGGTGCTTCGATAGAGAAATATTTGTAGAATGAGATGGTCGTGCGCGGCTCGGTTTCGGCAAGCATGCGCTCGCGCAGCTCCTCATTCGATACGCGGTTGTGTAACACTGGCATGGTGTTCGCTCGCAATCGTTGAAAAAAAGTGGGCTGCATCATAAAGCAAATAACGCTTATTTACATCCCCACGTTTTACGCTACATTTTGCTCACTCAGAGGCATCTGCGGCAACAATCGATGAAATATCAGGCACTCCGACGCCGCGTATTTTGGCTCTGCGCCAAAAAATGCCACAATGGAATGATTAGAAGATCCGGCAATTGCCGTCACAAAGGTTTTACATGACGAACTTACCGCAATTCTCTCGTGCGTTATTGCACCCGCGCTATTGGCTCACCTGGCTTGGCATTGGTTTTTTATACCTGCTGGTACAGCTTCCCTACCCGGTACTGTATCGCATCGGCTGCGGGCTGGGCAGACTGGCAAAACGCCTGATGAAACGCCGCGCGAAAATAGCTTATCGCAACCTTGAACTCTGCTTCCCGGACATGAGCGAGGAAAAACGCGAACAGATGGTTGTCGCCAACTTCGAGTCCGTCGGCATGGGGCTGATTGAGACCGGCATGGCCTGGTTCTGGTCTACCGAGCGTATCAATAAATGGTGCCGCTACGAAGGCGTCGAGATCGTTAAAGGCATCGAGAAAACCGGGCAGGGTATTTTGCTGATTGGCATTCACTTCCTGACGCTGGAGCTGGGCGCCCGTATTTTCGGCATTAAAACGCCGGGCATCGGCGTCTATCGCCCCAACGACAATCCGCTGCTCGACTGGCTGCAGACCTGGGGACGTATGCGTTCCAATAAAAGCATGATTGACCGCAAAGACCTGAAAGGCATGATCCGCGCGCTGAAAAATGGCGACATTATTTGGTACGCGCCGGATCACGATTACGGTCCGAGAGGCAGCGAGTTTGTGCCGTTCTTCGCCGTTGAACAAGCTGCGACGACGACGGGAACCTACACGCTCGCCAAACTCTCCGGCGCCTGCGCCGTACCGTTTGTTCCTCGTCGCCTGCCGGACGGCAAGGGCTACGAGCTGACGATTATTCAGCCAGAACTTAACCCGCCGCTTGAAAGCCCCGAGGAGACGGCGCGCTGGATGAACAAAATTGTGGAGAAGTGCATCCTGATGGCGCCGGAACAGTATATGTGGCTGCATCGCCGCTTTAAGACGCGCCCGGAAGGCATGCCCGATCGCTACAAATAACGCCTGACAGCCGCCTTTTCAGGCGGCTTTTTTTTGCCGTTCGTTTGATCGAAAAAGCCCTTTGATTTGCCAGCCCAATACCAACAGGCGCATAATTAGCAGAGTAATAATTCCCTCTCTTTTCTTTGGCACTGGCAACTTCGGAGCGGTATGACTCCCCCTGACTGCACTATCAACTGGAAGCGTAATCTGGCCGTCGTTTGGGTTGGCTGCTTCCTGACCGGCGCGGCATTCAGCCTGGTCATGCCCTTCCTCCCGCTTTACGTTGAGCAACTCGGCGTCACCGGCCACAGCCAGCTGAACATGTGGTCCGGGTTGGTCTTTAGCATTACCTTCCTGTTTTCTGCCGTGGCATCCCCTTTCTGGGGCGGACTTGCCGACCGTAAAGGCCGAAAACTTATGCTGCTGCGTTCCGCGCTTGGCATGTCTGTCGTCATGCTGTTGATGGGTCTCGCACAAAACATTTGGCAATTTCTTGCGCTCAGGGCCTTACTTGGCCTGCTGGGTGGATTTGTGCCTAATGCCAACGCACTGATCGCCACCCAAATACCACGCCATAAAAGCGGCTGGGCACTTGGCACGCTGTCTACAGGAGCGGTCAGCGGCGCACTGCTAGGCCCGCTGATGGGCGGCCTGATGGCGGACAGCTACGGACTCCGCTCGGTGTTCTTTATCACCTCGCTGGTGCTGTTTATCTGCTTTGTGATGACGCTGTTTTTTATCCGTGAGTCGTTCACGCCAGTTTCGAAAAAAGATATGCTTCACGCCCGCCAGGTGCTTACCTCACTGAAGAATCCCCGCCTGGTGCTAAGCCTGTTTGTCACCACGATGATTATCCAGGTCGCCACCGGCTCTATTGCACCGATTTTAACGCTCTACGTCCGCGATCTCGCCGGAAATGTCAGCAACCTGGCGTTTATTAGCGGGATGATTGCTTCCGTGCCTGGCGTCGCGGCGCTGATCAGCGCCCCGAGGCTCGGCAAGCTGGGCGATCGCATCGGCCCGGAAAAGATCCTGATTGGCGCGCTGACGATCTCCGTTCTGCTGCTTATCCCGATGTCACTGGTGCAAAATCCGTGGCAGCTCGGGATCTTACGCTTCCTGTTAGGGGCGGCTGACGGCGCGCTGCTCCCCGCCGTGCAAACGCTACTGGTCTATAACTCTTCCAGCCAGATCTCGGGCCGTATCTTCAGTTACAACCAGTCTTTCCGCGATATTGGCAACGTCACCGGCCCGCTGCTCGGCGCCGCCGTTTCCGCCAGTTACGGCTTCCGCACCGTCTTCCTGGTCACTGCCAGCGTGGTGCTGTTTAACGCGCTTTACTCATGGATGACGCTGCGCCAGCCTGCCGAACGACTCCGTATTCCGGGGGAATAAATCTCCGACTTGCAGATTTGCCAACAGCGTCAACAATTAACTGGAAATCGTAACGGAGCAACCGCTCCCCGACCTTTGCCACAAGGAGATGACCATGAGCATGTATGCAACCCTGGAAGAAGCCATTGATGCCGCGCGGGAGCAGTATCTTGCCGATAACCCGAGCGTGGATGAAGAGAGCGCCAGCGTCGAACAATTCAATTTCCAGAAGTACGTTTTGCAGGATGGCGACATCATGTGGCAGGCCGAGTTCTTCACCGACGACAGCGAGCAAGGCGAATGCCTGCCGATGCTAAGTGGCGAAGCCGCTCAAAGCGTATTTGACGGTGATTTCGATGAAATTGAGCTGCGCCAGGAGTGGCTGGAAGAGAATACGCTGCACGAGTGGGACGAAGGTGAATTTCAGCTTGAGCCGCCGCTGGACACCGAAGAGGGACGTACAGCGGCAGACGAGTGGGATGAATGCTAGCGTTTATTCATACGGCCCATGGCTGGCGTCAATCGGCAATAGCAGAGTGTCAAAGATCAGCGAAAACGGCAGGTCGAGCACGGTAATGTAGCGCCATGCGCCTTCGCGTACATCCCAGCGCACGCCGGGGTAATACTGGTTTCCGTGCCCCTGCCCCGGCACCGTCCGGCTGATAATGCTGCCGCAGCCGCTCAGCAGAAAGGCCATCGTCAGTACCGCAATTATTTTACCCACGCATGCACTCCTGTTCAGAACGCGCTGAGTATAACCATCGCCGATTAAAAGGCAAAAAAATGCCGACGCTGAGGTCGGCATTTTCATTTGGTTACGGCCTTACTTTACCGTCAGCGCCAGCGGGTTAAGCTGCAGTTTTTTATAGCTATCAACCCAGGAAGAATAACGCTCCGGGTTCGCCCACACGCGGTAATGCAAGCGCGACATTGTCATCGGGTCGCTCAGCAGGACCAGACGGCGGTCGCGGTTGAGTTTGTCCGGCGTTTCGTTCAGCGCCTGCTCAACGTGACGGTCGCGGGCAATCTCCAGTACCAGGCTCTTGCGGTGACGAGCCGTGGCCATCGCCGTGCTCAGGGCGTTAAACGACGGATTGAATACCGCGTGCATAAAGCCATCGTCCAGCGTACGGCTGCGGTTCAGCTCCAGATAGTTCTCGGTGTCCACCAGCACCTGCGGTGGAGAATACTCTTCCGGGATCAGGAACAGCTTCCAGCGCTTGGTGCGCAGGCCGAGGCTCGCCCGGCTTGAGAGCACGGAAACGAACGGCGACAGGATCAGCGAGAAGACAATCGGCGCCAGCCAGAACAGGAAGCGCAGGTCCAGCCAGGCCATGCCCACCGCCCAGACCAGGCCCAGCAGCAGCTGAGAGCCATGGCGCATAAAGGCTTCACCCCACGGCGTGGAGTCATCATCACGCTGCGGTGAGTTCCAGACCACTTCCCAGCCCAGGAATGCGCTGACCACAAACACGGTGTGGAACAGCATACGCACCGGTGCCAGCAGTACGGAGAACAGCACTTCAAGCAGCAGTGAACAGGTCACTCGCAGGAAGCCGCCGTACTCTTTAGAACCTTTGCACCAGATAAGAATGATACTCAGCAGCTTAGGCAGGAACAGCAGAACCATGGTCGAGGCAAACAGCGCAATCGCCAGTTCAGGGCGCCACTGCGGCCAGACCGGGAACAGCTGCCTTGGCTGAAGGAAGTACTGCGGCTCGGTCAAAGCATGTACAACCTGCAGCGCGGTAGAGAGCGCCAGGAACATAAACCACAGCGGGGCAGACAGGTAGGACATGACGCCGGTCAGGAACACCGCCCGGTGAACCGGGTGCATCCCTTTCACCAGGAACAGACGGAAGTTCATCAGGTTACCCTGGCACCAGCGGCGGTCGCGCTTCAGCTCGTCCAGCAGGTTCGGCGGCAGTTCTTCATATGAACCAGGCAGATCGTAAGCAATCCACACGCCCCAGCCTGCACGGCGCATCAGCGCAGCTTCAACGAAGTCATGGGAAAGAATTGATCCAGCGAAGTTACCTTCACCCGGCAGCGGCGCCAGCGCACAGTGTTCGATGAACGGCTTCACGCGAATAATGGCGTTGTGGCCCCAGTAGTGGGATTCCCCCAACTGCCAGAAGTGCAGACCCGCGGTAAAGAGCGGCCCGTAAACGCGGGTAGCGAACTGCTGACAGCGCGCATACAGCGTGTCCATGCCGGAAGCTTTTGGCGAAGACTGAATAATACCGGCCTTCGGGTTCGCTTCCATCAGGCGCACGAGGTTAGTCAGGCAATCGCCGCTCATTACTGAGTCGGCGTCCAGCACCACCATGTAGCTGTACTGGTTCCCCCAGCGACGGCAGAAATCATCAATGTTGCCGCTTTTACGCTTCACGCGGCGGCGACGGCGGCGGTAGAAGATCTGCCCCTCGCCCTGCACTTCCGCAATCAGCTCCATCCAGGCTTTTTGCTCCGCAACGCAGATATCCGGGTTGTAGCTGTCGCTCAGGATATACACATCGAAGTGCGCCTGCTGCCCGGTGGCTTTGACGGATTCCCACGTCGCACGCAGGCCGGCAAACACGCGATCTACGTCTTCATTACAAATCGGCATAATCAGCGCGGTGCGGTGCTCAGGGTTAATAGGCTCATCCCCCACCGTTGACGCAGAAATGCTGTATTTGTCTTTGCCCATCAGCAACTGCAGGAAGCCCATCAGCGCGGTCCAGAAACCGGCTGAGACCCAGCAGAACAGCACGGCAAACAGGATCAGGATGCCGCTTTGCAGGATGTACGGCAGCAGCTGCATGAAGGAGACCCACAAATCCTGGCCCCCCATGTCCGCCGGGTTAATCAGCGCCCAGCCCTGGTAAGGAAGAATCGTCTTCATGTACCAGGTCGCGACCACGGTTTGTGCCAGCGTGAGGATCAGCAGAATGTAGCGACGGATGGTGCCGACGGTACGCCATTTCTGCTCAGAGGCCTCTTCTTCTTTAGACGCAAACTTAGACTTCGTTTCACGACCAAGCAGGCGATCCCAGAAGCGGCCTATCGGGTTGGTACGCCACGGGTCCGGGAACATAGAAGCGCGCGTCGCTTTCGGCATCGCCTGAAGCTGAGTGCGCCCTTCATCATCGGTAATCAGCTGTTCGCCGCCGACGGAGCCCGGCCAGCTCGCCTCAAGGCGAGCTTTTACCGAAGCCAGAGGAGAATCATCCGCTCGTTCAAAGTGATGATGCTGCGTATCAAGCGCCTCATGCACCGCCTGAAGATCGGACGCAGGCAAAGCCGCCTTCTGCTCAGCAGAAAGCGGGAGTGCTTCGATATAGTCGGGCGAGAATTCAGTAGACTTATTCATTGGCAGGCAGCTGGTAGCTCCAGGTTTCACTCAATGTCTGCTCGCCGTTAACCAGCGCAGCACGCATATCCGTCGTCTTCTTCTCGTCTTTCAGCTTCACGCGCAGCGTTAAACGCCAGCCTTTATTGACCGGGTTATAGCGCACCTGGCTGTCAACGATCTCACCGTTATCGCCAATGCTGGTCTGTGCGGTGACCGGCGTATCGGCTGGCAGTTTTTTCATCTCTGCCCCGGTGAAGTCCACCACGAACGCAATGGTGCCGTCCGGCTGGCGGATCAGGTTAGACTGCTTCACATCCCCGGTAGAGCGGCGAGTTTGCAGTACATACGCGTTATCCGGCGCATGCATTTTGTCTTCATCGCGGCTAAAGGTGATGGTGTACTTAAAGTTCATCTCTTTACCCGGATCCGGCAGCTGATCCGGCGTCCAGTAGGCAACGATGTTGTCATTAGTTTCGTCGTTGGTTGGGATTTCAACCAGCTCAACGCGGCCTTTGCCCCAATCCCCGACCGGCGCAACCCACGCGCTTGGGCGCTGGTCGTAGCGATCGTCTAAATCTTCAAAGCGGGAGAACTGGCGGCCACGCTGCAGCAGGCCAAAGCCGACCGGGTTTTCCGTAGCGTAAGAGCTGACGGCCAGGTGTTTCGGGTTGTTCAGCGGACGCCAGATCCATTCGCCGTTCCCGGCGTGAATAGACAGACCGTTGGAGTCATGCAGTTCCGGGCGGAAATTGGTGGTTGGTGACGGCTGATTTGGCCCAAACAGGAACATACTGGTCAGCGGTGCAACGCCCAGCTTGCCCACTTTGTCACGCAGGTAAACTTTCGACTGTACGTTCACCACGGTATCGCGCCCAGGGGTGATAACAAAACGGTAAGCCCCGGTCGCTCGTGGGGAATCAAGCAGTGCATACAGGGTTAACGTTTTATCCGTTGGTTTCGGACGTTCAATCCAGTATTCGCGGAAGCGAGGGAACTCTTCACCAGACGGTAAAGCGGTATCAATCGCAAGTCCTCGGGCAGACAGGCCGTACACCTGGCCGGCGCCAATTACGCGGAAGTAACTCGCTCCGAGCATGCTGACAATTTCGTCGTTCTTATCTTTGCTGTTGATCGGATAGAGCACTTTGAACCCGGCAAAACCGAGATCTTTTACGGTGTCTTTATCGTGCTTTACATCGCCGAAGTTAAAATAGTCCGGATTGTATTTGATCTGGTGCACCGCGGTGGCGGTCACTTCGTTGATGGTTACCGGCGAGTCGAAGTACATACCCTGATGGTAGAACTCGAGCTTGAATGGGGTCTTGATGTTGCTCCAGTAAGCTTTGTCGTGATTAAACTGGATCTGCTGGTAGTCCGCGTATTTCATCTCGCGGAATTGCGAAGGCAGGTTGCTTTTCGGTGCTTCGTAGCTCTTGCCCGCTAAGGTTTTCGCCTGTTTTGCGACATCGTCGATAGTGAACGCCCAAACCGAGGTGGTATAAAGGGACAACATTACCGCAGCGCCAAGCCAGGACACTTTCATCATATTTGCTTTATGTTTCATATTAACCAGCACATCCCCCTTTGTGTGCTTAAATCAATCTATCCATTTTAATGGAAAGTTTTGCTTTCCGACAACCAAATCACCGCTTTGTTCAGCGTACTGGCTCAGGGTTTAAGCAAAATAAAGACAACTGCTTACGCTTTAAGAGTTCATCCTGGCGACAGGATGACATGCTTAGTGTAGGGTTGCCACGAATATGTAGACTGAACTGGACTTTTAGCCTGATGGGATAGGGTCTTAAGGATAAGACGAATAGTCTGAAAATGTCTGGAGTATTATGAGTAAAGCACCGCAACAACGTGAGTTTTTCCTGGATTCTATTCGTGCATGGTTAATGCTGTTGGGCATTCCCTTCCACATTTCGCTCATCTATTCGAGCCATCACTGGCACGTCAATAGCGCGGTACCCTCCGCGAGCCTGACGCTGTTTAATGACTTTATTCACGCGTTTCGTATGCAGGTGTTCTTCGTTATTTCTGGCTATTTTTCCTACATGTTATTTCTGCGCTACCCGCTGAAACGCTGGTGGACAGTGCGCGTAGAGCGCGTCGGCATCCCAATGCTCACCGCGATACCGCTGCTGACGCTGCCTCAGTTCATGATGCTGCAGTACATCAACGACAAGGCCGGCCTGTGGCATACGCTCACCGGCTACCAAAAATACAATACTCTGGTGTGGGAACTGGTGTCTCACCTGTGGTTTTTACTGGTCCTGGTGATATTAACAACTCTGGGTATGGTTTTGTTTCAAAAAATTAATGATTTTATAATTAGAAACGAACAGAATAATAATTCACCAATTACCCTGGGAAAACTCTCACTTTTATTTCTCGGCTTCGGCATTTTATATGCCGCTATTCGTCGGGCTATTTTTATTATCCACGCGCCGTTATTAAGCGACGGGCTGTTTAATTTCGTGGTGATGCAAACGCTATTTTATCTGCCGTTCTTTATGCTTGGCGCGCTGACATTCAAACGCGAGTCGCTCAAGATCCTGTTCACCACGCCTTCACGCTGGAGTCAGGTGGGCGCGGTCTTTGCGTTTGCCGCCTATTTATTAAACCAGCGCTACGGCAGCGGCGATGCCTGGATGTACGAAACGGAAAGCGTGATCACCATGCTGATGGGGCTATGGATGGTCAACGTGGTGTTTTCGCTGGGTTATAAAATGCTGAATTTCAAATCCGCGCGAGTGACCTATTTCGTTAATGCATCGCTGTTTATTTATCTGGTACACCATCCGCTCACGCTGTTCTTCGGCGCGTTTATCACGCCGCACATCACGTCAAATATTTTAGGCTTCTTTAGCGGGCTGGTCTTTGTGGTTGGTATCGCGCTGCTCCTTTATGAGCTGCACCTGCGTATTCCCCTTCTTCGTTTCCTGTTTTCAGGCAAGCCGAAGGAAAAGGCGGCGACGCCACAATCATTTGCGGGATAACACGCTAAAGGCCGGGCATAAACACCGGCCTTTCTTATCTCTGCGCCAGAAATCTTACCCGTCACAGATTGAAGTTTTATGAATCCGTCGTGATTTATTTATGACAGCCAGCCACAATCTGCTGATAAATCTGCGTGTTCTCGTCATCAAAGCAGACAAAAACCACGCGCTCCGGCAGCGGGCGCAGACCAATGTATTTGTAAACGACATCCCATGCGATTCGAGCGGCCTGCGCTTTTGGGAAGCCATACACGCCGGTGCTGATTGCCGGAAAAGCAATTGAGCGGTAGCCGTTAGCGGCGGCTAAGTCCAGGCTGTTACGGTAGGCCAGTTCCAAAAGCTCGGCTTCGTTCTGCTCGCCGCCGTGCCAGACTGGCCCCACGGCGTGAATCACCGCTTTTACCGGAATGTTCCCGGCCTCGGTAATCACCGCCTGACCTGGGGGGCATTCGCCCTGCAGCTGGCGTACCGCTTTACAGGCTTCCAGTAGCGCAGGCCCGGCGGCGCGGTGAATCGCCCCATCCACTCCCCCACCGCCCATCAGCGAAGGGTTTGCCGCGTTGACAATCACATCGACCTCAATCTGCGTGATGTCTCCCTGGACGACCTGTATGCGTTCACTCATTAACCATTCTCCAACTGTACTTTGCCGTAGTCTATTCTCGTCAGACGGGGCGCGTACATGACTATTATCGTTTCCGGACATTTCAACATTTGAAAATGTCCGGATATCAGTCACAAAAAACCCCGCCTTCACGGGGCATTTGTTATTGGATTAGAAATCAACAGTCATGGAAAGTTTCAGCGTGCGTGGGTCACTTTGCGTAATATAGGCCCCGCTGTCGTCGACAGAAGCCCAGTATTTTTCGTTAGTCACGTTTTCGACGCTGGCGCGCCAGGTCAGCTTCTGCTCGTTAACCTTCGTGCTGTAGCGCACGCCGAGATCGAGGCGAGTCCAGCCGTTCAGCTTAATGCTGTTGTCGGCGTTGGCATATTGTGACCCGGTGCGAATCAGCGTTCCCGTCGCGGTGAGGTTCTGTACCCACGGGAGATCCCACTCGCCGCCAACGGACCAGGAGTAACGCGGAACGCCGATTGCATCTTTACCGTCGTTTGTCCCGCCGTTAGTCTTCACCATTTCTGGCTGAAGCCACAGGGCACTGCCCAACAGGCGCACGCCGTATACTGGCTCACCAAAGACGTTCAGCTCCATGCCGCGGCTGCGCTGCTCGCCATACAGGCCGTAAACATTGTTGCTGTCGAGCATCCCCACCGGCTTTTTGATCTCAAACAGCGCCAGGCTACCGCCCACACGACCGGCGTCCACCTTCATCCCCACTTCGTTCTGCTTCGACTGCACAACCCCGACCACGTTTCCGGCATTGGTTGCTTTAGACGTTGCCGTTGGCCCGGGCTGCAGCGCTTCAATGTGGTTCGCATAGAAAGAGACCGGCTCCCACGGCTTGACCACCAGGCCATAAACCGGCGTAACCTTGAAAGCGTCAAAGCGTGATTTCTGGTCTTCCACGCCGGTGTAGCTGTAGTTGCGAACCCGCACATCCTGGCGACGAGCCCCCACGGTAAACAGCACCTTATCGTCCAGCGCGGAGAGCGTATCGGACAGCGAAACCCCGCCTGTTATCGTGCGGCTCCGCTGCGTTGGGTCGTCCATATTGCTGCCGGAAGCAACGGTCGGAAAACGGCTCAGGTCGAGATAAGACGGATCGTAGATATTGTTGGTAACACCAGTTTTACTGGACGAGGTATAAGCCGCGCGGGTTTTACGGTAAACGCCGGAATAGCCGAGGTTTACGCTATGACCGATAAAACCGGTATCAAACTTCCCCCGAACGCCACCCATGCCGGAGAAAGCGTCGGCGATGTATCGCGTAGACAGGCGGGTCTGAGTGGTATTGCCCTTGTTATCAACCAATTTAGGCACGCTGTAATTGCCGCGTTCATCGGTTTCGCTGGTGCCCAGCGCGCCGTATAGCGTCCAGTTGTTTACCACATCATACTCGCTGTGCAGCGCGGCAAAACGAGAGCGCATATCTGAGTAAACCCACGGCTGCCCGTAGTTTGTGCGGTTATCCGGCACCTCAGGCATCTGCGTAATAGCCCCGACCCCTACCCCGATACGGCCATTATGTACCGTCATCTTCTGGTAGCCGCCGTCGAACGACGTCCGCAGCCTGTCACCTTTGTAATCCAGCCCCACGCTTGCCAGCGACGTTCTGTTCTTCTGCTCGCGAACCTCACTCTCGCCTTCACGGTGCAGCAGGTTAATGCGAGCGCCAAACTGGTCGTTGTCACCAAACCTACGGCCAGTATCCAAAGAGCCTCCAACCTGCGAACGCCCGGTGTAATCCACGCCAAGTTGGGTATGTGGTTCACTACCTGCCCGCTTGGGCTCAATATTAATGGCCCCGCCCACGCCAGACCCGCCCGGAGGAACACCGTTCAGGAAGGCCGTGGAGCCCTTAATCACCTCGACGCGTTCCGCAAGAGCCGTGCTGGTGATCTGCCGCGGCAATACGCCATACAGACCGCCGTAAGAAATATCATCCCCGTCTAACAGGAAACCGCGCACGCGGTAAGACTCGCCAAAGTTACCGTAGCTGCGCACGGGCTGAATCGTCGCGTCGTTACGGATAATGTCACTGAGGGTATTGGCCTGCTTATCCTCGATCATTTTGGAGGTATAGCCGATGACGTTAAACGGCACGTTGCGCGCATCCTGTTCACCGAGCATGCCCAGACGGCCGCCATTGGCCACCTGCCCGTCCAGGTAAGCAGGCACCAGATCGTTGCCGCCCTCGCGGAACTGCGTATCCGGGGTCGCCGTGACGGTTATGGTCTCTTCTTTAGCAGAAAGTTTTGGCTGAGGATTTTCCTGTGACGCAGCGGCAACAGGCAAACAGGCGGCAGCGATCAGCGCCGCAGCAAGGCGCGGTTTAAACCCGGCCTGGCGAGAAGGTTGATGAGGCATTGAAATTCCCTGGCAAAATAAAAATTAATGAGAACGATTATGATTTTGATCGTGATTATCGTTTCATGATTAAAAATTGCAAGAAAATTACCCAGGATGGCGTTCGCTGGCAGCGGCACTTGACCACGTAAATCGGTGAGAATTCAAACAGCAGGCACGCCCGGAACGAGCCTGCTTTTACAGCGTATTACGCTTTGCGTAACAGCCAGATAAAGTATGGCGCCCCGCAGAGTGTGGCTAACAATCCCGCCGGGATCTGGAACGGGAAAATAAGGCTTCGGCCCAGCCAGTCGGCCAGCAGCATCAGCCCGGCGCCGATGGCTATCGCCACGATAAGCTGGGGCATTGCGCGGCGGAAGCCGAGCATTCTCGCCATGTGCGGTGCCATTAACCCAACAAAACTTAGTGGCCCCACGCAGAGCGTTGCCGCAGCGACCAATCCGGCTGCCAGCATCAGAATACAGATGCGCGATTGGCTCAGGGCCACGCCCAGAGCCTGAGCCGCCTCACCGCCCAGCGGCAGTATAGCGAGCCAGCGGCGCACCAGGGGCGTAAGCCCAATCAGCGCCAGCGCCATGCCCCCGCTCACCAGCGCCTGCTGCCCGGTTACTTTCCAGGTGGAGCCGGACAGCCACGTCAGCACCGACCCGCTGCGCGGATCTCCGCTGGCCAGATAAAGCGTGAGCAGCGTGGCGAAAACGGTACTCAGCGCCACACCGGTCAGTAAAAGCCTTCCCGGAGCCAGCCCGGAGCGGGCTAAAACGAGCATCGCCATGAGCGTGAGCGCCGCGCCGGCAAAGCCCGCCGGCAGTTGCCAGGCGCTGACGTCGCCGGGGACGAGAAATATCAATAACACGATGGCGCAGGCCGCGCCGGAACTCACGCCCAGTACCTCGGGGCTGGCCATCGGGTTACCGGTCATTTTTTGCACCAACGTACCGGCCGCCGCCAGCATTGCCCCCGCGGCAAGCGCCGACAGCACTCTCGGCCAGCGCCACTGCCACATTTCTTGTATGCCGATAAACCAGCCGGCGCTTTCCCGCCCAACGCCGAGAGCCAGTAAGGCCACCAGCGCTAAAATCGCAGCAATCATCAGCATCGTTCCAGGGGAAAGCCGGCGTTCCGCCATCGCGCTGGCATCATCAGAAGCCGCCAGACGCTGGTGACGCAGCCTGGGCAATAGCCACAGCATTAGCGGCGCCCCCACCAGCGCCGTCACGGCGCCGGTCGGCAATTCTTGCCAATAGCTGCCAACCCAGATCACCAGCTGATCGCTAAGTAAAAGCAGTAGCGCCCCCGTCGCCATCGAAGCCAGGAGCTTGGGCAGCAGACGTCTCACGCCAAACATGCCGGCCAGAACCGGCGCAAACAGGCCGATAAATCCGATCACGCCCACCACGCTGACCAGCATCGAACTCAGCAGCAGCGCCAAAAATAGCCCGCCCACGCGCACCAGGGCCAGCTTCATCCCCAGCCCACGTAATACGGTGTCATCCAAGGCCAGCATGCCCAGCGGGCGGATCATCAATACGATAAGTACCAGCACGGCCAGCAGCCTTGGCCAAAGAAACGCCACGCCGGCCCAGTCGTACTGATTCAGCATCCCGCTGCTCCAGATAAACAGGTTTTGCAGCCTTTCATGGTTGAACAATACGAGGAAGCTTTTTACTGCGCCGCAATAAAGTCCCAATACCAGCCCGGCAAGGATCAGCGTAACCGGCGACATGCGTTTACCCCAGGCAGCCCCCAACACAATGCTGCCTACGGCCATTGCGCCTGCCAGAGCCGCGAGCTGTTTGCCGGTTTCCCCTGTTCCCGCTAAAAACAGCGTCGCAAGGGTCAGCCCCAGCTGTGCCCCAGCCGCAACGCCGAGGGTGGCCGGTTCGGCCAGAGGGTTGCGCAGAATATGCTGAAACAGGCAGCCGGCCAGAGCCAGCCCGGCGCCGGTAAGCAGCGCCAGCACGGTTCGCGGCAGCATGCTGTAGTGAAACAGCATCTGTGAAACATCGGTCACCTGAGGCAGCGTTATCGCTTTCCACCAAAGAAAGGCGGGCAGCATTTGCTGGAAGTTGTAGCCGGTCAAAAACAGCGTAAAGGCACAGAGTAAAAGTAGAATTATGCGCACAGTGCCTCCGGCAGAAGCTGGCAGAAACGCAGCGCCGAGAAGCTGCCGCCGTAAAACCATACCGCGGGCAGCAGATGCAACTGGCCATCGCGCACGAAAGGCATGACCTGCCACAACGCAGATTTCGCCACCGTTTTAATCGGGTCGTCATCGCCGTGCATAAAGCAAACCGCCGTGACATTATCCAGCCTGACCAGAGTTTCAATGCCCACAATGGCGCTGCCCCAGGCATTGGTTTTCCCGTCCCAGGCGTTGCGCATCCCCAGCCGTTCCAGCAGGTCATTGAACAGGCTGTTGCGGCCAAAGATCATCACCCGGCGGCTATCCAGAAATGAAAACATCACCAGCGGGTTCGCATTACCCGGCAGTTTTGCGCGGGTGGCGGCAATCTGCTGATGAAAATGGGCCAGATGTTCGGTGGCCTGCTGCTCCCGCCCTAAAAACTGCCCGAGCCTCAGAAGGTCTTTTTCCAGCAGCGCCAGCGGGCGGCCCGTCGCATTATTGAAAGCCGTAGACCAGCAGGGAGCGATAGGTGTTAAATCTGACTCAGACGGCCCGAAGCCTTTGGAGATCAGAAAGAGAGAGGGATTGAGACGCTGCATCAGCTCGCGGTTGGGCTCGTTCCTCAGTCCGACATCAACGACGCTATCAGGCAGCTTTGGCTCCCCTACCCAGCGGTGATAATTACGTTTATCGGCAATAGCCATCGGCATAATCCCCAGCGCCAATAGCATTTCAACCGGCCGCCATTCGAGGGCAATAATACGTGCGGCATCAAAGCGGCTGGCTTCAGCCTGACAGGGCAGACTTGCCGCCAGAGGCAGCAGGGAGGCTAACGCCAGCAGGCGTCGGCGGCTGAGAGAAACTTCCATATAAATAGCAATAGTTATCGTTCTAATTAAGTTTTACACATTATGCCGCTCGCCGCCGCCAACGCAATCAAAAACTCGGCCAGCGAACGAGGCATTATTTAGAAGCTAAGGCGTTTGCGCTCTTCCTGACTAAGTCTGCGGGGTTCAAACTGATGGTGCGTGAACGTTATCTCCGTGGCGTCATCCTCCACGTCATTCAGCTCAATCCGGTCCAGCGATTTCTCGCCGTAAAGCGTAATGGAGCGGAACAGGCCGCTGAGCGTTTCCTCATAGGGAATCAACACCAGCCGCCATTTTCCATTTCCCAGGTCTGAAAATTCGCTGATGAAGTCTTTCTCAAGCGCTTTTCGGTCGGGATAAAATAGCGTGCGCAGTAGCTGGTTGAACTGAAACATTTCCGGATTGCTCTCCGCGGTGATCGCCTGCGGCGGCTGGTGCCCCATCACCTGAACCATCCGATTGTCCCCAACAACAAGTCCCATTGGGAAAGGCTGGCGCTGCTGCCACCAAAGCCCTTTATGCTTCGTCACCACGATCCGCCCGCTGGAATGCAGCGGCTGCGCCATGCCTTTTATCTGGCGTTCCTGCTCAAACTGCGCCCGCATTACCTGCACGGCGGCAAATCGCTTTTGGATGTCATCCAGCGTTACCGCCCCGGTCGCCTGCGCCACCAGCAAAAGAGAAAGGAGCAAACTTTTTTTCACAGCAGTAACCCTATACGTTCAACTGAAATCGATCCGCGTTAGTTTACTCTGCTATGTGAGCCAAAACCAAAAATACGCGGCCCGCTTTATACGGGCCGTTAAGTTATTGATAGGTAACGTGCAGCACCGCTGTTTTGTGCTGTGGGTCGAGGTATTGCACACGGGTTTGTATCGTGCTGTCATTGTGAAGAGTGACACCATCAAGCGAGCTGAGAGCCATAGTCTGAGTGACGGGCTTGCCTTTTTCGGTGCAGGTCATGGCGACATTAGAACTGGCCGGTGCCCATTGGCAGCCGCCTTCTACTATTTCACCTCGAAAATGGATTATGCCAGAGGATGCGGCCTGAGAAAGCGGTGAAACCGCGATGCCCAGCGCCAGACAAAGCAAATACTGCTTAAAACTTGCTTTCACGTTCATTACTCCTCGATTGCTGTCGTCCCTGAGGTTATCGGCAGAAAATCAAAGATAATTAAACAGTGATCCATGTTTTTTGTTCTTGCAATACTTCCGTCACATATATTTGTTTTCGGTCAAGACTTCCCCGGGTTTTGCCACTGTTGCTCAAGGTGAAAGGCCTTTCCGTCGCTCAGAATAACCGTGACCGTCACGTTGTCGCCGGGGTCAATATTCAAACTTAGCTGCGAGAGATCAACCGTTTGATGGGCTTTTATAAACAGCTCGCTGCTTTGGTGGCTGGAACTTTTCCCCGACGGGCCGGTTTTGGTTGCCACCAGAGTCATGGTGCACCGGCAATCTGCCGCCAGCATAGCGATGGGCGTAATTGTGTAGATGTTTTCCTGCTGCCGGGTATTAAACGTCAGCTGACTTGAGAGTGCGGCAAGCAATACCAGGGTATGCATACAACCTCCAAAGAAAAACAGGGCCTTTGGCCCTGTTTATGCGATAGCCAGGTCGCTTTAGTACTGAGAAGCCGTGGCGTGGTTACCGTTGCCGAACTGGGTGACCGACACCAGAGAGCTGGATGCCGTCTGGTTAACCACTGCCCCATTGTTGGTCCCGAACTGCTGAACATCAATCTGCGCGTTTTTGCCGTTCCACTGGCTGAGGGTGGCATTGTTACCGTAGCCGTCCTGCAGCAATTTAATATCGCTGCTGTCAGAGCCCTGACCCACTTTTGCACCATTAACCGTGCCCAGTTGTTTAATTTCAGTCTTCGAATAGAACGCATTCGACTGCAGCGCAGTGGCATTATTTCCGTTACCTTGCTGATATATTTTCAAGGTCGAGTGCTGAGCCTGTTGCGGATAGGTCGCCATTGCACCTGCGGAAACAACCAGTGCTGCTAATGCTGCCACTTTAAAAAGATTCATACTAAAACCCCCGTCGGATTGATAGTTTCAGCCCAAATGCTTTGCTTATCGCTGAATAATGCGAATCGCCATTTGTGACTGGTTTTGCACAACAACTGCTGACTTCTGGGTACCGTATTGGGTAATGTTTGCTTTGTTACCAGCACCTCGCTGAATAATCAGCGCCGCATTACCAAATGAATCCTGTTTTATACTCGCATCGTTGGCGACGCCCTCTTGCGAGATATAAGCAAGGTTATAACTACCTGATTGATCGATGTTCGCCCGGTTGCCCGAACCAGTCTGTGCAATCTCAGATAATTGCCGCTGACCTCGCTGAGTCACCGCCGCATTATTATTGCTGCCGTACTGGCCAACAATCGCTGTTTGATTAAATTGAGGGTTGCTCAATTCATTAACAGCAAAATTGTATTCGGCGGTGGCAAGATCGTTAGCCTGTGCCGGGCAGTAATGGGAGAACCCCATTAACAACATCGTTAAAATCCAATGTATCTTCATTTGTCACCCTGAACCTAATAACGCCGGAACATTATGACGAGTAAATCAATAATTACTCATAACGAACCAACCGTAATTTGTTATTGCTCCGTTACGGAAATGAGTATGTTACGGCAGGCATTTTAAATATCTCATGCATGGGTTGTATTTTGCATTATCAAATTCACACCAAAGTATTAATACGGAATAAAATAAACCAAACCAATCATTGCAACTACCTGATCCAGGGATCGGATAATCATTAGCACCCTTATTTAAAGTCACCTTTTATGTCACTGACTTAGCACAACTCAGGCGACACTTAGTCGGTTTACGCAAAAGAAGCGTCACCAGACATAGATTCCTTAAGCGAAGCGGCTAAAAAGATGGAACGCTGTTTTTAAAAATATGAATGATGTTATAAATACATAAACCACTAAATAAAAAACTTTAAAATACAATAAATTAATTTAAATTTTTTAAAAATAATGACTATACATACAATTCATGAAGTACAACTTTTACCTTAAATCTAAATAGTAAAAAAACCGCAAAGAAACATTTTAATATCTACAGTAACATTTAGTTACATAGTTAACACTTGCTTTAATATATCGAATCGCTAAATTGAAAACAGATAGTACTTTTTCGTAAAAAATCTCCCTGCGACCGAAAATGATTATTTCGGCGATTAAAAATATTTAACATACAGCACTGTCGCGAATCTCGATACCTTAGGGAGAATTAATTTCCATTAATTCAAATGGTAGCGACAAAACCAGGTGGAGTTTCATCATGTATAATGAAGTCCATGCCCTTCAGGGCCCTACGTTATTGTTAATTACGAAACCCTCTCTTCAGGCTTCCGCTTTATTACAGCATCTACGCGCTTCGTTAGAAATAAACGGGCGGGTTCACAACATTCAACGTCCACTGGATGACTTCGCCAGTAATGTTCTGATTTTATTTGATATGGCGGAAACAGACAAAAAGACCATTCTGTTTTGGCAAGAAAAACTCAGCCGTAAAAACAGTCAGATAAAACTATTGTTGCTCAACACGCCGGAAGAATATCCTTTCAGAGAGATAGAAAACTGGCCGCATATCAACGGCGTATTTTATTTTGCGACTGAAGAACCCAAAGTGGTTGAAGGGTTGCGCGGGGTATTGGAAGGAGAATGCTATTTCTCTCAGAAACTTGCCAGCTATCTCATCAGCCATTCAGGGAATTATCGTTTTAATAGTACAGAGTCCTCACGCTTAACGCAGCGTGAGAAGGAGATTCTGAACAAGCTGCGCGTAGGTTCCTCCAACGTGGAAATCGCCCGCTCGCTATTTATCAGTGAGAACACGGTCAAAACACATCTGTATAACCTGTTCAGGAAGATAGCCGTCAAAAACCGTACCCAGGCGGTATCCTGGGCCAACGATAATCTTCGGCGATAAACACCATGAAACGCTCAGCCATTTTTCTCCTGGCGGCCTGCTGCTACGCGATGAACAGCGTTCAGGCCGAAGAAGTCGAGATCCCAGGGCTATTGACGGACCACACCGTCACTTCGGTGGGCCACAGTTTCTACCGCGCCTTCAGCGATAAATGGGAAAGCAATTATACCGGCAATTTAACCATCAACGAACGGCCAAGCGCCCGATGGGGGAGCTGGATAACCATTACCGCCGGTCAGGACGTTGTTTATCAGGCATTTCTTTTCCCCACAAAACGCGACTTCGACAAAAACGTTGAAGTTGCACTGGTCCATACCGATGAGGCGCTTAAACGCAGGCTGATCGATAAGCAATTATTGAGTACCAGCGATTTAACCCACGATGAATTCTAGGAGACGATGATGCGTATTTATCATGCCGTACTGCCCGTGCTGCTATTTACGCCGCTGGCCTGGGGCGGAAATATGGTGTTCCAGTTTGTTAATCCCAATTTTGGCGGTAACCCCAATAACGGCGCCTATTTGTTAAATTCAGCCCAGGCGCAAAACTCTTATAAAGATCCCAGCTACAGCAACGATCTCGGCATTCAAATGCCCAGCGCGCTGGATAATTTCACCCAGGCGCTGCAATCCCAGGTGCTGGGTGGACTCTTAACCAATATTAATACCGGGAAACCGGGACGCATGGTCACCAACGATTTCATCGTTGATATTGCCAATACCGACGGGCAACTTCAGCTCAACGTCACTGACCGAAAAACGGGGAAAACGTCCACCATTCAGGTTTCCGGCCTGCAGGCAAACTCCACGAATTTTTAGTGGCTTAAAGTCATAAAACCTCTGCAAGGATCAACATTATGCAGCGCTTACTTCTGATTGTGGCAGTGTGCTTATTAAGCGGTTGTTTAACGGCTCCGCCAAAAGAGGCTGCCAGGCCAACGTTATTGCCGCGCGCGCAAAGCTACCTCGACCTCACACATTTGCCGGAAGCAAAAGGGAAGCTGTATGTCTCGGTCTATAACATTCAGGACGAAACGGGTCAGTTCAAGCCCTACCCTGCCAGCAACTTTTCTACCGCCGTGCCGCAAAGCGCAACGTCCATGCTGGTCACCGCGCTGAAAGATTCTCGCTGGTTCATTCCGCTTGAACGACAGGGACTGCAAAACTTGCTTAATGAACGCAAAATTATTCGCGCTGCACAGGAAAACGGCACCGTGGCCGATAATAACCGCGCCCCGCTGCACTCGCTGATGGCGGCCAATGTGATGATAGAAGGATCGATCATTGGCTACGAAAGCAACGTGAAGTCGGGTGGCGCCGGCGCTCGCTACTTTGGCATTGGGGCAGACACGCAGTATCAGCTTGATCAGATAGCCGTTAATTTAAGAGTGGTGGACGTCAGCACCGGCGAAGTCCTGTCGTCAGTCAACACCAGTAAAACGATCCTGTCATACGAGGTGCAGGCCGGCGTCTTCCGGTTTATTGATTATCAGCGCCTGCTGGAGGGTGAAGTGGGCTATACCAGCAACGAGCCGGTGATGCTGTGCCTGATGTCCGCCATTGAAACCGGGGTCATCTATCTGGTCAATGACGGGATCGACCGGGGGCTCTGGGATCTGCAGAACCCGGCCGATATTAACAATCCGGTGCTGGTGAAATACAAGCAGCTCTCAACGCCGCCCGCCTCCTGAGGCCACCTCCGCTGATAAAAAAACCAGCTTTCGCTGGTTTTTTTATTCGCTTAACAATGATCTGGCTTTCGGTTTTGGTTTATCTCGCCGGGCCGCGAGCCACAGTCCGCTGTTTTTCATGGCAAAGCCAAACACCAGACCTAAAAGCAGTGAAGGCACCACGTTATGCCACTCTCCCTGATTGGCAAAAGTTGCACAGGCGCCGATAAAAGTGCCGGGGACAAACGACAGCAAAATATGGCGAGCCTGAATACACATCAGGAAGGCCACCACGCCGGTCATGATATAGCCGAGGATTTCAGCCTGCGGCGCCAGCGCGCTACCGTGAATAATCACCAGCGCCCACAGCACACCGCTGCAAAGCGTGCACAGGGAAATAAAAAGCCCCTTCATACCGCCCTGCGGACAGGCAAAATAGGCGGTACAGCCGAGGAAACCGGCCCAGCCCAGCAGGCCGAGACTCACCGCCACCCAGCCCCAAAGGCCGGACAGAATACCGGTGGTAATTGCTAATGGAATAAGTGTCTTCATGGCGCCGTATCATAGCAGAGGCCGAGTCCCCCACTACGATCTGGCGCACATTTTTTGTAAATCAGAAATCAACGTTGCATTTTAATTGTGATTAACATCACAATTATTCATCCTCTGATTCCTGCAGCTCATCGCGCATGGCCTGCAGCGCCTCACGGCTGATCGCCGCCAGCGTGCGGTAGAAAGGCGTTGTGGCATGGGCTTCAACCTTGCCAAGGAAAGTCCCGCACCACGGCATCAGGTATTCATCGAAAAGCGTCACCTGCGCTTCAAACTCATCTTCCTGGGACTGGTCCTCAAGCCAGGAAGCCGCCAGTAATAGCGTCCCAAAATGATCGGCCGGCGACTCGCCCAGCGGCATGCCACGCTGCTTCAGAAACTGACGCACTTCGCCTTCGTCGCTCCCCGCTTCCCAGGCGGAGCGGAATGGCGGCACGCTGCACTTTTCCCCAACAAACAGAGCATTAAAGTCGGCCGCCAGCAGCTGCGGATCGCAGCTGTTTTGCAGTCGGCCCAACAGTTCATCCTGCTCCAGTGGCCAGCTTGCCGCCAGCTTCCCTTCACGGATCAGCGTAAAAAGAGGTACCAGCAGGGGATCCTGCGGCTGGCGATAAAAAAGCGATCCGAGTACGCGGCAAATAATTGAAAATTCATTCATGACTGGCTCTATCCATTACGGGTGTTAATTACAGTGTGGCAAATTCAGCAATCGGCGCCATTCCGCGAGCTTCAAGGAAGCCCAGCAGGCGCTGCGGAGAAACGTTAAGGATCCGCGCTTCCGGGAAATTGATTTCATCGAGGATTTTACGACATTCGGTAAAGTCCCCCAGCGTAAAAGCGGTATGGGAGTCAGACCCTAAGGCCAGCCAGCCACCGGCATCGCGCACGGCTTCGGCAATAGCGCGGCAGTTTGGGCCGCTGCCAATGCGCGAATGGGTAAACGAAGAGTTATTCAGCTCCAGCGCGACGTTATACTTCGCCGCCGCAGCTGCCACCGCCGGGATATCAATTTCAAACTTAGGGTTCCCCGGGTGGCTGATGATGTGCACGTCGCCGTTTGCCATCGTCGCGATCATCGCTTCGGTGTGGGTGGCTTTATCTTTTGGTGGGAACACAGGCTCATGGAAGCCCGCGATAATCAAATCCAGCGCGTCCAGCATCGGACCCGTGCAGTCGATTTCCCCGGCGGTGTTTTTAATGTTCGACTCAATACCGCGCAAAATGCCGACGCCATCAACGAGCCGCGGCCAGATACGCATATTCACAAAGTGCCAGTAATGCGGCGCATCCGCCATATCCGGCCCGTGGTCGGTAATCGCGAACAGCTTGATACCTTTGGCTTTCGCAACGGCAATATAATCGTGGAGGGTACTGTAGGCGTGGGTGCTGGCAACGGTATGCATATGCAGGTCAACGGGATACATGGCTTTCTCCTTTTCTATTTTGATTTAAGGATACCAGCAATCCATGACAATTTTTAGCCTGCTTCTGGAACGTTATCAGCCCGACCAAAGCCGGGCGTCAGGTTTAATAACCGTGCTGCAGTGACACTTCGCCGGAGACGGCTTCACCGTTCTCAAGCTGAGTAATCGTTTTTGCAATATAGGCAATCGCCTCGTCAGGGCGAGTTACCGCTGCAACATGCGGCGTGATCGCCACGCGAGGATGCGCCCATAGCGGATTATTTTCCGGCAGCGGCTCTTTAGAGAAGACATCCAGCATTGCACCTTTGAGTTGCCCGGCATCCAGCGCCGCGAGCAGATCGGCCTCAACCAGGTGAACGCCGCGCGCAAGATTTATCACGTAGGCATCTTTAGCCAGCTGGCCCAGCAGCTCACGATTGATAATACCGACAGTCTGCGGCGTATTCGGCAGCAAGTTGATCAACACGCGGGTGCGGCTTAAGAAAGCTGGCAGCGCTTCACCACCGGCAAAACTCTCTACGCCTGGGAAATCTTTCTGACTGCGGCTCCAGCAGCGAACCGGGAAGCCCCAGGCCACAAGACTTTCCGCGACTTTACCGCCGAGCACGCCAGCGCCAAGGATCCCGATGGTGAAATCCTCACGACGATAATCGTCCAGCGGCTGCCATTGCCCCTGCTGTTTTTGTCTTTGGTAATCGTCAAAACGACGGAACCAGTGCAGCACCTGACTGACCGCGTACTCCTGCATCTGCAGCCCCATGCCTGTATCTTCAAGACGAAACAGCGGCACGCCGTCAGGCAGCATGTCAGGATGCGCCTGAAGTTTACTGAGAATAGCGTCTACGCCCGCCCCCAGTGCAAATACGCCTTTTAGCCCTTTACGGCCGCTCAGCATTTCCACCGGAGGATGCCAGACAAGGGCGTAATCGGCGGGCTGTTGGTCCCCTTGCTTCCACTGGCGAACGCGGGCACCGGGCAAAACCTGCTGAAGGTGATTCAGCCAGTACTCGGTATCAAAAGTGGGGTGATGAAAAATAATGTCCATACTGCCTCCTTTTTTTCTTAGGCTTGCGCGAATCGCCTCGCCATGCAAGTCCCAAAGTAATAAAAAGCAGCATCTTGTGGTGGTTTAAGAATCAAGTTGGATGAAGTTTGGCTAAACGCACCAAAAACATGAAATTAGCATTGACGGCGAAGCCTATTTTCCCTAAATTAGCGCCCGTTCCAGCAGCGCTGGAGCGACAATATGGTGAGGTGTCCGAGTGGCTGAAGGAGCACGCCTGGAAAGTGTGTATACGGCAACGTATCGAGGGTTCGAATCCCTCCCTCACCGCCATATTTAAAGAAGAGCTCGCATGCAAATGCGGGCTTTTTTTTCGTATATTGCACTACGAGGGACGGGTGAGAACCCTCGACCGGGTTCGCCAAAACGGCAGGATGGCCGTTTTGCATTGCCTCCGGCAACCCGCAGGGCGAGCGCCACGGACGGCGCGAGTGACATCCCTCCCTCACCGCCATATTTAAAGAAGAGCTCGCATGCAAATGCGGGCTTTTTTTTCGTATATTGCACCACGAGGGACGGATGAGAACCCTCGACCGGGTTCGACAGCCTGCTTCTGCAGGTTGGACAGCGGCATCACTTGTGATAACGCTGCCCCGAAGGGGTGAGCTTGCGAATCACTAAACGGCAGGACAGCCGTTTTGCATTGCCCCCGGCAACCCGCAGGGCGAGCGCCACGGACGGCGCGAGTGACATCCCTCCCTCACCGCCATACTCTGGGAAGAAGCCTGAATTCCCTTTCAGGCTTTTGATCAACGGGAAACTATTCAGGTCGGTGATTTACTTCGACCAACGAACGACAGCTGACGGACAAATCAGAACAAAATCGCGTTAGCCACCAGCATGGCCACTATCCCGCCCAGCGCCGGAATAAGGGTTCTACGGACAATGGCAAAAGGCGAACACTCCCCGGCTTTGCTGACCGCAATTATAATTCCAGCCACCGGGGATATAGAGCGTCCCATTCCCGCCATCAGCTGCATCGGGAGGATCATACTCACCGCGCTTTCACCAAACTTCGTGGCAATCGACGGCGCAAGTCCGGAGAAGGAGAAAAAGGCCGCCACGCCGGAGCCGGTAAGCACGGCGGTCACCCCCACCAGCACGGTCATGACTAGTGTCATACTGGCAAAACCAAAGCCGGCGTTTTGTACAGTCTCCAGCAGATAGTCAATCGCGCCAATTTTTTGCATCCCCTGGGCGTAAATGTCAGCGCACACCAGCAGTGAAACAATGCTGGTAAACATGCTCCCCATACCTTTGAAAAAGCTCTGTACCCCTTTGCAGCAGCCGCGAAAATCTCGGGTCATCACCAGTTCACAGGCAAAAGCCAGCAGCGTGCCGACAATCATCGCCGTGACGACATCGATCTTAATAGACGCAATCGCCAGGGGGCTGAAGAGCAGCACCAGCAAAACCGGGAAGACGGGCAAAATGGCATAAAACGTTGGCGCCCGACGCTCATCGTCGGCTGGCAACGGCTGCGAAGACACCTGCAGTTCGGCGCAGTGTCCCTCTTTACGATCGTAATATTTTGCCGTGAAATAAATAAGGACAGCCACCACCAGCATAACCACAACGGCCACCGGCATCTGGTAATGGGCAAAATAAACGGCAGTCTCCATGCCCGCATGCTTAGCGGCAAGGTTAGCCGTGCCTACCGCAGGCCCCAGATCCATAAAAGCGCACAGGCCGATCATGGCGGCGGCGGCCGCTTTGCTCACGCCCAGGCGAACCAGAACGGGGAAAAAGGTCACCAGCAACAGCATCGCCAGCCCGGCTGCGCTGGAAATAGCCACATGCAGCAGCTGGGCGCAAATATAGCCCAACGCCAGAATCACATAAGGCGCTTTAATCACCTTCAGCGGGCGGATGCAGACATTCACCATCGCATTAGAGGCTTTGATATGATCCATATAGCTGGCAAAGCCGCCCGCAGCCATGATGATAAGCCCGATACCCGCCACCTGAGTCGCGAGTGACTCTTTGGCAAAAGCAAAAATATCGAGCCAGACGGAACCGGTTGATTTGGCCTTTGCGTAGAGAATGCTATTTTCGGGGTAAAACACCGCGGTAATCGTCAGCAACGCCAGCCCGGCAAGCAAAAGCACCGTCTGCGGCTGAACATTTTTGATGATTAACCATGCGGCAATAAGGGTAATCACAATAGCGATTATAAAAGCGATCATCGAGGATATCCTTTAATGGACCAGGCTGGATGCGGCAGAGGTTTCATTTTGGTTTTAAGCTCTGCCGAGGAGGACCTCAGGGTAAATTTCGCCGCACAAGCAAAACATGAGAAAATTGTTTTCCCAGGGCAAATTGTGCGCACGATCCCATAACGCCAACAGACCGCCATCCCTGCATTATTGTCGTTCACCTTCCCTCGCCGGCTGTGAGATATTTACCGCGAAATCCCTATCCGTTAAGAGCCTCAATATGAAAGGAAAAGTATCCTTAACCCTGAAAGAATATAAAGAGAGTACCGCTATTTTGTCCGCTCTGACTGAGTCGGAACGCCGCCTTGATAATTATCTTCAGGAACATTTTAATGAAATTCCCTATCACGGCATTGTCGATGTGTCCGGCAATGCGGCAGTGAGCAAAGCGACGATTGGGCGGTTTTTAAATAAGATGGGCTTTACCGGTTATGCGGCCTTCAGGCGCGTGGTTGAAGCGACATTGTCTGAGCAAAAAATGATCTCACCTTACACGCTGGCGACTCGCCCACAAACGCGTCCCCGCCGCGCGACCGAAGAGATTGTGGCGGAGTTTAATCACAACGTTTCGCACCTTTTTGAGCACTTCAAAGGCAATGTCGATCTTAAAAGTCTGGATCAGTTTATTGATATCATCCTCGATAATGAGCGTAAATTATTTGTCGTCGGTCCGTCATCCTCGCACGCCATGGCCACACATTTTGTTACCCTCGTGCAATATTTCCGCGACCGCGTGACGTTACTCAACCTGAATGCCGGGGAAGTCCCCAAAGCGCTAATGAACCTGGGCGAAAACGATGTGTTGATTGTTTTTTCATACTACCGCTTCAATAATATGGCTTTGCGTATTGCCGAACTTTTCCGTGATAAAAAGGCCACGGTGGTGCTGATCACCAACTCGGGTTCAAATCCCTATGGAAAGTTCTGCAACCTGCAATTTGTGCTGCCCAGCGATACGCATTCGGTATTCAAAAGCCGCATCATCGGCTTTTTCTTTATTGAGCTCTCTCTTCATCTCGCCTATGAAAAAAGCGAAGGTGAGGGAAACTTCGAACAGCTGGAAGCGCTTTTTACCTTCTTTGATACATTCTCATCCGGGACCTGACGTCCCGAATGAGAAGTACAGGCGTCACTTTAACCCCGATCCCTGCCTGCCAGCGCGCTTTCAAACTCGCTGACCGCCTCCTCAATTAAGGCATCGTTACAGCCCAGCCAGCTATCGGGATCGCAGGCCTGGGAAAGCTCTTCCTCCGTTAGCAGACCGGATATCGTCGGGCAACTGCGCAGGCTGTGATAAAGATCCTGCGATCCATCGGCCTGGCTTAGGATGGCTTTGACCAGATTGTACCCTTCGCTGCGGCCGACCTTTTCCGCCAGCTTCATGGCGACCGATTCCGACATAATAAAATGGTGCGATGCCGCAAAATTGTCGCGCATTTTCACAGTATCGACCTCCAGATGACGAATGAGGCGCTCTCCCCGTTCCAGCCCGGTCGACAGGCACAGTGCTGCTTCCGGCACCAGCGTCCAGTTCAGTACCCGAACCGAAGCCGCACGTACATCTTGCTGATCCAGCAGGTTAGGCGCGCCTGAGGCATACATCCATCCCATCCTGGCCAGCGTCTGGATCATATTGCTCGCACGCGGGTTTGTTTTGTGCGGCATAGCGCTGGACCCGCCGCCCCCCTCGCCTTCCCGCAGTTCGGCAATCGAGGTTCTGCCGGACGTTTCCACGTCATTTGCAATTCTACACAGCGTGCCGTGAATGAGGGCAAAGCACTGCACCACCTCAACCACGTTATCCTGACTGGCGTTCATTATTCCTGACGGGCAGGTCAGCCCCAGCGCCTGCATCAGACGATTACGCGTGGCCAGCCCCTGGCTGCCAACGGAGGCAAGATTGCCTACCGCCCCGCCAAATAATCCCGTCGTCGCCGGGGCAAACAGATTATCGAGGCGGCGTAGATGGCGCGTGAGTTCCCCCAGATACCCGCTCACCTGCAGCCCCCATGTGGTCGCAGAGGCGTCGACAGAATTGGTCCGGGCAACCATAACGCTACGCTTGTGCGCCACGGCCATCGCCTGCAGCACCTCCCCCAGGGTTATCACTTGCCTTCTTAGCAGCGTCAACGTCTGACCCAACCGCATTGCCAGGCCGGTATCAAGCAGATCCTGGGTGGTGCATCCCCAGTGAAGGTACTTTTTCACCAGCGGCGTGCCGGCATCGGCAATCTGGTCAATCAACGGTTTGATGGGCATTCCGACGCTGCGCGTCTCTCCGGCAAGGCGATCCCAGTTGAGGGTCAGCGTTGCACAGGCCGCGGCGATCTCTTCGGCCGCCTGCGGCGGAATAATACCCAGATCGGACTGCACGCTGGCCACGGTAGATTCAAACCTTAGCCAGCAGCTAATGAGGTTTTCGTCAGACCAGATGGCCTTCATCTCCGGCTGCGTAAACAGAGAAGCATAGAGCTCTGAATCAAACACCGAACTTTGACTGCCTCGCATCATAAACTCCTGTCGTGGTGGCGCCCCGAGCGGACGCAATCGGCCTGGAGCGACAACCGCTTTGCGCTCTCATGGCCGCAGTAATTGTGCGTGAAACAGTCGCCTTCCCAAATGGGAATATTTATTTCCCTCTCCCTTTCCAATGCGATAAAACAAAAATGTGAGCGACTTAACGTATTAGTATCCTGCTGTGAGACACATAACATTTAAATACTTGTGACATCCACGCCGCTTTTAAATTAATCAGCGATAAAAAGACAAACGGCCTAATAATTTGTGTCTGAAATCACGATTTATTATGAGAAAAATCATTTCCCCTGTTTCTTATTTTCTTTCGCGTTTAAAAAATCGCCATTAAAAAAATAACCCCTCCCTATTAGCAATACTTTTACTCTGGAGCAAGGTCCCTATGTTTACCTCCGTAAAAATCGTTACTCTTTTCACCTTATTAGGCATCAGTTATTCCAGCCTTGCGGTGAACGTCTATCAGGATAAGAAAACCACGCTGGATATCTATGGCCGGCTGGAATGGCAGCTGGCAAATGGCGATGCCTCCTTTGCCGGCAGTGACGCACGCAGCCAGCTCGGCGGTCGTCTTGGGCTTTATATCACTCGCGACATAGACCTTATTGACGATACCCGTGTTGTTGGCCGCCTTGAGTGGCAGGTGAGAACCGAAAAGAATGACAATAAAACCAAAGATAAGGATTTTGATGCTCGCTATGCCTATATCGGCCTCTCCCATGCCCGCTACGGGGAATTAATTGGTGGACGAACCAAAAACCCGCTGTACCAGGTGATGAAAATGACCGATCGCTATAAAAACTTTACGCCGAATGTTTATAGCTACGGCATCACCAGCATTGATGACTCCTATCAGTTTAACCGTCAGGACGGGACGCTCCAGTGGAATGCCGATTTTTCCGGGCATCAAATCCAGCTGGCGTACGTGACGGGAAATGGAAACAGCAGCAACAAAACGCTTGATAACGGCCTGATGGGCAGCTACCGAACATCCCTCCGCCTGGGGGACGTGCTTCTCACCCCGGCCCTGGCGGCCAGCGTTTACACCCGTAAAGACGGGGTAAAAACTACCGATGGCAGAAAGAAAAACCGACAGTTTCTCGGTGGGCTACAGGTTGACTACGGCGCGTTTTCCATCGCGGCCACGGCAGGCAAAGTCATTATTGAAAGAGATAATAAATCGGATAACGATTATATGAGCTTTGACTCACTGATATCGTGGAAATACCAGAAACTAAGATTCTTAGGCGGCTATAGCACGCTAAACGAAGATGGGAAGGACATCGCAGAACGCCGTGGATGGCGGGCAGAAACACAATTAACCCTGGCCAAAGATGTTTATTTCTCTCTGACTTACCTTAAAAACCTGGCCAATAAAAACCAGAGAAGCAATGAACACGCCGTTATTGGCGGACTTCGCTACGATTTCTAAGGAAAAGAACATGAAAAAAGCCCTTTATTTGTTAGCCAGCTGCCTGTGTATGACCACATTTGTCCATGCAGAAACAATTATCGCCCCTTCTCCGCAGGCCGTGATAAGCGGTCCCAGTAAAACGGTGGCGCTGTATGGAAATTCGTACACGCATTACAATAATAATCTTAATACCCGCCTGCGCGATCTCGCTCGCTCGCTGCTGCCCGACGGGGGGAAAGGATATGCCTGGCGCGGGATCACCATCTCCAGCGGGCATTTAGGCTGGCATATTCCCAATCTTGCTTTTCAGAATAACCTGCAGCCCTGGGATACGGTGATCTTCCAGGGAAATTCGACGGAAACGATCTCCGCCAAAGCGGCAACCCGGGCCTCGTTTACCGAATCAGCGATAAAGATGGCGGCCATGGCCCACAAGGCGAATGAAAAGGTGGTCTGGTTTATGACCTGGGCACGCAAAGATAAGCCAGAGCAAACTGAAAAATTAAAACGAGCCTACCTGGATATTGCCCGCCAAACCGGTGGCTATGTGGCTCCCGTCGGGCTAGCCTTTGCGGCGTCCCTGCAGCAGCACCCGGAAATCAATCTATACCATAGCGATGGCAACCACCCTTCACTGGCAGGGAGCTACCTGGCCGCCTGCGTGCTGTTCGCCACGCTCTACAATCAGTCGCCGGTCGGCGGTGCCCTGCCCGTCGATAGCGACATGAAAGAGCCTACGGCGCGAGCGCTGCAGCAAACCGCGTGGGAAGTGGTCACCGCATTCAGGCAACAAAATTTGTAACCTTGCCGTTCCGCGGGGGATTTTACTCAAGGGCCGGGCAACGCCAGGCCCTCTATTCCATCACTCTGTACTGTCCGCTGGCAGTATCAACGGACTGCCCTGGCGACCAGATGACTGTCCCGTTTCAACGTAAGCCTTAGCTAAAAAACACCTTCACGGCGACAACCTCCACGTAAAATGACCAAAACCGCTCAGACCTTAACCGAACGCTGCATAATCCATAAATTAGGCTTGACCGAAGAGGGTGGACTCCCTATAGTAGCGCCCCGTTGCCCACCTAAGGTGAGCGGCAAAACAATATGGTGAGGTGTCCGAGTGGCTGAAGGAGCACGCCTGGAAAGTGTGTATACGGCAACGTATCGAGGGTTCGAATCCCTCCCTCACCGCCATATTTAAAGAAGAGCTCGCATGCAAATGCGGGCTTTTTTTTCGTATATTGCACTACGAGGGACGGGTGAGAACCCTCGACCGGGTTCGCCAAAACGGCAGGATGGCCGTTTTGCATTGCCTCCGGCAACCCGCAGGGCGAGCGCCATGGACGGTGCGAGTAACATCCCTCCCTCACCGCCATATTTAAAGAAGAGCTCGCATGAAAATGCGGGCTTTTTTTTCGTATATTGCATGCCGCCCAACGTTATTTCTTCCGCTGATATTTCTCCGGCAGCGGCGGAACCGGACGGCGATCGTCCATCAAATGAAGCACGGTCAGAATCGGATGGTGAAACAGCATACGTGGGCCACTCCAGCGCATCACCTGCTTCATTTCTTCACGTTTTGCGGGCTGATAGCAGTGGATGGGGCATTGCTTGCAGGCAGGTTTTTCTTCGCCAAAAGCACAGCGATCCAGCCTTTTGGCAGCGTAGTCATATAGCCGTGAGTAATGGTCTGGATCGGGGCTGGCAGCAGGGTTTTTGCGCTCGTACAGGGCGAGCATTTTAGCGATGGTTTGCTTTTCGCGCTGGATTCGTTTTCCGGACATGGCTGTACCTGGTCGACCGGTCAAACGTCCGGCCAATGATTGTCGATAAGATGCAATTATAATACACCTTACCGACAATGGACCGAAGCACGAATAAGGGTTAGAGGTCGCGGAAAGTGCCTAACCGGTAACCTCTTTCGGCGATAGCATACTTCAGCGCGGCGGAAGTCAGCACTTCCAGCTCTGCCAGGCGCGGGTAGCAGTAGTTGCTTTTCAGTATTGTGTTATCCACAAACGACGGATGGCACATCACCTCCAGTGAGGCCTCTTCACGCTTAGCCGAAGCGTCCAGGCACTCCAGCAGCAGGCTTTCAGAAATAGCGTCACCGTAAAACTCGCTGCTGAACCCTTGCGTACTTCTCACGCCAGCCAGTGAAATATTATCCCGGCTGGCGGCATCACGATCGACGCGCAGCGGGATCCCTTTTTCGCTGGCAAATGCCGCAACGATGGGGAAGATTTCCGGGATCATATGTACGTGGTGGTGGCTATCGAGATGGGTCGGCTCAATACCGAAAATATCTATAAAGCGCTGATACTGGCTGTCCAGCTCGCGCTTGATTTCGTCCAGATCCAGCTGCCCCTGCTCCGCCATCTCCCAAATCCACTTGCCCAGCGTGCCCGTTTTACGAGTCAGCACCGGCATGTCGGTCAGCGGTTGCCCCAGCGTCAGCACGAAGTGCATGCCGACCCCCAGCCCCGGATAGCGAGCGCACAGCCCGGCGGCATGTTTAATGGCTTCAGCGTTAACCATCGCGGTGGTCGACGTCACCACGCCGTGGTGAAACGCTTCGATGATGCCGTAGTTTTGCGCCTTACTCAGGCCAAAGTCATCGGCGTTGATAATCAGTAAGCGGTCCATAGCATCCCTCTTGAGTGACCCTCCCCATCCGGGGAGGGCACAGATTACTGACAAAGAGAGAAAAAGCGTGGTTTTTCCCTCTTTGTGGCTATCAGCCGAAAATCAATGAATTGATTTTCCTGTTTATTTTTCTGGTGACACTTTGCAGAATTTTATCCGCGTGAGGTTTGTCATCAGTTTCAGCCCTCCCCGTCCGGGGAGGGCAAGGCATTAAGCCAGTTTTTCGATAGCTTTCGCAAAGTTTGGCAGATGGGCTTTATGGGCAAGCAGCATCTCTTTGGCAATCACTTCCGCATCCTTGTCAGAGTGGATAAGCGGGCTCAGGTTCAGCGCCAGCAGCACATCGTTGAATTCACCGCTCAGCGCCGCCTGGCTCGCCGCCACTTCGAAGCCTTTGATGGTATGAATCAGGCCCATCACTTTCTCGTCGAAGTGAGTCACGCGTGGGTGAGGCCTTGCACCATCCCGGCCAATGATACTGGTCGTTTCGATAGCCCAGTCCGCCGGGATATTGTCCACGTGGCCATGGTGCGGGATGTTCACGTAGTGCTCGGTCTGCTTATCATTGTAGATAGCGCTGATCACTTCGCATGCGGCGTCAGAGTAGTAAGCCCCGCCTCGCAGCTCCAGCTCTTTCGGTTTCACGTCCAGGTTAGGATCTTTATACAGTTCGAACAGCTGTTTCTCGACCTTCTGCACCACGGAAGCGCGCGCGCCGCCTTTGTAGAACTCGCCCATTTCGATGGCCAGCATCTCTTTCTGCTTGAAGTAGTACAGCAGGTAAGAGCACGGCAGCAGGTTCAGAGAACGAATCAGCCCTTCGCTAAACGGCATGTCGAAGATGTTTTTCACCGAGTTAGCGCTCAGTTTACCGCTGGCTACGCCGTCCAGCAGTTCGGCAAAACGGGACTCGCCGTTCACCAGCACATCTTTGATGAACACCATGTGGTTCAGGCCGAAGAGGTCGATCCCCAGGTCATCTTCCGGGGTCAGCTTCAGCACGTCGGTAATAAACATTTTCATGCCAACGGGGATGTTGCACACGCCGATGAATTTTTTGAAGTTGGTGTGGCGGAATACCGCCTCGGTCACCATCCCGGCCGGGTTAGTGAAGTTGATAACCCAGGCCTCCGGGCAGATTTCCTGCACGTCTTTGATGATGTCGAAAATCACTGGAATGGTGCGCAGCCCTTTGAACAGGCCGCCCGCGCCGTTGGTTTCCTGGCCAAGATAGCCGTGGCTTAGCGGAATACGTTCATCCAGCTCGCGCGCTTTCAGCTGGCCCACGCGCAGCTGGGTAGTCACGAAGTCCGCGTCCTTCAGCGCTTCACGGCGGTCGAGGCTCTTGTGTACCGTCATCGGCACGCCGGCATGCTCAATCATGCGCTGGCAAAGATTGAAAATAATATCCTGCTTTTCTTTACCGGCTTCGACATCCACCAGCCAAAGTTCGGTAATCGGTAATTCATGATAGCGCTTAATAAAACCTTCAAGTAATTCTGGGGTATAGCTGCTGCCGCCACCGATAGTAACAACTTTTAATTTCTTAGTCATACAGGCTCCCGTACAGCGCCACGCGCCGTATTTAGAAAATTGAATAAGTTAATAAAAACGCAATATTGACCGTGGTAATAAACCAGCACCTTAATTAATGCTGTACAATTTCTTCCGATAACTATTAGGCGTAAAGGAGGTGACCTTTTTAAAGTTCTTAATAAACATGCTGGGGCTGCTGTAGCCGGACTCAAAGGCAATATCGGTCACCGACGAGTTAGTAATCTCCAGCTGTTTCTTGGCAAAATTAATGCGGATTTCATTAATAATCTGCATCGGCGTTTTGCCATAATAGCGCTGAGTGGCGCGCGTTAAATACTCCTGCGACTTACCCGAAAGCGCGACCATGTTTAATAAGGCTTTGTCACCAAAACGCATTTTGTCGTGCATCCCTTCAACGGTGGATTTTAACCACAATGGAATATCATCCTGATTTTCCGACTCCCGATAATGGCGCAGTCGATTGACGACATAAAAACTCACCATTTCGAGGAACTCGTTGAACTCCCCTTCGCGGAAATTAAACGAGGCAATCACCGATTCCATAAACGCCAGGAATTCATCCTTAATCTGGTAAACCTGTGAGGCCACCAAATGGGACGGCAGCAGCGGCATATAATGCTGTTCAAAGAACTGCTGACTGATCCCCACGTTAAATAACCGGGTCGCACCAAACTCGTAGAAACTCTGATGATGGGAACCGACCGGAATAAAGACAAAATCGCCTCGCTCCATCAGCACGCGCTTACCGTTAATTTCCTGATAGTAGCGCCCGGTCAACACGATAGTGAATTCGTAGTAGTCATGCTGGTGCAGCCCGCTCACGCTCTCTTCTTTGGTGTAGATAAACGCATGGAAACACTTGCCGTTAAACAGCTGGCTTTCACGAACAATGTTAATTTCCATATTGTCTATCTCTGGCTGCATATGCTGACCTGCTACTTGTCCATTTTTTCGTGTAATTCAATCAACTCGGTGACCAGCTCACGCGCCAGCATCGAGGTCATCAGGTGGTCCTGCGCGTGTACCAGCACCAGGCTCACTTTGGTTTTGCCTTCGCCCTGGTCGCCTTCAATCAGCTTTGTCTGCACCAGGTGCGCTTCGTTCAGGGCGGTACGGGACTGATCCATCATCTCTTTAGCCCCGGCGAAATCACCCTGCTTGGCTTTTTTGAGCGCGCCGTAGGCAAGGCTGCGGGCCTGTCCTGAATTGATGATGAGGCCCATCACCACTTCTTCGAGATCGTCCACTTCCACTTCAGTTTCAACAACATTATCTAAATCAAACATAAGCGTGCTCCCCGGATTCTGAAAACGGGGGAGGCCTTCCCTCCCCCGGCTGAACTTAGAATTTCAGTGCGTTAGCGATATCTTCTTCGCTTTCTTCTTCTTCAATGACCGCCTGCGCCTTGTTGGACAGGATAACGAACGGCATGTACACCAGCGTTGCAACACCCAGGTTGAACAGCGCCACCAGCAGAGCAGCGACGCTGCCGTTACTGTTGAAGAAGGCGCCCAGGCCGGTAGGCATGGTCCACGGCGCCAGGTTGGTCACCGGCGGGATAATGCCCATGGAGTACGCAATCAGCGTGATTGCGGCCAGAATCGGCTGCACCGCCACGAACGGGATAAACATCACCGGGTTCATGATGATCGGCAGACCAAACAGAATCGGTTCGTTAATCTGGAAGATGCCTGACGGCAGCGCCAGCTTAGCGACCTGACGGTGATCGGCGCGGCGAGAGGCGATGAAGATAGCGATAATCAGACCCAGCGTCGCACCGGAACCCCCCAACAGGATGTAGGAGTCGAGCATTGGTTTGGCCCAGAAGTGGAACTGTTTACCCGCTTCAATAGCGGCTTCAACAGAACCGTACTGCTGGTACAGCGCCACGTTTTCCAGCGCCCATGGGGTCATGATGCCGTTATCCAGAGCGGTAAGCGCCAGAGAACCGTGAACACCGAAGAACCACAGCAGGGAGTTGAAAATTACGTATGCCCAGCCAACCACGCTACCCATTGACGCCAGCGGAGTCGAAATGGAGTCCATGATGATCTGGTGGAAGTTGCTGCCGTAGTGAGACAGCGCCCAGGAGATGATCCCGAAAATAGACAGAATCAGGAAGCCTGGAATTAACGCCGAGAACGAACGGGATACCGAGGCCGGTACGCTATCCGGCAGAGTAATGACCCAGTTTTTGCGTATAACAAAGGTAAACAGCTCCGCGACGACCAGACCGATAATCATACCGGAAATAATGTTCTGACCGCCCAACCAGTTAGCACCTACGGCATAGGCTTCACCCACGCTATATGGCGTAACGGTCATAAAGGCGGCTACGGATAATAAGCCCGCGGCCAATGGATCAACCTTTCTTTCTTCAGCTAATGCCATGCCAATGAAAAAAGGCGCCATCAGCGACATTATGCCCAACGTACCGTTGTACACATTGCCGCCGATAGCTTTAAACCCATTCAGGGTTTCAATGGTCTCGGGGTCTAAACGGATGCCTAACGAGTAGAAAAATGACCCTGCGCCAAAGCTCAGGAATACGTTGTTGATCAGAACAAACATTGCCCCGGTTAGGGTTAATGGCATTAATTTAATAAAACCGTTTTTAATGGCATTAACGTGAGGCTGTTTTCCTATTTTTACAGCAAAAGGCAGGAGAACCTTCTCAAGTGAATCAATGACTTTACTCATATTATAAATATCCTTGAAAGCCGTAATAATTATTACGGCTGTAGGTGTAAGTCGCTCTTTGACGGAAAATTAAACAAAACAAGAATAAAAAATTAACTCTCGGCCGCTGCTTTCTTAATTGCTGCCACAGCCGCTTTCAACACACCCAGCCCATCGACTTTACCGTACAGAGCAGAATCGATAACTTCTACAGGCTTGGTGGGCAACAATTTCTTGATATCTGCCTGCATGTAGGCAATTTGTGGCCCGAGTAACACCAGGTCCGCATGTTTCCCTTTCTCGCTGGCTAAAGACTCTGAGAAAGCTTCAATTTCTACCGGTACTTCATACTTTTCGGCCTGCGCTCGCATTTTGGTCACTAACAGCGAGGTTGACATCCCAGCGGAGCAGAACAGGTAAATTTTTTTCTTTTGCATAAGTTGTTCCTCAAGTCTCAATACGCTGTAACGGACTTCCGCGGCGTATTGTTGCTGTTCCAAAGCGGGTTTGTGGAGAGAGACTATTGTCTCTGCTTGAGGAAAGTATACGGCATGCATTCCGAAGAGAGATAATTCCTGGGTCTCACAAATTGTCTCTCCTTGACCTGGCATTATGACTGCCTTCACAGTTTGGCCAAATAATTCGCGCAAATAAAAAAGCCCAAACCGAAGTTTGGGCTTTTGTCTAAATCGTTGAAGACCGTCAGTCGTAGGCGTTCAGCGTACGCTGGCAAAGGGCCGAACGCACGCAATCCTGCTTACCAAAGCGAACAACGCCGACCATGTCATCCTCTTCAAAACGGTTCAGCGCATCGCTTAAACCGGACGGTACGCCCGCAGGCAAATCACACTGCGTGATATCGCCATTGACGATAACCGTCACGTTTTCCCCGAGGCGAGTCAGAAACATTTTCATTTGCGCTGCAGTGACATTCTGCGCCTCATCCAGAATAACCACGGCATTTTCAAAAGTACGTCCGCGCATATAGGCGAACGGCGCAATCTCAACCTTACCAATTTCAGGCCGCAGGCAATACTGCATAAAAGACGACCCTAAACGTCGCACCAGGATGTCATACACCGGGCGGAAATACGGGGCGAACTTCTCTGAGATATCACCGGGAAGGAAGCCGAGATCTTCATCGGCCTGCAGCACCGGACGGGTAACAATAATCCTGTCGACATCCTTATGTATCAGGGCCTCAGCGGCTTTCGCCGCGCTGATAAACGTCTTGCCACAGCCGGCTTCGCCGGTAGCAAATATCAGCTGCTTTTTCTCGATGGCATTAAGGTAATGCGCCTGAGCTTCATTACGCGCTTCGATAGGTGAATGGTCGCGGCTGTCGCGCGCCATGCCTATAGATTCTACGCCGCTCATCTGCACAAGCGTGGTGACCGATTCCTCTTCACGCTGCCGGTGGCTACGCGAATCCCGTCTCAGCACACGTTTTGCTTCGCGACGAGCTTTGATCACAGCTTTCTGTCTTCCCATGGATGGCACCTTACAGTTGGTTTCATTTCCCGCGCCGTCTGAACAGGCGCGATTATGGCCACTAACGGATGAGGTTTGGCTTCCTTGTAAGCCATTAACTGCCGTTTGAGAGGGTGCGCTAAGCGAACGCGAAACGTTGCCTGACGCACCGTTAGGACGCTGATTTGACTCTGAATGGGGAAATTTAGCGGTGAAGATAGCGAAGCCGGAGGAGAGGCCTCCGCGCTGGGTAGTGCGGGTAAAGTGTTTAAGTAACCGTCCAGTACAGGACCCAACCATTCGCGATCTCCGTAGTGATTAAACGTCACAGCAGGGAACTACCGCTCATGCTTTAAGTACAACAAACATCACCTAAAATGCAACATAAATTTCACTTTTAAGTAACGTTTAATCGCAATCTGCTGCTGTGTACCGTTTTCGCACATCAATATTACAGAAATATATCAGCGGGATAGTCATAGGGAATTGCGATAAATAATCAGGCCGGTGAATTGTTAGCAAATGAAAATCTACATAAACCACTCTCGATAAGAACGATTAAGGTTTCCCTCAGTCACAATGTCGCTTCTGGATTTACCCTCTCCCTGGCAGGGAGAGGGAATAAATAATGCTCCCGCCGACTGTTTTCTCCCTCGCCCCTGTGGGGAGAGGGCCGGGGTGAGGGGAAGATTTGTTCCCGGCTCTCATCACCGGTACGGCAATAATTACGCCTCAATCATCCCCTGTCCCAGATAATGCTGCTTATCCGGCACGCCCGGCAGCGCGAAGAAATACCCGCCGCCGATCGGCTTGATGTACTCTTCCAGCGCCTCGCCGTTCAGCCTGCCCTGCACCGTCAGGAAGCCTTTTTCAAGGTCATGCTGGTAGCAGACGAACAGCAGCCCCATGTCGAGCTGACCGGATTTGGTGGCGCCCAGTGAATAGCTGTAGCCCCGCCGCATCATCAGCCCCGACTGCGTCTCTTTGGTCCTTGGATTTGCAAGGCGGATATGGGCATCCAGCGCAATCACATCGCCGTCAGGATCGGCGGCGTAGTCCGGCACATCGTGCTCATTTGTCATACCCAGCGGCGCACCGCTGTGTTTCTCTCGCCCGAAGATAGTCTGCTGCTCTTTCAGCGGCGTGCGGTCCCAGGACTCAACGTGGAACTGAATAATGCGCACGGCCTGATAGCTGCCGCCGGCAGCCCAGGCCGGCTCCTGTTGCTGTTTAGTCACCCACACCACGTCGTCCATCAGCGGCTTATCATGGCTGTCCGGGTTGGCCGTCCCGTCTTTGAAGCCCAGCAGGTTGATCGGCGTCTCTTTCCCGCGACTGCGCGCGGCGTGATTGGAAATAAACCCTTCCCGCCTCCAGCGCACGCTGAGAAGATCTGGCGTGTGCTTGATAATATCGCGCAGCGCGTGGATCACCGTGTCGTTAGTGTTGGCGCAAATCTGCAGCAGCAAATCACCGTGGCAGAGGCTGGCATCCAGCGAATCATTCGGGAAGCTGGTCATTGGCTGTAGCTTTTTAGGCATCTGCTTTTGTAGCCCAAAACGCTCATCAAACAGCGAGCTGCCGACGGAAACCGTGATCGTCAGGTTATCCGGATAAATTTCCGCCCCAAGAATGCCGGAGTCCATCGGCGGCAGCCGTGGATTTGGCGTATCGGGCGCCGGGCCGCCGCTGGTCAGGAAGTCAAAGCGGGCGGTCAGCAGACGGAACAAACGTTCGAGATCGGCTTTATCACTGGCCAGCACGTCAAACGCCACCAGCATCATGGCGGCCTGCTGAGGCGTCAGAATGCCGGCCTGGTGCTCAGCGTACAGCGGCTGGCTTTCCAGACGACCATCCGGCGGCAGCGTACCCGGCGAAGAGACCGGATTCGCCGCATGCGCCGCCATCGGGCAACCACTGCCCACGGCAAAAGCGCCCCCAAGGGCGCCTAATGTTTTCAACAGCTGGCGGCGCGCCGGTTGGTGCGCGCCGGTGTTTTCCTTATCGCTCATGATGCTTAGTCCAGACCCATCACGCCACGTAGCTGAGACAGGTCTTCCGCCAGCGTCGTGATTGGCCCTTTCAGCGCTTTACGGTCGTTATCCGTCAGCTTGTCGTAGGTTTCAAACCCGTCTTTAGTGCGGTATTTCGCCAGAATAGCGTCAACTTTCTTGAAGTTCGCATCCACTTTCGCCAGCAGCGCCGGGTTCTCTTTGGTCAGCTGAGGACGCAGCAGGTTAACGATTTTTTGTGCGCCGTCGACGTTCGCCTGGAAGTCCCACAGGTCAGTGTGGCTGTAGCGATCTTCTTCCCCGCTGATTTTAGTCGCCGCCACTTCTTCGATCAGGCCCGCTGCGCCGCCAACGACTTTGCTCGGCGGGAAGGCCAGCTCGGAAACGCGAGTCTGCAGATCCAGTACGTCGGCGTTCAGCTTGTCAGCAAACTGTGCGGCATCTTTGGTGGTGTTGTCGCCAAACAGGATCTTCTCCAGACGGTGGAAACCGGTGAATTTCGGGTCATCCGCTTTTTTCTCGAAGTCGTCTTCACGGGCATCAATGCTGCTGTCGAGGTCTGAGAACAGCTCGGCAATCGGCTCAATACGCTCGTAATGCTGACGAGTTGGCGCATACAGGGCTTTGGCTTTCTCTAAATCGCCGGCTTTCACCGCGTCGGTAAAGGCTTTGGTGCCTTTCACCAGCTCCGCCACTTCAGCGGTCACGTAGGCTTTGTATTCGGTGATTGGGCCGGTCAGCGCCAGCAGATCGGATTTAGGTGCTTCCTGTTTGCCGGTCGCTTTCACCACCAGCTTGCCTTTCGGGTTGGTCAGCAGACCGCAGGTCATGTCGTATTCACCCGGCTGCAGGTTAGCGGTCAGCTTCTGGGAGAAGCCCGGCGCGATGTTCTCACGCTCTTCTACCACCATCACCCCTTTCAGGATCTCCCACTCCAGCGCTTTCTGGCTGTTATTCTGGATAATGAACTGGGTTTTCCCGGCGTTCACGGTCACATTCATCGGCTCACATTGTTTATCCGTGACGGTGACTTTTACCTGGGGAATATCCGCCGCCTGCGCGGCAAACGTGGAAGAGACAAGCGCGAGCAGCGCAACGTGCAGTGCCTTCAGACGAAAATGTTGGGTCATGACCTATCCCTATTAAGCAATGAGTAGTTATCACTGAACGGCGGGTCGCCCCGCCGGAAATCAATTAACGAGCCGTATTGGTCGCCTGGTTGTTCACGCGCGGCGGCATAAAGAACAGCACCAGCGCCGGAATCAGATAGATGAAGTACATCGCCACTTCGCTGACGGTAGGGGTTTCCTGATAGCCAAAAATTCCCTCCAGCAAAGTGCCGGTCAGCGAATGGGTGGAGAGCGTGTTGCTCATATCAAACGCGATATCCTGGAAGTGGTTCCACAGCCCGGCCTCGTGGAATGCGCGCACGGCACCGGCGGCAAGGCCCGCAGCGACCAGCAGAATAAACAGACTGGTCCATTTAAAGAATGCGCCTAAATTGAGACGAATCCCGCCCCAGTAAATAAGGAAGCCTAAAACGATGGCGGTGGCGAGGCCCAGCATCGCCCCCAGCGGTGGCCAAATGCCCACGTCCTGTTGGAAAGCCGCCAGCAGGAAGAACACCGACTCCAGGCCTTCGCGCGCGACGGCGAAAAAGACCATCATGATCAGCGCCCAGCCGTGGTTGCCTTTGCTGTGCAGCGCGTTATCCACCGCCTGCTCCAGCTGCACCTTGACGTTGCGGGACACTTTACGCATCCAGAACACCATCCAGGTCAGAATAAACACGGCGATAACCGCCACGATCCCCTCAAACAGCTCCTGCTCTTTTTGCGGGAACTCGCCGGTGGTTTCATTGATGAAGATACCGAGGCCCAGGCAAAGTGCAGCGGCGGCAAAAACGCCAATCCACATCACGGCTATCCACTGACCGCGCTGGGTACGCTTCAGATAGCTGGCAATGAGGCTGACGATGAGCGCTGCCTCCAGCCCTTCGCGTAACATGATGAGAAACGGAACAAACATGCCTGACACCTCAGATGTGAATACAAGTCAATTGACGTAAAGAAAAGTAAACCATAACGATTGTGATTATCATTAGCGCTGAAAAGAAAAACAAGAGACGGGGATTACATATTTATGACCAGATGTAAAAAGGGCCGGATTAACCGGCCCTTCAGACTGATGGCAAACCTCTGGCGAGAGAAAAAATATCAGACAGCTCGTTAAAAAAAACAGGAAAATCAATTCATTGATTTTCGGCTGCTCACCACAAAGAGGGAAAAACCACGCTTTTTTCCTCTTTGTCAGCAACCTATAAAGGGCCGGATTAACCGGCCCTGACGGAAAGAGGTGATTTACTCAGGCTGCAGCTTGCTCGGCGGCGCGGTATGGTAAACCGCATCGGCTTCGGCGAAACGCTTCTGCATGGAAGTGGACGGTGCTTTGCCCAGCAGGCTCACCGCCACAATGGCCAGGCTGGCGAAAGCGAAGCCAGGGATAATTTCATACAGCCCCAGCCAGCCAAACTGCTTCCAGACCAGCACGGTTGCCGCCCCAACAATCATCCCTACCAGCGCCCCGTTGCGGGTCATGCGTGACCACATTACCGAGAACAGCACTACCGGACCAAACGCCGCACCAAAACCGGCCCAGGCGTAGCTGACCAGGCCCAGCACGCGGTTTTCCGGGTTAGCCGCCAGGGCAATCGCCACCAGCGCCACCACCAGCACCATCATGCGCCCTACCCACACCAGCTCTTTCTGGCTCGCGCCTTTGCGCAGGAAAGCTTTGTACAGATCTTCGGTGATCGCGCTCGAGCACACCAGCAGCTGGCAGCTCAGCGTGGACATCACCGCCGCCAGAATCGCCGAGAGCAGCACCCCGGCAATCCACGGGTTAAACAGGATTTGTGCCAGTTCGATAAACACCCGTTCGCCGTTTTGCGTCACCGCCCCGGCCTGCTCAGGGTTGTTATTAAAATAGGCGATGCCGAAGAAGCCCACCGCGCAGGCGCCGGCCAGGCAGAGGATCATCCAGGTCATACTGATGCGGCGTGCGTTCACGATGGTGTGGTGCGAATCCGCGGCCATAAAGCGAGCCAGGATGTGCGGCTGGCCAAAGTAGCCCAGGCCCCAGCCCATCAGCGAAACGATAGCGACAAAGTTCAGCCCTTTCAGCATATCGATGTTTTCGATGCTCTTCTGCTTAATCACCAGCAGGGAATCATCAAGGCCGCCGACGGCAATGATCACCATCACCGGCGTCAGAATCAGGGCGAAGATCATCAGGCTGGCCTGCACGGTATCCGTCCAGCTTACCGCCAGGAATCCGCCCACAAAGGTGTAGAGAATAGTCGCCGCCGCGCCGGCCCACAGCGCCGTTTCATAGCTCATGCCAAAGGTGCTTTCAAACAGGCGCGCCCCGGCCACGATGCCGGAAGCACAATAAATGGTGAAGAACAGCAGGATCACCAGCGCCGAGATAATCCGCAGCAGACGGCTGGAATCTTCAAAACGCCCGGTAAAGTAATCCGGCAGCGTCAGGGCATTGTTGTTCAGTTCGGTGTGAACGCGCAGGCGTCCTGCCACTAATTTCCAGTTGATCCACGCCCCCAGGGTCAGGCCAATGGCGATCCAGCTTTCTGAGATACCGGAGATAAAGATCGCGCCCGGCAGCCCCATTAGCAGCCAGCCGCTCATATCCGAGGCACCTGCCGACAGCGCGGTCACCACGCTCCCCAGACTGCGGCCGCCAAGAATATAGTCGTCAAAGCTGCGGGTTGAACGCCAGGCAATAAAGCCGATGAGAATCATGCCAAAGATATAAACGAGGAAGGTCACCAGCATCGGTGTGCTAATTGTCATTCAGACTTCTCCATAGCTATTACGCCCGCTCTCTCTGACCGGGCTGCTTCGCGCCGGAACGAGGCGCTGTGTTGTTATCGTGATGTAATGGGGAATGCATCCTGCCGGAACCCTTTATTTTTCACAAACGATTTAACACGGCATTTACATCGTTTGCATCTGCCTTAGGTGAGCATTTTTCACCAGGTTGCACTTACTCACACTTTTAGCGGTTGCACCTTTAAAAAGTGTTAACTTCATCAATAAATCTAGCGTTCCGCTTCCCGCTCCGTCAGACGATTTTCTTATCTTACTGGTAACAATTCCCCTTTTTTGCGAGCCCTTTATCGGCTTCGATTTAACAAGGTTGCACAAAGTTGCAACTTCATAGATATTGCTGGCTAACAAAGCACAACCTCGAATAATCCTTAACCTGGAGACTGTCGTATGGGCACCACCACGATGGGCGTAAAACTGGATGAAGCGACGCGCGATCGTATTAAAGAAGCCGCCTCGCGCATTGACCGCACCCCACACTGGCTGATTAAGCAGGCGATTTTTAATTATCTTGAGCGACTGGAAAGCAGCGATGAGCTGCCTGAGCTACCGGCCCTGCTGGCTGGGGCGGCCAATGAGAGTGAAGAATCTCCGGTGCAGCCTGAAGAAGTGGCGCAGCCGTTCCTCGACTTTGCCGAGCAAATCCTGCCGCAGTCCGTCAGCCGGGCCGCGATTACCGCCGCGTGGCGTCGCCCGGAAACCGACGCAGTCCCGATGATCCTTGAGCAGGCTCGTCTGGCTCCAGCTATCGCCGAGCAGACGCAAAAGCTGGCTTACCAGCTGGCCGACAAGCTACGCAACCAGAAAACGGCATCCGGCCGCGCGGGCATGGTTCAGAGCCTGCTGCAGGAGTTTTCCCTATCATCTCAGGAAGGCGTGGCGCTGATGTGCCTGGCGGAAGCGCTGCTGCGTATTCCGGATAAAGCCACCCGCGACGCGCTGATCCGCGACAAAATCAGCAACGGGAACTGGCACTCGCACATTGGCCGCAGTCCGTCGCTGTTCGTAAATGCGGCAACCTGGGGCCTGCTGTTTACCGGTCGCCTGGTGTCCACCCATAACGAAGCCAGCCTTTCCCGCTCCCTGAACCGCATCATCAGCAAAAGCGGCGAGCCGCTGGTGCGTAAAGGCGTGGACATGGCGATGCGCCTGATGGGCGAGCAGTTCGTGACCGGGGAAACCATCGCCGAAGCGCTGGCTAACGCCCGCAAGCTGGAAGAAAAAGGCTTCCGCTACTCTTACGACATGCTCGGCGAAGCTGCGCTGACCGCCGCCGACGCTCAGGCCTATATGGTTTCCTACCAGCAGGCGATTCACGCCATCGGTAAAGCGTCCAACGGCCGCGGTATTTATGAAGGTCCGGGCATCTCCATCAAGCTTTCCGCCCTGCACCCCCGCTACAGCCGCGCGCAGTACGATCGCGTCATGGAAGAGCTTTATCCGCGCCTGAAGTCCCTCACGCTGCTGGCTCGCCAGTATGATGTTGGCATTAACATTGACGCCGAAGAAGCCGACCGCCTGGAGATCTCCCTCGATCTGCTGGAAAAACTCTGCTTTGAACCTGAGCTGGCGGGCTGGAACGGCATCGGCTTTGTTATCCAGGCCTACCAGAAACGCTGCCCGTTTGTGATTGATTACCTGGTTGACCTGGCGACCCGCAGCCGCCGTCGCCTGATGATTCGCCTGGTCAAAGGCGCCTACTGGGACAGCGAAATCAAGCGTGCCCAGGTCGATGGCCTGGAGGGTTACCCGGTTTATACCCGCAAGGTGTATACCGACATCTCTTACCTCGCCTGCGCCAAAAAACTGCTGGCCGTGCCGAATCTGATCTACCCGCAGTTTGCGACCCATAACGCCCACACTCTGGCCGCAATTTATAACCTTGCCGGGCAGAACTACTACCCAGGCCAGTACGAGTTCCAGTGCCTGCACGGCATGGGCGAGCCGCTTTATGAGCAGGTGGTGGGAAAAATTGCCGACGGCAAACTGAACCGCCCTTGCCGCATTTACGCCCCAGTGGGGACACACGAAACGCTGCTGGCTTACCTGGTGCGCCGCCTGCTGGAAAACGGCGCCAATACCTCTTTCGTCAACCGCATTGCCGACGCAACGCTGCCGCTGGACGAACTGGTTGCCGACCCGGTGAGCGCGGTGGAAGCCATGGCCGCCAAAGAAGGCCAACCGGGCTTACCGCATCCCAAAATCGCCCTGCCAAAAGCGCTGTATGGGGCCGAGCGCACCAACTCCAGCGGCCTTGATTTGGCAAACGAACACCGTCTGGCATCGCTTTCTTCCGCCCTGCTGAACAGCGCCGCGCAGAAATGGCAGGCCACGCCCGTACTGGAGCAGCCGGTTATTGAAGGCGAATTAACGCCGGTGAAAAACCCGGCTGAGCCAACGGATATCGTGGGCTACACCCGTGAAGCTACCGGCGAAGAGGTTTCTCTCGCCCTTGAGAATGCCGTCAACCACGCGCCGATCTGGTTTGCCACCCCGCCGCAGGAGCGTGCTGCCATTCTCGAACGCGCCGCCGTGATGATGGAAAGCCGCATGCAGCAGCTGATCGGCATTCTGGTGCGTGAAGCAGGGAAAACTTTCAGCAACGCCATCGCCGAAGTGCGTGAGGCCGTGGATTTCCTGCATTATTACGCAGGCCAGGTGCGTGACGACTTCGACAATGAAACGCATCGCCCTCTTGGTCCTGTGGTCTGTATCAGCCCGTGGAACTTCCCGCTCGCAATCTTTACCGGCCAGATTGCCGCCGCGCTTGCCGCCGGCAACAGCGTACTGGCTAAACCCGCAGAACAAACCCCGCTGATTGCCGCCCAGGGCGTGGCTATCCTGCTTGAAGCTGGCGTACCTGCTGGCGTACTGCAGCTGTTGCCTGGCCGCGGTGAAACCGTCGGCGCCCAGTTGACGGGCGACGCCCGCGTACGCGGCGTGATGTTCACCGGCTCTACTGAAGTCGCGTCTCTGCTGCAGCGCAATATCGCCGACCGCCTTGATCCTCAGGGCCGCCCAACGCCGCTGATTGCGGAAACCGGCGGCCTCAACGCCATGATCGTGGACTCCTCCGCGCTAACGGAACAAGTCGTGGTGGACGTGGTGTCTTCTGCCTTCGACAGCGCCGGGCAACGCTGCTCCGCGTTGCGCGTACTCTGCCTGCAGGAAGACGTGGCAGACCACACGCTGCAAATGCTTCGTGGTGCCATGGCGGAATGCCGCATGGGTAATCCAGGCCGCCTGACCACCGACATTGGGCCAGTGATTGACGCCGAAGCGCAGCAGAATATTGAGCAGCACATCCAGGCGATGCGCGCCAAAGGCCGCACCGTGTTCCAGGCCGTGCGTGAAAACAGCGTGGACGCGCGCGAATGGCAGTCCGGCACCTTTGTAGCGCCAACCCTTATCGAGCTGGAAAGCTTCGACGAGATGAAGAAAGAGGTATTCGGCCCGGTGCTGCACGTGGTGCGCTACAGCCGCAACAATCTTGACTCGCTGATTAAACAGATCAATGCCGCAGGTTATGGCCTGACGCTCGGCGTGCATACCCGCATCGACGAGACGATTGCCCAGGTCACCGGCTCCGCCCACGTCGGCAACATGTACGTTAACCGCAACATGGTCGGCGCCGTGGTCGGCGTTCAGCCGTTCGGCGGTGAAGGCCTGTCCGGCACCGGCCCTAAAGCCGGTGGTCCGCTGTACCTGTACCGCCTGCTGGCGAGCCGCCCGGAAAACGCGCTGCAAGTCACCTTCAACCGCCACGATGCCCAAACCCCGGTGGATGCCTCCCTGAAGGGCGATCTGCAGGTTGCCCATCAGGCGCTAAGCGAGTGGGCGGCCAACCGCGAAGAGCTGAAAGCCATTTGCCAGCAATTTGGTTCGCTGGCGCAAAGCGGAACGCTGCGCGTGCTGCCTGGCCCAACCGGAGAGCGCAATACTTATGCTCTGCTGCCGCGCGAACGCATTCTCTGCGTCGCGGACGATCAGCGCGATGCGCTCGTACAGCTGGCGGCGGTCACCAGCGTGGGCAGCCGCGTGCTGTGGGCGGATGACAGCCTGCATCGCGACCTGGCGAAGCAATTGCCTAAAGCCGTGCAGCAGCAGATTGATTTTGCGAAACCGGAAGATCTGCTCAAGCAGCCGTTTGAGGCGGTGATTTACCACGGCGACTCCGACCAGCTGCGCAAACTTTGCGAAGCCGTCGCGGCGCGATCCGGGGCGATTGTTTCCGTTCAGGGCTTCGCGCGCGGGGAAAGTAACATCCTGCTCGAGCGTCTCTACGTGGAGCGTTCGCTGAGCGTGAACACCGCCGCCGCCGGCGGCAACGCCAGCCTGATGACAATCGGTTAACAGTCTGTCAGGATACAAAGGCTCTCGTCATGAGAGCCTTTTTTATTTGAGGACAGCGAAATGAAACGCGTGTGTTTACTTGTTGGCGGGCTGCTGCTGAGCGGGGCGGCACTGGCCGATGGCTGTGATTCCGCCACCACCCAGGCCGATATGAACCAGTGCTATGCCGCAGAGTATAAAAAGCAGGACGAGCGGCTGAATAAAACCTACAAAGAAGTGATGTCCCGGGCAACCGACAAGCAAAAAGATCTGCTCAAAAAGGCGCAGAACGCGTGGATTGCCTTCCGCGATGCGGACTGTGATTTTATGAGTTCAGGCGCGGAACAGGGTTCGGTTTACCCGATGGTGCGCGCCAACTGCCTGGCGGATAAAACGCTGGAACGTACCGAGCTGCTAAAGGGCACGCTGGAGTGCGAAGAGGGCGACGTGAGCTGCGTCCTGCCCCCTAAGTAAGCGTGATTACCGCACCCGAATCCCCTCAATAATCATCCGCTGCACGTTTTCCACCGTGCGGCGGAAGAAATCTTCCTCCTGCAGCGTATTGCCGGTAACGGCCTCAACCTGGCTGGCAAAATCCGCGTAGTGCTGAGTCGTGGCCCAAAGCATAAAAATCAGATGATGCGGATCTATCGCCGCCAGTTTGCCGTGGGCTACCCAGCCCGCAATGATCGCCGACTTCTCATCCACCAGCGCTTTCAGGTCGCCCGTCAGCTCGCCTTTCAGTAAAGGCGCGCCCTGCAGCATCTCCAGGCAAAACAGCTTAGAGGCCTGCGGGTAATCCCTTGAAACTTCAAGCTTGAGGCGAATGTATTCCCCAATCGCCACCAGCGGCTGCAAATCTTCCCGAAAGGCACGCAGCGGCGCCAGCCAGATATCCAGAATCTGCTTCAGCACCGCGATGTAAAGCGCCTCTTTCGAAGGGTAGTAATAAAGCAGGTTGGTTTTTGACACTTCGGCCCGCTCGGCCACCTGCTCAAGGCTGGTACCGTGGATGCCATATTGCGAAAAAAATGCCAGCGCAGCGTCAAGAATGGCCTGTTTTTTGGCGGCGACGGCTTTCGATCGGCGTCCAGGGGTTTTGATATCGGTGGCGGCCATGCGAGTTCTCCTTTTTTTTCGCTGGCCTGAAGTATAGCTCAGACGCCCTCGCCTTCGGAATCGTCCTGCCAGCCGCGCGCTGCGTTTGCCGCTTTCTTGCGCTTGAGCTTAAGCTCGCTAACCAGCACCCCGAGGACGATCAACGCCCCGCCAACCAGCGCAAGCACCGGGAGACGCTCTCCCGCCATGCGGCCAAAGATCCCCGCCCAAACCGGCTCGCCGGTATAAATTACCGTGGCGCGTGTCGGCGACACGCTGCGCTGCGCCCAGTTCATCGTCACCTGAATGATGGCGCTGAAAATCCCAAGCCCCAGGGCAATCATCACCAGCCCTGGGCTGAAATGCGGCACGCTTTCCCCGGCGGGGACCATCGCCGCGAACGATACCAGCGAAGCCGTGGCCAGCTGTACTACCGTCACACGTTTGATATCCACTTTCCCTGCCCAGGCGCTGATCAGGATTATCTCAGCGGCAATCGCCACGGCACCGATAAGCGTAATGATTTCCCCGGCTCCCAGCGAAAGGCTGGTGCCTTCCGGCCCGGCAAGAAAAATCAGGCCAACAAACGCCAGCGCGACGCCAATCCAGGACATCAGCCCCGGCATACGGCCAAGGCAAATCCACTGCAGGAGCGGCACAACGGGCACGTACATCGCGGTAATAAAGGCGGATTTGCTGCTGGGAATCGTCTGGAGTCCCCAGGTCTGCATGCTGTAGCCGATGGCAATCGCCACGCCGATCGTCACCCCCGCTTTGATTTCAATCCAGGTTAATCCGCGCAGCGATTTGAGTGAGAGCAGCCCCACGGCAATGGCGGCGGTGGCGAAGCGCAGGCCAACAAAGAAAAACGGATCGCTCATTGTCATGGCGTACTGTACGGCCAGGAACGTACCGCCCCAGAACATGGTGATGAGGATAAGCAGCGCTTCCTGCGGCTTAACGGAGAATTTATAACGGCTTAATGGCGCAGACATGAGGGAGACCGGAAAAATCAGGGTGAAAGTCGAGGTGCTATAGTGCTTCCAGTCATATTTTGTTGCAATGGGAAAATAAAAAACCGCCGCTAAAGACGGTCTTGCTTAGTCGAATAGCCATTTACCTGCTTTTGCTGACTCGATAATCATTGCAACGGTCAATGGCTTTATCTCAGGTTCTGGTGATGGTCTTTTTTGCCAGAATGGGTACTCGTATTCAAAGTAGTTCCTGCCATCAAAGTTCGAGTATTCAATGTTGAAATGCTCAAACACATCTAGCAAAAAGGCGTGGGCGTCCTCTGGCACAAATTGAAAATCATCCGCAAGAGTCCACTCCTTAGTAACTTGCCGCAACTCCGGTCTAAACCAGCGCTTCCTTACCGGATAACGCTCCATTATGTACCGGATAACCTCCGATTCATAATCCCTACTCATCAGAATGACGTCCATTGTATGCGGTCTTTCGGGCGAGCAATCAGGTTAAATTTATTGCGTGTACGCATGGCGACAAGCTGAACTGTGATTATCAACCCTGCATAGCCAACAAAGGGAACCCAGCGCCCCAAGAAGGTTGCAATCCTGGTTGTAGGAACCATCTTGAGCTTTGAGAACTTCCCCATAGGAGCGCTCGGCTTGAGGCCAAAAGGGAAACGAGCATCACCCAAGAGCTTTCTTGAAACAATAGACGCAACACTTGTCCCTGGCGTATTCGTTGCCGCCGATAGCTTGCCTGAAACAGGTATGTACGGCTGATCTATCAGAACCAGGGTAACGGCCTCAGTAGTCATACCTAACGCATCAGCCAACTGCTCAATAAAAATCAGGTCAAATAACTCACCTGGGGTTACATTTGAATGCCCGTGATAAAAATACGTGCCGTACAGTTCTTCGGTTGTGTCCATCCATGAGACCCCATTAAGCCGTCTGACGTTGGTTCCATGCGTCAGCGAAAATGATATTTCCGTCGCAATGCTTCCACGTAATTTTCTCGTAGCGAAGCTCTACGGTTTCCAGGTGATTATTATTTTTATCTTCTGGTGAGGCCATTGATGGAGAGACTGAAACAATGCGTACGCCCTCCAGCAGAATGTTGAAATACTCCACTTCCTGACCAGCATCACTGATTTTGTAGAATTTCAATTCAGCCTTTTGAAGGGCCTGGCCCGTGGCAACGGCTTTGTACAAATACGGGCTGGAATAATCGAACTCTTTTACAACCATCACCGGGGAATGAATGCGTTTCCCCGTTGGTTTCCCCGTAAAATCATCGGTAGGCGTGGCAAGGTTGTGGTGAAAACCTTTAAACTCAATGCTGAATTCCCTGTTCTCTACATCGCAGCCACCTTTGATAAGTGCGCCACCGTCGTCGTATAACCACATATTACCTGGTATCGCCATTTTCCTAATTTCTTATAGTTTCCAGTATTCATTGACGGTTAGTGTAAACACGTTGAATGCATTCATGAATCACAGCAGCTCCTAATCAACTGAATTAAAACAAAATAATAAAATTAAGAAATTAAGACTCAGTCTTTTTAGGATAAAAAAACCGCCGGCTAACCGGCGGTCGGGGTATTTCGGCGCAAGCGTTAATTCGCCGTGCGCTTCACAAAGTCACGGCTATTTATTTTTGCTACCGTGGCTGTTTTTACCCCCTTTTTGACCCGCTTCTGAGGCGCGCTGCGGATCGTTTTTAAAGTTACCGCCGCTGTGCTGGCCACCTTTACGACCTGCTTCTGATGCTCTTTCACGGTCTTCAGCGAAATTACCTGAACCACCACGATGGTTTGCCATTTCTAACCTCCGGATTTAGGACATCATATTGCATTCAATAAAAGAGAACGCTTTTGCCACGCGGCCAGGCGGGCCTGCCGCCAACGTTACCGCGTGGGTCTAAGCTTAGTGCACCGGCGCGGTCGGGCTTCTGTTCAGACATATCCAGAAACATGCCGGTGAGCTTATCTTTTTATCCTTCCAATGCGACGCGATAAGCCCCTCTTCTACATGGTCAAAAAACAGCCAGTAAAATGTTAGCTAATGCTACAGGGTCAAAATTTCATCTGCGCTTGTGATGTATCAAGGAAAGGTCACTCAGGTTTGCACTCTGCGCCACAGATCATATCTTTAAAGAAGGGCAGTAAAACTGCAGTTCAACTGAGGAGTGAAGCAAGATGGCTAAAGTACTGGTGCTTTATTATTCAATGTATGGACACATCGAAACTATGGCTAAAGCCGTGGCGGAAGGTGCACAGAAAGTCGATGGGGCGGAAGTGACGATAAAGCGCGTGCCCGAAACCATGGCCCCGGAAGTCTTTGCTAAAGCCGGGGGCAAAACCCACACAGCCCCTGTCGCCACGCCGCAGGAGCTGGCCGACTACGACGCTATCATCTTCGGTACCCCTACCCGCTTCGGCAATATGGCCGGGCAAATGCGTACTTTCCTCGATCAAACGGGCGGCCTTTGGGCTTCCGGCGCGCTTTACGGCAAACTGGGCAGCGTATTCAGCTCCACTGGAACCGGCGGCGGCCAGGAGCAGACCATCACTTCCACCTGGACCACGCTCGCCCACCATGGAATGGTGATTGTGCCTATCGGCTATGCGGCGCAAGAGCTGTTTGATGTTTCTCAGGTTCGCGGCGGGACGCCTTATGGCGCCACAACCATTGCCGGCGGCGACGGCTCACGTCAGCCAAGTCAGGAAGAGCTGGCGATCGCCCGCTACCAGGGAGAACACGTCGCAGGCCTGGCAGTCAAAATGAAAGGTTAACGGAGGAGTAATGACAACATCGCAAGCAAAAGCCCACCACGTTGGCGAGTGGGCAAGTCTGCGCAACACTTCACCAGAAATTGCAGAAGCCATTTTTGAGCTGGCAAAGTATGACGAAAAGCTGGCCGAAAAAATTTGGGAAGAAGGGAGCGATGAAGTGCTGCCGCTCGCCTTTGCTAAAACCGATAAGGACTCGCTCTTCTGGGGCGAACAGACCATCGAGCGCAAAAACGTTTAATTTCTCCGCTGCCCCCTTTCGGGGGCAGCCTCTTCTTACTTCACGGCGTTATTCAGCACGTCGCTAAACTTATCCCATGCACAGTAACCGTTGGTGTCCGTCGGGCAGCCTTCCAGCTCCAGCGTGACGCGTTTTGGCGGATGCTTCAGGGTTAACACATCGCCATTGCGCAGCTGTTCGGCGCTCTGGTAAACGTATTCCACTTTCAGCAGGTCGCGGTTGTTGGTCTTATCATGCCAGCGCTGGAACAGAATATTGCCGCCAATCGGGGTACGCTCATACTGCCCCGGCAGCTGATAAGGCTTGAACTGCAGCGCGGTCAGCAGCGACGCAATATTCGAATCATGTCCCACCATCAGCGTCACTTTCGGCCCTAAAGCGGCTTCTTTTGACGTTAACGCGTTCTGAATGTATTTCACCAGCGGAGCCGCAACGTTGCGGGCCACTTCCGGGGAAGTAAATAGCGTGTCCTGGTAGCTATTTTTAAGCTGGGAAAGCACGCGCCACTGTTCAGCCGTTTTGATTTTTCCCCACGCGACCTGGTCCATCGGGAAACCTTCATAATATTGCAGCGTGAACGCATCGACCAGGGCATTGCCCACCTTCAGGGAACCGTTAACGCCCGGCTCCTGAGTCGCATTGGCGCTAAAGACGTCTTTGGGCCCGTTCAGCTCACACTGCTGCTTTTCTTTGCAGGTGGGCGAGTTTTTATAGTCAACGATGTGCTCCAGCAGTTTATAGCTGTCGGCCAGCTTGTATTCAGCCCGTTGTTTTTCCATCGCCTGAACGGCTTTGGCTTTAAACTCCGGCGAGTCGTTGACGATCACCGGGTTGAACACCGGATCCATAGTGCCCATTTTTTCCTGATGATGTACCGGCACATCGCAGCCCGGGAAAGCGCCGGTAATGAAGAATTGCGCGGTAGCAACGGTGCGCTGGAGGCTGTTGGCGTAGGCATAAACGCTTTCCGGCGCCGGGCATTCGCCGCTGGTCACCAGATTCTGGCTCGCCAGCCATTCACGCATATAATGCCCCATGTACACTTCCAGCACTCCGCCTTTGGTGGTGAGCTGCCCGCCCGGCACATCCCACTCCGGCCATGCCTGAGCGGTTGACTGCTCAAGCACGCTGCCGTTGTTGGCCAGCGGCGCACGCAGGTTATGACGGCTCATCAGCAAAACCTGCTGCAGCTGGTAGCCGTCCGGCACGGTGTCCGCTTTCGCCAGGCCTGGGGCAAGGCAGACGGCGGCCAGCAATGAGGCAACAATTTTTTTCTTCATTACTTATTCCTCAGGGAGTGATTAATAAAATGTGAAGAATATATTGTGACAGAAAAATGACAGCCGACCTGCCTGGCGGATCGCAAAAAGCCCTATTATTCCGTTTGTTGTTTCAGCTGCGCTTCAAAGCGCTGGCGAGAGAGATCCACATAGCGTTGTAACCCGTCTCTGTCGATAAAGGCGTTGCTATCTCCGGCGGCAAGCAGGGAATATTTCTCTGCCAGGCCAAAGCGTTCCCCTTTGTTCGCCACAAAAATATCCACTTTTTGTGCCGCGAGCGTGGCAAAACTGTGGCGGATGTCGTTCACCAGCGTCGGGTAATTCTTGTTCGCCACCAGATAATAGTCCGGCGTGGCGAGGCTGTCGGCATAGATAAGCGTGTGCCCGCCTGGCAGCGTAAACAGCCATGACGTACTGCCCGGCAGATGCCCTGGCGTCAGCAGCGCCGTCGCGGTCACGCAGCCCACCGTTAACGTCTCACGGTCATGAATAATTTTATCCGTCGTTACCGGCGGGAAAGGCAGCGCGTCGCCCAGCGCAAAGTCCTCTTTTCCTCCCCGCGCCATCTGATCGGCATTCGCCCTGCTGGCAACCAGCTTCGCCCCGCTCCACTTTTTCAGTTTGGCTATGCCTCCGGCCTGATCCAGCCGGGCATGGCTGTTGAGAATGAAACGCACGTCGCGAAGGTCAAACCCCAGAGAAGCAATATTCTCTTTGATGCCCCTGGCGCTGGCATCGAGCGCGCCGTCAACGAGAATATGCCCCTCAGGCGTGGTAATCAGGATGGATGAGAGATTTTCGGTGCCGACATACCAGACATTGTCCGCCATGCGGAAGGGTTTAACCGGTTTGGCCCAGCCTTCAAACAGCGAATAAGGCGGCGCGGCAGACAGCGGTTGGGCTGGATTTAATGCCGCAGGACTGCCAGCAGAGAAGACTGAAATCATACAGGTAAACAACAGACTATAACGGTTCACAGGTGGCTCCTTTTTGTCAGGAGGCGCAGTATACTGCCGGGCAATTTAGCCCGATGCAATTGAGAATTTATAGCGTGAATATCCTGCAATTAGACATGAATCTTTTGAAGGTGCTGTACGTCATGTTAACCACCGGCTCAACCAGCCGAACGGCGCAAAAGCTGGCGCTTAGCCCGTCCGCCGTCAGCCACGCGCTCGCCCGCCTGCGTGACGCGCTGGGCGATCCGCTTTTTCGCCGGGACGGCAATACCCAAGTTCCCACAGCTTATGCGCTCAGCATTAAAGAACGCCTTATCCCACTCTTTGTGTCCCTGAACGAAGAGTTATTTGGCGAAGAGCACGCCGAGGCGCGTCGTTTTCGTCTGGTTCTCCCCCCGGCCCTGAACGTGTTACTCACGCCGGAACTCGCCCGCAAAGGGCATCAGGCAGGCGCCATGATTGAATGCCTGACGTTTGAACGGCGGGCGTGGCGGGATGAGCTGCTGGAGGGCAGAATAGATTTGCTGATTGCGATTGGCGATCATCAAAAAAACATCAGCGCCCTGCATTATGAACGGGTAGGCAGCACGCGGCTTATCGCCGTTTTCGGCCAGCCGCTGTTCTCGAGACTTCGCGGGCATGAAGCGCTGGCCTTTGACGAGCTGGCTCAGTTTGATCATTTCTACTGCCACCCCTGGCCGCAGGACATTAACGAGCTCGATCGCCAGCAGGCGCGTGCCGGGCTCGGACGACGCCTGGCCTTTACCTGTAGCGACTACGGCCAGCTTGCACCCGCCTTACGTCACGCTCCGCTGATGGCAATTGTGCCCGCCCCGTGGTTTGATACCCTGAATGACAAAACCCAGCTTTTTACGCTGCCGCTGTCCGGCGACCAGGCTATTGGCAGCCTGTTTTTGCAGTACCGGACCTCCACCGTGGCATGGAAGCAGCGCCTGATAGACTGCCTGCAACGCACGCTTGCCGCCTGGTATCATTGAAATTACCGCTCAGCCTCTCACACAAAAAGTTTTATAATAGAACCCAGCAAGCCCATCAGGAGGAATAATGAAACGTAAAAGCCTTGAAGACAGCGTCTGTTCGGTTGCCCGCACGCTGGACGTGATCGGCGACTGGTGGTCGTTGCTGATCGTGCGTGATGCGCTGAACGGCATGTCTCGTTTCGGCGAGTTCCAAAAAAACCTCGGCATCGCCAAAAATATGCTGACCGTTCGCCTGAAACAGCTCGTCGATAACGGTATTTTTGAGCTTCGCCCGGCCTCGGACGGCAGCGCCTGGAACGAATATGTGCTGACGGAAAAAGGCCGTGCGCTGCAGACCGTTTTAGCGGCCCTTTCACAATGGGGCTGCGAAAACCTTTACGCCAAAAATGAGACACGCAGCGTCCTCGTCGACAGCCAGCAGCATCGCCCTATCCGCAAGCTGACCCTGCAGGCCGAAGATGGCCGTGAGCTAAAGCCGGACGAAATCATCACCCAGGCACGCCCTTCCTCCTGACAAATAACTATCTGTTATTCAGATAGTTATTAATATTCCCTTTAGCAATTCCTGCGCATAAAGAAAAAACACCCTCCATTTTGGTTGCATAATAAAACCAACGATCTTACATTCAGGAAATGGTTTTATTATGAAACCAAAATATCTTAACTCTATTTTTCGTGAGGTGTTTTATGGCTAACTCTCGTTCTATTGCGGTGATTACCGGTGCGTCTTCCGGGATTGGTGCGGTTTATGCCGATCGTTTTGCGGCCCGAGGTTTTGATTTACTGCTGGTTGCCCGACGCGAAGATCGCCTGCGCGATCTGGCCACGAAGCTTGAAGCCCGCCATGGCATAACCGTAACTACGCTAAAAGCCGATCTGGTTAACGACCCGGACATTACCGCCGTTGAGGAAGCCCTGAAAGATCCTCGCATCAGCGTGCTGATTAATAACGCGGGCACCGCCCACAGCGCAGCCTTTACCGCCGCCAGCGTGGAACAGCATCAGGCGCTTATCACGCTGAACATCACGGCGTTAACTCGCCTTAGCCATGCCGCCCTGCTTAATTTCCAGCAAAAGAACAGCGGCACGCTGATCAACATCTCCTCAATTCTGGCGGTGCAAAGCTGGGTGGGCAGCGCGGTATACAGCGGCACAAAAGGCTATGTTTTGAACCTGACAAAAGTACTGCAGGCTGAAGCAGCCGGAACCGGCATTCGTATTCAGGCGGTGCTGCCTGCGGCTACGGCTACGGAAATTTGGGATCGGGCTGGCGTGTCGGTGGACTCATTGCCGGCAGGTGCAGTCATGAAAGTAGATGATTTAGTCGATTCCGCTCTGGCAGGGCTGGACAGCGGGGAAGCGGTTACCATCCCACCATTGCACGATCTCAGCCTGTGGGAAACCTACGCCACCACGGCGCAGGCGATGTTTGATGCCGCGGCAGTTGGGCAGCCAGCGCCTCGCTACGCGCGCTAATTAACCAGGGCAGATGTCCGCCGGCATCTGCCCATCATTTACTGACAGGCCGCCATGTCTCGCTATAATGAGGCAAATTCCTGCCAATATGATGCTGTGATGAAACTGTTTTACTCTTCAGCCACCGGCATGGTTTCTGCGCTGATTGTGCTCTGGGGAGCGCTGATCCTGGACAGCGCCAATATCCTGCAACAAATGTCAGAGCTGATGCACTACATCGAAGATCTGTTCAAACCTCGCGAACGTTAGCGGTTAAACGCCAGCGCCTGACCGTAAATGCCCTCGGCAACGGACTCGCCGTCCCAGATGAGGTGCCCGTTCACCAGCGTGTTTTCAACCACGCCGCCCTGCAAGGTGTGCCCTTCGAAGGGGGACCAGCCGCATTTGTAGGCAATACTGCCGCCCTCAATACTGGCGCGTTTCCAGGGGTTGATCACCGCCAGATCGGCCCAGTAACCTTCCCGGATATAGCCACGATCTTTAATCTGAAAACGCTCGGCGACCGCATGACTGGTTTTTCTGACGATAAGTTCAGGCGTAAAAATACCTCTGGCACACATATCAAGCAGCGCAGGCAGCGCGTGCTGCACCAGCGGCAATCCCGACGGAGCCGAGAAATAATCATTCTGCTTTTCCGCCAGCAAATGCGGCGCATGGTCAGTCGCAATAATATCAATCACGCCCGTCTTAATCGCCTGCCATAGCGCCCGCTGGTGTGCCACGCCCTTCACCGACGGGTTGCACTTCAGCCTGTGCCCCAGCGCCGCGTAATCATCCTGATTGAAATAGAGATGATGAATACAGGCTTCCGCCGTGATCGTTTTTCTGCGTAAGGCATCAAGCGTGGACGCGGGTTCAAACAGCGCCAGCTCATCCGCCGTGGTGATATGCAGCACATGCAGCCGCGTGCCGTGCTTTTTCGCCAGCGCAACCGCCCGGGAAGATGAAAGCAGGCAGGCCTCAACCGAGCGAATGGCCGCGTGTTCTGCGGCCGGGATCTGCTCCCCATATCGCTCCCGCCACAGCGCCTCATTACGTTTGATAGTCGGCGTATCTTCGCAATGCGTGGCCACCAGCCCAGGTGCATGCTGGAAAATCGCCTCCAGAATGCGTTCATCATCCACCAGCATGTTGCCGGTGGAGGCCCCCATAAACACTTTTACACCGCAGGCCGCATCGGCTGGCAGCGCCTTAAGTTCTTCCAGGTTGTCATTGGTGGCGCCGAAATAGAAACTGTAATTCGCCAGTGAACATTCGGAAGCCCGCTGAAATTTACCTTCCAGCGCCAGTCTGGTGGTGGTTGGCGGCGAAACGTTGGGCATTTCCATATAGCTGGTGATCCCGCCCATCACCGCCGCGCGTGACTCGCTGGCTATCGTACCCTTATGCATCAACCCCGGTTCGCGAAAATGCACCTGATCGTCAATCATGCCAGGCAGCAGCCATTTCCCGGCAAGATCGCGCACATTCCACGTTGAACGAGCCGGGATCGCAGCGGCTATTTTTTCAATTCGCCCATCCACGATGAGCAGGTCGCCTTGATAGCGCCTGTCCTCATTTATCATCAGCGCGTTGGTCAGTAACAGGGGTTTCATCAGTCATTCTCTCCGGCTTAAAAAGGCTGCGCTAGCGTCGGGCAACCATCACAACAATAAACAGCCCGCCAATTCCGGCGGTAATAATGCCGATGGGCAGCTCCTGCGGCGCAACAAGCACCCGGCTGACCAGATCGCCGCCGCACAATAAACAGGCTCCGGCCAGGGCGCACAAAGGCAGCAGCCTGGCGTGCTTAATGGCGGAAAAATGGCGGCAAAGATGCGGCACCATCAGCCCGACAAAGCCAATCACGCCGGTCAGTGAGACGAAAATGGCGGTCGAAAAAGCGCAGCATAGAAAAATTTCGGTGCGCAGGCGGTTGACGTTAATGCCCAGTGAAAATGCGGTGCGATCGCCCGCGAGCAGCCCATCCAGCGACCGCCATCTCAGGAGACAAAACGCGGCCAGCAGCAGCCAACCGCCCAGCGCAAATCCCAGGTTATCCCACCGCGCCAGCCCCAGGCCGCCGAGCGACCAGAATAAAACCGAGCTGGCCGTGCGCTGGTCACCGGCGAATATCAGGTAGCTGGTTAACGCCCCGAACAAGAAAGAGATCGCCAGCCCGCAAATAATCAGCGTTTCGGCGCCCCGCTCGCGCTTGAGCTGGAATAAAGACAGCACAGCAACAGAGGAAAGCAACCCACCGCCAAAAGCCGCCGCCGGTAGCGTCCAGACGCCGAAGAAGCCACCGAAACGGGTAAAAACCAGCACGGCTCCGGCAGACGCGCCCGAAGAAAGCCCGAATAAAAAAGGGTCCGCCAGCTCGTTGCGGGTGGCCGTTTGCAGCAGCGCGCCCACCACCGCCAGTCCCGCGCCGGTCATCAGGGCGAGCAGCGTTCTCGGCAACCGAATGTCCAGCACAATCCCACGGATCATCGGCGAAATGTCCGTGGCCGTGGGTTGAAGCGCGCTCACCACTTGATGCAGGCTCAGCCGGACCGAACCTTCCGTTAAGCTAAGCGCCGTAAACAGCAGGGTCAGGAATACCGTCAGGCATACCGCCCGGCCGTAGCGGGAGGCGATAAACATCACTGTGCCGCGAACAGAACGTGCGCAAGCTTCTCAACCGCGGCGATATTTGCCGGACCTGGCGTCAATTCGGCGTACTGCAGCTTGAGGTAGCGATGCTGTTTTACCGCCGGGGTGAGCTTCATCAGCGGATGCCGTTCAAGAAACTGGCGCAGCGAATCCGCGCCGCCGCCGGTCTGGTAATCCAGCAGGATGATGACATCCGGCTCTGTGGCCGCCACGCTTTCCCAGGAGGTGGTACCCCAGCTGGTGTCCAGTCCTTCCATGGCGTTTTTGCCGCCTGCGGCCTCGATAATGGCCTGCGGCATGGCGTATTTTCCGCTGGTAAACGGTTTGTCTTCCCCGGAGTCATACACAAAGACGTTGAGTGGCCTTGCACCCGGCTGCGCTTTGGGGAGGGCCGCCAGTCGCGCTTTCCAGCCATCAACCAGCTTTTGAGCAGCCTCTGCCTTACCAAATATCTTGCCAAGCGTAAGCTCATCGTTATAGAGCAGATCCAGGGACGCTTTGGTTTTGCTTTCGCCGGAAATCGCACAGCTTTCGCTGAGCACAAAGGTTTTGATGCCGTATTTGGCAAGGCTTTGGGGCGTGACGTCCCCCCCAACTTTCATGCCGTAATTCCAGCCTGCGAAAAAGAAATCGGGCTCAACGGCCAGCAATGTTTCAAGCGAGGGATACTTGGGCGCAAGTTCGGGGATCGTCCCCATTTGCCGCTTAAATTCAGGCGTCATTTTGTACCAGCCGGAGATGCCGGTCAGACCCACAATCTGCGGCTGCAAATCGAGGGCAAATGCTATCTCCGACATGTTCAGATCGTTTATCACCGCGCGCTTAGGTGCCGCGTTAAAGACCACGGGTTTACCGCAGCTGGTGATGGTCACCGGAAAGCCGGAAGCAAACGCAGCGAAGGAGATAAAAGCCAGCCAGAAGCCGGTAGCGATTTTTAACATCATAGCGATCCCTGAAAATTTACCGTGGGCGGGAAGGTTCAAAAAAACGGACTCGTCTGCCTTGCTGGCCAGGATGGTCGACGGTAAAGCTGTCGAGGCCAAAAATGGGGCGAAGGGTTTCGGTATTTAGCGCCGCGTCGGGCACGTTAAAAGCCTGCTGTTGCCCCGCAGATAAAATAAGCACCTTGTCGGCAAACCCTTCGATTAAGGTGAGATCGTGCAAGACGGCAATAACCGTTGTGCCGCGAGCTTTCACCAGCATCAGCAGCTCTTCCCGCGCAGCCAGGTCCAGATGGTTAGTTGGCTCATCCAGTAACAGCAGCCGGGAGGTTTGCGCCAGCGTTCGCGCCAGAATTGCGCGCTGCCTTTCCCCGCCGGACAGGCAGGCCAGCGATTTATGCCGCAGCCCGAGCACACCCACCTCTTTCATCGCCCCACAAATAATGCAGCGGTGTTCAGGCTCTGGCATATCACGGGCAAACGGGAGCCTGCCTAACGCGACATAATCCTCTATGGACAAACGCAAATCGGGGAGATCGTTTTGCGACATCACCGCCACAAGCTTTGCCCGCAGCAGCGGGTTGAGCTTATTTAAGGCGCGGCCCGCCAGCGTTATTTCCCCCTCGGCCTTGAGCTCCTGGCTCAGCGCCCGCAGCAGCGACGTTTTGCCGCTGCCGTTTGGCCCAATCACGCTGAGGCGCTCACCTTTACGCAGCTGAAAATTAATCGCTACCGGCCAGGCTGTGCCCTGCGGACGGGCAATCGCCCGCAGGGAAACGCTGAGTTCTGGCTCTGCAAGGGAAAAAGGCATACTCAGAACTCGTTGCGCAGCAGCTGGTAACCTTCCACCAGCCTGACGTTGGTATTGGCCACCTCTTCAGAAAACTGCACCGAGGCGGGATCCACCCGTGAATATTGGGTTAAATCAGAGTCTGGCCCTACGCGCTCGGTGGACGGAATATACGTTTGCTTCGGCAGTGTCACCCCATCAACCACCGCGTTGTAGCGAATGACGCAGCCGGTTTGTACGTGGCAGTTAAACAGCACGCTGTTAAAGCCGATAAACACCCGCTCGTCGACCCGGCAAGGGCCGTGCACAATCGCCCGGTGCGCAATCGACGTGCCGCTGCCAATGGTCACCGGCGCCCCGCTTTTCGAGTGAATAACCACACCATCCTGAATATTCGAATGGGAATGGATCACGATAGGATCCATGTCGCCTTCGGCGTTCAGCTCATCGGCGCGGATCACCGCGTAAGGCCCGACATAAACATAGTCATGAATAATGACCCGGCCACAAATCACTGCCGTGGGGTCGATATACGCTTTGGGAGAAACCTGAGGCAGATGGCCTGAAGGGTTTTTACGCAACATGGTGATTTCCTGTCCAGTGAATGCGGGCCACCGCGTTGTGCGCATGGAGGCTTTCCTGATGCTCAACGCGGAGAGTAAAAGCGGCGCTAAAAGACGCGTCCAGCATCGCCTTGTTCAGGCGGCGAGCGGCATCTTCGCAAAACATCAAATTTTGGCCGTTGGCCTGGGCGAAAGCCTGCTCGTCGCTGCGCTTAACCACCGTTTGCACTGCCGTTCCAAGCGCGGCCTCGCAGAGGTCGATAAGCGCCAGAAACGGCAGCGTAGTCACATCCGGCTTCAGCTGGCAGGTTACCCACGCCCAGCTTCTCTGGCTATGAGGCGTGCCCGGCATGCCCTTCTCACCCAGCCAGGCCAGCATTTCTTCGACTGACACGCCGTCATGTCGCGAGCCAAAGTCCCGATGAAACTGCTGTTGCGCGAGATTGCGGCTCAGTGCCGCCGAGGCCGGACAGGTTGATGAATACGGGATCCCCACCCGGATCGTGACGGCAAAATCTTCCCCACGCTCCGCCTGGATACGGATGGGATAAGCCTTCCAGCCAAAGTGGTTTGAGGTTAAAGATTTGCGCGACAGCAGCAGTTCGCCGGAAATGTCTACGCTGGCGCGGTCGCTGCTGCGCTGGTGCGAAACCAAAAATTCCCCCAGTAAACGGCGCAATACCGCCGGTGTAATTTCCCCCTGGGTTAGTTCGTCGAGCAGCAGATAGATCCGGGACATATGAATGCCCTTTTCCGCTTCCGGGGAACTGAGAAGATTGATCCCGGCGTTGACTTTCGCCGTCAGCGGGCGGCCCGCCACTTCCACCGGAAGATCGATTTGTTCCATGCCAACCCAGGACAGAGCCGTGTCGTATGCGTGGCTTTTGAGTGACTGAATATCAGGCAGTGTTTTAGGGCATAACATTGGGGTGACTGTCATATCGCCATCGTCTTATCTTGAATTTGTTACGTTATAACATAACAAAAACAATTTATGCAAAGCGACATTTCACCGTAAAGCGAAACCGTCCGGTCACAGGAGAAAACTCGGTGAAAAACCGCTGACCGGCTCGATATATCTTATAACCGGGCAAGTGTTGCCCGAGTGTTCACACAATGATAGCATCATGTAAACAGCCATTTAGACGGCTAGACAGTTAAACTAAAAAGCATTGAGGAATACCGTATGTGGCAAGAAAGGCTCGCGCAGTTGGTCACCACCTGTCATTGGATTGGCGCTAAAGGCTGGGCACCGGCGACCGGCGGCAATATGTCCATTCGTCAGGATGCCGAGTGGTGCTGGCTGAGTGAATCCGGGCGCGACAAAGGCAGCCTGACCCGCGAGGATTTCCTGCAGGTAGACATTGCCACTAATCAGGCACCGTCGGGGCGTAAACCCTCCGCTGAAACCGGGCTGCACACGCTGGTTTATCGTCTCTTCCCTGAGACCAACGTCGTGCTTCACGTCCACACAGTGAACGCCACCGTGCTGTCGCGAATTGAGAAAGGCCCGGCGCTGAACATCAGCGGCTATGAAATGCAAAAAACCCTGACCGGCCAGCAGACGCACCTTGATACGGTGCCCATTGCTATCTTCGATAACGATCAGGACATCGACGCGCTGGCGCAACGCATTGAACGTTATGCCGAACAGACGCCGCTTAACTATGGCTTCCTGCTTCGCGGCCACGGCCTGACCTGCTGGGGCAAAGACGTTGCCGAAGCGCGCCGCCAGCTTGAAGGGCTCGAGTTCCTGTTTGAATGCGAAATGCAGCGCCGCCTGTTCGAGCGTGATTAACCGTTATCTTCCTGTGTCTGTTCGCTAGCGTGAGGGTTGAGGTATGGAGTATTTCCTGGGTATTGATATCGGCACGTCACGGGTCAAAGCCGTGCTGTTTGACAGCAGTTTCCATGCGGTCGCCAGCGCGGCAGAAAACACCTCTCCCACGCTTTCCCCACAGGGCTTCGCCGAGCAGGATATGGAGCAACTCTGGCTGTCCGTCGTGCGCACGCTCCGGCAAGTGGCCGACAGCCCGGCATTACAACAGGGCAAACTTACGGCCATCGGCCTGGCGGGCCAGGGGGAAGGTGTCTGGCTGAGCGACAAAAACGGCGATCCGGTAGGCCCGGGCATTCTCTGGAGCGACACCCGCAGCCGGGCGCTGATGGACGAATTATTGCAATATCCGGATCTCGACAAAGCCCTGTTCGATGAAACAGGCTCTCAGCTGCAGCCGTGTAACACCAGCCTTCAGCTCTGCTGGCTCAAACGAAATCAGCCCGAACGCCTGGCCGCCGCCGACTATATCTTCTTCGCCAAAGACTGGATTCGCTTTCGCCTGACGCAGGTCGCCGCCCTTGAACTGACCGATACCAGCGCTTCGCTGCTGAACCAGTCAAACGGCGAGATATCCGATTTCGCTCTGCAGGCTCTGGGTATTGATGACCTGAAAACGCGTTTTCCTCCCCTGCTTCGCCCTGACGCCCAGGCAGGTAGCTTGAGTGAAGCCGCCGCGCTGCTTTGCGGCCTGCCGCCCGCGACACCGGTTGCTGCGGGCGCACTCGATGTGTGCAGCGCGGCACTGGGCTGCGGGGCTATTCACGACGGCGATATTTATACCATTCTCGGTACCACCTGCTGCACCGGCGTGGTTTGCCACGGGCGCGAAACCGTCAACAGCGGCACCCGCTTTGTCACCCATACCGAACAGGGCAGCTATATTAACCTGTTCCCGATGCAGGCCGGGACGCCCAATATCGACTGGCTGCAGCAGCACATTTCGCTGACGCCGGACCTGGTAGCGCTGGAAAGTGAGATTGCCGCTATTCCGCCGGGCAGCGGGGGCGTTTTCTGGCAGCCTTATCTGAACGGCGAGCGCGCGCCGTTTTACAGCCCCACTGCCCGGGCAGGGTTCTTTGGCGTTGACCAGCACACGTCCCGCGCGGCGCTCCAGCGCGCCGTTTTTGAAGGGCTGGCTTATGCGATTGTGGATTCACTCACGGGCTATGCCAGTGAGGGCAGTCTTTACCTCACCGGCGGCGGCGCAGCTTCCGCCACCTGGCTGCAAATTATCGCCGACTGTACCGGGCGCACCGTCATTGCCAGCCACTTTAATGAGCTAAGCGCCAGAGGCGCGGCGCTGCTGGCCGCCCGCAGCGTAGGCGCGCTGGAACACTATCCGGCTATCGAACAAACCCGCTATCAGCCTCAACCCAAGGCCCATGCCGCCTACCGGGCGCTGTTCCCGGTGTTCCGCCTGCTGCGTGAACAGCTCCAGCCGGTGTGGCAGGCGAGGCATCAGGCTTTACAACGTCTTTCTCAGGATAATGCACAATGAAAATCGTCTTTACCGCCGAGTATGCGGGCAGCCTTGAACCGTTTAGCCAACTGGGTGAGCTGGTTGTCGAAGGCTGGGCCATCGGTAAACCCAAGCTTCAGACCGCACAGATTATCGACCTCGCCCACGATGCCGAGGTGATTGTCACCAGTTATGACGACATCACCGCCGAGGTGATCCACAGCTGTCCTAAGCTGAAAGTGATTGCCTGTACTCGCGCCAATCCGGTGAATATTGATGTTCAGGCGGCTCGGACCCGCAATATCACCGTGCTTTACACGCCAGGACGCAACGCCGATGCCGCCGCCGAACTCACGCTGGGCCTGATGCTCGGCCTGATGCGCCATATTCCACAATCCCATGCCGCCCTGAAGCGCGGCGCATTTACCCGCGAAAGCCAAAGCGAGCAGCAAACCCAGTCCGGCCTGCGCAAAGATGTGGTCTGGGACGTCAGCCCGGAAAGCCCTTATGAAGTGTTCAAAGGCGGCGAATTGCGCAATAAAACGTTGGGGCTGGTTGGCTACGGCAATATTGGCCGCCGCGTGGCGCGCATTGCCCGCGCTTTCGGGATGAATATTTTGGTGGTGGATCCGTTTGTCGCTGCCGAAGATATCGACGAGCCGGGGCTGCATAAAACCACGCTCGACGCGTTGTTCCGCGAGTCAGACATCGTCAGCCTGCATTTAAGCAGCGGGCCACACAGCGATGGTCTGGTCAACGCGTCCCTGCTGCACAGCATGAAACCGGGCGCGAAGCTTATCAATACCTCCCGCGCCTCCGTGGTGGTGGAAGCCGATCTCATCGAAGCCTTGCGTCACGGGCCGCTCGGCGGCGCGGCGCTGGATGTCTACCACCAGGAGCCGCTGTGGCGTGATCATCCGTTTATCAGCGAGCTGGATAACGTCATCATTACGCCGCACATCGCCGGGGCAACCCGAGAAAGTATCCAGAAACACACCGCGATGATTGCCGCCGATCTTCAGCGGTTTGTGGCTGGTGAGCCGCTGCTGTACGCCTGGCGCTAAGAGAAAAAACGGCCCTTCGGGGCCGTTTTTTTATGCCAGCAACGGCGTCGTCGCCATAAAATCCTGCAAGTGTTCCCAGTTCACCACGCCCGCATCAGAGCCTAATCCGGTTGCCACCAGCGCGGCAGTTGCGGAAGCGACCCGGCAGGCTTCATCCTCCGAAAGTCCCCTGGCCAGGGCGGCAATAAACCCGCCGCAATAGCTGTCTCCACAGCCGGTTGTGTCGCTGGCAATCACGCTCCAGGCCGGGAAATGCCGGGTTTTCTCGCGGCTGAATAGCCAGGAGCCCCGCACGCTGTCTTTAAAAATGCAGCATTTCGCACCCAGCGCGAGGAAGAAATCGGCAATCTCTGCGGGCGCCTGTCGCCCGGAGATAAACGCGGCCTCTTCGAGCGCAGGCATAAAATAATCCACATAAGGCAATAGCGGGCGTAAGAGTGCCAGCGTATTGCTATCCGGTGCGATTAAATCAAAGCTGGTAATGACGCCCCTCACTTTCGCCGCGGCCAGTAAGCGAGCGCTCTGGCCGCTATCCATGCCAGCAAGTAGCCCGGTGCCACCGTGGTGCAGATAGCGCGTATTCAGTACCCGACCGAAATCAGCCTCAGCGACGAATAGCTCATCCGATGCGCCCCGGCAGTGCAGCGCAGGCCGCTCGCCGTTCGGACGAATGGGCAAAATCGTCGCCGACGTCTCTTTTTGCAACGTCCGCTGGATCAGCGAACAGTCAATCCCCAGCCGACGATAGCTGCCCAGAATAAACTCGGCTTTTTCGTCCTCACCCAGGCAGGCCACGGTTGACGTGCGAATGCCCAGTTTGGCGGCATTCACTAAAGCCCCGGCGGCGGTTCCCGCCGGGTTGAGGCGAATTTGCTCAATAAACTGCACGCCGCCGCCGGAGGGGATGCCCACTACCGGCCGCCCCGCAATATCCAGGATGGTCAGGCCCACAAAAATGGCGTCAAATTTGCTCATAACGTCCTCACCGGTGCTGCTGGCGCAGACGCGCCTGCCAGAATGAAACGGCCAGCGCCACCACCAGGATCACGCCCACCAGCGCCTCTTTCACCAGGTAGTTCAGCCCCATCAGGTTAAGCCCGTTATCAATAATCGCGAGGAACAGCACGCCGCCCAGGGTACCGCCCATGCTCACCCGCCCCTGCCGCTGGAACGCGGTGCCGATAAACACGGCGGCAATGGCATCCATCAGGTAAGACTGCCCGGCGAGCGGCGTGAACTGACGCAGGTTGGCGGATAAAATAATGCCGCCCACGGCACACATTGCCGAAGCGGCAATCAGCACCCAGAACAGGGTTCGCTTATCGGCTATCCCGGCGATTCGCGCGGCTTCACTGTTTTGCCCAATCGCACGCACCCGCTTACCAAACAGCGTCCGCTCGGTCAGTAACCAGGCGGCGAACCAGACCACCAGCACGATAAGCACCGGCGTGGGGATCCCGCCAACATTGCCCACAGCTAAATCGTGATATTCCGGCGCCATGCGCCGCCAGGAAATCGCCCCGCCGCCGTCGGTGTAAATACGCTCGGCGCTGCTGGCAATAAACCAGGTACCTAGCGTCGCCAGAAACGGCTTAATGCGGCAGGCGAGGATAAGAAAAGCGTTGACCAGGCCTATCACCACGCCGCCCAACAGGGCGCACAGCACAGCCACCTGCCAGGGAAGCTGCCAGGTTTTGAGCGCAATTAAAGCCAGCATGGCGCCAAAGTCGATAGCCACGCCGACGGAGAGATCGATCGCCCCGGCGCTGACAATCAGCGTCATCGCCAGCGCCACAATCAGCAGAATGGCGCTGCCCTGAAGCAAATTGCTCCAGTTATCCAGCGTCAGGAAAACGGGGTTTGACCAGCTAAACAGGACGATGAAAAACAGCGTGACCAGCGCAAAGCCCGCGCGCGAAAGCCAGGCCAGCGGTTTTCTTCCGGATTCACCGGTCGGAAGCGTTGCCGCCAGAGCAGAAAAAACTTTCATTATTTATTGGCTCCTTTCTGCTGCAGGGCTGAAGCCGCCAGCACCACGAGAATAAGTCCGCCTTTAATTGCGCCCACCCAGAAAATATTTACCCCCAGCAGCCCAAGGCCGTTAGACAAGGCATTGACCAGGATAGCGCCCAGTAATGCCCCCCAAACGGTGACCACCCGGCGGCGCGAGAAGGCTGCGCCAAGGAAGGTCGCCAGCACCGTTTCCATCAGTAAAGGCGTGGCGGTTCCGCTGGAACTGCCCGACCCCTGCGCCAGCAGCGGGAAGACCGCCAGCCCGGCTGCAACGGCGGCAATAAGCCAGGACGCGAGAATAAGACGGCGCACGTTAAGCCCGGACATCTGCGCCATGTCTTTGCTGCCCCCCGTCGCCTGCAAATGCTGGCCAAAACGGGTGTGATGCAGCAAAAGCTGGAAGCCCACGAAGACCAGCAGCAGATAAACCAGCGCATAAGGAATGCCCAGCACGCTGCCGTCGCGAAACGCCACCATCAGCGGGTCGCTGACGCTAATCCGGCGCTGCCCGGTCAGCAGATCGGTCAGGCCAGTAAAGGCCACCGAGGTTGAGAGCGTTGCCAGCAGCGGGGGCAGTCCGGCAACCAGTACCAACAGCGCGTTGATGCCCCCGCACAGCAGACTCAGCGCCGCCACCAGCAGCAATAGCAGCGGCCACGGCGTAAGCCATTCGCTCATGCCCAGGCTTAACAGCGCCACGCCGAACACGGCGATGGCCGGGAGGGAAAGATCGATCCCGCCGGAAACGACGTCATCTCCTCCGGCAGCAATCACGCAAACAAGGCCAAAACTCAGGATAGCCAGCGGCACGCTTTGCACCAGCATCAGGCTGATGTTCTGCCAGCTAAGGAACCACGGCGATTGAATGCTCAGCCAGACAAACAGGCCAACAAACAGCAGCAGCGGAAATTTTTCAAACAACGCAACGGAGCGGCCTGCCCCAAAGCGGCGGATTTCAGTCATCATGCTGCATGCTCCCGTCCACCGTTAATCGTTGCCAGTAGCGCGTCAAGGGTCAGTCCCTGAGTGGGCAAGTTCGCCACCAGTTCCCCGCGCCACATCACCAGAATACGGTCGCACAGGCCCAGCAGTTCGGTCGCGTCGCTGGAAGAAACCAGCACCGAACGCCCCTGCTCGGCAAGCTGTCGGGTGCGTTGATAGATATCGCTGCGTGCGCCGATATCGACGCCGAGCGTGGGCTCATCAAGAATAAACAGGCGGGCGTCAGTCCCCAGCCAGCGGGCAAGAATCACCTTTTGCTGATTCCCACCGCTCATAAAGCGCACAGGCAACGCCGGGAGTGCAGGACGAATACTCAGCCGCGCAATCCAGTCTCTGGCTTTTTGCAGCGCCCGGGAGCGGTGCTCCCAGCCAAACGTTGCCGTGTCCGGCAGCGACGCAAGGTTGATGTTATCGGTGGCCGAAAACGGCAGGATCAACCCCTGATGACGGCGATCGCGAGGTACAAGCGCCATACCGGCCCGGATAGCCTGCCGCGGGGAGCGAATACGGCGGGAGCGCCCTTCTATGACGATCTCGCCCTTTTTCGCCGCGTTCAGTCCGTAAAGTGTATCCACCAGCACGTCCCTACCCGCACCCAGTAGCCCTGCCACGCCGACAATTTCACCTTTGCGGATTTCAAAGCTGATGTCCCGTAGCTGCTGCCCGTCAGACAACGAACGCACGGCAAGCAGCGGTGTTTCTCCCTCTGTGGCATCAGCCTCGTGCTGACGAGGGGTATAAAGTCGGTCAATTTCTCTGCCGACCATCATATGAATGACGGCATCGGTATTCTGCAGCAGGTCGCGATCCGGGTAGCCCACCACTTCCCCGTTGCGCAGCACGGTGCCCGCATCGCACAGCGCAGCGATTTCGTTGAGATAGTGGGAGATGTACAGAATCGCGATGCCCTGCGCCTTGAGGCGTAGGATAGCGTCAGACACCAGGCTCGCTTCGTGAGCTTCAAGCGGCGCCGTAGGTTCGTCGAAGACCACCAGCTTTGCAGTGCCGTCAATCAACGCTCTGGCGATTTGCACCAGCTTACGCTCGGCCAGGCTCAGTTGCCGGATCAGACGGTCAGGGTCGAGATCAAGTTGCCATGTTCGGAGAAAAAAGTCTCTCGTCGCCTGTCGCATACGGCGGCTGTCCAGCAGCCCACCGGCACGGCGATATTCCTGCCCCAGAAACACCGACTCAGCAACGGTAAAATGTGGGATTAGATTGAGTTCCTGATGAATAACGCGTATTCCCTGAGCCTCAATCGCCGCGGGCTTACCCAGCGGAAGCGGAACGCCGTCAAGCGTGGCCACGCCGCCATCGGCCTGGTAAACCCCGGCAAGAATTTTAATTAAGGTGGATTTGCCCGCGCCGTTTTCACCGATAAGCCCGTGAATTTCACCGGGGCCTATCGTCAGCGTGACCGCGTTTAACGCGGTCACATTGGCAAATCGTTTACTGATGCGGTCCATCACCAGACCGCGTTGCGTTTTTGCCGCGTCCACTACTTCAGCTCACCGTAACCCAGTTTTTTGTACACGGCTTTGGCTTCATCCGGGCCTTTCACCGGGATTACCGGAATAAAGGTCTGAATTGGCAGCTTCTGCCCTGCGAAGTAACGTGCCACGTTTTCGGCAGACGTCTGGCCAATCAGGTGCGGCTGCTGGGCAACGTTGGCCACCAGCGGGCTGTCTTTTTCTGCCATGATTTCCAGCGTTTCCGGACCGGCGTCGATGGCGGTGACCTTCACATCTTTATCACGTCCGGTCTCTTCCAGCGCCTGCACAATACCGATAGCCGGCTGGTCCCAGCAGGCAACATGGATAGCATCCAGCTTGCCTTTCGGATACTGGCTAAGTAATTCGAGGGTTTTCTTACGGGCATCCTCCGGCGAGTTAGCAAACTGCTCAGCAAGCTCCGGTTGAATAATTTTAATGCCCGGGTAGTCCTTCAGGACATATTTCCATTGGTCATAACGTATACCGCAAATGCGTAATGAATTAGAGAAGGCATTAAATACCGCGACGTTACCTTTGCCGCCAAGCGCATCAGCCATATAGCGGCCAATGGTTGAGCCCAAAGTGTAGTTGTCAGATGTCGTGTTATTCACAGAATACTGAGAAACATGGTCAACGGTAAAGACTGGAATACCGGCATCGCGCAATGCTTTAAATTTAGGCTCAACGGCACTGTCGCCCAAAATACTGATTACGGCATCCACCTTACGGGACAGCAGAATATCGTGGTTATTGGCATGAACCTGGTTGTCCCTGCCACCATCAACACCGATAACCTTGCCGCCCAATTTTTCTACTTCCTCGGTCGCGCCCTTATAGGCTTCACGATCCCAGAAGTGCTGGGTTCCTACGACGGCAACCCCGATTGTTTTCCCCTGTAATGAGAGCGTATCTGCGGCGAAAGTAGCGCTTGATGCCAGTGACACCAGGCCAACAGCGGCAGACAGAAGTCTTTTTTTACCCTTCATTGCTATAGTTATCCTGTAGTTATTATTCACACTTACGCTTGATGATCCGGGTTTCAGCCTGGCAGCAGGGGCTTATTCCGCGACACTTATTTGAGGCAATAAATGTCGCGAGCGCCCTGGCATCCGGCAAAAAAAGACCATTAAGCGACAGCATGACAACAAGCATTATCAAGCCAAAATAAAAAATAGATATATCTTATACTTTCACAGTCATGTCATTAAGTCACTTTGGAATGAGGTAAACAAACATGAAAAAAACACATGTAAAACAGACAACAAGAAAATAATTCAACCACATTAAAATCGCGGGTTAATTATTTTTAGAGTGGAAACGAAATCCCTTAAAATAAAATTAAACGACGATATATTCTTGTCAGTTAATTATAAATCCTGTCGGCTTATATAAATGAAACAGTATTCGCTAAAGTTCTGCCGATTTGCCTGATTTTTCATCGCCGGATGAATTTCCTCTTTGCGCCCACCTCCCCGTATGATGCCGCATTAGCCCTATTGAAAACGCATGGTATAAGCATGAAAGCGGAACATCAGCTGGCGGTAATGCACTGGGGAACCTACCAGATCACCACCGAGGGCGAGCGTATCGCCGCCGTTTCTCCCGTCTCGTGGGACAAAAATCCTTCCCGCATCGGCCAGTCTCTGGTGGATGCCGTCACCGGGAATACCCGGATCCGTCGCCCGGCGGTTCGTCTCGGCTACCTGAAAAACGGCCCGGCCTCACGCGAAGGCAGAGGGAAAGAGCCTTTTGTCGAGGTGAGCTGGGAGCAGGCGCTGGATCTGCTGGCACGCGATCTCCGCTCGGTGCAGGAGCGCTGCGGCAATGAAGCGATTTTTGGCGGCTCTTACGGCTGGGCCAGCGCCGGGCGCTTTCACCATGCCCAAAGCCAGCTGCATCGTTTTCTGAAAGGCTTTGGCGGCTACACCGCCAGTACCAATACCTACAGCAGCGCGGCCGGAGAACGGATCCTGCCGCATATTCTTGGCCCGTTGAGCCCGCTGCATAAACAACACACCCATTTCTCCGTGCTGGCAGAACATTGTGAGATGTTTGTGGCCATAGGCGGATTGCCGCTTAGAAATGCTCAGGTCAACGGCGGCGGCGCAAACGACCACATGCTGAAGCACTGGCTTGAGCGTCTGGCGCAAAATGGCGTGCAGTTCGTGAACATCAGTCCGGTACAAAACGATCTCAGCGCCGTAGAAAGCGCCCGCTGGCTGGCGATTCGCCCCGGCACCGATACCGCACTGCTGCTGGCGCTTTGCCATACATTGATTGCAGAGTCTCTGCACGATGCAGCTTTTATCCATAGCCACACCGTTGGCTTCGAACAGCTGCGCCGCTATCTTTTCGGCGAGCACGACGGCGTGCCTAAAACCGCTGACTGGGCGGCAGATATCACCGGCATTGATGCCGAACAAATCTTAACGCTCGCCCGTACCATGGCGGGCAAGCGCACGATGATCAATATTTCCTGGTCCATTCAGCGTGCTCGCCAGGGAGAACAGGCGTACTGGGCAACCGTGGCGCTGACTTCTCTTCTTGGCCAGATAGGTACGCCTGGTGGAGGTTTGGCTTTCGGCTATGCCTGTACCAATCTTGCAGGTGCTGCGCGCGTGCCTTTCTCCGGGCCTCGCCTTCCCGCAGGAGAGAACAAGATAAAAACGGCGATTCCCGTGGCTCGCCTGTCGGACATGTTGTTACATCCCGGCGGCGAATATGAATTTGATGGCAAGCTCTGCCGCTACCCCGATATTCGCCTCGTCTATTGGGCTGGCGGCAACGCTTTCCATCATCATCAGGATCTCAACCGCCTGGTTGAAGCCTGGCGTCGGCCGGAAACCATCGTTGCCCACGAGCAGTACTGGACGGCGCAGGCGAAGTTTTCCGACATTGTGTTGCCGGTGACGACATCTCTTGAACGCGACGATATCGGCAGCGGCAGCCATGACGGCTTTATGATTGCCATGCGCCAGCAGATCCCGGCCCTCGCGGAAGCGCAGGATGACTACACCATTTTCTGCGCGCTTGCGAAAAAACTGGGCTTTTACGAGGCCTTCAGCGAAGGGCGGACCGCCGCCGACTGGTTGCCTCATCTGTATGAATCTTCACGGGAGAGAGCGCAGGAAGACGGCGTAGAGCTTCCCGCTTTTGACGCCTTCTGGGAGAAGGGAAAACTGGAGTTCACCCCGCCCGCTAAGCCACAAGTTTTTCTGGCCGATTTCCGCGCAGATCCGCAACAATTCCCGCTTTCTACTCCGTCGGGAAAAATTGAGCTTTATTCAGACACCGTGGCCGGTTTCGGCTATCGGGAGTGCCCGGGCTTTCCCTTCTGGGATGAAGAAGAGGCCGCTTATCAGCAACAGCAGGCCAGGCAGTGGCCTTTGCACCTGCTTTCCAGCCAGCCACGCACCCGACTGCACAGCCAGTACGATCATGGCAGCGTGAGCCGGGCCACAAAAATTCAGGGGCGCGAGCCGCTGTGGATGCACCCGATTGATGCGCACAAACGCGGGATCCAGGAAGGGGAAGTGGTAAAGGTCTTTAATGGCCGGGGGGCCATTCTGGCCGGCGTTCACATCAGCAACCAGATCCTGCCGGGGGTGGTTCAGATCTCGACCGGGGCCTGGTATGACCCGATGGATCCTTCCACGCCGGGCTCTTTAGATAAACACGGCAACCCGAATGTGTTGACCGAGGATCGAGGCTCTTCGCGCCTGGGTCAGGGTTGCAGCGCCCAAAGCTGCCGGGTAGAAATTGAGCTTTGGCACGAGGCACTCCCGCCGATTACCGCGTTTGATCCTCCCGCGTTTGTGGCCTGAGAAGTTACGCAAGAGCCTCTGCAAGCGTGTCTTTCAGGAATGCGACGCAGGCACTGACCTCGCGGGAGGCTTTATTTATTGGTGGGTAAAGTAAAAAAGCGCTAAATGGCGGCACGGCGTATTCCGGCAGTAGAGCGACAAGCTGGCCGTTTTCCAGCGCCTGGTGACATACCGGATATTGCAACACGCCGAGCGCGGCACCCGCCCTCAGCATCGTGTAGAGCGGCCGCCAGTGATTGGCGCTGAACACCACGTTCAGCGGGGCGCTGATAATCTGGTTATGATGTGAAATAAGCGGCAGGCGGTTGTCGTTAAACAGGCCAGATACCCGCGCAAAAGCATGGTGAATCAGCTCGTCGGGGGAAACTGGCGTACCGTTTCGCACCAAATACTCCGGGGAAGCCACCAGAATCCGCCGTACATCGCCCAGTGGATGTGCCACGAAATCGCCCTCACCTGAGTCGCCAAGCCTGAGTGAAATATCAACGCCCTCCGTCACCGGATCGACTACGCGATCGTTCAGAACCAGCTCAATATTCAGATCGGGATGGTTTGCTCTCAGCTTCAGCAAGGCGGGCATCAGAATTTCTTCACCCGCGCCAAAGGGGGCTGCGATGCGAATCAGCCCTTTTAGCCCCACCCGCTCATCCACGACCGCCAGCGCAAGATCTGCCGCCGAAATCACGACTTTACTGCGTTCATAGAATAGCGCTCCGCTGTCGGTCAGGGACATTCGGCGCGTGTTTCGCCGCAGCAGACGGGTGCCAAGGTGAGCTTCCAGCCGCTCAATCCTCTCACTCACCGCCGGCTGTCCGATGCCGATATCGCGCGCGGCGGCGGACATACTGCCCCGCTCCACCACCCGCACATAAATTCGCATTGCCGCCAGAAGATCCATGGACTGAGTATATTGGTTTTTCCGATAGATGAAAGCAGCAACAGATATCTACTGCGCCTGTGCATTTTACATAAAACTGATGGCTTATGGCGTTATCAACTGCTCTTACTAATCAGGAATATCATCATGGCAGAGATCAGACTTTATCTTTTCCAGTCCGGCACTCAACGCTGTAAGTATCACGATATCAGGATGAATCAGGGCGAAGGGAGCCACTATGAAATCCCCGTCCCTTGGTTCCTTTTGACTCACCCGAAAGGCCACACCATTATTGACGGCGGGCTAGCGGCAGAAGGCCTGGCCGATCCTCGGGCATACTGGGGAGATACGGTCAAACATTATCAGCCGTTAATGACCGAAGAACAGGGATGCGTGGCGCAGCTGCGTGCGATGGGCATTGCGCCGGAAGAGATTCGCTATGTATTACTTTCCCACCTGCACTCTGACCACACCGGCGCGATTGGGCGTTTTCCAAATGCATTGCATATCGTGCAGCGGCAGGAATACAACTATGCCTTTCAGCCGGACTGGTTCACCGCAGGCGCCTATTGCCGCAAGGATTTTGCCCGCCAGAATCTGAACTGGCAGTTGCTGGATGAAGACGGTTTTGATTTGTACGGCGACGGGACGCTGCGCTGCATTTCGACCCCGGGACATTCGCCGGGGCATCAGTCGTTTCTGGTGACGCTCACCAGCGGCAAGGCATTCACGCTGGCGATTGATGCGGCCTATACGCTGGATCATTTTTATGACCGCGCGCTTCCGGGCTTGATGACCTCAGCCAGCGACGCTGCACGCTCGGTGGCAAAATTGAGACAGCTGACTGAGTGCAACGGGGCAAGGCTGATTCCCGGCCACGATCCCGACGTTTGGCCGCAGTTTACGCTGGCACCGGCGTGGTACGAGTAAGTCAGGTTTCATCTTCGCTGAGCGGCACGGGCAGATTTATCGTCATCAGCAACCCGCCTTCAGCAGGCAGGCTGGCGTGGATATCCCCGTGGTGCGCATGACAGATTTCTCTGGCAATAGAAAGCCCCAGCCCGCTGCCGCCTGAATCCCTTGCCCGCGAGCGCTCCCCGCGGGTGAAACGCTCAAAAATATGCGGCAGATAATCCCCGGCGACGCCAGGCCCGGTATCAAGAAACTGGATTTCAATGCCTTGCTTAAGATGGCGAAAACGAATGGACATGCGATCGCCCTTGCTGCAATAGCGAAGCATGTTCTCAATGATAATGGTGAAGACCTGCCCCAGTCGGGCTTCATCTCCTGAGTAATAGAATTCATCTTCCGCCTCCACCGAGACGGGCATCCCGGCCGCTTCCAGCTGGGGTTTTAGCCATGCTACCCGTTCATTCAGGACTTCAGAAAGCGAGAATACGCCGTGCTGGAGCGAGAGTTGCCCGGCGCTCGCCAGAGAAAGAAAATGCAAATCGTCAGTGAGACGGCTGAGGTTTTTTAATTGCGTCATCACCATATTCAGCTGTTTTTCATCCGCTGGGAATACATTATCGAGCATGCCCTGAAGCCTTCCCATTGCGGCGGTGAGCGGTGAACGCAGCTCGTGTGCCGCAGCCACGTGCGCGGCCTTAAGCTCGCGTTCGTACAGCGCCAGCTGGCTGATCATTTTATTGAAGTTGCTGGCAAAACGAGTCACCTCCGCCGGGCATTCATCCACTCGCTTCGCCTGTTGATTGAAATCCCCCTGAGCAACAATTTCTGCAACGTCCGTCAGGCTGCGAAACTGCGCGGCAAGCGGGCGCGTGGCACGTAAACAGCTGACGATCACAAACGGGGTTGCCATCGAAATAAAGATGAACAGCCAGCCCCAATTGAGAGAGCTGATGGAAGGCGTGCTGTATTCGATTCCCCAGCGAGCGTCCACAATTTGATGAAAACGAACAATGTCTAAGTCAGGGTTCGCCCGCAGCGTCAGAAACTCCTGGTAAGCGGCAGGCGACATATGATGCACAACCCAGTAATACTGAACCGCGTAGATGCTCCACATCGCCAGTACGATGAAAAACAGAACGCTGACGGCCACCACGATGATGCGAATCGAGATCCACGCCAGGAGCGATTTGCTCTTTTTATTGTTCATGGTTTGCAGAACCTGTAGCCGATGCCGCGCACATTCAGGATTAGATTCTCAATCCCCGCCGCCTCAAGCTTTTTCCTTAAGTTATAGACATGCGTGTCTACCACTCGCTCCAGAGCGTCGCTTTCGGGCAGGCACTCTTCGAGCAAAAACTGGCGGCTGAGCGGCCTCGTCGAGGCGCGCATGAGCGTTTTTAAAATAGAAAACTCGGTGAGCGTCAAATCCAGGCGCAAGGGAGAAACGGCCTCGCGCAGCACCTGCGCCACCATATTGGTAACATCAACCTCAAGTGGGCCCCAGCGTAAAACATCCTCTGCGGGGAGTTGGCTGGCCTGACTGCGCCTGAGGACGGCCTGCACCCTGGCCATGACCTCACCGGGATTGTAGGGCTTGACCACATAATCATCAGCGCCATAGCGTAAAGCGCCGATCTTGTCATAGGGTTCGCCCATTGCGGTGATCATGATGACCGGCGTATTGCCCTTTCGCCTGACGGCAGCAAGGATTTCCGTACCGTTCATCCCGGGGAGCATGACGTCCAGCAAAATAAGATCGGGCTTCCAGGTTACCGCCGTGTTCATACCTGCCAGGCCATCGCCCGCCACCGAAACGCTGTAGCCTTCGCGTTTAAGATAGGCCTCTAACACATTTGCCGCGTCGGCGTCGTCTTCAATCACCAGGACCCGTTTATTTTTCATTTAATGTTACCTTGACAGTTTCTTCACAAATCCCTGGTCATTCATTGATAAGCCTTCAGCATAATCCTTTTACTGACTGAGTTAAGTCATACACAAAAATATAAACACCTGACAACGAGAATCATAATGTTAATAAAGAAAAACACAAAATATATAATCACACCGTTGCTAATCTCCAGTATTTCATCTGCATATGCAAGTGAGTATAACTCTGATGAAACAGAAATTACTCTGGGACTTGGGGCTATATCATCGCCACGCTACAGTGGTGCTAACGATCAAAGCACTGGTGTCATACCTCTTATTCATATTCAAAAGAACAATATTTTCTTTGACTCTACAAATGGCATTGGCATTCACCTGCAAAGTGATAACGGTTTATATTTAGAACCGGCGCTGGGCTATGATTCAGGACGTACTGATAAAAACTCTGGCTGGCGTAAAGGCTCAGATAAACTTAAAGGTATGGGCGATATTTCTTCCACCGTTAATTCAAGTATTGCCGTTGGTTGGGCGGTCGCCTCCTGGCTGGTCTTTGAAGGGAAAACAACGCTGCCGCTGAACGATGGACAGGGTGTTTCTTATTCCACGTCGGTAGATTACATCCCCATTATGGATGAGGATAATACGGTTACGCTGCAGGCGAGTGCGTTATTCGGTGATGCCCGGTATATGAATACCTGGTATGGTGTAAGCGAAGTGCAGCACAACCGTTCAGGTTTCTCGCGCTACAGCAGCGCCGGCGGGTTTTACGGCATGGACACCGGCCTGACGTTAACTCATCAGTTCAGCGAACACTGGGGAGGCTTGTTTAGTCTGAGCTATGCCTGGCTTAACAAGAAGGCATCTAATAGCCCCATCGTCATGAAAAAAGACGGTACAACCGGTATGCTTGCCGTCAATTATACCTTCTAAGCGCTTATGCCATCGGGCGTTCATTAAACAACTGACCGAAGCACAGTTATGAAGTTCGCTCTTATTATAACTTTCATCTTCGCGGTATTGCCCTCCTCAACGGGCGTCCATGATTTTAGAGCCTGTCTGTACGAAAAGGGTGACTTTAATATCTGCAACAATACATGCGTTAAAAACATACATTCAAAACACCATGCGAAATCATCACTATATATAAAAAGTATCAAGCGCTGTCATTCAGATAAAACAAAAACTTTCGATCATTATATTTTTCCTTGTCATCTTAGGTATTTCATTAAGTCACTACTGCAGCATTCAACACGTCACTAAGTATTTACCAACACTGAGAGGTAAAAGCATGAAAATTGCCGCCAAAGTCATAGAAACCATCACCGCCTGGATAGACAATAATATTCACCGTCGATTACGAATAGAGGATGTTGCTCGCTATTCTGGCTACTCTAAATGGCATTTTCAGAGAATATTTTCATATCATAAAGGCGAAAGTATAGGTCGGTATATCAGGATAAGAAAATTACAGCTGGCGGCACAGGATCTAAAAAACACCAGGGAGCGAATCGTAGATATTTCGATGAAATATGGTTTTGATTCACAACAGAGCTTTAACCGGCTGTTCACCCGCTGCTTTAAGGTGTCGCCAGGAACGTACAGGAAGGCCAAAGGTGTTCGGGGTGATGTATAAAACCTGCACTGGCGACGTGCAGCTTCAGCGCCAAAATACAAACAAAAGGGGCTGTCTTTCGGCACCCCTTCCGATGTTGCCGGAAGCGCTAACTGCCTGCCTTATTCATAATTTAATCCAACGTCATCAAATTAGTATTTAAATATCAGCAAGATTGATACCTGCATAGCCCTTCATTGTCTTATTCTCCCTCTTCACCCTTAGAATATAAGCCCCAGCATAAACACTCTTCAGTTTACTAACATCTTTCGGTTACACATCTCAATTTTTTAACAAAGCGCTATAGCTATAATAAAACCAGATTAGCGAGACACTTTCCACATCACTTCACAATAGAAATCGTCTTAAAATCAGTCTTAACCTTTAAGTTAAAAGCTAAGAAATAGGATAAGAAAATCACAGCACATGCGTCCTACCTGTGATTAAAATTTATAGCACACCTGGTTTCAACAACGCTTTACCGATCAATGTAACTTAATTAATAGATAATCGTTTGTTTTGAGACGGCCTGTTTAATAGCATGAGGTGTAATTGAGAGAGCTAATTTAGCTTATCTGAAATTACTCTTTGCGTCGGAATATCATCGCGCGTCGGAGTATCATCTCAATTAGAAATTTTACCTCTTTATATTGGGAAAAAGGAATGAGCAATACTCAGCATAAATTGAACAAAGCACGACCGCCGCGAGTACAAATTACTTACGACGTAGAAATCGGCGACTCACAGTCAACAAAAGAATTACCTCTTGTTGTCGGAGTGATGGGCGATTTTACTAAAGCTGAGGATGAACTTCGCGATCGTAATTTTTTAAACATCGATAAAGATAACTTCAATGAAATTATGTCATCAATGAAACCTGATGCAGAATTTCTTGTGGATAGTGCATTGCCCGAGCACAGCGGGAAGTTAGCTGTCTCACTGACTTTTCAGAATATTGACGATTTCTCCCCGGATAACATCGTTCAGCAGATAGAGCCTTTACGTAAGTTAATGGAGCTACGTGAGCAATTAAGCGATCTACGAAATCGAGCCGCCAGCAATGAACGCCTTAAAGAACAGCTGGCAGAAATGGCGTTGCAGCAGCAAAACATGATGGGGAAATCCGCCATAGGTGAAGAGGAGGATGAAGCATGAGTGATGCACAGGCAGCCAACGTCGCTACCGAAACAACATTTAGCGATGATTATCTAAATCAAGTTATTGATAATACGCGTGCTATTCGTCGTGAATCCGACCGTGGCCGCATGAAAACACAGCTCAATAATTTCCTCGCGGAAATCTTATCAGGAACGGTAGTCATTTCCAGCGATCTCATTGGTAGTATTGAGCAGCGTATTACCGCAATTGATGAGCTTCTGTCTGAACAGGTAAGTTTGATTATTCATGCACCGGAATTTCAGAAAAAAGAGTCCTCGTGGCGTGGTTTACACAAACTGGTGCAATCGAGCGTCACTAATAATACGCAAGTGCGGCTGCTGCAGTGCACCAAGCAAGATCTGATCAAAGATTTTAAATCTGCCAGTGATTTCGATCAGTCCATGCTGTTTAAATGTGTCTATGAAAGCGAATACGGCACCTTTGGTGGGACTCCGTTCTCTGCATTTGTCGGAGATTTCCAATTTGATAACACACCGCAGGATATTAACCTGCTGGAGCAAATTTCCCACGTTGCCGCTGCCGCTCATGCACCGTTCCTGAGTGCCGTTGCTCCCGGTATGCTGTCGATGAATGATTTCTCCGAGCTGCCCCGCCCTCGCGATCTGGCTAAGCTTTTTGAAACCACCGACTATGCTCGCTGGCGCTCTTTTCGTCAAAACGACGACAGCCGCTATATCGGGCTCACACTCCCCCGTGTACTGGGACGTATGCCCTATGGCGCAAAGACAATCCCGGCTGAGAGTTTTAATTTCGAAGAGCGAATTCAAGAAAATGAAAGCGGCAGCGACTATCTGTGGATGAACTCTGCCTGGGAGCTGGCGGGCAGAGTTATTAATTCTTTTGAAGAATTTGGCTGGTGCGCTTCAATCCGCGGAGTTGAAGGCGGTGGATTGGTTAAATCTTTACCGGCTTACAGTTTCGTATCTGAACGCGGCGAACACACCATGCAGTGCCCTACTCAGGTAGCAATTTCCGATCGTCGGGAGAAAGAGTTATCAGACCTGGGCTTTATTCCGCTGGTTCATTGCAAAGGCACAGATTACGCCGCCTTCTTTGCCGTGCAGTCTATTAACAGCCCGCGTTTATATAACTCGGATATGGCAAATGCCAATGCACGTTTATCCAGTCAGCTTCCTTATATCCTTGCAACCTCACGCTTCGCCCATTATTTGAAATCTATTGTCCGCGATAAAGTTGGCAGCTTTATGTCGAGAAACGAATGCGAGGAATATTTACAGAAATGGATTATGCAATACGTTGTCGCCTCCGATAATGCGGGTCCGGAAACTAAAGCACGCTATCCACTGCGTGAAGCAAAAATTGAAGTTGTTGACGTGGCTGGTAGTCCAGGAACTTATCGTGCCATTGCATGGTTAAAACCTCATTTCCAGCTGGAAGGTTTGAGTATGTCTTTGCGTCTGGTTGCAGATTTACCATCTACTGCAGGCGCATAATCCCCTTAAATAGTATAGGAATCTATAATGGCTAAATTGCAAGATTGTCAGTTCATTGAAATTAAAATTGATAACAAAGTTATTTCCGGTTCGTCAGAAGAGCAAAAATACAATAAATGGATGGAGGGTTATTCTTCAGGTGCATTGCGCACTTATTCGGGACCGGACGGTACCCATTTCGATGGTGTACCGGTCTCGATTCTTGTCACCAAAGACACCAGTAGCTTCTATGAGCATTACCTTAAACGCGGCTACAAGACTATGACCATCACCATAGTCGAGCGTGCGTCTGATAATCTTGGTGCTGACTATGAGCTTCAGCGCACCGTTTACAGCGAATGTAAAATTACCAGTCTAAGTATTGCCAAACATAGCCAGCTTAACCAGCTTTTTATGGATTTTGACTTTGTATTTGAAGGTATGGTCGAAGTCACTTTCAACGTTCCAAATGCAAAATCGGACGGTCTGGATAAAATTGGACCGGTTAAATACAGCATCGCAGAAAAAACGCTCAAATAAATTAAAAGCCTGGCTATAACCGGCCAGGCTTTTCTGGAGACCACGAAACATGTCATCTTTGCTTTGTCGTCTCAGTGATAATCACCCTTTATCTATAGAGGATGATTATGCCTGTGATGCCGATATTATTGCCCCCATGATTTCGGATCTTAAAATGTTACTGACATCACGTACCCGCCTACCCATGGTGGAAGAAATCCCATTAGTGAATGCTTCAATTATCAATTACGGAATTAATGAATCATTCGGCAGCAAAATCGAAATGATTTCCCGCGATAAGATTATGACTTCCCGGATTAGCAATGCGCTATTACGCTTTGAACCACGCCTTGTCGATGTGTTTATAACTAGAAAGAGCAACCCTGAAGCTGTGATATTCATTCTTCAGGCAAGCTATCGACATACTCCGTTCAGGCTTGAAATGATATGGGATGATAGCACCGGGAGATTTTTCTTCGATGAATAAATGGTTGTCTTATTATCAGAAGGAACTCAGCGACCTGAAGCAATATGGAAGATTATTTGCCAACCGTTTTCCTAAAATTGCTGGCCGTTTAGGTATTGTCGAGGGTGAGACTGAAGATCCGCATGTCAGTCGTTTAATTGAATCCTTTGCACTATTAACCTCCCGGATTCATCAACGTCTTGACGATGATGTACCTGAGGTAATTGATGCTCTGCTCTCGGCGCTGGCGCCGCAGTTTTTACGCCCGTTGCCCTCTGTTTGTATTGTAATGGTTGAACCCGATCCGCAGAAGTCGGGCATTACTGGCAAAAATAGACTTGAAGCGGAAACAGCGCTGTTTACCCGTCACAGCGAGCCGCTTGCCTGTCAGTTTCAAACCGTCTATCCCATCACGCTATTGCCGTTATCAATGCATGCAGCGGAACTGTACTTTGACAGCGATAAACTCAGCTGGGAATTGATACTGAATATTAAGATCTGGCCAGGTGCGACGCTGACCAGCGATACGCTACGCTTGTTTCTGCACGGCCCCTCGAACGCCGTCAATACTCTCTATACCCTGCTATGTTCAGAGAAACGCGATCTGAATCTGCGACATAACGGTATCGTTACACCGTTATCGAATGATGCTCTACGTCCGGTCGGCTTTGCCACCGAGGACGCGCTGCTCACGCGGGATACACGGATTGATCCCATCCATATTCTGCTCCTGGATTATTTCTGGTTTCCGCAAAAATTCTCCTTTATCGATATCCAGCTCCCTGCCGGTTTCACTGCGGCAGGCAATGAGCATATTGAGCTCCAGGCGGTATTTAATCATCATGCTCTTACCGAAAAGTTAGAGAAGCTGGCACCGCTGGTTGATAAAAACTTTTTCCGGCTGAACTGCTCACCCGCCGTCAATCTGTTCTCCCAGCGAGCCGAGCCAATCTCCCTGACCGACGCCATCGCGGAATATCCGATTATCCCCGACTCCCGGCATCATGATCACATTGATATCTGGGCCATCAATCGCGTCTACCTGCAAAGAAAAACCAATAATCAGGTCGAGAATTGCCCGCTTTTGCCTCTGATAGAAAGCGGTGGCAACCCTCACGCAGCAGAAGATATTGGGCTGTACTGGCAGTGGCTACGTCGGGAAATACCCAGTAAGAGCGCCATTGAATATCAATCATTGGTCGCCTTTAGCGAGCGTCAGAACGCCCGCACGAACGCAGAATCAGGGATCGTTGGCATCGACTTGATATGCACAAACGATGGGCTGGCGCACCAGTTTCAGTACGGTTCTACCGGTGGCGATTTTGAACTTAACGTGCCGATTGCCGGGTTAAAAATCAGCGCATTGACGCATCCAACCCGGCAGATAAGCCCCGTGGACAAGAGTGTCATACGCTGGCGTTTTCTGTCGCAACTCACGCTGAATCACCAGTTACTTGACGGCGAGCTGGGCATTCAAAGGCTGAAAGAGACGCTTAGCTTATACATTATCGATGATAGTCAGGACAGATCGCGACTCCTCTCTTTGATTCAGGGGCTGTTGTGCGAGCCTCTCACAACCCGCCTTATCAGCAACGATCCCCATTCTCTTGCGCGCGGCATCAGCCTGACGCTGACATTCAGCCGAGAGGCACTTCACGAGCCAGAATACTTTTTGCTCTGCAGCCTGCTGGATCGGCTGCTTGCGCTATATGCCCCCGTGAATAGCTTCACGCGACTAACAACCTGCATTGAGCAAGAAACGCAGACCCGTCGTATCTGGCCTATCCGTGCTGGGAGACTGTCATGGCTATGATACCCATCGCCAGTAAATTTAATTTTTATCAGCAGATCCGTCTGCTGCTGCGTAAGCTGCGCGATGGCAAAACGAGTGACAATGTTCTCCTTGACGAAAAATTGCACATCACCTCCCCGCTATCCCTGGACGCGCCTAACGGGCAGGTCGAAAGTCTGGCCCAGGAAACACCCGAATCACCGCTGCAGGTTTGCACAGGATACAACGGACTGACGGGCGCAATGGGGGCGCTGCCGACGGTCTATACCGAATGGCTCATTGAGCGTCAGCACCGCTATAGCGATCGTTCTGCCAAAGCGTTTCTGGATATTTTTGGTCACCGGCTACACAGCCTCGACTACCTGGCCTGGCAAAAGCACCATTTCTATGCCCAGGCCGAGGCGCAGCATCAGCCTCCCCTCCAGCAGACTATCCTGGCGCTCGGTGGCCTGCTGGTCTCTGAGATTGCCGCCTCGCAGGCCCAGCATGCCGCTATTTTTGCCTCGCCAGTACGCTCAATGGTCAACCTTGAGCGCTGGTTACACCAATACTTTGCTGTTCCGGTAGAAATAGTGCCCTTCACCGGCGGCTGGCGTGACGTCCCCGCAGAGGAATGTTGCCAGCTTGGTAATCCAGCGCAAACGCTGGCGACGGCTCCGATGATGGGCAATATGCGGCGGGAAGTTAATGCTCATTTCGATGTCATCCTGGGGCCAATGTCTCCCGAAACATCGCGCCGCTTCACGCCCCGGGGAAGCCAGTGGCGTGAAGTCTGGTCATCTATTCGTCAATACGTCGGTCCGATAATGGACTTTTCAGTTTCAATCAGCATCAGCAGCGCGGAACTTACCTCGCGGCCTCTGGGGATGAGCGCCATCGGGCAAGATTTTTGCCTCGGCCTTAACCGTGATTTGCACCTTCATCTGGTGCGCATTCCCGACCCGACGGTTTAATCAGGAAATTTTTCTATGTCACTTATTGATAAACCCAGGCTCCATCAGCAAAACCGATTTCTACGCTGGAATGGCGACATTGCGGACGACTTGCTGCTTGTTTCACTCACAGGCGAGGAGGCGATGTCATTCCCTTTCATCTACCAGATCCGCTCGCTAACCAACAAGTCTGAGGAAGAACTCTTGCGCTGGCACGGGAAAGCTGTCTCTTGTCAGATTGGCGACGCTGCGAGCCAGCACCCCTTCCGCACACTGCACGGCATGATAACTCGCATCGCCTACAGGCAGCATGTAAAAGGCGAATCTGAATGTTTACTGACCATCGAGCCGTCACTCGCCCGATTAAAAAAGGGTCAAATGATGCGCGTCTGGCAGAACATCAGCGTCCCTGAACTCGTGCAATCTTTGCTCAAAGAGCTTGGGGCTGGCCAGCCGGAGCTCCAGCTTTATGGCCAGTACGATAAACGTGAATATTGCATCCAGTATCGCGAATCGGCCTTCGACTTTATCCAGCGTTTACTGGATGAGGAAGGCATTTATTACTTCTTCCGCCATAGTACGGACGGCCATACGCTGATACTGGGTGACCATCCCACTAGCCACAGTAAGATCGCCGGCGAAACGCTTCTCTGGCACCATCAGGGAAGCATTATCGCCCCGGGCAATATTGAGAGCTGGGAAGCCACAACCTCACCACTCCCACGCGGCGTTACGCTGATCGGCATCAACATGCCGCAGGCGGCAGTTATTGAAGATAAGCAAAACGGAGCAGGCTCTACCGCCAACATCGATGATATTGACTTTATCGATATCACCCCACAGGGCGAACGCGACCGGCTTTCTCGCGAAGCACAGCTGGCAATGTCTGCCTTTGAAGCCAATCACCGATTCCATGCGGCAAAAGTTAATGCGCACTGGCTGAGCAGTGGAGAAATCTTCACCTTTATCGATCACCCTTCGGGTAAAAAACCGTACTGTATTCACGCTATGTCATTTAGCGCCAGCAATGGCCTCGGCGATAGCGAACAACACTACGATTGCCAACTCAGTGTTATTAGCCACGACCGGGCGTGGCTCCCCCCCTCACCAGCTCGCCCGAACATACCTGGAATATTAACGGCAACAGTGGTTGGTCCAGCCTCGGAGGACATCCACACCGACGAATTTGGCCGCATCAAAATTCAGTTCCCCTGGGATAAAGAGAATCCATTTGACGATACCAGTTCCTGTTGGGTTCGCGTCTCGCAGCCGTGGACCGGCGGCAAATTCGGCGCCCAGTTTATTCCACGTATTGGGAGTGAAGTTCTGGTCAGTTTTATTCAGGGTCATCCTGACTATCCGATAGTCACCGGTGCCGTTTATAACGGACAAAACAAGCCGCCGTTTGAACTGCCGGAGGAGAAAAATGAGAGCGGGTTCATCACCCGTAGCACCCCCCAGGGCAGCGTCGATACCGGCCATCGCCTGAGCTTCAACGATAAAAAGGGTGAAGAGCGGCTAACTATCGTGGCGCAAAAGGATCTGGCGATAACGGTGAAAAACGATCTCAACCAGACGATTGCGAGAAACCGCGCCGTGGAGCTGACTAAAGGTGACGATCGGCTGATGCTCAAGCAGGGAAACTGCGATCTGACCCTGGAAAAAGGCAACTTATGCCACAGCATCACAGGCAACATCACCACCGAAATCAATAACGGCAACTATGCCCTCCACGCCTCCGGCGGCAGCGGTAGCATCAAAACGGACAAGGCGCTAACCCTGGAGTCCATGCAATCCATCGAACTAAAAGTCGGCGGCAACAAAATAACCCTGTCCACCAGCGGGATTTCAATCAACGGCACCATGATCAAAATCGAAGGCAGTGGCAGTGCAGAAATGAAAGCAGCGATGGTCAAGGTCGAGGGCAGCGGGACCGTCGAGATGAAAGGTGCGATGGCAACTATTTCGGGCAGCGGGATGACTCAGGTCTCCGGCGGCATCATTAACATTGGTTAAGAGGCTTCTATGTCACACAGCACCTCCCCAGCACCAGGAACAGAGGAATGGCAAAACTCGCTCCTGGAGTTAGCCCAAAATTTTGCTCCGCTTACCCAAGCCCCTAAGCTCATTGCCCTGCTACGTCAGGTGACGCAGCCAGATCTGCATGCGCTGCTGGATGACATTGCTTTGCAGTACCGAGAACCGAGCAATGAACGACGCTGGCCGCTATTTGAGCGCGCCAGTGCGGCAGGCTTCAGTACCCTGCCCGGTGCACTGGCGTTATCACAATTCTGGGCGACCGGCAGCATGAGCCCCGATGGCTTAGAGCCGGTTTACCCTGACCCACAAATGAGTCCACAGATCTTGCACAGCCTCCTGGTCATTCTGGCCATACAGTTGGCGGAAAATCCCGCGGAAGGTGCCAGCCAACTGATCGAGCTATGTACTAAAGAGGAGAATGCATAATGCCGCTCCCTGCTGCCCGTGTTTCAGATATGCACGTTTGTCCCATGGTAACTCCCGGCGTTCCCCCCATCCCACATGTCGGCGGACCGATTCTGCCACCAGGCGTTATGACGGTGATGATAGGCGGCCTGCCTGCGGCCACAGTCGGATCCATGGCCACTTGTACCGGACCGCTCGACACTATTGTCATGGGCAGTACCAAAGTTCTCATCGGCAAAAAACCAGCGGCGCGGATGGGCGACACCTGCGCGCACGGCGGCACCATTATTGCGGGCTGCGTTAAGGTATTAATTGGTTAAGGCACAAAAAATGAACACCGATATTTCTACACTTTTAATCCCCATAACCCCGGAAAAACCGGCCGGGGAAAATCTGGAATATGAACCGATATTCGATGACATCCGGCAAGCGCGACATAGCGACCCGGACTATCTTCCGCAGGATGAATGGGCCGTCAGTGAGCCTCGCAAGGCTGACTGGAACCGGGTCCACGATCTCTGTAAACAGGCTCTGATTGAGCAAAGTAAAGATCTGCAGTTGGCCTGCTGGTATGCCGAAGCACTCAGCCACAAGCACGGTTTATCAGGCGTAAGGACAGGCATTGAGTTTCTCAGCGAGTTTCTGACCCGCTTCTGGTTTCAGTGCTGGCCTTCGCTGGAAGAAGATGGGCTGTCCATACGACGTAGCAAACTGCTACGCCTCGATCGAGACCTCAGCCAGCAGCTTTTTTCCCTGCCGATGCTACGCCAGGAAAATAGCAGCCTCTCCCTCTGGCAATCCATCCTGACCTTTGAACATAAACTCAGTACGCAGCCGGACGATCGTGACGAGCTAATCGCCGCGGAAGGGATCATGACGATGGAAGAGTTTGATCGCGAGGCCGCGCGCTTTTCTTCTATCGAGATAGGCCTGCGGGCTAACGAGATCGAGCAATTACAGCAAGCGTTTGAACAGCTTGAAGCTCGCTATTGCTCGTTAAGCCAGGATCCGGACAGCGATACCTTTACGCTCACTCGGCAGACGCTGCGCGATCTTAGCGACTACCTGCAGCGCCTGGCTCAACGCGTTATTCCCCTTGCTGACGAAACTATCTCTATGGGTCTCGATGTCGAGGAAGCGATTCCACAGCCGCCAGAGGCCCCTGCTCGCCCGACTTCTCAGGGGCAAACGATGAATCGTGATGTTGCTATCGGCCAGATGTTGGCAATTGCGGGCTATTTTCGTCAGACCGAACCCTCTAGCCCTGTGCCTTTTCTGATGGAACGTGCAGCCCGCTGGGCCAATATGACGCTCACCGAGTGGCTGGAAGAAATGCTTCATAACGAAGGAAACATTGTTAGTGAAATCAATAACGTATTAATTGGACAACGGCAATAATGCGAACCAGCATCCCCTTTTTCTTTTTACTCGCCAGCGCTCTGGTCAGCGGCTGCTCGACCGTTTCCAGCAGAACAACGAGCGAAAATCAGGCGATCGAGCAAGTTTCGGCCTCCTTTGGCCATGGGGCGATTACCCTGGAGGTCTTGACCGATCCGGATCTTAACGCCCTAAACGGCATCGCAAATAGCTGCACGCTGTTAGTGGTTCAGGCAAATAACGCGGGCACGTTACGCAAGCTGCTCTCTAATCCCTTTGCGCTGAAGAGCCTGTTCAGCGGCGCCGGCGCTCAGGATGATATTTTGAAGGTAGATCGCTACTCTGCCATGCCAGGTCAGAGCGCGACACTGCACATCGATCGCAGCGAAAATAGTCGTTATCTCGCCGTTGTGGCTGGCTACTACCCCTTCCCACAACAGCAGCATATGTCGCTGGTCGCCATTCCTGTTAGCGTGGAAAACAACGGCTGGCTATTACCTGACTGGCGCGCACAGCTCGCCCCGCTGTCTCTCCGGCTGCGTCTTGGCAGCAGCAGTATCACCCAATTTGAAGGTGCGAAGCCTGAGCGTATAACGCTCACCAGCGAGTCCGCCGTCCCCTCCCCGGTAGCTGAACAAGGAACGTAATATGTATACCGAGCTACAGCAAATCTATTGGTACTCTGGCGTTTATCTACAGCCGCAGCATCTGCAGTCAGTCGACTTACACCACAACTATATGCTTTCCAGGCAGCGCCAGCTGGCTCAGCCCTGGAATACCGGCATGATCCTTTGCGATTTTAATGCCGAAATTCTGGTGAATTTCACGCTCAAAATTGAGCGTTTACAGGCCATTTTGCCATCCGGCGACTATCTGGAATACCCCGGTAACTGTACCCTGCAACCACGTCAGTTTCGCGATGCCTGGAAGCAGATAGAAAAACCGTTCACGCTGTGGCTGGCTCTACGCCGGTTCGACCCGGGACACGCTAATGTAGGGGACTCCCCAAACAGCCGTTGGTTAAAGCCAAACGAAGAAGGGGTGATGAAGGATGTCTATTTCAACGGCCCCGAGTGCAGCGTCTCCCGCATTCTTTATAACGTGCAGATCCTCAGTGATGAGGAGAAGAAAGCGGTGGTCGACTGTGAATTCCTGCCGTTGATTCGGTTGCGTTATGAAAACGATCGCGTCATTAGCGACGAGCAGTTTTGTCCGCCGCTGGTTACCCTTAACGGCTATCCAACGCTGAAAAATCTGCTTGAGGGGCTTTACGCAGAACTGGCAAACCGTGCCTATCAGTTAGCAGAATACAAACGCGCCGACCAGCTAAAAGACGCCACGCGAGGTGACGTCACTCAGCTTCTCGCTATGCGGTCGCTGAATCGTACCCTACCGCTGTTAAACCACTATTGTCAGCTGCCAACCATGCATCCCTGGCCCATATATGGGCTATTAGCACAACTGATTGGGGAACTTTCAAGCTTCAGCGAGCTTTGCTCGTTTAACGGGGAATGGGACGGCCAGGAGGCTTTATTGCCCTATGACCATTTCAATCTCTATGCCTGTTTTGACAGTGCGCGCAGGCTCATCATCAGCCAACTCAATAGTCTGACGCTAGAAAATAATACCTGGGTCACGCTCACCGCCGACAGCCAGCGAATTTTCCGCACCAGCCTTCAGTCGCTGCCGTGGAAAAACACGGGCAGCCTGCTGTTGATGCTCCGCTCAGAAACACTCATCGACGTACAGCAGATTGACAGTGTCAGCTTTAAAATCGCCTCGGAGTCATCAATCCAGACGCTGATCCAGCATGCATTGCCCGGCCTGGGTGCTACCTGGCTGAATCCTACCCCCCGCGGGATCCCGCATCGTAAAGATTCATTCTATTTCCAGCTTAACCAACAAAGCCCCGGCTGGAATGCCATCGACCAACAGAAAACCCTCGCTTTTTACTGGGATGACGCACCGGCCGACCTTCAGGTTCAGGCCATCTTCATGGAGGCGAAATAATGACTCTCCTCGACATCTATCTGCCAATCTTCAAAACGGTGCTACAGATAAAGAGCACCCCCTCAGCATTTGAAGACTATGAGCACAGCCGTCAGCTCTGCATCGATTTACTGGAGCAGGCGACGTGCGAGTCTGCTCAGCACGATGTCAGTGAAGAAGAAAAAGAGGCCGCGCGCGTGGCAGTTATAGCCTGGCTGGACGAGACCATTCTGCGTTCGTCACTTCCCTGGCGTCAGCGCTGGCAAAAAGAGCTCCTGCAGCGCAAGTACCTCAATATCACCACCGCTGGGGAGTTTTTTTTTACCGTTCTCGAACAGCTTAGCCCGCAATATCGTCAGGCCAGAAAGGTATTTTTGTTCTGCCTACAGCAGGGTTTTCAAGGCCAGCTAGGCTCGGTTGATGACCCGCTGCCCCTGCAATCTGTCATCGCCGAACAGCGCAGTCTCTGCCTGCCGGAAGCCTGGCAAAACTGGCCAAACGATGCGCCGCTGGTGTCCATCAGGACGCCGACAAAAGAAGCAATGACCCAGAATCTTCGACCATTACTGTCCCTGACTGTCTGTGTCGGGCTGCTATATGTCGCGCTCTTCATCTTTCTTCACAACTACTTATTTTGATTGCTATGTTAAAAAAATTAGCCTGTTTCACCGGCTGGGTACTCGTTCTCACGCTATCGCTGCTGTTTTGTTTCACTCTTGGACTTTGGCAAGGCTGGAGTACACCATCAATTTTCCTGTTATGGCTGGCGCTACTGCTGCTGACCTTACTGCTATGGGGCACAGTTGGCTTCTTCACCAAAGCCATCAGAGAAAAAAAACACCTCAGCTGGCTAAAAAAATACCGCCTTTCGCGCCGTGAATTTGTGTTACATACCCACTGGAAGTACGGTTCAGCAGTCATTAAACGTATTCGACGTCGGCGTTCACCGCTTGCCTGGTATTTGCTGCTGGGCGACCGCTGCGGCAAAAGTACGCTACTGGCAAGTGCCGGACTGCCGCGTTTTGATGGCGACCATGATGGAACTTTCCCTGGCCCGACGAGAACATTACGCTGGTGGTTCTTCCGTCAGACGGCAATCCTCGATCTCTCAAGCAATTTTATCAACGGTAACTCCGTATTCCGCCAGGCCTGGGGAAAGCTGGCGCAATGGTGCTCACGCATGCCGATGCCGGCAGGGATTATTATCGCGGTGCCCATCGATGCCCTGATGAATGATAATCTCAGCGAACTTCACTTGCTGGCGCGTAAGCAACGCGCGCTCATTGAACCCCTCATCCGCCGCTTCGGTGAACACTTACCTCTTCATGTGATCGTCACTCAGTGCGATCGCTTTCCAGGCTTTACTTTGTGGCATCAGCAGCTTTCCGACGCTCAGCGCCAGCAGCCTCTCGGCTACAGCTGGCCAACGCCGCCGCATATTGACGGGCAAGACGAGCGTACTCTGCATGCTCTGTTCGGTGCGCTGAAAAGAGGCATGTCGAGAGTCCGTCTTAGCATGATGTCAACACAGGACCTTAGTGCCGAGGAGAGCGCCATTTTGCTCGATTTTCCGGAAACATTTGCCGGACTTGAGCCAAAACTTCGCTATGCACTGGCTTCACTCTGTGAACCAAATGCCTACTTTAGCCACGTTCAGTTGAATAGCGTGTGGTTCTGTGCCACAGAGCCACAGGCCGAAAATCGCGGTCGCCGCATCGGCGTTTTCATTCAGGATCTCGTGGCTGTTCACTTACACAATTTCAGCCTGAGTCGTCAGGCACGGCGGTGGTATCAGCGTTCGCATGGTAAAAGTGCATGTACTTTAACACTGGTCGCTCTCGCACTATGGATAACCGTCAGCGCGGCGCTAAGTGTTGACCGTCTAAGGATCGATCTTGAACAGCTGTCAGCCGAAAAGCTCGCGGTATTTCTGGCTCAGGAAGAAAATTATCCAACATTTGCTTTGCGCTACCTGCCGTTTCAACCTCTGCTAAACCTACAGTATCAGCGGGCGACATCTCGCCTGACATCTTTGCCCTCCTCCCATCGCGATCCTTACGCCGCCCTGGCGCAATTTCAGCAGCAAGCACTCGACGCCACGCCGGAAAATCAAAGAACGCTGATCTTACAACTCACCCGGGCCATTTTACTCGGAGAGCAAATGCGTCAGGGCATTTCACTGGATGCACTGAGCAAAAGGGGGCCAGCAATTTCAGCACTACGGCTCAGGAATTACGAGGAGGAACTGCCACCATTGACTATTCTGGCCCTTGAGCGCCACTACATGCAGAGTTCAGTCGGAGAACGCTGGCTTCAGGAAGCCAGACAGATACTGAGTCGCCTGGTTAATCACGACCCGGCACTTAACTGGCTGACGGTAGCCGGCGACCTTCTACCGAAGCAGCAGGCCAATGCATTCTGGCCATCGCTGCCAGAAAACTTCGCGATATCCAGCATCTGGACACTCGCGGGGCAGACAACGTTCAAAGACTGGATGAACCAAATTGAACGCGCCATTGGTGAACCACAGATAGTCTTCAATCCGGTACGCCAAAACAACCCTGTTCAGCGTCAGAACGCGTGGAAAAAGTATCTACTGGATGTCACGGCCCATCTTGCCAGTATGGCACCAGCCATCATGCCGCATGAGCGGCTAATCGCGATGGGGCAAAACCAGAGCCAGTCGATGCAGTTTATCGAACACATTATCCATGAACTAAGCGACATCCGGCCTGCACAGGCGCAGCCCTGGCTGATGACCATGCGCCAACTGCAACAGCTGGCCACCAACGAGCAAATCCCGGCACTATTGAATCGTGCGATGAAAACGGACAACGCCGTACGCCAGTCACTCACCGCCTGGCTACAGGGCGCCCCATCGGAACCGATGACTGCAGCCATTCCTCGAGTTGAACAGGCCTGGCGTCAGTGGGCGGAAACGCGCAATCGTGCAGTAAAAGAAGCAGTCGCTTTTGGTACAGCGGGTAATCAACTAACGCGGGGATTGTTTCACGATGCACCCAATAATGAGGGCCAGATCAATCCTTTACCTGGACTATTTACGGCGCTAAATGCTCTGCAGGAGCTTATTTCACCCCGGAGCAACGACCCCGGTACCGCTGCGGTATGGATGCTGTACCGGGAAGATGCACACCATTTGCTTGGCAATGCACTCACGCAAAGCGCCTGCTGGCTGAATACACAGTGGCGCACGGATATCATTTGGCCCCTCAACAATGCCGCCCTCCAGTACCGCCATGACGACCGGCAGGCACGAAGTCGGCAGGCCGTTGAAGCCTTCCTGCGTGGCCCGGCTAAAAACCTGTTAACAAGCGATAGCGCTGGCTTGACCGCTGCGGACTTTGGCGGAATGAAAGTGCCGCTGAGCGAGAGCTTCATCTACTACATACGCCAGGTCTTTTCACCGGAGGCAGTACAGGATGTCCCACAGCGTGCTACCACCCGCGCTGACGATCGCAGGGCGGCACTACTGACACAGCGTGATGCTTTGATAGCGCAGTTGCACCAGCAGGAAAAAATCAGTTGGAAAACCAGTGTTGTCAGCCAGCCAGCAACCGTGCCCGGTGGCGCCAAAATTATCCCCACCGGCGTACAGCTGACGCTCAACTGCCAGAAAGGCGATCAGCAGCTCAGCAGTATGAATTTCGCAGAGAAGCGTGAGTTCTCCTGGCAGGCCGGACAATGTTCAGGCGTAACGCTTGATGTCCTGTTCCCCGACTTTACTGCCCGTCATCAAATCACCGGTGACGATGCCTGGCCGTGGTTTATCAACAGCTTTAACAACGGGGAAATGCTGCTGGATAGCAATGAATTTGGCGATAAATCGAAGCTTTTGCAGCAGATGGGCATCAAGCAGATTTTGGTTCGTTTTGCGATTGAACCGGCTCCAGAGCTAGAGGCCGCCTGGCAGAGCTGGAGCGATATAGCGGACAGCATTCACGATCTCGACACGTTACTCAAGGAGTCGCATGAGTCTGAGCCCCAGCCGCTTCCTCCAATTTCCATGCTGCCCGATAACATTGCGCAGTGCCCGTAAGATTTAAACCAGGGATTATTATGAATCATCATTTGAAATTTGTTATCGATAAACTCAGTCCCGAAAGCCGGACTGTACTTGATGTCGCGGTAAGTCATGCTGCAGCACAGCGCCATACTGATATCACGCCCGAGCATCTTCTGCTGGCGATTATCCGCCAGGAGAGCGTAACTATCGAGTCACTCGGTTTGAAGGCAGGATTGCCGGTTAATTCTCTTCTCAACGAGCTGCGCCACTCGCTAGAGCAACTTGAGATGGGACACTCTCCCACACCGGTCTTCGCTCCGGCGCTTATCCAATGGCTGGTCGATGGCTGGCTGCTAGCCAGCACCCGCTGGCAGCAGCAGCAAATCAGCCCCGCGGCACTGCTAGCCTGCTTATTTGATGAAGACAATCCGCCGCTGTTTGGAACCAACATCCAACGGCACCTTAGCGGCGATCGCGCACAGATTCAGATGCTACTACAAGGGAGTGAACCACAATCTTCGTTACCTCCCGCGGCTGCCCATGGCGGCGTACTCGCAAAATATACGCGAAATCTTAGTGAACTGGCTCATAAGGGCCAGCTTGATCCGGTATTGGGGCGCGAAACAGAAATTCGCCAGATGGTCGATATTCTCCTGCGCCGCCGCCAGAATAACCCAATCCTGACCGGTGAACCGGGGGTCGGTAAAACAGCGCTGGTAGAAGGACTGGCGTTACGCATTGCGGCCGGAACGGTGCCGGAAGCGCTCAAATCAATGACCGTGCTGACGCTTGATTTAGGTTTGCTGCAGGCAGGTGCTAGCGTCAAAGGTGAGTTTGAAAAACGGCTGCAGTCGCTATTAAAAGAGGTTAACAGCGCGTCGACTCCCGTTATTTTATTTATCGATGAGGCTCATGCCTTAATTGGCGCTGGCGGACAAACAGGGCAAAACGATGCTGCAAACCTGTTAAAACCCGCACTAGCTCGCGGAGAGTTGCGCGTTATCGCAGCCACTACCTGGGCTGAATATAAGAGGTATTTTGAAAAAGATGCCGCCCTGGCGCGACGCTTCCAGGTCGTTAAAGTCGAAGAACCAGATATTGAAACCGCCACGGTTATGCTCCGAGCAATGGCACCAGCAATGTCGCGTCATCATGGTATCCCTGTGCTGGAGAGCGCCATTCATGCCGCCGTGTCGCTGGCAAATCGCTATATAGCGGGTCGCCAACTACCAGATAAATCCGTAAGTTTACTGGATACCGCCTGTGCGCGCGTTGCCGTTTCACAGACTCATGAACCTAAAGAGGTTGAGGCACTTAAGGTCCAACTTCAGGCCAATGAACATGAACTTCAGGCCCTGCGTCACGAAAACAGTGCACCAGAAAAGCAGCTGAAACTCATGGAGCACGCAGCCATGCTTCAGTCGTCACTCCACGAGTTGGAAAAAGAGTGGCGACGCCAGCACGCGTTAGTACAAGTACTGCTCAAAAGTGAAGATGCGCAAGAGATAGCCCGCGGGCGCGAGACGCTGGCCAATTGGCATCAGCAGCATCCGATGGTTTTCGAGTGCGTGGATAGTACTTGTATCGCAGATGTCGTCGCCGGTTGGACCGGGATCCCACTCGGACGCATGCTGGAAAAAGAGCATCAGCAGCTCGATTCTCTTTGCAAAAGACTCGAAGAACGGATCATCGGCCAGGAGCATGCGCTGGGGAAAATCACCCAGCAGATCCGCATCAGCCGCGCGGGATTAGGCGATCCACGTAAACCGACCGGAGTATATATGCTTACCGGGCCATCCGGCACGGGGAAAACGGAAACCTCTCTGGCGCTGGCGGACCTGCTCTTTGGCGGCGAGCGAAATCTGATCGCCATCAACATGTCGGAATACCAGGAAGCTCACTCGGTCTCTGGACTAAAAGGATCGCCCCCAGGCTATGTAGGCTACGGACAGGGAGGCGTTCTGACGGAAGCGGTACGACGTAATCCTTACAGTGTGGTGCTACTGGACGAAGCGGAGAAAGCGCACCCAGACGTTATGGAGTTGTTCTATCAAATTTTCGACAAAGGGATGATAGAGGACGCTGAAGGACAAACGATTAACTTCCGCAATACGCTGATTATCATGACTTCAAACCTTGGCTCCGCATCATTAGCTGCTGCCGTCGATCGGGGTGAACTGAGCCCCGAAACGCTGTGTGAGTTAATACGCCCAGAGTTTGAACGCGTGTTCACACCTGCGTTAATGGGGCGTATGACGCTCATCCCTTTCCTCCCCCTTCAGGCAGCTACGCTGGCGCAGATTATTACGCTTAAGCTGCAGCGACTTTGCCAGCGTTACCAGAGCACCTGCAGCGCGCAGATACAACCAACATATAGCCCGCGAGTTATCAGTTGGATATCAGCCCGCTGCCAGGTGAAACAAAGCGGGGCCCGGGACATTGATCAAACGCTCAACCAATACGTGCTTCCGCTACTGTCTGCCCAGATCTTAGGTAATGACGAAGCGAAGAAGATAAAAATCGATGTAAGCCGGGACACTCTGGTGCTACGTACGCAGAGGGTGAAATTACAAGCATGAATAATGCAACTATTGATTTGCAAACGCTAAAAATGAATAGTCACGATCCGCGTTGTCATCAGCGTTTTCTTGTATTTAGTAATGATATGAGTCATTGGCGGGCGCACGCTGACGATCGTAGCTGGTGGCTGCAGCGAGAAAAAGAGTGCGTTGAATTATTCAGGCATCACGGCTATGACCTACAAAGTGGTATCTGGTACTGCCTGATAGCTTGTCATCGCAATGGCTGGGAAGGGATATCCAGCGCATCGCTGCTGCTGTGTAACGGCTACAGCCAAAAACATACCCCGTGCTGGCCGCCACTGGCGGCACGGGAACTGCGAGCGCAGATATTGAATAGCTATTGTAAGCTACTTATGCCATTCATTTATGCCCTCCCCCTGACTTCAGCGAACCGCACGGCGCTGGCGCAGCTATCCCATGCCATACGGCTACTCAAGGATCATTCAGAAGCGCTGGGGGGTTCTCATCAGGATGCGTTTCAGCAGCTATTGCAGTGGCAGGAGGCGCAATTACACTCTTCTAAAAGCGAGAATCCGCACTCGAAGGAAAAAAGCTTACTGTCCGATGTCTCGCCGACGCCCAAGACGCTCGTTCAAACTGATTCAGGGCCATGGCGATTCAGCTGGTTATCAGGCACCATAGGTGCCTCGATCGCAGCTATCTGCATAAGCGGAGGGATGTTATATAAAGATCCTGCGGTGCTGTCCTTTTCTAACAAGATTTGGCCTGAAAATCGACTGTACAAATCATGGAAGCAAGCACTGGAAAATAATGTATCTTCATTGCAACCGAATAACTCTTATAAAGAAATCCATCAGCATTTAATCTCGCTGGAAACAAGGCTTCTTGACGCAGAAACAAAGCGCAAACCCCATATGACAATTTCGGAGCTAAAAACATCGATTTATCAAATACAAAAAATGTTAGAACCGCAAAAATTATCGCTGGAGTACCAACTTACGGATATCACGCTGCAACGAGAGAATAATAGGGAAATAAATTCCCTGGAGCTGGCTATGTTGTCGGAGAAGGTAAACAAACTACAAGATTGGATTACTCTGCTAAAAACGGCTTCAGCTCATTGATCACAACCCTCAATAAAAAAGTAAAAATGGATATTCACTTTCCATTTTTACTTTTAATCCTGAACTAAATACACTCGATTCCAATCTAAAAATACCCACATTAAAAAAACCAAATATATATTCAATACAAAACAACGAGTGTCATCGTAATCGCAGTGATGACAGCGCGGCAAGTTTTACTTGTCATCACAGCCTGAATATCCCTTCAAGGATCATTCGTGACTCGCCATATAAATCAACGCGCACAACATATCGCAATGTGCCTTTTCGGGCACCTCTCTGTTGGGCCGGCAGGACTTTTTTACCCAGACGTTCCGTCCAAAACAGTGAAAAAATGTATGAGCTGAACCCGTTACCGGATATTAATTGACACCGGCCTGAAGCCAAAACCAATTGGAAGGAGAACAAGAAAATCATCTATTACATAACACATGATATTAATCACAGCCTCGCGTTTTCGCGGGAAAATATTTTTTGATTGCAACGAAATAAAAAATAACAAGCTAATGCATTCTCATTATAGCATTGCAGAGCTAATAAAAATTGACCCAAAACAATATTATCATAAACATCCGATCCCACAAAGATCTTAACCGCCATTATTAACCATTAACTAAGATTGCATAAAGCCAATTCAGGCTAAATAAAGAAAAAAAACTTTAATTTAAAGAGTGCTCACTTTATAAAGCATCAGCAAATTTTCTTAATGTAATGGACATAATGGATCTATTTATGAAAAAATGGATTTTTTTAATCAATGAAAAAGTTGTTTTTTCTCCATGTGACAGAACGCTATCGCGTGTTGATGGCAGCATACCGCCAATCGTTCTCAATACCCCGTCGGCAATTATATTGGAAGTGCTTCTAACCAGCAAAGAAACCACACCACAAAAAAAATTATACGAATCAGCGTGGCGAGATAATGGTGCAAAAACGACACCTAATAATTTATATCAAAATATATCGCTTTTACGCCGCGGCCTTAATGAAATATTCGCTGAGGTTGATGAATACATTTTAACTGTTCCAAGAAAAGGTTTTCACATAAACCCTACATTAACTGTTAATGCGGTTGAGTCTGATGATGATCCGGCTTATGGCATTGACGTCCCGGCAATCCCTCATAAACAAAAAATTCCTAATGAGATTAACATTAAGAATGCAGAAAGAAACACCAATGTTCTCAGCAAAGTAATTAAATCGATCCGGGACAAAATATTAATATTTCGCCCTCTTTTATTATTGGCTATCGCCTGTTCTCTCGTTATTGCTTTATTAATATGGGCAATCCATCAGTATCAGCCCTTGAACTTTTTCTCCAACTATATTCTTTTTGATAAAAATGATCGTTGTCATATTTATTTTCATCCAGATGCTACGAAAGATTTGAAGGAGATGGTTATCACTCATATCAATCCTACGTGCGCTACGCACTCTCATCAATATGTCACGACACAGAACGGTTTTCCAACGGTCTCAGTTATAGCTTGCAAAAAAGCAATGTCAAGTAATGCTGCCGACAACAATTGCGATTCATGGTTTTACCAAGGATTATTAAAGAATGAAAACTAAGAACAAGCGTATTATAATCTCACTATCTTTAACCATAGCCTTTATAATTACAGCCGCAATCAGCATATATTACAAGAATAATACAGCAGGAAATTTAAAGTGCATGGGTAATTATAATATAGCCAATTCAAAAGAAACACTTCAGTCTACTATCCGTGTTACCTTTGATAAGCAACATGGTGCACTGGTTCTCCGCGGAGCAATTAAAAATATGGAAGGAAAAACAGCGGAGTTAACAATAACCTCCCTCTTCAATGTTAATATAATTAACAGATCCTATGCTCTGAAACTCTCGGAATATAGTGTGAAGCAGTTGAACCATCGCACACCTGGGATTAATTTGAATTACGAGCATTTATTGCCGCCTATTTTTTATAAAAAAAATAGCCTTGCTGTTTATACGATTCACCATCAACCCGATGGGAATTATATTTTCTCTGTCGGCGATATGCCTGTTTTCTTTTGTGTAAAACAAAAATAGGTAAAAGCCTCCGTGACAGGTATTTATAAATATCAATCAAAAAAATAACGCTGGTAATGCTCCCCACTAACTGGCTCCCCTGTGATGGAGTTGACCAACAGTTCCCGAATATTTCTTAGACCAAGTTTCCTGAGCGCGGCAGCTCTGCGATTGTAAAAGCTTTTTTTCTCGACTCCATTGAAATTATTCTCGGGATGCATATTTAATGCATGAACAATTGCTCGCCGCTCTATTTTAGACAATTTTTTAAACCGTACCATGCGAGGCTCGATTTCTAACCATACATTTTTATTTTTTGATAGAGACTTGTGCCAACTGTGCCGAAGAAAAAAGCGCTCAGGCCGAACGCCGCACTCATCAAGAAACGTTAACTCACCCAGTGTCCCTACAAAATAAATACGTTTAAAACCTTCCTCCCTTAACGATTCAATTAACTTAATCAGTTCTATATAGGGTTTCCCTGGCGTAGAGAACACAACTGAAACACCTCCTGTATTGTCAACATCTGATGACAACTTACCATTAACCATATCTATCTTAGACAGAGTAACCCCTGGTAATAAATTACTCAGACCTAAAAATAAATACTGACATTCGCTAAACACCATCATGGGTGGAGATTGCTGCGTCATATTAAGCCCTCATAGCTTATCAAGAATAATTATATCTTTACATAACTATTTTTACACAGCATATTGACCCAGTCTTCTATCAATTCCTTAATTAAGCACAAACCCCACCTACAGCAATACTCTGAGCTTATTTTTAGTCTTAATTTTCCATATTAAGAATATCGCGGGAAAAATTAATCAAAAATTAATTAACATTTTTTTGGTGGTTTCCTGCCCCTTCTGATGGTTAATTGTAAAAACACGAATTAACAAAACTTGAAATTGAAATACTATTGCAACGCAATTAAGCATAGTCAGGGATACTTACTTTCTGACGAAGGAGTGTTATGTCTTTATTTTGTAATAATAAAATTTATAGCGCAGGCGGTACCGCACTGGCCGCTGCGATATTAATCAGTAATAGCGCTATTCCGGTTTTTGCGCAGGGGCAGAAGACAGTCACCAATACCAAGGTATTTCAGGTCAAACTGGGTGCCTCACGTGTGATATATAACCCGGACTCCAGCGGGGCGTCTTTATCCGTAACCAATGCGCAGAATTACCCCATTCTGGTGCAAGGAAAGGTATTTACGGAAGATAAAAAAACGGTCGCACCTTTTATTATTACCCCACCAGTTTCCCGCCTGGATGCGCATCAGCAGAGTCGTCTGCGAATTATCCGCACCGGAGGACAGATGGCCGGTGACCATGAAACGCTGCACTGGCTTTGCGTGGCCGGCATTCCACCCAAAAACACCGATGTCTGGGCTCAGGATGAGAACAGGAGTCAGTTAAAGCCCGCTGATATCACGCTGAATCTGGAAGTCAGTGCAAATAGCTGTATTAAGTTGCTGGTGCGCCCATCCGGTGTGAAAGGGACGGTGATGGATGCCGCATCTGCACTTAAATGGCAACGCCAGGGCAATAAGATGACGGTGACTAACCCCTCCGCGTTTTATATGAACCTGTCCTCGCTCAGCGTGGGAGGGATGAATATCCTGGATAAGGAATATGTCGCTCCGCGTTCTTCCCGAAGCTTTACCCTGCCCAAAGGCGCTGCCGGTCAGGTGAAGTGGTCCGTGATTACCGATGAAGGCGGAGCAAGCCGCCAGTTTCGGGCGCCGCTGTAATCACCGGGGGGCGGGCAATGCAGTATTTTAGGCTTTCTACTGTGGCACTAACCCTATCTGTCGGCATGTTTTCATTGTCGGTGCAGGCCCGGGTCTGGGAGTTTGATGCTTCACGTCTGGGTGGCGATATCAGTGATGCGGATATCGCTCTGTTTAACCAGGGCGGGCAGCTTCCGGGAACCTATCAGGTTGAGGTGTTGCTCAATAGCGAGCAGGTGGATTCACGGGAAGTGGTTTTCCACCTGCGGGAAGATGCCCGGGGAACGCCTGTTTTACAGCCCTGCCTGAGCAGGACACAGCTTTCACGTTACGGCATAAAGACGGAAGACTATCCGGGGCTGTCCGGCAAAGGGCCAGACGTAGACAAAGATTGTGCTGATATCCACGTTATTCCGGATGCCAGAGCCGAGTTTAATTTCGGTGCGCAACAGCTGATGTTGAGCGTTCCGCAGATAGCGCTGCGGCCTGAAGTAAAAGGCATAGCCCCCCGGGAACTGTGGGATGAGGGCATCCCGGCGATTCTGATGAACTACCGGGCCGGTACCAGCCGTATTGAATCACGAATCGGGAGCGGAAGTGTCAATGCGTCGCAGTATATGCAACTGGAGCCTGGCGCTAACTGGGGACCATGGCGACTACGTAATTCGACAACGTGGCAGAAGAGCCGCGGGCACTCTGGCCGCTGGCAGACGCCTTATACCTACCTTGAGCGTGGTCTGTATGACATGCAAAGCCGGCTGACGCTGGGAGAGCGTTTCACACCGTCGGAAATTTTTGACAGCGTGCCTTTTCGCGGGGTGATGCTGGGGTCGGATGAAAATATGCAGCCCTCTTCGCTGCGGGCGTTTTCACCAGTGGTGCGCGGGATTGCACGCACCCAAGCCCGGGTGGAAGTGAAGCAGAATGGCTACACGATTTACAACGCCACGGTAGCGCCCGGTCCGTTTGCCCTGCGTGACTTTGCCGCAGGGGGCTCGGGGGGGGATTTGCAGGTTACTGTATGGGAAGCCGACGGCAGTACTCAGGAGTTCAATATCCCTTATCAGACGCCGGCTATAGCGCTGCAGGAAGGCCATCGCGTTTACAACCTGATGGCCGGGCAGTACCGGGCATCCGATAACGCAGTTGATGCTGCACCGGTAGCACAAGCCACTGTTATGTATGGCCTGCCGTGGAGCCTGACCTTATACGGCGGTCTGCAGGGGGCGAAGCACTATCAGGCGACGACTGCGGGTCTGGGCATGTCGCTCGGGTCGTGGGGGGCTGTGTCTTTGGATGGAACCCACGGCCGAGGGCAGAAGAAAGAACATGAGAGTGAAACGGGCGGGTTCGGGCGGCTGCGCTACAGCAAGAGCGTAGCGGCAACAAACACCTCGTTTACCCTGTCCACCACTCGCTATGACTCATCCGGTTTCACCACGCTGTCTGAAGTTCTGGACAGCTACCGGCAGGGAAGTCCGGCCGGCCGCGATGCAAAGCGCCGGTCTGAAACAACCCTGACGCTCGGTCAGTCGCTGGGCGGATGGGGAAGTTTCACTCTGAGCGGTTCCCGCAACAGCTACGGCAACGGGCAAGGAGGTACCGAGTCGTTCAGTGCTGGCTACGGCGTCGGTATACGCGGTGTTTCCCTGTCGCTGAGCGCGACGCAGAACCGTACCCGGAACCGCGGCGATAAATGGCAGGATAATCGGCTGGTTAACGTGATGGTTAGCGTTCCGCTGGAGCGCTGGCTTGGCGGGTCAACCCGAGCGACGTATCAGACAACGGCGTCGTCATCCGGCGGCAACACGCAGCAGGTGGGGCTCAGTGGTCAGGCATATGACCGCCAGCTGCGGTGGAATGTGAACCAGCGCCAGCGCTCGGGGGCGATCAGCGCAGACCGCAACGACAGCGACCTGAACCTTGGCTGGAGCGGGGGCTACGGCCAGCTGAATGGCCGTTACGGCTACAGCTCATCTTACCGGCTGATGGGGCTGGATGCGTCAGGCGGCGTGGCGATCGCCCGCAGTGGTGTGATAGCCGCGCAGACGATGAACGAGACCGTGGCACTGGTGGAAGCCCCGGGCGCATCCGGGGTGCAGGTCAGGGGCTGGCCGGGCGTGAAAACCGATTTTCGTGGCTACACCACGCAGTCTGGCCTGCAGCCTTATCGGAAGAATATTGTCAGTCTGAACCCGGCCCGTCTTTCGGCTGACGCAGAAATAAAGCAGACGGACGTGACGGTGGTACCGACTCAGGGTGCGATTATTCCGGCCACCTTTATCACTCATATTGGCGGGCGGGCGCTGGTGACACTGACGCGTCCGGACGGTAAACCGCTTCCTTTTGGAACACTGGTCACCTCGGAAAAACAGACATCATCCAGCAGTGGCATTACCGGTGAAGGTGGGCAGGTATATCTGTCAGGCCTGGACGGGAAAGGTGCCATGGTGGCGAGATGGGGAGAGGCGCAACAGTGCCGGGCGGACTACCGTCTGCCGGAAAAACAGGGGCCGGCCGGGCTGTATCTGTTAGAGGCAGTTTGCCGCTGACAGCAGGGACACACTCCCGAAACGATCAAGCAGAAATATTACCCTGAGGCTGAGCATGATGAACAAAAAAACAATGTACCTGACTGCAGTAGCACTGTTGGCAAGCACGACACAGGCCCGAGCAGCAAACAGCCCACAGCTTGTTCTGCAGATGAATCAGGGCCTGCAGGCAGGTGCGATCAAAGACGGCACAAAACTTGGCAGGGGCACGCTGGTCAGCTACGACACCCATACCGGCTTTCAGCTCCGGAGTGAGTCAGCGGTCAGCACGCCACGGCCGGGGCACTATGTGCTGACAGGTAACCAGAACCCGTTGCATACGTTGCGGGTGCGTCTGGTTCCGAAGCAACTGGCGGTGACGCGGCTGCCTGATACTCCGGGAATAACCGTGCATACCAGCGAAGATCGGATGGTTTTTGACATTCTGGCTGATGGCTACCAGTTGGTTAAAGCAGACATTTATTCAATAACAATTAATGGCGTGGTGTTGCTTCCGTAGAACAAAACGTCATACACCTGTGCAGGCATATTTTAAAAGTAACTTATATTTTCTTGCGAAAATATAAAAACAATAATTACGGCCTTATAAATTCCGAATTTACGCACTGGCAGCTGCCTGCGCGTAAAATAACCCACCCTAAGTTAAATAAGAGAGTAAATTATATGTTAATTTCCAATCACCCATTAAAAAACGTATTATCAGCAGTAATCGGTGTTACCGCATTATTTACTTCAGCAGGAGCGTTTGCTGCTAAAGTGACCGCCCCACAAACAGCAACAGCAGCAATTGTATTAAATAATCCCATAATATTCACTCATTCACTCACGGTGAAGGAAGACATGATGGCTGGGATTGATAACGGAACGTTGGCAGAAGGTAATGTGACCTTTTCGGCTGGTGCTACAGAAAAGGTAGCGTATACCTTCGGGGAAGGAACACAGCAATATAGCGGCTTTAGCGGCGGTATTGAAACCCTCCTTACTGGAAGCAATAATCCCGAAAACAAGTTAAGGGTAATGCTGTCGTCAGCAACAGATGCTATTTCCGACTGGGAGTTTCATGCAGCAGACAGCTTAATCCCGTACGCGTACGTTACGGGCCCCGTTACGGACGACGTGTCATCCTACAAGGTAACAATACCAGGCAGAGCTGATATTAATAATTCAAAACCCGACTCATACGTTCTTTCGGTTACAGCTTACGGCTATACCTCTTAATGGCAAAAATACGTAGCCAGATAAAGAAGTAAAAAAGCCCTCTTCTATAAAGGCTGCTCAGAACGAAGAGGAATCCTGCCTTTCAGTGGGATTCCTCTTTTGTAATAACCACAGGCCACTCTCGACAACCCCTTGCATCAAAAATCTTGTCCGGTGACAACATCCCGATTCCCTGAAGATAATCTGCTTAATGGACATCGAATGAGGGCGCTGACAGTAGCGAATAATTTTAGCCCTGAGTACCTTGCGCGCTCTGCCGGAAACTCTCTCAGGGGTGAAAATTGGTTAGCGTGACGGAGGCCAGACTTGTGTCAGGTAACCGCCAGCCAAAGCGCATACAGGCAGATAATGGCATACTGAAAACAGCTATAAACCAAAAAACCCAAGTCGCATAACGACTTGGGTTTCAAATTTGGCGGAAGCGCAGAGATTCGAACTCTGGAACCCTTTCGGGTCGCCGGTTTTCAAGACCGGTGCCTTCAACCGCTCGGCCACACTTCCAACGAGGCGAACTATAAACATACCCATACTTCATGTAAAGCACGATTTTGTTCAATCGCCTGAAATTTCATCATATTTGTATTATTTGCCTGAAACTGCAGCAACATGCTCAGTTTCAAACCGCTTTTCTGCCCTCCGTAGAGGGCAGCATTAGCATTAGTGCTTTTTAATGTAGAGATCCTGGGTTAGATATTTGCCTAGCGTGTTCGGGGCGTAACCTCCAACGTAAGGTTTCACCAGTTGAACCTTCACATAGTGATACACCGGGATGGTCGGGACGTCTTTCGCCAGAATATCTTCGGCCTGCTGATAGTATTTCGCTCGTTCGTCCAGGGTGGTAGCCTGTGAAGCTTTGGCAATAATCTCATCGTAGGCAGGATTGCTGTATTTGGAACTGTTCTGGCTATCGCCAGTACGGAAGTTGTTCAGGTAGGTCGCAGCATCATCGTAGTCGGCAATCCAGCCGTAGCGCACCAGGTCGTAATTACCCGTGCGCTTGGTGTCCAGCATAGTTTTCCATTCCTGGTTTTGTAGCTTCGCCTCGACGCCGATGTTTTTCTTCCACATTGAACTGGCTGCAATGGCAATGCGCTGGTGCGATTCAGACGTGTTATAAAGCAGGTTAAATTGCAGAGGATGCTTCTCGCTAAAGCCCGCTTCTGCCAGCAGCTTTTTCGCCTCAGCAACGCGCTTGTCGTGACTCCAGCTGCCGTACTCCGCAGGCTTAAGCGTTATCCCGCCAATTTTAGGCTGACTGACCAGCCAGGCCGGCTTTTGCCCCTGCCCTAATACTTTCCCGGCGATAATATCTTTATCAAGCGCCAGATTCAGCGCCAGGCGAACGCGTGGGTCGTTAAACGGCGCTTTGGTGGTATTGAATTCATAATAGTAAGTGGACAGATAAGGCGTGATATGGACCTGATCCGGAATGGATTTTTTAAGCGAGGCGAAAAGCGTTTCCGGCACGGTATAAGTGATATCAATCTCACCCGCTTTATAGCGGTTGATATCTGCTGTACCGGAAGTCACAGGCAGATAAGTCACTTTATTAATCACCGTGTGAGCATCGTCCCAGTACTGCTTGTTACGCTCACCGACGACTTTTTCGTTCACCACCCACTGAGATAGCTTATACGGACCGCTGCTGACGAAGTTGGCGGGCTGGGTCCATTTATCCCCAAATTTTTCAACTGCCGCTTCGCTCACCGGTACCATAGACGTGTGGCCGAGCATCAGCAGGAAAGCCGACGTTGGCTGGTCAAGCGTCACCTGCACGGTGTTAGCATCCAGCGCTTTCACGCCCAGGCTATCGACCGGCTTTTTGCCTTCGGCAATGTCATTGGCATTTTCGATATGCATCGTGCCGGGATAAGTTGCGTAAGGGGAGCCCGTTTTAGGATCGACTAAACGCTTCCAGCTCCAGACTACGTCCTGGGCGGTGATAGGCTCACCGTTCGACCACTTTATCCCCGGGCGCAGATGGAACGTCCAGACTTTGTTGTCCTGATTATCCCATTTTTCGGCCAGATGAGGCTCGATGGAACCATCGTTTTTGACGCGAATCAGACCGTCAAAAAAGTCGCCGATGATATTACTTTCAACGTCGCTCTCCACTTTGTGGGGATCCAGCGAAGCGGGTTCACTGCCGTTGTTACGTACCAGCTCCTGTTTGGCTGCAAGCTCGGTTCCTGGCGGAACGTCTGCTGCCCATGCGCTGGAAATCGCGCTGAGCAGCCCCAGAGCAACCAATGATTTTGAGAATGTGTTGTTGTTTGCTTTCATGACCTACGCCTTATTAATGTTATTTAACGACGGTACGGCTAACACTCTTAGTCGGCTTTAGGTAATAAAGCAATATTTTTCAGCCACCTATAAGTGGGTGTTATGGCATTAATTTTGTACAATGTGATAAACTGCACGAGGTAAAGATGGGTAAAAAGGCTTTTGTCTAATAAAGGCGGGCATTATGCTCATGACCATAAAACACCTGTAAAAGAGAGAGTTTAGAATGGATCGCATTATTACCTCCTCGCGTGACCGTTCGTCACTGCTCAGCACCCACAAAGTGCTACGTAATACCTATTTCCTGCTGAGTTTAACGCTGGCATTTTCCGCGTTGACGGCAACCGCCAGCACCGTACTGATGCTGCCTTCTCCTGGGCTGATTCTGACGCTGGTGGGGATGTACGGCCTGATGTTCCTGACCTACAAAACTGCGGATAAACCGGTGGGCATTCTGTCTGCGTTCGCCTTTACCGGCTTCCTGGGTTATATCCTGGGGCCAATGCTGAATGCATATCTGTCCGCTGGCATGGGAGATGTTATTGGCCTGGCATTGGGCGGTACCGCGCTGGTCTTCTTTAGCTGCTCCGCTTATGTACTGACTACCCGTAAAGACATGTCCTTCCTCGGCGGCATGCTGATGGCCGGCGTGGTGGTGGTGCTGATTGGTATGGTGGCAAACATCTTCCTGCAGCTTCCAGCCCTGCACCTGGCGATTAGCGCGGTGTTTATCCTGATCTCTTCTGGCGCCATCCTGTTTGAGACCAGCAACATCATCCGCGGCGGCGAAACGAACTACATCCGCGCGACCGTCAGTCTGTATGTTTCTCTTTACAACATCTTCGTTAGCCTGCTGAGCATCCTTGGTTTTGCCAGCCGCGACTAACTGATGCGGTAATCGCCAAAAGAGAATGCCTTGTGCATTCTCTTTTTTTTACCCTCAGTCCCGCCGCATTCCGCCCTTAAGCCCACAGAGAAAATTTGCTACACTTCGCCCGATTTGACGTAAATAGCGGATAACTATGTTGACCTTTGAAGGCAGAGAAATAGAAACAGACACCGATGGCTATATGAAAAATAGCCAGGAGTGGAGCGAGCCGCTGGCGGAAGAAATTGCCGCCAAAGAAGGCATTACCCTGGCGGTAGAGCACTGGGAAGTGGTTCGTTTTGTACGCGAGTTTTATCTGGAGTTTAATACCTCTCCGGCCATTCGCATGCTGGTTAAAGCTATGGCAAACAAGTTCGGCGAAGAAAAAGGCAACAGCCGTTACCTGTATCGCCTGTTCCCGAAAGGCCCGGCCAAACAGGCTACTAAGATTGCGGGCCTGCCAAAACCGGTAAAATGTATCTAATAGCGGATACCAAAGTTGATCCATTCGCGTTCAGGTTGATGTGGTTCAGTCAGAACTTTATCAACCCTGGCGCTGCGTGGCCCGCCGGATTTTAGCCACGCCAATAGCTTTTCAACCTGCTCCGCCTCTCCGCAGGCTACCACCTCAACGCTGCCATCATCCAGGTTACGGGCATAGCCTGTTAAGCCAAGCTTTTCGCCCTCACGCTGAGTGCTGTAACGAAAGCCCACGCCCTGAACCACCCCGTGTACCCAACACTTCACGCACTGTTTTTCTGAACTCATTATTGCCTCCGCCTGAATACACAAAACAGCTCTAAGTTTAACAAACACCCTCTTTTTTTCTCAGGTAGTAACCCACTCTGTGAGGCTCCCACGCGAATAAATTGCAATTAGCGGCTTCAGACCGGAAAATGGCGCCCATTTCTTAGCGAAGCAGCAAATAAATTATGAGCGTACGTTTAGTGTTAGCCAAAGGGCGTGAGAAATCGTTATTGCGCCGTCATCCATGGGTTTTTTCTGGGGCCGTTGCGCGCCTGGAAGGCAAGGCCAGCTTAGGTGAAACAGTTGATGTGGTGGACAGCCAGGGCAAGTGGCTAGCCCGCGCGGCATATTCTCCTGAATCACAGATTCGCGCCCGCGTCTGGACCTTTGATCAGTCTGAGAGTATTGATATTGCCTTCTTTACCCGCCGCCTGCAGCAGGCTCAGCAGTGGAGAGACTGGCTGGCTAAGCGCGACGGGCTGGACAGCTACCGCCTGATCGCCGGTGAATCTGACGGCTTACCGGGCGTGACCATCGACCGGTTTGGCAATTTCCTGGTGCTGCAGCTGTTGTCTGCCGGCGCAGAGTATCAGCGCCCGGCGCTCGTTGCTGCCCTACAGTCTCTCTACCCTGAATGCTCTGTTTACGATCGCTCCGATGTTACCGTGCGTAAGAAAGAAGGCATGGCTTTGACTCAGGGCCCGGTCTGCGGTGAACTGCCTCCTGCTCTGCTGCCTATTGAAGAACATGGTATGAAGCTGCTGGTAGACATTCAGGGCGGGCATAAAACGGGCTATTACCTCGACCAGCGCGACAGCCGTTTCGCCACTCGCCGCTACGTTGATAATAAACGCGTACTGAACTGCTTCTCCTACACCGGCGGTTTTGCCGTTTCTGCGTTGATGGGTAACTGCAGCCAGGTGGTCAGCGTGGATACCTCTCAGGACGCGCTGGATGTCGCCAGAAAAAACGTAGAGCTGAACAAACTTGACCTCAGCAAAGCCGAGTTTCTTCGTGACGACGTGTTTAAACTGCTGCGCAAATATCGCGACCAGGGCGAGAAATTCGACGTCATCGTCATGGATCCGCCTAAATTTGTTGAAAACAAAAACCAGCTGGCGGGCGCCTGCCGGGGCTATAAAGATATCAACATGTTAGCGATTCAGTTGCTGAACCCTGGCGGCATTCTGATGACGTTCTCTTGCTCCGGGCTGATGACCACAGATTTATTCCAGAAAATCATCGCCGATGCCGCCGTAGATGCCGGACGTGATGTACAATTTATAGAGCAGTTCCGTCAGGCGGCCGATCATCCGGTGATCGCAACCTATCCGGAAGGGCTGTATCTGAAAGGGTTTGCCTGTCGAGTCATGTAGCTTGAAAAGGCGGAAATTGCCCGCATATTCGTATGCAGAGTAATGTTCCCGGGAGGTGACTATGATTGCCAGCAAATTCGGTATTGGCCAGCAGGTTCGCCACTCTTTACTGGGCTATCTGGGCGTAGTGGTCGACATTGACCCTGAGTATTCGCTCGATGAGCCGCAGGAAGACGATCTGGCCGACAATAGCGCACTCCGCGCGGCGCCGTGGTACCACGTTGTCATGGAAGATGAGGATGGCCAGGCGATTCATACCTATCTCGCCGAAGCTCAGCTCAGTTCTGAAGATGACGACGAGCACCCTGAACAGCCGTCAATGGACGAACTGGCTGCCTCGATACGCCAACAGCTGCAGGCGCCACGCCTGCGTAACTGAAAAAACCCCGCCGAAGCGGGGTTTTTCTTATTTCGCCAGCCCAAGACGAGGGATTTCGATCGCCGGGCATTTATCCATTACAACGCTTAATCCCGCATTCTGCGCCAGCACCGCTGCCTGCTCATTAATCACGCCAAGCTGCATCCACAGCGTTTTTGCTCCCACGGCAATAGCGTCCTGCGCCACCCCCCAGGCAGCCTCAGAGTTACGGAACACATCGACCATATCAATTTTCTTCGGTACGTCCGCAAGCGTGGCATATCCCTGCTGTCCTAAAAGGGTTTTACCCGCGACCTTCGGCGACACGGGAATAACCTCATAGCCTTGTTTGAGCAGGTAATCCATCACCCGATAACTCGGGCGATCGGGCCTGTCGCTGGCTCCTACTAACGCAATGGTACGGGTGGTTTTCAGGATATTTTCGATATCACTTTGTTTCATAGCGCCCCCTAAGATGTTGTCTGAAGTGTATGCCAAAGCCCGTCACCCGGCCATCTTTCAACTGGAAACTCCGGCGCGCAATTTCTGAAAATATGTCTATATGTTAATAGGCAGGGCTCGGGAAAAACTTTGAAACATCCACTCAGCATGTTCACCAGGGAGAGTGAAATGAGAGCAGGTCTGCCACTTGCAGGGCTAATATTGATGCTGCCAACCCTGGTATGGGGAACTACGCTGCGCCTTTCCGCCGATGTGGACTTACTGGTTCTTGACGGCAAAAGGGTTTCCAGCTCGCTCCTTAAAGGGGCTGACAGCATTGAAATAGATAATGGACCGCATCAGCTGGTTCTCCGTGTTGAAAAAAAATTAGCCAGCGCACGCAACCGGTCTTATGGAGTATTCCAGCCGCTGGTGATCAGTTTTGACACCAAAGAGATAGACCAGGTCAATATTGTTCTGCCTCTAAAAGATACCAATCGCTCAGTAACCTCTTTTCAAATTAAGCTGCTGGACGGCCAGGCTCACCCTATTCCCATCCGTACCGATATCCTCGAGATAAAATCCGATCCAACCGGAACGGATTATGAAGAAGAGACACAGCGCTATAACAAGTCAGGAAAAAAAGCGTCAATGCCCGGATTCGCGAATTTCAGGGTCAACGAGGGCACGCTGCCATTTGCCCAGGCCAATCCAGACCTTCCACCAGCTCGATCTGAAGCACTCACAGAGCAGCGACTAAAATACTGGTTCAGTCAGGCCGATGATCCTACGCGAGCGCGTTTTTTACGCTGGGCAAATACGACACCTAATCCATAGTAATGCCTCGAGATGCCTCGCTTTTTTGATGTTCGACTCTTGCAGCCCCGGGCACTTTTAGTAATCTGTTAGCAGCCTAAAACGACCCAGGAAAAGAGAATGGAACTAACAACCCGCACCCTTGCGGTAAAAAAACATATCGCACTGGTTGCCCACGACCACTGTAAGGACGCGCTTTTGAAGTGGGTTCAGCGCCACAAAGCAACGCTTGCCAACCACACGCTCTATGCCACCGGGACAACGGGTAATTTAATTCAGCGTGCAACAGGCCTTGAAGTCAACGCCATGCTCAGCGGCCCGATGGGGGGCGATCAACAGGTAGGTGCCTTAATTTCCGAAGGCAAAATCGATGTGCTGATTTTCTTCTGGGACCCGCTCAATGCCGTTCCTCACGATCCAGACGTTAAGGCCCTGCTGCGCCTGGCGACCGTCTGGAATATCCCGGTCGCCACCAACCTTTCTACCGCAGACTTTATTATTCAATCACCAGGTTTCAATGAAAGCGTGGATATTCTTATTCCGGATTACCAACGCTATCTGAATGAACGTCTGAAATAATCAGGGGCGATTAGCCGCGGGTACTCCAAGCCGCTTAAGTGCCTCAACAAAGACTGAAGGTTCCTGCTTGTTGAACATAAGCCAGACCCGATGGCGAGCTCGCGTCAGCGCAACATAAAGTAAACGCCGCTCCTCTGCATCCGGGAAATCCTCCGGCTGTGGCAGGAGCGCCTGCTCCATGATTGACTCACGCGCGGGCGCCGGAAAACCATCTTTCCCATCCTGCAGACCCACAATGATCGCATAATCCGCTTGCTGCCCTTTGCTGGCATGGATGGTCATAAAATCGATATTGAGCTTAGGCCAACGCGTTGAGGCTTTTTCCAGACTTTCCGGACGCAAATGATGATACCGCGCCAGCACCAAAATTCTCTGTTCAGGCAGGGCGTACCCACTCAGTTTATCCAGTAAATCATCGAGCCTGTCATCGGCAAGCAGAGTCACTGCTTTTTTATCCCCTTTAGAGAGACTATTGAGCGGTTTGCGCAGCTGATAAGGGTTTTGCTGCACAAAGCCGTTAGCGATCTCGCCGATTCGGTCATTAAAGCGATACGTAGTATCCAGCGCGCAGCTATCACCTTCCCCAAAATGGTGGCTAAATGCCGTGGTGAGCGTCATTTCCGCTCCACTAAACCGGTAGATAGCCTGCCAGTCATCTCCCACGGCATAAAGCGAAGTATGGGAGTTTTGCCGTCTTAACGCGGCCAGTAAGGCGGCCCGCTGGGGGGAAATATCCTGAAATTCGTCGACGAGAATATGCTTCCACGGGCTGATAAAGCGCCCCTTTTCGAGCACGTTAATGGCCTGATGAATCAGCCCGGAGAAATCAACCGCTTCTTCGGCCTTCAGGGCGGCTTTCCAGCTTTTTAACAATGGCGCCATCAGCTTAATACGTTTGGTGAAAAGTTCTCTAACCTCTTCCGGCGCGCTGTCTATCATTTCAGCCTGTGAGCCTCCGTGCATCCGCATCAGGCCGAGCCAGCGGTCGAGCCGGCTGGCAAGCCGCTTCGCCAGGCGTTTGTCCTGCCAATATTCACCCTCGGGCACATCCCACTCAAGCTCTTCACTAAGCCATTGCCGCCAACCTTTGGCCATGGCTTTTTTCTCCCGGCATTGCTGCTGCCAGCTACCGATCAGCAGCTGATGGCGAGCCGCTGTGTCGCTCTCAAGTTCACTGACTCGAGGAACTTTTTTGCTCCCCTGTTGAATGATGTGCAGCGCCAGTGAATGAAAAGTTCTGGCAGAAATCGCTTCGGTATTAAGGCGGCTGGCTATACGTTCATCCATTTCCTGCGCGGCCTGACGGCCAAAGGCTAACAGCAGGATTTGCTCCTCTGTTGCTTCACCGCGCTGTAACAGCCACCCGGCTCGCGCCACAAGAACGGATGTTTTACCGCTACCGGCCCCGGCCAGCACCAGAAGCGAATCTTCGCCATTCACCACGGCACGAGCCTGGGACGGATTCAGCGGCGAACTTTCAACCTGTTCAAAGAAAGCGGCATATTTTTCCAGCATCCGTTCGGTGTAAGCGTTATTACGCTGGTGGCGACGCTCTTCACCTTGTTCAAGCCAGGCTTTACATATGGCCCACGCTTCCCGGCAGTTTTCGAACTCACCAAGCCGGGCATGCGGCAGCGGGAGGGCTGAAATCGCTGCACGCAGGTTATCTTGCAACGCCTGCATATCACTTCGGCGAAACCACACTTCTTTGCGAGTGCGCTGAGCAATCTCTTCTCGTTGAGCGGTTAATACTTCGGCGGCTACTTCACTCATCTCCGTACTCCAGTTGAGCCAGAGCGAACTCAGATGATGGAAAAAGCGCTGGGTCTCTGCCCATTCGGTACCGTGCAGGCGAACTACTTTGTCATCAGGAAGAACGAATTCCAGTTCTCCCCAAACCAGGCCACGTTTACAGTTAATCGTTATTAACTGATTGAATGGAATAAGATATTCGTGGCGATCGCCTTTAACCTCAACGCCAGCAGGCAGCAGTTTGACCCGATTATAAGGGTGCTGAGCTAAATGCTTGCCAAGAGAAGTTGCTTTGAGTTCCATTACGCTGCCCGGTCCAATGTAGGAGTTGTGGCTCAAGTTTAACTGCCGATGGAATGACGCTCCAGAGTAAAAACGCGTTATAATTTGTGCGGTTAATCACTTTTTAATTTTCTGTCAGGGAAGCGTCACTATGCGTACCGTACTTAATGTTTTGAACTTCGTGCTGGGAGGCTTCTTGACCACCCTCTCCTGGTTATTTGCCACGCTGGTGAGTATTGTGCTGATTTTCACCCTGCCACTGACTCGCTCCTGTTGGGAAATCACCAAGCTTTCCTTTGTGCCCTACGGCAATGAAGCCATTCATGTGGATGAGCTTAATCCACAGGGTAAAAATTCGCTGCTAAATACGGGGGGGACCCTGTTGAATGTTCTCTGGCTGATCTTCTTCGGCTGGTGGCTGTGCATTATGCATATCATGGCGGGCATCGCGCAGTGTATTACCGTTATTGGGATCCCTGTAGGGATTGCGAACTTCAAAATTGCTGCCATTGCGTTATGGCCCGTTGGTCGCAGGGTTGTTCCGGTCGAAGTGGCAAGAGCCGCACGCGAATCCAATGCACGTCGCCGTTTCCAGTAAGGAGCATTTGTGCTAACCCTAAGCCCACTGGTACGCCGTTATACCTGGAACAGCGCCTGGCTTTACAACTTGCGTATATTCATTGCCCTGACAGGCACTGCGGCGCTCCCGTGGTGGCTCGGTGAAGTCAAGCTGACGATTCCACTCACGCTAGGCGTTGTGGCTGCAGCACTGGCCGATCTGGACGACCGCGTAAGCGGAAGGCTGCGTAATTTACTGATCACACTCGTCAGCTTTTTCATTGCTTCAGCGTCTGTTGAACTCCTGTTCCCCTGGCCGTGGCTGTTTGCTGTGGGCTTAACGGTATCCACCAGCGGATTTATCCTCCTTGGAGGGCTGGGGCAACGCTATGCCACCATAGCCTTTGGCGCGCTGCTTATCGCCATCTATACGATGCTCGGTATTTCCCTCTATGAGCACTGGTATCAGCAACCGTTGTTCCTTTTAGCAGGCGCCGTCTGGTACAACCTGCTGACGTTAGCAGGCCATCTCATTTTCCCGATTCGCCCCTTGCAGGACAACCTGGCACGTTGTTATGAAAGCCTCGCTAGCTTTCTGGAAATTAAAGCCACACTGTTTGATCCTGATATCGAAGAAGAAAGTCAGGCTCCAATGCTCCAGTTGGCCATGGCTAATAGCCAGTTAGTCACCACGCTGAACCAGACAAAAAGCTCATTACTGACTCGCCTTCGCGGCGATCGGGGGCAGAGAGGCACTCGTCGAACGCTTCACTATTATTTCGTCGCCCAGGATATCCACGAGCGGGCGAGCTCGTCTCATATTCAGTACCAGGCTTTGCGCGATAAGTTTCGCTATAGCGACGTGATGTTCCGCTTTCAGCGTTTGCTAACAATGCAATCGCAGGCCTGCCAGCAGCTCTCTCGATCTATCCTGCTGCGAGTCCCTTATCAGCACGACCCGCGATTTGAACGCGCATTTAATCATCTGGACTCCGCTCTGGATCGGATTCGTGCCGGCCATGCAACCGCCTCAGAGATAAAAGCGTTAGGTTTTCTGATTACAAATTTGAGGGCAATCGATGCACAACTGGCAAACATTGAGTCAGAACAGGCGATTGCTGAGCCACAGAACGCCCCTGAGAATCGTCTAGCCGATGACAAACTGACCGGCTTCGATGATATCTGGCAGCGGCTAAAGCTTAACCTCACGCCAGAATCCGCACTTTTTCGCCATGCGGTGCGTATGTCCCTGGTGCTCTGCGTGGGCTATGCCTTTATTCAATTTACGGGATTACAGCATGGTTACTGGATACTTTTGACCAGCCTATTTGTCTGCCAGCCCAATTACAGTGCAACCCAGAGGCGTTTAGCGCTGCGTATCATCGGCACATTGGTTGGGGTGGCCGTTGGCCTGCCCTTGCTTTGGCTTGTCCCATCTCTCGAAGGCCAGCTAATACTTCTCGTCATTACTGGTGTCCTGTTCTTCGCTTTCCGCAACGTGCAATACGCCCACGCCACCATGTTTATTACGCTGCTGGTATTGCTATGCTTTAATCTGCTGGGGGAAGGTTTTGAAGTCGCTCTTCCGCGCGTGATTGATACACTCTTAGGCTGCGCAATAGCCTGGGCGGCGGTGAGTTTCATCTGGCCTGACTGGCGATTTCGTCGGCTTTCAAGAGTCGTTGAACGTGCGTTCAACGCCAATTGTCGCTATCTGGATGCGATTCTTCAGCAGTACCACCAGGGGCGTGATAACCGCCTGGAATACCGCATTGCCCGGCGCGATGCCCATAACAGAGACGCTGAGCTAGCCTCCGTGGTTTCAAATATGTCTTCCGAGCCTCGAGTCTCCGCCGAGATGCGTGAAGCCGCTTTTCGTCTGCTTTGCCTGAACCATTCCTTTAATAGCTATATTTCTGCATTAGGTGCGCACAGGGAAAAACTCAACCACGGCGATACGTTAATGTTGCTTGATGACGCCGTCTGCTACGTTGATGACGCACTGCATCACTTGCCTGTCGATGAAGGACGCGTTCAGGCTGCCCTTACAGGGCTTTCCGCCCGCATCTCGCAGCTTGAGACTCGGGCAGACACAAAAGAACCCCTGGTGCTGCAGCAAATTGGGCTATTGATTGCTCTTCTGCCAGAGATATCTCGTCTTCAACAGCAAATCTCTCAGTGCTCCGAATAAGGATGCTGGCGCTGCTCATAGTGGCGCCACCAGTCCGTCAATTCCTGGCGAACATCAGCAGGCAGCACCGCCTCATGAACACCATGTATAGCCCCTGCAAGCGCGAGTAGTACTTTAATACCTACCGTTTTTCTGGTGCCGCGTAATTTTAGCCATGACCGTTTGGCGCCAAAGAGTTGAAGCGTTTGTGGATCATTGATGCCCACCTCACGAAGCATGACTTCAATATTCAGGGAAAGATTGGGGAGATCCTTAAGGCGGCGAGAACGTATCTTAATTTGTGTCTTCTCTCGCTGAGCGCTTCTTAAAGCCAGGGAAGAGAGCCGGATGAGTTTGTCCGGGTTTTCCCACAGTTCTTCATCCACACGGTAGTAATTTAGCGCGACAGGAAGCCCGCGTTTACTGTACATCAGCGGCGGCGCCGATTTTTGGATGAAATACTCCGCGCATTGTTCACAAGCTCGCAGGTAAAGCTCACCTTCCGCCACCATAGCAAAGACCACACCTTCGACGGTCAGACTATAACCACCAAATAACGGCCGATAACCGATTTTGCCCAGCGATGAAAGATATTCCCGTGATTTATGAATTCTAAGAAATGTCACCTTTTTCATAATATGTCCTTATATATCAACTGGTAAATAGCTGCTTTGGTTACTCATCTTCTTAACCCCTGAAAATAAGTAAGGTTACAGCTAATGGCAACGACAATTTCATCGGTGCCGCTTTTGCGTACGGAAAATGCGAGACGCTTTCCGAAATTCCGGTTGATCTTTGTTCGCACAGGCATTACTGTATATGCATACAGTAACCCATTAGGCGGGACTCACTATGCACTCACATAACGTTCAAACTCACTTTCGTCATGTTGCAGTGACTGCGCACTCCCCGGCGCAGTCACTCTCTGATAACAGCGTGCAGGGGTTAATCAGTGAAGTGGTCTACAGCGAAGAGAGCCCATGGGTTACGCAGTTTATTCTGCTACCTTTATTACAGCAGCTGGGACAACAATCTCGCTGGCAGCTATGGCTGACGCCACAGCAAAAACTGAGCCGTACCTGGCTGCAGGCGGCCGGGCTGCCGCTGGCGAAAGTGATGCAGGCAAATCAGTTAGATCCTCTTTGCACCGTTGATGCAATGGTGAAAGCTTTACAGACAGGAAATTACAGCGTAGTCATCGGCTGGCTGACAGAAGAATTAACAGATGAAGAACATTTACGGCTGACAATAGCAGCCGAAGCTGGCAACGCGATGGGCTTTATTATGCGCCCAACCAGCGCAGGAACATCCGGTTCAAGACCACGAAATGGCCTAAAAATTCATTCTAGTTTGTATCATTAAGTAAATTTAGGAGAAATCCTGGAATTTTTTACGTATGCCATATAATCCGCTGTCATGACTCAAAAATGCCCGTCATATGGCGGTTTGACGGGGTTTATCAGGCAGGTAGCCAGCTCAAAAAACAGTCCATTCTGTAAAAAATTATGTATGCAAGTCGTTTTTTTTCATATGCCTGACGGACTTCACACTTGTAACTTTCCAACTACGTTGTAGACTTTACCTCGCCAGGGTTGCTCTTCATAACACCGATATATCGGTAGAGTAACAATTGAGCGTAAACCCGGGCGAAGGATTTAACCCTGGGCTTTAAATTGGTTTAGAGCTCATGGCCTTTTGGATGATAATGAGGCGCAAAAAATGAAAAAGACAGCTATCGCGATTGCAGTGGCACTGGCTGGCTTCGCTACCGTAGCGCAGGCCGCACCGAAAGATAACACCTGGTATGCAGGTGGTAAACTGGGCTGGTCTCAGTTCCACGATACCGGCTGGTATAACAAGGACCTGCAAAACAACGGTAACACCCACGAAAGCCAGCTGGGCGCTGGTGCCTTCGGTGGTTATCAGGTTAACCCGTACGTTGGTTTTGAAATGGGTTACGACTGGCTTGGCCGTATGCCTTACAAAGGCAGCGTAACTAGCGGTGCCTTCAAAGCTCAGGGCGTACAGCTGACCACCAAACTGGGTTACCCAATCACTGACGACCTGGACATCTACACCCGTCTGGGCGGCATGGTATGGCGTGCAGACTCTACAAACACCATCGCTGGTAAAAACCACGACACCGGTGTTTCCCCAGTATTCGCTGGTGGTGTTGAGTGGGCAGTTACCCGTGACATCGCTACCCGTCTGGAATACCAGTGGGTTAACAACATCGGTGATGCACAGACCGTTGGCGTTCGTCCAGACAACGGCATGCTGAGCGTAGGTGTTTCCTACCGCTTTGGCCAGCAGGAAGAAGCTGCACCAGTTGTAGCTCCTGCTCCGGCTCCAGCACCAGAAGTACAGACCAAACACTTCACTCTGAAGTCTGACGTTCTGTTCAACTTCAACAAAGCAACGCTGAAACCAGAAGGTCAGCAGGCACTGGATCAGCTGTACACCCAGCTGAGCAACCTGGATCCTAAAGATGGTTCCGTTGTTGTTCTGGGCTACACCGACCGTATCGGTTCCGAGCAGTACAACGTTAAACTGTCTGAAAAACGTGCGCAGAGCGTTGTTGATTACCTGATCTCTAAAGGTATCCCAGCGAACAAAATCTCTCCACGTGGCATGGGCAAAGCTAACCCAGTTACTGGCAACACCTGTGACAACGTAGCGCCTAAAGCTAAACTGATCGACTGCCTGGCTCCAGATCGTCGCGTTGAGATCGAAGTTAAAGGTATCAAAGAAGTTGTAACTCAGCCTGCGGCATAAGTTACCCTTTCTTGAACAAAAACCCCGCCATGGCGGGGTTTTTTATTGTCCTGGACTTCACGATGGCGAAGTCGTACACGCTTTCAGCGCATCATTTTTTACCGAGCATGGCCTGCAGATCCTGCTTAAGCGTCGACATCTTGCTTTCCACCTTCTCTTTGCGTTCCGCATCTTCAATCAGTTGGACAACCGTTTCCGAAAGCGTAATGCCGCGGCGCTGCGCAAGCCCGGCCAGACGCTGCCAGACAAGATACTCCAGGTCGATGGACTTCTTGCGAGTATGCTGATGCTCAGCGTTAAAATGCCTTTTACGCCGTGCACGAATCGTCTGCTTCATGCGGTTATGCAGCGCCGGGTTCATATGCTGATCAATCCAGCTCTGAACCAGAACCGGCACATTCTCCAGCGTCAGGAGCTGCTCTACCGCCTCTTGGGCTGCACTGGCCTCAATGTATCGCGTGATTAATTCTCCTTCGCGATGCTTCTTAACCAGATACTTCCACTTCCAGCCGCTCTCGAGATTTTCCAACTGTTGATATTTCATTGTGATCTCAGTGTGACCGCGTAACTTAGTTCAGAATAACAGTTTTTCCGCCATTCGCTGAACTGAAAATCAACGCTGTGAGGGGGATAAAACTGTGTTACTGCTTTATCCGTGTGCTACCCGAGCGATTCTTGTATAATCGCGCCTTTGACATCTCATTAAAAAATATAGCGACTTTGACGACTAATCGACTTGACTGGCGTGCCCTGGTGCCTGATACCGAAAGCTATCAGGAAATTTTTGCACAGCCTTATGATACCGACTCTGCCCCACTTTCTGCGGTTCAACCTCGTTTAGTTTACGGGATTGAACAACTCAACCTTTCCGTTTCTTCCGTCGACCTGATGCTGGTAAAAGCCCCGGAAGAGCAAGAGTATCTGAATCTCATCGCCGCAGCCGTTGAAGCATCCCGTGATGAAATCGATGGGATCGTAGGCGGACATTATCTCATTGAAGGCGGTCGGGTTACGCTGCGTCCGGCAGAGCACTCTGACGATAACTTTGCGTCCAGCGGAGAAGTCATTGCCGTTGACTGGGTTGAACCGGAGCAACTGTTCGGCTGCGTGCGGCAGTTTGCGGGCGAGGTGTCGCTGGAGCCAGGCCTGATTCATCGCGTGAACGGTGGCGTCCTGGTGCTGTCGATGCGTAGCGTCCTTGCCCAGCCGCTGCTGTGGTTGCGTCTGAAACAAATCATGACCCAGGGACGTTTCGACTGGATTTCACCTGACGAAACTCGCCCTCTGCCGGTAAAAATTCCGTCTTTAGCGCTGGATTTCAAACTGCTCCTGGTTGGCGAGCGCGACTCGCTGGCCGATTTCCAGGAAATGGAGATGGATCTGGCTTCAGCCGCTATCTACAGTGAATTTGAAGACAATCTGCAAATTGCTTCTGCCGATGAAATGGCGCTTTGGTGTCAGTGGATCTATGCCATTGCCGCTGACAAGTCCTTGCCAGCACCCGCAGCCGATGCCTGGCAGCCGCTGATCCGTGAGGCTGTCCGCTACACGGGCGATCAGGAAATGTTGCCGCTCTGTCCTTCCTGGATTTCACGCCAGCTGCGTGAAGTCGCACCGTTTACTGAAGAAGGCAGCTTTAACGCCGAACAGCTCCAACAAATGCTCGAACAGCGCGAATGGCGCGAAGGTTTCCTGGCCGAGCGCATGCAGGATGAAATCCTGATGGAGCAAATCCTGATTGAAACCGAAGGCGAAATGATCGGTCAAATTAACGCGCTGTCGGTCATTGAATTCCCGGGGCATCCGCGGGCGTTTGGTGAACCTTCCCGTATTAGCTGCGTGGTTCACGTTGGCGACGGGGAGTTTACGGACGTAGAGCGCAAGGCAGAACTTGGCGGCAACATTCACGCCAAAGGGATGATGATCATGCAGGCATTTCTGATGTCAGAGCTGCAGCTTGATCAGCAAATCCCGTTTTCGGCGTCCCTGACCTTCGAGCAATCCTATAGCGAGGTTGACGGCGACAGCGCCTCCATGGCAGAGCTTTGCGCCCTGATAAGTGCCCTGGCGAACGTCCCTATTTATCAGCACATCGCGATCACCGGCTCTGTGGATCAGTTCGGTCGCGTACAGCCCGTTGGCGGGCTGAATGAAAAAGTGGAAGGCTTCTTCCGCATTTGTCAGCAGCGTGAGTTTAGCGGCGCCCAGGGAGTGATTATTCCTCTGGCGAACGTGCGTCATCTGTCGCTGCATAAAGATGTACTGGAGGCCGTCGAGCAAAATAAATTCTCGATTTGGGCAATTGACGACGTGGCTGATGCCCTGCCGTTATTGACCAATCTCCCGTGGGATGGCGAAGGGCAAAACACCCTGATGCGTGCGGTGCAGGAGCGTATTGCTCAGGCTTCGGCGCCGGATGTTCGCCAGCGCTTTCCGTGGCCGCTACGCTGGCTCAACTGGTTCAACCACAACTGATCGGACTTGTTGAGCGTACACGTGTTAGCTAACCTGCGTGCTTCATTATAAAAAGGCTTACTGTAGACATGGTAGATAAACGCGAATCCTATACGAAAGAAGATCTTCTTGCCTCAGGGCGTGGCGAACTGTTTGGGGCTGAAGGCCCGCAGTTACCCGCACCTTCCATGCTGATGATGGACCGCGTAGTCAAGATGACCGAGGACGGCGGTAACTTTGATAAAGGTTACGTGGAAGCCGAGCTGGATATTAACCCTGACCTGTGGTTCTTTGGTTGCCATTTTATTGGCGACCCGGTGATGCCTGGTTGTCTGGGGCTTGACGCCATGTGGCAGCTGGTTGGTTTCTACCTCGGCTGGCTCGGTGGCGAAGGCAAAGGCCGCGCGCTGGGCGTGGGCGAAGTGAAATTTACCGGTCAGGTTCTCCCTACCGCGAAGAAAGTGACCTACCGTATTCACTTCAAACGCGTTGTGAATCGCCGCCTGATCATGGGCCTGGCTGACGGTGAAGTACTGGTTGATGGCCGTGTGATCTACACCGCAACCGACCTGAAAGTGGGTCTTTTCAAAGACACTTCTGCTTTCTAATACCGCTCTATCTGGCTTCACCCCGAAAGCACTCATTGTTCACAATGGGTGCTTTTTTGTTTCTGCCGTCCGCCGGAGTGACGCTTCTTGCCGTGGTTTTTATGGCGTTAATTGCTTAAACAACGTTCGAAATCACAAATCGTGAAGATAAAAAACGCCCCCTCTTGTCTGAAAAACGTTATGGGTTATGTTGATTTTTAGTTTCTCAAATGTAACTAGAGGTTAACAATAATGTCGAATAAGTTACGTATATCTTGCCTTGCTTCTGCCATGCTGCTCTCTACCTCCGCATTTTCTGCCGTGCCTCAGGGCTATCCGGCGGATTATCAAAAAATCATCGATGCCGCGACCAAAGAAGGCAAAGTAGTACTCTACTCCACCACCGATACCAAAACCGCAGCCCCGCTTATTCAAGGCTTTGAGGCCGCATATCCGGGCATCAAAGTGGAATATAACGACATGAACAGCACCGAGCTGTACAACCGTTATATCAGCGAGCAGGCCGCCGGCGGTACCAGCGGGGACGTGGTCTGGAGCTCCTCTATGGATACGGCATTGAAGCTCGCCACCGACTATGCTCAGGAATACAAATCCCCGGAACAGGGGCAACTGCCGAAATGGGCCGTCTGGAAAGACAAAGCCTACGGCACCACCTATGAGCCGGTCATTTTTATCTACAACAAACGCCTGATCCCGGCCAGCGAAGTGCCTGACAGCCACGCAGCCCTGGCCAAACTCATCGCCAGCCAGCCCGAGAAATTCAGCAAAAAAGTCACCACCTATGACATCGAGAAATCCGGCCTCGGCTTTATGCTCTCGGTGCAGGACTACAAAGCCGATCCAAACTACTTCAAAACGCTCGCCGATGTAGCCAAAGGCGGCCTTTCGGTCCAGTCCTCAACCGGTACCATGATGGAGCGAGTCTCCTCGGGCGAAAACCTGATTGGCTTCAACATTCTCGGCTCCTACGCCGAAGCTCGCGCCAAAACGGACACTTCCCTCGGCATTGCTTATCCGAAGGACTACACCCTGGTGCTGTCACGCGTCTCCTTTATCAGCAATGAAGCGAAAAACAGCAATGCGGCTAAGCTATGGATCGACTACGTGCTGTCTGAGAAAGGACAGAACATCTTAGCTAATCAAGCGGATATTCCTTCCATACGCAATGATATCGACGGTGACAACGACATCGACGGCATGACCAAAAAACTCGGCAACGCCCTGAAGCCGATCCCGGTGGATGAAACCCTGCTGGAATACCTGCAGCAGAAAAAACGTCTGGACTACATCAAGCAGTGGCGCGAAGCCGCCGCGAAATAATCCTTTGATGAGGCGCCCCGTCCGGCGGCGCCTCGCTTAACCCGAACACATTAGGCTATTCAGGCTAACTGACCTGAGGGATCGTTACATGGATGCATTACGCAGAAAGTGGCAAAGCCTGCCGCGCGGCATTGTGGTGCTGATAACTGCGCTGGTTATCTATATTCCGCTGTCGTTTATCGTTATACAGAGTTTTCTCTCGGCCCCGTTCTTCTCCCCGTCGAAGGAGTGGAGCCTCGAATCTTTTGAATTTATCTTCACCGACTCCGATTTTTACCTGGCGCTGAAGAGCGGCTTTATTCTGGCCTTTGGCCTGGTGGCGATCGCCATCCCGCTGGGCGGCATTCTGGCTTTCCTGATGGTGCGTACCGACCTGCCGGGCCGGCGCATCATTGAGCCGCTGATTCTGGTGCCTATTTTTGTGTCGCCGATGGTATTGGGATTCGGCTACGTGGTGGCTGCGGGCCCGGTGGGCTTCTTCTCCCTGTGGGCGCAGTCGCTGCTTGGCTTCGTGCCGTGGAATATCTATGACATGTCGAGCATCGTGGTTATCGCAGGCCTGACGCATGTTCCCCACGCCTATCTGTACATCTCCTCGGCCCTGCGCAGCGTAGGTTCCGACGTAGAGGAAGCGGCTCGAACCGCCGGCGCAACGCCGCTTCAGGTCATGACCGCCGTCAGCCTGCCGATGGTACGTCCGGCAATGCTTTATGCCACCGTGTTGCTGTTCTTCCTCGGGCTGGAAGTTTTCGGTCTGATGCTCGTGCTGGGCGATCCGGAAGGCAACATGGTACTGGCAACGTATCTCTATAAGCTCACCAATAAGCTTGGAACGCCGTCCTATCATCTGATGGCTGCCGTCGCCGTTGTGCTGATTTGTATCACTATCCCGCTGGTCATGCTGCAGCGTCGACTGATGCGCACGGCCAACCGCTTTGTCACCGTCAAAGGCAAAACCTCTCAGGCGCGCGCCTTGCCGCTGGGTAAATGGCGTTGGGTCGCAGGTGCAGTCGTGGCATTCTGGCTGACCGTCACCATCGGCGTGCCGCTGATTGGCGTGATCCTGCGCTCCTTTATTTCCAACTGGGGCGTGGGCGTTTCACTGTGGGATGAACTGTCGCTCAATACCTTCCGCACTATCTGGGAACAGCCCAACCTGCTGCGGGCCATCGTCAACTCAATGGCAATCGGGGTCATCGGTGGCGCGCTGGCGGTGGTTTGCTACCTGTTTATCGGCATCGCCATGCACAGAAAACCAGACAACGTGACCCGCTTCCTGGACTACAGCGTGCTGGTACCTCGTGCCGTGCCTGGCCTGCTGGCCGGTCTGGCCTTCCTGTGGGTGTTTTTATTCCTGCCGATGTGGCTGGATAACGCGCTGAAGTCCGGCTGGCTTTCCGGGATGCCGTGGTCCCAGTGGCTGCGGGATAACCTTATCGTCTGGCTACGCTCGCTGCGCAGCACAATATTCAGCGTCTGGCTGGCCTATACCGTGGTGTGGATGGCCTATGGCCTGCGCCTTATCTCGTCTACCCTGCTGCAGGTTGGGCCGGAGCTGGAAGAGGCCGCCCGCAGCACCGGGGCAAGCCGTGGGCAAATTACCCGCCACGTCACCATCCCGCTGTCGCGCTACGGCCTGATTGGCTCCTGGCTGCTGATGTTCCTGATCTTTGAGCGTGAATATTCTACCGGCGTCTACCTGCTTTCTCCCGGTACGGAAACCATCGGTTCGATGCTGGTTTCCCTGTGGGCCGCGGGCGCCATTGATATTGTGGCCGCACTTTCCTTTATTAATATTCTGTTCGTGGTGTTAGGGCTCGGCATTGCCCTTCGTTTTGGAGTGAAATTACATGATTGAGTTATCGGTCGAGAACCTGCACTTAACCTACGGCGACAACCCCGTGCTGAAAGGCGTTTCCATGGAGCTGAAGCGCGGCGAAGTCGTCTCTCTGCTTGGCCCTTCCGGCAGCGGCAAAACGACGCTACTGCGCGCCGTCGCCGGGCTGGAAAAACCTACCCAGGGCACCATTGTTATTGGCAAAAGCAACGTGTACGACGGCATGTCCCGCAAAGAGATCCCGGCCGAAGAACGTAATCTTGGGCTGGTCTTTCAATCCTATGCCCTGTGGCCGCACAAAACCGTCTTTGAAAACGTCGCGTACCCGCTCAAGCTGCGTAAAGTGGCGACGGCGGAAATCAACCAGCGCGTACAGGCCGTTTTGGATCAGTTGGGGCTTGGGCACCTCGGCCAGCGCCACCCTTATCAGCTATCCGGTGGGCAGCAGCAGCGCGTCGCGATTGGCCGGGCGCTGGTTTATAACCCGCCGGTGATTTTGCTTGATGAACCGCTTTCCAACCTGGATGCGAAGCTGCGCGAAGAAGCCCGCGTCTTCCTGAGAGAACTGATTATCAAGCTCGGCCTGTCGGCGTTAATGGTCACCCACGATCAGAACGAAGCGATGGCCATTTCTGACCGTATTCTGCTGCTGAATAACGGCAAAATCGAGCAACAGGGCACCCCGCAAGAGATGTATGGCTCCCCGCAAACGCTGTTCACCGCCGAGTTTATGGGCAGTAATAACCGCCTGAACGGTAAAGTGACTGAAGTCCGTGACGGTAAAGCCCGCATTGAGGGTAGCGGCTGGGCGCTCTGGGGCAAAGCAGGGGCTGGCGTAGCAGCCGGGCAGGAAGGGACGGCGGTGATCCGCGTTGAGCGCGTACGGATTGCCGATTTGCCGGGGGAGAACGGCATGACGCTGCCGCTGTTAACCAGCATGTACCTCGGTGACCGCTGGGAATATCTCTTCCGAACCTCCGGAGATGATTTCGTGATTCGCGCCTATGGCAATGATATGCGGGATGCTCAGCCACACCATCTCCAGTTGCCTGAACAGCACGTCTGGATTTTCCCTAAACCCTGATTGATTTTACCCCCGTTCAAAACGGCGAAACCTCCGCGATGCGGAGGTTTCTTTTTCTAAAGAGACAGTGATTACGCAGTAACCGCCCTGTCTTCCATGGCTTCTCGCCAGCCTCCCATCCAGTAGGACCTCTGATTCAGAGTCTGATATGGACAAATCTCTTTTGAGCGTCCGGCGATACCTGCCTGATAACCACGTTGATGTGCCCGTTCCAGGCGATCTCGTTTTTGTCTCTTCATGCCTCGTTTCCCTCATTACATTGTCTGGTGGAAAAGAAAACAGTGATTACAAAATGTGCAATCACGGATAAGCAATAACGCGAAATTCAGTGAGCGTCAATGCGCAAAATTCACGCCAATGTCATATTTCCGCGATATTCTGGTTATCTTTTCGACAAAAACTGAGGCACGCTTGCAGCTAACCGGTTCAGCAAAAAAGAAAAGCTGCGACCACCCGAAGGTGAAAATCGCAGCTTTTTTGTACCAATCATTTTACCTATCAATTAAGGCGTGTGAGCGCCGAAGCAATACTCTTCGCTTCCTGCTGCCAGCCCTGAGCCAGGGTTTTCACCATAGCGTCGTAGCCGTCATCCTGCTGCTTTAATTCGATATGGAATGGGCGCTTAATAATCTCGCCCTGACGCTTCAGGAGCCACTCTCCGCTGACAATAACCTTGCCATCATAACGGCCGTGGAAGCCGGTTACATTGACGCTCAACGCATCCTGATCGTGGCCTAGCGGCTGGGAGGCAACCACCCAGCCTGGTAATGCGCTGCTGAGATTACTGACCAGCGCGTTGCGCAACTGCTGGTCAAGCGGGCTGGCCCAAAGATTACTGGTGGCGATGACATACTGCACATCAGTTGTCTGGTAAACCACCCCAGTGCCCGCGAGGAAATCAGGCACCGTGACCTGATCGACCCACAGTAAGTGGCTTCCTGGCTGGCTCACGGCCTGCATAGCAGGCTGTGAAGTTTGCGGCAGCTGGTAGTACGTTTTGCCATTGTCGCTGCCGCTACAGGCGGAAAGCGTTAAGACGGCGGCTAGCGTGAGCCACTTTTTCATGGTTGTGCCCTCTTCGGCTGCGGATCCTTTTTATCCTTCGCTTCAAAAATCAGCGAGTTGCTCTTGTCGTTCAGCGTGCGCAATACCGGCTGCAGCTCGCGCAGCACCTGGTCAAGACGCTGCATATCCGCCACCATCTTGTTATAGGCCGCCGAGCCCGGCTGGAAGCCCTGCATACTGCGGTTCAGCTCGCGAAGCGTTTTCTGCATATCTTCCGGCAGCTGCTGCATCGACTGGCTGGACGTAATCTTGTTCAGATTATCCAGCGTCTGCTGCAGGTGACGCATCGTTTTCTGGCTTTCAGCCAGCGTATTGGTGGCCTGTTCCAGCATCGGGTTAATCGGCAGGTTGTTGATTTTATCCAGCGTCTCCAGCAGTTTTTGCTGAATTTGCGCCAGGCCGCCGCTCACCGTTGGAATAAGCGGGTAGCCCGCAATTTCTGGCAGATCGCCCAACGCTTTCTCTTTCGGATAAAAATCGAGATCGATAAACAGCGCTCCGGTCACCAGGCTCCCGGTCTTCATCGAGGCACGCAGTCCGCGCTTGATCAATACCTGCAGATTGGTCGAAATATCCGCGCCATCTTCGAGCATATTCTTCAGGCGTTCTGGCTCAATACGGATCAGCACCGGAATGCGGAAATCGTCATTCAGGCTCTGGCGCATTTTATCGTTGAAGAACGGAACCTGTGCCACGGTGCCCAGACGAATGCCGCGGAACTCCACCGGCGCACCAGGCTGCAGGCCACGCACAGAATCTTTGAAGAACATCAGGTAATCGATATGGTTGGTGTACAGCGAGTCCTGAATGCTTTTTTGGTCGTCAAACAGCTGGAAGTCAGCGCCCGTTTCAACCTGCTTGCCCCACTCCCAGCCTTCCGGCACGTCGAAGCTTACGCCGCCGCTAAACAGCGTGGTTAACGACCCCATCTCCACACGCATCCCCTGGGCAGACATATCCACGGCAATGCCGCTGTCTTTCCAGAAACGGACGTTGCTGGTAATCAGCCTGTCGTTTGGCGCCGCAATAAACAGCTGGTAGCTAATCGCTCGCTTATTGGTATCAAAGGTGCTGGTTTCCACCGAACCTACGCGGTAACCGCGGAACAGCACCGGGTCCCCAGGGGTAAGCTGGCCCGCTTTTTTACTGTCGAGCGTAATGCGAATGCCTTTGGCATCAGGTGGCGCCAGCGGAGGAGCATCCAGCAGAGCATAATTCTCGGGCTGCTCTCCTTTGGTGCCCGGCTGAAGTTCAATATAGGCGCCAGACAGCAGCGTGCCGAGCCCGGAGATCCCTTCGCGGCCCACCTGCGGTTTTACCACCCAGAACACGGAATCTTTGTGCAGCAGCTTCTCCATCCCGGAATTTAGCCGCGCCTTAATTTCCACATGATGCAGATCGTCCGTTAGCTGTGCGCTCTCCACGACCCCGACATCAACGCTACGGCTTTTGATGGTGGTTTTACCGCCCTCAATCCCTTCGGCGTTGGCGGTGATCAGGGTCACTTCCGGCCCCTGATGGCTGTAGTGATAAAACAGGATCCAGGCGCCAATCAGCGCCGTTACGATGGGAAAGATCCAAACCGGCGACCAGTTTTTTACCTTCTGCACTTTCGCCTCGCCGTGCTTATTTTCCATGTTCGGAAGACTCCTCATCAGTTACATCGTCAGCGCGATCCCAGGACAAGCGAGGGTCAAAGGTCATCGCAGCAAACATCGTCAAAATCACTACACAGGCAAACATTAACGCCCCCATAGCCGGGTAGATATTCATCAGCCCGCCCATGCGCACCAGCGCGGAGAGAACGGCAATCACAAACACGTCGATCATCGACCAGCGGCCGACAAACTCAACAACTTCATAAATCAGGTGCATCCGCTCGCTGTCACGTTTGCCGTGCCCTTTTGCATCCCAGCACAGCCAGGCTATAGCGATCATTTTTAGCGTGGGCACCATAATACTGGCGATAAAAATCACCATTGCCACCGGATAAGATCCCTCACTCCAGAGCAGGATCACCCCGGCCAAAATCGTGGAAGGGTATTTGCTGCCCAGCATTTCGGTGACCATGATCGGCAAAATGTTTGCCGGCAGATAAAGCATAATGGAGGTGATCAGCAGCGCCAGCGTCCACTGCAGACTGTGCCTGCGGCGAACGTGCCCGTGTGTCCCGCAGCGAGGGCAGACCAGCGTGTCCGCCTCAACGATAGCCGTGCAGCAGGAACAGGAGCGCAGCCCCTGCTTAATACCCGCTACGCCAACTTTTAGCGGATGATGCACTGGCGGCATGGGCGCAATATCATCCCACAGCCAGCGCCGGTCTACGCACTGAAAGGCTCGAAGCTGCAAAATGCAGAACAGGCACCAGGGGATAAAGCTGCTGCCCACGCCAATGTCTCCATAGGCCATCAGCTTCACGAAGCTAACCAATACCCCGGCGAGGAAGATTTCCGCCATGCCCCAGCTTTTCAACTGGAACAGCACTCTCGCCAGCCAGCGTTTAAGCCCAAAAGGCAATTTTGCCTGGTTGACCAACAGCAGGATAGTTACCAGGCAAAAAGCCGGCACTGCCTGAACAAAAAGCAGAAAGAAGGTGCCGAGGCTGGCGTAATCCTCGGAAAACATCACGCCGGGAATTTGCATCAGCGTGACTTCGCTGCTGATCCCGGCCACCTTCATATTGATGAAAGGAAACAGGTTAGCCAGCAGCAGCATAAACAGCCCCGCTAAAGCGTAAGCCGTCGGCCGCTGACGCGGCAAATACCACTGCGTGACCAACGGAGTGCCACAGCGCGGGCAGGTAGCTTTGTGGCCATCCTGCAGGGCGGGCAGCGCCACCAGCAAATCACATTGTCGACACAAAATATGCGAGCGATGGTGGTGCGTGGCACACATCGTAACTCTCCTTAGATTACGAGCCGTTTTTCAACGCTTCCAGGTACTCCCAGCGTTCAAATGCTTCTTCCAGAGCCTGTTCAGCCGCGGCCATTTCCGCCAGAACTTTTTGGGTCACATCGTGCGGCTGGTTAAAGAAATCAGCATCAGCAACCTTCGCCTGCAGCGCGCCTAAATCGGCTTCAAGCTGCTCAAGCCGTTGAGGCAGCTGCTCTAATTCACGCTGCAGGTTATAGCTTAGTTTGCTATTGGCACGTTTAACAGGCTCTGCTTTTTGCGGTTCTGCCTTCTCGGATTTAGCCGCAGCAGCCTGACGCAGCGGCTGAGCGGAACCCTGCTGCCCTTTAGCATCATGGTACCCGCCGACATAGCGGCCAATTTTGCCCTGACCTTCAAAGATCCAGCACTCGGTCACGGTATTGTCGACAAACTGACGATCGTGGCTGACCAGCATCACGGTGCCCTGGTAACCGTCAATCAGCTCCTCCAGCAGCTCAAGGGTTTCGACGTCCAGATCGTTGGTTGGTTCATCGAGGATCAGCAAGTTGCTAGGTTTTAAGAACAAACGCGCCAGCAGCAGACGGTTGCGTTCCCCACCGGAAAGCGCACGCACCGGCGTCATCGCGCGTTTGGGATGGAACAGGAAATCCTGCAGATATCCCAGCACATGGCGCGGCTTGCCGTTCACCATCACTTCCTGCTTACCTTCCGCCAGGTTATCCATCACCGTACGATCGGGATCCAGCTCGGCGCGGTGCTGATCGAAGTAGGCCACTTCCAGCTTGGTGCCGCAGTGTACGCGACCGCTGTCGGCCTGAAGCTGGCTCAGCATCAGCTTAAGCAGCGTGGTTTTACCGCAGCCGTTCGGCCCCACCAGCGCGATCTTATCGCCACGCAGCACCTGCGCGGAAAAATCACGCACCAGCGTTTTACCGGCAACCTGATAGTTAACGTCTTCCATCTCGAAGACAATTTTGCCTGAGCGACTCGCTTCTTCCACCTGCATCTTCGCGCTGCCCATCACTTCACGACGCTCGCCGCGTTCGCGGCGCATCGCTTTCAGGGCACGAACGCGCCCTTCGTTACGGGTGCGACGCGCTTTGATGCCCTGGCGGATCCACACTTCTTCCTGCGCCAGCTTGCGGTCAAACTCGGCGTTCTGTAACTCTTCCACGCGCAGGGCTTCTTCTTTCGCCAGCAGATACTGATCGTAATCGCCAGGGTAAGACACCAGCTTGCCGCGATCGAGATCGACAATGCGGGTGGCCATATTGCGGATAAAAGAACGGTCGTGGGAGATAAAGATAATGCTGCCCTGGAACTCTTTCAGGAAGCCTTCCAGCCAGTCGATGGTTTCGATATCGAGGTGGTTAGTCGGTTCGTCCAGCAGCAATACGCGCGGGGAGCTGACCAGCGCACGCCCCAGCGCCGCTTTACGCAGCCAGCCGCCGGACAGCGCAGACAGCTCAGTATCCGCTTCCAGACCAAGCTGCTCCAGCACTTCATTAATACGGCTGTCCAGCTGCCACAGTCCCTGATGGTCGAGGATCTCCTGAATGCGAGCCATCTCGTTGAGGTTCTTCTCGCTCGGATCGCTCATTACTTTGTGGGAGATATCGTGGTAGGCCTTCAGGTATTCCGCCTGCTCTTCTACCCCTTCTGCCACAAAGTCATACACCGTGCCCGCAACGTTACGCGGCGGATCCTGCTGCAAGCGCGCCACGATCAGATCCTGCTCATAAACCATCCGGCCATCGTCCAGCGGGACTTCGCGGTTGAGGATCTTCATCAGCGTTGATTTGCCCGCGCCGTTACGGCCGACCAGACAGACGCGTTCGTTTTCTTCGATGTGTAATTCAGTGTTATCTAACAGCGGCGCGTCGCTAAACGACAGCCAGGCACCGTGCATACTAATTAATGACATGACTATTAATCCCGGGATTCGTGAGTGACTAACCAGCAGTTATGGATCTGGCGGTTGCGCGCAAAGTCCTGCGACTGCGTTTTTTGTGTAATTTCCTGTGCAACCAGGCCCAGCTCCGCCAGGCCGGCGAAGTCCATTTTGAAGCCACGTTTATTGTTGGAGAACATAATGGTACCCCCGCGACGCAGCAGGCGCTTCAGATCCTTCATCAGCGCAATATGGTCGCGCTGCACGTCGAAAGAGTCTTCCATACGCTTGGAGTTGGAGAACGTCGGCGGGTCGATAAAGATCAGGTCGAACTGTTCGTCGCTGTCGCGCAGCCAGCCCAGGCAGTCAGCCTGGACCAGGCGATGGGCGCGGCCGGTCAAGCCATTCAGGCGCAGGTTACGCTCCGCCCACTCCAGATAGGTGCGGGACATGTCCACCGTAGTGGTGCTTTTCGCTCCGCCAAGACCCGCATGTACCGTTGCGGTGCCGGTATAAGCAAACAGGTTCAGGAAGTCTTTGCCTTTGCTCATCTGCCCCAGCATACGGCGAGCGATGCGGTGATCGAGGAACAGACCGGTATCCAGATAGTCGGTCAGGTTGACCCACAGACGAGCGTCATATTCGCTCACTTCCATGAAATCACCCTTCTCGCCCATCTTCTGGTACTGACTTTTCCCTTTCTGACGTTCGCGGGTTTTTAACACCAGTTTGTTGGTTGGCAGCTCAAGTACCGCGAGCGTTGCCGCGATGACGTCAAACAAACGCTGACGGGCTTTGTTTGGGTCGATGGTTTTCGGGGGCGCATACTCCTGTACCACGACCCAGTCGCCATAGCGGTCAACGGCCACGTTGTAGTCTGGCAAGTCACCGTCGTACAGGCGATAGCATTCGATACCTTCCTGACGAGCCCACTTATCAAGCTTCTTGACGTTTTTACGCAGGCGGTTGGCGTAATCTTCGGCAATCTGGCCGCTGGCCGCGGCAACGCCGGCAGGATTAGCCGCCAGCTGATAATTTTTCTGTACGCAATCCAGCGGGCCGTTTTTGGCTTTAAACTGGCGGTCGGCGCGCAGCTGCAGGCAGCTCAGCAGTTCAGGAGAAGCGCTGAACAGCGACAGATGCCAGCCGCCGAACTGGTTTTTCAGGTGGCGACCCAGCAGGCTATGCAGGGCAATCAGCGCCGGCTCGCTTTCCAGACGTTCGCCGTAAGGCGGGTTACTGACAACGGTCCCCGCCGGGCCTTCCGGCAGCGGGTTGGTCAGGTTCGCCACATCCTTAACGTCAAAGCTGATCACGTCAGCCAGACCTGCACGGCGGGCGTTGGCGCGGGCACGTTCAATCACGCGGCTGTCGTTATCTGAACCATAGAAGCGAGACTGATATTCAGTCAGGCCGCGGCGAGCGCGAACCTGCGCTTCGGTCACCACCTCTTTCCAGATATCGGCATCATGCTTCGCCCAGTTGAGGAAGCCCCAATGCTTACGGTGCAGGCCAGGCGCGCGATCGGTGGCGATCATCGCCCCTTCAATCAGCAGCGTGCCGGAGCCGCACATCGGATCCAGCAGCGGCGTGCCGTGCTGCCAGCCAGAACGCATCACGATAGCGGCCGCCAGCGTTTCTTTAATTGGAGCGGCACCGGTTGCATCCCGGTAGCCGCGCTGGTGCAGGCCTTCCCCGCTAAGATCCAGGGCGATGCTGGCGGTATCTTTGTTCAGCCAGACGTTAATGCGCAGGTCTGGCTGTTCACGATCGACATCCGGACGCGGCAGGTTTTTACGGGTAAAGGAGTCAACAATCGCATCCTTCACCTTCAGCGCCCCGTACTGGCTGTTGCGGATGGTTTCGTTCAGGCCACTAAAGTGCACGGCAAACGTCGCGCCCGGCCCGAACAGCGCTGGCCAGTCGATCGCCATCACCCCGAGATAAAGGTCAAGATCGCTGTAAACTTTGCATTCGCTGAGCGGCAGTAAAATGCGCGAAGCCAGGCGGCTCCACATCAGGCTTTGATAGAGTAGACGAGTATCCCCCTGGAAATGTACGCCGCCCTGAACCACCTGGCAGCCCTGGGCCCCCAGATTTTCTAGTTCAGTTTTTAACAGCTCTTCAAGCCCACGCGCCGTACTGGCAAACAGAGAATTCATATCGTCACTTATCAGGTAAAAAGAAAATTGTGGCGCATTATAGCTAATCCGCAACGCATGTCATAAAGTTGCCCTCTTATATTTACTTCCCACGGAGGGCGCCGTGATTACTTTGTCTCAACTCTTTATTCACCCGGTAAAATCTATGCGCGGCCTGGCGCTCTCCCACGCGCAGGCAGCCCCCAGTGGCCTGGCCTTTGACCGCATCTTTATGATTACCGAGCTGGATGGCACCTTTATTACCGCCCGCCAGCATCCGCAGATGGTGCTGTTCACTCCCGCATTCGTGCATGACGGCCTGTATTTATCCGCCCCGGACGGCAGCTCGGCCAGCATTCGCTTTGCTGACTTCGCCGCAACGCCGGAGCCCACCGAAGTCTGGGGCACGCACTTTACCGCGCTTATTGCGCCCGATGAAATTAATCAGTGGCTGAGCGGGTTCTTCTCTCGCCCGGTACAGCTGCGCTGGGTTGGCGAGCAGCCCACCCGCCGGGTGAAACGTCACGAAGAGGTGCCGCTCTCTTTTGCCGACGGTTTCCCTTATTTACTGACCAATGAAGCTTCGCTGCGCGACCTGCAAAATCGCTGCCCTGCCAGCGTTAAAATGACCCAGTTTCGCCCGAATATTGTGGTGACCGGGGCCGCTGCGTGGGCGGAGGATACCTGGAAAGTTGTGCGCATTGGCGGCGTAACTTTCGACGTGGCTAAACCCTGCAGCCGCTGTATTTTTACGACGGTTAGCCCGGAGCGCGGCCTGAAACATCCGAGCGGAGAACCGCTCAAAACGCTGCAGGGCTTCCGCACCGCACAGGATAATAGCGGCGCAGTCGATTTTGGTCAGAATTTAATTGCCCGCAACAGCGGGGTTATTCGCGTTGGCGACGAACTGGAGGTGCTGGCCCACAGGCCGGCGAATGTTTATGGCTCAGGCGAAGTGGTGGAAAGCCTGGAACCTCAGAGCCAGCCTGAAAGCAGCGTCAATATTGACTGGGAAGGCACGACATTCCAGGGCAATAACCAACAGATTCTTCTGGAACAGCTGGAAAACAAAGGGATCCGCGTCCCCTATTCTTGCCGGGCCGGGATATGCGGAAGCTGTCGAATTCGGCTGCTGGATGGCGAAGTGAAAGCGTTGAAGAAAGGCGCGATTGGCGCAGACGGCACCATATTATGCTGCAGCTGCGTGCCCGCAGGGAATGTGAGCGTGGCGCCGCGCTAAACGGCCTGATCGAGACTGAGGCCGCTGCTTAAAGGCTGCGGTTTCAGCCGGTCATTCATGACTTTAATGGCATCCCCAAGCTGCATAGTACGGCCAGCTAACGTGAGCCCCTGCTGAGCAAGCAGGCAAAGTGCGGCATTATCGCCGGTTTCGACCACCAACAGGTTCACCTGCTGCATATTCTCGCTTAGCCACACGCAGGCCCCTTCCCCCACTTCTGGCTGCCAGCAGTCGCCGTGGGAGACAAAATGCCAGCTTTTCGGCATCTGCGGCTTGAGGAAGCGAATCGCCACCAGGGCGTTGAGCACCAGTTCGGCACGCTGTTCTTTCCCCAACGCTAAATCACGACATTTTTCTTCAAAGGAGAAAAAAAGCGCCGCATCATCAACACAAAATCCTGAATTTTCAAAAGCATCCGGGGTTAGCATTTTACGAGGAAAGCGCGAACGGAAAAGCATACCATTGGCCAAATCGAGCATCATTCGATCGTGCTCTTCATCGAAATACCAACGCCAGTTATCATCTGGTTTTATTCGCATAATGCTTACCCTTCATTTATCCCGCTGCTGAATTGCCACTCAAATTCTCACCATATTAATAAAAGACCAATATGTTTAAATAAGCAACAGTAGCGGAATATAAAACAACCAGGGCCGAAAATAAAGCCCTGGTTGTTTACAAAGCGTAAATGATCAGAGATGGGTAACGATTTCTTTAATCAACGGCGGGCCTTTAAAAATGAAGCCTGAGTATATTTGAACCAGGGAAGCACCTGCCGCCATCTTCTCGCGAGCGGCAACGACGGAATCAATCCCACCTACGCCGATAATCGGCAGGCGGCCATTTAATTCCTGAGACAGGCGGCGAATAATTTCAGTGCTTTTTAATTGCACAGGACGCCCGCTTAAGCCCCCGGTTTCATCGCAGTGCTTCATCCCCTGAACAAGGCTGCGATCTAAAGTAGTATTGGTTGCAATGACCCCGTCAATATTATGGCGAACTAAACTGTCCGCCACCTGGATCAATTCTTCTTCAGAAAGATCCGGTGCGATCTTCACCGCCACGGGAACATATTTATGGTGGATCGCTTGCAGCGCTTGTTGCTTATTTTTAATGGCGCTTAAAAGATCGTCCAGCGCTTCACCATATTGCAAAGTACGCAGCCCTGGCGTATTCGGTGATGAGATATTGATCGCAATATAGCCAGCATATGGATAAATTTTATCCATGCAGATCAGATAATCATCTTTCCCCTGTTCAACGGGAGTATCTTTGTTCTTGCCAATATTAATCCCAAGCACGCCGTCGAAATGCGCTTTTTTAACGTTTTCGACCAGGTTATCCACCCCGAGATTATTAAACCCCATTCGGTTAATCAGCCCTTCGGCTTCCACCAGACGGAAGATACGCGGTTTGTCGTTCCCCGGCTGCGGACGCGGCGTCACGGTGCCAATCTCAATGGAGCCAAAGCCCATCGCCCCGAAGGCGTCAATGCATTCCCCGTTTTTATCCAGACCCGCGGCTAAGCCCAGCGGATTCTTGAACGTTAACCCCATGCAGGTCACAGGTTTTGACGGCACGTTCTGACGCACCAGCCACTCAAGCGGCGTTCCGGTGACAAAGCGTAATTGCTGAAAAGTTAACTCATGCGCGCGCTCTGGATCGAGCTGAAAAAGGGCTTTACGAACGAAGGGGTAGTACATGAACTCTCCTGGATTCCCGGTGTGCAGACCGGGGCGATATTATTCACGATCCGGAGGATGATTGGAATTGACCTGCCGCAAAAAAGCCTGAATAGAAGCAAACGTTTTCTTTCCCGGCGCGTAATATGCGCTTTTTCGCAAATCTATCCCGGAAAAATCACTTAGCCACGGAAATCATCTCTGCGAGTATCACGCTAATTGTTATCAATGTCAGATAAAAGCAAACAATTAGTTATAAGGAGTCGTGATGCGTGTGATTACCCTGGCCGGAAGCCCTCGCTACCCGTCCCGCTCCAGCTCGCTGCTGGAGTATGCGCGGGAGAAGCTGAGCGCCCTTGATGTTGAAGTTTATCACTGGCACTTACAGAACTTCGCGCCTGAAGATCTGCTTTACGCCAGATTCGACAGCCCGGCGCTGCTGGCCCTCACCGAACAACTCAGCGCCGCCGATGGACTGATTATCGCCACGCCGGTCTACAAAGCCTCATTTTCAGGCGCGCTAAAAACGCTGCTGGATTTACTCCCCGAACGCGCATTAGAGAAGAAGGTTGTTCTGCCTCTCGCCACCGGCGGTACCGTGGCACATATGCTCGCCGTGGACTATGCCCTTAAGCCAGTCCTGAATGCGCTCAAAGCGCAGGAGATCCTGCACGGCGTTTTTGCCGACGACGGCCAGATAGCCGATTACCAGCACAAACCTCAGCTCACGCCCAACCTACAAAAACGCCTGGACGAAGCGCTGGAAACCTTCTGGCAGGCGCTTCACCGCCGTGACTTTGCGGTACCTTCGCCGTTTAACGCCCGGGGGGTGAGCCATGTTTAATATGCTCAAACGCCGCTCTCCGTGGCTCGCTTTTGCCGGCCTGATCGCCTTTTCAACCTACAGCAATGCCTCGGACAGCGGTCCGGAACAGCTACGCATTGGTTACCAAAAAGGCTCCGTCAGTATGGTGTTAGCCAAAAGCCACCAACTCCTGGAGAAGCAGTACCCGAACACCAAAGTCTCGTGGGTTGAGTTTCCCGCCGGGCCACAGATGCTGGAGGCGCTGAACGTCGGCAGCATCGATTTGGGCAGCACGGGCGATATCCCGCCTATTTTCGCGCAGGCCGCCGGGGCGGATCTGCTGTATGTAGGTGCCGAGCCGCCCAAACCGAAAGCAGAGGTGATTCTGGTCCCCGAAAATAGTCCATTGAAAACCGTGGCGGATTTAAAAGGACATAAAATTGCCTTTCAGAAAGGCTCCAGCTCACACAATCTGGTCCTACGCGCGCTGCAACAGGCCGGACTGAAGTTTTCCGATATCCAGCCCGCCTATCTGACACCCGCCGATGCACGCGCTGCCTTTCAGCAGGGGAATGTCGATGCCTGGGCTATCTGGGATCCGTACTATTCGGCAGCGCTGTTAAACGGCGGCGTTCGCGTCTTAACGGACGGCAGCGAGCTGAATCAAACCGGATCGTTTTATTTAGCCTCCCGCCCTTATGCGGAAGCGAACGGCCCGTTTCTTCAACAGGTACTGAAAACCTTTAGCGACGCCGACGCGCTCACCCGCACGCAGCGGGCAGCAAGCGTAGCGCTTCTCGCCAAAACGATGGGCCTGCCTGAAGCCGTCATTGCCACTTACTTTGACCATCGTCCACCTTCAGAAATTACGCCGGTCAACGAAGCGACTGCTGCCAAACAACAGAATACCGCCGACCTGTTTTATGAAAATCGCCTTGTTCCAAAACAAGTCGATATCCGAACCCGCATCTGGCAACCCGCCGGCGCGACACAAGGAGCTAAGTCATGAGTCTGAATCTGTTCTGGTTCTTACCTACCCACGGGGATGGGCACTATCTTGGCAGCGATACGGGCGCGCGTCCGGTCGACTATGGCTACCTGCAGCAAATAGCCCAGGCCGCCGACCGCCTCGGCTTCACCGGCGTGCTGATCCCGACCGGGCGTTCCTGCGAGGATGCCTGGCTGGTAGCGGCCTCAATGATCCCGGTCACTCAACGGCTTAAGTTCCTGGTCGCACTGCGCCCGAGCGTGGTCTCCCCTACTCTTGCCGCTCGCCAGGCCGCTACGCTGGACCGCCTTTCCAACGGGAGAGCATTGTTTAACCTGGTGACCGGGGGCGATGCCGAGGAGCTGGCAGCGGAAGGGGTGTTTCTGGACCATGAAGCGCGCTATGAGGCTTCCGCAGAATTTACCCATATCTGGCGGCGCGTGCTGGAAGGTGAAACCGTCGACTACGACGGCAAGCACATCCAGGTGAAAGGCGCGAAACTATTGTACCCCCCCGTGCAGCAACCTCGCCCGCCGCTTTACTTTGGCGGATCGTCCGATGCCGCGCAGGATCTTGCGGCCGAGCAGGTCGACCTCTACCTGACCTGGGGCGAACCTCCGCATCTGGTAAAAGAAAAGATCGAGCAGGTTCGGGCGAAAGCTGAAGCGCGGGGGCGGCGGGTTCGCTTTGGTATTCGCCTGCACGTTATCGTGCGGGAAACCACCGAAGAAGCGTGGCAGGCGGCAAACCGACTTATTTCTCACCTCGATGACATCACCATCGCCAAAGCACAGGCCGCCTTTGCCCGCAGCGACTCCGTTGGGCAGCAGCGTATGGCCGCCCTGCACGGCGGCAAGCGAGACAAGCTGGAAATCAGCCCTAATCTTTGGGCCGGTGTCGGGCTGGTTCGCGGCGGGGCCGGTACCGCGCTGGTGGGCGATGGGCCAACCGTCGCAGCCCGCATAAACGAGTACGCCGACCTGGGCATCGACAGCTTTATTCTTTCCGGCTATCCACACCTGGAAGAAGCTTACCGGGCAGGCGAACTGCTGTTCCCTCACCTTGATGTCGCGATCCCAGAAATTCCTCAGCCACGACAGGTTCAGGAGAAAGGCGAAGTTGTCGCCAATGATTTTATCCCGCGTAAAGTGGCGCAAAGCTAGGGAGGCACCATGCAAGCGTCCGTACACAAAGTCTTGCTGCGCCTGGCGCCCTGGGCGCTGCCGGTGGCTATCGTCCTTCTTTGGCAATTAGCTTCGTCTACGGGCTGGCTTTCCACCCGTATTTTGCCCTCTCCCGAGGGCGTCGTGCTGGCTTTCTGGAGCCTCTCAGCCAGCGGTGAACTCTGGCAGCATCTGGCTATCAGCTCCTGGCGTGCCGTGATTGGTTTCAGCATCGGCGGATCATTGGGCCTGATCTTAGGCCTGATTAGCGGCCTGTCGCGATGGGGCGAACGCCTGCTGGACAGCTCTATTCAGATGCTGCGCAACGTTCCGCACCTGGCGCTGATCCCATTAGTGATCCTGTGGTTTGGTATCGACGAAACGGCCAAGATCTTTCTGGTGGCGCTCGGCACGCTGTTCCCGATTTACATCAATACCTGGCACGGCATCCGCAATATCGATCGTGGTCTGCTGGAAATGGCGCGCAGCTACGGACTCTCCGGCTTGAGCCTGTTCATGCACGTCATTCTGCCGGGGGCGCTGCCGTCCATTATGGTCGGCGTACGTTTTGCCTTAGGCCTGATGTGGCTGACGCTTATTGTCGCCGAGACCATTTCGGCAAATTCAGGGATTGGCTACCTGGCGATGAATGCCAGGGAGTTCCTGCAAACCGACGTGGTGGTGGTGGCCATCGTGCTGTATGCGCTGTTGGGCAAACTCGCCGATGTCAGCGCCCGCCTGCTGGAACGCGTCTGGTTACGCTGGCATCCGGCTTATCAATTAAAGGAGGAGACGGTATGACAACTGCTCGTCTGAACCAGGGCACGCCGCTGTGGCTCAATGGCGTCAGCAAACGCTACGGCGATAAAAGCATTCTCAATCAGCTTGAGCTGCGTATCCCCGCCGGGCAGTTCGTGGCGGTGGTCGGCCGCAGCGGCGGCGGCAAAAGTACCCTACTGCGCCTGCTTGCCGGGCTGGAAACGCCCAATCACGGCGCGCTATTCGCAGGCAGTGCACCGCTGCGGGACAGCCAGGATGATACGCGGCTGATGTTTCAGGACGACAGGCTGCTACCGTGGAAAACGGTGATAGATAACGTCGGCCTCGGGCTGAAAAATAACTGGCGAGACGCGGCTCTTCAGGCGCTCACCGCCGTTGGGCTTGAAAATCGGGCCAATGAGTGGCCAGCGGCACTTTCCGGCGGGCAAAAGCAGCGTGTGGCGCTGGCGAGGGCACTCATTCATCGCCCACGCCTGCTGTTACTCGACGAACCGCTGGGCGCGCTGGATGCCCTGACGCGTATTGAGATGCAGGAGCTGATTGTTTCTTTGTGGCAGGAACATGGCTTTACCGTGCTTCTGGTCACTCATGATGTCAGCGAAGCCGTCGCCATGGCCGATCGCGTGTTGCTTATAGAAGAAGGGAAAATTGGCCTGGATCTGACGGTTGATTTACCGCGCCCGCGCCGCCTGGGCTCGGTGAAGCTGGCCGAACTGGAAGCTGAGGTGCTTGCCAGAGTGATGAAACGAGGTTCAGAGGAGCCGGCGCGCGCGGTGCGCACCGGCTGATTTTATCCCCTCACCCCGGCCCTGTCCCTGGGAGGGGGCAAACGTTATGCCCCCTTCGCAACTGGGGAAGAGTCAAGGCGAGGGGCAAAGATTATGCCAGCGCTTTGGCTATCTTCTCGAACAGATCCCCGGACAGGTTTTCCAGCCCTTTCAACTGCTCCAGCGCGGCGCGCATCTTAGCCTGGCGTTCTGCGTCATAACGCTTCAGGCGAATCAGCGGCTCTACCAGACGAGAGGCAATTTGCGGGTTGCGGCTGTTCAGCTCGGTCAACATTTCTACCATAAAATGGTAACCGCTGCCGTCTTTGGCGTGGAACGCGGCCGGGTTGGCTGAAGCAAACGCGCCAATCAGAGAACGTACGCGGTTCGGGTTGCCCAGGCTGAAAGAACGGTGGTTCAGCAGCTCGCGAACCTTCGCCAGCGTGTTGCTTGCCGGGCTGGTCGCCTGCAGCACAAACCACTTGTCCATGACCAGGCCATCCTTGTGCCATTTCTCGTCGTACTCAGCCAGCAGCGCTTCGCGGCATGGCAGCTGCGCAGCCACCGCGGCGGACAGCGCGGCGATAGAATCGGTCATGTTGTCCGCCTGCTGATACTGCTCGCGAACCAGTTGCTCAGCAAGTTCAACGTCACCAAACGCCAGATAGCGCAGGCAAGTGTTGCGCAGCGCGCGCTTGCCGATATCACCGTGATCCACGCGATAGCTGTCGAGCTTATTGGCGTTATAAATAGCCAGGAACTCGTCGGCCAGCTCTGCTGCGAGAGTGCGGGTCAGCGCCCCGTGAACTTCAGCAATGGCGATAGGATCGATGGTCTGGAACAGCTCGGCGATTTCATTCTGCGAAGGCAGCGTCAGGATCTCCGCGGCGAGCGCCGGATCGATCTTCTCATCCAGCAGAATGGCGCGGAATGCGTCAGCCACGTGCAGCGGCAGAGAAAGCGGCTGCCCTTGCTGGCTGCGGTTCACGTTAATCTTGATGTAGTTTGCCAGCAGGCTCTGCGCTGCATCCCAACGGGAGAAGTCGTTCCGCGCGTGGCGCATCAGGAACGTCAGCTGCTGGTCGCTCCATTTGTACTCGAGCTTCACCGGCGCAGAGAATTCGCGCAGCAAAGACGGCACCGGCTGGAAGTAGACATTGTCGAAGACAAAGGTCTGTTCGCCCTGGGTCACGTTCAGCACGTGGTGCACCGGGTGACCGTCCTTCTGCAGCGGAATCACCTTCCCTTCGTTATCGTAAAGCTCGATATCAAACGGGATATGCAGCGGGTGTTTTTCCTGCTGTTCAGCGGTAGGCGGCGTCATCTGGCTAATGGTCAGCGTGTAGTGCTCGGTCTCCGGGTTGTAGTCGTCACGCACGGTGACAACCGGCGTCCCGGCCTGGCTGTACCAGCGGCGGAAATGAGACAAATCAACGTTGGACGCATCTTCCATCGCCTGCACGAAGTCATCACAGGTTGCTGCGCTGCCGTCATGGCGTTCAAAGTAAAGCTGCATGCCCTTCTGGAAGTTTTCTTCGCCCAGCAGCGTATGCAGCATACGAATCACTTCTGAGCCCTTCTCATACACCGTCAGGGTATAGAAGTTATTCATTTCGATAACTTTGTCCGGGCGGATCGGGTGCGCCATCGGGCTTGCGTCTTCGGCGAACTGCATCGCACGCATAGTGCGCACGTTCTGAATACGGTTTACCGCACGAGAACCCAGGTCAGAGCTAAACTCCTGGTCACGGAAGACGGTTAAGCCCTCTTTCAGGCTCAGCTGGAACCAGTCGCGGCAGGTGACGCGGTTGCCGGTCCAGTTGTGGAAATATTCGTGGCCGATGACGCGTTCAATGTCCAGGTAATCTTTGTCAGTCGCGGTTTCAGCGCGGGCCAGGACATACTTCGAGTTGAAGATATTCAGCCCTTTGTTTTCCATCGCGCCCATATTGAAGAAGTCGACGGCGACGATCATATAGATGTCGAGGTCATACTCCAGGCCGAAGCGGGTTTCATCCCACTTCATGGACGCCTTCAGCGAGGTCATCGCCCAGTCAGCGCGATCCAGGTTCCCGCGGTCAACAAACAGCTCCAGCGCCACGTCACGGCCGGAACGGGTTTTGAAGCTGTCGCGCAGGACGTCGAAATCACCCGCCACCAGCGCAAACAGGTAGCAAGGTTTTGGGAACGGATCCTGCCACTGCACCCAGTGGCGGCCGTTTTCCAGCTCGCCTTCGGCAATGCGGTTGCCGTTTGCCAGCAAATACGGGTATTTGTTTTTGTCGGCGATAACTTTGGTCGTGAAGCGCGCCAGCACGTCCGGGCGGTCCAGATACCAGGTGATGTGGTGGAAGCCTTCTGCTTCACATTGAGTGCATAACGCTTCCCCGGATTGATACAGCCCTTCAAGCGCGGTGTTGGTTGCCGGACTGATTTCGTTCACAATCGTCAGCGTGAAGGCGTCAGGAACCTGCTCCAGAATGAGCGCGCCATCTTCCTGGCGATAGTGCGGCCAGGCGCTACCGTTTACGGCAACAGAGACCAGCGTGAGGTCTTCCCCATCAAGATGCAGCGGAGCGCCCGCTTCGCCCTGACGGACAATTTTGCTGACTGCGGTGACCTGAGTTTTCGTGGCATCAAGGTCAAAGGTCAAATCGATATCGGTTATCGTATAATCCGCCGCGCGATAGTCGTGGCGATATTTGGCTTGTGGCTGTTGTGTCATAAAAAACCTTATACATCGTCCGTAAGATAACGAACTTCAGTCTATTCCTGTTGCCGGAATGTTGCTACGCAGAATCTTCATCTTTGGCGGCCCATAGCCCAAATTTTTTACCGCTTTATGCGGTATTACGCTTTTCTCTCCTGCGCCTTCTGGCATGGAACTCTTCCTTTTACTCCGCCACTCAAGACAGCCCCTTCCTGCTGAGAGAACTTAATATGCGCATCCCCCCTTCCGGCCCCATGGCTTTTCACCAGGCCGTTGCCCAAAACGATATTGCTACTATTCAAAAACTAAGGCAGCAGGGCTACAAACCCGTCGCTCTGGACCAGCACGGAAACTCGCCGCTGGATGCGCTGGCTAATCGTCGTGATATTGACGGCACCACGCGGGCTCGGCTTTACCACAGCCTTTTGGCTTCGCTGAATCCCAGTGCACCGCCGGGCTATATCAAACCGGAAGCGTTTCACGGCTCTCCGTGGGGCTTTGAAATATTGCGCAGCGGCGCGCTGAAAGGCGGCGTGAACGATCCTAAAGGCGGTTCACAGTCGCTTGAGGGGAAAGTATTTTTCTCCGACCGGACGCGGGAATCGAGCAACAAACTTGAAACGCGTGAGAATCTTCGCCAGAAACCGCGCGTGTACGCAAAGGGACTGGGCATTAAGCCTACCACGGTGGAGACGCGCTCGAACCTGTATGTACTGAGCAAAGCCATCAATCATGCTGCTTCTGCCGGCCATTTCCCGGCCTCAACGCTGACGCTAAAAAGCAGCAATAATCTGGAAGAGGCGGTATATGACAGCCTGGTTCGTCTGTTGTCGAATAGCGGCTATCGCCTAAAAAAGGAAACGCCGGAGCAAATCCTGCAGCAAACCGGCGTGCCGGCTCATATCAAATTCGTGGATAACAGCCACCCGCCTTCCGGGGAGCAAACGCGGAAACTGATCGGTAACGCCTTTCAGCGCATTGAAAACGAGATGGTGGGCGGGAAATTGCCGTTCCTGAATCTGCTCAATGACGGGCAAACCCTGCCGCTGGTGTTTGGCTTCAGTAAAGTGAATAACCTGAAAACCCATACCATCCATAATTCGTTGAGCAACACCGCCTCGATGTTTAACTACCAGGCAGAAAACCATCCCCTGAGCGGGACCGCGAACGGCGGCAAGCTCAAAGAAATTGAAGTGAAATCCCTGGCCGATCTTGCCACGCTGACGCTTGCCTGTAAGGTACAAAGCGTCGCGTTACCGAAAGACGCGCTGATTCGTATCAACCCAACCCCGAATGAAAAAAAACAGCACGGGCTGAAGGCGCTTTATCTGGATGCGTCGGCGCTCGCCAGATTTAGTCACGCGCTGCTGGGATCAGGCACAGCGGATATGGGCAGAATGACGCTCGAACAACTTCAATCGCTGAATCACACCCTGCGTGAAAAAGCGGAGAACGGCAGTCTTCGCATTCGTTAGTTGCCCGTACACATCGGCGGCCATTCGCCGCCATTGATTTCACTGAAAAAAGGATGTCGCACGTTTTGTTTAGTACTCTAAACACCATTTAATTCAATGTATTGAAATGTATTATCGCGTTAAACACGCCATAAACCGCTCCAGAGGCTACCCCTCTATTGTTGTGATCCTGCTTCAATAAACAGATAATCAGGGTATACTCCCGCGTCTTAATTTGCCCGGACTGATGGAAACGCTCCTGTGAGAGGATGCTGAAACGCGCCATGACACGACACGCTTCCCCGATTTTGCAAACGCTTCTGGATACTGACGCCTACAAGCTTCATATGCAGCAAGCGGTTTATCACCGCTATTACGACGTAAATGTCGCAGCGGAATTCCGCTGCCGCGGCGACGATCTGCTGGGCATTCATGCCGAGGCTATTCGTGAGCAGGTCGCGGCTATGCAGCACCTGCGCCTCAGCGACGAAGAATTTCACTGGCTAAAAAGCCTGCCCTTTTTCAAAGCCGATTACCTCGACTGGCTGCGTGACTTCCGCTATGACCCCTCTCAGGTTCAGGTGACCAATAATCATGGTCACTTAGATATCCGTCTCAGCGGCCCCTGGCGGGAAGTCATCATGTGGGAAGTCCCCCTGCTGGCGGTAATCAGTGAAGTTGTTCACCAGCATCGTGCTCCCGGCGTGACGCCAAAAATGGCGCTGGATCACCTTGAGAGTAAGCTGCAGGAATTTAACGCACTGACAGCAGGGCTGGATCTTTCCCATTTCCGCCTGATGGACTTCGGCACCCGCCGCCGTTTCTCTCGGGAAGTGCAGCAGGCCATTGTTGAGCGCCTCAAGCAGGAGCCGTGGTTTATCGGCACCAGCAACTACGATCTCGCTCGCCGCCTCGATCTTACGCCAATGGGCACCCAGGCCCACGAGTGGTTCCAGGCGCATCAGCAGATAAGCCCGGACCTGGCGAACAGCCAGCGCGCGGCGCTGCAGGCGTGGCTGGACGAATATCCCGATCGGCTAGGAATAGCCCTGACTGACTGCATCACCATGGATGCTTTCCTGCGTGATTTCGGCAAAGAGTTCGCCACACGCTATCAGGGGCTGCGCCATGATTCAGGTGACCCGGTAGAGTGGGGAGAAAAAGCCATTGCCCACTACCAAAAGCTGGGCATCGATCCGTTAAGCAAAGTGTTGGTGTTTTCCGACAATCTGGATTTAAACAAAGCCGTGGAGCTGTATCGCCGCTTCTCATCCCGGGTTAACCTCAGCTTTGGTATCGGCACTCGCCTGACCTGCGACATTCCGCAGGTTAAGCCGCTGAACATCGTAATTAAGCTCGTGGAGTGTAACGGCAAGCCGGTGGCTAAACTCTCGGATAGCCCGGGAAAAACCATCTGTCACGACAAAGCCTTTGTTCGGGCACTGCGCAAAGCCTTTGACCTTCCGCTGGTTAAAAAAGCCAGCTGATTCAGCGATTATCGGTGAATAGCAGCTTCGCTATTCACCGCCCTTCTCTCTTTCCTTTATTTCTTCATGAGTAACGCGAATTCTGCTTGTCTGATGGCGCGCGACAGGTAACATAGATAACCCCCATCTGTGGGTTACTATTTTTTTTGTCATTGACCATTTAATAGAGAGAAAACTATGAGCGTTGTGCCTGTAGCCGACGTACTCCAGGGCCGTGCCGCCGTTGACAGCGAAGTCACCGTGCGCGGATGGGTACGTACTCGAAGAGATTCAAAAGCTGGTATCTCCTTCCTCGCCGTCTATGACGGTTCCTGCTTTGATCCTGTACAGGCCGTCATTAATAATTCTCTGCCCAATTACAATGAAGACGTGCTGCGCCTGACCACCGGCTGCTCCGTGATTGTTACCGGCGTGGTGGTCGAGTCTCAGGGCCAGGGCCAGGCTTTCGAACTTCAGGCGACCAAAGTGGAAGTGACTGGCTGGGTTGACGATCCGGATACCTACCCAATGGCGGCCAAACGCCACAGTATTGAATACCTGCGCGAAGTGGCTCACCTGCGCCCGCGTACCAACATGATTGGTGCCGTGGCTCGCGTTCGCCACACGCTGGCGCAGGCGCTGCATCGCTTCTTCCATGAAAATGGTTATTTCTGGGTATCAACTCCGCTGATCACCGCTTCGGATACCGAAGGCGCCGGTGAGATGTTCCGCGTCTCAACGCTGGATCTGGAAAACCTGCCTCGCACCGCAGAAGGCAAAGTCGATTTTGATAAAGACTTCTTCGGGAAAGAAGCCTTCCTGACCGTTTCCGGCCAGCTGAACGGCGAAACCTACGCGAGCGCGCTGTCCAAGGTTTATACCTTCGGCCCGACTTTCCGCGCGGAGAACTCCAACACCAGCCGCCACCTGGCTGAGTTCTGGATGCTGGAGCCGGAAGTCGCCTTTGCCGATCTGGACGACGTTGCCGGTCTGGCCGAAGCAATGCTCAAGTACGTCTTTAAGGCCGTCCTGAAAGAACGCATGGACGACATGAAGTTCTTTGCCGAGCGCGTGGACAAAGAGGCCATCGAGCGCCTCGAACGTTTCATCTCCGCAGATTTCGCCCAGGTTAACTACACCGATGCGGTCGACATCTTGCTGAACTGTGGGCATAAGTTCGAAAACCCGGTTTACTGGGGCGTCGATCTCTCCTCCGAGCACGAGCGTTACCTGGCCGAGCAGCACTTCAAGGCACCGGTGGTGGTGAAAAACTACCCGAAAGACATTAAAGCCTTCTATATGCGCCTTAACGAAGACGGTAAGACCGTTGCCGCGATGGACGTCCTGGCGCCAGGCATCGGTGAAATCATCGGTGGCTCCCAGCGTGAAGAGCGTCTGGATGTGCTGGACGCGCGCATGGCTGAAATGGGCCTGAATAAAGAAGATTACTGGTGGTACCGCGACCTGCGTCGCTATGGCACCGTGCCGCATTCAGGTTTCGGCCTGGGCTTTGAGCGTCTGATAGCCTATGTTACCGGCGTTCAGAACGTGCGCGACGTGATTCCGTTCCCACGTACCCCACGTAACGCCAGCTTCTAAGCCAGCAAAAACCAAAGGCCAGCTTTTCGCTGGCCTTTTTTACATTTGACAATAAAAGGTCTATTTTCTTCAGCGTTCATTAAGCAAACGTCAATTTCAACCTCCATTCCCAACTACCCCGTTACCAACTGTTTCTACCTCACACTCTTTAACAAAAATTGCGCTTAAGTTTGCTCGCATTTCAAATCAGTGCTGGGCATAGCACAATCGTTCACTTTTCACACAGACATCTGGACATCTAAAAACAAGTCAAAAAATGAACAATTGTGAACAAGAAATACCCATTCACTGAGCTTATGCGGATTAAACATAAGTAATTCATATATATATGTTAACAAGCGAAGCATTTTTGTTGCGCTAAGAATGAAATTTGAAATGGTTCACAAAGTTCCCTAAAATTAATATTTAGTTACACATATTTTCTTTTTGAAACTCAATGTGCGCATTTGTAGCACTTTCAGGCTAGCGAAACGGTTTCATGGATGGAAAGATGCCTGACAGATACAGAAAGACACCAAACTATCATCAATAGTTCCGTAAAGAATTATTGACGGCAGTGGCAGGTGTCCATAAAAACCACAATGAGGGTAATAAATAATGATGAAGCGCAATATTCTGGCAGTGGTTATCCCTGCTCTGCTGGTAGCCGGTGCAGCTAACGCTGCAGAAATCTACAACAAAGACGGCAACAAAGTAGACCTGTACGGCAAAGCGGTAGGTCTGCACTATTTTGCTAAAGACAACGGTGTTAACGCTCAGGGTAACGGCGACAAAACTTACGCCCGTCTTGGCTTCAAAGGCGAAACTCAGATTAACAGCCAACTGACCGGTTACGGCCAGTGGGAATACAACTTCCAGGGTAACAACTCTGAAGGTGCTGATGCTCAGAAAGGGAACAAAACCCGTCTGGCCTTCGCGGGTCTGAAATTCGGTGACGCAGGTTCCTTCGACTACGGCCGTAACTACGGTCTGGTTTATGATGCAATCGGCGTGACCGATATGCTGCCAGAGTTCGGTGGCGATACCGGCAACAGCGACAACTTCTTCTCCGGTCGTAACGGCGGCCTGGCCACTTACCGTAACCACAGCTTCTTCGGCCTGGTTGACGGTCTGGACTTCGGCGTTCAGTACCTGGGTAAAAACGATCGTGATGGTAACCCAACCCGCTCTAACGGCGACGGCTGGGCGAGCTCCGCAAGCTACACCGTTGATGGCTTCGGCATCGTAGGTGCATACGGCGCGGCAGACCGCACCAACACTCAGCAGACTCTGACTTACGGTCACGGTGCTAAAGCTGAGCAGTGGGCTACCGGTCTGAAATATGACGCGAACAACATCTACCTGGCAGCTCTGTACGGTGAAAGCCGTAACGCAACTCGCATCACCATCAACAAACAAGATGGCTTCCTGAACAAAACTCAGGACTTCTCCGTTGTGGCACAGTACCAGTTCGATTTCGGCCTGCGTCCATCCATCGCTTACTACAAATCTAAAGCGAAAGATGTTGAAGGTATCGGCAGCGAAGACTACATCAACTACATTGATATCGGCGCGACCTACTACTTCAACAAAAACATGTCTACCTACGTTGACTACCAGATCAACCAGATCGACAAAAACAACAAGCTGGGCGTTGGCGCAGACGACACCGTTGCGGTTGGTATCGTTTACCAGTTCTAATTTCAGCCACTTGTTTGTCTGAAATGTTTAAAAACAGGGCTTCGGCCCTGTTTTTTTATGGCAAAAAAGTAGAATAAACCCGATGTTATCGCTAACCGCCTCTTTTTGTCGCAAACGGTTGGCAATTCGTAAAACAGCAGTTAACCTGAAAGCGATTTCCCCCGATATCACTAATGGAACCCGTCATGTTTGAGAACATTACCGCTGCCCCTGCCGATCCTATTCTTGGTCTGGCTGACCTGTTTCGCGCCGACGACCGTCCAACCAAAATTAACCTCGGCATCGGGGTCTATAAGGATGAGACCGGTAAAACCCCAGTCCTGACCAGCGTGAAGAAAGCTGAGCTTTATCTGCTGGAAAATGAGACCACCAAAAACTATCTGGGCATTGATGGTATTCCAGAGTTTGGCCGCTGCACGCAAGAATTGCTGTTCGGTAAAAGCAATGCGCTTATCGCCGACAAACGCGCCCGCACCGCACAAACGCCAGGCGGCACCGGCGCGCTACGCGTTGCCGCTGATTTCCTGGCGAAAAACACCTCCGCCAAACGTGTCTGGGTAAGTAACCCAAGCTGGCCTAACCATAAAAGCGTGTTTAACGCCGCGGGCCTGGAAGTGAAAGAGTACGCCTACTATGATGCGGAAAATCACAGCCTGGACTTTGATGGCCTGGTGGCCAGCCTGCAGGCGGCGGAAGCCGGCGATGTAGTGCTGTTCCACGGCTGCTGCCATAACCCAACCGGGATCGATCCTACCGCCGATCAGTGGAAAACGCTGGCAGAGATGTCGCTGGCCAAAGGCTGGCTGCCGCTGTTTGACTTTGCTTACCAGGGCTTTGCTCGTGGTCTGGAAGAAGATGCCGAAGGCCTGCGTCTTTTCGCGGCCGGCCATAAAGAACTGCTGGTGGCCAGCTCCTACTCCAAGAACTTCGGTTTGTACAACGAACGCGTGGGCGCTTTCACGCTGGTTGCCGCCGATGCCGATACCGCTGACCGTTCATTCAGCCAGGTAAAATCGGTTATTCGCGCCAACTACTCCAACCCACCTGCACACGGTGCCTCCGTTGTGGCGACGATTCTGAGCAACGACGCGCTGCGTACCATGTGGGAACAAGAGCTGACCGATATGCGCCAGCGCATTCACCGCATGCGTCAGCTGTTTGTGAATACCCTGCAGGAGAAAGGCGCCAACCGCGACTTCAGCTTCATCATTAACCAGAACGGGATGTTCTCGTTCAGCGGCCTGACCAAAGAACAGGTTCTGCGCCTGCGTGAAGAGTTCGGCGTTTATGCCGTCGCATCTGGCCGCGTTAACGTGGCGGGCATGACGCCGGATAACATGGCGCCGCTGTGCGAAGCTATCGTTGCCGTGCTGTAATAGCCACGCATAGCAAAAGAGCCGCTTTAGCGGCTCTTTTTTATTGGAAATCCGTCTTACCAGACCGGCTGCTCATCCTGCAAAAACGGATTATGCAGGCGTTCGTAACCCAGCGTAGACATTGGGCCGTGGCCGGGAATAAAGGTCACATCATCCCCCAGCGGCAGCAGCTTACGCTTGATAGAATCAATCAACGCCGCGTGGTCACCGCGTGGAAAATCGCTGCGCCCCACTCCGCCTTTGAAGATCACATCGCCAGAAACCAGTAACCGAGAGTCGGCATCGAAGAAAACGATATGGCCAGGCGTATGCCCCGGACAATGCAACACCTGTAAAGTTACATTCCCTACGGAAACACGCTCCCCTTCGTTCAACCAGCGGTCCGGCGTCAAAGGCTGGCACTCGTCGAGGCCAAACATCCGGCTTTGCTGCGGCAGTCCCTGCAGCCAGAACTCATCTTCTTTTTCCGGTCCCACAACGGGCACGCCGTAGTGTGTCGCCAGCTCAGCCGCCGCGCCGACGTGATCGAGATGACCATGCGTCAACAGGATTTGGCTAATCTGCACGCCTTTCTGTGCCACTTCTTGCTTAATGCGCGCCGCATCGCCGCCGGGATCGACCAGCGCCGCCTGCTGCGTTTCCTCGCACCAAATAAGAGAACAGTTCTGGGCAAAAGCCGTAACCGGAATAATGTGATAGTTCATGCTGCTCCATTACCGACAACAAAGCCGGATTCCGTTGTTTTACCAGTGCCTTACGGGCCCTGTATCAATATGCACAAAGTCGCTGCTGGGGTAGTATCCTACACCACCTGCCCGCATAGATAATGCTGCTTTGCGAATATTGCTTAACGAAACGCCTTCAATATGGAAATCCATCGCCTGGCCTTTGGTGTGGTAGCTTTTTTTCGCCACGCCGCGGCTGTGAGCGCGAAGTTCATTATTGGTGTCGATGGAACGGTAGCCGGAAACCAGCTGGACCGGTTTGTTAGTCCCTAAAAGCCCCTGCAGGCGATAGAGTTGGTCAAACAGGGAAGGATCGATGGATTTAATCTTGTTCGCCCGGTAGTCCCGGAAGAAGTGATTAAGTTTTGCTAATTCATCCTGAATATAGCCTCTGCCATCAAAAAACTCAGCTTTCAGTGACTCTCCAGTGTGCAGGTTATTGAGAGTCAAAATACGCGGGCGTGGTGTCGAGAGGGTGGCAAACGACGGCAAAGGCATGAGAGCGGCACCGAAAGCCACGCCCCCCAAAGCCAGTAGCTTGCGGCGATTAGCGTCAAATTTGTCCATGATATCCAGGTCTACAGGTAATAAAATGATGGTTTAATATGCACTTCTGCGCACAGCCATCGCACCATAACTGCCCGAATTCGGTGAGTCAAGGCACGATAAAACCCAGCAACGGCGGGTCCTGTAGAGGACCCGGCTGCGTTTTACATTTTCTACGACCGCTAATTCATTAGAAATGTTGCGTTTAGCGGATTAATAACCCGGCTTTTGTGAGGTTTTGTGCGCCAGATCGCGCGGTGAGATCATAATTGTAAATATCTGTACGAAACTCGGTGCGGCCATCTTTTCCGACAAAAGCGGTCAGATAGTAAAGATTAACCGGAATGTTATGGCGGATATTAACGTATTTAGTGTTTCCTTCCTGCAACGTACTGGATATCCGGGAATCATTCCATCCAGCATCCTGCAGCAGCATATTTGCCAGCTCAGACGCCTTATTGACGCGCACACAGCCTGAACTCAGCGCCCTTGCATCCTTCTGGAAAAGGTTATGGTTTGGCGTATCGTGCAGGTAGATAGCGTCGGAACTCGGCATATTGAACTTGTAGCGCCCAAGCGAGTTTTGCGTGCCGGGCTTCTGCTGGAAGCGGAACGGCAGATTATTCTCGGTGATCGTCGACCAGTCTACGCGCCACGGATCGATCATCTCAGCATTGTTGCTCCAGCCGCGAATCACGCTGTAGCCGTGCTGCTCCAGATAACCCGGATTCTGTCGCACCTTTGGCAAAATATCTTTTCGCGCCAGCGTCGGCGGTACGTTCCACGGCGGGTTAACCACGACATTATTCAGCGCGCTACTCATCATCGGGGTTTTACGATCCGGGCGTCCGACGATAACGCGAGAAGCCAGGGCTTCATTGCCGTTGAGGTAATACACCAGAGAATAGTTAGGAATGTTCACCATAATGCCGGTTTCAAGTTTGTCTGGCAGCAGGCGTAAACGCTGAATATTCAGCGCCACCAGGGCCGCACGCTGCTGAGGCGTGACGTTAAGCCAGTCGCGCGTCAGTTGGCCAATCGCACCGTCCGAGCCTAGCCCTTGCCATTGCTGGAAGCGTTTAACGCCATCAACCAGATCGCGGCTGTAAACACCGCGGGCAGCAGTCTGAGATTTCTTCTTACCTGCTTGAGGAGAAGCGTCTTCGACATTAATCGCTGACGGGCTTACGGTGACATCGGCCACACTGGTCATCCCCGATGGCTTGTCCTGAAGCATGCCGGTCCGGGCAAGAATTTCTCTCAGTGCCCCTACGTCGTTGCTCCACTGCCCTGGCCTTAAGGTCTCTTTACCGGCCATTTTCGGCCACGGACGGGTGTCAGCCAGCAAATGAATGAGGGATTGATGCAGCTGAGCATACTGCGGATGCTGAGGCGCCAGGCTGTCGATAAAGTTCACCAGAGAACCCTGGTCAACGGCTACTTGCCACTGGTTAATCACCGACAGGGGCGGCGTTTTTAACGTGTAAGGCGTGCTGCTATAAAGCCAGCGATTGCCGTCAATCGGGATGCCCGAAACGAACTGCAGGTAGCCCATCATGGCGTCGGAAAGCACCACATCGCGTGCCATACCGGTCACTGCGGGATCGGTCAACAGCTCAACCCACTGGTTAAACTGCGGCTGTATTCCAGCAATGGCCACTTCTGCCAGCTGTTGCTGAAAAGCTTTTACCGCATCGCGGTTTTCCCACATCGGCTTCATGTCACGCGCGGCATAGAAAGCCGACAGGGCGTTGAGATAAACCGGCGTGTAGCCCGCAGGCAGACCCGCAATAAGCTGCGACCGGCTTTGTGCCGCTGACATCGTGGACGTGTTTGTTGGCAAAGTCCCGGCCATCGTGGCCGTCGCCGCAGACTGCGCCAAAGGCTGATTGAGTTCAGTGGGCCGATCGGTCTGGAAAGCAGAGCTGTCGGAGGGAACGACCGCAGGCTCGTCGGCCTGGGCCACAAACAGCGGAGCGAAACTGAGCGCCAGGCAGTAACCGACTGCCGATAGTCGAAAATCTTTAACTTTTCTAAGCAACATCCCTTGCCCCCTGTTTATTACTGTGCTCACCGTCAAAGGCGGGAAGTATTCACCACTAGTATATAAACAGTAAAAACCATTTGCCTGACAAAATGTAAAGAAAATTAAAGATTAAGACTGTTCGTGACAAAGAAAAAGCGGGCCTTAGCCCGCTTGATAATATCGCATCCAGTAGCGCTGGTTTACGAGGCGTCAGCCGTTTCCGAACCCTGCTGCGGCTCTGGCAACGCCGGGGCCGCAAAGCCACGCAGGCCAACAACGTGAACGTGTTCGCTGTTCTGGAAGACCTTACGCACCAGCTTATAGGTGGTCCCTTTTTCCGGGCTGATGTTTTCTGGCGCGGCAATAATTAATTGCATTTCCAGACGTTCACACAGCTCAAACAGCGTGGCGATGGACTTGGCATCCAGTCGCGCCGCCTCGTCAAGGAACAGCAGGCGGCAAGGCGAAATGTCTTTCCCACGCAGGCGCTGCGACTCATCTTCCCAGCTCTGAACAACCATCACCAGGATAGACATCCCGGTGCCGATAGCTTCCCCGGTGGACAGCGCCCCGCTCTCTGCACGCAGCCAGCCGTCTGAACCACGGTTTACCTCAACTTCCATTTCCAGGTAGTTACGGTAATCCAGCAGCTCTTCGCCAATGGTCTGCGGCGTGCGCTGGCCCATGTCGATCTGCGGGTTAAGCCGCTGATAAAGCTTCGCCAGCGCTTCGGAGAAGGTCAGACGATTGCTGTTAAACAGATCCTGATGCTGTTCGTGCTGCTCGGAAAGTACGTTTAATAGCGTCGCATGAGCCTCGCGCACGTTGACGTTCAGACGAACGCTCTTCACCTGGCCGAAGGAGACGCTTTGCAGACCCTGGTTGAGCATGCGAATTCGGTTCTGCTCGCGCTGGATCGTCTTGCGAATGATGTTCGCCACGCTGCGGGAGCTGATCGCCAGCTTCTGCTCGCGTGAAGTCAGCTCTTCCGTCAGGCGGCTCAGTTCAATTTCCATCTGTTCGATGGCTTCAACCGGATCGTCGGTACGAATGATGTCCTGGCGAATACGCTCGCGCAGGTGCTGATAAACCGCGACGAAGAACTGAATCTTACGCTCAGGGCGCTTAGGATCTTCCGACAGACGAAGCACGTCACGCAGATGTTCGTTGTCGGCCACCGCCAGGCGCAGCGCACCCAACGCTTTATCCGACATGGAACGCAGATCGTCCCCGGAAAGATAAGCCAGCTCACGGCGATGCAGACGGCGCTCGACGCCATTGTCTTTTACCATACGCATGACTGCGCACCAGCCTGCTTTCGCCGTCACGACCTGCTCGCGCATTTCAAAGTAATTGCGCTCCAGCTGCTTCAGTTTGCGGGTCAGGTTGTTCATCTCCGCTTCGCAGTAGGTCAGCTGTTTCTCAAGCTGGTTACGGCGCGAGCGGTTGTTGCTGAGCGCGGTATGCAGCTCATCGCGGCGCGCGCGTGCTCTTTCCTCCGCCCCGGTATCTGCGCGGACGCCGATGTCCTGCAGCTCTTTATGCAGGTCCGTCAGCAGCTCTTTTTTGGTATCAAACGAACTTTTCAGCGATGCCAGAAGCTGGCTGTACTGACCCAGCTGCTGGGCATGCTGGCGCAGCGCTTCACGGGAACGCGTACGCTCCACTTCAGCCTGCTCCAGACGCTGGCGCAGCTTCTCGTTCAGGTCGCTGTTGCCGTCCAGCATGGCGGCAGAGTCGCTGTAGCTAAAGTGAGCGCGACGCTGCACGACTTCGGTCAGCGCAAACGCACGCTGACGGGCATCACGCTGTATTTGCTGCGCATGGGCGTAGTCGTCTTTGAGCTGTTCGAACTGTTCAGGGTCGCTCTGCAGCACGCTGGCAACGCCTTCCAGTTTGATCAGCTGGTTGCCGTGCTGGTGAATAAAGCGAGCTGACTCTTCGGCTTCATCCAGGCGTTCCTGGATTTCATCGCAGCGATCGGCCAGCGTTTCGTCATTCAGCAGGCTAATGCGCGGCAGCAGGCGGTTCAGCTGAGCCACGCCCTCTTTTGCCTGCTCAAACTGCTGGCGCTGCTGCTGATTGTCATTTTCATGATTGTTGATCGCCCGCTCAATCTCGCCGCGACGGCTGTTGAGGTGGCGAATTTCCGCCTCAGGATCGTCTTCAAATGCCACGCCCAGGTGCTGGCCGATAAAGCGGCTAAACGACTGGTGCAGGCGCTGGTTTTTCTGCACATCAAAAGAAAGCGTCGCGAAGCGCTCGGCCAGTGACTCACGTTCGTTATGCAAGGCTTCAAGGCGGTTTTCACGCGCGGCGCGGCCAAACAGCGGCAGCTCAGGCAGACGCGAATAGCGCCACTGGCGCTCGGCGGTTTTGACGAGCACCGCCGCATCCATCTCTTCAACGGTAAACACGCTGTCATCGAACGAAGACGGATCCCCTTCAATCAGATAGAGATCTTCCGGGCAATCTTCCAGATTTTCCAGCTGTTCGCGTACTAAAGAAAGATCGGGCACCACGATGGCGTGACGGGACGGGCCATACAACGCGGAGAAGTACGGCGCATCTTCAAGGCCGATGTCATCATAAATTTCAGACAGCAGCACGCCGCCAAAACGTTCGGCCAGCGCGTTGAGGCGCGGGTCTTCGGCACCACCAGGCTGGCTGAGGCGTTCGATCTCGTCATCTACGGCACGTTTACGCGCCCCGACTTCGTCACGCTCAACGGTGGATTCGCGCTCGCGCTCCAGCAGCTGCTGCATGTACTCAGTCACCTGCTGGCTGGCTTCGAACTGCTCCCCGCTTTGCTCACACAGCTGTGTCAGGCTGGTTTGCGCCGCAATCCATCTTGGCGCGCGCAGGTTCAGCGTTTTGATGCTGGCCTGAATCTGTTCCAGCTCCTGACGCAGCGCCATGCGCTGTTCGCTTGCTTCGGCTACGGTTTGCTGCAGCGCACCGATGCGCTCTTCCAGCTCCTCATGCAGCGCTTCAAGCTCTTCCGGATCGAACTGTTTGCCCTGGCGTTTACAGAAGTCAGCGAGCAAGCGCTCGGCTTCCTGCTGTTCACGCAGGCGCTGTTCCAGCTCGTTGAGACGCATACGCAGCGGCTGAACCTGATCGGCCAGATGACGCTGGTTGCTGCTGTCGCGCAGCAATTCACGCGCGGTGTCCCAGGCTTCGCTTCGGCTCACCGGGCCACTGATGGCAGTCACCAGTTGGTAAGCGTGTTCGAACTGGCTATGCGCCGCCTGAGCCACGCTCATTTTCTGCTCGAGAGACAGCAGTTTGTCGGTTGCCTCAATCTCTTTCGCTTTGAAAGTATCCAGCCATTCATCGGCGCTGTCGGCGGTCAAATCCGGCAGGTGACAAAGCTCGCGAGCACGCTCCAGCGCCTGTAGCGCCTGCTGATACTGAATAGCGCGGGTCTGCTGTACATCCAGCGCCTGCTGATAATCCGCAAGCTGGCTTTTCAGCTCATCGACTTCCAGTTCGGCGGCTTCGGCCCGGGCCTCGTTTTCTTCCTGCTGTTCGTGCGCTTCGGCAACGATCTCATTTTGCTCTTCAAGACGAATTTGCAGCTCGTCGAGGTCAGCTTCGTAGCGCTCGATCTTTTCCTGCTGGCGAATCGCCGTTTGCACCAGGTTCAGATGATCGCTTGCGGCCTGATAATCCGTTTCCAGATCTCCTTCCGCACCGCTGTGTTCGCCCAACTCGCGCGCCATATCAACGTGCTTGTACTGTTCAGCAGCCAGCTGCTGGCGGCTTACCAGCAGTTCACGGCGAAATTCCAGCGCTTTGTCCAGGTGGATACGCCGTTCGTTGGCGTGGCGCATGTAGTCCGCCGCCACGTAGTCAGTTGCTTCCGAGATTAAATGCTTAAACAAATCACGGTCAGACTGAGTGACGCGAATCGCTTCCAGCGTCATGCGGTTTTCACGCAGCGCCGCTTCCATGTCCTGGAAGGCTTTGCGCACGCCGCCGTTTTCCGGCAGCAGGTAATCACGCAGGGAACGGGTGATCGCGCTGGAAATACCGCCGTACAGCGAGGCTTCAATCAGGCGATAGTATTTGCTACGGTCTGCGGCGCTGCGCAAACGACGGGCAACAATACCCAGATCGAACATCAGCGAGTGGTAGTCGGTGATGGAGTTGAACTGCTTGAACTGCACGCCTTCAATGGCTTCAACTTTGTCCTTCAGCTCCTGCAGGCTGAGTACGCGAGCCTGACGCTCATTCAGCGTTTCGGTCAGTAACTGCGTTGGCTGAATCGAGGTTGGCAAGCCCTGAATAGCAAAGGGTTTAATATCGACTTTACGGTCGCGCCCGGCGACCTGCTGCAGACGGACACCCACCACAACGCGCTGATGGCGTGAGTTGATGACGTCCAGCGTGGAGTAACAGACGCCCGCTTTCAGCTTACCGTGAAGGCCTTTATCGCGAGAGCCTGAGGTGGCTCCCGCCTCCGTGGTGTTACGGAAGTGCAGCAAGGTTAAGTCCGGGATAAGCGCCGTGACGAAAGCCGCCATAGTAGTGGACTTACCCGCCCCGTTACCCCCGGAAAGCGTGGTGACCAGCTCATCGAGATCGAAGGTCCGCGCGAAGAAACCGTTCCAGTTAACCAGCGTCAGCGAGCGAAATTTTCCGCGTTCAATCATTCTTGTTCATCCTCCGCGTTATCCAGTCCTGGTTGTGGCTCATCGCTCTCATCATTGAGCTGCAGGCGACTTTCAACCGCCATGGCTTCGCCGTCGCGAATCATGCGCAGCTGGGCTTCGCGTGGGTCATCGCCGGTACGCACATCGGCGCCGAAGCGGAAGACCGATTCAGTGATGCGGAATTTACTGCTGTCGTGGCCCATAAACCAGATCATACCGAGGCGGCGCAGGCGAGTCAGTGAAGCACGCACTTTCTCCTGCAGCTTTTGTCGGTCAAGGTCGGATCCGGTGGAGCGGTTATTCACCAGCTTCAGCAGCTTGTTTTCATCCGCCAGCGTTAGCAGCTCGTCGTAAAGTTCCTGCTGGGTGAAGATCCCTTCGTTGGCGAGTCGTTCCGGACTGAGATAGAGGTAGCACAGAATTTTGCCCACCATCATATCCAGCTCGGAGAGCACAGAACGTGGGATTAGCGTGGTGGAACGTGGACGCAGATAGAAAAAGCCTTCTGGCGCCCGGATAAGCTCCACGTTATAACGCGCGTAAAATTCTTCCAGATATTCCTGGAAATCCATCAAAAAGGCGTGGTTATCCAGCTCTTCGAGTCCAATATGGCGCCCGGCGCGCAGCTGGCTATCGAGCGCAGGAAAAAGAGGGTTGGCCAGCGCCTGTGCCAGTTTAACCGGCATCACTTGTTCAATATTTGTTGATGACATGCGCCTGTACCTTGGCTCCGTAATCGTTAATGGTTTGCCACTTAGCCGGCAATCCTGTGAAATCCGCTTCCGCTACGCCCAGGCGCACCGCCTGGTCTACAACAATACGTGCCACATCGAAGTGACGCGCGCGAGGGTATTGCACGAGGTAGTCACGTACCACAACCCCCAGATCGAGAGGCGCTTGTTGGGTTTTGTAGACCTGCAGCGCCGCTTCGATCAGCGCCGCCAGCTGTTCACGAATTTCGTTAAATTCTTCAAACTCGAGCTCACTTGGCAACTCACCGGTGACTTCTTCATCCCGCAAAGCCATCTCTTCGTCACGCATATCCAGCAGGCGATCGGCGCTGGAATAGGTCAGCGCCCATGGCGCATCGAAGTAGCTTTGCACCGACTGCCGCAGACGTTGAGCAAAGACGCGATTTTTATCCATGTCGATAGCGGTACGGATAAATTTATGCACGTGACGGTCATAGCCAATCCACAGGTCAATGGCCTGCTGACCCCAGCTGATAATACGGTCAAGTTTGCTTTGCAGGTCGAACACCAGGCGATCGACAAAGTGAAGATCGTCGCGGCCCAGGGTTGAGTCCTGAACGCGCAGCAGGTTGGCCTGCAGTTTATCCCCCGCGGCTTCGAGCGTATCCTGCAGTTCACGTAGCGTGCCGGAGGTCTCTGAAAGCAGCAGCTCACAGCTTGAAATCGCCGCCCGCCAGTCTTTGTTCAGCAGTTGGGCAATGTCATCTTTTACCTGCTGCTGCTGCTCGTCCATGATGCGCTGGGTCAGGTCGATACTGTCGAAAATCTCCGCCACGGAATATTTCAGCGGCGCGTAAACATTGCGATGCCAGTGGAACTCATCGCCGCCTTCATCGGCCGCATCGGCGGCGCGCTTAAGCTCACCCGCCACGATAGAAAGCTGCATAGACAGACGCAGCGTGGAAAACTCACGCTGGCGAATGTAGTAGTCGGTGATACCAATCCCCAGAGGCGTCAGGCGATAAATGGCATTGCCTTCAGTTAGCTCGCTGACAAAGCGATTGAGCAAGCGCTGACGAACCATATCGTTGATGGCGTTGTTCGCGCGCACGGTGATAGTTTCGCTCGTTTGTTCAAAGCCATCGCTGACGTGACGAAACGCATCGATCAGCTCTCCCTCGCTCAGCTCGCCATCAAGACGCTCGCCGTTTAAGGTGGCCACGGCCAGCAAAAACGTCAGGCGCTCCGTAGGCAGCGAGATCGAAAAATCATTTTTCCTGGCCCAGGCAACCAGTTCAGGCACTGTCTGGGAAAAATCACTCATAATTTATCCTTGGCTCTGCGGCTTAAACGCGGTTACGTGAATATAGCGGCCGAGACTGATAAACGGCTCCTGCCGACAATAACGCGTCTCCAGCGTCAGCAAATCGTCAAAACCATCTCGTTGTTTGTGTTTATCTCGCAGGTAATCATGAAACACCCGCACGCCGGTTTTACCGGTAATTTGCCAGCCAATTTGCTCCAGCCAGTGGTAAACCTGTTCTGGCTGCAGCGGATTGTCGGGCGAAAGGGTTTTGCGCTTATTTTTTTTCATCCCCTGCAGCACATATTCGAAGTTTCCGACAAACATGTTTCGCATCAGCAGGCCGTTTGCATTGTAGAACATTAGCGACAAAGTGCCGCCGGGACGCAAACAATCCCAAAGCGCTTTCAGCACGGCCTGAGGATCGGTGACCCACTCAAGCACCGCATGAAACAATATCAGATCAACCGGGCTTTCCAAATGTTGAGCCATATCCTGAGCGGCAGATTGTACAAAATGCATGTTGTCGCTCACACCTTTCTCGTGAGCAAGCATTTTTGCACGTGCAATCATTTCGGCGGACACATCGCAAAGCACCACTTCATGCCCACGCTCAGCGAAGCGGGTGGCCGTTTGCCCCTCCCCACCGCCGGCATCCAACACCTTTAAAGCTGCGGGCTGTGTCGCAAGAAAAGCATCCAGATCCTGCCAGAGAATCGCCTGCCGCAACTGGCCTTTAGTTGTGCCATAGATATTGTGCGAAAACTTCTCGGCAATATCGTCAAAATTGCGGTCACCCATGGGTACAGCTCCGTGGCAAAAGAGGTCATCTGACAAAACCGCTATTTTGGCACAGGCGGGACGAGAATGAACCCATCTGGTGTAATATCACGGGGGTTTACCTGCTGGATGGTTAAAAAGGATCCGAATTTCATGCTTTTTATACTGAAAAAAATCATTGGCGGGCTGCTGCTTCCCCTGCCATTCCTGCTGTTAACCATGGGCGTGGCTCTGGCGCTGCTGTGGTTTACTCGCTGGCAAAAAACGGCCAAAGGATTACTCACGGCCAGCTGGCTGGTGCTTTTTCTGATTAGCCTGCAGCCCGTCGCGGACTGGATGCTAAAGCCTATCGAAGACACCTACGCCACTCGCCAGCAGGGCGACAACGCTCGCTACATCGTCGTCCTGGGCGGCGGTTACACCTGGAACCCGGCCTGGGCTCCCAGCTCAAACCTGATCGACAACAGTTTACCGCGGCTCACCGAAGCGATTCGTCTGAAACAGCTCAATCCAGGGGCAAAATTGATCTTTACCGGGGCGCGGGCGATGACAAACTCGGTCAGCACCGCAGAGGCAGGCGCCAGGGTGGCGGAAAGTCTAGGCATTTCCAGGGACGACATCATTACCCTGGACTCGCCTAAAGACACGGAGGAGGAAGCTTACGCCGTGGCCAGGCTGATAGGCCAGCAGCCGTTTATTCTGGTGACATCTGCTTCGCACCTGCCACGGGCAATAATCTTCTTCACCCGCGCCGGACTGCATCCTCTCCCGGCCCCGGCTAACCAGCTGGCGATAACCTCTCCGCTTAATCCGTGGGAAAAGGCTATCCCCGACCCGGTATGGCTGATGCACAGTGAACGCGTTGCCTATGAGACCCTCGGACGCCTGTGGCAGTGGCTGAAAGGCACTTCAGGAGAGCCAGGGCAGCAATGACTTAGAGGCATTGTCAAACACCGGCCGGTTCAGGCGGCCGGTTTGCAGCAGCTGCGCAATCTCATCCCACAGCACATATAGCCAGCGCCGCCAGAGGAAAGATTCTGCGACCGGGGCACGCTGTAAATAGTGCCAAAGCAGACTCTCGGCCTGACCAGGCTCAGCCAGACGAAACAGTTCATATTCTCGGGGAGCCCAAAGCATAACCCCGGGGTTAACCATCGCCAGCAATTGATCGCTACGAGAATCCTTGAGCATGCTGCGGAGGGAAAAATTGCCGTGAATAAGCACGCAGTTATCGCTGAAGTCTTCGAACATACGCGGCAGACATTCTCGGGTACGAAACAGAATACGTTTATCCTGCATGGTTAACCCGGTGTTCTGGTACTGATTGAGCGTAGTCCAAAGCACTTCGACCCGCTGGCGGTACCAATGCGGCCAGATATTTTCCTGAGTGCTGTCGACGCTCCCCACACAGCCGCTGCTGTCCACGCGATGCCAGGCTAACAGCCCCTCAACAATCTGGTCTTTGAGCTGCTCCCAGCGGTCAGGCGTCCGGGTTGGCGCTTCGCCGGGAACCCCGCGCAGGCGCTCCATCAGCAAAACGTCCGGACCAGGATGTTCTTCGTGAGTCAACACGCCGTAGACCACCGGCATGCGGACGGTGCCTGAACGCGCCAGCATCGACATTTTCCAGGCCAGCTGTGTTGCCAGGCCCGGCGAGGTAAAGCTCTTAGCGAGCAGCGGCATCGCGTGGCCGCCGCTGTCGTAGAGCGACCAGAGTGCAGTTTCCGCATGTTCGCTAATGCACTCAATACGGCTTAATTTCTCACCCAACAGGTGACTTAGCTCCTTACGCAGCAATTCCATACCGATTTCCCCTGGTAATACTGTTGATTTAATAATGAGCGCACCAGGCGAAGTTGTCACCACTCCAGATCAATTGGGTTTCAGAAAAAGAAAAACCGGCCTGGTTAGCCGGTTTGATTGTTCACGCTGAAGGTGAATTAGCGCATTGCGAGACGGACGCGTTCAAGATCTTCTGGGGTGTCCACGCCAATACTTGGGATGGCCTTCGCCACGGCAACATGTATTTTTTCGCCGTTCCACAAGACGCGCAGCTGTTCAAGCATTTCGATTTGTTCAAGCTGGCTCGGTGCCCAACTGACGTAGCGACGGATGAAACCAGCGCGGTAGCCATAGATGCCGATATGACGCAGGAAGGTATCGCCAATCTCTTCACGTGAAGCGGCAAAACGCTCTCGATCCCACGGAATAGTGGCGCGTGAGAAATAGAGCGCGTAGCCCTGCGCATCCATGACCACTTTTACCGCATTCGGATTAAACGCTTCTTCCGCCGATTCGATAGGCACCGCAAGCGTTGCCATACCGGCTTTACTGTTAGCAACGTTGGTAGCGACCTGCTGAATAATCACCGGGGGGATCATTGGCTCATCGCCCTGCACGTTCACGATTACCGTGTCGTCGCTAAAGCCGCATTTCTCAATGACTTCAGCCAGGCGTTCGGTACCGGACTGATGATCGGGGCTGGTCAGGCAAACTTCCCCACCTGCCGCCTCGACAATACGGGCCACATCAGGATGATCGGTGGCGACAATGATACGTTCCGCCCCGGACTCACGCGCCCGATCAAGCACGTGCAGAACCATCGCTTTGCCGTTGATCTCTTTTAAAGGCTTGCCCGGCAGACGCGTGGACGCATATCGTGCGGGAATAATAGCGACAAAACTCATGGATTAGTCTCGTCTGAAGTCAGCGTCCGGGCTTCACTTTCCAGCAGAACCGGAATGCCATCTCGCAGCGGGTATGCCAGCCCGTCAGGCTTACAGATAAGCTCTTGCTTTTCCTGGTTATAGTAGAGCTTGCCGTTACAGACCGGGCAGGCAATGATTTCAAGTAAACGACTTTCCATAATTACTCCAGATGAGTGCCATCAACGGCACCAGAATAGCATAAATGACTAGCCAGCCGGGGCCATTTCCCAGCCATCGCCCCAGTTTTCTCTTAGTTCAGCAGGCAAAATACCCAGGGTAAGATGCGTCGCGGATTGCCAGCGAGCAAATTCCGTCAGTGCGCCACGCAGGCCTGCCCGCAAAGCGTCAGTGGCTTTTATGCCCTCTTCCAGATAAAGGCTTATGACCTCGAGCTGCCCTTCCTTACGGTGCATTTTGGCGTCTATCCTGCCAACCAGCGCCCCTTTGTGCAGCAGCGGCAAAACAAAATAACCATAGCGGCGCTTTTCCGCAGGGGTATAGCATTCCAGCCGATAGGAAAAGTTAAACAACGCTTCTGCTCTGCGGCGATCCCAAACGACCGGATCAAACGGTGAAAGCACGGCGCTGTGTGTTGCTTTAAGCTGATTGTCCTGCGCTTTCTCAAGCAGCGGTAGCAGCGAATGATGCAGCAGCATATCGCCCAGTTTATCGACCTGGACGCGAATGACATTCCCCGATGCAAGCCAGCTTTCTATCAAGGGCTTTAACGCAATATTTTTCAGTCGGTAGTAATCAGCGAGCCATTCCGGACGAAAGATCCCCAGGCTACGGGCGCTATTTTCCAGCATGAGTAACTCAGCCTCTGGCTGCTCAATCAGATGCTGGGCATCGTTCCAGTGCGGCATAACACGGTGGGTTAAATCGTAAACCCTTTGAAAATTACGCCGCTCCGTCACCATCACCTGCCCGGCGGTAAATAACCCCTCGAGGTGTTTTTTCTGTGGCTTCCACTCCCACCAGCCGCTTGCCCCTTTGCCGGGATGCTCAAAATCAGCGGAGCGGACGGGGCCATTGTCTTCGATATAAGCGAGCAGCTGGCTGATATCTTCCGCATGCTCATTCATCCATTCGGGACGGTATTTCCAGCCCATGTTTTCAGGGCTCAGCATCCGGTGGCGAATAAGCGCAAAATCTTTTTTCGGCAAAAAGCAGGCTTCATGCGCCCAGTACTCAATTAGCTCTCCGCTCGCCAGGGCACTATCAAGCCAGCCGGATTCATACTGCCCAAGGCGGCTGAATAAAACCAGGTAAGGGCTGCGGGCCACAATATTAATGGTGTCAATTTGCAGCAACGACATGCGGGAGATCGTGTCGGTAACATCAGCGGGCCGTGCACGACGGCGAGGCTTTTGGAGTAAGCCCTGGGCTGCAAGGTGGAGATTTCGGGCTGCTCGTAATGAAAGCTGTGAAACGGTCATGGCACACCTGTAATCAACGAACGAAAGACCGGTGCCGCAGAGATTAACGCACCAGCGCCAGTAATTGCTTGAGGAGCGTTTCCGCGAGAGGTGAATCGAGCTGCGCATCTACCGGCAGATACCACCAGTTTGTATGGCCCCCGGCAAACGCACGGCATTTTACTGCATCTTTTTCCGTCATCAGTACGACTTGCTCCGCCGTCGCGATAGCCAACATATCCTGTTCGGTAATTGCCTGATGATCGGCCAGCGCCACTGTTTTCACCGGCGTAACGCCGCATTGCGCAAGCGTGGCGAAGAAACGAGGTGGATGGCCAATACCGGCCATGGCCACAACGTTAGAAAAGTCGGTTACCGGGCGACGTTCACCGGTGAGTACGTTAATGGCGAGCCCGGGCTTCAGGCGCATGCCGATTTCGCCAGCCTGCGGTTCCCCGCCGTTCACGATAATTGCGTCTACGCTGCGTAAACGCCCCGCTCTTTCACGCATTGGCCCGGCAGGTAACCACCAGCCATTACCAAACCTGCGGGCACCGTCGATCACAACGATTTCTTTATCGCGTCCCAGAGCATAATGCTGTAGGCCATCATCGGTAATAATGATTTGTGGGGCTGCAGCCACAATAAGGGCTTTTACAGCCTCACTGCGTTTTGGCGCAACCGCGACGGGCGCCCCGGTGCGTTGAAAAATAAGTACCGGTTCGTCTCCAGCTTCGGAAGGTGTGGTTTTTGCATCAAGCAGCAGAGGATAAACAGCGGCTTTTCCGCCGTAGCCCCGGGACACAACGCCAACGCTCACGCCACGCTGCTGTAGCTGCTCCACAAGCCAGATAACAACGGGTGTTTTCCCGTTTCCCCCCGCCGTCAGATTTCCAACGACAACCACGGGTACAGGGGCACGCCATATGGCACGCAGACCAATACGGTAAGACAGGCGGATAACGCCGCTCACCAGGCCATAAAGCCAGGAAAGCGGCAGCAGCAGCAGGTAGAGAGGTGATTTTCCCGACCAGATACGCTCTATCATTCGCCGAATTGCATCTTATGTAGCTGGGCATACACGCCGCGATGGGCAAGCAGTTCCAGGTGTGGCCCGCGCTCGACGATACAACCATCTTCCACCACCACGATTTCATCAGCCTGCTCAATCGTTGACAGCCGGTGAGCAATCACCAGTGATGTGCGGTTCTTTTGCAGTTCATCCAGGGCAGATTGAATAGCGCGTTCTGATTCCGTGTCGAGCGCAGAAGTGGCTTCATCCAGAATCAGGATTGGGCTGTCGCGCAGCAGCGCGCGAGCAATGGCGATACGCTGACGCTGGCCACCAGACAGCAGCACACCATTCTCACCGATGATGGTGTCCAGCCCGTTGTCCATTTTACTGATGAAGTCCATCGCGTAAGCCATGCGCGCGGCCTTTTCGATATCTTCACGGGAATATTCGCCGGTGCGGGCGTAGGCAATATTATTCGCCACGGTATCGTTAAAGAGATGAACATTTTGCGACACCAGCCCCACCTGATCGCGCAGAGACGCGAGGGTGTATTCACGTATATCGTGCCCGTCAATCAGGATTTCACCTTCCTGCTGCTCGTAGAAACGCGTGATCAGACTGGCAATCGTCGATTTACCCGAACCTGAACGCCCTACCAGCGCAACAGTTTTTCCGGCCGGAATGGTCAGGTTGATATTGCGCAGCGCAGGAATATCACGGCCTGGATAGGTGAAGGTCACATTGCGGAATTCAACGTCGCCTTTAGAACGATCGATGACCAGCTTGCCACCGTCCTTTTCCTGCTCAGAGTCCAGGATAGAGAACAGCGTTTGACATGCGGCCATCCCGCGCTGGAATTGAGCGTTGACGTTCGTCAGCGACTTAAGCGGGCGCATTAGCGCAATCATGGAGGAGAACACCACGGTAATGGTACCGGCGGTCAGGGTTTCCATAACGCTTGGGAAGCTGGCGGCATAAAGTACAAAAGCCAACGCCAGGGAAGCAATAAGCTGAATAATCGGGTCAGAGATAGAAGAGGCTGAAACCAGCTTCATCCCCTGATTACGCATGCGGTTACTGACTTTGTCAAAGCGGTCGGTTTCTACCTGCTGACCACCGAAAATCAGCACTTCTTTGTGCCCCTTCAGCATCTGTTCTGCGCTGGTAGTGACCTGTCCCATGGTGTTCTGCATGTTTTTGCTGATATTACGGAAGCGCTTAGAGACAAAGCGGATGGCAAAGGACACAATCGGTGCCAACACGATCAGGATCACTGAAAGCTGCCAGCTGTACCAGAACATCAATATAAACAGGCCAATAATTGATGCTCCCTCACGGACAACGGTGATCAGCGCGCCGGAAGAGGAAGAGGCAACCTGCTCAGAATCATAGGTAATACGCGAAAGTAACGTCCCGGTGGACTGCTGATCGAAAAAAGAAACCGGCATTCCCATCATGTGGCTGAACAGTCGACGGCGCATGTTCATTACCACCATGCCTGACACCCATGAAATACAGTAGCTTGAAACATAGCTGGTCACGCCACGCAGCAGCATCAGCGCAATCACGGCCAGAGGCATCCATAGCAGCACAGAAGAATCCGTTTTACCAAAACCATCATCCAGTAATGGTTTAAGCAGCGAAAGCATGTAGGTGTCACTCGCCGCATTGAGGATTAACGCTATCCCAGCCACAATCAGACCCGTTCTAAAGGGGGAAATCATCGGCCAGAGCCGGCGGAAAGTCTGCCATGTGGAGAGATCTTTATCGTTCTGCATTAAGTCGAACCAGCCTTTTATGAAATAGCCGCATATTCTACCCATTATCTCGGGTGACGCCAAACCACTGATGATACCAACGGGGCAATATTTGCTCTCTGAAGCCAGAGATTTGCCATTTATCACCTTTTATTTCAATTGTCAGCTGCCCTGATTGAGCCGTGTCATGCCACTGATAGCCGTATTGCCGATAACGATTAATAATTGTTGAAGACGGCAAACGCCAGGCGTTGAACCTGGAAGCTGAAGCCAGCGCCACGCTGCCTGAAACGGCTCTCAGTAAAGGGCCGCTGGACGAAGTTCGGCTCCCATGGTGCGGAACCTGCAGGACGTTGGCTTCTAGCGTTTGCCACCGTTTTCTCAGCATAGCCAGTTCTGCATTTGCCTCAAGGTCCCCCGTCAGCAAAAGGCTGAATCCTCCGTGACTAACCTTAACCACACAAGAGCGATTGTTGCTGCTCCCCTCGTACTCTTCGGGTGGCCACAGCACGTCGAAATTAATTTTCTGCCATGTCCACCGTTGACCACGAAAGCAAGGCTCATGCCCCTCCCAGCGCAAAGGGCTACGAATATTTAAAGCAGGCCACTGCTGCTTAAGACTTTTCAATCCACCGATATGATCAAGATGTTCATGGCTAATAATTACCTGTTCTGGCTGAAGGTTACGCCATTTTAACCAGGGAATAATCACGGTCTTAGCCGCGTCGCCCCCAGGCCACGCGTTGCCCGTATCGTAGAGTAACGCTTTCCCTTCGCGCTCAATCACTACGGCAAGCCCATGTCCGACATCAAGCATATGGACAGCCCAGCTATTGCTCTCCGGCTTCCGCCACAGGGGAAGCATCATCACAAACAATACCGCCGCAGCCGTAGCGGAAGAGCTTCGCCAAAAGCCGAATCGCCATATCACTATGGCCCACCAGGCAATGAATGCCAGAAATTGATAACGGCGATCGAGCTCTTTCCACCCCTCCGGCAACCCAGCCAATAACCCGAATACGCCTGCTAATGATTTGTCGGCCAGTGACCAAAGCACCTCGCCAATGACAGGGACTTCTCCGAACACCATACCGGCTAAAATTAAAGGCACGCTAACGAACGTAATCAACGGCACAGCGAAGAGATTCGCGGCCAGTGAAGTCATGCTGATACCGTGAAATAAAATCACCTGAAGTGGAATGAGCAGGAGCGTAATACCCGCCTGCAAATAAAGCAGTTCGACAAAAGGCCGAAGCCAGCGATTTGTCATCCTGCGTGGCAGCGGTACCCACTGGTACCAAAAAATAAGCCCGCAGACAGCAAGCGCGGAAAGCCAAAGACTTTCAGACAAAATAGCCATCGGTTCGCTAAACACAATGCCCGCGACACAGCACAACAATACATCCCAGGCTGACCACTTTCTGCCGTTCAGACGGAGTATTGCCCAAATGCCCATCCCAACCTGGGTTCTGACCGCTGGCGGATTCATCCCCGACAGCCAGGTGTAAAATAGCGCAACGCTAAAACTCATCACCAGGGGAAAACGAAACCCTATCATCGATGCAGGCAGGCAAAATTGCAGAGCCCGGGCAAACATCCAGCCAATCCCGCCGGCTAACGCAATATGCAGCCCAGAAATGGCCATTAGATGTGCTGTCCCGGTATCACGCATGATTTTTTTGACGTCTTCGCTGACATCAATTCGCTCGCCAAAACCCAGAGCGATAATCACGCCTTGCCATGAGAGATTGGCGGTGGCATTTTTGGCCTGCTGGAGCCATTTACCTCGAAGATTACAGCTCCCCGATAGCAGGTTTGCCTTCAACACCCTGCCATTAAACGGCAGCATCTGCGAAAGAGCATAACGCTGCCCGTCAAAAATACCTTCATTAAGGCGCCCATGCACCGGGCGAAGACGTAGCGTCATTAACCATGTTTGTCCTTCACAAACTGGCTCAGGCAATACTCTATTTCGCAATACAACGCCGGGCGCGGGAAACAGGTAGCGCTCATCCCGTTTGACTATCCGCAGTTCATGCCGTTTTTCGCCATCACTTCTCGTGACTTTCACCTGTACGGTCAGCGGTTTCTCCCCGAAATCAGAGAACATATCCAGCATTTGCCGCGCGCCCAGCAGATTCCAGCTCAAAAACAAAAGGCAAAGCACCAGATAGCGCACCCAAACGATACGCCCCCAAAAAATAGACAGTATCAGCGCGGCCACCAGAATCAGCAAAATGCCATTTTGTTCCGGAATAACCGACAGCCATAACAGTGGCAAAGCGCTAATCAGAACGGCGCCAGCAACGGCAGGAATAGAAAACACATCCACCTCCTTGTTGCAGGCAGTGTGCGGCAAGATTGAGATTAAATCAGAAAGCGATCGGGGAAATACGCGATGGCCTGAACGCCATTAAGCCCGGCTTAACAATGTTGTGTAAGCCTTCTGGAAGGTGCTCGCAAAGAGCAAATTCAGTAAAAAAAATGGCACCTCAGATGAGATGCCATTTTTGCTAACTCCGAGGAATTAGCCGTAAATATTGGCGCGGTCACGCAACTCTTTGCCTGGCTTGAAGTGTGGAACGTATTTGCCTTCCAGATCCACTTTATCGCCGGTTTTCGGGTTACGTCCGGTGCGAGGAGCGCGATAGTGTAAGGAGAAACTGCCGAAACCCCGGATTTCAATACGTTCACCCTCGGCGAGCGTAGAGGCCATATGCTCCAGCATTTCCTTTACCGCATCCTCTACTGCTTTCGCAGGGATGTGAGATTGCTGGGTTGCAAGTCTTTCGATCAATTCTGACTTGGTCATGATTCCTCCGGTTTCCTTTCAGGAAAATTAGCTTACAGCTCTCAATCGAACAAGGGCGGCCGAAGCCGCCCTGATTTTATACCCTGGCAGAAGCCGGGATACAACGCTCGGACGATTACTCGCCTTTAGCTGCTTTGAATGCTTCAGCCATTGCGTTAGAGAAGTTGCCTTCTTCCTGTTTGTTGTTAACAGTCGCAATTGCATCTTTCTCGTCAGCTTCGTCTTTAGCACGAACAGACAGGCTTACAACACGGTTTTTACGATCAACGCCGGTGAATTTAGCTTCAACATCGTCGCCAACGTTCAGAACCAGAGTTGCATCTTCAACGCGGTCACGGGAAGCTTCAGAAGCACGCAGGTAGCCTTCTACGCCATCTGCTAATTCAACTGTAGCACCTTTCGCGTCAACTGCCGTTACTTTACCAGTAACGATAGTACCTTTCTTGTTCAGCGCAACGTAGTTGTTGAACGGATCTTCAGCAAGCTGTTTAACGCCCAGGGAGATACGCTCACGCTCTGCGTCAACCTGCAGAACAACGGCTGCAATTTCGTCGCCTTTTTTGTATTCACGTACTGCTTCTTCGCCTGCAACGTTCCAGGAGATGTCAGACAGGTGAACCAGGCCGTCGATGCCGCCGTCCAGGCCGATGAAGATACCGAAGTCAGTGATAGACTTGATTTTACCTTCAACACGGTCGCCTTTGTTGTGGGTCTCAGCGAACTGCTGCCATGGGTTGTTTTTGCACTGCTTCAGACCCAGGGAGATACGACGACGTTCTTCGTCGATATCCAGAACCATCACTTCCACTACATCACCAACGTTAACAACTTTGGATGGGTGGATGTTTTTGTTGGTCCAATCCATTTCGGAAACGTGAACCAGGCCTTCAACGCCTTCTTCGATTTCAACGAAGCAGCCGTAGTCGGTCAGGTTGGTCACGCGACCAGTCAGTTTGGTACCTTCTGGATAACGCTTAGCAATAGCTACCCATGGATCTTCGCCCAGCTGTTTCAGGCCGAGGGAAACACGAGTACGCTCGCGGTCGAACTTCAGCACTTTAACAGTGATTTCATCGCCAACGTTCACGATTTCGCTTGGATGCTTAACGCGTTTCCATGCCATATCGGTGATGTGCAGCAGGCCATCAACGCCACCCAGGTCAACGAATGCACCGTAGTCAGTGAGGTTCTTAACGATACCTTTAACTTCCATGCCTTCTTGCAGGTTTTCAAGCAGCTGATCGCGCTCTGCGCTGTTCTCAGACTCGATAACCGCACGACGGGAAACAACAACGTTGTTGCGTTTCTGGTCAAGCTTGATCACTTTGAACTCAAGCTCTTTGCCTTCGAGGTGCAGAGTGTCGCGAACTGGACGAACGTCAACCAGGGAACCTGGCAGGAACGCACGAATACCGTTCAGCTCAACAGTGAAGCCACCTTTAACTTTGCCGTTGATAACACCGACCACAGTTTCAGCTTCTTCGTAAGCTTTTTCCAGCGTGATCCAAGCTTCGTGACGTTTAGCTTTCTCACGGGACAGCAGGGTTTCACCGAAGCCGTCTTCTACTGCGTCCAGCGCAACGTCAACTTCGTCACCAACCTGGATTTCCAGTTCGCCGGCTGCGTTTTTGAACTGCTCTGCAGGAATTGCAGATTCAGATTTCAGGCCCGCATCAACCAGAACGACGTCTTTGTCGATAGCAACAACAACACCACGAACGATGGAACCCGGACGGGTTTCAATTGTTTTAAGGGATTCTTCAAATAGTTGAGCAAAAGATTCAGTCATGTTTAATCTTCAAAAGTTAGATTAACGTCCATCTGGCCTCATGCCGGATGGGGTTGTTTTACATACCCGCTCACACTCCGTTGCAGCGGGGGTACTACGAATTCAGAGGCTTGCCTACCTTTAACTCAGGCAGCAGCCAGTTTTTGGCGCGCGTATTGTAGCGCTTTTTCAATCACTTGCTCAATACTCATACTGGTTGAATCCAGCACTAAAGCATCGGCAGCGGGTACTAACGGCGCTACAGACCGATTGCGGTCGCGATCGTCGCGTTCCTTTATCTCGGCCAAAAGGCGCTCAAAGTTAACACTAAAGCCCTTCTCCTGCAACTGTAGCATGCGCCTGTGGGCGCGCTCTTCGGAGGAGGCATCAAGGAAAATTTTCACCGGTGCATCCGGGAATACAACGGTTCCCATATCGCGGCCATCGGCAATCAGGCCCGGCGCTTCGCGGAAAGCGCGCTGACGGCGCAGCAGGGCTTCTCGCACACGCGGGAACGCCGCCACCTGAGAAGCCGCGTTTGCCACTTCCTGAGTGCGGATTTCAGCGCTAACGTCTTCCCCTTCCAGGATCACTTCCAAATTGCCGTCGGTGGAAATAAACCGAACGTCCAGGTGAGCCGCAAGAGGCACCAGCGCGTCTTCGGAAGCCACATCAACATGGTGATGTAACGCCGCGAGCGCCAGAACGCGATAAATCGCACCAGAGTCCAGCAGATGCCACTGCAGCGCTTCGGCCATGGCCTTACAGAGCGTGCCTTTACCGGCGCCACTTGGGCCATCAATCGTTATTACCGGGGCGGATGCCGTCATCGTTTTCTCCTCTATCGCTGGATTCGCGGGTGGTAAACGCCGCGCATTATACGCCGCAACCGCCAGGACTGTTATCTTTCCGGGCAAATATCCACGGGAATCAGGCTGAGTGTAGAAGAATTGTGCAGCAGGAGTTGTAAGGATTCATCGAGAGAAAGAAAAACCGCATCGGACGATGCGGTTTTACGAATGTTATACCGGGGTACTGATGCGCGCTAACTGCTCGAAATAATCCGGGAAGGTTTTCGCCGTACAGCCAGGATCAAGAATCGTCACAGGCGTATCAGAGAGCGCCACCAGCGAGAAGCACATCGCCATACGGTGATCGTTATATGTGCCGATCTCAGCAAACGTCAGCTTAGCCGGTGGCGTAACACGAATATAGTCTTCACCCTCTTCAACTTCTGCGCCCACTTTTCGTAATTCCGTCGCCATTGCGCTCAGACGATCTGTTTCTTTTACGCGCCAGTTATAGATATTACGCAGCGTGGTCGTGCCTTTAGCAAACAGCGCCGCTGTCGCGATAGTCATTGCCGCATCCGGGATATGGTTCATGTCCATGTCGATAGCGTTTAGCTCACCACGTTCACAGCTAATGAAGTCATCGCCCCAGGTTACTTTCGCGCCCATTTTCTCAAGTACATCAGCAAAGCGAATATCGCCCTGCACACTGTTACTGCCGATGCCGGTAACCTTGACCACGCCACCTTTAATTGCCCCTGCGGCCAGGAAGTAAGAGGCGGAGGAGGCATCCCCTTCGACCAGGTATGCCCCTGGAGATTGATACTGCTGTGCGCCGCGAATCAGGAAGCTGCGATAGTCGCGGTTTTCAACTTCCACACCGAAGGTTTTCATCAGGTGCAGCGTGATGTCGATATACGGTTTGGAAACCAGTTCGCCTTTAATGGTGATTTCGGTGTCATTTGCTGCCAGAGGAGCCGCCATCAGAAGCGCAGTCAGGAACTGGCTGGATACGCTGCCGTCCACTTCAACCTTACCGCCGCCAAAGCCGCCACGCAGGCACAACGGCGGGTAGTTTTCTTGCTCGAGGTACTCAATGTCCGCCCCGCCCTGGCGCAGCGCGTCAACCAGATGGCCGATCGGGCGCTCTTTCATCCGCGGCTCGCCGGTAAGCACAATGTTGTTACTGCCGAGGCACAACGCCGCAGCCAGCGGACGCATAGCTGTGCCAGCGTTCCCTAAAAAGAGTTCCAGCTCACCTTGTGCCTGCAGAGGCCCGGCCACACCGGTGACTTCACAACGGGTACGATCCGCCGAAAGCGTATAGTTCACGCCCAGCGCCTTCAGCGCGTTAAGCATATGGCGGACATCATCGCTATCCAGCAGATTGGTCAGCACCGTCGTGCCTTTGGCCAGCGCGGCCAGTAACAACGCACGGTTAGACACGCTTTTTGAACCCGGCAGATTAATGGTGCCGTCGACCAGCGCGATGGGTTGTAACGTCAGGGATTCCAGCATGGGAAAAATACTCTCAACTCAAACAGAATAAAAACCCCGCAGACGAGCCGCGGGGCGAAGTACTAATGCATTAATTAACCGTGGCGACGTTCGAAGTCCACCATGAAGTCAGTTAACGCTTTGACGCCATCGAGCGGCATCGCGTTGTAAATCGAGGCGCGCATACCCCCCACAACGCGGTGACCTTTCAGGGAATGCAGGCCCGCAGCGAAAGACTCCTCAAGGAACACTTTGTCCAGCGCGCTATCCGCCAGCTGGAAAGGCACGTTCATCCGGGAGCGGTTAGAAGCCGCAACATCGTTACGATAAAAATCGCTGTTATCAATCACGCCGTACAGCAGCTCAGCCTTGGCCTGGTTGATACGATCCATCGAGGCAACACCACCTTGTTCTTTCAGCCACTTAAAGACCAGGCCTGCCAGATACCAGGCAAAAGTTGGCGGCGTGTTGAACATTGAGTCGTTATCGTTCAGCACGGTGTAATCGATAATCGATGGACATGCTTTGTGCGCCTTGCCCAACAAATCTTCGCGAACAACAACCAGCGTCAGGCCGGCCGGACCAATGTTTTTCTGTGCGCCAGCATAGATCACGCCGAAGCGGCTAACGTCGATAGGACGAGACAAAATAGTCGAAGAGAAGTCTGCGGCAACGACGGTGTCACCAAAATCTGGGGTTTCATCTATTGAAATGCCGTCAATGGTTTCATTCGGGCAATAGTGCAGAAACGCGCTGTTGTCAGACACCTGCCATTCACTCATCGGCTTGATAGCGCGTTTACCGTCCACGGTGATTTTCACATCATGGGCAACCGGCTGGCAGTATTTTTTTGCTTCTTTTATTGCGCTATTTGCCCAGTACCCGCCGTCAATGTAGTCGGCCGTGGTTTTGTCACCGAGAATATTCAGCGGCACGCCTGCAAACTGGCCGCGCCCGCCGCCGTGGCAGAATAAAACTTTATAGTTGGAGGGGATTTGCAGCAGATCGCGAAAATCTTTTTCCGCCTCTTCCGCGACCTGAATAAACTCTTTACCACGGTGGCTAATTTCCATTACGGAAGTACCCAGACCGTGCCAGTCGCACAGCTCCTGTTGTGCACGACGAAGTACTTCAGCCGGCAGCATCGCCGGACCAGAACTAAAATTGTATACCTGTGTCATTTCCCCTCACCACGCCTCGAGCAATAAGTTTTTATTACATTATCGGTTTTATCATTCAGCGACGCAGTGTTGCAATGGTTAATCCCTCGCGGAAGACCAATGTGAGCAAAATCACACAACACAATCTTCCGGCAAGCGAAAAAACTGCCCGATTTCCGGCGGGAATGTACTCCGGCGGACATGCCCAATGACGGCCTGTCATTTTACTACCATAACAGTGAGTTACTGTAAGCAGGCATAGCCTGTTATGCTAGCGTCGCCTGCACCGTGCGAAGAATAGCGTCTGCCCGGTAAAACCCGTATCATTGCGCGTTTTGCGTACCATTAAAGTGAACCCCATGACCCAGACATTTATCCCCGGCAAAGATGCCGCCCTGGAAGACTCCATCGCTCGCTTCCAGAAAAAACTGACCGACCTCGGTTTTAATATCGAAGAAGCCTCCTGGCTTAACCCGGTACCGAACGTTTGGTCGGTGCATATTCGCGACAAAGACAGCGCCCTTTGCTTCACCAACGGCAAAGGCGCAACCAAAAAAGCCGCGCTGGCATCCGCGCTGGGTGAATATTTTGAACGTCTGTCGACCAACTACTTCTTCGCTGATTTCTGGCTGGGCGATACGATTGCAAACGGTCCGTTCGTGCATTACCCCAATGAGAAGTGGTTCCCGCTGCCGGAAGATGACCAACTGCCAGCAGGCATTCTCGACGATCGTCTGCGCGCATTCTATGACCCGGAAAATGAAGTCGGCGCCGGGATGCTGATCGATCTGCAGTCCGGGAACGAAGAGCGCGGTATTTGTGCCCTGCCGTTCACCCGCCAGTCAGACCTGCAGACCGTTTATATCCCGATGAATATCATTGGTAACCTGTACGTTTCCAACGGCATGTCTGCGGGCAACACGGCCAATGAAGCACGAGTTCAGGGTCTGTCTGAAGTCTTCGAGCGCCATATCAAAAACCGGATCATCGCAGAAAGCATCAGCCTGCCCGAGATCCCACAGGATGTGCTGGCCCGCTATCCGGGCGTCGTGGAGTCCATTAAAACGCTTGAAGCTGAAGGCTTCCCTATTTTTGCGTACGACGGTTCTCTGGGCGGTAAGTACCCGGTTATCTGCGTCGTGCTTTTCAATCCGGCCAACGGAACCTGTTTCGCCTCCTTCGGCGCGCACCCTGATTTTGGTGTAGCGCTGGAGCGTACCGTCACCGAGCTGTTGCAGGGGCGTGGTCTGAAAGATCTGGATGTCTTTACGCCGCCAACCTTCGACGATGAAGAAGTCGCCGAACACGCGAACCTGGAAACACACTTCATCGATTCCAGCGGCCTGATTTCCTGGGATATGTTCAAGCAGGATGCAGATTACCCGTTTGCTGACTGGAGCTTTGCTGGCACAACGGAAGAAGAGTTCGCGACGCTGATGGCTATCTTCAAGTCGGAAGATAAAGAGGTGTATATCGCCGACTACGAGCATTTGGACGTCTATGCCTGCCGCATTATCGTCCCGGGCATGTCTGATATTTACCCTGCCGACGACCTGCTGCTGGCTAACAACAGCATGGGTAGTCACCTGCGTGAAACGATTCTTGCGCTGCCGGACAGCGAATGGGAGCAGCAGGACTATCTGGATCTGATTGCCCAACTGGACGACGAAGGTCACGACGATTTCACCCGCGTGCGTGAATTACTGGGCCTGGCTACCGGGAAAGATAACGGCTGGTATACGCTGCGCATTGGCGAGTTGAAAGCCATGCTGGCACTTGCCGGGGGCGATCTTGAGCAGGCGCTGATCTGGACCGAATGGACCATGGAGTTCAACGCCTCTATCTTTAGCCCGGCGCGTGCCAACTACTACCGCTGCCTGCAAACTCTGCTTCTTCTGTCACAGGAAGAAGAGCGCGAGCCTCTGCAATACCTGAACGCTTTCGTACGCATGTACGGGGCTGAAGCGGTAGATGCCGCCAGCGCGGCAATGAGCGGTGAGGCGGCCTTCTATGGTCTGCAGCCGGTGGATAAAGATCTGAAAGCTTTCCCTGCACATCAGGCTCTGCTGGCCGCGTACGAAAAATTACAGCGTGCTAAAGCCAAATATTGGCAGGTTAAGTAATTTATTGACAACTTCCAGGTGCGTGCAGCACCTTGTCTGAGCTATATTACGGGGCGCTTTTTGCGCCCCTTTTTATTATTGCAACAATAATAATTTATTATGTAATTTTTTGGTTAATTTCAGGTAAATGGTTATTTTTCGATAGCGGCAATAATGTTATCGGAATATAAAAATACTCCATTATAATTAACCAATTTCGCGTGCGGGAGAAGCAAAATTCAATTTTATCTATAATTATTAAAATTTATTTTTCAATTAATAATCAATGAATTAAGATGAAAAACAGGAAAAGACCTGCTTTTTCAGTGCCTATTAGCTTGGCGAGATATGATCCACATCAATTTTTACTCTATAATGCTTTGTTAGTATCACCTCGCCGAATTAAATAAGAGAGAGTTAGTGTGAAAGCTGACAACCCTTTTGATCTAGTACTTCCACCAGCGATGGCAAAAATTGCCGAAGATGCTGGCGTCTATAAAGCAACAAAACAACCGCTAACGACTTTTTACTTAGCAATTACCGCTGGCGTCTTCATTTCGATTGCCTTCGTGTTCTACATCACCGCCACAACCGGTACATCCACGATTCCTTTCGGAATTGCCAAACTGATTGGCGGCACATGCTTCTCACTGGGTTTAATTCTTTGCGTTATCTGCGGTGCAGACCTTTTCACCTCCACTGTGCTGATTGTTGTTGCCAAAGCCAGCGGTCGTATCACTTGGGGCCAGCTACTACGTAACTGGGCTAACGTCTACATCGGTAACCTGATCGGTGCCCTGATCTTTGTGCTGCTAATCTGGCTGTCCGGCATGTATATGACCGCCAATGGCGCATGGGGGCTGAATGTTCTACAAACCGCCGACCATAAAATGCACCACACATTTGTTGAGGCCGTCTGCCTAGGTATCCTGGCAAACCTGATGGTGTGCCTCGCCGTCTGGATGAGCTACTCCGGCCGCAGCCTGATGGACAAAATGTTTGCTATGATCCTTCCGGTTGCCATGTTTGTTGCCAGCGGCTTTGAGCACAGCATCGCAAATATGTTCATGATCCCGATGGCTATCGTGGTTCGTGACTTTGCCAGCCCGGAATTCTGGACCGCCGTAGGGTCTTCTCCGGAAAGTTTCTCGCATCTGACCGTGCTGAACTTCATCACCGATAACCTGATTCCAGTCACCATCGGAAACATCATCGGCGGAGGTTTACTGGTTGGGTTGACATACTGGGTAATTTATCTGCGCGGTGGCGACAAGCACTAAGCTAAGCCAGTACGCAGGTTTAAGAACTCCACATTAAAGGTAGGTGTTACATGTCCGAGCAAAATGAAAAGTTAGCCACAGCCTGGGAAGGTTTTGCTAAAGGCGACTGGCAGAATGAAGTAAACGTACGTGACTTCATTCAGAAAAACTACACCCCGTACGAGGGTGACGAGTCCTTCCTGGCAGGTGCTACCGACGCAACTACCAAACTGTGGGACAGCGTGATGGAAGGCATCAAACTGGAAAACAGCACTCACGCGCCAGTTGACTTCGATACCGACCTCGCCTCTACCATCACCGCTCACGATGCGGGCTACATCAACAAGTCCCTGGAAACTATCGTGGGTCTGCAGACTGATGCGCCTCTGAAACGCGCCATCATTCCTTTCGGCGGCATCAAAATGGTCGAAGGTTCTTGCAAAGTATACGGTCGTGAACTCGACCCAATGCTGAAAAAGATCTTCACCGAATACCGTAAAACCCACAACCAGGGCGTGTTTGACGTTTACACCAAAGACATCCTGAACTGCCGTAAATCCGGCGTCATTACCGGTCTGCCAGACGCCTATGGCCGTGGCCGTATCATCGGTGACTACCGTCGCGTTGCGCTGTACGGTATCGACTACCTGATGAAAGACAAGTTCGCTCAGTTCAACTCACTGCAAACCAAACTGGAAAACGGTGAAGACCTGGAAGCAACTATCCGTCTGCGTGAAGAAATCTCCGAACAGCACCGCGCGCTGGGTCAGATCAAAGAGATGGCCGCTAAATATGGCTACGACATCTCCGGTCCTGCGACCAACGCTCAGGAAGCTATTCAGTGGACTTACTTCGGCTACCTGGCCGCGGTTAAATCTCAGAACGGCGCTGCAATGTCCTTCGGTCGCGTATCCACCTTCCTGGATGCCTACATCGAGCGCGACATCAAAGCAGGCAAAATCAACGAGCAAGACGCTCAGGAAATGATTGACCACCTGGTCATGAAACTGCGTATGGTTCGCTTCCTGCGTACCCCTGAATACGATGAGCTGTTCTCCGGCGACCCAATCTGGGCAACCGAATCTATCGGCGGTATGGGCGTTGATGGCCGTACTCTGGTGACCAAAAACAGCTTCCGCTTCCTGAACACCCTGTACACCATGGGGCCGTCTCCGGAGCCAAACATCACCATTCTGTGGTCTGAAAAACTGCCACTGAACTTCAAAAAATACGCGGCTAAAGTCTCCATCGATACCTCTTCTCTGCAGTACGAGAATGACGATCTGATGCGTCCTGACTTCAACAACGACGACTACGCTATCGCATGCTGCGTAAGCCCAATGATTGTTGGTAAGCAAATGCAGTTCTTCGGGGCTCGTGCAAACCTGGCGAAAACCATGCTGTATGCAATCAACGGCGGCGTTGATGAAAAACTGAAAATGCAGGTTGGTCCTAAAGAAGCACCAATCACTGCCGACGTTCTGGACTACGACAATGTGTTGGATCGTCTGGATCACTTCATGGACTGGCTGGCTAAACAGTACGTTACCGCGCTGAACATCATTCACTACATGCATGATAAATACAGCTACGAAGCGTCTCTGATGGCTCTGCACGACCGTGACGTTGTTCGTACCATGGCTTGTGGTATCGCTGGCCTGTCCGTTGCGGCTGACTCCCTGTCTGCAATCAAATACGCGAAAGTGAAACCTATCCGTGACGAAGACGGCCTGGCCGTTGACTTTGAAATCGAAGGTGAATATCCACAGTTCGGTAACAACGATCCTCGCGTAGATGACATCGCCGTTGACCTGGTAGAACGTTTCATGAAGAAAATTCAGAAACTGACCACCTACCGTGGCGCTATCGCGACCCAGTCTGTTCTGACCATCACCTCTAACGTGGTTTATGGTAAGAAAACCGGTAACACCCCGGACGGTCGTCGCGCAGGTACTCCGTTTGGTCCAGGCGCTAACCCAATGCACGGTCGTGACCAGAAAGGTGCCGTTGCCTCTCTGACCTCCGTCGCTAAACTGCCGTTTGCCTACGCGAAAGATGGTATCTCTTATACCTTCTCCATCGTGCCAAACGCGCTGGGTAAAGACGACGACGTGCGTAAAACCAACCTTGCAGGTCTGATGGACGGTTACTTCCACCACGAAGCAAACATCGAAGGTGGTCAGCACCTGAACGTCAACGTGATGAACCGTGAAATGCTGCTGGATGCGATGGAAAACCCTGAGAAATATCCTCAGCTGACCATCCGTGTATCCGGTTATGCCGTTCGCTTCAACTCGCTGACCAAAGAGCAGCAGCAGGACGTTATTACCCGTACCTTCACTCAGTCCATCTAATTCCTTGTTAGACTGAAGAAGCGTAATATATAAAGGCTCCACTCCCGTGGGGCCTTTTTACTCACCTCCCTACCCTCAGCCTGCTTTGCCAGCTATCTATACTCTGGGTATCTGTCAAAACAGACTTAACACAGCCGGCTTGAGCTGTGCACGACACAGGTCCTGGACGGGCCACATCTGGAGAGATCACCGCAATGTCAGCAATCGGACGAATTCACTCTTTTGAATCCTGCGGTACCGTGGACGGCCCCGGTATCCGTTTTATCACCTTCTTTCAGGGCTGCCTGATGCGCTGCCTGTACTGCCACAACCGCGACACCTGGGATACCCACGGTGGCAAAGAAGTGACGGTAGAAGATCTGATGAAAGAAGTTGTCACTTATCGCCACTTCATGAATGCCTCCGGCGGCGGCGTCACCGCGTCCGGCGGCGAGGCTATCCTGCAGGCCGAGTTCGTACGTGACTGGTTCCGCGCCTGCCACAAAGAAGGGATTCATACCTGCCTGGACACCAACGGTTTTGTTCGCCGTTACGATCCGGTGATTGATGAGCTGCTGGAAGTCACCGACCTGGTGATGCTCGATCTCAAGCAGATGAACGACGAAATCCACCAAAACCTGGTGGGCGTGTCAAACCACCGTACGCTTGAATTTGCTCAATATCTGTCGAAGAAAGACATTAAAGTGTGGATCCGCTACGTAGTCGTGCCAGGCTGGTCCGACGATGATGATTCCGCCCATCGCCTGGGCGAGTTCACCCGTAACATGGGCAACGTTGAAAAAATTGAGCTGTTGCCGTATCACGAGCTGGGCAAACATAAGTGGGTGGCGATGGGCGAAGAATACAAGCTGGATGGCGTACATCCGCCGAAGAAAGAAACGATGGAACGGGTGAAAGGTATTCTGGAGCAGTACGGCCATAAAGTGATGTACTGATTCGAACCGTGCTCCCCTCTGTGGGAGCACGTATATTTGCCTGCCGACCTGTTTACTTCTCAGCAAAGCCCTGCCAATCACAAATTCCGGTGTAATGGCATCCTGGACACAATAAACTGATTAAGCGTGAGCCACCGGTGTTGGGTGATGGCCCGCCTTGCGCAGCAGCATCATCAGATAAACAAATGACACCGCGGCCATCATGATAAACAGCACGTTATCAGAATAGTTTTGCATCAGCAGCGCAGTCACCGTCGGCCCAATCAGACTCCCGATGGTGTAGCTCAGCAACAAAGCCTGATTCATTGCCACCAGCTGATGACGTTCAATTCTTTCGCAAGCCCAGGCCATCGCCACCGGGTAGAGCGTAAAACCGAAAGCCCCCAGTACGAATAGCGCAGGCCCCATGGCGGCGTTGCTGAGCATTGCCAGGCAGCCAAGAATCACCACGAACACCTGTACACGCAGCACCAGCAGACGGCCATATTTATCCGCCAGACGCCCCATCGGCCACTGACCAACAATACCCGCACTGATCATCAGCGCCATCCAGAAGCCAATACCGGAGTCACTCACGCCCTGATGGTTCAAATACAGCGGCATCAGACCATACAGAGAGCCGAGTACGATGCCGGACATAATGCAGCCGTTCACGCCCAGCCGGGCCTGGCGCAGACGCAACATCGGCCAGACCGGAGTGTTATCCCGGTGCTCATCACCGTCGCTGACAATATGGGTAAACAGCAATGGAAGAATAGCGGCCAGCACCAGCGCGGTAGCCCACGGCAGAACGTTCATCAGTTCAGTAGACAGCTTGCTGACCATCAGCTGGCCGACCACCATTCCGATGTAGTAAACGGTCATGTAAGCCGCCAGCAGACGTCCGCGGTTGCGGGAAGTCCCGCTGCACATCAGCGCGCTTTCAACCACAACCCAAATCATGGCACATCCGACACCAGCCACAAACCGCCAGACCATCCAGCTCCAGAAACCAACCATCAGCCCGAGGCCAACACAGCCCACGGCAAAAATAATAGAGGCAAGATAGTAGCTGCGGTTAAACCCGTGACGCTTAATCACCCATCCGGTAATCAATGTCCCGACCAGGTTGCCGGTAAAGTAGGCGGAGCCCACCATCCCGACCTGCCAGGTAGGAAGATTATCGTGAGCCAGCCAAAGTGGGACGAGCGTGTTTAAAACCGCCATCGCCAGAGTCAGCAGCAAAAGCCCGCAAAGCAGGAGCAATACGGGACGGGTATAGGTGATCATGGGTATCAAACCGTGAGGAAATCAGGAAATTTGTGCGCATCATGCCACCGGCAAATTGATTGTCAATCCAGCAATAATGGGGGGTAACAAGGGTTTTAACGGGTACGATTTGAAAAACTTATCCTGCTAATAAGTGACCGGAGTCACGTAAATTGTATCTCGCTGTTTTTGATGCGATATAGCGGCAGACAGGCCAAAATGATCAATGAAAAATTTCATGGATATTCAGGTGAAATTTTCTTATGCGAGAGGATGGAAAAGCGCGTCCTCAGACGCGCTTATAACTCGATGAAATGTTAGCTTGCTATCGCCATACCAACAGTCATATGCAATCCGTAGAAGACACCGCGACCGATAAGTTCACCTGCAATCACCAATACCATCGCGAGCGTTAGCAAACCGACGCCAGGCCGATAGCCTTTCAGCTGTGGAACAATCCAGCCGACCAGAGCAATCACCAGCAGAATCATCCGCCACGCCATCAGCGAGCCGTATTCCGGCACCAGCGCAGACGCCTGTTGAATAGAACTATGCAGCGTTGCCAGCTCCATGCCCTGCATCAGCACAACGACCATGCTAACCAGCAAGGCAAGTAGCGAGACAACAGGCAGTATACGCATCCCCCAGCCGCTAACCCCGGCCGCAGAAAGCAGCAAATATCCCAGCAGTGGGCCACCGATAAACATCGTCAGGAAGAAGCTCAGTGGAGTCCAGACGCTAAACCAGGTCGGGACAGTGTCAATCAGGTAAACCCGACTCATCATCCAGACAAATACCACGGCCAGAATAATGGTCACCACGGCCCAGATTTTACCCAGCGCCTGAGGCATTTTTCCTAGCACTGTCAAAAGCCACCAGAAACCGCCCGCGGCAAAGAATACCGATCCGCTGGCAATTTCATTGCTCAGCGCTGAACTGCCGAGGCGATTAAGGGAGTTGAACGCTCGCAGCGGCGACCCGAGATGCAAGATTGAGGCAATAAAGCCGATACCCATCAGGATCCACAGCACCACCATTAGCAATTCGGCGCGCTTGCGAACCGCCCTGTCCTTCACGCCATACAGCAGCGCCAGTGCCATAACGATAAACCCGCCCGCAACGCACTGGCCTAACACCGTAAAGGCCATCAGCGGCCATTCATGCCATCCGTTTCCCATCTCACACCTCCTTCGGGTTGGCCAGATAACCGCTGGTATCCCCACTTGGGCGGCTGTTGGCGTTAGGTTTAATCACGATATTTGGTTTTGTAAAATGCGATGCTGGCAACGGGGCAATAGCAGCCTGAGTGCCGTACTTTTTGCGTAATTCATCGACAGGCGCTAAATCCAGCGCGCGCAGCGGGCAGGATTCCACGCAAATCGGCTTTTTCCCCTCGGCAACGCGCTCGTAACAGCCGTCACACTTGGTCATATGACCTTTCTCTTCATTGTACTGAGGCGCACCGTACGGACACGCCATATGGCAGTAGCGGCAGCCGATACAAACCTCTTCGTTCACCACCACAAACCCATCTTCACGCTTATGCATGGCGCCACTCGGGCACACCTTAGTACAGGCTGGATCTTCACAATGGTTACAGGAAATAGAGAGGTAATAAGCAAATACGTCCTGATGGAATACGCCGTTGTCTTCCTGCCAGTTACCACCCGCATATTCATAAATGCGGCGATAGCTAACCTCCGGTGTCAGGTTCTTAAAATCCTTACACGCCAGTTCACAGGTTTTGCAGCCGGTGCAGCGGCTGGAGTCGATATAAAAGCCATATTGGGTTGTCATTTACTGCTCCTTACGCCTTCTCAACCTGAACCAGGTTACTGTGGGATGGATTACCTTTTGCCAGCGGTGACGGGCGCTGGGTGGTCAGCACATTGATGCTGCCCCCGCGGTCGACTTTATTGGCATCGGGGCTATACCAGGCGCCTTCCCCTAAGGCGACAACGCCAGGAATGATGCGTGGCGTGACTTTGGCACTAATGCGCACTTCTCCGCGATCGTTAAAAATACGGACTTCATCACCATTGGCGATGCCGCGCTGTTTTGCATCAAGCGGGTTGATCCACATCTCCTGGCGACAGGCAGCCTTCAGCACGTCAACGTTGCCATAGGTCGAATGCGTCCGCGCTTTGTAATGAAAGCCCGTTAGCTGCAGCGGCCATTTCTCCGCCAGCGGATCGCCAACGTTTTCAAAACCAGCGCTATAGACCGGCAGCGGATCGATAACATCTCCTTCCGGCAGTTCCCAGGTGGCGGCAATATCAGCGAGCTGAGAAGAATAGATCTCAATTTTTCCAGAGGGTGTCGTTAACGGGTTTGCTAAAGGATCTGCACGGAAGGCTTTGTAGGCAACGTGATGCCCTTCCGGATCACGCTTTTTAAACATCCCCATTTGGCGGAACTCATCAAAGCCCGGAAGCTCGGGGATAGCTTCCTGAGATTGAGCGTAGAGGTGGCGCATCCAGCCTTCCTGCGTCCGCCCTTCCGTGAAACGCTGCTCCACGCCCATACGCTTCGCCAGTTCAGTCGTCATTTCATAGATGGTTTTGCACTCAAAGCGCGGCTTAATGGCCTGTTCGGCAAAAATCACATAGGACATGTTGCCGCAGGAGGCGTCCAGGCAGAAATCCATCTGCTCAGAGGCCGTGCAATCCGGCAGAAGAATATCGGCGTATTTCGCAGAGGATGTCATGTGGTTGTCGATCACCACGATCATTTCGCATTTTTTATCATCCTGCAGAATGTCGTGCGTGCGGTTGATCTGAGAATGCTGGTTAATCAGGCAATTACCGGCGTAGTTCCAGATCATTTTAATCGGTACATCCAGCTTCTCTTTGCCACGTACGCCGTCGCGAGTAGCGGTCATTTCAGCTCCCCGCTCAATAGCATCGGTCCACATAAACATGGAAATACTGGTTTGGACCGGGTTTTCCAGCGTAGGCATTCGCACAAACGGCAGGCTGTAAGAGCCTTCACGCGCCCCGCTGTTACCTCCGTGGATCCCGACGTTTCCAGTCAGAATAGAAAGCATGGCGATAGCGCGGGAAACCAGTTCCCCGTTGGAATGGCGCTGCGGCCCCCAGCCCTGGCTGATAAAGGCCGGTTTAGCACTGCCAATTTCCCGGGCAAGTTTGATAATACGATCGGTCGGAATACCGGTTATTTGCGAAGCCCATTCAGGCGTTTTGGCAACGCCGTCTGCCCCCTGACCAAGGATGTAAGCTTTGTAGTGGCCATTGCGTGGGGCACCCGCCGGGAGCGTTTTTTCATCATAGCCAACGCAATATTTGTCCAGGAAGGCCTGATCCACGAGATTTTCGTCGATCATCACCCACGCCAGCGCGGAAATCAGCGCCGCATCGGTGCCGGGGCGAATAGGGATCCACTCGTCTTCCCGGCCTGCGCCAGTATCGGTGTAACGTGGGTCGATGATAATCATTCGGGCATTGGACTTTTGACGAGCCTGTTCGAGGTAATAAGTCACTCCGCCGCCGCTCATCCGCGTCTCGCCTGGATTATTGCCAAACAGCACCACCAGCTTACTGTTTTCAATATCGGACGGGCTGTTACCGTCCGCCCAGCCGCCGTAGGTATAATTCAGACCGGCGGCAATTTGCGCGGTGGAATAGTCCCCATAATGATTGAGGTAGCCCCCGCAGCAGTTCATCAGGCGGGCAATCAGCGTGGAACCCGGCGGCCAGGAACGCGTCATGGTTCCGCCCAGCGTACCGGTACCGTAGTTCAGGTAAATAGCTTCGTTCCCGTGCTCTTTAATGATGCCCTGCATGCTGTTGGCGATGGTATCAAACGCTTCATCCCAGCTAATGCGCTCAAACTTCCCTTCGCCACGCGCGCCAACGCGTTTCATCGGGTACTTCAGGCGGTCAGCATTATAGACCCGGCGACGCATAGAGCGACCACGCAGGCAGGCCCGAACCTGGTGTAAACCTTCATAATCGTCATCGCCAGTATTGTCGGTTTCGACGTATTTGATTTCACCGTCCACCACGTGCATACGCAGCGGGCAGCGGCTGCCGCAGTTCACCGTACAGGCGCTCCAGACCACTTTTTCACTGCTTCCGGGGTTAACGGTCGGAGCGGCAAAAGCGAGCCGGGAGAAGGGAAGTGAGAAGGCGCTAGTTGCAGCAGCTAAACCACCGATTGCCGTGGTTTGGACCAGCTTACGACGGCTGACCTCTGCCGCGAGGATCGCGTTAGGGGTTGTATCAGTCATAGTGACCTACTTGTTTTGCTCACAGTTAAAATAAGCCGACAGCGGTCACGCGGGTTGAGAGCCCACATTCCGTTGCGCAGCTAAAGGGTGAAAGAGGTGTCCGGTTTGTTTTTATTGACGGATTGACCTGGCCGCGTCACACCTTGTGAAGCACGACCGTCAAATGATGATTAGGTTGAAGTTTTAATAGAACACTCATCACCCGCTTCCGGTGAGCAATAATACTTCTTTGGGAGTAGGGGTTATTGTCTGGTATCAAGAAAGGCGGTGTTGCCGTAAAACCACGGAATTACGGTATAAAAAAAGCGCCCTTAGGCGCTTTTTCAATGCATCACAAACGGTAGATTATCCGATGTATTCCAGGCCGTTCATGTAAGGACGCAGCACTTCAGGTACCTGAATGCGGCCATCAGCCTGCTGGTAGTTCTCCAGTACGGCGACCAGAGTACGGCCAACAGCCAGACCAGAACCGTTCAGGGTGTGCACCAGGCGAGTTTTCTTGTCTGCTTTACTGCGACAGCGGGCCTGCAGGCGGCGAGCCTGGAAGTCCCAGCAGTTGGAACAGGAAGATATCTCACGGTACGTATCCTGTGCCGGTAGCCAGACTTCCAGATCGTAAGTTTTGCGTGCACCGAAACCGATATCACCGCTGCAAAGCAGCACTTTACGATATGGCAGACCCAGCAGTTGCAGAACCTTCTCCGCATGGCCGGTCATCTCTTCCAGAGCGTCCATAGACTCTTCAGGACGAACGATCTGCACCATCTCAACTTTGTCGAACTGGTGCATACGAATCAACCCACGAGTATCACGGCCATAGGATCCCGCTTCAGAACGGAAGCACGGCGTGTGCGCAGTCAGCTTCAGCGGCAGAGAATCTTCGTCGATAATCTCGTCGCGAACCAGGTTGGTCAGCGGCACTTCTGCGGTAGGGATCAGCGCATAGTTGCTACTGTCCGCTTCTTCTTCCAGCGGACGGGTATGGAACAGATCACCGCCAAATTTAGGCAACTGGCCGGTACCATACAGCGTGTCCTGGTTAACCAGATACGGAACATAGTTTTCCATGTAACCGTGCTGCTCGGTGTGCAGATCCAGCATAAACTGGCTCAGCGCACGGTGCATACGCGCTACCTGCCCCTGCATGACTACAAAGCGAGAACCGGTGAGTTTAACCGCCGCAGCGAAGTCCAGGCCTTTTGCCATTTCGCCCAGGGTTACGTGATCGCGCACTTCGAAATCAAATTTACGCGGTTCACCCCAGCGGCTGACTTCGACGTTTTCGCTGTCGTCTTTGCCCAACGGCACGCAGTCATCAGGAATATTTGGCAGGGTCAGCGCGATATCGCGAATGTCTGCCAGCAGAGAATCAAGCTCGTTTTTCGCTGCATCCAGCTCTTCGCCCAGCTGGTTAACCTGCAGGCGCAGCGGCTCAATGTCTTCTCCGCGCGCTTTCGCCTGGCCGATGGATTTCGATCGCGAGTTACGTTCAGCCTGCAGATTTTCCGTTTTGACCTGCAGTACTTTACGACGCTCTTCCAGAGAGCGCAGCGTGTCTACATCCAGCTTAAAGCCCCGGCGTGCCAGTTTTTCAGCGACTGCGTCTGGCTCTGTACGCAGCAGATTGGGATCGAGCATGCTTATCCTGTGCTTATCGAATTGAATTTATAGGAGTGCGGCCACAGCCTGCGGCCGCTTTGATAGTCTTGCTAACCTTACCGCAACGCCTGCATTAGCGGTAGCGTTTTGTGGGGCTTTTCTGATCCTGCTCGGTAAGCCAGGCTAGCTTTTCGCCAATCTTACCTTCAAGGCCTCTGTTGGTCGGCTGATAGTAACGCGTTTGTGCCATTTCAGGCGGGAAGTACTCTTCCCCTGCGGCATAGGCATTGGGCTCGTCGTGGGCGTAACGATATTCCTGGCCATAGCCCATTTCTTTCATCAACTTCGTTGGGGCGTTGCGCAGATGGACGGGCACGTCATAATCGGGACGCTCACGCGCATCCGCCATTGCAGCTTTAAATGCGGTATAAACGGCGTTACTTTTTGGCGCACAGGCCAGATAGACGATCGCCTGAGCAATGGCTCTCTCCCCTTCCGCCGGCCCTACGCGGGTGAAACAATCCCAGGCGGCAATAGCGACCTGCATCCCTCTGGGATCCGCATTACCAACGTCTTCGGATGCAATCGCCAGTAAACGCCGTGCGACATAGAGCGGATCGCCGCCTGCGCTAATAATGCGTGCGTACCAGTAAAGAGCGGCGTCCGGGGCTGAACCGCGAATTGATTTATGCACCGCTGAAATCAGATCGTAAAAACGATCGCCTTTATTGTCGAAACGCGCACTGCGTTCACCCGCAATTTCCGTCAGCAGCTGGGTTTGCAAAATCCGGCTGCCGCTGGCGTCGATTTCAGCCATATCCGCCATCATTTCGAGCGTATTCAGCGCCCTGCGTGCATCGCCGTTCACCAGCTCGGCAATGGCTTTGCGCGTTTCGTCCGGCAGGATGATATTTTGCTCGCCGTAGCCCCGGGCTTTATCGTTCATCGCCTGCTCGAGTACCTGCTCAATATCCGCCACGGTGAGTGACTTCAGCAGATAGACGCGGGCGCGGGAAAGCAGCGCCGAGTTCAGCTCAAACGAAGGGTTTTCGGTTGTCGCACCAATAAAAGTAATGGTGCCGTCTTCAATGTGCGGCAGGAAGGCATCTTGCTGGCTTTTGTTGAAGCGGTGAACTTCATCGACAAACAGAATGGTGCGACGCCCGGCATTGCGGTTTTGCCGCGCACGTTCGATGGCCTCACGGATATCTTTTACGCCTGAGGTTACCGCAGAAATACGCTCGACATCCGCGCTGGCATAGCGAGCAATCACTTCAGCGAGGGTTGTTTTACCGGTGCCCGGCGGCCCCCAAAGAATCATGGAATGCAGATGACCTGCTTCAATGGCTCGGGGCAGCGGTTTTCCATCGGCCAGCAGATGCTGCTGGCCGATGTACTGAGCCAGATTTTCTGGCCGCATGCGCGCGGCCAGCGGCTGGAAGGTATTCTCTGAAAAATCGAGCGACAGGTTGCTCACTCAAGCCTCTACTTACGTTGGTCGTCCACCGTGACGCCTTTTGGCGGGGTGAACGTAAACTTACCGGCATCCACTGCGCCGTTTTGCTGAGCCTTCAAAGTATAGCTGCTGCGCTGGTCATCCTGCTCCACCGCGCTGAACTGGTGGATAGTGCCGTCACGACCCACGTTGATGGTGAACTGTTTCAGGTTACCCGAGCTGCTTTTTGGCGTCAGCACGAAGTCATCGCCGTTTTGCTTGATGTTGTATTGCTTCCAGTCGCTGGACTGGTTGCGGGCAATCAGCATAAACGGCGTATTGCTGGTGGCGTCTTTTAGCCAGGTGGCCGTCACCTGCTCAACGAACGGATTGTAGAACCACAGCGTTTTGCCGTCAGAAACGAGGATGCTTTCGTCGGGCTGGGTCATATGCCAGTTAAACAGGTTTGGGCGCTTAACCCACAGGTCGCCCTGGCCTTCCTGCACGGCAGCCCCGCTGCCATCGGTGACTTTTTGGGTGAAGCTGGCGTGGAAGCTGCCAACTTTATCGAGACGGCCCTGCAAATCCCCGGCCGCGTCAGCCCAGGCTCCGGTTGCCGTCAGGCCAGCTAACAGTGCGCAGGTCATTACGATTTTTTTCATTATTTTCCCTCTGGATTCATTGACCACCTGATGATGGCGCTTCTGCTGCCCACTCTATTGAACTCTTTGGCTACCGCAACAGAAGAATAAGCTGATTTTCCGGTAATTTACCCATCTTTGCAAAAAGAGCCGCAGGCGCGGCTCTTTTTTGCTCAATGGACTAGCGCCTGGTCAGATTATTCAAACTGAGGCGGCGCAAGAACCTCTCGGTTACCGTTATGCCCCTGCGGACTCACGATCCCCTGCGCTTCCATCTGCTCCACGATCCTCGCGGCTCGGTTGTAGCCGATACGGAACTGGCGCTGTACGCCAGATATAGACGCTTTCCGTTTTTCCACTACGAAAGCAACCGCCTGATCGAACAGCGGATCCAGCTCTTCGTCACCGTCCATCCCGCCGCCTGCGCCGTCACCGCTGCCTTCATCATCGGTAATGCCGGTGATGTACTGCGGACGGCCACGCGCTTTCCAGTCCTGCACCACCGCATGCACTTCTTCATCACGCACAAAGGCACCGTGCACGCGAATCGGCGTCGTGGAGTTTGGTGCGGAATAAAGCATATCCCCCATGCCCAGCAGTGATTCAGCGCCGCCCTGATCGAGGATGGTGCGCGAGTCAATTTTGCTCGACACCGTAAACGCGATACGGGTTGGGATGTTGGCTTTAATCAGACCGGTAATGACGTCAACCGATGGACGCTGGGTTGCAAGAACAAGGTGAATACCTGCGGCACGCGCTTTCTGAGCCAGGCGGGCGATCAGCTCTTCTACTTTTTTACCTACCGTCATCATCAGGTCGGCAAATTCATCCACCAGCACCACGATGTACGGCAGTTTCTCCAGCATTGGATGGCTCACATCCATGCTGTCGCCAGGCTTCCAGAACGGGTCAGGTATTGGGCGTCCCATGCGCTCAGCTTCCAGCACGCGTTCGTTGTAGCCCGCAAGATTTCGCACCCCAAGCGCGGACATCAGCTTATAGCGGCGCTCCATCTCGTTCACGCTCCAGCGCAGCGCATTCGCGGCGTCTTTCATATCCGTAACCACTTCGGTCAACAGATGTGGGATGCCTTCATACACCGACAGTTCAAGCATTTTTGGGTCAATCATAATGAAGCGAACGTCTTCCGGCGTTGCTTTGTACAACATGCTGATGATCATGGCGTTTACGCCAACCGACTTACCGGACCCCGTTGTACCGGCTACCAGCAAGTGAGGCATTTTCGCCAGGTCCGCAACCACTGGCTCACCGCCGATGTCTTTACCCAGAACCACGGTCAACGGAGAGCCGTTGTCGCGGAATTTAGCGCAGTCGAGCACTTCACGCAGATAAACGGTCTGACGCTTTTTGTTAGGCAACTCAAGGCCTACGTAAGGTTTACCCGGAATAACCTCAACCACACGCACGGCGACGGTGGACAGCGAACGCGCCAGGTCACGGGAAAGGTTAGAGATGCGGGCAGCCTTCACACCCGGAGCCAAATCCAGCTCGAAGCGGGTAATGACTGGGCCAGGGGAATAATCCACTACATCCGCTTTAATGCGGTAATCCGCCAGACGCGCTTCAACCAGGCGCGCCATCTGCTCCATTGCAAAGGTATCTACCGGTTCAACCTCAGTTGGAGGAGAAGTCAGTAGATCCAACGACGGCAGCGGCGTGGTCGGTTTCTGAAGCGGGCGGTCGTCACCGTTGCGCATCAAGAACGGGTGAATCAGGCTCTCTTTTGGATCTGGCGCAGCGGGCTGATGCTGAGCCGCCTGAGCATATTGAGAAGGCTGTGCCGCCGGTTGGCTGTGCTGAACCGGCTGCGGAGCCGGTTCAAAGCTCGGAGTAAATAGCGGCTCGCTCGGCGTATCATCTACCAGTTCCTTCAACGATGACTGGAAATCAAAATCATCCAGGGAGAACGGAGCATTATTCTGCTGTGGCTGCTCGCCATAGCGCTGTTGCTGCTGCGCAGCAAACTGACGCGCAAGTTCTGCCTCTTCCGCTTCGGACTGCTGTTCTTCAGACCAGCTGTCGTCTTCGTACTCTTCGCCATAGCGCTGCTGTTGCTGAGCTGCAAACTGGCGGGCCAGTTCGTGCTGCTGCAGCGCATCGCTTTCATCGCCGTAATCGCCTTCAGCCTGTTCATTCTCGGCGAGTCTCGCCTGCTCCTCTGCCATACGCTGGGAAGGCAGCTTTATGCCGTAGGACGCCAGTTCACGGCGAGTCGGAACGCGTACCCGGTTAGGGCGAGGCAGTTGAGGGCCAATACCTTCTTTTACCTGAGGGCGTGGCGCATCGCTGGCGATGCTGAACACGGGTGAAAATGCTGCCGCGGTAGCTGCAGTTTTTACTGCCTGCTGAACGCCTGATGCAGCCTGTGTGACATCCGGCACGGGCATTTCTGGTACCGATAGCGGTGCAGAAACGGGCACGGATGTCGGCATTAAAGGTTGAGCTGGTTCCGGCGCCACAGGTTTTACCGGCGCATAGCTGTAGGGATCGGGCTTCGGCTCATTGACTGGTTGGTACCAGGCCGCTAACTGTTCACGTTCCCGAGCCCTCTTTTCTTCCACTTCTTCAAAGTGATACATCGGCGGGCGAACGTATTTCACCTCTTCGACAGGTTCTGGAACAGACTGTGGCTCAACCGCAGGCGTGACGGGTTCAGCCCAGCTTTGATGAGTCTCATGCGGCACCTGCTGCTGTACGCTTGCCGGATGCGGCGAAACGTAATGATCCGGAGCAGGAGCAATTACCGGCTCTGGCGTGACCGTTGTCGGTGCGGGTTCCCATGCGATAGCAGGGGCAGCAGGCTCGGCGTCAACGACCGGTGCCGGTGTGGATACAGGAGGCATCGGTGCAACCTGCGGTACCGGCGCAGCCCAGGACTGATTAGCAGCTGTTGCCGCGGCTGCCGCTGTTACGGGCTCAACGGCAGAATGCCCGCTGAACAGCGGATCGTATTCCTGGTCTTCCGGCAAGGTTGCTTTATGCCCTGAGAACAGCACATCGTTCGGATCGGCTTCTACGCCACGCGCGCTGAACAACACGTCGTTTTCAGCATCGTCCATACGCTTGCCGGAGAACAACGCAGCATCCGTTTTTCGACCATTAGGGTTAGCGAACTTCTGCGACAAACGCTGCTTACGCGCAAGCGCCCCGCGTAAAATACGCGCCCGACGAGATTCGCGTTTCTCAGCGGAAACCTGCGGCGCTTCATCTTCGTCATGGTCTTCTTCGTATTCGTCCTCATCCTGCCAGGTGTTATCCCGGCGGGTGCGGTTACTGGCAAAAGTCAGCACGGTAAGCACCGCGCTACCGAGTTTCTCAGCGATGCTGACCCAGGACCAACCGGTGAACAACGTCAGGCCAGCGGCCCAAACGCAGAGCAGCGCAATTGTGCCGCCGCTGCTGTTCAACAGCGGCATCATAGCGGTGCTAAGCAGGCTGCCCAGCACGCCGCCCGAGGCGAAGTACCAAATATCGTCCGCATTGATGGCTGCCAGACCACAAGAGGTCAGTACCATCGCAAGTACGCCTATCAAGCGCAGCGAAACGGCAAAATAATCAATGAACTCTTCACTGTCGCGCTGGCGCCAGGTGAACCAGCACCCTCCGATAATAATCACCGGAATGGTGTAGGCCATCACGCCAAAAATGAAGAACAGCGTATCGGCAAACCACGCACCCGGCGTGCCACCCAAATTATGGATAGGCTCATGCCATGCGGTTTGCGACCAACTGGGGTCTGAGGGGTTAAAGCTTAACAAGGCAACCATCAAATAGATGGCGAATAAGGCAACAAGGATCAGCAACGCCTCGAGTAAACGGCGCCCGCTGCTCAGTTTCCGCAATGTTACTTCTTTATCTTCGGTATATTCCTGGCTCAAGAAAGGCTCTCCAGGTCCTTAAACTCAATGGAGACAACAGCACCGGCGGCCTGCCGGAGCTGTTGCTGTATGGATTCCCAGGAGTGTAACCAAAATACGCCAATTTTGCACCTGGCCCGTATTAACGGGTCTTAATGACCAAACGGTTACTCTGTTTGACCTCTTCCATGACAACATAAGTACGGGTGTCGTTAACGCCCGGCAGACGCAGCAGGGTCTCACCTAAGAGTTTACGATACGCCGACATATCCGGCACGCGTGTTTTCAACAGGTAGTCGAAATCACCGGATACGAGATGACACTCTTGAATTTCTTCAAGTTTTTGCACTGCGGCGTTAAATTGCTCAAACACATCCGGGGCGCCACGATTCAGAGTAATCTCAACAAATACCAACAGTGAGGCATCCAGATAATGCGGGTTTAACAGCGCCGTATAGCCCTGAATAAAACCCTGACGTTCCAGACGACGAACGCGCTCAAGGCACGGCGTCGGCGAAAGCCCAACACGCTTGGAAAGCTCAACGTTAGAAATGCGCCCATCCTTTTGCAATTCGTTGAGAATATTGCGATCGATACGGTCGAGATCTTTGCCCGGGCGCTTCTTGCTATCTACCATTATTATTGTCTCTCTCTATTCCTTCCTTCACCTGCCATAACCCTGGTGACGTCAATGTTCAGGGTGTACGTGAGAAGACCGATGCCTTGCGGCTGCTATCGACATCACGCATAGCGTCTGTCCACGTCATGCGTAAATTTCAATAACTCGGTAAATTTGCATCAGGTTTGCGCGAGAGCACGCGGCTTCCACATCACCAAATGTTTTTCTTCCTCGAATGTTTTCGCAAATGCTTAGGGGATTGTCAAAGCAAAACATCTATTTTTAGTGGAACGTGCCAGATATTCCTTTTGGCTGATGATTATTCATCATTTTCGCACCGTGATTACCGTGCCATTACAATGATTATTTATGCATATGACAGCGATATTCATTGAGCTTATAGGCAGCATCAATGACACACATCGTTAACAACATTGCTGCACTCTTTTTTTAATGCAACGAATTCCCTACAATCACCTTCATTGTCTGTAAACGTTCAATGAGGATCTCATGGGCACAGCTAAACACAGTAAGCTGCTTATTCTTGGCTCCGGCCCTGCGGGCTATACCGCGGCGGTCTACGCTGCACGCGCCAACTTAAAACCGGTTCTGATTACCGGGATGGAAAAAGGCGGTCAGCTGACCACCACGACCGAAGTCGAAAACTGGCCTGGCGATCCTAACGACCTGACCGGTCCGTTACTGATGGAACGCATGCACGAGCATGCGGCTAAGTTTGAAACCGAAATTCTGTTCGACCACATCACCAGCGTCGATCTGCAGAACCGTCCTTTCCGCCTGGTGGGCGACAGCGGCGAATACACCTGTGACGCGTTGATTATCGCGACAGGGGCTTCCGCACGCTACCTTGGTCTGCCTTCTGAAGAAGCCTTTAAAGGCCGCGGCGTTTCTGCCTGCGCCACCTGTGATGGTTTCTTCTATCGGAACCAGAAAGTTGCGGTCATCGGCGGCGGGAATACTGCGGTTGAAGAAGCGCTTTATCTGGCAAATATCGCTTCAGAAGTGCATTTGATCCACCGCCGCGACAGCTTCCGCGCGGAGAAGATCCTGATTAACCGTCTGATGGATAAAGTGCAGAATGGCAACATTGTGCTGCACACCCACCGCACGCTGGAAGAAGTAACCGGCGATCAAATGGGCGTCAGCGGTCTTCGCCTGCGTGACACGCAAAACACCGATATTACCGAAGAGCTGGAAGTCGCCGGCCTGTTTGTGGCTATCGGTCACAGCCCAAACACCGCCATCTTCAACGATCAACTGGAGTTGGAAAACGGTTACATTAAAGTGCAGTCCGGCATTCACGGCAACGCCACTCAGACCAGCATTCCGGGCGTATTTGCCGCAGGCGATGTGATGGATCATATTTATCGCCAGGCGATTACCTCTGCCGGAACCGGCTGTATGGCCGCTCTGGACGCCGAACGCTATCTCGACGGCCTGGCCGAACAGTGTAAATAATTTAAAGATGTTAAAAAAGGCGGCCTTGCAGGTCGCCTTTCTTGTTTCTGCCATGTAACATTGCCTGTCAAAATTGCCTGAGAATTCCTTCTTCTACCAGCATCTGGCACGCGATGAATAAAACCCGTCAGCAAGAACTTAGCCTCTGGCTAAAACAGCAAAGTCTTATCTCTCGCCGTTGGCTCGGCCTGTCACGTCTGCTCGGTTTGCTCAGTGGCATACTGATTGTGGCCCAGGCCTGGCTGCTTGCCCGCATTCTCCAGCATATGATCATAGAAAATATTCCGCGTGAAGCATTGCTCATGCCGTTTATTTTACTGGTTTTAGTATTTGTGCTGCGCGCGTGGATTGTGTGGCTGAGGGAAAAGGTCGGATTCCACGCCGGGTTACACATTCGCCAGGAAATTCGCCGCCAGGTACTCGACAGATTACATCAGGCTGGCCCGGCCTGGATTCAGGGCAAACCCGTGGGTAGCTGGGCAACGCTGGTGCTTGAACAAATAGAAGACATGCACGACTACTACGCGCGCTACCTGCCGCAGATGTCGCTGGCGGTCATGGTGCCTTTGCTGATTATTATTACCCTTTTCCCGATCAACTGGGCAGCCGCGCTCATTTTGCTGGGCACCGCGCCGCTTATCCCCATTTTCATGGCGCTGGTAGGCATGGGTGCAGCCGATGCAAACCGCCGTAATTTCCAGGCGCTGGCAAGACTCAGCGGCCATTTCCTCGATCGTCTTCGTGGGATGGAAACTCTCCGCGTATTTAACCGCGGTGCAGCTGAAACCGAAAATATTCGCGCGGCAAGCCAGGACTTTCGCCAGCGCACCATGGAAGTGCTGCGTATGGCCTTCCTTTCTTCCGGTGTGCTGGAGTTTTTCGCTTCGTTATCTATCGCCGTGGTGGCCGTCTATTTCGGTTTCTCTTACCTTGGCGAACTGAATTTTGGCCATTACGGCACTGGCGTGACTTTATTCGCTGGCTTCCTGGCACTCATTCTTGCACCTGAATTCTTCCAGCCGCTGCGCGATATGGGCACCTTCTATCATGCCAGGGCTCAGGCTGTGGGCGCGGCTGAGACGCTTAAAACCTTCCTCGACGCGCCGCTGCAAAACCCTGAGCAGGGAACCGTCCAGTTGTCCGGCAACGGGCCGTTCACGCTCGAAGCCCGCGAGATGACAATCTTATCCGCTGAAGGAAAAGTGTTGGCCGGTCCGCTGAATTTCATCCTTCCTGCAGGGCAGCGTGTGGCACTGGTAGGCCAAAGCGGTGCGGGCAAAAGCTCCCTGTTGAATGTCCTGTCCGGCTTCTTGCCCTATCAGGGGCAGTTGCTGATCAATGGCGTCGAACTGGCACAGCTTTCATCTGAGTGGTGGCGCGCGCAGCTTAGCTGGGTGGGGCAAAATCCAGAACTACCGGCTACCACCCTGCGTGATAACGTACTTCTTGGAATGCCAGACGCGGATAACGCGCGTTTGCAGGCAGCCCTGGATAAAGCCTCGGTGACAGAGTTCCTGTCGCAGTTGCCAGAAGGCATCGACACCCCAATCGGCGATCGGTCCATCCGCTTATCCGTGGGTCAGGCACAACGAGTGGCCGTTGCCCGAGCATTAATTTCACCTTGCGGTGTTTTACTGCTGGATGAACCTGCCGCAAGCCTGGACGCCCACAGCGAGCAGCGTGTAATGGAAGCGCTCACGCAAGCGTCCCGCCAACAAACCACGCTGATGGTGACTCACCAGTTGGACTACATCAGCACCTGGGACCAAATTTGGGTGATGCGTAACGGGCAAATTGTTCAGCAAGGAAACTTCGCACAGCTTTCCGCTGTAGAAGGCCCCTTTGCTGTATTACTGGCCAGCCGCCAGGAGGAGATTTAATGCGCGCATTGCTGCCTTATCTGGCGCTTTATCGTCGCCACAAATGGTTACTGTCTTTAGGGGTTGTTCTGGCGATTATCACTCTACTTGCCAGCATTGGACTGTTGACGCTCTCCGGCTGGTTCCTTTCTGCCTCGGCCGTAGTGGGCGTTGCCGGGCTCTACAGCTTTAACTACATGCTGCCTGCAGCGGGCGTTCGCGGGGCGGCAATCACCCGCACGGCAGGCCGTTATTTTGAGCGTCTGGTCAGCCACGATGCCACCTTCCGCGTCCTGCAGCATTTGCGTGTTTCAACCTTTAGCAAGCTGCTGCCCCTCTCCCCTGCCGGGCTGGCGTGCTTTCGCCAGGGAGAATTACTCAATCGCGTAGTGGCAGACGTCGATACGCTAGATCACCTCTACTTGCGGGTTATTTCACCGCTCGTTGGCGCCTTTGTCGTTATCCTGGTGGTGACTTTTGGCCTGAGTTTTCTCGACACAACTCTGGCGTTAACGCTCGGAGGAATTTTACTCGTAACCCTGCTGCTTTTGCCGCCGCTGTTCTACCGCGCCGGGCAGCCAGCAGGGGAAGCGCTAACCGTTCAACGCGGTAACTATCGCCAGCAGCTCACCTCCTGGCTGCAAAGTCACGCGGAGTTAACCATTTTTGGCGCTGCAAATCGCGCGCGCGCGCAGTTAGATGCTACGGAAAGCAGCTGGCAGGAAGCGCAACGTCGCCAGGCTGAGTTAACCGCGCTGTCGCAGGCCGTCATGCTGCTCATCAGCGGCATTGCTGTGCTGACTATGCTGTGGATGGCATCCGCAGGCGTAGGTGACAACCCATCTCCCGGCGCGCTGATTGCCCTGTTCGTCTTTTGTGCCCTGGCAGCTTTTGAAGCGATGGCCCCGGTTACCGGCGCCTTTCAGCATCTTGGCCAGGTCATTGCCTCCGCGCTGCGCGTGACGCAAATCACCAGCCAGGTACCTGAAGTTATTTTTCCTGAAGCAGAGCAGCCCGAGCAACATAAGGCGGCGCTGAACATTCTCGACCTGAACTTTACCTACCCAGGCCAGAAACATCCGGCATTGAAAAATATTTCACTGCGTGTCAGCCCAGGTCAACGAATCGCGATCCTTGGTAAAACCGGCTGTGGAAAATCGACTTTACTGCAGTTGCTGACGCGCGCATGGGATGCCCGGCAGGGCGAAATTCAACTGAACGGCATTGCCCTTAGCGATTTTGATGAAGCGACGCTGCGTAAAACGACGAGCGTTGTCCCGCAGCGCGTACACCTGTTTAGCGCCACGCTCCGCGATAACCTTCTACTGGCTTCTCCAGAGGCCAGCGATGCCCGGCTCAGTACCGCTCTGGCTCAGGTAGGGCTTGAAAAACTTCTGGAAGACGGCGGGCTTAATAGCTGGCTCGGCGAAGGTGGTCGTCAGCTTTCCGGCGGGGAGCTTCGCCGTCTTGCGATTGCCAGAGCAATACTGCATAACGCCCCTCTTATGCTGCTGGATGAACCTACCGAAGGGCTGGATGCAGAAACAGAGCGCCAAATTCTTGATTTACTTACTGAAGTCACCAGGGATAAAACGGTACTGATGGTCACTCACCGCCTGCGCGGTTTGAACGCTTTTGACAGCATAATTGTGATGGACAACGGGCAAATAATTGAGCAAGGTAATCACGCCGAATTGATGGCGTCCGGCGGACGTTATTATCAATTTCGCCAGCGCCTGTAGGCGTTCCGAATAGACTATTATCAATTTATTATTGCTCTGGAGTATTGGCCGTCATGCGCCTGGTACAGCTTTCTCGTGACTCGATTGCCTTTCCTTCGCCGGAAGGGGCGTTACGTGAACCTAATGGGTTGCTGGCGCTTGGCGGCGACCTGACTCCCGCACGTCTGCTAATGGCCTATCAGCGAGGTATCTTCCCGTGGTTTTCTCCTGGCGATCCGATTTTGTGGTGGTCGCCCGATCCCCGCGCCATTCTTTACCCGGAGCAGTTCCACCTTAGCCGCAGCATGAAGCGCTTTCACCGCACTTCGCCTTATACCGTCACGCTCAACCATGCCTTTGAGCGAGTACTCTACGGCTGCGCAAGCGACCGGAATGAAGGTACATGGATCACCGCAGACATTGTAGAAGCCTATTTACGACTGCATGAATTAGGCCATGCGCATTCCATTGAAGTATGGGACGGTAAAGAGCTGATAGGTGGTATGTACGGCGTGGCGCAGGGCGCATTATTTTGCGGCGAATCGATGTTTAGCCGCCGGGTGAATGCCTCCAAAACGGCATTGCTGGTTTTCTGCCAGCACTTTCTTCGCCACGGCGGCAAACTGATCGACTGCCAGGTATTAAATGAACACACGGCTTCCCTGGGCGTGATTGAAATTCCCCGCAGGGAGTACCTGCAGGCATTAGCGGAACTTCGTCTACAGCACTTAGGTTCTCATTGCTGGGTTCCACAAACGCTGGAGCAATAATGTTTAACAACACATTTTATGTGAGGGTGTTATAATTAGCGCCGCTAAGTGGCTTTTGCCTGATACCCCGCCATCGTTTGGGATTTATTGTTTAAGGGAATACCCTCTCATTTATCTCTTTGCGCTCTTCATCGCAGACGTTGCCATGCGGCAAACCGGTAAGCAGCGGGTAATAAGCAAAATGCACTTTCACTGGTGATTTCACCAACAATTCTTTACATGATAAGCGAACTTCGGCATTATCTTGCCGGTTCAAACTACGGTAGTGATACCCCAGAGGATTAGATGGCCAAAGAAGACAATATTGAAATGCAGGGTACCGTGCTGGATACGTTACCTAACACCATGTTCCGCGTTGAGCTGGAAAACGGGCACGTGGTTACCGCTCATATCTCCGGTAAAATGCGCAAAAACTACATCCGCATTCTGACGGGCGACAAAGTCACCGTTGAGCTGACCCCGTACGACCTGAGCAAAGGCCGCATTGTCTTCCGTAGCCGTTGATAGTTTTTATTCCGCGGCCTGAGATGGGCGGCGTTGAGAGTTCGTGGTAATAGAAAGGCCGGGCAATGCCCGGCCTTTTTTATATCTCGAACTGCTGATACTCCCTGGTGAGAAAAGAAACATCAGACAGCTCGTTAAAAAACAGGAAAATCAATTTATTGATTTTCGGCTGATAACCACAAAGAGGGGAAAAAACACGTTTTTTCCCTCTTTGCCAGCAACTTAAAGGCCGGACAATGCCCGGCCTTTTTTATATCCTCAGCCAGCGCTAGTGCGCGGCCTCCGGCTTGTGCTTCTGCGCACTCGCAAAGTTGAAGGTCAACTGCTGCTGGTCTTTATCCAGCGCAACCGTAACCTGCCCACCGTCAACAAGAGTGCCGAACAGCAGTTCGTTGGCCAACGGTTTTTTCAGGCTGTCCTGGATAACACGTGCCATTGGGCGAGCGCCCATCGCACGGTCATACCCCTTCTCAGCCAGCCAGTCACGCGCTTCCTGGCTAACTTCCAGCGAAACACCTTTCTGATCCAACTGTACCTGGAGCTCGACAATAAACTTATCCACCACCTGATGAATCACCTCGGTGGAGAGGTGGTTGAACCAGATAATGTTGTCGAGACGGTTACGGAACTCCGGCGTAAAGATCTTTTTGATCTCTTCCATCGCATCGGTGCTGTTGTCCTGGCGGATAAGCCCGATAGATTTACGTTCGGTTTCCCGTACCCCGGCGTTGGTGGTCATCACCAGAATCACGTTGCGGAAGTCCGCCTTGCGTCCGTTGTTATCGGTCAGCGTGCCGTTGTCCATCACCTGCAGCAGCAGGTTAAAGACATCCGGGTGTGCCTTTTCGATCTCATCAAGCAGCAGAACCGCGTGCGGATGCTTAATCACCGCGTCCGTAAGCAGCCCGCCCTGATCGAAACCAACATAGCCTGGAGGGGCGCCAATCAGGCGGCTCACGGTATGGCGTTCCATATACTCGGACATGTCAAAGCGCAGCAGCTCAATGCCCAGCGACTTCGCCAATTGTACCGTGACTTCCGTCTTACCAACCCCAGTAGGGCCAGCGAACAGGAACGAACCAACCGGCTTATGATCTTGCCCCAAGCCGGCGCGGCTCATTTTGATCGCTTCGGTCAACGCTTCAATCGCTTTGTCCTGGCCAAACACCAGCATTTTCAGGCGATCGCCCAGGCTTTTCAGCGTATCGCGATCGCTCGCGGAAACGCTTTTTTCCGGGATGCGCGCAATGCGGGCGACTACGGTTTCGATGTCAGCCACATTGACGGTTTTCTTACGCTTGCTGACCGGCATCAGGCGGCTACGTGCGCCCGCCTCATCAATCACGTCAATAGCCTTATCCGGCAGATGTCTGTCATTGATGTATTTCACCGCCAGCTCAACCGCCGCGCGAATCGCCTTCGCGGTATAGCGAACGTCGTGGTGCGCTTCGTATTTCGGTTTCAGTCCGTTGATGATCTGCACCGTTTCTTCAACGCTTGGCTCAGTAATATCAATCTTCTGGAAGCGGCGCGCCAGGGCGCGATCTTTTTCGAAGATGTTGCTGAACTCCTGATAAGTCGTCGAGCCAATCACCCTAATTTTACCGCCGGAAAGCAGCGGTTTAATCAGGTTAGCGGCATCGACCTGGCCACCGGAAGCTGCGCCCGCGCCAATGATGGTGTGAATTTCATCGATAAACAGGATGCTATTTTGATCCTGCTCGAGCTGTTTCAGCAGCGCTTTAAAACGTTTTTCAAAATCACCGCGGTATTTGGTACCGGCCAGCAGAGAACCGATATCCAGCGAGTAGATAGTGCAGTCGGCCATGACTTCCGGCACATCACCCTGCACGATCCTCCACGCCAGTCCTTCGGCAATAGCCGTTTTACCCACGCCTGATTCACCGACCAGCAGCGGGTTATTTTTACGACGACGGCACAGAACCTGGATAGCGCGTTCCAGCTCTTTATCGCGGCCAATCAGCGGATCAATTCCGCCCACGCGCGCAAGCTGATTAAGATTGGTGGTGAAGTTTTCCATACGTTCCTCCCCGCCGGCTTGCTCTTCGTTGACCGGGTTTTCAGAGCCCGATGACTGATTCGGTTCGTCTTTACGCGTGCCGTGAGAGATAAAGTTCACCACGTCGAGGCGGCTCACTTCATGTTTACGCAGCAGATAGGCTGCCTGGGATTCCTGTTCGCTGAAAATGGCCACCAGCACGTTGGCACCGGTGACTTCGCTGCGCCCGGAGGATTGAACGTGGAAAACCGCTCGCTGCAGCACACGCTGGAAGCTGAGCGTCGGCTGCGTGTCGCGCTCTTCAACGTTTGGTGGCAGGACCGGCGTAGTTTGTTCGATGAAGGCTTCGAGTTCCTGCCGCAGCGCCACCATATCCACAGAACACGCTTCCAGCGCTTCGCGGGCAGATGGGTTACTGAGCAATGCCAGTAACAGATGCTCGACGGTCATAAACTCATGTCGGTGCTCGCGCGCTCTGGCGAAAGCCATATTTAAACTGAGTTCCAGTTCTTGATTGAGCATAGGCACCTCCCCAAATTATCGGCCTTGTCAGGCTTTTTCTAGCGTACACAGCAACGGGTACTCGTTCTCCCTTGCATACTGGTTCACTAACGCCACTTTGGTTTCCGCTACTTCTGCAGTAAAGATGCCACAGATAGCTTTACCCTGATAGTGAACCGTGAGCATTAACTGCGTGGCACGTTCAACATCATAAGAAAAGAACTTTTGCAGTACGTCAATAACAAATTCCATTGGCGTGTAGTCATCGTTCATCAGTATAACTTTATACATGGAAGGCGGTTTTAGCGTTTCGCGCAGTTTATCCACCGCCATTTGGTCAAAGTCCAACCAGTCGTTCGTCTTACCCATTGCGATTAATCATCGTTTGTTGAAGCCCAACATACTGTCAGGCAAGGCCTTATATTGAGTGTAATACGCTTTTCGCAAACGTATGACAACGTATTCGATCCCGTGACGAATCTCCGTAAGCGAGCTACATCACATTAATAGCAATAGCGTTAACTGCTTCAAATTTTTGACTCATTGTTGCCTTACCTGCCCCGCCAGACGCTTGACGCAGTGTATAAAATATCTACATTGTAGCGGGGTGAGTTGGCGAGGTTTTGAACAGCCCGCCCTTACCCACCGGTTGATTCCATCTCACTATTAAGAGTCACGAAGGATGTCGAAGCATGGAGACGGGTACAGTTAAATGGTTCAATAACGCCAAAGGGTTCGGTTTCATCTGCCCGGAAGGCGGCGGCGAAGACATCTTCGCTCACTACTCCACCATTCAAATGGATGGATACAGAACGTTAAAAGCCGGACAGCTTGTCAGGTTTGATGTACATCAGGGACCTAAAGGCAACCATGCCAGCCTGATCGTTCCCCACGAAGTGGAAGCGGTCGCGTAGTTTCCCCATTAATTGTGTACATCCCGCAAATAAAATGCCAGCCCATAAGGCTGGCATTTTTATGACCAACCGCCGGGATTACTCACGGGCTAATGCATCGATAGGGTTCAGGCGCGCCGCATTTCTGGCCGGCAACCAGCCAAAGAGGACGCCCGTTGCCGTGGAGCAACCAAACGCGGTCAGCAGCGCCACCGGCGAGAAACCTATCTGCCAGCCCGGCAGCACCAGCTGCAGTGTGAACGCGATAATCAGCGACAGCGATATCCCAAGCGCACCACCGACCAGGCAAACCAGCACCGCCTCAATTAAAAACTGCTGTAGTACATCGCTGGCTCGCGCACCCACCGCCATACGAATACCGATCTCTTTGGTCCGTTCAGTGACCGACACCAGCATAATATTCATGACACCAATCCCTCCAACCAACAGCGAAATAACGGCCACCAGCGTCAGGAACATCTGAAGAGTACGTGTGGTCTTTTCCGCCGTTTTCAACAGCCCGTCCATGTTATAGGTGAAAAAGTCTTTCTTGCCATGACGCAGCGACAGCAGACGATTAAGCTGCTGCTCGGCTTCGTGACTGTCATACCCTTCTTTAACACGGACAGTTATCGAGTTGAGCCAGCTCTGCCCCATCACACGCCCGGCCATCGTGTTATACGGCAGCCAGACGCGCAGCACTTTGCTGCTGCCGAACATCGACTGTTTCTCTTCCGCCACGCCAATCACCGTGGCGGGCATATTGCCCACCAGCACAACCTCCCCGACAACATCACTTTTGTTCGGGAAAAGCTGTCTTTTGCTGTTGGCATCCAGCACCACAACCTGCGCCCGCCCCTGCATCTGCTCATCGTTAAAGCTTGCGCCCTGGCTCATGGTCATGCCGTAAACATCAAAATAGTCGCCGCTGACGCCATTGACGCTCGCCGCCGCATCCACATTGCCGTAGCGAAGGCGTAAATTGCTGGAAATAGAAGGCGTGGCCGAACTCACCCAGGGCTGCTGGCCAATCGCCAGCAAATCATCATATTTTAATGCTTGCTGGAACTGCGGATTATCATCACCAAAATCTTTACCAGGGTAGACATCGATCGTATTGGTGCCAATGGAGCGAATATCCTCCAGCACCATCTGCTTGGCGGCATCGCCCACCACGACAATGGAGACCACCGAGGCAATACCAATAATAATGCCAAGCATGGTCAGCAACGTGCGCATCTTGTTCGCGGCCATCGCCAGCCAGGCCATGCCGAGCGCCTCGCGAAAGCTACTGATAACTTGCTGTATTGACGAGCCGCGCCGAAGCGTTTGATTTTCAACCCTTCGCGCCGCAGGCTGATGAACAGGCGGAGGGTTATTGATAATTTCTCCGTCGCGAATTTCGATAATACGCTGAGCCTGTGCCGCCACGGTCGGATCGTGAGTCACGATAATCACCGTATGCCCGCGCTCGCACAGCTGCTTCAGCGTAGCCATCACTTCTTCACCGGAATGGCTGTCCAGCGCGCCCGTAGGCTCATCCGCCAAAATCACCTGGCCACCGTTCATCAACGCACGGGCAATACTGACGCGCTGCTGTTGCCCCCCCGAAAGCTGCGAAGGAAGATACTCAACCCGCTCCTTTAGCCCAAGACGCCCAAGTAACTCATGCGCACGCTGCTGACGCTCGGCTCTCGTTGTCCCGGCGTACACCGCAGGGACTTCAACATTTTGAGAAGCGTTGAGGTGAGAAAGCAGATGATAACGCTGGAAGATAAAGCCGAAATGCTCGCGACGCAGCGTCGCCAGCGCATCGTTATCCAGCCCCGACACATCCACGCCCGCCACTTTATAGCTGCCGCTGCTGGGTTTATCCAGGCAACCGAGGATGTTCATTAGCGTCGATTTACCGGAACCGGACGCGCCGACAATCGCCACCATCTCCCCGGCTTCAATCGTCAGGCTGATGCCTTTTAGCACCTCGATCTGCTCTTCGCCTGAAGGGTAGCTGCGGCGAATGTCCTTTAGTTCAAGCAGCGCGGTCATTTGCTGCTCCCGGCATTGGCGCGACCAGTCACCACCTCTTCGCCTTCTTCCAGCCCGTTAACGACCTGAACCTGCGTGTCGTTACGCACACCGATAGTTATCTCACGGGTTTTGGTTTCCCCATTGCGCAGCACCGTGATGTTATAGCGATTATCACCACTCGGTTCACCCAGCGCGGCCAGCGGAATCGTCAGCACATCTTTTACGCCGCCGAGTTGAATATGCACCTGAGCAGTCATATCCAGACGCAGAATGCCTTTCGGATTCGGCACCTCAAAACGCGCATTATAGAAAATGGCCTCATTGACTTTGTCTGGCGTCGGCAGGATATCTTTCAGCACGCCTTCATAGCGCGTCGTCGGGTCGCCAAGTACCGTAAACCAGGCTTTCTGGCCCGGTTTGAGATGGATAACATCGGCTTCGGAGACCTGAGCTTTCACGAGCATCGTGCTTAAATCAGCCAGCGTCAGAATATTTGGTGCCTGCTGTGCGGCAATGACGGTTTGCCCCTGCAGCGTCGTTATCTGCGTCACTTCCCCCGCCATTGGCGCGACGATGCGGGTGAACTCGAGGTTGGTTTTTGCGGTGCTCAAAGAGGCCTGATTGCGCTTGATTTGAGCATCAATGGTGCCGATCTGCGCCTCTTTTACCGCCAAATCGGTTGCCGCCTTATCCAGATCCTGGCGAGACACTGCCTGGGTTTTTGCCAGCGCCTGCTGGCGAGAGAGCGTCACCGCGGCAAGCTTACTTTCGGCTACGGACTGCATGCGCTGGGCCCGTAACTCCATCAGCGTGGCTTCAACCTCTTTGACCTGGTTTTCAGCCTGTTCGGGATCGATAACCCCCAAAAGCTGATCTTTTTTTACTTTATCGCCGATGCTAACCGACAGCGTTTTTAACTGCCCGCTCACCTGCGCCCCGACGTCGACTTTGCGCACGGCATCGAGCTTTCCGGTGGCCAGAACGCTTTGCTGAAGCGAAGACTTACGCACAATCATCGTTTGATATTGCGGGGCTGGCACATGCAAAAACTGCCAAAGCCAGAGGAAAAATATCACCACCACCAGCGCGTAAAGCCAATAACGCTTTTTAAATTTTCCCTTAATTTTCATATAAATCCTGAAATAGCTAACGCATGATTAAACAGTTCTTAAACAAACTGCACAATGTGAAGATATGTAACAGTTATTGAACGTCGGTTGACATCCGACATGCTGAAATAGTGCCACCTTTCCCGAATATCAGGTTGTTATTATGTCCCAGATCGCTGCCGCGCATGTTACCGAAACCCTGCCTCAAACAGGCTGGAAACTCTTCCTTTCCCTCGCGACGGGCGAATGGCAGCCGGGAGCATCCTGGGGCAAGAAGGCTTACCGCCGCAAGTTTATTTTACGCTCACTGGCGATGCCTGTGTACACCGCGAGCCTGATGAACAGCCTCGCAGGCCAGCCTCATCTAGCCAGTATGCTGAACGCTCAGCCTGGCCTGCCTTGCCGCCTGCATCGTCCTTACCTTGCGCTGCCGCTAAAACGCAAGCATACGCGGGATACTATCGCTTACCACTACCAGAAAATTGCCGAGAAAATGCCGAAAAAATTGCTTAACGGCCATTTCTCTACCGAAGGTTACCGCCTGGCCACGCTGGTAGGCAAAAACAACGAGCTGATGTTTATCGACCTGACCTCTCACGATATTGAAGGTAAAGAAGGCGAAGCCTTCCTGAACTTCTGTAACGAAGAGGGCGTTCCCCTGGCGCGCATGACCTTCACGCTCAGCCAGTTTGAAGGCAAGAACACCTTCTTTATTGGCTGCCTGCAGGGCGCAAAACCCTGGGTACCTCATGAAGCGATTCAGGCTGCCACGAAAGCCTGCCACGGATTGTTCCCGAAACGCATGCTGCTTGAGGTTGCCTGTGAGCTGGCGAAGCTTCTCGACGCAGAGCGCATTCTGGCCGTAGGCAACAGCACGCATATTTACCGTTCATGGCGCTACGAGAAAAAGAAAAAAGACAGTCTACATGCGGACTATGACAGTTTCTGGCAGTCCATGAGCGGCGAACCTCGCGCCGATGGCCTGTATGCTCTGCCGTTCAGCGTCGAACGCAAACCGTTGGAAGATATTGCCAGCAAAAAACGTGCAGAGTATCGCCGCCGCTATGAACTGCTCGATGGCATGATGAGCAGCATCAACAGCCATTTCTAAAACGACTTTGCCAGCCGGGCGCTAATCCGCCCGGCCACGCGCCAGCCAGAGCACCCTGGAAAACATTTTTCTCAGTAAAGGCGGGACCGCATCCACGCCCCTGCGCCCGGCTTCCAGCGCCACTTCGATAGCTAAATCCGGCTTTGACGAGCGATGAATAGCTTTCGTAATAATCCTGCGCAAATTCATCGGCACATTTTCGGGCAGCTGAGCCACGCGATGAAACACATCTGAAAAACCCTGCCGATACATAAAATGCTCCATATCCAGCGCAGGCAACGCCGTCAGGTGATCGCGTTCCCGATCTCGATCGTTGTCCAGCAAGCCGCGCACGGTAGCCGCATATTTTTTGCCGGCATCATCCCCGTCCACCAGCACATGCCATTCAATGCCCATTCGGCGCGCGAACTTAATCAACGGGCGCAAGCCGGATTGCGCAAACTCGATAACCTTCACACCTTCGGCATCAAAATGGTGTCCACACTGCCGCGCCAGTTCGTTCATCACCCACACTTCGGTCTCGCCTTCCACCAGCAGCCAGCAGCGGGCAAAGAGCGAAGACGCGCGATTAAAACGAATGTGAAAAGCAATTCGGCGGCTGTCTTCGGCGTTCATCCCCCCCGGTCCAAGCCGCCACGCGGCCACGCGGGAAGATTCACGTACCAGCCGGCAAACATGCTCTACCGGCGTCAACGAGAGCAATTCTCCGGAATTTGTCGTGGTAATTTTTTGCAGCGGCAGCAGATTCAGCAGGTGCCAGGCGACAGACAACATAATCGGGTGCAGACGCGTTTCAGGATCTTCCACCAGCAGCAGCGGGCGGGCGTCCCTGTCGAGCGCAATACTGCCTTTTGCCTGTAGCAACGTGGAAAACATGCCCAGCAGGATCATGCGGTGCGAACGACTGCCTGGTTTGTCGATCATCCGGTTGATCACATCCAGATAGCGCCAGCTGCGCTGCTCATCGTGAGAACGCCGCCGCATCAGGCGCTGGTGCGCTATCGCGCCCTGCTCAGAGAAATAGTGTTCGAGCAGTTGCACCATGGCCGACAGCCCCTGGCGCAGCTGAGCATCGGTGAGATTTTGCGGCCTTGATACCAGCTCTCTCGCCAGGAAATCCAGCTGGCGCGCGGTCAGCTCCGTTTCCGGCATTTCCGGCATGCTGCCGTTGCGCAGTCGCCGCATGAACCGAGCATCTCTGAGGCGCAGCACGGGGTTCAGCCGCGTGATATTCATCGCCATGTCGTCAATTTCGTCCAGCGCCAGCGGCTGGCCGTGGGCATTGAGAAAGCTTCGCAGCGTTAAAACCGTCCCTTCATCCCCAAGCTCTCCTTCCAGACGGTAGTAAATACGATGAAAGCCGTCGTTCCCCTCGACCCAAACCGGGGAAAGATTACGATACCGGCGCCCTAAATGGTGGCCGGATGCGGCTTCGCGGAAGGTCAGGATAATTTGCAGGTGACTTTCACGCCCATGCAGCTCGCCGGGGGGAAAATAAAAATCTTCGCGAACAAAATGGTACAGCTCCCAGTGTGGAGAAAGTAGCAGGGTCAGCGCATCCAGCAGACTGGATTTACCCCAGGCATTTTCGCCAATCAGCACATTGTTTTGCTCAAGCATTAACGACAAACGGTTAATACCGCGAAAACCAACTATCTCAACCCGCTCGAGAAACATATCGCCTCCTGTGCATCCGCTTTTATCCATCGTCCTTTTCGAGTATAGCGGCAACCCGGAGCGCAATGTAACCACACAATGTCAAAGCGTTACGCGATAAAAACACGCCGCGCTTACCATAATCCATTCGTGCTGATAGGGAATTTTTTATTATCCGGAATATTCTTACTTCATTCAAAGATAACCTATACTTCTGCTACCTCTCCTCAGAAAAGGAATAACACCTCATTGCCCTAAATCAAAAAACCGGAGTTTATTGTGCTGGTGGCGAATTGACGAAATACCTAATATTAACGCGCATTTAATATTACTTTCGTCATTCACTTAATGACGGTGAATTAGCGACAGTCGGGGTCATGTCATTTAGCGCATGAGCCTTGTATTGTTTCTGGCTTTTATCAGAGGTGGTTATGTTTAGAAAATTAGCAGCCGAGTTCTTCGGAACGTTCTGGCTGGTATTTGGTGGCTGCGGTAGCGCAGTATTAGCGGCAGCATTTCCGGAATTAGGCATTGGTTTTGTGGGCGTCGCGCTTGCATTTGGTTTAACCGTGCTGACCATGGCCTTTGCCGTCGGTCATATTTCCGGTGGCCACTTCAACCCGGCCGTCACGCTTGGCCTGTGGGCCGGTGGCCGCTTCCCGGCTAAAGAAGTGATTGGCTACATCATTGCCCAGGTGATTGGCGGTATTGTTGCAGCCGCTATCCTTTATTTAATCGCCAGCGGTAAAGCAGGTTTTGATGCAGCAGCCAGCGGTTTTGCTTCTAACGGCTACGGTGAACATTCCCCGGGCGGATATTCCATGCTGTCCGCCATTGTGATTGAAATCGTATTAACCTGCGGATTCCTGATTGTTATTCACGGTGCAACGGACAAATTTGCTGCACCGGGCTTTGCGCCAATAGCCATTGGCCTGGCATTAACCTTAATTCACTTAATTAGTATTCCGGTTACCAATACCTCCGTAAACCCTGCGCGCAGTACCGCAGTGGCTATTTTCCAGGGAGGTTGGGCGCTGGATCAGCTGTGGCTTTTCTGGGTCATGCCTATTATTGGTGGGATTCTGGGCGGTATTATTTATCGTACCCTGCTGGAAAAACGCAGCTAAGTCTCCATGCAGGCTTACCCCGGTAAGCCTGCTGTTTTCTTTTTTCCCCCACGCAAAGCTTTTTCTTCGCCCCTACTCGACTCAATTCATTTCTTTCGGTAGTGTGACATCCGTCGTAACATTTTAACTACAAGGATTGTCCCTCCCATGCTGTCAGGATTACTTATTATCCTGGTGCCGTTGCTCGCCGGTTACCTGATCCCACTGAAACAACCCCACCTGCTGAGGCTGATTCACCGCCTGCTGGGCTGGATTGTTTACGTGATCCTCTTCCTGATGGGCATTAGCCTGGCGTTTCTCGATAATCTCGCCAGCAACCTGCTGACTATCCTGCATTACTCGGTGATAAGCATCGGGGTGATCCTGCTGTGTAACATCGCCGGCCTCTTGCTGCTGGAACGTTCTCTCCCGTGGCGGCATCAGCACAAACAGGAAAAACTGCCCTCGCGTCTGGCGATGGCCCTGGAATCCTTACAGCTTTGCGGCGTAGTGGCTTTGGGCTTCCTGCTGGGGCTAACCGGGTTTGAGGTGCTTAAATACGCCACAGAGGCCAGCGAATACACGCTTATCTTCCTGCTGCTGCTGGTCGGGATCCAGCTTCGCAACAGCGGCATGACCTTCCGGCAAATCGTTCTCAACCGCCGCGGTATTATTGTCGCCATTGTGGTTGTCCTGAGTTCGATGGTTGCCGGGGTGATTAACGCCCTGCTGCTTGGCCTGCCGATAAAAACAGGTCTGGCTATGGCCTCCGGGTTCGGCTGGTATTCGCTGTCCGGGATCCTGATGACCGAGTCCTACGGGCCGGTGATCGGCAGCGCGACCTTCTTTAACGATCTGGTACGGGAGCTACTGGCGATTATGCTTATTCCGGCACTGGTACGCCGCAGCCGCTCCACGGCGCTCGGCCTGTGTGGCGCAACCTCAATGGACTTTACCCTGCCGGTGCTGCAGCGCAGCGGCGGCGTGGAAATTGTGCCTGCCGCCATCGTTCACGGGTTTATTCTTAGTCTGCTGACCCCACTGCTTATCGCCTTCTTCGCCGCCTGATACCTCTCTGGCGGTAGCCTGCTGCCGCCAAAGTTGAGCTATATCAATCTCCCTTTAAGTTGCACCAAAAAGTCCTTTTAACCTGTTAATCCGCAGCCTAACCTTAAACATGTATTTAAAATATAACTTTAAGGTGACATCATGTTTTGTGTGCAATGTGAACAGACCATTCGTACCCCGGCCGGGGACGGCTGCGCCTATGCCCAGGGCGTCTGCGGTAAAACGGCACAAACTTCCGATCTACAGGATCTGCTGATCGCGACACTGCAGGGGCTGTCCGCCTGGGCCGTTGCCGCGCGCGAACGTGGCATTATCGATCACGAAATTGATAACTTTGCTCCCCGCGCTTTCTTCTCAACGCTGACCAACGTGAACTTCGACTCCGCCCGCATCGTTGGCTATGCCCGCGATGCCATTGCGATGCGCGAAGATCTGAAAGCCCGCACGCTGGCTATCGATCCTGCGGCCATCGTCTCTAACCCGATGGCAGAGCTTCAGCTGGTCAGCAGCGATCTCGGTGAACTGCAGCGTCAGGCTGCAGAATTCACGCCAAATCGTGATAAAGCCGACATCGGCGAAGATATTCTCGGCCTGCGCCTGCTGTGCCTGTACGGCATGAAAGGCGCTGCCGCTTACATGGAACACGCGCACGTTCTGGGCCAGTACGACAACGATATTTACGCCCAATATCATAAAATCATGGCGTGGCTCGGCACCTGGCCTGCGGATATGGGCGCGCTGCTGGACTGCTCTATGGAAATCGGCCAGATGAACTTCAAAGTGATGAGCATTCTGGATCTGGGGGAAACGGACAAATACGGCCATCCCACCCCAACCCAGGTTAACGTGCGCCCGGTCGCCGGGAAGTGCATCCTGATTTCCGGCCATGACCTGAAAGATCTCTATAACTTGCTCGAGCAAACCGAAGGCACCGGCGTGAACGTCTACACCCACGGTGAAATGCTTCCGGCACACGGCTATCCAGAACTGCGGAAATTCAAACACCTGGTCGGCAACTACGGCAGCGGCTGGCAGAACCAGCAGACTGAATTTGCCCGCTTCCCTGGCCCTATAGTCATGACTTCCAACTGCATCATCGACCCGACCGTGGGCTCGTACGATGACCGTATCTGGACCCGCAGCATCGTCGGCTGGCCGGGCGTCAGCCACCTCGAAGGCGACGACTTTGGCCCGGTGATTACTCAGGCACAGCAAATGGCGGGCTTCCCGTACAGCGAAATCGAGCATCTGATCACCGTCGGCTTTGGCCGCCAGACGCTGCTGGGTGCCGCAGATACGCTTATCGACCTGGTCAGCCGGGAAAAACTTCGCCACATCTTCCTGGTCGGCGGCTGTGACGGCGCGCGCGGGGAACGTAACTACTTCACCGACTTCGCTACCAGCGTCCCGCAGGACTGCCTGATCCTGACCCTCGCCTGCGGCAAATACCGCTTTAACAAGCTGGACTTCGGCAACATCGAAGGGCTGCCTCGGCTGGTGGACGCCGGCCAGTGTAACGACGCTTATTCAGCGATTATTCTTGCGGTTACCCTTGCTGAGAAACTCGGCTGCGGCGTGAACGACCTGCCGCTGAGCCTCGTGCTCTCCTGGTTTGAGCAAAAGGCGATTGTGATTCTGCTCACGCTGCTGTCGCTCGGCGTGACTAACATCGTGACCGGTCCGACCGCACCGGGCTTCCTGACGCCAAATCTGCTGGCGGTGCTGAACGAGAAATTTGGCCTGCGCGCCATCACCACCGTTGAGCAAGACATCCAACAGTTAATGAGCGCGTAAGGAGCAGCCATGACCATGCCAACGCCGCTGTGCCCGCACCGTATGCAGGTACACCATATTCACCAGGAAACGCCGGATGTCTGGACGCTGTCGCTGATCAACCACGACTTCTATCCCTACAAAGCCGGACAATATGCCCTGGTGAGCATTCGCAACGGCAGCGAGACGCTGCGGGCCTACACGATTTCATCCACTCCGGGTCTGAGCGAGTTCATCACGCTGACGGTACGGCGCATCGACGGCGGCGCTGGCTCAGAGTGGCTGACCGGGGAAGTGAAAGTCGGCGACTACCTGTGGCTGTCTGAAGCCCAGGGCGAGTTCAGCTGTGAAAACATCTTGTCGGAGCGCTATTTGCTGCTGGCGGCGGGCTGCGGCGTCACGCCGGTTATGGCCATGCGCCGCTGGCTGGCAAAGCATCGCCCGCAGGCGGACGTGCAGGTCATCTACAATGTGCGTTCCCCGCAGGACGTGATTTTTGCTGAAGAATGGCGGCATTACCCGGTCACGCTGGTGGCAGAAAATAACGCGACCCACGGCTTTATCGCCGGGCGGCTAACCCGCGAGATCCTGGCCGCGGTGCCGGATATCGCCAGCCGCACGGTGATGACCTGCGGGCCAGCGCCTTATATGGCCATGGTTGAGAAAGAAGTGAAAGCGTTAGGGGTAACGGCGTTTTACCAGGAAGTGTTCTTCACGCCAGCCGCTGCGCCAACAGCGGGCGGCCTGAAATTCACCACGCTCCAGCCGATACGCGAGTTTTATTCGCCGGTGGGCAGTACTTTGCTTGCCGCGCTCGAAAGCAACAGCGTGCCGGTGAATGCCGCCTGTCGTGCCGGGGTTTGCGGCTGCTGCAAAACGAAAGTGATCTCCGGTGACTATACCGTCTCGAGCACCATGACGCTGACGGAAGAGGAAATTGCCAGCGGCTACGTGCTGGCCTGCTCCTGCCACCCTCAGAGCGACCTGGTGCTCGCCTGAGCTAAAAAGGCACCTCGCGGTGCCTTTTCTTTTTCTACCGCCAGGCAGACTTGCCAAACGCATAACGCCCTGCGCCGCAAAAAACTATCGCCAGCGCGCCGAGGAAAAAGTACATCAGGCTTTCAATGCCCCAGGCCCCGGTTTTATCCAGCATAAAGGTTTCCCCTACGCCCACCAGCAGCCAGGCCACAATCATGGTGAACGCCAGCCCAAGCGCGGACAGCCGGGTAAGGATCCCCAAAAGAATCAGCAGCGGGGCAAGCACCTCGCCCAGCAGCACACCGTAGGCGACAAACTCCGGAATGCCATGCGCGACCAGCATTCCTTTAATTCCGCCTACGCCGCCAAACAGCTTGTGCAGACCGTGAAAGAGCATCAGCCCGCCGACCGCAAGGCGCAGTAACAGTTTTCCCAGATCGTCTTTATTTAGCGTGCCATTCACTACATTTAACAATTTAGTAACCATATGAATTGCCACCCTTTTAAAATGATAACGAGAATAATTTACGCTTAATATTTGCTAACAAATAGCCCCAGATTTAGGGAGGCCATTCCCTGCCGTTACGCAGAATTGAACTAAGCTTGTAAGCGCTATCACACTGGACAAGGAAAACCGATGAAACAATCCGTAGCGGCCTGGCTGGCCAAAACCCTTGAGAGCGCGGGCGTGAAACGTATCTGGGGCGTCACCGGCGATTCCCTGAACGGCCTCAGCGACAGCCTCAACCGGATGGGCACGATTAAATGGATGCCAACTCGCCATGAAGAAGTCGCCGCTTTTGCCGCCGGGGCCGAAGCGCATCTCACCGGCGAGCTTGCGGTCTGCGCCGGCTCATGTGGGCCAGGTAACCTGCACCTGATAAACGGCCTGTACGATTGCCACCGCAATCACGTGCCCGTTCTCGCCATTGCCGCCCATATTCCCTCCAGCGAAATAGGCAGCGGCTATTTTCAGGAAACACATCCCGAAGAGCTTTTCCGCGAATGTAGCCACTATTGCGAACTGGTTTCTAACCCGGAGCAGATCCCGCAGATATTGGCGATTGCCATGCGCAAAGCCATTCTGAATCGAGGCGTTTCCGTGGTGGTGCTCCCCGGCGACGTGGCGCTCAAACCCGCGCCAGAACATGCCACGACGCACTGGTATCCTGCGCCGCAGCCCATTGTGGTTCCCCCCCACGATGAGCTTAAAAAGCTCGCCCAGCTACTGCGCTACAACGACAATATCGCCCTGATGTGCGGCAGCGGATGCGCTGGGGCGCATGCTGAGCTGGTGCAGCTGGCGGCAACCCTTAAAGCGCCTATTGTTCACGCCCTGCGTGGTAAAGAGCACGTTGAGTACGACAACCCTTACGACGTCGGCATGACCGGATTAATCGGCTTCTCATCCGGCTTCCACACCATGATGAACGCGGACACGCTGATCCTGCTCGGCACCCAGTTCCCTTACCGCGCGTTCTACCCGACGGATGCAAAAATTATCCAGATTGATATCAACCCCGGCAGTATCGGCGCGCACAGCAAGGTGGACATGGCGCTGGTGGGCGATATCAAAGCCACACTGTCGGCCCTGTTGCCGATGCTGGAAGAGAAAACCAACCGCAGCTTCCTCGATAAAGCGCTGGAGGATTACCGCAAAGCGCGTGAAGGACTGGATGAGCTGGCCAAACCCTCGGAAGGCAAGCAAATTCACCCGCAATATCTGGCGCAGCAAATCAGCCATTACGCTGCCGATGATGCCATTTTTACCTGCGACGTAGGCACACCTACCGTCTGGGCCGCGCGCTACCTGAAAATGAACGGCAAACGTCGCCTGCTGGGCTCGTTTAACCACGGCTCAATGGCTAACGCTATGCCGCAGGCGCTGGGCGCCAAAGCCACCGCCCCGGATCGCCAGGTGGTGGCGATGTGCGGCGACGGCGGTTTCAGTATGCTGATGGGCGACTTCCTGTCCGTCTCGCAAATGAAGTTGCCGATTAAAATCGTGGTGTTCAACAACAGCGTCCTCGGATTTGTGGCGATGGAGATGAAAGCCGGGGGTTACTTGACCGACGGCACTGAACTGCACGACACCAACTTTGCCCGTATCGCCGAAGCCTGCGGCATCACCGGCATCCGCGTTGAAAAACCTGAAGAGCTGAACGCCGCGCTGGAAAAAGCCTTCAGCACCGATGGCCCGGTACTGGTCGATGTTGTCGTCGCCAAAGACGAGCTGGCTATCCCGCCGCAGATCAAGCTGGAACAGGCGAAAGGGTTCAGCCTTTATATGCTGCGCGCCATCATCAGCGGGCGAGGAGATGAAGTGATCGAGCTGGCGAAAACCAACTGGTTCCGGTAAAAAAGAAGGTTGCCTCAGGCGCCCGGATAACCGTCCGGGCGCAGCCTCTTGATAAAGGACCCGTCATGATCGATTTACGCAGCGATACCGTTACCCGCCCTTCCCGCGCCATGCTGGAGCAAATGATGGCCGCCCCGACCGGGGATGATGTTTACGGCGACGACCCCACTGTTAACGAACTTCAGGCATACGCGGCAAAAATCAGCGGGAAAGAAGCTGCCCTGTTTTTACCTACCGGCACGCAGGCCAACCTCGTGGCTTTGCTGAGCCACTGCGAGCGCGGCGAAGAGTACATCGTCGGCCAGGCCGCGCATAACTACCTGTATGAGGCGGGCGGCGCAGCGGTGCTGGGCAGCATTCAGCCTCAGCCCATTGAAGCAGATCGCGACGGCACGCTGCCGCTGGATAAAGTGGCGGCAAAAATTAAACCGGACGATATTCACTTCGCCCGCACCAAATTGCTGAGTCTTGAAAATACCCATAACGGCAAAGTGCTGCCGCGCGAATACCTCCAGCAGGCCTGGGAGTTCACCCGCAAGCACAATCTGGCGCTGCACGTAGACGGCGCGCGTATTTTTAACGCCGTGGTGTCCTACGGCTGCCAGCTGGAAGAGATTACTCGCTACTGCGACAGCTTCACTATCTGCCTGTCGAAAGGCCTGGGCACGCCGGTTGGCTCCCTGCTGGTGGGCAGCAAAGAGTACATCAAGCGCGCCGTACGCTGGCGCAAAATGACGGGCGGCGGCATGCGTCAGGCCGGCATCCTCGCGGCGGCAGGCCTGTATGCGCTGAAAAATAACGTTGAGCGCCTGAAAGAAGACCACGACAACGCCCACTGGCTGGCAGGCGAGCTGCGCGAAATCGGCGTCGATGTGATGCGTCAGGACACCAACATGGTCTTTGTACGCATGACGGCGGAAGAAGCGGAAGATTTAGGGCCCTACATGCGCGAGCGCGGCATCATCATCAGCGCAGGCCCGGCAACTCGCCTGGTCACCCATCTGGACGTCACCCGCAGCCAGCTGGCTGAAGTCGTCGCACACTGGCGCAGCTTCCTGCAAAACTAACGGGAATCAGGGACGATGGCAGAACCTCAAAGGATACTGATCCTCGGCGCCAGCGGCTATATTGGCCAGCACCTGGTGCCGTTACTCGTGGCGGCGGGACATCACGTCACCGCCGCAGCCCGCCGCATTGACTGGCTGAAAAAGCAACCGTGGCCGGGCGTCGAATGCCGGCACGTGGATTTGCACTGGCCGCACCGCCTGGGCGCCTTACTGGAAAGCGTGGATACGGTGTATTACCTGATCCACAGCATGGGCGACGGCGATAATTTTCTGGAGTTTGAACGCCAGGCGGCGCTGAATATGCGTGACGCGTTGACCGAACATCCGGTTAAGCAGGTCATTTTCCTCAGCTCATTGCAGGCCAAAAGCGGACAAACGCATTCTAAGCATCTGAGAGCCCGGCAAATCACCGCGGATATTCTGCGTGATTCTGGCGTACCGGTCACCGAACTGCGCGCAGGGATTATTGTGGGCGCTGGCTCTGCGGCCTTCGAGGTTATGCGGGATATGGTCTACAACCTGCCGGTGCTGACGCCACCGCGCTGGGTTCGCTCCCGGACTTCACCGATTGCTTTGGATAACCTGCTGCACTACCTCGTCGCACTGCTGGACCATCCGGCCACAGAACATCGCCTGTTTGAAGCCGCCGGGCCGGAAATCCTGAGCTATCAGCAACAGTTTGAGCGCTTTATGGCTATCAGCGGCCGCCGCCGACCGCTGATCCCCGTGCCACTCCCCACTAGCTGGATTTCCGTATGGTTTCTGAATGTCATTACCTCGGTGCCGCCCGGTATTGCTAAGGCGCTGATTCAGGGTCTGGAACATGATTTGCTGGCGGACGACCGTAGCCTGCGCGAACGCATCCCGCAGCAGCTCATCAGCTTTGACGACGCCGTGCGCCTGACCCTGGCGAACGAGCACCAGCTCGCCAACTCCCAGGACTGGGGCTACGACGCCCAGGCGTTTGCCCGCTGGCGACCCGACTACGGTTTTTTTGCCAAACAGGCGGGCTGTACGCTGACCACCCAGGCCCCGCTCTCTTCGCTCTGGCGGGTCATCAACCAGCTAGGCGGCAAAGAGGGCTACTTTTTTGGCAACGTTCTGTGGAAAACCCGCGCGCTGATGGATTTACTGGTTGGACATCGGCTTGCCAAAGGGCGGCCAGATAAAGCCAGGCTGGAAGTGGGTGACGCCGTCGATAGCTGGAAAGTGATTATCGCCGAGCCGGAAAAAGAGCTGACGCTGCTGTTTGGCATGAAGGCTCCGGGCCTTGGGCGGCTATCATTCACGTTGCAGGATGATGGCCACCAGCGCCGGCTGGACGTCAGAGCCTGGTGGCACCCTCACGGCTGCGCCGGTTTGCTCTACTGGCTGGTGATGATCCCCGCCCATCTCTTTATCTTTAAGGGAATGGCGCGGCGAATTGTTCATTTAGCGGAACAAAACTCGATCAAAAAGAGAAGTTAGCTCCTAATCTTTCAGTATTCCCATTGCATGCGCTGCCGTTTCACGGAAAAATGCGCAGCGTTAATCTCAAACAAAACGAGTTGGTCACATGAAGGTACTGGTCACGGGCGCAACCAGCGGTTTAGGCCGAAACGCGGTCGAGTATTTACGCGCCAGGGGCATCAGCGTTCGGGCCACCGGGCGCAACGAAGCGATGGGCAAACTGCTGCAGAAAATGGGCGCCGAATTTGTCCATGCCGACCTGACAGAGCTGGTCTCTTCCCAGGCTAAGGTGATGCTCGCCGACGTCGACACGCTCTGGCACTGCTCCAGCTTCACCTCGCCGTGGGGAACCCAGCAAGCCTTTGACCTCGCCAACGTTCGCGCCACGCGCCGTCTGGGTGAATGGGCCGTGGCCTGGGGCGTACGTGACTTTATTCATATCTCGTCGCCGTCGCTCTACTTCGACTACCACCACCACCGAAACATCAGCGAAGATTTTCGCCCGGTGCGTTTCGCCAACGAATTTGCCCGTAGCAAAGCCGCCAGCGAAGAGGTGATTCAGCTGCTGGCGCAGGCCAACCCGAACACGCGTTTTACCATTCTGCGCCCACAAAGCCTGTTTGGGCCGCACGATAAAGTGTTTTTCCCGCGTCTGGTGCAGATGATGCGCCACTACGGGAGCGTACTGCTGCCGCGCGGCGGCGATGCGCTGGTGGATATGACCTATCTTGAAAACGCAGTACACGCGATGTGGCTGGCAACGCAGAAACAGGATTTACCTTCTGGCCGCGCCTACAACATCACCAATATGGAAGCGCGCCCGCTGCGGACTATCGTGCAGAAGCTGATCGACGAGCTGGGCATTAAATGCCGCATTCGCTCGGTGCCCTACCCGATGCTGGATATTATCGCCCGCAGCCTGGAGCACTTTGGCAATAAGTCTGCCAAAGAGCCGGTGCTCACGCACTACGGCGTCTCCAAGCTGAACTTCGACTTAACGCTGGACACCACGCGTGCGGAAACGGAGCTGGGCTACCAGCCTATCATCACCCTTGATGAAGGCATTCGCCGGACCGCGCTGTGGTTGAAAGATCACGGCACGCTGCACCGGGGCTAACCCTGGCCATATTTCTCCAGTAATGCCTCGGCAATCGCCAGGCTTTCCGCATCCACCTCGCCGCTGTAGTTGGCCGGGCGGAAGTGCATCTGGAAGGCGGTAATCACTCTTTTCTGCTGCGCCTCAGTCATGCCCGGCAGCACTTCGTAGCCATATCGGGAAAGCACATCCAGCAGCTCTGTTTTATCCACGGGCTGCAGCGGGCCGCGGCCGTTAAGATAAAACGCCACTCTAGCGGCGTCCGGCCATGCGCCAATCCCTTTTTCCGCAAATTGCTTCCAGGGGAACAGCGGGCCAGGATCAACCTTGCGCTGCGGCGCGATATCTCCGTGAGCCACCACGTTCTGCGGGGCGATGTTATAGCGCGCAATAATCTGCTTCGCTAAATCCTCAAGCACCGCAATCTGCGGCTGACTGAAGGGATAAAAGCGCTGAACACCACCCACCCGCGTGTAGCCCTGGTTTTCCAGCTCAATCCCTACGGATGTGTCGTTAATTCGCGTAGCTCCTCGCCAGAAACTGACCCCGGCATGCCAGGCCAGCTGCGCTTCCGGCACCAGTTGCCAGACAACGGGTTTCCCGCCGGACAGCGGCGGCGCGGCAGGAACAAGGTAGTGGGCGCTGACGTTACGATCGGTCAACGTGGAAAGCGAACTTGAAAAATCATCCGCCGTGTAATGGATCACCAGAATTTTCACCCGCGGATACGCGGCCTGAGCCTGATGCGTGGTGTCCACTTTATAGCTGCCTCGATCGACAATCCCTTTTTGCCCGGCGCAGCCCGCCAGTAACAGCGCCAGGGCAAGCGCTAAGATCCTGGTTTTCATTGGCGCGTTTTCACCGCCGTTCCGCTGACGCAAACCATCAGCATACTGCCGTCCTTGCCGACGGTTTCATAGTCGATATCAATCCCGACCACGGCGTTGGCGCCCAGGCTTTCGGCCTGTGCCTGAATTTCACGAAATGCGATGTCCCGCGCTTTGCGTAACTCTTTTTCATAAGCCCCGGAGCGGCCGCCGACGATATCGCGAACCCCAGCGAAAAAATCGCGGAAAATATTGGCGCCGAGGATAGCTTCCCCGGTCACCACGCCGCAGTATTCAGTAATGGTGTGGCCTTCCAGGCCTGGCGTCGTTGTAAACTGCATCACGTTCTCCTCTCTTTGCCATCAACATGTTAGCCCGGCAATCGCCACGCGATTTTGAGCCAATACGCTATGCTAAGGTAGTCCTCCTGAGAAAATAAGGAAATAAAAATGCGCAGCTCAGCTTTGGCCCTTCTCCCCTGTGCGCTGGTGTTGTCGGCCTGTACCACCGTCACCCCGGCCTTCAAAGACATCGGCACCCGCAGCGGTCCCTGCGTTAGCGGCGGCCCGGATGACGTCGCTCAGCAGTTCTATGATTACCGTATCGCGCACAAGGGCGAAGGCCTGAGTTCCGTTGCCGCGCTACGCCCTTATCTGAGCGATTCCCTGTTCCAGCTCCTGCAAAAATCCAGTGCCTCTGCGGCGGCGCAAAGTGCGTTTACCCGCAGCGATATCTTCTCCAGCCAGTCCGAAGGGCCTGACCGGGCCAGCGTGGCTTCGGCGTCAACTATCCCGAACACCGATGCGCGAAATATTCCTCTGCGCGTCGAGCTGACCCGCGGCAGCCAGACCTGGAAAGATGAAGTGTTGATGGTCCGCGAAGGCCAGTGCTGGACGGTGGACGATGTGCGTTACCTCGGCGCGGCGAGCCATGCGCCAACCGGCACGCTGCGTCAGGCAGTTGAAGGGAAATAGCGGCAATTTATGCTGACGCTATGCGGGTGGAAGAAACGTAACCCCTGTAAATAGTCTGGAATATTCAGGGATCCCGGTTTTTTATACTTAGCCACCACCCGCCTCGCTATTTTGTGCTAACTTTAGGCGAAGTAAGCCGTTACTTATAGGTTTTAACGCACAAAGATTGCATAACTATTCTGTTAAAGGTACCCTTTGCGGCCTCAATTGCTATTCAACTTCAGCGCATGAGTATTCAACTAGACAGCATTAATTGCTTTTACGGTGCCCATCAGGCGCTGTTCGATATCACACTACATTGCCCGCAGGGCGAGACGCTGGTGTTGCTGGGCCCGAGCGGTGCCGGCAAGAGCTCTCTGCTGCGCGTCCTTAACCTGCTTGAGATGCCGCGCTCCGGTAAACTAAGCATCGCGGGCGCGACTTTCGACTTTGCCAAAGCCCCCAGCGACAAAGCGATTCGCGATCTGCGCCAGAACGTCGGCATGGTCTTCCAGCAATACAATTTGTGGCCGCACTTAACCGTGCTGCAAAACCTGATTGAAGCACCGTGCCGCGTGCTCGGATTAAGCAAAGATCGAGCGCGTGAACGCGCCGATAAACTGCTTGAGCGCCTGCGCCTGAAGCCTTACATGGATCGCTATCCGCTGCACCTTTCCGGCGGCCAGCAACAGCGTGTTGCCATTGCCCGCGCCCTGATGATGGAGCCGCAGATTCTGCTGTTTGATGAGCCTACCGCCGCTCTGGACCCGGAAATCACCGCGCAGATCGTCAGCATTATCCGCGAACTGGCGGAAACCAACATTACTCAGGTCATCGTGACCCATGAAGTAGAAGTGGCGCGTAAAACCGCCAGCCGCGTGGTGTATATGGAAAACGGCCACATCATCGAACAAGGTGATGCCAGCTGCTTTGCTAACCCGCAAACCGATGCGTTTAAATTCTATCTCTCTCACTGATGTTGAACGGGAAAACGACAATGAAAAAAGTTTTGCTGGCCACTCTTTTAGCCACTCTGAGCCTTTCTGCTACCGCCGCACAGACTATCCGTTTTGCTACCGAAGCCTCTTACCCTCCGTTTGAGTCTATCGACGCCAACAACAAGATCGTCGGCTTTGACGTTGACCTGGCAAACGCCCTTTGCAAACAGATCGATGCCACCTGTACCTTCACCAACCAGGCGTTTGATAGCCTGATCCCAAGCCTGAAATTCCGCCGTATTGACGCGGTAATGGCGGGAATGGACATCACCCCTGAACGTGAAAAACAGGTGCTGTTCACCAAACCTTACTATGACAACTCCGCGCTGTTTGTTGGCGTGAAGGGCAAGTACGCAGATATTGCGGCGCTGAAAGGCAAAAAAGTGGGCATCCAGAACGGGACCACCCACCAGAAATACATCACCGACAAGCACCCGGAAATCACCACCGTGCCTTACGACAGCTACCAGAACGCTAAGCTGGATCTGCAGAACGGTCGTATCGACGCGGTCTTCGGCGACACCGCCGTGGTGACCGAGTGGCTGAAAGCCAGCCCGGAACTGGTTGCCGTGGGTGATAAAGTGACCGACAAAGATTACTTCGGCACCGGCCTCGGCATCGCCCTGCGCCAGGGCAACACTGACCTGCAGAGCAAATTCAACGCCGCGCTGGATAAAGTGAAACAAGATGGCACCTACAAAGCCATCTACGACAAATGGTTCCAGAAGTAATCGACCCGATGAACGAATTGTTTCCATTAGCAAGCGCCGCCGGGATGACCGTCGGCCTTGCCGTTTGTGCCCTCATCGTCGGCCTCGTGCTGGCGATGATTTTTGCCGTCTGGGAATCCGCCAAATGGCGCCCGGTGGCATGGATAGGCTCCGGGATAGTCACGCTTTTCCGCGGCCTGCCTGAAATTCTGGTGGTGCTGTTTATCTACTTCGGCTCCTCCCAGCTGCTGCTGATGCTCTCTGACGGCTTTACCCTCAACCTCGGTTTTACCGCCATCCCGGTTAAAATGGAGATTGAGAACTTTGACGTCAGTCCGTTCCTCTGCGGCGTGATTGCCCTCTCCCTGCTCTATTCCGCCTATGCGTCGCAGACGCTGCGCGGCGCGCTGAAAGCGGTGCCGGTTGGGCAGTGGGAATCGGGCCAGGCGCTGGGTTTATCCAAAACCGCGATTTTCTTCCGGCTGGTCATGCCGCAGATGTGGCGTCACGCCCTGCCGGGCCTGGGTAACCAGTGGCTGGTGCTGCTGAAAGACACCGCGCTGGTGTCGCTTATCAGCGTCAACGACCTGATGCTGCAAACCAAAAGTATCGCCACGCGCACCCAGGAGCCGTTTACCTGGTACGTGATTGCGGCGGCGATTTATCTGGTTATTACCCTGCTGAGTCAGTACATCCTGAAGCGCATAGACCTGCGCGCCACGCGCTTTGAACGGAGACCTGGCTGATGCTCGAGTATTTACCGGAGCTGATGAAAGGTCTGCACACCAGCCTGACGCTCACCGCCGCTTCCATTGCCGTCGCGCTCGTGCTGTCGCTGCTGTTCACCATCGTTCTGACGCTTAAAACGCCGGGGCTAGTGCACATTGTGCGCGCCTACATCACACTGTTTACCGGCACGCCGCTGCTGGTGCAGATCTTCCTGATTTACTACGGTCCAGGGCAGTTCCCGTCGCTCCAGCATTATCCGGTGCTGTGGCACCTGCTTTCCGAGCCGTGGCTGTGCGCGTTGATTGCGCTCTCTCTGAACAGCGCCGCGTATACTACACAGCTGTTTTACGGGGCTATTCGCGCCATACCGGAAGGTCAGTGGCAGTCCTGCAGCGCCTTAGGGATGAGCAAGAAAGATACGCTGGCTATTCTGCTGCCTTATGCCTTCAAGCGCGCGCTCTCTTCTTACTCGAACGAAGTCGTGCTGGTGTTCAAGAGCACCTCGCTGGCCTACACCATTACGCTGATGGAAGTGATGGGCTACGGGCAGCTTCTGTATGGCCGCACCTATGATGTGGCGGTCTTCGGCGCCGCCGGTCTGGTCTACCTCATCGTCAACGGGCTGCTTACGTTGCTGATGCGCCTGATCGAACGCCGGGCGCTGGCCTTTGAACGCCGCAGCTAGACAAGCTCAGAGGAAAAGCGGGGCAACCCGCTTTTTTTACGCCCACACAAATATAATTATACATTTTTATTGCATATAAATTCACATTTTGGCATGGTGGTTAGACGCCGGGAAACGGCGATTTAAAACAATATTGACAGACAGGAGCAACACGCATGAAAAAGTTACTGTTAGCCGCTATGTTCGCTACAGCCGCATTCAGCGCGGCCGCGGCGGAGAAAATTAACTTCGGCTCTTCGGCAACCTATCCTCCTTTTGAATCTCTGGACGCCAGCAATCAGATCGTCGGTTTCGATATCGATCTGGCCAAAGCATTATGCAAACAAATGCAGGCTGAATGTACCTTCACCAACCACGCTTTCGACAGCCTGATCCCTTCCCTGAAGTTCCGTAAATACGACGCGGTGATTTCCGGGATGGATATCACGCCTGAACGTGCCAAACAGGTCGCCTTTACCAATCCGTACTACGCCAACTCGGCGGTGGTCATTGCTAAAAAAGGCCAGTTTGCCTCTCTGGACGATCTCAAAGGCAAACGCATCGGGATGGAAAACGGCACCACGCACCAGAAATACCTACAGGATAAACATCCTGAGATCAAAACCGTCTCTTACGACAGTTACCAGAACGCGATTATTGACCTGAAAAATGGCCGTATTGATGGCGTGTTTGGCGATACCGCCGTGGTGAACGAATGGCTGAAGACCAATCCGCAGCTGGGCACCGTGGGCGAGCATGTGACCGACGCACGGTACTTTGGCACCGGTTTAGGGATTGCGGTGCGCCCGGATAATCAGGCCCTGCTGAAGAAGCTGAACGACGCGCTGGCGGCGATTAAAGCGGACGGGACTTATCAGAAGATCAGTACTCAGTGGTTCCCGCAGTAAATTTACCCCCTCACCCCGGCCCTCTCCCCAAAGGGGCGAGGGAGAAAACAACAGACAGAACAGTACGCAATCTATTCCCTCTCCCTTCCGGGGAGAGGGTTAGGGTGAGGGTAAAAGAAGCAAATACGTTGTAGCTGAGAGCGTCGGGAACGCATCTCAGCCGACCCAGGACTGGGAGATAAAACGGAGGTTTGCCGCTCACGCGGTCGATTTATTTGGCCGGGAGTCCGGAGTCTCGGGGGAGTGACGGTGGCTCCCCCGAGCCGTTCACCGTCTCTGTGATGGCATATCAAACCGAACTGGACGTGAACGGAACCTTAGGCCGGGTCTGCAGAAACCACTAGCACGAATGTCAAAGTTAAGGACAACGCTCCAGCAGCGTCAACACTTCGTAATGCGAAGTATGCGGAAACATATCAAACAGCTGGGTACGCACTACCCGGTAACCCGGCAACATCTGAATATCCTTCGCCATGGTCTGCGCGTTGCAGCTTGAGTAGACGATAAACGCCGGAGCCATCTGCTCCAGATAATCACACAGCGCTTTACCGATCCCACGGCGCGGCGGGTTCACCAGCACCAGCTGCGGGATATCCTGCTGGGCGACGGCGAACTGCGTGGAATCCAGCGCCCGAAAATGAATGTTATGCAGACCCAGTTTTTCAGCCGACTGCTTCGCGCTGGCAATCGCCTCCGGGGCAATTTCGATGCCGGTTAGCTTCATCTCCGGCGTGGCGCAGTGCAGGCCAAATCCCCCCACGCCGCAGAACAGATCCCACATATGGTTGACGGGTAGCGCGCGCACCCAGTCACGGGCGGTGGCGTACAACCGGGAAGCAACCTGAGGGTTAGTCTGGAAGAAACTTTGCGGACGAATATAGAGCGGTACGCCGTTGAAAACCTCTTCGAGCGCACGCTGTTCAGTCAGCGGGATTTCCTGTTCACCTTCCATAATCGCCATGTGTACGGGCTGAATGTTGGCCGAAATCACCTTGAGCTGCGGCAGCTGTTGCTGTAGCCACGGCAGCGCCGCTTTTAACTGCTCCAGCTTGCTTTCCGAACGCAGCACAAAGCGCAGCATCATGCCGCCATCCGCCAGGCTTTCGGTCAGCAGCAGGTACTTCAGCTCGCCACGCTTGCGCGCGACGCTGTAAGGCGTTAATCCCGCCCGGGCAATAAAAGGCTTCAGTGCCGCAAAGACAGGCTCAAATGAAGCGGGATAAAGCGGGCAGTCGGTTAAATCTTCGGGCGTGCCGTCGCGGTGCAACATCCCCAGCAGCGGTTTTTCCACGCTGCCGCTGACCACCATTTTGGCTTTGTTGCGAAATGCCTGCTCAGGGCCGCTGACCGGCTGACACCACTCGCCCACCGCAATGCCTGCCAGCAGTTGCCGGAGATCGGTCATTTTAGCGAGAAGCTGGTCTTCAACCGGTTGTTCAATCCACTGGCAGGAACGGCAGCGGCCGGCATCATAGAGCGCGCATTGCATAGAGAAACCCTGAGAAAAAACGAGGGCGCAGATTGTAGCACTCTGCGCTTACTGAAGTCTGAAAAAAAGCCGACTGCGGGCAGGGACAAACAGCAAAATCAGCACCAGAATATCCGGCAGCTTTTGAGTGAACAGCGAACGGAAGATCTCACGCTTGCTGCCCCCGGCAATGCTGAATAATTCGGGGTATCCCCATCCCAGTGAGGACAGAGACAACCAGACCACGGAAATAATTTGGGTCAGCAGGAACAGCCAGCGCCCCCAGTTACGCCCTTTGACAATCACAAAGGCACAGCGCAGTTCGACAAAAAGCATCAACAGGCTGCCAAGAAAAACCAGCGTCAGGGGCCAGGTTTGCACGCTGCGGTGCACAAAATCCATCACTCCGCTAACCCCGAGCATATTAAACAGCAGCAGCAAATCCAGGCATCGGGTAGTGACGATGCCGATAGCCGCCACCATCACCAGCGTGGGGACGTTTAATTTTGCATGGGATGACCGCTGTTTCCTGATAATTTCCACAACCTCGCGTTCCTTACGTCACGGTGCCGCGACAGGCGCGGCACCGGAGGCACATCATTGCAGATTTTAGGCGTTTTAACCACGTCTTGCACTCTGGATATCGCGCAGCCGCTGCTTTTCTGCCCGCGCCATAAACCACCATGCAATCAAGCCGATAACGCCCACAACGCCGAGGATAATCGACGCCAGCGCGTTGATTTCCGGGTTGACCCCCATACGCACATTTGAGAACACCAGCATCGGCAGCGTGGTCGCCCCTGGCCCGGAGACGAAGCTGGCGATAACCAGGTCGTCAAGCGACAGCGTGAACGCCAGCAGCCAGCCAGAAATAATGGCAGGTGAGATCATTGGCACGGTGATCACAAAGAACACTTTCAGCGGCGTCGCCCCCAGATCCATCGCCGCTTCTTCGATGGAGCGATCCAGTTCCCGCAAGCGTGAGCTAATCACCACCGCAACATAGGCGGTGCAGAACGTCACATGCGCCAGCCAGATGGTAAGCATCCCCCTGTCGCTCGGCCAGCCAATCGCATGCGCCAGCGCCACGAACAGCAGTAACAGCGACAGCCCGGTGATCACATCCGGCATAACCAGCGGCGCCGTCAGCATAAAGGCAAAGCCGGTTGAGCCACGAAAGCGACCAAAACGTACCATCACTACGGCCGCAATCGTCCCCAGGATAACGGCCATCGTGGCGGCCGCCGCAGCAATGGTCAGGCTCAGGCCAACGGCGTTCATCATCGCTGAATCCCGGAACAGCTCCCCGTACCAGCGTGTTGACCAGCCGGCCCACACCGTCACCAGTTTAGAACTGTTAAACGAGTAGATAACCAGCATCAGCATGGGCGCATACAGGAAGGTAAAACCAATGACCAGAATCAGAATACGCCACGGAGAACGCACAACCGGTAAGTTGTTCATGCGTGATCCTCCGCCGCTTTGTTCTGATATTTGTGGAACCACATGATTGGCACAATCAGCAGCAGAAGCATGATAATCGCCACGGCTGAGGCCACCGGCCAGTCGCGGTTGTTAAAGAACTCCTGCCACAGGACGCGGCCAATCATGATGCTGTCCGGCCCGCCGAGCAGTTCCGGGATCACAAACTCCCCTACCGCCGGAATAAACACCAGCATCGAACCGGCAATAATCCCGCCTTTGGTGAGCGGCACAATCACGCTGAAGAACGTTTTCAGCGGCCGCGCGCCGAGATCTAACGAAGCTTCCACCAGGGAATAATCTATGCGCGTCAGCGCGGTGTAAATCGGCAGCACCATAAAGGGCAGGTAGGCATAAACCACCCCGATGTAGACCGCAAGGTTGGTGTGCAGAATCGTCAGCGGCTGGTCGATAACCCCGAGCCAAAGCAGCACGTTATTCAATATGCCGTTGTTTTTCAGGATGCCCATCCACGCATACACGCGGATCAGAAACGAGGTCCATGAAGGCAGGATCACCAGCAACAGCAGGATGTTTCGCGTTGAGGGTTTACTGTGTGCCACCGCCCACGCGAGCGGATAGCCCAGCGCCAGACAGCACAGCGTTGAAATTGCCGCCACCTGCAAAGACTGCAAGTAAGCCTCGAAGTAGAGCGGATCGTCGGTCAGCTGGAAGTAGTTCGCCAGATTCAGGGTGATCGACAGCTGGCCATCGGCCCAGCTCACCAGATCGCTGTAAGGTGGGATCGCCCGGGCTATTTCCGAAAAACTGATTTTAAAAACAATCAGGAACGGCAGCATAAACAGCAGGATCAGCCACAGATACGGCAGCGCGATCGCCAGTTTGCGCCCGTGAGCCATCTGCAAACGGGCAAGCAAACGCTTCACGCCCGAGGATTGAGGAACCGCCGTCTCTGCCGGGCCTTCAGAAAGTGTTGTCATCTTGCCCCCTTAAACCGTCAGAACCACGCAGCTGTCGGCATCCCAGCACAGACGAACCTCATCCCCCCAGGTGGGCGCTCCTTTACGGTAGCGGTGCTCATTTTGCAGCTGGGCGCTGATCATCTGCCCGCTTTTCAGCCGAACGTGGTAGATGGAGAGATCGCCGAGGTAGGCGATATGCACCACTTCTCCGACGGCAAAGTTATAGCCATCGGCGGGCGGCTCCTCGCAAAGCGTCACCTTTTCCGGGCGCAACGCAACGAAAACCGGTACGCCGTCTACCACGGAAGCGTCAGGATCCACCTTCAGAGGATGCACAAGACCAGGGCTTTCTATCACCAGTCCGTCGTCCTGACGCTCTTTCAGCAGCCCTTCGAACACGTTGACCGACCCGATAAACTCCGCACTATAGCGGGTGGTTGGATGCTCATAAATCTCTTCCGGCTCGCCAATTTGCACGAACTTGCCGCGATTCATGATGGCAATTCGCCCGGCCATGGTCATCGCCTCTTCCTGATCGTGGGTCACCATCACGCAGGTCACGCCGACGCGTTCAAGAATGTCCACCACCTCCAGCTGCATCCGGTCGCGAAGCTTTTTATCCAGCGCCCCCATGGGCTCGTCGAGCAGCAGTAATTTGGGGCGCTTAGCCAGGCTTCGGGCCAACGCCACGCGCTGGCGCTGGCCGCCGGAAAGCTGGTGTGGCTTGCGCTTTGCAAACTCCTGCATGTGTACCAGCGTCAGCATTTCTGCAACGCGGCGGGTAATTTCTGCCTTAGGCAGTTTGTCCTGCTTCAGGCCAAAAGCGATGTTTTGCTCCACGGTCATGTGCGGAAACAGCGCGTAGGACTGGAACATCATATTGATCGGGCGCTGGTAAGGCGGCACATGCGACAAATCGACGCCATCAAGCATGATTTGCCCGGCGCTTGGCTGTTCAAACCCCGCCAGCATGCGCAGCAGCGTGGATTTGCCGCAGCCCGAGGCGCCCAGCAAAGCAAAAATTTCGCCTTTATAGATGGTCAGACTGACGTCATCCACGGCATGTTGGCCATCAAACGATTTAGTGAGGTTACGGATTTCCAGCAGCGGCGTCAGCGCTTTGGATGTTTTGGACTGCGGGCGAGGGATTGCGTCGTTCAATTCTGTTGCTCTCCGGCAAATCAAAAAGAAGATACGGCCCGGTTGCCGTACTTTTCGCCATTCTGGAAACAAGGGCTTCCGTTCAGGCTGGGGCGATTGCACAACTCTGGTGCAACCGCCCGGTGCAGGGTGTCACAGGACTATTTGCCTGTTTTAACCTTAGTCCACGCGCGGGTGATAACCCGGTCAATCTTCGGCGGCATCACCGTTTGTGTGAACAACTTGGCACGAATATCCGCCGGCGGGTAAATTCCCGGATTGCTGCGGACCTCTTCGCTCAGTAACGGCGTAGCTTCTTTGTTGGCGTTCGCGTAGTAAATATGATTGCTGATGTTGGCGATAACGTCCGGTTTCATCAGGTAGTTGAGGAACTGGTACGCTTCGTCTTTGTTCTTCGCGTCCACCGGCAGGGCAAACATATCGAAGTAGACCATCGCGCCTTCCTTAGGAATGGAATAAGCAACATTCACGCCATTTTTAGCTTCTTTGGCGCGGTTTGCCGCCTGCAGAATATCCCCGGACCAGCCAATCGCCACGCAAATGTCACCGTTGGCAAGATCGTTGATGTACTGCGACGAATGGAAGTAACGAATATTTGGCCGCAGCTTCATCAGCAGATCGTTGGCCGCCCCGGTGTAGTCCGCGGCGTTGGTGCTGTTCGGATCTTTGCCCAGGTAGTGCAGCACGGTGGCATAAATTTCACTTGGTGCGTCCAGGAACGACACGCCACAGCTTTTCAGTTTTTCAAGGTTTTCCGGCTTGAAGATCAGATCCCAGCTGTCCACCGGCGCGTCTTTCCCCAGTGCAGCTTTCACTTTATCGACGTTGTAGCCGATGCCGGTTGTTACCATCATGTACGGAATGCCGTATTTGTTGTCGTGGTCGTTTTGCGCCACCAGCTTAAGCATTTCCGGATCGAGGTTTTTGTAGTTCGGCAGTTTGCTTTTATCCAGCGGCTCGAAGATACCGGCCTGGGCCTGGCGTTCGAGGAACTGCGAAGACGGCACCACCAGGTCATAGCCCGTGCTGCCCGCCATCAGTTTGCCTTCCAGCACTTCGTTGGAATCGAACACGTCGTAGACCACTTTGATGCCGGTTTCTTTGGTGAAGTTTGCCAGGGTATCCGGCGCAATATAGTCAGACCAGTTATAAACGTGCAGCGTCTTTTGTTCGGCGGCAGAGCTGGCAGTAGAAGCCACCATCAGCGCGCCAGCAACCATCCCCAACAACCCTTTTTTACGTAGGTAATGCATAATTTCATTCCTTCTGAATAAAGGCCAAACCAGGCTCGAATGAGCCGAATTTACGCAATGTGGCTTATCCGCATTCACCGCATGTTTTTTAGCATGCAAAATTCATGCATCTCTATTCATTCTGCTGAAAAAGAATTTGGGTAATCTTCAGGCAGACGTTGCCCGTTTTTACGAGCCAGGCAAGAATAACTGTAGCCAGGGTTGGCGACTATAGCCCGGATGAAAAAACGCCTTTTATCAACTTTTCAGACATCTTTCGTCTATTCAGGCGGCAAAATAGCGCCTTATGGCAGGGATTTGTCTGGCTGTGACGGCTTTATGACAGAATAAAAACATGCAGAACGCGGCGGCGCTGGTGGCCGCTGCGTTAAAAAAGAAAGGATCAGTGCAGAGAGTGGGTGTGAATAATTGTGCCGTCGCGCTCTTCTTCTTCGGCCACAAAAAGCAGCTGGTTAGCACAGGCCTCGAGGATCACCATCGAGACCTGCTCTTCGCTCTGCTGAACGAAGGCGGCAAACTGCTCACGGGTAATGCCCACCGAGGCAGACAACGACTGACACACCACCAGCTTGGGCAGGTTATCATCCTGGATGTCGAGGAATGCTTTTACCGTCAGCGAGCTGGCGTTTATCGAGGAGAGATCGGACGCCAGCGGCAGCAGTGCCGACGGCTTAACTTCTGCCAATGCGGAAAACAGAATAATGTTGTCCACGAGATCGATTTTCGCGTCGTACACGCCATCGAAGTTCTGCATATGGGGCAAATGCAACGCCTGGCAGGTATCGCACTCGAAAAAGGTTACGCCAGTTTCATCCAGCCAGCGGCGTAAAGTGTCCAGAGTCGGGACCACGAGTGAATCCATAAACGCAAAAACCTCATTACCGGTTCAAAAATTAACGTGCCATCTTACGCAAAAATGACACGTCATACTATGCATTAGCGCCGATTTGGTAATTATCCCCCGGTTTTAAGACAGTACCCAGGGCGGGCCTGCCGCTCTATCCATTTGATCATCAGCCCGGCGATATCGACCCCGCTCGTGTTTTCAATGCCTTCCAGCCCCGGCGAGGCGTTCACTTCCATCACCAGCGGCCCACGATCGGCGCGTAAAATATCCACCCCGGCAATGTCCAGTCCCAGCGTGCTGGCCGCTTTCAGCGCCACTTCTCGCTCAAGATCGGTAATCGTGACCTGGTGCGCGACGCCTCCACGGTGCAGGTTTGAGCGGAAATCGCCGGGTTTGGCCTGCCGTTCAATGGCGGCCACAACCTCATCCCCCACCACCAGACAGCGAATATCTCTGCCCTTCGCTTCCTGGATGTATTCCTGTACCAGGATATGGGCGTTGAGGCCGCGGAACGCATCAATCACGCTTTCCGCCGCCTGCCGCGTTTCGGCCAGCACCACACCAATACCCTGCGTGCCTTCAACGAGTTTCACCACCAGCGGCGCACCGCCCACCATATCAATAAGATCGCTGGTATCGTCCGGCGAGTGGGCAAACCCCGTCACCGGCAAATCAATCCCCTGCTTCGCAAGCAGTTGCAGCGAGCGCAGCTTGTCCCGCGCGCGGGTGATCGCCACCGACTCATTCAGCGGGTAGCTTCCCAGCATTTCAAACTGGCGCAGCACCGCCGTACCGTAAAAGGTAATGGCCGAGCCAATACGCGGGATAACTGCGTCATAATGTGGCAGCTGACGCCCCTTGTAATGCACGGAAGGCGCGGCCGGATTAATGTTCATATAGCAAGAAAGAGGATCGATTACCTCCACCTGATGACCACGACGCGTCGCCGCCTCGCGCAGGCGCTTGCATGAGTAGAGCGTTCCATCCCGGGATAAAATAGCGATTTTCAACCTGCACCTCTGAGCAACCAGACCAAAATTAACCGCCCGCTAATCATACCACTGCCCTGACCTTACAACGATGGGCTAATCGACGGGAGACTTCTTAAGTGCCTCAATTAATTGCTTCGTGCTCGAAGTGAGATGAACCGGATCAAAAACGGCATAAAGATCGGCGGGAATCGGCCTGGTGGGAGGGCGAAACACCACGCCAGGCCAGCTCATTTGCGCGTAGCTGTCGGCGATGATGGTTAGCCCGAAACCAATGCTCACCAGCGCCAGCACGGTTTGCGGCTCAACCGCCTCACGAACAACCCGTGGGGTGAAACCGGCTTCGCGGCAAACTCGCTGCAGAAACGTCCAGTCAGAGTGAATGGCGGTCATCGTCACGAATGGCTCGTGGCGCAGTTGGATAATATCCACCGTCTGCTGCCGGGCTAACGGGTGCTGCTCCGGCAGCGCAACCATAAATGTTGCCTCATGCAGCCTTGCACTCCGCAGGCCGCCTGGCGGGCTGGTTTCCATGCGCCAGATTCCGGCATCAATCTCGTGGCGTTCAAGCAAGGCCAGCTGATCCCCCGGGGACTTTTCGCGAAAGGTCACATCAATGGCGGGATAGTCCGCAATAAACCGCTGTAGCCCAAGCCGCAGCCCGCCCCAAATGGCGGTTCCGACAATCCCTAGCTGAATTCGACCGCCTTCGCCGCGGCCAATCTGTTCAACCCTGGCCAGCGCAAGACTTGCGTTGTTAAGCAGCTGTTTTGTCTCTTCCAGCAGGACTTCGCCTGCGTGAGTCAGCGCCACGTGCCGCGAATGGCGGATAAACAGTACCGTACCCAGCTGAGATTCCAGCTCTTTGATATGAAAACTCAGGGGAGGCTGCGACATGTTCAGCCGCGCGGCGGCCCGGCCAAAATGCAGCTCCTCGGCGACGGCCTGAAAATAACGCAGCAGCTTAAGATCGGTGCGATAGATACGCTGAGATGTATTCATGAGGCTCCCTGAGTGGAAAGCCTCATAAATTACCATCGCTTACGCCTGCTGTAAGGCCGGGCACCTTAATGTGCGAGCGATGCCGAAGAATCTCGCTGCTGGCGGTGGCGAGAGTGGAAGCTAAAGTGGAAGACGACGGCGAGCACCAGCGCGTAGCCAGCAAATACCAGCCAGATGGTCGGCCAGTCTTTGACGCCATCGGCGGTGAAATAATCCACCACATAACCGCTGACAATCGCCCCGAGATACGCCCCAACCCCGTTCACCATCGTCATAAACAGTCCTTGAGCGCTGGCGCGAATACGTGACTCCACCGCCTGCTCAACAAAAACGGAGCCGGAGATATTAAAGAAATCAAAGGCGCAGCCGTATACCACCATCGACAGCAACAGCAGCACAAAACCTACGGCTGAGGGATCGCCCCAGGCGAACAGCGCAAAGCGCAGCACCCAGGCGACCATGCTCATCAGCATGACCTGTTTAATGCCAAAACGACGCAGGAAGAAGGGGATCGTCAAAATAAAGACCACTTCTGACATCTGCGAGACGGACAGCAAAATCGAGGGATACTTCACCACAAAGCTGCTGGCAAACTCCGGCTGACGGGCGAAATCATGCAGGAAAGGGTTGCCGAAAGTATTGGTGATTTGCAGCACCGCCCCGAGCAGCATGGCGAACAGGAAAAAAACCGCCATTTGTGGCTTTTTAAACAGCACAAACGCGTCCAGCCCCAGGCGGCTCACCCAGCTGCGCGTGGCTTGGTTTTTTACCACCGGGATAGTCGGCAGCGTAAGCGCATACAGCGCCAGCATCCCGGATGCTCCCGCGGCAATATAGAGCTGCATGCTGCTCAGCTCTATCCCCATCAGGCTGACGGTCCACATCGCCGCAATAAAGCCCACGGTACCGAACACCCTCACGGGCGGGAAATGCGTGACCGTATCCAGACCGTTTTTTTCAAGGCAAGCGTAAGACACCGTATTGGACAGCGCAATAGTCGGCATAAAGGCCAGCGCATTACCCAGCATGGCCCAAAACATCAACCCTGGCTGGTAGATGCTGGCCGCCCAGACCAGCATCCCCGCCCCCACCAAATGGCAGAGAGAGTACACCCGATTGGCTGGGAGCCATTTATCGGCCACAATGCCGATAAGACCCGGCATCAGTAGCGCAGCAAGCCCTTTGGTGCTGTAAACCATGCCAACATCTGCCCCCTTAAAGCCGAGCGTGTTGATCATGTAAGATCCCAAAGTGACCAGCCACGCCCCCCAGATAAAGTACTGCAAAAACAGCATAATTTTTAAGCGGAGTTTAATCGCCATCTGTTTTCCCTGCCTTGGTCAGTGAGGATCAGGCCAGTTTGCCGAGGAAGCCGCAAATCAGGTTAATGAAGTTCTGCCGCGACAGCGCAGCCGCTTTCAGCGTCTGTTCGTGGGAAAGCTGAATACTGCCCAGCCCTTCGGCAAGATTGGTAATGGCCGAGACGGCAACCACCTTCAGACCGCAATGGCGAGCGACGATCGCCTCAGGCACAACCGACATCCCCACCACGTGGCCGCCAATGATTTGCATCATGCGAATTTCCGCTGCGGTTTCGAAGTTTGGCCCGGGATAAGAAACAAATACTCCCTCGTGCAGCGGGAACCCCTGTTCATGCGCAACCTGCTGGAGTACGGCGCGATAGTCGGCATCATAGGCGTTTGCCAGCGAGAAAAAGCGTTCGCCAAACCGCTCATCATTTGGCCCAACCGTCGGCGTGCCCGGCATCGTATTAATATGATCGCTGAGCGCAACCAGGCTTCCGGGCTCCACTTCCGGGCGCAGAGAACCGGCGGCGTTGGTAGAAAACAGAATTTCGCATCCCAGGAGCTTAAAAGTACGAATTGCGCCGGTCATCACCGACATCCCGCGACCTTCATAAAAGTGCCCCCGCCCTTTCATGCAGGCTACCGGCACGCCAGCCAGCGTACCGACGACCAGTTCGCCCGCATGGCCGTGAACGGTGCTGACGGGGAACCCGGGCAGCTCTTCGTAGGAAAAAGTGATGGGAGAGTCAATCTTTTCCGCCAGTTCCCCCAGCCCGGAGCCCAGGATGAAAGCGATGCGTGGCACCAGACCGTTAATGCGGGAACGAATAATGTCGGCGGCGTAGAAAGGGGAATTATCAAAAGCAGAGGTTGGCATAGAAGGTTCCTTGTCAGATTGTCGTTATAACTTCAGCAGTTATAACGACTCACCGACGGATGAAACCAATACCGTTTGAGGCCACGATTAATACTGAAAATGTATCGGTTACCGCTTTGATTGCCTGGCGGCCACGTTAACTAGCGGGTCGCCCAGCCCTGTTTATGCAGATAATCAAGAATGAAAGGCCGGCTTTCTTTAATGATGGTGCGGCTGATGTGATCGCTCCAGGTATCACGCCGGGTATTGCTGTCCCGGCTCAGATAATACTGCGCCAGCTGCTCGTCGTACTCGTCCAGCAACGGCCTGTTCAGCGGCTGATAGCGGTTTTCATGCACCAGCATCGCAGCCGGCATACGCGGCTTGATATCCGGCGTGGCGGCAGGCCAGCCAAGGCAAAGGCCAAACAGCGGCAATACGTATTTCGGCACGCCCAGCAGCTCTCCCACCGCTTCAATATTGTTGCGGATGCCGCCAATATAGACGCCGCCTAACCCCAGCGATTCTGCGGCGGTAAATGCATTCTGCGCCAGAATAGCGGTATCAACTGCGCCCAATAACAGCTGCTCAGCCAGCCCAAGCCGGGCGTCCGGGCAGATTTGCAGGTTGCGGTTAAAGTCGGCGCAGAACACCCAAAACTCGGCCGCTTCTGCCACATGCTTTTGACCACCGGTCAGCGGCACCAGCTGCTCGCGCAGCGCTTTATCCGTAATGCGAATGATTGAACTGCACTGGAGGAAACTGGAAGTCGAGGCCGCCTGTGCGCTGGCAATTATGGCTTCGCGCTGCTCGTCGGTAATAGGTTCGCTGGTAAAATGACGAATTGAGCGGTGGGAACGAAGCAGATCAATGGTCGGCGTCATCGTGATTTTCCTTTGGCTTTTTTAAATCAGAGTGTTTTGATGCAGAATCAGGCTGCGTCAGCTGCAGTGCAAGGCGTTGAGCAATATTCCACGTCATGATTATTGCCGCCGGCAGCATCAGCCCAAGGCCAATAAATACCATGACTATGGCTGCCGTGGCAGTGGCCACAGGTGCGGGCAGCGTCAGGTATCCCTGCAGCGAGAGAAAAGCGAGCGCCAAAAAACCTATGCCCGCCGCTTCCAGCACAATCACCAACTTCGGTAACGATCCGACCGCTTGCATCTCAGCGTCTCCTGTGTTCAGACCAGCTATCATCGAGGCCGCGCCACGCCCTTTCAGCGCAGATAGCCTACGGGCATCGAACTAACAGGCACGACCTTCTTTAAAAATGTGACGCATATCGGCATTATAAACGCATTCGCCGGTTCGTATCGGCCATAAAAACTGAGGAGAGAGCATGTTTGCAGTAATTTTTGGACGCCCTGGCTGCCCATATTGTGTTCGCGCTAAAGAACTGGCTGAGAAACTGACCGCCGAGCGTGATGACTTCAACTTCCGTTATGTTGACATCCACGCCGAAGGCATTACCAAAGCTGACCTGGAAAAAACCGTGGGCAAACCGGTTGAAACCGTGCCGCAGATCTTCCTGGATCAGAAGCACATTGGCGGCTGCACCGATTTTGAAGCTTACGCGAAAGAACATCTGAACCTGTTCCAGACCGCGCAGTAAGTTTTAAGAATGCAGAAAACCGACTCTCAGGAGTCGGTTTTTTTATGGGTGCGGCTCCGGCTCCGGCACATTATAACCAGCAGATAACACAGCGAGCCGAGGGACGACCAGAATACCGCACTCAGCACCCAGGCCATTTCCTGCCAGAAAGAACGCGTTACGGGGAAAAACAGGTGGGCAATCAACAGGCAAAACGGCGAAGCAAGCATCGCTCCCACAAGCGGTTTGACCACTCTATCGCCCTGGGAAAAAAAGCTGGCCGCGGCTCCCGGGAAGAGGAAAAAGAGCAGCCCAAGCTCATAATGCCCGGTGGCAATAAACTGCCCCATCACATCCAGGCGCAGCGAAAGAAAAACCAGAATAAAGAGCACGAAGCAGCAGGTAATTCCCAACCACCTTTGCGCGCGTCTGTGCATTTTACCTCCTGACATCTGCTTTTGCTCGAAAATACCCTACCGGAAAATTCCGCAGCGTCTTTACCCGATTTGATAATGCCTGGCCATCCATGCCGATAAAGCATTGCCACATTTAGCACAATATTCTTACTAGCCGCTGATACAGAGAAAGATTAAACTAGCGGCTGAAATTCGGTCGTCGCGTGAGATATTTATATGCGTGATAATTTGCCGGTCGCCGCTGACGGAACCGTCAAAACCTTAGCGCATAAACCTATCTCTTTCAACAGCTTACTGGTAAACAAGAAGTTAGCCTTCGTGAATATAAACGTCGCAGATTTGTTAAACGGGAATTACATCCTTTTGTTATTTGTTGTACTAACGCTCGGACTCTGCCTGGGGAAATTACGCCTCGGTCCGGTGCAACTGGGTAATTCCATTGGTGTTTTAGTGGTCTCTTTATTACTCGGGCAACAGCATTTCTCGATCAATACCGATGCGCTAAATCTGGGTTTTATGCTGTTCATTTTCTGCGTTGGCGTCGAAGCCGGGCCAAACTTTTTTTCTATTTTCTTCCGCGATGGCAAAAATTACCTGATGCTGGCCCTGGTGATGGTCGGCAGCGCACTGCTGATTGCACTGGGGCTGGGCAAACTGTTTGGCTGGGATATTGGCCTGACGGCCGGTATGCTCGCGGGCGCGATGACCTCCACGCCCGTGCTGGTCGGAGCGGGCGATACACTTCGCCATTCAAGCATTCCCGCCGCACAGCTTGCGACCTCGCTGGATAATCTGAGCCTCGGCTATGCCCTGACCTACCTGATTGGCCTCGTCAGCCTGATCGTAGGGGCTCGCTATTTGCCAAAGCTGCAGCACCAGGATTTGCAGACCAGCGCCCAGCAAATTGCCCGCGAACGCGGTCTGGATACCGACGCGAGCCGTAAAGTTTACCTCCCGGTGATCCGTGCCTACCGCGTCGGGCCAGAGCTGGTTGCCTGGGCCGATGGCAAAAATCTGCGTGAACTGGGGATTTATCGCCAGACCGGCTGCTACATCGAACGTATTCGCCGCAACGGCATTCTGGCTAACCCTGACGGAGATGCCGTCCTGCAAATGGGCGATGAAATCTCGCTGGTGGGCTACCCGGATTCGCACTCACGCCTTGACCCGAGCTTCAGAAACGGCAAAGAGGTTTTCGACCGCGATTTGCTGGATATGCGCATCGTCACTGAAGAAATTGTGGTGAAAAACCACAATGCCGTGGGCCGCCGCCTGGCGCAGCTCAAGCTGACCGACCACGGCTGCTTCCTGAACCGGGTGATCCGCAGCCAGATTGAAATGCCTATCGACGATAACATCGTGCTGAACAAAGGCGATGTCCTGCAGGTCAGCGGCGATGCCAGGCGCGTCAAAACCGTCGCCGAGCGCATCGGCTTTATCTCTATCCACAGCCAGATAACCGACCTGCTGGCCTTCTGCGCCTTCTTTGTTATTGGCCTGATGGTGGGTATGGTCACCTTCCAGTTCAGCTCGTTTAGCTTCGGCATCGGTAACGCCGCTGGCCTGCTGTTCGCGGGCATCATGCTTGGCTTCCTGCGTGCCAACCACCCTACCTTCGGCTACATTCCGCAGGGCGCGCTGAATATGGTGAAAGAGTTTGGCCTGATGGTGTTTATGGCGGGGGTTGGCCTGAGCGCCGGCAGCGGGATCAGCAACGGCCTCGGTGCGGTGGGCGGCCAGATGCTGATTTCCGGCCTTATCGTGAGCCTGGTGCCGGTGATTATCTGCTTCCTGTTCGGCGCCTATGTGCTGCGAATGAACCGTGCGCTGCTGTTCGGCGCGATGATGGGGGCACGAACCTGTGCGCCAGCGATGGAAATCATCAGCGACACCGCCCGCAGCAACATTCCTGCATTGGGGTATGCCGGCACCTATGCTATCGCTAACGTATTGTTAACGCTGGCCGGGACACTAATTGTCGTGATATGGCCAGGTTTGTGATCGTCACCACAGACAAAGAAAAATACTTTTTTTTTATGCCAGAGCGAACTTTCTTTCGGGGCGTCAGTCTGAATTAGTGCCACTGCTTTTCTTTGATGTCCCCAATTTGTGGAGCCCATCAACCCCGCCGTTTTCGGTTCAAGGTTGATGGGTTTTTTGTTGCCTGAAATTTACTACACGTCAAATCAACCACTTACACGACTACTTTCCTATGTATGGCGACAAAATGGCGGCGCAACTTTTGAAATTGATATTCCATAAGGAAATCATCACAAAAACTAGCGCGATATATTTGGAATGCTCATGTCAATAACATGAAATTGCTTTAACTGTATGAAGTTAAGTAAAATTTTCTTGGATGTGCTGTTTCAAAGTGATATTAATCAGGCATTGAAGTAGAACGTGCATTTCAAAAATCTCAATTAGGAAGGTTTTATGTCTTTTTATAATTTTGTAGCTAATGATGGAAACACCTATCAGATTGATCTTGAAGATGAGTGCATTGAGGTTTTTCAGGATGGCAAAAAACTGGGTAGCATCAGTCTGATGTTGGTTCAAAATGAAGAGCCTCTGCCCGACTATTACTACATCACTGATCTTAGCCTCGAAAATTGTAAAGGGTTGGGGATAGGAAGAGAATGCTTACGGTTACATAAGCAGGAAATTGGCGACACAATTTGTGCTGCGGAAGAAAATTCAGAGAGAATGTCGGATGAAAGCCATCTAATTGACGATGGCGTCCCATTTATAGCCAAAATGCGTGAGGAAGGGATTGTTGCTAAAGGCACTTACTACTAAGAAGCCTCGTTCACTTAGTATGCAGGAAATTAACAATCCTCTACCTTGAACTGCATTGCCATTAGAAGCTAAGAATATGAATTACTTTGATTTTTTTAGAAAATAATTCTTCCTGCATTCTTTTTGGATGAGGCGGTGCGGCGCTGATCTTTTGTGGACGGCACACAGAACGGACAAAAGTCTCATGCGTCACAAACGTATGCCCGCACTCAATATTGGTGCACTGGTTGTATCGTTCTTTGGTTTCATTGGAAACCTGGAAGCTGCTTCGGGTATGTACCGCCTGTCCACACATAGGACAATTCATCATTTCTATGCCCTCACCATTTTTCCACTATCCGCAACAATGATATCGCATCATTCCATTTCTAAATCATCCATTTTTACTTCAAGCTCCAGACTTGTTATGAACCCACTGTCACTGATGCTGTTGGTCACTGTGGTAATAATCCATTCCGCTTCATCAATCTGGTTTTTGAAACCATTCACCCTAACAGGTAGCTTCGGGAACAAATCAGCACACCCCATTGCCAGTTGGATTGGGAACGATGCAGCACCGCGCTGATGCGTTCCCATGTGGCCTTAGCTGCCCGTTCGGCGTTTACCCAGTTAGCATAGGCCCGGCTTAATACCAGCACGTTTTCATCCGTTCCGACTAGATAATCTCCCTGCTTTAGCTCCGTAGCACTGGTGGGTTTGCTGGTCGCTTTCTTTTTATGACGCTTAACCTTCACAACTAGTTTTTGCTTAGTCTCACGGGTATGAAGCCTGCTGGCCGTCACTCCTGTATAAGCGCCACGATCTACCAAGCTAAAACGATGGCCATCGCCAGCCGCACGGGTAATGGTCATTACCGACAAGGGTTTGTTTTTCCTCGTCACTACCGGATGAACAGCAGATTGCCATTTTTAATCGCGGCAATGGCGCCATACTCTTTAGCTATGCGCATCAGAAAACTACAGTCTGACTCATTTGTCTAGTCGAGATGGTCCACCGTCTGAGCTTCTAGCTCTTTATCCAGTTCTGTCGTGAGTTTGTGCCGGGTCGAAATCTCACTGACTACCGTACCCACGGTGGTTTCATGTCACGAGCGCTTCCGTTTGATGTTCAGCGTTTCCCTGAAATCGGCACTGCAGGCACGAACGGTTAATCTGTCTGGCGTTCCGCGGTGCTCAATCTTATCCACAGTGGACGTCCCTTTGCTGACCAGTGGCTCATTCTGTCATCCAATGGCCAGTGACAGCAGTGCGGCCCTGCGAGACAACTGCACCATTCCAAGCCAGCTTAGCCCCTGTAAGTTTTGCGAAAATGGCAGCGGCGATAGCATTAATTTAGGTTTGTATTCATTTTTTGAAGAATACATTATTAGGATTTTGTGATATAGATTATTTGGTTGTGTGGTTTCCCACACAAAAAACTAAGTGAAATTTTTCATTCTTTTAAAAAGGACTAAAAGTGCTTACTTTTGACAATGCCTATAATCACGCAGTGGAAACAGGTAAACCCCATCTGCTAATGGGAAATGGATTTTCACAGGCTTGGGACGCTACAATTTTCCACTATAGCAACCTCTATAATTCAGCAAATTTTGGGTATAGAGATGCAATCATAAGAAGAATTTTTGATAGTGTTAGCACATATGACTTTGAAGTCGCAATGCAGCAACTAAGTCATGCTAAAAACATATTAACAATATACGGTTCTCAAGCAGCTATCATTAATCAAATTGAAGCTGATCAGGATTCGGTAAAAAATGCACTTATAGATGTCGTCTCACAAACACACCCTTCATATCCTTATGAAATTCCAAATGCAAATTATATAAACTCAAGATTATTTATTAGTAAATTCAAGAACCTTTTTACTTTAAACTATGATCTATTAATGTATTGGGCAAGAAACCAAAACCTTTTAGCCCCAGTAAATTACGACACAGACGATGGGTTTAGATGGCCTCAAACATGGAGTTTTGATATACCGTCACAAAATGTATTTTTTTTACATGGTGGATTGCATATTTATGAAGAACAAGGAGCAATAAAAAAACATGTTTACGATCCTTATGGTGCAACGATCATTGATCAAGTGAGACATAATTTAAATAATGGTAACTTCCCATTATTTGTATCAGAACCCACTGCTGACAAAAAAGAACAAAAAATACAATCCAACCCATACCTTAGCTATTGTAGTCGTAGGCTTAGTAAGTTAGAGGGGACTTTATTTATTCATGGCCACTCTATGGATGAAACTGATAAACATATATTTGATAAAATAAAATCATCAAATGTGACAAAGGTTTATGTAAGCATTTTTGGGAATCCAAATGCACAGTTAAACAAGGATGCCATGCATAATGCCTTGAAGTATATTGGAAGCCATAATATATCAGTTGAATTCTATGACGCATCTTCTGTGGTAGTTTGGTAATTTTCTATTTGAGAGATAGCTGCTTTAAAATAGTGCCATAAAGCAGCTTGTCTGTTTTTTCACTTATTCCTAACAACTGTCTAGAGCATACATAACTAAAGGTCCATTTTTACGTACTCTGTCATGTAGTCCGTAATGATGCGCGCGGGCTATGCGTTGCACTTTGGCATCTAATCCAACCTCAGCAGTATCAGAAGTTGTGCGAGTTTTTATATACCGCGCAGTGCGCAGCTTGCGAAACATTTGAGCTTTTACCCGACCTTGCTTCACTCTACCGCTGGCTTTGCGGGGCTCAAACCCACTACCGTCTGGGTTTTTCTGCATCCGGATGTTTTGCTGCTGTTGCTGGCGTAGCTTTGTGGTCACATCACGCATTAGTTTGCGGCGTTCTGCTGGATTGATTCTTTCCAGCAACGCATTAAGCCAGTCTTCAACCTGATGAATATTATCCATGGTTTATCAGCCAGTAATTGTCCTGCCATTCCGGGCAGTCTTGCGCTGCAAGCGCTTCTACCGTAGCAACTCTGCAATTAACGCTTACAATCACCAGCTCAGTCAGATTCAATGTCGCAGGTCGCATTGTAAGTATCCCACCAGGCACCCGATTACCTGGAAACAGCCCTGCGCTTTAATCCCTTGGCAACCATGGGTCAACCATCCTTAGATTCAGCTCACGTGCGCGCCTGACATTCGCGGAGTATCATTAGGACGGTCTTGATTATCAGGGAGATTGATTATGAATGAGTTACAGAAACAGGGGCTGGAGCTACGTACTAAAGCAAAAGAACTGGCTCTCGCTGCTTTGGCAAAACACCCGGATGGACACATTAATGGTAAGGGAGTGAAACAAGCAGAAGTATTTCGTCTCTGTGGTCTGGACTGGGGAGATTACCCTAAAGCCCCAAGTACACAGCAACAATACTGGGTAGTAGCCCTTCTCCGCGAACTTGAGTCAGAGGGAACGGTGGAGCAAGTCGAGGAGAAAGGCCCCTGGCGTTTAAAGTAAGTCACGATGAGCCAAGTGGCGACAAAATGGCGGCAGCGGTTGGCATTGCCCCGTAATCGCCACTCCTTACCACTAACCTAACTTATTGATAATACTGCAAACCATTGTTTTCACTAACCCATTTACATAAATGGGTTTTTATTTTTTAAGGCTTCAATAACAAACGCTTACCAGCCCCTCTACTCGCTTTATTTTGCATCCCCTGCCCCTACAATCCTGCGCACCATCACCCGCATATCGTCCCGGCCCATCGGCTCGCGATCGGTGACATAGTGCAGCGTCATGCCTTCCAGGAATGCATCCAGCGCTCGGGCGGTGAGCGGGTCGAAAAACGGCTCCAGCGCCTGCTGGCTGCGAATCATCCACTCCTGCATGATGTCTTTTAGCTGCGGATTACAGCTGGCATAAGCGTAAAGCTGGTACATCACCTGCATGTTATACGGCGTGGCCACACAGCCGCCGCAAATCATATCGACAATCGCTTCGCAGGCCTCATCGCGATTGGTGGCCTGCTGCATACGCTCGCGGTAGCTGTCCGACATCTGGTGGGCGAACAGGGTAAACGCTTCGCAAAGCAGCGACTCAATCCCGGCAAAATAGTAGGTCATTGACCCCAGCGAAACGCCAGCCTCAGCGGCAATTTTGCGGTGCGTGATATCGCTGATGCCGTGCTTGACCACCATATCCAGCGTTGCCTGCAAAATGCGCGAGCGGCGTTCGGGGTCATTGCGACGCGGGGCTTTGCTCATCTTTACCTACCTGAATTTAGAGTATGAGAAAGAGTCTATACCGGGATGTGTACAAATGTACACAAGCTTGCTAGTCTGCTCCCCTGTTTCTCTTTCACTGGTTGTTGTTCATGTCTGTTTCGCAGAGAAAAGCCCTACAGCTCCGTACCTGGGCGTTATTCACCTTCTTCTTCCTTCCGGGCCTGGTGATGGCATCCTGGGCCACACGCACGCCCGCCATCCGCGATACGCTCAGCGTCTCAACGGCCGGAATGGGCATCGTATTATTTGGTCTGTCGATAGGGTCGATGGGCGGTATTCTCTGTTCCGGCTGGCTGGTGAAACGCTTTGGCACCCGCACCATTATTCGCAGCGGCATGACGCTGATGGTCGCCGGAATGTTAATGATGAGCTTCGCGCTGTACCTGGCTTCCCCGGTGCTGTTTGCCTTCGGCCTGGCGCTGCTCGGCAGCGGTATGGGGTCATCAGAAGTGGCGATGAACGTTGAAGGGGCCATTATCGAGAGCCTGATGAAGAAAACGGTGCTGCCGATGATGCACGGCTTCTTTAGCCTGGGCACGCTCGTTGGCGCCGGGATTGGCCTGACGTTAACCGCGTGGAACGTCGTGTCCTGGGGGCACCTGCTGCTGATAGGCCTGCTGACCATTGCGCCAATTGCCATCGCGCTTATCGCCGTGCCGCACGGCGTGGGCAAAGATAACCCGGAGAAAACCGAAACACACGAGCCGCACCGCCCGTTTTATAAAGATATTCAGCTGCTGCTGATTGGTTTTGTCGTGCTGGCGATGGCCTTTGCCGAAGGCTCAGCCAACGACTGGCTGCCGCTGCTGATGGTGGACGGGCACGGCTTTAGCCCGACCTCCGGGTCGCTTATCTACGTGGGCTTTACCCTCGGCATGACGGTCGGGCGCTTCACCGGCGGCTGGTTTATCGACCGCTACAGCCGCGTTATTGTGGTCCGCGCCTGCGCGATTATGGGCATTATTGGCATCGGCACCATTGTGTTTGTCGACAACGCCTTCCTTGCGGGCGTGTCGGTGATTTTGTGGGGGCTGGGCACCTCTTTAGGCTTCCCGCTGACCATTTCAGCGGCGGGCGATACCGGCCCCGATCCGGCCAGTCGCGTCAGCGTCGTCGCCGCTTCGGGCTATGTCGCCTTTTTAGTCGGCCCGCCGCTGCTGGGCTTCCTCGGCGAGCATTACGGGCTGCGTCAGGCCATGTTAGTCGTGCTGACGTTGATGGTGATTGCGGCCCTGGTCGCCCGCGCGGTGGCTAAACCGGGGCAATCTTCCGGGCAGACTTTAGAAACTGAATAATGGAGAGTTCAATGAGCATCAAACTGATTGCAGTAGACATGGACGGCACTTTTCTTAATGACGATAAAACCTACAATCGCGAACGCTTTGCCGCGCAATATCAGCAAATGAAGGAGCAACGCATTCGCTTTGTGGTGGCCAGCGGGAACCAGTATTTCCAGCTGATCTCCTTCTTCCCGGAGATTGCCCACGAGATCTCTTTTGTCGCCGATAACGGCGGCTGGGTGGTCAGCGAAGGCGAAGACCTGTTCAACGGCGAGCTGACCAGACAAGAGTTCAACACCGTGGTCGATCACCTGCTGACCCTGCCGCACGTGGAGATCATCGCCTGCGGCAAGCGCAACGGTTACACCCTCAACGGCTATGACGACGATTTTAAAGCGCTGGCGGCGAAGTACTATCACCGCCTTGAACACGTAGAAAACTTCTCCGGCCTTGACGACGTGTTCTTCAAATTTGCCCTGAACCTGCCGGACAGCCAGCTCGATGAAACCATGGCCGCTCTGGGCGCAGAGCTGGAAGGCATTATGGTGCCGGTCACCAGCGGGCACGGCTCTATCGACCTGATTATTCCGGGGATTCATAAGGCTAACGGCCTGCGGATCCTGCAGGACAAATGGGGTATCCAGGACAGCGAAGTGGTGACCTTTGGCGACGGCGGCAACGACATCGAGATGCTGACCCAGGCCCGGTACGGGTTTGCCATGGCTAACGCCCCGGACAAAATCAAACGCATTGCCAGCTACCAGGCCGGACACTGCAATCAACAAGGCGTTTTGGATGTGATCGACAAGATCCTGAAGAAAGAAGCGCCGTTTAACTAACGATCTCTGAGAACAAGAATGTTAACGATAAGACAAGCGACCCCGTCAGATTTTGATACCCTGGCGGAAATCTGGGAAACGTCCGTGCGCGCCACGCATGATTTTTTACCTGAGGAAAATATCAGGGCGCTGAAGCCGCAGGTCCGCGAACTTTATATGCCGCAGATCCCGATGCTGCTGGCAGCCAGCGACACCGGCGAGCCGCTTGGCTTTATCGGCTGTCACGAAAATCGGATTGAAATGCTGTTTGTGTCGCCTGAAAGCCGTGGCACGGGCGTGGGCAAGCAGCTTCTGCAGTATGCCATTGAACATTTGCAGGTCGATGAGGTGGATGTGAATGAGCAAAACCCGCAGGGCGTGGGCTTTTATCTTCATATGGGGTTCGCACAAACCGGGCGCTCTGAACTCGACGGCGAAGGGAATCCCTTCCCTTTGCTGCATTTGAAGCTGAAACGATAGTTTTATCGCATCGCTTGTTTTCCCTCTCTCCCTCCGGGAGAGGGCCGGGGTGAGGGCTAGATTATTCCCGATTTATGACTGATTCTTCAGCTGTTCCCGGCGATATTCGCCCTGCCGTTCGAGCATCCAGCCCGGATATTCGCGCGGCAGCTCGCTCACCGCATTCAGCCTTGCAAGTTCATCCGCGCTCAACTGAACGCCCGTCGCGGCAATATTGTCATCGAGCTGCTCAACGCGTTTCGCGCCAATGATGATCGTCGTCACCGCCTGCTGATGCAGTAGCCACGCCAGCGCAATTTGCGCCACAGAAACGCCTTTGGCGTCGGCGATGTGACGCATCACATCCACGCAATCAAACGCGCGATCCTTGTTTACCGGCGGGAAGTCAAACTCCAGCCGGCGGCTTCCGGTTTCGGCTTTCCCGTCGCGATCGTACTTGCCGCTGAGCAGGCCCCCCGCGAGCGGGCTCCACACCATCAGACCGACGCCTTCGCTTTGCATCATCGGCACCAGCTCTCGCTCCAGATCGCGTCCGGCAAGGGTGTAATAAGCCTGCAGAGAGGCAAAGCGTGCCAGCCCCAGACGTTCGGAGATCCCCAGCGCCTTCATGATTTGCCAGGCCGCCCAGTTAGAAACGCCGATGTAGCGTACCAGCCCCTGCTGCACCATCGAGTCCAGCGCCCGCAGCGTTTCCTCTATCGGCGTTGCAGGGTCAAAACCGTGCAGCTGGTACAGGTCGATATAGTCGAGCTGCAGCCGCTGTAGGCTCTCTTTAACGCTATTCAGCAGATGAAAACGCGATGAACCGCGGGAGTTGGGCCCGGCGGAGCCGGTTTCGCCGAACGCTTTGGTGGCCACCACCACATTCTCACGCGGCACATTCAGGTTTTTCAGCGCCTGGCCGGTGATAATTTCCGAACGCCCGCCGGAGTAAACATTGGCGGTATCAATAAAGTTAATCCCGGCCTCCAGCGCGCGTCCAACCAGCTTGTCGGCATCATTTTGCGCGAGCTGGCCTATTTTTCCCCAGATTCCATCTTCACCACCGAAGGTCATGGTACCCAGGCAAAGTTCTGAAACAAACAGGCCGGTGTTACCCAATTTTTTATAACGCATAGCGGTACCTCATGTTCAGGATTTCAGGAAGGAAGAGTGCGGACTGCCAGTTATACGCGTCGCGCGCGATTCTGGAATGGGGGATTTCTGCTCATTCCTTGCCTGTTTCTGCCTGAGCTGACGCTAACGCAAAAGCAATAATAAGCCGTAGCCGACCAGCGCGGCCCAAAGAAGCATCGGGAGAGAATAGAGATGGAAGCGCCACCAAATGCGGCGGTCGTTCGCCATACGCAGGGCAATAAGATTAGCCAGTGAACCCGGCAACAGGCCAAAGCCGCCGATATTAACCGCGAAGGCCAGCAGCAGCGAAGCAGGCACATAGTTCAGCAGCAAAATAGTGGCAGGCACATTGCTGATAAACTGAGAAAGTAGAATGCCCAGGCTAAATAACCCGCCAGAAGAGAGCTGAGTCACATCCTGAAGCGAGTGCTGCAACGCTGGCAGCTGGGTGATGAGGTGCACATCAATGAACATCACTACAAACACCAGCAGCAGACTCCAGTCGATACTGAGCAGCACTTTGCGCACCAGCCCCAGGAACCCAAGCGCAATCAGCCCCAGCCCCCAAAGCTCAAGCTTTAGCTCCAGCGCCAGAATAAAGACGATATAAAACGCCAGACAGCACCAGACCAGCTTAGGCTGCCACCTGGTTTCGCTGACGTCGCCGTCGTAGTGCAGCGGCTTTGGCCTAAAGCACAGCCATGCCAGTACCAGCAGGCTGGCGGTCATGGCCAGCGCCAGGGGCATCATTTGCCAGGTAAATGCGCCGAAAGAGAGCCCGGAATGCCCCCACAGCAAGATGTTCTGCGGGTTACCTATGGGCGTAAGCAAAGAGCCGGCATTCACCGCCAGCGCCTCAAAGATAATCAGTTTGCTTGCCGGTACGGAACAGAGTTTTTTTAGCGTGATGGTCAGGGGAACGATGATAAACAGCGCGACATCGTTAGTGAGAAAAGTCGACAGCGCCGCCGCCGCGGCAACCATAAACAGCGCCAGCTGCCGCTCGCTGGCAAATCGCGCTACCATCTTGCGGCCCAGCACATCGAAATACCCGCTCAGCTCCACGCCTTTGGTCAACATCATCAGCCCGGCCAGCGTAATAATGGTATGCCAGTCGATAGCTGCGGGCCACAAAGCCGGGCGGAACGGCGCCGCCAGGCTCAGGGCGACGCCGATTAACAACAATAAATGCAGGAATCGATCGCGCAGGAACGGCTGCGCAAGACGCAGCAGCATGTTTAACCGATGCCCCGCTCTGCGCTGAATTTGCGGAAAGCCTCCAGCGTCTCTTCGCTGACGTGGTGTTCCACACCTTCGGCATCAATACGCGCGGTCTCCGGGCTGATGCCCAGCGCGAGGAAGAAATTTTCAACAATCTGGTGCCGTTCCCGGCTCTGCTGCGCCAGTTTTTCACCTTCCGGCGTTAAAAAGACGCCGCGCCATGGGATCTGCTCGATCAGCCCAACGGACGCCAGGCGTTTTAGCATTTTGGCAACCGTCGGCTGGGAAACTCCCAGACGAGCCGCCATATCTACCTGGCGAACTTCACCCACTTCATGAATCAAATCTGAAATCAGCTCAACATAATCATCAATTAACTCGCGGCGGTGCGCCTCGCGAACCTGCCTGAAGCCCTCAACATGCTCTTCAATATTCGGTAATGGCGTCACTTTTTCGCTGTTCTTTTGCCCTGCCCGACGGCTCATAGTGCTTCCTCTTCCAGTGGCGCGGCGTCGTCATCTGACGACGGAAGGCTTTATTGTAAACCAGCATTGCTCATCCACAAAAAATTAACGAAATAGCCGTGGCTATAAAATATAGCCTGTGCTATACCTGTATGTAATGCAGTCAGGCTCGTTTATGGAAAAACGGTCGTACGGCTAACAGGAGGACGCTATGAATGAATTTAAGAGGTGCATCAACGTGTTTACACAATCTCCCTTCCAGGTACGCTTAATGCTGCTGAACATGATTTGTGATTGGGTTGCCGGTAAACCCCAGCAGAAAGAAGAAAAACAACAATAATGCCAGGCCCCGCCGCCTGGCGATTTTGTTTAGCGTTCAGCGCCAGCGATCATTCTTTTGTCACAATTCCCCTGCAGAATCCCCGTTAATGGCTAATCTGGCCGAGCTTTAACCCCATCATTTATCGGATTTGCAATCAGCTTCGCAAAACCTCGCTCTGTTATCAGTTGATATTCTTATCTTACGGCTCTATCTTCTTGCAGCCCTGCACATGAAGCGGCTCGCAGATGCGGTGCAATTCCCCTTCGTTTCCGTCTGTCAGGCAGGCTCTGCCCTTATCGCCAGGGTCACCGCATGGCGTTTTGCAAGACCATAATAAAGATGAATGTAACGGTTAAAGATACCCTGACTGCGCGCGGAATCGCGCTGAATCCCTGGGCTGGTTTCTATTTTCTGCAGTCTCTACTGATAAACTTCGCGCTGGGCTATGCCTTCAGCCTGCTTTACGCCATTGCCTTTAGCTGCGTCCTTATGCTGCTGTGGCGCACCGCTCCCAGCGTCCAGAAAGCCCTGCTTGGACTTTGCAGCCTTGTGGCAGCAATGTACTTCCCGTTCGGCCAGGCCTACGGATCCCCCAACTTCAATACCTTGCTGGCATTGCACTCCACCAATTTTGAAGAATCCACGGAAATCATGACCATCTTCCCGTGGTACAGCTATGTGGTTTCTCTCTTTATTCTTGCCCTTGGCGTAATAGCACTGCGCCGTAAACGTGAAGAAAAGCGCCCCTGGGGTCATTTCGATAGCTTATGCCTGGCCGTCAGCGTGGTCTGTTTTTTTGTCACGCCGGTGACCAACCTCGCCTACGGCGGCGTGTTTAAATTTAAAGATACCGGCTACCCGGTAGTGCGCTTTGTGAAAGACGTTGTGGTCAACAACCATGAGGTCGTCGAAGAACAGGCCCGTATGAAGGCGCTTTCACAGCAGAAAGATTCCTGGAACGTGCTGTCGGTGCAGCCTAAATACCATACCTATGTCGTGGTAATTGGTGAGAGCGCCCGCCGTGATGCGCTGGGTGCCTTTGGCGGCCACTGGGACAACACTCCCTTTGCAAGCCAGGTAAAAGGCAGCCTGTTTATGGACTACGTCTCCGCCAGTGGCTCAACGCAAAAGTCGCTTGGGCTGACGCTGAACCGCGTCGTGGATGGTAAACCTCAATACCAGGACAATTTTGTTACCCTGGCGAACCGCGCAGGCTTCCAGACCTGGTGGTTCTCAAATCAGGGGCAAATCGGCGAATACGATACCGCCATCGCCAGCATTGCTAAACGCGCAGACGAAGTACAGTTCCTGAAAAATGGGGATTTTGAGGCCGATAAAAATACCCGCGATGAAGCCCTGCTAAAAATGACGGCTCAGGTTTTTGCTACTCAGCGCAATACGCCGCAGCTGATTGTGCTGCATTTGATGGGTTCGCACCCGCAGGCCTGCGATCGTACCCAGGGGAAATACAAAGATTTTGTGCAGTCTAAAGAAACATCCTGCTATATCTACAGCATGACGCAAACCGACGACTTGCTAAAACAGCTTTATCTGCAGCTACAAAACACCGGGAACACCTTCTCAATGGTCTATTTTTCCGACCACGGGCTCGCCTTTAAAGAACGTGGAACCGACGTGCAATATCTGGCGCACGACGACAAGTTCCAGCAGAATTTCCAGGTGCCGTTTATGGTGTTGTCGAGCGATGACACCACTCATCGGCTGATCAAAGCACGTCGCAGCGCCAATGATTTTCTCAATTTCTTCTCTGCGTGGACGGGGATCAAGGCCAAAGAACTTACGCCGAAGTACAAGTTTATTTCCGAGCAAAAGGCCGGGCCAATCTGGATAACCAATTTCAACCTGAAGAAAGTGGACTATACTCATCTGCAGACGGATATGTTTGAGACCAGGACACGTTAACTTTTGCCGGTTTAGCGATAAAAAAAATCCGCCACTTGGGCGGATTTTTTATTTCTATCCCGGAAGGGATATTAGAAACGGTAGCCTACGCCAGCGATCCAGGTACCCACGTCAACGCTACGAATACGGCTCTGCTCGTAGGAGAAGTCCAGAGCAACGTTTTCGATTGGGTTGAACTGCAGGCCAGCACCGTAGGAGAAGCCGTAGTCGCTAACGGAATCGTGAGCGGCAGGGAATTCGGTAGCCTGGAATTTACCGTAGCCAACACCCACTACACCGTAGATGCTTGCCCAGTCGTTGATGCGGTAAGCAGGACCAGCGGTGATGCCGTAGTACTGACCTTTGGTGTACACGCCGTCAGAAGTGTCGCTTTTCTGGGTGTAGGTAAAGGAACCGATGTAGCCCAGCGGGGTATCATTTTCGTAACGGTATTTCAGGTTGAAACCGCCAGCTTTGTTAGCGACGCCCTGCATATCGCTCTGAGCATAGCCACCGGTTACGGTGCTGGTTGCTGCAGATGCGGTACCTACGGAGACGGCCAGAACACAGGCCAGAGCTGAAAGACATGCAATTTTTTTCATAATATCCACCTCAAATGTGCTTCAAGTAAGTCCTAAGTTTTAAATATAACAAAACCATGACAGAAACTCTTCGCCAATTGTGTTGTCTAACGATCTTTTTCCTGTAACATAACATTTCCACTACATGCTAAATCACTAAAAAAAAAGGGAAATACCGCTTCGCGAGGCAAATTTTAATCCCTTTAACAACATCGTCATTCAGATAATTCTGGAATTCTTTTTGACACAAACTGACAAAAGTCCGCCGATCGTACTCCACGTCATGAGAATTTTTCTTAATGAAAGTTCAACCGGCCATAACTTAATCCTTTAGACTGGGCAGACTTTTATTTTCTTGACCAAACATAAACAAATACTGACAAGGTGCAGGATGCCGCAAACCTCCCGTAATATGCCGCGCTGGCTGCCGATCGTGGTTTTACTTATCGCCATGACCTCGATTCAAAGCGGCGCATCGCTGGCGAAATCATTATTCCCGCTAATCGGCCCCCAGGGCGTTACTGCGTTGCGCCTGTTTTTAGGCACGCTCATTCTCGCGGTGATTTTTAAACCCTGGCGCCTGCGTTTTAAGCCTGAGCAACGCCTGCCTTTATTGTTTTATGGCCTGGCGCTGGGGAGCATGAACTATCTCTTTTATGTCTCTCTGCGCACCGTGCCGCTCGGCATTGCGGTAGCGTTAGAATTTACCGGGCCGCTCGCCGTGGCGCTTTTTGCCTCACGCCGGGCGGTGGACTTTATTTGGGTCGTGCTGGCGGTGGCCGGGCTGTGGTTCCTGCTTCCCCTGGGTCAGGACATCTCCCACGTAGATCTGGCCGGCGCGGCCTGCGCCCTGGGCGCCGGTGCCTGCTGGGCTATCTACATTATTGCCGGGCAAAAGGCAGGGGCAGAGCACGGCCCGGCCACGGTCGCGTTTGGTTCTCTGATTGCGGCCATTATCTTTGTGCCGCTGGGCGCCTGGGAAGCCACCAGCTCGCTGCTGCAGTGGTCACTGCTGCCCGTCGGCCTGGCGATTGCCGTGCTTTCTACAGCGCTGCCTTACTCGCTGGAGATGATTGCATTAACCCGTCTTCCTACCCGCACCTTTGGCACGCTAATGAGCCTCGAGCCTGGCCTTGCGGCGCTGTCGGGTATGCTGTTCCTCGGGGAGCATCTGACTCTGGTGCAATGGCTGGCACTGCTCTCGATTATTGCGGCATCGGTGGGCTCAACGCTGACCATGAAACGCGAAGCACAGATAAAAAACGTCGAAATAAATTAATCTTTCTCCCTGCATTTAATGCGGTGACAATTGCCGCATTAGATGATCTACCCTTGATCAAGCACTTATATTCCTGTCAACTGTAATACTCAATAAGAATTATTTTCTTTTCGCCGTCATATTTATTAATGATTTTTGACATAAATTAAGAACTCTCAATAACCATCTGTTAAATAACAAATTAATCTTTTCCATTTTTCTCTTACTATCAGTTCGATAGGTATTATCCTCACCAGCAAACTAAAAAAGCGGTGCTATACTTATTCCCGGTAATTCATTGGGACACCAACATCAAGAGGATGAAAGATTATGAGCACCGCTAAACTGGTAAAAACTAAATCTACAAACCTGCTATATACCCGCAATGATGTGAAAGACAGCGAGAAAAAAGCCACCATCGAGCTGCTGAATCGCCAGGTCGTCCAGTTCATCGACTTGTCGCTGATTACCAAACAGGCTCACTGGAATATGCGCGGCGCTAATTTTATTGCCGTACACGAAATGCTGGACGGCTTCCGTACGGCGCTGACCGAGCACCTGGACACCATGGCAGAACGTGCCGTGCAGCTTGGCGGCGTGGCGCTGGGCACCACTCAGGTGATCAACAGCAAAACCCCGCTGAAAAGCTATCCACTGGACATTCACACCGTTCAGGAACACCTGAAAGAGCTGGCCGATCGCTATGCCATCGTGGCGAACGATGTGCGTAAAGCCATTGGTGAAGCAACAGACGAAGATACCGCAGATATTTTCACCGCCGCTTCCCGCGATCTGGACAAATTCCTGTGGTTCATTGAGTCCAATATCGAATAACCAGAGCATTTTCCTATGGCTCCTCCTCCGCCCGGGGGCGGAGCCTGCACCAAAACAGCGCAGACCATCGATTAATTCATAGCCCAACGTTAATCAAATGTAATAATCACCTCACACAATCGTTAACGAATGATTGTTTTGTCCACTGATTTCGCGGTAAAACTAACCTCTGCCCTGCCGGTCCATTTCGCGCACCAAAATGGTGCACCATAACGGTGCGTTATGACCCGCTTGCAACGCTTAATGTGCAATGTTAAATAACCACATCCTTGCAAAAACAGTAAGTTGCAAATTTGGCACGATTCTTTCATGAGTCGCCGCTGACGCAGGGGATCGCCCCGTGGATTAACAAAGGAAATGCTATGAAGTCGATTTTGAAAGTTTCACTGGCTGCACTTACCCTGGCTTTCGCTGTATCTTCCCATGCCGCTGATAAAAAACTGGTTGTTGCAACCGACACCGCGTTCGTTCCTTTCGAATTTAAACAAGGCGACCAGTATGTCGGCTTTGACGTGGATCTGTGGGCGGCTATCGCCAAAGAACTGAAGCTGGACTACACCCTGAAGCCAATGGATTTCAGCGGCATCATCCCTGCCCTGCAGACCAAAAACGTTGACCTGGCGCTGGCCGGGATCACCATCACCCCTGAGCGCGAAAAAGCGATCGACTTCTCCGACGGCTACTACAAAAGCGGCCTGCTGGTGATGGTCAAAGCCAATAACAACGACATCAAAAGCGTGAAAGATCTGGACGGTAAAGTGGTCGCGGTTAAAGGCGGCACCGGCTCCGTTGATTACGCAAAAGCTAACATCAAAACCAAAGACCTGCGTCAGTTCCCGAACATCGATAACGCCTACATGGAACTGGGCACCAACCGCGCTGACGCGGTTCTGCACGACACGCCAAACATCCTGTACTTCATCAAAACCGCCGGCAACGGTCAGTTCAAAGCGGTAGGTGAGTCTCTGGAAGCTCAGCAGTACGGTATCGCCCTGCCTAAAGGTAGCGACGAACTGCGCACCAAAATCAACGGCGCGCTGAAAACCCTGAAAGAGAACGGCACGTACAACGAAATCTACAAAAAATGGTTCGGTACCGAGCCTAAATAATAATTCTAAGTATGAGTAAGACCTGAGGGGCGCCTTTCGCCCCTCTTATTATTAAACGCCTCTCACGCTGCAAGGCTCCGGCCTGAAGCCCGAAGAGGTGAACCACGGTAGACAACAGGAACACATCATGCAGTTTGACTGGAGCGCCATTTGGCCTGCAATTCCCATCTTGTTTGAAGGCGCTAAGATGACCCTATGGATTTCCATCCTGGGTCTTTGCGGCGGTTTAGTAATTGGTTTAGTGGCGGGCTTTGCTCGTACCTACGGCGGCTGGATTGCCAACCACGTAGCGCTTGTTTTCATCGAAGTGATTCGCGGCACGCCAATTGTGGTGCAGGTGATGTTTATCTACTTCGCCCTGCCGATGGCCTTTACCGATCTGCGTATCGATCCGTTCAGCGCGGCAGTCGTCACCATCATGATCAACTCCGGGGCCTACATCGCAGAAATCACCCGCGGTGCGGTGCTCTCTATCCATAAAGGCTTCCAGGAAGCGGGCCTTGCGCTTGGGCTGTCAAAACGTGAAACCATCCGTCACGTAATTATGCCGCTGGCGCTGCGCCGTATGCTGCCCCCGCTGGGTAACCAGTGGATCATCAGCATTAAAGACACTTCGCTGTTCATCGTTATCGGTGTAGCAGAGCTGACTCGTCAGGGTCAGGAAATTATCGCCGGTAACTTCCGCGCGCTGGAGATTTGGAGCGCCGTTGCGGTCTTCTATCTGATTATTACCCTGGTGCTGAGCTTCGTGCTGCGTCGCCTTGAAAGAAGGATGAAAATCCTGTGATTGAATTTAAAAACGTCTCTAAGCACTTTGGCCAAACCCAGGTGCTGCACAATATTGACCTGAACATCAAACAGGGTGAAGTGGTGGTGATTATCGGGCCAAGCGGCTCCGGCAAATCGACCCTGCTGCGCTGCATCAACAAGCTGGAAGAGATCACCAGCGGCGACCTGATTGTTGACGGCCTGAAAGTGAACGATCCGAAGGTAGACGATCGTCTGATCCGTCAGGAAGCCGGCATGGTGTTCCAGCAGTTCTATCTGTTCCCGCACCTGACGGCGCTGGAAAACGTCGCCTTCGGTCCGATTCGCGTCCGCGGCATGAAAAAAGACGCGGCTGAGAAGCTGGCGAAAGAGCTGCTGGCGAAGGTTGGCCTGGCGGAACGCGCGCATCATTATCCGTCAGAACTTTCTGGTGGCCAGCAGCAGCGTGTGGCCATCGCCCGTGCCCTTGCCGTTAAGCCGAAGATGATGCTGTTTGATGAGCCAACCTCGGCTCTCGACCCGGAACTGCGTCATGAAGTGCTGAAAGTTATGCAGGATCTGGCCGAAGAAGGCATGACCATGGTAATCGTTACCCACGAAGTCGGCTTTGCCGCGAAAGTGGCTTCCCGCCTGATCTTTATCGACAAAGGTCGCGTGGCGGAAGACGGTAACCCGCAAGAACTTATCGACAATCCGCCGAGCCCGCGCCTGCGCGAGTTCCTGCAGCACGTCGCATAACGCCTGACTCAGGGCGGCAAATTCCAGCCGCCCTGATTTTTCTGGAATCATCCCGCTTTTCTCCTCGCCAAAATCTCAGCCACTATACTTACTCCTTTGTCAGATTTTCTCAGTCCGGAGGAGCGCTGTGCGATGGATCCTGATATTACTGTTTAGCCTGATGAGCCTGCCCGGCCATGCAGTCACCTTACCCGCTGCCGCCGTTGCCGCCTCGACATCCCAGGGCAGCGCCGCACAAACAGAACCCGGCGTAGAAGAAAAGAAAAAAGCGTACTCGGCGCTCGCCGACGTGCTGGACAACCCAAAGTCCCGGAGTGAACTCATCGAGCAGCTTCGCAAAGTCGCCGCTGACGGCACCTCACACACCATGCCGGTTATTGCCCCCCCGGATACGCTCACTGAAGACAAAACCGTGCTCGAAAACGTCACCGACGTCAGCCGCCGCTATGGGGGAGAACTTACGCAGCGTTTTGAGCTGCTCCAGCAAAATATCGCCAGCGCACCGAGGAAAGCCTTTAACCAGCAGACTTTCTTCAATGCGCTGAGCCACTTCGCGATGCTCGCCAGCGCCGTTTTTGTGTTCTATTTCTTGCTTCGCGCCGGCGTCAGGCCGCTGTGGGCCAAAATGGGCGACTGGGGACGAAGAAAAAACCGCGATCATACCAACTGGCTTCACCTGCCGGTGACTATCCTCGGCGCCTTTGCGGTGGACATCCTGCTGCTGGCGTTAACGCTATTCGTCGGGCAGCTCCTGAGTGACAAAATGAACGCAGGCAACGCCACTATCGCGCGCCAGCAGGGGCTATTTCTTAATGCCTTTGGGCTTATCGAGTTCTTCAAGGCCGTTCTGCGCCTCATTTTCAGCCCGCGCTTCCCGGCACTACGCCCCTTCCCCATCGGCGACCAGGGCGCCCGCTACTGGAGTATTCGCCTTTCCTGGCTAAGTACCATCATCGGCTATGGGTTATTGGTGGTGGTGCCGATTCTCGCCAATCAGGTCAACGCCCAGATCAGCGCCATGGTTAACGTGGTGGTCATGCTACTGATTACCGTCTGGGCGCTATATCTGATTTTTCACAACAAACGCGCCATCCAGCAAAGCCTGATTCACCTGGCAGATCGCTCAATGAGCTTCTTTAGCCTGTTTATTCGTGCTTTTGCGCTCATCTGGCACTGGCTCGCCTGTCTCTATTTTGTGGTGCTGTTTTTCCTTTCGCTTTTCGATCCGGGCAACAGCCTGAAATTTATGATGGGCGCCTCACTGCACAGCCTGACCATCATCGGCGTGGCGGCGTTTATCTCCGGCATGCTTTCGCGCTGGATAGCAAAAACCATCACCCTTTCTCCACAGGTGCAGCGCAATTACCCCGAGCTGCAAAAGCGTCTTAATGGCTGGATCTCCGTCTCGCTGAAGCTGGCACGTATTCTTACCGTTTGCGTCGCAGTCATGCTGCTGCTGGACGCCTGGGGGCTTTTCGATGTCTGGCAATGGCTCACTGAGGGTGCCGGAGAAAAAACCGTCGATATACTGATCCGCATTGTACTGATCCTTTTCTTCTCGGCGGTAGGCTGGACGCTGCTGGCAAGCCTGATCGAAAACCGCCTTGCGTCGGATATCCACGGCCGCCCGATGCCAAGCGCGCGAGCCCGCACGCTGCTAACGCTGTTCCGTAACGCGCTGGCCGTGGTGATCAGCACCATCACCATCATGATCTTGCTTTCTGAAATCGGCGTGAACATCGCACCTCTGCTGGCCGGAGCGGGGGCGCTGGGGCTAGCGATAAGCTTTGGTTCGCAAACCCTGGTGAAGGATATTATTACCGGGATATTCATTCAGTTTGAAAATGGGATGAATACCGGCGACTACGTCACCATCGGCGCGATTACAGGCACAGTCGAGAAAATGTCGATTCGTTCGGTGGGCGTACGCCAGGATACGGGGGCTTACCATATTATTCCGTGGTCATCGATAACGACCTTCGCCAACTTTGTCCGCGGGATTGGCTCTTTCGTCGCGAACTACGACGTCGACAGGCAGGAGGACGTGGACAACGCTAACCGGGTACTGAAAGAAGCCGTGGACGCGCTGATGGGCCAGGAAGATATTCGTCTGCTGGTCATTGGCGAGCCGTTGTTCTCAGGCATTGTGGGGCTGACGAACCAGGCCTTCACAGTACGCGTGACCTTTACCACCCTGCCGCTAAAACAGTGGACGGTGCGCTACGCGCTCGACGGAATGGTCAAAAAACACTTTGATGAAGCGGGCATCAGGCCCCCGGTGCAAACCGTGCAGGTCATGCAGCCGGGTGCCGATGCAGCACAGGCGCTACAGGCCACAGAGGCGGCGGCCGGCGCGCTGCCGCCCACCAGCCCAGCCAACTAATTACTTCCCGCGGGTTTTCGCCCAGCGTGCGCGCTGGGCATCATCCATAAAGCTCCAGGCAATAAAACGGCTCTGTTTTTGCCCCTGCGCCATCTCTTTTTTCACCACTTTCACCACGCCGTTTTCCTGCATCACGCGGTACAGCGCAGGCAGATTTTCACCTTTTGAAACCAGCGACGTGAACCACAGCACCTGGCGGCCAAACGCTTTACTTTCTTTGATCATCTGACTGACGAAGGCCACTTCGCCCCCCTCACACCACAGCTCCTGCTCGCGACCACCAAAATTCAGCGCGGCCCCTGCATCCTGGCCAAGATTGCGACGCTTACGCTCGCTGCCGCTGCGTGCCGCCTCGACTGAATCGTGGAATGGCGGATTACATAGCGTGGCATCATAGGTTTCATTTTTGTGGATGATGCCGTCCAGAATGCAGCCAGCATTTTTCTGGCGACGGAGACGGATCATACGGCTGAGCCCAGGATTGCCGTCTACAATTTGCTGCGCGCTGCGAAACGCATCGCCGTCCAGCTCAGAGCCGGTAAAGCGCCAGCCGTATTCGTGCTGCCCAATGAGCGGATAAATGCAGTTCGCGCCGACGCCGATATCCAGGACGGAGGCCTGGGCAGGCACAACGCCGCCGTTACCTTCCGCCAGCAGATCGGCCAGATGGTGAATATAGTCCGCGCGCCCCGGCACAGGCGGGCAAAGGAACCCGTCGGGGATATCCCACTGCTTAACCTGATAAAAATGCGCCAACAGCGCCTGGTTCAGCGCCTTCACCGCCAGCGGGTTTGCGAAATCAACGGTCGTGTCTCCGTGCGGCCCTGGGCGCAAAAACTCGGCCAGCGACGGGCTGCTCGCGGTTAATGCGGCAAAGTCATAGCGGCTGCGGTGACGGTTGCGCGGATGCAAACCAGGTTTAGTGTCGGCAGGGGTTTTCATTGGGGGCTTCTCCTTGTGTGGCCGCGTAAGATACTCTGCTCTCCGCGTCGGGTAAATACATCGCTGACGATTTGACCTTTCCAACATGAATTCAGGTGCGTAATGAGTAAAAAACGTTATTACTACGAGCCCTCGGAAGGCCACGATTTACCACACGATCCGCTGAACGCCATTGTCGGGCCACGCCCCATCGGCTGGATTTCGTCCTGCAACCTGCAGGGCCAGCGCAACCTCGCGCCGTACAGCTTTTTTAACTGCTTTAACTATCGTCCACCGATCATTGGTTTTTCCAGCACCGGCTGGAAAGACAGCGTGCAGAACATTCTCGACACCAAAGAATTTGTCTGGAACCTGGCCACGCGCCCGCTGGCCGAACAGATGAATGAAACCTCCGTCACGCTCCCCAGAGGAGAAGACGAGTTCCTGCGTGCGGGCCTGACCCCGACTGCCGGCACGAAGGTCAGCGCCAGCCTGGTGGCTGAAAGCCCGGTCAATTTTGAATGCCGTCTGTCGCAATGTATTCGCCTGACCTCTGCCGACGGCGACGAGCTGAACAGCTGGCTGGTGCTGGGGGAAGTGGTTGCCGTACACATCGATGAGCACTTGCTTATCGACGGCATCTACCAGACCGCGCTGGCGCAACCCGTGCTGCGAGCCGGGGGGCCAACCGCTTATTACACGGTAGATGAGTCGCAGCGTTTTGACCTGGTTCGCCCCGACGCGCGTTAATCCGATAAAACACTCATAAAATCAGCCGAACTGGTTGTGGCTTTTTTTGTCAGCATTTGGTCAAGTTTTATCGTTCAAAAAACACGCACAAGTCCATCAGTTTTTTGCGCCATCGCCTGCCCAAAGGGGAACTAGACTGTAATTGTCAGACAACAAAAAGGGGTTTTGCTCTCAACGCTCAAGAGGATGTAAAGATGAAAAAACTGCTGTATTTCTCTGCGGTTATCTCTCTTGCTGCACTGCCTTTTGCCTCCATGGCAGCCCAGGAAATGAGTAACGCAAACGTCGGACAGATGCAACCTTTTGGTACCGTCACCGCTAAAGCGTCTAACCTTGACGACCTCCAGGCTAAACTGGCTGAAAAAGCGAAAGAACAGGGTGCAACCGGCTTCGTGATTAATTCCGCCGGCGGTGATAACCGCCTGTACGGCACCGCCACTATCTACAAATAGCCCTCATTCTTTCACCCACATCATGCCCTGCTTTGCGGGGCATTTTTATTGCGCCTTCGCCCAAAACAACTTAAGCAATCATATGATACTTATATGGCTCATCTGTGAATTAACTCACTTTATTAGCGTTGAACAAACACTAAGGTAGGGGCACGCAAGAATTGTCTCTTGTGATTACTTACGGAGCGGTAAAATGAAAAACCTGATGGCCGCATTAGAAGCCCGGCTGATGCCCCTGGCTGCCAAAATGGCGCAGCAGCGCCACCTCGGCGCCATTCGCGACGCCTATATCTCGTTCATGCCGTTTATTATCGTTGGTTCCATTCTGCTGGTCATCTCGTCCTTCCCAAGCACCCATTATCAGCAGTTTATGGCTTCCGTTTTTGGTGAAGGGTGGTCCGCCACCGTTGAGATCCCGTTTAACGCCATCTTTTCTACCATGGCGGTGTTTATCAGTTTTCTGGTGGCCTACCGGCTGGCAGAACGCTATGACATCGACAGAATGTCTTCAGGCATTTTGTCTCTCTCCTGCTTTTTGATCCTCACGCCTTTTGCGAAGCATCCGGACGTCGGCAATCTGATCCCGATGGAGTGGCTGGGCTCGAAGGGGCTGTTTGTGGCGATGTTAGGCGCGCTGGCGAGCACGGAGCTTTTTGCCTGGATGCTGCGCCAGAACTGGGTGATAAAAATGCCGGATGGCGTCCCTCCGGCGGTGCAGAAATCCTTTGCGGCGCTCATCCCTTCGCTGCTGATTCTGATTGTGGCACTGGCGGTTCGCGTCCTGTTCGCCAAAACCGACTACCACACCATTCATCAATTCGTATATGACGTTCTGGCGACGCCTATTCGCCATTTCGGCACCTCTTATATTGGCGCGCTGTTCACCTGCTTCAGCATTACCAGCCTGTGGTCGGTGGGCATTAACTCCGGCTCGATGGTCAACGGCATCCTTCGCCCCTTCTGGATGGAAAACCAAATGGATAATCTGGCCGCCACGCAGGCCGGAATGCCGCCCCCGCACGTAGTAACGGAGCAGTTTTACGACATGATCTGGATGGGCGGTGCGGGCGCCACATTGTCTCTGGTGATTGCTATGCTGCTATTCGCCCGCAGCCAGCACATCAAAAACGTTTCGCGCCTGGCCGCTGGCTCCTCCATTTTCAATATTAACGAGCCGGTGCTGTTTGGCCTGCCGGTCATCATGAACCCCGTCATGCTGATCCCGTTCAACCTTGTGCCGCTGGTGCTGGTCACCGTGCAGTACATCGCGATGTCCATTGGTATGGTCGCCACGACCACAGGAGTGTATATCCCCTGGACGCTGCCGCCGGTATTAAGCGGATTTATCGTCACCGGCCACCTGAGCGGCGCGGTAATCCAGCTCATTAACCTATGTATAGGGGCGCTGATTTATCTGCCGTTCCTGAAAGTGGTCGACCGGCAATATCGGGCCAATGAATCACCGGCTCAAGTGACTGAACGTAAACCCGCCACGGAGTAGTTAAACATGACGTTAGCAGCAAACTGGGGAACGATCGCCACCTGGCGTATGGCCTGGGAAGGGATAGGTGAAGCGGCTGAACGACTGCAGCAAGGCAGTTCGGCGAGCGATGCCGTCGTGCACGCGGTTAAGTGCGTGGAAGATTACCCCTTCTATAAATCGGTCGGTTTTGGCGGCCTGCCGAATGAGCACGGTGAAGTCGAACTCGACGCCGCCTTTATGGACGGCACCAGCCTCGCGCTCGGTGCCGTGGCCGGGGTAAAAAATATTGCCAACCCAATTTTGGTGGCCAGAGCCCTGAGCGAAGAGCGTTTCAACAGTTTTATGGTCGGCCAGGGTGCTGAAACGTGGGCCAAAGACCAGGGCTTTGAAAGCAAAACCATGCTGACCGAGCGCGCGTATAACCATTACCTTAAGCGCAAGCGAGAAACGCTGGATCGCGGCTTAAGCCCGTATACCGGGCACGACACCGTGGGCGTTATCGCCCTCGACGGCCAGCAAAGAATGTCGGTCGCCACCTCCACCAGCGGCCTCTTTATGAAGCGCCCTGGCCGGGTCGGCGATTCGCCTGTCTCCGGCTCCGGCTTCTACGCCGACAGCGAAGTCGGGGCCGCGACGGCGACCGGTCTGGGAGAAGACCTGATGAAAGGCTGCATCAGCTATGAGATAGTCAGCCGCATGGCGCGAGGCATGTCGCCCCAGCGCGCGGCCGAGTCCGCCGTGTACGATCTTGAAGCCCGGCTGATTGCCCGCTATGGCCGGGCCGGCGACCTGTCGGTGGTCTGTATGAACAACCGGGGCGAATACGGCGCGGCGACAACCATCGACAACTTCTCTTTCTCTGTTGCCACCGCGGCGCAGCCCGCCCAGGTGTTTCTCACCGCCCGGGACGGCAACCGCACGATCCTTCGTCCGGCAGACCGCGAGTGGCTGGACGCTTACCAACGGCGCATCACCGCGGAGGTTATCCAATGAAATGCACGCTCATGTCACCCGAGGCTGACATTACCAATGCTCACCTAATCTTATGGAATACCTCCCTAAGCCGCTGGCCAAACGCACTTCAGCCCTTGCTGACAGAGATGTCCACTCACGATGAGCCGCAAACGACCACCTTTGGTTTACAGGGTATCTGTGAGCGGCTGTCGCTGCTGCCTTCAGCAGAAATCGCTCAACCAGCCGTACTTCGCCGGTTGCTTTCCGCTGTTGAAACGCTGCTGCCTTCCCCCGTTTTGCAGCCCGTCGCGCTGGATCTCGCGGGCTTTAACCTGGCGGATGAAACCACATTTGTCCGCCTGCGCACGCTGCTGATAGCCCTTCTCAACCGTTTCTATCAACTGCCGCAGCTGGGCTATCGCGAAGATGAGCGGCAAAGCAATGGCGAACTGTGGCTGATTACCGAACCCAATAATGCGCTGGCTCGCCGTCTGGCTTCCCAGGCCGAAGCCATCGCCGAGGGGATGCTGCTCTCTCGCCAGCTGGCGGATTTGCCCGCGCTGGATTGCCGCCCGCAGGATGTGGCGCTGCAGGCAGAAACCTGGGCCAGCCTGCACCCGCAAACCCAGTGTGAGATTCTGGATGAGCAGGCCATTTTTGACCACGGCCTCGGCTGTTTGCACGCCACGGGAAAAGGCAGCGTCAACCCTCCCCGGCTGGTGACGCTGCGCTGGCAGGGTGCCTGCGAAGAATCGCCGGTGTATGCCCTCGTAGGGAAAGGGATCACCTTCGATACCGGCGGAATGTGGCTGAAAGAAGGCGAAGGGATGCGCACCATGAAATATGACATGTGCGGCGCGGCGGTGGTGTTCGGCATGATGGAAACGGTGAAACGCCTTAACCTGCCCATCAACGTCGTGGCCGTTATGGCGCTGGCGGAAAACATGCCCGGCAGCACGGCAATGATGCCGGGTGATGTCGTGCGCTCCCACGCGGGGGCCAGCGTGGAAATTATTAATACCGACGCCGAAGGGCGGTTGGTTCTCGCGGACGCACTCAGCTATGCCGCAGCGCGTTTTAAGCCCGCCGAAATGATTGACGTCGCCACGCTAACCGGCGCGGTAGTCAAAGCGCTGGGCTACGATATTTCGGGGTTAATGAGTAACAATGAAGCGCTAAGCCAGCGTTTGCAGCAGGTGGGCAGCCTGACGCAGGACCGCGTCTGGCCGCTACCGCTGGATGAAAGCTTTGACGGCCAGGTCAAAAGTGCAATTGCCGACTACACCAACACGCCGCCCAATAACGCCGCTATTGCGGTGTCCGCCGCCCAGTTCCTGAGTAAGTTCTGCCATCAGCGCCCGTGGGCGCATCTGGACGTCAGCGGTACTGCGCTGTCGCGAGGGAAATTCACCCAGGCCAGCGGCCGCCCGGCACATTTGCTGACGCAGTATTTCCTGTCGCTGTGCGAGGGGAAATAGCGTTGCCATAAATTAAGCGCCTCAATGGGGCGCTTTAACGATGGGAATGATGAAGTTTCAGCCACGCCTCAGGCGTCAGGTTCTTCAGCCGGCTGCGGATAATCCTTTTATTAAGCAGATCTTCAAACTCCAGCAGCACCGCCCCCAACCCCAGCCGCTTATCAAAGCGCTCGCCGTTCAGCAGCATCTCCAGCGCCTGGTGGTAGTCACCCTGCCCGGCTTTTTCCAGCCAGGCTTCCTGCACCGCAGCCCGTAGAGGCACGCCCAGCGCTCCGGCAAGCTTCTGCGAGAACGGGCAAGATTTTGCCGTCAAGGAAAGCACGGAGAGCGGCAAGCCTTCCCGTAAAAAGCCTACCAGCGGCTCAGGCACCTCTTCACTGCCGCGCTCACGCAGCGCAACGGCCATATAACCGGAGATCCTTTCGCTGAACACCAGCAGCTCACCTTGCTTGTGGCTAATCGTCTCCGGCAGCGAGAAGGTATCCAGCGTAAAATGGCCCGAAGCCTGGCTGAGCGTCGGCTTAGCCATGCGCGACAGCTGCCAGTTTTGCAGCATGCGGCTGACGCTTGCGCGGGAAATCCCCTGCTGAATCAGTAAACGAGCGGCCTCGAGAAGTTCATCCAGGGAAAGCGCCAGGCGCACGCGCAGGAAGACCAGCATAGATTCCTGCTCGTGACTTAGCGCACGATGAATGGTATTCGGCCGGTGAGATTTGTCGTAACAGTCGTCGCGTTTGCGCCAACGCCGGACGGTATCGACCGAAATGTTCAGCTCCTCCGCCAGCTCGCCGTCCGTTTTCGCGGACGCCTGAATGTACTTTCGCGTACGCGGCGTTGTTGTGGCGTTGGAGTGCAGCTTTATCTCCATCGAACCTCATCCGTCGGGTTAAAAAGGAAAGAGAACAGTATAAAAGCTTCCCCGCCAGCTTACTGCGCAAATCATCAAAGTGAGGCTGAAAAAGAGGCGCAAGCGATTGCTCATCAGGTAAGACCAGCGCTGGCAAAAAGAGTAGCAAAATGTGCGCAAACTAAGTGTTTCCAGGGGTAACGTCACGTAGCGAAACTATTTACCTCGTAATTATCATTTATTTCAATACGTTATAACTAATTCAATTTTTTTGATTAAGGTCGTCAATTCTCTTCGATTTATTCTTCCACAGAAAAGTGTGACCATAATCACATCGACGGAACAACGTCACCTTAACAGAACAACCTGCGAGAATTTAGCCATGAAAACCATCAAATATGCTGTAGCTGCAATTGCTCTTTCAACTCTGTCTTTCGGTGCTTTCGCTGCCCAATCCGTAAACGAAGCCCAGGCGCAGAACCTGAATAAAATCGGCGTTGTTTCCGCCACTGGCGCAACAACTCTGGACGGCCTGGAAGCAAAACTGGCCGCTAAAGCAGAAGCCGCTGGCGCAAGCTCTTACGCGATTACTTCTGCCAACACCGAAGGCCAAATGAGCGGCACCGCGGTTATCTACAAATAACCCCGCGGCCAGATAATACCCTCGTCAAGGCTGGTACCCTCATCGGCCTTGATAGCACTACCCTTGTTTAACCCTGATGTTACCCTTGTTTGCCCGCGATGCCTGTCGCGGGCTTTTTTTTGTTTAGCATTCAGAAAACGTCGGCAACCCGCTTGAGGCCGGCCTCAAGCGTTGCAGCTTCTCCGGTGGCGACCAGGCAACAGGCCATCTGAATTTTCAGCGACTGCGGCACCGGCTCAACGCCCGCCACGCAGCGTTCAATCCAGCAGGCGGTGACTTCTGGATCTTTGCCTGCCGGCAGCACGACGCCTTCATGTTCGGCTTGTCGCTCACTCACGATGCGGGTGCCCTGACCATCAATCAGCGTTATCTGCGGGCAGCGCTGTGGATTGGCATACACCTCACCTTCGGTGCCGTGCATTAACAGCCCCCGCCCGCCGATATCGGCAAAAAACTTCGCCACTTTCGGCACATATTCCGGGTGAGAAACGCTGGCCAAACGCAGCGCGGCCTCCTCCTCAAACGGCGTGGCCAGCTTCGCCAGCGTGTGCGCGCTGTTACGCACCCCCATGCGCCAGCGCATTGCCAGCTGGTTTTCCATCGGCGGGCAAAGCGCGCCAATCGGCAGATAGACGGGATGATGAGATTCAAGCTTCGCCTGTGCCTGTCCGGCGTGGCGGGTCGGCTCAATGCCCAGCAGCGTAAAGATGGTTTCCGTCAGCACTCGGGTGGGATCTTCACTCACGCCGTGGATCACAACCGGGTAACCCAGTTTGTTGAGCAAAAGCGCCAGCAGCGGCGTGAGGTTAGCCTGCTTGCGGGCGCCGTTATAGGAAGGAATGACAATCGGCATCGGCTTGCCGGGCGGCGGCGTGAGCGTAATAACATGCTGCTTCATCGCCTCATAAAACCCGAGCATCTCGGCTTCGCCTTCGCCCTTAATACGCAGGGCAATCAACACGCCACCCAGCTCAAGGTCAGGCACTTCGCCCTTCAGCATGTGGCTATACAGCCCGCGCGCCGTATCAAAATCGAGATCTCTGGCGTGGTTTTTCCCACGGCCAATTTCTTTAATGATTTTGCGATAGTCCATTCAGACTCTCCTTGCTATTTCTTGCTCACACGTTTGCGCCGTACAGTGTGTTTCGGCGTCGTTATTATCATTTTTGCTTCCGGCGCCTCGGGCTGTTCAATCGGGAACACCGGCAGCGCGGCCAGCAGACGCTCGCCGTAGCGTTTACTCAGCAGGCGGCGGTCGTAAATGACTATCTCACCATAGCAGGCGTGGCTGCGAATTAAACGCCCAACTTGTTGAATCAGATTAAAAGAGGCGCTGGGCAAACTCTGCACTTCAAAAGGATAGCGATTGAGGCTTTTCAGCCACTCCCCTTCGGTGACCACTACCGGACTGTCTACCGGCGGGAAGGCAATCTTATGAATGTGCACCTGGGTCAGCAGCTCGCCTTTGAGATCCAGCCCTTCGGCAAAAGATTGCAGGCCAATCAACACGCTGGTCTCCCCGGCCTGCACGCGCTGGCGATGCAGCTCCACCAGCCGGTAGCGGGGCTGATCGCCCTGCACCAGCAGCATCAGCCGTAGATCGGTGACGTGGGTTAAAAACTGCTGCATGGCGCGGCCGCTGGCGAACAGCACCAGCATCGCTTTATGCTCGCCCTGCGCCAGCTGCGCCCGGAAGAAGGCCGCCATCTCGGCAATATGCTGCGCCTCGTGCTCCATCAGCGGCTCAAAGCGCATTTTAGGGATAACGATTTTCCCCTGCTCAATATGATTAAACGGCGAGTCCAGATGGATAAACCGATCGCCCGCTTTCTCACGCAGGCCGCTCATCTCCTGCAGGCGATCGAAGCGGTTGAGCGAGCGCAGCGTGGCGGAGGTCACAATCACATGTGGCACTTTGCGCCACAGCATTTTCTCCAGCTGATCGCTGACGCGGATCCCCACGCAGTGGAAGAACAAGTGCGGCTGCCCCTCGCGAACTTCACGCGTCACCCACTTCGACACCGGCGCGCCGGAGGCCTGCTCCATCGCCGCCAGCTTCCACAGCTTGCTCTGCGCTTCAAAAAAGCCCAGCGCCCGGTTCATTTGCAGCAGCGCCCGATGCAAACGCACAATGTCGTGGCTGGCGGTTTTTTCGCTCAGATCGTTGAGCAACGCTTCCGACAGGCCGCGCAGTGCCTCCATCAGCTTCGCCAGACGCTGGCAAATCACCATGATCTCTTCGGGCAGGACGCCCATTTCGAAACGGTGCTCGCCTTCCCGCTCGCCCGGCAGCCAAAGGCTAACAATCGCGTTAAACGACTGCAGCAGCTCGTACACTTCGTCGCAGTGATTGGTCAGACGTTCAGGCGCGGTCAGCGGCGGCGGGCTTTTGGGCCGGAACTGCGCCATACAGGTTTCCACCAGCTTGCTGAAAAGATCAAGCTGCAGGCGACTGTAGCCCGGCGTAATCTCCGCGCTCATCTCCAGCGCGTCGCGGGCTACGTCCGCCAGATGATGGCCTTCGTCCAGCACCAGCAGCAGATTTTTCGCCTCCGGCAGCACCGCGTCGCTTTCCAGCGCCGCCATCACCAGGGCGTGGTTGGCCACGACCACTTCCGCCTCGTCGATTTCCCGGCGGGCCACAAAGAACGGGCACTCTTTATACCAGTGACAGTTTCGCCCCAGGCAGCTGGCTTTGTCGGTGCTTAGCCGCCGCCAGAGATCGTCGTCAATCGCCTCATCGGTGTGATCCCGCAGCCCGTCCCATTTATAGCCGTCGAGGCTGGCTTTAAGTTTGGCGCAGCGCTGCTGTTCGGCTTTGCTGGTCGGCGACATTTCATCGTCCAGAAACGCCAGCAGATCCCCCTGCGTAAAGTTATCGGTCGCCAGCGCGGCCAGGTTACGCGGGCACACGTAACGCCCACGCCCAAAGGCGGCGGTAAACTTCAGGTCTGGAATGATTTTGCGCAGCAGCGGCAGGTCTTTGCTGTAAATCTGATCCTGCAGCGCCACGTTGGCGGTGCTAACCACCAGCGTTTTTTGGTCCCCTCTGGCGATAGCAATGCCGGGGATCAGGTAAGAGAGGGTTTTGCCGACGCCGGTTGGCGCTTCAATAGCCAGATGCCGCCCTTCTTCACCGGCAAGGGTCTTCGCCACCTCGGCGATCATCTGCCGCTGAGGCGCTCGCGGAATAAAATCCGGGATCTGCTGCTGTAACGCCTTATACCAGGCACCTATTTGCGCTTTTTGCGCCGACGACAAAGCCATAACATCACTTCTTTCTCTGGATAATTTAAGTCACAGACCGGCGTCTGTGGCTCGAATTATGACGAGATACTGTATAAACAGCCACTATTGTTTTACGTTTACTCCCTTTGTCCCTGCGTTTTTTCCTCCACCGGGAGGTGGATTCCAGAAAACGTTTTAACCCCCTCCTGGCGGTTAAAACGTGAGGATCGCTTTTAAGCCAACCACGCCGCCAGCTTTTCGGCCTGCTGCGCAAAACGGTTAAACAGCCGCTTGAGCACTTCCGGCTCCAGTTGATGAAACGGCAGACTGCTCCACTGCACAACCTGCTGCTGGTCGGGCAGCAGCCCGGTGAGTACCGCTGGGTAATCCATCCCCAGCAAATTGGCCTGCAGCAGCACGGTTAGCGTGTCGGTATCGCTCAGCCGGGTGGGTTGAACGGGCAGCATGCAGCTCAGCAGCAGGTGCCCAGCCGGCGATTCGCTGATCTCCAGCGTCACGCCCTCGCCAAGCTCAACGGAATAACCTTCGGCGTTCTCAAGCTCGACTCTTTGTCCCAGCTCATCGGTCAACAGCGGCTGCAAAACTTGCGCTAATTTTGAAGGTGCGGGCATCGTTAGTTACCTATGATTCGCCGGAAAGCGGCAGTGACCGAGTTAGAACGAGGCCGGGTTCGGGCCGGGGCTGGCGCGGTTCCGTAGACATCAGGTGGAATAACCGGCGGTTCACGATAAACCGGTCGACTTGCCATCGGGTGCACTGGCGCGTGGACATGCATCGGCGGTGGACCATAGCTGTAAACCGGCGCGGCCGCCGGCGGTGGGCCATAGCTATAAACCGGTGCAGCCGCGGGCGGCGGGCCGTAGTTGAACGCGGGGGCATGACCCGGCAGCGGAACCGTGCTGTACATCCCTCCCGGCGCGGGCGGCGGCGGGGCATAAATGGGCATCGGGGCCGGGCGAACATCGACGGAATTTGCCCGGCGACGAGGGGCTGCGGGAGGAACCGCATTGGATGCCGTTCTCGGACGGCGGCCACGGGAAGAAGATTCCGCCGCGAACGATTCCGTGCGCTGACGAGGCCTGTCGTTACTGGTGAACGTTGGCGCAGGCGTCCCACGCTGCTGGGCTTCTGCCGCCGCCTGAGGTCCGATTATTCGGGAACGCATCTGCCCGACGGACAGCGACTGGTCAAAATGTTGCACCACGCCCCGGCTGTCAGTGCCATCGTACTGAATACCCAGGTTGTTGGAGGCGTGCCGCTGCACGTATCCCGGCCCCGCCACCACCGCGTCACGCAGTTTTTCAGGGCTAAGCTTCGCGAGTTTTGGCGCCGCCTTGCGGAACGCTTTATCCACTTCCGCCTGCGTCGCTTTTTCGCCCCGCAGCAGCTTCTCGCGCACATCATCGTCCCTGCGGCCAGGCGCGTAGGTGTGCAAGACGTGGTAACTGTCGCCGAATTTCGCGTCTTCTATCCGCATCGCTCGGCCAAATTCCGGCCAGGGATCGGACACAATGGACTTCCCGTCTACGCGCGGATCGCCGATTATCACAAAGGCGTGGTCTACGTCGCGGTTGTGCACCACGGATACCGGCTGTTTGACGCGGGAATTCGCTAACAATAGCGCATTCACCGCCGCCATTTCGCCGCAGTTGCCCGCCCGAAACTTAGCGGCCTCCCAGGCACGCACGGTGTAGTCCCCGTTGCCCGTTCCCTTCTGCGACAGAAGCGTTCGCTTATAGGATTCGGCCATCGTGGCGCGAACGTGGTTCTTTTGGTTGCCCGATCCCATGTCCAGAATTCGCCAGGTATCGTCTATTGCCTTATTGGCGTAATAGAGCGCGTCTGCCCGGCGCGACGACACGTTCACGGTGCAATCGAAATGCTGAGGGTTATTAGGCTCCAGCGCGAGGCGCATGGAAACCCGTCGGTTTGAGTTACCGCTTATCAGGCCGGGATCGACCCGCAGGCTGGTATCAACGCTATTTAACGGCATGATATCTCCCCACTTTAGTTGTTGAGTCAACAGGTTAAGTGGGGAGAGTGGCGCGCTGGTTCCTGCTGCAGGAGAATTTACCCTGCCGGCCGCCGTCGAGGGTTAACGAGTCGTCCCCCTGGGCGTGAGTGATCTGCAGGCGAAGTGGGTTCCAGGGATAACTTGTAACAAGCTGCAACCTTATCGCCCCCGGCAAAGCTAGATTCGCCGCAGCGAGGCTGCTATGTTCATTTAACACGCGTCTTTGCAATTCGTGCGCGATGATTATTCTTATAAAAAAGAACGATTTAATAACTATAAATTATGGATGACAGACGGTATGGCAATCAGACTCCTCCTCGCGGACGATCACATCTTGATGCGCGAGGGACTGAAACAGATTTTTTCACTGGATAAGAAAATTAAAGTGGTCGCGGAAGCGGGCTGCGGAAAAACGGTGCTGTCGCTGCTGACGGAAATTGACGTCGATGTCCTGCTGCTGGATCTCTCCATGCCCGGCGACTCCGGGCCTGAGCTGGTGCAGCAAATTACTCGCCTGTGGCCGATGCTGCCCGTGCTGGTGCTGAGCATGCACAACGAGCCGCAAATCGCCCAAATGGTCCTTGCCAGCGGCGCCCACGGATTCATTACTAAAGACCAGGCCCCACAAACGCTGCTGCACGCCATTCATCGCGTCGCCTCCCGCCAGCGCTATATTGATCCCTCGCTGGCGGAAGCCATCGTCTTTTCAACCCAGGAAAACGACCAGCTTCGCCGCTACGCCACGCTATCCCAGCGTGAGAAACAGATCCTTCGCCTGCTGAGCAGCGGTGATAATATCAATGGCATCGCAGAAACGCTGAGCATCAGCAACAAAACGGTCAGCACCCACAAGACCCGGATGATGGAAAAAATGCAGTTCGACAACAACGCCGACATCATCAAGTTTGCTATTCGCTACCATAAACTTTAGCCGGAGCCGGCAGGGCATAAGGGATCTCAATATGCACGCAGCTCCCTTTGCCCGGCGCGCTGTGGATGTTAAACGTCCAGCCTTTCATCATGCAGCGTTCCCGCATACTCAATAACCCAAAGGCCCCGTCGGACACCTGGCCGGGGTCAAACCCCTGCCCGTCATCATTAATACAAATCAGCACGACTTTGCCCTTTGTGAGCACCTTCACCTCCACTTCCCGCGCTTTGGCATGCCGCTGCACATTGGTGAGCGACTCCTGCACCACGCGAAAAATGGCGGTGACCTCATCGTCACACAGCGACACCGGCAGCGGCTGAATCGTCAGCGTACACACGCCGGAACGGTGCTTGTTGAACTGGTCCCGCAGCCAGATAAGCGCCGGCTTTAGCCCCATATTCAGCACCGCCGGACGCAGCTGGGTGGCGATATCACGCACCACTTTAATGGTGCCATCCACCAGCTGCGTGAGCGGTTCGACCTCGTGCTGCAGCGCAGGATGGTTCTGGCCCAACAGCGAGATCCCCACCCGCAGCGACGTCAGGTGCTGGCCCAGCTCATCGTGGATCTCCCTCGCCATATGCTTGCGCTCGTTTTCGACGCTGCTTTGCAGCTTTTGGGTCATCTGCCGCAGCTGTTCGTGAGTCTGCCGCACCTGCTGTTCGGCAAAATATTGCCGGGAGGCAGGGCGAGCGATCACCAGCACGGACTTCAGCGTCTGCTGCGACGTAAATTCAGGAATAAAACGCGCCTGGTAGATTCTCGACACCCGCAGGTCCGAGCGCACGCCGTGCAGCACGGCCTCCAGCTGAATATGCTTACTCAGCACCAGCTGCAGCGACCAGTTGATCTGCTCCATCAGCGTCGAATCCCCGATAAGCGAGTTTATTTTCAGCCCGATGGCCGCCGCGCTCCTGGGCATGCACTGCAGCGCCGGTTCGTTGGCATAGAGCAGCCGCTGTTCGCTGTCCACGCGCAGAATCGCGTCCGGCATATTGTCCAGAATGTCGCGAAGTTCGTTCTCACGATCGTAGTAAAAACGATGAATATCATTGCGATAGCGGGTATCGCACACCACCATCATCACCCAGTTCTGCCGCTGAAACTCGAAGCGGCTCGGGCAAACCTCGACCGGAATAGCCTGCGTTGCCGCCTGAAACCGGGCGTTAATTTTATCGCCATATGGCGAATGTTCCGGCCGATCCAGCTGTTGTTCAACCACCGCCAGCAGCGGCAGGTCGCCGTAACCTCGCAGCCGGGTAAAAATATTCTCACCCACCAGATGTCCGACGCTCGTCCTGCCGGCACCTTCCGGCAGGCAAAGACTGAGCGCCTTGTGGTTGGCGAAAACAATATTGAAATCCCCGTCAACAATGAAAACCAGCTCGCGCATGCTATTGAAAGCGGCGCTCAGCAACGCTTCAGTGTCATTGGGCCGTGGGTGCGGCCCGCCGTCTTGTTTCATAGAGTGTGATTCTTCTCGTTCAGGAAGTAACGAAGCACCGTCCGCTCAGTTCAGGCTGTCCCACCCCAGATCCTGTTTCAAAGACTGTCGGAGGCGGGAAAGACGGGAACGCACGGTACCAATAGGAATAGTCATCCGGTCAGCCGCTTCCTGGTAACTGATATCGTGATCAACGATCAGCTGCAATAATTGCTGATAATCTTCAGGGAGTTGCGCAATGCGCTGCAACACTTTCGACAGGATGTCCTTACCCTCAGTCACCCCTTCCGGCTGCTCCGAATGCAGCAGCGTGCCGAGCACATCATCGTTTAGCTCATCGTGCAGGTAGCTCACTTTGACGGATTTATAGTGATTTTTCACCAGGTTTACCGCAATCCCGAACATCCAGGTTTCCGGGCGCGACGTGCCGCAAAACTTGTGCTTGTTGCGGATAACCTCATACCAGGTGTTCTGCACCAGGTCTTCTATATCGGCAAAATTTGCCACGCGTTTACGAATAAAATTGTACAGCCGCTGTTCGTTGTCGCGCATTACGCGCTCCCAGTTAACCACCGGAAACTCGCCCTGCACAACGTGGGACTCAAAAGCAGCCTGCGCGTCCGGGAAAACCTGTGATTCGAAATCTAACATTGCTGACATAGTGAACACCTTTTTATGGAACAGATTGAGGAGTTCGTCCTATAGCAAGCGCCATGCCAGCGTAAAAACACAAACTAAGACATTGATTATTATGAATTATATTTTAAAAATAAGATTAATATGAGCAAAAACACACACAGCCCGAAAACGGGTTTGTGCAACTTTTTACACATCCCCAGCGGCGGAAATTTTTTATTTGTCGGGGAACCGCCCCAGGCCTTAGCCCACACACTGACAGGCGAATCGGGTAAGGCACACCGCAATGAACATGAGAATCCCCCAGCACCACCATCACCACAATCTGCGTCTTGAAACCGAACAGGCAGACGCCCTGGTCGATGAGCTAATCAGCGACACTAATAACGATAAGAGCGCGGCGAGCAGTTCCTCGGCCGCCACTCGTGCAGCGCCCGCGCCGCAGCGGCCCGGGGCCGCCCAGGAGTCGATGGCGTCAACCTTTGCGGAAAGCATCGAGCAGAAAATCAAACACGAGGAGCAGCGCACGCAGGCCACCCAGCTGCGCCGTATCTCCGTGGCGGCAATCAAGGTCACCCACCTTGTTGAGCTGGGGAAGCTGCTAGAAAGCCCATCCGGGAAAGAGCAGGCCGAGCAGGAATCAGCTTTTGAACGGATGCTGTCGGGTGGCGACGGCAAAACGCCGACGCTGGATGATTTGCTCGAACAGGCCAATCACGATCCGGCTTCTGCATTTGTCACCCTCAGCCTGATGGCGATGCGCCTGCGCAACGGCAGCAACCCGGCGCTGGCGGCACGCGTCGAGCAAATGCTTGCCGACCTGCAGCAGCAGCACCCGGAAAAAATTAACGCCGGAGTGAATACCGCCCCGGCGATTGCCGCCTTCAGCAGCGATCCGGCGCAGAAGCGCGAAATGCGCAAGCTCTATTACAGCGGGGTGATCAACCAGCAGTCCGCCGACAACATCATGGACGTGCTGCTGGACAAGTTTGGCGTCGACGGCTTCGTGCCCGCGTTGCGCACGCTGCAGCGCGCGCTTTCCGATGACATCGCCGCCCTGGCCCCATCCGCCCCGCCGACGGCCCTGCGGCGCCTGCTTTCCGGGCTGAACGACACCCGCGCCATTACGCACACGCTGTCGGAAGTCGCCCAGTTCCTCGACCGCCTGAAGAGCAAATATTCCCACGTCACGATGGGGGCCGATGTGATGACCCGCTCTTTGCTGAGCATGTGCCGCAACGGCTTCTATTCCCGTGACCTGACCCAGCTTGGGCTGCAGGTGGTGGGCGAAAAGCCCCTGCAGCAGTCGCTCTTTTTCAACGGTCTGCTGACGCTGCTTCAGGCGCTGCCGGAGAAAATTTGGGGCGGGAACGATGAAACCCGCAGCAACGCCCTGCTTCTGCTGCGCACCCTGAACGGCGAATACGCCGCGTGGGAAAAACGCAGCCAGATTGCGCAGTAAACGGACTTCACCAGGATTGAATAGCCCATGAACGCTTTGTTTAACCTTCTTAACCGGCTGGCAATAACCGCCATGCAACGCTCCGAAGTCGTCGGGGCTTTCATCGCGCTGGCGGTGGTGTTCATGCTGATCATCCCGCTGCCGCTGGGGCTGATTGACGTCCTGATTGCGGTCAACATCAGCGTGTCGTGCCTGCTTATCATGACGGCAATGTACCTGCCCAAACCGCTGGCGTTCACCACCTTCCCGGCGGTGCTGCTGCTGACCACCATGTTCCGCCTCGGGCTGTCTATCTCCACCACGCGCCAGATCCTGCTGCAGCAAAACGCCGGGCATATCGTCACCGCCTTCGGCAACTTTGTGGTCGGCGGCAACCTGGCGGTGGGGCTGGTGGTGTTCCTGATCCTGACGGTGGTGAACTTCCTGGTGATCACCAAAGGCTCAGAGCGCATCGCCGAAGTGGCCGCCCGCTTTACCCTCGATGCCATGCCGGGCAAGCAGATGTCTATCGACAGCGACCTGCGCGCCGGGCTGATTAACGTCCAGCAGGCCAAAAGCAAACGTGAAGATCTGGCGAAAGAGAGCCAGCTTTTCGGGGCCATGGACGGGGCCATGAAGTTTGTAAAAGGCGATGCCATTGCCGGGATTGTGATCCTCAGCATCAACATGGTGGGCGGCTTTTGTATTGGCGTGTTGCAGCTGGGCATGGCCGCGGGCGACGCCGCCAATGTCTACTCCATTCTGACCATCGGCGACGGCCTGATTGACCAGATCCCGGCGATGCTTATCTCCCTGACCGCCGGGATGATGATCACCCGCGTGTCGGCCAACGAGGATATTCCCAACAACAACATTGGCCGCGAAATCAGCGACCAGCTGACCAACCAGCCCAAGGCCTGGATCATGTCCGCCATCGGCATGTTCTGCTTCAGCCTGCTGCCTGGCATGCCCACGGCGGTATTCATCGTGCTCGGGATAATCACCCTCGGCTCGGGGCTGTTTCAGCTATGGCGCGCCAAACGTATGGCGGCCACCAGCGCCGGCGGCGAAATTGTCGCCCCGGAAGCCAACGGCGAAGAAGATATTCGTACCTTCAACCCCAGCCGCCTGTTTGTCCTCAGCTTCTCGTCGGCTCGCGCCGGTGACCCGGCGGCCATGGCGCTTATCGAAGACATTCGCCGCCTGCGTAACCGCATCGTGAACCAGTACGGCTTCACGCTGCCGGTCTTCAACATTGATTTCTCGCCCTACCAGCCTGACGATGAGTTTCGTTTTCTGGTGTATGAAGTGCCGAAAGTGATTGGCACCTTTACCTCCAGCAAACGGGCGTTGGACTACCGCCTGTTGGCCCAGGAAGAAACCGGGACAGAACTCAGCACGGAAACCTACCCGCAGGAAAAAGGCTGGGCGTGGCTGGAAGAAAACGATCCTCTGCTGGATAAATTCCAGATGGAGTCCTGGAGTTCGCACCAGCTGCTGCTGGCCCGCATGGAGGAAGCGCTTTTTGCCAGCGGACCGCGCTTCATCGGCCTGCAGGAGACCCGCGCCATTATCTCGTGGCTGGAGATGGACCTGCCGGAGCTGGCGCAGGAATTCCAGCGCATCTTCCCGATCACCCGCCTGAGCGCCGTGCTGCAGCGCCTGGTGGCCGAACGTATTTCGCTGCGCTCGGTGCGCAGCATTACCGAATCGCTGATTGTGCACGGCCAGCACGAGCGCGATGTGGGCCTGCTGGTCGACCAGGTTCGCATCGACATCAAAGAACACATCTGCCACCAGTACAGCCACGACGGCGGGATACAGGTTTGGCTGCTGACGCCGGAAACCGAAGAGATCCTGCGCGACAGCCTGCGCCAGACGCAGAACGAAACCTTCTTTGCCCTCAGCCAGGACAAACATGCCCTGCTGCTGGACCAGCTGCGGGAAGTTTTCCCCCTGTTCCAGCGGCAAACCAGCGTGCTGCTGTCCGCCCAGGATTTACGTAGCCCGCTGCGCCTGCTTATCCAGGACGAATTCCATCACGTTCCGGTGCTGTCCTTCGCCGAGCTGCAATTTAACCTGCCGGTCAACGTGCTGGGGCGCATTGATATTCACGAAAACGCGCTTGACGCCTTCACTGCATAAAGGGTGCTGCCATGTATGAGCTGAGAGTATTAAACGGATTACATGAAGGCGCGGCGCTGCCGTTAAGCGGCGAACGCTGGCAGTTGGGCAACGCCGCCGACAGCGATTTGCAGCTCAACGATGGCGGCATTAAAGCCAGCCATGCCCTGCTAAGCCGCAGCGCCGAAGGCTGGATGCTGACGCCGATGGAAGGCACCGTTTGCCACCGCCACGGCGAACGCCTGAGCACCCAACAGCTTTGGCAGCCCGGCGAAATCTTCGCCGTCGGTGGCGTCTGGCTGACGCTTGCCGCCGCTGACGAAGAGTGGGATAACCGCCCGCCGCCGCCTTTGCCTGCGGTCAGCCAGAGCGAGCCAGAACCTGCCATCCGGGAGCCTGTCGGCGGAACGCAAAGCAAACCGGCGCCGGCCCCACGCCGTTCGCTGCTGGCAAAAATTCTGCCCCGCTGGGCGCAAATCTTCACCCTGTCCAGCCTGATGCTGCTGACCTTTACCATCTTCAGCTGGGTACTGCAGCCCGGCATCGCCCAGCAAAACAGCGACGACGAGCCGCAAATTAAACCGGCGATTACCAATAGCAACGAACTGCGCAGCGTGGTGGAGCAGGATCTGCGCGAGCGGGAACTCTATAACAAAGTGCAGCTGGCCAGCACGCCGCAGGGCATTACGCTCACCGGCGATTTGCAGGAAAACCAGTTGCCGATTGTCGGCCGCATGGTGGACAGCATCCGCAGCGATTATCAGCTCAAGGTGACGCTCACAAACCAAACCAAAGTGCGCGAGGCCGTACTGCCCTTCCACATCGTGCAAATTACCGCCGGGCCGCACGCCAACATTGTGACCGAAGACGGGCAGCGCCTGTTTGTCGGAGACGAACGCAACGGCCTGCGCCTGACCGGTATTACCGCCGACAGCGTGCAGTTCGGCGGCAAAGAAAACATCGCGGTGAAATGGTAATGGGGCGCGATCGGACCGACCTCAACGCCTGGTTTGCCCGGCGCCATAGCAGCCTGAGCCAGCTTTCCGCCGTCAGCGCCTACGGGCGCATCACCGGCATCAGCGGCATTCTGCTGGAAAGCAGCTTGCCGCAGGCGCGCATCGGCGACCTGTGTCTTATCAGCCGCAGCGGCGATACCGAAGTGATGGCCGAGGTGGTCGGCTTTAACCCGCGCCACACTTTGCTTTCTGCGCTGGGACCGCTGGACGGCATCGCCCAGGGCGCTCGCGTCACGCCGCTGTTTCAGCCCCACTCCATTAGCGTGTCGGACAGCTTATTTGGCAGCGTGCTGGACGGCTTTGGCCGCGCCATTGACGAAGACAGTCTGTCGGCTTTTGCGCTGGCCAGCGAAACGCCGGACGCCCGGGGCGTGCTCGGCGATGCGCCGCCGCCTACCGACAGGCCGAGAATTGATACTCCGCTGCCGACGGGCATTCGCTCCATTGACGGCGTGCTGACGATTGGCGTGGGCCAGCGGGTGGGCGTCTTCGCCGGCGCCGGCTGCGGCAAAACGACCCTGCTCGCCGAAATGGCGCGCAACACGCCGTGCGATGCCATTGTGTTTGGCCTGATTGGCGAGCGTGGCCGCGAACTCCGCGAATTCCTCGACCACGAGCTGGACGCCGAGCTGCGCTCACGCACCGTCCTGGTGTGCTCCACTTCTGACCGCAGCAGTATGGAGCGCGCCCGCGCGGCGTTTACCGCCACGGCCATTGCCGAAGCATTCCGCAACAAAGGCAAAAACGTCCTGCTGATTATTGACTCCCTGACGCGTTTTGCCCGCGCCCAGCGTGAAATTGGCCTGGCGCTCGGCGAACCTCCGGGCCGTGGCGGACTGCCCCCGTCGGTCTATACCCTGCTGCCAGGGCTGCTCGAGCGCGCCGGGAAAACCTCACGCGGCTCCATCACCGCCCTTTATTCGGTGCTGATCGAACAGGACTCGATGAACGATCCCGTGGCCGATGAAGTCCGCTCGCTGATAGACGGCCACATCGTTTTGACCCGCCGCCTGGCGGAGCGCGGGCACTATCCTGCCGTGGACGTGCTGGCCAGCCTGAGCCGAACCATGAGCAACGTCGTCCCACGGGAACACATTGCCGAAGCCAGCACGCTGCGCCAGATGATGTCGGCTTACCAGCAGGTCGAAATGCTGATCCGCCTCGGGGAATACCAGCCGGGAAATGACCCGATGACCGACGCCGCCGTGCAGTCTCAGTCGGCCATCAACGCCTTTTTACGCCAGGCCAACCACGCCCCGAGCGACTTCGTCGACACCCGCCAGCAGCTTCAGGAGGTGATTGCCTGTGCGCCGTTATAGCGAGGCGGAAACGCCGCTTTCACCGGACCCGCAGCAGGTTGCTCTGGAACAAGTGCTGACGCTCTTACTGCCCATCCGGCGGCGACGCTTACGCCGCTGTGAAAGCGAGCAGCGCCAGCATGAGCAGCAGCTCCGGCGCTGCCGGGAAGCCGCCGAACAGGGCGAACAGCAGCTGGCAGAGCAGAAAATTGGCTATTTGCAGCTGCGCAATGATTTCGTGCCGCGGCACGCGGGCGTCACGCAGCCGCTTAACGACCTGCGGGAGACGCTGGACGTTGAGAAATCCAGCCGCGCGGGCGTGATTCAACAAATTCAGCACACGCACCAGTTACAGGAAGAAGTGCAACAGCAGCAGGAGCGGCTGACCGCCGCGCAGTCAGCCGTGCAGCGCTGCCAGCGGGACATCGAAAAAATGGAGTATTTGCTCAACCAAAATCAGGGGAACGCTTTATGATTCACCACGCGCTAAAAAACGCTCACCCGCAGCCGAAACTTTGGCAGCAGGCTCATCCTGCCCCGCAGCCGCATCACCAGCAGGAGAACGCCCCGCAAACACCTGCGCCTCGTGCACCGCGCACGCCGGGGAATAACACACCCTTCATGCCGCAGATGCCCGCTCGCAGCGCGTCCTCGTCCAGCCGGACCGGCGATCGCCAGAAGCTGTCGCGGGATGAAAAAGAGTTCAGCGATCTCCTGTCTGACGATGAGCCAGCCCCGGTGATGCCCATTCTGGCGCTTAACCTGTTTGATGGCTCGCTCGGCGGCACGGAACAGCCGCAGCAGGCCAGTGATTCCCAGGCTTCCGCCCTGCAGGCCATGCTGGAATCGCATCTTGTGCAAGGTATTGAACAGCAGGAAAGCTTGCCCGCCCGCTTCAGCCTGCTGCTGCCGGATTTAGGCGAAGTGGTGGCGCAGGTTACCCCGGCCAGTGGCGATGGGCTGGATATTGCCCTCGGCTTTTCCGCCGAGGCCTGGGACAAAGTTCGCGGCTTTGAACAGGACGGGCAAGGCTCGCTCAGCGGCCGTCTTGGGAAAAAAGTTCGCCTGCGCTTTAAGCGGCGGGAGGCGGTATGAAACGCCTGGCGCTTGCCGCTCAGTCACCGGACGAAGCCCGCCTGCGGCGCTGGACCGGCAGCGGCTGGCGGCTCCCTTTCTTCCGGGAAGCAATAGCCGGCGAACTGCGCCTCCTCCCCTCCCGCACGCAGATCCCGCCAGAAGCAGAGCCGGAAGCCTTCCGCTGTGCGGCAGGTACGCTGCTTTTTAGCGACCCGCTGCCGGTGCTGGGGCTGCTGGCCGATTGCCCGGCGCTGCCCGGCGTCAACACCGAGGATAATGCCTGGTACTGGCGCTATTTCAGCCAGCAGCTCAGCCCGCAACTGGCCGAACTCTTTGAGTTTCTGCAACCCGCAGAAGAGCGGCAAACGCCTGACATTACGCTGCGCCTGGAGGTTTTTCTCGGCGAAGCCCGGGCCTGCACGCTGCTGTCGCTCTCCTGGGCCACGCTGCATCAGCTTACCCGGCATCCGGCCTGGCAGCGGCTGATGGTCCCGCTTAACCCTGAATTCCCGCTCCAGCTTCCGCTGACCGTTGGCAAGCTCCAGCTTTCCGCTGGTGCCGCCCGCCGCCTGGCTAGCGGAGATATGTTGCTGCCAACAGAGACATTCTTTTCACCGGAAGGACACGGCGTTATGCCGCTGGCGCGGCGACAATTTCAGGTTCACCTGGAACTGGCAAGCGAAACCGCTCACAGAGACTTACTACACATTACGTTTAGCGAGGAGCTAACCATGACTTACCCGAACGCCCCCCTGGAGTATGACTATCAGCAGGACGGCGAAGAAATGGTACCCGCCGGGGAATGGCAAGCAACACGGGGGAGTTTCGACGACTTGTCGCTGGATTTAACCATTCGCTGCGGTAACTTGCAGCTGACGCTCGGTGAATTACAGCAGCTGGACGCGGGGTCAACGGTATTGGTTCAGCACGTCACGCCGGGTGAGGCGCTGCTGTGTCACGGCAACAGCCTGCTGGCGAAGGGGGAGCTGGTGGATGTTAACGGCACGCTTGGCTTCCAGGTCACACGCATGCTGCGCCAGTCGGGTACGGCCATGGAACCCGTGTGATGGCCGAGAATATCAGCTCTTTTAATCCGCTGGCGCTGGCCATCCTGCTGGGAGCCATTTCGCTGCTGCCCCTGCTGCTGATGATCACCACCAGCTTTCTGAAGATTTCGATGGTACTGATGCTGACGCGTAACGCCATCGGGGTGCAGCAAACGCCGCCCAACATGGCGCTGTACGGTATCGCACTGGCCGCCACGCTGTTCGTGATGGCGCCGGTGTTCGACGGAATGCAAACCCGATTCAAAGAAAAACCTCTCGATACCACCAGCGCCGAGCGCTTAGAGAACAGTCTGCAGTACGGCATAAAGCCGCTGACCGACTTTATGCTGCGCAACAGCGACCCGGATCTGGAAACTCACCTGATGGAAAACAGCCAGCGTATGTGGCCGAAAGATCTGTCGGAAAAGGTCGTCCACCAGCGCGACAACCTGCTGATCCTGATCCCGGCTTTCGTGCTGTCCGAACTGCAAAACGGCTTCAAAATTGCCTTTTTAATTTTTATCCCTTTCCTCGTGGTGGATCTGATTGTCTCCAACGTGCTGCTGGCGCTGGGGATGCAAATGGTGTCACCAATGACCATCTCTTTGCCGCTCAAAATTCTGCTTTTTGTCATGGTGAGCGGCTGGACGCGCCTGCTTGACGGCCTGTTCTACAGCTATATGTGAGGACGTTATGGACATGATCTACATGTTTAAGCAGGCGGTGTTGATGGTGGTTGTGCTCTCCGCGCCGCCGCTGGTGGTAGCCGTGTTGGTGGGCATTGTGGTGTCCCTGCTGCAGGCGGTGTTTCAGCTCCAGGATCAGACCCTGCCCTTCGCCATCAAACTGGTGGCCGTGGGCACCACGCTGGCGCTGAGCGGCCGCTGGATTGGCCTGCAAATGGTCGAGCTGGCGCAGTCCGCCTTCAACATGATGGCCGCGTCCGGAACCCTGCGATGATCGCCGCCGAACTGACGCCCATGTTCAACGGCATGCTGGGGCTGGGGCTGGCAATTGCCCGCATTTACCCTTGCGTGTTGCTGACGCCCTTGTTTGCGTTCTCTGCCCTGAAAGGCATGATCCGCACGGCGGTTGTTGTGCCGCTGGCGCTATTTGTCACGCCAACCATTGTCCCTATGTTGACTCATGCCCCGCACGCGCCGTGGGGCATTGTCGCTATGATGCTGAAAGAAGTGGTGCTGGGGATTTTTCTTGGCTACCTGCTGGCGCTTCCCTTCTGGCTGTTTGAGTCGGTTGGCGTGCTGTTTGATAACCAACGTGGAGCACTCAGCGGCGGCCAGCTTAACCCGGCCCTGGGTGCAGACGAAACGCCGCTCGGGTATATGCTTTTGCAGTGGTCGATGATGGTACTGATCGTCAATTTTGGCCTGTCCCTCGCCACCCAGGTCATCTGGGACAGCTACCGGCTGTGGCCGGTGGACAGCTGGCTGCCCGACTTCCGCGAGCAGGGGTTCCTGGTGTTTCTCGGCCAGGTAAAGCAGATGTTTATCGACACCATTCTTTACGCAGGCCCGCTGGTGCTGCTCCTGCTGTTCCTCGATTTCGCCGTCGGCGTGCTCAGCATCTACAGCCCGCAGCTGCAGGCCACGGTGCTGACCGTGCCGCTGAAGTGCATCGCCGGGCTGCTGTTCTTTATCTTTTACCTGCCCACGCTGGAGTATTTCGCAGGCCACCAGTTCAGCGGCCTGCGCGATATAATCCCACACCTGGCGGATATTCTGCCCGCCCGTCAAACCACCTGGTAACGCCGCTTCGGAGGGTGCCAAGCCGTGAGTGAAAAAACAGAGAAGGCCAGCCCCCATAAACTTCAGGAGGCCCGCAAAAAAGGCCAGGTGAGCCAGAGCCAGGACATCCCCAAACTGCTGATCATGTTCGGCGTCCTGCAGCTGATCTTTTCCATGATGGAGGCCAGCATGGCGAAGCTGCAGGCGCTGATGCTTCTGCCGCTGATGCGCCTCAGCAGCCCTTTCAACCAGGCGTTAGGGGAAGTTGGCGGTGCCGCGCTGCTGACCGTCGGGGTGTTTTTTATGATGACGGTGGGCACCGTAATCCTGCTGCGCATTGCCGCAGGCTGGATCCAGTTTGGTCCGCTGTTTGCCATCGCCGCGCTGGCCCCAAAGCTTGAGGCGCTGAACCCGCTGAATAAATTCAAAGAGATGTTTTCGGTAAAGCAGTTTATTCAGATCCTTAACAGCCTGCTGAAGGCCATCACCCTTTCGGTGGTGTTCTGGCTGCTGATCAAACCCCGCCTGTCGCAAATAGCCAATCTTTCAGGTGGCACGCTGGACGGTTTCTGGCATGCGGGCGTGGCAATTCTGGAAACCCTCGCCCACACCATCGTTGGCGTGATGCTGGTGTTTTCGGTGGCCGACTTCGCGCTGCAGAAATACTTCTTCCTCAAGCAGAACCGCATGAGCCACGAGGACGTGAAAAACGAGTACAAGCAAATGGAAGGTGACCCGCATACGAAAGGCCACCGCAAACACGTCGCCCACGAAATCCTCAATGCACCGGCGAAAAAAGTTACCCCGCAGGAGATGGAAAAAGCCGACGTTCTGCTGGTGAACCCGACGCACTATGCCGTGGGGCTGCGCTATCTTCCGGACGAAACGCCGCTGCCGGTACTGCTGTTTAAGGCACAGGACGAAGACGCCAAAGCGCTGATTAAACTGGCGCACGCCGCCAATATCCCAGTGGTTCGCTACGTCTGGCTTACCCGCAATCTTTACCGCACCACTGAAGAAGGCGCCTATATTCCGCGCGATACGCTAAAAGCGGTGGCCGCTATTTACCGCCTGCTGCGCAAGCTCGAGGGCCGCCTTAAGGGCGAGACGATTGAGTTTGAGGAGTAACGGGGGAACGCCCTTCCTTTGGACCCTGTCTTAGTCACATTTAATTTGTAATCCTCCAGGAGATATCTTTCGCTCCGCAGTTATTTCGTTCACCTCAAGCACAAATTTACATGCAGCCCCCGCACCAGTGAACGTCTTAGGGGAGTCACCGTCACTCCCCTGAGAACCCGGACTCCCGGCCAAATAAATCGACCGCGTGAGCGGCAAACCTCCGTTTTATCTCCCAGTTCTGGGTCGGCTGAGATGCGTTCCCGACGCTCTCAGCCACAACGTCTCTGCTTCTTTTACCCTCACCCTAACCCTCTCCCTGGAAGGGAGAGGGAATACACAATGTTTCCCGTAGATTTTGTTTTCTCCCTCGCCCCTTTGGGGAGAGGGCCGGGGTGAGGGGAGATTTGTCCCCGGCTCTCATCGCCCCCGGGTATGACCCAACTCAGGCGGGGTTGCGCTGCCGGGAGCAGCGAAAGAGAGCGATCGTCGGGAACGCATCGCGAACGACCCCGAATGTTTGGGTGATAGCCGCTGGGTTTACCGCTTCAGCGGCGATGAGCTCGCCGGGCGCCGGGGGTTGTCAGGGGGCATGGCGTAATGCCCCCTGACACGTTCACTACGCTCGGTGAAAGCATATGCGCTTGTACTTAAGGTGAACGGAATCCCTCCAATCTTAACATAATTGAACGTATCTGTGGCTAAAAGACAGCTCTTAAAGAGAGCTCAGAATAATTTTTCTGCGATCCAAGCGCCTGGGCATGATCGAGACAAAAAAAGACCGGCATCCCACGCGATTAGCGCAGAAAAACCGGTCAAATAGAGGGCGAAGAAGAGTTTCGCGAAACACGCGTGGCGAAGTTACCTTGCACCACGCGTCAAAAAGAACATCTGTGGACTACAACACAATCCCTTAGGCCAGCACGGCGCTGGCAAGGCCCATCAGCGCGCCGTGGTGGTGCTTCATGGCATCTTTGATGATATTGCCGTTAAACAGCTGTGCGTCGGCGTTCACCAGCAGGCTGGAAGAGCCGTTGCCCGGTGCCGTGGCGGAACCCGGGATAGAGCCACCCACCATGGAGGTTTTCAGATCGTTTTTCGCGGACTGGAAGGCTTTCAGCGAATCGCCGCTCAGCGGTTTGCTGTTTTTCAGCGCGTCTTCCCAGCTGGATGGGCCTTTACCAATGTGTACCAGGCCCGGTATACCAGCGCCCGCGCTCTGCGGCTTGCCGTAGATTTCCGGGTGCTGATCCATATATTTACCGATTTCAGCACGGGTCTCTTTGGAGCCCCCATCCACTTTACCGGAACCCATCAGAGACAAACCGCTGGTGTCAGACTTCACGTCATCCAGCGCCTGCAGGCCCATTTTGCTGCCGAGCTGGCTGCCCATGTTGTTACCCAGCTGGTTAAAGCTGTTCGCGCTGTTGGCGCTGGTGGTGGATAGCGGCAGCTGGACCAGGCCAATGCCGGTAGACGGTGACTGCAGGCCGTTGCTCATGCCGCTGTTGAAGGCATTCATGTTGCCTGCACCCGCCTGGCTGTTGAACGGGGAGTTCTGGGAATTCACGCCCATCTGCTGGAGCACCTGCTGGAGCATCTGCTGCATGTTGCTCATTGCCAGCGTGTTGCCCATGCTCGCGCCGCCCTGACTCTGCGGGGACATAAAGGTGTTGTTGTTATTGTTACCGTTCATGCCGCCGGAGAACAGCAGGTTGGTCAGTTTGGATGCAATGTCGTTCACCATCTGATCGCCAACGTTTTTCAACAGATTAGCGGCCATACCTTCTGGGGTTGCGTTCAGCGCCAGCTGCGGTAATGCAGTGGCCAGATTCAGCATATTTCCAATCGTACTCATTCGATTACCTCACCATGACAACGGGGTTGATACAGGCGACCAGCCCTGCTGGGTCGCAGTATTAAGACGCCTGTTAAGTGAAAAGAAACCGGCTTCGGTTCCACAAAACTGCATAACAACAGGAAAAAAATGATTTTTTAAAAAGCGGGTGTGAAAACATCCACGCCCGCTCTGGCACTCATCGCACCGGCATCTGCGTGTAATCCTGCACGCCGTTACGCATATCGTTCGGCCACCAGATGGTCAGGTGGTGGCTGTCTGACAGGGGACGACACGTCACGTTGTCACAGCCGTTGTCATTGCGGGTGGCACAGCCGCTAAGCACCAACGCCAGCGCCATCAGTAACAAAATTGAAGGTTTCATCGTGGTTCCTTAATGCAGTACGGGGCGCGGCGGCAGAAGATAGCTGCGCGACCTGGATGAATTCACCGGCAATGACGAGGCAGAGGTCAGCAGCGACTGGCGGCTGCGGCGCCCTTCTCCCCGCGTGCGATAAGCGATATACACTTCTGCCGACTGGCCTGGAGCAAGGTTTCCGCCCGGCCATGCGGCCACGGCCAGCACGTCATCATCGCGACAATTGGACTCATCGAAACGCTGCGGCTTGCCGCTGATATTGCGGATCAGCCCGACGCTGATTTGCACCGACGCATTGCTGTACCACTGGCTGTGGGAACTGTCTGACGAAAGCCCTGGCCCGACGTTGCACAGCTGGCCAATGCCTACGCCTTCGCCGCCTGCCTGGAACCCGGTGGGGACTTTGTCCTCCGCCAGATCCCGCATGGCGTTTTCGATATCGCCCTTCATCGAGCTGTAGCGCTGGCGGAGCTGCACTTCATTCATTGCCGAAGAGAGCTGCTGGCGATCCTGCTCGTCGATGTAGCGCGTCGGGTCCACCTGGTCGCCCACCAGATGCGGCGTAATAATGAACAGGCGCTCGCGCTGCGACGTTTCGTGGCTGGTATAAGAGAAGAATTTCCCCAGGTAAGGAATGTCGCCCAGCAGCGGAATGCGGTGATCGGTGTCGCCGGTTTCACGGGAGTGGAAGCCGCCCATCACCAGCGAGCCGTTCTGCTGCACCAGCGCCTGAGTGCTGACCGTGGCGCGCTTCGCGCCGGTTGCCACGCCGTCATCGTTGACCTGAACTTTGCCGTCTTCCACATCCACCACTAACTGCACCGTGCTGGTTGGCCCGTTGCCAATGGCGCGCGGCACCACCTGCAGACTTGTGCCAGCGGTCACCGGTTCAATAGTCGCCACGCGCTCGCCGGTCGCGGTAATAAAGGCGGTATCGCTCATGTCGATCACTGCGGGCTGGTTTTCCAGCGTCAGAATCGACGGGTTGGCAACGATAGAAGCGTTACCCTCGCCTTCCATCGCCTGGATCTGGGCAAAGAAGCGGCTATAGTCGGTCACGAACAGCGTGCCCGCCCCCTGCAGCATGGAGGAGCCAGCGGTGATATTGCCGAATGTGCCGCTGAGGTTGCTGGAGAACTTCGAAAACGCGTGGCGATCGACATCAATGATCATGGCGTCGATTTCCACCAGCTTTTGCGGCACGTCGATCTGGGAAATCAGCGCCTGATACTGATCGCGACGTTTAGGATCGTCCCGCACCAGCAGGGCGTTGTTGCGCACATCGGCCGAAACCAGCGGGTTCATCTCCCCTTCGTCATCGCCGCCTGCGCCATGCATACGGCTGTCCTGGCCCTGAATCAGCCCGGAGAGAATGTTGTCCGATTGTTCCTGGAATGATTTGTTGAGGGCTTCACGCGAACTGCCTTCCCCACCGGGTACAATCCCTTGTGAAGAACGGTTGCTCTTTTTGCCCAACAGTTCGTTGAGGATGCTTGCCACACCGGGCACCAGCAGCGTTTTCTCGCGGTATTTAATTTCGCGATCGGCCACCGAGGCGTATTTCAGAGGGAACGCCATCATCTCTTTGTTCTGCTTTTTGTCTTTGTCTTTGGCGCTAAAATCCGCCACCAGCGCGACGTACTCCGGCGGCCCGGTGACAATCACCACGCCATCGTCCGGCAGCTCGCCGTAGCCGAATTTGTCTTCCAGAAGGCCGACATCACGCAGCGCCTGCTTGAGATCCGGCGCGGCATCGGCTGACACGCTGATGCGTTTTGAGGTTTCTGCCGACTGCGGGCTGACGAACAGCGAGCCGTTATAGACAAACCACTGGAAGCGGTACTGCAGCGCCAGGCGGTCGAGGAAGGCCACGCCGCTGTCGGAACGCAGGCGTCCGTCCACCACGCTGTCGGGCACATCCCCTAAACGCAGATTCACGCCGTGGCTGCTGGCGAAATCCTGTAAGACGGTGCGCAGCGGCGTGCCCTGGGCAGAATAGGCATAGGCGCCATTTTGCCAGTCGGCTGGCGTTTGAGCGCTAACGGCTGCGCTGTAGCAGCCGGCGGTTGCGGCCAGGGCGAACATGGCTGAGCGCAGTAAACGAACGTGCTGATTCAACGACTCACTCTCCTGTAATCGACGGCATAAAGCGATAGCCATCCGGGGTGCAAACTGCGTTAAAGTTGCTGACAAAGAGGGAAAAAGCGTGGTTTTTCCCTCTTTGTGGTTATCAGACGAAAATCAATGCATTGATTTTCCTGTTTTTTTTAACGATCCATCTGATATTCTTCTATCGACGGAAGCTTGTTAGCAGTCTGAACGGCTTACGAATAAGCCGTTGACGGCATAACTAGTTGATAGAGTCGATAATCTCCTTGCTCAGGCTATGCTTGAGCGACCCCAGTTGGCTGTCGGTGAAGGTCGCCGCCGCCTCTTTCATCAGGGCATTTTTGAATTCCACCATGTCACCCATGCTTGGTGCGGGCTGGCCGAGCGTACTCTGCGCCAGCTCGGCAACCGAGTGATGCAGACGAGACAGCTGGCTGTCGAGATTGCGCTGAATATCAAAGGAATTGCTCATACGTTTCTCCTCGCGTTGAAATCGCATGATAAGTGGCGGCAGAAAGGCGGCAGTTCCCGACGCGGGAAAATTAACTTCCCGGCGGGACTTTTTTGCAGCGGGTTAGCTGGCGAGGCGCAGCAAATGCTGCTGAAGCGAAGCCCAGCTAATGCTGAATTCGCCCTGGGCGGTTTGCAGCAGCAGCGTTTCGGCGGCCAGCCCATCGTCCGCGCACCGCGTCCAGCCTAGCTGAGGGCGCGCGGCCAGCCAGCTTGCCAGCGGCGCTTCATACTGTGGGGGGTGATAAAGCGTGACGTCCGTTGCACGGGCGCCCGATCCCAGAAGCTGAGTCAACAGCGCCGTGAGTTTTTGCTGCTCGCTCAGGCCGCCAAACAACTGTTCAAAAACGGCCGAGATAAGCGTCTGCGCCTGGCTGATAATGTCTGCGCTTTGCGCATCCCGCTCGGCCTGCCATTCGCTAAAAAAGGATTCCGCCCGCAGCCAGAAATCCCGTTCGGCCTCTTCACAGCGTCTGATAGCTAACCGTTCAGCGTCGGCCTGCGCTTCGGCGAGCATCTGCTCAACCTGTTGACGAGCCTGCTCCAGCAGGGCTTCGCTCTTGCGCATGGCCTGTTCCATCAGGCTTTGAGCCTGCTCCTGCTCCTGCAACGCGGCGTGAGGCAACAGCACGCCTTCAATCACCTGGACGCTCTCTTCCAGGGCAAGTTTCCGGCCAATCCACATGCTTTATTGCTCCCGTGAAAAATCATTCAGCGCTGGCGTTCGCGGCTGCTGAGTCTGCCAGATCGCGCCATCCCACAACGCCTGCAGGCGATTCAGCGGCACAGGTTCATCCGCACGCCACGCTTCACATCGCGCAATCACAGGCTGAGGGAAACTGAACCGCAGCCGCTGCCAGGCCGCAGGCGTCAGAAGTGGGCGCAGCAGGCAAAGCCCGGCGAAACCCGGCTCTTCGCTAAAACCAAGACTTGCGGGCAGCCAGACGCCGGGACGTAGCCCCCGGGTCAGACGTTCACACCAGACTCGCTGAGAGTCGGTAAGCTGCCCCGCCCCGCTCCCCCGCTCGCAAACCTCAGCCACCAGCGCAAAAAGCGTTTCGCGCTGGGCTAAGTCGAGAGACGCCAGGGCCAGCAGGCGGGCGTCAGGTGTTTCCGGCAGAGATTCCTCCAGCGCCAGCATAGCCGGCACGGCCTGCGGCGACTTGAGCATCAGGCTCTGGCGTCGCGCCTCGTCCAGGCTGAACCAGGGCAGCCCGAACCAGCTGGCATCCGCCTGCCGCCAGAATCCCTCCTGCCACCAGCGAAGCCAGTTCACCGCGAGCGCATCATCCCGGACGGCCACTGGCGTCACCGCCGCTCTGAGGGCACAACGGCCAGTCCAGTCGAGCCTGTGTTTTTACCGCGCTTCATTGCCTTTAGCTTCGGTAAAAGGGTGAAGATCCCGCCGAGCAGCAGTAACAGGCCCATCAGCGAGAAAAACAGCATCCTGACCGTGGCATACTGCGAAAGCGTCAGCTGGAAAGGCCCTAAGGTCACCAGTTCCACGCGGTCGTGATAGGCCGCAGCGGGCACAAACACCACGGAAAGCGCCCCATCATTTTTCCCGGAAAGCCCAGGAATACTCGCGGCGACCAGCCGACGGATCCTTGGCTCAATGCTGTCGGGATCCATCTCCGGGGTGTATTTAATAAATACCGACGCCGAGGCGGGCTGCACCGGCTCGCCGGGCGCCACGCGCTCGGGCAGGACAACGTTCACCCGAGCCACCACCACGCCGTCAATTTGTGAAAGCGTGGACTCCAGCTCTTGGGAAAGCGCATAGATATAGCGGGCGCGCTCTTCGAGCGGGCTGGAGATAATGCCGTTTTTCTGGAACACCTCGCCGAGGTTGGTCCGCGCTTTGTGCGGCAACCCGTTGGCGTTGAGAATGCGGACGGAGCGCTCAATATTGTCCTGAGCCACCAGCACGGTGACGCCGGTTTTATCAATTTGCTTGTCGGCTTCAATCTTGTATTTCGAGAGTTCGGAAATGATGTCATTGGCATCGTTTTCCGTCAGGCCGGTGTTCAGAATGACCTGTGAGTCGCAGCCTGCCAGCAGCAGGACCAGCAGCCAGGGCTGCAGGATTTTTCGCCAGCGTCGTTGCATGATGGATTACTGCAGGTTGGTCAGTTTGTCGAGCCCCGAAATGCTCTTCGAGACGATTTTGGCGTTCATCATGCTCTCCAGGTAATAGTTAGAGAGCTGGTCGTCCACCTGGTTAAGCACCAGCGGATCGGTGGAGCGCGCGGCTTTACGCAGCACGTTATTCATCTGTTTCTGGTCGCCTTCCATTTGCTTGAACATGCCGGAGGCTTTTTCAAACATTGCGGCGGGTTTCCCGCCCACGCCGCCCATCGCCGAGGCCGCTTCCGGCTGCTGCAGCGCGGCTGAAAAGAACGCGGCATCGCTTTGATTCGCGACGCTGTTGCCGAACGGGATGGAAGACTGAGTGGCGGGGCTGGATGCAGCGCCCAGAGACTCGGGTTCTGGCAAAGGCATACCTGTCGCAGGATTAAGAATGTGCATAAGAGAGTTTCCGCCAGCAAAAGAAAAGATCAGGGATCCACGCCGGGGCGAATCCCTGATTAGCATTAGAAGGAAATTTTGTTCTGTGCCAGAGAACTGATCATGGTGGTGGCGGAGTTCTGGTAGCCGGACACGTAGGCGTTCTTACGGTCACGTTCAGCTTTGTCCAGGGAATCCTGCATGGATTTGTTTTCGATAGAGTCCATCTGAGACTGGAAGCTATCTGCCAGGCTGCTGCTTGCGCCCGCGTTGTTACCGGTGTTTACTGATGGCATGATGTTTACTCCTCGTTAATTAAACAGCAAATGTTGTGTCATTCACGGATTAAGTGGCGCGGCGTAAGCGGCAGTTCCAAAGAAATTTAAAAAATTAATTTTCCTTTTCAGTCAGAGACTTAATTCTCTGGTACAGCGTTCTTCTTGGAATACCCAATTCATGTGCTGCGCTTACAACCCGATTTTCATGCCGCGAAAGGCAATCCTCTATCAGGCTGTATTCGATCCGCCGCAGCCGTTCACGCAGCCGCACGGAACGCATCTCCGGGTGCGCCACCTGCCCCAGGGCCGGTAATCCCAGCACAAACCTTTCGGCAGCGCCTTTTAATTCACGAATATTCCCCGGCCAGCGGTGCATCAGCAGCGCTTCGCTGAGATGCTGGGGCATCGGCGGCATCGGGCGGTTCAGCCGAATTGCCGACTCCTGTGCGAAACGGCGGAACAGGGGAATAATGCATTCCACACGCTCACGCAGCGCCGGAAGCGAGATTTTGACCGTCGTCAGGCGGAAGAAGAGATCCTGGCGGAACAGCTTTTGCTCCATAAGCTGGGCAAGGGGCTTTTGTGAAGCCACGATCACCCGCAGATTAAGCGAAATAGACTGCGTGCTGCCCAGGCGCCCCACGGTGCGGGTTTCTAACACCCGCAGCAGCTTGGCCTGCAGGCTCAGCGACATGCTGTCAATTTCATCCAGAAACAGTACGCCATTATTGGCACTTTCAATGTAGCCTGCACGCGAGTGTGTCGCGCCGGTGTAGGCCCCCGCCGTCACGCCAAACAGTTCGCTTTCTGCCAGCGTTTCGGGGATCGCCGCGCAGTTAATCGGCACAAAATCGCCACGACAGCCAGAATGGTCGTAGATACGGCGCGCAAAGGTGTCTTTCCCGGTGCCCGTTTCGCCTTCCAGCACCAAATCAACCTTCAGGGGGGCTAACGTTTGCAGCCAGATATCCAGCCCATCGTGCACATTTTCAGACGCGGGTAATGCGGCTGCGGACCGCGGCATATTCAAGTCGATATCGACCGGAATATGCTTTATCTCCCAATGATTCGAACTGTTTTTTTTCATAAATCCCCCGCTGCCTGGCTTATTCAAGGTCTGGCGTATGAGTCCCACTTATGAACCATAAACGTGAACCACAAAATAATTGCCGCCTGCCGCCGTGAATAAAATACGGTAGCACGCTAAATAAATGAGTTTTGTTTATGAGAAGCAGGAACAACCTATCACCGAGCCGCGGTTTCACAATCAGACAAAATTTTAGCCTCATGTAGGAATATCCCTACATAAGAATTCAGGTTTAACTGTTCCGATGTCTGGATAGCAGGTTGTTTTGAGCGTCATAAAATCGTCAACCGATAGCGTTTGCTGAGATTAATTTCGTGAGGCTGATTGAAAAAAAATGTGAGGTTTGCTGAATGTTTCAAAATGTATTAATAAGAATATAAATTTATCATTATTAAATTAACTAAATGATTTTTATTAAAAAATTAATTAAAAACAGGCGGGTTATTAATTTTTCACCCTGTTGAGAACGAAAAATGAATTTTTGCCCGACTCACGCATGACGCCCGACGGATTCTCCGACAGGATTTCCTCACAACCCGCAAAGACGATAATATATATTTACGATTATTTACATTGAAAGGTCGATATGGAAACACCCTTTTCTTTTTGAAATATATTTCACTTTTAGTATTTATGTTTAATTGGGAACATTCCTGGTCGCATTTACTGCGATTAATCACGCCAATTTAGCTTGTCAAAGAAATAAACTGCTTTGTAACTAAAAAAAGCAGCCACTACGCTTTAAAGAAGTGGCCACTGAATTACCCCATTTTGTAAAGAAATGGGTAAAGATTAACGCTCCACAATCAGGCAAATTTCGCCATGTGGCTGTTCACTTCGTTCACGTAGTTAGGGTCGCCCAAAGAGACGCTGGACAGGTTGTGCAGGTTCACCTGATCGTCGCCGGAGTTATAGGCGCGCAGCGCGGCATCATAGCTGCCGAATTTCTCTTTGCCTTCTTTAAGCATCAGCGCTGAGCACATGATCTGGTTGGCCGGCGAGTTCATGTCGCTGCCGAGCTTGTCCGGGTATTTGCTTTGCATCTCCCGGTAAGTGTCCGGGTTGATCTGGTTCATGCCGCTGTCGGTCAGGCCGTTGCCAGGGTTGGTGGATTTGGCGTTTACGTCCCCACCGGATTCCTGCATCGTCAGCGCGGCTAAAAGCTTGGCCGGAACGCCGGTTTCAGCGGAGGCTTTTTCATATTCTCCCCCGAACTGGGAAACAATTTTTTGCAGCGTTGGATCGCTGGTTTTCAGGCTGGTGTCGCCCGGCGGCAGGCTATCCGCAGACGGCCCGGACGCGCCGGATGGCCCGCCAGAAGGCGCGGCCGCGAAGTTGTTCAGCGGACGGCCAGCATCTCCGGCGCCATCGCTGCTGCCGCTGTCCATGCCAGAACCTGAGCCCGAACCGGAACCAATGCCGCTCGTCGGAGAAGCGGAATCGTCATCGCCCTTACTTTGCCCGGTGTTCATGTGGAAGAGCTGCATCAGCTCTTTCAGGAACTGCTGCAGCATTTGCTGGAGCTCCTGCATCATGCTGTCGGCGGAACCGCTGCCGCTGCTTGACGAAGCATTCGCCGGGTTCGTTGCCGGGCTGTTGTTACTGGCCGGTGAGTTGCCAAAGTTGATTGCCGAAGGCTTGTCCGCCGCGCCCGTGTTAGCAAAATTCAGCGCCAGCGGAATCGCCAGCGTGTTTCCGCCGTTATTCAGCAACAGTTTGGCGGTAATGCCGTTACTGCCGTTCTGTGAGTCAGGTGACGCCCCGTCCAGGCCTGGAAAATGGTTTTCCGGCAAAAGCGGTGAGAACCCACCCGGTCCTGATGATATCTGCATACAACACACTCCCCTAAGTGAAACCCAGTAGCGATAACCGGCCGCCGCTTAACCGCGCAATGACGCTTAGTTTTACCCACGTCCGGGATGTTCAACTGAGTGAGAAGCAGGGTCAAAGAGTTCCTTATGTGGCAAAAAATGGGAACCCACGCGCGCTTTTCGACACACATTGCCTGTAAGAATCAGAGGAGATAACGCGATGCAGACCAAACAGTGGCGCTGGGGACTTTTACTGCTTAGCCTTCCGGCCCTCGCCCAGGCCGAATGCTTTACCCGCGTGGGGCATGCCTTTGGGATTGCCCCCGCGTTGCTGGAGGCCATTGCCTGGAAAGAGTCAAAATTTAGCCTCTCGTCGGTGAACGCCGCCAACGCGAACCACACCGAAGACGTGTGTATGATGCAGGTCAACAGCGTGCATTTTGGGCGGCTGAAACAGCTGGGCGTGACGCGCGACAACCTGCTGCACGATCCCTGCACCTGCATCGCTACCGGCGCGTGGGTTTTACACGGGCTATTCCGCCAGTATGGTCGTTCCTGGAATACCGTCGGCATGTACAACACCGGCCCGTCGGAAAAGCGCCGCCAGCTTCGAAGCCGCTATGCCGATGACGTCCAGCGTATCTACAAGATCCTGCAGAAGCAGCAGCCCGCCCGGCGTGAAGAGGATTTATTTGCCAGCAACGAGGCTGGAGGCCAATAAAAAAACCGGGATATTTCCCGGTTTTTATATGTCTGGCAAGATCAGCGCGGCGTGGCCGACTCCAGCAGCGAAGGCAGTTCGGTAATAAATGCTCTGACCTCGCCACTCTGGCTGATAAAGGCGTTTAACCAGCCCGCAAAGCGCTCGGCGTCCAGGGCAAACATTTCACACTGAGTGCAAAGCCGAATGGCATTTTCCCCATCGAGCGCCAGCCAGCAGCCGCGCATCGCGTTCATTTCAAAGTTCATTGCCAGCAGGTTCGGCAGCAGCGCTGCATCCTGCCCGGTTAATTCCCCTACCCGGCAGTGCAGCACCACCGCGCTGCTGTCCGGCGGCAGTTCAATCACCGCCGCCTCTTGCTGCTGCGCATCCGTTAGCAGGCATACACCTTCTTCCAGACGCAGCGAGATCTTGTGCTGTTTTCCCCAGGCATCAAGCCACTGTTGAAGCTGCTGTTGCATCGTCATTTCCTTATCCTCCTTTCACCATAAATCCTGCCTCGGCGGCGTCTTGCAGCGCCGATTTCACCTCTTTTTCCGCCTGGGCCACGCCACCGTCCACGGTGTAGCTGAGCGGCGCGCTGTCGTCGTCGCCGTAGCTAAAGTTGATGGTGCCCAGGTTTTCGTTCATCGACAGCGACACGCCGTTAGCGCCACCGAGTAAAAATGACGGCGTGGAGAAGCCATCTGATTTGCTCTGCGTTTTAGTAAACGCGATGGATTTCAGGCGCAGTTTGTCGCGATCTTTTAACAGATCGACAATCGAGTCCTGGGTGACCGTATGGTTTGCCCACTGGTCGGCCAGCTTTTCACGCGGCTTAGTTTTCAGCTCAAGGGAGACCACCGCCTGGGAACTGCTGTTATCCTGCAGCCCACGCAGGAGCGCTTTCAGCCGGTAATCCTCGCCCATCATCTGGGTAATGCGGTCGGCGTTACTCGGCGAAAACTCACCTTCCATAAAGTGGCGCATGAAGTGGAACAAACCGTTGTTGTCGATGCGCGAAAGGTTCTTATAGGTGGACTGGTATTCCGCCTTGTTCACCAGCTGCTGCTGGTTGAGCACGGCATTTTGCTGACGTACGGTTTGCTGCAGCGACTGCAGCGCCGCCTGCGGGCCGTTGCCGGTCAGCTCATGGTGCCGCGACGGCGGAATAAAGCGGGCAAAGTGGTTTTCCAGTTTGCCCAGCCGCTCCCCGGCTGACATCGGCAGGCGCGGAGCCCCTTCCGCCGGCATAAGCTCATCCAGCAGCTGGCGGCTGGCGAGGTCGGTAAACTCGCCGCGCAGCCCGACGATAAGCGCATCCACCTCGGCTTTGGTCGGTTCCGGCGGCGGATTCTGCACGGAAAGCGAGTCGGCCTGCTGCTGCCGGGCGGTCAGCTGTTGCAGCGTGTCGAGCAGCGGGCGTCGCGCCTTTGCGTTATCGGCGGGCGGATACCAGCGGGTGAAGTGGGCATCCAGCTGGCTGAGCTTATCTGCCACGGAGATCGGCAGTTCCCCTTCTTTCGGCTCCTCTTTCAGTTTGGCCAGCAGCTGCGTGGAGGCGCTGTCGGTAAACTGCTTGCCCAGCGTGGTCATCAGTTTTTCCAGGTGAACGCCCTCCACCGGCTGGGCATTTTTTAAGTCCACGGTGAGGCTGTGCGTAGTCCGGTTGTTGATTGACAGCTGCACGCTGGCGCCGACGCCGACGCCCACCGAGAAGGGATCTTTATGCTTCGGCTGAAGGGTGGTGCTGACCGGAATGGCGATGTTAGCCCCGGCGCTCATCTGGTTAAATGCCCTCAGGCGGTGGTCGCTGTGGCTGACGCCCTGCCCTTCGGCGTTGCGGGAGTCTGTCCGTTCGCGGCTGCCCGCCAGCAGGTTAGTGTTGGCATAGACGCCGCCGCCGAGACGGGCGCTGGTCGGGAAATCCTTCTCGTGGCTGTCGGTAAACGGGAAGCCAACGCTCGCCAGCGCGGCGGCGTTGATGTCCACGCTGAAGCTCTGGGTTGCCCCACTTTTCACGCTGTGGTTGGCACCCCGGTTCAAAAACGCCAGCGGATCCAGGGTGCCGCTGCTCAGCTGTTCGATAAACCCAGGGATTTCGTGCTCCGCCAGTTCAAACGAGACGCCGTGCTGGGACTGCAGCTGCCCGCCCAGCGTGACGCCGCCGCCCAGGCGAACGCCCTGAGACAGCGGGTGTTTATGGTCGCCGTCGAGGTAGACTTTGTGGGTTTTGTTGTAGTCGGTCAGCACGTTGTAACCGACGCCCACAATGCCTGTTGCCGATACGGCACCGGTTCGCCCGAAGCTGACGTTAATCCCCGTATCGCCGCGAGAAAAACTCAGGGTGTAGCCACGGTCTGCGCCCACTTTACCGCCAACGCCCGCCACAACCTGAGTGCCCGGCGCCACCGTCGCGGTAGCAGACGCCCCATAGGTGCGGCTGAACGCCAGGTTTTCGCCGCTCTCCAGCGAGAGCACGGTGGAGACCATTTTGTCCTGCATTTCGCGCTGGTTTTCCGCCTGCATCACGGTTTTGGTGTTGATGTTAACGCCGTGGTTTTCTTTGCTGAACGCCTTGGTCATCGCCTTGATGGCGTCGTAATTAGCCTCCAGCGACTTGTGGTTGCCGAAGCCCTGGGTGGTGACCGTTTTAATCACGTTCCCGCCCCATTCGCTGTCCCTCAGCCGGGCCACGTTGGCGGCAATTTCCTTCATTTTGGCCGAGCGTTGCGGCTCGTTCAGCAGCGAGGCCTGCTGCAGCTCATCCACCGAATCATGCAGGGATTTCAGCGTCAACACGTCCAGCATCACCCTGGATTTCACCAGCCCGATGTCGTCATGGATATCGCGCTGGCGCCCCATTGGGACCTGTTCTTTCTGGTGGTTAAGGGTAATTTGCCGTGCCTCCAGCCCGGCAATAATCGCCCCCGCGTGGTTGCTTTTATCGGCCGGGTAGCGCCGCAGCAATTCGTTCAGTTGCCCGGTCAGGTTATCCTGGCGGCTGCTCGACGGATTCAGCACCCCGCTTTGGCTGTGGTTCAGGCCAAAACGAGACGGCGTGGCCTCCTGTCGGCGTTCGTCGCGCACGCCATAGTGCTGGCCGATTTGCTCACAGTAATGCGTGCTGCTGTCGGAAAGCTGGCGCGCAAAGCTGCTCATCTCTTCCAGCAGCGCTTTTTCCTGCGGCTGCCACTGGCGTGCCGTCTCCCCGCTCATGATGTCGAGGCGCTGACTTAATCCAGGGCGCGGGGCAGATCTGCCCGGCTGCTGCGAGAGAGCCTTCAGCCGCTGGGTCAAATCCCCCTGCTGCTGGTAGACGTCTTTCAGCCCTTCACGCCCGGCGTAGCGGTGCTGAATAGAGTAGGCGGCGGTTTTTATCGGCCGCGGCCATTCCAGCGACGGACGGAAGGCAAACGTGCTGAGACGAGTGCGAAACGAGGTCCGAACCTGCTTGCCGTCCTGCCCGGTCTGGCCGAGGAAGTTCACCTCGCGTTTGAAGGTGATTCCGGTGCCCGGCAGGCGCCAGTCTTTTGACGCTTTCGTCAGGCGCTCGTAGTTCTGGCGCGCCATGTTGGGCTCCGCCACCGGCGCGGTAGCCGGGTCGCCTTTTTCCCAGCCCCCGGCTTTGAAGACAAACGTATTGCCCTGCTTGTCGAGGGCGCTGACTTGCCCCTTAGCCGAGGTTTGCAGCGCGGTGAGTTCAGGCTGGCTGCCGTCCTCATTTGCCGGCAGAGTGGCTTTCGCTAATCCGTCGGCTTTGCCGCTGCTCCAGCCGTTTTCCGGCAGGCTGAACAGGCTCCCCTCTTTACTCAACAGCCAAAGCTGCTTGTCTTCACCGAGGGCGAGATCGCTGACTTTTGCCGCCTCTTCTTTCCCCGCGCTGCCGGGTACCAGCTTCTCAATTTGCTCCTGCAGAGCCGCCTGGCTGAGGGTCTGGGTGGCACGCTGATTGCGGCGAGTGGTGGTGTCTATCTGGTGGAAGCCGATATCGCCTTTTTCGTTCACCGCCAGGTAGCGGCGGCTGTCAATCGCCGTGAACGCCTGCGCTTTCTCCGCTTTGTCCAACCCGGCCGTGGCCAGATCGGCGCTTACGCTTTTGGTCACCTGCGGCAGCGCAAAAACGTTGCTGCCGTGATCGACTTTGTTGCTGCTCAGGTTCACCTTGAGCCGCTTCAGTTCGCCGTCTTTCATCAGCCACGGCTGGCCGTCCAGGCCGCACTGTAGCTTGTCGGCTTTTTCGTCGGAAGCGGCCCACAGGCCGGTGGTTTCGTTGAAGTAATGGACTTTGCCGTCGTGCAAAGCCAGCTTGCCGAGCCGCCCGAGATCCACCACATCATGGGCGGCAGGCGTGACCTGCGGCAGCCCTTTTTGGTAGTCCAGCACCAGGCTGTCGCTGAGGTTCCAGCTGCTTTGCGGCTTGAGATCGCCGCCGTGCCAGTGGAAGGTAATAGCGTGCTTCTGGTCGTACTTATCCTTCACGATAAGGTGCAGGCGATCGGTTTCATCGGCCAGCATATCTTCGATTCGCGCGCCATCTTCAACGGTCGCAGCCACGTATTGCGTGATGTTATCCAGCAGCGGCTTGTGCCGGGCTTCCCCAAAGGTCAGCGCCGTGCTCTGTGCATCAGGTTTATCACCGCAGTGCAGCCGGCCATTGTTATCCAGCGCAAACAGCAACGGGCCGTGCAGCGCCGTTTTCTTCAGCGTCATGTTCTCGGGCAGCGTCAGCATTTTGGGCTGGGGATCGGTCGCCGCCAGGTTGGCCACATAGGCCACCTGCGGTTTCTTCTCGTCGTCGCTCAGCAGCACCAGAGCATCGCGCTTCGGGCCTACCGCATAGTGATCGATTTTGTGCTCAAAATTGACCTTGATCGTGTCACCCACGGCGCTGCCAAGCTGTTTGTCGTCGTTCACCCGCCACAGCATGCCGTCGCTCTGACGCGACAGGGAGGAGAGTTTGTCGTCCTCGCCGGAGAGCGATTGCCAGGCGTTGGCGGCGCTGTCAAAGCTATAGAGTTTTTTGTCGTGCAGACGGTAGCGCGTGCCGTCGCCGTCGGTGACGCTGTCCGTCAGGCGATCGCGGATGCCCGTTTCCGGCAGGCGCACCTTATCACCGCCAATCTCGACGGTCTGGCGATCGTGCCAGGAAAGATGTTGCTCGGCGGGCGCCAGGCTTTGGCGGCGCATAAATCCCCGATGGGGATGATGTACTTCCCGCCACTCCACTTTTTGCTGACTGTGGCTAAGGGCAATAAACGCGCCGGGCTGGCTGCGCAGCGTCATCAGCCGCCCTTCTTTATCCAGCAAAACATGCTGATGGCCGTCGTCGCTGGCCAGGTGGTTTTGATAACGCAGGCGGTCATGGCCGATGGTTTTTTCCAACAAGGCTTGCAAAGGTGCTGATGTCGCGGGCGTATCAATCTCCAGCCGCCCTTTTTTATCCAGCGACAGCCGGGTTTCCAGCAGCATGTTCTTTTCAGGCTCAATCTCCGGCGGCAGCTCGGCAAAATGGCTGCCGGGCGTCCCGACTTCATTACTGGGGATGGCGTTCGGGTCGGACACATCCGGCTGACTATAAACGCTGGCGGAACTGGCACTGGGCTGGCTGTAAAGGCTTGGACTGGTGGCACGAGAAGCGCTGGCCTGGCTATAGAGACTTGGGCTGCTGGCGCGAGAAGCGCTTGCCGTGACGGGAATGGTGATTTGCGCGGCTTCTTGTCCGCCGCGATGTCGCCCTAAAAAGCGGCTGAACATCCCTTTTTGCGAGGTTTGCGTATTTGCCGCACTCTGCCTTAATCCACCGGGAGGCAGCGTAGCGCCAGCCTCGACGTGCAGTGAACCGGACGCGGTTTGCGTGGGTGGCACCTTGCCTTGTTTTATCGCTGAGGCGCGTGACCGCCCCTGCTGTAAATCGGTAATTTCACGGTCGCTAATGGCTCGCCCTGGCTTGATAAAAGCCGATATTCCTAATCCCATGCTGTTACCCCTTAACAGTCAAACACGTTCTCCGCTTAGTCAGTGGTGGGAATTCGGTTCCGGTTCCAGACTAAATTTTCTTTAACCCTATGTAAAAAATTGAAAAACCAGACACAGCAAGGGTTTCAGGCTGGTTTAACGTTAAAATAAATTCAGAAAAAACCGATAGCCCTGCCGTTTATGGCCGGAGAAAAAGCGGGAATATCGCGGCAGATTGACCCATGACAAGGTCGGTGGAAGGCGTCGCTCTCTATAATCGGCCTCCTTCCGCACAGGGGTAAATAACCGTGGATTATCAACTCAATTTCAACTGGCCAGCGTTTATGGAAACTTACTGGCAGAAAAAGCCGGTGGTGCTCAAAAACGCGCTGCCTGATTTTGTCGACCCTATTACGCCCGACGAACTTGCCGGCCTGGCGATGGAAAATGAAGTCGACAGCAGGCTGGTGAGTTTTAAAGAGGGAAAATGGCACGCCAGCAATGGTCCCTTTGAGCACTTTGATAATCTCGGTGAGACCGGCTGGTCGCTGCTGGCCCAGGCCGTTAACCACTGGCACGAACCCGCCGCCGCGCTGGTGCGCCCTTTCCGCGTGCTGCCGGACTGGCGGCTGGACGATTTGATGATTTCGTTTTCCGTACCGGGCGGCGGCGTGGGCCCGCATATCGACAACTATGACGTGTTTATTATCCAGGGCATGGGCAGCCGCCGCTGGCGCGTGGGCGATAAACTGCCGCTGAAGCAGTTTTGTCCGCACCCGGCGCTGCTGCACGTTGAGCCGTTCACGCCGATCATCGACGAGGATTTAGCCCCCGGCGATATCCTCTACATTCCGCCGGGCTTCCCACACGACGGCTTTACCCACGAAACGGCCCTGAACTATTCAGTTGGCTTCCGCGGGCCAAACAGCCGCGACTTGATCAGCAGCTTTGCCGATTACGTGCTGGAAAATGACCTCGGCGGCGATCACTACAGCGACCCGGACCTCACCTGCCGGGCAAACCCTGGCAAAGTAGAAAACTACGAGCTGGAACGCCTGCGCGACATGATGACGGCGTTGATTAGCCAGCCGGATGCCTTCAACCAGTGGTTCGGCAGCTTTGTGACCACGCCGCGGCACGAGCTGGATATTGCTTCTGCAGAGCCACCTTACGAGCCCGAAGAAGTGGCCGCCGCGCTGGCCGGTGGAGAAGAGCTGATTCGCCTGAGCGGGCTGCGGGTATTGCAGGTTGGCGAGGGTTTCTTCGTCAACAGCGAACCGCTGGACGTTAGCCATCAGGCCGCCGCCGTGTCAATGTGCCGCTATACCCGGCTGACCAAAACGGAGCTGGGTGCCGCCGTGGAGGATGACGAATTTATCCGCCAGCTGACGGCGCTGATTAATCAGGGGTACTGGTACTTCGAGGATTAAGTTTTCCCGCCTGAAAACCTGGCTGCTTAAGGCCGGGTTTCACGGGAGCACCTGCCACTGAGTGACAAATAAGCCCTATGAAGGATCGGCTCAAGTTCCGTTCACCCGAAGATCTGTTTCCCCTGTACGTCCAGAGTACAGTGAACGTGTCAGGGGGCATTACGCCATGCCCCCTGACAACCCCCGGCGCCCGGCGAGCTCATCGCCGCTGAAGCGGTAAACCCACCGGCTATCACCCAAACATTCGGGGTCGTTCGCGATGCGTTCCCGACGATCGCTCTCTTTCGCTGTTCCCGACAGCTCAACCCCGCCTGAGTTGGGTCATCACCGGAGGCGATGAGAGCCGGGGACAACGGCGTAGCTGTGAGACTTACAGCTACCCAAACGTTCAGAGTGGCTGCGGGTTTAAAGCGAGGCACGGTTCCGGCTTAAATCGCCTCCGTTTTCTCTCCAACTGGCCAAGGTCCGGCCGTCGGGAACGGCCGGAGGCTGAGAGCGTCGGGAACGCATCTCAGCCGACCCAGGACTGGGAGATAAAACGGAGGTCTGCCGCTCACGCGGCCGATTTATTTGGCCGGGAGTCCGGGGTCTCGGGGGAATGACGGTGATTCCCCTGAGACGTTCACTGACTCTGTAATGACATACAAAACAGGGCTGGAAGTGAACGGAACTTGAGCCGCTCCTTCATAGAAAGTATTTGTGGCTAAGTACTGTAGAACAACGCCCCCCAATGAAGCCAAACTCACCAGAACTTACTACAGTTAGTAAGGGCCTCCCCTTAAGGTATCAGGTGACGTTATGGCGCTTTATTCCATCGGAGAAGTGGCTGCGCTTTGCAATATTAATCCGGTAACTCTTCGGGCCTGGCAGCGGCGATACGGGTTGCTCAAACCTAAGCGAAGCGACGGCGGGCATTGCCTGTTTGACTCCGCCGACATCGAGCGGATTCGCGAGATCCAAACCTGGATCGAGCAAGGCGTGCAGGTCAGCAAAGTCAAAGGACTGCTGAGCGGTGAAAACCGGGAAAAAGAACACGCCTGGGGAGAGCGGCAGGAAACGCTGCTGCGCCATCTGCAAAGCGGCAACCCCAACCTGCTCCGCGCCTGGATAGCCGACATTGGGCGTATCTATCCGGCGCACACGCTGGTGCAACATCTCTATCTTCCGCTGCGTCGCCGCCTTTACGGGCAGCAAATTGCGCTGTGCGCGCTGCTTAGCCTGCTGGACGGCGCTCTGATTAACTATATTGCGATGTGTATTGCCACCGCGCGCAAGCAAAACGGCAGAGATGCTTTAGTCGTGGGCTGGAACGTGCAGGACACAACGCGGCTGTGGATGGCGGCGTGGATTGCCAGCCAGCAAGGCTGGCGGGTCGACGTGCTGGCTAATTCGCTGAGCAGCCTGAAACCGGAGCTTTTTGACCGGCAAACGCTGCTGGTCTGGTGCGGGGACTGCCCCGGAGAACGGCAAATAGACCAGATTGCGTCGTGGCGCAGCGCAGGGCTGCCCGTTTTTGTGCTGGGTAACGTGGAGCGCAGACAGCCCACGGACTGACGGCAATAAAGAGGGAAAATGGGCTTTTTCCCCTCTTCGTCACAATCAAAGGTTCATTAACAACCCCGCTTCCCTTTATAATCGCTTCGTTAACAAACGGAGCAACGGATGAAACTGTCAAAAATGGCCCTTGTGGGCGGAATGCTGGTTATGGCGATCGGCGGCATTGGCGGCGTGATGCTGGTCGGCTACATCGTTATTTTGCATGGCGCGTGACGTAACTTTCGAGGCGCTCAAACAGGCGGTCAGTGACAATTGCCGCCAGCGCCACCAGCACCGCGCCCTGAATCACATATGCGGTATTAAAGCCGCTTAGCCCGATAATAATCGGTGACCCGAGCGTGTTAGCGCCCACGGTAGACGCAATCGTTGCGGTGCCGATATTAATAATCACCGACGTCCTGATGCCCGCCAGAATAACCGGCGCGGCGAGCGGCAGCTCCACTTTCCGCAGCATTTGCCCTCGGCTCATGCCGATGCCAAGCGCAATCTCACGCGCGGATTCAGGCACGGCGCCAATCCCCGCCAGCGTCCCCTGTAAAATCGGCAGCAGGCCGTAAATCACCAGCGCGATGATCGCCGGCTCTTGCCCGAACCCCATCACCGGCACCGCCACGGCTAAGACGGCCACCGGCGGAAAAGTTTGCCCGGCGGCGGTAATGGTCTCCACCAGCGAACGAAACTCCTCCCCCGCCGGACGCGTGACCAGAATCCCCAGCCCCACGCCAATCACCACCGCAACCACGCTGGAAATGCCCACCAGCGTTAAGTGCGCCAGCGCCAGAGAGACAAAGCTATCCTGCTGGTACATCGGCCGGGTCAGCTGCGGAAACAGCCAGCTAAACAGCCCGCTGGTGTAGGGCAGCAGCACCAACAGCGCAACAAAAAGCGCGATAAGCCAAAGCAGAGGGTCACGCAGCAGGCGCATGTTCTCTCCTCCTGACCAGGTCGCTAAAGTGCAGCACGCCACAGGGCTGATTCCGGGCATCCACCACCGGCAGTTTTTCGCACTGCCTGTCGATAAACAGCGAGAGCGCTTCGCGCAGCGTCATGTCTGCCCGAATAGGTTCCCCTTCCAGACGTTCATCGGCGCGAATGCTGTCCGCGACGTGGCGCAGCGAAAGCAGCCGGACGCCAAGCTCACTGCGGCCAAAGAAATCACGCACAAAGTCGTTGGCCGGGTTAGTCAGCAGCTCCAGCGGCGTTCCCTGCTGGATAACTTTGCCGCCGTCCATCAGCACGATGTTGTCGGCCAGCGTTAAGGCCTCGTCAATGTCGTGCGTCACCAGCACGATGGTGCGCCCCAGCAGTTGATGAATGCGGATCATCTCCTGCTGCAGCGTCGCGCGGGTGACCGGGTCCAGCGCACCAAAAGGCTCGTCCATCAGCAGCACTTCCGGGTCGGCCGCCAGCGCACGGGCCACGCCCACGCGCTGCTGCTGCCCGCCAGAAAGCTGGTGCGGATAACGGTCGCGGAACTGCGTGGCGTCCAGGCCTAACAGCTCCAGCAGCTCGTCAATACGTTCAGAGACTCTCGCCTTCGGCCACTTCAGCAGCTCAGGCACCGTGGCAATGTTCTGCGCCACCGTCCAGTGCGGGAACAGGCCGATGGACTGAATGGCGTAGCCCATGCGGCGGCGAAGCGCCTTCGGATCAAAGCTGCGGATTTCTTCCCCGGCAAAGCGAATGCGCCCTTCGTCGTGCTCTACCAGGCGGTTGATCATCTTCAGCGTGGTGGACTTTCCCGAGCCGGAGGTGCCGATCAGCACGGTGAATTGCCCTTCACGGATGTTCAGCGTCAAATCACTGACCGCCGCTTCGCCGTGGAAGTATTTGCTGACGCGATCGAACTCGATCATTATTTTGCCTCCAGCAGAGAAATAAACAGCTTAAACAGCGCGTCGACGATCACCGCCAGGGCGATAACCGGCATCACGCCAAGCAGAACCAGATCCAGTGCGCTGCTCAACAGCCCCTGGAAAATAATCGAACCAAATCCACCCGCGCCAATCAGCGCGGCGATCACCGCCATGCCGATAGTCTGCACGCAGACCACACGCAGGCTGCGGAGCAGCACCGGCAACGCCAGCGGCACTTCCGCTCGCCAAAAAATTTGCGCCCGCGACATGCCCATGCCTAATGCGCTTTCCACGATGTTGCGCGGCACCTGCTGCAAACCTGCGACTACGCCACGCACCAGCGGCAAGAGCGCATAAAGTACCAGCGCAATCAGCGCAGGCGCGACGCCAATCCCGCTTACGCCTATTTTCCCCAGCCACGGCAGCCAGGCGGCAAGGCCCGCCAGTGGCGCAATAAGCAGGCCGAACAGCGCCACGGACGGCACCGTCTGAATGACGTTGAGCAGAGAAAACACGCCGGATTGCCAGGCCGGGCGGCGATAGCAAAGGAGTCCCAGCGGGACGCCAATCAGCAGCGCCGGAACCAGCGTACCGGCCAGCAGGGCCAGGTGGCGGCTCAGGGCATCGTCAAACACGTCCTGGCGGTTGACATACTCCTTCATCAGCGAAAGATCGCTGAAGTAGCCAGTTGCCAGCAGCACAACGGGGACCGCCCAGATTTGCAGGTTCAGTAATAGCCGCCACAAAGGGCTGGCCGTGAGTCGGTTAGCCGCATCGGCGCAAAGCAGCAGGCAAACCGCGAGCATTAGCCACAGGCCGCTGCCTGGGGAAGTGCGCGCGAGGGAACTGCCCTCAAGGGCAAGCTGGCTCGCGGTATGCCCCAGCAGTAATAACAGGCCGATAAACAGCAGTTCGCCGGTGACAATAATCACCAGCTGAGTGAGGGCGCGGCCGGGTGCCAGCGTCAGGCCAGCCAGCATGAGAAAAGGAATCGCCAGCCAGTAATGCAGCGTGCCGGGCAACTGGGTGATACCCAGCGGCTCGCCGGAAACCAGGCGGTTAGGCGCGTTGTTGATGATGGGGAGTAACATCAAGGCGGCCGCCAGCAGTAACACCAGCAGCAGCAGTACCCTGTTATGAATTTTTAGCAAACGTCATTCCAGCAGATTGATGACAAACAGCCGACAACCGGCGTTGTCGACTGTTTGAGGCTGACCAGTTGACGACGTGCATGTCGGGCTTTGCAGCACACTGCGCGCCGTCAGCGGACTATTTAACAAAGCCTTTTTGCTTTAAGTAATCGGCGGCCACTTTTTTGGCATCCTGACCTTCCACGGCAATCTTCGCGTTCAGCTGCTGCAGCGTTTTCTGGTCGAGGGAAATAAAGACCGGTTTCAGCCAGTCGCCAATTTGCGGGTACTCTTTCAGCACGGCCTCACGCACTACGGCGGTTGGCGCAGAAACGGCCTGTACGCCTTTCGGGTCGGTGAGCGTTTCCAGGCCCAGGGCCGCAACCGGGCCATCGGTGCCGTAGGCCATCGCGGCATTAACGCCGGAGGTTTGCTGTGCCGCTGCTTTAATGGTTACTGCGGTGTCGCCCCCGGCCAGGGAAAGCAGCTGGCTTTGTTCCAGCTTAAAGCCGTAGGCTTTTTCGAAGGCAGGCAGCGCGTCGGAGCGCTCGATAAACTCGGCGGAAGCCGCCAGCTTAAAGGTGCCGCCCTTTTTCAGGTATTCGCTAAGATCCGCCAGGGAAACCAGGTGGTTTTTCTCCGCCAGATCTTTACGTACCGCGATGGTGTAAGTGTTGTTTGCCGGAGCCGGCGTCAGCCAGACCAGGTGGTTTTTGTCGTAATCCAGCTGCTTAACTTTTTCATAGCCCTTTTGGGCATCTTTCCAGGCCGGATCGTTTTCAGTTTTAAAGAAGAACGCGCCGTTGCCGGTGTATTCAGGGTAAATATCCAGTTCGCCAGAGGTAATCGCCCCGCGCACAACCGGAGTGGTGCCGAGCTGGACTTTGTTGACAGTTTTTACATCATGGCTTTCCAGCACCTGCAAAATAATATTGCCGAGCAAAGAGCCTTCGGTGTCAATTTTCGAGCCGACTTTCACCGGTTCAGCCGCCTGCGCACCTGCCGCCAACATCACTAACCCTGCCAAACCCCAACGTGTTGATATGTTCATAGTTATTCCTCGTTGTTCTTTACTTAAAAATCATGCAGTAAACAAAGGATAGCCGAGTTTGAATCGGCTGGGGAAAGCACTAAGCGGTATATGATATGCGAACTCGTTTGAACAAACGGGCAGCAACAAACGACCTTATGCACTCTTCAGCCGCCGGACTAAAGCCCCACACTTATTGCCATTTATACTTTTTTTACCCGCCGCTTTGGCTTTTTTACCTTCTTTTTATACGCCAGTGAATATGCTCTTTTCGTCGCCGAGAGGCTTAGAAAAAGACCGCCATGAACTCACTCATTCACCACTCACTCGTTAAAAACATTTTTACGCTTTTCGCTTTTCCGCAGGCCTCATCCAATGAAGAATCCGTCGGCCAGTCAGTGCGGAAAAAGCCAGCGGCGGAGCGAGCTAAAGAGTTTGCCGCAGAGGTGGAGCGCTACTTGCAGCGTCACCCTGATACATTGCACGTTGATATTTACCTCAATGACGTCAACGGGGCTTTTCGCGGCAAACGCATCGCGGTAGACAGCCTGCTGTCGCTCTCTGCCGGCTGTTATTTCCCGCAGTCCGTTTACGCGATGGATCATGAGGGCAAGCCGTTTAGCCAGGCCGTTGCCAGCGTGGAATACGACGAGCCAGACGGGCTTTGCCTGCCGGTGGCGGGTACGCTGCGGCCCTGCGCCCACGACCCGAAGCACAACGCGCAGCTGTTGTTAACCATGAAGCAGAGCGACGGCAGCGGCTACGCGCTGGAACCCAGAGTGGTGCTGGAAAATGTCCTGCAGAAGTTTCATTACCACGGTCTGTACCCGGTCACCGCGCCGGAAATAGAGTTTTACCTCGTCAGCAAAGCCCAGCAGGACGTGCCGGCGCAGGGCTGCTTTTATATGCCCGTCCCCTCCGATTACACCGCTTTTATTGAAGCCCTGGAGCAGGCCGCCGCCGATCAAAAGCTGCCGCTGAGCGGTATCGTCTGCGAAGCGGAAGCCGGGCAGTTTGAGCTGAACCTGAAGCATGGCAAAGACATCGTCGGCGTGTGCGAAAGCGTGCTGGCGCTGCGCCGCCTGACCAGCATCGTGGCCGATAAGTTTGGCTATCAGGCCAACTTTATGGCGAAGCCGTTTTCGCACCTCGCAGGGAATGGCCTGCATTTTCATATCAGCCTGAATGACCGCCAGGGCGACAACGTTTTCGCCTCCCCGGCGGAAAACCTGAACGAAATGACCCAGCTCTGCCTGGCGGGGATGCTGCAAACCATGCCCGCCGCCGTGGCCGTTATCGCCCCGCACGTCAACTCTTTCAGGCGGCTGCGCAAAAACCTTACCGAGCCGCTGTTCAGTTCCTGGGGCTACAACAAGCGCAGCGCCGCCTTGCGTATCCCCTGCTCTGACGACGACAACCGCCGCATTGAGTACCGCCTCGCCGGGGCCGACGTGAACCCGTATCTGGCGATGGCCGCCATTCTGACCGGCATGCTTTACGGGCTGGAAAATATCGACAGCGATACCCTAAAAAATTCGGCGCTGTTTGCCCCTGAGCTGCCGCTGTTCCAGCACGCCGCAATCGAAGAGTTTCAGCAAAACCACTACATGACCGAAAGTCTGGGAGAAGCGTTCTCCCGCCAGTGGGTGACCCACAAGCTGTCGGAACTGGCGTGGTTTGAAACTATTGTGACCCAGGAAGAAGCGGCGCTGTCCCGCTAACGTCCGTGCGCTATCAACCTGAATGCTAACCTGAGGTGATGTATGTCTCGTCTTATTATGCTGTCTAATCGCTGCGAGCCGGAACGCGGGCAGCGCGGCGATCCTCTGCTTCCGGTACTTCATGCCGTTCTGAAGAAACATTCGGGCCTGTGGTTTGGCTGGAACGGTGAAATAGCCGCAGGGAACAAGCAGAGAAAAGAGCGTTTTTTCAGCCAGCCGGGCTACCAGCAATACAGCTGGGCGCTGACCCCCAACGAGTATGACAACTTTTACCAGGGCTATATTCATCAGGTGCTGTGGCCGGTTTTCCACAATCGCCCGGATCTCATCCACTATAAAAAAGAGTATTTCACCACCTGGAAAAACTACAACCATGATGTGAAAGCGCGGGTAGCGGCCAAAATCGAGCCTGACGACCTCGTCTGGGTGCAGGACTACCATCTGCTGTTCACCGGCAAGATGCTCAAAGATGAAGGCTATACCAACCGCTGTGGTTTCTTCCTGCATCAGCCGTTCCCGCCCGGCGACGTGCTGCGTTCGGTGCCTGAACACGACAGCCTGATGCAGGCGCTGTTCAGCTACGATCTGCTCGGCTTTCAGTCGAGCGGAGATGTGAATAATTTCCTCGCCTATGCGCTGCGGTTTTACCGCGTGGAGCGGCTGGCGGATAATCTTATTCAGCTTAATGGGCACAATATCAAGCTGGGGATTTTCCCCTGCGGCGTGGATAAAACCCTGCCGCCGCTTTCGCATACCAACGCCGAAGCGGTGCGTAACTACCCTCGTCAGATTGTGATCGGTAACGACACGATCAGCGATATTAGCGGCGTGCATTGTCACCTGAATACGATGGAAACGTTTCTAAGTTCGCACCCCGAGTACCTGCGTGACGTCAGCCTGCTGCAAATTTCTGACGCTTCAAGGGGGTATTCGTGGTCAACACGCGATCTCTGCGACCAGCTTGAACACCAGTGCGCAGACATTAACGCTCGCTTTGGGGATGCCGCCTGGTACCCCATCAACTATATCCGCAACCATCTGTGCCACTCAGATTTGATTCACGCGTTTTACCGTAGCGCCCACGTGGCGATGTTCACCCCGCTTTCTGAGGGAATGAGCCTGGAGGCCAAAACCTTTGTTCTCGCGCAGGATGCCGAAGACCCCGGCGTGCTGATGCTGTCGGCCCTGACCGGCACGGCGGAACAGCTTACCGATGCGGTGTTGATCAATCCTTACGATGCCAGCGAAGCCAGCCATGCGCTCTATTCCGCGCTGACGATGCCGCTGCACGAACGTAAACGCCGGCACCAGCAGCTGCTGGCCAAGGTGGAAAGGTACGACAGCCAGTGGTGGGCCAGAGCTTTTATTGATTCGCTCAGCGCTGCGCCTGCTCCAGCGCCTGCCACAGTGATTCCTTTACGCACTTCCCACCACGGGATTTTTACGCCGCAGAATTTGTATTGATGGTCAGAGTTGGGCGCTTTGCACCACTTATATATTGTCTATTTCGGGAGAACTATTTAGCTCAGGCATAATTCCGTTCACCCGTAGATCTGTTTCCCCTTTACGTCCAGAGCACGGTGAACGTGTCAGGGGGCATTACGCCATGCCCCCTGACAACCCCTGGCGCCCGGCGAGCTCATCGCCGCTGAAGCGGTAAACCCACCGGCTATCACCCAAACATTCGGGGTCGTTCGCGATTCGTTCCCGACGATCGCTCTCTTTCGCTGCTCCCGACAGCTCAACCCCGCCTGAGTTGGGTCATAACCGGGGGCGCTGAGAGCCGGGAACAAGGGCGTGGCTGTGGAACTTTCAGCAACGTTAACGTCCCGTGTGGCTGCGGGTTAAAAGCGAGGCTCGGTTCCGGCTTAAATCGCCTGCGTTTTCTCTCCGACTGGCCAGGGTCCGGACGTCGGGAACGGCCGGAGGCTGAGAGCGTCGGGAACGCATCTCAGCCGACCTGGGACTGGGAGATAAAACGGAGGTCTGCCGCTTCAGCGGTCGATTTATTTGGCCGGGAGTCCGGGTTCTTAGGGGAGTGACGGTGACTCCCCTAAGACGTTCACCGGTGAAGGCGCTACAGATAAAACAGGGCTGGAAGTGAACGGAACCTTAGCTGACTCTGCATAAATAGAGATTTTTCTGGCAAAAATACTCCCTGGCCAATCCCCTGCCACAGCAGATATGCTCCTAACCAGCCAGACTAACCCTCGCGCGAATTTTAATCTCAATCGCAATACTGTCATCCACCACGGCCTCAAATTTATCCATATTAAAAGCGGCGCGGGAGATAACCGTTGTGGCACGTAACGAGAGGGTATTTTGGCCTGAAGCCGATCCGGATGCGTTATCCAGACTCGCCGCCAACACCACCGGACGCTGAATATTTTTTACCTGCAGCAGGCCGAAAATACGGTAATGCCCTGCGCCCAGAGCCACAACTCTGGTGCTGGTAAACGTGAGCGTCGGATAATGTGCGGTATCAAAGAATAGCCCGCCCTGCAGCTGATAAGTCAGCAGGCTGTTTGAAGCCTGAAGCGTCGCGGCGGGGATACGCACGCTGATGCTGTCACGCAAGTCACTTCCTACATCCAGCAAAAGTGAGCCTGTAACACCGTCGAGGTGCGCCTGAGAAGTCCCGCCAAACGCGTGCCATGAAAGTTCTATCGCCGTTTGCGGCGTAAGGACGCTGTAGCTTTCCGGTGCGGCATAAAGCCAGGGGCTAATCGAGAGACCGAGGATTATTTTGAGAAGAATACGAAGCATGGAGTATTTCCGGTAGCGGACATACTCAGCTAACGTTTCACTGTCGCATTTTATTCATTTTAATTTTTATTAATTTTTTGTTGATGCAATAAACTATAAAAATCAGACAAAACCGCAAAGCTAGACGTCTAACCCCTTAATAACCCCACAAAAACAATTAAACCAAAATTAATACACTTCATTACATTAATTCCAGAGTGAGATATTTAAAGTTTAAAAAGTCAGTGTCACATTGTGGGTCCCTCACCCTACGCCTCGTGGCAGCGAGACATAATAAAATGTTAAACATTGATGATAAGAATATTACCCAGGCCGTGCTCTCCAACATTTCAATTCCCACCAGCGACCGTATGCACACGATTTTTACCGGCCTGATCGAGCATTTGCACTCTTTCGCCCGGGAGGTTCAGCTGACGGAACAAGAATGGGAGAAAGGCATTGAATTTCTTACCCAGGTTGGAAAATATTGCAGCCCCGAGCGCCAGGAGTTTATTTTGCTTTCCGATGTGCTGGGATTATCTTCTTTGGTCATTGCGCAAAATAATCGCAAACCCGCCGGATGCACGGAATCCACCGTATTTGGGCCTTTTCATGTTGCAGAAGCCCCGCAGCTTGAACCGGGAGACGATTTTTCTCAGGGCGCGCCGGGCACACCGTGGTTTGTAAAAGGCAAAGTCATCGGGATCGGCGGGGAAAGCGTCGCCAACGCAACGATTGATATCTGGCATGCCGACGGCGAGGGCCAATACGATGTGCAGACATCGGATGTTCACGGACTTCGCTGTCGCGGTGTCCTGAAGGCAGACTCACAGGGAGAGTTCTTCTTCAGAACCGTGGTTCCTGAAGCTTACGAGATCCCCAGAGACGGCCCGGTTGGCCGCCTGCTCGCCGCCCAGGGGAGGGCCGCGTGGCGCCCGGCGCACCTGCACTTCATGATCAACGCCGGGGGATACCAGCGTTTAATTACGCATATCTTCAATAAAGAGGATGAATACCTCAATTCGGACAGCGTATTTGGCGTCAGAGCCTCATTGATTGCCGACTGGGTTAAGCACGCGCCGGGCATAGCGCCTGACGGTACGTTTTGCCCGCAATCTTTCTGCACCCTGGACTTCAATTTCGTCCTGAACCCGGCCAGCTAAAGCGGCCCCCCATCCCGCAGAGTTTAGTTTTAACCAAGGAATATTTGATGAGCAACCGCACCCACATACCCGATCTCACCGCAGACTTACCCCGCTGGCTGGCCTATATCGACAGCCTACATTCACAGGTCATTGATATGGGCCTGGACAGAATAAAGGACGTCGCGGCCAAACTGAATATCTTACAGCCCGCCCCTTTTGTCTTTTTAGTCGGCGGAACCAACGGGAAAGGCACCACCTGTCATACCCTTGAAAAAGTACTGATGCTGTCAGGGCACAAAGTGGGCGTCTTCAGCTCACCCCACATGATTCATTATAAAGAGACCGTGCGCATTCAGGGCCAGGAGCTGTCGGATGCCGCCCACATTGCTGCCTTTGTTGAAATTGAAAAAGCACGAGAGGCCACTACGCTCACGCCTTTTGAGTTCAATACGCTGGGCGCATTCTGCCTGATGAAATGGGCTCAGGTTGATGTCGCCATCATTGAGGTTGGCATGGGCGGCCGGGACGATGCGACCAACATTCTCACCCCCAATGTCTCCGTGATTACCAACGTAGCGCTTGACCACGAAGACTGGCTGGGGAAAGGCACCGAAGCCATCGGCGAAATCAAAGCGGGCATCTTCCGCCCCGGACGTCCGGCGGTGATTGGGCAAGTTCAGGCACCGGCATCATTGCTCCGCTATGCCGAACAGATTGGCGCGATTCCCCATCAGCGCGGGGTCAACTGGCAGGTAACCGAACGCGGAGAGGCATGGGCGTTTAGCGATAACCTCGGCGAAATTGCGCCGCTGAGCCAGCCTAAAATGCCACGCGATAACGTGGCTACCGCCGTCGCGGCCCTGCTCATCAGCGGGCTTAAATTTGATCTTACCGCGTTGAACGACGTCATTGATAAGGCCAATTTGCCGGGCCGTTTTCAAGTCATTCCCCATCAACCGACGGTGATTTTAGATGTGGCGCATAACCCGCATGCAGCGGCATATTTGGCGGAAAGATTGCGTAGCTTCCCCAAAAAGGGAAAATACCTTTTCGTCATTGGGATGCTTATTAATAAAGATATTAAAGGCACTCTTGAGCAGTTAAAAAATCTCACCGAAGAGTGGTATTGCTGTGGTATTCAGGCGGGTCCCAGAAGCTCTAAGGCTGAAGATATTGCTCAATATCTACCGCAGGCAAAACGCTTCCCGGATATTTTATCCGGCTGGGAAGCGGCCAGCAATGACGCCAGTGCGGACGATGTGATTGTCGTTTGTGGGTCATTCTATTCTGTTGCACCAGTCTTAAACGATATAAATATGGCCACCGAATATAATCAGGGAATACGCTAATTTTCGGCTAAGCATTCATTACACCTAAAAAAACAGCCACCTTTAAAGGTGGCTGTATTCTAGTGATTCCCAGCTTTATTTCAGCTCAAATTCACCCTGCTGCACGCGGGCGGAATCCAGGCCGATAAACACGTTGAACTTGCCCGGCTCAGCATCGTACTTCATCTTCGCGTTCCAGAACTTCAGGGCGCTGATGTCGATGGGGAAGCTGACCGTCTGGCTTTCACCCGCTTTCAGCGCCACTTTCTTAAAGCCTTTCAGCTCTTTCACCGGGCGGCTCATGGAAGCGGTCACGTCCTGCAGGTACATCTGCACCACGGTTTCCCCTGCGCGGTCGCCGGTGTTGGTCACGGTGACGGAGGCTTCAACTTTGCCGTCGCGCTTCATGGTCGGGGCGGAAAGCTTCACGTCCCCCACTTTAAAGGTGGTGTAGCTCAGCCCGTAGCCAAACGGATACAGCGGCCCGTTGGCTTCATCAAAGTAGCGGGAGGTGTATTTGTTTGGTTTTTCCGGATTGTACGGGCGGCCGGTATTCAGGTGGCTGTAGTACGTCGGAATTTGCCCCACGGAGCGCGGGAAGGACATCGGCAGTTTGCCGGACGGGTTGTAGTCGCCGAACAGGATATCAGCGACGGCGTTACCGCCTTCCGTGCCGCCGTACCAGGCTTCCAGCATCGCATCCGCCTGCTGATCTTCTTTTACCAAGGCCAGAGGACGACCGTTCATCAGCACCAGCACCAGCGGTTTACCGGTGGCTTTCAGGGCGGCAATCAGGTCACGCTGGCTCTGCGGCAGCGTCAGGTTGGTGCGGCTGGAGGCTTCATGCGCCATGCCCTGGGCTTCACCCACCACGGCGACCACTACATCGGAATTTTTCGCCGTCTTCACCGCTTCGTCGATCATCGCCTGCGGCGTGCGCGGGTCAACGGTGACCGCCGGTTCGTACTGGTTCAGGAACTCGACGATATCTTTTTCATCCGTAACGTTCGCACCCTTCGCAAACACCACTTTGCCCTGCTGGCCTACGGCATTTTTAATGCCCTCCAGCGGCGTGACGGACTGCGCGGCTACGCCTGCGGCAGACCAGCTGCCCATCGCGTCACGCTTGCTGTCCGCCAGGGGACCAATCACCGCAATGGTGGAGGTCTTTTTCAGCGGCAGAGTCTGCAGGCGGTTTTTCAGCAGCACCATGCTTTCACGCGCCACTTCACGCGCTTCTTTGCGGTGCAGGCGGCTTTCAGCGTTGGTATCTACCGGGTCAGAGTCCTTCGGCCCGAGGTGACTGTACGGATCGTTGAACAGCCCCATGTCGTATTTGACGTTCAGCACGTGGCGAGCGGCGTCATCCAGCTCTTTCATCGGCACCGCACCGCTTTTCACCAGCTCCGGCAGGTACTTGCTGTAATACTCGTCGCTCATGCTCATGTTGATGCCGGAATTGAGCGCAATGCGCACCGCATCTTTCGGGTCGCTGGCTACCCCGTGCTTGATAAGCTCTTTGATCGCGCCGTGATCGGAGATGGTGATGCCTTTGAATTTCCATTCGTCGCGCAGCAAATCCTTCAGCAACCAGCTGTCGGCGGAAGCCGGCGTACCGTTCAGGGAATTCAGCGCTACCATCACGCCGCCGCTGCCCGCGTCCAGCGCGGCTTTGTACGGCGGCATGTAGTCGTTGAACAGGCGCTGCGGGCTCATGTCGACGGTGTTGTACTCTTTCCCGCCCTCGACCGCGCCATAGGCGGCGAAGTGTTTCACGCTGGTCATCACCGAGTAGCGATCCGCCGGGCTTTTGCCCTGCATCGCTTCCACCATGGTGCGCCCCATAATCGAGGTCAGGTAGGTGTCTTCCCCAAAGCCTTCGGACACGCGGCCCCAGCGCGGATCGCGCGAGACATCCACCATCGGCGCCCAGGTCATGTTCAGGCCGTCATCGGCGGCTTCCCAGGCGGAAATGCGCCCCACGGTTTTGACCGCATCGAGATTGAACGAGGACGCCAGGCCAAGGCTTATCGGGAACACGGTACGCTGGCCGTGCACCACATCATAGGCGAAGAAGAGAGGGATTTTCAGGCGGCTGAGCTGCATCACCTGGTCCTGCATGGTGCGGATATCCTGGCGGGTCACGGTGTTGAAAATGGCCCCCACCTGCCCGGCTTTAATCATTTCGCGGATGGCTTCTTTCGGGTTATCCGGGCCGACGCTTATCAAACGCAGCTGACCGATTTTTTCATCGGTGGTCATTTTTTTCAGCAGGTCGGTGACGTAGGCATCACGCGCTTCCGGCGTTAAAGGGTGCGGGCCAAACATTTCGTCGGCCAGCGCAGGCTGTAGCGCCAGGCTGACGGCAATCCCTACAGAACAGAGCCATTTCATCGGATTCACTCTCACAAGCTTTTGTTAAGGCGTGCAGTTTGCCACATCGCCATCACGGTAAGAAGAGCGTAGCAAAGCCCGGCTGCTGATTTCGCAGAGATTTCCTCGTTACGCTCACGTTTTTCGGCGCTATGCTTAACGACAGGCTTTTTGATGCCACCACAAGGAGTGGATCCATGTCTGTTTTGATGAATTCCGATAATAAAACGCTGATAAACGAACTCTCTCGCCACGTTGGCTCGCACCATGTTTTAACCGACCCGGCCAAAACGGCCCGCTACCGCAAAGGCTTCCGTTCCGGCCAGGGGGAAGCGCTGGCCGTGGTGTTCCCGGGCTCCCTGCTGGAGCTGTGGCGCGTATTAAGCGCCTGCGTCGCGGCGGATAAAATCATTATTATGCAGGCCGCCAACACCGGCCTGACCGAAGGTTCGACGCCAAGCGGCAGCGACTACGATCGCGATATTGTGATTATCAGTACGCTGCGCCTCGACAAGCTGCATCTGCTGGATAAGGGCGAGCAGGTGCTGGCGTATCCAGGCACCACGCTCTATTCGCTGGAAAAAGCGCTGAAACCGCTCGGGCGCGAACCGCATTCGGTGATTGGATCATCCTGTATTGGCGCTTCGGTAATCGGCGGGATTTGCAATAACTCGGGCGGGTCACTGGTGCAACGCGGCCCGGCATACACCGAGATGTCGCTTTTCGCGCGCATTGATGAAAGCGGCAAGCTGCAGCTGGTGAACCATCTTGGGATTAACCTCGGCACCACGCCGGAACAAATTCTCGGCACGCTCGACGATGAGCGCGTGAAAGACAGCGACGTGCAGCACGATGGCCGCCACGCTCACGACCACGATTATGTCACCCGCGTGCGCGACGTGGAGGCCGACACCCCCGCGCGCTACAACGCAGACCCGGATCGCCTGTTTGAATCTTCCGGCTGCGCGGGCAAACTGGCGGTCTTCGCGGTACGCCTCGACACCTTCCCGGCGGAAAAACGCCAGCAGGTGTTTTACATCGGCACCAGCCAGCCCGGCGTGCTGGGCGAAATCCGCCGCCACATTCTGGCCAACTTCGAAAACCTGCCGGTCGCCGGGGAGTATATGCACCGCGATATTTACGACATCGCGGAGAAATACGGCAAAGACACGTTCCTGATGATCGACAAGCTTGGCACCGACAAAATGCCGTTCTTCTTCACCATGAAGGGGCGCACCGACGCGATACTCGACAAAGTTCCGCTGTTCAAGCCGCACTTTACCGACCGCTTTATGCAGAAGCTCGGCGGCGTTTTCCCGGCGCACCTGCCGGAACGAATGAAAACCTGGCGCGATAAATATCCACATCACCTGCTGCTGAAAATGGCCGGGGACGGGATCGATGAAGCCAAGGCGTGGCTGAGCGACTATTTTAAAACTGCCGAAGGTGACTTTTTCGTTTGTACTGCGGAAGAAGGCAGTAAAGCCTTCCTGCACCGCTTTGCCGCCGCCGGAGCCGCCATTCGCTATCACGCCGTGCATGCGGATGAAGTGGAAGATATTCTGGCGCTGGATATCGCGCTGCGCCGCAACGACGAAGACTGGTTCGAAGCGCTGCCGCCGGAGATCGGCGATAAACTTATCCACCGCCTTTATTACGGCCACTTTATGTGCCATGTCTTCCACCAGGATTACATCGTCAAAAAAGGCGTGGACGTGCACGAGCTGAAAGAGCAGATGCTGGCGCTATTGCACGAACGCGGGGCGCAGTATCCCGCCGAGCATAACGTCGGCCATCTCTACAAAGCGCCGGAAACGCTGAAGCAGTTCTACAAGGCCAACGACCCGACCAACAGCATGAATCCAGGGATAGGCAAAACGACCCGGCGTAAAGGCTGGGCCGAGGACAATAACGTGGAGGAGCACGGCTGACGGAGATAAGTTTCTCCTATGACGGGCAAGCTATGTTTCACGCTTTTTTGGGCATAGATTAATGAAGCAGGGTGAAGGCTATCTTCACCCTTTTTCTGCCCAAGGAGCGAAAGATGTCCGCAGTAGAAACTCTGCCTTTCCCTGCCCTACTCATCAGGGAAGCCCTCCCCGACGATATAACCAGCATTACAACGATTTATGCCTGGCACGTGCTGCACGGCAAAGGATCGTTCGAAGAAATCCCGCCGGATGTAAAACAGATGGCCGAGCGGCTGACGGCGGTTCGCGCTCATGGCCTGCCGTGGCTGGTTGCGGTGATTGACTCTCAGGTGGTTGGCTACTGCTACGCCACGGTGTACCGCCCTCGCCCCGGCTACCGCTACACGGTAGAAGATTCGGTGTATATCGACGCCGCTATGACCGGACGCGGCATTGGCAAAGCCCTGTTGAGCCAGCTCATCGCGCTGTGCGAAAAAGGGCCCTGGCGGCAGATGATTGCGGTGATTGGCGACGGGGAAAATAATACCGGATCGTGCAAATTGCACAGCCAGCACGGGTTTGAAACCGTCGGATGTTTACGAAGCGTTGGCTTTAAGCTGGGTGACTGGCGGGACACGGTGATGATGCAGCGCCCCCTCAACGGTGGAGACGGGACGCTGCCGGACTGATTACTCTTCTTCTGAACCTGCTGCGGTGTTGCTGGCCATTTGCGCCGCTTTAGAGCGCTTGTAGCTTAACGCTGCCGCCGGAACAGGGGTTACTTTACCGGTTTCCAGGAAGGAACGCAGGCGGTTGGCGTCGGCGAAATGGGTGTATTTCCCGAACGCGTCCAGCACCACCAGCGCCACTGGGCGGCCGTTGATGACCGTACGCATTACCAGGCAGTGGCCTGCGTTATTGGTAAAGCCAGTCTTCGTCAGCTGAATATTCCAGTTTTCACGGTACACCAGATGGTTGGTATTGCGGAACGGCAGCGTATAAGCCGGGTTGCGGAAGGTCGCCATATCCTCATGCGTGGTGCTGAGCTGGCCCAGCAGAGGGTATTTCTGCGTCGCCACCAGCAGTTTGGTCAGATCGCTCGCGGTTGAGACGTTTTCAATCGACAGGCCGGTCGGCTCCACATAACGGGTGTGGGTCATGCCGAGAGACTTGGCCTTCGCATTCATCGCGCGGATAAACGCATCGTAGCCGCCAGGATAGTGATGCGCCAGGCTCGCCGCCGCGCGGTTTTCTGACGACATCAGCGCCAGCAGCATCATGTTTTTGCGGCTGATTTCGCTGTTCAGACGAACGCGGGAGTAAACACCTTTCATTTCAGGCGTGTGGCTGATGTCCACTTTCAGCATTTCATCCATCGGCAGATGGGCGTCCAGCACCACCATCGCGGTCATCAGCTTGGTGATGGAGGCAATAGGACGAACCAGATCCGGATGGCTGGAATAGAGAATCTTGTTGGTTTGCAGATCGACAATCATGGCGCTGCCGGAGGCAATCTCCTGACCGGCGCTGGCCGCGTGGGTGGCGACCTTACTGGCTTCTGCCTGCGGGGCAAAAGGCACAGTCATCATCAGCGCAAGGCTGAACAACGATAAACGGATTTTTGTCGGCATGGTGACACTTCTGTAATGATTCCGGAAAAGTAGAGGCTCACCGCAAAGCGTCATCGGGATGACATAAACGTGCGGGGCGCCGGAATCATACTCCGGCGCCCCGCTTGACTGCCAGTTAAGAATCGTAACGTTATATCAAAACTGTCTGTTAATTCGCCTCGTCAGAACAAACGGTAGCCATAACCCCACAGAATTACCGCGACGGCCAGCAGCACTTCCAGTACCAGCACGCCAATGGCCAGGGTTGAGCTGGAAAAACTCATCCCCTCTTCTTTGTCGATGCCAAGGAAGTCTGGCACGCCGACGTAGAGCAGATAGCCGGTGTAGACCAGCGCCAGGGCGCCCACCGCCACGCACAGCCAGACCAGCGGATAAAGCGCCACAATCCCGCTTAAGAACAGCGGCGTGGCCACGTAGCCAGCAAAGACCATGCAGCGGGCAAGCGACGGACGCTGCGGATAGTTACGCGCCATCCACCAGATAACCCGCCCCATTACCGCGACGCCGCCCAGCATCAGGGCGTAGAAAAGAATGCCCAGATACAGGCCGGTAAACATAGAGAGCTGAACGTAGGTGCCGTCCCCGAAGTTCCAGCCGATTTGCGTGGTGCCGATAAACGCGCAGATGACGGGAATGGCCGCCATCAACAGCACATGGTGAGTGTAGTGATGCGAGACGGACTCGTTCTCGCGCTTAATTTCCTGCATTTCCCGATTAGGATGGGAAAACAATCCCCAGACATGGCTCATACAACCTCCGGACCTGCGGCGCAAATGCTTGCGATACTCCAAGTATAATTCACCTTCAGGTTATTATTTAACCAGACGAAAAATATCTCTGATTCTGTACAAGCCCGGCGGCGATGAGTTGTATGCTTTAGGTAAGTATTTTACATGGAGGAGAGTCCAGCTTAATGGATATCAATGGCTTAATAGAACAGTATGGCTACGCCGCGCTGATCATCGGCAGTATGGCAGAGGGGGAAACCATTACCCTTTTAGGCGGCGTGGCCGCACATCAGGGGCTTTTAACTTTCCCGCTGGTGGTGCTGTCCGTCGCGCTGGGCGGCATGATTGGCGATCAGGTGCTGTTCCTGGTCGGCAGGCATTTCGGCAGCGCCCTGCTGGCTCGCTTTAAAAAGCATCAAAAGAAAGTGGCCAAGGCGCAGGCGCTGATCAACCGCCACCCGTATTTGTTTGTGATTGGCAGCCGCTTTATGTACGGGTTTCGCATCGTCGGGCCGATTATCATCGGCGCCAGCAAGCTACCGCCAAAGCTGTTTATTCCGCTGAATATCTGCGGCGCCATTTTGTGGGCCACGCTGTTTACAACGCTTGGCTATCTCGGGGGCGAAGTCGTCGGCCCGTGGCTGCACAGCCTGGATACGCATCTGCGCCACTGGATTTGGCTTATTGTTGCCGTGGTGCTGGTCGTGGCCGTCCGGCTGTGGTTCAAACATCGGCAAAAAGAGGATTAATCCTCGGCTGCGGGCAGCAAAGACAGCCACGCCCGCAGCAGCAGAAGCGCCTCTTCGCCGCTGCCATCGCGCTGGGCTTTGACTATCGCCCCGTCAATCACCAGCGCCAGCATTTCGGCCTGCTGTCTACCGCCGGCGTTATCGGGCAAATAGCCTGCCAGGCATTCCACCATCGCCTGCTTATGGGCCCGGGCAATCGGCAGCGTGTCCGGCAACGCCTCGGCCATTTCCACCGCCGAGTTGATAAACGCACAGCCGCGAAATGCCTCGTCGTCAAACCAGTTTTGCAAGGTGGCCGCTAACGCTTCCATCACCCCTTTCCCTTCTCCGGTTTGCGCTTCCAGCGTGCGGCTAAACCACGTCATCCAGCGCTGATGGCGGTAATCCAGAAAGGCACGGATCAGGTCGTCTTTGGCCGGGAAATGCCGGTAGAAGGTCACTTTGGTGACGCCGGCTTCTTTGATGATTCGGTCTATGCCCGTGGCACGAATACCGTCGCGGTAAAACAAATTGTGCGCGGTGTGCAAAATACGGTCGCGGGCACCGGGGGTCGCAGCAGTAGACATGATTTCTCCTGTTAAAAATCTATCATGACGTATGTAGACAAATCTGTCTACCCAGGATAGCCTAAAAGAGTAGACAGACCTGTCTACATCTCACAGGAGAAGACCATGACAGTAAAACCCCCGGTTCCCCCGTTTACGATCGAGACGGCAAAACAAAAAGTTCGCCTGGCGGAGGACGCCTGGAACAGCCGCGATCCTGAACGCGTCTCGCAGGTTTACGCCCTGAATACCCACTGGCGCAACCGCGCCGAGTTTGTTGCTGGCCGTGAAGCCGTCGTCGGCTTTTTAACCCGCAAATGGCAGCGGGAGCTGGACTACCGGCTGATCAAAGAGATCTGGGCACACGACGGGAACCGCATTGCGGTGCGCTTCGCCTACGAATGGCACGATGATTCCGGCAACTGGTTCCGCAGCTTTGGCAACGAAAACTGGGAATTTGATGAACAGGGCCTGATGATTAACCGCCACGCCTGTATCAACGACACGCCAATCAAAGAGAGCGAGCGTGCCTTTTTCTGGCCGCTGGGCCGCCGCCCGGACGATCATCCTGAGCTCAGTTATTTCGGTTTTTAACGGTTTTGCCGCCGGAGCCGGTTTTCTTTCCGGCGGCGTCGCGTCTAAAATTCCTGCTGGCCAATGATGGCCTTAGTCATTAAGAGGATTTATGACGCAAAATATCTATGACGACCCGGCCTTTTTTGCCGGCTATGCCACGCTGGACCGCTCTGTTAAAGGTCTGGATGGCGCGCCTGAATGGGCAAAAGTTCAGGCGATGCTGCCGCCACTGGCGGGCAAGCAGGTGCTGGATTTAGGCTGCGGCTACGGCTGGTTTTGCCGCTATGCAAGAGATGCCGGCGCGGCAAAAACAGTCGGGCTGGATGTATCGACGCTCATGCTTGCCAAAGCCCGTGAAATGACCGAAGGCCCCGGGATCGAATATCGCCTGGAAGATCTTTCCGCCCTGCAACTGCCGGCAAACAGTATCGATCTGGCCTACAGTTCGCTGGCGCTTCACTACCTGGAAGACATTCGCCCGCTGTTTGCCACGCTTGAACAGGCGCTGGTACCGGGCGGCAAGCTGGTCTTTACCGCCGAGCACCCGATCTATACCGCCCCCGCGACGCAGGCCTGGCTGCAGGATCGAGCCGGGCAACGCAGCTGGCCGGTGAATCATTATCAGCAGGAAGGCGAGCGTCTCAGCAACTGGTTTGCCGAAGGCGTGAAGAAGCAGCACCGCAAGCTGGCCACCTGGATTAATGCCCTGATTGAAAGCGGCTTTGTGATTGAAAAGCTCGACGAATGGGGCCCGGAGGCCGAACAAATTGCCCTCAACCCCGGGCTGGCAGAAGAGGCCGAACGGCCAATGATCTTCCTGCTTGCGGCCGCTAAACCCCAGCGTTAAATCTTAGCCGCCCTTTTTTCTTAATTTTTCCGTCTTCGGGGAGGCAACTCCCCCGTCTGCTCATCCTTGCCTATACTCAAAAAGAGCCAACTAAAAGGTAAGGAGCGCTAATGAAAATTATTTTATGGGCCATTCTGATTATCTTCCTCATCGGGCTGCTGGTGGTGACCGGCGTATTCAAAATGATCTTTTAAAAACGCTGGCGCCACGTTGTTGTGGCGCCTTTAGCTATCAATCCGACCTGCTGCTGTAGTTTATCGGCACCCAGCGCCAGGCTTTCTCTTGTTGTTTCACATGGCCAATCCCCGGGAAAGCAATGTGTGCCGCCGCGACCCAGTCGCCTTCCTCCGCCGCCATTTTCAAGACCTTCTCACGCGTGGCAACCGCCTGCTGCTGGTTAACATCGAAATGAATCGCCACTTCGGGATCGGGCATCTGCACCGCTTTGGCATGAATAATATCGCCCCACATCAGCATGTTTTGGCCGCCACGGCTAACACGATAAATCACGCTGCCCGGCGTGTGCCCTGCGGCAGGAATGGCTTCGATGCCCGGAAGGATTTCAGCCGGGGCATGAAAAGTGGTGAGCTTACCGGCGTCAATGACCGGACGCAGCGAACGTTCAGATTCCGCAAAGGTATGCCGCTGGCCCGGCTCAACGTCGCTGAGGTGAGCGGGGTTGAGCCAGAAATCGACATCTTTCTGCTCCACGCGAACCGTCGCGTTGGGGAAAGCAGGCTTGCCGCGGTATTCCACCCCGCCGGAATGATCGGCATGAATATGGGTCAGCAGCACCAGAGAAATGTCTTCAGGGGCAATACCTGCCGCCCGTAAGTTCTCCAGCAGGTGCCCACCGGCAGAGCCAAATAATTCCCCGGCTCCCGTATCAACCAGAATCAGTTCGCGCCCCGTATTGATAACAAAGGCATTGATCGACGTTTCTGCGGCGGGCGTCATCGCGTCCTCCGCCATACGCTGGCGTAACTTCTGCGGCGTGATATGCGTCAGCAATTTATCCAGCGGTACGACTACCGTGCCGTCCGACACCGCCGTAATTTGCCAGTCCCCCAGCATTATGCGGTAATATCCAGGCGATTGCTGCTGCGTTATAGCCTGCGGCGTGGCAAGGACAGAAACGGATATTGTGCCGCCTAAAAGCGTTAGCAGCATGAGGAAAGTTTTCATTTTATTCTCCAGGCAGGTGTTCAACTTGCCGCCAGTATCCCGTCGGGCGTATCATCACGCCAATTGATTGGAGAAATGATGACTATCAAAGAAAATGATTTCCGCAAAATCGATCTCAACCTGCTGATCGCTTTTGCCGTGCTGTTCCGCGAGCAAAGCGTCTCGCTGGCGGCCGACAAGCTGCACCTCGGGCAACCTGCGGTCAGCGGCGCGCTGGCAAGATTGCGGGATATGTTCGACGACCCGCTGTTTATTCGCAGCGGCCACCGCATGCAGCCCACCGCGCGCGCAAGCGAACTGCACACCGAGCTGATGCCTCTGCTGGAGCAGCTGCAAAGCGCTCTTTTCCAGCAGGCTGAGTTTTGCCCGGCCAGCGCCAAGGCCATGGTCACCATCGGCATGACTGACTGGGTGGAAATGTGGCTGATGCCAAAGCTCATTCCCGCGCTAAAGCAGGACGCGCCGGGGATGCGCATTAACGTTGTCGCCAGCGATCCGTTTACCGACGCCCAAAAGCTGGAAGGCGGCGAGTTAGATATGGCGATCAGCGTGGCGAACCAAAGCGCCCGCTGGCTGGAGCGTGAAGTGTTGACCGGCATGAATTTTATGACGCTCTGGCACCCACAGCACATCGAGGCCAGTGCACCGCTTTCGCTGGAAGAATATGTCGCCCACCAGCACGTGCTGGTCAGCTATCGTGAAGCCAACAGCAGCCAGATAGACACCCTGCTGGCAAAGCTCGGGCAGACGCGTCATATCAGCTACACCACGCCGCATTTTGCTGCGCTGCCGGGTCTGCTGATGCAGATGCCCGCGCTGGCAACCGTCCCGGCAGGATTATCAGCCAGTTGGCAGAAAACCTGGGGTTTGGCTGCAAGCCCGGTTCCGGTAGATGTCCCACCGTTTGAGGTTGCTTTATTGTGGCATCAGCGCCATAACAGCGATGCCGCGCTGATGTGGCTGCGCGGGTTTATTCAGCGGCTGGTGAATATGGCGTAATAGAGCAGAAAGGGAAGAGGGAAAACGCATTTTCCCTCTTTTAGACTGACGACAAACTGGCTTTATTGCCGCGGCTTAACGCTTCAGGCTGCCGCCGTTGGTGGCAATTACCTCTTTATACCAGTGGAAGCTTTTCTTTCTTGACCGTGCAAGCGTGCCGTGGCCCTGGTCATCGCGGTCAACGTAGATAAATCCGTAGCGCTTCGACAGTTCGGCCTTTGAGGCGCTGACCAAATCGATTGGCCCCCAGCTGGTGTAGCCCATTACCTCAACGCCGTCCTCGATAGCCTCGCCCACCTGCACAAGATGATCGTTCAAATAGCTAATGCGATAATCATCGTTGATCGTGCCGTCAGCTTCGGGCTTATCTTTCGCCCCCAGGCCATTTTCAACAATAAACAGCGGTTTCTGGTAGCGATCCCACAGCATATTGAGCAGGATACGCATGCCGGTCGGGTCAATTTGCCAGCCCCATTCAGACGCTGGCAAATGCGGGTTTGGCACCATGCTGAGAATATTGCTGCGGGATTTCGCGTTAAGCTCTGCATCTGCCGTCACGCAGCCGGTCATGTAGTAGCTGAATGAGATAAAATCGACGGTATTTGTCAGAATTTCACGATCGTTCTCGCTGATTTCAAGCTGAATACCGTTATCGCGGAAATAGCGCTGCATATAGCCAGGATAGCGGCCCCGACACTGGACGTCGCCGAAGAACAGCCAGCTGCGGTTTTCCTGCAGCGTTTCCAGCACGTCTTCCGGTTTACAGGTGAGCGGGTACATCAGGCCGCCCAGCAGCATATTGCCAATTTTCGCATCCGGAATGATTTCGTGGCAGGCTTTCACCGCCAGGCTGCTGGCAACCAGCTGATGATGGATAGCCTGATAAATTTCGCCTTTGTTCGGCTCGCCTTCCAGCCCGACGCCGGTCAGCGGCGCATGAAGCGACATGTTGATTTCATTGAAGGTCAGCCACAGCTTCACTTTATGCTGATAGCGGGTGAAAACACAGCGCGCGTAACGCTCAAAGCAGTCAATGACGTTGCGATTGCCCCAGCCGCCGTATTGCTTCACCAGCCCCCACGGCATTTCGTAGTGCGACAAGGTCACCATCGGCTGAATCCCATGCTGCGCCAGCTCATCAAACAGTTTGTCGTAATACGCCAGCCCGGCTTCGTTTGGCTCAGACTCGTCGCCCTGCGGGAAGATGCGCGTCCAGGCGATGGAAATACGCAGGCAGCTGAATCCCATTTCAGCAAATAGCGCTATGTCCTGCGGGTAGCGGTGGTAGAAATCAATAGCGATATCTTTAATGCCGCTATCTCCCGGTACACGTTCCTTCAATGGGCCAAACACCCCCTGCTGCATGACGTCCGAGGTAGAAATACCCTTTCCCCCCTCCTGCCACGCGCCTTCAACCTGGTTTGCGGCGATAGCCCCGCCCCACAGAAATGTCTTCGGAAATGCTGTCATGTCACTCTCCTTTGCTTAACGTTCTACCGTCAGGAACGGCATACCTGTATCAATGCTGGACTGAGTCGTTACGCGGGTCACTTCCCGATAATTCTCGCTATTGCTGACAATTATTGGCGTAGCGAGGTCGTACCCGGCAGCAAGAATGGCCTCGCGATCGAACTCAATGAGCAGATCGCCTGGCCTGATTTTATCTCCCGGCTGGACGTGGGCAGTGAAGTGCTGCCCATCCAGCTTCACCGTGTCGATGCCAATATGAATTAAGACTTCAATGCCGCTGTCGCTTAACAGACCGATAGCGTGTCGAGTCTGAAATAGCGAGGCGACTTCACCGTAAAACGGCGCACGGACTTCGTTCGTCAGCGGAATAATAGCCGCGCCTTTCCCCAACAGCCCCTCTGCAAACGTAGCATCAGGGACCTGGCCCATCGCTAATACCGTGCCGCTCATCGGCGCCAAAATATCCTGGTCTCCGGCAATGGCCGTTGGCGATGATGAAGCTGGCGTGCTGCGCGGCAGACCAAAAGCCCAGGTTAGCGCGCAGGCCAGCAGCAGTGATAACAGAGTACCGATGATGGCTCCCCATACGGTGCTGTCCATGCCACCCGGCGGGAGCATCTGCGCCAGACTGAAAATACTCGCCAGCCCGAAGGAGTAAAGATGGCTTTGGCTAAAGCCGACAATGGCCCCGCCAATACCCCCGGCAATACACCCAAAAATAAAGGGACGGCGGTTAGGCAGCGTCACGCCATACACCGCAGGTTCAGTGATACCGAAAATCCCCGCGGTCACCGCTGAACCCGACAGAACTTTAAGCTTCGCATCCCGCGTTGAGAGAAAGACCCCAAGCGTGGCGCCGACCTGCCCCATTACCGCCGGCAGCAGGAGCGGCATCAGCGTATCCTGACCCAACACGCTGAGGTTGTTGATCATGATGGGGACCAGGCCCCAGTGCAGGCCAAATATGACGCAGACCTGCCAGATAGCCCCCATGACGGTGCCCGCCAGCCACGGCGCAAAGGCATAAATGGCCTGATACCCGTTCGCCAGCATTTGGCTCAGCCAGGTTGCCGCCGGCCCAATAATCAGGAAAGTCAGCGGCACCACCGCGCCCAGGCAAACCAGAGGCGTGAAAAAGTTCTTCATCGCTGCCGGGAATACTTTGTTGCAGCGTTTTTCCAGCCAGCAGCTGACCCAGGCAGCAAAGATGACAGGGATCACCGAGGAGCTGTAGTTGATAAAGGTCACCGGAATACCAAGAAAACGTTCAGACTGAGAGGCGGCGTCAAAAGCCTGCATAATCAGCGGATGCGTAAGTGCGCCCCCGATGGCCATGGTCAAAAACGGACTGCCGCCAAACTTTTTCCCGGCCGTATAGCCCAGTACCAGCGGGAAGAAGTAAAACAGCGAATCACTAGCGGCGAACCATATTTTATAGGTGGCTGATTCGGTATTTAGCCAACCGCAAACAACGCTGAGCGCCAGCATCCCTTTCAGGATCCCCGAGGCGGCCATCACGCCCAGGAAAGGGGTGAAAATTGCCGAAACGATATCGATAAGCCGGTTCAATGGATTGCTTTTTTCGCCCCGGATTTCTTTTGTTACGTCCCCTTCACTGATACCTGCCGCAGCACAGACCGCCGTATAAACATCGTGAACGTGGTTGCCAATCACAACCTGAAACTGCCCTCCGCTCTCCACCACCGTGATAACGTCCGGATTGTTCTTCAGCGCCTGAGGCTCTGCGAGCGAGGAATCATTCAGTTTGAAACGCAGCCTGGTCGCACAGTGCACCAAACTGACGATGTTTTCCTTGCCACCGACATGTTTCAGGATAGCCTGCGCCAGCCCTTGATAGTCCATAACCCTGTTCCTTTTACGTCCCGCCCGCGGGCGATGTCTGCTGAGTAAAGTTAAAAAAAAACCTGAGCCAGCCGCCCCGCAGGGAAGCTAACGCTCAGGTTTTGCCTGCCGAAGCAGTCACAATCCGTTTTGTTATTTAAGCCTTGCGGCTCTCTTTGCGCACTCGCTCAATATGGATAGCGAGGAACATAATTTCTTCGTTGGTCAGCTCGCGCTGGTAGCTTTTGGCCAGATGCCGCTGAAGTTTCTCTGCACAGCGCCACGCCAACGGGTAGTTATCTTTCACCGCCGCATGCAGAGCTTCATCATCATCCGCCACGGTGGTACGGTTCAGCATTCTTTGAGCAAAAAACTTCAAATGCGTGACAAAGCGCTGGTAGCTCAGACTCTCGGTCTGGTATTCAATTTGCAGCTGGTACTTCACGATATGCAGGATCTCCTGCATTACGCGAGTGATATCCATCACCTCCGGCATTTCGCCTTCAAGCTGGGCTGTCACCAGATGCAGCGCGATAAACCCCGCTTCATCTTCAGCAAGCAGTACGCCGAGGCGTCGGTGAATGATGCCAATCGCTTCCAGCCCCAGCGCGAACTCTTTGGGATATAACCGCTTGATTTCCCACAACAGCACGTTGCGGATCGCCATGCCTTTTTTCTGCCGCTCAATCGCGAAGTGGCAGTGATCCGTCAGCGAAATATAGAGACTTTCCTGCAGCTTACCGAGGCGTTCGCGTGCCAGTTGAATAATGCGATCGCAGGCGGTCATCACCTCCAGCGGGATCTGGTTTAGCAGCTCGCTTAATCTTGCCACCAGCTCATCGCTTTGCAGGGCAAACACTTTTTCTATTTGGCTGCGATCGAGTTCATCTCCGGGCTTTTTTTGGAAGCCCAGCCCCTTCCCCATCACCACCTGTTCGCGCCGGTGTTCATCGAGAATAACCACTACGTTATTGTTCAGTATCCTGGTAATTTCCATGGTTACCCCAGAAACAAAAAAACCTGACCTCTGGCAGAGCCAGACGATCAGGTTTTGCCTGCTAAGTGCAGTAACAATCCAACATGCGCACTCTATCACGGAGAATATATCGCTCAAGGCCACAGGGCGAAAACCGTGATAGCGATCGCGACACTGCCTGACTAGTTGGCCGCGGTTTCTGCTGCAAACAGTTTTCGGTATTGCTCGTCAAACTGCGGCGCATTCCACTCTCCGTCAAAGACGGTCCAGGTAATATATCCACGGTTTAGCCAGCCGGTATCGGTATCAGCATCCACCGGCGTCAGCACTTTCTCGCTCATGATTTGCTGCGCTTTGCCGTCAGGCAGCAGTTTATAGTAGTGCTGCGGCACCGGGTTTTGCTCATTTTCCACAAATTTCATGCCCTTAATGGCCTGCTTTTCTAACGGCGGATAGTTGATGCTTAATCCCGAACCGGCAGGTAGCAGCGGCTGGCCCGGTTGCCAGGTCTTCGCGAGCGTATCCACCAGGCCTACCACGTAGTCTACTGAGTCCGGCCAATATTTATGCGTACTTGGCCACCCGGCCTTCATCTCCTGCTCGTTGAGAATATAGCCAATACTGGCGGCAATCGACGGATAACCATAGCGAACCGCGCGCGCTGCGGCACCGATGGTGCCAGAGTTCAGCTGCGCGACGCCGGTGTTGGGACCGTCGTTCACGCCGGAGATAACCAGATCCGGCGGCGTATCTTTCATCACGCCCAGCACGCCGAAGTCAAGGGAGTCAGCGGGGGTTCCAGGGAAACAGTAGCGCTTGTCGGCCACCTTTTTAACGTCGAATATTTTATTCGGTTTGAAGGTAATGGCCGACCCAATACCGCTTTGATTGGTGGACGGCGCCACCATCCAGACGTCATATCCTTTGGCCGACAGCTTCTCCTGCAGAGAGGTTGTCCCAACCGACTCGCAGCCATCATCATTGACGACCAGAATACGCATGGGGCGCTCAGCGGCAAAAGCAGAACCTGTAATTAACGTGAGTACCAGCCCGGCGACGATGTTCTTTTTCATATTCACTCCTTATTTATGACGTAATTAAAATAAATTAAACCGATATTCAACGCGTACGCTTCCCCCCACGCCTTTCGCCCGGCGGAAACTATGATTGTTTTCATCAAGAGATGGCATTCTGCCGGGCGTTAATTTCCAGCTATAGCTCGGCCCAAACCCGGCGAATACGTTCAGACCTTTTATCTGCGGGCTATGCCAGAGAAAATAGCCCCCATACTCCCACTCTTTTAAATCTACACCTTTGTATTGCATACCAAATCCGTAATTGCCGTAAATGCCAATCAATAATTCAGGCAAAATTTTATACTGGCTGTATAAATACAACATTTGTTCGCCGTCGTTGATATAGTCATTGCCCTCACCATCGGCTTTACTATTAAAGGCACCTCGGGTGTTTTTACCAAAGTGCCAGTAAAAGTGACCTAAACCGTTATCCAGAGGCGCTCGGGTGTATGACCACCCGAGGCCAGATTCCGCTCGTCCGTATTGATAGCCGACAAGGGCAAAAAGATGTTGTGCGCTGCGGCTGAACCCCCTGGCCCCCTCCCAATCGCTGAGGCCACGGGCGTAGTAGTAAGTACTCCTTACCAGAAGATTGACATCTTTACCGAACGGTACCACGGTATTCGCTTCGAGCCCGTGACGGAGAAGATAGCTATCGCTCTCAGCGGCAATGTAGCTGATTTTACTTCCTTTTACCGGAGACCAGCTCAGCTCACTGGTCGCAATGTAGTCAATTTGCTTGTTTGTTTTTAGGGTTCGGAAGCGGCGTTTTTCCGGTTCATCGCGCTCAGAAAAACGGTTAACGACGGCGGCCTTTGCGTCAAAGTCATCCCACACAAACTCGGCGCTAACGCCTTCCCAGGTACTGGGAGCGGCACGGCTGCGGGTGACGTTTAACGCGCCGAATTTATAGAGTTGACGCCAGCCAGCCCAAAGAGAGAGATGCCGCTCCGCGTCGCCCCATCGCGCTTTGGCGTACAGTTGCCCAAGCTTATTGAAGCCTTGCGCTTTGCCGTTTTTGTCCCGCAACAAGTCTCTACCGTAGAAGGCATCGTTGGCGTACAGCTTCGCTACGCCATACCACGAGGCATCGACCCCAACGTGATCCCACAGCCAGCCGCTTTGCCAGTCCAGATGCACCGCCTGAGCCCAGGCATTTTGGTCACCAATTCCCTGATCTGCCATCGCGTCGGTAGTATTCAGCATCCAGACATTTTTTAAGGTGGCATCGAGACGACTGCCCGTTAGCAGGCCGCCGTCAAAGTGAGCATAGCTAGCCAACGCATCGGGCATACCTCCCAAGGCAAACAGCAGCATCATGCCACCGGTTATTTTTGTGCGTGAGTACATGATAAACGTCCCTTGTTTTAATAAAAAAAAGCAAAAAAAAACCTAAATTCACTTTCCGGCACGCGGAGAATGAATTTAGGTTTTGCCTGTTAGACAGTAGCAATCCTGGATGTAATTTATGAGACTATATTGGCATCATGCAGAAACCAGCTCCAGCACTAAATAAAATAAAAACTAAATTTTGTGACCTTGATTCAGGAAAGAATGAAAGAAGATAAACTCATTTAATGAAAATGCCCGCTAATTAAAAGTTCAATTAACGGGTTCTTTAGACAATATTATTTTAACGCACTAATCACATCAGCTATTTCGCCGGAGGTTTTTAACGTACGAATGATGATAAACAGTTCAGTAGCCTCAGCGTACTCTTTACGCAAATAGCCAAGCCACTGTTTAATCCTTGCCACGTGATAGAGTCCGGTATCACCCTGCTTTTCGAGACGGCTATATTTTTGCAATAACGTAACGACTCCGGACCACGGCATCCTCGCTTCGTTGTATTTGATAACCCGGCTCAGGTTCGGCACATTCAGGGCTCCACGCCCGATCATCACCGAATCACATCCCGTCGTGGCCAGGCAATCCTGCGCGCTTTGCCAGTCCCAGATTTCGCCGTTAGCGATGACCGGAATCGACAGTCGCTGGCGAATTTCACCGATGGCACCCCAGTTGATAAGCTCCGCTTTGTAGCCGTCTTCTTTAGTGCGCCCGTGAACCACCAGTTCTGTCGCCCCCGCCTGCTGTACGGCGTCAGCAATTTCAAACTGACGTGCGCCGCTGTCCCAGCCAAGGCGAATTTTTACCGTGACCGGAAGATGGGCTGGCACGGCCTCACGCATGGCTTTCGCGCCGCGGTAAATAAGTTCGGGATCTTTGAGCAAAGTCGCCCCGCCGCCGCTGCCGTTGACCAGCTTTGACGGGCAACCGCAGTTTAAGTCCACGCCCCAGGAGCCGAGTTCGACCGCACGAGCTGCGTTCTCAGCCAGCCACTGTGGGTATTGTCCAAGAAGCTGGACGCGGACCAGCGTACCAGATGGCGTGCGGCTGGCGTGGTTGAGCTCGGGGCAAAGTTTGAGGAAAGATTTGACCGGCAACAGCTGATCGACCACGCGAAGAAATTCGGTGATACAGAGATCGTAGTCGTTAACCTCGGTAAGAAGTTCGCGAACTAACGAGTCGAGAACGCCTTCCATCGGGGCAAGAAGAACACGCATGACGCATCCGAAAATATTGGTATTGTTATCCCCTCACCCCGACCCTCTCCCCAGGGGAGAGAGGGGGGAACACAGAGCGTCTTTAATCCCCTCTCCCTTTTAGGGAGAGGGTTAGGGTGAGGGTATGAAACTTACTGCGCAGCCGCTGGTTTACGCGGCGGGCGACGGCGACGGGCATTATCCCCCGCCGGCTTCGCGGCACCGTCAGCCTGCGGTTTACCACTGCGGCGCGGGCCGTTGTTACGCTCACCGGAAGCATTTGCGTTCCCGCCGTTGCCACTGCGACGCTGGCCCTGGCTCTGGCTTTGACCGCCGCGACCGCCCTGGCCACCACGACCGCCGCCGCCACGCTGCTGACGACCATTGACGATTGGCTCGGCCGGAATGGACGGATCAACATCAAAACCTGGCAGTGCGATACGTGGGATCTCGCGCTTCAGCAGGCGTTCGATGTCGCGCAGCAGCTTATGCTCGTCCACGCACACCAAAGACAGCGCTTCACCGGTAGCTGCCGCACGACCGGTACGGCCAATACGGTGCACGTAGTCTTCCGGCACGTTCGGCAACTCATAGTTAACGACGTGCGGCAATTCTTCAATATCCAGGCCGCGAGCCGCGATATCGGTCGCCACCAGCACGCGAATACCGCCGCTTTTGAAGTCCGCCAGGGCGCGTGTACGAGCGCCCTGGCTCTTATTCCCGTGGATTGCCGCCGCGGTAATACCGTCTTTTTGCAGCTGCTCTGCCAGGTGGTTAGCGCCGTGTTTGGTGCGGGTGAACACCAGCACCTGTTGCCAGTTACCTTCGCCAATCATCTGCGACAGCAGTTCCCGCTTGCGCTTTTTGTCCACAAAGTGAACGTGCTGCGTGACCTGCTCAGACGCCGTGTTGCGGCGAGCCACTTCCACTTCTTCCGGGTTATGCAGCAGCTTCTCAGCCAGCGCTTTAATGTCATCGGAGAAGGTTGCGGAGAACAGCAGGTTCTGGCGGCGCGCAGGCAGTTTAGCCAGCACGCGACGAATGTCATGAATGAAGCCCATATCAAGCATACGGTCGGCTTCATCCAGCACCAGAATCTCGATCTGATCAAGTTTCACGGCGTTCTGGTGCTCAAGATCAAGCAGACGGCCTGGCGTTGCCACCAGCACATCCACGCCGCCGCGCAGCTTCATCATCTGCGGGTTAATGCTCACGCCGCCGAAGACAACCAGCGAGCGGATATTTAAATATTTGCTGTAGTCGCGGACGTTCTCACCAATCTGCGCCGCCAGCTCGCGAGTTGGGGTGAGGATCAGCGCACGCACCGGGCGACGGCCCTTCAGGTGAGGCGCGCTGTCGGTCAGACGCTGTAACAGCGGCAGGGTAAAGCCTGCGGTTTTGCCGGTGCCGGTTTGGGCACTGGCCATCAGGTCACGGCCTGATAAGACTACCGGGATTGCCTGGCGCTGGATTGGGGTAGGCTCACGATAGCCCTGCTCTTCCACCGCACGCAAAATATCGGCATTCAGGCCGAGAGAATCAAAAGACATAGGAACTCCAGAACCGCCCTGACCGCATTGTGCGGTGTAGTTTCCAGGGGGAACATCACGCGCCAGCGCTAAGCTGGCGAAGAGAGGAGGCGCAAACCACGGCGCCGTTCGCGTGCAGTGTAGCAGTTTTTGTGATCTTCCGCATAAATTCTCACTCTCCGCCCGGTCAACAGAATAAAGACTTGCGCTGGACAGAGTTGATAACTTTGCTTACGCTTAATCAATCGATTGATTAACATTTTAAGAGGTCGGTATGACACCTTCGCCGACGCCCGTCACCAGCCGCGGAGAGCAGGCTAAAAATACGCTAATCGCCGCCGCCATCGCGCAATTCGCAGAATATGGCATGCACGCCACGACGCGTGATATCGCCGCCCAGGCCGGGCAAAATATTGCCGCGATCACTTACTATTTTGGCTCCAAAGAAGCGCTGTATATGGCTTCCGCGCAGTGGATTGCCGACTTCATCAGCGGTAATTTTCTCGAGCATGTTGCCCACGCTGAAACCCTGCTGTGCCAGCCCGAGCCGGACAAAGAGAAAATCCGGCATCTTATTCATACCGCACTCGGGCAAATGATCGCCCTGCTGACCGCCGACGATACGCTCAACCTGAGCAAATTTATCTCCCGCGAACAGCTTTCCCCGACCGCCGCTTATCAACTTATTCACCAGCAGGTTATCGACCCGATGCACTCCCTGCTGACCACGCTGGTGGCGCATTACACCGGGCGAGATCCTTTTGATACCGACACCATTTTGCATACCCACACGCTGCTCGGCCAGGTACTGGCCTTCCGGCTTGGACGAGAAACGATTCTGTTGCGCACCGGCTGGCCTCAGTTTGACCAGGCTAAGGTGCAGCAAATAAGCCACGTGGTGCTGAGCCACGTTGATTTCATCCTGCAGGGATTATCCGTACACAGAGGAAAAGCTAGTGATGAACAATAAGAAGCCGGTGATTGCCGTCATTGTGATTCTAGTGCTCGTGGTCGCGGCGTTTGGCGGCTGGAAATGGTATCAGAGCCAGCAAAACAGCGAACTAACGCTCTACGGCAACGTGGATATCCGCACCGTTAACCTTAGCTTCCGGGTGGGAGGACGACTTGCGGCGCTTGAGGTCGATGAAGGTGATGCGATCAAAACCGGGGAACCGCTTGGGCTGATAGATAAAGCACCCTATGAAAACGCTCTGCGCCAGGCCGAAGCCAACGTTGCCGCCGCCCAGGCCAAATACGATTTAATTATTGCGGGCTACCGCGACGAAGAAATAGCCCAGGCCGCGGCTCAGGTTAACCAGGCGCAGGCGGCCTATGATTACGCGCAAAACTTCTACCAGCGCCAGCAGGGATTGTGGGCGACCAAAACCATCTCGGCGAATGATTTAGCCAACGCCCGCTCATCCAGCGACCAGGCAAAAGCCACGCTGAAAGCGGCCCAGGATAAGCTCAGCCAGTACCGCAGCGGTAACCGCCCACAGGAAATCGCTCAGGCGCAGGCCAGCCTTCAGCAAGCCAAAGCACAGCTGGCTCAATCGCAGCTTGATCTCCAGGACACCACTCTGATTGCCCCTTCTGACGGCACGCTGCTTACCCGCGCGGTTGAGCCAGGAAGTATGCTCAATGCGGGCAGTACGGTACTCACCCTGTCGCTCACTCGCCCGGTGTGGGTTCGCGCCTATATCGACGAAACCAGTCTGGGGCAGGCCAAACCCGGCAGCGAACTGCTGATTTATACCGATGGCCGCCCGGACAAGCCATACCACGGTAAAGTGGGCTTTGTGTCTCCAACGGCAGAGTTCACTCCCAAAACCGTTGAAACGCCCGACTTGCGCACGGATTTAGTCTACCGCCTACGCATTATCGTTTCCGATGCAGATGACGCGCTGCGTCAGGGCATGCCCGTTACGGTGAAATTCAACGGTGGAACCCACCATGAGCAGCAATGATGCGGTCATTCACCTGCAGGGGCTGATTAAGCGTTTTCCAGGGCTTGAGAAACCAGCCGTCGCCAGCCTGGATTGTGAAATTCATGCCGGGGCTGTCACCGGCCTGGTCGGTCCGGACGGCGCGGGGAAAACCACGCTAATGAGGATGCTGGCTGGATTGCTGCAGCCAAGCGAAGGCACTGCCTCAGTGATTGGCCTCGACCCGATTAAAGATGACCGCGCTCTGCACGCAGAACTGGGTTACATGCCGCAGAAGTTTGGCCTGTACGAAGATTTGACGGTAATGGAAAACCTGACGCTTTATGCCGACCTGCGGGGTGTGACAGGCGAGCAGCGCAAGAGCACTTTTGCCCGGCTGCTGGAATTCACCTCTCTCGGGCCGTTTACCGAACGGCTGGCGGGTAAGCTCTCGGGCGGGATGAAGCAAAAACTTGGCCTCGCCTGTACGCTCGTTGGCCAGCCGAAAGTGTTGTTACTGGATGAACCCGGCGTAGGCGTAGATCCGATATCCCGGCGTGAACTGTGGCAAATGGTGCACGAGCTGGCGGGCGAAGGCATGCTGATCCTCTGGAGCACATCGTATCTCGATGAGGCCGAACAGTGCCGTGAAATCCTGCTGATGAACGAAGGCGAGCTGCTTTATCACGGCGCGCCGAAAGCGCTGACGCAGAAAATGGCCGGGCGTTCACTGCTGGTCAGCCACGAGCACGAGAATAACCGCCAGCTGCTTCAGCGCGCGCTGAAGCTGCCGCAGGTCAGCGACGGCGTGATTCAGGGGCGCTCGGTGCGGCTGATCCTTGCCAAAGAGGCAAAAATAAGCGAGCTGGCAAACGCCCTGAATGTGCCCGAGTCCAGCCTGAAAGAAACCGATCCTCGTTTTGAAGACGCGTTTATTGATTTACTGGGTGGCGCCGCTGCGAACGAATCGCCGCTGGGCGATATTCTTCATACCGTTGACGGCGAGGCCGGCGAGACGGTGATTCAGGCCGAAGAGTTAACCAAAAAGTTCGGTGACTTTGCCGCCACCGACCACGTTAACTTTGCCGTTAAGCGCGGTGAAATCTTCGGGCTGCTTGGCCCTAACGGCGCCGGCAAGTCCACTACCTTCAAGATGATGTGCGGTTTGTTAGTCCCCACTTCGGGCAAAGCCCTGGTGCTGGACATGGATTTGAAAACCAGCTCCGGCAAAGCACGCCAGCACCTGGGCTACATGGCGCAAAAATTTTCCCTCTACGGCAACCTGACGGTGGCGCAAAATCTCCGTTTCTTCTCCGGCGTTTATGGCCTTCGCGGCCGTGCTCAGCAGGACAAAATTACCCGCATGAGCGAAGCATTTGCGCTGCAGCCTATCGCCAATAGCACGACAGATTCTCTGCCGCTGGGTTTTAAGCAGCGGCTGGCGCTTGCCTGCTCGCTGATGCACGAACCGGATATTCTGTTTCTCGACGAACCGACATCCGGCGTGGATCCCATTACCCGCCGCGAGTTCTGGCTGCATATCAACAGCATGGTAGAGAAAGGCGTGACGGTGATGGTGACCACTCACTTTATGGATGAGGCCGAATACTGCGACCGCATCGGGCTGGTATACCGCGGCAAGCTGATTGCCAGCGGCACGCCGGACGACCTGAAACAGCAGATAGCGGATGACGACACGCCCGATCCCACCATGGAGCAAGCGTTTATCGGGCTGATTCACGAATGGGATAAGGAGCACAGCGATGAGCGAACATAGCCAAAGCATATCGTGGCGCCGCGTCCGCGCCCTGTGCGTGAAAGAAACCCGGCAAATCGTGCGTGACCCCAGCAGTTGGTTAATCGCCGTGGTTATCCCACTGCTGCTGCTGTTTATTTTCGGCTACGGCATTAACCTTGACTCGAGCCGTCTTCACGTCGGCGTGCTGATTGAGCAGCAGAGTGAAGACGCGCTGGACTTTACCCACGCCATCAGCGCCTCACCGTTTATTGAACCCACCATCAGCGACAATCGCGAACAACTGATTCAGCTCATGCAGGCCGGGAAAATTCGCGGCATGGTGACAATTCCTCCAGACTTTGCACAGAACATGGCCCGGCCCGGCGCAACGGCCCCAATTCAGGTGATAACCGACGGCAGCGAGCCCAATACGGCTAACTTTGTTCAGGGCTATATGCAGGGGATCTGGCAGCTTTGGCAGCAGCAGCGGGCGGAAGATCGCGGGGAGCACTTTGAGCCATTAATCGACGTGCAGCTGCGCTATTGGTTTAACCCCGCGGCCATCAGCCAGCACTTTATTATTCCCGGCGCGGTGACCATCATCATGACGGTCATTGGCGCGATACTGACCTCTCTGGTCGTGGCGCGGGAATGGGAGCGCGGCACCATGGAGGCGCTGCTTTCCACCCAGGTGACGCGGACCGAACTGCTGCTCTGTAAGCTGGTACCCTATTATGTGCTGGGAATGTTAGCCATGCTGCTTTGTATGCTGGTGACGGTGTTTATTCTCGGCGTGCCGTGGCGCGGCTCGCTGGTGCTGCTGTTTCTGATCACCAGTCTGTTTTTACTCAGTACTCTGGGCATGGGGCTGCTGATTTCCACCATTACGCGTAACCAGTTCAACGCCGCTCAGGTCGCGCTGAACGCCGCATTTTTGCCGTCCATCATGCTGTCCGGCTTTATCTTCCAGATAGACAGCATGCCAGCCATCATCCGGGCGGTGACCTACGTCATCCCGGCGCGCTACTTCGTCAGTACCCTGCAAAGCCTGTTCCTGGCGGGAAATATCACCTCGGTATTGATCGTCAACACGCTGTTTTTGATTGCCTCGGCGGTGATGTTTATCGGCCTGACGGCGCTGAAAACCAAACGTCGGCTGGATTAAGGGAGAAAGCATGTTTTATCGTTTATGGACGTTGATTCGCAAAGAGCTTCAGTCGCTGCTGCGCGAACCGCAGACCCGCGCCATCCTGATTTTGCCGGTGCTGCTGCAGGTGCTTTTATTCCCGTTTGCCGCCACGCTTGAGGTCACCAACGCGACTATCGCTATCTATAACGAAGACAACGGCAACCACTCGATTGAGCTGACCCAGCGTTTTGCCCGCGCCAGCGCCTTCAGCCACGTGCTGCTGCTGAAAAGCCCGCAGGAAATACAGCCGACGATAGACAACCAAAAAGCGCTGCTGCTGATTCGATTCCCGGCGAATTTTTCGCGTGATATTGCCAGCCAGCAGCCGGCAAAGCTGCAAATCCTGCTCGACGGGCGTAACTCAAACAGCGCCCAGATTGCGGCGAATTACCTCCAGCAAATCGTTAATAACTATCAGCAAGAGCTGATGACCGGTATGCCCAAACCCAACAACAGCGAGCTGACTATTCGCAACTGGTATAACCCTAACCTCGATTACAAATGGTTTGTGGTGCCGTCGCTGATTGCCATGATTACCACCATCGGCGTCATGATAGTGACGTCCCTTTCTGTTGCCCGCGAGCGTGAGCAAGGCACGCTCGATCAGCTGTTGGTTTCTCCTCTGGCCACCTGGCAAATATTTATTGGCAAAGCGGTTCCCGCACAGATTGTCGCGCTGGTGCAGGCCACCATTGTGCTGGCGGTGGGGATTTGGGGCTACCATATTCCCTTCTCCGGCTCGCTACTGCTGTTTTACTTCACGATGATTATTTACGGGCTGTCGCTGGTGGGGTTCGGGCTGCTGATTTCCGCCCTCTGCTCAACCCAGCAGCAGGCGTTTATTGGCGTGTTTGTCTTTATGATGCCGGCGATTCTGCTCTCCGGTTATGTCTCGCCGGTAGAAAACATGCCGGTGTGGCTGCAGGATTTGACGTGGATAAACCCGATTCGTCATTTCACCGATATCACGAAGCAGATTTACCTGAAGGATGCGAGCTTTGGGATTGTCTGGCAGAGTTTGTGGCCGCTGCTGGTGATTGCGGCCACAACGGGTTCAGCGGCGTACTGGATGTTTAGGCGTAAGATTGCGTGATTTGTCTTTCGCGAGCAGAGAGAAGATAGCTGGCCCGGCGAGCATTGCCAGGCCGGCGAGCGCCAGAATCAGGTGACTCTGTACCACTCGAGACAGTAGCCACAGCGCAATCATAGCGTTACCGAAATACCAGGTAGTGGTCAGCTCTTCAAGAAAATCACCGATATCGCGCAGCAGGCCGGTGTGAAAACGCTGGAAGATAAACATCAGCACCACGGTGGCGACATAAAGCAGGCACAGCCCTACGCCCACGGGGATCAGGGTCGCGGTTTTCCAGCCAACGAGCAGCGCAGCGACCACCGCAAGATGCAGCATAATCTGCCAGCAACCCAGTCCGGTTCTCACTCTTACACGTTGTTGCCACTTCATGCTTTATCTCCTGGAGTATTTCTTCCTGTTGATCAGAGTACGCAAGTGTACGGAAATTTCCTCAATACGCCCCCTTTTTGTGACAGATATTGCAATTTATTTCCGTTCAGGCAGGTAAAAGTCGCGCGAGGAAAAGCAAAACTGCGGGGAAAACTCCCTCCCCGCAAAGGAGAGGGAATGCGGAGATTAGCGGCGGTTACCGAAGATACGCAGCAGCATCAGGAACAGGTTGATGAAGTCCAGATACAGCGTCAGGGCACCCAGAATCGAGTACTTACGCAGCATTTGCGCGTCGCGGGTATCAATTTGCTCGCCGATGTTTTTCAGTTTCTGCGTGTCATAAGCGGTCAGGCCGACAAACACCACCACGCCGATGTAGGTGATGGCCCACATAAGCGCATCGCTTTTCAGCCAGAAGTTAACCAGCGAAGCCAGTACAATCCCGATCAGCGCCATAAACAGCATGTTGCCGAAGCCGCTCAGGTCACGTTTGGTGGTATAGCCATAGAGGCTCATGGCACCAAACATTCCGCCCGCCACCACAAACGTGCTGGCGATGGACGAATAGGTATAAACCAGGAAAATGCTCGCCATGGTCAACCCGGTCAGCGCCGAGTAAAGCATAAACAGCGACGTCGCCACGCCAGCGCTCAGCTTGTGCACCATGCCGGAGAGCACAAAGACCAGCCCCAGCTGAACGATGATCAGACCAAAGAAAGTGATTTTACTGGAGAAGACAAACTCCATCACCGCCGGGGTATTCGCCGCGTACCACGCGATAAAGGCGGTTAAAAGTAGACCGCAGGTCATCCAGCCGTAAACTTGCGCCATAAAGGTCTGAAGACCGGTATTGGCACGCTGGACGATAGTCTCATTGGGACGCGGGAATCGGTCCATGATGCTTCCTCTGTGTTGTGAATTAAGCTTCTAACGCGAGCTGTTTGGCTCACCCGCTTTAAGATTAACACATCCAGCAGACCGCGTAGCCTACCAGCGTTTAGCCGCCTGCCTATCGCTGTCCCGGGCTTCGACCCAGCGGTCACCTTCGGCGGTTGCTTCACGTTTCCAGAACGGGGCGCGGGTTTTTAGATAATCCATGATGAACTGAGCGGCTTCAAACGCCGAACTGCGGTGTGCGCCCGTCACGCCGACAAAGACGATTTCATCGCCGGGCCACAGCTCGCCGATGCGGTGAATCACCGTCACGCGCTGCAGCGGCCAACGGCTTCTGGCCTCGGCGACAATTTCCGCCAGCGCTTTTTCGGTCATTCCCGGATAATGCTCCAGCGTCAGGGCGCTAACGCTGTCGCCAAGGTTATGATTGCGAACTTTACCGGTAAAGGTCACAACCGCACCGTCTTCATCGCACTGAGAAAGCCACTGATACTCTTCGCCGACGTTGAAACTCTCGCGGCCAACAAGGATACGGGTGCTGTCCACTTAACCTCCGGTCACCGGTGGGAAAAAGGCCACTTCGTCGCCTTTCGCCAGCGGGTGATCAAAGCTCACCAGCGTTTGATTAACCGCGGCCAGCAGCTTGCCGGACTCCAGCGCCAGCGCCCAGCGGCTGCCTCTGTCGGCCAAGGCCGCACGCAGCTGCTCCACATCACCGTAAGCTTCATCCAGCGTCAGGCTATCGCAGCCGACCAGTTCGCGTACCTGGGCAAAAAACAGAATATTAAGCATCGTTTTCCACCTTAAAATCGCCGGATTTTCCGCCGCTCTTTTCCAGCAGGCGCACCGGGCCGATGACCATATCTTTTTGTACGGCTTTGCACATATCATAAATGGTCAACGCGGCAACGGAGGCCGCAGTCAATGCCTCCATTTCAACACCGGTTTTTCCCGTCAGGCGGCACACGGACTCGATGCGAACGCGGTTTTGCTCAACCTGAGCCTCAAGCTGCACTTCTACTTTGCTCAGTAAAAGCGGATGGCACAGCGGAATCAGTTCCCAGGTGCGCTTAGCGGCCTGGATCCCCGCGATACGCGCGGTGGCAAAAACGTCACCTTTGTGGTGACTGCCGTCGACAATCATCTTCAGCGTTTCCGGCAGCATGGTTACAAACGCTTCGGCGCGGGCCTCACGTACCGTCTCAGCCTTGGTGGACACATCCACCATATGTGCTTCCCCGGCAGCGTTAATATGGGTCAAATACGACATAACTTACTTCTTAATATGTGGGTGGAAATTGCAAGGGCGCTGACGGGCATCCAGTTGAGGCTGAATGATATTTTCCCAGGCGGTTCGGCAAGCCTTCGTTGAACCCGGCATGGCGAAAATCAGCGTTTTGTTAGCCATTCCGGCAACGGCACGAGACTGCAGCGTAGAAGTGCCAATCTCTTCAAACGAGAGCATACGAAACAGCTCGCCAAAGCCTTCAACTTCCCGGTCAAACAGCGGGAGAAGCGCCTCCGGCGTCTGATCTCCGTCGGTAAATCCGGTTCCGCCGTTGATCAACACCACCTGAACCTGCTCATCGGCAATCCACTGCGAAACTGCGGCCCGGATAGCATAACGGTTTTCTTTGACGATAGATTTGTCTACCACCTGATGCCCCGCTTCCGTGGCGACCTCGCTCAGATAGTGGCCCGAAGTGTCATCATCTTCACCACGACGGCTGGAAACCGTCAAAATAGCAATACGTGCCGGGATAAACTCTGCGCTTACCTGACTCATCGATATTCTCCTTGTGGGCAGGCTCTAGCCGCCGATATACGACAGATTTTGGGTGATGCCGGTATTACCGTCATGCAGGAAATGGGTTTGCTTTTTCTGCGCCAGCGCGGAAGAGATACGCCCTTCCAGCTCGCTTTGCTGGGCGTCATTCGCCAACAGATCGCGCAGCGCAATCCCCTGCTCACCAAACAGGCAGAGGTGCAGGTTGCCGACTGACGAAACTCGCAGCCGGTTGCAGCTGGCACAGAAATCTTTCTCATACGGCATGATGAGCCCGATTTCCCCTTGATAGTCGGGATGGCAGAACACCTGAGCGGGGCCATCGCTCCGCTGGCGAAGCTGGTGTACCCAGCCCCGCTCAAGCAGCTGGTCGCGAATCGTTTTACCGGAAATATGGTGTTTGCGGAAAAGCGAGCCGCCGTCGCCGGTTTCCATCAGCTCAATGAAGCGGAGCTGGATAGGGCGAGGCTTAATCCAGGCGAGGAAGGTCTCGAGCTGATTGTGGTTGACGTCGCGCATCAGCACGGTATTCACTTTTACCCGCTCAAAACCCGCGCTGAAAGCCGCGTCAATGCCTTCCATCACCTGCCGAAATTTATCCTGCCCGGTGATGGCATGAAACTGACGGGCATCCAGGCTGTCGACGCTGACGTTGAGGGCGGTGAGCCCCGCGTCACGCCAGGCGTTAACATCCCGAGCCAGGCGATAGCCGTTAGTCGTCACCGCAAGCTGGCGAATAGACGCGTTTTCACGCACCGCGGCGATGATCTCGGTAAAGTCGCGGCGCAAAGAAGGTTCCCCGCCGGTCAGGCGCACCTTTTCGGTTCCCAGGGCGGCAAAAGCCCGGGTAACGCGGCGGATTTCATCGACGTTGAGGAAGCTTTTATTGGCCACCCCGTGCGGCTTATAGCCATCGGGCAGGCAATAGCTGCAGCGAAAGTTGCAGACGTCGGTAATTGATAAGCGCAAGTAATAGAACTTACGCGCAAAAGCATCGGTAAGCTGGGACACTGAATACACCTTTCCAAATACGGGAGATGCAGTCATTTCTTCCTGCACCCTGGCAACCTTAGAGGCTGCGGCCAGGGCACCTTATCTTGTGACTTAGGTACCAGGGCTTGAGTGTGTGTTACTGCGATAGTAGCGCGACATCTGGCTTCGCGCTATATCAGTTTTCGCTATATAAATCCATACATAACGAGATAATTGCTTAATTTCGCTACAGAGTACTTAAAAAGCTAACTTTTACTTTGATGTGCATCATTATCCACGGAGCAAGAATCGTCTTTTTGGCACTTTTACGCTACCTTAAGCGCCTGTATGCCTCTTAAGGATTATCTTTTCTATGCGTAATCGCACGCTTGCAGATCTTGATCGGGTTGTCGCTCTCGGCGGTGGACACGGCCTGGGTCGCGTCATGTCATCCCTGTCCTCCCTCGGCTCACGTTTAACCGGCATCGTTACCACCACCGACAACGGCGGTTCAACCGGACGCATTCGACGCTCTGAGGGCGGGATTGCCTGGGGAGATATGCGCAACTGCCTGAACCAGCTGATCACCGAACCAAGCGTGGCATCAACAATGTTTGAGTACCGTTTTGGCGGTAACGGCGAACTTTCCGGACATAACCTCGGAAACCTGATGTTAAAAGCGCTGGATCACCTCAGCGTGCGCCCTCTGGAGGCAATCAATTTAATTCGTAACCTGCTGAAGGTTGATGCGCAGCTGATTCCGATGTCGGAACATCCGGTCGATTTAATGGCAACCGACGACCAGGGCAACGCCGTTTATGGCGAAGTGAGTATCGACCAGTTGCTCAATCCACCGCAGGATCTGACGGTCTACCCAAAAGTCCCCGCCACGCGTGAAGCCTTAGAGGCCATCGCTGAAGCCGATTTAATTTTGATTGGCCCCGGCAGTTTTTACACCAGCCTGATGCCAATTCTGCTGCTTGAAGAGATGGATCAGGCGCTGCGCCGCACGCCAGCACCCATGGTGTATATCGGCAACCTGGGCAAAGAGCTAAGCCCCGCTGCAGCCGGCCTTTCCCTGCGCCAAAAACTTGAGTGGATGGAACAGCATATTGGAAAACGCGTTATCGATGCTGTGTTGGTTGGCCCGCAGGTAGACGTCAGCGAAGTGGGCGACAGGTTGGTTATTCAACAGCCGCTGGAAGCCAGCGATATAAAGTATCGCCATGACCGCCAGCTGCTGCGAGCAGCCCTTGAGCATGCCGTGCAGCAGCTCGGGTAACCCTTGCCGCTTATGAGGCGGCGATAAACAGTTGGCGCAGCTTGTGGAGCTGGTCGCGAATCTGTGCCGCCTCTTCAAACTCCAGGTTCTGCGCGTGTTCCAGCATCTTCGTTTCAAGCTGATGAATTTTCTGCTGCAGCGCTTTCGGGGTCAGCACAACTTCATCATCTTCAATCACGCTGCGTGCTTTGGTTTTAACCCGTCCCTTGGTCTTCGCCATGCCTTCGCCAAGCTGCAGAACGTCCACGACTCGTTTGTTCAGACCCTGCGGCGTGATGCCATTTTCTTCGTTGTAGCGCTGCTGCTTCTCACGGCGGCGTTCGGTTTCACCAATCGCTTTGGCCATTGAAGGCGTGATTTTATCGCCGTAGAGAATCGCCTTGCCGTTAACGTTACGCGCCGCACGACCAATGGTCTGAATAAGTGACCGTTCGGAACGCAGAAAGCCTTCTTTGTCCGCATCCAGAATCGCGACCAGCGACACTTCCGGCATATCAAGGCCTTCTCGCAGCAGGTTGATCCCCACCAGGACGTCAAATTCACCGAGACGTAAATCGCGGATAATCTCCATGCGCTCGACGGTGTCAATATCCGAGTGCAGATAGCGGACGCGTTCACCGTGCTCTTCCAGATATTCGGTCAGGTCTTCCGCCATCCGCTTGGTTAACGTCGTCACCAGCACGCGTTCATTGATGGCCACACGCTTACGAATTTCTGAAAGCAAATCGTCCACCTGCGTTGCCACCGGACGCACTTCAATCACCGGATCGAGCAGCCCCGTAGGACGAACAACCTGGTCAATGATGTCCTCGCCGGATTTTTCCAGCTCATAGTTGCCTGGCGTCGCTGAAACGTAGATGGTCTGCGGGGCCAGCGCTTCAAACTCTTCAAATTTTAACGGGCGGTTATCCAGCGCCGACGGCAGGCGGAAACCGTATTCCACCAGCGTTTCTTTACGGGCGCGGTCGCCACGATACATGCCGCCAATTTGCGGGATGGTAACGTGGGATTCATCCACGACTAACAGGCCATCGGCCGGAAGATAGTCAAACAGCGTCGGAGGCGGTTCACCAGGCCCTCGCCCGGACAGGAAGCGAGAGTAGTTTTCAATGCCCGAGCAGTAACCCAGCTCGTTCATCATCTCGAGGTCAAACTGGGTACGCTGAGCAATGCGCTGTTCTTCCAGCAGCTTATTATTGGCCAGCAGGAATTTGCGGCGATCGGCAAGCTCAACTTTGATGTCTTCCATCGCCTGCACAATACGCTCGCGCGGCGTCACGTAATGCGATTTAGGGTAGATGGTAAAACGCTGAATAGTTTGATCGATTTGCCCGGTAAGAGGATCGAACAAAGACAGTCTTTCCACTTCTTCATCGAACAGTTCAACACGCAGCGCGAGGTCGTCTGATTCTGCCGGGAAAATGTCGACAACTTCCCCTCTCACGCGGAACGTACCTCGCTGGAAAGCCTGATCGTTACGCGTATATTGCAGCTCCGTGAGGCGACGCAGGATCGCCCGCTGATCGATAATCATTCCCTTCGTCAGGTGAAGCATCATCTTCAGGTATAAGTCCGGATCGCCCAGACCGTAGATCGCCGACACCGATGCCACCACGATGACGTCCCGTCGCTCAAGCAGCGCTTTGGTTGCCGACAGACGCATCTGCTCAATGTGCTCGTTCACCGAGGCATCTTTTTCAATGAAGGTGTCCGAACTCGGCACATAAGCTTCAGGCTGATAGTAATCGTAGTAAGAGACAAAAAACTCAACGGCGTTATCAGGGAAAAACTCTTTCATTTCGCCGTAAAGCTGCGCCGCCAGCGTTTTATTCGGCGCCAGCACCATCGTGGGGCGCTGAAGATCGGCTATCACGTTTGCCACCGTGAAGGTTTTACCCGACCCCGTTACCCCCAGCAGCGTCTGGTGCGCCAGCCCGTTTTCAAGACCGTCTTTCAGGTGAAGGATAGCTTCAGGCTGGTCGCCTGAAGGCTTAAATGCGGAATTCAGTTTGAACGCTTTACTCATGAACGGGCTACCTGATGAAGAAACGAGCGGGCCGGAGAGTAATTTTACCCGGCAGCAGGAATTTTGCCAGTAGAAAAACTGTATAAAACACCAGTTCTCATTTTTACTACGCCTGCTAACAACTGCTTTTTACCACTTTGTTTACCCACAATTTGCCCCTTCGCCAGATAAATCTCCAGCCGTGACCGGTTATCCCCAAATTTTTTCGCCTTTTAACATTTGTCAAGGGAGGTAAGGATACCTCTGGCCGAATGTTTGACAGTTTTATTGCAGCTGTTGCTTTTATTTAACAATTTGAATTCAAATGAATATTTCACAAAGACCGGTTTCGCGCCAATTTGGCCGCAGGCCGCGCCCGCTCTCGCTTTCGTCAAGTTTTCTAACTCTAATGCACAAGGTTATCCACAGGAATGGTGGATAACTGCATCCAGCCCTTTTGCTTAGCCACTCGGAAAAAGCCCTGATCTTTCTGTGCCAGAGGCGAAAAAAAAATTTCGCTAAATTTTTTGCTTTTATTCATTCGATTTCGCTATACCCGGCCATATTGAGCAAGATCCCGAAATCGAGATATATCCTGAGGTTAAAAGGCGTTTTCTTGCACCAAATTCGCTCTTTTTAGCACCTGTCGGGTGCAGCTAAGCTCAGCCTTACGCACCGGTTTCAGCCTTTCAGGGAACAGATACTCAGTTTTATCCTGAAGAGCACGATGCTTTCAGGCGTTATCACCAAGCTGGCAAGCTAATTGCAGCATATCGATGGGGAAACAACTCCCCACTAAGGAGATGAGCCATGCTTAGCTTACGCGCTGTTAATCAGTTCTACGGTGATAATCACATATTGTGGAACCTTGACCTCGAACTGACCCCGGGAGAATGCACCTGCGTGCTTGGCGCACCGGGCCAGGGAAAAACCACGCTCGTAAACTGCATTACCGGCTATCTACCGGTAAAAAGCGGCAGCATGCTGTGGCAGCAGGCGGGTCAGCCGCCGGAAGATCTGGTGAACAAACCCGTTGAGCGCCGGGCAGCGCTCGGTATCGGCTATGTTCCACAGGACAGGCGCATATTCTCTCAGCTTAGCGTTGAGGAAAACCTTCAGATAGCCATGATGGCGGGTCATCAGTCGCCTCGGGTCATTCCTGCGCTGATTGATGACCTGTTTCCCGAACTCTACGGCCTGAGGCAGGTAAAAAGTGGCGAACTCGGCGGAGATATGCAGCAGCAGTTAGCGCTTGCTCGTGCTCTGGTCTTAGAGCCAAAGCTGCTGATCCTGGATGAGCCCACTCTCGGCGGAGGGCATCGGTTTATCACGGAAATGGGCAACCTGATTCGGCGCTTAAACCATGATTTCGGGTTGACTATTCTGCTGGTTGAACAGCGACTGTCGTTCATACGCCGGGTTGCAGACAAGTTTTGCCTGCTGCATAAAGGCCGAAATGTCGCGCAAGGGAATGTATCTCAACTGGACGACAAGCTCATTGCAGGCTGGCTTGAACCCTGAGCAAGGTCTCTGCTAGAGGTTTTTCAGCTTAGCCTGAAATGCTGGATTGAGATCCGTCATCGCGCGATGCAGGTTGCACTGCCGGGTCACTTTGGCGATATCCAGCAGAGGCGAAGGTATGGCCTTCACGCCTGAGCTGTCCATCCAGCGTAAAACCGCTTCGAGATGCCATAGTGCTGTTTTCCCGTCATGTACCGGGGCTGGAAATGCCTCCCGTGAAACCATCACTTTACGAATATACTGCCGGGATACGCCGAGCAGTTCCGCTACGTCACTCAACCCTACTAAATCAGGGGCTGCTTCAACCAATAAGGCGCCAGGAATAATACCTGAAACGTCCTTCAGCGCACTCAGCACGGCTTCTTCTGCAGTGTCGGACTCGCGGATGAAAGTCAGGGCAATACGCCCCGTCACACCGATGCCAATAAGGGCATCATCACACCCTCCTGCTCCCAGCGCAGCAACCCACTTCTCCGGATCTTTTTTCCCTTTAGCTAGGGTAAAAACAAGCGTGAATGTGTATTCCGCCATGGTGCCTTCTCCTTGTTAATGCAGGACGCTACGCGATGCTCTATTGGCGCATCCATCCACAAGCCTGCGAATTTGTCTGGCATGGTTCTCTGCGTTGCGAGGCGTGCTCCAGATACAGCTGATGCAAAACTCTCCGCACCGGCATGTTTTATCGTTCCACGGGCAATAAATCTTTCCCCAGCAATACGAACCGCCCTCTTTCACCCGCCATCCCTGAAATTCCGCGTAGCTTAACGCCGCCTCTATCTCTTTTTGCGGGTGCCGTTTTCTTGCCATATCTCCTCCGGCTAAAAAAGCATCTCATAAAAGTTGTCATGTGACAACCAGGAATGTGAAATACTCTATAGACGTTATTGCCTGGAAAAAATCTTTGTCTTTGGGGGAAATGTTAAAGCGAGAGCCAGCCCGAGGGTTCACTGCGGGCGTGGCTTTTATTACAGTCGGCTTGCGGCTTAGATCGTAATAGTGGAGAGATTGAGGTACTGGCCAAGCTCGGTTTGATCGCTAATGTCCTCAAGCCAGGGGATCTCTCCCAGCAGCGGGGCCGGCAGCCGTTGTTTCAGCGTGGCAAGATATTCCGCGTGCCTTTTCCCTGCGGGTTGAACGCCGTTTGCTATCCAGCCAGCCAGCGGTAAACCGGCGGCCAGCACCGCCTGCGCGGTGAGCATTGCATGATTAATGCAGCCAAGCTTCACGCCCACCACCAAAATGACCGGCAGTTGTTCGCTGATGGCCCATTCGGCAAATGTCGTGGTGTCAGACAGCGGGGTAAACCAGCCTCCCGCCCCTTCAACCTGAACCCAGTCGGCTTTTCCGGCAAGGTTCCTGAAGCCTTCAGACATAGCAGAAAAAGTGATCGGGCGCTGCTCTTCGGCACTGATGATGTGCGGGGAGGTTGGCTCAAGAAAAGCCAGCGGATTGATCTCCTCATATGGCAATTTGACCGAGCTATTGCGCTGCAGCGCTAACGCGTCACTATTACGAATACCTTCCGGCGTCATTTCACTGCCAGAGGCCACGGGCTTATAGCCCACAGAGCGATACCCGGCAGTATTTGCCGCCTGGAGCAGCGCGCAGCTGGCGACGGTTTTGCCTACTTCGGTGTCGGTGCCGGTCACAAACCATTTTTTAATCACGTTCAATTACTCCAAAGATTATCTGCCAGCTAAGAGAGAACTGCCCGCCTTCCCGGGGCCACGCCGCGCTCAGCCGCTGCAGTTGTCCACGCGTCAACAAAGTATTTTTGCGGCCATCGTGCAAATGTGTTGCCCCAACGCCTTTTAACGAACGCATGGCGCTCATGACGTCAGGAAAATGCTGGCTGACCGTGCGGCAGGTTAATTCGGTCCGCCACGGGCGACACGCTTGTTCAATTTCGGCCACGGATAAAAACTGGTTGGCATGCGCCCGCTCGTCTATTCCACGCCAGGCCTCGTGCAGTTCAGGCAGTGAACCTGCCGCAAGCGTAGTAAATGCAATGCACCCACCCGGTTTTGTCACGCGGTAAAGCTCGGATAAACCTTGCTGCAGATCGCTGCACCACTGAATGGCAAGATTACTCCAGGCCAGATCTACCCGATCGTTCGCCAACGGAATAGACTCGATATCCCCCTCAAGAAAACGATGCGCCGACTGGGTTTGCTGGCACCGCTCAAGCATCGCTTTCGAGATGTCCAGCGCCAGCACTTCGCTTCCTCTTTCCCGCCAGATTCGGCTGTACCAGCCGGTGCCGCAGCCTGCATCCAGCACGCTTACTGCGCGGCGGTTTTCCAGTTCAGCCAGCAGATTATCGCCGCAGATACGCTGCAACTCGGCGAAGCGCTCATAGCTGCCTGCCGCCCGGCTAAACGCAGCAGCGACGGCGGCTTTATCAACAACCTGCGTCATAAAGGGCCTCCAGCAAAGCGTCTATATCACCAGAAGTATGCGCTGCCGTGAGGGTGATACGTAGGCGAGCGCTGCCGGGGGGAACGGTAGGTGGGCGAATGGCCGTTAGCCAGAACCCCCGCTCTTTCAGGCGGGAGGCGAGATCCAGCGTACGCTGATTCTCACCCACTATCAGAGGTTGTATCGCGCTAGCTGATTCCGCCAGATTTAGCGAGAGCCGGGCGGCCCCCTGCCGAAAACGCAGAATATTTTCAGTGAGCCTTGCTCTGTAGTCATCGCCCCGCTGAACCACCTTTAACGCGACCTGAAGCGAAACTGCCTGCGCCGGCGGCATAGCGGTGCTGTATATCAAGTGGCGGGCAAACTGCAGCAGGTAAGTTGCAACATCTTCACTGCACAATACCGCCGCGCCGCTGCCGCCAAAGGCTTTACCGAAAGTCACGACCAGAATATCTGGTTTGATTTTTTGCAGGTCACAGCTGCCACGCCCTTCGTCGCCAAGGACACCAATGCCGTGCGCGTCATCGACCATTAGCCAGCTGCCAGCTTGTCTTGCGGCCTGTGCTATTTCAGGCAGCGGCGCGCAATCCCCGTCCATACTGAAAATGCCTTCGGTAAGAACAAGCTGTTCACCTTCATGCGGTTTACCAAGCTGCGCGGCAAGGGCCTGAACGTCGTTGTGATGAAATCTGCGTAGCTGAGCCGGGCTTTGTATCGCCGCTTCCATCATTGAGGCATGGCAAAGTTTATCGGCGATAAGCGTGTCCGTTTTTTGCGCCAGCGCGGAGATCACCGCCTGGTTTGCGCTGTAGCCGGAGATAAACAACAGCGCTCGCTCAAAACCGAGCCAGTCCGCCAGCTGTTCCTCAAACTCCTCATGTGCACGGCTATACCCCGTGACGTGGCCAGACCCGCCGCTGCCAACGCCGAACTGCGTCGCGCCTTTTTGCCAGGCTTCTACAATCTGTGGGTGGTGACTCAGTCCCAGGTAATCGTTGCTGGAAAAATTCAAATATTCCCGACCGTTGGCCGAAAAAATACGCCCGTTACCGAGCGCATTGGCCTGTCGGGTGCGCAGACTTGTGCTGGCCCGCCGTTCGCTTAAAGCCCGAGAGATTCGCTGTGGCCAGCTCATACCGCCGCCGCGTTGTAATAATTGTCGGTATCGGCGTTCAGGATCTGCCCGGCAAGCTGTTCCTGCTGTTCGTTGTCGCCCATTTCGGTGGTGGTTTGCTGCGGATTAAGCCCAAGCTTGCGGAAAAGCTGCAGATCTTTGTCCTCTTCCGGGTTCGGCGTCGTCAGCAGTTTGCAGCCGTAGAAAATGGAGTTTGCCCCGGCCATAAAACACATCGCCTGCGTCTGCTCGCTCATCTGCTCGCGGCCTGCGGAAAGGCGCACGTAGGAAGCTGGCATCATAATGCGGGCCACCGCGATGGTACGAATAAAATCAAAGGCATCCACATCTTCGTTATCCGCCAGAGGCGTGCCTTTAACTTTCACCAGCATATTGATAGGTACGCTTTCTGGTGGCGTGGGCAAATTCGCCAACTGCAGCAGCAAACCAGCGCGGTCGGTGACAGTTTCACCCAGACCGACAATCCCACCGGAGCAGACTTTGATTCCCGCATCACGAACTTTATCCAGGGTGTCCAGACGTTCCTGATAGGTTCGGGTCGTGATGATGTTGCCGTAGAATTCCGGCGAAGTGTCCAGATTATGGTTGTAATAATCCAGTCCAGCGGAGGCCAGACGCTGCGCCTGTTCATTGGTCAACGTACCGAGCGTCATACAGGTTTCCAGCCCCATAGCACGCACGCCCTGCACCATCTGCTCAAGATAGGGCATATCGCGCTCATGCGGGTTCTTCCAGGCGGCCCCCATACAAAAACGGGTCGAACCTGCGTTTTTAGCCTTGCGGGCGGAGTCCAGCACCTGCTCAACTTCCATCAGGCGTTCAGCCTCCAGGCCGGTTTTATAGCGGGCGCTTTGTGGGCAATATTTACAGTCTTCCGGACAAGCACCGGTTTTTATAGACAACAAGGTGCTGACCTGTACCTGTCGGGGATCGAAATGCTGGCGATGCGTTTGCTGGGCTTCAAACAGCAAATCCAACAAAGGTTTTTGAAATAAAGCAGTGACCTGCGACATTGTCCAGCGTGCGTGGTGAGCCATGGGGCCTCTCCAAAAAGGGTGTTATGGGAAATCGATTGACGTTATACTTGTAAACCTAAATGTTTTTCAAATGGTTTACAAGTCACCCTATGACCCCTGATGATTTAGCGTTCGACCAGCGACATATCTGGCACCCGTACACCTCAATGAGCCAGCCGCTCCCGGTTTATCCCGTTGTGGCCGCGGCGGGCTGTGAGCTGCAGCTGGCTGACGGGCGCATGCTCGTCGACGGCATGTCGTCCTGGTGGGCGGCTATTCATGGCTACAACCACCCGCGACTGAATCAGGCCATGAAACGCCAGATTGATAGCATGTCGCACGTGATGTTCGGCGGTATTACGCACCCGCCTGCCGTTGAGCTGTGCCGCAGGCTGGTAGAGATGACGCCTGCCTCGCTGGAATGTGTGTTTCTGGCGGACTCCGGTTCGGTCGCCGTCGAGGTCGCCATGAAAATGGCGCTGCAGTACTGGCACGCAAAGGGCCAGCCTCGCCAGCGTTTTCTGACCTTCCGCAATGGCTATCACGGCGATACCTTCGGCGCGATGTCGGTCTGCGATCCCGATAACTCCATGCACAGCCTGTGGCAGGGCTATTTGCCTGAACATCTTTTTGCACCTGCTCCGCAGTGTGGCTTTGGCGAAGAGTGGAACGAGATGGATATCGTGCCGTTTGCCCGGCTGATGGCCGCCCATCGCGAAGAGATTGCCGCCGTTATTCTGGAGCCTGTCGTCCAGGGCGCGGGGGGCATGCGTTTTTACCACCCTGAATGGCTGCGCCGCCTCCGCCGCATGTGCGACCGGGAGGGGATTTTGCTGATTGCCGACGAGATCGCGACAGGTTTTGGCCGCACCGGGAAACTGTTTGCCTGCGACCACGCCGGCATTTCGCCGGACATTATGTGCCTCGGCAAAGCGCTAACCGGCGGCACAATGACGCTCTCCGCAACGCTTGCCACCCGCCATGTCGCAGAAACCATCAGCGACGGTGAAGCCGGGTGCTTTATGCACGGCCCTACTTTTATGGGGAACCCGCTCGCCTGCGCGGTTGCCAGCGAAAGCCTGGCGCTCCTGGCAGATGGAGACTGGCCACAGCAGGTTCAGGCGATTGAACATCAGCTTCGGGAAGGTTTGCTGCCGCTGACGGCGAACGAAAACGTAGCCGACGTGCGCGTACTGGGCGCTATTGGCGTGGTGGAAACACGCAGGCCTGTGGATATGGCTGCTTTACAACGTTTCTTTGTCGAACAGGGTGTGTGGATTCGTCCGTTTGGCCGCCTGATTTATCTGATGCCGCCTTATATCATCGGCCCGGCACAGTTGGATAAATTAATTGTGGCCGTCGCGCAGGCGGTAAAAAATCCTGAGTTTTTCCGCTAGCTTCTGTTTCAATCGGACCGGTATAGCTTGCCGGTCTGGTCTGCCCCTCGCTAATCAATTTCTGGCATTAATTTACACAAATCAATCCAGTTAAGTTATTAATCTCTTCCCGTCTCGCTGCCGATTAACCTTTCACCAGACTCATATCACAGAGAGACCGAAATGAAGAGAACCTTTGTACTCAGCTTCTGCCTGATAGCAGGCAGCGCCTTTGCCGACACAGGCTCGCCCCAGTTAAAGGCAGAGTCACAGTCAGTGATCCGTCAGGCAGGTTATCAGTGTGATACCGTGAACAGCGTGTACCCCGCCGCATTCGGGGGTTCACTTACCGTCTCCTGCGACGATGACCACAAATTTATTATTCGCAAAAAGAACGGCCAGTACACAGTAGAAAAAGAATAACAAAACGCTTTTTCATCGCCGAAAAATACCCTCTTCCCCCTTTCTGAAGCCGATTTGCACAATCGGCTTCCCGTTTCGCTCAACTTAGTATAAAAAGTCAGGCTTTGAGATAACCCTCTATTCCACCGTACAGCAAGGAGCAACCTTGAACACATTATCGGTTTCTCGTCGCGCCGCAGCCCTGGCTTTCGCAATGGCGCTGAGTGCATGTAGCTCAACCCCACCCCAGGACAAACCGTCGACTCAGGCGGCGCCGGGAACCCAGTCCCGACCGATTCTGGCGGCTGACGAAGTACAGAATTTTGTCGCAGCGCGCTACTTCACCGCGATGAACCCAAATGAAGCGCCGTGGACACCGTCCTCGATTCGCACGCCTCAGCAGCCTGATTTTGTGGTTGGCCCCGCCGGTACGCCTGGCGTCACCCACACATCCGTCCAGGCTGCGGTGGACGCGGCTATCATCAAGCACAGCAGCTCTCGCCTGTATATCGCCATTATGCCGGGTCAATATGAAGGTACGGTGTATATTCCTGCGGCTTCCGGTAGCGTGACGCTGTACGGTACCTCTGGCAACGCAGACGATGTCAAAATCGGCCTGACGCTGGACTCTGAAACCGACCCGACAACCTGGCGTCGCACCGTCAACCCGGGCGGGAAATACATGCCAGGAAAACCCGCCTGGTATATGTTTGATAACTGCCAGAGCCGCCGTGGCGCAACCGTGGGCGTGATGTGTTCCGCTGCCGTCTGGTCACAGAATAATGGCCTGCAGCTCCAGAACCTGACCATCCAGAACACCCTGGGTGACAGCGTGGACGCCGGTAATCACCAGGCCGTGGCGCTGCGCAGCGATGGCGATAAAGTACAGCTGAATAACGTTCACCTGCTGGGCCGTCAGAACACCTTCTTCGTCACCAATAGCGATGTTCAGAACCGCATGTTGACCAATCGTCAGCCGCGCACGCTGGTAACCAACAGCTACATCGAAGGTGATGTGGATGTGGTTGCAGGTCGCGGTGCCGTGGTGTTTGATAACACCGATTTCCGCCTGGTGAACAGCCGCACCAAAGAAGGTTCCGTGTTCGCACCAGCCACGCTGCCAAACATCTACTACGGCTTCCTGGCAATCAACAGTCGCTTTACCGCAGCCGGTGATGCGCAATTGGGTCGCTCATGGGACTTAGCCGGTGAAAACGGCCAGGCAGCAAATGGCCAGGTGGTGATCCGCGACAGCGTGATCAATGAAGGTTTCAACACGGCTAAACCGTGGGGCGATGCGCTGGAGTCTAAGCGTCCGTTCGCCGGCAACGTTGGCACTAAAGACGAGAAAGGCGCGATCAAACGCGATCTGAATGACCCGAGCTTCAACCGCATGTGGGAGTTCAATAACCGCGGCGTAGGCAGTCCGGTCGTCGAAGAGAAGTAATTTTTAGTTCAGTAAGAAAAAACCTCGCCGCGGCGAGGTTTTTTTATGGCTGACAATCAGTGTGCGTTAATCACAACCCACATTGGGCCCTGCCCAACCGCATAGCGGCCTTTTTCTTCCAGCAGCCCCTGCTCGCCGTTAATTTTGTACACAGCGGCATGATGGGATTTCTGCCCGACGGCAACCAGGTACTTACCGCTGTGGTCAACGTTGAAGCCGCGAGGCTGCTCTTCCGTAGGCTGGTAGCCTTCGATGTTCAGTACGCTGCCGTCTTCGGAAACGCTGAATACGGTAATAATGCTGGCGGTTCGGTCACAGGCATAAAGATGGCGACCGTCCGGCGTGATGTGGATATCGGCAGCCCAGCGGGTTCCGGTGAAACCTGGCGGCATAAAGTCCAGCTTCTGTACACACTCAATGTTGCCGTGCGGGTCGCGCAGTTCCCAGACATCCACGGTGCTGTTCAGCTCGTTCACGCAGTATGCATACTGCTGATTCGGGTGAAACGCCATGTGGCGCGGGCCTGCACCCTCAACCGTTGTGACCTCAGCAGGCGTTTGTGCCACCAGCTTGCCGTCATCGGACAGCGTGAACAGGCAAATACGATCCTGCTTCAACGCTGGCGTCCAGAGCGTGCGGTTGTCCGGGGAGATATTCGCCGAGTGACAGCCATCCAGCCCGTCAACCACATCAACGGTTTCGCCCGGCAGACCATCGTTTTCAAGGCTAATCACCGCCACGTTTGCCGCGTTGTATGACGCGCTGAACAGGAAACGGCCTTTGCGGTCGGTAGAGATATGGGTCGGACTGCCCGGCAAAGGTGCGACGCCAGCTTCGGTCAGAGAGCCATCATCCGGCGTAATGCGGTAAGCCACTACGCGAAACTCGGGGCGTACGCCAACGTACAGGAAGCGTTTATCCGGGCTGATAACCATCGGCTGAACTTGCCCTGGGGCATCAACCACCTGCACAAGGCTCATTTCACCGCTGGCATGCAGCGTCCAGACGTGGATCTGCTGGCTTTCCGGGCTGGCGGTATAGACTGTCTGTTTCATGACTTTACTTTCCTCCTGACGTCGTAAGTAAGCATCATAAGGCCGGCTCACGGCGCGAGCTATTTTGCGCTTCAGCGTGAGCGGTGTACCATCGGAACGAACCTTATGAATAATGACTGGAACCCTAAATGAGTTATCGCGTAATTGCTCTCGATCTCGACGGCACCCTGCTGACCCCGCAAAAAACTATTCTTCCGGAGTCCATTACGGCCCTTCAGCAAGCTCGAGAAGCGGGCGTGAAAGTGGTTATCGTAACGGGTCGCCATCATGTCGCCATACATCCTTTTTATCAGGCACTGGCTCTGGATACACCTGCAATTTGCTGCAATGGCACTTATTTGTATGATTATCATGCAAAAAAGGTTCTGGCGTCCGATCCTCTTCGCCAGGAACAGGCCGCACAAATGGTAGATTTACTGACAGCTCACCAGGTCCATGGCCTGATGTACGTCGACGATGCAATGCTCTATCTCGAAAGCTCAGAGCACGTTAAAGCCCACGTCGCCCGCACCCAAACATGGGCGCAATCATTACCTGAACACCAGCGCCCGGTTTTCCGCAGCGTGCCTTCACTCAAAGAAGCCGCTCAGGATGTAGAGGCTATCTGGAAATTCGCCCTGACGGATTCAGACATTCCCAGGCTCAAACAGTTTACCGTTGAGGTCGAGCGCGAACTGGATCTCTCCTGCGAGTGGTCATGGCACGATCAGGTTGACGTCGCCCAGCGTGGCAACAGTAAGGGCGCCCGCCTGGCTCAGTGGGTAGCGTCTCAGGGACTGTCCATGGATCAAGTGATTGCGTTTGGCGACAACTACAACGATCTGAGCATGCTGGAAAGCGCCGGAATGGGCGTCGCGATGGGCAATGCCGACGACGCGATAAAATCCCGTGCCGCTATGACTATCGGCACGAATCTGGAAACCGGCATCGCCGAAACGCTTTATAAGTACGTGCTGTAATCAAGTTGCGATCGACACGCTTTTCACTTGCGCATACAGCCACTGGCCGGGTTTTACCGCCAGTTCGTCCCGGGCCCAGGGGCTGATGCGCGCCCACAGCGTGCGGGAACCCACTTCGAGCTGAACCTCCACCTGCCCTTCGTCATCAAAACATTGAGCAACCTTTGCCCGTAGCACGTTGCGAATGCTGCTGTTAACCGGCGGTTGAAGTACCAGCGAGACGTCAGAGGCCTGGATGCGAATGCGCAGCGGGGACTGCACGGGTTTGTCGATTTTGTTCACCCACAGATGCTGATCGCCAAGCGCCAGCGCCGTCATGGCGTAATGAGGATGATGCTCAAGCACGGTCACTTTCAGCACGCTGCTTTGCTGCTCTTTAGGCAGCCACGGATGCATCACGCTGCTGCCCCAAACCTCTTCAAGGTTACCAAACGCTTTAACATTTCCCGCATCCAGCACCAGCACTTTATCCGCCAGATGTAAGATTTCCTCCAGCGAGTGGCTGACGTACAGCATGGGAATGTTGATCTCGCGGGCAAGCCGCTGGAGATAAGGCAACAATTCACGTTTACGGGGGATGTCAAGCGAAGCAAGCGGCTCGTCCAGCAGCAGCAGCTCCGGCGCGGTCAGAAGTGCCCGCCCAATGGCAACGCGCTGTTTTTCACCGCCGGAAAGGCTCCAGGGAAAACGCTCCAGCAACGCTTCTATACCGAGCAATGCCACCAGCTTGTCAAACTGACCAGCCATACTTTTTGCCATACCGTATTTTAAATTGCCGCGAACTCGGTAATGCGGGAACAGGCGCGCATCCTGAAAGACATAGCCCACCCGGCGTTTTTCCGGCGGCAGATAAAGCTGTTTTTCGGCATCGGTCAGGACGCGATCGTTCAGCACTATACGTCCCTGCTCAGGCTTAGTCAGGCCGCTAATCGCATTAATCAGAGAGGTTTTCCCTGCCCCAGAAACACCAAATACGGCCGTGATGCCTTGGCCTGGCAGCGTTTCATTGATTTCCAGCCGATGTGTGCCCAACGTTTGAACGAAATTAAGTTCCAGCATCAGTTTGCCCCCATACGTTTACGGCTAACTCTCGCCAGCCATTCAGCCACCAGCAGCGAGGCCATCGCCAGGGCGATAGCGATCAGGCACAAACGTGCGGCGGCGCTTTCTCCGCCGGGGGTTTGAATCAGGGTATACATAGCCGAAGGCAGCGTTCGGGTTTCACCGGGAATGTTGGACACAAAAGTAATTGTCGCGCCAAACTCGCCCAGCGAGCGGGCAAAGGCCAGCACGGTACCCGCAATAATACCCGGCAACGTTAACGGCAAAGTAATGGTGCAAAAGACACGCCAGCGCCCTGCGCCCAGCGTTCTGGCGGCCTGCTCAAGACGGAGATCAACCCCTTCCAGCGCAAGGCGGATTGCCCTGACCATCAGCGGGAAAGACATAACCGCCGCCGCCAGCACCGCCCCTCGCCAGCTAAAGGCAAAGGTGATGCCAAACCAGTCATACAGCCAGGCACCAATAAAACCGCGGCGGCCAAAAGCCACCAATAGCAGATAGCCCACCACCACCGGCGGCAGGACTAAGGGAAGATGAATCAGGCTATCGAGCAAGGCTTTGCCCGGGAACCGGCAGCGAACCAGCACCCAGGCAAAGAAGATCCCGACAGGAAGACTGAACAGTACCGCAATAGATGAGACTTTTAGGCTTAGCAGTACCGCCTGCCATTCGGGATCGCTCAATATCATTGTTTCGTCGTAAATCCGTATTTTTGGAAGACTTTCGCCGCTTCCGGTCCTTTCAGATAGCTATAGAACGCGGTCACTGACGGGTTATCGTGGCCTTTCACAATCGCAATCGGGTATTCCACTTTCTTGTGAGAATCTTCCGGGAAGATCCCCACGACTTTTACGCCTTTTCCGGCAACAGCATCAGAACCGTAAACGATGCCCAACGGCGCTTCGTCGCGCTCAACCAGCGCCAGCGCACCACGGACATCTTCCGCCGGAGCAAGTTTACTGGATAAGCTGTCCCATGCCCCCAGCTTTTGCAGCGCCTCTTTGGCGTAAATCCCCGCAGGAACATGATCGGGATCGCCCACGGCCAGACGGCCACCTTTCAGCAGCGATGCCCAGTCGGTTTTCGCATCAATGGTGATGTCGCCCTGCTTGCTGGCAGTCGGCGCGACGACAACCAGGCTGTTACCCAGTAACGTTTCGCGAGTGTCCGTTTTGATGGTGTCTTTCTCAACAGCATAATCCATCCATTTCTGGTCGGCAGAAATAAACAGATCGGCCGGCGCCCCCGCTTCAATCTGGCGAGCCAGCGTGGAGGAAGAGGCAAAAGAAGAAGCGATCTCAACTTTCTTCTCTTTCTGATATTGCGTGGCAATATCCTGCATCGCATTGGTTAACGACGCCGCCGCAAAGACGGTAATTTTACTACTTTCAGCCAGTGCCTGGCCTGCCAGAGAAACAGATAATGCCGCGCCCAGGGCAAGGCGAACCCAACGTTGTTTCATGTTTTCACTCCGTTTGTTTCGTTATGTAACGTGAAATATAACGATTGCAATGCGGAAGATACAGAATTTATCGGCAGAAAGAAGAAGGGCTTTAAAGTTCTTGACGGAGATCAACGGAAAGAGAGTATGTAGAGGGCGCTAAGGCGGCAGAAAGAGAAAACCCGGCAAATGCCGGGCCTTCAGGGAATCAGTGATGCTGTTTCGGCTGTTGGTCGCGATGACCGACTTTTGAAAAGACGTTAAACACTTCACCCAATCCGTAGATGAGACCGAGGATCACTGCCATCACAACCGGCACCATGACCACGGCAAACACCAAGCTTTTCAATAACTCGAACATAGTTGCCTCCGGCAAAAGCGAGAGTGATTATTCTAGCGTCAGTTGAGAAAAACGCACTCTCCTTTTGTGCCATTTGCCCACCCGCCCCGGCTTATCCGGCAGACCAGGTATAAGGAGCCGCAATACCGAGCGGTATTTCAAGCCCCCACCATACCAACAGGAAGAGACTCCAGCTCACCAGGAAGGCAATAGAATAAGGCATCATCATTGATACCAGCGTGCCCACGCCAGCGCCTTTCACATAGCGCTGGCAATAAATCACGATCAGCGGGAAGAACACCATCATCGGCGTGATAATGTTTGTGGAAGAATCTCCGATGCGGAATGCCGCCTGCGTAAGCTCTGGCGATATCCCCACGGCCATAAGCATCGGCACCATAATAGGCGACAGCAGCGCCCATTTTGCCGAAGCCGAACCAATCAGCAGATTAACCAGCGCCGTCAGCAGCACCATACCGGTGATTGTCGCCTCTCCCGGCAGCGCCATGGCTTTCAGGCCGTCCGCCCCCGCCAGCGCCACCAGCGTACCAATATTCGAATCGCTGAAGGCTTTGATAAACAGCGCACAGAAAAACGCCATCACCATATAAGAACCCATTTTGCTCATTGAGTCGTTCATCGCCCCAATGACGTCTTTCCCCGATTTAAAGGTACCTGCCGCAAAACCATAGACAATGCCCGGCAGGATAAAAATAAGGAAGATAAGCGGCACGATTGACTTCATGATAGGCGCGCCGAAGTCGGTTAACGCGCCTTCAGGGCTGCGCAGCGTTGAGCTTTCAGGCCAGGCGGCAGCGGCAAGCCCCAGCAAACTAAGGAGCATCACCAGACCCGCACGACGGAATGCCCGGCTCTCTTCTGGCGTGACGCTGGACATATCTTCATCGTGCTTAAAGTCGCCATCAACCGCCATTTTACTGACACGGGGCTCGACGATTTTCTCCGTCACCCACCAGCCAACCAGAGTAATCAATATTGTTGAGCCGATCCCGAAGAACAGATTACACAGCGTGTTCACGGTATACGTTGAGTCGAGCAGCTGAGCGGCGGCCTGGGTGAAACCTTGCAGCAGCGCGTCGTTCCCGGTTGGCACCATATTGGCCGCAAAGCCACCGGATACGCCGGAAAATGCCGCCGCGATCCCGACTAAAGGATGGCGCCCGGCAGACATAAAAATAATGGCGCCGAGAGGGATCACCAGCACATATCCCGCATCCGCCGCGACGTGGCTAAACATAGCCACGAAAATCAGCATCGGCGTCAGCAGTTTTTTCGGCGTAACGCGCAGCATTTTTTTCAACGCAACGTTAATAAAGCCGGAGCTTTCGGCAACGCCGACGCCCAGCATCGCCACCAGCACAATGCCTAAAGGCGCGAAGCTGGTAAAGGTGGTCACCATCGTAGAAAGCGTGAGCGTTAACGCCTCGGCGGAAAGCAGATTATTAACCTGTACGGCCTGCTGCGTCACCGGGTTTACGATGTCAAACTCCAGCTGCGACAGCACGGCGGAAAGCCCCATCACAACCAGTAAAAAATAGAAGAAAATCAGCGCGGGTTCCGGCAGTCGGTTACCTGCTTTTTCAATGGCATTAAGAAAACCGTTCAGTAAGCGGTTCTCTTTTGCCTCACTTCCTTTTGTTGTCGACGTACTCATTGTTGCCCCCAATACCGACAAATGTCTGTTATGTCATCCAGCGTACGGCAGCGATAATAGAGGTAATGACAAGATGAAACTATTCTTTTAATAAAATTAATATCTAAATAAGACCCAGTTAATAAAAATTAAAATCCAATAAAAAGATAAAATCTGGTTATTAATTCGGTATAACCGAGCGATAGTCATGATATTAGCGCGCCTGGTCAGGAACGATTTGTCCCCTGTCGGCGAACTGATATAATTTCCCCCATGATTACAAAGGGAAACGCTGAGCCGGTTTGCGGCGCGGAGAAACTATGCAGGCTGAAATTTTATTAACGCTGAAACTCCAGCAACGGCTGTTCGCCGACCCGCGACGCATTGCGCTGCTTAAACAAATTCGCCACACGGGCTCCATTAGCCAGGGGGCAAAATTGGCGGGTATCAGTTACAAAAGCGCCTGGGATGCCATTAACGAAATGAACCAGCTGGCAGAATCAAGCCTGGTTGATCGCGCCACCGGCGGTAAAGGCGGCGGCGGTGCCGTACTGACCCGGTACGGTGAGCGCCTTATTCAGCTCTACGATCTGCTCGCGCAAATTCAACAAAAGGCCTTTGATGTTCTACAGGATGACGCCCTGCCTTTAGACAGCCTGCTCGCCGCCATCTCCCGCTTTTCGCTACAAACCAGCGCCCGCAATCAGCTTTTTGGTACCGTGCTAAAACGCGATGACGAACAGGTTCAGCAGCACGTCGATATTTTGCTGGCAGACGGTGAAACTCGTCTGAAAGCCGCGATTACCCGCCAAAGTGCAGAGCGGCTGGGGCTGGACGGAGGCAAAGAAGTACTGGTGCTTATCAAAGCCCCGTGGATAGACGTCACGACTGATGCTGATGCAGCGGGCCAGGCCGATAACCAGTTGCCGGGAAAAGTCAGTAGCATTGAGCAGGGCAAAGAACAAAGTGAAGTGCTGGTTCAACTGGCCGACGGCCAGACGCTGTGCGCCACCCTGCCAAATATCCACGTAGAACAGCAGGCGCTGGCAGAAGGTGCTAAGGTCACAGCATATTTCAATGCAGACAGGGTGATTGTCGCCACACTCTGCTAAAAGTTCGCTTCCCATTGACATCAACGCAGACACGCCGTATTTCTGTAGCCTCATCGCTGCAAAAAATGGGATAAAACATGTCTGCGTTGCAAATTTCGCAAGGTACGTTTCACCTTAGCGACATAAAAACCCTCACCCTGAACGACCTTACCCTTCGCGCCGGAGAAAGCTGGGCCTTTGTTGGGGCGAACGGCAGCGGTAAATCCGCCCTTGCCCGTGCGCTGGCAGGTAGCCTGCCCATCATGAAGGGCGAACGCCGCTGTGACTTCACCCGAATTGCTCATCTCTCTTTTGAACAGTTGCAAAAGCTGGTCAGCGACGAATGGCAGCGTAATAACACCGATATGCTAAGCGCCGACGAAGACGACACCGGCCGCACCACCGCAGAAATTATCCAGGAAGAGGTGGTCGATGTGACTCGCTGCGGCGAACTGGCCGCGCTGTTTGGCATTGAACATCTGCTCACCCGCCGCTTTAAATACCTGTCGACGGGGGAAACGCGCAAAACGCTGCTTTGCCAGGCGTTGATGTCAGAGCCAGAACTGCTGATCCTGGATGAGCCGTTCGACGGGCTTGACGTAAAATCCCGCCAGCAGTTGGCAAGCCTCCTCGAGCAGCTTAGCGCCCAGGGCTACACCCTGGTCCTGGTTCTGAACCGATTCGATGAAATCCCGGATTTCGTGCAATTCGCGGGCGTTCTGGCGGACTGTACGCTGACGGAGAGCGGCAAAAAGCAGGCGCTACTTGAGCAGGCGCTCATCGCACAGTTAGCCCACAGCGAGAAGCTGGCGGGCGTGGCGCTCCCGGAAGCTGACGATCCGTCCGCTCGCTATACGCTGCCGGAAAACCAGCCTCGTATAGTGCTTAACGATGGCGTGGTCGAATACAACGATCGCCCTATCCTGCACAAACTTAGCTGGTCAGTGAACCCCGGCGAGCACTGGCAAATTGTCGGCCCTAACGGCGCCGGAAAATCAACGCTACTCAGCCTGATCACCGGCGATCATCCGCAGGGTTACAGTAACGATCTGACGCTGTTTGGTCGCCGCCGGGGCAGCGGCGAGACAATCTGGGATATCAAAAAGCACATTGGTTACGTCAGCAGCAGCCTGCATCTGGATTACCGCGTCAGCACTACCGTGCGAAACGTTATTCTGTCAGGCTATTTTGACTCCATTGGGATCTACCAGGCGGTTTCAGATCGCCAACAGAAGCTGACCCGCGAATGGCTGCATATGCTGGGAATGGATAACGCCACCGCCGATGCGCCTTTCCATAGTCTTTCGTGGGGGCAGCAGCGCCTGGCGTTGATCGCCCGTGCGCTGGTTAAGCATCCAACACTGCTGATACTGGATGAACCTTTGCAAGGGCTGGATCCGCTCAACCGGCAGCTGATACGCCGCTTTGTCGATATTTTGATTGGCGAGGGAGAAACGCAGCTGCTGTTTGTGTCCCACCACGCCGAAGATGCGCCGCAGTGCATTACCCATCGGCTGACGTTTGTTCCCGATGGTGACAAATACGGCTACCAGCTGGAAAATATTCTTCCCGCCTAATCTTGCCAAACGCGGCGGCTATTCCTGACCTGACTTTCAGAATAGCCGTACGCTTTTATTCTACCTGTCTGTTTTACAATACCTTATATACTGCTTTAGCCGTATTACTGACTCAGTGTAAACGATACCACTAATCTGGTGCATATCACATTTTTCAGCCATCTGTTATGCTATGGTTATCTTAACCCATAGGCTATATGGAGCGAAAAATGAGAGTTTTAGTTACGGGTGGTAGCGGTTACATTGGAAGTCATACCTGCGTGCAATTGCTGCAAAGCGGGCACGATGTGGTGATCCTCGATAACCTGTGTAACAGCAAACGCAGCGTACTGCCGGAAATTGAACGCCTGGGTGGCAAACATCCTCTATTTATCAACGGTGATATTCGCGACGAAGCCCTGCTGGCAGAAATTTTCCACGACCATCGTATTGATGCCGTAATCCATTTTGCCGGCCTGAAAGCCGTCGGCGAATCGGTGAATAAGCCGCTGGAGTATTACGACAACAACGTGACCGGCACCCTGAAGCTTATCGCCGCGATGCGGGCTGCAAACGTAACTAACTTCATCTTCAGCTCTTCCGCCACCGTTTACGGCGACCAGCCGCAAATTCCTTATGTAGAAAGCTTCCCTACCGGTAAGCCAGCCAGCCCCTACGGCCAAAGCAAGCTGATGGTTGAGCAAATTCTTACCGACCTGCAAAAAGCCCAGCCAAACTGGAGCGTTGCGCTGCTGCGCTACTTCAATCCGGTTGGCGCCCATCCGTCGGGCGATATGGGGGAAGATCCTCAGGGTATCCCAAATAACCTGATGCCGTACATTGCGCAGGTTGCCGTAGGCCGCCGCGACTCGCTGGCTATCTTTGGTAACGATTACCCAACCGAAGACGGTACCGGCGTGCGTGACTACATCCACGTGATGGATCTCGCCGACGGCCACGTCGCCGCTATGCAGGCGCTGAACGGTAAACCCGGTGTTCATATTTACAATCTCGGCGCAGGCGTCGGCAGCAGCGTACTCGACGTGGTGAACGCCTTCAGCAAAGCGTGCGGCAAACCGGTGAACTACCACTTTGCCCCGCGCCGTGATGGTGACCTGCCGGCCTACTGGGCCGACGCCACCAAAGCCGACAAAGAACTCAACTGGCGTGTCAGCCGTTCGCTGCAGGAAATGGCAGACGATACCTGGCGCTGGCAGTCACGCCACCCCCAAGGTTATGAAGATTAAGGATATGTAATGGAGCAGTTTAATCCGGTCGATCATCCGCATCGCCGCTATAACCCGCTAACGGGTCAATGGGTTTTGGTTTCGCCGCATCGGGCGAAACGCCCCTGGCAGGGCGCGCAGGAAACCCCTGCGCAAGAAAAACTTCCGGCACACGATCCGAACTGTTTTCTTTGCCCCGGGAATACGCGCGTTACCGGGGATAAAAACCCCGAGTACACCGGCACTTTCGTTTTTACCAACGATTTTGCCGCGCTGATGACGGACACGCCCGATGCCCCGGCAAGCCAGGATCCCTTGATGCGTTGCGAGAGCGCGCGCGGTACCAGCCGGGTTATCTGCTTCTCTCCCGATCACAGTAAAACATTGCCAGAGCTCACGCTTCCCGCTCTGGAAGAAGTGGTGCAAACCTGGCAACAGCAGACCGCTGAGCTGGGGCAAACCTACCCGTGGGTTCAGGTATTTGAAAACAAAGGCGCGGCCATGGGCTGCTCCAACCCACATCCTCACGGACAGGTTTGGGCCAACAGCTTTTTGCCTAACGAAGTTGCCCGTGAAGATACCCTACAGCGTGAATATTTCGCCCACCAGGGCACCCCAATGCTGCTCGACTACGTGCAGCGTGAACGGGCGGACGGTAGCCGCACCGTGGTGGAAACCGAACACTGGCTGGCCGTCGTCCCCTATTGGGCAGCCTGGCCGTTCGAAACGCTGCTGTTGCCCAAAACCCACGTGTTGCGTATCACCGACCTCAGCCCAGAACAACGTGCTGACCTGGCATTAGCGCTGAAAAAACTCACCAGCCGCTATGACAACCTCTTCCAGTGCTCCTTCCCCTACTCAATGGGCTGGCACGGCGCGCCGTTCAACGGTGAAAGCAATCAGCACTGGCAGCTTCACGCGCATTTCTACCCGCCGCTGCTGCGCAGCGCCACGGTACGTAAATTTATGGTCGGCTATGAAATGTTGGCCGAAACCCAGCGAGATTTAACCGCAGAGCAAGCCGCAGAACGCTTGCGTGCCGTCAGTGATATCCATTTCCGCCAGTCAGGAGCATCATTATGAGTCTGAAAGAGAAAACCCAGCGTCTGTTCGCTGAACAATTTGGCTACCCGGCCACCCACGCTATTCAGGCCCCAGGCCGCGTAAACCTGATTGGTGAGCACACCGATTACAACGATGGTTTCGTGCTGCCCTGCGCCATTGATTACCAGACGGTTATCAGCTGTGCCAAACGAGATGACCGTATTGTACGAGTTGTTGCCGCCGATTATGACAATCAGCAGGACAGCTTTTCCCTGGATGATCCTATCGTCTCGCACGACACTCAGCAGTGGGCTAACTATGTTCGTGGCGTCGTGAAGCACCTGCAAAAGCGCGATAAAAACTTCTCCGGCGTGGATATGGTGATCAGCGGCAATGTGCCGCAGGGCGCAGGGTTAAGCTCGTCCGCCTCGCTGGAAGTGGCAGTAGGCAAAGTCTTCCAGCATCTGTACCACCTGCCTCTGGATGGTGCTCAGCTGGCGCTCAATGGCCAGGAAGCAGAGAACCAGTTTGTCGGCTGCAACTGCGGCATCATGGATCAGCTGATTTCTGCCCTTGGCAAGAAAGACCATGCCCTGCTGATTGATTGCCGCTCTCTGGGAACGAAAGCGGTCTCAATGCCAAAAGGCGTTGCGGTGGTGATCATCAACAGCAACTTCAAGCGTACGCTGGTGGGTAGCGAATACAACACCCGTCGTGAACAGTGTGAAACCGGTGCTCGTTTCTTTAGCCAGAAGGCGCTGCGAGACGTTGAGCTGGCAGAATTCAATGCGGTAGCGCATGAACTGGATCCGATCGTTGCCAAACGCGTTCGTCACGTGCTGACCGAAAATATCCGTACCGTGGAAGCCGCAGAGGCACTTGCCAAAGGTGACCTGGTTCGTATGGGCCAGCTGATGGCCGAATCTCACGCCTCCATGCGCGATGACTTCGAAATCACCGTGCCGCAAATCGACACCCTTGTGGAGATAGTTAAAGCAACCATTGGTGAGAAAGGCGGCGTACGTATGACCGGCGGCGGTTTTGGCGGCTGTATTGTCGCGCTGGTACCTGAAGACCTCGTCCCGGCCGTTAAACAGGCTGTCGAAGAACAGTACGAGAGCAAAACAGGCATTAAAGAAACCTTCTACGTTTGCAAGGCCTCCGAAGGAGCAGGCCAATGCTAAAAGAGACGCCGCAGCTGGCGCCGGACGGCCAGCCGTTTCGCCTGACTACCCTGCGCAACAGCGCGGGGATGGTCGTCACGCTGATGGACTGGGGCGCAACCTTGCTTTCTTGTCGGGTACCGCTCAAAGACGGTAGCGTACGGGACACACTGCTAGGCTGCACTTCACCTGAGCACTATTTGCAGCAAAGCGCCTTTATGGGGGCGACCGTCGGGCGCTACGCTAACCGTATTGCCGGAGGGAAGCTTACCGTTGGCGGTGAGAGACTCCAGCTTGAGATTAACCAGGGTGAAAACCAGCTTCACGGTGGGCCAGAAGGGTTCGACAAACGTCGCTGGCGCATTGCCGTGCACAATGAGCAGGCGGTGACATACGAGCTGGACTCCTGCAACGGCGATCAGGGTTTCCCTGGTAAATTACGGGCAACGGCGCGCTATGCTTTGACGGAAGATAACCGCATCAGCATCGAGCTTCGTGCTACCGTCGATAAGCCTTGTCCAGTCAGTCTCACCAACCACGCCTACTTCAATCTCGACAGCACTCAGGGCGATGTGCGTCAGCATAAGCTTCAATTACTGGCTGACAGTTATTTGCCCGTCGACGCCAGCGGCTTGCCGTCGGGCAGCCTGAAAAAAGTGGCCGGTACCAGCTTTGATTTCCGTGAGCCAAAAACGCTTACACAAGATTTCCTGGCCGACGCCGATCAGCAAATCACCAAAGGCTACGATCACGCTTTCTTACTGCAGGCAAAAGGCGACCTAAGCCAGCCCGTGGCAAGAGTCTGGTCCACCGACGGTGCACTGGAAATGAACGTGTTTACGACGGCGCCTGCGTTACAGGTCTATAGCGGAAACTATCTGGCAGGCACACCTGCACGTGACAAAGAAAACTACAGCGACTGGAACGGCCTGGCGCTGGAGAGCGGCTTCCTGCCGGACAGCCCAAATCACCCGGAATGGCCGCAGCCGGACTGCTGGTTAAAACCGGATGAGACGTATCTCAGCGTCACGGAATACCAGTTTCTGCCGCATTAAAACCTATTGCCCTTTTCAATAAGGGCAATTTCTCACCAAATCGCTGACTTTCCCGCCAGATCGCGCCAAAAATATAACAACCTTTTACAACCACCTTACACTCCACGCGCTTTTTCGCTATGTTAAACGTTTATCATTGCCGTGGCTTATGGTGCGGCAATATAATGATAATTGTTATCATTAATCCCAGGCTCATTAAGGAGTAAATCATGGCTGTTACTAAGCTGGTACTGGTTCGTCACGGCGAAAGCCAGTGGAACAACGAAAACCGCTTCACTGGTTGGTATGATGTTGATCTTTCTGATAAAGGTCGTACCGAAGCTAAAGCTGCCGGTAAGCTTCTGAAGGACGAAGGCTTCACTTTCGACTTCGCTTACACTTCCGTGCTGAAACGTGCCATCCACACCCTGTGGAACATCCTCGATGAACTGGACCAGGCCTGGCTGCCGGTCGAGAAATCCTGGAAACTGAACGAGCGTCACTACGGCGCCCTGCAGGGTCTGAACAAAGCTGAAACCGCTGAAAAATACGGTGACGAGCAGGTTAAACAGTGGCGTCGCGGCTTCGCGATCACTCCACCAGAGCTGTCTAAAGACGACGAGCGCTTCCCTGGCCACGATCCACGTTACGCAAAACTGACCGACAGCGAGCTGCCAACCACCGAAAGCCTGGCGCTGACCATTGACCGCGTAACCCCGTTCTGGAATGAGTCCATTCTGCCACGCATGAAATCCGGCGAGCGCGTTATCGTTGCGGCTCACGGTAACTCCCTTCGCGCGCTGGTTAAATACCTGGATAACCTGAGCGAAGATGAGATCCTCGAGCTGAACATTCCTACCGGCGTACCGCTGGTTTATGAATTCGATGAGAACTTCAAACCGCTGAAACGTTACTACCTGGGCAACGCTGACGAAATCGCAGCCAAAGCCGCCGCAGTAGCTAACCAGGGTAAAGCGAAGTAATTCGCCGCCCACAAAAAAAGGCGTGGTGATTACCACGCCTTTTTTATTGCTCAAAACAGGCCGTTAGCCGCGACGCGCTTTTACCGCAGCGGCAAGCTGGCGCAGCGTCACTTCTGTATCATCCCAGCCAATGCAGGCGTCGGTCACGCTTTTGCCGTAGACCAGCGGCTCGCCGCTTTCCAGGCTTTGGTTGCCTTCTACCAGATGGCTTTCAATCATTACGCCGATGATAGCCTTCTCGCCACCGGCAATTTGGCCGCAAACGTCGGCAGAAACGTCCATCTGTTTTTTAAACTGCTTGCTGCTGTTGGCGTGGCTGAAATCAATCATCACCTGTGGCTCAAGCCCCGCTTTCACCAGGCCCGCCTTAACTTCTTCCACATGCTTCGCGCTGTAGTTAGGCTCTTTGCCCCCACGCAGAATAATGTGGCAGTCACCGTTCCCGCTCGTGTTGACGATAGCGGAATGGCCCCACTTGGTTACGGACAAGAAGCAGTGCGGTGCCCCAGCGGCGTTGATAGCATCAATCGCAACTTTGATCGTGCCATCGGTGCCGTTTTTAAAGCCAACCGGGCAAGAGAGGCCGGAAGCCAGTTCGCGGTGCACCTGCGATTCAGTGGTACGTGCGCCGATAGCGCCCCAGCTCATCAGATCCGCCAGATACTGAGGTGTGATCATATCAAGGAATTCCCCTGCCGCTGGCAGGCCGGAATCGTTGATATCCAACAGTAGCTTACGCGCAATGCGCAGGCCGTCGTTAATCTGGTAGCTGCTGTCCATATGCGGATCGTTAATCAGCCCTTTCCAGCCCACGGTAGTACGCGGCTTTTCGAAATAGACGCGCATCACCACTTCCAGTTCGCCCTGAAGCTCTTCACGCAATGCCAGCAGGCGCGCACCGTACTCTTTGGCGGCTTTGGTGTCGTGAATGGAGCAAGGCCCGATCACCACCAGCAACCGGTCGTCGCTACCTTTAAGGATTTTATGGATCGCTTTACGTGCCTGAGAGACGGTGTGGGCGGCTTTTTCAGTGGCGGGGAATTTTTCCAACAGCGCTACAGGGGGGAGAAGCTCGTTAATCTCTTTAATTCTTAAGTCGTCGTTCTGATAATTCATGATATTTCCGGGGTCATCCTGATATTTTTCTTCGTTGCAATCCTTTCAATCTAACTCGCATAACCACAAGTGTAAACGGGCTTTTACACTTCTCACAGATTAATCCTGAAAACTTGGAAAAAACAGCGAAAACATGGCGAACACGCTCCTGATAACTACACTTTTCAACTGTTAACGCTGAAAAATATTAAATTTTCAATATGGAATACTATTTTGAAAATTAAAGCCCGATGCAGATGGGCTGCCCTGCAGGACTTTTCAGCATTATTCACTGCACCGTTGGAAGAAGCTATCCAGCCATAACGACCAGACCAGGAGCATCAATATGAAAAAGCTAACTACGCTGCTATTAACCGCCACGCTGACACTGGGCAGCGGAATCGTTTATGCCGCGGACTCTGCGTCGAGCGCAAATAACGGGCAGGCAAACGCCAGTGCCGAAGCAGGCCAGGTCGCGCCGGATGCACATCAGAAAATGGCGCCGAACGGCGTCAGCAATGACAAGATCAACAGCTCTCACCACAAAATGAGCAAGAGCGAAGTACACAAAAACAGCATGTGCAAAGATGGACGTTGCCCGGACACCAACAAAAAAGTTGAGACCAGGAGCGGGCAAGAGGTGAACAAAAAAGTCGACGGAACCTCGCAGTAGTTCCCGCACAAAAAATAGTTGAAAGAGAGCCAGACGGCTCTCTTTTTTTATCGGCATCTTTCAACAAGTTGAAACCAGGAAACGGTTATAATTAGCTCACCGCGACTGATATTTGTGAGAGATTATGGCGCATTCACACCAACACACACCTTCCGACAGTAACGCCAAACGCCTGTTGTTTGCCTTCCTCATCACGGCAATTTTTATGGTTGCCGAAGTTATCGGCGGCCTGCTTTCCGGCTCGCTGGCCCTGCTGGCCGATGCAGGCCATATGCTCACCGACGCAGCGGCGCTGCTGTTTGCTTTGCTGGCCGTACACTTTTCCCGTCGGCCCCCCAACGCCAGGCATACCTTTGGCTGGCTGCGCCTGACGACGCTTGCGGCATTTGTAAACGCTATCGCTCTGGTAGTCATCACCATACTTATCGTCTGGGAAGCGATTCAGCGTTTCTCAAATCCTCAGCCTATTGCCGGCTGGGCAATGCTGACCATTGCGATCGCCGGGCTACTGGCAAACCTGGCGTCTTTCTGGATCCTGCACAATGGAAGCGGAGAGAAAAATCTCAACGTGCGTGCGGCAGCGCTGCATGTACTGGGTGACTTGCTGGGCTCAGTGGGGGCAATTGTGGCCGCGGTGGTGATTCTCTGGACCGGCTGGACGCCGATTGATCCAATTCTTTCAGTTCTTGTGTCCTGCCTGGTGCTACGCAGCGCCTGGAGTTTGTTGAAAGAGAGCGTCAATGAGTTATTAGAAGGTGCGCCGGGCGCCATCGACATTGCGGCCCTGAAGCGTAATCTTTCCCGCTCGATACCAGAAGTGCGTAACGTGCATCACGTCCATATCTGGCTGGTTGGCGAAAAACCGCTGATGACGCTGCATGTTCAGGTTGTACCGCCCCACGATCACGATGCTTTGCTGTCGCGCATACATCACTTCCTCGAGCACGAGTACCAAATCGAACATGCCACGGTACAGATGGAGTATCAGCTTTGTCACGGTCCGGACTGCGACCTGAATGAGCATGACCACAGCGCCGGTCATGCCCATCATCACCATTGATCAGGAGAAGGCGCGCGAGCCGGACTGCCGCGCGCTGTTGATCCACATCCGGCTGCCGTTCAGTGCAATGAACGTCAGAATGAGATATTCCAGCGACATCGCGTAAACGCCCTGCAGGGCAAAGATAACCACGCTGATAACGTTAATGACCGTCCACAGCAGCCAGTTTTCCACGTATTTACGGGTCATGAGAATCATCGCCACAATCGACAACACCATCATGCACGAGTCCCAGAATGGATAAGCGTCTGGCTGTAGCTCCGGCAAGGTAACGTTGAGTCCCAGACTCTGCATCACCGTCACCGCAACACGGGTCAGGAAGGCAAAAACAGGATCGATAAACAGCGTCATTAACCCAATCGCCGCGACGATAATCACCAGCCAGGCAATTGCCTTAGGCAGAGGGAGCCAGCGAATTTGCAGCAAGGACTGATGATTGCTGCTTTGCCGCGACCAGGCATACCAGCCGTAAATGTTCGCCACAAAAAAGAACAGCTGCAGCAGAAGGCTGGCGTAGAGCTGGATCTGGAAGAAAATAATGGCAAACAGCGTGACGTTAATTAACCCGAAGGCATAGTTGCCTATCTTCTCCAGGCTGGCGAGCCAGATACAAAGCAAACCCGCCAGCGTTCCCACGGCTTCAATCCATGATAAGTCATACCCGCCGGCCCCAATGGGGATGTGGACAAGAATGTTCTGTGTGCTAAAAAAATCCATGAAATCCCCAGAGCGTAATGCTGTTACGCGTTGCCTTTAACCGTTCGACGCAATTCTGCCGCAAAGTCGAGCATGCGATTAAGCGGAACCAGCGCGCCTTCACGCAGTGCAGCATCCACTTCAATCGTGTGTGCGGCCCCGCCCTGCTCCAGTCCCTCAGCAATCGCTTTAAGCCCGTTCATTGCCATCCACGGGCAATGTGCACAGCTGCGGCAGGTTGCCCCTTCTCCTGCTGTGGGCGCCTCCAGTAGCTCTTTGTCCGGACACGCCTGCTGCATTTTATAAAATATCCCGCGATCCGTAGCCACAATAAGCTGCTGGTGAGGCAGCGTTTTAGCGGCATTAATCAGTTGGCTGGTCGAGCCTACAGCATCGGCCATGTCCACCACGGCCTGCGGTGATTCAGGATGAACCAGCACCGCTGCATTCGGGTACAGCGCCTTCATCCGCGCCAGCGCCTGAGTTTTAAATTCATCATGCACAATGCAGGCGCCCTGCCAGCACAGCACATCGGCACCGGTCTGCTTTTGCACGTAGCTGCCAAGGTGGCGATCCGGTGCCCAAATGATTTTCTCACCCAGGCTGTCCAGATGTTCAATCAGTTCTACCGCAATACTGGACGTCACGACCCAGTCCGCCCGGGCTTTTACCGCGGCAGAGGTATTAGCATAGACGACTACCGTGCGATCCGGGTGCTGGTCGCAGAAAGCGTTAAACGCCTCAATCGGGCAGCCGAGATCCAGTGAGCATTCGGCATTGAGGGTAGGCATTAAAATGGTCTTTTCGGGGCTGAGGATTTTCGCCGTTTCCCCCATGAAACGAACCCCTGCGACCAGGAGCGTGGACGCCGGGTGGTTAGCGCCGAAGCGAGCCATTTCGAGCGAGTCAGAAATACACCCGCCGGTCTCTTCCGCCAGGGACTGGATTTCCGGGTCGGTGTAGTAGTGCGCCACCATCACCGCATCCCGCTCTTTAAGCAGACGCTTAATTTTTTCACGATAAAACTGTTTTTCATCCCCGCTCAGAGGAGTGGGTTTCGGCGGGAAGGGATAAATCGCAGTTTCCGGGTCAAACATTACGCTCATCATGCAATCTCGTTTTACTGACTTAACATTACAGGCCAAATCAAGCGTGATTCACGCGTTATTCGGCACTCGTTGTTTTATATGCTAAACAAGATAGCGAAATTCAGTCGGAATGTCGTGGGGAATTTGAATAGCATCAATCCCGCGGCTGCTCACCAAAGCGCAAAAACCTGGGCGCCCGGCTGAAAAAATGCTGCTGCATAAGCGTTAGCCGGGAGTGTTTACTAAACACCAGTCCCCGCCCATGATGCTTTTCACAAAAGCCACACGCGGGTATAGATAAGCCCCCGTCGGGGCTTGCCACACTGCCGTTTAGCTTTTAGATTGCTTTTGCAATAAGCCCCGGCAAAAGGCAATGGCAGCCTGCACCGCGTCAGATCGCTTTGCTTACCAGCAGGCTCGGGCCAGGCAGCAAAAGAGAGGTTCACCCTGTATGGCAAATATCCGGGATGTTGCCCGGCAGGCGGGCGTATCAATCAGCAGCGTGTCCAATTTGCTAAACAATCGCGCGGGACAAATGAGCAAAGCAACGCGCGAGAAAATTGAACAAGCAATGGCCACGCTGAACTACAGTCCGGCGCGGGCCACAAAGCACGATGCAAAAAGCGCCACCGAGATTATCGGCCTGATGGTGCCCTCCATAATCAACCCAAGCTTTTCCGCTTTGGTAGAGGAGATCAATCTTGCGGCCAGGGCGCATCAGCATCGCGTGATACTCGGCAATGTAAACCGCCATGAAGATGAGGAGCGGGCTTTCATTAACGACATGCTCACGCTGGGCGTGAGTGGCATTATTGTGGCCGCCAGCGATATCCGTAAAACCCACTTCATTCAGGCGGCCGAACATGGCCTGGCGATTGTTAGCTACGACAATCGCTTCACGGAGATGGTGGCGACGGAAAGCCGTTTATTTGACAGCGTTTCGATGGACAACGTGGCCGCGGGCCATCTTGCCGCCCGCCACCTCATCCTGCGCGGCTGTCGCAATATTGTCTTTGCCACTGAATCGACATTAACGCTCAGCAGAAGCCATAAAATTACGGGTTTTAAGGCCGCGCTTAATCAGTCCGGACTTCCCGGAGAGGGGCACATTATTGAAGGCACCGCTCGCCATGAGTTTGGTGACAGCGAAATGTATGAGCTGGGGCTTAGCCTGGCGAAGACAATACTTTCGCGAGAGACGCGCCCGGACGGCGTGGTGGCTATAAATGATGCGCTTGCTATCGGGCTAATAGCGGGTCTGCGCCATGCGGGGGTGAAAATTCCGGCACAAATTTCAATTGTGGGCATCGATAATATTTCACTTTCGGCTTTGGCATCACCCGGCCTGACCTCCGTAAGGCCACCGTTAGAAAAAATGGCTGAGTTGATGGTGAACCGCCTGGTAGACCGCATGAATAACGCTGCGCTGCCGGTTGATGAATTTCTGTTTCCGCCAGAACTGGTCATTCGTCAATCCGTTCGCTGAAAATAGAAAACATTAATGGCAAAAAATTAATTTTAAATGTGGCTGAGCAATAGCGGAAAGAGATTAAAAAACTCAGCAAGATATTTTATATAACTCACAGCAGCAACGTGCTTTTTATTAAGCTGCGTAAGCGCTCGGCTGCATATTATTTAAAAAAGAGCCATACATATGTATAAGGATAAACCCCAGGAGAGCAAAATGATAACTTCAACGCCGCAGGAAATCGAACGCAGCGCAATAAAAAAATTAACAATAAATATCGTTCCCCTTATGGTATTACTTTATTTCCTGGCCTTTCTCGACAGGAATAATATGGCCTATGCCGCGATGGCTCTGGAAAGCAGTATGGGACTGAGTGCCACGGCATTTGGTTTTGCTTCCGGGATTTTTTTCATTGGTTATTTTTTATTTGAAATACCCAGCAGCGCTGGCACCGTAAGATTTGGCCCGAGGATATGGTTTGCCAGAATACTTATTTCGTGGGGCATATTTGCCACCCTGATGGGCTTTGCGCGAACGCCAACCGAACTTTATATATGCAGGTTTATGCTGGGTGTCTGCGAGGCTGGCTTCTTCCCCTCGGTTGTCTACTATTTTACAGTTTTCTTTCCCAGACAGTACCGCACCAAAATCCTTGGGATGTTTATCATCGTTCAGCCGCTTTCCAACGCATTAGGCTCCCCGATCTCCGGATTTATTCTGAACATAGAGCGGGGATGGTTTGGCCTGGAGCCCTGGCAGCTCCTCTTTATCCTGGAAGGTATCCCGCCTATAGTCATTGGTCTCCTGATCCCCTTCATCCTAAAAAACTCACCTCATGAGGTGAATTACCTTAATGCCGAAGAGAAAGCCTGGCTCATTAGCAACATGGCGCGTTCCCGCTCCGGAGGAAAAGTAAAATTAGCTGACTTTATCGCCGGCATTAAAAATAAAAAATACTTTCTCTATGCGCTACTTAATTTTGGCATGGTTTGCGGGATTTATGGCTTCGGGATGTGGCTCCCGTCAATATTAACGGCTATTTCCGGCGACAACATATTCAAAGTCAGCATCCTGGCCTTAATTCCCTATGGCCTGTCGGCTTTATTAGTTTACCCATGGAGTTACTGGGCAAGTAAAACGAAAAAAATTGGTATTTTTGCCGGGCTAAGCATGGCTATTGCCGCCTTCGGTCTTGCTGGGGCAGGTATGTTTTTCAGTTATAACATTTTTATTTCGCTGACGTTCTTATGCATTGCATCGATAGGGATTTATACCTCGGTGCCATGTTTTTTATCAATGCCTGCCAATGTTTCCAGCGGGGCTGCATCTGCCGCCGGGCTGGCGGTGGTGAGCAGTATTGGAAACATTGGCGGGTTTTTTGCCCCCTCTGTGGTGGGCATATTAAACGACATAACCAAAGGGAGCGTGGCGGGTCTTATTTTCCTTTCATTATGTTTATTAATTACCGGACTGGTTTGCATATTTTATTGCGCGCACCAGCCGGAAGGCGCCATACATTCTTAACATTCACTGATATTGAAATGAGGAGTAGCTAATGGGCAGTCTCAAAGGTAAAAAAGTTTTCATTACCGGAGCAGAACAGGGAATTGGGCGGGCAACTGCAGAGCGGCTGATTGCTGCCGGATGCGATATTTTCATTCACCATCATAGCGGGGAAGAAGCGGCCAGAGCGCTGGTGGAGCAGGCCCGAACAAAAGGCGTAAAAGCCGCCTGGCAGTACGCGGACTTAACGCAGCAGGCAGAGACACAGGCCTGCGTCAACGCGGCCGGGGAGTATCTCGGCGGCATTGATATTCTGATTAATAACGTGGGCGGCATCGTGGCGCGAAAATGGCTCGGAGAAATTGAGGCCGATTTTTGGCATAAGGTGTGGGACGTCAACCTCACCACCATGCTGAACGTTACCCAAAGTGCGCTCCCCTTTCTCAAAATGGCCCCCACCGGGGCGAGTATCGTCAATCTGGCGTCTCAGGCGGGCCGTGCAGGAGGACATTCGGGTTCCCTGGTCTATTCCACGGCCAAAGGCGCCGTGTTGACCTGGTCGCGCTCACTGGCCGCAGAGCTGGGGGAATTCGGTATCCGCGTCAATGCCGTGGCTCCCGGTCTTATTCTCGGCACTCGTTTTCATGACAGGCACACGACTAAAGCTTCGGCAGAAGAGACTGTACAAACCATCCCTCTGCGCAGAGCGGGCTCGCCGGATGATGTCGCCCGAGCCATCGGCTTCCTCGCGGCCGAATATGACGGCTTTATTTCCGGCGCCACAATTGATATCAACGGCGGCGTTTACCGCATGTAATGGAGGGGCGGGTCCGCGGTGGCCCGGCCTTTAAGGAGAGATCGGTGATTAAAACAGCCATTATTCATCCTCAGCTGATTAGCACCCTTGCCCAGTGCGGCCATAAGACACAAATTCTTCTGGCCGATGCAAACTATTCTTTTGTTACCCACTCGCCGCCTACGGCGACTGTTGTTTATCTCAACCTTGCGCCGGGCATGATAGGCAGCCCGGCTATCCTGGAATATCTCATACAGACCATCGCCATCGAGCACGCCACTATGATGCAATGGCCGGAGACGTTTACTAATTCGATTGTAGAGGAGTTCAGACAGCGGCTGCCATCAACGTGTCCGCTGGAGTATATGGAAAGAGAAGCGTTTTACGCGAGCGTAAAATCGGACAGAACGCTGTTGGTCATCGCCAGCGGAGAAATGCGGCGTTTTGCTAATCTTCTGCTCACGGTAGCACCCTGCGGCTGAGCAGCCCCGGCAGAGCGTAGCCAGCTTATCGTCCCGGCCTGAGGACCAACGCCCTGCCCGAATGCAGAATAGCAAAAAGGCGCCTTTAGGGCGCCTTTCTACACTGGTGGGTCGTGCAGGATGATTTCACCCTTCGGGTCGTCGCAAGCGACATGCAAAATCAAAAAGCGATTTTGTCGAACCTGCTGCAGGCTCGAACCCTGCCCGAATACAGAATAGCAAAAAGGCGCCTTTAGGGCGCCTTTCTACACTGGTGGGTCGTGCAGGATGATTTCACCCTTCGGGTCGTCGCAAGCGACGTGCAAAATCAAAAAGCGATTTTGTCGAACCTGCTGCAGGCTCGAACCCTGCCCGAATACAGAATAGCAAAAAGGCGCCTTTAGGGCGCCTTTCTACACTGGTGGGTCGTGCAGGATTCGAACCTGCGACCAATTGATTAAAAGTCAACTGCTCTACCAACTGAGCTAACGACCCGCTGTATGCGGTTACTGCTTTGAAGTTTTGCTTTGCCCTACTCGAACCGTTTTCGATTCACTTACAGCCTTCATCTTAAAAGATGGTGGGTCGTGCAGGATTCGAACCTGCGACCAATTGATTAAAAGTCAACTGCTCTACCAACTGAGCTAACGACCCGCTGTGCGGCTTACTGCAAACTTCTTTACTGCTTCTACTTTAAAGTGGTGGGTCGTGCAGGATGATTATCACCCTTCGGGCCGTTGTTATCACAACGTTGTTTCGCTTTCGCTCAACTCAAACCTGCTACAGGTTCGAACCCTTCACGCTTAGCTACCGTTTACTACTTTAAAGTGGTGGGTCGTGCAGGATTCGAACCTGCGACCAATTGATTAAAAGTCAACTGCTCTACCAACTGAGCTAACGACCCACTTTTGCGTCACTTTGGGTTTGTTTAGTATCCCTTGGCAACGGCGGCATATATTACTGATTTAAGATTTTGACGCAACAATAATTTTGACGTAGATCGCTCAACTGCTTACGTTTCGCACGGCAAGACCAGAAAAACGACGATATCTGGTCAGGCCGCACGCATTATTGTGCATTCAGACGTTTTTGAGCCTGCTTTGCGCCTTCAGTATTGGGATACTGTTTAACGACCTGCTGGTAGACGGCTTTCGCTTTTGCAGCGTCGCCCTTGTCCTGCATGATCACGCCAACCTTGAACATGGCATCCGGCGCTTTAGGGGATTTAGGGTAGTTTTTCACCACGGAGGCAAAATAAAACGCCGCATCATCCTTTTTGCCTTTGTTGTAATTCAACTGACCGAGCCAGTAATTAGCATTGGGCAGATAAGTTGAATCCGGATACTTCTTCACAAAGGACTGAAATGCATTGATAGCATCGTCCTGCCGCGATTTATCCTGCACCAGCGCGATAGCAGCGTTGTAGTCGCTATTAGCGTCACCGCCTTGTACTGGAGCAGCAGGCGCCGCGTTAGAGGCCCCTGTATCCGGCGTGGCAGTCGGAGAAGCACCGGGAGCAGGCTGTTGCCCTGCTCCCGCCGCAGCGCCGCTAAGGCTATCCATCTGCAGCAAAATTTGCTTTTGACGCTCCACAACCTGATTCAGCTGATACTGATTTTCCTGGATCTGACCGCGCAGGGAATCAATGTCATTCTGGTTATCGGAGAGTTGCTGCTGGAGTTGGGTCAAAAGCTGACTGTGAGCGTTAGAAATACGCTCGAGTTGAGTGACGCGGTCTTCGACCGAGCCTGAGCCGACACTACTGATTGGCGCCTGAGCAGTAGCGGCCCAGGGGGCCGCTATGCCAACCAGTAACGACAGACTCAACAAGTGATGTCTGAAGTTACTGCTCATGCGATTCTCTTAGTAAACCAGTACGGCACGACGGTTTTTAGCGTAAGCCGCTTCGTCATGACCCAGTACTGCAGGTTTTTCTTTACCGTAAGAAACGATGGAGATCTGGTCTGCAGAAACGCCTTTACCTTGCAGGTACATTTTAACAGCGTTAGCACGACGTTCGCCCAGTGCGATGTTGTACTCTGGGGTACCGCGCTCATCCGCATGACCTTCTACGGTCACTTTGTAAGATGGGTTGCTACGCAGGAAGTTAGCGTGTGCATCCAGCATTGCAGCGAATTCAGAGCTAACATCGTATTTGTCCAGACCGAAGTAAACGATGTTGTTCTGCTGCAGCTGTTGCATCTGCAGACGAGCCTGCTCTTCAGAAGACATGTTGCCGTGGCCGTTAGCGTCCATACCAGTGCCGGCACCCAGCATACCTTCACCGCTCTGACCATTGTTGGCGCTCTTGTTAGAAGAACACGCCGCGATAGCCATAACCGGCAGAGCAATCATCAGCCCTTTCAGCACTTTGTTCAGTTGCATTTCTTTGATCCTTTAATAATCAATATTGTTATCACAGATACGGCGACCAGGCAGGGAATTTGACCTGTCCATCAGTTGCCGGAAGACGCGCTTTGAAACGCCCATCTGTTGAAACCAAATTCAGCACGGATCCCATCCCCTGAGAAGAGCTGTAGATTACCATAGTGCCGTTAGGTGCCAGACTTGGCGTTTCATCCAGGAACGTTGACGATAAAGTTGTTACGCCACCCGCTACCAGATCCTGTTTGGCAATGTGCTGCTGACCGCTTGCGGAGCTGACCATTACCATAATTTTACCGTCGGCACTGACATCGGCATCCTGGTTCTGAGAACCTTCCCAGGACAGACGCTGCGGAGCACCGCCACTAATACTGACTTTATAAATCTGTGGACGACCCGCCTGGTCAGAGGTATAGGCCAGGGTTTGGTTGTCCGGGAACCAGGTCGGTTCCGTGTTGTTGCTGCGACCTTCGGTTACCTGGCGAATCTGGCCAGAGCCCAGATCCATTACGTACAGCTGAAGGCTGCCGGTTTTAGACAGCGCGAACGCCAGTTTAGAACCGTCCGGAGAGAACGCCGGCGCACCGTTGTGCTGCGGGAACGAAGCAATCTGACGTACGGCGCCGTTAGCCAGCGTCTGCACAACCAGCGCAGAACGGCCGCTTTCGAAGGTCACATAAGCCAGTTTGCTGCCGTCCGGAGACCAGGCTGGAGACATCAGCGGCTGCGGAGAACGGTGTACCACAAACTGGTTGTAGCCATCGTAATCAGACACGCGCAGCTCATACGGGAACTGGCCGCCATTGGTCTGTACAACGTAAGCGATACGCGTACGGAACGCGCCTTTAATCCCGGTCAGCTTCTCGAACACTTCATCGCTGGCGGTATGGCCGGCATAACGCAGCCACTGTTTGTTCACTTTATAAGAGTTCTGCGCCAGCACCGTGCCCGGCGCACCAGAGGTATCAACCAGCTGGTAAGCAACGGTATAGCTGCCGTCGCCGTTTGGCGTAACCTGACCTACCACAACGGCGTCAATACCGAGCGCGGTCCAGGCAGCAGGCTGAACTTCCTGGGCAGAACCCGGCTGCTGTGGCAGGCGAGATCTGTCGAGCGGGTTGAATTTACCGCTGTTACGCAGATCAGCGGCAACAATACCGCCGATATCTTCAGGCGCGGCGCCAGGGCCTGCCCAGGTGAACGGAACCACACCAATTGGACGAGCGGAATCCACGCCCTGGGTGATCTCGATACGAACTTCTGCGTGCAGCACTGCTGCCCACAGCATTAAGAAACTTAACGCTACACGAAATGCCTGCTTCATCATATCTCCCTTATCCGGGCGGAAAGCCCACGATAATTTAGCAGAATGTTAACAAACCCAAATACACAAAACTACCAAAACCCTGTAACTCAGCTTAGTGTGCTTTCCCCGTCGTGACGGGGAAAACCGCGTTAAGGCTTAAAGTCGATCGGTGCGTTCTTGAAGACTTCATAAACAGCTTCACTTGGCGGCTTCGGAATCTTCGCCAGACGCGCTGCCGCAACGGCAGCCTGACAAAGTGCTGGATCACCGCCTTCTGGCTTGATATCAAGCAGAAGGCCGTCTGGTGCCAGCTTGATCCGCAGCGAACAGGTCTTACCGGCAAACGAAGGATCGTTATAGAACTTACTCTCGATCGCTGCCTTTATCTGACCAGCATAGCCGTTGATCTCCGCGCCACTAGCGCCGTTGTTCTTATTATTCCCTTTTCCGGCGGCAGCGGCTGCATTACCTTTCGCCCCTCCGCCCGTTTTCGGTGCATTCTTACCTGAGCTTAAGTCACCGAATAAATCGTCAACGCCCTGTGCTGCGGCTTTGTCAGAGGCGGCTTTCTCAGCTGCAGCCTTTTTCTTCGCGTCCGCAGCTGCTTTCTTATCTGCGGCGGCTTTCGCTGCGGCAGCCTTGTCAGCAGCGGCCTTCTCAGCCGCTTTTTCTGCCGCTGCCTTTTCTGCAGCAGCCTGTTTCGCAGCTTCTGCTTTTTCAGCAGCAGCCTGCTTAGCAGCCTCAGCGGCGGCTTTCTTCTCCGCATCCTGCGCAGCTTTCTTAGCGGCAGCATCCGCAGCTTTTTTCTCAGCATCCTGCTGAGCTTTTTTCGCTGCAGCAGCAGCGTCAGCGGCGGCTTTTTTCTCGGCGTCAGCCGCTTTCTTAGCAGCTTCTTCAGCGGCTTTCTTCTGAGCATCCGCAGCGGCTTTCTTCGCGGCTTCTTCCGCCGCCTTCGCCTGAGCATCAGCCTGAGCTTTTGCCTGCGCGTCAGCCTGGGCTTTCGCCTGAGCATCCGCTTTTGCCTTCGCAGCTGCAGCCGCAGCTTCGGCCTGTTTCTGCTGCTCCTGAGCCTGCTTCGCCGCCGCTTCAGCCTCTTTCTGCTGTTCGGCCTGCGCTTTGGCCTGCTCCTGAGCGGCTAAACGCTCTTTCTCCAGCTCTTTCAGGCGCTGTTGCTCTGCCGCCTGTTTTTGCTGAAGCTCTTCCGCCTGCTGCTGCGCCTGTTTTTCACGCTGCTCAGCGGCGCGTTTGCTGCTCGCCTGCTGCTGCTGTTGGCGATTGTAGTTTTCCACTACCGCACCCGGGTCAACCATCACCGCGTCAATAGAAGAACCACCGCCACCGCCAGCGGATGCATCAATGTGCTCATCAAACGAGCTCCAGATCAGGATGGCAATCAAAATGATGTGCAGCACCACTGAAACGATGATCGCCCGTTTTAATTTAGCGTTCTCTTCGGTTGCCTTTGACACTCTCGGTTCCCAAACGGTTTAAGCGAAATGGATCAGATTGGCTGCGTCATCAGACCAACGGACTTCACGCCCGCCTGATGCAACAGATTCAGCGCCTTGATGATCTCGTCATACGGAACATCTTTCGCGCCGCCGATCAAAAAGACCGTTTTTGGATTCGCCTGCAGACGGCGCTGCGCTTCGGCAACAACCTGCTCCGATGGCAGCTGATCCATACGATCTTTCTCAACCACTACGCTGTACTGCCCTACCCCGGACACTTCAATAATGACCGGCGGTTCATCGTTACTGCTGACGGTCTGCGAGTCTGTCGCATCCGGCAGATCCACCTCGACGCTCTGGGTGATGATCGGCGCCGTTGCCATAAAGATCAGCAGCAGCACCAACAGCACGTCCAGCAAAGGAACGATGTTAATTTCTGACTTCAGCTCACGACGACCACGTCCGCGTCTGGCCATGACTTACCCCTTGTTACTGCTTTTCGCTGCTGGTAAAAGCCTGACGGTGCAGGATAGCCGTGAACTCTTCCATGAAGTTGTCGTAATTCAATTCCAGTTTGTTCACGCGTTGATTAAGGCGGTTGTACGCCATAACGGCCGGAATAGCAGCAAACAGACCAATGGCGGTCGCGATCAGCGCTTCGGCAATACCTGGCGCAACCATCTGCAGCGTCGCCTGCTTCACCGCGCCCAGGGCGATGAACGCATGCATGATCCCCCACACCGTACCAAACAGGCCGATATACGGGCTAATTGAACCAACGGTGCCAAGGAAAGGAATATGGGTTTCCAGCGTTTCCAGCTCGCGGCTCATCGAGATACGCATCGCACGAGATGCCCCCTCAACCACAGCTTCTGGCGCATGAGTATTGGCGCGATGCAGTCGCGCGAACTCTTTAAAACCGGAATAGAAGATCTGCTCAGAACCGCTCAAGCTGTCGCGGCGGCCCTGGCTCTCCTGATACAGGCGAGACAGTTCGATACCGGACCAGAACTTGTCTTCAAACGCCTCAGCTTCACGGCTGGCGGCATTAAGGATACGCGTTCGCTGAATGATGATTGCCCATGATGCGATGGAAAAACCAATCAAAATCAACATGATAAATTTGACCAGAAGGCTTGCCTTCAGGAACAAATCAAGGATATTCATGTCAGTCACTGCTTGAACTCCGCGACAATAGACTTGGGAAGCGCACGAGGCTTCATTAGGTGTGGATCAACACAAACAATCAGCACTTCAGCCTGGTTAAGCAACTGATTTTCAGCGTTGACTATTCGCTGCGTAAACACCATAGAAGTGCCGCGCATCGATGTAATTTCACTTTGGATTTCGAGTAAATCGTCGAGTCGGGCAGGCGCAAGATAATCAACCGTCATCCTGCGTACGACAAAGGCGACACGCTCCGCCAACAAGGAATGCTGGTTAAAGTTGTGCTGGCGCAGCATCTCTGTGCGTGCTCTTTCATAAAAAGCAACATAACTGGCATGGTAAACCATACCACCGGCGTCTGTGTCTTCGTAGTAAACACGAACCGGCCATCGAAACGGCGTTGTACTCACTTTACATCCCGGTAATGCAATTAAACGCTGCTTACTATACGCAAGAGGATGAGGGTTTGGAATGGATTGTTTTAAACGTTAAGTAAATTTTTATGGGCTTGTTAAAGCCCATAATTTCTGCTTCAGACGGGGGAATGTACGCGGACATTCAGAAGAAGAAAAACAGCAGTCCAGCGATGAGCACTAAATCGGCAATGAGCGGGCAGAAAACACCCTGCCACAGCACTTTAGTTGGGCGGAAACCCACGCCGTGAATGATCCCGGCGCACACGCCCCACATCAGCAGGAAGCCGTGCCAGATCTCTAGCTCGCTCGTTTTTGCGGCGAAACGAGACGGGTCCCAAAAAATACACCCAGCCAGCACCAGCGCCATCACTAAGGAAAGAGCCCGCAGGGGGCTCTTGTCCATTACCGCGTACAGTTTCGCGATAACGTATTCCATCAGTGCTCTTCTTTTCCGGCTTTGCTCGCCTCAACGTGCTCGAGAGCCAGCGCGGTAATAATCCCGAATGCACACGCCAGAAGCGTGCCCAGAATCCATGCAAAGTACCACATAATCAGCTCCTTATTAGTACAGAGAGGTGGAGTTGCTTTCGATGTGCTCTTTCGTGATACGACCGAACATTTTCCAGTAACACCAGGTGGTGTAGAGAAGAATGATTGGCACGAACACGATGGCAACATAGGTCATCACATTCAGCGTCAGCTGGCTGGATGTCGCATCCCACATGGTCAGGCTAGCGTTCATCATGGTGCTGGAAGGCATCACGAACGGGAACATCGCGATACCGGCCGTCAGGATCACACAGGCCAGCGTCAGCGAAGAGAAGATAAACGCCAGAGCGCCTTTCTCCAGACGAGACATGAGGATGGTCAGCAGCGGCAGCACAACACCCAGAGCAGGAATCAGCCACAGCGCTGGCGTATTGTTGAAGTTCACCAGCCAGGCACCCGCCTGACGCGCCACTTCTTTGGTCAGCGGGTTAGATGCTGCATGATGATCCAGGGCAGAGGTCACCACATAGCCATCAATGCCGTAGATCACCCAGACACCTGCCAGCGCGAAGCAAACCATCATCACCAGCGCAGCAATCTGAGCCGCCGCTTTAGCACGCAGATGTAACTCACCTACGGTACGCATCTGCAGATACGTTGCGCCCTGGGCCACGATCATCGACACGCTAACAACGCCCGCCAACAGGCCAAACGGATTTAGCAGTTGGAAGAAGTTACCGGTGTAGTAAAGGCGCAGGTAGTCATCAACGTGGAACGGAACGCCCTGCAGCAGGTTGCCGAAAGCGACACCTATCACCAGCGGCGGTACGAAGCTACCGATGAAAATGCCCCAGTCCCACATGTTGCGCCAGCGGGTATCCTCGATCTTCGAGCGGTAGTCGAACCCTACAGGGCGGAAGAACAAGGACGCCAGCACCAGAATCATCGCGACATAGAAGCCGGAGAAGGCAGCGGCATAAACCATTGGCCAGGCGGCAAACAAAGCCCCACCTGCGGTAATCAGCCAAACCTGGTTCCCGTCCCAGTGCGGGGCAATGGAGTTAACCATGATGCGGCGTTCAACGTCAGTACGGCCAATCACGCGCGACAGCATGCCCACGCCCATATCGAAGCCGTCGGTGACGGCAAAGCCAATCAGCAGAACGCCGACCAGCAGCCACCAGATAAAACGCAATACTTCATAATCGATCATTTGACGACTCCTGTCTTAGCGTGCCGGCTGAGAAGCCACGTTGGACTGCTCAAAGTGATAGCGCCCTGTTTTCAGACTGCTCGGCCCAAGGCGAGCAAATTTGAACATCAGGAACAGTTCAGCCACCATAAACAGCGTGTAAAGGCCGCAAATCAGTATCATGGAGAACAGCAAGTCGCCCACGCTCAACGACGAGTTCGCAACGGCCGTCGGCAGAACCTCACCTACCGCCCAAGGCTGACGCCCGTACTCCGCAACAAACCAGCCAGATTCGATGGCGATCCAGGGCAGTGGAATACCGTACAGCGCGGCGCGCAGCAGCCATTTTTTCGAACCAATGGCGTTACGGGTCACGGTCCAGAAGGACACAGCAATAATGAACAGCATCAGGAAGCCACAGGCCACCATGATACGGAACGCGAAGTACAGCGGTGCTACGCGAGGAATAGAGTCTTTGGTCGCTTTCTGAATCTGCTCTTCGGTCGCGTCAGTGACGTTTTCCGTATAGCGCTTCAGCAACAGACCATAGCCCAGGTCTTTTTTCACGTGGTTGAAGCTATCGCGCACGCTCTGATCGGTTGAACCACTGCGCAGTTGCTCCAGCAGACTGTAAGCCTTCATCCCGTTACGGATGCGCTCTTCGTGCTGCACCATCAGCTCTTTAAGACCCGTTACCGGCTTATCCACCGAGCGGGTGGCAATGATGCCCAGCGCGTAAGGGATTTGAATAGCAAAACGGTTTTCTTGTTTGTCCTGGTCAGGAATACCAAACAGGGTAAACGCCGCCGGCGCTGGCTGAGTTTCCCATTCGGCTTCAATCGCGGCCAGTTTGGTTTTCTGCACGTCACCCATTTCGTAGCCAGACTCATCGCCCAGTACGATAACGGAGAGAATAGCGGCCATACCGAAGCTCGCGGCGATCGCGAAGGAACGCTTCGCAAAAGCAACGTCGCGGCCTTTCAGCAGATAATAAGAGCTGATACCGAGAACGAACATCGCGCCACAGACATAGCCGGACGCTACGGTGTGAACGAATTTAACCTGCGCAACCGGGTTCAGGACCAGCTCGGCGAAGCTGACCATTTCCATACGCATGGTTTCGAAGTTGAAGTCGGAAGCGATAGGGTTTTGCATCCAGCCGTTGGCGACCAGAATCCACAGCGCGGAGAGGTTGGAGCCCAATGCCACCAGCCAGGTGACGGCCATATGTTGAACTTTGCCGAGGCGATCCCAGCCAAAGAAGAACAGACCAACAAAGGTAGATTCGAGGAAGAATGCCATCAGGCCTTCGATCGCCAGCGGCGCACCGAAGATATCCCCTACATAGTGAGAATAGTAAGACCAGTTAGTCCCGAACTGGAACTCCATGGTCAAACCGGTTGCCACCCCCAGCGCAAAGTTGATTGCAAACAACTTGCCCCAGAATTTGGTCATATCTTTATAAATTTGCTTACCTGACAGCACATAGACCGTTTCCATGATGGCCAGTAAAAACGCCATACCTAGCGTCAGCGGCACAAACAGGAAGTGGTACATCGCGGTCAAGGCAAACTGTAAGCGCGACAGTTCGACAATATCAAACATCTTGACTCCTTGCTCTTCGCATGAAGACTTCGACTGTGGTTCACCGGGAGGTTCACCACAAGCATGCCCTAATACAAATACATTCGCTTCCAGTCCCCTTTTTCTCGCCCACTTTATTCAAATGTGAAATCAAAAGGTGAAAGGTTACAAACACGTTAATTAAATCAAAAATAACCCGTAATTATATTACCCTGCAATTCCCTTACAATAAACAGGTCTTTGCTTAATGTTTTTTACGTTTTACGACGGCGATCAATTTATAGCTAAAACACCGTTATTCGGCCAGTTTGATCTGCAGCAATTTTGCCCCTTTATACACCGCAACGCCAGCTTTAAACATTGATCCAAAACAATTTACATTGGCAATGTTAATTATTTTTCAATAGAGAATTAATCGTGAATTTGTTGTTAACGATATGTTTTAACGCTTCGCTCGAGGTTAATTTAATGACGCTTATTCTCAACATATAGCGAATATTTAAAGCCAAACCTTCAACTTTCTCTGTATCCACGAGGTCATCTTTACACTATTTATTCGCTATCTTTTGGCGTGATTTTGGCATCCTCTTTTTAACATTCACAAATAATTCACTTTTGATATAAATTAAATTAACAAATCATTATTTTTTATAAGGTTACAGCGAGAAAATATCGCAAAGGGAAATCATTCAGGAAAAAAATAGATACGAAGGAATGCGCAATACAGGGCAAAGAGAAGCGGGGATAACTAAGGCAGAAACATAAAAAAGGCCACCCAGGGTGGCCAACCATGTCGAACACTTATTATTACTGTTTCCCCCGCTTGCGCGGGGGCATCTGCTTACTGCGGCAGAATAGCTTTCAGCGCATCGCCAATGTCGGCGAGGCTGCGAACGGTTTTCACGCCAGCGGCTTCCAGAGCAGCAAATTTTTCGTCCGCCGTCCCCTTACCACCCGCGATGATGGCGCCCGCGTGGCCCATACGTTTGCCTTTAGGCGCGGTCACACCGGCAATGTAGCCCACAACAGGTTTGGTCACGTGCTCTTTGATATAGGCAGCCGCTTCTTCTTCCGCGCTCCCGCCGATTTCACCGATCATCACAATGGCTTCGGTTTTCGGGTCTGCCTGGAACATCTTCAGGATATCGATGAAGTTAGAGCCTGGAATCGGGTCACCGCCGATACCGACGCAGGTTGACTGGCCGAGGCCGATGTCAGTTGTCTGCTTCACGGCTTCATAGGTCAGCGTCCCGGAACGGGAAACGATGCCCACTTTGCCCGGCAGGTGAATATGGCCCGGCATGATGCCGATTTTGCATTCGCCTGGGGTGATAACGCCCGGGCAGTTTGGTCCGATCATGCGCACGCCAGCTTCATCCAGCGCCACTTTCACGGTCAGCATATCCAGCGTAGGGATACCTTCAGTAATGGTGATAATCAGCTTAATGCCCGCATCAATCGCTTCCAGGATGGAGTCTTTGCAGAACGGGGCTGGAACGTAGATAACGGAAGCGGTCGCGCCGGTAGCTTCAACGGCTTCACGCACGGTATTGAATACCGGCAGACCCAGATGTTCAGTACCGCCTTTGCCTGGCGTTACGCCGCCAACCATTTGCGTACCGTAGGCAATCGCCTGTTCGGAGTGGAAAGTCCCCTGGCTGCCGGTAAAGCCCTGGCAAATTACCTTGGTGTTTTTATCGATCAAAATGGACATTATTTCCCCTCCACGGCAGCAACAACCTGCTGTGCTGCGTCCGTCAGACTTTTCGCTGCAATGATGTTCAGGCCGCTATCTGCCAGTTTTTTGGCGCCCAGTTCGGCGTTGTTACCTTCCAGACGCACCACCACCGGCACGTTAACGCCCACTTCAGCTACCGCGCCAATGATGCCGTCGGCAATCAGGTCGCAGCGAACGATACCGCCGAAAATGTTCACCAGAACGGCTTTGACTTTGTCATCTGACAGGATGATTTTGAACGCTTCGGTAACGCGCTCTTTGGTCGCACCGCCGCCCACGTCGAGGAAGTTAGCCGGCTCGCCGCCGTGCAGCTTAACGATGTCCATGGTGCCCATTGCCAGGCCCGCACCGTTAACCATACAGCCGATGTTACCGTCCAGCGCCACGTAGTTCAGTTCCCACTGTGCAGCCTGAGCTTCACGCGGGTCTTCCTGAGACTGGTCGCGCATTTCACGCAGATCCGGCTGGCGGAACAGCGCGTTACCGTCAGCGCCCAGTTTGCCGTCGAGGCAGATCAGATCGCCCTGCTTAGTGATCACCAGCGGGTTGATTTCGATCAGCGCCAGGTCACGCTCGAGGAAGATAGTCGCCAGACCCATAAAGATCTTGGTGAACTGCTGAACCTGCTTACCTTCCAGACCCAGTTTGAACGCCAGTTCACGACCCTGATAAGGCATAGGACCCGCCAGCGGATCCAGCGCAACTTTGTGGATCAGGTGCGGCGTTTCTTCCGCGACTTTCTCGATTTCCACGCCGCCTTCGGTGGAGGCCATGAAGACCACGCGACGAGAACTACGGTCAACCACCGCGCCCAGATACAGCTCTTTGTCGATGTCGGTTGCAGCTTCAACCAGAATCTGGTGTACAGGCTGGCCGTTAGCGTCCGTTTGGTAAGTCACCAGACGTTTGCCCAGCCAGTGCTCAGCAAAAGCACGAATGTCTTCTTTACTGTTAACCACTTTCACACCGCCCGCTTTACCGCGGCCACCGGCATGAACCTGACATTTCACCACCCAAGGACCCGCGCCAATTTTAGAGGCGGCTTCTTCCGCTTCACGCGGTGTGGTGCAGGCGTAACCGACGGGTGCCGGCAAACCATACCGAGCAAACAACTGTTTCGCCTGATATTCGTGTAAGTTCATGAGTTCTATCCATCCAGATAAAGAGCATTAATGCTCGGGGTAAGGTTAGATTTGGTTGTAGGGGCGGGTGTCATCGCACCCGCCAGAGTCTTATTCGACTACACGTCCAACAGCAGACGAGTTGGATCTTCCAGTAGCTCTTTAATCGCTACCAGGTAACCCACGGACTCGCGGCCATCGATCAGACGGTGATCGTAAGAGAGCGCCAGGTACATCATCGGCAGGATCTCAACTTTACCGTCAACCGCCATTGGGCGGTCTTTGATGGCGTGCATACCCAGGATCGCGCTCTGCGGTGGGTTGATGATTGGCGTAGACATCAGAGAACCGAAGACGCCACCGTTGGTGATGGTGAAGTTACCGCCGGTCAGCTCTTCCACGGTCAGTTTGCCGTCACGGCCTTTCACCGCCAGCTCTTTGATGCGTTTTTCGATGTCGGCCATGCCCAGGGTATCAACGTCTTTCAGCACTGGGGTCACCAGGCCGCGCGGGGTCGAAACCGCGATGCTGACATCAAAGTAGTTGTGGTAAACCACGTCTTCGCCGTCGATGGAAGCATTCACTTCCGGATAGCGTTTCAGCGCTTCAACAACCGCTTTGATGTAGAAGGACATGAAGCCCAGACGCACGCCGTGGCGTTTCTCAAACGCTTCACCGTACTGCTTACGCAGTTCCATGATTGGCTTCATGTTCACTTCGTTGAAAGTAGTGAGCATGGCGGTAGAATTTTTCGCTTCCAGCAGACGCTCGGCTACGCGCTTGCGCAGGCGGGTCATCGGCACGCGTTTTTCGCTGCGGCCAGCCAGTGGCGCAACCGGCGCCTGAGTGGCTTCGGCGGCTTTTGCCTGTGCAGGCTGTTTGGCTTTCGCTTCGCTCAGGTGTTTTTCAACATCTTCACGAGTGATACGGCCACCTACGCCGCTGCCTTTAATCGCGCTGGCGTCGAGATCGTTCTCTGCGATCAGGCGGCGAATAGCCGGGCTGAGGGCATCATTACTCTGCTCTTCCAGAGAAGCCTGCTGGCGCTGGGCCGGAGTAGACTCTTTGGTATCAGCTTTTGCGGAGGTTTCTTTCCCGCCGCTGTTGCCTTCACGCAGGCGACCCAGAATCTGACGAGAGGTCACGGTGGTGCCTTCGTCTTCCAGTACCGCATCCAGAATGCCGTCCGCAGAAGCGGGTACTTCCAGTACCACTTTGTCAGTTTCGATTTCAACCAGCACTTCGTCACGTTTGACGCTGTCGCCCGGTTTTTTATGCCAGGTTGCCACTGTCGCGTCGGCTACGGACTCAGGCAGGTCAGGAACTAGAATATCTACGCTACTCATTATTTATCCTTTAATTTATTCGACGTTCAGCGCGTCATTAACCAGATCTTGCTGTTGCTTCTGGTGAACGGACATATACCCTACCGCCGGAGAGGCGGAGGCCGGGCGACCTGCATAACGCAGAGCGGACCCAAACGGAATCACTTCGCGGAAGTGGTGCTGGCTGCAGTACCAGGCGCCCTGGTTTAGCGGCTCTTCCTGACACCAGACGAAGTCGTGTACGTGCGCGAACGGCTTCAGCGCTTCCTGTACCGCCTGATGCGGGAACGGATAGAGCTGCTCGATACGCACAATCGCCACATCCTTCTGGTCATTCTTACGGCGCTGTTCAAGCAGGTCGTAGTACACCTTACCGGAACACAGAACAACGCGCTTAACGTCTTTCGGATCCAGTTCGTCAATCTCACCAATGGCCGGCAGGAACGTGCCGTTGGCCAGCTCGTCGAGGCTGGATACCGCCAGCGGGTGACGCAGCAGAGATTTCGGTGACATCACCACCAGCGGACGGCGCATCCCGCGCAGCGCCTGACGACGCAGCATGTGATAAACCTGAGCCGGCGTTGACGGCACGCAAACCTGCATGTTCTGCTCGGCGCACAGCTGGAGGTAACGCTCCAGGCGCGCGGAAGAGTGCTCTGGCCCCTGCCCTTCATAGCCGTGCGGCAGCAGCATCACCAGGCCACACATACGGCCCCATTTCTGCTCGCCGGAGCTGATGAACTGGTCAATGACAACCTGGGCTCCGTTGGCGAAGTCACCGAACTGCGCTTCCCAGATGGTCAGGGTGCGAGGTTCTGCCGTGGCGTAACCATACTCAAAGGCCAGAACCGCTTCTTCAGACAGCACGGAATCCCAGACTTTGAAGATGCCCTGACTGTTGTGAACGTGCGCCAGCGGCGTATAGGTAGAACCGTTAGTCTGGTTATGGATCACGGCGTGGCGGTGGAAGAATGTCCCACGTCCGGCATCTTCCCCGGACAGACGAACGGACACGCCTTCATCTACCAGCGTTGCATAAGCCAAGTTCTCCGCTGCACCCCAGTCGAACAGCTTGTTGCCGTTCGCCATGTCCTGACGGTCGCTGTAGATTTTCGCCACGCGGGACTGCATTTCTACGGCTTCCGGCACGGTGCTGATACGCTTAGCCAGTTCCTGAACACGCTTCATCTCAACTTTGTTCGGGTAGCTTTCGTCCCACTCGTGGTTGAGGTACGGCGACCAGGTAAAGGAGTGCATGTTCATCGGACGCCATTCGTTGACGACGCATTCGCCGGCATCCAGCGCATCGCGGTACAGATTCACCATTTCGGTGGCATCTTCCAGCGTGGCCAGTTTGTCCTGCTCCAGCTTGTCAGCATAGATCTTACGCGGGGTCGGATGTTTTTTGATTTTCTGGTACATCACCGGCTGCGTTGCGCTTGGCTCATCAGCTTCGTTATGACCGTGGCGACGGTAGCAAACCAGATCGATAAACACGTCGCGTTTGAAGGTATTACGGAAGTCCAGCGCCAGACGAGTCACGAAGGCAACGGCTTCAGGGTCATCCGCATTGACGTGGAAAATCGGCGCCATCACCATCTTACCGATATCGGTACAGTACGGCGTGGAGCGAGCATCCAGCGGGTTTGAGGTGGTGAAACCAATCTGGTTGTTAATAACGATACGTACGGTACCGCCCACTTCGTAACCACGCGCTTTGGACATGTTCAGGGTTTCCTGAACGACACCCTGCCCGGCTACCGCGGCATCACCGTGAATGGTGATCGGCAGTACCTGGTTGCTGCCAGGCTTATCCAGACGATCCAGACGCGCACGCACGGAGCCGATAACCACCGGGCTAACGATTTCCAGGTGAGACGGGTTGAACGCCAGCGCCAGGTGAACCAGGCCGCCTTCGGTTTCAACATCGGAAGAGAAGCCCATGTGGTACTTCACGTCACCGGTGCCGAGGTGCTCTTTATGTTTACCGGCAAATTCGTCAAACAGATCCTGCGGTTTTTTACCCAGCACGTTGATCAGCACGTTAAGACGACCGCGGTGCGCCATACCCAGCACCACTTCGCGCGTGCCGCTCTTACCGGCATGGCGAATCATCTCTTTGAGCATCGGTACCAGCGCGTCACCGCCTTCCAGCGAGAAGCGTTTCGCCCCAGGGAATTTCGCGCCCAGGTAACGTTCCAGACCTTCAGCTGCAGTCAGCTCGCTCAGGAAGCGCTTTTTCTCTTCCGGCGTGAAGGTTGACTGACCCACCACAGATTCAATGCGCTGCTGGATCCAGCGTTTCTCTTCCGTGTTGGTAATGTGCATGTATTCGGCGCCGATAGAGCCGCCGTAGGTTTGTTGCAGAGCGTCAATCAGGTCCGCAAGCTTCATGGTTTCTTTGCCGCTGGCAAAAGAACCCACGTTAAAGCTCTGCTGCAGATCCTCATCCGTCAGGTTATGGAAAGCAGGATCCAGATCGGGAACGGATTCTTGTTTCCACAGGCCAAGCGGATCAAGATTTGCTGCCTGATGCCCGCGGAAGCGCCAGGCGTTGATCAGCTGCAGAACCTTAACTTGCTTAACGTCAGTATCAGGATCGGTGATTGCGGTGGAGTAACGTGAGGCATCCTTCGCCAGACGACGGAAATAATCACGCGTTTTTGAATGGAATTGATCCGGTCTGGCTCCGGTGCCAGGTAACTGCTGGAACATCGTGCGCCAGTGCGCATCAACAGAGTCAGGATCGGTTAAGAAGTCTTCATAGAGCTGCTCTATGTAGGACTGGTTTGCGCCCGCCAGCCAGGAAGAGTCCAGCCAGGGCTTCATCGCGCCGTTCTGCATCGTGATCCCTTAAGCAAATTTATGCTTATTTCGCCGTGGATAACTATAACGCACACCGTAGGGTATACAGGTATACGTTCCAGGGTTCACTTTCTTCGAGCCTGTTGCCGTGGAGGGCGGCCCGCGAAGGAACCTTTAAAAACTGTCTCTATACAGGATTCTGTAGGGCAGTTTTTAAAGATTTCCTGCAATCTGTTCCTCTCCCAAAGGGGAGAGGGCCAGGGCGAGAGGAGCTGCGCTCCTCTCTTATTACTTAAGCGCTTTTCTGCAACAGCATCGACTTGATATGGCCGATAGCTTTCGTCGGGTTCAGGCCCTTAGGACAAACGCTGACGCAGTTCATAATGCTGTGGCAGCGGAATACGCTGAAAGCATCGCTCAGGCCGTCCAGACGCGCGTCTGTTTCGGTGTCGCGGCTGTCGATCAGGAAGCGATACGCAGCCAGCAAACCGGCCGGGCCGATAAACTTGTCCGGGTTCCACCAGAACGACGGGCAGGAAGTCGAGCAGCATGCGCAAAGAATGCACTCGTACAAACCATCGAGCTTTTCACGCTGTTCAGGCGACTGCAAATGCTCGCGAGCGGGTGGATTTTGCCCATTATTCAACAAGTAAGGCTTAATCTTCTCATATTGAGCATAGAATTGTCCCATGTCTACCACCAGATCGCGGATCACCGGCAGGCCAGGCAGAGGACGGATGACTATCTTCTGCTTGCCGTTGCCGAGCGCCGAGATTGGCGTGATACAGGCCAGCCCGTTTTTACCGTTCATGTTCAGGCCGTCGGAGCCACAAACGCCTTCACGGCACGAGCGACGGAAAGACAGACTAGGATCTTTTTCTTTCAGCTGCATTAAAGCGTCTAGCAACATCATGTCGCGACCCTCTTCCGCTTCCAGGGTGTAATCCTGCATGCGCGGAGCGTCGTCTACATCCGGGTTATAACGATAAACTGAGAATTCGAGTTTCATTGTCCTGTCTCCGCATTAATAAGTACGAATCTTCGGCGGGAACGCCGGACGCAGTTTCGGTTCCATGTTGACGCTACGACGCGTCATGGATTCCGTCTCTGGCAGATACAGGGAATGGCACAGCCAGTTTTCGTCATCACGCTCCGGGAAGTCGAAGCGGCTATGCGCGCCACGGCTCTCGGTACGGAAGTTTGCCGACACCGCAGTGGCGTAAGCGGTTTCCATCAGGTTATCCAGCTCAAGACACTCAACGCGCTGAGTGTTGAATTCGCTGGAAGTGTCGTCCAGACGGGCGTTTTTCAGGCGCTCGCGGATTGCTTTCAGCTGTTCAAGCCCTTTGGCCATCGCGTCACCTTCGCGGAACACCGAGAAGTTGTGCTGCATACATTCCTGCAGCGCTTTGCGGATTTCCACCGGATCTTCACCGTTACGGTTGCCGTTCCAGCGGTTGAGGCGCTCAAGGGAAGCATCGATTTCAGCGTCGGTTGCGTCAAGCAGATCGCCCTGCTCGGCAATGGATTCCTGCAGGTGCAGGCCAACAGCACGCCCGAACACCACCAGGTCAAGCAGGGAGTTGCCGCCCAGACGGTTCGCACCGTGTACGGAAACACAGGCAATTTCGCCCACGGCGAACAAACCAGGGATAACCACATCTTCGCCCTGCTCGTTCACGGTCAGCGCCTGACCGGTCACTTTGGTCGGAATACCGCCCATCATATAGTGACAGGTTGGAATAACCGGAATCGGCTCTTTCACCGGATCGACGTGGGCGAAGGTACGGGACAGTTCCAGAATGCCCGGCAGGCGGGATTCCAGCACTTCTTTACCCAGGTGGTCGAGTTTCAGTTTGGCGTGTGGACCCCACGGGCCATCACAACCGCGACCTTCACGGATTTCGATCATGATGGAGCGCGCCACCACGTCACGACCCGCCAGGTCTTTCGCATTCGGAGCATAACGCTCCATGAAGCGTTCGCCGTGTTTGTTCAGCAGGTAGCCGCCTTCACCACGGCAGCCTTCGGTGACCAGAACCCCCGCCCCGGCGATGCCGGTTGGGTGGAACTGCCACATTTCCATATCCTGCACCGGCACGCCAGCACGGATAGCCATGCCGACGCCGTCGCCGGTGTTGATGTGGGCGTTGGTTGTGGACTGATAAATACGGCCTGCGCCGCCGGTTGCCAGCACGGTCGCGCGGGCTTTGAAGTAAACCACTTCCCCGGTTTCGATACACAGCGCAGTACAGCCAACCACTGCGCCATCGGCGTTTTTCACCAGATCCAGCGCATACCACTCGGAGAAGATGGTGGTGTGGTTTTTCAGGTTCTGCTGATACAAGGTGTGCAGCAGCGCGTGGCCGGTACGGTCAGCGGCTGCTGCAGTACGTGCCGCCTGCTCGCCGCCGAAGTCTTTCGACTGGCCGCCGAACGGACGTTGATAAATGGTACCGTTTTCCAGACGGGAGAAAGGCAGGCCCATGTGGTCCAGTTCCAGAATCGCTTCCGGGCCGGTTTTACACATGTATTCGATGGCGTCCTGGTCACCGATGTAATCGGAACCTTTTACCGTGTCGTACATGTGCCATTCCCAGTTATCTTCATGGGTATTACCGAGCGCAACGGTGATACCACCCTGCGCGGATACGGTATGGGAACGGGTCGGGAACACTTTAGAAAGCAGCGCACAGGTCTGGCCGCTCTGGGAAATCTGTAGCGCCGCGCGCATACCTGCGCCGCCGGCACCAATCACTACAGCATCAAATTCTCTGACTGGCAGTTTCATTACACACCCCACACCACAACGAATCCATAAATGACGTAAACCAACAGCGCGACAACAATCAGCAGCTGTAAAGGAAGGCGAATCGCCAGCGGTTTAACGTAGTCGGTCAACACCTGCCACATGCCAATCCAGGCATGGATCAAAATAGAGAACAGAGCCAGCAGGGTGAAAACTTTGGTGAAGGCAGAGGCAAAGAAGCCGTGCCAGACGTCGTAGGTCAGCTCGCCGGTGACAGCGAAGAAGCCAATCATGTAGATGATGTACAGGGTGAGTACGATGGCGGTAGCGCGAACCAGCACATAATCGTGCACGCCATTGCGACCCAATGCGGAGGCATTGCTTACCATACGAGGACTCCTGCAAGAATTGAAAGCACGACAGTAATAACAAAGGCGATATGTGCGGATCGTTTGCCCGCTACAAAGGTCTCTTCCAGATAGCCAAAGTCCATCAGCAGATGGCGAATACCCACCACCACGTGATAGGCCAGAGCCGTCAGAATGCCCCACATTATAAATTTAACGATAAAGCTGCTCATCACGGCGGACGCGGTCAGAAAACCTTCCGGGGAGGAGAGTGACAGTCCCAGCAACCAAAGCAGAATGCCGACCGCCACAAATGTGATCACGCCGGAAACGCGGTGGAGGATGGAAGCGATTGCAGTGACGGGGAACCGGATCGTTTTCAGATCCAGATTGACAGGTCGTTGTTTTTTCACGTTTCTTATCATGAATAGCGCCCACATGCTCTTCTTATTGTTTCCTTCCTCCGGATCTGCATTCGGGGTCAGACAGCGCTAACTTTCTATAACTGTGCGTCATGCAAAAAACAGCTACATCCAGAGGCCAGGGATCTGGCTACAACGCTGGGTGGCTCCCGGTAGCAGGGTGTTCCGGAGACCTGGCGGCAGTATAGGCTCTTCACAAAATCATTACAATTAACCCACATAATGTTTGAAGGGTTTTGCTCGGAACAGTGAGCAGGATCACGATAACAACATTATTTTAAATTTTAATCATCTGATTTGACAAAAGTTAAACATTCTTGTTACAAACAGGGCCAGAAAAGCCGTATAATTCGTAAAAGTTATAGGGTCAGCCTTTCACCTGAGTAATAGTTATGTAACAGTGGATGGGTATTGACCCGAGAGATCAGGACAGTTATTAGTGATATACAGGTTTGAATGATACTGATTGCTAAGACGCTGATTTGCTGTAGTTTCGCCCTCAAAGCGAGTGTTACCTGCAAGCGCCCATCGCTCTGTACCCTGGTTGTACTCCTCTAAACAGAGCCGCGAGCCAATTAAAAAACTGGTAACCAACCATTGTGGGTTCGAATGCAAATCGGACGCCCGGCAGTCTTATGAAATAAGGCGCTAAGGAGACCGTAAATGGCTGATACTAAAGCAAACCTCACCCTTAATGGTGACGATGCTCTCGAACTTGATGTGCTAAAGGGCACGCTAGGTCAGGATGTAATTGATATCCGTAGTCTTGGTTCTAAAGGTGTATTTACTTTTGACCCAGGTTTCACCTCTACCGCATCCTGCGAATCCAAAATCACTTATATCGACGGTGACGAAGGCATTCTTTTGCACCGCGGTTTCCCGATTGACCAACTGGCCACCGAATCCAGCTATCTGGAAGTGTGCTACATCCTGCTGAACGGTGAAAAACCGACTCAGGAACAGTTCGACGAATTCAAAACCACCGTGACCCGCCACACCATGATTCACGAGCAGATCACGCGTCTGTTCCACGGCTTCCGTCGCGACTCGCATCCGATGGCCGTGCTGTGCGGCGTAACCGGTGCGCTGGCGGCCTTCTACCACGACTCCCTTGACGTGAATAACCCACGTCACCGTGAAATTGCGGCATTCCGCCTGCTCTCCAAAATGCCAACCGTAGCGGCAATGTGTTACAAGTATTCGATTGGCCAGCCGTTCGTATACCCACGCAACGACCTCTCCTACTCGGCGAACTTCCTGAACATGATGTTCTCCACGCCGTGCGAAGAGTACAAAGTTAACCCAATTCTGGAGCGCGCCATGGATCGTATTCTGATCCTGCACGCTGACCACGAGCAGAACGCATCGACCTCAACCGTACGTACCGCAGGTTCTTCCGGCGCTAACCCGTTTGCGTGTATCGCGGCAGGTATCGCTTCCCTGTGGGGACCGGCTCACGGCGGCGCGAACGAAGCTGCGCTGAAGATGCTGGAAGAAATCAGCACCGTGGAGCACATCCCTGAATTCATCCGTCGCGCTAAAGACAAAAACGACTCGTTCCGCCTGATGGGCTTCGGCCACCGCGTGTACAAAAACTACGACCCGCGTGCCACCGTGATGCGTGAAACCTGTCACGAAGTGCTGAAAGAGCTGAACCTGAAGGATAATAATCTGCTGGAAGTGGCGATGGAGCTGGAACACATCGCGCTGAACGACCCGTACTTCATCGAGAAGAAACTCTACCCGAACGTAGACTTCTACTCCGGCATCATCCTGAAGGCGATGGGCATTCCTTCCTCCATGTTTACCGTTATCTTCGCGATGGCGCGTACTGTGGGCTGGATTGCTCACTGGAACGAAATGCACGACGACGGCATTAAAATTGCCCGTCCGCGTCAGCTGTACACCGGCTACGATAAACGTGATTTCAAATCCGATCTCAAAAAGTAATTTTTTCGCTTTCTGAGTAAAAAACGCGCCCTGTGGCGCGTTTTTTTATTTCTGGCAGCGAGGACACCAGTAAAATGGCCTTGAAGAGAGGTTGGTTCTTTCAATAATCCCTCCACATCGTTCGCACGGTTCACCCGCCCGGTGAAACACCCTGAAGCTGAAAACTGCCCCGTGGTGTTTGTTCTCATCCCCCTGGCCTCGCGTCTGATAAGAAAGCCGAGGAATAGCCAGCAAAGCAGACGCTAACCGCTCAGCCCGATCTTCGCTTAAATCCTCCGCGCGGTGCTGCGGCGCAAGCTCTGCTTCCCATAGGATTTCCACTCGCAGGTAATTCCCAAGACCGGCAAGAAAAGCCTGATCGAGCAGCAGCCCACTGAACTGTCGACGGCAAAAACGCGGCGACAGCAAGCGAGCTTTTACCTGTTCCACCGTCAGTGTTTCATCCAGCACATCCGGCCCAACGCGCTGCAAGAAAGGCTGTTGTTCAAGCTGCCCCTGATCGAGGATTTCGATGTCCGAGGCACTGTAAAGAAGAATGGCTTTTTTAGCCGTTTGCAGCCTGACACGCAGCACACGGTTCGTTTCTGCTACTTTACCTACGTCAGCCACTCGCCATACGCCGTAAAGCTGATTATGACTGTACAAGGTTAAACCGTTGGAAAAATGCGTCAGCATTGCTTTTCCCCGGGTTTCGATACGATCGATGGTTTTCCCCACCAGCATCGCTTCAAACGGCTTAAGCTCTTCAAAAGCAAACCAGGCTTCGGTTAACGGCTCCCCGCCCACGGCGGCTTCCAGCTTGTCCGCCGCGCGGCGAATCTCCGGTCCTTCCGGCATACTAAACTCCCTGAATTGTTATGCTTCCTGCGCCAGTTGCCAGGCGATTTGCTCGAGATAAATCGCCTGTTCGCGGCGCGCTTTTAGCGCTTCAGCCAGCGTACACGGCACAAAATGAATGGGTTCCCCCAGCCTGACCTGAGCCAGATGATAAAGATCGGCCTCAATAACGCAGGCAATGCGAGGATAGCCCCCGGTTGTCTGGGCATCGTTCATGAGCACAATCGGCTGGCCGTTATGCGGCACCTGAATCACGCCCGGCAGCAGGCCATGGGACAGCATTTCTCGCTGGGTCGTCCGCGCCAGCTCCGCGCCCTGAAGCCGATAGCCCATCCGGTTGCTCTGCGGGCTAATTTGCCAGGCCAGCCGCCAGAAACTCTCCTGTGACGCCTGACTGAACTCCTGATATTCCGGCCCGGTCACGGCGCGAATGCGATTTCCCCATAGCAACTGTTTTACGCCACGCGAATGCTGAAACTTATGCTGGGGTTTACGCAGAGGGAGACGATCGCCATCCCGCAACAAACGGCCCTGGTGACCGCCGATCCCGGCTTTAAGATCGGTGCTGTAAGAGCCCATAATTTCCGGAACATCCAGGCCACCATCGACGGCAAGGTAGCTGCGCATACCGTGAACCGGCTTTTTCAGCGTCAACCTTTGGCCTTTTTTGACCGGCAGCCGCCAGCCCGTCCATACGGCTTTGCCCTCCAGTTCCGCATGGCAGCCCGCCCCGGTAAGCGCAAACCATCCGCTACGCCCGAACTCAATCACGCATTGCCCAAGGGTAATTTCCAGCGCCGGAGCGTCAGGCGCATTCCCGACCAGTAAATTGGCGACGGAGATGGCGGGAGTATCCAGCGCGCCGCAGCGGCTCACGCCCAGATGGCGATGCCCTTCACGGCCCGTATCCTGCACGCTGGTTTGTATCCCGGCGCGAATAATATTCAGCATATTCCCCCCTGCTGCGGGACGAAACGCACGGTGTCACCCGGCAACAATAAAGTGGGTGATGCGCCGTTGGGATTGAACAAATTAAGTGAAGTTCGGCCGATAATTTGCCAGCCACCCGGCGTCACCAGCGGATAAATACCGGTTTGGCTGCCGCCAATGCCTACGGAGCCAACGGCAACCTGCAGCCGGGGCTCTGCCCGGCGGGGCGTAGCGAGTATTTCAGGCAGCCCTCCGAGATAAGCAAACCCCGGCTGAAAGCCAAGGAAGTAGACGACATATTCCGCAGCGGAATGCAGGGCAACGACCTTTTCCGGCGTTAAGGTATTGTGGCGAGCCACGACATCAAGATCGGGTCCTGCCTCACCGCCGTACACCACCGGAATATCAATCTGGCGAGGCACAGGGATCACAACCTCGCTTTCTTCCCACCAGCGCTGGAGCCACTCAATACCGTCCAGCGCCAGCCGCTGAGGATCTTTCAGCACAACGGTAATGTTATTCATCCCCGGAATGGCCTCGCTCACCTCGTCAGAGACATTCAGGCGCTGCAGAAGCCCCCAAATGCGCTGCTGGCTGGCAAGACTTACGGGAGGATCCAGCTCCAGAACCACCGCCTTTTCACCCAATAAATAACAGCGAGCTCGTTGCACAGGCCCTCCCGGTATCAGGCTGGATTTGGGATGTCGATAAAGATAACGTCGAGATCGGTTTCGCTGTTTAGCCAGTCGCTCAGCGCCTGGATCCCGCCTCGTTCGGTGGCGTGGTGGCCAGCGGCATAGAAATGCAGCCCCTGCTCGCGAGCGGAGTGAATCGTCTGCTCGGAAACCTCGCCGGTAATAAACGCATCCACACCAAAGCGCGCCGCGCTATCGATAAAGCTCTGTCCACCGCCGGTGCACCACGCCACGCGACGGATCAGTTCCGGGCCGGTATCCCCACACCACAGCGGCGTGCGCCCTAAGCGCATTTCAATCCAGGAGGCCAGCTCCACGCCGGAAAGCGGCATCGGGAACTCGCCCCACGGGACCAGCGGCTCAACTTCCCCTTTCGTTTCAATCCCCAGCAGCGCGCCAAGTTGGGCGTTATTTCCTAACTGTGGATGGGCATCAAGCGGTAAATGCCAGCCGTAAAGGTTGATGTCGTTAGCCAGCAGCGTTTTCAGGCGGTTGCGCTTCATCCCGCGAATCACCGGCGATTCGTTTTTCCAGAAATAACCGTGGTGGACGATCACCGCGTCGGCCTGCTGACGCACGGCCTCATCCAGCAGCGCCTGGCTGGCGGTTACGCCGGTGACTATCTTGCGGATCTCTTCCCGCCCTTCAACCTGCAGGCCATTCGGAGCGTAATCACTGATTGCCGCGCTGTTCAGCTTGTCATTAATCAGGCGTTCCAGTTCACTGTTTTTCATCATTATTCTCTTCGGTTATTTTCTTGCCGCTTCATAAGCCGCAAGCGTATTCAGTCGAGCCTGCTTATGGTCAACAATCGGGCGCGGGTAGTCCAGCGTTTGCTTTTGTTTATCAGCCCAGGCCCACGGCGAATGAATCTGTTTCCCTGGCACAGTTTTCAGTTCAGGTAGCCAGTGGCGAATAAAATCCCCTTCTGCGTCGAACCGTTCTCCCTGGGTTGTCGGGTTAAAAATGCGAAAATAAGGCGCGGCGTCGGTGCCCGTAGAAGCCGCCCACTGCCAGCCGCCGTTGTTCGCCGCCAGATCGCCGTCAATCAGCTGAGACATAAAATAGCGCTCGCCCTGCCGCCAGTCGATCAGCAAATCCTTCACCAGGAAGCTCGCTACGACCATGCGTAAACGGTTATGCATCCAGCCCGTTTTGTTTAACTGCCGCATCGCCGCATCGACAATGGGGTAACCCGTTTTACCCTGCTGCCAGGCTTCAAGCCATGCATTATTCCCGCTCCAGCGAACGTTATCCGTCCAGGCAATAAACGGCTGGTGACGGCAAAGTTTTGGGTACGCGACCATCAGATGGCGGTAAAACTCACGCCAGATGAGTTCGTTGAGCCAGGTTGCTCCGGCCTCGCCCTCCAGCGCTTTAGGATGTTCTTTTAGCAGACGATGCAGGCACTGACGCGGAGATAAAACGCCGGTGGCCAGGTAAGGCGACAGCCGGCTGGTGCCTTCTATCGCCGGAAAATCACGCTGTTCCGGGTAGTCAGAAGCTGGCTGCAGGCAAAACTTACGCAGCATGCCGATAGCCTCTTGCTCACCCACCGGGAAAAGCTCACGGTCGAACGTCTCATGGGGAACATCAAATGCAAAGCGATCATTGAAGTGGGATTCTCCCCGAACTTTAGGCGCGGGCACACATTCCGGCAGACCTTCCTGCAGGCGCCGAATAAACGCCTTGCTGAACGGAGTAAAGACTTTATACATTTCGTGGTTGCCGGTCGTGACGCTGCCCGGCGCAAGCAGCAGGCTGTCATCAAATCCCTGCACGGTAACGTCCACGTCTAGGGCTTTTTCCAGCGCGGCGTCACGGGCACGCTCGTTAACTTCATACTGGTAGTTGTAAAAAAGCGCATCGACTTTTTGTTCGGCGCAAAACGCTTTTATACAGTCCACCGACGCGGCGAAATCCTCAGCCTGTTGGATATGAAGCTCAATTCCACGTCCGGCCAGGGCATGACCCAATGCCCGTAAATGTTCAAAGATGAATTCGGCCTGTTTGGGCGCCATGACGTGCTGCCGCCACTGTTCAGGCGTTACAACAAAAAATCCGATGACTTTTGCATCGGGATGACGGCAGGCTGCGTGTAAGGCGTAGTTATCGTGAATACGTAGATCGTTGCGGAACCAGACCAGATGGGTGGGCATAACTCTCCCTGGATTAATGACCTGACCGTCGCCATCGCGCTTCAGCGGCGGTTCAACATTGCAAAATTATTCCGGGCAGAAGAAGCCAATGCCAGACTAAGTGACATCGCTGACTGCCCGCGTCTCAGTTGTTAACTAAGTGTAGCAAGACGCAGGCAACAAAAAAGCTACCCGGAGGTAGCTTTCGTCAAATCGATTCAGCTTTTAGTAAAAGTCGAAGGCGCCGGCTTCGGATTGCGCCATCCAGACAGGCTTATCGCTGGTTTTGGACCACACGCGGTGCAGGTAGCTGTAAAAACGCGCGCGATCTTTCCAGAACAGCATCACAGGCAGCGCCAGCACGCCGGCAGCGACTGCGAAGATGCGACGCAGGATGACCTGATGCGCAGGGTATTCTTTGTATAAAGACATAGGCTTCTCCTCATAATGTGTGACCGACACCGCATGTCGGAAAATAGAAACTTGTTATCTGGTCAAAATACTATCTCATTGTTTGAAAGCTTACTACTCCTCCGACCAGATAATTGCGATTTTTTGTGCGCTATTTATCTTTCCATCTGTAATTAAGTTACAAAATGGTTAAATAAATACTAACCATTAGTTAACTAATGGCTTTTGCCATTTTTATACTTTTTTTACACCCCACCCCCGGACTTTTACGACATCTTTTCACCCGAAATCCTATTCTGCCGCGAAATGCTTAACGCACCGTTGGAGGTGGATTGTGAGTGCAGGCGTCATAACCGGCATTGTGCTGGTCTTCTTGCTGTTGGGTTACCTGGTTTATGCCCTGATTAAAGCGGAGGCGTTTTAATGGCTGCGTCCGGATTTTTACTGATCGCCAGCTTCCTGCTGGTGCTCTTTGCCCTTGCGAAACCGCTCGGTGCCGTGCTGGCACGTTTGATCGATGGCGAACCGCTGCCGGTCGTGGGCCGCATTGAGCCTCTTTTGTGGTCCCTGATGGGCAGCAAGGGTGAAGAAATGGGCTGGAAACGCTATCTGATGGCGATTCTGGCATTTAACGTTTTCGGGCTGATCCTGCTGTTTGCGATGCTGTTATTCCAGGACAGCCTGCCGCTTAACCCGCAGCATCTGCCGGGCCTCTCCTGGCATCTGGCGCTGAACACTGCCGTCAGTTTTGTCTCCAACACTAACTGGCAGTCTTACGGCGGCGAAACCACGCTGAGCTACTTCAGCCAGATGGTGGGCCTGACGGTACAAAACTTCGTTTCTGCCGCTACCGGCATTGCCGTGGTGTTTGCGCTGATCCGTGGTTTCTCTCGCCATTCCACCAGCACGCTGGGCAACGCATGGGTCGATTTAACCCGCGTTACGCTGTACATCCTGCTGCCAATCTCGCTGGTGATGGCGCTGTTCTTTATCAGCCAGGGTTCGCTGCAGAACTTCTCTGCTTACCAGCCTTACACCACCATTGAAGGCGTTCAGCACCTGCTGCCGATGGGGCCGGTTGCTTCTCAGGAAGCGATTAAAATGCTGGGGACCAACGGCGGGGGCTTTTTCAACGCCAACTCTTCTCACCCGTTTGAGAACCCTACGGCGCTGACCAACTTCGTGCAGATGGTTTCCATCTTCCTGATCCCGGCCGCGCTCTGCTTCGCCTTTGGTGAAGCCGTGGGTGACCGTCGTCAGGGGCGCGCGCTGCTTTGGGCAATGACCATTATCTTCGTGGTCTGCGTGGTGGTAGTGATGTGGGCCGAGCTGCAGGGCAACCCGCACTTTATCCAGCTGGGCGCCAACAGCAGTATCAACATGGAAGGCAAAGAGAGCCGCTTCGGCATTCTGAACAGCAGCCTGTTCGCGGTCATTACTACCGCTGCATCCTGCGGGGCGGTCAACGCCATGCATGACTCCTTTACGGCGCTGGGCGGCATGGTGCCAATGTGGCTGATGCAGATTGGTGAAGTGGTCTTCGGCGGCGTCGGCGCGGGCCTGTACGGCATGCTGCTGTTCGTCCTGCTGGCCGTGTTTATCGCCGGGCTGATGATCGGGCGTACCCCGGAATACCTGGGTAAGAAAATTGACGTGCCGGAAATGAAGATGACTTCGCTGGCCATTCTTATCACCCCTGCCCTGGTGCTGCTTGGCACCGCGCTGGCGATGATGACGGAAGCCGGCCGCAGCGGCATGGCAAACCCTGGGATCCACGGCTTCAGCGAGGTGCTGTATGCGGTTTCTTCCGCCGCAAACAATAACGGCAGCGCCTTCGCCGGCCTGAGCACCAACACGCCGTTCTGGAACATGCTGCTGGCGGTGTGCATGTGGATTGGGCGCTTCGGGGTGATTATCCCGGTGATGGCAATTGCCGGCTCCCTGGCCGCGAAAAAATCCCAGGCCGTCAGTATCGGTACGCTGCCAACGCATGGCCCGCTGTTTATCGGTTTACTGATTGGGACAGTGCTGCTGGTTGGCGCCCTGACCTTTATCCCCGCCCTCGCTTTAGGCCCGGTTGCGGAACACCTTTCTCTGGTTAATTTCTGATTACGAGGCTTCCATGAGTCGCAAGCAACAGGCGCTGTTTGAACCTGGTCTGATCCGTCAGGCGCTAATTGATTCTTTTAAAAAGCTCGCCCCGCAGGTGCAGTGGCGCAACCCGGTGATGTTTATCGTCTGGGTGGGGAGCATCATCACTACCCTGCTCGGGATAGCGATGTTCACCGGCCTGCAGCAGGGGGATGCCCTCTTCACCCTCGCCATCAGCCTGTGGCTGTGGTTTACCGTGCTGTTCGCCAACTTTGCTGAAGCGCTGGCAGAAGGCCGCAGCAAAGCCCAGGCGAACAGTCTGAAAGGGGTGAAAAAAACCAGCTGGGCGCGCAAACTGCGCAGCCCGCAGCATGATGCTCAGGTGGACCATATTCCGGCGGCCGATCTGCGTAAAGGCGACGTCGTGCTGGTGGAAGCCGGGGACATCATTCCTTGCGATGGCGAAGTCCTTGAAGGCGGCGCATCGGTGGATGAAAGCGCCATCACCGGGGAATCCGCCCCGGTTATCCGTGAATCCGGCGGCGACTTTGCCTCGGTGACCGGCGGGACGCGCATTCTGTCCGACTGGCTGGTTATTCAGTGCAGCGTAAACCCGGGGGAAACCTTCCTCGACCGCATGATTGCCATGGTAGAAAGCGCCCAGCGTCGTAAAACGCCGAACGAAATCGCCCTGACTATCCTGCTGGTGGCGCTGACGATCGTCCTGCTGCTGGCGACCGCAACCCTGTGGCCGTTCTCTGCCTACGGCGGCCAGGCGGCTAGCGTAACCGTGCTGGTGGCCCTGCTGGTCTGCCTGATTCCCACCACCATCGGCGGTCTGCTTTCCGCCATCGGCGTGGCCGGGATGAGCCGCATGCTGGGTGCGAACGTGATCGCCACCAGCGGCCGTGCGGTTGAAGCTGCCGGAGATATCGACGTTCTGCTGCTGGATAAAACCGGTACCATCACGCTCGGTAACCGCCAGGCTTCTGCCTTCCTCCCTGCCCCTGGCGTGGATGAAAAAGAGCTGGCTGATGCTGCACAGCTGGCCTCACTGGCGGATGAAACGCCAGAAGGCCGCAGTATCGTGGTGCTGGCAAAACAGCGCTTTAACCTACGCGAACGCGACGTGCAGAACCTGCAGGCGACGTTTGTGCCCTTTACCGCGCAAACCCGTATGAGCGGCATCAACATTCAGGATCGCATGATCCGCAAAGGCTCCGTAGATGCTATCCGCCGCCACGTAGAAGTGAACAACGGCCACTTCCCGGCCCAGGTCGACACGCTGGTTGAAGGCGTGGCTCGCCAGGGCGGTACGCCGCTCGTGGTTGCCGAAGGCGCTAATGTTCTGGGCGTGATTGCGCTGAAAGACATCGTGAAAGGCGGGATTAAAGAGCGCTTTGCGCAGCTGCGCCAGATGGGCATCAAAACGGTGATGATTACCGGGGATAACCGCCTGACCGCCGCGGCGATTGCCGCCGAAGCCGGGGTAGATGACTTCCTGTCCGAAGCCACGCCTGAAGCCAAGCTGGCGCTGATTCGCCAGTATCAGGCCGAAGGCCGTCTGGTGGCGATGACCGGCGACGGCACCAACGACGCCCCTGCCCTGGCGCAGGCCGACGTAGCGGTAGCCATGAACTCCGGGACTCAGGCAGCGAAAGAAGCCGGGAACATGGTTGACCTGGACTCTAACCCGACCAAGCTGATTGAAGTGGTGCACATCGGGAAGCAAATGCTGATGACGCGCGGGTCGCTGACCACCTTCAGTATCGCCAACGACGTGGCGAAATACTTCGCCATTATTCCGGCGGCGTTTGCGGTGACTTACCCGCAGCTGAACGCGCTGAACGTGATGCACCTGCACTCCCCGGCCTCGGCCATTTTGAGCGCGGTGATCTTCAATGCGCTGATCATCATCTGCCTCATCCCGCTGGCGCTAAAAGGCATTAGCTACAAGCCGCTGAGCGCTGCCGCGATGCTGCGCCGCAACCTGTGGATCTATGGCCTGGGCGGTATCGTCGTGCCGTTTATTGGTATCAAAGTGATTGACGTGATCCTGACCGTGCTCGGTCTGGTCTAAGAGGAAAAGAACATGGCTACGTTACGCCCCGCTTTATTACTGCTGATTATTCTGACGCTGATTACCGGAGGGGTTTATCCCCTTCTCGCCACGCTGCTGGGGCAATGGTGGTTCCCGGCCCAGGCCAACGGTTCGTTGATCGTTGAAGACGGTAAGGTACGCGGTTCAGAGCTTATTGGTCAGGATTTTACTAACGCAAAATATTTCCAGGGCCGCCCTTCTGCCACCTCGGATAGCCCCTATAATCCAATGGCATCCGGCGGCAGCAACCTTGCGGCCAGCAACCCGGAGCTGGACAAAGAGGTTAAGGCTCGCGTTAGCGCGCTGCGTGCGGCTAACCCGGAGGCTAATCCAGCGGTACCCGTTGACTTAGTCACCACCTCCGCCAGTGGCCTTGACGGGCAGCTTTCTCCTGAAGCGACCGCGTGGCAAATCCCACGAGTAGCGAAAGCCAGAAACCTGCCGGTGGAGCAAATCACTCGCCTGGTGGCTGAGAACACCACTACGCCGCTGGTGAATTTTATCGGCATGCCGGTAGTGAATATCGTTAAGCTGAACCTGGCGCTGGACCATCTCCAGGCGAAGTAAAAAGGACGCGTTATGACCGAGGAGCCGCTGCGCCCCAACCCCGATAAGCTGCTGGAGAAAGTCAACCGCCAGCCGCGTGGGAAACTGAAAATCTTCTTCGGCGCCTGTGCAGGCGTCGGGAAAACCTACGCGATGCTTCAGGAGGCGCAGCGCCTGCGGGCGCAGGGCCTCGATGTGCTGGTGGGCGTGGTGGAAACCCACGGCCGCCAGGAAACTGCCGAACTTTTGAAGGGGCTGACGATTCAGCCCCCTCGTCGTATTCATCACCGGGGGCGTCTGGTTCAGGAGTTTGACCTGGACGCCGCCCTCGCCCGCAACCCTGCCCTGATTTTGATGGACGAACTGGCGCACAGTAACGCACCAGGCTCACGTCACCCCAAACGCTGGCAGGACGTGGAAGAGCTGCTTGAAGCCGGGATCGACGTCCTGACCTCCGTTAACGTTCAGCACCTGGAAAGCCTGAATGACGTGGTGGGCGGGGTAACCGGGATTCAGGTACGCGAAACCGTCCCCGACCCTATTTTCGACGCCGCCGATGAAGTCGTGCTGGTTGACCTGCCGCCGGACGACCTCCGTCAGCGCCTGCACGAAGGCAAAGTGTATATCTCCGGTCAGGCCGAACGCGCCATCGAACATTTCTTCCGCAAAGGTAACCTCATCGCCCTGCGTGAACTGGCATTGCGACGTACAGCCGACCGCGTTGACGATCAGATGCGCGCCTGGCGGGACAACCAGGGCCAGGAGAAAGTCTGGCACACACGTGACGCCATTCTGCTGTGCATCGGCCATAGCAGCGGCAATGAAAAACTGGTTCGCACCGCCGCTCGCCTTGCCGCCAAGCTCGGCAGCGTGTGGCACGCCGTCTATGTCGAAACGCCGCAGCTTCACCGCCTGCCGGAACATCAGCGCCGGACCATTTTAAGCGCGCTGCGGCTCGCCCAGGAGCTGGGAGCCGAAACCGCCACGCTTTCCGATCCTAATGAAGAGAAAGCGGTGTTGCGCTACGCCCGAGAACACAATCTCGGCAAAATCATTATTGGCCGCCATACCACACGCCGCTGGTGGCACCGCACTTCTTTTGCCGATAGGTTAGCCAAACGCGCCCCGGACCTCGACCTGGTGATTGTGGCGCTGGATGAAAAACCGCTCCCCTCTCCGACCAGGGCACCGGACACCAGAACGCTAAGCGAGAAATGGCGTATTCAGCTGCGCGGCTGTGCCGTGGCGGTTGTGCTGTGTGCGTTTATTACCTTTATTGCCAATCAATGGCTGGTGGCCTTTGATGCCGCCAACCTGGTCATGATCTACCTGCTTGGCGTGGTGATGGTTGCGCTGTTTTATGGCCGCTGGCCGTCCGTCCTCGCGACGGTCATCAACGTAATTAGCTTCGACCTGTTCTTTATTGCGCCACGAGGCACGCTTGCCGTATCGGATGTTCAGTACCTGCTGACCTTCGGCGTGATGCTCACCGTCGGGCTGGTGATCGGTAATCTGACCGCCGGAGTGCGTTACCAGGCGCGCATCGCCCGCTACCGGGAACAGCGCACTCGTCATCTTTACGAGATGTCCAAAGCGCTGGCCGACGACCGTACGCCGCAGGACGTCGCTGCCACCAGCGTGCAGTTTATTAATAACACCTTCCAGGCCCGCAGCCTGCTGCTGCTGCCGGACGATCACGGGAAACTCAGCCGTATCGCAGCCGAAGGGGAACCCGCTCAGTGGGATGAAGCGATTGCCCGCTGGAGCTTTGATAAAGGCCAGCCCGCCGGTGCCGGAACGGATACGCTGCCGGGCGTGCCCTACCGCATCCTGCCGCTTAGCACCACGGAAAGGACCCTGGGTCTGCTGGTCGTTGAGCCAGAGAATCTGCGCCAGTTGATGATCCCCGAACAGCAGCGCCTGCTGGAAACCTTTACCCTGCTGGTGGCCACCGCGCTCGACAGGCTGCTGCTCACCGCCAGCGAAGAACAGGCCCGGCTTTCCAGCGAACGGGAGCAAATCCGAAACTCGCTGCTGGCCGCGCTTTCGCACGACCTGCGCACGCCGCTGACCGTGCTGTTTGGCCAGGCTGAAATCCTCACGCTGGATCTCGCCAGTGAAGGATCAAAACATGCCCCGCAGGCCAACGAAATCCGCCAGCACGTGCTGAACACCACCCGGCTGGTGAATAATCTTCTGGATATGGCCCGCATTCAGTCCGGTGGTTTTAACCTTCGCAAAGAGTGGCTGACGCTGGAAGAAGTCGTCGGCAGCGCGCTGAAGATGCTTGAGCCAGGCCTCGGTGGCCGCCACATTGCCCTTAACTTGCCCGACCCGCTGATGCTGATTGAAGTCGACGGCCCGCTGTTCGAGCGCGTGCTGATCAACCTGCTGGAAAATGCGGTGAAATATGCCGGTTATAAAGCCAACATCGGCATAAAAGCGACATCGACGGCAGACAAGCTTGACCTGGAAGTTTGGGACAGCGGTCCTGGCGTTCCCGCTGGTAAAGAGCTGCTGATTTTTGATAAATTTGCCCGTGGTAACAAAGAGTCAGCTATTCCTGGCGTTGGGCTGGGGCTCGCTATCTGCCGGGCGATTGTTGAAGTTCACGGCGGCACAATTTATGCGCTTAACCGCCCGGAAGGCGGTGCCAGCTTCCACGTTGTGCTACCTTTATCGCCTCCCCCCGAACTCCCTGAAATGATTGAGGTGCTGTGACAACGGTTCTGATAATTGAGGATGAAAAAGAGATCCGCCGCTTTCTGCGCACCGCGCTGGAAGATGAATCGTTACGCGTGTTTGATGCCGAAACCCTACAGCGTGGCCTGATTGAAGCCGCCACCCGCAAGCCGGATCTGGTGATTCTGGATCTCGGCCTGCCGGACGGTGACGGCATCGATTTTATTCGTGACTTCCGCCAGTGGAGCCAGACGCCGGTCATCGTCCTGTCGGCCCGGAGTGACGAACAGGCGAAGATTGCCGCCCTGGATGCTGGTGCAGATGATTTTCTCAGCAAGCCGTTTGGCATCGGTGAACTGCAGGCCAGGCTTCGCGTCGCCCTGCGCCGCCACGCCAGCACCGTTCAGCCCGATCCGGTTTATCAGTTTTCCGAAATTCGGGTCGACCTCGCCTCGCGCCGCATTACCCGGGGCGAAGAGGAAATTCACCTGACCCCGATTGAGTTCCGCCTGCTGGCAACCCTGCTGAATAATCACGGCAAAGTCCTGACCCAGCGCCAGTTGCTTAACCAGGTCTGGGGCCCGAATGCCGTGGAACACAGCCATTATCTACGGATTTATATGGGCCACCTGCGCCAGAAGCTGGAGAGCGACCCCGCCCGCCCTCGTCATCTGCTCACCGAAACCGGAATCGGCTACCGTTTTATGCTCTGAAGGAGTAACCTCTGGCTCGTTCAAGAGGAGCCCGTTATGAGCGCATGGTTAGTCTACGCCCTGCTGTCTGCCGCGACGGCAGCGCTGGTCGCTATTTTTGGTAAGGTTGGTTTGCAGCATCTGGACGCCAATACCGCCACGGCCGTTCGCGCCGTGGTCATGGCGTTATTTTTAGTTGGGGTGGTTGTGGTTCAGGGAAAACTGAACCTCATTAGCACCGTGTTTGCCGATAAAAAAGCGCTGCTGTTTATATTATTAAGCGGCGTGGCCGGAGCGCTGTCCTGGCTGTTCTATTTTATGGCGATCAAAAGCGGTGACGTGTCGAAGGTCGCCCCTATCGATAAGCTGAGCGTGGTGTTCGCGGTGATTCTGGCGGTGATTTTGTTCGGTGAGAAAGTGTCGCTGATTGCCGGGATAGGCGTGGCGCTGATCACCTGCGGCGCACTGATGGTGGCTTTGGGTTAAAAGAGAAAGGCTCCCTGGGGAGCCTTTTTACGTATTACTTCGCGCTTTTCAGCACTTCGCTGACAATCTCTACCGCTTCTTTCTCAATCTGCTCACGGTGCTCTGCGCCCAGGAAGCTTTCACAGTAAATTTTGTAGGCGTCTTCGGTGCCGGACGGACGAGCGGCAAACCAGCCGTTCTTGGTCATCACCTTCAGACCGCCAATGGAAGCGCCGTTGCCCGGGGCTGCCGTCAGGCGGGCGGTGATCGGGTCACCTGCCAGCGTGTCTGCACTCACCATTTCTGGCGACAGTTTAGACAGCGCGGCTTTCTGAGCAGAAGTGGCTGGTGCCTGAATACGGTTGTAGCTCGGGGCGCCAAAGCGCGCGGCTAACTCATCGTAATGCTGCTGCGGGTTTTTGCCCGTCACGGCGGTGATTTCTGCCGCCAGCAGACACATGATGATGCCGTCTTTGTCGGTCGACCATGGGGTGCCGTTGAAGCGCAGGAACGATGCCCCGGCGCTCTCTTCGCCCCCGAAGCCGAAGCTGCCGTCGAACAGGCCGTCAACGAACCACTTAAAGCCAACCGGGACTTCCACCAGCTTGCGCCCCAAGTCTTCCACCACGCGGTCAATCATCGCGGAGGAAACCAGCGTTTTACCGACGGCCACCTCTTTGCCCCACTGCGGACGATGCTGGAACAGGTAATTGATGGCCACGGCCAGGTAATGGTTCGGGTTCATCAGGCCGGCCGGCGTGACGATGCCGTGGCGGTCGTAGTCCGGGTCGTTGGCAAACGCCAGATCGAATTTGTCGCGCAGCGCCAGCAGACCCGCCATCGCGCATTCGGAGGAGCAGTCCATGCGAATTGCGCCGTCTTTATCAAGGTGCATAAAGCGGAAAGTCTGGTCGACCTGGTCATTCACGATAGTCAGATCAAGATTGTAGTGCTTCGCGATACGGTGCCAGTATTCGATCCCGGAACCGCCGAGAGGGTCAACGCCCAGCTTCAGGCCCGCTTTTTGAATCGCGGCCATATCGACAATATCCACCAGCCCTTCGATGAACGGCTGAACCAGATCCTGTGCCTGAACGTGGCCGCTTTCCCAGGCCTTATCCAGAGAGATACGCTTCACGCCTTTCAGGCCGTCGGCCAGCAGCGCGTTAGCGCGATCTTCAACCACTTTGGTGACGTTGGTATCAGCCGGGCCACCGTTTGGCGGGTTGTACTTGATGCCGCCATCGTCCGGTGGGTTGTGGGATGGCGTAATCACAATCCCGTCCGCCTGAGCGCCGCCCTTTTGGTTGTGCACCAGAATGGCGTTAGAAATCGCAGGCGTAGGCGTATAGCCGTTATCCTGCTGCACAATGACGTCCACGCCGTTGGCGGCCAGCACTTCCAGCACGGAGATAAACGCAGGTTCGGACAGCGCGTGGGTATCTTTGCCCACGTAGCAAGGGCCGGTGATCCCATTCTTCGCGCGTTCTTCAGCGATAGCTTGCGCAATCGCCAGAATATGAGGTTCGTTAAAGCTATGCCGTGCTGCACTCCCGCGGTGGCCGGAGGTTCCGAATTTCACCGCGTGTTCGCTATTCCCAACCACTGGCTTAAGCACGTAATACTGCGCCGTAAGCTGGGCTACGTTAATCAAGTCGCTCTGTTGTGCAGGTTGGCCCGCACGATCGTGGTTAGCCATTGGCTCTTCCTTACTGACGCCAGGTTTTTAAATAGTGCCGCAAACCTTTTCAATCAGCTCCGCAGGGAACTGCATTGACTGCATGATGTGTTCGATCATGCTGCATTTACGACCAGTATTCGTATTGGTGATCACCCAGTATGGGGTGCCCGGAACATGCTTCGGCTTGGTTTGATTGCCGTTTGCCAGCAGCGTTTGCTCATCGCCAGCAAAATAGACGCGAGTGCGGCCATGCAGCGATTCAGTGGCTTCGCCGAAGGTTTTTGCATCCAGTTGATACAGCGTGGATAGCACCATCATAAAGCGATTTACCGCTTTGTTCTGGGCAGCGTACTCGTCGGAAAGCAGCAGCTCACGAACGGCACGCACGCGATTACGAGAGGTGTTCGCCGGTTTCTCTTCAACAACGGGAGCAGCCGCGCGCTCAGGCGCAGCTGGCGTAGAAGTGGCTGCTGGTGTTTGCCCGGCGGTAAATTTAAGCATACGCCGTAAAATGTCTGACGCGCTCTCGCCGATGTGTTTAGTCTGGCTGGCAATATAGCGGTAAAGCTCGTCATCAACTTCGATTGTTTTCATCTTAATCCAGTGCGATATCTTTTCTGAATACAAGTCGTTGGGATTATAGGGTCAAATCCCAACAGCGAACAGGAGAGGCGACTCAAAGTCAGAGTAAACTGAATGTTTGCCGCACGCCCGCGGGAATGCCAACATGATACCCTAACCAAACGAACCAAAATAAAGAACTTTGCCATGAAATTAAATGCTCGCCTGCAAACTGCGCAACAATCGAATAGCAATTCCCCTATCGTACTGATCCACGGCCTGTTCGGCAGCCTGGATAACCTCGGCGTTCTGGCGCGGGGTCTGGGTAAAGATCACACGCTGCTGCAGATCGATCTACGCAATCACGGACTGTCACCGCGCAGCGATGATATGAGCTATGCGGCAATGGCCGGGGACGTTCTGGACACGCTGGACGAATATGGCATCGAGAAAGCCACATTTATTGGCCATTCCATGGGCGGTAAAGTGGTGATGGCGCTTACCGCGATCGCGCCTCAGCGTATTGATAAGCTTGTGATGATAGATATTGCGCCAGTTAACTATCAGGTTCGCCGTCACGATGAAATTTTCGCGGCTATTCGCGCGGTGACTGAAGCAGGCGTAAAAACTCGCCAGCAGGCAGCGCAAATCATGCGCGACCATGTGGCAGAGGAAGGCGTCATCCAGTTTTTGCTGAAATCCTTCGCTGAGGGTGAGTGGAAGTTCAACGTGCCCGTGCTTTGGCAGCAATATGAAAGTATCGTCGGCTGGCAGCCTGTCCCCGCCTGGCCACATCCGGCGTTGTTTATTCGCGGCGGGAATTCTCCGTATGTTGATGAAAGCCACCGCGAGGCGCTGTTAAGTCAGTTCCCGCAGGCCCGCGCTCACGTCATCGCTGGAGCGGGTCATTGGGTTCATGCTGAAAAACCGGATGCCGTTTTGCGAGCGATTCATCGATTTATCGACGCTGAGTCGAAAAACTGATTAAAAACAGACCGACCGGGCAGCAGAAGTCGCTAACGCGTTGGCGGGAATGGCGCGCTGATGTATGATGGCGCGCTTAATTGCACCGGCACCCTGCCCCTGCAGCCAGAATTTCCTGTCAGTATTCTAATCATGGCAAAAGAACAAACGGACCGTACTACATTAGATCTGTTCGCGGACGAGCGTCGCCCCGGGCGGCCGAAAACCAATCCGCTCTCGCGCGATGAGCAGTTGCGTATCAATAAGCGCAATCAGCTGAAGCGCGATAAAGTGCGTGGTTTGAAGCGAGTTGAGCTAAAACTGAACAACGAGGCGGTCGATGCCCTCAACCAGCTGGCTGAGGCTCGTAACATCAGCCGCAGCGAGCTGATCGAAGAGATGTTGCTCGAGCAGCTTAAAAAGCTCGGCTAACGCTTCCAACCGCTCTGCGGGTTATCTGAAATCTCAAAAGGGTGAGCCAAACCATGTTGCAGACTGTGCACCCGGGCGTGATAGCTGTTTCCGCTGCCGGGGCTGTTCTGCTATGATTGCCCTATACGTGGGCATTGAACGGCCAGCATACTATTAAGTTTCAAGAGGTTATTTTACTCATGGCAATCGTAGGCATTTTTTTCGGCAGCGACACCGGTAACACCGAAAATATCGCGAAAATGATTCAAAAACAGCTCGGTAAAGACGTTGCTGAGGTGCATGACATTGCTAAAAGCAGCAAAGAAGATCTCGAAGGTTTCGACATTCTGTTGCTCGGCATCCCGACCTGGTACTACGGTGAAGCGCAGTGCGACTGGGATGATTTCTTCCCTACCCTCGAAGAAGTCGATTTCAACGGCAAACTGGTGGCGCTGTTCGGCTGCGGCGACCAGGAAGACTACGCGGAATACTTCTGTGATGCGCTAGGCACCATTCGCGACATCATCGAACCGCGCGGAGCCGCGATTGTGGGCCACTGGCCAACCGCGGGCTATCACTTTGAAGCCTCCAAAGGTCTGGCAGACGACGACAACTTTGTCGGTCTGGCCATCGACGAAGACCGCCAGCCGGAACTGACCGCCGAGCGCGTTGAGAAATGGGTTAAACAGGTTTCTGAAGAGCTGAATCTGGCAGACATCATTAACGCCTGATTTCTCTGGCGCAAATGCTTTATTTGCGCCATTTTGATAGCTTGTAGCAATGAAAATAATTGCTACAAGTTTGTAACTTTCTCGTACATCCCTGTACAATGTCTTCCTGATAGCTTGGCTGATAATTACTGTAAATGGCGACGCCGCCACGATTTTTCAGCCTTATTTTGCACCATACTTGCGGTTCCCATTTAGAATTAGCAGTTCTATAATGAGACGCATTACTCTTAACGCTCACTGCAGTTTGAGCGAATCGTTAAGCAACAGGACACTTTCCGCATGACTGACAACAATACCGCATTAAAGAAGGCCGGCTTGAAAGTCACGCTTCCGCGATTAAAAATCCTTGAAGTGCTGCAAGAGCCGGTAAATCATCACGTCAGCGCGGAAGACTTATATAAACGTCTGATCGACATGGGTGAAGAAATTGGCCTGGCGACGGTCTACCGCGTACTGAACCAGTTTGATGATGCCGGGATAGTGACCCGCCACAATTTTGAAGGCGGCAAGTCCGTTTTCGAACTGACCCAGCAGCATCACCACGATCACCTGATCTGCCTGGATTGCGGGAAAGTTATCGAGTTTAGCGACGATTCTATCGAATCTCGCCAGCGTGAAATTGCCGCGCGCCACGGTATCCGCCTGACTAACCACAGTCTTTATCTGTACGGACACTGTGCCGAAGGCGACTGCCGCGAAGACGACACGGCCCACGATCCTAAATAAGTAATCCGCATTAACAGGCGCTGCTTCGGTGGCGTTTAAAAGCAAAAACCGGCAGGTTTCCCTTGCCGGTTTTTTTATTGACTGAAAAACGCTTTCAGCTGTTATTGGCGCGAATTTCCTGCCAAATTTTATCGCAACGCACTTTCACGGCTTCATCATTGCCGGTCTTTCTTGCCTGAATGCATTTCTGGTAATCCAGCACGTTCACCGTCTCTTTCTCAACGAACGCTTTGTGCTGTTTTTCCTGACGCAGAACGTTCAGAACGCTCTGGCAGGCTTCAATTTTATCCGGGTTACCTTCCGCCGTGTTGATACAGGCGCTATAGGCCTGCTTCAGGCGTGAATCTTCAGGTGGGGCCGGAGGTTGAACACAGGCAGACAGCGTGAAAACAGCGGCGGTAACCAGCAGAATCTTTTTCATGTTCGGTTCCTTATAAAAAACGGGCGCTTACGCGCCCGGTTTCGCATCAGAAGATGGTGAACGGAGCAATTACGATGAATTTCACGTCACGCTCATCCTGGAAGATGTTGCCGTAACCACCGCCCCAGCTTGGGATGTCGGAGTGGTTGTCGTACTGAGTGAAGTGCAGTTTGAACAGCGTGCCTTTCGCGCGGCCTTCCTGCACGGTATACATTGCGTCGAGGCTGTAAGAAGACTCTTTGATCTTGTTGGAAGCGAGATCCTGGCGGTTACCGGAAGCATCAAGCGCCCATGTAGATGGTTTTGCATCCCAGGCATAAACGTAAGAAGCACCCACTGCCCAACCCGGCAGATTCCAGTTGCTCAGATCATACATGGCGCCGAAGAACACGGCTTTTTCACCGTTGGCGTTGAAGTCAGAGCGGTTATCCCACCACACATCCAGACGACCGTTGGAAGAAGCGTAGGTAGGCGTCATACGCTGCAGGAAGTAGCCCTGCTGGCCTTCTGCCTTCACCATGGTCCCTTCCAGACGCAGGTCAACCTGGCCAATTTTATAGCCAAAGGTCAACGCCTGGAGCCACGCGGTGCCGTCGTAGATATCGTTGATGGTGTTGTTAGCCGCTTTGTCACGAGTGCCGTAGAACTGGTAGCTGGTGCTCAGCGGGCTGCCTGCAACGTCGAATTTGTAGCTGGCTTTAGCAAAGTACTGATCAACAAAGCCCTGAGCCTGACCAAATGCAGCTTCCAGAATCAGGTCGTTTTTGAAGTCATACTTCGCGCCGATGGAGTGCAGGTAATCAACTTTGGTCTTTTTGTCGTTCTGGTAGAACTTGTCGGTTTCCAGGTGCCATGGCGCCTTGTACTCGTTGGTCCACATGTAGGAGAAGCTCAGTGCGCCAGCATCGCCGTAGTCGAATGCGGCACCCGCTTCAGCCCCCTGATAGGTACCAGGCATAAAGCTCCAGTGTGGCGCTAACAGGGTTTGGCCGGTTGGCTGAATGTAGCCTGCGCGAGCCCATACCGGGCCGTATTTGAATTTAGCGGCGGCTTTATAAAGGCTGATACCGCCTTTATCGCCGGAATAGTCTTCGTCGTAGGTTTTATTTTTAGAGGAGAAGGCGATTTCGTTCGGATGGCCGCTGGCGCTGTCTTCGGCCATTTCAATGGCGGTGAAGGCGGCGATATCGAAACCAAACATGTCAGCCGCATAGCCAGACTGGAAGTCGAGGTTAGCGTTCCAGGTTGAGTGTGACAGGTTAGTTTTGTACTTACCGTCGGACACGTCTTTACGGTCACGTTCACGCTGCCAGTAATAGATGCCGCCGGTCAGCGTAGAGTCATCAACAAAGCCCGCGGCGCTAACCTGCGGAGCCACTACAAAACCTGAAAGAGCGGTAACGCTTGCAATAGCAAGAGCAAGCGCACTACGTTTGCCACTAAACGTACGCATAGTTAAATTCCTCTTTGACGTAAAAATCATCGTCTGACGTGAAAAGCGCCATTGACGAAAAAAAGTAAAATTGCCTGACGGCTAAAAGCGGTTTTTGCCTAATACACCCGCATTACTGCTGCTGATAGACTATTTTTCGCGACGCGAATTATCAATGACTTTGTATCAGAGATTTCCTGGAGTATGACAGAGAGCACATAATCTATGTGCATTTGTAACAAAATTGCGCAGCAGATTATTAACCCTAATAATGATTGATTTTAAGAATAAAATCTCTTTGAGAGCGCTTTCATTATAAGCATCAGGAGATTACGGGGAAGGCATGACTTTGTGTGAGGGTGCTTTCACAAAAATGTGAATGAGAATTAATTCGCATCGCGAATGTGTATGAGAAGTTAATAACAAGTACATTGGAAGAAAAAACGCCGCATTTAGCGGCGTTTTCATCAGGCAATAAACGGCAATTATTCGCCGATTTTTGCCCAGGTATCACGCAGGCCAACGGTGCGGTTAAACACCAGTTTTTCCGCGGTCGCATAGCGACTGTCCAGGCAGAAGTAACCTTCACGCTCGAACTGGTATGCCTTACTTTTTTCCGCATTCTGCAGGCTAGGCTCAACGAAGCCCTGGCGAATGACGAGGGAATCCGCGTTAATGGTAGACAGGAAGTCTTCCGCAGCCCCTGGATTCGCGACGCTAAACAAACGGTCGTACAGACGGATTTCAACCGGCAGCGCGTGTGCTGCGCTCACCCAGTGAATAACGCCTTTAACCTTGCGGCCGTCCGCCGGATCCTTGCTCAGGGTTTCCGGATCGTAGGTGCAGTACAGTTCGGTGATGTTACCTTCTGCGTCTTTTTCTACACGTTCAGCTTTAATCACATAGGCATTACGCAGGCGAACTTCTTTACCCAACACCAGGCGCTTATACTGCTTGTTGGCTTCTTCACGGAAGTCAGCGCGATCGATATAGACCTCACGGCTGAACGGAACTTCACGGCTACCCATTTCAGGTTTGTTAGGATGATTCGGCATGGTGACCGTCTCTTCTTCACCTTCAGGGTAGTTAGTGATAATAACTTTTACCGGATCCAGTACAGCCATTGCACGCGGCGCATTCTCGTTAAGATCGTCACGGATGCAGGATTCCAGAGAAGCCATTTCAACGGTGTTGTCCTGCTTGGTTACGCCAATGCGTTTACAGAACTCGCGAATGGATGCTGCGGTATAGCCGCGGCGACGCAGGCCGGAGATAGTCGGCATACGCGGGTCGTCCCAGCCTTCCACAATCTTCTCGGTCACCAGCAGGTTCAGCTTACGCTTGGACATGATGGCGTACTCGAGATTCAGGCGAGAAAACTCGTACTGGCGCGGGTGGGCAGGGATGGTGATGTTATCCAGCACCCAATCATACAGGCGGCGGTTATCCTGGAACTCCAGGGTACACAGCGAGTGCGTAATGCCTTCCAGCGCATCGGAAATACAGTGGGTAAAGTCGTACATCGGGTAGATGCACCACTTGTTACCGGTCTGGTGGTGATCGGCAAATTTAATGCGATACAGCACCGGGTCGCGCATAACGATGAACGGCGAAGCCATGTCGATTTTGGCACGCAGGCAGGCGGTACCTTCGGCGAACTCACCGTTGCGCATTTTCTCGAACAGCGCGAGGTTTTCCTCAACGCTACGATCGCGGAACGGGCTGTTTTTACCAGGCGCCGTCAGAGAGCCACGATATTCACGAATTTGTTCCGGGCTCAGCTCATCAACATAAGCCAGCCCTTTATTGATCAGCTCAACGGCATAATTAAACAGCTGGTCAAAATAGTCAGACGAATAACGCACGTTACCGGACCAGTGGAAGCCCAGCCATTCAACGTCGTGCTTGATGGACTCTACGTATTCGATATCTTCTTTTACCGGGTTCGTATCATCGAAGCGCAGGTTGCATTGCCCCTGGTAATCCTGGGCAATGCCAAAGTTCAGGCAAATAGACTTGGCGTGACCAATATGCAGATAGCCATTTGGCTCAGGCGGAAAACGGGTGCAAATACTGGTGTGCTTCCCGTTCGCCAGGTCTTCATCAATGATCTGACGAATAAAGTTAGTTGGGCGGGCTTCAGCCTCACTCATCGCGGGTTCCTCAAAGCGTGTACCTTAGTTAACGGCGTATGATCTAATAAGCGGCCTCGGGAAACAACCTTTAGTTGCATAAATTAGGGTTATCCATATTTGCCTGACGGCAGGCAATAAAAAAGCGGCTGACGATTTACGTCAGCCGCTTAAGGCACAAATGCTTACTCAGGAGCGATTATTTGCCTTTAATCTCATACAGTGGCGTTTGACCCGCAACCACCTGACCTTTCGCCTGGATAACCAGACCGCTGAAGTCATCAATGTTGCTGCAAACTACCGGGCTAATCATGGAGCGAGCGTTAGCGTTCAGGAAATCAAGATCCATTTCCAGAATCGGCTGGCCGGCAACCACTTCGGCTCCCTCTTCCACCAGACGCGTGAAGCCTTTGCCACCCAGAGCAACGGTATCGATGCCCATGTGAACCACAATTTCAGCGCCTTTTTCTGTTTCAAGGCAGAACGCGTGGTTGGTGTTGAAGATTTTCACGATAGTCCCGGCGGCTGGAGAAACCACGGTTTTATCCGTCGGCTTAACGGCCACGCCATCGCCTACGGCCTTGCTGGCGAAAGCTTCGTCAGGCACCTGGTCAAGCTCAACTACGTCGCCGGTTACCGGAGAAACCAGAGCAGCAACGACTGTGCTGGTCGCATTTGGTACAGCCTGAGGTTTAGCAGCAGGCGTCGGGGCTGCACCCGCAACTGGTGCGGCCGCTTCTACAGTGCCGGCAGTTTTCATTGCGTTAGCAATTTTTTCTGCAGCAAAGCCAACGATGATTTGTACGCTGGTTTTGTTCAGGCGAATCACGCCCGTTGCACCCAGACGCTTAGCCAGCGCTTCGTTTACGACGGAAGAGTCTTTCACGCTCAGACGCAGACGAGTGATACAGGCATCAATGCCGGTCAGGTTTGCAGAGCCGCCAACCGCAGAGATGTACTGACGAGCCAGGCCGGAAACGTCCTGATTCGCGTCACCGCTAACGTTCACATCCTGACCATCGGCTTCGTCACCGGCTACCGCCAGTTCACGGCCCGGCGTCAGCAGATTGAACTTGGTGATGGTGAAACGGAACACCACGTAGTAGATAACGAAGAACACCAGACCCTGAGGGATCAGCATCCACCAGTGGGTTGCCAGCGGGTTACGGGAAGAAAGCACCATATCCACCAGACCCGCAGAGAAGCCGAAGCCCGCAATCCAGTGCATGCTTGCTGCGATAAATACGGAGATACCGGTCAGCACTGCGTGAATCACGTACAGTACCGGAGCAACGAACATGAAGGAGAATTCCAGCGGCTCGGTGATACCGGTGAAGAACGCAGCGAAAGCAGCGGCCATCATGATACCGGCAACTTTTGCTTTGTTTTCAGGACGTGCGCAGTGGTAGATGGCCAGCGCTGCACCCGGCAGACCGAACATCATGATCGGGAAGAAGCCCGCCTGGTAGCGACCGGTGATACCGACAACCGCTTTGCCTGCTTCGATGGACTGAGCGCCACCCAGGAAGTTAGGAATGTCGTTAATCCCCGCAACGTCAAACCAGAACACGGAGTTCAGCGCGTGGTGCAGGCCAACCGGGATCAACAGACGGTTGAAGAAAGCGTAGATACCTGCGCCCGCAGAACCCAGCTTCTGAATGTGCTCCCCGAAGTTCACCAGACCGTCGAAGATCATTGGCCAGACGTACATCATGATGAAAGCAACGGCAATCATCACGAAGGAGGTCAGGATTGGCACCAGACGACGACCGCTGAAGAAGGAGAGCGCTTTCGGCAGCTCAACGCCGCTAAAGCGGTTATAGAGTTCTGCAGAAATGATACCCACCAGGATACCAACAAACTGGTTGCTGATTTTACCGAACGCCGCCGGAACTTGATCCGCCGGAATTTTCTGGATCATGGCAACCGCTGCTGGCGAGCAGAGGGTGGTCAGAACCAGGAAGCCAACAAAGCCGGTCAGTGCAGCGGCACCGTCTTTGTCTTTGGACATGCCGTAAGCGACGCCGATGGCGAACAACACGGACATGTTATCGATAATGGCGGAACCGGATTTAATGAAGAGCGCCGCTAACGCGTTGTCTCCACCCCAGCTGACTGGGTCAATCCAGTAACCAACCCCCATTAATATTGCTGCTGCTGGCAGTGTAGCCACCGGCACCATAAGTGCCCGGCCCACGCGCTGTAGATAACCTAGAATACTCACTTTATTCCCCCTATGAGACCCCGTTAAGGCTCGCTCAAGCAGTGTTTTTATTGTCTTACTTACATTGAATACACGGCGACGATTCACATCACACGGTGAAGTGTGAAAAAAATTAATTCGTACCGCAAATTAAACGCACCTTTTTTGTGATATTTATCACCAAATATCGCTTCAACCCTCCCCCTTCACTGGCTATCTCCGAAAACTTATTTTATGATTCAAAAAATCAAGGCGGATTGATCCCTGTTGGTTCAGTATAAAAGTGGTTTACCCTTATGCTTATCGAGATCGATTCAGCTAACCCTATTTTTACTCTTAAACTACGAGGTGAATGATGAGACTGATTCCCCTGGCTACCCCGGCACAAGTCGGCAAATGGGCAGCTCGCCATATTGTAAATCGCATTAATGCATTCAAACCGACCGCGGACCGCCCTTTTGTTCTGGGTCTGCCAACCGGCGGCACGCCGCTGGAAGCTTACAAAGCCCTGGTTGAGATGCATAAAGCAGGCCAGGTTAGCTTTAAGAACGTCGTCACGTTCAACATGGATGAATACGTCGGCCTGCCGAAAGAGCATCCGGAAAGTTATTATACTTTCATGCACCGCAACTTCTTTGATCACGTTGATATCCCAGCGGAAAACATCAACCTGCTGAACGGCAATGCGGAAGATGTTGACGCAGAATGCCGCCGTTACGAAGAGAAAATTCGCTCCTACGGCAAAATTCACCTGTTCATGGGCGGCGTGGGTAACGACGGCCACATTGCGTTCAACGAACCAGCGTCTTCTCTGGCTTCCCGCACCCGTATTAAAACCCTGACCCATGACACCCGCGTGGCAAACTCTCGCTTCTTCGGCGGCGACGTGACTCAGGTACCTAAATACGCCCTGACCGTTGGCGTGGGCACCCTGCTGGATGCAGAAGAAGTGATGATCCTGGTGCTGGGCGGCGTCAAAGCGCTGGCGCTGCAGGCGGCCGTGGAAGGCAACGTTAACCATATGTGGACTATCACCTGTCTGCAGCTGCATCCGAAGGCTGTGATCGTGTGTGACGAGCCGTCCACCATGGAGCTGAAGGTGAAAACGTTGAAATATTTCAACGAGCTGGAAGCAGAAAACATCAAAGGCCTTTAAGGCCCGCTCGGCTACTGATGCGCCTCAAACGGCAACCGCTGAGGGCGTCAGTAGTCCAGGAAAATCAATGCATTGATTTCCTACAGTCAGTCATAAAGAGGAAGGTGTTTAGACTTTTCCTCTTTATTAGCGATCTTACAGTCTTAAAGCACGACGTTATTACCGGGGGTAGGATATGTATGCATTAATCCACGGTCGGATTTATACCGGCCACGAAATTCTGGATGACCACGCGGTAGTCATTGCCGATGGCCTGATTGAGCGCGTTTGCCCTGTTGGTGCACTGCCAGCAGGTATCGAAACGCGCGATGTGGGCGGTGCCGTCATTGCCCCCGGCTTTATTGATGTACAGTTGAACGGCTGCGGCGGCGTACAGTTTAACGATACTGCAGAAGCCGTTTCTGTTGAAACGCTGGAAATCATGCAGAAAGCGAACGAACGCTCAGGCTGCACCAGTTACCTGCCAACGCTTATCACCACCAGCGACGAGCTGATGATGCAGGGCGTGAAAGTCATGCGTGACTATCTGGCGAAGTACAGCCATCAGGCGCTGGGCTTACACCTTGAAGGACCGTGGCTCAACATCGTGAAGAAAGGGACGCATAATCCAGGCTTCGTCCGTCAACCGGATGCAAAGCTGGTTGATTTCCTGTGCCAAAATGCAGATGTGATCACAAAAATCACCCTCGCACCTGAAATGGTTGAGCCAGAAGTCATTCAGAAACTGGTGGCAGCAGGCATCATCGTTTCTGCCGGTCATTCCAATGCAACGATTAAAGAAGCCAAAATTGGCTTCCGCGCAGGGATCACCTTCGCAACCCACCTTTTCAACGCGATGCCATATATTACCGGCCGTGAACCTGGCCTTGCGGGCGCAATTTTTGATGAAGCCGACGTTTACTGTGGCATCATTGCTGATGGTTTACATGTGGATTATGCGAACATCCGCACCGCAAAACGTGTGAAGGGCGATAAACTGTGCCTGGTTACCGACGCAACCGCCCCGGCAGGTGCCAACATCGATCAGTTCATTTTTGCTGGCAAAACAATATACTACCGTGACGGTCTGTGCGTAGATGAGAACGGTACGCTGAGCGGGTCTGCACTGACCATGATTCAAGGCGTTCGCAATTTGGTGGAACACGCGGCCATCGCCCTGGATGAAGTCCTGCGCATGGCAACGCTCTACCCTGCTCGCGCCATGGGCGTGGACAAGCACCTGGGGGCAATTGAAGCCGGTAAAGTGGCCAACCTCACCGTGTTTAACCGCGACTATAAAATTATCAAGACCATCGTTAATGGTAACGAGGTCGTAACTGAGTAAATAGCATGACGACTGGCGGACAAGCCCAAATTGGTAACGTTGACCTGGTAAAACAGCTGAATAGCGCGGCGGTCTACCGCCTGATCGATCAGCACGGTCCCATCTCGCGCATCCAGATTGCCGAACAAAGCCAGCTTGCGCCCGCCAGCGTCACAAAAATTACTCGCCAGCTTATTGAGCGCGGCCTGATCAAAGAAGTCGATCAGCAGGCCTCCACCGGCGGCCGCCGCGCTATCTCTATTACGACTGAAACACGTAACTTCCATGCCATTGGCGTCCGCCTTGGGCGCCACGATGCCACTATCACCCTGTTCGACCTGAGCGCGAAATCTATCGCCGAAGAGCACTATCCGCTGCCGGAACGCACGCAGGAAACGCTCGAGCATGCGCTGCTCAACGCCATCAGCCACTTTATCGAAACCTGGCAGCGTAAAACCCGCGAACTTATCGCTATTTCGGTCATCCTGCCAGGGCTGGTTGACCCCGAAAGCGGCGTGATCCGCTATATGCCGCACATCGCCGTCAACAACTGGGCGCTGGTCGACAGCCTGGAAAAACGTTTCAACGTGACCTGTTTTGTCGGCCATGACATTCGCAGCCTTGCGCTGGCCGAGCACTACTTCGGTGCAACTCACGATTGCGAAGACTCTATTTTGGTGCGCGTTCACCGCGGCACCGGGGCGGGTATCCTGTCAAACGGGCGGATTTTTATCGGCCGCAACGGGAACGTGGGTGAGATTGGCCACATTCAGGTAGATCCGCTGGGCGAGCGCTGCCACTGCGGTAACTTTGGCTGCCTGGAAACCATTGCCGCAAACGCCGCCATTGAAAAACGCGTCCGCCATTTGCTGGAACAAGGCTACAACAGCCGCCTGACGCTGGAAGATTGCAGTATTCAGGCCATCTGCAAAGCGGCCAATAAAGGCGATGCGCTGGCCTGTGAAGTCCTGGAACACGTTGGTCGCCATCTGGGAAAAGCCATCTCCATCGCTATTAACCTGTTTAACCCGCAAAAGGTCGTCCTTGCCGGCGAAATAATTGAAGCCGAAAAGGTGCTGCTGCCGGCCATCGAAGGCTGCATCAACACTCAGGTATTAAACGCCTTCCGTAAGAACTTGCCTATTGTCTGCTCCAGGCTGGACGATCGCTCAGCCATCGGGGCCTTTGCGCTGGTTAAGCGCTCAATGCTAAACGGCGTCTTACTTCAGCATTTGCTGGAAAGTTAATGCTGCCCAGGCAGCATTTTACGCTATAGTTACCGACTTCATTCCGTGAGCCAGAGTTGTTAATGACCACCATCCAGAACGTAATTTGTGATATCGATGGCGTGCTGATGCACGACAACGTCGCCGTGCCGGGCGCTAATGAATTTCTGGCACGTATTCTTGAAAAAGAAATGCCGCTGGTGCTGCTGACCAACTACCCTTCCCAGACCAGCCAGGATCTTGCCAACCGCTTTGCCTCCGCGGGCATCGACGTGCCGGAGAGCGTGTTTTACACCTCGGCCATGGCCACGGCCGATTTCCTGCGTCGTCAGGAAGGCAAGAAAGCCTACGTCGTCGGTGAAGGGGCGCTGATTCACGAGCTCTACAAAGCTGGATTTACTATTACCGACATCAATCCTGACTTTGTCATCGTCGGTGAAACTCGCTCCTTTAACTGGGAAATGATGCATAAAGCCGCTTACTTCGTGGCAAACGGGGCACGTTTCATTGCCACCAACCCTGACAGCCACGGTCACGGATTTAGCCCGGCCTGCGGCGCGCTTTGCGCTGGCATTGAGAAAATCTCCGGGCGCGAGCCGTTTTATGTCGGCAAACCAAGCCCGTGGATTATCCGCGCGGCGCTTAACAAAATGCAGGCACATTCCGAGCAAACCGTCATCGTGGGCGATAACCTGCGGACGGATATTCTCGCGGGCTTCCAGGCCGGCCTTGAAACCATCCTTGTGCTGTCTGGCGTCTCCAGCCTGAACAACGTTGACGATATGCCCTTCAGGCCGAGCTGGATTTACCCCTCTGTGGCTGAAATCGATATCTTCTAATTCAGAATGCCGGCACGCAGCCGGCATTTTTATATCGATAAAAAATCGCCGCGTAGCAGAAGCAAACCTCAGTACAAATTGTTAAAAATTGACGATCCGTTAATTTTAACGCCAAAAACATCATCATTTTTCATCAATCAGCAATCCTCACTGCACTATTTATTAGCTGAAAGCTAAAAGCCTTGCATTCCCTTCAGCGATTGAGCATTTTCATTACTAAGCAACGCAGCAAAGCCGCAGTAAAAGCAAAAATCGGCAACGCAGCACCACAACTCAAATCGCTCAGGCAAGTGTACGGAGAAGTTATATGTGTTCTATCTTTGGCGTTCTGGATATCAAAACTGATGCAGTTGAATTGCGCAAAAAAGCGCTGGAATTATCGCGCCTGATGCGCCACCGTGGCCCGGACTGGTCAGGTGTTTACGCCAGCGATAAAGCGATTCTTGTGCACGAACGTCTGTCCATCGTTGACGTCAACGCGGGCGCTCAGCCGTTGTACAACACCGAAAAAACTCATGCCCTGGCGGTTAACGGCGAAATCTACAACCACCAGGCTCTGCGCGCCGAATACGGCGACCGCTATACCTTCCAGACCGGTTCAGACTGTGAAGTCATCCTGGCGCTCTATCAGGAAAAAGGCCCTGACTTCCTTGATGACCTGCAGGGGATGTTCGCCTTCGCACTTTACGACAGCGAGAAAGACGCTTACCTGATTGGCCGCGATCACATCGGCATTATCCCGCTGTATATGGGCCACGATGAACACGGCAACATGTATGTTGCTTCAGAAATGAAAGCCCTTGTACCGGTTTGCCGCACCATCAAAGAGTTCCCGGCGGGCAGCTACCTGTGGAGTAAAGACGGCGAAATTCGCAGCTACTATCAGCGCGACTGGTTCAGCTACGAAGAAGTAAAAGATAACGTCACGGATAAAAATGCGCTGCGTCAGGCGCTGGAAGATTCCGTGAAAAGCCACCTGATGTCCGACGTACCTTATGGCGTTCTGTTGTCCGGCGGGCTGGACTCTTCCGTGATTTCCGCGATCACCAAGAAATTTGCCGCGCGCCGCGTGGAAGATGAAGAACGCAGCGAAGCCTGGTGGCCGCAGCTGCACTCTTTCGCCGTCGGTCTGGAAGGTTCTCCTGACCTGAAAGCTGCGCAGGAAGTCGCTAACCACCTGGGCACAGTTCACCACGAGATCCATTTCACCGTGCAGGAAGGCCTGGATGCGATCCGCGATGTTATCTATCACATTGAAACTTACGATGTGACAACGATCCGCGCTTCAACCCCGATGTACCTGATGTCGCGTAAAATCAAAGCGATGGGCATCAAAATGGTGTTGTCCGGGGAAGGCTCTGATGAGGTCTTCGGCGGTTATCTGTACTTCCACAAAGCGCCAAACGCCAAAGAGCTGCATGAGGAAACCGTGCGTAAACTGCAGGCGCTGCACATGTTTGACTGCGCCCGCGCCAACAAGGCGATGTCTGCCTGGGGCGTTGAAGCCCGCGTCCCGTTCCTGGATAAAAAATTCCTCGACGTGGCGATGCGCATCAACCCGCAGGATAAAATGTGCGGCAACGGTAAAATGGAGAAGCATGTCCTGCGCGAGTGCTTCGAATCCTACCTGCCGGCAAGCGTGGCGTGGCGCCAGAAAGAGCAGTTCTCTGATGGCGTAGGCTACAGCTGGATTGATACGCTGAAAGAAGTGGCCGCTGAACAGATTAGCGACCAGCAGTTGGCCACCGCCGCCTACCGCTTCCCATACAACACGCCGGGCTCGAAAGAAGCCTATTTGTACCGCGAAATATTCGAAGAGCTGTTCCCGCTGCAGAGCGCGGCTGAATGCGTACCGGGCGGCCCGTCAGTGGCCTGCTCTTCTGCAAAAGCGATCGAATGGGATGAGTCGTTCAAAACCATGAACGATCCATCAGGACGCGCGGTAGGTGTGCACCAGGCCGCGTATTAATCGCTGATTTAGCTTAAAACAACGGGCCTCATGACTCGTTGAAGTTACTGACAAAGAAGGGAAAACCACGCTTTTCCCTCTTTGTGGTGAGCAGCCGAAAATCAACGAATTGATTTTCCTTTTTTTAAAGATATGCGGTCTGGTATTTTCTCTCTCATCAGAGCGTTGCCAGCCGTCTGAACGGGCCTTAGGGCCCGTTGTTGTTTCTGTATTCCTGTCGCGGCTTTATCCCTGTTTTTAAGCGGAATTAAAAACAAAAACGTGCGTTATTGTCGATATTTCAAGCAAGCTGTTCGCAAGTCATTCAAACGAGCATTCTGAGCGGATTTTCGGGAAAAAACTAGTTGACGCTGTAGAGTCAACTCAGCATAATGCGCCCCGCAACGCCGATAAGGTAGCGCGTAAAAAGATGGCTACGTAGCTCAGCTGGTTAGAGCACATCACTCATAATGATGGGGTCACAGGTTCGAATCCCGTCGTAGCCACCATCTTTTTTATGCGGGAGTGGCGAAATTGGTAGACGCACCAGATTTAGGTTCTGGCGCCGCAAGGTGTGCGAGTTCAAGTCTCGCCTCCCGCACCATTTATCTTTCGCGTTGCACGGATGGGGTATCGCCAAGCGGTAAGGCACCGGTTTTTGATACCGGCATTCCCTGGTTCGAATCCAGGTACCCCAGCCATTATTTTTCGATACATGCGGTTCACCGCGACGGTTATTGGGGTATCGCCAAGCGGTAAGGCACCGGTTTTTGATACCGGCATTCCCTGGTTCGAATCCAGGTACCCCAGCCATCGGAAAATATGATAAGGTCTGGCTACGTAGCTCAGCTGGTTAGAGCACATCACTCATAATGATGGGGTCACAGGTTCGAATCCCGTCGTAGCCACCATACAAAGGAATTATTGATTAACTTCGGTAAATCCAAAAAAATTGTTGGGGTATCGCCAAGCGGTAAGGCTCTGGTTTCTGATACCAGCATTCCGAGGTTCGAATCCTCGTACCCCAGCCAATTTTAAAGTCGTTAAGCAGTCTGTTTAACGCAATTGGGGTGTCGCCAAGCGGTAAGGCTCTGGTTTCTGATACCAGCATTCCGGGGTTCGAATCCCTGCACCCCAGCCACACAATGAAAAGCCCGCGCAAGCGGGCTTTTTGCTATCTGAAATTTAGTCTGTATGAGCAGAGCGGTTAACCGCCCTGCGCGTCTTAACTATAATCCCAGAGCGTATTTCAGCGCTTTACGCTTCAGGCCACCGGCTCTTTCCGCCGCCATCAGCCCAATATTTCGCACCACGCGCAGCGGCCCCAGGTTATTGCTAAACCCCGCATAGAACAGATCCATTCCGCTCTGCATCAGGAAATTATCCGCCTGACGGCGCCGCTGATAACGTTTCAGGATAGCTTCGCTCGACCAGTCCTCGGCGTGGCTACGGGCATTGATCAGAACATCAAGCAAAGCATCCACGTCGCGATACCCCAGGTTAACGCCCTGCCCCGCCAAAGGGTGAATCGTATGCGCCGCGTCCCCTATCAGCGCCAGCCCCGGCTGGACGTACTGCAAAGCGTGTCGACGAGTCAGCGGAAATGCCCCACTGGCAACCGGCGTAACCGCCCCGAGTCGCTGAGGGAAAGCGGCCGTAATCGCTTTTTGCAGCTGCGGCATGTTCATTCCCTGCAGTTGCCGAATACGCGCCGGCGTGTCATACCAAACCAGGGAGGCCCAGTTATCGAACAGCGGCAGGAAAGCGTGCGGCCCTGTCGGCGTGAAATGCTGCCAGGTGCTGTCCCCCGGCTCAAACTCGCATTTAACGGTAATCAGCATACAGGCCTGACGATACTGCCAGGCATGCACACCGATCCCCGCCCATTTTCTGATCTGGGAATTGGCGCCATCCGCGCCAATCACCATTGCCGCATTGAGTGAGCCGCCGTCTTCTAACTCGAGCGCCCAATTAGCGGCCTGGCGATGGATTCGCTGCAGCCTCGCCGGACAACGCAAAGAGATATTCGGATGCGCCTCAAGCGCTTGCCAAAGCACACGCTGCAGCACGTTATTTTCTACCATGAAACCCAGCTCGGGTAAGCCCAGTTCTTCGGCATCAAAGCCAACGTGTGCGCTCGCCCATTCCCAGGTTTCCAGACGACGATAAGGATGCGCCCGCATGGCTAAAACGCTGTCCCAGACGCCAAGAGACTTGAGCAGGCCAACCGATGCGCTGCTGATGGCAGAAATGCGGACATCCGGCTGGCTACCTGGAACAAAAGCTTCAGGTGCCTGGTGTTCAATCACCGCCACACTAAAACCGTGCTGCGCCAGCCCCAGCGCTGCCGCAGCGCCGACCATACCGCCGCCAACAACGGCTACTTCAATTGGTTGATTTACCATAAGTCTCTTTCCTTCATTCATCTTTGCTGATTCTACTGGCTTTTCCCAGGCTGGTCACATCCATAGCAAAGCATTACACTATCCGGCTTAATTCCTGACTTCACCTTGAGCAATGGCAAGTCGATGACAAAAAAACTCCATATAAAAACCTGGGGCTGCCAGATGAACGAATACGATTCATCGAAAATGGCCGACCTGCTGGACAGCACCCACGGCTTTACGCTGACCGATAACGCGAATGAAGCGGACGTTCTGCTGCTGAACACTTGTTCTATTCGCGAAAAAGCACAGGAAAAGGTGTTTCACCTGCTGGGGCGCTGGAAGCATATCAAAGCCAAACGTCCGGACGTGATCATTGGCGTCGGCGGCTGCGTTGCCTCTCAGGAAGGGAAGAAAATACGCCAGCGGGCGCACTATGTAGATATCGTCTTTGGGCCGCAAACCCTGCACCGCCTGCCGGAGATGATCAACCAGGTTCGCGGCACACGCAGTCCGGTGGTGGACGTCAGCTTCCCGGAAATCGAAAAATTTGACCGGCTGCCTGAGCCGAAAGCCGAAGGCCCGACTGCCTACGTTTCCATCATGGAAGGCTGCAACAAATATTGCACCTACTGCGTAGTACCGTACACCCGAGGCGAAGAAGTGAGTCGCCCTTGCGACGATATTCTGTTTGAAATCGCTCAACTGGCAGAACAGGGCGTGCGTGAAGTCAACCTGCTCGGGCAAAACGTTAACGCATACCGCGGAGCGGCCTATGACGGCGGCATCTGCTCGTTTGCCGAACTCCTGCGCCTGGTTGCGGCGATTGACGGTATCGACCGTATTCGCTTCACCACCAGCCACCCTATCGAATTTACAGACGATATTATCGAAGTGTATCGCGATACGCCGGAGCTGGTGAGTTTCCTGCACCTGCCTATTCAAAGCGGCGCTGACCGTGTGCTGAATATGATGGGCCGTACACATACCGCGCTGGAGTATAAATCGACTATTCGCAAGCTGCGCGCGGCGCGCCCGGATATTCAGATCAGTTCAGACTTTATCGTTGGCTTCCCGGGTGAAACCAGCCAGGACTTCGAACAAACCATGAAGCTGATTGCTGACGTCAACTTTGACACCAGCTTTAGCTTCATCTTTTCTGCTCGTCCGGGCACTCCGGCGGCCGACATGGTTGACGACGTGCCGGAAGAAGAGAAAAAACAGCGCCTTTATATCCTGCAGGACCGTATTAACCAGCAGGTAATGGAATGGAGCCGTAAAATGCTGGGCACGGTGCAGCGCATTCTGGTGGAAGGGACTTCGCGTAAAAGCATTATGCAGCTGTCCGGCCGCACGGAAAATAACCGTGTGGTGAACTTCGAAGGGACGCCGGATATGGTAGGGAAATTCGTGGATGTTGAAATCACCGAAGTCCTGACAAACTCCCTGCGCGCGAAGCTGGTACGCACAGAAAGCGAGATGGGCCTGCGTATTGCTGAAACCCCGGCTTCCGTTATTGCTCGTACCCGCAAAGAGAATGAAATTGGCGTGGGGACTTACCAGCCTTAATTCTCTCCACGGCCTGCCGGAACGCTAATTCCACGTCCCGACAGGCTGTCTCATTGTTTGCACTTGCATTCTGAAGGCATAACCCAAATATCAATTGTGACGCTTGCGCCATCACGCTGCGGGATAAATAATTTCCCTGTAGCCGAACCGTATTTTCGGCTACGCGAGACCGTTTACTCTAACTGGCCCCGAGTGACCCAGAGGATAAGTTTGAATATCGAAACACGTGAATTAACGCTGGAACCGGCGGATAACGCCCGTCTGCTTAGTCTGTGCGGCCCTTTTGATGACAACATCAAACAGCTGGAACGCCGACTGGGGATTGAAATCAACCGTCGTGACAATCACTTCAGGCTCACCGGTCGTGAGCTTTCCGTTAACGCCGCGGCGGATATTCTGCGCCATCTGTACGTAGACACCGCGCCAATGCGCGGCCAAAGCCAGGATATCGACCCGGAGCAAATTCATCTGGCGATTAAAGAGAGCCGGGTGCTTGAGCAAACGGCCGACAGCGTGCCGGACTACGGTAAAGCTATCCATATTAAAACCAAGCGTGGCGTTATTAAGCCGCGTACGCCTAATCAGGCGCAGTACATCGCGAATATTCTCGACCACGACATCACTTTCGGCATTGGGCCGGCAGGGACAGGGAAAACCTATCTTGCCGTTGCCGCCGCGGTTGATGCGCTGGAACGCCAGGAGATCCGCCGGATTCTGCTGACTCGTCCGGCGGTTGAAGCGGGTGAAAAACTGGGCTTCCTGCCTGGCGATTTAAGCCAGAAGGTTGACCCGTACCTGCGTCCGCTTTACGACGCCCTGTTTGAAATGCTGGGCTTCGAGAAAGTCGAAAAGCTGATTGAGCGCAACGTTATCGAAGTGGCACCGCTCGCCTACATGCGCGGCCGTACCCTGAACGATGCCTTTGTCATTCTCGATGAAAGCCAGAACACCACCACGGAACAGATGAAAATGTTCCTGACCCGTATTGGCTTTAACTCCAAAGCGGTCATCACCGGCGACGTGACGCAAATTGACCTGCCACGCAACCTGAAATCAGGCCTACGTCATGCTATCGACGTCCTGGCCGAGGTGGATGAAATCAGCTTCAACTTCCTTAACAGCGAAGACGTGGTGCGCCACCCGGTTGTGGCCCGCATCGTTAACGCCTATGAAGCCTGGGAAACCGCCGATCAAAAACGCAAAGACGAGCTTGCCGCCGAGCGTAAACGTGAAGCCCTTGCCCTGCAGGCTACCGCTCAGGAGAGCAAATGAGTCAGGTTATTTTAGATTTACAGGTTGCCTGCGAAGCAGAAGGCGGTCTGCCGGATGAAGCACAAATTCAGCGCTGGCTGGATGCGGTTATTCCTCAGTTTCAGCCAGAGTCCGAGGTCACCGTTCGCCTGGTAGACGAAGCCGAGAGCCACGACCTGAACCTGACCTATCGCGGAAAAGATAAGCCCACTAACGTGCTCTCTTTTCCGTTTGAAGCCCCGCCGGGGATCGAACTTCCGCTGCTGGGCGATCTGATCATCTGCCGTCAGGTGGTTGAGCAGGAAGCCAAAGAACAAGAGAAGCCGCTGGAGGCTCACTGGGCACATATGGTTGTACACGGGAGCCTGCATCTGCTCGGTTACGACCACATTGAAGACGATGAAGCCGAAGAGATGGAAGCGCTGGAAACAGAGATAATGCTTGCTCTTGGGTATGCCGATCCGTACATTGCCGAGAAAGAGTAGTCGGCTCAGGGCTTTCCCTTTGCCGCAATTAAGCGCAGGCAGCGCACCATCAGGCTGCCTGTTAGTATTTGATTTATATGAGGCCTTAAACCTAACGCCATGAGCGACGACAATTCACAGAATAGTGACACGCCGGAAGCCAAAAAGGGATTCTTCTCCCTCATCCTCAACCAGCTGTTTCACGGTGAACCGAAAAACCGTGACGATCTGCTGACGCTTATTCGTGATTCTGAGCAAAACTCTCTGATAGACCAGGATACCCGTGACATGCTCGAAGGGGTGATGGATATCGCCGACCAGCGCGTCCGCGACATCATGATCCCGCGTTCACAGATGGTCACGCTCAAACACAACCAGACCCTGGACGAGTGCCTCGATGTCATTATCGATTCCGCTCACTCCCGTTTCCCGGTAATAAGCGAAGATAAAGATCACATCGAAGGGATTTTGATGGCAAAAGATCTGCTGCCGTTTATGCGCAGCGATTCTGAGCCTTTCAGCATGGAAAAAGTGTTACGTCAGGTGGTTGTCGTGCCTGAAAGCAAGCGGGTTGACCGCATGCTGAAAGAGTTTCGTCAGCAGCGCTATCATATGGCGATTGTCATTGATGAATTTGGCGGTGTTTCAGGTCTCGTGACTATCGAAGATATTCTCGAACTGATTGTCGGGGAAATCGAAGACGAGTACGACGACGAGGAAGACGGCGATTTCCGCCAGCTGAGCCGCCATACGTGGACGGTGCGCGCCCTCGCCTCTATTGAAGACTTCAACGAAACCTTCGACACGCACTTTAGCGATGAAGAAGTCGACACCATCGGTGGCCTGGTAATGCAAGCCTTTGGGCACCTGCCGGCCCGTGGCGAAACCATTGAAATAGATGGTTACCAGTTCAAAGTCGCCATGGCCGATAGCCGTCGTATTATTCAGGTTCATGTCAGAATTCCGGACGACTCGCCGCAACCTAAACTGGACGAATAACTCAGCTATGGCTATAGCTCAACTTCTACAACGCCAGCGCATTCGCCTGCTGCTGGCGCTTTTCTTTGGGGCCTGCGGAACGCTGGCCTTTTCCCCATATGATTTCTGGCCTGCAGCCATTGTTTCTCTTGCTGGCTTACAGGGCCTGACGCTAACCCGTCGCCCGGTACAAAGCGCCGCGATTGGCTTCTTCTGGGGGCTGGGGCTGTTCGGCAGCGGGGTCAACTGGGTCTATGTCAGCATCGCACAGTTCGGCGGTATGCCGGGCCCGGTGAACGTGTTCCTGGTGGTTCTGCTGGCCGCTTATCTGTCGCTCTACACCGGTTTGTTTGCCGGCATTCTCAGCAAGCTATGGCCGAAAACAACGTGGTGGCGCGTGGCTATTGCCGCCCCGGTCGTCTGGCAAATTACCGAATTCCTGCGCGGCTGGGTGTTAACCGGCTTCCCGTGGCTGCAGTTTGGCTACAGCCAAATCAATGGCCCACTAAAAGGCATAGCCCCGATTTTGGGGGTCGACACGATTACGTTCCTGCTGATGATTATCAGTGGCCTTCTGGTTTACGCCTTGCAGGCACGGAAATGGGTTCCTGCCCTGGTTTCTGCGGCTTTACTGCTGTTGCCCTGGCCACTGCGCAATATTCAGTGGTTCCAGCCCCTGCCAGAGCGTTCCGTAGATGTGGCAATGGTGCAAGGTAACATTCCCCAGTCCCTGAAGTGGAATGAAAGCCAGCTGCTGGACACGCTGAAAATTTATCTGGATAAAACAGAGCCAGAGATGGGCAAAGCCAAGATTATCATCTGGCCGGAATCGGCTATCTCCGACCTGGAAATAAATCAGCAGCAGTTCCTGACCATGATGGATGATCTGCTGCGGGCAAAGCACAGCTCATTAATTACCGGTATCGTTGACGCGCGTCTGAACAAGCAAAACCGGTACGACACCTACAACACCATTATCACACTTGGTGAAGGTAGCCCTTACAGCTACACCAGCAGTAATCGCTACAATAAAAACCACCTTGTGCCATTCGGTGAGTTTGTACCGCTTGAATCGATTTTGCGTCCACTGGCCCCGTTCTTCGATCTGCCCATGTCATCGTTCAGCCGTGGGCCCTACGTGCAGCCGCAGCTGCTCTCTAACGGCGTTAAGCTGACGGCGGCAATCTGCTACGAAATCATCCTGGGGGAACAAGTACGGGATAATTTCCGGCCAGACACTGACTTCCTGCTGACTATCTCCAACGATGCCTGGTTCGGTAAATCCATCGGCCCATGGCAGCACCTGCAAATGGCGCGTATGCGCTCGCTGGAACTGGGGCGGCCTTTGCTGCGCAGCACTAACAACGGCGTAACTGCCGTGGTCAACGCCGAAGGTGAGATCACTAACATCATTCCGCAGTTCACTCGCGAAGTGCTGGAAGCGAAAGTCACACCTACCACTGGCTTAACGCCTTATGCACGCTTCGGCTTCTGGCCGCTGTGGGTGGTGACCGCTTTATTCGGTTTCACCGCCCTGGTGATAAACCTGCGTAACCGCAGCAAAAAGTAGCACATCCTTCTCGCTCATAGAGGCCGGCAAATTTGCTGGCCTTTTTCATTTCTGGCACAAGCTTTGCTAGATATAAACAGTTGAAATCAAATAGCTGGCGCAAAGACGCCCTGTGGCCTGGCGGTATCGGGCAGTGAAAAATGCATGCACCAAAAGGCGACATCGCAAGCACCGTTATAGTGCACTGGCATATCTTTGCCTTTAAATGGTGCGGCGCGCTTCGCAAAAATAAACATCTTATTAGCAATTTCTTTACATTCAGCTAGGTTAGATGCTAACAAAAGGGCATTGCATGACGCTTTTAGCAGCATGAAAAAACAACAAAACACAACACTCACATCGGATACCGGTGCCTCCTCTGGCACTAAGATTAAGGAGTTGGATATGCAATTACGTAAACTGGCCACGGCAATGCTGGTGATGGGCATGAGCGCCACAATGGCTCATGCAGATGACGCGAAACCTCAGCAGTCAACGCTGGATAAAATCAAAGCCAACGGCGTTATCGTGGTCGGCCACCGTGAATCATCTGTACCTTTCTCTTACTACGACAATCAGCAAAAAGTGGTTGGTTACTCTCAGGACTACTCAAACGCCATCGTAGAAGCGGTTAAGAAACAGCTGAACAAGCCTGACCTGCAGGTAAAACTGATTCCGATCACCTCTCAGAACCGTATTCCACTGCTTCAAAACGGCACCTTCGATTTTGAATGTGGCTCAACCACCAATAACGTTGAGCGTCAAAAACAAGCCGCTTTCTCCGACACCATCTTCGTTGTCGGCACCCGTTTGCTGGTGAAAAAAGGCGGTCCAATTAAAGACTTCCCCGACCTGAAAGGGAAAACCGTTGTTGTGACCTCCGGAACCACCTCCGAAATTCTGCTCAACAAACTGAACGACGAGCAGAAAATGGGTATGCGGATTATCAGCGCCAAAGACCACGGTGACTCGTTCCGTACCCTGGAAAGCGGCCGTGCCGTTGCCTTTATGATGGATGATGCCCTGCTGGCCGGGGAACGTGCAAAAGCTAAACAGCCGGATAACTGGGAGATCGTCGGCAAGCCGCAGTCCCAGGAAGCCTACGGCTGTATGCTGCGTAAAGATGATCCAGAGTTTAAAAAGCTGATGGATACCACCATCGCCCAGGCACAAACCTCCGGTGAAGCCGCGAAATGGTTTGATAAATGGTTTAAACAGCCAATTCCACCGAAAAACCTCAATATGAACTTCGATCTTTCTGACGAAATGAAAGCGCTGTTCAAGGAACCAAACGACAAAGCTCTCAACTAATTAGAAACACAGGGGCCGGAAAAATCCGCCCTCCCGATTGACGAACTGAAGCCAGGACAGACTATACGTTGGTGGGTCGTTCCCCCACCAGCGTGAAGGTGCCCAAAAACGCAGACAAAGATCTGCTTCAAGGCACCGGCTTCTCATCAATCTTCGAGGGTAGCCTGCGCTACCCTCTTTTTTTTATCTCGGAGTAAGTTATGTCTATAGACTGGAACTGGGGAATCTTTTTACAGCCCGCCCCGTTCGGCAACACAACCTATCTGGGCTGGATTTGGAATGGCTTCCAGGTCACCGTCGCCCTGTCAATAACCGCATGGATCATTGCTTTTCTGGTGGGGTCTCTGTTTGGTATTTTACGTACGGTCCCTAACAAATTCCTGTCCGGGCTAGGTACGCTCTACGTTGAACTTTTTCGCAACGTTCCCCTGATAGTCCAATTCTTTACCTGGTATCTGGTTGTGCCTGAACTGCTGCCGGAAAACATCGGCATGTGGTTTAAGTCCGAGCTGGATCCGAATATTCAGTTCTTCCTCTCGTCAATGATTTGTCTGGGGCTGTTTACCGCCGCTCGCGTTTGCGAACAGGTGCGTGCCGCCATTCAATCCTTGCCTCGTGGGCAAAAGAACGCAGCCCTGGCCATGGGACTGACGCTGCCACAGGCCTATCGCTACGTACTGCTGCCTAACGCTTACCGCGTCATCGTGCCGCCAATGACCTCCGAAATGATGAACCTGGTGAAGAACTCGGCCATCGCTTCCACCATTGGTCTGGTAGATATGGCGGCTCAGGCGGGCAAGCTGCTGGATTACTCGGCACACGCCTATGAATCCTTTACGGCGATTACCCTTGCCTATGTACTGATCAACGCCGTCATCATGGGCGTGATGTATGTGGTTGAACGTAAAATTCGCCTGCCTGGCAATATGGGGGGCAAATAATGCTCGATCTTGACTGGAGTTCTATTCTACCTGCCCTGCCTTACTTAATGCAGGGGCTGGTCATTACGCTCAAAATCACCGTTACCGCGGTGGTGATCGGTATTGTCTGGGGCACGCTGCTGGCCGTCATGCGCCTGTCGAGCTTCAAGCCGATCGCATGGTTTGCTACCGCTTACGTGAACGTTTTCCGCTCCGTGCCGCTGGTTATGGTATTGCTGTGGTTCTATCTGGTGGTGCCTGGCTTCCTGCAGTCGGTGCTTGGCCTGTCGCCAAAAACCGATATCCGCCTGATTTCTGCGATGGTCGCCTTCTCCATGTTTGAAGCCGCCTACTATTCGGAAATCATTCGCGCCGGTATTCAGAGTATTTCCAGAGGGCAGTCAAACGCCGCTCTGGCGCTGGGCATGACCCAGTGGCAGTCGATGAAACTCATCATCCTGCCGCAGGCCTTCCGTGCGATGGTGCCATTACTGTTAACCCAGGGCATCGTTTTGTTCCAGGATACCTCGCTGGTCTACGTTTTAAGCCTGGCTGATTTCTTCCGCACCGCCTCCACCATCGGCGAGCGCGACGGCACACAGGTCGAGATGATCCTGTTTGCCGGCCTGGTCTATTTTGTCATTAGTCTTAGTGCATCGCTGTTGGTCAGCTACTTGAAGAAAAGGACTGTGTAATGATTACCCTGAAAAATGTTTCTAAATGGTATGGTCACTTTCAGGTGCTGACCGAGTGCTCAACCGAAGTGAAGAAAGGCGAAGTTGTCGTCGTTTGCGGGCCTTCTGGCTCCGGCAAATCTACGCTGATCAAAACCGTCAACGGCCTTGAGCCGGTGCAAAAAGGCGAAATTCTGGTGAACGGTACTCAGGTGAACGATAAGAAAACCAATCTGGCGCAGCTCCGCTCCCACGTTGGCATGGTGTTCCAGCACTTCGAGCTGTTCCCTCACCTGTCGATTATCGAAAACCTGACGCTTGCCCAGGTCAAAGTGCTGAAACGTGATAAAGCAGCCTCCCGCGCCAAAGGGTTAAAATTACTCGAGCGCGTAGGGCTGGCCGCACACGCCGATAAATATCCGGCGCAGCTTTCCGGCGGCCAGCAGCAGCGTGTGGCGATTGCCCGTGCCCTGTGCATGGATCCTATCGCCATGCTGTTTGACGAACCTACCTCAGCGCTCGACCCGGAAATGATCAACGAAGTACTCGACGTCATGGTTGAGCTGGCCAATGAAGGCATGACCATGATGGTGGTGACCCACGAAATGGGCTTTGCCCGCAAAGTGGCTAATCGCGTGATCTTTATGGATGAAGGGAAAATTGTCGAAGACTCAAACAAAGATGACTTCTTCAATAATCCGCAGTCTGAACGTGCCAAAGACTTCCTGGCAAAAATTCTGCACTAAGCGTAACGCGCCACAGTAAAAAGCCTTCCTTGCGGAAGGCTTTGATGTTGATGATAAAGAGGAAAAAAGCGTGGTTTTTCCCTCTTTGTGGTTATCAGCCGAAAATCAATGAATTGATTTTCCAGTTGTTTAACGAGCCGCCGGGTATTTCTTCTCTCGCCAGAGGTTTGTCATCCGTCTGAAAGCCTTCCCTGCGGAAGGCTTTTTTTTAAGGCTCAAACGGTCGCCGATGAAACTGATTATGGCCGCATTTCGGGCAAACCGGCAGCACATCAGGCGTGTAAATCGCAATGTGATGATGGCAGTTTTCACACACCAGATTGCCTAACCCAACAACTTCCCCGCTGTGATACACCCCGTGATGGCTGAGATCTTTAAACACTTCCCGCCACTCAAGCTGCGTTTTGTCGGTAATGTCCGCCAGCTCCTGCCATAAACTCTCTTTAATCACCCGCATAAAAACGCTGTCGGTGAACTCTTCCTGACTTTCCCCATAGCTACGAGCAAACTCTTCAAGGTCACGGCGCACCGCACGCGTTACCTCCTCTATTTCCGTTCGGGTCAGTTCACCAGTGTCATTCATCTGCTTACGGGCGCTGGCAACCAGCGCATCAATATCGCGCTCCCCCTTGCGTAGCCGTTCACTTAGCGATTCAACCAGTTCCCGATAAAATTGAGCAACCTTGTTCATCGTTAGCCTGCCTCCTTGAAGGATTCCCGCATTCGCGGCGTGGTAACTGATTCTAATAGTAGACGTTAATCCGCCAACGCTTTGTTAGATTAGCCACACCCTGGGTAAAAAACTGCAAGCGCTACGGAACGGTGAAATGGTCACTGAGGGCGTCGAAAGGCTGTTTTGCCGCTGTCGAATCGGCTATGCTATGCCTGCCTAAACTCTAATTCATTAAAGGCTACGTTTCGTAGCCGTCTTTCATACACAGGACTACTGGCTGCCATGCAAGAGCAATACCGCCCGGAAGAGATAGAATCCAACGTCCAGCAACACTGGCAAGAGAACCGTACTTTTGAAGTGACCGAAGACGAAGGCAAAGAGAAATACTACTGCCTCTCTATGCTGCCCTATCCTTCCGGCCGACTACATATGGGCCACGTCCGTAACTACACCATCGGCGACGTTATCGCACGCTACCAGCGTATGCTGGGTAAAAACGTCCTGCAGCCGATCGGCTGGGATGCTTTCGGCCTGCCGGCTGAAGGCGCCGCGGTAAAAAACAACACCGCGCCAGCCCCGTGGACCTACGACAACATCAATTACATGAAGAACCAGCTGAAAACGCTGGGCTTCGGTTACGACTGGAGCCGTGAACTGGCTACCTGTACGCCTGAATACTACCGTTGGGAACAGCAGTTCTTCACTCAGCTGTACAACAAAGGTCTGGTTTACAAAAAAACCTCCGCGGTTAACTGGTGCCCGAACGATCAGACTGTCCTGGCGAACGAGCAGGTTATCGACGGCTGCTGCTGGCGCTGCGACACCAAAGTTGAGCGCAAAGAGATCCCACAGTGGTTCATTAAAATCACCGCCTACGCTGATGAACTGCTGAACGATCTGGATACGCTGGATCACTGGCCGGATCAGGTTAAAACCATGCAGCGCAACTGGATTGGCCGCTCCGAAGGCGTGGAAATCACCTTCGACGTACAAAACAGCGCCGAGAAGCTGACCGTTTATACCACCCGTCCTGATACCTTTATGGGTGTGACTTATCTGGCCGTTGCCGCCGGTCACCCTCTGGCGCAGCAGGCTGCGGTTAATAACCCTACCCTTGCCGAATTCATTGAAGAATGCCGTAACACCAAAGTGGCCGAAGCCGATATGGCAACCATGGAGAAGAAGGGCGTCGCCACCGGCATTAACGCCATTCATCCGCTGACCGGCGAAAGCGTTCCGGTTTGGGTAGCTAACTTCGTGCTGATGGAATACGGCACCGGCGCCGTGATGGCCGTGCCTGGCCACGACCAGCGTGACTGGGAGTTCGCCACAAAATACAGCCTGCCAATCAAGCCCGTAATTCTGAATGCCGACGGCAGCGAGCCGGATCTTTCCGCCTCTGCAATGACCGAAAAAGGCGCGCTGTTCAACTCCGGCGAATTCGACGGTCTGGACTTCCAGCAGGCGTTTAACGCCATTGCCGATAAGCTGGCCGCTAAAGGCGTGGGTGAGCGCAAAGTGAACTTCCGTCTGCGCGACTGGGGTGTTTCCCGTCAGCGTTACTGGGGCGCACCAATCCCAATGGTTACCCTGGAAGACGGCACCGTGATGCCAACGCCGGAAGATCAGCTGCCGGTTATTCTGCCAGAAGACGTGGTCATGGACGGCATCACCAGCCCGATTAAAGCCGATCCGGAGTGGGCGAAAACCACCGTCAACGGGATGCCTGCGCTGCGTGAAACCGACACTTTCGACACCTTTATGGAGTCCTCCTGGTACTACGCGCGTTACACCTGCCCTCAGTACGACAAAGGCATGCTGGATTCCAAAGCGGCCAACTACTGGCTGCCTGTTGATATCTACATCGGCGGGATTGAGCACGCCATCATGCACCTGCTCTACTTCCGCTTCTTCCACAAGCTGATGCGCGATGCGGGCATGGTGACGTCCGACGAACCAGCCAAACAGCTGCTTTGCCAGGGCATGGTGCTGGCAGACGCCTTCTACTACACCGGCGTTAACGGCGAGCGTAACTGGGTTTCCCCGGTCGACGCTATCGTTGAGCGCGATGATAAAGGCCGCATTGTCAAAGCCCGTGACGCAGAAGGCCGTGAACTGGTCTATGCTGGCATGAGCAAAATGTCGAAGTCGAAAAACAACGGCATCGACCCTCAGGTCATGGTAGAGCGCTACGGCGCAGATACCGTTCGTCTGTTTATGATGTTTGCTTCGCCTGCGGATATGACGCTTGAGTGGCAGGAATCCGGCGTTGAAGGCGCTAACCGCTTCCTGAAACGCGTCTGGAAACTGGTCTACGAACACACCAACCGCGGTTCCGTTCCAGCGCTGGATGTTGCCGCCCTGAGCGAAGATCAAAAAGCACTGCGTCGCGATGTGCATAAAACCATTGCTAAAGTGACCGACGATATCGGCCGCCGTCAGACCTTCAACACCGCCATCGCTGCCATTATGGAGCTGATGAACAAACTGGCAAAAGCACCGCAAGACGGCGAGCAGGATCGTGCTCTGCTGAACGAAGCGCTGCTGGCCGTTGTACGTATGCTGTATCCGTTCACCCCGCACGTTTGCTTCGATATGTGGCAGTCACTGGGCGGTGAAGGTGATGTGGATAATGCACCGTGGCCGCAGGCTGACGAACAGGCAATGGTCGAAGACTCTCGCCTGGTTGTCGTTCAGGTTAACGGCAAAGTCCGTGGCAAAGTCACCGTGCCTGCCGATGCTACTGAAGAGCAAGTGCGCGAGCGCGCCGGTCAGGAACATCTGGTCGCGAAATATCTTGAGGGTGTAACCGTACGTAAAGTGATTTACGTTCCGGGTAAACTGCTCAACCTGGTTGTGGGCTAAGCGCAGGAGGAAGCGTGCGACATCCCTTTATCACCCTGTTAGTAACCCTGGCGGTGCTGGTCACCGCTGGATGTGGTTTTCACCTGCGTGGCAACACGCAGGTCCCTTCAGAGATGAAGACGCTGATCCTCAACTCTGGCGATCCTAACGGTCCATTAGCGCGTGAAATTCGTAAACAGCTGCGCTTAAACGGCGTCACGATTGTTGACGATACCGGCACTGGCGTACGTAAGGATATTCCGTCCCTGCGCGTGGGTGCCTACAGCCTTGGCCAGGACACGGCTTCAGTGTTCCAGAACGGCCAGACCGCGGAATACCAGATGGTGATGGTTGTTAATGCTCAGGTCCTGATCCCAGGGCACGACATTTATCCGATCAGCGCGAAGACCTACCGCTCGTTCTTTGATAACCCACTGACTGCGCTGGCGAAAGACGCCGAGCAGGATTTGATTATCAAAGAGATGTACACCAACATTGCCCAACAGCTGATTCGTAAACTGATGGCAGTGCACGCGGCCGATCTTGCCGCGACAAAAGACGAGGAAAAGCCAGTTAGCGCAGCGAAACCAGCCGAACCTTCAGGCCGGGTATCCACCACTCTGCCGGCAGCCTCCGTTAGCAAATGATCCGCCTGTATCCGGAACAACTCCACGCGCAGCTCAATGAAGGGCTGCGCGCGGCGTATCTGTTGTTAGGTAACGATCCTCTCTTATTACAGGAAAGCCAGGATGCCGTGCGTAAACACGCCCAGCAAAACGGCTTTGAAGAACATCATACCGTTCAGATAGAAGCCTCCACGGACTGGCAGGCTCTGTTTTCGATTTGCCAAGCGCTCAGTCTGTTTGCCAGCCGCCAGACGCTGCTCTTACTGCTGCCGGAAAACGGTCCAAACGCCGCTATAAATGCTCAACTGGAAATGCTGGTTAGCCTGCTTCATGACGATATTCTGTTACTGGTTCGCGGTAATAAATTGACCAAAGCGCAGGAAAATGCCGCCTGGTTTACCCAGCTGGCAAACCGCTCTGTGCTGGTGACCTGCCAGACGCCGGAACAGGCCAACCTGCCCCGCTGGGTGTCTCGGCGTGCAAAACAGATGAATCTGACTCTGGACGAGGCTGCCAATCAGCTGCTCTGCTACTGCTATGAGGGCAATTTGCTGGCGCTTTCTCAGGCGCTGGAAAGGCTGTCGCTAATCTGGACGGACGGTAAACTGACGCTGCCGCGCGTTGAGCAAGCCGTGAATGATGCCGCTCATTTTACGCCTTTTCACTGGGTAGACGCGCTGCTCGCCGGAAAGAGCAAACGAGCGCTGCATATATTGCAGCAGCTTCGTCTGGAAGCCAGCGAGCCGGTCATTCTGCTGAGAACCCTGCAGCGTGAGCTGCTGCAACTGGTCAATCTCAAACGCCAGTCGGCAACGACGCCTTTACGGACGCTGTTCGATCAGCAACGCGTATGGCAAAACCGCCGCCAGCTGGTTACTGAAGCGCTCAATCGTGTTTCTTCGGAACAGCTTTATCAGGCCGTTCGGCTGCTAACCCGCATCGAACTGACGCTGAAGCAGGATTATGGGCAGTCAGTCTGGGACGAACTTGAAGGCCTTTCTTTGCTTATCTGTCATAAAGCCTTACCGGAAATCTTTATTGATGCCTGATTCCTCTTTGTTAGCGCTGTACGGCGGCACCTTTGATCCTATCCATTATGGTCATTTGAAATCCGTTGAAGCGCTGGCTCGCCTGGTGAAACTCAAAAGCGTCACCATCATGCCCAATAATGTGCCACCGCATCGTCCACAGCCGGAAGCGAGCAGCGTGCAACGCAAAGAGATGATTGAGCTTGCAATAGCAGACAATCCACTTTTCACTCTGGATGACCGGGAACTGACCCGGACGACGCCGTCATGGACCGTGGAAACGCTGGAGCAGCTTCGCGCCGAGCTGGGACCAGAACAGCCGCTGGCCTTTATTATTGGTCAGGACTCGTTGCTCAGCCTGCACCGCTGGCACCGTTGGGAAACGCTGCTCACGCTGTGCCACCTGTTGGTCGCTCAACGGCCCGGTTATCCGCTGACCATGGAAACACCCACCCAGCAAAAGTGGCTGGCTAAAAACGTAACGGAGTCTGTCGAAACGCTACACCAGCAGCCGGCCGGGAAAGTCTTTCTTGCCCCCACGCCGCTCTACGATATCTCCGCAACCACCATTCGCCATCGGCTTGAGAGTAATCAACCCTGCGACGATCTGCTCCCGCCTGCCGTACTGGCTTTTATTCTCCAGCAAGGACTTTATCGCTAAGCGTTGGGGCTCGTCTGAATTACAGGTGGGAACGACAGTGAACTGTACTGGATTACGCTATTATGATTTACCGGGAACGCCAGCCATTGACACCACTTCTCAGGCTGTTATGCTCCGCTGCCATAATTTCCTGCCCGTAATCCGGCTTTTCTGAAATAGTTTTACAAAAATGGCAATGCAAACTCCGGCGCGCAATGGGATGATAGCCCGCGATTCGCGCTGGTCGGCCAATTTTTCAGCCAAAGCCGCCTGCCCTGCTGGTCCAGGGTTATTACGGGCTAAACCAAACACTCTCATTCTCTCAGGGGGAACACTTGCAGGGTAAAGCACTTCAGGATTTCATTGTCGATAAAATCGACGACCTCAAAGCCCAGGACATCATCGCGATTGATGTTAAAGGCAAATCCAGCATCACCGATTGCATGGTTATCTGCACCGGGACCTCTAACCGCCACGTCATGTCAATTGCTGAACACGTTGTGCAGTCCTCCCGCGAAGTTGGCCTGTCGCCGATGGGCGTGAAAGGCATCAACGCTTCCGACTGGGTTGTCGTCGACCTGGGCGAAATCATCGTTCACGTCATGCAGGAAGAGAGCCGCCAGCTGTACGAACTGGAAAAACTCTGGAGCTAACGGGTGAAGCTGCAACTGGTGGCCGTTGGAACCAAAATGCCTGACTGGGTGCAGACAGGCTTTACCGAGTACCTGCGTCGCTTCCCGAAAGACATGCCTTTTGAGCTGGTAGAAATTCCGGCTGGAAAACGCGGCAAAAATGCCGATATCAAACGTATCCTCGAAAAAGAGGGTGAAATGATGCTGGCCGCCGCGGGCAAAGGTAACCGAATCGTGACGCTGGATATTCCCGGCCAACCGTGGGATACCCCCCAGCTTGCCACACAGCTCGAGCGCTGGAAGCAGGATGGCCGTGATGTCAGCCTGTTAATCGGTGGCCCTGAAGGTCTGGCGCCAGCCTGTAAGGCCGCTGCCGAACAAAGCTGGTCGCTCTCCGCGCTAACCATGCCTCATCCGCTGGTCAGGGTGCTGGTGGCGGAAAGCCTCTATCGGGCCTGGAGCATTACCACCAACCACCCATACCATCGTGAGTAAACCTGAGCGGGTAATACTAAGCAGCGAATGAAATTACAGAATTCTTTTCGCGACTATACTGCTGAGTCTGCGCTCTTTGTGCGCCGGGCGCTGGTCGCTTTTATCGGCATTTTGCTGCTTACCGGCGTGCTAATCGCCAACCTTTATAATCTGCAAATCGTTCGCTTTAACGACTATCAGACGCGGTCTAACGAAAACCGCATTAAGCTGGTACCTATTCCGCCCAGCCGCGGCATTATTTACGACCGCAACGGTACCCCACTGGCGCTGAACCGTACCATCTATCAAATCGAAATGATGCCGGAGAAAGTCGATAACGTTCAGGATACGCTGGAGGCGCTACGCCCGGTGGTTGATCTGACCGATGACGATATCGCGAATTTCAAAAAAGAGCGTGCCCGCTCGCACCGCTTCACCTCCATTGCGGTCAAAACTAACCTGACGGAAGTTCAGGTTGCCCGCTTTGCCGTAAACCAGTACCGCTTCCCCGGTGTGGAAGTCAAAGGCTACAAACGCCGCTTCTATCCTTATGGTTCAGCGCTGACCCACGTGATTGGCTATGTTTCTAAAATCAACGACAAAGACGTTGAGCGCCTGGATAAAGAAGGCAAGCTGGCCAACTACGCCTCGACCCACGACATCGGCAAGCTCGGCATAGAGCGCTATTACGAAGATGTCCTGCACGGGCAAACGGGCTACGAAGAGGTTGAGGTTAACAACCGTGGCCGCGTCATCCGCCAGCTTAAAGAAGTGCCGCCTCAGGCCGGGCATGACATTTATCTGACCCTCGATCTGAAGCTTCAAACCTACATTGAAACTCTGCTCGCAGGGAGCCGCGCTGCGGTGGTTGTTACCGATCCACGTACGGGCGGCATTCTGGCGCTGGTTTCTATGCCAAGCTATAACCCGAACCTGTTCGTCGACGGCATCTCCAGCAAAGATTACTCGGGCCTGCTAAACGACCCGAACACGCCGTTAATTAACCGTGCGACTCAGGGTGTGTATCCACCGGCCTCTACCGTGAAGCCTTATATGGCAGTTTCTGCATTGAGCGCCGGAGTGATCACCCGTAACACCTCGCTGTTTGACCCCGGCTGGTGGCAACTGCCCGGCTCGGAAAAACGCTACCGCGACTGGAAAAAATGGGGCCACGGCCGCCTGAACGTCACCAAATCCCTGGAAGAGTCGGCCGATACCTTCTTCTATCAGGTCGCCTATGACATGGGGATCGACCGCATCGGCGAATGGATGAGTAAGTTTGGCTACGGTCACCTGACGGGCATCGACCTTTCAGAAGAGCGCGCGGGCAACATGCCGACGCGCGAGTGGAAGCTGAAGCGCTTTAAAAAACCGTGGTATCAGGGTGACACCATTCCGGTCGGTATCGGCCAGGGTTACTGGACGGCCACGCCAATCCAGATGAGCAAAGCGATGATGATCCTGATAAACGACGGTATTGTTCGCGTTCCGCACCTGTTGATGAGCACCACTGAAAACGGCAAACAGGTTCCCTGGCAGCAGCCAACTGAAGCACCGGTGGGTGACATCCACTCTGGCTATTGGGAAATAGCCAAAGACGGGATGTATGGCGTAGCCAACCGACCAAACGGAACCGCACACAAATACTTCGCAAATGCGCCTTACAAAGTGGCGGCGAAATCCGGTACCGCACAGGTCTTTGGCCTGAAAGCTAACGAAACTTATAACGCGCATAAAATTGCCGAACGTCTGCGCGACCACAAGCTGATGACGGCGTTTGCGCCGTATGACAATCCACAATACACCGTGACCATGATTCTGGAGAACGGCGGCGCAGGCCCGGCCGTCGGGACTATCATGCGTCAGATCCTCGACCACGTCATGTTAGGGGATAACAACACGGTACTGCCGTCGGAAGCACCGGCCGCCTCGGCCGCAGAGGATCAATAAGCATGACTGACAATCCTAATAAAAAAACAATTTGGGATAAGGTTCACCTCGACCCGACCTTCCTGGTAACCATCCTCGCGCTGCTGGTGTTCAGTGCCCTGGTCGTGTGGAGCGCCAGCGGCCAGGATATGGGCATGATGGAGCGTAAAATTGGCCAGATCCTGATGGGACTGGTGATCATGGTGGTCATGGCGCAAATTCCGCCTCGCGTCTACGAAGGTTGGGCGCCCTATCTCTATATTTTCTGTATTATTCTGCTGGTGGCGGTCGATGCCTTCGGGGCTATTTCAAAAGGGGCCCAACGCTGGCTCGATCTGGGCTTTGTGCGTTTCCAGCCTTCGGAAATCGCCAAGATTGCCGTCCCGCTGATGGTTGCCCGCTTTATTAACCGCGACGTTTGCCCCCCCACGCTGAAAAACACCGGCATTGCGCTCGTCCTGATCTTCATGCCAACCCTGCTGGTTGCTGCCCAGCCTGACCTGGGCACCTCCATTCTGGTCGCCGCATCGGGCCTGTTTGTGCTATTCCTGTCCGGCATGAGCTGGCGCCTGATTCTGGTGGCCGTTCTGCTGGTAGCCGCCTTCGTGCCGATCCTGTGGTTCTTCCTGATGCATGACTATCAGCGCGCGCGCGTGATGATGCTGTTAGATCCAGAAAGCGATCCGCTCGGCGCGGGCTATCATATAATTCAGTCTAAAATTGCCATCGGTTCCGGCGGCCTGCGGGGCAAAGGCTGGCTGCACGGTACACAATCACAGCTTGAATTCTTGCCCGAACGCCATACGGACTTTATCTTCGCGGTGCTTGCGGAAGAGCTAGGCTTAGTCGGCATTCTGGTGCTGCTGGCGCTCTATCTGCTGCTGATTATGCGCGGCCTGTTTATTGCCGCCCGCGCGCAGACAACCTTTGGCCGCGTAATGGCCGGCGGGCTGATGCTGATCCTGTTCGTCTATGTATTTGTAAATATTGGCATGGTTAGTGGTATCTTACCGGTGGTCGGCGTACCGCTGCCGCTCGTCAGCTACGGGGGGTCAGCGCTAATCGTGCTGATGGCCGGGTTTGGTATCGTCATGTCGATACATACTCACAGAAAAATGTTATCAAAAAGCGTGTAACTGGATGAGGTGCGCAATGGGTAAGCAAAAACGGTGGGCTGGCGTCTGCATCGCAGCAGCGTTACTGGCAGCATGTTCGTCAAATGATGAGAGTCAGCAGCCGGTTAATCAGGCGCCACAGCCGGCCGTGTGCAACGGTCCAGTCGTGGAAATCAGCGGCGCCGAGCCACGTTACGAGCCGCTGAATCCGTCAGTTAACCAGGATTACCAGAACAACGGCAAAAGCTACAAGATTGTTCAGAATCCGGCAAACTTCAGCCAGGCAGGCTTCGCGGCTATCTACGACGCCGAACCAGGCAGCAACCTGACCGCCTCTGGTGAAGCCTTTGATCCTAATGCGCTGACCGCAGCTCACCCAACGCTGCCAATTCCTAGCTATGCCCGAATCACTAACCTCGCGAATGGCCGAATGATTGTGGTTCGCATCAACGATCGCGGCCCTTACGGCAACGATCGGGCGATCTCGCTGTCTCGCGCGGCGGCGGACAGGCTGAACACCTCGAACAATACCAAAGTCCGTATTGACCCAATTATCGTTGCTCAGGACGGTACAATGTCCGGCCCGGGTACGGTCTGTACTACCATCGCTAAACAGACCTATGCGCTGCCGGCCCGTCCGGACCTTAGCGGCGGGATGGGAAGCGCCTCCTCCCCTGCTCAGCCAGCTACGCCACAGGGAGATGTGCGCGCCATCAGCAACTCGACGCTGCAAAGCGCAGACACCACCGGCGCACCTGTTCAGAGCAGCGGTTTTCTCGGCGCTCCTACACCACTTGCAGCCGGCGTGATAGAAACACCTGATGCTCCGGCCACAGCCGCAGCAGCCCCCGCGGCGGCGCAGCCTGTCGCAGCAGCAGCAGCAGCACCTACACCGCCAGTAGCGCCACAGCCAGCGCCGATCGTTGAGCAACCGGCCCCTGCCGTTTCTGCGCCGGTCACCGCTCCGGGCTCAACGCAAGGCCACGTTCAGCGCACTGCACCTGCCGCAAGCGCGCCTGCCAGCAGCGGGCGTTACGTTGTTCAGGTTGGCGCCGTGAGCGACGGCGCACGTGCCAGCCAGTGGCAGCAGAAGCTAAGCCAGCAGTTTGGCGTGCCGGGCGCCGTTTCTCATAACGGCGCCGTGTATCGCGTTCAGCTTGGCCCGTTCAGCAGCCGCACTGAAGCCACCGCCCTGCAACAGCGCCTGATGTCAGAAGCGCAACAGCAGTCATTTGTGACTAACGCTCCCGCTATGTAAAGCATTGACTGGCCTGTTTCTTGCCCGTAAATTTGTGTAAAGACCATTAACAAACTCACGCGCAAAGTCAGATGCCAGTCAAAAATGCTTTTGCTATAGTAAGGCACTTTTTTTAATTCCATCACGGACGTCGTAGTTCCATCATGAATACAGCTCCTTCTGCACGTTTTGTTAAGCGCCTGGCGCTCACCTCGGCTTTCGCTCTTGCGACTATGGCCTCTGCTCAAGCTGACGACCTCAACATTAAAACTATGATCCCGGGCGTCCCGCAGATTGATGCAGAAGCGTATATCCTGATTGACTACAACTCAGGCAAAGTGCTGGCCGAATCAAACGCTGACGCACGCCGCGACCCGGCCAGCCTCACCAAGATGATGACCAGCTACGTCATTGGCCAGGCGATGAAAGCCGGTAAATTCGACGACAATGCGATGGTCACCATCGGCAAAGATGCCTGGGCCACCGGTAATCCGGTGTTTAAAGGCTCCTCGCTGATGTTCCTGCAGCCGGGTATGCAGGTGCCGGTTAACAAACTGGTTCGCGGCATCAACCTGCAGTCAGGTAACGACGCCTGCGTGGCGATGGCCGACTTCGTTGCCGGCAGCCAGGATGCTTTCGTTAGCCTGATGAACGGCTACGTTTCCGCCCTGGGCCTGAAAAACACCCACTTCCAGACCGTGCACGGCCTGGACGCCGAAGGGCAGTACAGCTCTGCGCGTGATATGGCGCTGATAGGCCAGGCGCTGATCCGCGATGTGCCGAACGAATACGCCATCTACAAAGAAAAAGAGTTCACCTTCAACAACATTCGTCAGACCAACCGTAACGGTCTGCTATGGGATACCAGCCTCAACGTAGACGGCATTAAAACCGGCCATACCGATGCGGCAGGCTATAACCTCGTGGCTTCTGCTACCGAAGGCCAGATGCGTCTGATCTCCGCGGTTCTTGGCGGGCACACCTACAAAGGCCGTGAAACAGAAAGCAAAAAGCTGCTGACCTGGGGCTTCCGCTTCTTTGAAACGGTTTCTCCGCTGAAAGCCGGCAAAGAGTTTGCTTCTGAGCCAGCGTGGTTTGGCGACAACGATCGTGCATCCCTGGGTGTGGATAAAGACGTTTATCTGACCATTCCTCGCGGCCGCATGAAAGATCTGAAAGCCAGCTACGTGTTGACCACGACTGAACTGCACGCCCCGCTACAGAAAAACCAGGTTGTGGGCACCATCAACTTCCAGCTGGACGGTAAAACCATCGAGCAGCGCCCATTAGTTGTTCTGCAGGAAATGCCGGAAGGGAATTTCTTCAGCCGAATCATTGATTACATCAAGCTGATGTTCCACCACTGGTTCGGTTAATTATTGAACACTTGAAAGTGTCGAACTTGACCCCATATACTTAGCATCAAAGCAACTCCCGCCCGTCGGCGGGAGTTATTCTTGATGACAAACGGCCGAAAAGCGTGGTTTTCGCCCGTTTGGGGCAAACCAGAGAACCTGATTCTTTGTTTCTGTAAGACCGGTTTTCGGACGCTACACCACGATGAGTTCATCCGTAATCTCTACTCCCGCCCGCCGGCGGGAGTTATTATTTTTATTGCCGTAACGCTGGAGCTACCATGAAAACCAAACTGAACGAACTGCTCGAATTCCCAACCTCTTTTACTTACAAAGTAATGGGCCTGGCGAAACCGGAGCTGGTTGATCTGGTCGTTGAGGTGGTGCAGCGCCACGCCCCTGGCGACTACACGCCGCAGGTTAAACCAAGCAGCAAAGGTAACTACCACTCGGTTTCTATTACCATCAATGCCACCCACATTGAGCAGGTTGAAACCCTGTATGAAGAATTAGGCAACATCGAAATCGTTCGTATGGTGCTGTAATCTGATAGCCCGGCTCAGGCCGGGTTTTAGCTGTGATATACTTCCCGCCACCCTTTTCTCCCGGAGACGCTGTTTTGTCTCAAGACACTATCCTGATTCGCACCCTTGGCCTGCAGCCTTATGAACCCGTCTCGCAGGCAATGCATGACTTTACCGACACCCGCGATGAGACGACGGCCGACGAAATCTGGCTGGTTGAACACCCTCAGGTCTTTACCCAGGGTCAGGCCGGTAAAGCCGAGCACGTTCTGATGCCGGGCGATATTCCCGTTGTGCAAAGCGATCGCGGCGGCCAGGTGACCTTTCATGGCCCGGGCCAGCAGGTTATGTATTTGCTGCTGAATTTAAAACGACGCAAGCTGGGCGTGCGGGAACTGGTCACCATGCTGGAACAGACCGTGGTTAACACGCTGGCAGAATATGATATTGAGGCATATCCCCGCGCCGACGCGCCGGGTGTGTATGTCGACGGACGCAAAATCTGCTCTCTGGGGCTTCGCATTCGTAGAGGATGTTCTTTCCACGGTCTGGCACTGAACATCAACATGGATTTGTCCCCCTTCCTGCGCATTAACCCCTGCGGCTATGCCGGGCTGGAGATGACACAGGTCAGCCAGTTTGTTGAAGGCATCAGCGTGGCGGATATCCAACCCCGGCTGGTAGAAAACTTTATCGCCCTGCTAAACCACCCGCCGTATGAATATTGCAAAGAGAAGTAAACGTCAGGCCTGCCTCCTGCGGGCCTGATATCACCTTTTTTATCACTTTTTCGCCCATCAGTTATAATCACTAATTGGATAATTTAGTAACGTCATTATTTAAATAATATGACAGCCCACAATGGGCTTCTATAGCTTAATTTTTCTCATTCGTGCTTGGGTTAGCAAAATAAGTATACTAATTCCCCCAAACCCTCTATTTGTATCTATAAATATAATATTCTTTATTTTTTAGCGGAGACCTGACATGGGGCAAAACCCACTGTCTGAGAAAAAAAACGTGGAGCGCGATGGTGAAAACAACTATCCCGTATTCAAGACGTTACGCAACATAGATTTAAACTTGCTGACTATTTTTGAAGCTGTTTACATTCATAAAGGCATCGTCAATGCGGCCAGAGTGCTTAATCTCACGCCCTCGGCTATCAGCCAGTCTATCCAAAAGTTGCGCTATATTTTCCCCGATCCCTTATTCATTCGCAAAGGCCAGGGCGTTACGCCGACGGCGTATGCGGCACACCTGCACGAATATATCAGCCAGGGTCTGGAATCCATTCTCGGCGCGCTTGATTTCAACAACAGCAATGACCAGCAGCGCACCATCACCATTGCCACTCAGCCCTCTATTGGGGCTTTAGTTATCCCTAAAGTCTATTCGGCGATCCGCAAGGTCAATCCAAATCTGCTTATTCGCAATGTGCCCATTAACGACGGCGAATCCCAGCTCAGCCAGTTTCAAACCGACCTGATTATTGACACCAGTCGCCACTACGCGCGCACCATCACCAGCGTGCCGCTGTATCAGGAAAGTATCGCCGTGGTCTGCCGGGAAGGTCATCCCTGTCTTGAACAGCCGCTCACTCGCGAAGATATGCAAAATATGGAACACACCTTCCTGATCATGCAGGAGGATTTACTCCGCGACCTGCGCCAGGAGATCAGCGAAAGGCTGCCCAACCGACAGATAGCATTCAGCAGCTACAACTATGTCACGCTGTCCTCCCTGCTTGGCAGCAGCGATTTGCTGGGCTTCATGCCCTGGCGACTGTATGAAATGTTCAAAGAGACGTGGAACCTGCGAGCCGTTGACTGTGATTTGTTTGCTGATAAAACGATGGAAACCAGCATGCATTTTAACAAGCTAAGCATCCGGGATACGGTTTTGCAGGAGATAATCAAAGCTATTCACGCCGAGTTCGCTTGATCCTCAGTGGTTTTCACCTCTTGCCGGGCGTTTCAGAGGTGAACACCATGCCCGTTAACCTCGCATTTAGCACAAAACAACAACCCATTTACAATTCTTTCTCCATTTCATGTTGGGGTATACTGATTCTCCCTGGCCGTGATGATATACTTCCGGCCATTAATTCAAAAATAGTTGATAGATCCTAACTTAGCTTGAATTAGCCTGACTTCATTATCCGCAACTGGAACACGCACCCTATGAGCAAACCCATTGTGATGGAACGCGGCGTTAAATACCGCGACGCCGATAAAATGGCTCTGATCCCGGTTAAAAACGTGGCGACAGAGCGCCAGGAGCTGTTGAGAAAACCAGAATGGATGAAAATCAAACTTCCGTCTGACTCAACCCGTATCCAGGGCATTAAAGCGGCGATGCGCAAAAATGGTCTGCACTCCGTTTGCGAAGAAGCCTCCTGCCCTAACCTCGCTGAATGTTTTAACCACGGCACCGCGACCTTCATGATTCTGGGCGCCATTTGTACCCGCCGCTGCCCATTCTGCGACGTCGCACACGGCCGCCCTGTTGCGCCAGATGCTAACGAGCCTGAAAAACTGGCACAGACCATTGCCGATATGGGTCTGCGTTATGTTGTGATTACCTCCGTTGACCGGGACGATCTTCGCGACGGCGGTGCCCAGCACTTTGCGGACTGCATCCGTGCTATTCGCGAAAAGAACCCGACCATCAAAATCGAGACGCTGGTGCCCGACTTCCGTGGACGTATGGATCGTGCGCTGGATATTCTGACCGCAACGCCGCCGGACGTGTTCAACCACAACCTGGAAAACGTACCGCGCGTCTACCGCAACGTTCGCCCAGGCGCAGACTACAACTGGTCTCTGAAGCTGCTTGAGCGCTTCAAAGAAGCCCATCCGGATATTCCAACCAAGTCCGGCCTGATGGTGGGCCTGGGTGAAACTAACGAAGAGATCATCGAAGTGATGCGCGACCTGCGTCGTCACGGCGTGACCATGCTGACGCTGGGCCAGTATCTCCAGCCAAGCCGTCACCACTTGCCGGTACAGCGTTACGTGAGTCCGGATGAGTTTGAAGAGATGAAAGCCGAAGCGCTGGCAATGGGCTTCACCCACGCCGCCTGTGGCCCGTTTGTTCGCTCCTCTTACCATGCCGACCTGCAGGCAAAAGGGATGGAAGTGAAGTAACAGCAGTTACATATTGTTACTTATAAACTGACATTCATAAAAAAACCGGCCATCTTGAGCCGGTTTTTTATTTTGCAGCCGTCGTTCAGTCTTTATGAACGATACGTTGTTCTGCAGAGGCTTCAGCTTCGGTATCGGGCTTTTTGCCACTGTCGTCTTCAGCCATCGCTTTCTTAAAGCCTTTGATGGCAGAACCGAGATCGCCGCCCAGCGTGCGCAGCTTCTTGGTACCAAACAGCAATACGATCAGCGCGCCGACAACCAGCAGCTTAGTGATACTAATCTCTCCCATACCTACCTTCTTTTGTGATGCGTGCCGTGGCAACGGCGAATAAAAGACCTGATTGCATTAACGGACATTTGTCCGCGCGACACAATAGCAATCTGTAACAAGGTGAATCAAGATTTGATTAAAAAAACATCATAACATTTGCGGCAACGCAAACCGCCGGTTACGCAGCACCGGCAGCATTTGCCGGACTTCAATCACTCGCTCTGCCGTAATTTCGGCAAAAATCAGCGCGGCTGATTCTGCTGCTGCCGCAACGGTCACGCCCAGCGGGTCAATGATTCGGCTCTGGCCAATATTTTTATTGCCGCACTCCCCGGAAGCAACCATGTAGCAGGTTGAGTCCAGCGCGCGAGCGGCGAGGAGCGTGGCCCAGTGAGCCTCTTTATGCGGACCTTTTAGCCACGCCGCTGGCAGAACCAAAACCTCTGCCCCACCAAGCGCCAGGCTCAACGCCATGTCAGGAAAACGAAGGTCGTAGCAGGTCATCAGCCCCACGTTCATGCCGGCAACGTTGATCAAAGGAGCCAGGCTTGCTCCGGCATCCACCAGCTTAGACTCCTGCACGCTGAAAGCGTCATACAGATGAACCTTCTGGTAACTCGCCACAATCTCGCCGCCGCGAATCGCCAACAGAGTGTTTGCCGCCCGCCCGTCGCGGGTAGGGACATGCAGCGTCAGCACCGTTGTCATCTCATTCTTCCGGCTTTCAGCCCGCAGCTGTTGCACATAGCCGTCATCCAGCTTCTGCGCGGACTTAACTGACATATCCGGATCGGTATCACTCCGGGCTAACACCGCTTCGGGTAAGACTAATAAATCGGCCTCTTTGGCCGCCGCTTGCGCCATCAGACTGACGCAGCTCGCCGCATTTTCCTGCCAGACTGGCCCCACCACAAACTGCCCGACCGCCACCTTCATATTCGCCTCGCCGTTCAAAGGATTAATTACAGCACATCGGGTATAAATCTCCCGGCCTGAACGCTACACTTTTCCCATTACTGATGTTTAATAAGGATTAATCGTGATTCAGATGCTATTCGCCGTCTTTATCGGCGGCGGGATGGGCAGCGTAGCACGCTGGTTTCTCAGTATGAAGTTCAATCCCCTGCATATGGGGATCCCCATCGGAACGCTAATCGCTAACCTGACCGGGGCGTTTATCATCGGTCTTGGTCTGGCGCTGTTCAGCCGCTTTAGCAGCGTCGATCCAATGTGGAAGCTGCTGATAACCACCGGTTTCTGCGGCGGCCTGACCACCTTTTCGACATTTTCTGCGGAAGTGGTTTTGCTGCTGCAGGATGGACGATTAATGTGGGCTGGCATGAACGTCCTGCTCAACCTGGCCGGCTCGTTTATCATGACCGCGCTCGCATTTTGGCTGGTTTCTCTCTTCGTGACCCAATAAGCCCTGAAGCGTTAATGTTAGCTTAATTTTTCTCTGCCACTATCCCAGCCATATCTTTGGGGGAACGGGCAATGAAAGAGCAAATAACCGGCTGGGCGAGCGTGCTGATAAGCGTCGTTATCGTGGGGATGTTTTTAAAAATCTATCTGTTTGCCTGAATATCACAGGCAAAAAAAAACCCGCCTTGGCGGGTTTTTATATTCTACTGGTAATGACTTAGATAGGCATTACGTTTGCAGCAGAAGGGCCTTTGGCACCGTTAGTGATTTCAAACTCAACGCGCTGGCCTTCAGCCAGGGTTTTGAAACCATTGCTCTGGATTGCAGAGAAGTGTACGAACACGTCTTTGCTGCCATCTTCCGGAGTAATGAAGCCGAAGCCTTTGGATTCATTAAACCACTTAACGTTACCTTTAATCTTAGACATCAAAATTACCTTTACATGAAAAAACGACACAAATGCTGTGTCGGGCATCAGTACAACAATTGTGGTGGCTTTTGTCCAGTCCAGAATTGCTAAAAAGTGATAAAAGTCGCTAACTTTTTACTAGCTTGCGCATTACACCTTGTTTTTTAAGGGGTATAAAAACCCTCAGTTTTCACCGGCTTCAGGCCTGTAAAATCAGAACTGGAAACGCATCCACGCGAAGTAGACGTTACCGTTATTATAGGTGCCCGGAATGTAGGTCATCTGGAAGGTTGCCGGGCCGTAGCCAATAGACGCCAGCGGCAGCACAACCGGGATAGGGATGTATTTCCAGTTATCGCGAGCAGTAACCCCGACGGTGTACCCCAGCCCTAAATGGAAATTATCATCGCTCAGCGGGCGCCAGGTTTTCTCCCAGCCATAGCCGCCGATAGGCTCCCACTTATTAAAGGAGTCCTTGAACGCCATCAAATAGATGCCGTTCCAGTTGCCATTTTCATCCCAGCGGGACTGGCCAAAACCTGCGCCCCACGGCCGCTCGTTGTAGCGATCCGTTTTTTCTTTGTCATAGGCAAAGCGGGCGTGCCAGGTAATCGCCGGCACGTAAAGATCGTAATGTTCTGGCTCGTGCCAGGTTTTGGACACCTGGTCGGAGAAGGTTTCCCATGCATTGCTGAAAAAGCCGCCTTCCGCAGCAGCAGAAGCGCTCAACCCAAGCGTGCAAACAAAAATCAAAATTGAGAACAGTTTATTCGCGTAAGTCACGTCTTTATTACCATATAAAAATTCGACAAGTACCTTACTGAATTATATCTCAATGAATGCTAAATCAGCACATGACTCGTAAAGAAATTTGTCCACCGCTAGCTGTCAATACGCTAAATTCCCAAATAGATGTCAGACAATATTGAATAAAATTGCAAGCCGGAGCGCATAACTATATACGCTCCGGCGAACAAGACTTATTTCCTTTTTTTAATCAGCATATATACCGCAGGGATAACCAGCATCGACAGCAATGGTGCCGTTACCATCCCCCCAATCATCGGGGCGGCAATACGCCGCATCACCTCCGATCCGGTCCCGTTGCCCCACATGATCGGCAGCAACCCCGCCATAATGGTAGCCACCGTCATCACCTTCGGCCTGACGCGCAGCACGGCACCTTCGTGAATAGCACGCCGCAGCATACCGCCATCCTGCACAGTGTCAGTTTTCTGATGCTTAGCTAGCGCCTGGTTTAAATAAAGCACCATGATCACGCCAAATTCAGCGGCAACCCCCGCCAGGGCAATAAAGCCCACGGCGCCAGCCACCGACAGGTTATATCCCAACAGGTAAAGCAGCCACACGCCGCCAATTAGCGAGAACGGTAAAGTCCCCATAATTAATAGCGCATCCTTCACTCGCGAGAAGGTGACATATAACAGTACAAATATGATTAACAAGGTAAAAGGCAATACAATTTTTAACTTTTCCGTCGCACGTTCCAGGTATTCAAACTGCCCTGACCATGAAAGAGAAACGCCTTCAGGCAATTTCACCTGCTCGGCCACCGCACGCTGCATATCCTCCACGGCGGACTTCAAATCACGGCCACGCAGATCGACATAGACCCAGTTTGAAAGGCGCGCATTTTCACTTTTCAGCATCGGCGGCCCTTCTGTAATCGCAATATTTGCCAGCTCAGAAAGCGCCACCTGACTGCCGTTGGAGGTGATAACCGGTAAATCGCGTAGTTTTTGCAGGTTATCGCGCAGTTCACGCGGGTAGCGCACATTGATAGGAAAGCGCTCACGTCCCTCAATGGTTTCACCAATATTTTCCCCCCCGATAACCGTGGCAACCATCGACTGCAGCTCTTTAACCGAAACGCCATAGCGCGCCGCTTTACGCCGGTCGATGTCAATATCCACATAGCGCCCGCCGCTCAGCCGCTCAGCCAGCGCGGAGGTCACGCCGGGCACCTGCCTGACCACATGTTCAATCTGCCCGGCGACCGACTCAATAGCGGCAATATTATTACCGTTCACTTTTATCCCTACCGGACTTTTAATCCCGGTGGCCAGCATGTCCAGTCGGTTACGAATAGGCGGCACCCACACGTTGGCAATGCCCGGCACCTTCACCACGCTATCCAGTTCATTCACCAACTTGTCCATCGTCATTCCCGGCCGCCACTGGTCGCGTGGCTTAAAGCGAATGGTGGTTTCGATCATTGTTAACGGCGCAGGGTCGGTGGCCGTTTCGGCGCGTCCCGCTTTGCCAAAAACGGTTTCAACTTCTGGTACAGTTTTGATCAGGCGATCGGTCTGCTGCAGCAATCGTCCTGCCTCACGCGCCGAAATACCTGGCAGCGTGGAAGGCATATACAGCAAATCCCCCTCATCCAGCGGCGGCATAAACTCGCTGCCCAGCTTGCTCAGCGGCCAAAGCGTAGCGACCAGCAATACGCCGGCTACCGCAAGCGTTGTTTTTGGCCTGTCGAGCACCTTTTCCAGAACGGGTTCATAGGCTGCAATTAACCAGCGGTTAATCGGGTTGGCCTTTTCATCAGGGATCTTGCCGCGAATAAACCAGCCCATCAGCACCGGCACCAGCGTAATCCCCAGCCCCGCAGCCACCGCCATTGAATAAGTCTTGGTGAACGCCAGCGGCGAAAACATCCTTCCCTCCTGCGCTTCAAGAGAGAAAACCGGGATAAACGACAGGGTAATAATCAGCAGACTACAAAATAACGCCGGCCCCACTTCTACCGCCGCCTGTCGGGAGATTTGCCAGTAATCCTCGCTGCGCGGCGGCTCTCCCGGACGATCGTGCCGCCACTGCTCAAGCACTTTATGCATGTTTTCAATCATCACTATCGCCGCGTCGACCATCGCGCCAATGGCAATGGCTATTCCGCCCAGCGACATGATATTGGCGTTCACGCCCTGGTAATGCATGACGATAAACGCCCCTAAAATCCCCAGCGGCAAAGTAATAATTGCCACTAGCGCGGAGCGGAAGTGGAACAGGAACAGCGAACAAATAATGGCGACCACGATAAACTCTTCCAGCAGCTTGTGGGAGAGCGTTTCAATCGCGTTTTCAATCAGATGTGAACGATCGTACACCGGCACAATTTCAACGCCTGCGGGCAAACTCTTTTGCAGCTGGGCCAGCTTTGCTTTGACCGCGTTAATCGTTTCAAGGGCGTTTTTGCCGTAGCGCATCACGATAATACCGCCGGCAACTTCGCCTTCACCGTTAAACTCCGCCACGCCACGACGAATTTCCGGCCCAAGCCTCACGGAGGCAACATCGGAAAGCAGCACCGGCACGCCGTCGCGGCTGGTGACAACAACCTGCCTGAAGTCATCCAGATTTTTGAGATAGCCGGAGGTCCGCAGCATATACTCGGCTTCTCCCATCTCGATCACCGAGCCGCCGCCTTCCTGGTTGGCGCTTTTCACCGCGTTGATGATCTGCTCATGGGTAATATTCAGCGCCTTCATGCGCTCAGGATCGAGCACAATCTGGTACTGACGCACCATGCCGCCGACGCTTGCCACTTCGGAGACGTTAGGCACGGTTTTCAACTCAAACTTCAGCGTCCAGTCCTGAAGGGCTCGCAGATCCGCAAGACTGTGTTTCCCGGTTCTGTCCACCAGCGCATATTCATATACCCAGCCAACCCCAGTGGCATCTGGCCCCAGCGAGGCTTTAGCCTCCGGCGGTAACTGAGACTGCACCTGACTCAGGTATTCAAGTACCCTGGAACGCGCCCAGTAAGGATCCGTCCCATCGTCGAACAAAATGTAGACATAGGCATCGCCAAACATGGAGAAGCCGCGTACCGTTTTGGCTCCCGGGACGGACAGCATGGTGGTTGTCAGCGGATAAGTGACCTGGTCCTCCACGATTTGTGGTGCCTTTCCCGGATAACTAACCCGCACAATTACCTGCACGTCGGAGAGATCCGGCAGCGCATCCAGCGGCGCTCTCTGCAGCGACCAAAGCCCCCAAGCCGCCATAATGATGGCGGCCAGCACCACCAGCAGACGATTTTTAAGCGACCAGCGAATAACGGCGGCAATCATTTGTGCGCCTCCGCCATCGGCATCAGGTGAGTGATAACGGCCCCTTTTTCATCGTCCATTGTAAAGCTGAACATGACTGCATCACCCGGTTTCAGGCTGGTCGGCGATGTCAGCGCAAAGGGCATCACCATCGCGCCCCAGTTCAGGGCGGGGATTGGATGATGAGCAATAGTGATAGCCTCCGCACTGACCGCTTTGACCTCGCCTTCGCCGTCGTAGGTTTTTGCTGCTGGTGGCGCTTTAGGCTGCTCTTCCGGTTCCGGCAGAGCGCTGCGCAGGCTCGCCTCTGAGTCGATAAGGAACTGGCCGGAAGTGACCACTTTCTGCCCCTCATTCAGCCCGGAACGAATTTCCACCCAGCCTTTATCGCTGATGCCGGGCACCACGTTCACCGGACGGAAATGGCCGCCGTCTTCGGCAACCAGCACCCTGCTTTGGCTCCCGGTTTGAATCAGTGACTCCTCAGGCACGGCAAGAACGGCAGCGCGCGGCTGCTGATTTACCAGATGCACGCTGAGGTACATGCCGGGCTTGAGCTTCATCTGCGGATTATCCAGCACAATGCGCGCCTTCAGCGTACGGGTAGTGGTTTCAAGGTTCGGCAGCAGTTCACTTACCCGCCCGTGGAATACCTCCCCAGGCCAGCTATCTGCTGTCGCAGCAATCTCGCTTCCCGGCTGCAATGCCTGAGCCTGCGACTGGGGGTAATCCACCACAATCCATACGGAACTAAGGCTCGCCACTTCGAACAGCGGGGCATTCGCGGTCACCTGTTGCCCTTCCCGAGCCTCCAGTTTATTTACATACCCGGCAAGCCTTGCGCGAACGGTAACGCGGGTTTGCGGCTTGCCGCTGCGCGCCACCTGGCGAATGACTTCTGCAGGCATAAACTGCAGCTGCAGCCGCTCTCTCGCCGCGGCGGTTAAAGCGCTATCACCCAGTTTGCGCACCGCCAGAAACTCCTGTTGCGCAGCGGTCCATTCCGGGAACCAAAGCTGTGCCAGCGGTTCTCCGGCCTTCACGTACTGCTGCGGGGCTTTGACGTACAGCGTTTCCACAATGCCGTTAGCGCTGGCCGGAATGATTTGTACGCTGCGTTCGTCCAGCGTTACTGTGGCAAATGCGGAGAACGGCACGCTCAGTGCCTTGCGCTCAACGCTGGCCGTCTTAATGCCCAGGTTTTGCTGCTGGCGGTTGCTGACGGTCACGCCGCCATCGTTGGCCACTTCATCGGCATAGCGCGGGACCAGCGCCATATCCATAAACGGTGATTTTCCCGGCTTTTCAAACCGCTGCCCTGGTACCATAGGATCGTACCAATAAAGCACTTTGCGGCCGCTTTCCTGCCGGGGCTGAGCTTCAGCATGCGGGTGAGCGTTTTGCTGCTTCCCGGCGTAATACCCCGCGGCCAGCGCGGCAACAACCGCCACCGCCAGCAGGGAAAAAGAGAGTGATTTTTTCATTAGTTAACATCCTGAGGCGTAAGGTAGCGGATCGCCGCCCAGTTGGTGGCCACGGCTTTTTCCGCGCTGCTGGCGGTCAGTTCGGCGTCGAGAAGATCCCGGCGAGCCGCCAGCAGTTCGGCCAGAGAGGACTGCCCGGCGCGATACTGCGACTCCAGCAGAGACAGGCGCTGGCGCTGAAGCGGTAAAGCCTGCTCCTGCTGCCGCTGCCAGACGCTTTGCGCAGCCTGGTAATTCGCCACCAGCGAGTGAACCAGCGCGATACGCTCCCGACGCGCCAGCGCCAGTTGATCGTTCGCTTCCATCGCACGGGAAACGTCGGCGGAGTAATCTTTATCCTGCCGCTGAGCTTTAAACAGAGGCAAATCGACGGTAAACATCACGCCCGCCATATCGTCATAACCCTCAGCACGGCGGCCGTAATACACTTCTATGCCAACATCTGGTTTAGCGGCCACGGCAGACTGAGCGGATTTCGCCCGAGCCACATCGGCTTCACGGGCGGCTTCAACCACCTCCGGATGCTGCATTACGCCCTCTTCGAGCACGGCAGGGTCGGCGGGTAATCGCTGATAGCGTGGCAGCGCACCGCTCACGCTCTCCACCGTTTTGCCCGTCAGTTGCAACAGCCGAGTTTGGGCCAGGGTGACGTCACGCTCGGCAAGCGTGACTTTGTCCTGCATGGTAAGCAGCGTCATACGGATATCCACCACGCCGGAAGCAGGCGAACTGCCGCTGGCAACGGTAGCTTTCTGGACGCCAATCTGCCGCTCGGTTTCATTCACCAGCTTACGGGCAGCCGTCAGCACTCGCTCAGACAAGGCAAGATCCAGCCACGCCTGTGCGGTATCGCGCTGAAGGCTGGCGCGAATCACCTCGGCTTTCGCCTGACTGCTGGCCGACTGCGCCAGAATGGTGTCCGCTTTACGGTCGCGTTTCTCTTCACTGACGTAGTCCTGCATGATGCCGATGCGCTGCATGGTCATGCCGTCGCGGCTAAAGCGATGGTTATTGCTGCCCTGCACCGGCACGTTTTCGATGCCAAACTTCAGCTTTGGATCGGGCAATTGCCGGGCAGAGTCAGCCATGGCGTTCAGCGCATCGCTCTGATTACGGTTGGCGGACAGCGCTGCAGAATAGTGCTCGGCGGCCAGTAGAGTCTGTTGCAGGCTGAACTCCGCCGCCCGTGCGGCGGAGACAGACGTAGCCAACAGCACTCCACCAAGCCAGAGGCTCAGGGTGTGTTGTTTCATGGCAACCTCGGTTAGTTAAGCGGGGTTGCGGAAGCTAACTGATACCCGGCCGCATGCTGGGTAAAAGAGAAGGCAATCTTCTCCCCCACCTTTAACGCCGGCAGCGAACCGTCTTTCGGCAAAGCGAACGTCATGGTCATGGCTGGCCAGCCAAGTTCGGCAACGGGATGATGGGCAATAGACACGGTATCGGCGGTGATTACCTTCACTACGCCTTCGGTTTTATAGGCTTTAGTCGCCGGAGTCGCATCAGAAGACATTGCCATGCCAGGCATGTCAGACATCCCCTTCATTGAGGGCATATCGTGGGAAGTTTCAGCGGAAATAGCAGGGAAAGCAGCAACAACAAGCAGCGCACCGGCCGCAGCATAACGAATAGCGTTAAACATGATTTATCTCCAAAACACAGTCAAAAAGGAAATGGGCAAAGCCCCAAAGCATTGACGGTGCTGGAGTTATTCTCTAAAGCGGCAAAAACGAATGGTTGCCGGAGGTCCTGTGGCGGGAGGGGTAACATAAGGGGCGGATTCAACGACCGTTGAACACTGAGGCTCAACCAGCGCAAGGGTATCTGCAACCGGTAACGCCACCAGCGAGCTGTGCCCGTTGTCTTTTTGCATAACGTCAGGCACGCAGTGTTTTTCGCAAAGCGGGTTACTGAGTTTCGCCTGCATCGCCTTGTCAGGCATCTGCATGGAATCGGTATGCGGGGCTACCATTGGGCCCGCGGTCATATCAACCGGGCAATCGTAAGACGCTATCGCCACCTGACTGTTGACAAAAAACCAGCCCAACGCCAGCAGCAGCATCAAAAGATGCTTCCTGATAAAGCGCCAGCGGCTTGTCGACCAAAGGGAGGTGTGCAGCATAAAAACCCCGACATAAAAGAGATCGGCAGTATAGGGGGCAGCCTTTCGCATTTTAAAGCGTTTTTTAAATGCTTTACGAAAAATCTCGCCATTAACAATTCAGAAAAATAATTTCTATTTCCACATAACGTACTGGCGACTTTATCTACAAATTCCGTACAACTTTTATTCCCTCTTTTTCATCATCGCGGCCAATAAACGTAATGCAACCCACAAAAGCTTTGCCTAAAGTTGATCCGTTGCAACGAAAGTTGATGCTCATCAGAAACTCTGCACGGGTTCTGAGGCAAATTCTTAGCCCTTTACAGTCGTCTGTAAAAAAACACTATTTTAATTTTCTGAGAGAAAACTACTTTTGGCCGCAAGCGTAAGGACGCCGAAGAGCGCCTTAGCGTATCAGGGGATATTATGCTTACCATTCTGGAACTTATTATCGGGGTCGTGGTGATTGTGGGCGTTGCCCGCTACATCATCAAAGGCTATTCCGCCACCGGCGTACTGTTCGTCGGCGGGCTGTTGTTACTTATCGTCAGCGCGCTAATGGGGCATAAAGTGTTGCCTGCCAGCGCGGAAAGCACCGGCTACACCGCTACTGACATCTTTGAATATGTCAAAATTCTGCTGATGAGCCGCGGCGGCGATCTTGGCATGATGATCATGATGCTCTGCGGGTTTGCCGCCTATATGACCCATATCGGCGCCAACGATGTAGTGGTCAAGCTGGCCTCTAAGCCGCTGAAATTCATCAATTCGCCTTACTTACTGATGATTGCCGCCTACTTCGTCGCCTGCCTGATGTCGCTGGCGGTCTCTTCCGCAACCGGGCTTGGGGTACTGTTAATGGCTACGCTGTTCCCGGTCATGGTCAATGTCGGTATCAGCCGTGGCGCTGCCGCTGCCATTTGCGCTTCCCCGGCCGCTATTATCCTGGCGCCGACTTCCGGAGATGTGGTACTGGCCGCTCAGGCTTCTGAAATGTCGCTGGTCGACTTTGCCTTTAAAACGACCATTCCTATCTCTATCGCCGCCATCATCAGCATGGCAATCGCGCACTTCTTCTGGCAGCGCTATCTCGACAAGAAAGAGCACATCAGCCACGAAATGCTGGATGTGAGTGAAATTCAGACTTCCGCGCCTTCTTTCTACGCCATCCTGCCGTTTACGCCGATTGTCGGGGTACTGATTTTTGACGGGAAATGGGGCCCGCAGCTGCACATCATTACCATTCTGGTTATTTGTATTCTGATTGCTGCCATGATTGAGTTTTTCCGCAGCTTCAATACGCAGCACGTCTTCTCCGGGATGGAAGTTTGCTATCGTGGTATGGCGGACGCTTTTGCCAACGTGGTGATGCTGCTGGTTGCCGCCGGCGTCTTTGCCCAGGGCTTAAGCACCATCGGCTTTATTCAGAGCCTGATCTCCATTGCTACCTCATTCGGTTCCGCAAGCATTATTCTGATGCTGGTGCTGGTCGTGCTGACCATGCTGGCGGCCATGACCACCGGCTCCGGTAACGCACCGTTCTATGCCTTTGTCGAAATGATCCCGAAACTGGCTCACTCCTCCGGGATTAACCCTGCATACCTGACCATTCCGATGCTGCAGGCTTCCAACCTGGGCCGCACCATTTCTCCGGTTTCCGGCGTGGTGGTGGCCGTCGCGGGGATGGCAAAAATCTCACCTTTCGAAGTCGTGAAACGCACCTCTGTGCCGGTCGCCGTCGGTCTTATTGTGGTGATTATCGCCACGGAGATTCTGGTTCCTGCTGCAGCGGTAGTTCACTAACCCGCGGGCAGCACCGTTTCAAGCGCCTGCATCAGGCGCTTTTTTTATGCCTATAATAAGCCCGCCTCCAGGACAGATATGAGAATAATGATGAATTTCACACCGCGACATTTACTGCTTTGTACACCACTCTTCATAAGCTCTGTAGCGTTTGCCGACGCCCTGCAGCCCAGCCAGTACGGAGATTTCGATCGCTACGTGCTGGCGCTTTCCTGGCAAACCGGCTTCTGCCAGAGCATGCACGACCGCAATCGCAACGAACCCGCTGAGTGTAAAGCCCAGCAGGAACAGGCGGATAAAAGTGCCTTTCTGACCGTCCACGGCCTCTGGCCGGGGCTGCCAAAATCTGTCGCCTCGCGCGGCGTCGATGAAAAACGCTGGATGCGCTACGGCTGCGCCACTCGCCCGGTACCGAATATGGCCGAAGCGAGGGCCTCAAACAAATGCGCCGCGCCAGATACCGGGCTTTCCGTTGAAATGGCCTCAAAGCTGGCGGGCGTGATGCCCGGCGCGGGGGGGCAATCCTGCCTTGAGCGCTACGAATACGCCAAGCACGGCGTTTGCTTTGGGTTTAACCCCGACGATTATTTCGGCACGATGGTGCGCCTGAACGGGGAAGTGAAACACAGCACCTTTGGCCAGTTCCTGGCTCAAAACTACGGCCAAACCGTGACGCGCAAAGCGTTTAACAAAGCCGTGAAGCAAACCTGGGGCAGCGATGCAGTGGATGCCATCAAGCTCACCTGTGACGGTAATCCCGCCTACCTCACGGAAATGCAGATCTCCCTGGTGGCAGACAAGATTAACCAGCCGCTGCAAAGCGCCTCATTCTCCCCACAGAAACACCCCGGCAACTGCGGGAAGAACTTCCGCCTGGACGAGGTTGGCTACTGACAGGATAAATACTGAAGCCAAAAATTAATCGCATCACTATTTGTTCCGGTTTTTTGGTTATAGCCTTCAGATAACGGATCTGGAGGTAACCATGAACAGAACAAAACGGTATTTACTGCAGCTGAAGGCGCAGTTCGAGCGTGAAGGCAGCCAGCAAAAACTGCTGGGGTTTATCTGGCTCTCGCCGCAACAGCGCTATGAAATCCTCAAAGAGCTCTTGTTGCCAATAGCGGAGCATCATGCTCGTTAAAAACAGGCGGGCCCCGTGCAGCACGGCGGCCCGCGCTTTATTTCGTTTACTGACGATGTAAATCTGGCGCGTGTCAGATTTTCCCCAGCCAGACAATTCCCCCGCTCACCTTTCGCACTGATTATTTTGATTGTTTGAACCTCGTCCCAAAATGTTAACAAACATTACAGAGTTCATTTACAGACGGCCCAATGTTACCGATATCATGTTACCGGTATCAGCATCACCCGATAACGTGCTTTTGGTGCATTCATCTGAGAATTTGCCACTGGGAAAATAAAATGACCGAAATAACAACAAGTTTAGGTGCAGGAAGCCTGCTGGGTATCGCCGCCTGTTCCGTCGTGCTCCTGCTCGTATTGATCATGCGTTTTCGCGTACATGCCTTCCTGGCGCTGACCCTGGTCAGCGTCATTGTGGCACTCGTTACCGGCGTGCCGTTTGACAAAATTGTGCCCACGATTCTGGGCGGCTTCGGCAGCACCCTGGCAGGCGTCGCTTTATTGGTTGGGCTAGGCGCCATGATTGGCCGCCTGCTGGAAATTTCCGGCGGCGCAAAAGTGCTGGCGGATACCCTGGTTGGGACCTTTGGCGCTCACCGGGCCCCTTTCGCACTGGGCATCGCGTCGCTGCTATTTGGCTTCCCGATCTTCTTTGACGCGGGCCTGGTGGTCATGCTGCCGATCATCTTCAGCGTGGCGAAGCAATTCGGCGGTTCAACCCTGAAATATGCGCTCCCTGCGGCCGGTGCTTTTGCGGTAATGCATGCGCTTCTGCCGCCGCATCCAGGCCCGGTGGCCGCCAGCGAACTGCTGGGCGCTAACATCGGCCTGCTGGTTGTTGTGGGGCTGATTATCGCCATCCCAACCTGGTATATCGGGGCCTATCTCTTCGGGCTGTATGCCGGGAAGAAATTCGATATCCCTCTGCCGAGTTCTTTCCTCGGTAAAGTGGAAGTGGACGAGAACCACCAGCCGCCGTCATTCGGCATGGTAATGACAATATTACTGATGCCGCTGGTGCTTATTTTCCTTGATACCGGCCTCAACACCGCCACTGTGCTCGGCTGGGTCAGCGCCGACAATACGCTGGTGAACTTCTTGCGCATGCTGGGCAAAACGCCTATTGCGCTGCTGATTACCGTCTTTTTTGCCCTGATGGTTTTCAGCGGCAAACATAGCCGCCAGCATCTTGAAAAAGTATGTGAAGGCGCGCTCGGCCCGATTTGCGGCATTATCCTGGTGACCGGCGCGGGCGGTATGTTCGGCGGCGTGCTGCGCGCAAGCGGCATTGGTGACGCGCTGGCTGGCGTACTGTCAGACACAGGCATGCCGGTTATCGTTGCCGCCTTTGTTATCTCGACCGCGCTGCGCGTTGCTCAGGGATCAGCAACCGTTGCCCTGACGACCACCGCCGCGCTGGTATCGCCGATGGTCGAAGCCACTACGGGCCTCAGCCAGTTTGATCTCTGCTTTATCGTTATCGCGATTGCCGGCGGCGCTACCGTCCTGTCTCACGTGAATGACTCCGGCTTCTGGCTGGTGGGGCGTTTCCTGGAAATGGATGAGAAAACGACGCTGAAAACCTGGACCGTAATGGAAACGCTGATCGGTACCATTGCTTTCCTGCTGGCGGCGCTGGGGAGCGTGATTCTGTAAGGCGCCCGGGGGAAATCAAAATGTGACCGATCTCGCTTTCAACTCAGGGCTAAGCTCAGTATCATCGTTCCTACGTGAACAACCCTCGCCGGTTTCGGTGGGGGTTTTTCTTTGTACGATTTCAGCACATGAGTGCCCTGCTTTTTTACACGGAGAGAACTATGTCCAGACCTGCCATCATCATTAACGAACTAGACGCCGAACGCCTTGACCGCCTGCTGGAACAGCCGCAGTACGCCAAAGCCCCGGTGGCAGAGGCGCTCAACGCCGAACTGGATCGCGCCCAGATGTGCAGCCCGGATAAAATGCCGCCGGATGTGGTGTCCATGAACAGCCGCGTAGAATTTCGCGATTTAAGCACTCAGGAAGTCCACGTGCGCACGCTGGTTTACCCGGCGAACCTGACCGACAGCGATAATCAGCTTTCCGTTATGGCTCCGGTCGGTGCCGCGCTGCTCGGCCTGCGGGTTGGCGATAGTATCAACTGGGCACTGCCAAACGGCAGCCAGACTCACCTTGAAGTGCTGGCTTTGCACTACCAGCCTGAAGCGGCGGGTGAACTTCACCGCTAATCAGGTGCCCCGCGGTTCCCCTCTCCCAACAGGGAGAGGATCCTGTCTGGCAATATTCCCTTTCAGCGTGTCCAGCCCGGAGCGCCCTGTTTCTCCGCGATCTGCGGTGTTTCCACTATGCAGATTCACGCGGCACCAGTTCACCAGAGATGGTGATCCGCTGGGCAGGAAGCTCCGGCTGTTTAATTTTACTGACAATTAATGCGGCGGCTTGTCGCCCGGTCTCTTCACTGGACGCGGAAACATAGGTAAAGCTCGGCGAGGTGAGATTAATGTACATCATGTCTTCGAAACCAATCAGAGAGACCTGCTGCGTTAAGAAAACGTCTTTCCCTACTGTGCGGCCCACTTGCTGAATACCGGTGATGGCGCCAATGATCGCCGCCGGAGAGTGGCACAGCATGGCGGTGATCTGGTTACTCTTTTCCAGCATCAGGCGTGTGACAAAAGCCGAAGCCGACGTGTCGTCTGCACATTCCGGCGCCCACTCTTCTCTGAACGGCAAGCCGTACTGCTGCAGGGCGCTGCGGTAGCCAGACAGCCGTTCAGCGCGGATCAGGCAACTTTTTGTACCTCCCAGCCAGGCAATATTGCGGTGGCCGCGCTCAATAAGAAAACGCGTGGCCTGGTTACCGGCCTGACGATTATCCCGCCCAATAACATCGCGCGTGCTGGTAATGGTTGATTCAGAGATAACCACCGTAGGCAGCGGGCACTCTGTAATGGCCAGGGGAACATCAGCGGAGTGGCAGTCTGCGGCCAGATAAATCACCCCGGCAACGCCCTGCTGGCTAAATGATGTCAGGCAGTTTCGCAGCTGTTGTTCTCCGTCACGCGGCTGACCAAGAAACACCATGTAGCCTTGTTTTTCGAGCTGCTGGACAACGCTCGCGGTGACGTTGACGGAGAAAGAGTTGTTAAAGTCGCGAATAATCAGACCGATCAGGTTAGAGGTATTGGAGCGAAGGTTGGCGGCGGCAACGTTATGCACGTAGCCCAGTTCCTTGATAGCGGCATTGACCTTATCAATGGTCGCCTCAGAGATCTTGCCCTTCTGGCGCAGCACCAGCGAAACCGTCGAAACCGAGACGCCCGCTCGCTCAGCGACATCAATGATGTTGACCTTTTTCATTCCACCCCTGTAACCGCACATCCATAAATTTCAGCCCCCTGAAACATACAGGAGGCCGAAAGGTATTACATTATTTACCGATCATCGTCGACATTGTCTGTGCAATAAATTGCGCTCTGGCACCAAATATGACCTGAATACCCGAATCGCCGACGAATACCACACCGCGAGCCCCCAGACTGTTCAGGCCATCTTTGTCGACCATCGAACTGTCGTCCACTTCCAGACGCAGGCGGGTGATGCAGGAACCCACGGAGTTGATGTTAGGTGCCCCGCCCAGCAGGCCGATGATATCGCCCGCCAGCTCGGTGTCGGTTTTGTCTCCGGCGTTGGCGGTCACTTCGGTGCGGCCCGGCGTTTTCACGTCGAAACGGCGAATAACGAAGCGGAAAGTGAAGTAGTAAATCAGCGCCATCGGCACGCCCACGACCACCGCCATCAGGAAGTTAGTCTGGTAGCCATTGAAGGAGGGCAGAATCCCGAAGGAGATGTAGTCGATCATCCCGGCGGAGAATGATTTGGCGATATGAGCATGCAGCAGATACATGCACATATAAGACAGACCAGCCATCACCGCGTTGAACACATACAGAATCGGAGCAACGAAGATAAAGGTGAACTCAACCGGCTCGGTGATCCCGGTGAGGAAGCAGGTCAGCGCCGCGGAGAACAGAATACCAGAGGCAATTTTCTTATTTTTAGTGTTGGCTTCATGGTACATCGCCAGACAGGCCGCAGGCAGCGCGAACAGCATCAGCGGGAACTCGCCCTGCATGAATTTACCGGCATTCTGGTAGCTGTCGCTGCTGAAGGACTTCACGCCCTCTTCCAGCATTTTGAACCAAATCGTCTGGTCGCCGTGAATCACCTGCCCTGTATGGGTGGTGTATTCCCCGAAGGAGTACCAGAAGGACGGATACCAGATGTGGTGCAGACCCAGCGGGATTAATGCGCGTTCAACCAGCCCGAAGATAAAGGTTGATGCGGCCTGATTATCCCCGTTAACCACCACGGACAGCGCATCAATGCCGGACTGAATGTACGACCACACCCACGGCAGTACCATCCCTAACAGGAAGGAGAGAAACGCCGTCGCGATGGCAACAAAACGCTTGCCGGAGAAGAAGCCCAGGAATTCAGGCAATTGCATAGTGTGGAACTTGTTGTAGCACCACGCCGCCAGGATACCGGAGATAAGTCCGCCAAAAACGCCCATTTGCAGCGTCGGGATGCCGACCACCATGGCATATTTCCCACCCGCAGAGGCCATTTCCGGCGTGATGTGCATAACGGTGCCAATGGTAATGTTAATGATAAACACAGACACCGCCGCCGACAGCGCGGCAATACCCGATTCCGCAGCAAGGCCCACGGCAGAACCAATAGCGAACAGCATAGGCAGGTTATCGAAGATAACCCCGCCCGCGTTCATCATCAGCGGTAAGTGAAACTTATCGCCGAAGGCAAGCAGTAAACCTGCAGCAGGCAGTAAAGAGATAGGCAGCATTAACGCACGGCCAATCATGGAAAGCTTTGATAACGATTTAACAACACTGGACAACAGACTCATGGACGTTTCCCCCGGTGCAGACGCAGTAACCGCGTTTTGTCTGTTCACGCGTTTTTATGGTAGGTAGAACGTTCTACTAGAACGTTCTACCTAGAGTGCCGAAACGATTTTTAGCCCGCAACTGAAATCTGCGTTGTTGCCATATTGTTATCGAATATTTGAAGTGGCGCAGGTTTTTAGGCCGGCATTGAGAAGGTTATTGAGATTGGAGGTGGGACAAACACATCAACTCTCCCTCACCTGAACGGCAAGGAGAGTTGATGCCTGCCCTCTTCATTCAGAAAAGGGGCTCGCGGAATTAAGGCTGAACGGTAATGCTCAGGCTCTCAAAACTTACGGTCTGGCCCGCCACAATTTTGCAGCGCTTGCGGGTTTCAACTTCACCGTCCACCTTCACGAGGCCTTCGGCAATCACCGCCTTTGCCTGCGCACCGCTTTCGCACCAGCCTTCCAGCTTGAGCAAGTCGCACAGTTCAACGTGAGGGTGTTTACCTAGTGAGAAGGTTGCCATTATTACTCTCCATCAACATCATGATATTCCTCGCAGGCCTGCAAGGTATTCTGAATTAGGGTGGCAACCGTCATTGGGCCTACGCCACCCGGAACCGGCGTAATATACGAGGCTTTGGCGGCGGCTTCATCATAAATTACGTCCCCGACCACTTTCCCGCTCTCAAGGCGGTTGATGCCGACGTCCACCACAATAGCGCCTTCTTTAATCCATTCACCCGGAATAAAGCCAGGTTTGCCCACGGCGACAATCACCAGGTCGGCGTTCTCAACGTGCTGGCGAAGGTTTTTGGTGAAACGGTGCGTTACGGTCGTGGTGCAACCGGCCAGCAGCAGTTCCATGCTCATCGGGCGCCCCACAATGTTGGACGCGCCAATGATCACCGCGTTCAGGCCGTAGGTGTCGATGTTATAGCGCTCCAGCAGTGTCACGATGCCGCGCGGCGTACACGGCCGCAGGCGCGGTGCGCGCTGGCACAGACGGCCAATGTTATACGGATGGAAACCGTCTACGTCTTTGTCCGGATCGATACGCTCAAGCACTTTGACGTTATCGATCCCGGCAGGCAGAGGCAGCTGCACCAGAATGCCGTCAATCTCGGCGTCCGCGTTTAGCGCATCGATCAGCCCTAACAGCTCCGCTTCGCTGGTGGTTTCCGGCAAATCATAAGAGCGGGAGACAAAACCGACCTCTTCGCAGGCTTTGCGTTTATTCGCGACATAAATCTGGGATGCAGGGTTCGCTCCCACCAATACAACGGCCAGACCAGGGGCACGTTTTCCTGCGGCAACTCGGGCTTGTACTTTTTCAGCAACTTCAAGCCGGACCTGCTGCGCAATCGTTTTACCGTCAATAATCTTTGCTGCCATCAGAGAGAGAATTCCATCTGTAAACGTTAAGAAAGGGGGTTACTGCTATTTTGTCAGATGCGCGGCCCGCTGTCAGGCACTGATGTGGGTTTATGCTCAATTGTCGCGCAGGTGGTTGAAAAGCCATTGACTCAAGAGGTGCTGACCGTATAATCCACCCCGCATCAAGCCGTAATGTTTCTCTGCATTACTCCGTGCGCCCTTAGCTCAGCTGGATAGAGCAACGGCCTTCTAAGCCGTAGGTCACAGGTTCGAACCCTGTAGGGCGTACCATTTCGACGTCAACACACCTCTACTGAATTCGCTTTTTCTCTTTTATACTCCCTGATATTACTGAATTTTTCTGTCACGAGCTCTACCGAGGTCAACTCAGTTACACCCAAATCAAGTGGTACCTGGGGGCCTTTGAGGGGGCTCATCTCGTTCAATGGAAATTAGGGGCCCCTTATGCCACTAAATGCACGACAGATTGATACTGCAAAACCCAAAGAAAAAGAATACAAGCTCACCGATGGCGGTGGTCTGTATCTGTTAGTAAAGCCTAACGGTGCGAAGTATTGGCGCTTTAAATATCGTGTTTTGGGGAAAGAGAAAAACTTTCTATCGGAGTTTATCCTGATATCTCTCTGGCCGATGCCAGGCTCAAGCGCGAAGAAGCACGCAAAATTGTCGCTTTAGGTGGCGATCCGAGTGAAGAGAAGAAAGCTGAAAAGCTAGCTCAAAAAGCCAATGTAGAAAACACCTTTAAAGCGATCACATTGGAATGGCATGAATATAAACGTCCTAACTGGTCGAAGGGTTACGCTGAAGACATTATGGAAGCGTTTGAAAACGATATATTCCCGGATATCGGTAAACGCCCAATTGCAGAGATCAAGCCTCTGGAGATCCTCAACTCGCTTCGTAAGCTCGAAAAACGTGGCGTCCTCGACAAGCTTCGAAAGATCCGTCAGGCCTGCAACCAAGTCTTTCGTTACGCGATTGTCACTGGTCGAGCTGAGACTAACCCTGCCTCAGAGCTGGCAAGTGCATTAACTTCGCCAAAATCTGTGCACTACCCCCACCTGTTAGCAGATGAACTTCCTGCTTTCTTAGAGGCTCTCTCTACTTATTCTGGGAGCCCAATAACTCGGCTAGCAACAAAGATTCTGATGCTAACAGGCGTTCGAACCATTGAACTCCGCATGGCTGAATGGAAAGAGTTCGATTTCGATAAACGTGTCTGGGAAGTGCCGGTCGAAAGGATGAAAATGCGCCGACCTCACCTGGTACCATTATCTGATCAAGTTGTGGCTGCACTACGAGAAATCCAAGCTGTTACAGGCCGTTATAACCTGGTATTTCCTGGCCGTAATGACATAACTAAACCAATGAGTGAAGCGAGCATCAATCAGGTACTAAAAAGGATTGGGTATCACGGAAAAGCTACAGGGCAAGGCTTCAGGCACACGATGAGCACTATCCTACATGAACAAGGCTACAACACGGCATGGATCGAGTTACAGCTGGCTCATGTAGATAAAAACACTATTCGTGGCACGTACAACCATGCGCAGTATCTTGAACAGCGTAGGGAGATGTTGCAGTGGTATGGGGATTATATTAGTCGAATTGGAATATCCAGACTTAACATTGCCTCATAATGATTCTTGTTAGCCTGAGTGCGGATTAGGTGGATAGGGTCAAGAGTACAGGCTGATGGCTGAAAAACCGGAACTCTCAAAAAGTGTGTGGAACTAATACTGGGAGACTTACACGGCCTCCAGCGTTTTTTTGCTGATTATGCCAGCAGCCAGGCGAATTCGCCGGCGAATGGAACAAAGCCTCAGCGCTTAGACTCACGCTCACCCGCCTCAATAGCATCAAATACTCTGCGGGATTCCTCGATAGCCTGCCAGTTCTCTTTGATCCAGCCGGTAAACCCCTCCAGTGCGGGCAGCATTGTTTTTCCTCTTAGGGTTAGCTGGTATTCCACGCGGGGGGGAACTTCGGCGTAATAGTGGCGCAGTACCAGCCCGTCGCGCTCAAGGTTTCTAAGCGTCAGGGTCAGCATTCGTTGTGAAATCGCCGGAATACCGTGCTTAATGGCCGAAAAACGCATGGGCTGATCCGGAGAAAGCGCCAGCATCGACATTACCAGAATAGTCCATTTGTCACCCAGCCTCACCAGGATACTGTTGGGGGCACAAGGGGTAAGCATAGGCCCTTTAGTCGTATCCTTATAAGGTCGACCGTGAATAAGTTTTTCCAAAGGTTATCTCCATGTAACTGGGGCACAAAAAGGTGCCGTCTTACAGAATAAATCAGTTAGTTCTATTCTGTTACCTTCTATAGTTACATAAGGTTACTAATGTGAACAGTGAGACAATTTTAGTGTTTGGGGCAACAGGGCAACAAGGCGGTTCAGTCGCCGCGGCGTTGATAAGCCAGGGCTGGAAAGTGCGAGCATTTGTTCGGGATGTTCATCATGCCAAAGCCCGGGCGCTTGCAAACCTAGGAGTAGAGATCGTCAGCGGAGATTTTGCTGATGCAGGTTCCATAGATAATGCGATGGCTGGTGCCTGGGGCGTTTTTAGCGTGCAGCCCAGCTCCGGACAAGGCGCTGCCTACGGCATGCTCGATGAGCAAGAGATCCGCTACGGCAAGGCCATCGCCGACAGTGCCGTAAAACATGGCATTCAGCATCTGGTGTATTCCTCGGCCGCTGCAGCCGGAAAAGGTAAAACTGGCATGGGGCACTTCGACAGCAAAACAGAGATCGAGGAACACATCCTGGCCCTGAATCTCTCTTTCACGATTGTGCGCCCGGCAACCTTTATGGAAATCCTGTTGCTACCCGGCATGGGGCTGGAAAAGCGAGAACTGACGTTTTTTATGAGGTCAGATCAGTCGATGCAGCTTATTGCGGTTGAAGATATCGGCAATATTGTGGCGGCTATCTTCGCTGAACCAAAGCGTTTTAGCGGAAAGGCACTGGATATCTCCGGCGATGAAATGACTGGCAGGCGTGTACAGCAACTTCTGACCCAGGCTGTCGGAGAGCCGGTTACCTACCGCCGCTTTGATGACTCGCTTCTGGAACAAAATACTTTTCTGCACAGGTTAGCCGAACTGGTTGACGATGGGCGTCTGGCTGGCTCGGCTAATATTGAGGAGCTAAAGCAGGCATTTGGTCATTTAACAAGCTTTGCTGAATGGCTTACTGGCTCAGGCAAACCACTGCTTGAGGAAGCCCTCAACGCAAAAATTGCCGAAGTTTCCTTGCGCTAAGCGTCAAGAGGGGCAATAAAGCCCCTCTTTGGCGACTAAAAAACGGGAAATCACATCAGACATAAGGCGTAACAATAACCTCATATCTTCTCCTGTCACCCATGCTGATGTGGCGCTTATCAGCGAACTCAATGAGCAATGGAGTCTCGCTGGCAGTAAAGCACGGCAGCTCTGGCTCTGATACGCATACAACACCAGAACAGGAGGTGTACAGGGTCTCACCCGCCGCATCCGGTTCAACTTCACATGTGCTGCATGTCATTACTTTAAACGCCAACAAGGCTTTCCAGTGGTATCCCGAACTGATCGTGCAAACGTCGGATCATCGGCAACGTAAGGCTACGTTTGCCATTTAGAAAGAGCCATAGATTCTCTGAAGCGAAAAGGGATCCCATTCAATGACCAGCTGATTTCTCATCTGTCCCCTCTGGGATGGGAACACATCAACCTTAGCGGAGATTACGTCTGGCGAACAAACCTCAAGCTGGGACAGGGGAAATTCCGTTCGTTGCGCTCCGTAGACAGCAGTCTGTACAAAAAACAGGCTTAGCCTAGGATATTTTCCGTTTTCCAAGCGGACTCCTATCAGGTTGTGATCTGAATCTGTTCCCTCCCGACGGAGCCATACTCTGGTGTAAGGCTGGTGCAATACATCACTGGGTAAATACCGTATGACATTCTCAGTGGGATAATATCCCTGGGCTTCATGGGTTGCTGTAACCCGACGATGTTATATGCTTACAGACGAAATTTATTATAGCTGGGGAGCAAAAATGGAAGGCAAAGGACTGATTAAGTATTCACTGTTATCTTTATTACTGGGTTTTATCCCGATTGTGGTGGTGTTTGTGTGCTACTACATCTCCCCGGACTCAGCGTTTCTCAGGTATTTATTTTCCCTGTCGTCCGGCCATGAACTGAGTTATTCGGAAGAACACTACAACATAAGTGTCATTGCATCCACCTACACAAAAATCGCCCCCTTATTCCCGGTGGTGATGTTTGTGTTATTCAGAAATAAACTGGATATCCATACAATCAAGCTGGATATGAAGCGATGGCTGCGTCTTCTTCCCGTGGTCATTCTGTTCACGACGGGAATGTATTTCTTCCTGTACCTTGGGGGCACAAATCTTTCCGCTAACTTCCGGGGAATAATCAAACTGATTGCCCGAGATGAATATCTGTTACTGCCATACTATCTGGGCATATTTTTGACAAATTACTTTTTTATCTGGTTGTTTTTATTTTACTGCTACCCGGTATGGCGCTCCCGTCAGTTAAAAAAGCGGGGTTAACCCCGCTTCATCCCTAATTAGGGAGAATATCACCGACAGCATTATTTATCTTATCAGCCAGCGCGGCGTCAATATAGGATGCCGCCAGAGCCACACTGATGATGGCGACGATCCCCAGTGCTGTAAAGACAATCGTCGGTACAAAGGACAATTGCGCGGCGAGCAGCGCAAGGATAGCCGTGATAATCCCAAGCGCAACCGAGCCTGCAACTCCGCTCAGCACCATCGCTTCCACTTCCAGCGCCAGAAGCTGCCAGTTGTTGGTCTGTATCCCGATGATCACCCCGTCGGCCACTTTCTTCACTTTGAGAACGCGGTCAGCATAAACAAAGGCTCTTTCCAGGCCACTGAACCGGTAAGCTAAATCATCGTAGCTCAGTGAACGAATGGCGTTGATCACCGCATTCTTATCCGCCTCAGCCAGTCTTAACCGGGGATTGGCGTATATTTTATTCATGGCTGCCAGTGCGTCCTGATAACTCCTGATTTTTTTACCCTGAAAATTTCTGATGTTGCCGGAGATCTCATCCGCCAGTGCCTTATAGGTCCCCCCGAGTGTGGCACTGATTTTTCCGCCGGCATCGGAGATGATTTCACTGGCAGTGATAAGGATATTTTTTTCCTGTTCGTTGAGCAGGTACAGTTTGATCACCGCTGTAGATTTGATAAGAAGCTCATCATCAATAATCTGGTGACTCATAACCGGTGGGGTTTAGTCTGAACTGGGGCTGTCGACGTGATCAACTGGCGGATCTGGAGAGGATGCTGTTTTTACTCGATGGCAAACCTATTCCCGACAACCGGGGTGATATCTCTATCCGATTGATGGAACATATTCGTGATAATCCAGCTAAGGATGCTTACGAGGATGAGTTCTTCATTATTCGTTACTTTCAGAAGGGAACAGCGCATCTGACATTTAAGCGTTTGGAGCTGATTGAGAAGATGAACGATATCATCGCATAGTACTATCCGGGGATGTTGGCAGCGCGGTAGATCACCATTACAATCACCGAGCTCGAAATCGCAGATGTTTTCAGCGAAATACGATTGGGGGCAAAATTGGGGGCTCCGGCGTTTTTCTAACAGAGAAAAACACTGTAATAACAATGGCTTTATTGTCTTTGTTCGAACCCTGTAGGGAACCGATGTCTTTTTTTATGCCTGAAATCCAGCAAGCTGGCTAATTCAAGTGCGTCAAAACTCTCTCATATCAAAGCCATACTCAGATAGCGGGAAAAGCAGCCGGCGCTGACCGACCACTGTCCGCTACCTGAGCGTCATACTGGCTCACTCTCTGCGCCATCATTCATTTCACGCCGGAGATCGCGCCAGTATCCGGCAATATTGTTTTACTCGTCGTCCAGCGTCAGCGTCAGCGTCGTTTCGCTGCGCTGCCGGCTGCTGACGCGTGCATCGCCTTCCGCCAGTACCGGCTGTATCTCCAGCCGTGCCGTCAATATCTTGCCTTCAGCCAGCCTTCCCTGCATCACGGGCGCCAGGCGCTGCCCCGCATTGAGCGCCAGCCTGTGTCTGTCACTCTCCGTGATAACGCCATCCGGCGTGACCGAGTGCAGTTCCACCGCGTTGCCGTCCAGCTGTGCATCCAGCAGGCGCAGGCGGGTAGTGCCATGCTCACCGTAGCGCAACCCCCCCTCACGGCCCTCCCCCTCAACCTGCAGGATCATCGTCCGTGAGTAGGGGCAGACCACGCTTATCGTCAGCGAGCGCGTGCCCGGCGACACGCGGCCGGCCCCGATATCTTCCAGTTGCCAGCGTGACATCACTCCGTAATCGATCAGCGGATTGCTGACCGACAGTCGGCAGCGCGTATCCGGTGGCAATATTGGCATTGGGAGCACCCCCACGTCAGGGGGCATGATGGCGTCGGCAGCGCTGGCGCCCGTGGCCACCATCAACCCCCCCAGTAACCATCGCCTACAAAACATGTTCATCGTCTCTCCTTACCGGCAGGTCGCCGTGGTGTTTTCATAAAGACCCGTTTCTGCCGTCTCCGGCAGCTCGAGTGACATCGTGCACACCGTCTGGCCGGAACTCTGCACCGTGAGGCGCATCCCCGGCGCCGCATCCGGCACGAAGACCGTGCCTTCGTCACTCACCACCGTGACCAGTTCATCCGTAGCGCTGAACACGCTGGCACCATGCGGCAGATGTTTGCCATCAGCCATTGCCGCCTCGACCAGCACGCGCCGGGTACGAAGCACATCGAAATCCACCCGGCCGATGGCGCCCCGCGCCATCTCGCTCTCCTGCAAGGCATTGCCGATATCAACATTTTTCGCCAGGCTTCGGGTATCTACCTGAATGGCCGTACGCCGATAGTGGTTCAGCGTCGGTATTACCGCGAACCCCCGCCAGTCGGTCCACACCGGACCCGCCGGCGTATCCAGTCGAACGCCGGACTCTTTCCCCACCCGCGCAATGCCAAAGGTGTCCGCCACGGCGTAGGGGGACAGGGTGATGCCGCTGTCATGCAACACGACCGCGCCGCTGGCACGCATCGACCAGCTGGTATAGCTATCGCTGTCATGACTGACGCTGGCGTTCAGCTGACTGACCGGCGTGACGAAGTCCAGGTTGCCGCCGGCCGACGAACGGTGATTGCGCAGGTCGCGGTCGGTAGCTATGCTCCAGCCCCAGTCCTGACTGGAGCGGTCACTGTAGCGAACGCCGGTACGGGCGCTGCGTTTGGCGGTGTTCAGGTAACTGTTGAAGTTACGCCCTTCGCCCAGCGGCATACTGAATGACACATACAGGCGGTCGTCCGCCTGACCGCTGAGGGTGCCGGTGTTGTGTTCCAGGCTGACGCCCAGGTAGGCGCGGCCAAACTGCTGATTCCAGCCGCCGCGCAGGTAAGTAGTATTGTTGCCGGCAAAGGTGGTACTGCGCGCCCACGAGAGTGAAAGACTACCCAGCCCCTCTGTTGACCAGCTGACGCCGCTGCCCCACTGATACCGGCTGCGGCTCTGACTGTTGGGGTTGTCCTGGTCGGTTCGCTGCAGCGCATCGCTCAGTTCACGATAGCCTGCGGTTTGCTGACGCCCGTTGACGTTGACGCTCAGCTGCTCACTCAGGCTGCTGCTGAGCAGGGCAGACAGCAGAGTGCCGGTATTGCCGTGGTCTGCATCCTGCGCCAGGGTACTTTGCAGGCTGAGACGGGTCAGCCCCAGCAGCCCGGTATCCAGGTTCAGCGAACCGGCCCGATAAGGGGCTGATCCCAGTATGCCGGCGTTCAGGGTGGTAAATGGCGTAAGCTGCCAGCCGGAGGCCACCGTTCCCAGCAGCGGCGCCTTGCCATCCTGCTGTTCGAGTCGGCCGGCGCCGAACGACAGCCCCGGAGAGACCAGCGTCGTACGCGCCAGCAAGGTGGCGGCCGGCACAATGAATTTGCGTCTCTCGCCGTTGCTGCCGGCCAGGGTAACATCCAGGTCGGTGCGGGTGTTCAGCAGGGAGAACCCCTGCAACCGGAACGGCCCGGCCGGCACGACGGTGCTGTAAACCAGCACGCCGGACTGACGAACCTCGACCACGGACTGCGTCTGTGCAACCCCCTCGACCAGCCCGGAGCCCCCCTGACCGGACGTCAGCGCCGATTCGGGAAACAGTTGAAAGCCCAGCACCTGGCCGGTGCCGAACAGCGAGTTGGAGAGGCCGATCTGACCGGCCTGCAGCACCTTTTTAATGCCGATGAAGCTGCGCTGTGCGTAGACTGCCTGGTGATGGATGCGGTCATCACCGTTAAAGCGGGTAAAAGTCTGGCGGCTGCGGACTATCCAGTCCCCGGCGTTGAATCCGGCTTCGGTATTAAGCTGGCCAAAGTTGAGCCCCCCGTCGCCGCCGGAAGAGCTCAGATACTGCGTATCATAGTTGAGCATGGCGGCCACGCCGCCGTGCTGCCAGTTGCCGTCTTCATCGCCCGGCGCGCTGAGCGCTTCAGGCGGCACAACCAGAATAACCTTGCCTTCACCCGGTTCGGGCTGTACTCCGGCCCGCGGCCAGGCGAGGCGCAGGTCAAAACAGGCTGCGGCGTCCGTATACCCTGGGGGGGACACCAGTCCCGCCTCGCGCTGAAAGGCCCGGTCGGCGCACAACACGCCCGCCTCATCAAATTTCACGCGCACCCGACCGCGGGCATTCCCGTTGACGACGAGCGCCACGGTACTTTCGCCGGGCAGAAAGCGCGGAGCCTGACCAAACAGGGCGGCAATAGCAGGATCGATACCGCGACCGCCCAGTGCGCCAGCATCAAAGGTCAGGTTATCGTGGGTCTGAGGTTCAGCGGCCGCCCCGACAGGGGCAGTAAAGAGCGCGGCAATCACGAGCGAGAGCAGCCCCCCCGGCAGAGGCCGCCGATGGCATGGCATCGAATACAACATCCTTGTCATCCCTCTTTTTACGGAGTCAGTGGTGCTTCATAGCTGTCGACGGTAACTCCCCAGGTGGTGGCAGGCGAGATACGTACTTTACGGGCTGTGCCAGCCCCGGCGTCACCCCGCTTCGCCTGGCGCGTCAGCGCCAGCTGCTGGCCCGGCAATATATAGGAGTGCGGCAGCGTCCAGCTCGCCTGGTCAGGCAGCGTGGTCATTTCTTGCCCCAGACGCACAACGTACGCAGAGGGGTTGCTGACGTTCAGTCTGCCGTCCTTCAGTGACCATATCAGACGTTTCCAGGGCGCTTCATCCGGTGCCAGGCCGGCAGGACGAATGATGACCGGCAGGTTCTGGCGCACCGTCATGCGTATTACTTTCTTGTTTTTTTCCTGTGGGGGTATCCCTTCAAACACCACGCGCCTGAGGCGCTCTGTTTTCAGCGGTGTTTTGGCGGTCAGCATGAAGCGGACGCTCTGGGCCTTGCCGGGTTCAACGCGGGCCACCGGTGGCGTCACGTTCAGCAGCTTTTCGGTGTCCTGCTCGATATCCTGGAGGGTGGTCAGCAGCAGAACGGGAAAGCTGTCAGTGTTTTGCAGGTTAATGGTACCTTCGCCATTGCCTTCCTCAACGATAACCACCGACGTCTCGGGCAGCACGCCCGTAGCCAGAGTGTCGGCGGCGAACAGCCACAGGGCGGCCGCAAAGGCCGCGCAAAAAGCAGAGAGGTTCATGCGGGAAATTATCCATGTCGGTAAACAAAAAGAAAAAATGGCCGGCGACGGCCGAAAAAAACCGGGCACGAGACCCGGTCAACAGGTGAATTACAGGTAGACCAGCTCAATGGTGACCATGCCGTCTAGCGCAGTCTCTTTGGATATGTCAAGCTTGGTGGCCTTGTTGATGTAGGCCTGGACATCCAGGTTGGCTGAAAGTGTTTTGACAGAAACCGGCCCCGTCGCCTCAGGATAAGACAAAGACATATAACGCACGGCAGTATTATTAAAGAAACTTCCATATGTTGATTTACTCCACGCGGAGCCATTATCATCAGAGGAGAGTACAATGCCTCTACGAGTACCATTAATATTGACTGTTGATCCATCGATACGCAGGCCATAGCCGCCCACACCTTTATCCCCACTCAGGCCCAAACCTGCCGCACCAATATTAGTACCGCCGAAAAGTGCATTGCCAGAAGAAATCTCAGCGAGATCATCACCGTCGTGAGCAGCTGCGCTCTCACCTCGCTCAGACTTGGCAATAAGCGCCACTTTAGTCGGCGTATCACAGTTGATGTTAAAATCGATGCTTTTTATATCCAGAATGGTAAATTCGTCCCGTTTCAAGCTGTTATAATCAATGGAACCATAATCAATGGTACCGTTCCCGCCCAGCGCCATCTTGCAGGACGGGGGGGTAATGGTACCGGTGACGCCGAGACTAACGCTCTCGGCCATGGCGGCGGTAGAGAGGGTGGCCAGCACAGCGAGTGCGCAGGCGCTTTTTTTTACTGCATTTAGCATGATATTTCCTTTCCATGTGGTTTTATTGATAAAGCCGACGAAATATTTCTGAGCCGGCAGGTACGGTGAGAAACATCCTCATCCGCGGTTAACGCCCTCGCGTTATTTAACGCGGGACGTGATAAAAAATTCATTGTGAAATAATAAAAAACACGCCCACGGCGCAAAGTACTTTCAAAGCTGAAACATTATCACCCAGCAAGATAATAATGCGTGGCCGCGGCGCAATATTATAAACCCCTGTATTAATCGCTCAGAGAATTTATTTCCCTCACATATACAAATAATCAAATTTAACATTGCAAAATCAAACGCAACATTGCTGCCATAGCCGTTAAACAGTTCAATAAGCTGACATACGCTTTATAAGCACTACTTCACTTGTTTATACAAAGCATACAGTTTTATACAAAGGCATGGTAGGGAGTTAAGGGGAAAAACATTACTCTTAACCCTCGCGCCGTGGGGATAAGATTATTAATTACTACGTATACTTCGTTACATCTAAATGTAAATGGATGTATTAAGTCAGAATGAAATAACCGCTATATAACAATAGCTTCAAATGGTGAGATGAGTTTTTAGATGTTTCTCTGTCACCGTTAATGGCCGGGATTCGCCTTTCTGTAAGTGAGCCTGGCTGAAATATCAGAACCCGCACTATTTCCATCCATTAAGAGGTGTGCCTCGATTTATATCGCTGCAGTATTGCTGGCGGCAGCATCACATGTTAGAGCCTATTTATCTATATGTTACGAAGCTTAACAAATAATACAAATTCGATACTGCTGATGAGGTTTTAATCTCTGGTTATCTGGGGGACGGTAAACTGGATGAAAGGATTGCTATGTTTGCTTCTGAGCATGATGACACGATTACGCTATCGCGGGTGAGGCCGGGCAGGCCACGCCACACCTGTTTTCTGAATACGCCCGGGCGGGGATATCGGCCAGCATACCTTCCCGAACCAGTAGAGGTGATGAAACAGGGAATGTCCTGGCATCCAAACCCAAAACACCCCACCGAAATAAAACCAGGGTGAGGTGTTGGCTGCTTATCTATCCTTAACGTTTCGGTATGACACGACTAGATCCTAAATGTTGCCGTGCTCCCTGCTTTACTATCGCAGTCAGTGCCAATAAATGGCCCCCCATCCACGGATACCAGGTAGCTGCCATACAGATAAATGTCTCCAGGGTTGGTCAAGTTTTCGACTGTAATAGGAGAATGAGCGTTAGCCGCATAGCCCCGGCTTACTATTGCGGTTCCAGCTTCATTCTTAATCACCGTGTTGAGTTGGCTCTCATTCATTATCAGATCCCCCCCTTGTGTGGCTTTAAAAGAAGTTTTCTGGACGCCAGGAACCACTGTCCATGTTCCATCCGCGTTGTAAGTCACGTTGAACGTCGTAAACCCGCTCGTCGCATCACATAATGCCGCGTTAACAGACGAACTGGTGAAGTTCATTACGGTTCCCGCGGTGTAGGTACCCGTCTGAACATAGAATTTAAGAATAGGCTGGCAATCCAAATTGCTTGTTGGGTCAACATTAACGAAGTTCGAAAGCACGACCGAACCGTTAGGGAGCTGCACTGCTGAACCGCCATTATATTGCTCAAGAGATGGGTTAAAGGTGGGTGACACAATTCTGAATGCACCTTTCTGCACTGAAGGGTCTGTGGTGGGGATCGACAGCCCTAATGCCGGCGTATTGACCATATTTGTGCAGTTATTGGTTACCGTGCCCCCCGCGGCAGGGGTTAATTCTATAGGTCGTATAGCCGAAGTATAGCCAGACGGCTGACCCACCAGAGGGGGCGAATACCTTTGTTGTACCCCTGCATAATATTGGAGGTTTAACAAAAAGGTGTAGACACTTCCACCTTGCTGGCTGGGAAGAATCGTGGCGGAGAGGATACTGTTGGTATAAACCTGCGAGCCACCTGAATAGATCGCCGGTTGTTGAAAGAAGTAGAAGTTTTTTGGAGATGGGCTGTTATTCGTAACGTTGATTTGAATTAATGTACTCATAAATTATCCTTATCTAAAAGTATGATTAACCTTCACGTTCATAAATTTCCAGAACATTTCACTCAACCAAAACTATTTTTATTAAAAAATAAATAAAAACATGTTTCAAATTTGTTTTGGTTAGTTGTTGTTTATACACCGTTCAAACAGACGAGCAATTCCTTTTGTAGATCTTAACGATCTAATTATTTAATCGTTAAGGTTACTTATACGCATTAATTAAAAGCGATACGGGTGTGTGTAGCTGTCTGCATGGCATGCAATGTGACAGCGGCAGGAAAGTAAATTATTTCGTTAATGAAGCTATTAAGATTGGCGAGTGTGTTGTGGTGCCCTGCCGGTTAGTGGTTAAGATAGATTGAATTATTTTTCTTATTCATACGAAACGGGGCTGTTCCTGACAGTAAAGCCTGGCGGGAGCAAAGCTGCATAGTGCGACATCTGACTTGTTTAAACTGGAGCTGCGTAAAAACCACCCGCCTGTGAAATGGTTACCAAAGCGATAACCTATCGATGATTCAGGGCATTGGGATGTTGCTACAGGAGAAGGTTTTTGGCGTGGCGTTTGCTTACTGATAAGCTTTCGCTGCTACCGGAGATGACCGATACCGGGTCTGGGATAGGATTCGCCTGGTAAACGGAAATATCCTAAGCTAAGGATGTTTTTATACAGATAGAAGATGCCAGATAAAAAAGAACCCTGGGGCTCCTTTCCACTGGAAAATGATAAGCAGAATTTTTAAAATGAATCAAAAAGTCAGTCAAGACGTATAAGTGTGACATCAAACACATCCATACCTCATCCCACATGCTTGATCCCCGCTACATTGAACGGCAAACATTAGAATAATGTGTCAGATTTGGGCACAACGATAGGGTATTTAAAATAACTTACATCATATTCTTGATTCATATATGATCAAAAAGAATATTACGCTTCGCCATCACAGAGAAAAGCCTGACTTTCACCTAAAGTAAAAAAATATTTATTTTCTTCAAGGCTATGAATTGAATAAACGGCGAGATTATTCATTTTTGTAAAAATACCCGGAAGTAGATCCTCATACTCTAACGTGACATGAATGGGGTCCTGATTAAGTAATCTAACTGCACTCCCCAGAGATGTAAGCACAAAAGAATCATTGATTACATTAACGCGAAAAAAAACATTAGCCGTTACTTCATTAGTATGCCCATGTTCATCTTTAATCATGCCATGAAGCACCGCTACTCCGGTTTCACTAGCAATGGCTATACGAATAACAGAGAATAGTTTGCTATTTTCTCCAATGGCATTATATTTTACAACGCATTCCAGGTTTCTTCTTAGCGAGACAGGGGTGTTGTTCTTCAGCATAGCTACAGAAAATATGATAATTATAGCAATAAATAAAAAAGCCATGTATTTATTATTATACATCATTATTTAACAGTCCTTTATAGTACCAAGACACACATGCATTGCCACTTTTCTTGTCAGTTATATTATTACTGCATGAAATTACTGAAAATGTAGATAATCCTTTCATATAGGTTACGTACAGATAAGAATTATTTTTACAGGATTTATTGATTGATTTGATCAGTTTTTTTTCGATACTCCCATTTTTTGTTGAAAAAGGGAAATAAAAAGAACAATTATCGACCTTGCCGTAAGGTTTATAAGTTGAAAAATAAGATAGTTCCTTCTCTTTATTTATCAACCCAAAGGCCAGGGTGGTTAATAATAGAAGACAGCATGATACAAGAAAAACCAACCCGTAACGATGAGAACGCTTAGGGAACGCATCATTCTGCGATGTCGACGGAGTGAGCATGAGCTCTGAAGGTAAATATTTCGCTTCAGAAATATCAGAGCAGGATTCTACCTCTTCTACTTCACACTGAGTATCAATGCCAATAAATTCAATAGAAATATCAGGATTAAAATAAAATCCTTTACGAGGAATCGTTGAAATATGCTCATCGTCATTAATAAAAATGGCATTGAGAGCTCGCCTTAACAGAGATATATTCTGGTAAAGATTATTGGGTGTTGTTTTAGTTCCTTTGTCTTCCCATGCATTTTCATAAAGCGTTTTATGCGGTGTAATATCAGTATTAGTCAAAAGTATTTCTAATATTTTTGCCGAAGGTGCATTAAGGATCTCTGGCTTAATGCTCATATCGCAACGAGACAAAAGTCTTTCCGTTGGAGAAAATGTGACCTCATTATTTAAACAAAAATAATATTTACTCATATTCTATCCTTGGTGTCTAACCGCTAACACATATAAATATTCATATCCGATTCGGCTCGTTTTATAAGTAAAATGGAGGGTGAGTAACAGCTTTTTTTCATTATGTGGCTTAAGTCAGCTGGGGTATCCGCAATTAAGGATCTTAAGCAGAGAGTTAAGATCCTTAAAAAACAATGAGTTGCAATAATCACTTGATAGTGAAACGGATTGCTATTCTCATTTACTGACCAGGCTATGGTGCCACGCTGTTGCAGTAGAAAACAGGCAATTTTCCCCGCAGGAAAATGAGATCGTGGTTGTTGTTATCTTTGATAATGGTATAGATAATTTTTGCTTTATGTTTCCAGAAAAATGGGGGAAGGATGTTTTTATACTCTTTACTCATCTTGTCAGACATGTTCTTACGCATGCGGAGATCATGACTGGTAGCGGTTAGCTCTATTACATCGTCCGTGTGCTTGATATCGAATAACACGGTTAATCCTATATTATTGCTTTCACCATCAACACCGTTAAGTAATCCAACTATATTCAATGTTCCCCTATTTCCGTTCCAGGTGTTTTTAACATAAGAATCAAAATTCAGATTTTTTGAATGAACATTATAATATCCAGCGCATGTCAAATTTCGGTATTGATAACGAAGACTAAACATAAAAAAGGCTGACGACATTAAGAAAAACGCAACAAGTGAGATGAATGCAATGGTTAATTTTTTTTTCATTGTGCTGCCTCATCTAATATCATAATTGATGAACATTGAGATGAAATTGTCTCATGGGGATTTTCCTGACAGGAAATTATAGAGAACGGAGATGTGAAATCATACCCTGATATATAGTTAAATTTCCCGCGAATACATGTCCATTTCATTCTGGTAGCTATTTTATTGAGACGCGCGTCGCTACTTAGTTCAGGATCCGAATAAAACTTGCAGTCTTGAAACCTCACTAATTCTGTATATGTTGAAAATAATTTAATATTTTCATTATAGGTTCTATATACTATGACATCCATGGCAAAAATCATCATGATCGCAAAAATAGCCAGGGCACCACATTTGCTTGCCAACCACTTTTTGATAGGGAATTTAGTATCTGTAAGAGTAGCATCTGCAAGAATATTGCCCGCTACATCTTCAGATACAGATAATTCTGGATTAATATAGAATCCTTTTCGTGGCACAGTAACGATATAATCATCCTGCCCACCTAAAGTATTTGAAAGCGCTTTTCGAATCAATGAAATGTTTTGATAGAGATTATTTGGTGTCGTTGACGCTCCATTATCATCCCAGGCAAATCCGTAAAGCTCTTGCGGTGTCGTTAATGTTCTCTTCATCAGCAACAAATGCAGGCATTTAGCTGTTGGGGCATTCAGAGTAACGACATATGGCATTCCGCTTTCATCTTTTGCATGGAGGCTGTTAGTTTCAGGAACGAAAGTAACTCGATGTTCCAGGTTATAAAATTTCATCATTCAATGAGACTTAAAAATAAGTTTAACAATACTGATTAATCATATACCTAATAGCAAAAAAAAACAGAAAAACTCCCCTTAGATGTGAATTTTTTTCGAACCAGGCTGTACTTGGATTTAATTATTAAAATTAGATGAGCAATGTTTTTATAACATATGATTATTATACTGGTTCTGGATCACGTTCGTCATTTATCTTGAGGGTACTCTCGATCCGCACCTATAAAGCCGAAAATGGCGTGCTCATCGTCGATAGATGCTGCCTGCCCACATCCGCAACTAAACCTTGCATACGCTTCGAGCGCTGAATCTCAGGCTCAGGAGCCGCTGGCAGCGCTGAGTAACGGCCCGATTAAGCGTTACGGCAACCCGCTGCAGTACCGATGTCATTGATCTGGATATCGTTGTCGCAGGGCAAACACTACCGACAAAGCCGGCTAATGCCGTCACTCTTTATGACGCGAGTGCCGCTGCAACCGAAAAAACAGCCACTATGACAGTAAGCCAGAAAAATTCAGGCAAACGTCCGACAGCAGGAAATTATCCAGGCTCTGTCACTATGATGTTCGATATCACTCCGGGAGTTCAATAAGTTATTTTCTTTAACATCTGTTTCTCAGCGACGGAGTTAAACTGTTTAATCAGGGAGTCGTCTATACTCCCGCTTTGGTAACAATAGAGTTCAGATTCTGTAGTGTCGACTTGAGGGCAGAGTTCTGAAACTACAAGTTTCTCCGAAAGTTTCAGAGCACAAAACAACAAACAAACATCCCCTCCCCCCCCCTTATCTTCATTGAGTTAGGAGGAGCTTAGATCTTAATTAAAGCGATTCACCATTATCAGAACCACCGCCTAAGGCATAATTAGAATCAACTTTTTGACGGAAACAAAATTTTAAAATGAAAAATCTTTACTTTTGTTTACGACCATTTTTGTTTGCAGCCATGATTACCCTTATTATTCAATCATCAGCGATCAGCGCCCCATCAATATCTATTGGCTCAATGACTGATTTTATTTATAACACCAGCACATTAGCCAAGCGAATTTATAATAATGGCGACAGTACAGCCTTCGTAAGAGTAACAATTGACGAGATTGTATATGGTGATGATAATGAATCTAAAGAGATCCCATTAGATAGTGAAGCACTTATTAGTGGTAAAGGTTCCGGCCTTATATCATCCCCGTCCAGATTGATAATACCCGTTGATGGTATGCAAACTAATCGCCTGATGTTTACTGGGGAGCGAAAACACGAGCGTTATTACAGAGTTCGGTATATACCAGTCGTTCCTTCTGATAACGCAGAATTTGGTCTTAGCCTCAACGAGGCAAAAGAATATAAAGATAAAATTAGTGCAGGCGTTATGGTGCTTACCGGCTTCGGGAGTATTGTTACCGTCGCGCCTGAATCATCTAAATTTGACACTCTTATTGCCGGCAAGGGTAATAATTTGCGCATTACTAACAATGGCAATACATCCATTTTCATTAGCGACCTGAAGTATTGCGATAATAATAAAAAAAATTGCAGTGCGGCATCTAATATTCAATTACGTCCTGGCCGCGTATTTACTCGCTCAGCCCAAAAACATCTGACCTGGCAGTATACGCTGACAGAAGGTGATAAAAAGCAGTCCCTGAACAACCTCTAGGAATTTATTAAAAAATGGAGATACGAAGTAATGTGTAAAAAAACCTTTATTGCTAGCACAATGTTTGCAATGACCCTTGTTGCTAACGCGGTGGCGGCTCCACAAGTAGATTTTAGTATTGAAGCAGTTATTCCGGATAATTCATTCTACGTCACACCTTTAAATGGTTGGGATGCAAAAACCCAAAAAATGACCTGGAATGAAGCCAATAGCTCACTGGGTAATTTAACCCAGCAATTACAAATGAAAAATGCTAACGGAGGTATTAAAGCTTACCTGAGTGGTCAACCATCATTGAGCAGCAGCAGCAGCACCGATGTTATTGAACTGGATGTCGTTATTGCAGGGCAAACACTCCCTACAAACTCCTCTACTGCAGTCACTCTTTATGACGCGAGTGCCGCTGCAAACGAAAAAACAGCCACTATGACAGTAAGTCAGAAAAATGCAGGCACACGTCCGACAGCAGGAAATTATCTCGGTGCTGTCACTATGATGTTCGATACCGTTACGCCTTAATTACTTATTCCTGACCGGGAGATAAGGGGACTTCCCTTATCTCCACTACCTGACCTGACTTAATTATTGGAATATCATTCATGCGCATGAATCGATTGCTCATTGGATCGATCGCCCTAACAATATTCAGCACAAATGCAACCACATTGACGGAACAAGCCGCTTCAATACCTGCTGAATTTAGGCAATATCTTTTCAACGTTCCTCTTTCAGCACGAGTCGCCCTTGACGGTAAGATCCTCGGTGATGCGATAGTTATTCTGAGCGAAAATGGTCAAGTTCAGCTAATACGTTTTACGGATAACACGGAAAGTGAATATGGTGAAGGCGAACGACAACATTGGCTGACAGCGTTGGCCAACCCCGTGCCACTTGGAGAATGTAAAAAAGGATGCCCGGCTGGGCTGATGGCTATCGACTATAACATCAGTGATGCACGACTGACGCTTCTCACACCTCATACTACAACGAACAATGACCGGTACTGGTACACCCTGCCAGAAGAGGGTGATACCGGGCTAATGTTCAGCAATCAACTGAATCTTAGCGGAAGTCGACAGCAATCTGCCCTCAGTTGGAACGCGGGAATTGATGCTGCGCTTGGAAACTGGAGCGTTACCAGTAAATTTCAGCAGGATAGCAGCTGGACTAATGGTCAGGATTCAGCATCCCGTCATGCAATGACCTCGCTGTACACTCAGCGAGAGTTTCAGCAACACTTTTTGCGGGCAGGATTATTTACCCCTGATAGTCAGGGGCTGCTGCGTCAGCCTTACCTGGCCAGCGGTGGCATCAGCACTTTAGCAGGGATTATGGCGGGAAGTGGTGATGCCCTGCTTAAATCATCCGGCACCCCTGCTTTGTATCCGGTGTACATCACCGCCAACCGCGAGGGCATCGCAGAGATTTATCGTGATGGCTCATTGATAAGTTCTCAGCCAGTAATGCCAGGGCTGCAGGAACTGGACACCTCGCTACTCCCGCAGGGCATCTATGATGTTGAAATTCGTGTTCTTGAAGATGGCCGGGAAACCAGCAGAGTAACAGAAACTATCAACAAGCCAGGGCAATGGCGTACGCCGGGTCAACGTTTGCGTTACAATTTTTTCGCTGGCAAGCAACAAACGCTGTTTAACAGCGACAGCACCGAGCAGGAAAGCGACCTTGCGGTAGGTAGCAGTATCAATTATTTACTCACTCCGCGGATCACAACCGGTTTTGCCTTACAAAAAGTAGGAAGTGAAAATCAAACCGGCGCCTCATTTGACTGGCAAATTGCCCCCGCTTTTCAACTTTACAGCAATGTGTGGCGCAGCAATGTTACCGGCTATGGCTTTGATTCCCAGGGGATCTGGACACATAAACAGGGGATGTTAGCAATGAGCCATAGCCGGAGCTGGTATCGTCAGGACAATGATTTATACAGTCGCCGTCCGCTGATTGATCACAACACCTCTTTTTCTGCTACCTGGCGGCTAAACAGTGAAAATAGCTTAAACGGTCGGCTCACGCATAGCAGCCGTTATGGCGGTATCGGGATTGATATAGGGTTTAATACCAGAGCCACACTGGCTGGAACCGCGATTAACTGGCGAATTTCCGGTTTTGACAGGCCTTACGGCAATAACGGTAACTTACGCAATCAGGGCTTCAGCCTGAATGCAAGCTTCGCACTTGGGGCAGACGGACGCAGCGGTAATTTAAGCGTAGGGAGCCGCACGGACAACAATGGTGCGCGCGACCTCTACGCAACGGCTTCGGTGAACCAGCAGTGGTCAGAGGAAAATCCGATTAAAACAACAAACCTGACACTGACGGGAGACCGGCATGGTGCGGGTTTCAGTGCTTATAATCAGTTCGATACTGATGTAGCCCAGGGAACGCTGTGGGGGCAGAGCTCCACGCTGAATGGCAATCTGTCAGGCGGTATCAATATGGGAACCCTGCTGGCATTTGGGCAAGGAAAAGTTGCGCTATCTAATCAGGCAAACGGCGGCCAGAAAGGCGGTATGATTGTCAACGTAGATTCCGATGACGACACTGCATCCCTGGTTGCCCTGACTCCGTCGGGAAATGTTTCCCTCAAGCCCGGTCGCAACTTTATCCCACTGGAAGCCTGGAAACCGGGTACCGTTCAAATTGACTTCACCGGAACCGATGCCCCGGCACTGAAGGTAGAGCCAGAATATCTCGACTATCAGCATATTCCTGGCGGCATTAGTGCGAGGGATGTACGAGTGATGAAAACCATTACGTTGATGGGCCGCCTGGTCAATGCCGGAGGCAAACCGCTGGGTGGAGCCTTTGTGGTTAACCACGCCGGGCGTACAGTAACGCAGCCTGATGGTTTATTTACTCTCGAAATCCACGAACTTAATCCGGTACTAACAGTAAAACACGCCTCTATTTCAGCGTGCGAAATCAAGTTTTCACCTGCTGAACAAAAAAACGATGACATTATTTTTGCCGGGAATCTGACCTGTCCTGATACAGAATTTATGGCTAATCATCATCAAGATAAAAAGGACGGCGTATGAAAATAATATTATGGGCGGCAGCAATATTCCTACTAAACGTTCCGGTGGTAAAAGCAGTAACGGTGGATATAACGACTGAATTCAATGCTGACATGTCAAAACCACAGCATAATGAATTTAAAAATACAACACCTGAATCTGGATGGTGTTTCGTTCATCCAGATTACTGTACCCCGGGGGACTACTCAATAATGATACCATCGTTGCGAGTGGATAAATATTTAGACAGCCAGTCATCAAACATACTCGATAATCATATCTCCCTAACATTAAACACACAAAAAAAATATGTTACATTTCGAAATACAAAAACAGGAGCTACGTTCGAAGGAGAATTTAATTTATTTTTAATCAGCCAGGTTTATCGACGTATAAATCCAGGCGACAATGATATAGGTGGCCCCGTAGCTGATGCTGTTTTTTATAGTAACTCAGATGGTTGCTTTACTTCAATACCTGCTGGCACCGCTAGTTCTGTTGGATTTAGCACTTCAATCAAAAACGCCAACAATATTACAACATGCCAACATAAAATGAACGGCAGACCTTTTACGGGCCCAGTATACATGGATGAAATAAGCATAGGTTACCGTCTTGTAACACCGAGACCAATGGATTTATTGTCAGGGGATTATGAGGCCGAAATTGTATATACTCTGGCTAATGGCGGTGATATCGATTTCTATGCAACAAGCTATTCAGACAATGAATTAAAATTTCACGTTAAAGCTACTGTAAATCATGCCTTCAATGTAAAGTTTGCTGCCCGTGATATTAACATTAGCCTTTCCCCTCAGGATGGTTGGGAATCATGGCGAAACGGAGGCCGCATTCCATCAAAGCTAAGTAAAGAAGTCCCTTTCGACATATCAAGCTCAACTAGATTTTCCGTCACGATGCAATGTGATACTCCTATGGATGAGAGATGTGGGCTTAAAAATACACAAACCGGCGAAACAGTACCAATGGATGTGGCTCTAACTATGCCTGGATTTTTTATCAACAATACAAATGTGAACAATACTCTGCTCACAACCCGGGCCGGCGGAAGTGAATTTGATACAACTGGATCATTTGTAGTAAACCGCCGCTCACGAGTAGAATTTCGGGTCAACCGTCCTGAAGTAGAAAAGATGGTAAAATTACCGGGTTCGGCCTGGAAAGGTGCAGTTACGTTGATTTTTGATTCAAAAATGGAATAAAACCCGAATAATTCAGCCCCACTCCGGTGGGGAATCTGGCCCCAGAGTATTTTTTCTCACTCAGATAGTTTCATCCGTCATACCAGTATGTTTTGCTTACCGACCCGGAATCAATGGGGCTGAGCCGTACGTTAAAAACGGCGGATTTTATACCATAATCAATAAAAGCATGCCGTTGCCGTGCGCCTCACGCAGCTTCTGGCCGGCGGCAGAGTATGTCAGGGACTTCACGATAGTCTGTTCTTTTCCGTCCTTTAGCGTCAGCCAGCTGCCCGACAGCATCCCCGCCACGTCGTAGGCCACACGCTGCTGATTACCTTTTGCATCGGTGGCGATCAGCACTGCCCCGGCGGCGTCGGCGGTGGTCAGGGTGGTATTTGTCTCACCGTTCAGCAGGTCGTTCCAGGCGGAGGCGTCTGTACCCTGCCAGTTGGCTGTCACATCCGGGTTATCTGCGTCCTTCAGCAGGCGGCGGGTGACGGAAAGCGGCACGCCGGTCAGCGCGATACTGTCCGTCTGTACAAGCCCGGCCGTGTCGTAGTGGCTGACAGGCTGACCGTCGAGGTTAAGCGCTTTCTCCTCAACAGAGTTACCGGCATAAACAAAGCGCTCCGTGATGCGAGCAGGTTCACCTTCCACATGCTCCGTAATACTTACCGGACGACCGGGCAGCTCTGCGTCCTCATACTGCCAGCTGCGGGTTACCGCCTGACTTGTGTCCTCCGTACCATCACCGGCAGTGCTGATGTTGCTGACCGCCAGAAACGGCCGACCGGCGGCATCGTTCAGCGTCACAGTGATACCGTTATCTACCCCCTGTGACCGCAGAACGCTGCCGGCCAGGTCGGTCTGGTAGCTGAAGTTCATCAGTCCTGCCGCAGACAGCCGTGGGTCAGCGTTTTGCGTCAGAAGGCCGCGGGCATCATACTGATGACGGGCGATGCGCTCATCGGTGGTGTCGGGGGAGTCAGGGTGACGGTGGTACGCGAGATCGCGCACGGTCAGCCCGCGGCTATCGAGAACCGTGACCGAAGGGGTTTTGCTGAACAACGGAGTGCTCATGGATTTCTCCTGTTTATGAATACAGCCGGGCTGGCGGCACTGTCAATCACACGCCGGCAGCGTCAGGACTGACAATCCACTAGCCATCAGTGGCTTTCACCGCATGTTAATTGTCAGAATTATGATAAAAATAATGCTCGTTCACGCAGGCGCCGTGGTAATAAGATATCAGCGGCATCACCCGATTTTTTCCATTTAGGAAATTCATTAGCCACACCCTGATAATTAGCCATATTTAAAAGTTTCAGCAGCGTTGATCCTTTAAATGCAGACGCACCTATATTGAAAATGAAGCTGCAAAGCGCGTCGTACTGGTTCTGGTTTAATGTGCACTTAACATAAGCTTCGAGGGTGTTTTCAACCCATGACAAATCCCCTTTGAGCAATATTGAAGATTGTTCCGCAGTTATTTTCATCCCCACGAACACAGGTACTCCATTAACATTGCCAGTATGGCCTACCCCAATCGTTGGAATACCGCGAGAGTCTGAATATCCTGTCAATTTTTCGCCTTCTTCACGCTTAATGAAGTCAATTCCACCGTCACTTATTTGCATTGCTCACGCCCCCTGCCTTACGTTTACAGATAGCATTGTCGATTGATACCCCTATTTATTTGGTTGACCTTCCCCCCGTATTAAAGGCCGCCATACGGTCGCTATGGTGGATCAAGCCCGAAGGGTGTAGCGGATATGCAGAATGATATCGCTCAGACTTAACAGCAGTGTCTTCAGCTTCTTTCCGGCTGACCAGGTCAGGAAATTTTTACCGCCAATATACGTCCAGTGTGGAAACTACTGAGCTGCGTCGTAGACATCATAATTATTTATTTTTTCGCCAGCGTTAAATTAATTAATTTTTCTGAACCAACACTAAAAAACGAGATGAGTGCATCAAATTGGTTTGATAAAATCGAAGCCAGAACATTGTTATTAACAGCCCATGCACATCAGTTTTCATTGATACCTCCGTGCAGAAATAATTATCCACCCGCTAACGAAAGAGAGTGAAAACAGGACTCAATTGTTATGCCAATGCATATCATAAATATGTACAAAGGATGACTTAAATATTTTAACCACAAGATTTAAGCAATAGATTCATCCTCATTAACTTTATTAATTCGAACCCTTTAATTGCTCTATCCAAAAAAACTATAGGACCAAAGTTTAATAAACAAAAATCGATAATAACAGTCATTGCAATAACATTTAATAGCCAAAATCTATCAAGCTAACATTTATCAATCTGAGTTTTTTATTTGTTTTTTAATCAATTAAATTAAGAGGTTGGAATATTATTACTTTGATGATCAAAAATGGGGGCTTTAATATCTCAAAAAATCAACCAACCAAATTTTGTAGGGGTTATTGTTGCTAATGCGGGAAGTAAAGATAGATTGAGGTTCATCAGACAGGCCAATAAAGGGCAGCCAGGAAGACTGCCCGATAGAATTACTTGCAGTCGTCGGAAAGGGTGATCAGCCCTGCTTTATAAACCCCTGCATCTTCAGAGGCAAAGACCGCGATACCTTTTGCCATTTTTCCTGCCTTAAGCTGTCCCTTAACCAGCGCCTCATCCACGGTATCCAGTTTAAACTCTTTGTGATCCGGGGCAGTGGCCTTCAGGCAGACTTTTGACAGATCAACATCTTTATCGGACAGGTTTGCCAGCGCTACGTCAAAGGTATTGGTATAAGCGCTTTTGCCGCCGACGGACATTGAGCCCGTAGATTTTTGCGTGGCATACACGGCAAGGCTATCAGATACCGATGCCGCGGCAGAGAAGCAGAAACTCGTCAGCGCGAGGGTGGAAATAACAGCGAATGCTTTCATATAAAGTCCTTTCTATAGGGTTACTCTCTCGGCCACCGTGGACACGAATTCCACAGTCCAGGCCCCATAGTAGTTCTCCTAAACTAAACCGCCACTCAATTTGACGCTTCTCCGCAGAGCGCTCCTCTTTCAACAAGGGCGAATGACTTTTATCTGTATCTGTACTCAATAACAGGCCTAAAAATCACAGCAACAACACAATTATTAGCTGATTAATTATTTCACCTGAAACGTAATAAACATCTACTTTATTGAATATACGGATATTCTCTGCGGTCAATTGTGGCAAATGACACGCTCTTTTACTTTTCCTCGCCAGCGCATATTTCTCGCCGCAGTAGACTTGTAGGTACCGCCATCTCCTCGCGGAGCTGGCTCCCAAAACGCTTATGTCAGCAGGTGAATAACATGCATAAAGCCATCAAAATGCTGCTTGCCAGCTCGATTTGCTTGCCTTTATTCGCCGCAGCGGCCGACCCCGTCATTCCCTGGGCCGACAACAGCGGTGGAACCGAAAGCCAGCACATCGCCGCCATGGGGCAAAACCTTAACGGCCAGCACCAGGCCATCAGCAAAACGCAGGAAGGCGTCTGGGCGGATAACAGCGGTTCGATAGGCGCTGACGAACAGGCTCTAAGCAGCAGTAAACCCGCTTTTGCCGGTGACCCAAAACTGATGCCTCATCAGGGCTAACCCAGCTGCACAGGGCCTCGCGCCCTGTGCCTTAAAACCGCAGCCCCCAGCCCTCAATCACGCCCGGCAATTGTGAAAGTAAATAGAGCACCAGTCCGACCGAGCCCCCCACCAGCGTGCCGTTAATGCGAATGAACTGCAGATCTTTGCCGATGTTGAGTTCAATCTGCCGCGACATGTCTTTTGCGTCCCAGCTTTTCACCGTGTCGCTAATGTGCCGGGTGAGAAAAGCTGAGAAATCCGGCGCGATATGCCGGGCAGCCTGCTCAAGGTGCTCATTCAGCGAGGCCCGCAGCGAAGCATCAGCCGTGAGCGTTTCCCCCAGCCACTGCCCCGCTTCGGCAATGCGCTTTTGCACCCGCGAGTCATCGCGGGCGATATCTGTTTTCAGCCAGCCCCGCAGGTCATTCCAAAGCTCGCCGAGGTAGAGATTAAACTTCTCATCTTCCTTCAGGTAACTTTTGATCGTTTCCGCTTTAGCGGCCATTTCCGGGTCATTTTTCAGGCTATCGATAAGCCGCTGCACGGCGCGATCGAATGCCCGACGAAGCTGGTGCGTTTTGTCCTGGCTCACGTCATCCAGCAGAGAGTTAACGGCGTCGGATACCAGCTCTGCGCTTTGCTCGCCCAGCCATTCGGTAGGCAGCACCCTGGCCTTGACCGGGTGCTCGGTTTCCAGCCAGTGGACGATCTGGCGGGCAATAAATTCCCGGCTGGCCGGTTTCTCGAGCAGCGCCAGCAGTTGAGCTATGACCGAGTCGAGCAAGGCCTGATGGCGGTTGTTTTTGGTCAGACTTTCCAGCAGCAGCGCGCTGGAATAACTGAGATCGACTTTATCAATGGCTTTGTGCACCGCCCGGCGAATCAGCCCCTGAATCCGCGTGTCATCGGTCAGAGACAGCCAAGCCTCCATCACCTTGAGCATATGCCGCCCTACCTGCTGAGCATTTTCGGGCTGCCGGAACCAGGTCCCCATCATCTGCGCCGGCTCATGGCGACGAATCAGGTCAATCAGCGACTGAGTATCCAGAAACTTTTCCTGCACGAACTTGCCGAGATTCTCGCCGATACGGTCTTTATTACGAGGAATAATGGCGGTATGCCGGGCGATAAACGGGATCGGTACGCGACGAAACAGCGCCACCACCGCAAACCAGTCCGCCAGGGCGCCGACCATCGCCGCTTCAGAAATAGCTTTCAGGCCGCTGACCCAGAAACTGGGCGGCAAAAATAAGGTCGCGACAAACGCTGCGGCGGCAATCAGCAAAAGCGAGAGCGCCAGCCGTTTGGCGCGCTTTAATTCGGTGAGTTTTTCCATTACTTAAGCGTAGCGCCCGTCTCTGCCACCAGCCAGTCATGGAACAGCGTCACCTCCGGGCGTCGACTGGAGCGCTCTGAACGCACGATAAAATAGGACCAGGTGAGCGGCCATTTGTGCTGTGGGAAAAGCTGGCGCAGCTGCCCAAGATCGATCAGTTGCTGGACCAGCGCTTTACGCACCACCGCCACACCACGCCCGCTTAGGGCAGCCAGAATAACGGCCGACGTAGAGTTAATGTGCAGGCCGTTTTGCTCGCACAACGCCACGCCGATAGTCCGGGAAATGGTTTCCCAGTCCGGGAAATTCGCCCCGGGATGCGGCGTATCATCATAGATAAGCTTCTGTTTTGACAGCCAGTCCGCCTCGGTAACGCCGGCCAGCAGCTGCGGGCTGCAGACGATCACCGCCTCTTCGTCCATTAACCACGTTGACTGTAAACCGGGCCAGCTGCCGGGACCGCATCGTATGCCGACATCAGCCTCGCCGTGCAGCACATCGGTCAGTTTTTCCGTAACGTTAAGGCGCAGATCAATGCTGTCATGCTGCTCGGAAAAAAGGTTGAGACGCTCCATCAGCCAGTTCATCATCAGTACCTGAGAGGCGGTAATCACCACCACCGCGCGGGCTCTGGCGCCGCGCAGCTTATTCAGTCCCTGCTCCAGGCTGTCCAGCCCAGCGGTAATGTCCTGCAGCGCCTCCTTTGCCTCCTCCACCAGCGTAAGCCTTTCTTTCCCGCTGCGCGTGCGGTGCAGCAGCGGATGACCGACCCACTCTTCCAGGGAACGAACAAGCTGGCCAACGGCGGCGGGCGTGACGCCCAGCTCTTCGGCTGCACCGGTGAAACTGCCGTGGCGCGCCGTGGCTTCAAAAGCGTGCAGCCATTTCAGGCGATTCAGCGATCTCATATTTTCTCTTCGACAAAGGACGACATACCGACAAGATAGTTTTTCTTTCTCGATATGCAAGTTCTTATGCTTCGTCAGGCGCAAATGGCTTTGGCATTCTGTCGCCATTCCGAAGCGCCACGCAGGCAGCTTCACCTTATTAAGCAAAGAGAAACGAGGTCATCATGTCTATATCATTCGCAGGTAAGAAACTTTTAGTTGTTGGCGGCACCAGCGGTATGGGTCTGGAAAGCGCCCGGCAGGTGCTGGAAAACGGCGGGAAAGTTGTGCTGGTCGGGAATCGCGCGGAGAAAGCCGAACAGGCACGCCAGGCGCTGTCTGCCCTCGGGGAAGTGTCCGTCATCGTCGCAGACCTGATGAGCAGCGAAGGCATGCATAAAGTGATGAACGTGATTAACGCCGGGCACCGCGACATCAGCCTGTTGGTGAACGCTGCCGGGGTCTTCTTCCCGAAAGCCTTTACCGAACACGAAGAGGCGGATTACGACATGTACATGAACATCAACCGCGCGACCTTCTTCATTACCCGTGAAGTGGTGAAAAACATGGTTGCCGCCGGGATCAAAGGTTCAATCGTCAACATCGGTTCCATGTGGGCGCAGCAGGCCATCGGCGCAACGCCATCTTCAGCCTACTCGATGGCGAAAGCCGGTCTGCACGCGCTGACGAAGAACCTTGCCATTGAGTTGGGTTCACAGGGTATTCGCGTCAATGCGGTTTCTCCTGCTGTGGTACATACGCCAATTTATGAAGGCTTTATCCCTAAAGAGGATGTGGCGGACGTGATGGGCAGCTTTGATAGCTTCCACCCGATTGGCCGCGTAGGTACGCCACGCGACGTTGCCGAAGTGGTTAGCTTCCTGCTGTCCGACAATACCACCTGGGTGACAGGCGCCCTGTGGGACGTTGACGGCGGCGTGATGGCAGGCCGTAACTAGGCGCGATCGCCCCTCACCCCGACCCTCTCCCCAAAGGGGCGAGGGAGAAAATAAAAGCCCTGGGAAACATGGAGTATCCCCTCTCCCCAAAGGAGCGAGGGAGAAAACAAATGCCCTGGGAAACATGGAGTATCCCCTCTCCCCAAAGGAGCGAGGGAGAAAACAAAAGCCCCGGGAAACATGGCGTATCCCCTCTCCCCAAAGGAGCGAGGGAGAAAACAAAAGCCCCGGGAAACATGGCGTATCCCCTCTCCCCAAAGGAGCGAGGGAGAAAACAAAAGCCCTGGGAAACATGGCGTATCCCCTCTCCCCAAAGGAGCGAGGGAGAAAACAAAAGCCCTGGGAAACATGGGGTATCCCCTCTCCCCAAAGGAGCGAGGGAGAAAACAAAAGCCCCGGGAAACATGGCGTATCCCCTCTCCCCAAAGGAGCGAGGGAGAAAACAAAAGCCCCGGGAAACATGGCGTATCCCCTCTCCCTTCCAGGGAGAGGGTTAGGGTGAGGGTAAAAAAAGGCTTATTTCCCCGTCAGATCACGGCGAAGCGGCGCCGTTAGTGCCAGGATGAATCAAACGTTACCAAAAGGAGCTAAACGATGTATAAAACCATCTTAATGCCGGTGGATGTTTTTGAAATGGAGCTCACGGATAAAGCTATTCGCCATGCCGAATATCTGGCGAAAGAGTCTGAGGGCACCATCCACCTTCTGTACGTTTTGCCTAAATCCCCGCTGTTTAATACCCACGGTTTTTCCTCTGACATCCGTAAATTCGACGAGTACCTGAAGAAAAATGCCGAAGAAAAAATGGAAGAATTGCGCGGGCACTTCTCACTGCCTAAAGAACGCGTGGTGCTGGAGATCCGTTACGGCTCGGTACGGGATGAAGTGAACGAAGTCGCACAGGACATTCATGCGGATGTAATCATTGTAGGTTCGAAGAATCCGTCTATTTCCACTCACCTGCTCGGCTCCAACGCTTCCAGCATTATCCGCCATGCTCGCTTCCCGGTCTTTGTTGTGCGGTAAGGTGTCAATAAATAGCCTGCTTTTGCAGGCTATTTTGCCTCACATTACATCACGCTGCCCCAGACCAAATTGCCCTGATGGAAGGTCGCGGTACGCGGCGAAATACGCGCCACCGCTTCTGCAGAACAGGATGCATCCACCAGCACAAAACTCGCTTCATCCTGCGCCTTCGGCCATACCTGTTTACCTTTTTCATCCAGCGGCAAAACATTGCCGGTGGCAATCGCCAACGAACGCGACAGGCTAAGTTCGCTCGGGCGAACGTAGAGCTGCGCATACAGATTGGCTTTTTCCAGCATGTCGCCCAGCCCGTACGGCGACCAGTGATCGATCACGCTGTCGGTGCCGGTCATCACCAGCACGCCTTTTTGCTGGAGCTGCTTCAGCGGCATATGCAAAGTCCCGATGGGCACCGTAGAAGCGAGACCGATCTGCTGGGCAGCCATGCGCGTGGCAACATCATCCACCTGCTGTGGCGTAAGGGTCGCCAGCGCAAAGCCGTGGCTGATGGTCAATTTGCCTTTAAGCTGCGGCGTTTTCTCTACCGTTTCCACCATGTAGTTCACCGCCGCCACGCCCGCCGGGCTGGTTTCATGCAGGTGAATATCCACGCCTTTGTCGTAATCAAGCGCTATCTGGAACATGGTATCGAGCGATTTCTCCATCGCGCCATCCACGTTGGTGGGATCCAGACCGCCCACGTAATGCGCCCCCGCCTGCATCGCTTCGCGCATCAGCGGTTCAGATTTTGAAAGCAGCAAACCGTGCTGCGGAAACGCCACGATTTCACATTTCAGGCCTGACTTTCTCTCCGCCAGCACCGCCTGCAGGTTTTCAAGGTTCTTCAGCCCGGAAACCGGCTCAATGTTGCAGTGGCTGCGGGCAATCGTCGACCCTTTGGACTGGATAAGATCGATAAGCTTTCCGGCGCGCTCGCGGGTGTAGGGCTGCAGCTCCGGCAGAATTTTACGCTCCCAGGCAATCATATCCATGATGGTGGTGCCTTCCGGGCGGTTATGTACCTGCCACGGGCCGCCGTAGAACGTCTTGTCCAGATGGATGTGCATATCACGCATCGCCGGCAGCAACAGCTTGCTCCCAGCGTCGTAACTGTGCAGCGTACCGTCAGGGTGTGATTTATTGGCGCGAACTGCCGCAATTTTGCCGTCTTTGATTTCTAACGTGTGCAGTTCGGTGCGGGTACTGACGGCGGTTTCGCCTTCATAATTAAACCCGGTTTCCAGCCGCACATTGTCGAGGTAATAGTGTTTTTCGCTGATAGCATTCATTTGGTGGTTGCTCTCACAGGCGGTTGCAGGTGTTTTCGCGGCCCAGGCTGCGGTGCCGGTAGCCCCAAACAGCGCGCAGGCTGCGGCGACCTTGCCGCCTCCGCTGATAAAATCGCGACGGCTTTTCTCAATCTCAGTCATTATTATTTTTCTACCCAGAGTGTGATGGTTGTTGTCAGGCATACAGCGGCTAAGCGCCCGCCTCTCTCAGCAATTGAGCGATTTCGCGGTAGCCTTTTTCTTCGGCCAGTTCCAGCGGCGTTTTTCCGTATTTATCCGTCATGTGGGGGTTGGCGCCGTGTGCCAGCAGCAGGGAGACAATCTCCTGCTGCTTTTTGCCGCCGTCGTTCAGCACGATGGCCTCAAGCAGCGGCGTCCAGCCGAGGAAGTTGGTGTGGTTGACGTTAATCCGGGTGTGCGCCAGCAGCTCGCGCACAATCTCGACGTGCCCTTTCTCGCTGGCAGGCGTAATACCTACCCCGCCAAAACGGGTTAAGCGAGTCAGATCGGGCTTCGCGGGTAACAGCAGGCGCAACAGTTTAAGATCGTTATTCAGGCAGCTAACCAGGAAAGGATTAAAACAGGTTTCATCCTGATGATTAATGTCCGCGCCAGACTCAATAAGCAGCGCCACGCAGTCATAATTTTGCTTCAGGCTGGCAAGGGTGATGGCCGTTCTGCCCTGCCGGTTGGTGACGTTAATATCCACGCCCTGCGCCAGGCATGCTTTCAGCGTTGCCACGTCTCCGTCCAAAGCCGCCCTCAAAAACCCGGTTATCAGCTCGTTGTCAGACATCATGTTCTCCCGTCGTTCGCGGTTATGGCCGAAATTCGAGAATAACAATGCCCTGGCGGGAAAAACATCCGCTTAAAAAAGATTCATCGCTGATGCCGCTATTGTTGAATACGTTTTAATAATCCTTTTCAGAATGTGTCAAACTCCCCGCATCACGCGTCATCGAAGGGAGCACGGAATGAACTCCATCTTTACCGAAGAGAATCTGCAGGCCTTCACCTGCGCCGCCCGCTACGGCAGCTTCAGCCGGGCTGCAGAAGAGCTGGGCGTGACCACCTCCGCCATCAGCTACACCATAAAACGCATGGAAACGTGGCTCGATGCGCCGCTGTTTATCCGCAACACCCGCAGCATTGAGCTGACCGAGTCCGGGACCTTTCTCTACCGCAAGGCCAGCGACTTGTTGAATGATTTTCAAGGGATCCGGCGGGGTATTGAGACCATTTCGCAGGGCATCGAAGCGAAAGTCAGGATCTGCATTAACCATCTGCTGTACACGCCTCAGCACACGGCCAGGATGCTGAATATTTTGAAAAAGCAGTTTCCCGGCTGCCAGATTGCCGTCACCACCGAGGTGTACAACGGCGTCTGGGATGCGGTGCTCAACAATCAGGTGAATATTGCAATCGGCGCGCCGGATGCGCTGCTGGGCGGGGGCGGCATTGACTACACGGAAATTGGCGTTATCCGCTGGGCGTTCGCCATCGCGCCAGATCACCCTCTCGCCGCGGCACAGGAACCGATCCCCGAAAGCCAGCTCAGGCTGTATCCGAATATCATGGTGGAAGACACCGCCTCCACCATTAATAAAAAAGTGGGCTGGCTGCTGCACGGCCAGGAAACCGTGGTGGTACCGGACTTCCCGACCAAATGCCAGTGCCAGATTTTAGGCGACGGCATCGGTTTTTTGCCGGATTACATGGCGCGTCGCGAGGTAGAAAACGGCCTGCTGGTGACCCGCCAGGTTCATAACCCACGCCAGCATTCCCGCATGTTGCTTGCCACACAGCACGCGGCGACGGGCCAGGTCACCCGCTGGATCAAACAACAATTTCGCCCCGGCGGCGTGCTCGCAGAGCTGTATCAGGACTTGATGCACCAGGCCTGACCTCACTTTCTATTTTACCCGGGTATAATTGACAATATCGACTCTCCCCGATAGTCTATGTTTTTACCCGGATAAAATAGGTGTCCCATGTCTTCTGTCACCCTTACCGCCTTTATGCAGCGGCAGCAGATTGCCCGCGGCAGCCTCGGCGAACTGCTGCGGCAAATAAAGGCCATGCCAATCGGCAACGAGCCGGTGTTTATCTTCCATGACCAGACCGGCAAACGGCTGGATATCCACGTCCACGGGGATGAAGCCAGCGCCATTGCGGCTTACCCGGAGTTGGCCGAACAGCAAACCGAAGAGACCGCTGCGGTTAAAACTCGCGGCCGGCCAAAGCTTGGCGTATCGGCGAAGGAAGTCACCCTGCTGCCGCGCCACTGGGCGTGGCTGGCCACACAGCCGGGCGGCGCATCTGCAACGTTACGTCGACTGATCGAACAGGCGAGAAAAGCCAGCGAACCGGCGGACAGCAAACGCCGCAGGCACGAAAGCGCCTACCAGTTTATGCACGAAGTGGCGGGCGATCTGCCTGAGTACGAAACTTGCCTGCGCGCGCTATTTGCCGATGACGAAGCGGCCTTCAACGCCGCGATGGAAGGCTGGCCGCAGGATATTCGCCGCTATGCGACAACGTTGGCTTTCGGCAAGCAGGAATCCAAAAATGACTGAAACAATAAACAAAAAAGATCTGAAGCAGAGCTATAAAGACAGCCCGGCCACGGCAGGTATCTATTTGATAACCAATACGCAAACCGGCCACAAGCTGCTCGCCAGCGCCGCTAACGTTCAGGGCGTGTTAAACCGCCATCGGTTTGAACTGAAGTTCGGGCAGCACCGCAATAAGGCGCTGCAGCAGGCCTGGAACCAGTATGGTGAGTCAGCTTTCGAGTTCACCGTGCTCGAAAAGGTCAAGCCTGATGAGCAAAACGTTAAAGCCGCGCTGGAAAACCTGCTGGAAGCCTGGCAGAAAAAACTGAGGATCGCCCATGAACACAACTGCTAACCTGCCGGTCTCCCTCTACTTCGACGGCTTCGGTGATAAAAAGCACCCGGCAATAGTCCTGCTACCTGGGCTGGGAAGCCAGAGCATCAGCTGGTCGCAGCGTTTTTGCCAGCGGCTGGCCGACGCAGGTTTCTATGTTTTACGGGCCGATAATCGCGACTGCGGGCTGTCCCCCTCGTTGAACCACGCGGGCGTGCCCGATCTGCAGGCGCTCTCCCGGGGCCTGGAGATCCCCATCGCCTACACGCTCCGGGACATGGCGGCAGACGTTGCGCTTACGCTGGACAACGCCGGTCTTCCGGCAGCGCACATTGTTGGCCGTTCCATGGGCGGCATGATAGCCCAGCTGTTTGCCGCGCAATATCCGCAAAAAACGCGGTCTCTGTGCGCCATCATGTCCAGCACCGGCAATCCGCAGCTCCCGCCGCCGGCTCCCGATGTGATGGCAATGCTGATGGGGCCAAAGCCCGATCCGCATTCGCACCAAAGCGCCTGGCTTGAGCAGCAGCTCGCATTCTTCAGGCGAATTGCCTCCACGCACCTCCCGTTTGACGAGGAGTACTACACTGCGCTGCTAAAAACTTCTCTGGCGCGCGCCAGTTCAGCGCACGGAATGCTTCGCCAGATTGCGGCGATGGCGGCCAGCGGCGATCTCCGTCAGGAGATAAAACGGATCGCGACCCCCACGCTGGTGATCCACGGCACGCACGACCCACTGTTCCCCGTAGACGCCGGGCGGGACATTGCCAGAACCATTCCCGCCGCAAAATTGCAGCTTATTGAAGGTATGGGCCATGAAATCCCTCCCGTGCTGGAACAAGACGTGGCCTCTCTGCTTCTCACTCATTTCGCCGCCGGGAAATAACAGGAGTGATTATGGCGACATCCTCAAATCCAGCATCTTATCTGCAACCAACCCTGGAGGCCGGGCGACATTTTGTGATGAAACGAATTCCCGGGGAGGTTTATATGCTCAACCTCCTGCGTTTTCGGGAAATGGCGGATTATTCAGCCGCCCCGGAATTAATGCCGCTTAGCCCGATTAGCGGCGCGGAAGCGTTTCAACGCTATATACAGCACACGCTGCCGTTTTTGCGCCAAAGCGGCGGGGATATTATTTTCCTTGGCGCCGCAGACAGCTGGCTGATTGGCCCACAGGATGAACGCTGGGACTGCGCTATGCTCGTGCGGCAGAGCAGTACCGCAGCTTTTCTGGCCTTCGCGAATAATGAAGCCTGTATGCAGGGAATTGGCCATCGCACGGCGGCGCTGGAAGATTCTCGCCTGTTACCGATTACGCAGCGTGATGCCTTAATGTGAATAAGGCCTGGAGATAGAATGGGTATTCCCTGCCCGAACATCATTAATTACAATTATTCACATAAATTATTTATCGCTAACAAATAAACGCTTTTTAAATTAAATAGCATTTCATGCGCTTGTAAATTTAATAAATTGCTAATTTGTTAGCAATATGAAATTAATTAGACTTCACCTGCGGACCAATAAATTTTATTTAGGGGTTAATTCTGATGTCAGAAATTATTTCAACACCCATTACTTATCAAGTCGAGAATCAAACCTTTGAAAGCGTGCTGGTCTACCAGGAAAACCAGAGCGCTGCACGGCCCGGCGTGCTGATCGCGCCCAACTGGATGGGCGTGAGCGCCGGGGCAGTTGAACAGGCCAAAGGGATCGCCGCCCAGGGCTACGTGGTGTTGGTCGCCGATCTTTACGGCCTGGGTCAACGCCCGACCAACGCCGATGAAGCCGGTGCCCTGATGATGGGCGTGAAGGATACCCCGGCAGAAGTTGGCCGCATGCAGGCCGCGCTGGACACGCTTGCCGCCCAGAAAATTGCAGCTGTCGACGGCAGCAAACTGGCGGTAGCGGGCTTTTGCTTTGGCGGGCACTGCGCGCTGGAGCTGGCAAGAAGCGGCGCGGATATCAAAGCGGCTGTTTCCTTCCACGGCACGCTGGATACCCTAAAAACCCACGCCGCCGGAGAGATCAAAGCCTCTATTCTGGTGCTGGACGGTGCGGAAGATCCGCTGGTGCCGCGCGAGCAGCTGAGCGAGTTTGTCAGCGAAATGAACGCCGCATCGGTAGACTGGCAGCTGGTGAGCTACGCCGGTGCCGTGCATTCATTCACCGATCCGGGTGCGAACGTTGAAGGCGTGGCGAAATACCACCCGGAAGTGGCAAAACGCGCTTTCACCCAGATGTACACGCTGCTGCAAAACGTTTTTAACTGATGATGATGGCCTCTGTTCGCAGGGGCCGATTTTCCTCTTATCTCAAATGGTTTACACCCGGGTGCACTTTCCCGGACAATAGCCTTTTAACTTCAGGCTAACAACGTCATGAACCATCCACATCAAGCGCTGTTGAGCGCGGGCGGCATTTTGCTGCTGGCCTTTCTGTCGTGCCTGCTGCTCCCGGCCCCGGCGTTAACGCTGACGCTGGCACAAAAGCTGATCGACACATTCCACCTGGTCGACCTAAGCCAGCTCTACGTGATCCTGTTCTGTATCTGGTTCCTCGCTTTGGGCACCGTTGAATATTATCTGCTGCGCTTTATCTGGCGCCGCTGGTTCTCGATCACCCGCATCTGACTCAACGGCTTCAGCGTGCCGTTTCCTGGCTAAACGGCACCGCTTATGACTGGATATCTTTACTCCCCTTTTCTCTGCCCCTGGCACACGCCAGTGTTATCTCCGTCAAATAACCACTAATCCTAAATGGGTAATCCTCTACCCAATGTTTATCGAATTGATTTCACGCAATATCTGAATGGCTATAGCTGCTATTTTCGCCCGCACTAAAAACGTCATAACAATGAGGTGACGATGAACGTCAGTCGCAGGAAGTTTTTCAAAATCTGCGCCGGCGGAATGGCAGGTACAACGGCGGCGGTGCTGGGCTTTGTCCCAAAAGCCGCGCTGGCGGAAACGCGCAACTACAAGCTGCTGCGTGCAAAAGAGACTCGCAATAGCTGTACTTACTGTTCTGTTGGCTGTGGTTTATTGATGTACAGCCTCGGAGATGGCTCGAAAAATGCCAAATCCAGTATTTTCCATATCGAAGGCGACCCGGATCACCCGGTCAACCGCGGCGCGCTGTGCCCGAAAGGCGCGGGGCTGCTCGACTACATTCACAGCGATAATCGCCTACGCTACCCGGAATACCGCGCGCCAGGATCGGACAAATGGCAGCGCATCAGCTGGGAAGAGGCTTTCTCCCGCATTGCCCGCCTGATGAAAGACGATCGCGATGCCAACTTCATCGAGAAAAATGAACACAACGTGACGGTTAACCGCTGGCTTTCCACCGGGATGCTCTGCGCTTCGGCGGCCAGCAACGAAACCGGCATGTTAACTCAGAAGTTTGCCCGCTCGCTGGGCATGCTGGCGGTAGATAACCAGGCGCGCGTCTGACACGGACCAACGGTAGCAAGTCTTGCTCCAACATTTGGTCGCGGTGCGATGACCAACCACTGGGTTGATATCAAAAACGCCAACGTGGTGATGGTGATGGGCGGCAACGCCGCTGAAGCCCACCCGGTCGGTTTCCGCTGGGCGATGGAAGCCAAAAACAACAATGACGCCACGCTTATCGTGGTCGATCCGCGCTTCACCCGCACGGCCTCTGTGGCGGACATCTACGCGCCGATCCGCTCCGGCACCGACATTACCTTCCTGTCGGGCGTGATTCTGTACCTGATAAATAACAACAAAATCAACGCTGAATACGTCAAACACTACACCAACGCGGCCCTGCTGGTGCGTGAGGACTTTAGCTTCGAAGATGGCCTGTTCAGCGGCTACGACGAAGAAAAGCGCCAGTACGATAAAACCACCTGGAACTATCAGTTCGACGAAAACGGCTTTGCGAAGCGAGACGACACGCTAACCGACCCGCGCTGCGTCTGGAACCTGCTCAAAGAGCACGTTTCCCGCTACACGCCGGACGTCGTCGAGCATATCTGCGGCACGCCGCAGGCAGATTTCCTCAAAGTCTGCGAAGTGCTGGCGTCAACCAGCGCGGTCGATCGCACCACCACGTTCCTGTATGCGCTGGGCTGGACTCAGCATACCGTGGGCGCACAGAACATCCGCACCATGGCGATGATCCAGCTGCTGTTGGGCAACATGGGGATGGCGGGCGGCGGCGTCAACGCGCTGCGTGGCCACTCCAACATTCAGGGCCTGACCGATCTCGGCCTGCTGTCCACCAGCCTGCCGGGTTACCTCTCTTTACCGTCCGACAAGCACACCACGCTCGACGGCTACCTCACCGCCAACACGCCAAAAGCGACGCTGCCGGGTCAGGTGAACTACTGGGGAAACTATCCGAAGTTCTTCGTCAGCCTGATGAAAACCTTCTACGGCGACGACGCGCAGAAAGAGAACGACTGGGGCTTTGACTGGCTGCCGAAGTGGGATCAGGCCTACGACGTGCTGAAGTACTTCGACATGATGGATCGCAACCTCGTCACCGGCTATCTGTGCCAGGGCTTTAACCCCGTCGCCTCATTCCCGGATAAAAACAAGGTTGTCGCCAGCCTGAGCAAGCTGAAATACATGGTGGTTATCGACCCGCTGGTGACGGAAACCTCTAACTTCTGGCAAAACCACGGCGAGATGAACGACGTTGATCCGGCGAAAATTCAGACCGAAGTGTTCCGCCTGCCGTCCACCTGCTTTGCCGAAGAAGACGGCTCTATTGCCAATTCGGGCCGCTGGCTGCAGTGGCACTGGAAAGGCGCGGATGCGCCGGGCGAAGCGCTGAATGACGGGGAGATCCTGGCCGGCCTTTACCACCGGCTGCGCCAGATGTACCAGGCCGAAGGCGGCAAAGGCGTTGAGCCGCTGCTGAAAATGCGCTGGCACTACGAGCAGCCCGATAATCCTGAGTCCGAAGAGGTCGCCAAAGAGAGCAACGGCTACGCGCTGGAAGATCTGTTTGACGCCAACGGTAACCTGCTGGCGAAAAAAGGCCAGTTGCTTGATTCCTTCGCGCTGCTGCGTGATGACGGCTCCACGGCCTCCGGCTGCTGGATTTACGCCGGGAGCTGGACCAGCAAAGGCAACCAGATGGCAAACCGCGACAACGCGGATCCGTCCGGGCTGGGTAATACGCTGGGCTGGGCGTGGGCGTGGCCGATGAACCGCCGCGTGCTGTACAACCGCGCCTCGGCAGACCTGCAGGGCAAACCGTGGGACGCCAAACGCATGCTGATTGAGTGGAACGGCACGAAATGGGTCGGGAACGATATTCCGGACTTCAGCACCGCCGCCCCGGACAGCGGCGTCGGGCCGTTCATCATGCAGCAGGAAGGCCTGGGCCGCCTGTTTGCCCTCGACAAACTTGCCGAAGGGCCGTTCCCGGAGCACTACGAGCCGTTTGAAACGCCGCTGGGCACCAATCCGCTGCACCCGAACGTGGTTTCCAACCCGGCGGCACGCCTGTACGAGGCGGACGCTAAACGCATGGGCAACAGGCAGCAGTTCCCGTATGTCGGCACCACTTATCGCCTGACGGAGCACTTCCACACCTGGACCAAGCACGCGCGGTTGAACGCCATCGTGCAGCCGGAACAGTTCGTTGAAATCAGCGAAGGGCTGGCGAAAGCGAAAGGCATTGCGCACGGCGACCGGGTGAAAGTCAGCAGCAAACGCGGCTTTATTAAAGCCGTGGCCGTGGTGACGCCGCGCCTGCAAACCCTGCGGGCTGGCGGGCAGGAAATTGAAACCATCGGCATTCCGCTGCACTGGGGCTTTGAAGGTGTGGCCCGCAAGGGCTATCTCGCCAACACCCTGACGCCGTCGATAGGCGACGCCAACTCACAAACGCCGGAATACAAGGCGTTTCTGGTCAACATTGAGAAGGCGTAAGGGAGGAAACAATGTCCATGCAATCTCAGGATATTATCAAACGCTCGGCGACGAACAGCTTCACCCCGCCGCCGCGGGCACGTGACTTCAAGGAAGAAGTCACCAAGCTCATCGATGTCACAAGCTGTATCGGCTGCAAGGCCTGCCAGGTCGCCTGCTCGGAGTGGAACGACATCCGCGACGAAGTCGGCCACTGCGTGGGGGTTTACGATAACCCCGCCGATCTAAGCGCCAAGTCCTGGACGCTGATGCGTTTTTCAGAAACCCGTGAAAACGGCAAGCTGGAATGGCTTATCCGCAAAGACGGCTGTATGCACTGCGAAGATCCGGGCTGCCTCAAGGCCTGCCCGTCCGCCGGAGCGATTATTCAGTACGCCAACGGCATCGTGGACTTCCAGTCGGAGCACTGCATCGGCTGCGGCTACTGCATCGCGGGCTGCCCGTTCAACATCCCTCGCCTGAACAAAGACGATAACCGCGTGTATAAATGCACCCTGTGCGTTGACCGCGTCAGCGTAGGCCAGGAGCCCGCCTGCGTGAAAACCTGCCCGACAGGTGCGATTCGCTTTGGCATCCGCACAGAGATGCTGGACATGGCAGAGCAGCGCGTTGAAAAGCTGAAAAAACGCGGCTTTGAACATGCGGGCGTTTACAACCCGCAGGGCGTGGGCGGCACGCACGTCGTTTACGTGCTGCACCACGCGGACCAGCCGGAGCTGTACCACAACCTGCCAAAAGAGCCGAAGATTGATACCCCAATCAACCTGTGGAAAGGCATTCTGAAGCCGCTCTCGGCTGCCGGGTTTGTGGCCACCTTCGCGGCCCTGATTTTCCACTATGTCGGGATCGGGCCTAACGAAGAGGTGGACGAAGATGAGGAGGACAAGCATGAGTAAGATGATCGTCAGAACAAAATTCATCGACCGTGCCTGCCACTGGACGGTAGTGATTTGCTTCTTCCTCGTGTCGCTGTCCGGCATTGCCCTGTTCTTCCCGACGCTGCAATGGCTGACGGAGACCTTCGGCACGCCGCAAATGGGGCGCATTCTTCACCCGTTCTTTGGCGTGGCTATCTTTGTGGCGCTGATGTTTATGTTCGTACGCTTCGTGCATCACAACATTCCCGACAAGCAGGATCTCCCCTGGCTGAAGGGCATTGTTGAGGTGCTGAAAGGCAACGAGCATAAAGTGGCGGACGTGGGCAAATACAACGCCGGGCAGAAGATGATGTTCTGGAGCATCATGAGCATGATCTTCGTGCTGCTGGTGACCGGAATTATTATCTGGCGGCCCTGGTTTGCGCACTATTTCCCGATGTGGATGATTCGCTACAGCCTGCTTATCCACGCAGCTTCAGCCATTATTTTGATCCACGCCATCCTGATCCATATGTACATGGCGTTTTGGGTGAAAGGATCGATTAAAGGCATGGTCGTTGGCAAAGTCAGCCGCCGATGGGCGAAGAAGCACCACCCGCGCTGGTATCGCGCTATCGAGGCCGAAGAAGCCAAAACAGAGAGCCGGAAAGGCATAAAATAACCGCTCGCATCCCCTCTTCCCGCCCGGGAAGAGGGATTATCCCGGTCAATGCCAAAGAATTGTGTTGTTTTGTATCCACACCGCCCACGGCTAAACAACAAAACAAATTCCCTTCCCCCTGACACAGCCCACATACAAACCAGGCGTTAAATAAGCGCATCCGCCACCTTCAGGCGGCAACGTATTCAACGACCCGATATGTGAGGCTTATGATGAAACTGTTCCGCACCGTTATTCTCCCGCTCGTCCTGGCCGCTGCTGTAGCGCCCGCCTTTGCTGCCAAAGAAGTCCACAGCGCTCAGGGCCTGGTCAAAATTGGCACCGTCACAGAAAGCGATAGCACCACGCTGTCTCTCGACCAGCTTAATGAAAAACTGGCTGCAAAAGCTGAAAAAGCCGGGGCCAGCGCCTGGCGAGTGGTCTCCGCCGGCGGCAACAACAGCTACTTCGGCAGCGCCGATATTTACCGCTGATTTATTCCCTCCCACTAAAACAGGAAAAGAAGATGAAACCCACGCGTAAAACGCTGCTGGCGCTGGCTGCGGCTGGCCTGATGACTGGATTTGCTGCCCAGGCGGAAACTCAGCACACCATCGTGTTAGTGCACGGCGCCTTCGCCGATGCAACCGACAGCTGGGAGCAGGTGATCCCGGTTCTGCAAACGCGCCATTACGAAATCATCACCGCGCAGATCCCATTAACCTCACTCGCAGACGACGTGGCGGCGACCAAACGCGCCATCGCCCGTGCCAAAGGCGACGTTATTCTGGTAGGTCATTCCTGGGGCGGGACGGTAATTACCGAGGCGGGTAACGATCCGAAAGTGAAAGGCCTGGTGTACATCAACGCCTTTGCCCCATCGCCGGGTCAGTCCACGGCCGATCTGGCCAACAGCTTCCCGGCTCCGCCAGGCAGCGCAAAGATCATCAAGGGTGCAGACGGCTTCCTGAGCCTCGACCCGAAGGCCATCGCCACCGATTTTGCCCAGGACGCGACGCCTGAAGCGCAGAACATTATCGGCATCACCCAGATGCCGATCGCCGCCGCAAGCTTTACCGAAAAAGTCACCACCGCCGCCTGGCAGCAGAAACCGAGCTGGTTCCTGGTCGGCAGCAACGACCGGATGATCAACCCGGATCTGGAGCGAACGATGGCGAAGAAAATTCACGCCCACGTCACCGAGTTACCGGTCAGCCATGTGCCAATGCTGTACGACCCGAAAAATGTCGCCCGCACGATATTTAAAGCCGTGAATATTACGTCGGGAAATTAATGCGTCTTATTCAATGAGGAGGAAATAACGCTCTCAATAAATAGCCGATGATTGCCGTCCCTAACTTCATTTTAATTATCTGGAGAACACGATGAACCGTATTGCTATGTCCGCGATTGCCCTGTCTTTGGTTTCTTTCAGCGCGGCATCCTTTGCCGCTGAATTAACCGGCCCAAACCTTGAGCGCTGTTTTGGCATTGCCAAAGCCGCAGACAACGACTGTAAGGCCGGCGCCGGTACCACCTGCGCGGGAACCTCCAAAGTCGATTACCAGAAAAATGCCTACAAAATGGTGCCGGCGGGTACCTGCACCGCGATCCAGACGCCAAACGGCCACGGCTCGCTGACCGAAGGCTAATAAAAGGGCCACTCCCATGACGATGACACATCCTTTAGGTGCCGGCTTAAGCCTGAAGCCCGAGCATTACGCCGACGCCTGGGCCAGCCCATCCCCCCTCTGGTTCGAGGTTCACAGTGAAAATTATCTCATGGCGGGTGGCCCGCGCAGAGAGTGGCTGGCGGCGATCCGCCAGCAGCACCCAATCTCGTTACACGGCGTTTCGCTTTCACTCGCCGGTGACGAACCGCCGGACGCTCAACTGCTCTCGCAGCTAAGAGCGCTGGTCACGGACATCAAACCGGCGCTCGTTTCCGAGCATCTCGCCTGGTCGCGCTGGAACGGCATTTATTACCCTGACCTGCTGCCGGTGCCGAGGACAACGCGATTGATGCAACGCGTTATCGACAACATTCGCCGCACGCAGGATGCGCTGGGCTGCCAGATTTCACTGGAAAATCCCACGCATTATTTGCAGATGCCGGAGCATGAGTGGGACGAAATTGAATTTCTCGACGAAGTCAGCCACCGGAGCGGGTGCGGCCTGCTGCTGGATCTGAACAACGTCTGGCTCAGCGCCCACAACCTCGGCTTTAATGCCGCAGCCTGGCTGAGCCGTTTCCCGGTCGAACGCGTGACTGAGATCCATCTGGCAGGTTTTAGCGCCGACGAAGGGGGCAGCGATTTACTGATCGACAGCCACGACCAGTCGATATCCGAGGATGTCTGGCGGCTGTATACAGGACTGATTCAGCGGGCGGGAGCAAAACCCACGCTGATTGAACGGGATGACAACCTGCCCGCATTTGGCGTGTTGCTGGCCGAACAGCAGCGTGCTCAGCGGATTCTCGACGCACTGGGAGAGACCGAATGAGCGCTCACTTAAGCGGCTACCAAGAGGCATTTATTGGCCTGTTATACGGCGAAGCTCGCCCCGAACTGAGCCATTTCCAGACTCAGCCCGGCCTTGCCGTTTATCGCAACGGCGTCATCAAAGCCTGCGTTGACGCCCTGGCGGCTAACTTCCCCAGCGTATCCAGGCTTACCGGAACCGACTTTTTCCGTGAAATGGCGCGGGGCTATGCGCTTGAGCGCCCCCCACACGAAGGTGAACTGGTTCGCTATGGCGACGCCTTCCCAACCTTTATTAGCGCTTACCCTCCGGCCAGAGAACTGACGTATTTAAGCGCCGTGGCCGAGCTGGACAAGCTGTGGCTGGAGGTGTTTTGCGCACCATCCTCGGCTCCGCTGGATGTGCACGCGCTGGCAAACAGCACTGCGGATACCTTGGGTACCACATCATTACGACTGCGGGACAGCGTTCGTTGGTACTGGCACCCCACGCTGCCTGTGTTCACCCTCTGGGCGTTCAATCGCGAACAAACCGCCGCGCCGGAGACGATTCACTGGCAGGGCGAAGGTGCCCTGCTGGTTCGCCGCCAGCAGCGCATTTTTGCCGAACCCTTAAGCCAGGGCGGGTCGGTCTTTCTGACCGCCTGCCGTTTGGGGGCAACCCTCGATCAGGCCAGCGGCAAGGCCCTGGCTGCCGAGCCAGCTCTCGCCCTCGGCCCTTTATTCAGCAACCTGCTCAGCAGCGGCGTATTCGCCGCATCTTAATCACACTTTTTGAGGCCAAATGATGAAAGTATCTGAACAAAAAATGACAGAACAAGGCGTGAGAGCGCTGTGGAAGAGACTCTGGGATCGCATCGAGAGAGGCATTAGCGACAACTTGCTGTTACTGATAGCACGCGTGGGTATTGCAGCCGTGTTCTTCCTCTCCGGCCGCACCAAAGTGACGGGATTTATGACGCTAAAACCGTCCACCTACGAGCTGTTCCGCACCGAATACGCGCTGCCGCTGATACCCTATGATATTGCCGCGCACCTGGCCACGCTGGCCGAACATACCTTCCCTGTTCTCCTGGTACTGGGATTGCTTTCACGCTTTGCCGCCGCGGGATTGCTGTTCATGACCCTGGTCATTGAAATTTTTGTTTACCCGGACGCATGGCCCACGCACCTGATCTGGGGCGGATTGCTGCTGCTGGTGATCGCCCGTGGCGCAGGCCGCTGGTCACTGGACAGAGTGCTCAGGCTGGCGTGAGGGAATGCAGGCGCGGCACTGACCTTGTTTATGCCGCGTCTGCAGCCTGTACGGCAGTGAACTCTGTATATCATCAATAAGATTCCCTGGAGCATTTCTAAGCTGCCTATACGGCAGTGAACAAGAGCTTTTCACAGGTAACTCTTTGTTGCAATGAATAAAACCGTCTGTTTTTCGCTTAATCCCTTTTTTTAAAGACAGCCCGGCAGAATTGATAAATCAATAAGTTACAAACAGGGCTAAAAAAGGGTCAGTGAGTATTTCTGTTTTACATCGTCGAATTTCCGGCGGGATACCCTAATGCTGACTCGCTAAAACCACTGTCCCGAAGCAGCACCCTTTGGTCCTACCAATTAAACTAAAAACGTGCCCTTTTCTACAAAACGCTGATAAACACTCGTCAGGTCGTTGCCTTTCATTAACACAAGATTAACCATTAGCCATCATTTGCTCTACAAAGCAAAATTGGTCCTACCAATCTAATAAAAAACGATAAACGCCCACCCTGGAGAACACCTGCATGCAAGTCTGGCCCCAACTTTACGACCCGCTCGGGAATATCTGGCTGTCGAGCCTGATTGCCGCGCTCCCGATTCTGTTTTTCTTCTTCGCGCTCATCAAGCTGCGGATGAAGGGCTACAAAGCGGCAACGATCACGGTATTTATCGCCCTGCTGGTTGCCCTGTTTTTATACCGCATGCCGGTGGATCGCGCGCTTGCCTCGGTGGCGTACGGGTTCTTCTACGGCCTGTGGCCCATCGCCTGGATTATTGTTGCCGCGGTGTTTGTCTACAAAATTTCGGTCAAAACCGGGCAGTTCGACATTATTCGCTCCTCTATCCTGTCGATCACGCCGGACCAGCGCCTGCAAATGCTGATCGTCGGTTTCTCTTTCGGCGCATTTCTGGAAGGGGCTGCCGGGTTTGGGGCACCGGTTGCCATTACCGCAGCCTTGCTGGTCGGCCTCGGGTTTAAGCCGCTGTACGCCGCAGGTTTGTGCCTGATAGTGAATACCGCGCCGGTGGCCTTCGGCGCGATGGGGATCCCCATTATCGTTGCCGGGCAGGTTACCGGCCTGGACAGCTTCGAAATCGGCCAGATGGTGGGCCGCCAGCTGCCGTTCCTGACAATGATTGTGCTGTTCTGGATCATGGCGATTATGGACGGCTGGCGCGGAATCAAAGAGACCTGGCCGGCGGTAATCGTAGCAGGCGGCTCGTTTGCTATCGCCCAGTATCTCAGCTCTAACTTTATCGGCCCCGAGCTGCCGGACATCATCTCTTCGCTGGTGTCGCTGGTGTGCCTGACGGCGTTCCTGCGGGTCTGGAAGCCGGTGCGCATTTTCCGCTTTGATAGCGAGAACGCAGCAGCAACCGTGCAGGCGCAGACTGCGCAGAAATACACGACCGGGCAGATTGTCAAAGCCTGGATGCCGTTCCTGTTTTTAACGGCCACGGTTACGCTGTGGAGCATTCCGCCGTTTAAAGCGCTGTTCGCCAAAAGCGGCGCGATGGCGGACTGGGTCTATAATTTCTCCGTGCCGTTCCTGGATAACCTGGTCGCCAAAATGCCGCCGGTCGTTACCGCCAGTGCGCCTTACGCCGCGGTGTTTAAGTTCGACTGGCTGTCAGCCACCGGCACGGCAATCCTGGTCGCGGCGCTGATCTCAATTGTTTATCTGCGCATGAAACCGAAAGCGGCGCTGGTCACTTTCGGTGAAACGCTCAAGGAGCTGGCGCTGCCGATTTACTCCATTGGCATGGTGCTGGCGTTTGCTTTTATCTCCAACTATTCCGGGCTGTCGGCGACGTTGGCCCTGGCGCTGGCGCATACCGGCCACGCCTTTACTTTCTTCTCGCCGTTCCTTGGCTGGCTGGGTGTGTTCCTCACCGGGTCGGACACCTCGTCTAACGCGCTGTTTGCCGCGCTGCAGGCCACAACCGCGCAGCAGATTGGCGTGTCGGACCTTCTGCTGGTGGCGGCCAATACTACCGGCGGCGTGACCGGGAAGATGATTTCACCCCAGTCGATAGCCATTGCCTGTGCGGCGGTGGGGCTGGTCGGGAAAGAGTCGGACCTGTTCCGCTTCACCGTGAAGCACAGCCTGATTTTCACCTGCATGGTGGGAGTGATTACCACGCTGCAGGCCTACGTTTTAACCTGGATGATCCCATGACCCAAGCTGTGCCGCGCCTTGCCGACCAGATGGTTGAGCGTGTTAAGGCGCTGATTGAAGAACGTAATCTGGAGGCGGGCATGCGGTTGCCCGCCGAACGCCAGCTGGCCGCCGAACTGGGCTGTTCGCGCTCGATTTTACGCGAGGCGATTCAAAAGCTGATTGGCGAGGGCGTACTGGCCAGCCGACGCGGCGGTGGCACCTATTTGCGCTACCAGACCGAACAATGGTCGGAACAGCGTATCGTGCAGCCGCTGAAAACGCTGGTCGAGGGCGACCCCAATTATCAGCTGGATATCCTCGAAGCCAGACATTCTATCGAAGGCAGTACGGCCTGGTACGCGGCCATGCGGGCGACGCAGGCCGACAAAGAAAAGCTGATCGCCTGCTTCGATGCCACGCTGAAATTTAAAGAGAGCGATGATCCGGACTTAGCCGCCCAGGCCGACGTCAGGTTTCACCTGGCGATTGCCGAAGCCTCCCACAATATCGTGCTGCTGCAGACCATGCGCGGGTTCTTCGATCTGCTGCAATCTTCGGTGCTGCACAGCCGCCAGCGCATGTACACCGTCCCGGCCATTTTTGCCGGGCTAACCGAGCAGCACGACGAATTATTGCAGGCGATTCTGGCCGGAGACGCCGAGCGCGCAAGGCGAGCCGCCCAGTCGCACCTCGGCTACGTCCACACCACCATCAAAACTCTGCAGGAAGACGAAGCCCGTCAGGCACGCATTACCCGCCTCCCGGACGAAGCAAGTGATGAAATAAGGGAAAAGAAACGATGATTATTTCCGCAGCAACCGACTACCGTGCCGCCGCCGAGCGCATTCTGCCGCCTTTTTTATTCCACTACATTGACGGAGGCGCCTATGCCGAGCATACGCTGAAGCGCAACGTGGAAGATCTGGCGCAGGTGGCGCTCAAGCAGCGTGTGCTGAAAAACATGTCGGCGCTGAGTCTGGAAACCCGGTTGTTTAACGAAACGCTATCCATGCCCGTCGCCCTCGGTCCCGTAGGACTTTGCGGGATGTATGCCCGCCGGGGAGAAGTTCAGGCCGCAAAAGCGGCCGCAGCAAAAGGCATTCCTTTTACCCTGTCTACGGTGTCCGTTTGCCCGATTGAAGAAGTCGCACCGGCGATTAACCGCCCGATGTGGTTCCAGCTTTATGTTCTGAAGGATCGCGGTTTTATGCGCAACGCGCTGGAACGGGCGAAAGCCGCCGGGTGCTCCACGCTGGTATTTACCGTCGATATGCCGACACCCGGCGCGCGCTATCGCGATGCACACTCAGGCATGAGCGGCCCTAATGCCGCGATGCGCCGTTATTTCCAGGCAATGACGCACCCGCAGTGGGCATGGGATGTTGGTTTAAACGGCCGCCCCCACGATTTGGGCAATATCTCCACCTACCTCGGTAAACCGACCGGGCTGGAGGATTATATTGGCTGGCTGGCCAATAACTTCGACCCGTCCATTTCATGGAAAGACCTGGAGTGGATCCGCGAATTCTGGGATGGCCCGATGGTGATTAAGGGGATCCTCGACCCGGAAGATGCGCGCGATGCGGTGCGCTTCGGCGCCGACGGGATCGTCGTGTCCAACCACGGCGGCCGCCAGCTGGACGGCGTGCTCTCTTCTGCCCGCGCTCTGCCCGCTATTGCCGACGCGGTCAAAGGTGATATTGCCATTCTGGCGGACAGCGGCATCCGCAATGGCCTGGACGTGGTGCGTATGATTGCGCTGGGCGCCGATACCGTGCTGCTGGGGCGCGCTTACCTGTATGCCCTGGCAACCCACGGTGAGGCTGGCGTCAGCAACCTGCTGAACTTAATGGAGAAAGAGATGCGCGTGGCGATGACGCTTACCGGCGCAAAATCTATTGCCGAAATTACGCCCGAACTGCTGGTTCGCCAGGGTTTATAACGTGCGGTTGACCCGCAATCTCTGAAAAATGAATCCCCACCGCGTGCAGAACCTTTTTGGTGGTTTTGATGGTGGGGTTTCCACGCCCGGACAGCGTACGATAAAGCGTTTCGCGGTTTAGATTTGCCGCTCTGGCTATCTCAGTAAAGCCGCCTCTGGCTTCTACCAGCCGACGCATAGCAATGAGAAACACCGCTTCGCCGTCGTCACCATCCAGCCCAATAAAAGCTTCTTTCAGGTACTCCACGGCAAAGGCACGATCGTCGCGGAGCATATCAATAACCTTTTGATCAAATTCGCTAAATTTCATTTTTTCTCCCTTGATGTTCAAGCCACCATTCTTTTGCACGTTCGATATCCGCCTGTTGATTGCGTTTATCTCCTCCCGCCAGTAGCAGCCAGACTGCTTTGCCGTCCTGGGCGTAGTACACCCTATAGACTGGCCCTTCATCGATGCGTATTTCCCATACGCCCTGTCCACAGGGTTTATGATCGCCAGGGTTACCAAAGGAAAGTCGGTCGATCCTCATGACTATTTTGGTTTTTGCCCTCGCATCTTTTAACGCCTTTAGCCAGGCTTTGAACGGCGTTTTTCCTTCTGTCGTTTTGAAGAACGTAATCATGTACATCCTTGACTCCCCGAGTGTAGCTTTAAAGCAACAAACAAGCACGAACAAAATTTAGTCGCACTTATTATTCCCAGGGCAGGCTAACGGATTCTTACTTGAGGTTGGCTGACATCGTTCTTTGGTATGCAGGGTTTGCGGCACGGCTTCCGGGGAGTTATTCATCCTGGCGCGGGGCTTTCAAAAATATGCCTGAAAGCCCCTGGTTTATTTACTGCACAAATGCGGTCAGGCGGTTAAAGATGCCCGGGTCATCGGCGTGGCGAATGATCTGCACCACATCCTCCAGCTTATCGACCTGGCTGACCATCTGCTCCAGCCGCTGATCGTCTGCTACCTGCAGCCAGATGCGGCTCTGATCGCCCTCCGGCAGCGGTAAACAGAGAATGCCTTCCACGTTAAATGCGCGGCGGGCAAACAGGCCGCAGATATGTGACATCACGCCCGGGTGGTTGCGCACCGTGAGTTCCAGAATGACGGTGGATTGTTTAGTGATAGGTTGCTGCATGACTTACTCTCCAATCATCTGAGTATTGGCGGCACCCGGCGGTACCATTGGGTAGACTTTTTCATCGGCATCGATACGCACGTGGATCAAGCAAGGCCCGGGGCGAGAAATTGCTTCCTGCAGCGCGGCCTGCGGATCTTCCGCCTGGTTCAGGTCGCAGGTTGCCAGGCCAAAGCCGCGGGCGATGGTCAGGAAATCCGTCATGCCGGGGTAAGTCGCGGCGAAAATATTCTGCTGATAGAACAAGGTCTGCTGCTGGTGCACCAACCCCAGCGCCTGGTTGTTCATCAGGATGATTTTTACATCCAGATTATTTTCCGCCGCCGTGGCCATCTCCTGGATATTCATCATCAGGCTGCCGTCGCCGGAGAAACACAGCACTTTACGGCCAGGTTCGGCCAGCGCCGCGCCAACCGCCGCCGGTAAGCCAAAGCCCATGGTGCCCAGGCCGCCGGACGTCAGCCACTGGCGCGGGCGGTTGAGCGGATAAGCCTGAGCCACCCACATCTGGTGCTGACCTACGTCGGTGGTAACAATCGCCTCATCGTCTACGCAGGCCGCTGCGGCTTTGATCAGTCCGTAAGGCATCAGCGGATTGTCCTCGCCCGGCGTGGCAAACGGGAACTCACGCTGCAACTCGCTTACCGTTTGCAGCCACTCGCTGCGCCGGGCGTTTTTGGTCTGCGGAATAAGCTGACTCAGTACTTCACGCACGTCACCGCGAATCGCCACGTTGGCTTGCTTAATTTTGCCCAGCTCGGCGCGATCGATATCAACGTGGATAATTTTGGCATTCGGGCAAAACTCTTCCGTTTTACCAATGGCGCGGTCGTCAAAGCGTGCGCCCAGCACGATCAGCAGATCGGCTTCGTGCAGGATAAAGTTGGTGCTCCGCGCGCCGTGCATTCCCAGCATTCCCAGAGAAAGCGGGTGCCGGGCGGGGATCGTCCCCAGCGCCATCAGCGTCATGGTTGTCGGCAGCCCGGCTCGCTCCGCCAGCTCTCGCGCCTGCTCCGCCGCTCCCGCGCTGATAATGCCGCCGCCCAGATAAAGCACCGGGCGTTTGGCTTCGTTGATCATCGCTGCCGCACGGGCGATGTCCTGATGGTCAAAGGCCGGAGCAGCGGAAGGCGCGGCTACCGCGGGCAGTTCGGCAATGTCGATTTCAGCGGTCTGAATGTCTTTAGGAATATCGATCCAGACGGGCCCTGGGCGGCCGGACTGGGCGATACGGAAAGCGTCGGTAATCACCTGAGGCAGTTCGTCAATGCTGCGCACCAGGTAGTTATGTTTGGTGATAGGAATCGAAATACCGTAGGTGTCCACTTCCTGGAAAGCATCGGCGCCAATCATCGAAGTGGGTACCTGGCCGGTGATACAAACCAGCGGAATAGAGTCGAGACGCGCGTCGGCAATGGCGGTGACAAGGTTTGTGGCCCCAGGCCCGCTGCAGGCGATGCAGACCGCCGGTTTGCCGCTGGTACGCGCCATGCCCTGCGCCATAAATCCCGCGCCCTGCTCGTGGCGAGCCAGAACGTGGCGAATGCGGGGGCTTTGGCTCAAGGCATTGTAGAGCGGCAGTACGGTGCCACCGGGAATGCCGCTAACCGTTGTAATCCCATGATGCTCCAGCATTTTTACAATCAGCTGCGCGCCGGTGATGCGTTGTGTGGGTGTGTCCGAAATTGCCATGCTCCAGTCCTTCTCATTAGCCGGTTCGCTTCTGGGCAGGCACTTAAAACAAGAAACCCCGCCCGGTTTGCGCCGGCGGGGTTTGGAATCGATGCGTTGATTCAGTCCCTACGGCGCATTGCCGACGACCACCACCACACGCACGACGACCACCGCGGCTGGTAGCGCGGTAACTAGTAGGGTCGAAGTTTGCAGGGAATGCGTCATGGGTTTCCTGAATCAAAGTTAAAAGTCGTTATTGATAAAATCATACTCGCTGGTTTCACACAACAGGATTTTCACCGTCAGCTAAAAAACGAGCTAAATGTCACATTTTTGTTAAATGCCAGGTTTTAGCAGCAGCGTCCGCCGCCTTTACCGCTGTAGCGTGCATCCTGACGCTCACGGAAAAATTCTTCATAGGTCATTGGCGTCTGCTCAGGGTGCGTCAGGCGCATGTGCTGCACGTAGTTGTCGTAGTCGGGTACGCCAATCATCAGCTTCGCGGCCTGACCGAGGTATTTCCCGGCTTTGGCTAGACTATCGAACATGTTACCTCCAGTGGGTTGCCCCTCACCCCGGCCCTCTCACCAAAGGGCAGAGGGCGAAAAGATAAAAAACCGCGCCCTTCACCGCTCAGAGCTAAGGTAAAAACCAATTTATCCCCTCTCCCTTTCAGAGAGAGGGTTAGGGAGAGGGCAAAAATCAATGCACGCTCTTCGCCTGCGCCACGATCTGTTCGTAATTCTCCGGCATCGGCTCATACGGCGTTTCGCTGGACGTCGGTTGCTCAGACTTCAGCGCCTTAAGCGCGGTTTTCAGTGAGAACCAGCCGAGCACCACAACCACCACCATAAAGAAGATAGTCAGCCCCGCATCCAGACGGTTGTTAAACACCAGTTGGCTAAGCTGCGACTGTGTGTACTGCGCCGGAATATTACCGCTGTCGATCATCGCCTGGAACTTATTGGCAATAGCAAGGAAGCCCACTTTTGCATCCGGACTGAACGCTTTCTGCCAGCCTGCGGTTAACGTGCACACCAGCAGCCAGGCCGTCGGCATCAGCGCAACCCAGGCATAGCGCTGCTTCTTCATTTTGAACAGCACAACCGCGCACAGCATCAGCGCCATGCCCGCCAGCATCTGGTTGGCGATACCGAACAGCGGCCACAGCGTGTTAATGCCACCCAGCGGATCGACCACGCCCTGATGCAGGAAGTAACCCCAGGCGAGCACACAAAGCCCGGTGGCAAGCAGGTTGGCCGGCAGCGAATCCGTCCGTTTCAGACCCGGAGAGATTACGCCCAGCAGATCCTGCAGCATAAAACGCGCCGCACGAGTCCCGGCATCCACCGCCGTCAGGATAAACAGCGCTTCAAACAGGATGGCAAAGTGGTACCAAAACGAGACGTCCATCAGCCCGCCGAGCGCGCCGTGCAGAATATACGCCATGCCAACCGCCAGCGTTGGTGCCCCACCGGCGCGGGAGATGATGCTCTGTTCGCCCACTTCGTTGGCAATGTTGGTCAGCGTTTCCGGAGTGATATGGAAGCCCCACCCGCTTACCACCTGCGCGGCAGAAGCAACGACATCCGCCGTGCCAGCTGGCGCCAGCACCGCCATCGGGCTGTTCATCGCGAAGTACACGCCCGGATCGATGATACAGGCCGCCACCAGCGCCATGATCGCGACGAAGGACTCCATCAACATGCCGCCGTAGCCAATGAAGCAGGCCTGATTTTCGTTCGCCAGCATTTTTGGCGTGGTGCCGGAAGCAATCAGCGCGTGGAAGCCGGAAACGGCCCCGCAGGCGATGGTGATAAACAGGAATGGGAACAGATCCCCACTCCAGACCGGGCCAGTGCCATCAATGAATTTTGTTAATGATGGCATTTGCAGCGTCGGACGCATGATCAAAATGCCGATCGCCAGCCCGATGATGGTGCCGATTTTCAGGAAGGTGGAGAGGTAATCACGCGGGGCCAGCAGCAGCCACACCGGCAGCACCGAGGCCACAAAACCGTACCCTACCAGCATCCAGGTGAGCTGCACGCCCGTAAAATCAAAGTACGGCGCCCAGGTCGGGCTCTCCGCTACCCAGCCGCCGGAAATAATGGCAAACACCAGCATCACCAGGCCAATCACCGACACTTCACCGATACGCCCCGGGCGCAAATAGCGAATGTAGACGCCCATAAACAGCGCCAGCGGGATGGTGAAGGCCACGGTGTAAGTCCCCCACGGGCTGTGGGTTAACGCCTTCACCACGATCATTGCCAGCACGGCCAGGATAATCACCATGATCATAAAGCAGGCGACCAGCGCGATAACCCCCGCAGTATTGCCCATTTCTTCTTTAACTAACTCCCCCAGCGAGCGCCCGTTGCGACGCGTGGAGACAAACAACACCATAAAGTCCTGCACGGCGCCCGCCAGCACCACGCCTGCCAGCAGCCAAAGCATGCCCGGCAGGTAACCCATTTGCGCGGCAAGCACCGGCCCCACCAGCGGACCAGCCCCGGCGATGGCGGCAAAGTGGTGGCCAAACAGCACTTTTTTATCCGTTGGGACGTAATCAAGGCCGTCATTGTTCCGCACGGCCGGCGTCATGCGCGTGGCATCCACCGTCAGCACGCGTTTAGCGATAAACAAACCGTAATAACGATAGGCAATCAGGTAGATACAAACTGAGGCAATAACAATCCACAGCGCATTTATCTGTTCACCGCGATTCAGTGCGATATAGCCGAGGGCGAACGCGCCTGTCAAAGCAAGCACAACCCAGACGAGGTGTTTCCCAAATCTATCCATCAATTTTGTCCGTTTTCTAAGTGGATACCGAGAGTTGTTACATTTTGTTTCTAGCCTGGAATAGCTTTTCTCACAATCCGAAGCGGGCAAAACCGTGGGCATTTACCTCAGTTTGTTAATGAGATCACCTAAATATGTATCGCAACCGTAATAGCGGCAGGTCAATTGTGGAGTATCAGGTTAATGAATGGTCGATGCGGGGAGTGATAACCAGGGCTGATTAATTAGCGAATTTAATCGATCCAAAAATGCAATTGATAAACACATTGATAATTATTTTCATTTGCAATAGCGTGTTTCCGCACTTTCAACTCCAGGCACTTTTGCCGCGTCCTTCCTCGTTTGGGAAAGGAACTTCAGGGACGCAGGCGGTGACACTCAGGATAAATAATGAACAATACATTATCGTACTCCCTCGCCACACTGGTGAGTCTCGGCCTCTACGGCACCGCGTTTTCAGCGGCAGCAGCAGAGACAACCCCCGCTGAAAACGAAGACACGCTCGTTGTCACCGCAGCCCAGCAAACGCTGCAGGCACCCGGCGTGTCGGTCATTACTTCCGATGAATTAAAGAAGCACCCGGTCGCGCGGGATGTCTCCGAAATCATTCGCACCATGCCGGGGGTTAACCTGACCGGCAACTCCACCAGCGGGCAGCGCGGCAACGGTCGACAGATCGACATTCGCGGTATGGGGCCAGAAAACACGCTGATCCTGGTTGACGGTAAACCGGTCACCAGCCGGAATTCAGTGCGCCTGGGCTGGCGCGGCGAGCGTGATACCCGCGGCGACGCCTCCTGGGTGCCGCCGGAAATGATCGAACGTATTGAAGTCCTGCGCGGCCCGGCAGCAGCCCGCTACGGTAATGGGGCGGCAGGCGGCGTGGTGAACATCATCACCAAACGCAGCAGCAACGCTTTCCACGGCAGCTGGAATACCTATTTCAATGCCCCGGAACATAAAGATGAAGGCGCGACGAAACGCACCAATTTCAGCCTGACCGGGCCGCTCGGTGACGACGTGAGTTTCCGCCTCTACGGCAACCTGGATAAAACGCAGGCGGACGCCTGGGACATCAATCAGGGGCACCAGTCGCTGCGCACCGGGTCTTACGCCAACACGCTGCCTGCGGGTCGCGAAGGCGTTATCCATAAAGACCTGAACGGCATGATCCGCTGGGATTTTGCCCCGATGCAGGCGCTGGAGTTTGAAACCGGCTACAGCCGCCAGGGCAACCTCTACTCAGGTGATACACAAAATACCAATACCAGCCAGTTGGTGAAGGACAACTACGGCAAAGAGACCAATCGCCTCTACCGCCAGACTTATGCCGTCACCTGGACCGGCGGCTGGGACAACGGCGTCACCACCAACACTTATGCGCAATACGAACACACCCGTAACTCGCGCATGAATGAGGGCCTGGCGGGCGGCACGGAGGGCATTTTCTCCAACAACCAGTTCTCAGATATCGATCTCAACGATGTCATGCTGCACAGCGAAGCAAGCATTCCGTTTACCCTGTTGGTGAATCAAAACCTCACCGTCGGTAGCGAATGGAATCAGCAGCGCATGAAAGACGGTACGTCCAACACCCAGTCGTTAAGCGAAGGCGGGCCGATTCCGGGGCTCTCATCCACCGGCCGGAGCCCGTATTCCAAGGCTGAGATCTTCTCCCTGTTTGCCGAAAACAACATGGAGCTAACCGGCAGCACCATGCTGACGCCGGGTCTGAGGTTCGACCATCATTCCATCGTGGGAGATAACTGGAGTCCATCGCTGAACCTGAGCCAGGAATTGGTGGAAGACTTGACGCTGAAGCTCGGTATTGCCCGGGCTTATAAAGCGCCAAGCCTGTATCAGACCAACCCGAACTACATCCTTTACAGCCGCGGTCAGGGCTGTGCGGCCAGCGGCGGGGCGTGTTATCTGATGGGGAATGAGGATCTGAAAGCCGAAACCAGCGTCAACAAAGAAATTGGCCTGGAGTTCAAGCGCGACGGCTATCAGGCCGGGATCACCTGGTTCCGGAACGACTACCGCAATAAAATTGAATCCGGCTATTCACCGATAGCTTCCAACAGCAAGAAAACCGATATCTACCAGTGGGGCAACGTGCCTAAAGCGGTGGTGGAAGGTCTTGAAGGTACGATTAATCTGCCGCTGACGGAGACCGTAAGCTGGAATAACAACCTGACTTACATGCTGCAAAGTAAAAATAAGGAAACCGGCGATCGCCTGTCGATCATCCCTGAATACACGCTTAACTCCACGCTTAGCTGGCAGGTTCGCCCGGACATTTCGCTGCAAAGCACCCTGACGTGGTACGGCAAACAGGCACCGAAGAAGTACAACTATAAGGGAGTTCCTGTCACCGGCAGCGACACCAACGAGGTCAGCCCTTATAGCATTCTTGGTATGAGCGCGACCTGGGACGCGACCAAAAACGTCAGCTTCACCGCCGGGATCGACAACCTGCTGGATAAGCGCCACTGGCGTGCGGGTAACGCCCAGACCACCGGGAATGACACGACCAAATCCTACATGTACGGCGCTGGCGCGGAGACCTACAACGAGCCTGGCCGCACATACTACATGAGCGTCAACACTCACTTCTAAGCTCGATTCGGGAGGCTAATAAGCCTCCCAAATTGATCGCCAACGGCCGAAAAACAGAGAAGACAATTTATTGTCTGTTATTAGACCGAAATTTAGATTTTTTTAGGGTTAACGGCCCGTCTAAACGCATCCCCTCTTTATTGCCTTCCTGGTGAAAAAATCGCTTGATGCCCGTTCATAAGAAAATGTTATAGTCGAAAAATTACCCAAAAAAAGACAGACAACATAATTTTCAACAAGGAGTTACCTCTGATGGCTCAAGCATTATCCCTCGAAGGCTTTTTAACCTCAGTACAGTCCCGCGATCCGCACCAGGTAGAATTCGCTCAGGCGGTTCGCGAAGTCATGAGCACGCTGTGGCCGTTTCTGGAAAACAACCCGCAATACCGCCAGCAGGCGCTGCTCGAACGTCTGGTCGAGCCGGAGCGCGTGATTCAGTTCCGCGTTGCCTGGGTGGATGACAACAATCAGGTTCAGGTCAACCGGGCCTGGCGCGTGCAGTTCAACTCGGCCATTGGGCCGTTTAAAGGCGGCATGCGCTTCCACCCTTCCGTTAATCTGTCGATCCTCAAATTCCTCGGCTTTGAGCAGACCTTTAAAAACGCCCTCACCACGCTCCCCATGGGCGGCGGCAAAGGCGGCAGCGACTTTAATCCGAAGGGCAAAAGCGAAGGCGAAATCATGCGCTTTTGCCAGGCGTTGATGCTGGAGCTTTATCGCCACCTTGGCCCGGACACCGATGTTCCGGCAGGGGATATCGGCGTTGGTGGCCGCGAAGTCGGCTACATGGCGGGGATGATGAAAAAGCTCTCCAACAACACCGCCTGCGTGTTTACCGGCAAAGGGCTGTCGTTCGGCGGCAGTCTGATCCGCCCGGAAGCGACCGGCTACGGCCTGATCTACTTCACCGATGCCATGCTGCAGCGCCACGGCCTGGGCTTTGAAGGCATGCGCGTGGCGGTTTCCGGCTCCGGGAACGTCGCTCAGTATGCGATTGAAAAAGCCATGTCGCTCGGCGCTCGTGTGGTCACGGCGTCTGACTCCAACGGCACCGTGGTAGATGAAGCAGGCTTTAACGCAGAGAAACTGGCCCGCCTGTGCGAAATCAAAGCCAGCCGCGATGGCCGCGTGGCCGACTATGCCCGAGAATTTGGCCTGACTTATCTGGCAGGCCAGCAGCCGTGGAGCGTGCCGGTGGATATCGCGCTGCCTTGTGCAACACAGAACGAGCTGGACGTCGATGCTGCCCAAACGCTTATCGCCAATGGCGTGAAGGCGGTAGCCGAAGGGGCAAATATGCCAACCACGATTGCCGCGACGGATCTGTTTGTGGAAGCTGGCGTGCTGTTCGCGCCGGGTAAAGCGGCAAACGCAGGCGGTGTAGCAACGTCCGGGCTGGAAATGGCGCAGAATGCGGCCCGTCTGAGCTGGAAGGCCGAAAAAGTAGATATTCGCCTGCACCACATCATGCTTGATATTCATCAGGCCTGCGTGGATTACGGTGGCGAAGGAAAACAAACCCAGTACGTTCGCGGCGCGAACATCGCCGGGTTCGTAAAAGTTGCGGACGCGATGCTGGCTCAGGGCGTGCTGTAACTTGCAGGGTGAGGGCCGTCGCCCTCACCTTCTCTGCCTACAAGGTAAGCTTCATCTCGTACTGCCGAATCTTATCCAGGGTAAAGCCGCTGCCTAAAAACACCGGCGAAACGGTTTCGGGCAGGCTGGGAATAGTCGCTAATCCAGGGAACTGGCGTTGAAGTAAAGCCAGCAGCTTTTTTGCTTTCCCGGATCGTCGCGCATGCGGCTCAACAAATAGCCCTCTGAGCTTCGGTATTTCGCCGGGAATGACCATCGCATAAGCCACTCCATCCAGTACAAAAGCCTTACCGGGCAGCTTATACAGCGTTTCAGCCGCGCAAAGCCACGGCAGCGGCGCATCGTTAGCGGCCATCATTCTATGGGTCATTTGCAGCGGGTCGATTTCCAGCAGTTCGCCGTCAGCCTCGCCTTCAGGAACACCTGCAGACTGGAAGCCCACCAGCGTTTGCTGGGGCACAAAGCCCATTCGCTCATAGAGCGCCAGCCCGCCTTCGTTGCCTAAAATCACTTCCAGATAAAATTGCTTATCACCGCGCTCGCGCGCGGCATCAATAAGCTGCTGAATGAAGATCTTGCCTAAACCCTGCCCGCGCAGTTCCGGGCGAATTGCAAAAGCGGCCAGGCGGCAGGTTTGCCCGCGCCGGGTCACCAGCGCCATCGCTTTGGGCTCTCCACGGTAAAGCCAGATAGGGCTGTCGCCGGGGAAAAAATCCTCTGAGGCAAAACGCCAGCCGAACGTATCCCCTTCCAGACGGAAAGGCACCACGTACTGTTCAAAACAGTGGGTTAATATCTCTGCCAGCTGAAAGCTGTTCCAGTTCAGCGCGGGTTTACTCACAATCTCGTGCCGCATACTCTCTCCCGTTTTAAGCAATTATTATTCTCCGGAAGATACTGTTTAGCACAGCTACGGCATCAGAATGTAGCTTCCTGTGCAGGAGTCGCTGTGTTATTCAACGGCTTAACGCGAAACCACGGCAGGCAAAGCTGAATGAGAGGCCCGATAGCTAACGCATAAAGCACCGTGCCCACGCCAAAACTACCGCCCATCAGCCAGCCGGAGATCAGTACGGTCACTTCGATGGCGGTACGCACGCTGCGCACCGACCAGCCCGTTCTGGCATGGATCCCGGTCATCAGCCCATCTCGCGGCCCGGCACCAAAACCAGCGCCGATATACATGCCCGTCGCAAGAGCATTCACTACCAAAGCACCGACCAGCAAAACGGATCGCGCAAAAAGCGATTCCAGCGGCGGCATAAGCGCCAGCGTAGCATCCGCCGCCAGCCCTAACACAATCACGTTGCTAATGGTGCCAAGGCCTGGACGCTGACGCAGCGGGATCCACAGCAGCAGCACCAGCGCCCCCACAATAATCATCACCAGCCCAAGGTTGAGCGAGAATAGCCTCGCCACGCCGAGATGAAAAACGTTCCACGGATCGGCCCCCAAATCGGCCCGCACAAACATGGCGGTTGAAATGCCGTAAAAGACCAGGCCGGTATAAAGCTGCAGCAGGCGACGAGCCATCATGACAAAGATCCTCATTGTGTTTTTATGGCTATACCCTCTCGCAAAATGGACTTAGTATTAAGGTCCAGTTATCAGAAAGTGGACTGCTATGACGCTTCGCAGAATCGGAATTTCATCTTTAACACGCCTGCTGGGGCACTGGCATCAGGCGTCATCCCGCTCGCCGGTCTATCGCCAACTGGCGGACGGGCTGCGGCTGCTGATCCTCGATGGGCGCCTACCGCTCGACAGCAGGCTGCCGGGGGAAAGAGAGCTTTCTGGCGCGCTGGGCGTGAGCCGCACCACGGTGGCCTCCGCGCTGGCGCAGCTCCGGGAGGAAGGGTATCTGCTGAGCCGCCAGGGCTCAGGCTCCGTCACCATGCTGCCCGAAAGCAGCCCGGCCATTTCTCCCTTACCCGGCAATGCTCCGGTACTGGATCTTTCCACCGCCGCCCTCAGCGCCGGGCCGGAAATTCATCGGGCCTATTCCACCGCGCTCACTTTCCTGCCGGAACATTTGTCCTCAACCGGCTATGACAGCCAGGGCTTGCCGGAGCTGAGAGAAGCAATTGCGCGGCATTATGCGTCACGGGGATTACCCACCACGCCTGACCAAATCATGGTGGTCAACGGTGCCGTCAGCGGACTGGGGCTAATACTTAGACTGTTCACCGGCCCGGGCGATCGCGTCGTCGTAGACCATCCCACTTACCCGATGGCGTTGGCGGCGATTCGCGGCGCCTCCTGCCGCCCCGTGCCGGTCAGCCTGCCCGCAAGCGGTTGGGATGTTGACGGTTTAGCGGCGACTATCGCCCAGACTTCTCCCCGGCTGGCTTACTTGATTCCAGATTTCCATAACCCAACTGGCCGCTGTATGGACGCCGCCACGCGCCAAAGGGTGAACGAGATAGCCGCCCGCAGCCACACCACGCTGGTTGTGGACGAAACGATGGCCGATCTCTGGTTTGATGCCCCTCCCCCTCCTCCCCTGACGGCTTTTGGCCCGGAAGAACACACCATCTCGCTCGGCTCCGCCGGGAAAAGTTTCTGGGGCGGGCTACGCCTGGGCTGGATAAGGGCTTCAGGCAAAACCATCAGTTCGCTGATACAAATCCGCAATACCTTTGATTTAGGGACGCCTCTGCTGGAGCAACTGGCTGCCACGCAGTTGTTTGCCGACGCGGCGCAGTTCTTGCCTCAGCGCAGAGAGATGCTGCGCCAACGCTGCGAAAGCAGCTTTGTCGCGATGCAAGCGCTGTTCCCGGACTGGCAAACATCGCCCCCGGAAGGCGGCCTGTCGTGGTGGGTGGAATTACCGAAACCGCTGGCCACGATTTTTGCCGCCGCCGCTGAGAGTCAGGGCATTCGGATCGGTGCCGGGCCCCGGTTCGGGGTAGAAGGGGCTTTTGAGCGCTTTTTACGCCTCCCTTTCAGCCTCGACCCCGCTGAGCTGCGGCTTGCCCTGCAGCGGCTGCAGCCGCTATGGCAGCACCTGGCGGCAACCCGGCATGAAAGTCTCAGGGGAATGGTATTTTAGAAAGCGAAATATTTCCCTCTAAAATAAAAGAGGGAAATATTATTCTGCAAGCATAGCAATAAGGAGATGCTATAAATTAGTTTTGTGAAATTCTGGGAATAGCGAACCCTTTTAGGGTGATGGTGAAATGCTCACCCTCTTTTTTAATACTGGCCCCGGTATCGCACCAGTCTGAAGCAATGCGGAAAAACTCATCGCTGCCAATATTCCAGCCCAGCTTCACTTTTTTCAGGTAACCTGAACGCAATAACTCACAGGCTTGCTGATAGCTGTAGGCGGTACTGTCCGTACCGGCGTTCATTTTTTCTTCTTCAACAGTTTACGCAATGCCTTGATCTCACGATCGTTTAATGGCGTCACGCGGGCCTCAGAAGTATGCTGACTGTCCACATCATCTTCATCGACGCCCACGTCGCTGTCGAGCTCGTCAAAGGCTTTGGACAGAAGTCGTTCCGTTACGCTTGCCAGGGTTTCACTATTCTCTTCCGCATAGTGACGAATCTTCTCTTTTAACTCGATGCTTATTTTTACGTTCAGCGTAGCCGTCGTCATTGCAAATCCTTAGTGCTTAAACAGAGGTTGGTGTTTAATACTATAGAGAATAAATAAGATCCAGCCAGTGAGATAAATTTAATATTTCTGTCATAATTCAAATACCCGGAAAATATATCAGGTTTATTTATTTACAAAGGCGGCAGCCTGCGTTTCACCGGCGTGCTTTTGACGATAGAGGTATTGCACTGGGCAAACTCAGCCAGCTCATCAAGAATTTCATCAAGTTGCTCAATAGAGCGGATCACCAGCCGGATGATGAAGCAATCTTCACCGGTGATTTTGTCGCATTCTATACACTCGGGAATCGCCTGAATCATCTTCTCCACTTTATGCAGCATGCCCGGTAACGGCTTCATGCGAACCAGTCCCTGCAGGGTGTAACCCAGAGCCGTGAGGTTGGCGTTCATGGTGTAGCCGTTAATCACGCCGCGTTCCTCCAGCCGCTTTACTCGTTCTGCCGTGCTCGGTGAAGAGAGACCAATTTTTCCACTAAGCACTTTCAGGGAGATACGCGCATCCGCCGCAAGAATAGTCAGAATATGCCTGTCGATATCATCGGGAAGGTAATCACTCATTTTTATCTCATTTATAAAGGCAAAAGTATTTTATAACCTAATTTTAACACTTCAACGAGTTCGCCGCAGTGCGCAGAATACAGTTCTTTATTCTGGAGAGACAAAATGATTCGCGAGATAAGAACCGGCAGCCTGCAAATGATTGTGGCGATGCTCATCTCCGGCACCATCGGCGCCCTCGTAGTGATATCTCAGCAGCCTATCGCCAACGTCGTTTTCTGGCGCTGCGTATTTGCGACTATTACGCTGTTCATATTGGGCCTGATGAGCGGTAACTGGCGCAGCCATTTGACCCGCAGGGTCGTTGCGATATCTGCCCTCGGCGGCGTGGCGCTGGTCGTCAACTGGCTGCTGCTGTTCGCCGCCTATTCACGAACGTCCATTGGGCTTGCCACGGTCCTGTACAATACGCAGCCGCTGATGCTGGTCGGGATGGGCGTTTTTATCCTGAAAGAGAAAGTCAGCCGCAGCAAGTGGCTTTGGCTGGGAGCATCCTTTATCGGCATGCTGCTTGTGCTCTCAAGCGGGCTAAATCATGACGGGAATGGTGGCTGGCTTTTGGGCATCGTGCTGGCGCTGGGCGCCGCGTTCTTTTATGCCCTGACGGCGCTTATCACACGCCAGTTGAGGGGCATTCCTCCACAGCAAATCGCACTCGTTCAGGTGGCCGTCGGCACGCTGCTACTGCTGCCACTGGTAGATTTCCAGTCGCATATGACGTTCACGCATTGGGGAATTGTCGCCACGCTGGGCATAGTGCATACCGGCATTATGTACCAGTTGCTGTATGGCGCGATTCAAAAGCTGCCGACGTCGATGACCGCCTCACTCTCCTTTATCTACCCCATTGTGGCGGTGATCGTGGATCGCTTCGTCTTTAATCACAGTCTGAGCCCGATTCAGTTTATCGGTGGCGCGATGATTTTGCTGGCAGCGGCAGGAATCAACTTAGGATGGGGAGAAAAGCGCAGAACGAAAACGGTACTGGTGAAAGGGTAAGCCAGAAATGGGTGGGGGCCCTGCCAGCTACATCCCGGCACACACGTCGCCTGCTGCGGCTGCTTCCTTCCGGACCTGACCGAGTTCACAAGTTAGTGTTGCGGGAGAACCAACAGGGCCCCCATTGAGAGCGTTGTTATCAAACGCGCTGGCGCATTATCCACATCCCCCCCGTGAATTGCAAGCCAGCGGCGGTCAGGTGTTGGTTTATTGCGCATCAACGGTTTAACTTGGTGCTTTCTCCGTCGCCGATTATCCTTAGAAGCGATTTTGTCAGGAGTTCTCTATGGATAAGCACGATTCCTTTCCACAGCGCATTTACCAAATTGTTGCCGCCATTCCCGAAGGTTGCGTGACCACCTACGGCGAAATTGCCGCGCTTGCCGGGTCACCCCGGGCAGCCCGCCAGGTGGGTGGCGTACTCAAGCGCCTGCCCGAAGGCAGCCGTTTACCGTGGCATCGGGTGGTGAACAGGCAGGGTGTGATTTCATTGACCGGACCCGACCTCCAGCGTCAGCGCGAGGCGCTGCTTTCTGAAGGGGTGATGGTGTCAGGCGACGGTCATATCGATATGCTGCGTTACCGCTGGAAATATTAAAACGCCCCCAATTTGGGGGCGTTTCGCTTTAGTACGTTGTCGGCGCAGGCACTGCCGAAGATGGCGTGACCTGAGTCGGCGAGGTAGATGGCACCGTTGTTGCCGCCCCACCGCCTTGCTGAACCGGAATAGCCGTATTTTGTACCGGCACCAGCGTCAGATCTGCCTTCGTCCCGCCCTGGTTGATCACCGGCTGGAAGGTATCGGTGATAAACATCAGCTTACCGTCCACCGTGATGGCGGCACTCAGCAGGATACGCGCGTTCGGCTGAATGTCAGCCGGGTTGAACGGGATCACAAAGCTGAAAGGCGCCTGTTTACCTTCGGTACGCGTAACTTTCTGGGCAATGACTTTCGAAGGCGCATCGGCGAGTGAAGCGTCAGAGACGGTCACCGTCAGCACGGCATCTGGCGGCAGAGCAACCCGCTGACGGATCCATGCCGTACCGGAGACGTTAGGCATTGCGATGTTAGATTGCTGGGCAGTTGCAGCCCCCGCGGATGCACTCGGCGCAGGCGTCGGCACATCAGCACTCTTGTGTGCGCAACCTGCAACAGCAACCGCGATGGCCAAAGCACTTAACATAGGCACAAGTTTCATTGATTTTTTCTCCTTATTATCAATGTCGCGCCGGGGACGAACCCCGTTGAAAAACGCGCTTAACGGCTTAAGTGTGGCACAGATCACTGAATTCTGCTGAAAACCAGGAATGTTCCCAGCGGCAGTGCATCAAATACGCCGTTTACAGGCATGTTATAATCGAGAAAATTTGCCGCATTCCCTTTTATTGAGGACATTTTATGAGTCAGGCGCTCAGCAATTTATTGGCGTTACTTAACCTGGAAAAAATTGAAGAGGGATTGTTCCGTGGCCAAAGCGAGGATTTAGGCCTGCGTCAGGTGTTTGGTGGGCAAGTGGTCGGCCAGGCGCTTTACGCAGCTAAAGAAACCGTACCGGAAGAGCGCCTTGTTCACTCTTTCCACAGCTATTTTTTACGCCCGGGCGACAGCCAAAAGCCCATTATTTATGACGTAGAAACCCTGCGCGACGGCAACAGTTTTAGCGCCCGCCGCGTTGCTGCGGTGCAAAACGGCAAGCCGATTTTCTATATGACCGCGTCATTCCAGGCCCCTGAATCTGGCTATGAGCACCAGAAAGAGATGCCCCCAGCGCCAAGACCGGATGGCCTGCCGTCCGAGACGGACATCGCCCGCTCGCTGGAAAAATTCCTCCCGCCGCATGCGAAAGAGAAGTTTCTTAGCGAAAAGCCGCTGGAAATTCGCCCGGCCGTATTCCACAATCCGCTGAAAGGCCATGTCGATCAGCCTTCCCGCCAGGTCTGGATCCGCGCGAACGGCAACATGCCGCAGGATCTGCGTGTGCATCAGTATCTGCTCGGCTATGCCTCCGATTTCAATTTCTTGCCGGTCGCCCTACAGCCGCATGGCGTAGGTTTCCTGGAACCGGGGATGCAGGTCGCGACTATCGATCACTCAATGTGGTTCCATCGTCCGTTCGACATGAACGAATGGCTGCTGTACAGCGTGGAAAGCACCTCCGCGTCGAGCGCTCGCGGCTTTGTCCGTGGAGAGTTTTATACGCAGGATGGCGTGCTGGTCGCGTCCACCGTTCAGGAAGGCGTCATGCGCCATCGCGGGTAGTTGACGCTGCAATAAAAAAACCACCTGCATAACAGGTGGCTTTCACAGAGAAGTAAAACCTCGCCCGACCGGGCGAGGTTTTGATAACGAATCAGTTGTTGTACGCGTTTTCGCCGTGGCTGTTCACATCCAGGCCTTCGCGTTCCTGCTCTTCTGGAACACGCAGACCTACGGTCAGGTCAGCAATCTTGAACGCGATGAACGCCACCACGCCAGACCAGACAATGGTAATTGCCACGCTTTCAAGCTGAACCAGAAGCTGATGCCCCATAGTCACGCCTTCTGCATACCCCACGCCGCCCAGAGAAGTTGCCGCGAAGATGCCGGTCATGATGCAGCCGATGATGCCGCAGACGCCGTGCACGCCGAACACATCGCATGGGTCGTCAACATTGAGCCATTTTTTCAGCGTCGTCACGCCCCACAGACCCGCCAGGCCAACCACCAGACCAATCAGCAGCGCACCGCCCACGCCAACGTAACCACACGCCGGGGTAATACCCACCAGACCCGCGATAGCACCGGAACAGGCACCCAGCAGAGAAGGTTTACCGCGCAGCGCCCACTCGCCGAAGACCCAGGAGAGAATCGCCGCCGCAGTAGCGACAACGGTGTTCACGAACGCCAGTGCAGCGATTTCGTTGGCCGCACTTGCGGAACCGGCGTTGAAACCGAACCAGCCGAAGTAGAGGATTGCGGTGCCGATAAACACCATTGGCAGGTTGTGCGGCTTGAACGCTTCTTTGCCGAAGCCAACGCGTTTACCTACCAGGTAAGCCCCGACCAGGCCAGCAACAGCGGCGTTAATGTGCACCACGGTACCGCCTGCGAAGTCCAGCGCGCCGTGCGTCGCCAGAATACCGCCGCCCCAGACCATGTGCGCAATTGGCACATAAGAGAGCGTCAGCCAGACGGCAGCAAAAATCACCACCGCAGAGAAACGCACGCGCTCGGAGAGAGAACCCACCACCAGCCCAACGGTGATACAGGCGAAGGAGCCCTGGAACGCCACGTGAATATACTGATAGAAGGTGCCCATCAGCGCTTTCAGCTGAATGTTTTTCAGCATCACCCAGTCAAAGCTGCCGAAGAAGTTGTTGCCGGTGCCAAACGCCAGGCTGTAGCCATACACAACCCACAGCACACAAACCAGGGCGAAGGTCACGGAAATTTGCGTCAGCATCGACAGCACGTTTTTGGAGCGAATCAGGCCGCCGTAAAACAGCGCAAGGCCCGGGATGGTCATAAACAGCACCAGCGCGGTGCATATCATCATAAAGGCGTTGTCGGCTTTGTCCGCGACCGCAGGCGCGTCCGCAGCGAAGGCGAGCGTCGGCAGTAATGCCAGGGCGCCTGAGCCAAGGAGTGCAACTAATTTTTTCATTTTTCCCATCCCAATCAAGGCTTGCCAGCAGTTACAGAGCGGCTTCGTCGGCTTCGCCGGTACGAATACGAATAACGCGTTGCAGTTCTGCAACGAAGATTTTCCCATCACCGATTTTGCCGGTGTAGGCGGCTTTGCTGATCACGTCGATAACTTCATCGAGCTGGTCGTCAGCAATAGCAACATCAATTTTTACTTTCGGCAGAAAGTTGACGCTGTACTCGGCGCCACGGTAAAGCTCCGCATGGCCCTTCTGGCGGCCGAAACCTTTCACTTCGGTCACGGTAAGCCCTTGAATACCGATTGAAGAGAGCGCTTCACGCACGTCTTCAAGCTTGAACGGTTTGATTACCACGGTTACCAGCTTCATAAATTCTCTCCACTCAGAATTAGGTCGTTACCTGCACGTAGAGAGCAAAGCAAAGCCCATGCCAGGAATAAAAAACCAGGGTTATTCAGCACGTTTTCAGGCTTCAGGCGGGTTACCGGAAAGCCAGATGAGGGAGTGAGATCGGGCGGGATTAGTCTGAAAAGAAAAAACGCACCACTGCAGTGCAGGATGCGTTTTCGTTTTGCACCAACGCGGAGAAGCGAAGGTTTTTATGCGGCCCGTTGCATGGTTGTGGTGCATCAGGCCATCAGGGATTCTTCCTGTGCTGAGGCGGCCAGTTCCTCACCTGCCAGCTGCAGCTGATACATCTGCCAGTATCGACCCTGCTGCGCCAGCAGTTCGCTGTGCGTACCCCGCTCCACGGCCTGGCCGCGATGCAGCACCAGAATCGTGTCGGCGTCGGTAATGGTGGACAAACGGTGGGCAATCACCACCAGGGTTGTGTGCTGCCGCACCGCCGCCAGCGCCCGCTGAATAGCCTGCTCGGTGCCGGAGTCGATGTTCGCCGTGGCTTCGTCGAGGATCAGGATCTGCGGGGCTTCAACCAGCACGCGCGCCAGGGCAAGCAGCTGCTTCTGGCCAACGGAGAGATTATTGCCCTGCTCGCCCAGGCGAGTATGAATGCCTTCCGGCAGCGCCCGCGCCAGTTCGGACAGTTGCACCGTTTCCAGCGCCTGCCAGACCATCTCTTCGCTGATATCCCGCCCCAGGGTTACGTTGGCAAAGAACGAATCGGCCATCACTACCGGATCCTGCTGCACCATCGCCACGCCGCGGCGCAGCGTTTCATGGCTGAGGGAATCCAGCGGCCGTCCATCGAGGCGTATTTCGCCCTTCGTTAACGGGTAATAGCCCATCAGCAGGTTCGCCAGGGTACTTTTTCCGCTGCCGGTATGCCCGACCAGGGCAATAAAGCTGCGCGAAGGCACTTCCAGATTAATGTCCTGCAGCACCAGGCGATCGCCACGGTAGGCAAATGACACGTTATTGACGCTGATAGCGCCGCTGGCGAGGGGCCGGTTGTCATTGCCGTAATCCTGGCGTTTGCCGTCCATCAGCTCAAATACGCGTTCCCCGGCCACCACTGCCTGCTGCAAAATGGACTGCTGGGTGGTCAGCTCAATCAGCGGTTCGTTAAGGCGGCCAAGATAGTTAATAAAGGCATACAGCACGCCAACTTCGATGGTGCCGCGCGAGGTGAAGCCGAACAGCATTAACAGACCGCAGAGGATCATCGCCGAAAACAGGCTAAGCAGCGGCCGCAGAAGCCAGCCATCGAGTCTCAGCGTTTGCATTCGCGCCAGGTAGTGTGAACGGCTTGCCTGCCCCATGCGTTCGCCGAAGCGCGCCTGCTGGCGGAACTGCTGAATCACGCTCATGCCGTTGATAACTTCGTTAAACCCGTCGTTGATGTCCGCCAGATAGCCGCGCACGCGGCGCACAATCGGCGTGCTGTAGCGCTGGTAGATAAACATCACGGCGATCACCGCCGGGAAGATAGTTATCGCCACCAGCGCCATACGCCAGTCGAGCGTAAACATCGCTACCAGCATGGCACCAATCAGCGCCGCACTGCGCAGCACCGTTGCCACAACGGTGACATACAGGTCACGGATCACTTCGGTATCGTTGGTCACTCGAGAGATCAGTTGCCCTACAGGCTGCGTGTCGAACGCACTCAGCGGCTGGCGTAGCGCTGCATCCATCACATCGGTACGTAGCTTTTGCACCACACCTACCGCCGCCCGATTAAACAGCAGCGCCTGAAGGTAGTGCAGTCCCGCGGCGCTAATCGACAGCAGGATATAAGCCACTGCCAGCCCGGCCGCGAGGCCAAGCGGCATCTGGTTTTTCGCCACCAGATTATCAATGAAATAGCTCACCAGTACCGGGCCGCAAACCTCAGCGGCAGCCGCTACCCAAAGCATCAGCATCGCTCCGCCCAGCGGTTTGCGCCACGGCGATCCGTAGGCCAGCAGGCGCTTAATGGTAGGCCACTGTTGTTTACGACTCATTGGCGCTCTCCCCGACGTCTTCCTGCTCCGGCGCCTCGTCCAGCGCGGCTTCCAGCTGTTGATAGCGGTACATGTCCCGATACCAGCCCGGCTGAGACGCCAGCGCGTCATGGCTGCCTCGCTGGGCGATATGCCCGTGCTGCATCACCAGAATTTCGCTGGCCTCCGTCAACGCAGACAACCGGTGCGCGCTGATAATGACCGTGCGGTGTTCGCCCCACTCGCGCAGATTGTGCAGAATTTGGTGCTCGGTGCGGCCGTCTACTGCGGAAAGCGCGTCATCCAGGATCAGGATTTCTGCATCAAGCAGCAGCGCCCTGGCAATGGAGATACGCTGTTTTTGCCCGCCCGAAAGCATAACCCCACGTTCACCCACTTCGGTATCGTAGCCTTGCGGCAAGCGCAGGATATCCTCATGAACGCTGGCCAGGCGAGCGACACGCTCAATGTCCTCCTGCGTGGCACCCGGTTTGCCCAGCGCTATGTTGCTGGCCACGGTGTCAGAGAACAGGAACGGCGTCTGGTTCACGATAGCCAGCCGGCTTCTCCAGCCGTCAATTTTCAGCGCCGTGATCGGAATATCGTGGTAGCGAATATCCCCTTCGGTCACGTCAAAGTGGCGCTGAATCAAGGCGAGAATCGTGCTTTTCCCCGAGCCCGTTGGCCCGCACAGGCCAAGCATTCCCCCCGGTTTGAGGGTGAAGTTGACGTTTTGCAGCGTCGGCTGAGCGGTCTGTGGGTAGTGGAACTGGCGAATCGAAGCCACCAGTTCAGCCCGCCCTTCCGGCAGCGCTTTATCGCCGTCGACCACGCCCGGCTCTTCTTCCAGCATCGCACGGATACGGCTGTAGGCCGCACTCCCACGCTCGACAATATTGAACATCCAGGCCAGCGCCAGCATCGGCCAGATCATCAGGCCGAGATACATCACAAAGCTGGTGAGCTGCCCCAGGGTAAGCGTGCCGTCGATAACCATCCAGCTTCCGCCGCCGATGGCCAGCAGGTTTGCGGCCCCAATCGCGACATAAATAGTGGGATCAAAGCGCGCATCAATACGCGCGACGCGCATGTTTTTCGCCCCGGCATCCTGGGCTTCTGCGGCAAACAGCGCCGACTGCCTGTCTTCAAGGCCGAACGCCTTGATCATACGGATGCTGGTCATGCTTTCCTGAGTTCGATCGTTTAACGCTGAGAATGCCGCCTGCGCCACTTTGAAGCGATCGTGTAAACGCGCGCCGTCGCGTTTGATCACCACGGCCATGATTGGCATCGGCAGAAGCGCCAGCAATGTGAGCTGCCAGCTGATTTGTGTGGACATGACTATCAGCACCGCCAGCCCCATGACCAGCGAGTCTACCAGCGTTAACACCCCTTCCCCCGCCGCGAACACCACGCGATCCACATCGTTAGTCGCACGCGCCATCAGGTCGCCGGTACGGTGGCGGAGATAAAACTCAGGGTGATGGCGGCTTAGCTGGCGGTAATAGTTTTCCCGCAGCTCAACGGCAAGCTGGTAAGACGCCCCGAACAGCAGGACGCGCCAGACGTAGCGCACCAGATAAACCACTACGGCAATAAGCAGCATCAGACCGATCCACATCAGCACTTGCTGAGAGGAGAGACGCTGCTGCACGACGCCATCCACAATCACGCCCACCACTTTTGGCGGCACGAGCTGCAAAATAGCGATGATAATAAGCAATGCCACCGCGCCGAGGTAGCGTCGCCACTCGCGGGTGAAGTACCAGCTTAACTGAGCAAATAATCGCACGAAGTTTAGATCCTGAAATGCTGCCTGCCGGCCAGGGCAAAAGAGTAGAGGCTACTGTTCCGCACTGTGCGGAATCAGGAAGTTAGAGGTAATGCTGTGGTGTATTTTATCTGTTCCATGGCAAAACTCGAAGTGACATCGCTTAAACCCGGGATGCCGTTCACCAGCCGCTTATAAAAGTCGTCGTACCGCTTCATGTCTGCCACCTGAACCCGAATCAGGTAATCATATTCGCCGGCCATGCGCCAGAACCCCAGAACTTCGGGCATGGCTTCCACCACCGAGACAAATTTGCAGTACCACTCGCTGCTGTGCTGCTGGGTTTTAATCAGCACAAACGCCGTCAGGCCCAGCCCGAGTTTTTCCGGATCCAGCAGCGCAACTTTGCCGCGAATATAGCCTTCGTCTTCCAGGCGTTTTAAGCGTTTCCAGCACGGGGTGGTGGTCAGATTAACGGCATCCGCCAGCGCCTGCAAAGACAGGGTACAGTCCTGCTGCAGCATCGCAAGCAGCTTTTGGTCAATTTTATCTATCACAAGACCACCAGAGAGAAATATTTTCTCTAATGGAAGCGCTAAACAGGCAAAATGGCAACTTTTTTATCCTGACTTTGGATTACGCTAAGCACAAATTGATAAATGAGAATTTTCCATGACCAGCACCTGGGTGACCAACGCCATCAGCGAGATTAACGCCGACTATCAACGCTCTGCGGATACGCATCTTATCCGCCTGGCTTTGCCCGCTTTTCCGGGTATTCAGCTGTATCTGAAGGATGAAAGCACTCATCCCACCGGCAGCCTGAAGCACCGTCTCGCGCGATCTCTGTTTCTGTACGGGCTGTGCAACGGCTGGATTAAAGAAGGCACCACGATTATCGAAGCCTCCTCTGGCTCAACCGCAGTGTCAGAAGCCTATTTTGCTCGCCTGCTTGGTCTGCCGTTTATTGCGGTGATGCCCGCCAGCACCGCAAAACGCAAAATTGAACAGATCGAATTCTACGGCGGCCGCTGCCATTTTGTAGACAGCGCCTGTGAAATTTACGCCGCTTCGGAAATGCTTGCCCGCGAGCTGAACGGCCATTATATGGATCAGTTCACTTACGCTGAGCGGGCAACCGACTGGCGCGGGAACAACAACATTGCCGACAGTATTTTCCGTCAGATGACCCATGAGCCGCATCCGGTGCCGGATTACATCGTGATGAGCGCGGGTACCGGCGGCACTTCGGCCACCATTGGCCGCTACCTTCGCTTTCAGGGCCACGATACGAAACTGGTGGTCGTGGACCCACAAAATTCAGTATTTCTTGATTACTGGCAGCAGCGCGACTGTGGCCTGAAAAGCGCAGTGGGCAGCAAAATTGAAGGTATTGGTCGCCCTCGCTGCGAGCCTTCATTTATTCCTGATGTGATTGACGAGATGATGCGCGTGCCGGACGCCGCCAGCGTCGCCACCATGCAATGGCTGGAATCTCAGCTTGGCCGCAAAGTCGGCGCCTCAACCGGCACCAATATGTGGGGCGTATTGCAGCTTGCCGCGAGAATGCGTGAGGAAGGCCGGAGTGGTTCTATCGTGACGCTGCTTTGCGACAGCGGTGAACGCTACCTTGAGTCCTACTACAATTCAGCCTGGGTCAACGATCATATCGGCGATTTACAGCCATGGCGTGCTGAAATAAACCAGTTGGTGACTACACTCTAAATAATTCGAGTTGCAGGAAGGCGGCAAGACCGTGAATCCTCAGGAGCATAGCTGACTATGTGACTAAGGTGAGCGGGTGCAGTCAACGCACCTGCGGCTTGAAGTATGACGAGTATAAAAAAACCGGGCTTTTAGCCCGGTGCTGTAAGGTCTCAATATTCGGGGGAATAGGTGAGATGTGGAGTGTCCAGCCAGTGCGTCAAATAGTGCGAGACCGCCTGGTTACGGCAGTGGCCGATAACCGGCAGATGGGGTAAATCCGCTTTTAGCTGCGGCATGGCGTTACCCATAATCAGGCCGTGCCCAACCGCCGAGAGCATTTCGCGGTCGTTCATCGCGTCGCCAAATGCCATGCAATCCTGCAGAGTCAATCCTAAGTGGGCGCTCAGTACACCAAGCGCTGCACCCTTGTTGCTGCCCACCGGCAGCACTTCCAGGCAGTCCATTGCCGAGAAGCAAAGAAATGCGCGATCGCCCAGCGCTTCATTGAGCTGAATGCGCAGGCGGCACAGATCGTCATGATCGCCGCAGAAACAGATCTTGGTGACTTCGTGGGCAGGTAAAGTACGAAGATCGACAATATGTGGCCGGAAACCGCTGTATACGTGTGCGTGAAGCATTTCCGGGATTTCATGGCTGGTTAACCAACCTGAATCGTTAAAGGCATGCATGCTTGCTTCGGTATCCCAATGGCCGTGCAGCACCGTCTCTACCGCCCACGGCGAAAGATCTTTGCGGTGCATTAGCTCACCTTCCATGCTGTGAATGCGCGTGCCGTTACCGGTGATCAGGAAAGCGTCGAGATCGATCTTGCCGAGGATATGGCGCATCTCCAGCTCATGGCGGCCGGTTGCAAAAGCCAGGGTAATCTCGCGCTCTTCACGCAGACGCTTCAGCGTATTCAGGGTTGCTTCCCCAAGGTGATGGTCGGGCAGCAGCAGCGTGCCGTCCATATCAAATGCAGCCAGACGAGCCATGGTTACTCCAGAAGTGATCGTGACAGGCAAAAGTATCCTCTGGAATATACGGAACTAATAGTGAATACTTAGGAAAAAATGTTCCGGGTTTATTATGCGACTTCTGAATCGGCTCAATCAATTCCAGCGTTTATGGCAGCCTTCCGGCGGAGAGCCACAGCAGGTGACGGTTGCCGAGCTGGCCGAGCGCTGCTTTTGTAGCGATCGCCACGTCAGGACGCTGCTTAATCAGCTTGAAGACGCGGGCTGGCTGCGCTGGCGCGCACAGTCTGGCCGCGGTAAACGCGGTGACCTGACCTTTCTGGTTTCGCCGGAAAACGTGCGTTCCGGCATGATGGAGCAGGTGCTGGATAAGGGCCAGCATCAGAATGCGCTGGAGCTGGCTCAGCTTGCGCCGGAACAGCTTCGCCAGTTATTACAGCCGTTCCTTGGCGGCCAGTGGCAAAACGATGTCCCGACGCTGCGCATTCCCTATTATCGCCCTCTTGATCCCGTTGCCCCTGGTTTTCTGCCGGGTAGAGCCGAGCAGCATCTCGCCGGGCAGGTGTTTTCCGGCCTCACGCGCTTTACTCGTGAAAGCCCGGAGCCCCAGCCCGACCTCGCCCATCACTGGCAAATATCAAACAGCGGCCTGTGCTGGGATTTTTTTATTCGCTCGACCCTGCACTGGCATAACGGTGAGCCCGTAGAAACCCATCAGCTTCAACGGCGGCTGATGATGTTGCTCGAGCTGCCCGCCCTGCGGCGGCTATTTATCAGCGTTAAACGTATTGAGCTCCCCCACGCGCAGTGCCTGCGCTTTGTTTTGCATCGGCCGGATTATTGGCTGGCACATCGCCTGGCGAGCTACTGCAGTCGCCTGGCTCATCCGCAGGATACACAGCTGGGCTGTGGCCCATTCCGCATTGTCAGCTTCAGGCCGAACCTGGTGAGGCTGGAAAGCTTTGAAAGCTATCATCTGAAACACCCGCTGCTGAAAGCCATCGAATACTGGATCACCCCGCAGCTCTTCGAAACCACGCTCGGCACAAGCTGCCTGCATCCGGTGCAAATTGCCATCGGCCAGCAGGACGAGCTGGAGAACCTGCGCCCGGTCAGTAATAGTATCAGCCTGGGCTTTTGCTATCTGGGGATCAGGCCGCAGGGCAGGCTCAGCGCAGAGCAGGCCAGAACAATCATGCAGATTGTCCGGGAGCCGGAGATGATAGGCACGCTGCCGCTTAACAGTGAACTGATCACGCCCAATCGAGAGATGATCCCCGGCTGGCAGATCCCCGGCTGGGATGCGCACACAGCCGTAGCGTTACCGAAAAAACTCACGCTGGTTTACCATTTGCCGGTCGAGCTTCACGCCATGGCCCACCAGCTCAGGCACTATCTGGCAGAGCGCGGCTGCGAACTGACGGTCATTTTTCACGATGCCAAAACCTGGGCTGGCTGCGAAGATTTAGCCCAGGCGGATATCGTGATGGGGGACAGACTGATTGGCGAAGCGCCGGAATACACCCTGGAGCAATGGCTGCGCAGCGATGTGTTGTGGCCCAACTTATTAAGCGCCGGGCATTATGCCCATCTGCAGGCCACGCTGGATGCCGTGCAGGCTTCCCCTCCTTCTTATGAACGCAATGAAGGGCTGAAAGACGTTTTCCATGGCCTGATGCGGGATGCCGTGGTCACGCCGCTGTTTAATTATCGCTACCAGATAAGCGCCCCACCCGGCGTGAACGGCATTGAACTGAATGCCTGGGGCTGGTTTGATTTTTGCGAAGCCTGGCTCCCGCCGCCGGGAATGACGTGAAGAAGCTGGCTCACGCTCTGGCGGGACGCTACCATACCCTTTTCCAGACACCTTTATGAACGACAGGATAGAGAATGAAACGTACAGTCGTGGTTTTCAGCGGCGGACAGGACTCCACCACCTGCCTGATTCAGGCCTTACAGCAATACGATGAAGTCCACTGCGTGACCTTTGATTATGGTCAGCGCCACCGGGCAGAAATAGACGTGGCCCAAAAGCTGTCGCTGAAGCTTGGTGCCCGCGCGCATAAGGTCCTGGACGTTACCCTGCTGAACGAACTGGCGGTGAGCAGCCTGACGCGAGACAGCATTCCGGTGCCGGGCTACAACCCGGAGGATAAAGGCATCCCAAGCACTTTCGTGCCGGGACGCAACATACTGTTCCTGACACTGGCGGCCATTTACGCTTACCAGGTTGAAGCAGAATCTGTGATAACAGGCGTCTGCGAAACGGACTTCTCTGGCTACCCGGACTGCCGCGACGAATTTGTTAAAGCACTTAACCATGCAGTAAGCCTCGGGATGGCAAGAGATATCCGGTTTGAAACGCCGCTGATGTGGCTGGACAAAGCGGAAACCTGGGCGCTGGCCGATTACTGGCAGAGCCTGGAAACGGTCCGCCAGGAGACGCTGACCTGCTATAACGGTATCCAGGGCGATGGCTGCGGCGAATGTGCCGCCTGCAACCTGCGAGCGAATGGCCTGAATAACTATCTGGCCAATAAACCCGCAGTGATGGCCGCAATGAAGCAAAAAACGGGTCTCCAATAAGCGATAACGGCGGAGCGACAAACCTCTGCCGATAAAGGAAGGACCAGACGGTTCATAAAACAGACAGGAAAATCAATGTATTGATTTTCGGCTGAGCATCACAAAGAGGGAAAACCACGCTTTTCCCTCTTTGCCAGCCATCTCAGGCGCTCATCATCTGTTCCAGCTTATCTCGCAGTTCACCCTCCAGCGGAACGGCCTTTTGCGTCTTTAAATCAATGCAGACGAAAGTCAGCAGCGCGTCGGCCACGGCTTCACCTTCTGGCTCCAGCGTCACCACTTGGCTCAACACTCCACTTTTGCCGTTTAGCTGCTGAAGCGAGCTTTCGATCCGCAGCAGGTCGCCCAGTACCGCCGGGCGGCGGTAGCTGATATTGATGTTCACCACGATAAAAGCGATGTTGTGTTCCGTCATCCACTGGAAGCCCGTCGTTTTTTCCAGCCCTTCCCAGCGGGCCTCCTCGAGGAACTCAAGATAACGGGCGTTGTTAACGTGTTGGTAGACATCCATATGGTATCCACGAACTTTGATATGTGTCTGCATAGCGCGAAGCCCTTGTTCTGTTTTTGTTGTCATCAGGTGAAGGTAAGCGAGGCCATACCCCGACAACTGGTATGACCTCTAACTCAGCGTAGCAAACTTTCCTCTTCAGGTGGAAGCCTGAGCACGTAAACTCAAAGTTTTATGCGAGCCAGGTTACGTTCTACCAGTGATGCGCCAATGCCCGGGACCTCCTGCAGCTGATCGAGCGTTTTAAACGGACCGAATTCGTCACGGTAACTGACGATAGCCTGCGCCTTTTTCAATCCTACGCCGTTCATTTTCTGGGCAAGCTCTTCAGCCGGAGCGCTATTGATACTCACCAGCCCCTCCCCTTGCTCCGCCGTTTTGGCGGGGGCAGCTTTAGTCTGCGTCGCTGCCGAACTGGCCGAGGCCGAACCTGCTTTTTCTGCGGCAGCGTGTGCCGGGGCGCAGCCAAGTAAACCGGCCAGAACGAGAGAAAGTGAAAATGCTTTAATTCCTGATGTCATGCTGTGTCCTCCATGTATGTTGACAGCCCGGTCACCATAGCGAGGATAAAAATCAGGCACAAACGCCGGATTTAAAATGTGGAAAAGGCCGCGAAAGCGGCCTTCAGGTATTACACTGCGTTGCAAAAATTTGCGAGGATTACTGCTGCTGGTCGATGATATCGCCCAGTTTGATCTTCGCTTCTTTGCGCAGGTTGGACATCAACGCTTCGAAAGCAATCTGGGCATTGTTCTGGGTGATCCCCTGCACCATCGCTTTTTTCTGCTCGTCCGGCATAGAGCCTGCTTTCACTTCATCCAGAGACAGCAGCACAACGTTGCCCTGCATATCATTGGCGACGCCATAGCTCGGCTTGTCTTTCGCCGGCAGCGGCAGACCAAAGGCAGCCTGGCTGATCGGGTCCTGCCCGGTGCGGCTCAGGGTTTTCGCTTCGCCGAAGCTCAGGCCAGCGGCTTTCATTTCGTCACTGCCTTTACCCAGTTTCAGCGCGTTCAGCAGCTTGTCGGCATCCAGCTTCGCCTGCTGCTCAGCTTTCTGCTGCTTCACGGCGGCAATCACCTGGTCGCGCACTTCAGAAAGTGGTTTAACCGCTTCGGCTTTGTGCTCGGAGACACGCAGGACGAAAGCGCGATCGCCATCAACGGTAATGATGTCTGAGTTGCTGCCCGGCGAACCGTTTTCCCCCACCAGACCACCGCTGAAGATAGCGTCGGCAACCGGTTTGAAGTTCAATTCTTCCGGCAGGTTGTCGTGGCCAAACCAGCCGGTTTCAACCGCTTTAACGCCTGCAACTTTCTCAGCGCTTGCCAGAGATTCGTTGTCGTTACTCGCGGCATCGCTCACTTTCTGCTGCAGCGCATAGTAAGCGTCAACGGCTTTTTCCTGTTTCACTTTAGCCACGATGCCATCGCGAACTTCCGCCAGCGGCTTCACAACGGCAGGCTGGATATCATCCAGGCGAACGATCAGGAAACCAACGGAAGATTTAACGACGCCGGACAGCTGACCTTTTTCTTTCAGACCGGCATTTTTCAGTTCGTCAGGCGTGGTGGAGGCTTCCAGCCAGCCCATATCACCGCCGTTGCGGGCAGAGATGATGTCAGCAGACTTGGCCTTCGCCAGTGCAGCAAAATCGCCGCCCTTGTTCAGTTCGTCGAGAATCGCTTTCGCTTCATCTTCGGTTTTAGTCTGAATCACGCTGTAGCGATTACGCTGCGGCTGGGTGAATTCGTCTTTATGCTGATCGTAGTAAGCCTGAATGTCCGCATCACTGGCCGCTTCCTGCATGGAAGCTGCGTCCAGCTTGATGTAGCTAACTTTAAACTGCTCAGGGGTAATGTAGCGGTTTTTGTTCTGCTCGTAGTTGGCGTTGATTTCCTGCTCGGAAGCGTCTTGCTTCGCGGCCAGCGCTTTCACGTCGATTGTGGCTTCGCGCACTACGCGCTGCTGGGAGACTAATGCCGCCAGCTCGTCGGTTTCGCCGGTGAGCATAAAGTCGGTGCCGACCACGGCTTTAATCAGCTGATCGGTGGTGAGCTGATTGCGCAGCGCCTGTGCATATTGATCGGCAGTCAATCCCATATTGCCGATGATGGCGTTATAGCGAGCGTTATCGAACTTACCGTTAGTCTGGAAGGCAGGCTGGCTGAAGATGGCCATTTTCACCTGCTCGTCGCTGATGCCAAGGCCCAGATGTTTGGCATACTGGTCAAGCAGTGCTTCATCAATCAGCTGGTTGAGTACCTGCTGACGCATCTGCTTCATGTAGCCTTCGTTACCGGCGAGAACGGAGAACTGATCGCCCAGCTGCTGCTGCTGACGATTACGCTCGTTCGCGACGGCATTTTCGAACTGACCACGGCCAATCTCCTGGCCATTTACTTTTGCGGCGTAATTATTGTTACCGCCAGTCAGGTAGCTACCCACGCCAGTCAGAACGAATGACAAGATAATCAAACCCAGAATGATCTTGAGCACGACATGGTTAGCCGCCGCTCGTAAATTGTCCATCATGGTGTAACAACACTCCGCTGTAGTATGACTTGGTAAACCTGCGCAGGCGCTAAGCTGGCATCCTTAATGACTCAAGCTGCCCTGTGCTGCGCGCAAGGGCGTATTGTGACAAGAAACCCACTGCAAATCATCAACACCTGCGTAAAATTCGGCTTCAGGCAATAAAAAAGGCACATCAAATGATGCGCCCCTGCGATACCTGACACCATCTACCCCAGCCAGTCGGGGCCAATAAATCAGTTAACAGCGTCTTTCAGCGCTTTACCAGCACGGAAGCCTGGTACTTTTGCTGCGGCGATGGTGATTTCTTTACCAGTTTGAGGGTTACGGCCAGTACGGGCAGCACGCTCTTTAACAGCAAAGGTACCAAAACCTACCAGTGCTACGTCTTCCCCGGACTGCAGAGATTCAGTAACAGAAGCAATAACAGCATCTAATGCACGTCCAGCCGCGGCTTTAGAAATATCAGCACCTGCGGCAATTTTGTCTATCAGTTGAGATTTATTCACTCTTCTCTTCCTCTCTTTATAATTTATATCGCACCTGATATCCCTCAGGTGCGACCGCGCAGCAGTTATAACAGGCTCGTCATGCCCTTACAACAGGAGTTGTGGACGATAAGCTCAGCCAGCAACTAAATTAGCGATACAAAAAAAAGCTGGCAAGTGACAATTCACTTACCAGCCCTAATTTTATTGATTGTATTTGCGTCAGGTCACTATTTTGCGGTGACTACCTGCATGCCAGAAGGCTCATTCTGCAGCGCGAGGGCCAGAACTTCCTCAATACGCTTCACAGGATGAATAGTCAGGTCTGCAATCACGTTATCCGGAATTTCTTCCAGATCGCGCTTGTTGTCGTCCGGGATCAGCACGGTTTTGATGCCGCCACGATGCGCTGCCAGCAGCTTCTCTTTCAAGCCACCAATCGGCAACACCTGGCCGCGCAGGGTAATTTCACCGGTCATTGCCACATCGGCACGAACCGGGTTCCCCGTCAGGCAGGACACCAGCGCGGTACACATTGCGATACCGGCGCTTGGACCGTCTTTCGGCGTCGCCCCTTCCGGGACGTGAACGTGAATGTCACGTTTCTCGTAGAAATCACCGTTAATACCCAGTTTTTCCGCACGAGCACGGACCACGGTCAGCGCCGCCTGGATGGATTCCTGCATAACTTCACCGAGGGAGCCGGTATAAGTCAGCTTGCCTTTACCCGGTACGCAGGCGGTTTCGATGGTCAGCAGATCGCCGCCCACTTCCGTCCACGCCAGCCCGGTCACCTGACCTACGCGGTTTTCGCTGTCGGCACGGCCGTAATCAAAGCGCTGCACCCCAAGGTAATCCTTCAGGTTGTCGCCGTTGATTTCGATGTGCTTGAGCGATTTATCCAGCAGCAGCTGCTTCACCGCTTTACGGCACAGCTTGGAGATTTCACGCTCCAGGCTACGGACGCCCGCTTCACGAGTGTAGTAGCGGATAATGCCCACAATGGCGCTGTCATCCACTTTTAGCTCGCCTTTTTTCAGGGCGTTGCGCTCAATTTGCTTCGGCAGCAGGTGCTGTTTGGCAATATTCAGCTTTTCGTCTTCGGTATAGCCGGACAGACGAATCACTTCCATACGATCCAGCAGCGGGGCCGGAATGTTCATGGAGTTAGACGTTGCGACAAACATCACGTCGCTAAGATCGTAGTCCACTTCAAGGTAGTGATCGTTAAACGTCACGTTCTGTTCCGGATCGAGCACTTCCAGCAGCGCAGACGCAGGGTCACCGCGCATGTCGGAAGACATCTTGTCGATTTCATCCAGCAGGAACAGCGGGTTTTTCACCCCGACTTTGGCCATCTTCTGAATCAGTTTACCCGGCATAGAGCCAATGTAAGTCCGGCGGTGACCGCGGATTTCCGCTTCGTCACGTACCCCGCCCAGCGCCATACGCACGTATTTACGACCCGTGGCTTTCGCGATGGACTGGCCCAGAGAGGTTTTACCTACCCCCGGCGGCCCAACCAGGCACAGAATTGGCCCTTTCAGCTTGTTGACACGGCTTTGGACTGCGAGGTATTCCAGAATGCGATCTTTCACTCGTTCCAGACCGTAATGGTCGGTATCGAGGATTTCCTGCGCCTGACGCAGATCTTTTTTGACCTTGCTGCGGGCGTTCCACGGAACCTGAACCATCCAGTCGATGTAGCCGCGCACCACGGTAGCTTCCGCAGACATCGGCGACATCATTTTCAGCTTCTGCAGCTCGGCTTCGGTTTTCTCACGCGCTTCTTTCGGCATTTTCGCCGCGTCAATTTTGCGCTTCAGCGCTTCATTTTCATCAGGCGCGTCGTCCATTTCGCCCAGCTCTTTCTGAATAGCCTTCATTTGCTCATTCAGATAGTACTCGCGCTGGCTTTTTTCCATCTGCTTTTTAACGCGGTTGCGAATGCGTTTCTCAACCTGCAGCAGATCGATCTCCGACTCCATCATCGCCATCAGGTATTCGAGACGCTCGTTGATATCGGACATCTCAAGCACAGATTGCTTGTCCGACAGCTTAAGCGGCATATGGGCGGCAATGGTATCGGCCAGACGTGCAGGATCGTCGATGCTGTTCAGCGACGTCAGCACTTCCGGTGGAATTTTTTTGTTCAGCTTGATGTAGCCTTCAAACTGATTGATTGCGGTGCGAACCAGCACTTCCTGCTCGCGCTCTTCAATCGCCGGCGAGTTCAGGTACTCCGCTTGCGCAGAGAAGTGGTCGCCGTTGTCAGACAGCGTGGTGATACGCGCGCGCTGAAGCCCCTCAACCAGTACTTTTACCGTACCGTCAGGCAGTTTCAGCATTTGCAGAATTGAAGCAACGGTACCCACAGTGAACAGGTCGTTAACACCTGGCTCATCCGTCGAAGCCTCTTTCTGCGCCACCAGCATGATTTTCTTATCATGGTCCATTGCAGCTTCCAGGCAGCGAATGGATTTTTCACGCCCGACAAACAGTGGAATAACCATGTGCGGATAAACCACCACATCGCGCAACGGCAATACGGGGATTTCAATGCGTTCAGAACGCTCAGGATTCATAGAGCTCTCTCTTAGTTTAATGTCCGCCAGGTGATTTGGTGAACGCTTCCGCTCCACCAACAAGTAAATCAGTATATGGGGCTGTTTCCCGGACATTCAACTGTGGGAATGCAGGAAAAATAAATGGGGGATAAAATCCCCCATTTTCTTATTAACTGACTGGTTATTCTGGCGAATTATTCACCGGATGCCTGCTGTGCTTCCGGCTTACCATAAATTAATAGCGGCTTGGACTGGCCAGCGATGACGGACTCGTCAATCACCACTTTTTCCACGTCGTCCAGAGATGGCAGATCGTACATGGTGTCCAGCAGCGCGCCTTCCACGATGGAACGCAGGCCACGAGCACCGGTTTTACGAATCATCGCTTTCTTGGCAATCGCATCAAGCGCTTCATCACGGAATTCCAGCTCTACGCCTTCCAGATTGAACAATGCCTGATACTGTTTGGTCAGGGCATTTTTCGGCTCTTTCAGGATCTGGATCAGCGCGTCTTCGCTCAGTTCGCTTAAGGTTGCGACCACCGGCAGACGACCGATGAATTCAGGGATCAGACCGAATTTGATCAGATCTTCCGGTTCAACCTGGCCGAGCAGCTGGCCTTCGCTGGCTTTCTCAGACTTCGCTTTTACCGTTGCGCCAAAGCCGATACCAGAACCCGTTTCCACACGGTTCGCGATAACTTTATCCAGGCCTGCAAATGCGCCGCCGCAGATAAACAGAATCTTGGAGGTATCAACCTGCAGGAATTCCTGCTGTGGATGCTTACGGCCACCCTGAGGTGGAACGGCAGCCACGGTGCCTTCAATCAGTTTCAGCAGCGCCTGCTGCACGCCTTCACCGGACACGTCACGGGTGATCGACGGGTTATCAGATTTGCGAGAGATTTTGTCAATCTCATCAATGTACACGATGCCACGCTGGGCTTTTTGTACGTCGTAGTCGCATTTCTGCAGCAGCTTCTGAATGATGTTTTCAACGTCTTCACCCACGTAACCTGCTTCGGTCAGCGTGGTTGCATCGGCCATGGTAAATGGCACATCCAGCAGGCGAGCCAGCGTTTCTGCCAGCAGCGTTTTACCGCTGCCGGTCGGGCCTATCAGCAGGATGTTGCTTTTACCCAGCTCAACGCCGTTGGACGTGTCGCTGTTGCGCAGACGTTTGTAGTGGTTGTAAACCGCAACCGCCAACACTTTTTTCGCCTGCTCCTGACCGATAACATAATCGTCAAGATGGTGGCGAATTTCGTGCGGCGTTGGCAACGCACTGCGTTCACGGTGCGGCGCAACTTCTTTAATCTCTTCGCGAATGATGTCGTTGCATAAATCGACACACTCATCGCAGATATACACTGACGGCCCGGCAATCAGCTTGCGCACTTCATGCTGGCTTTTGCCGCAAAAAGAGCAGTACAGCAGTTTGCCTGAACCGTCTTTGCGCTTATCTGTCATCAGTAAAACCTCTTCTCTGTTTCTGTGCGCTACCACCGGTAGCACAAGTGCCATTCTACGGCGCAGCCGATAGTGAAGCGTTAAGTCAGGCCGCCACTTTGACTATAGTATAGCGGCCCAAAGCTTCGGGCATTAGTTACGGTGAGTCAGGATCGAATCGACTAAACCGTACTCTACCGCTTCGCTTGCGGAGAGGAAACGATCGCGCTCGGTGTCTTTCTCGATTTGTTCAAGCGATTTGCCCGTATGTTCCGCCATCAGCTCGTTCATACGTGCTTTCACTTTCAGGATCTCTTTAGCGTGGATTTCGATATCCGTCGCCTGGCCCTGGTAGCCGCCCAGCGGCTGGTGAATCATGACGCGGGAGTTAGGCAGGCAGAAACGCTTACCTTTTGCCCCTGCGGTCAGCAGGAATGCGCCCATCGAGCAAGCCTGGCCCATACAAATGGTGCTGACGTCCGGCTTAATAAACTTCATGGTGTCGTAAATCGACATCCCGGCCGTAATTACGCCACCCGGAGAGTTGATGTAAAGATAGATATCTTTTTCCGGGTTTTCTGCTTCCAGAAACAGCATCTGCGCCACAATCAGGTTAGCCATATGATCTTCTACCTGACCGGTCAGGAAGATGACGCGCTCCTTAAGCAGACGAGAATAAATATCGTATGAACGTTCGCCGCGGGATGTTTGTTCAACAACCATCGGCACCAGGGCCATATGGGGTGCTAATTGATCTCGTTCGCCACTGTATGACATGTCCGTCTCCTGGAGTAATTAAGCCTACTGTACTGATTCTACTTGAGACGCAGGATATTGACTATGTTCCTTGCGCCGATTCTGGACGGAGTCAGTCAGGGATTGTTAATGGAACCTCACCCGAATAATGGGGATGATTTGCCCTGTTTCAAGCATAACAACCTTTTGTTGTTACGCTAACCCTGAAATGGGGATTTATTGATCGCTTATCGTGTGATTTAGCAATAAAAAAAGCCCGCCACCAAAAGGTGACGGGCCTGATGCGGCTATTTTTGGCTAATAAGCCAAAAGTACTTACGCCTGCTGGTTCATCAGCTCGCTGAAAGTGGTCGCTTTTTCGGACACTTTCGCTTTAGCCAGAACGGCTTCAACAGCCTGCTCTTCCAGCGCAACGTTGCGCATGTTGTCCATCAGCTCTTTGTTTTTACCGTAGAACTCGATAACTTCGGTCGGATCTTCGTAGGCAGAAGCCATTTCTTCGATCAGACCTTTAACACGCTCTTCGTCAGCTTTCAGCTCGTGGGTACGGATCACTTCACCCAGCAGCAGACCAACAACAACGCGACGTTTAGCCTGCTCTTCGAACAGTTCACGTGGCAGTTCCAGAGCCTGTTTCTCGTTGCCACCGAAACGCTGTGCAGCCTGGCGACGCAGAACGTCGATTTCGCCGTCGATCAGCGCAGCTGGCACGTCGATGTCGTTAGCGTTAACCAGACCGTCGATTGCCTGAGACTTGATGCGGTTACGCACGGCGCCTTTCAGTTCGCGATCCATGTTTTTACGCACTTCGGTACGCAGGCCAGCCACGGAACCATCTTCAACGCCGAAACGCTTGATGAACTCTTCGGTGAATTCTGGCAGCTCACGCGCTTCAACTTTCTTCAGCACGATGTCGAACTTCGCCGCTTTCCCTTTCAGGTTTTCAGCGTGGTATTCTTCCGGGAAGGTCACTTCGATAGTGAACTCTTCGCCCGCTTTGTGGCCAACGATGCCGTCTTCGAAGCCAGGGATCATACGACCCTGCCCCATTGCCAGCACGAAGTCAGAGGCTTTGCCGCCTTCGAACACTTCGCCGTCAACGGAACCGGTGAAATCGATGGTAACGCGATCTTCTGCCGTCGCTGCAGCGTCGCTGTCTTTCCAGGTCGCCTGCTGCTTGCGCAGAGTGTCCAGCATTGCATCAACGTCTTCGTCGGTCACATCAACAACCGGTTTTTCAACTTCGATAGCTTCCAGACCCTGCAGCTCAACTTCTGGGTACACTTCAAACTCTACCGCGTAGGTGAAGTCTTCGCCCATTTTGTATTCGCCCGGCACATAGTTAGGTGCGCCAGCCGGATTGATCTTCTCTTTGATGATCGCATCAATGAAGTTGCGGCTCATCAGCTCGCCCAGCACGTCCTGACGAACGGAAGCACCGTAGCGCTGCTCAACGACGGTCATCGGCACTTTGCCTTTACGGAAACCGTCGATACGTACTTTTTTAGCTACGTTGACCAGCTCGCTTTTTACAGCGGTTTCGATGCTGTCTGCAGCGATAGTAATCGTGAGACGGCGGCCAAGGCCCTGAGTGGTTTCAACTGAAACTTGCATCTTGTTACCTCAAAAAATCACAGTGCTCGGTCAACTCTGGAAGCCCTGTTGGCTTCACAGAACCAGGATGTTCTCTGAATCAGAAACACATTCCCTGTCGTCAGAATCATCCCGAAGACATTCAAAAAATAAGACGCAGCATTATAGCGGCATCACAGGGGTGAGTCGAGAACGGCAATAGCGCTCGGCTGCGGCCTTTTTCACACTTCTTTGTCATTTATTCTTCTTTGCCCGTTCCCATAAAGAGACGGGCAAAACAAAACGGCCCGCAGGCCGTTTTGGGAAACGCAGTATACATACCGCAACATAACGGAAAAGTTCCCTTAGTTGCAAACGCTTAGCGGTTAATCAGGCAATGCTGCCCGCGCCACGGCAGTTCGGGGAGGCAAACACTGTGTCCTGCAGCCCTTCCCACTCTTTGACGGTGTAAGTGTGCAGCGCCAGCGCGTGTACAGGGCCTGCGAGTTCCTCGCTTAATGTGCCATAAATCATGCGATGGCGGTTTAAAAAGCGTTCGCCGGTAAAACGATCGCTAACCAGCACCACCTTGAAATGGCTTTCGGAGCCCGCCGGAACATTGTGACGATAGCTTTCATCCACGACTTCCAGGTACGCGGGGGTAAAGGCGGCTTTTAACTTATCTTCTATCTGCTCGCGTATCAGCATGAACTTTCTCCTCGACAACGTAGAGATGCCACTCATCCCTTTAAATGTTAGCCGCTTTTAGCCAGATTTTGCTTTGAACACAACAAAAATTTAACTTTCGCGGGCCTTTCTTCATCCGGTTATCAGAACGTTCATAGGGTTAAGGCACTAAACCGAATGAAAAGTGTCAGAAGGTTTTGCTGAAGCCCGGAAAAATGGCAACGCGATGAAATTCCGTGCGTTAAGCACTTCCCCTGCACGACCGCAGTGTTATGATGGCGTGATTTTTTATCAGCCTGCCCTTTGAGTACATTGAGAAAGCGAACATGTTAAAAAAATTACTTTTCCCGCTGGTTGCCATGTTTATGCTGGCCAGCTGCGCAACACCGCCAACCACCATTGAAGTGTCGCCAAAGATCACCCTGCCACAGCAGGATCCAAGCCTGATGGGCGTAACGCTAAGCATCAACGGTGCCGATCAGCGCACCAGCCAGGCGCTGGCGAAAGTGACCCGCGACAATCAGCTAGTCACGCTGACGCCATCCCGCGATCTGCGCTTCCTGCTGCAGGAAGTGCTGGAGAAACAGATGACCGCGCGCGGTTACATGATTGGACCAAACAGCCCGGTTGACCTGCAGATCATCGTTAACCAGCTGTATGCAGACGTTTCCCAGGGTAACGTGCGCTACAACATCGCCACTAAAGCGGATATCTCCATCATTGCGACCGCGAAGAACGGTAACAAGATGACCAAGAACTACCGCTCCAGCTATAACGTTGAAGGCGCTTTCCAGGCGACCAATAAAAATATCGCCGACGCGGTTAACTCCGTGCTGACCGATACCATTGCGGATATGGCTCAGGACACCAGCGTTCACGACTTCGTTAAGCAGAACGCTCGTTAATTTTTACCCCGTTGGCCTGCTCACGCGGGCCAACAACAGAGTTTGTACAATTCCCCTATGTCCAATCATTATCTGCGCATCTTTCAGCAGCCAAAATCAGCCATTTTGCTGATTCTGGGCTTCGCGTCCGGCCTACCTCTAGCCCTGACTTCAGGTACGCTTCAGGCCTGGATGACCGTCGAAAATATCGACCTGAAAACCATCGGTTTCTTCTCGCTTGTGGGCCAGGCCTACGTCTTTAAGTTTCTTTGGTCGCCGGTAATGGATCGCTACACCCCGCCGCTGCTCGGGCGTCGTCGTGGCTGGCTGTTAATTACGCAAATTCTGTTGTTGGTGGCGATTGCCGCTATGGGATTCCTTGAACCCTCCTCGCAGCTGCGCTGGATGGCAGCTCTGGCGGTGATCATCGCCTTCTGCTCTGCCTCCCAGGACATTGTTTTTGATGCCTGGAAAACCGACGTTCTGTCCGCCGAGGAACGCGGTACCGGCGCGGCCATCAGCGTGCTTGGCTACCGCCTGGCGATGCTGGTTTCCGGCGGCCTCGCGCTCTGGCTGGCGGACCGCTATTTGGGCTGGCAGGCCACTTACTGGCTGATGGCGGCCCTGCTTGTGCCCTGTATTATCGCCACGCTTTTGGCGCCAGAACCTACCGATGCCGTCCCCGTTCCTAAAAGCCTGGAGCGCGCCGTCGTTGAGCCGCTGCGTGACTTCTTTGGCCGCAACAATGCCTGGCTGATTTTGCTGCTGATTGTGCTTTATAAGCTGGGCGATGCCTTTGCCATGAGCCTGACCACTACGTTCCTGATCCGCGGCGTTGGCTTTGATGCCGGTGAAGTTGGCGTGGTGAACAAAACGCTTGGGCTGTGCGCCACCATTTTCGGCGCGCTGCTTGGCGGGATGCTAATGCAAAAGCTGACGCTGTTCCGCGCCTTGCTGATCTTCGGCATTTTGCAGGGGGTGTCCAACGCCGGTTACTGGCTGCTGTCGGTAACGGATAAAGACATGATTACCATGGCGAGCGCGGTGTTCTTCGAAAACCTCTGCGGTGGCATGGGTACCGCGGCCTTCGTGGCGCTGCTGATGACGCTGTGCAATAAGTCATTTTCAGCCACTCAGTTTGCGCTGCTTTCCGCCCTTTCCGCCGTTGGCCGCGTGTATGTCGGCCCGATTGCAGGCTGGTTTGTGGAAGCCCACGGCTGGCCGACGTTCTACCTGTTCTCCGTGGTCGCCGCGGTACCGGGCATCCTGTTATTGCTGGTCTGTAAGCGCACGCTGGAATTCACACAGCAAAACGAAACCTTCATGTCACGTAGCGAATTTGCCCCGGCTTACCGCCTGGCGCTGCGTATTCTGGGCTTTGGCTGCCTGCTGCTGGCGGCGTGGCTGCTGGTCATTATCAGCAATGCGCTGGGGCTGACCGAATGGACGTTTGCTTTACAGCTGCTGGAATGGGGCGCTTTGTTCGCCATCGGTGGGATTCTGTTTGGCGGCCTGCTGGACTTCCTCGCCCTGCGCAAAACCGCGCTTATCTGATAAGAATAAAAAAATGGGCGGATGACCGCCCGGTAAGAGAAAGCCGGCGAGGTCACCCTTCCGGCTTTTTTATCGCCTTAAGCCAGCGCGTGGGCCGCTGCATTTTGCCCGGCAAGCGTACCAAAGATGATGATATCGGCGACGGCGTTGCCGCCAATGCGGTTGGCACCGTGGATACCGCCCACCACTTCACCCGCAGCCCAGACGCCCTGGATCACCTGATGCTGTTCGGTTACCACTTCTGCACTGGTGTTAATAGTCACCCCGCCCATCGTGTGGTGAACCCCCGGCGCAATACGGATCGCGTAATAAGGCCCGGTGTCCAGCGGGAAACGCATCCCGGTGGTACGCCCAAAGTCCTCGTCCTTTTTCTGCTTCACAAAACCGTTGTAGCGATCCAGCGTTTGCTGCAGCGCGTGCGCATCCATATTCAGCTTCACCGCCAGCTCTTCCGCCGTTGGCGCGCTGATTACAAACCCACGAGCGATGTATTCGTCCGCCGCTTTGTTGTTCTGGCGTACCTGCTCATCAAACAGGATCCAGGCACTTTTCTCCGGCAGAGCGATAATCTCTGCGGAAACCTTGTCACGGGTTTCCAGCTCATTGAAGAAGCGCTGTCCTTCCTGACTGACCAGAATAGCCCCGCCGCCGCGAATGGACTCGGAGATCAGATAAGAAGTCGTTTGCTCCACGGTCGGGTGGATCTGGATCTGATCCATGTCCACCGTACCGGCGCCGATCTTCTCCAGCAGAGCAATACCGCTCCCGGTCGCGCCTTTATGGTTGGTGGTCACAAAGCCTTTCAGTTCCGGGCGGTAGTGAACCACCATTTTACGGTTGGCGCTGAAGCCACCGGTGGCCACAACCACGCTTTTCGCCAGCAAAATATGGTGTTCGTTATATTCGTTAGCGACTTTAACCCCGGTTACCACGCCATTCTCATGCAGGATCTCTTCCACGGTGGTATCCAGCAGAACGTCGATACTGCGCTGGTTGACGTTGTTGACCAGGCCGCTTATCAGGAAGCCGCCGACGGCCGAGCGGTCTGCCGGGCGGTGTGTACGGTCAATGCTCATCCCGCCGGTGATGGTAATGTCGTTCAGGACGATATCCAGGCTTGCCAGCCAGTCAATGGCGCCGGGCGCGCGCTCGACGAACTCTTTGAGCAGTTCGGTATTGTTTCTGAATTTACCGCCTTTCAGCGTCTCATCGTAGAACAGCTCTTTGCTGTCTTTAATGCCCTTCATCGCCTGGAAGCGCGTTTCCGCGGCGTTCATGCCCACGGAGGCTTTGATGGTGTTGCCGCCGATGGTTGGCATCTTCTCGATGATCACCACGCGGGCACCGGCGTCAGCAGCACGAATAGCCGCCGCCAGGCCTGCACCGCCGCTGCCGATCACCGCCACATCGTAGCTTTGTGGCGCATCCGGGTTGCCGCCTTCTTCAATCACATGTTCTTTGCTGGAGGTGGTCATCGCGCGGGAGACCGCTTTCTTCAGGGCCTCACTTTGTGCCGTTGCCCCGGTCACCGCATCCACATACGGGCTGTTGGCCACCAGCATACGCGAGCGTAAAATTTCGAAACTTGGGGTGAAATCGACATCCACCGAATCGTCCTGAACCAGGGAAATGTCGGTAATACGGTCGGTGTCGAGCGTGACGCTGATTTTGAGCTTGAGCGCTTCGGCCTCTACTTTTTCCTGGAAGACCCCGGCTTTGTATTTGCGGCCAGTGGTGCTGGTGTCGCGGATCATGGCATCGACCAGCGAGAAGCGCCACAGCGGCTCAGGGATCAGCAATTCTTCGCGCTTAGTGCTGTCAATGAACAGATCAAGCGTTTCATTTTTTAGAATGCGATCGGCCCAGTCCGGGTAGGCAATACAGGCTTTCCCGACGGCAATCAGGTCGTACCCGAGGCCCAGCGCCTCTTCGGCATCAGTGCGGTTAACGACCCCGCCCACCCCGATAACCGGCACTTTCGCCAGCGTTTCAGACCGCATCGCCAGATACTTGTCGATCAGCATGGTCGGATCTTTGGTATCGACGATCGACGCACGCTTGAAGTAGCCCACGGAGAAGTGCACGTAATCAACGCCCCTTTCCGCCAGCTTTTCCAGCAGGTACATGGTGTCGTCGAAGCGAATGCCGGGCACCTCAATCTCTTCCGGCGAGAAACGGTAGCCGATAATAAAGGAAGCATCGGCGAAGCGGCTGGCCATTTTGTGGGTGATTTCGAGCACTTCCAGCGGGAATCTGGCGCGGTTGTCGCGGCTGCCGCCCCACTTATCGTCACGCTGGTTAGAGTTTGGCGAATAGAACTGCTGAATCAGGTAAGTGTTTGCGCCGTGGATCTCCACGCCGTCGAATCCGGCTTTGATCGCACGGTTCACGGCATCGCCAAACTTGGTGATCATCACATCCACTTCTTCGGCGGTAAGGGCTTCTGGCGTGGTGGCCCCTTCACGCGGTGCGGCAATGGCGCTCGGCGCGACGGGCTTCTTGCCGCCAATCAGCTCCGGCTCAACCATTCGGCCGCCGTGATAAATCTGCAGAATGGCTTTCGAGCCACGGGATTTAATCGCGCTGGCAATTCGCGCGAGTCCTGGAATTTTGTTGTCACTGTCGATAGCCAGTGCACCGGGGAAAGCGGGGCCTTTAGGATCGATAAAGCAGCATTCGACGATAACGGTACCGATGGTGCCCGCGCGTTCGCGGTAATACTCAACCAAATCGCTGGGCACGCTACCGTCGTAAAAACCGGTACAGGTGGTCATCGGCGCCATGATCAGGCGGTTTTTCAGCACCGCGCCGTTGGGCAAGGTGAGTGGCTTCAGGATCGGAGTTTTGGAGTTCATTCTTTATCATTCCAGCAGGTGAGGTCGACATTGTCCGGCACTCAATGAATAGCCCCGGCAGGCAACACAATTATCAGGGAGTAACGTAATTTGAATTAGAGAACAGAAACGGCAATTTTGCGGAATATATTTTTCGAATGTTAGTCAACGCCTTAAAAAAAGCAAATACAAATAATAACCATAAATAACAGAAGGTTTTATATCACTTTGCTTCTGCTGAATAGTCTATGGCAATCAGCGAAGCGGCTAATTTACATCAGGTTACGATTTGATCTTTAACCACCTAAAGACTATGGATATAAATGATGCAAATTTTTTAGTTAAATAAAATCGTTGGCTTTTTGCTATACAGAAACCAAAATCAAATACCGAGCACGGCCAGCAGGAGCGCAAAAGAAGGGATAATCTCTCATTGTTTCAGTATGATGAAGGATTCAAGAAACACTCGCTTATCACTTAATAAATATAAGGTTAAATGGAGTTCAGGAGTAGGTGCGATGAGCGGTCAGATTTGCACCGGTTAAAAAAACTATCATGAATGTATAAAATTCTGCCTATAAAAGATGAGGTGGAAATAAAAGTCGGGAAACAGGTTTTGCAGGGAATATTAATCGAATTCATCATGATAACTTTAAGGCACAGGCTATGACTAACACCTCAACAATAAGCGCGACGGCGAAAGCACCGCCCCCAGATGCGGGGAACAAAAAGCGCTTAATATTGCTATTTTTACCGATCCTGATCAGCATCATTATATTACTACTCCCGGTTCCGGCCGGATTAGAACCGTACGCATGGCACTTCTTCGCCGTCTTCGTCGGCGTGATTGTCGGGCTGATCTTCGAACCCTTACCTGGGGCCGTTATCGGGCTGACGGGCATCGTGGTTATCGCCCTTTTCAGCCAGTGGCTGTTGTTTAGCCCGGCCGAGCTGGCCGATCCTAAATTTAAGCTGGCGAGCCAGTCCTTCCAGTGGGCCGTCAGCGGCTTTAGTAACTCCACCGTGTGGCTGATCTTCGGCGCCTTTATGTTTGCCGCGGGCTACGATAAAACGCAGTTTGGCCGTCGTCTGGCGCTGATCCTGGTGAAGTACCTGGGCCGACGTAGCCTGACGCTGGGCTACGCGATCACCTTCGCCGACCTGCTGCTGGCCCCGTTCACACCGTCTAACACCGCGCGCAGCGGGGGGACTATTTACCCGATTATTGCCAACCTGCCGCCGCTGTATGGCTCTCTGCCTAACGACCCAAGTTCGCGCAGGATTGGCTCTTACCTGATGTGGGTGGCGATCAGCGCCGCCTGTATCACCAGCTCGATGTTCCTCTCCGCGCTGGCACCAAACCTGCTGGCGCTGGCGCTGGTGAAAAGCATCATCGGCTTTGAGATCTCCTGGGGGATGTGGTTCCTGGCCTTCCTGCCGCTGGGCGTGTTGCTGATCCTGACCATGCCGCTGCTGGCTTACTGGTTCTACCCGCCGGAAGTGAAGGTGAATGACGAAGTGCCGAAATGGGCTGCCGCAGAGCTGGAAAAACTGGGCAAACTGTCGCGCAACGAAATCCTGCTGCTGCTGTTTGTCTGTAGCGCCCTGCTGATGTGGATTTTTGCCGCCGCGTGGATTGAGCCTGCCATGGCCGCCCTGCTGGTTATCGTGCTGATGCTGTGGACCGGCGTGCTGAACTGGAACGACATTATCAGCAATAAACCGGCCTGGAATACCTTCGCCTGGTTTGCCACCCTGGTGGCGCTGGCCGATGGCCTGGCGCGCGTGGGCTTCATTGCCTGGCTGGGGAAAGAAGGTGCCGCGCTGCTGCACGGCTTCGACCCGCAGGTGTCGGCAGTGATGCTGCTGGTGGCGTTCTACCTGCTGCACTATCTGTTTGCCAGCACCACGGCGCACACCACCGCCCTGCTGCCGGCCACGCTGACCATCGCCGCATCAATTCCGGGGATTAATATGCCGGTCTTCTGCCTGATGATGGTGACCTCGCTCGGCGTGATGGGGATCATCACCCCTTACGGCACCGGCCCAAGCCCGATTTACTACGGCAGCGGCTACCTGCCCACCAAAGATTACTGGCGAATGGGTACCATCTTTGGCGCTATCTTCCTCTGTTCGCTGATGCTTATCAGCTACCCGTGGATGGTGCTGATGTTCTGATGCACAACGTTTGATGCAAAAGCCCCCGGCATACACCGGGGGCTTTTTTATTTTATGAAGTAAACCATTTCGATGGTGATGCCATAAAGCATAGGCAGCAATATCATGCCCAATAGATTCACCAGGGGAGGAAGCTGACGGATAAATAAAACCGGGAACATCAGGACAACAACCACAATCCTGACAGGTAAGTTACGCCAATCTCCACGTCTTTGCCAAAACGCCCATCCCACCGGGATAACAAGGAAGAGCAGGATAACCAGCGCCCGCATCGTTATGACATCTTTTCCCTGCCATGCACTCGCTCCACGCCATGCGCTATAAAATGCCATCGCAAGAAGCAGCCACGATGCCAGCCAGAAAACAGTATGGACGCATTTGCTTGCCGCTCCTCCGGATTTAAACCGGCGTTCAAGAAACGGATATCCCCAGAGAAAAGTCGCCACTACGGCCAGCATGACGCCTGACTGAAACGCGGCTTTCGGTGACTCATGGCCCGTTAGCCACGCCGTATACCCCCAGAAAACTACGGCAATAATGGCTCCCCAGCTTAGCGCCAGGCCAGGTTCAGACACACTTTCTAAAAGCTCTGGGTTAAGACGCTCCAGTAATGCAGGATGCTGCTGGCGTAATTCCCCCACCTGCTTCGCCAGCTGCGACAGCAGATCGGGAACCAGCCTTACCCACCCTGGAATCGCCATCCCTTTTTCCGTCAGCAGCCGCCATTTGAACTGAGCATAACGATTGCCTCCATATTGCCTGGCCAGATACTGCCAGTAGTTCTCCCGGTTAGTTATAGCAATTTGCTGTTCGAAGGCATGTACCAGCCAGTCTGGAAGTTGAGATGAGCGGTAGCTGTCAATCTGCCAGTCCATCACCGCAGAGACTTCATTTAACAGGCTGCGGTTAAGCCACTTCTGCTCGCTTAGTGCTTCGGCGAGCATCAGGCTAAACACGTGTCGGGCTTCAAGTGCATCGGGGATTTCATTATCAAGGTAACGATGCAGCGCCCCCAATCCTTCAAGTTCATCCCTGATTAACAGAGTCGAAACTGACTGCGCCTTTTCCCAGAGTTCATTTTTGCTCCAGAGTGTATGTGGCTGAGATGTCTGCTCCTGCATCAGTTCCCGAACATAATCCATCATCGGCGTAGGTTCAGGTTTATCAGGGAAATGCTCATCTTCGTCGTTCAGAACAACCGCCGAACTGGCATAGCGTTTGGCGCTATCAAACGCCTCGCGCAACGCCTGAAAGCCCTTCGGATCTTTGTCCGGCCGCCGTAGCTTTAGCTCCCGGGCATAAGCCCGACGAATTTCGCTTTCATCTCTTGTAGGCTCAATGCCCAGCACATCCCATATCGTCGCCATCTTTACAGTCCGTCGTTAAGCTGGTCTAACACCCGACGCAGGTCGTCCCGCGCGGCAGCAATAACACGCAGATCCTGGCGGTCCAGCGCCTGTTCAAACTGCGTCGCATAATGATCGATAATCTGGCGTCTGTCTCCCAGCGTCTGCTCATAGCGTTTTGCCGCTTCGGCAGCCAGTTGGCGATTTTCAGGCACGTCCCGGGGATGTTGTTTGAGCGCGTCCAGCTGTTTTAAGCGGTTTGCAATATCCTCAGCGCTGAGCATGCCCGGCGATTTCTCGATCACCATTGTGGACGCGGTTTGCTCGCCGCTGACTTTGCATTCCACTTCCAGGATGCCGTCAAGGGTATAGGTGAAACGCACGTCCACGCTAACTTCCCCCGCTTTGCGCGGCGGGATCTGAATCGACATGCTGTCCAGGCGCAGGTTGTCGCTGACTTTGCGGGATTCTCCCTGATAAACCTCAATATCGATCTTGCGCTGGTTATCATTCATGGTGCTGAAGGTCTGCATCACGCTAACCGGCACGAAGGCGTTGCGCTCAATCAGCGGCGAGAAAAAGCCTTCTTCTATTTTGTCCCCGTGCCGGCGGGCCACTTCGATCCCCAATGAATAAGGCATCACATCGGTGAGCACCACGTCGTCCAGCGCTTTGTCTTCCGCGATAAGTCCGGCCTGAACGCCGGCGCCCAGCGCCACCACTTCGTCAGGATTCAGTTCATTACGCGGGAAGCGACCAAACATGCGGGTCACCAGCTGGCGAACCAGCGGCATACGGGTTGCGCCGCCCACCAAAATAACGTGGTCGAGTTGCGCAACGTCAAATTGCGCATCCTGTAACGCCTGAACCACCGGTTTTTTCAGGCGGGACAGCAGCGCACTGCAACATTCCTGGAAAGTCTCTTCGGCCATATCCCAGCCGTACTCCTCACCGCCGTAAGTCAGTTTCGCAGTGGCTTTTTCCTGATTGCTGAGCTGGCGTTTTAACGATTCTGCCTGGCAGGTCAGTTCTGCCGCAAACGCCGGGTCATCAAGCGTTAGCTGGGGATAGCGGCTTAGCATCCACTGGCGGATGGCTTCGGTGAAATCATCGCCCCCCAGCCAGGCATCGCCGCTGCTGGCGCGCACCTCTATGACGCCTTCAAACATATCGACGATGGAGACATCAAACGTTCCGCCGCCTAAGTCGAAGACCAGGAATTTTTGCTCACGGCTGTCGGCCAGCCCGTAGGCCAGCGCGGCTGCGGTGGGCTCATTAAGAAGGCGCTCAACGTCCAGGCCGGCCATCTGCCCTGCAGCTTTCACCACTTTACGCTGGGTATCGTTGAAGTAAGCCGGTACGGTAATGGCCGCACGCGTGACGCTGCAGCCAAGCGTAACTTCAGCATCCGCTTTTAATTTTCTCAGCACTAATGCGGCAAGCTCTTCAGCACGAAATGACTGCTGGCCAAGAGTGAACGTTTTATCGGTGCCCATATAACGCTTGAAACTGGCGACGGTGAGATGAGGATGACTAACCAGTCGGGCCTTTGCCGCCTCGCCAACCAGCAGATGCCCATCGTCATCCAGCCCGACAACGGAAGGGGTTAAACGCTCACCGCGGCGGCCCAAAATTAACGTTGTCCCCGCGGCACTAAACCAGGCCACGGCGCTATTGGATGTGCCGAGATCGATACCAATAATGGGTGAAATATGTCCTGCCATGATCTTATCCCTGATTATAAAGTGGCTACTTAACGCCCTTAACCCTGTCGTTTTCACCTGCTTAGTGATTAAGAAAATGTAATTAATACCGGATAGTTACTTTTTTTGTCTATTAATTACCCAGGCCATAAAGTGTTACCGTCGAGGACTATTTATCGTAATTAAATACAGTTTTCTTTAATTACTTTGTTCAATAAGCATTAAAAGATTATCCTTAACGATTCAGCCCGGTGAGAAATTAATATTTGTTGGAAACATGTGACAAATGATGCTGCATTGTTAATTAAATGTATTTTAATTTGGCTGGTTATACTCATTTCCCCGGACTATTTCCGCCAACATAGGTTTTCGTTATAACCTGCGGAGCCCGCGCACCAACGCTAGATTTTACAGTTTGTTGCATTCTGTGTGACATCGTAGGCAGAACCCGGTAACACCCTACTGACACTGCGCCATTCATGTTTACAGTAATGTAACCTTCCCGTAAAATGCCGGCACACTTTAAACGACAATAGAGCTCCCTGGAATTGAGGTCGTTAAATGAGACTCAGGAAATACAATAAAAGTTTGGGATGGTTGTCATTAATCGCAGGCGCATTTTTACTCAGTGGCTGTGATTCTGCACTCCTGGATCCCAAAGGACAGATCGGACTGGAACAACGTTCACTGATACTGACGGCCATCGGCCTGATGTTGATTGTCGTTATCCCTGCAATTGCAATGGCTATCGGTTTTGCCTGGAAGTATCGGGCATCCAACAAAGACGCCAAATACAGCCCTAACTGGTCGCACTCGAACAAAGTAGAAGCTGTTGTCTGGACGATTCCTATCCTTATCGTTATCTTCCTCGCGGTACTGACCTGGAAAACCACTCACTCTCTTGAACCTAGCCGCCCGCTGGAACATGAAGCGAAGCCGGTGACCATCGAAGTTATCGCTATGGACTGGAAATGGTTCTTCATCTATCCGGAGCAGGGTATCGCTACGGTGAATGAAATCGCCTTCCCGGCCAATACCCCAGTGGAATTCAAAATCACCTCTAACTCGGTGATGAACTCCTTCTTTATTCCGCGCCTGGGTAGCCAAATCTACGCAATGGCAGGTATGCAGACCAAACTGCACCTGATTGCAGATGAAGCGGGCACCTACGACGGTATTTCGTCAAACTACAGCGGTAAAGGTTTCTCCGGCATGAAGTTCAAGGCTATCGCCACGCCGGACATGGACACCTTTAACCAATGGGTTGCCAAAGCGAAACAGTCTCCGGAAGTCATGAACGATATGGCGACCTACGAGAAACTGGCCGCGCCAAGCGAATACAACAAAGTCGAATACTTCTCCAGTGTTAAACCTGATTTGTTTAAAGACGTGATTAACAAATTTATGGGACACGGGAGCATGCACATGACCAAGCCGGAAGGTGAACAGGCTTCCCATGACGATATGAAAGGCATGGAAGGCATGGAAGGCATGGACATGAGTCACGCGGAAACCTCTCACTAAGGGGCCGAGGAATAATACGATGTTCGGAAAACTTACACTGGATGCAATCCCGTACCATGAGCCAATTGTCATGGTTACGGTTGCGGCAATCATCGTCGGGGGACTGGCGCTGCTTGCGGCTATCACTTACTTCGGTAAGTGGGAATATTTATGGAAAGAGTGGCTAACCTCCGTTGACCACAAACGCCTCGGCGTGATGTACGTTATCGTCGCTATCGTCATGCTGCTGCGCGGCTTTGCCGATGCGGTAATGATGCGTAGCCAGCAGGTGCTGGCTTCCGCGGGCGAAGCGGGCTTCCTGCCGCCTCATCACTACGATCAGATCTTTACCGCCCACGGCGTTATCATGATCTTCTTCGTGGCGATGCCATTTGTTATCGGCCTGATGAACATCGTTGTGCCTTTACAGATTGGCGCACGTGACGTTGCCTTCCCGTTCCTGAACAACCTGAGCTTCTGGTTCACCGTTGTCGGCGTGGTGCTGGTTAACCTGTCGCTGGGCGTGGGCGAATTCGCTCAGACCGGCTGGGTGGCTTATCCACCGCTATCGGGGATTGAGTACAGTCCGGGCGTCGGGGTCGATTACTGGATATGGAGTCTCCAGCTGTCCGGTATCGGTACGACACTGACCGGTATTAACTTCTTCGTGACCATTCTGAACATGCGTACCCCGGGTATGACCATGTTCAAAATGCCGGTGTTCACCTGGGCTTCGCTGTGTACTAACGTACTGATTATCGCTGCGTTCCCAATCTTCACCGTGACCGTCGCGCTGCTGACCCTTGACCGCTACCTTGGCACCCATTTCTTTACCAACGATATGGGTGGCAACATGATGATGTACATCAACCTCATCTGGGCATGGGGCCACCCGGAAGTTTATATCCTGGTGCTGCCGGTGTTTGGTGTGTTCTCTGAGGTGGTTGCAACCTTCTCTAAAAAGCGTCTGTTCGGTTACACCTCTCTGGTGTGGGCGACCATCGCGATTACCGTGCTGTCGTTCATCGTTTGGCTGCACCACTTCTTCACCATGGGCAGCGGGGCGAACGTAAACGCCTTCTTCGGTATTGCCACCATGATTATCGCCATCCCGACCGGGGTGAAGATCTTCAACTGGCTGTTCACCATGTATCAGGGCCGCATCGTCTTTAACTCTGCGATGCTGTGGACCATTGGTTTCATCGTCACCTTCTCTATCGGTGGGATGACCGGTGTTCTGCTGGCCGTGCCGGGCGCGGACTTCGTGCTGCACAACAGCCTGTTCCTGATTGCACACTTCCACAACGTTATCATCGGCGGCGTGGTCTTCGGTTGCTTCGCGGGTCTGACCTATTGGTGGCCAAAAGCGTTCGGCTTCACGCTGAACGAAACCTGGGGCAAACGCGCCTTCTGGTTCTGGATTATCGGCTTCTTCGTAGCGTTTATGCCGCTGTACGTGCTGGGCTTCATGGGCATGACCCGTCGTCTGAGCCAGCAGATCGATCCACAGTTCCACACCCTGCTGGTTGTTGCAGCCTGCGGTGCGGCGCTGATCGCTCTGGGCATTCTGTGCCAGCTGATTCAGTTCTACGTCTCTATCCGTGACCGCGAGCAGAACCGCGATCTGACCGGTGACCCATGGGGTGGCCGTACGCTGGAGTGGGCAACCTCTTCCCCACCTCCGTTCTATAACTTCGCCCACTTGCCGCACGTTCACGAGCGTGATGCATTCTGGGAGATGAAAGAGAAAGGTGAAGCGTACAAGCAGCCTGCGCACTATGAAGAGATTCATATGCCGCGCAACAGCGCAGCCGGTATCATCATCGCTGCATTCAGCACCGTGTTTGGCTTTGCCATGATCTGGCACATCTGGTGGCTGGCGATTGTTGGCTTTGCCGGCATCGTTATCACCTGGATTGCGAAAAGCTTCGACGAAGATGTGGATTACTATGTTCCGGTGGCTGAAGTCGAAAAACTGGAAAATCAGCATTTCGAAGAACTCACCAAAGCAGGGCTGAAAAATGGCAACTGAGACTGTAAATAACGCCCACGCCGCGGAGCACGGGCACCACGATGCGGGAACCAATAAGGTCTTTGGTTTCTGGATCTACCTGATGAGCGACTGCATTCTGTTCTGTTGCTTGTTCGCGACCTATGCCGTTCTGGTGAACGGCACCGCAGGTGGCCCGGCAGGGAAAGACATCTTCGAGCTGCCGTTCGTGGCCGTTGAAACTGCCCTGCTGCTGGTGAGCTCCATCACCTACGGCATGGCGATCATCGCCATGAATAAAGGCAACAAAAGCCAGGTTATCTCCTGGCTGGCGCTGACCTTCCTGTGCGGTGCGGGCTTCGTTGGGATGGAAATCTATGAATTCCATCACCTGATCAAAGAAGGCTTCGGCCCGGATCGCAGCGGCTTCCTGTCAGCGTTCTTCGCGCTGGTCGGTACCCACGGTCTGCACGTCACTTCCGGTCTGGTGTGGATGGCATTCATGATGATTCATGTTTCCCGCCGCGGCCTGACCAGCACCAACCGTGCGCGTCTGATGTGCCTGAGCCTGTTCTGGCACTTCCTTGACGTGGTTTGGATCTGCGTATTCTCTGTAGTCTATCTGATGGGGGCGATGTAATGAGTCATTCAACTGAACACAGCGGCGCCCACCACGGTAGCGTGAAGACCTACATGACAGGTTTTATCCTGTCTATCATCCTGACGGCTATCCCGTTCTGGATTGTAATGGAAGGCACGGCCTCTCACGGCACCATGCTTGCCGTGATCCTGGTGACTGCAGTCGTCCAGATTCTGGTGCACCTTGTGTGCTTCCTGCATCTGAACACCTCGTCGAGTGAGCGCTGGAACCTGGTGGCATTTGCCTTTACGGTGCTGATTATTGCCATTCTGGTGGTCGGCTCGATCTGGATTATGTGGAACCTCAACCTGAACATGATGGTTCACTAAGAGCGGCATGTATGATTAAGCAATACCTGCAAGTAACGAAACCAGGAATTATTTTCGGTAATTTAATTTCTGTCATTGGGGGATTTTTACTGGCCTCGAAGGGCAGCATTAATTACCCGTTGTTCCTCTATACGCTGGTTGGCGTGTCACTGGTGGTCGCATCGGGTTGTGTTTACAACAACTTTATCGACCGCGACATCGACCAGAAAATGGAGAGAACAAAAAATCGGGTGCTGGTTAAAGGCCTGATTTCACCGAAAATTTCGCTGGTGTACGCCACCGTGTTGGGTATTGCTGGCTTCATGCTGCTGTGGTTTGGTGCAAATCCGCTGGCGATGTGGCTGGCCGTGATGGGCTTCGTGGTCTACGTCGGGGTGTACAGCCTCTACATGAAACGCCACTCGGTCTACGGCACGCTCATCGGCAGCCTGTCCGGTGCTGCTCCTCCGGTTATCGGCTACTGCGCCGTGACCAACGAGTTCGACACCGGGGCCGCTATCCTGCTGGCTATCTTTAGCCTGTGGCAGATGCCGCACTCGTACGCGATTGCCATCTTCCGCTTTAAAGATTACCAGGCCGCCAATATTCCGGTTCTGCCGGTGGTAAAAGGCATTTCCGTCGCCAAGAACCACATCACGCTGTACATCATCGCTTTTGCGGTGGCGACGCTGATGCTTTCTCTGGGCGGCTATGCCGGATACAAATACCTGATCGTCGCCGCGGCGGTCAGCGTCTGGTGGCTGGGTATGGCGCTGCGGGGCTATAAAGTGGAAGACGATAAGGTCTGGGCGCGCAAGCTGTTCATCTTCTCTATCGTGGCCATTACCTCGCTGAGCGTCATGATGTCGGTCGATTTTATGGTGCCAGACTCACATAATCTGCTGACTTACGTCTGGTAAGTCGCGAAAAGCATAAAAGGGCACCTCGGTGCCCTTTTTTATCAGTATCATCAAAGCACCTGCCCTGTAATATCTGCTAAATAACTAACGATTTACCCTCCCCTGCCCTCGCACTACACTAAGGCCGACTTTTTATCTGAGGTGGTAATGAACGATTACAAAATGACGCCCGTCGAGCTGCGTGCGACGTGGGGTTTAGGCACTGTCTTTTCCCTGCGTATGCTGGGTATGTTTATGGTATTGCCGGTTCTTACCACCTGGGGTATGGCGCTGCAGGGCGCAAGCGAAGCGCTCATCGGCCTGGCAATCGGCATTTATGGCCTGGCGCAAGCCGTCTTCCAGATCCCTTTCGGCCTGCTTTCTGACCGTATTGGCCGCAAGCCGCTTATCGTTGGCGGGCTGGCTATCTTTGTGCTCGGCAGCGTTATTGCCGCCCTGAGCGACTCCATTTGGGGCGTCATTTTAGGCCGTGCGCTGCAGGGCTCTGGCGCAATCGCCGCCGCTGTTATGGCGTTACTCTCCGATCTAACCCGTGAACAGAACCGAACCAAAGCGATGGCCTTTATCGGCGTCAGCTTCGGGGTAACCTTCGCCATCGCGATGGTGCTCGGCCCGATCATTACTCAGGCGCTTGGCCTGCAGGCGCTGTTCTGGATGATTGCCGTCTTAGCCAGCTGCGGCATTCTGATTACGATTTGGCTGGTCCCGAATAGCAAAACGCACGTGCTTAACCGCGAGTCGGGGATGGTGAAAGGCTGCTTCCGCAAAGTGATGATGGAGCCGAAGCTGCTAAAGCTGAATTTCGGCATCATGTGCCTGCATATCATGCTGATGTCCACCTTTGTCGCCCTGCCGGGCCAGCTTGAACAGGCGGGCTTTCCAGCGGCTCAGCACTGGAAAGTCTATCTTTGCACCATGCTGATTTCGTTTGTTTCGGTCGTACCCTTTATTATTTATGCCGAAGTTAAACGCCGCATGAAGCACGTCTTTGTCGGCTGCGTGGCGGTACTTTTGATTGCTGAGATCGTGCTTTGGGGCGCGGGCCCGCACTTCTGGGATCTGGTGATTGGCGTGCAGCTGTTCTTCCTCGCCTTTAACCTGATGGAAGCGATTCTGCCTTCGCTTATCAGCAAAGAATCTCCGGCGGGCTACAAAGGCACCGCCATGGGCATCTACTCCACCAGCCAGTTTATCGGCGTGGCGATTGGCGGGTCGCTCGGCGGCTGGCTGAACGGGCTGTTTGATTCGCAAACCGTCTTCCTGGCGGGCGCGGTGCTGGCGATGGTTTGGCTGTTCGTCAGCTGGACAATGCAGGAGCCGCCTTACGTTAGCAGCCTGCGCATTGAGCTGCCGGAAAGCAGTGCGACCGACGAACATTTGCGTGAAAGGTTGCTGGCTCAGCCAGGCGTGAGTGAAGCGAACATCATTCCAGAAGAACGCAGCGCGTATGTGAAAATCGACAGCAAGCTGACGAACAGATATGAGATTGAGCAGGTGGTAAAAGGATAGAACATCCCTCACCTGATGCGGTGAGGGATTAAGCAAGGTTCCCTCTCATGTTTCAGGAGAGGGAATGGATCAGTCGCGGAAGTTCTTAAACTGGAACGGCTGCCCCAGATTGCCGCCACGAATCAGCGCCATTACGGCCTGTAAATCATCGCGAGCTTTACCCGTCACGCGGATCTCTTCGCCCTGAATCTGGGTCTGAACCTTCAGCTTGCTGTCTTTAATCAGCTTAATGATTTTCTTCGCAACGCTTGCTTCAATACCCTGTTTCAGCTTAGCTTCCACGCTCCAGGTTTTGCCGCTGTGAACAAACTCTTCAGGCACATCAATAGAGCTGCCTTCGATGCCGCGCTTAAGCAACTTGGCGCGCAGAATATCCAGCAGCTGGTTTACCTGGAAGTCAGATTCGCTGGCAACTTTGATGGTCTGATTTTTTTCATTCAGCTCAAAGCTTGCCGGCACGTTACGGAAGTCAAAACGGGTCGCCAGCTCGCGCTCAGCGTTCTCTACCGCGTTGTTCACTTCCTGCAGATCGATTTCAGAAACGATATCAAAAGATGGCATGTGTTTTCTCCCTCTCTGGTTTGCGTTGCATAATACCCGCTGGGCTGCGCAAAACAACCTGTTAAAGAGCCGGAAAGCCGATAACGCTATAATAGAAAGTAAGTTTAGCATTCGCGCAGTGTGCGAATGGGGGAGGCAATAATGAAAATCACCGTGCTGGGTTGCGGTGCGGTGGGTCAGCTCTGGTTGACCGCACTTCACAAGCAAGGGCATGAGCTTCAGGGCTGGCTGCGTGTGCCGCAGCCGTATTGCCACGTCAATCTGCTCGATACCACCGATGGCAGCGTCTTTAACGAGTCCTTCACGGCTAACGATCCCGAATTTCTCGCCACCAGCGACCTTTTGTTAGTGACTCTCAAAGCCTGGCAAGTTTCCAATGCCGTGCGCACTTTGGCCGCCCAGCTTCCTGCGGGCTGCCCAATATTGCTGCTACATAACGGAATGGGGACGCTGGATGAGCTAAGCGGCCTGCCACAGCCTTTGTTGCTTGGGTTAACCACTCAGGCTGCGAAAAGAGACGGGAATGTGATTGTGCACGTTGCTTCCGGCATCACTCACGTTGGCCCGGGTAACGCGAAAGCCAGCGACTACAGCTACCTTGCAGATACACTTCATGCCGCGCTGCCCGATGTGGCCTGGCACAACAATATCCAGCCGGCGAGCTGGAACAAACTCGCGGTAAACTGCGTGATAAACCCGCTTACCGCGCTGTACAACTGCACTAACGGCGAGCTGAAGCATCATCTCGATGAGGTGACCAGCATTTGTGAAGAAGTCGCCCAGGTGATGACGCGCGAGGGCCACCATACCTCACCCGAAAACCTGTTGGATTATGTCGGGCAAGTGATAGAAAGCACGGCAGAAAATACCTCATCAATGCTGCAGGACATTCGCCTGGAGCGCCACACGGAAATTGACTATATCACCGGCTATCTGCTGCGCAGAGCGAGAGCTCACGGCGTTCCAGTGCCGGTGAACGCCCGGCTTTATGAGCAGGTTAAACGTAAGGAGAATGAATATGAGCGCACAAGCGCTGGTCTGCCTGGCACCTGGCACTGAAGAGACCGAAGCGGTTACCACTATCGATCTGCTGGTCCGCGCCGGGATCAAAGTGACGACCGCAAGCGTCGCCCCCGATGGCGACCTTAAAATTGTTTGCTCTCGCGGCGTGAAATTACTGGCGGATGCACCGCTGGTTGAAGTGGCCGACGGCGATTTTGACATCGTGGTGCTCCCCGGTGGCCTGAAAGGTGCCGAATGCTTCCGCGACAGCCCGCTGCTGGTCGAGACCGTGCGCCAGTTTCATCTGTCAGGCCGGATCGTAGCCGCCATTTGTGCGGCGGCGGGCACTGTTCTGGTCCCGCATGAGCTGTTCCCGATAGGCAACATGACCGGTTTCCCTGGCCTGAAGGACACCATTCCCGAAGGGCAATGGCAGGATAAACGCGTCGTCTGGGACCCACGAGTTAACCTGCTCACCAGCCAGGGGCCGGGAACCGCGATTGATTTTGCACTGAAGATTATCGACCTGTTGGTCAGCCGCGAAAAGGCTCATGAAGTGTCGCAGCAGCTGGTGCTGGCGGCGGGGATTTATAGCTTCAGGGATTACCAGTAAGAGCCCCTCACCCTAACCCTCTCCCCAAAGGGGCGAGGGAACCAGAACGGTGTGCTCCCTCTCCTTTTTAGGGACAGAATACTCCGGCTGAATTCTCCCTCTCCCTTCAGGGACAGAATACTCCGGCTGAATTCTCCCTCTCCTTTCAGGGACAGAATACTCCGGCTGAATTCTCCCTCTCCCTTCAGGGACAGAATACTCCGTCTGAATTCTCCCTCTCCCTTCAGGGAGAGGGCCGGGGTGAGGGTCAGTCCTTTACGGGCGGTAAACCTTAATATTCTTAAAGCCCTGCTCGCTCAGATACAGCGCCTGCAGGCGGCTCATCACGCCACGCTCGCACCACAGCAGGTAGGTTTTGCTCTGGTCGAGATCGCCAAACTTAGTGCTTAACTTGTAGAACGGCAGCGCCACGACTTCAACGCCTTCCAGCGCAAAAGGTTTCTCATCGACTTCGTCGTTGGAGCGAATGTCCAGCAGCACCTCGTTGGCCCCAAACGCATTAACCGTTTCGACTTCCACAACGTCCTGCTGCGTCTGGGTCGCAATATCGCGAATATCAATATTGGTCGCCTCGGCAACCACGCGATCCAGAATCGAGAAGTCAAACTTCTGTTCTTCTTCCTCAATCTTCGCCTTCACCGCTTTCACTGTCGGGCTTTTCGAGATCACGCCGCAGTATTCTGGCATAGTGCGAGCGAAATCAGCGGTACCGATTTCACGGGCAAGATCGATAATGTGCTCTTTGTCGTGGGAAATCAGCGGGCGTAGGATCAGCGTATCGGAAACATTGTCGATCAGGCGCAGGTTGGTCAGCGTCTGGCTGGACACCTGGCCTAACGCTTCGCCGGTCACCAGCGCCTGAACGCCGTAACGCTCGGCCACCTGAGAGGCAGCACGCACAAACATACGTTTCAATACCACGCCCATCTGCCCGTCTTCGACTTTCTCCAGGATCTCGCCGACCACGGGCTCAAAGTTAATGGCAACAAAACGCACGCGGTGAGAGCTGCCGAAGCGGTTCCACAGATAATGTGCCACCTGCTTCACGCCGATCTCGTGGGCAGCTCCGCCCAGGTTGAAGAAGCAATAATGCACGCGGCAGCCACGGCGCATCAGCATGTAGCTGGACACGCCGGAGTCGAAACCGCCGGAAATCAGCGACAGCACGTCTTCCTGAGTCCCGATAGGGAAACCGCCAATGCCTTCATAGCGGCCTTTAACCAGCAGCAGGCGATCGTTTTCGATCTCGAGATTGACCGTCACATCCGGATCGTTGAGCTTAACGCGCGCGGATTCGATGTGCTGATTCAGCCCGCCGCCTACATAGCGCTCAACGTCAATGGAGCTAAATTCATGTTTCCCACGGCGTTTTACGCGCACGCAGAAGCTTTTGCCTTCCAGCTTGTCGCGGTACAGCTCCAGCGCCTGCTCAAAGATGTTGTGCATGTCGGTGTACGGCACATCTTCAACTTCAAGAATGTGGTGGATACCCGGAATGCGGGTCAGCGCTTCACGAATGGCAATACGCTGGTTTTCATCTTTGGCGCGAACTTCAATGTTGTCCCAGTGGCGAACAACCGCCAGGCTCTCATCGTAGTGTTTTAAAACGTTACGAATATTCCCGGTGAGCATCTTAATAAAGCGTATGCGCACAGATTGGCTCTTGATGGTGATTTCCGGGAACAATTTAATGATAAACTTCATGGCGGTAAGGGTTCGTTTAGTCAGCCGGGCTGGCTGCGCAGCACGCGGGCATAGAAAGAAGTACTTGCAGCGGCGTCATGCCACCTGCATCCGAGGCGCGCAAGTATATCACCATCCCACAAAGACTGCGCACCTTAACCGACTTACACGAGCTAGCTTGATAATCACATTGACTCCGCTACCATGTCGGCGTCGAATTAAAACAGAGTCAGACATTCACCATGCCGAAAAAAACCGAATCTCCGGCCAGCTTCGAAACCGCACTGGTCGAACTGGAGCAAATAGTTACTCGTCTGGAAAGCGGCGATCTCGCCCTTGAAGAGGCGTTAAACGAATTTGAGCGCGGCGTGCAGCTGGCTCGCCAGGGGCAAGTGAAACTCCAGCAGGCAGAGCAGCGCGTACAGATTTTACTGAGCGACAGCGAAGACGCCCCTCTGACTCCCTTTACCCCGGACGCCGAGTAATATGGATTTTAATCAACAGCTTCAGGCCCATGTTGTTCGGGTTAACGACGCTATTGCGCGTTTCCTGGCGCCGCTGCCGTTTCAGAACAGTCCACTGGTTGAAGCGATGCACTATGGCGCACTATTGGGCGGTAAACGTCTGCGCCCGTTCCTCGTGTACGCCACCGGGGAAATGTTTGGGGTCGCCGACGAAGCGCTCGACGCGCCAGCCGCGGCAGTGGAATGCATTCACGCCTATTCCCTGATTCACGATGATTTACCGGCCATGGACAACGACGATTTACGTCGCGGGCAGCCGACCTGCCACATTAAATTTGGCGAAGAGAATGCTATTCTGGCGGGAGATGCCCTGCAAACGCTGGCGTTTTCTATACTGAGTGATGCGCCAATGCCCGGCGTTAATATTGCCGATCGCTTAGCCATGGTTTCGGAACTCGCCGCCGCCAGCGGCGTGGCAGGTATGTGTGGCGGCCAGGCGCTGGATTTAGAAGCCGAAGGCAAGCAAGTTGACCTGGCTTCCCTGGAGCGCATTCACCGCCATAAAACCGGGGCATTGATTCGTTCCGCCGTTCGCCTGGGCGCGCTGAGCGCCGGTGAAGCGGGCCGTAAAGCCCTGCCGATTCTGGACCGCTATGCCGCAAGCATTGGTCTCGCTTTCCAGGTTCAGGATGACATTCTGGACGTTATCGGCGATACCGCCACGATAGGCAAACGCCAGGGCGCCGATCAGCAACTGGGCAAAAGTACTTATCCGGCGCTGCTGGGGCTTGAACAGGCGCAGGCAAAAGCGCAGGATCTCTATCAGGAAGCACTGCAGGCTCTGGCTGAACTTGCCGAGCTGTCGCTGGACACGGCGGCACTGCAAGCGTTAGCCAACTACATTATCCACCGTGATAAATAACGTATAACAACGATGAGTTTAGATTTCTGATGAGTTTTGATATCGCCAAATACCCGACCCTCGCTCTGGTGGATGCCAGCCCGGATCTGCGAGTGCTGCCTAAGGAGAGCTTACCCAAGCTTTGCGATGAGCTGCGCCGTTATCTGCTCGACAGCGTAAGCCGCTCCAGCGGGCACTTTGCCTCCGGCCTCGGCACGGTCGAACTGACCGTGGCGCTGCACTATGTCTATAACACGCCGTTCGATCAACTCATCTGGGACGTTGGCCACCAGGCCTACCCGCACAAAATTCTGACCGGCCGCCGCGATAAAATTGGCACTATTCGCCAGAAAGGCGGCCTGCATCCATTCCCGTGGCGCGCGGAAAGCGAGTACGACGTGCTGAGCGTGGGTCACTCGTCCACCTCCATTAGCGCGGGTATCGGGATCGCCGTTGCCGCAGAAAAGGAAGGCAAAGACCGCAAAACCGTCTGCGTGATTGGCGATGGCGCCATTACCGCCGGTATGGCCTTCGAAGCGATGAACCACGCCGGTGATATTCGCCCGGATATGCTGGTGGTGCTTAACGACAACGAGATGTCGATCTCCGAGAACGTCGGCGCGCTGAACAACCATCTGGCGCAGCTGCTTTCCGGCAAGCTTTACTCCACGCTGCGCGAAGGCGGCAAAAAAGTTTTCTCCGGCGTGCCGCCTATCAAAGAGCTGCTGAAGCGTACCGAAGAACACATTAAGGGCATGGTGGTGCCGGGCACGCTGTTTGAAGAGCTTGGCTTTAACTATATCGGGCCTATCGACGGCCACGACGTGATTGGACTCGTGAATACGCTGAAAAACATGCGCAGCCTGAAAGGCCCGCAGTTCCTGCATATCATGACCAAAAAAGGGCGTGGCTACGCCCCGGCAGAAAAAGATCCGATCAGCTTCCATGCGGTGCCGAAGTTCGATCCACAGAGCGGGACGCTGCCTAAAAGCTCCGGCGGCCTGCCGAGCTATTCGAAGATCTTCGGTAACTGGCTGTGCGAAACCGCAGCCCACGATGACAAACTGATGGCGATCACGCCTGCCATGCGTGAAGGCTCCGGCATGGTGGAATTTTCACGACAGTATCCTGACCAGTACTTTGATGTGGCGATTGCCGAGCAGCACGCGGTGACCTTCGCAGCGGGCCTGGCGATTGGCGGCTACAAGCCGGTCGTTGCCATCTACTCAACTTTCCTGCAGCGTGCTTACGACCAGGTGATTCACGACGTCGCGATTCAGAAGCTGCCGGTGATGTTTGCCATCGATCGCGCAGGCATTGTCGGCGCTGACGGCCAGACGCATCAGGGCGCTTTTGATATCTCCTTCCTGCGCTGCATCCCGGATATGGTTATCATGACCCCGAGCGACGAAAACGAATGTCGCCAGATGCTACACACGGGTTACCACTACAGCGCAGGCCCAAGCGCCGTGCGTTACCCGCGTGGCACCGGAACCGGCGCAGAGCTGGAACCGCTCGCAGAGCTGCCAATAGGTAAAGGCGTAGTGAAACGCGAAGGCGAAAAAATTGCGCTGCTCAACTTCGGCACTTTACTGCCGGAAGCCGCAGCGGCAGCCAAAGCGCTGAATGCCACGCTGGTCGATATGCGTTTTGTGAAGCCACTGGATGAAGCCCTGATTCTCGAACTCGCCGCCAGCCACGACTCGCTGGTCACGATTGAAGAGAACGCCATTATGGGCGGGGCCGGCAGCGGCGTGAACGAAGTGCTGATGGCCCACCGTAAACCCGTTCCCGTGCTTAATCTCGGCCTGCCAGATTTCTTTATTCCTCAGGGCACGCAGGAAGAAGCACGGGCGGCAATCGGCCTTGATGCGGCCGGCATCGAAGCGAAGATCCGGAGCTGGGTGGGTTAACTTCATCCGTACACTAAATAATTCAACCCACAGCACGACGGCAAGTGAGCATATCCCGATGAGCTTACTTAGGTAAGTGATTCGGGTATGAGAGCGCCGCCAACACCGCTGTGGGTTGAAGGATGACGTGTACGGCCTGCTATGCTTTTAGGATAACCCTACAACATCAGCAGGAGCGATATCATGCAATACAATCCTTTAGGCACCACCGACCTTAACGTCTCCCGCCTTTGCCTCGGCTGTATGACCTTTGGCGAACCGGACCGCGGCAGCCATGCCTGGACGCTTCCCGAAGAGAGCAGCCGGGAAATAATCCGCCGCGCGCTGGAAAACGGCATCAATTTCTTCGACACCTCAAATAACTACTCCGACGGCAGCAGCGAAGAGATTTTAGGCCGCGCGCTGCGCGACTTCGCTCGCCGCCAGGACGTTGTGGTTGCCACTAAGGTTTACAACAAAGTTGGCGATCTGCCTCAGGGTCTCTCCCGCCCACAGATCCTGCGTTCAATTGACGAAAGCCTGACACGGCTTGGCACCGACTACGTTGATCTGCTGCAAATCCACCGCTGGGACTACAGCACGCCCATTGAAGAGACGCTAGAGGCACTTAACGACGTGGTTAAGGCCGGGAAAGCTCGTTATATCGGCGCCTCTTCAATGCGCAGCGATCAGTTTGCTCAAGCCCTGACTATGCAGTCTCAGGCAGGCTGGGCGCGATTTGTCACCATGCAGGATCACTACAACCTGATTTATCGCGAAGAAGAGCTGGAGATGCTGCCGCTGTGCTACAAAGAAAAAATTGCGGTGATCCCCTGGAGCCCGCTCGCGCGCGGCAAGCTGACTCGCCCATGGGGAGATACCACGGCAAGATCTGTCTCGGATGAAGTAGGAAAATCGCTCTACCAGACCAATAACGAAAACGACGCGCTTATCGCCGAGCGCCTGGCAAATATCGCCGCTGATAACGGCGTTTCACGCGCGCAGGTAGCGCTGGCCTGGCTGCTCAGCAAGCCGGGTATTGCCGCGCCGGTTGTCGGACCTTCCCGCCAGGAGCAGCTGGACGACTTGCTTGGCGCGGTAGATTTAACGCTGAAGCCTGAGGAAATTGCCGAGCTGGAGACGCCGTATCAGCGGCATCCGGTGGCAGGATATAAATAATGCCCCTCACCCCGGCCCTCTCCCAAAGGGAGAAGGGGAAAACCGTTGCCGCCTTTAAGTCCCTTTCTCTTTAAGACTGAGAAGAAACCTTATGGTTTTAATTCCCCTTTCCCTTTCAGGGAGAGGGCTGGGGTGAGGGTCACGGTCAGCCACTACGAAAAGTGGTCATAACCCTTCATCTCCAGCGTCACCGGCTTGCCTTCCCGGGTAAACTGCAGCCCTTCAGAAGCGGAAACAATCTGCCCAATACAGGTATAAGGCACGCCCAGATTGCCGATAGCCACTTCCAGCGCGCCACGGTTTAGCTCGGGCACGGTGAAACACAGCTCGTAGTCTTCGCCCCCGGACATCGCCCATTTTAGCGCCTGTTCTGGCTCAACGTGCTCGCGTAATGCGTCGGAATACGGCAGTAAATCGAGGTCGATACGCGCCCCGCACTCGCTGGCCTTCAGGATATGGCCGAGATCGGAAATCAGGCCGTCTGAAAGATCGATGGCGCTGTTGGCCAGATCGCGAAGCGCCTGGCCGTGCAAAACTCGCGGCGTTGGGCGCAGATGTCGCTTAACCAGATAATCCGCATGCTGTTCATTCGCAACCTGCAGACGCTTCTGCAGGATCGCAAGACCAGCCGCGCTGTCGCCCGGCGTACCGGTGACATAAATCCAGTCCCCGGCTTTTGCACCGCTGCGCTTCAGCGCCCGACCGGCCGGGATCATGCCGTGAATACCCAGCGTCAAAGAGAGCGGGCCGCGGGTTGTATCGCCGCCAATCAGCTGCATATCGTAATAATCCAGCTGCTCAAACAGGCTGTCGCTGAATGCCTCCAGCCAGGCTTCATCCACTTCAGGAAGCGTTATCGCAAGCGTTAGCCAAGCCGGATCTGCGCCCATTGCCGCCAGATCGCTTAAATTCACCGCCAGCGCCTTGTAGCCCAAATCGCGCGGGTCGATATCCGGTAGGAAATGATTGCCGCTCACCAGCGTATCGGTGCTGATCGCCAGCAGTTTTTTTTCGGGTACCGACAGCAACGCACAGTCGTCGCCAATACCGGCTTCCACATCACGACGAGAACTTGTAACGCGATCGAAGTAACGGGCAATCAGGGAAAACTCACCGCATGCCATGCGTGATACCTCAGGAATGTCAGTTGCAGGAAAAAAGAAGGCCGGGAAAACCCGGCCAGGAGATTACTTCTTGTGGGGACGAATAGCGGGAGCGGCTTTGTCGAGAACGCCGTTAACGAACTTATGGCTGTCTTCGGCACCGAAGGTTTTCGCCAGCTCAATCGCTTCGTTGATGGCCACTTTGTAAGGCACATCATCACGTTTGGACAGTTCAAACAGCGCAATGCGCAGTACCGCTTTTTCCACCTGACCCAGCTCATCAAGCAGACGTGACAGGTAAGGCTTCATCAGCCCATCCAGATACGCGCTGTTGGTAGCCACGCCGCTCAGCAGCTCGCGGAAATAGACAACGTCAACGTCTTTGACGTCCTGTTCCGCCAGGAACTGGTATTCGACATCAGCGATGTCGTTTTTAGACAACTGCCAGGAGTAGAGCGCCTGGACGGCACACTCACGGGCGCGGCGACGAGCAGCAGGTTTCACGGATTTCCCCTTACAAAAATCAGGCCTTGATGGCTTTCAATACATTAATCATTTCAAGCGCGGTCAGTGCAGCTTCTGCACCTTTGTTACCGGCTTTGGTGCCAGCGCGTTCGATGGCTTGTTCAATGCTTTCAGTGGTCAGCACGCCGAAGGCAACGGGAATACCGCTGTCCTGGCCTACGCTTAACAGACCGTTGCTGGCACCGCCGGCAACGTATTCGAAGTGTGCAGTGCCTCCGCGAATCACGGTGCCCAGCGCGATAACAGCATCGTATTTACCGGTTTTTGCCAGTGCATCAGCGGCCAGCGGCAGCTCGTAAGCGCCCGGCACCCAAACTACGGTGATGTTTTTGTCTTTCACCTGACCAATGCGTTTCAGGGCGTCGATAGCACCTTCCAGCAGGCTGTCATTGATGAAGTTGTTAAAACGCGCGATGGTGATGGCGACGCGAGCGTCAGGAGTAGCAACAGCAGCTTCAATAATGTTCATAATCTTCCTTTACGGGTTCTGTTTAGCCCCGCAGGGGGGCGGATTTTATCATAATCTTTTCGTGACTGCTTACGTTTTACTGGCGTCCGTAAATGGGCGTCAAATGCAGGCACAAATCGGGGCCGACCTGGCGGACTTCGCTAAAGCTGAATTCCGGCGCATCAGCAAGTTTTTCAAGGCCGGGAAGCTCGCACAAACCGCGGGCATCGTTGCCTAATAATTTTGGCGCAACATAGACAATCAGCTCATCCACCAGGCCTGCCTGCAACAGCGCTCCGGCAAGCGTAGACCCAGCTTCAACCCAGACAGAGTTCACCTGGCGTTTGCCAAGCTGCATCATTAACACCACCAAATCAAGATGGCCGTTATGTTCAGGCACCAGCAGTTGCTCAACGCCCTCCGGCCAGGACTGTTCATCCGCCTGACTGCGGGCAAGCCAGGTTTGCCCCGGATTGGCAATAATTTGGTGCTGTGGCGTTACCCGGTTTTGACGATCCAGCACAATACGAATCGGCTGACGCAAATCCTGTTGGGCATAAATAGCCTGGCTGGCGCTATCCAGCTCATCCCAGCGCACCGTTAATGACGGATTATCCGCCAATACGGTCGCGTCGCTGGAAAGAATCGCGGCACTTTGCGCGCGCTGGCGCTGCACGTCGCGACGCGCCTGGGGAGAGGTGACCCATTTACTCTCTCCGCTTGCCATAGCCGTACGGCCGTCCAGCGAGGCACCTAACTTGAGCTGAATATATGGGAATCCGGTGCGCATACGCTTGAGGAACCCGCGGTTCAGCGCTTCGGCTTCGTTCATCATCAGGCCGTGGCTGACTTCAATGCCCGCCTGCTGCAAGCGGTAGAGGCCCCGGCCGGCAACCTGCGGATTAGGGTCCTGCATAGCGGCCACCACGCGAGAAACGCCCGCGGCAATCAAGGCATCGCAGCACGGAGGCGTGCGGCCATGGTGGCTGCAGGGTTCGAGCGTAACGTAAGCCGTTGCGCCCCGGGCCTGCTCACCTGCCATACGCAAAGCGTGCACTTCTGCATGAGGTTCACCGGCGCGAAAATGGAACCCTTCTCCCACAATATTGCCGTCTTTGACAATCACGCAGCCGACATTCGGGTTCGGTGCGGTGGTAAAACGCCCACGCTTAGCCAGCTCAAGCGCTCGAGCCATAAACTGTTCATCAAGGGACATCGGCATTAATCCTGTAAACGGGCGATTTCTTCACCAAATTCTTTGATATCTTCAAAGCTGCGGTAGACCGAAGCAAAGCGAATATAGGCGACTTTATCCAGCTTTTTGAGCTGCTCCATCACCAGGTTACCGATGAGTTTACTCGGGATTTCGCGTTCGCCGGTTGCTCGAAGGTGCGACTTAATATGGCTGATGGCCATTTCCACGTCGTCAGAATTGACCGGACGCTTTTCCAGCGCTTTCAGGATGCCGCTGCGCAGTTTGTCTTCGTTAAACGGCTCGCGCACCTCATTACTCTTCACCACTCTCGGCATCACCAGCTCCGCAACCTCAAAAGTCGTGAAGCGTTCGTGACAAACCAGGCACTGGCGCCGACGGCGTACGGAGGAACCTTCCCCCACCAGGCGAGAGTCGATAACTTTGGTGTCCACGGCGAAACAGAATGGGCAATGCATAGCGTTTCCTGCTGGGATTATAAAGATGAACAATAGTTTACCGCGAAGTTGCGGGAGTACAAAGACAGCGCCGACCCTGCAACGTCAAATATGACTTTTCAAGCGCGAAGAACTACGCTTAAATCAGCCAACTTTAACAAGGAAAAACCAACCATGACAAAGACTTACTTAAGAATCATCCTGGTTTCAAGCCTGATGAGCCTGACCGCTTGTGCCCAGCAAACTGAAGTGCGTCAGATGCGCAGTCAAATTGGTTCGTTGAATCAGGAAATGACCAAACTTAGCCAGCAAACGGTGAAACTGACCCAGCAAAATGCCCTGAACGCGAAGTCGACCAGCGGCGTTTACCTGCTACCGGGCTCAAACACGGCAGCACGCCTCAATAGCCAGATTGGTAACCTGAAAATGTCGCTGACAAACGTTGCGGCAGAAGCCAACGGCACCCGCGCCACGTTGCTGATTCAGGGGGAGTCGAACGATCCGCTGCCGGCATTTAGCGGCAAAGTAGAATGGGGGCAGATCCAGGGCACCACCGACAGTTTCCAGGAAGTTAACGTGCAAACTCAGTCCATAGATGCCCCGGCCAGCATTCTTGCCCCAAGCGACGTGTCGATTCCGCTCCGCCTTCCCGGCATCACGCCCGCTCAATTAGGGTTTGTGCGCGTCCACGATATTCAGCCAGTTTCTGCCGCACAGCCAGCGCCCGCGCAATAACTTGTCGCTCCCTTGCCCGGCGAGGGAGCCTGTCACACTCTTTCACATGCCCCGCACAATATGTGAAGCAAATCCTCTATTACCCCCACACTTCTACAGTGATCTGAATCACACTTATATGTAACAACCTGGCATACGTTTGCGTAATTTGACGAAGCAGGTACAATCACGCCGTTTTTAATGTGCGCAAACGTGAACGCAATCGATTACGCATATGAGAAGAATGTGAAATAGAACATATTTTTGTGAGCAGGGATTTCTATAATAGTCGCGCTGCAAAGGTCCTTCCCTGAGACCGGCGGCCAGGGATGACATCTCACATCCGCATCGCACCAAAATTACGTAAACAGTGGCTAAAAATATGAAAAAAATTATTCTGGCAGCCGGCACCGTTCTGGCGCTTTCCAGCTCTTTCTCTGCCAGCGCAGACGAAGCAAAAAACAGCGAATACCTCTCCGACTGGTGGCACCAGAGCGTTAACGTTGTCGGCAGCTATCACACCCGTTTCGGGCCGCAGCTGCGCAACGATACCTACCTGGAATATGAAGCGTTCGCCAAAAAAGACTGGTTCGATTTCTACGGCTACGTGGATGCGCCCGTCTTCTTCGGCGGCAACACTCAGGCGAAAGGGATCTGGAACCACGGCTCCCCACTGTTTATGGAAATCGAACCGCGCTTCTCCATCGACAAGCTGACCGGGACCGACCTGAGCTTTGGTCCGTTCAAAGAGTGGTACTTCGCGAACAACTACATTTACGACATGGGTCGTAACCAGGCTAACCGCCAGAGCACCTGGTACATGGGTCTGGGTACCGACATCGATACCGGCCTGCCGATGAGCCTGTCGATGAACGTGTATGCCAAGTACCAGTGGCAGAACTACGGTGCGTCTAACGAAAACGAGTGGGATGGCTACCGCTTCAAGGTGAAATACTTCGTGCCGATTACCTCCCTGTGGGGCGGTAAGCTGAGCTATATCGGTTTCACCAACGTTGACTGGGACTCTGACCTCGGCAACGAGCAGTACCGTACCAATAACTCCGTTGCGTCAAGCCACATCCTGTCGCTGAACTACGATCACCTGCACTACTCCTTCGTGGCCCGTTACTTCCACAACGGCGGCCAGTGGAAAGATGGCGAGCAGCCGTTCTTCATGAATGAACGCGTGAAGTCTACCGGCTTCGGCTACTACGTGGTTGTCGGTTACAACTTCTAACTGTCACTGCAAACGTAAAACCGGCCCGCTGGCCGGTTTTTTTATTTCTCCGGCAGATAGCCTTTAGCCTTCTGAAGCGCAATAAAAGCCTGCAGAGAACGATCGTGGCGCTCCTGAAACAGCCGCCCGGTTAAATGAATATCCCGGCAGCGATCCAGCCTGAAGCTACGATAATCATTCCGTGCCTCGCACCAGGCCACCAGCAGCCAGACCTCACCCCAAAATGACAACCCTAACGGATGAATATCCCTCTCCGTCAATTCCCCTTTTTCATCCTCATACAGCAGATGAACAATCTGGCATTTGTCGATGGCGGAATGAAACAAATCGAACCGGGCTTTCACCTGCGGGAACTTATTAAAATTCGGCGAGATAATGCGGCTACGCTCGGCAACCCGGCGTTTTTCTGGGGTAAGCACCGCGAGCAGTTTTTCATGCACGGACTCGGCAGATTTCGCCAGCGATTCTCCGCTCCAGGTTTGCACCATTCTTAACGCCGCCATCACCGCCTCAACCTCTCCGGTCGTCAGCATCAGCGGAGGAAGATCGTACCCGGCCAGCAGGCGATAGCCGCAGCCCGCCTCCCCTTCTATCGGCACGCCGGAGAGAGAAAGATCCTGAATGTCGCGGTAGATAGTTCGCTCCGAGACTTCCAGCCGTGCGGCAAGCTGTGCAGCCGTCGTCAGGCGCCTGCCGCGCAGGATTTGTACTATCTGAAATAATCGATCGGCTCTTCGGCTCATGGGCGTTCCGGGAATAATAAAGCCTGCCCAAACGGCAGGCTTTAGCGTCAGTATTGAGGCTTAAACCGGCTGATGCAACCCAACGCGATTGCCTTCGCTGTCGATCATTAACGCAATCGTGCCGATATCATAGGGCAGCACCTGCGGACCAAAATCAAGACGTCCACCCACCGCTTCTACCTGCTGTAATGCCTGAACGATATCGGGCGTATAAAGATAAATCACCGCGCCTGTCTCAGAAGGCACAAACCGCTCCCCCTTCACTAAAGAGCCACCGGTAGCCGGTTGGTTATACGAAAATATAGCATTCTCCACGCCGGCTATCGTTTCGCGACGAAATTCAGCGTTCAGTACTCGTTGGTAAAAAGCGACCGCTCGCGCCATATCGGTAACGGGGATCTCAAACCAGTTGATGAGTGTGCTCATTGTTTTTCTCCTGTGTTGTCAGTAACCACGAGTCTACTGCCCCCCTCCTGACACCATACTGTCAGGAGAAAAACACAGGGCGAAAAAAAACCGCAGCTCGAAGGCTGCGGTTTTATCAAACGCTTAACGCTATTACGGCAGAATGGACGGCTGATCCGCCCCTTCTTTCTCTACCTTTTGCTGCAGCATGTGCTCGCGCTTCATGCCAAGCTTCAACGCCAGCGCAGAGGCGACGTAGATAGAAGACACGGTACCGATGGTGACACCGATAAGCATCGTCAGGGAGAAGCCTTTCAGCAGCGCCCCACCGAACAGATACAGCATCAGGATAACCACTAAGGTGGTACCGGAAGTGATCAAGGTCCTTTGCAGCGTCTGGGTCAGGGAAACGTTAAAGATCTCGTAAGGCGTCCCGCGGCGGATCTTGCGGAAGTTTTCACGAATACGGTCCGAAACCACGATGCTGTCGTTCAGCGAGTAGCCGATAACCGACATCAGCGACGCGACGATAGTCAGGTCAATTTCGATATGGAACAGCGACAGCACGCCCATGGTAATCACCACGTCGTGCGCCAGCTTGATAACCACACCAGCAGCCAGACGCCACTCGAAGCGGAACCCAACGTACACCAGAATCGACAGCAGCGCGACGAGCAGCGCCATCGCACCGTTTTGAGCCAGATCCGCACCCACGCTTGGGCCGACAAATTCAATACGCTTCACTGCCGCATTCTGGCTGGTCGCTTCGTTAATCACGCTCACAACCTTGCTGCCGAGCACCTGGCCACCGGTTTCGCCTTTAGCAGGCGGCATGCGCACCATGATGTCACGGCTGCTGCCAAAGTTCTGCACCAGCGGCTCTTCAAAGCCCGCTTTCTGCAGCGCGGCGCGCATGGTGTCCAGCTCGGCTGGTTTTTCCAGCCCGATTTCGATAACCGTACCGCCGGTAAAGTCCAGGCCCCAGTTGAAGCCTTTCACGCCGATAATCGCGACGGAAAGGATCAGCAGGATGCCGGAGATGCCGAAGGCCCAGTTGTCCCAGCGCATAAAGTCATAGACTTTACGGCCGTGGTTCAATTGTTCAACAGTATATTCCTGTGCCACAACGCACTCCTTAGATAGACAGCTTGTTGATGCGTTTGCCGCCGTACAACAGGTTCACGATGGCACGGGTGCCGACGATTGCGGTAAACATCGAGGTCGCAACGCCAATACCGGTGGTAATAGCAAACCCTTTGATCGCCCCGGTGCCCACGGCATACAGGATGATAACTTTGATAAGCGTGGTGATGTTGGCATCGAAAATGGAGCTGAACGCGCCTTTGTAGCCTTCATCAATTGCCTGCTGTACCGAACGCCCGTTTCGCAGTTCTTCTTTGATACGTTCGTTAATCAGTACGTTGGCATCCACCGCTACCGCAAGGGTTAAGACGACACCCGCAATACCCGGCATGGTCAGCGTCGCCCCAGGCAGCAGGGACATGATCCCCACAATCAGCACCAGGTTAGCCAGCAGCGCAGAGGTGGCAATCAGGCCAAACTTCTTATAGAAGAAGACCATGAAGATGATAGAGACCACCAGACCGGCCAGACACGCTTCCAGGCCCTGCTTGATGTTTTCCAGACCCAGCGTTGGACCGATGGTACGTTCTTCAACAATCTGAATCGGCGCAATCAGCGCACCAGCACGCAGCAGCAGAGAGAGCTGACGAGCTTCATTCGGATTGCTGATCCCGGTGATACGGAAGCTGTTACCCAGGCGAGACTGAATGTTCGCCACGTTGATAACTTCTTCTTCTTTCATCAGAACGGAACGGCCATTCGCGTCTTTCTTACCGCTGTCCTTGTACTCCACAAAGAGGGTTGCCATCGGCTTGCCGATGTTGTCTTTAGTGAAGTTAGACATGATGTTACCGCCAGCGCTGTCCAGGGAAATGTTTACCTGTGGCTGGTTGTATTCATCCATGCTGGACGTGGAGTCAGTGATGTGGTCCCCGGTCAGAATCACGCGCTTGTACAGCACAACCGGCTGGCCTTCGCGAGTCTGCTTCACTTCGGAGTCACCCGGCACACGGCCAGAGGCTGCCGCAGAGGCATCCACGTTGGTGTTCACCAGGCGGAATTCCAGCGTAGCGGTCGCACCCAGAATTTCTTTGGCGCGCGCGGTGTCCTGAATACCCGGCAGCTCAACCACGATGCGGTCAGCACCCTGACGCTGCACCAGCGGTTCGGCAACGCCAAGCTGGTTCACACGGTTACGCAGGATATTAATGTTCTGCTGGACAGCGTACTCACGCGCTTCGCTCAGGCGAGCATCGCTCATCACGGCACGCAGCGTATTGCTCCCCTGGTTGGAGAACACCAGATCGCGATGGCGGGAGGAGAGGTAATCTCTTGCTGAGTCACGCGCGGTCGAGTCACGGAAGACGATGTCTACGCCGTAATTGTCGGCTTTACGCACGTTGGTATAAGCAATGCCCTTGTCACGCAGGTCGCTGCGCAGGCCATCGATATTTTGTTCCTGGAGTTTGCCCAGCGCTGTGTCCATATCGACTTCCATCAGGAAGTGGACGCCGCCGCGCAGGTCAAGGCCGAGCTTCATCGGGTTCGCACCGATAGTCGACATCCAGCGAGGGGTAGCAGGAGCAAGGTTAAGCGCCACGACATAGTTGTCGCCCATCACGCTCATCAGCGCTTCACGCGCGCGGAGCTGGGTATCGGTAGAGTCGAAGCGAGCGAGAATAGCGCCCTCTTCCAGCGCTACAGACTTAGCGGTGATATTTTCTTGTTTTAAGGTGTTTTCGACCTGGATCAGCGTTTGTTCACTGGCGGCGGCACCGCGCACGCCAGTTAACTGAACTGCCGGATCCTCACCATACAGGTTGGGAAGCGCATACAGCAGGCCAATCGCCAGCACGGCGATCAGCATGATGTACTTCCACAAAGGATAACGGTTTAACACGTGTAGTTCCCTTAGGGAAAACGAAAATTACAGCGCCTTCATGGTGCCTTTCGGCAGAACGGCAGCTACGAAATCACGTTTGATAACCACTTCGGTGGTATCGTTCAGCGCGATAGCAACATAGCCAGTTTCAGCTACTTTGGTCACGCGGCCAACCAGGCCACCGTTGGTCAGCACTTCATCCCCCTTGGAGATGGAGTCCATCAGTTTCTTATGCTCTTTGGTACGCTTTTGCTGCGGACGCAGGATCATAAAATAGAAAATCAGGCCAAACACCACCAGCATAAGAATCAAAGAGTACGGGCTACCCTGCGATGGAGCACCTGTTGCAGCTACCGCATCAGAAATGAAAAAGCTCATTAAAATTCCCTCATTATTAAATTAATCAACGTTCAAAGGTGGAACCGGCTTACCTGTCCGCTCGTAAAAATCCGTCACGAAGTGGTCTAATTTACCCTCTTCAATGGCCTGACGTAAACCAGCCATTAAACGCTGGTAATAGCGCAGGTTATGAATGGTATTAAGACGCGCGCCCAGTATTTCGTTGCAACGGTCAAGATGATGCAAGTAGGCACGTGAATAATTGCGACACGTATAGCAATCACACTCGGCATCGAGCGGGGCGGTGTCATCTTTATGCTTAGCATTGCGGATTTTCACTACGCCGTCCGTCACGAACAGGTGACCGTTACGCGCATTACGAGTTGGCATGACGCAGTCGAACATATCGATACCGCGACGTACCCCTTCAACCAGGTCTTCCGGTTTACCTACGCCCATCAGGTAACGTGGTTTGTCGGCAGGGATTTGCGGGCAAACGTGCTCCAGAATACGGTGCATGTCTTCCTTCGGCTCGCCTACCGCCAGGCCGCCGACAGCGTAGCCATCAAAGCCAATCTCTACCAGACCTTTTACCGAGATATCTCGTAAATCTTCGTAAACGCTGCCCTGGATAATGCCAAACAGCGCATTTTTATTTCCAAGGGAATCAAAGCGATCGCGGCTACGCTGCGCCCAGCGCAGGGACATTTCCATGGAGCGCTTCGCGTAATCCCAGTCTGCGGGGTACGGCGTACATTCGTCGAAGATCATCACGATGTCGGAACCCAGATCGTACTGAATTTCCATGGATTTTTCAGGATCGAGGAAAATCGGATCGCCGTTGATCGGGTTGCGGAAGTGCACGCCCGCTTCGGTGATCTTGCGGATATCGCCCAGGCTGAACACCTGGAAACCACCGGAATCCGTCAGGATTGGGCCTTTCCACTGCATAAAATCATGCAGGTCGCCGTGCAGTTTCATGATTTCCTGGCCTGGGCGCAGCCATAAATGGAAGGTATTGCCCAGGATAATCTGCGCGCCCGTGGCTTCAACTTCTTCCGGCGTCATCCCTTTTACGGTGCCGTAAGTGCCCACCGGCATGAAGGCCGGGGTTTCAACAGTGCCACGTTCAAAGACCAGGCGACCGCGTCGTGCGCGGCCGTCGGTGGTATCTAATTCAAATTTCACATTTCCTCCAGCACCAGAGAAACAGTCTGGTGAGTCAATTAACGCCGTGGGCGGTGCTCACGGCGGAATAAGCGGGGGTGGGTTACCCTCACCCCGGCCCTCTCCCTGGAAGGGAGAGGGGGAATACTTTTTCTGTTACCCAATACTCTTATGGGGCAAAGAGGATACATCCCTTATTATCCCCTCTCCCCTCTCCCCTCTCCCCGCGGGGAGAGGGCCAGGGTGAGGGGCAATCACGCCCCCGGGCGTTCGTTTATCGCCTGCGGATTACAGGTAATGAACATCGCATCGCCGTAGCTAAAGAAGCGATATTCCGCTTTCACCGCCTCGTGGTAAGCGCGCATTGTGTTTTTATAACCGGCAAACGCGGAGACCAGCATAATCAGCGTAGACTCCGGCAGGTGGAAATTCGTCACCAGCGCGTCGATCACTTTGTACTGATAGCCCGGATAGATAAAGATTTGGGTATCGCCGAAGAACGGCTCGATCAGGTCGTTTTTCGCGGCCTGAGCGGCGCTTTCCAGAGAACGAACCGACGTAGTTCCTACCGCAATAACGCGGTTGCCGCGCGCTTTACAGGCCAGCACTGCGTCCACAACGTCCTGAGGCACTTCGGCATACTCAGAGTGCATGATGTGGTCTTCGATGCTGTCTACGCGCACCGGCTGGAACGTCCCCGCCCCAACGTGCAGCGTGACGAACGCCATATCGACACCTTTATTACGCAGCTTTTCCAGCAGCGGCTCGTCAAAGTGCAGGCCCGCTGTCGGCGCAGCAACCGCTCCTGGCTTTTGGCTATAAACCGTTTGATAAAGCTCGCGATCCGCTTCTTCATCCGGGCGGTCGATGTAAGGCGGCAGCGGCATATGGCCGATGTTATTCAGAATATCCAGCACGGCGCGTTCGTCGTTAAACTCGACTTCAAACAGCGCATCGTGGCGCGCAACCATGGTGGCGTGTACGCTTTCATCATCGCCCAGCAGCAGCTCGGCGCCGGGTTTTGGCGCTTTAGAGGCGCGAATATGTGCCAGAATGCGTTTATCATCCAGCATACGCTCGACCAGCACTTCAATTTTCCCGCCGCTGGCTTTACGGCCAAACAGACGAGCCGGAATAACGCGGGTGTTATTAAACACCAGCAGGTCGCCGGGGTTGAGCTTGTCGAGCAAATCGGTGAAAGTGCCATGCGTCAGTGCGCCCGTCGGCCCGTCAAGTGACAGCAAGCGGCAGCTGCTGCGCTCGGCTTGCGGATAATGAGCAATCAGGGATTCAGGCAGTTCAAAGGAAAAATCAGCAACGCGCATGGTATAGCACTCAGACTTAAAAACAGGCGGCTTAGTCTAGTGGCAGGGGGCTTTCCCTGCAACACGTTTACCCCACTCGGGCCGTTTTAACGCCATAAATGGAATAACTATTCGATGAATTTTCTCGCCCACCTGCATCTGGCGCATCTGGCCCAAAGTTCACTGCTGGGAAATCTGCTGGCGGATTTCGTACGCGGCAGCCCGGATGACAGCTTTTCGCCCGAGGTCGTGGCCGGCATTTATATGCACCGCAGAGTCGATGCTCTGACGGACGGACTGCCGGAAGTCGCCCTCGCCCGCGGCTGGTTCAGCCTGAAGACGCGGCGAGTGTCGCCGATTTCCCTGGATGTCATGTGGGATCACTTCCTGTCGCGTCACTGGCATAAAGTCTGCCCGGATATCGGGCTTGAAGAGTTTGTCGCCTATGCTCGCGGGAAGATTGAGCCCAGGCTTAATGACACGCCGCCGCGTTTCATTAATCTTAATCACTATTTATGGCGCGAACGCTGGCTGGAGCGTTATCAGGATATGGACTTTATTGCTGACGTTCTCAATGGGATAGCGAGCCGTAGACCAAAACTTGATGCCCTGCGAGATTCCTGGCACGATCTCGATACCCATTATGACCAGCTGGAGGACTTGTTCTGGCAGTTCTACCCGCGCATGATGGCAATGGCGAAACAAAAAAGTTTGTGATCGTTCCGGGTTCACGTTAGAACAACTTGCCCTTTTCGAAAAAAGGGCTATCTTGGTTACCGGCATCAACATAAACGCCTTTTTGATAGCCAAAACCTATCTGATTGATTGGCAAGATGCCATTGAGCTACATGGAATGGAGCCCCTATACTCCCCCCGTTGCGTTAACATTCACTTTAACAAAATTAACAGGAGTACATATGGTCCTGGTTACTCGTCCAGCCCCTGACTTTACCGCTGCTGCCGTTCTGGGCAATGGCGAAATCGTTGAAAACTTCAACTTCAAAAAACACACCAACGGTAAAGCCACCGTTGTGTTCTTCTGGCCGATGGACTTCACCTTCGTTTGCCCGTCTGAACTGATCGCGTTCGACAAGCGTTACGAAGAATTCCAGAAACGTGGCGTAGAAGTCGTTGGTGTATCTTTTGACTCCGAGTTCGTCCACAACGCATGGCGTAAAACCCCGGTTGATAAAGGCGGTATCGGCGAAGTGAAATACGCGATGGTTGCTGATATCAAACGTGAAATCCAGCAAGCCTACGGCATCGAACACCCGGAAGCGGGCGTGGCGCTGCGCGGCTCCTTCCTGATCGACAAAGCCGGTATCGTTCGCCACCAGGTTGTGAACGATCTGCCGCTGGGTCGTAACATCGACGAAATGCTGCGTATGGTTGACGCGCTGCAGTTCCACGAAGAGCACGGCGAAGTGTGCCCGGCTCAGTGGGAAAAAGGGAAAGAAGGCATGAACGCGTCTCCGGACGGCGTTGCTAAGTACCTGAGCGAGAACGTTGCTAAGCTGTAATCGCTAAGCACACTCGAAGAAAAGGCCGCGATTGCGGCCTTTTTTTTGTCAGAAGGCGAAGCAGGAACAGCCCATCACGCCCCAGAATGCCGTCTCATCGCCGACGGGAATCGAGGAATTACGCGCCATATCATGTTGATGCCCGTGGACGTTGCAGCTCCCGCAGCACTGATGCACCGATGCCATCATTCCCACTTTTGCCGCAGCGGGCGGCGCGGAGCGGTAATGCCCCGGCACGGTCACCACAGGCGACCAGTCCGGCAGAACGGGAATGGCAGGCGGAGCCAAAGGAGTAAAGGCTCCGGTGGCATAAACCACTTTCCCATCCACCACGGTCATCACCGATTCAATGCCCTTAATGGCCTCTTCCGGCACGCTGAAATAGTCCTGTGACAGCACGACCAGGTCCGCCAGCTGCCCCACCTGAATCCGCCCTTTCTTGCCCTGCTCGTTAGAGAACCAGGCGCTGCCTGCGGTCCATAGCTCAAGGGCGACGTCGCGGGACATACGGTTATTCTCGTCGTACATCTGCATTCCGCCCACTGTGCGCCCGGACACCAGCCAGTAAAGCGCCGTCCACGGGTTGTAGCTGGCCACGCGCGTGGCGTCGGTGCCGAGCCCCACGGGTACGCCGGCCGCGAGCATTTTCGCCACCGGCGGCGTTTGTTTCACCGCCTCAATCCCATAGCGCTCCGCATAGTATTCGCCCTGGAAAGCCATACGGTGCTGAACCGCAATCCCACCGCCCAGCGCCTTAACCCGGTCGATGTTACGTTCGGTAATCGTCTCTGCGTGGTCAAACAGCCAGTGCAGACCGTTGAACGGGATATCGCGATTAACCTTTTCGAACACGTCCAGCATGCGGCTGATGGATTCGTTGTAGGTCGCGTGCAGCCGGAACGGCCAACGGTGTTCCACCAGATGACGCACCACGCGCTCCAGCTCCTGCTCCATGCCGTCCGGCAAATCCGGGCGGGGCTGCAGGAAGTCTTCAAAGTCCGCCGCCGAGAACACCAGCATTTCACCGGCCCCGTTGGCGCGGTAGAAGTCGGTGCCTTGCCCCGGCGTCAGCATGTCGGTCCATTTTTCAAAATCTTCCAGCTCATGCTGAGGGCGCTGGGTAAACAGGTTATAGGCAATGCGCACCGTCATCTGCTTTTTACTGTGCAGCTCGTCGATAACCTGGTAATCCTCAGGGTAGTTCTGGAAACCACCGCCCGCGTCAATCGCGCTGGTCACGCCCAGGCGGTTCAGCTCGCGCATAAACTGCCGCGTTGAGTTCACCTGCATCTCCAGCGGCAGTTTCGGCCCTTTTGCCAGCGTGGAATAAAGGATCATCGCGTTAGGCTTCGCCACCAGCATTCCGGTTGGATTCCCGTTGCCGTCACGGACAATCTCGCCGCCAGGCGGGTTTGGCGTCTCTTTGGTGTAGCCCACCGCTTTCAGCGCGGCGCGGTTGAGCAAGGCTCTGTCATACAGGTGCAGAACGAATACCGGCGTATCGGGCGCGGCCTCGTTAAGTTCTTCGATGGTGGGCATGCGGCGTTCGGCAAACTGGAACTCTGTCCAGCCGCCCACCACGCGAACCCACTGCGGAGACGGCGTGCGCAGCGCCTGTTCTTTTAGCATGCGCAGGGCATCGGCCAGCGAAGGCACGCCTTCCCAGCGCAGCTCAAGGTTGTAGTTCAGCCCGCCGCGAATCAGGTGCAGGTGCGAATCGTTCAGGCCGGGGATCACCGTGTGGCCTTTCAAATCGACGACCTGGCTACCTTCTCCGGCAAAGCTCATCGCATAGGCGGTGCTGCCCGCTGCCAGAATTTTACCGTCTTTAATCGCTACCGCTTCGGCCAGCGGATTCTCTTTATCCAGCGTGTGAAACTGGCCATGAGTTAAAATCAGTGAGGCATGTTGAGACATAATCAGGGACTCCTGAGAAATCATGCTTTTTTTAGCCAACCGGCAAACAGCTTCGTCACCATCGGCATCCAGAGCCAAACCACCAGCGCTACCACGCAGGCATCGTTAAGCAAGTGCCCGGGAAGCGTGCCGCGTAAACCAGGGAACAACATACCCGTCACCCACGGCACAAGGTTGGTGCTGGGGAAGATAACCAGCAGGGTTATCAGGAACTGCTTCCACTGCGGCGGGCGTTTCACCGTGGCGCTTTCCGGGGTAAACCAGAAGGCCGTTTCGGTGTGCACCTGCACTTTGTCATCGTCGGTAAGGGAGGATTTGATCTCTGCCACAAGACGATGGCGTTCAGGGGAGTCAGTCCAGGCATTGAGATGCTCGAGCGTGTCGAAGCGAATCACCACGTTATAGGTGTCGTTCCCGGCCGTGGGGCGGATCACATGCACCCCAAGATGACCGGGGAAACGAGCGGCGGTCGGCATGATCTTTTCCAGCCATTGTTCGTAGCGAGCGGCCTCGCCGGGCCGGATTGCGTGGGTGATCACCAGCGTAACGGTATTGTTGTCGGCCATGCCGCAATTCCTGAGTCAGAATGGGGAGGAAAAACGGAGCGGTGAACCCGCCCCGAGTGTGATCCATCAGGCTTTACGTTCCGGGGCGCCGTGAACCATCGTATAAGCGTAGTCGACGCCCATGCCATAAGCCCCGCTGTGCTCACGAACCAGGTTCATCACCGCGTCGTAAGTTTCTTTGCGTGACCAGTCGCGCTGGTACTCCAGCAGAACCTGCTGCCAGGTCACCGGCACGGCACCAGCCTGCACCATCCGGTCAATGGCGCGCTCGTGGGCATCCACAGAAGTCCCGCCGGACGTGTCGGTCACCACATAGACTTCAAAGCCTTCTTCCAGCGCCATCAGCGCCGGGAAGGTCAGGCACACTTCGGTCCACAGCGCTGAAATAATCAGTTTTTTACGGCCCGTCGCCTTCACCGCCTCAACAAAAGCTTTATCCTCCCAGGAATTCATGGACGTACGCTCAATGGGCTTAATTTCAGGATGAACGGCTAATAATTCAGGCCAGATATAGCCGCTGAAGCTTTTGGTTTCGACGGAGGTATAAATCGTCGGCACCTTAAATATTTTTCCCGCCTTTGCCAGCGCCACGGCGTTATTTTTCAGGGTCTGGCGGTCGATATTCGCCACGCCGAAAGCCATTTGCGGCTGGTGATCGATAAAAATAAGGGCGGAGTTAGTTGGGTCAATCAGTTCACGAATAGACATTTTATTCCCTCAGCTATCAATGAGTTATTAAGGTATCCATCTCTGGATGACGCCTTTATTTTCTGCATACTGCCGCAGGGTTGATAGCCGGAATTTTCTAACGTCTTATTTAATTTTTTGGTGATAGACTTTTGCAAGGACAAAGCCCCGAACGGACCATTACTATGCGCGTGAATTTAGATGTGCTGCTTATTCTTGATGCCTTAGACAAGCACGGCAGTTTTGCCGCCGCCGCTGAATCGCTGTTCAAAACGCCTGCAGCGCTAAGTTATATGGTGCAGAAGCTGGAAAACGATCTCAATATCAAACTGCTGGATCGCTCTGGCCATCGGGCAAAATTCACCGATACCGGCAGGATTGTGCTGGAAAAAGGGCGGATGGTGCTCAGCGCCGCAAAGGATCTGGAAAGCCAGGCTTTACGCTCCACATCCGGCTGGGAAAAAACGCTTACCATTGCGCTGGACGGTTCATTTCCCTTCCACCTGCTGCTGCCGCTGATGGACGAGTTCTACGCTCTCGACCAGCAGACCACGCTTAATTTTACCCACCATACGCTGGCAGGCGCCTGGGAAGAGCTGACCCACAACGGCGCGAACATCATTCTCGGCGCCATTAACGAGCCGCCGACGTCATCCGAGTACGCCTACAAGATGCTGGGCACGCTGGACAACGTGTTTGTTGTCTCCCCCAAACACCCGCTGGCAAAAGCGGAACATATACTTTCCAGCGACGAAGTCTGCCGCTATCGTGCGGCCATCATTGGCGATACGGCGCGTTACTGCCAGACAATCAACACCAATTATATTGAAGAACAAGAACGCGTGGTGGTGTACGACTTCCCCAGCAAGGTCGCGATTCTGGTATCGGGCCTGGCCTGTGGATTTTTACCCCGCCACATTGCTCAGCCACTCCTGAACAGCGGCAAATTGATTGAAAAACCGGTTGTGTCGTTCCGTCAGACGGACGTGGCCTACATCGGCTGGCATAACCGGGGTGAAGGCCTGGCTGCACGCTGGTGGCGTGAAAAGATCATTGAAGGGGATTTGGTCAACGCCCTTTATCAGCGCCCGACGGAGAGCTAAACCTCTCCCCGCCGGGTTGCAGACCTAAAGACTACGCCAGACCGCAGCACTGACGGCAGGCAAGCTCAGCTCGCGGTTATCAAGTGCCGCTTCACCTTCGGTCTGCGCCCAGACCCTGCCGCTCAGCAGGGCATCCCACGGGAGGATGACCTGAACTGCATTGCCGCGGTTGATGGCCACCAGAACACGTTCGTTTTGATAAGCACGCACGAACACGACGACGTCCTGCTCAGCGTAGATGACCCGGCAACCACCGTGACGAAGCGCCCGGCTTTGCTTGCGCAGCTTGCCGAGCCGCTGATAAAGCGCCAGCAGATCTGAATCCTGATCCTGCTTCTTCCACGGGAAAGGCTTGCGGCAGAAAGGATCGTTGTTGCCATCCAGCCCCACCTCATCGCCATAGTAAATACAAGGCACCCCGGGCCAGGCGTACAGCCAGATGACGGCCAGCGGCAGGCGGGCAACATCTTTACCAAGAATCGACTTAAAGCGGGCGGTATCGTGGCTGTCGAGCTGGTTAAACATGCGCAGCTGCTGCTGATGGGAAAGCGCCGAGCGGTACTCTTCCATCCACGCGATACAGGTTTGGGCGTCAATATCCTGCGGCTCGTAAGAGATATCGGTGTTTGCCAAAAATCCCCACAGCGGGAAAGTAAAACCGCGATAGTTCATGGCGGCATCTTCGGCATCGGCCTGCAGCCACTGCCGGGCATCGCCAAAGTGCTCGCCCAGAACGTAAGCATTTTGCCGGGTTTCTTTTGCTGCCCGGGTAATCCCGCTGACGTGCAGCAGATTGTTTTTCGCTCCGCCCGCTTCACCCAGCATATGCACCACGTCCAGCCGCCAGCCGTCGATGCCCCAGGGCTCACGCAGCCAGTGCCGCACAATGCTTTGCTCGCCCCGATAAATTTCATCCACCAGCGTGGCCGAGCGGTAGTCCAGCTTAGGCAGACTGGAATAGCCCAGCCAGTCCAGCGCCAGCCCTTCGTCAGAAAAGCTGTACCAGTCGCGCCAGGGAGACTGCGGGTGATGGCAGGCGCCGTTATCACCGTACTGATGCCTGTCAAACCAGCCGTGCGTATCGCCGCTGTGGTTAAAAACGCCGTCCAGCATCAGCTTCATCCCCTGCCGGCGCGTATTTTCCCTCAGCCGCAGGAAAGCGGCGTTACCGCCAAACTGCTCGTCCACCTGCCGGTAATCCTGAGTGTCGTACTTATGCACGCTGGGCGCGGTAAAAATAGGGTTCAGATAAAGCGCGGTCACGCCGAGCTTTTTCAGGTAAGGCAAGTTTTCGCTGATACCGTCGAGATCGCCGCCGTAAAACGTCGATCCTCCAGCTTCCCCGGTTAAAGGCTCATGCCATTCCCGGCGGACGATATCCCGCCCGGCCGCATGATGGAAATAAACGTTATCCTGTTCCGGATGGCGATTCGATCCTCGAGCAAAACGATCCGGGAAGATCTGATAAAACACCTGATCCTGCACCCAGTCCGGGCCGTCATCCGGCGTATCAAAGGCGAACTGTTCCAGCCGGGCCGGCGGTGTTTTCCGGAAGCCCTGAGGCGTGTACCAGCGCTGCCTGTCCTGCCAGAGAAGCTTGAAGCTATAGCGACGGCGCGGCTGCCCTTCGGCGGTATCGAGGATAGCTTTCCAGGCGACAACGCCTTCAAGGGAAGCCTGTTTCTGGCGCACCATGACCAGAGAAATCTCTTCGTTATCTTTTTCGCCGCGCAGAATCACTTTTTCCGGCAGGTCGTCCCCCGCCAGCCACAGGGTAATGACAAGGCTGCGTTCCCGCTTCTGGATAAACGGCGCCACCGGCAGGTGCCAGGCATTCAACATAGTAACTTTCCCATCGCTTAAAAATGACGCTACCTTGCCACAGCATAAGGCTTTATCACTCATCATTCCGGGTTAATTTGGGGGAGGACAGGAGGGGTGGAGGCGGGAGAAATTATTCCCCTCACCCCGGCCCTCTCCCCAAAGGGGCGAGGGGGATAAAACGAATGAGGGGAACGCTATTTATCCCCTCTCCCGGCCAGAGAGAGGGCAAAAAAACAGAAGCGACGTAGTGGCTGGGTGAAACGTTGGGCGAATAGCGAGGCACGGTTCCGGCTTAAATCGCCTCCGTTTTCTCTCCGACTGGCCAGGGTCCGGCCGTCGGGAACGGCCGGAGGCTGAGAGTGTCGGGAATACATCTCAGCCGACCCAGGACTGGGAGATAAAACGGAGGTCTGCCGCTTTAGCGGTCGATTTATTTCGCCGGGAGTCCGGGGCCTCGGGGGAATGACGGTGATTCCCCCGAGACGTTCACCAGTGCGATGGCTGCATGTAAAATAAGGCTGGAAGTGAACGGAATATCAGCCGTCCCACATGAAAGTTATTTGAGGCTAAGGAACGATGCTCTCCGATGCCTGCGCCTTAACCCGGCGCTTAACAACCCAGCCAATAAGCAGCAGCGCAATCCAGCCGCAGCCCACGTACAGCGAAATACGGGTATCCGGGTGGTAACCAATCAGCCCGATAATAAACACCAGGAACACCAGGCCCACCACGGTCGTCGCTACGCCACCGGGGATCGGGAATTTCAGCGCTTTCGCTTCTTCCGGCGACAGGCGGCGGCGGAAGGCAATCTGCGACAGCAGGATCATAATCCACACCCAAACGGTGGCGAACGTTGCCAGCGACGCAATCACCAGGAAGACGTTTTCCGGCATGATGTAGTTCAGGTAAACCGCCAGCAGCAGCGCGCAGGCCATCACCACAACAGTGACCCACGGAATACCGTTGCGGGAAGTCCTGGCGAAGATTTTAGGCGCGCTACCCTGCTCGGCCATGCCGTGCAGCATGCGGCCCACGCCAAACACATCGCTGTTAATCGCCGAGAGCGAAGCCGTGATAACCACAAAGTTCAGAATGCCGGCTGCAGCGGTAATGCCCATATGCTGGAAGGTCATCACAAACGGGCTGCCTTCGGTGCCCACCTGGTTCCACGGATAGATGGACATGATGACGAACAGCGTGCCCACATAGAACACCAGGATACGCAGCGGCACGGAGTTGATGGCGCGTGGAATGGATTTTTGCGGATCTTTTGCTTCACCTGCGGTGATACCGATAATCTCAATCCCGCCGTAGGCAAACATCACCATCTGCAGAGACATGATCATGCCCAGCCAGCCGTTGCTAAAGAAGCCGCCGTTGCTCCACAGATTATGGATGCCGGTCGCCTGGCCGCCGTTGCCAATCCCCCATACGATAATGCCAATGCCGGCAACGATCATGATGATGATAGTGGCGACTTTAAAGAACGAGAACCAGAACTCCAGCTCGCCGAACACCTTCACGCTCATCAGGTTAATGGCGCAGATAATCAGCACCACGCTCAGCACCCAGACCCAGTGCGGTACAGCCGGGAACCAGATACCCATGTAGATCCCAAACGCGGTCACGTCGGCGATGGCAACAATCAAAATCTCAAAGCAGTACGTCCAGCCGGTAATGTAGCCAGCCAGCGGCCCAAGGTTGTCCTGAGCGTAGCGGGAAAACGAGCTGGCAGCAGGATTGTGCACCGACATTTCGCCCAGCGCGCGCATGATGATATAGGCCGCGACGCCGCCGATGATATACGCCAGTAAAACGCTCGGCCCCGCCATTTTGATGGCGTCCGCCGAACCGTAAAACAGCCCTGTGCCAATCGCCGACCCCAGCGCCATAAATCGAATGTGCCGGGTGCTCAAACCGCGCTTGAGCTTGTTGGTGTTTTCCATGAATCCAGGTTCCACGCTTTACAATAAAAAAACCACGGAGGACGACTCCGTGGTTACTTAGCAATCAAAAACTTAGTGGGCGGCGGAGGTGACCTGGCGCCCTGCCGCTTTGTCCCAGATAGCGGTGATCACAATCATCGCAACGGTCGGCAGCAGCCAGGCAAGTCCCTGATCCGCCAGCGGCAGTTTCGCCGCCCACCCAGGCAGCATGTCGCTGATGGCCGATGCCTTAATGCCGTCAATGATACCAAACAACAGGCTTATCAGCATTGCCGGCGCAATAACGCGGGTGGAGTTGTTCCACCACGGACGGGTGAAGCTCAGCACCACCAGGGCGATACAAGGCGGATAGATTGCCGTCAGCACCGGGATCGAAATCTGAATCAGATGGCTCAGGCCCAGGTTAGACACCACCATCGAGAACAGGCCGAGGATAAACACCAGCGAGCGGTAAGAGAGCGGCAGATACTGACTAAAGAACTCCGCACAGGCGCAGGTCAGGCCAACCGCGGTCACCAGGCAGGCCAGGAAAATCAGCGCCGCGAGGAAGAAGCTCCCGGCTCCGCCGAAGGTATGCGCCACATAGGCGTGCAGAATAGCCGCGCCGTTGGCTTTCTGATCGACCAGATTCGCGCTGTCGGACCCGAGGTGGAACAGTGCCAGGTAGATAATCGTCAGGCCGATACCGGCAATCAGGCCAGCCCAAATCGTGTAGCGGGTCAGCAGGCGAGATTCGGTCACGCCACGAGAGCGCGCGGCATTCACGATAACAATCCCGAACACCAGCGACGCCAGCGTGTCCATCGTCAGGTAGCCGTTCACGAAGCCGTTAGAAAACGCCGCATTCTGATAGGCTTCAGTTGCCGTACTCAAACCACCGGCTGGCCACAGCACCGCCCCGGCCGCCAGGATCAGCAGCGCGATGATTTTCACCGGCGCCAGCACGTGGCCCACGGTATCCAGCAGCTTACCCGGATAAAGAGAAATCCCGATCACCAGCGCGAAGTACACCAGGCTGTAGATAAACAGCGGCATATCGCCCATACCGGTCAGCGGGGCAATCCCCACTTCAAAGGAAACGGTGGTCGTACGAGGCGTGGCAAACAGCGGCCCTACGGCGAGGTAGCAGACCGTCGCCAGCAAAATACCGGCGCGGCGGCCAATCGGCGAACTAAGGCTATCAATACCGCCGCCCACGCGGGCAATCGCCACGATAGTCAGAACGGGTAAACCTACCGCCGTGACCAGGAAGCCAAGCGCCGCCGTCCAGACGTGCTCGCCAGCCTGTAAGCCAACCATAGGAGGGAAAATGATGTTGCCCGCGCCCACAAACAGCGCAAAGGTCATAAAGCCCAGAGCGATGATGTCACGAGATTTCAAATGATAGGTCATAAAATAAAGCAGCCTGTGGATGTGTGGTGTTGAAAATGCTCAAATTTTTAAACCGACGTTCAGTCCAAATAACGTTCGGTAAAAACGCGGTTATTACCGGTAACGACAGCGGAATATGCTTCTCCGGATCGGTGGCGAAGAATAGTTAGTCGAATTACCACTCAATTTCAGTCGGTCTGGTAATAACAGGGGGGCAATTAAAACGCTTATAGCGTTTGAAGACAAGAAGGGATCGGGAAACCAGAAATATATCCTTTAAAAATACGCATAACCAGTGAATAAAGTTGATTATACGCTTTTGTTATGGCTTATCATGCGGACAAAAAAGCATCAATTCGATATTCATCGCTTAACGAGTGGTGAAAATACAAACAAAAAGGCCAGAAAACTGGCCTGTGGAAAGCGTACTTGACGGTTGAGGTTAATTAATGTGCAGCCACCGCTGACTCATGGGCAATCAGGCGCTCTGGCAGAATAAACGAAAACGTCGAGCCCTGCCCCGGCAGGCTTTCGATATCCAGCCGCGCATCATGATGGCTAAGAGCATGCTTGACGATAGCCAGACCAAGCCCGCTGCCCCCAGTCTGCCGGGAGCGCGCTTTGTCTACGCGGTAGAAACGCTCCGTCAGGCGCGGAATGTGCTCGGCGGAGATCCCCGGCCCGGTATCCTTGACGCTAAACGCTACGCCGTGAGGCAGCCGGCGCCAGGTGACCGTAATGTGCGTCCCGGCCGGCGTGTGATTCACCGCGTTATACACCAGGTTAGAGATCGCGCTGCGGAGCTGTTCTTCGTTGCCGTAAACCTGCAGCCCGGGTTCAACGTTAAAAGTGAGCGTTTGCTTCTGCTGGCTCAGCGTCTGCGCCTCACGTTCCACCACGCGCAGCATCAGCGGCACGTCGATTTTCTCATTCATCGACAGCGTGGGCGCGGCTTCAATACGCGACAGCGTTAACAATTGCCTCACCAGCCCTTCCATGCGTGAAGTTTGCTCGCGCATGGTATGCAGCGCTTTATCCCGCAACGGCCCTTCCAGAGCCTGATCCTGCATCATCTCCAGGTAACCCTGTAACACGGTCAGCGGCGTGCGCAGCTCATGACTAACGTTGGCAAAGAAGTTGCGGCGAGCGCCTTCAAGCTGGTGCATCTGCGTGACGTCACGCGCCACCATCAGCCACTGCCCGTCGGCGTAGGGCATCACGCGGAACTCAAGATGGCGGCCATTGTTCAGCACCAGCGTCAGCGGGCGACCAAACTGCTGCTTCGCCACGTATTGCGAGAATTCAGGGTAACGCAGCAGGTTGAGGATATTTTGGCCGCTGTCGTCCGGCCAGCGCAGGCCAAGCAGCTGTTGTGCCAGGCCGTTACACCAAAAAATGGTGCCTTCTTCGGTGGTCAGCACGACGGCATCGGGCAGCGATTCTGCTCCGCTTCGGAAGCGCTTGATCAGGTTGCCTAACTCTTTGCGGCGCTTTTTATTACGCAACTGCATCTGGTGCAGCCCGTACAGCAAAGGCTCCCAGCTTCCCCGCCCGGGCGGCGGGGTCATGCTGCGGTCAACCCACAGCCACCAGGAAAGACGAAGTAAATTCCAGAAATGCCAGCTTAACAGGGCGGTCACTGCCGCCAGTAAAAACCACGGCAGGTGGCCAAAAATCAATCCAAGAATTGCCGCTGGCATACAACAGAGCACCAGCTCCAGTACCAGCCTTTTCCATGACAGCCGTTCCAGCACGCGTCACGCTCCTGTCAGCATATTAAAAACGGGTTGAAAAACGATAACCCGTGCCGCGAACTGTTTGCACCATTTTGTCATGACCACTTGTTTCCAAAGCTTTACGCAGGCGACGAATATGCACGTCTACGGTACGGTCTTCAACGTAAACGTTCGTTCCCCACACGTTATTGAGCAGCTGTTCACGGCTGTAAACGCGCTCCGGGTGAGTCATAAAGAAGTGTAACAGCTTAAATTCAGTTGGCCCCATGTCGAGCGGATCTTCGCCGGTCATCACGCGGTGTGAGGACGGGTCAAGGCTCAGCCCCTGCATCTCAATCACTTCTTCCACCGCCATCGGGGAAATACGGCGCATCACCGCCTTGATACGCGCCACCAGTTCTTTAGGCGAGAACGGCTTAGTGATGTAATCATCGGCACCGACCTCAAGGCCACGCACGCGATCTTCTTCTTCGCCGCGCGCGGTCAACATCATCACCGGGATTTCGCGGGTCAGCGCTTCACGCTTCAGGTGCTTGATAAACTGGATCCCGGAACCGCCTGGCAGCATCCAGTCCAGCAGGATCAGGTCGGGGAAAGGTTCAATCAGCAGGTTAACCGCGCTGTCATAATCTTCCGCCTCTACCGACTGGAAGCCATTTTGCTCGAGCACAAAGCTCACCATTTCACGAATCGGAGCTTCATCTTCTACGACTAAAATGCGTCTCGCCATGATTTACCCTGTTGAAAAGAGACCATCTCTTATTAATTGTGCGCCAGTATGCGTCAGATTTGTGACAGATTTATGAAAAAGATGACGGCCAGATATTTCACCTTTCTGAATTATGACAGCCGCTGATTTTGACTGGCGGTTACGCTGCCAGCTCAATAGCTTATAATCGGTAATTCGCCTCTTTGCCATGGGACAGGTTATGCGCATTCTCCACACATCAGACTGGCACCTCGGCCAAAACTTCTATACCAAAAGCCGGGCTTCTGAACATCAGGCCTTTCTCGACTGGTTGTTAAACGCCGCGGTCGAGCATCAGGTGGATGCGATCCTCGTCGCGGGAGATATCTTTGATACCGGCTCGCCGCCGAGCTACGCCCGTGAAATGTATAACCGTTTTGTCGTGCAGCTGCAGAGCACCGGCTGCCAGCTCGTGGTGCTGGCGGGGAATCACGATTCCGTAGCCACCCTGAATGAATCCCGCGAGCTGCTGGCCTGCCTGAACACCCGCGTCATTGCCAGCGCCCGCCACAGCAAAGACGAACAGGCGCTGCTGCTCAATCAAAAAGACGGCACGCCGGGCGCGATTCTCTGCCCGATTCCTTTCCTGCGTCCTCGCGACATTCAAAGCAGCCAGGCCGGGCTGTCCGGCCATGAAAAACAGCGCTCTTTAATGGAAGCCATCAGCGAACATTACCAGCAATGCTATGCCGCCGCCGTGGCGCTCCGCGGTGACCAGCCGCTGCCGATTATTGCCACCGGGCACCTGACCACGGTAGGTGTCACGAAATCCGATGCGGTACGCGATATCTATATCGGCACGCTGGATGCCTTCCCGGCGCAGCACTTCCCGCCCGCCGACTATATTGCGCTCGGGCACATTCATCGTGCACAAAAAATTGGCGGCACGGAGCACATTCGCTACAGCGGCTCGCCGATTCCGCTGAGCTTCGACGAAACCGGCAAAGCAAAAACCGTTTTTCTGGTGACATTCAACGCCGGAGCGCTAACCAGCGTCGAGCCTCTGGAAGTCCCTGTCAGCCAGCCGCTGGCCATTGTGAAAGGGTCGCTGCGTGACATCGAGCAGCAGCTAGAGCAGTGGCGAAACGCGCCTGCTGAACCCAAAGTCTGGCTGGATATCGAAATTGCCACCGACGAATACCTGCACGATATGCAGCGACAGGTACAGGCGCTCACCGACGATTTACCGGTCGAAGTTGTCCTGCTGCGCCGCAGCCGCGAACAGCGCGAACGGGCGATCGCCAGCCAGCATAAAGAGACGCTGAGCGAGTTAAGCGTTGAGGAGGTCTTTGAGCGGCGGCTAAGCCAGGAAGAAAACAGCGAGGAGCGCGCCGCCAGGCTAAGAACGCTGTTTGCCCAAACCCTTTCAGATTTGCACCAGCAGGAGGAACAGGCATGAAAATCCTCAGCCTGCGGTTAAAAAACATTAACTCCCTGAAAGGCGAGTGGAAAATTGATTTCACCCAGGAGCCTTTCGCCAGCAACGGGCTGTTTGCCATCACCGGCCCCACGGGCGCGGGCAAAACCACCCTGCTGGATGCCATTTGCCTTGCGCTGTACCACAAAACACCGCGTCTCAACACCGTGTCACAATCGCAAAATGACCTGATGACCCGGGACACGGCGGAATGCCTGGCCGAAGTCGAGTTTGAGGTAAAAGGCACGGGCTACCGCGCTTTCTGGAGCCAGAATCGCGCCCGTAACGCGGCAAACGGCAATCTTCAGGCGCCGCGCGTGGAGCTGGCCCAAATCAACGACGGCAAAATCCTCGCGGATAAAATCAAAGACAAGCTGGAGATCATCGCCTCTCTCACAGGGCTGGACTACGACCGCTTCACCCGCTCAATGATGCTCTCCCAGGGGCAGTTCGCCGCCTTTTTAAACGCCGATGCCAACGACCGCGCCTCGCTGCTTGAAGAGCTGACCGGCACGGAGATTTACGGCACCGTTTCCGCCGCGGTGTTTGAAAATCATAAGCAAATCAAAAGCCGCCTTGAAAACCTGCTGGCTCAGGCTTCCGGCGTCGCGCTATTAACCACAGAGCAGCAACAACAGCTTACAGAGAGTTTGCAGGCGCTCACTCAGGAAGAGAAAAAGCTTTCCGTGGAGCACCAACAGCAGCAGCAACACCAGCAATGGCTCGCTCAGCTAACCCGGCTTTCTGCCGATAAAGTCCAAAAACAGCAGGCGCTGGACGGCGCCAGTCAGGCGCTCAAGGACGCAGAGCCAGTGCTGGCGAAACTCACCCGAGCCCTGCCCGCTGAAAAACTTCGCCCTGACTGGCAGCGGCTGCAGGAAAAGCAGCAGTCGCTGAAGCAAAACAGCGAGGCGGCGGAAAAAGTGAATACCCGCTTACAGCAGCTTTCCGTTCGCCGACAGCAAACCCGGATGCTGGCAGCCGAACAGGCTCAGCGGCTGAAGAGTGAAGCCCGGCAGGTCGAAGACTGGCTCGCGGCAAATGACCGCTACAGGCTGTGGTCAGCCGAACTCACGGGCTGGCGCATGGCGTTCACGCAGCAGCGGCGCGACGAAAAACAGCTTACAGAGCTAACGCAGGCGCTTGAAGCCAGTCGGAAAAAGCTGCAGGCGCTGCCTGAGCCAACGCTCAGCCTTTCGCCTGATGAAGTGAGCGCTCATTTACAGCGAATGCTGAAAACCCGGCCTGCCCGCCAGCTGCTGGCCACTTTGCAGCCGCAGTTTGCCGCGCTGGAGAAACGTAAATCCGAGCAGCAGCGCGAGCTTGCCGAGCTGGATAAACAGATTGCCGAGCGTGACGTTGAACTGGGGCAAAAGCGCCAGCAGTACAAAGACAAACGTCAGCACGAAGCGGATCTGGAAAAAGTCGTCGAGCAGGAAAAGCGCATCCAAAGCCTTGAAGCCGAGCGCGCGCGCCTGCAGCCTGATTCGCCGTGCCCGCTTTGCGGCTCAACCCAGCACCCGGCTGTAGAAGCGTATAAGACTCTCGAACCCGGGGAGAACCAACAGCGCCTTGCCGCTCTTAAGCAAGAAGTGGCTAAGCTCGCAGAGCTTGGCTTTGCCCTTAAAGGCCAGCTGGATACCCAGCGCCAGCAGCGCGAAAAACTGGTGCAGGCCAGCACCGCCATTGAGGCAGAAAAAACGTTGCTCTCGGCCCGCTGGCAGCAGCAGTGTGCAGAACTGGCTATCGCTTTAACGCCTCAGGACGATCTCAGCGCTTGGCTTGACGATCAGGAACAGCGCGAGCTGATGCTGCGCCAGCTTGGCGAGCGTCAGGCGCTGGAGGCGCAATACCAGCGCGACGGTCAGCAGCATGAAAAGCTGAACGCAGACTTTGTGGCGCTGCGCACTTCGCTACAAACGGCGCTGGAACAGGCTGGCCTTCAGCGGCCTGAGTCGGGCGAAGAACAAACCTGGCTGGAGGCACGCCAAAAAGAATCTCAGCAATGGCTGCACCAGCAGGACAAGCTGCCGCAGCTTCGCCAGCAGCTCTCCGCTCTCGAGATGTTGCTCTCGACCTTCGCGGACGATGGCTCCACCCCGCTGCCGCTGGATGAACACGAGCATCAGGCTGCTCTGCAAAACTGGCAGGCATTGCATAACGATTGCAACCTCCTTGAAGGGCAGCGCCAGTCCCTGCAACAACAGCTGAAGCAAAGCGAAGAAGAAAGCACGGCGGCGCAAACGCAGTTCAGGAATGCGCTTTCGGCCAGCCAGTTCAGCGATGAGGCCGATTTCCGCAGCGCCCTGCTGGAAGAGCCAGAGCGCCTTGAACTGGAACAGCGTCAACAGCTGCTGGAGCGCCAGCATCAGCAGCAGGTCACTCTGCTGAAACAGGCGGAAAGTGCGCTGACCCAGCACGTATCGGCGCGGCCAGAAAATCTGCATGACGAAATAGACCTTAGCGCGCTGGAGACACAAATTTCAGCGCTTGGCCTCCAGCTGCGTGAGAATGCCTCACAGCAAGGTCAAATCCTCCAGCAGCTACGCCACGACGAGGAAAACCGGGTTCGCCAGCAAACGCTGATGCAGGAAATAAAAGCCTGTGAAGCGCAGGCAGAAGACTGGGGCTACCTCAACGCGCTTATCGGCTCCAAAGAAGGGGATAAATTCCGCAAATTTGCACAAGGTCTGACGCTGGATAACCTCGTCTGGCTGGCAAACAATCAGCTCAATCGCCTGCACGGGCGCTACCTGCTGCAGCGCAAAGACAGCGAAGCGCTTGAATTACAGGTGGTCGATACCTGGCAGGCCGATGCGGTACGCGACACCCGCACGCTTTCCGGCGGCGAAAGCTTCCTGGTAAGCCTGGCGCTGGCGCTGGCGTTATCCGACCTGGTCAGCCATAAAACCCGCATTGACTCTCTGTTCCTGGATGAAGGTTTTGGCACCCTGGACGCACAGACGCTGGATACCGCACTCGACGCCCTGGATACGCTGAACGCCAGCGGCAAAACCATCGGCGTTATCAGCCACGTTGAGGCGATGAAAGAGCGGATCCCGGTGCAGATTAAGGTGAAGAAGATTAACGGGCTAGGTGTAAGTCGCCTGGATAAGGCTTTCGCGGTGGAGTGATCCTTGCCAGGCTCTCACCAAAGGGAAGGCTCTTTAAGTCACAAGTACGCTTATGAAGGAACGGTTAAGGTTCCGTTCACTTCCAGTTCGGTTTCATATGTCACCACCGCATCGGTGAACGTCTCAGGGGAATCACCGTCATTCCCCTGAGAACCCGGACTCCCGGCGAAATAAATCGACCGCGTGAGCGGCAGACCTCCGTTTTATCTCCCAGTCCTGGGTCGGCTGAGATGCGTTCCCGACGCTCTCAGCCTCCGGCCAGTCGGAGAGAAAACGCAGGCGATTTAAGCCGGAACCGTGTTTCGCTTTAAACCCGGTACTAACTTCAACTACGCTGTCGCTTCTGGTTTTTCAACTCCCCCTACTCCTCTCCCAGAGGCATAGGGAATAAACCACATTTCCGGCATCTGTTTTCCCCCTCTCCCCCACGGGGAGAGGGCCGGGGTGAGGGGGGAATTTACTTCTCTATCGGCCACAGCCACGCCGCACCGCGAACGCCGCTGGAATCCCCGTGCACCGCTTTGCGAACAGGCGTTTCACACTCGCCGCCAAACACCCACGGTTTAATCAGCTGCGGCACCGTCCGGTATAAACGCTCCACGTTACTCATCCCGCCGCCCAGCACGATCACGTCCGGATCAAGAATGTTGACGATATGCGCCAGCGACTTCGCGAGACGCATCTCATAGCGGCTGATAGCCAGCTCCGCCAGCGGATCCTGCTGCTCTGCCAGGCTGATGATTTCGTGCCCTTTCAGCGTTTTTCCGCTCAGACGCTGATAGTCCGTGCCAAATCCGGTGCCGGAAATAAAGGTCTCAATGCAGCCCTGCTTACCGCAGTAGCAAGGCACTTCTTCCCGAAAACGCAGTTCATCTTCATCCATCCACGGCAGCGGGTTATGTCCCCACTCGCCCGCGGTGCCGTTGCCGCCGATCAGGCTCCGGCCATTGATCGCCACGCCCGCGCCGCAGCCGGTACCGATGATCACCGCAAAGACAATCGGCGCCCCTGCTGCTGCGCCATCGATAGCTTCCGACACCGCCAGGCAGTTAGCATCGTTCGCCAGCCTGACCTCACGTTTAAGCGCCAGGCTGAGATCCTTGTCAAACGGCTGCCCGTTCAGCCAGGTTGAGTTCGCATTTTTCACCACTCGGGTATAAGGGGAGATCGATCCCGGGATCCCAAGCCCTACCGTACCGGTCTCGCCCGTGGCTTCTTCCGCCAGCCGCACCAGCTCAACAATGTTTTTGATGGTGGCCTGGTAGTCGTTTTTTGGCGTGGGCAAACGGTGGCGATAAAGTTGTTTACCGTCGTCTGCCAGCGCGATCACTTCTGTTTTAGTCCCACCGAGATCGATACCTATGCGCACAAGAACTTCCTCATTTGGTGATAATTATCAACTACCTAAAATGCAGGCCAAGCAAAGACAATGAAACGAGGCCGTCAATTCGTTATCATGCCCGCTGCGTTTAACTGACAACCTGGGACAGAATCATGCTGTGGTTTAAAAATTTAATGGTTTACCGTTTAAGCCGTGACATCACGCTGACGGCGGATGCAATGGAAAAACAGTTAGCCGCCTTCACCTTCACCCCTTGCGGCAGCCAGGACATGGCCAAAACCGGCTGGGTGTCGCCGATGGGCTCGCACAGCGATGCATTAACCCATGTTGCCAACGGCCAGATTGTGATTTGCGCCCGTAAAGAAGAAAAAATTCTGCCCGCTCCGGTCATCAAACAGGCTCTTGAAGCCAAAATCAATAAGCTCGAAGCGGAACAGGCCCGCAAGCTGAAGAAGACCGAGAAAGATTCCCTCAAAGACGAAGTGCTGCACTCCCTGCTGCCGCGCGCTTTCAGCCGCTTTAGCCAGACTATGATGTGGATAGACACCGTCAACGGCCTGATCATGGTTGACTGCGCCAGCGCCAAAAAAGCGGAAGATACGCTGGCCCTGCTGCGTAAAAGCCTGGGTTCTCTGCCGGTGGTCCCGCTGGCGCTGGAAAACCCTATCGAACTGACGCTGACCGAGTGGGTACGTTCAGGGGATGTTCCGGCAGGCTTTGCGCTGATGGACGAAGCTGAGCTCAAGGCAATCCTTGAAGGCGGCGGCGTGATCCGCTGCAAGCAGCAAGAGCTGGTATGCGATGAAATCGCCGCGCACATTGAAACCGGTAAAGTGGTCACCAAGCTGGCGCTGGACTGGCAGGAGCGTATTCAGTTCGTGCTGGCGGACGATGGCTCTGTCAAACGCCTGAAGTTTGCCGATATCCTGCGCGAACAGAACGACGATATCGACCGGGAAGATTTTGGCGGGCGTTTTGACGCCGATTTTATTCTGATGACCGGCGAGCTGTCGGCGCTGATTACCAATCTGGTGGAAGCTCTCGGCGGAGAAGCTCAGCGTTAATCGCTGCGGCTGACGCATAAAAAAGCCCCTCGCGATGAAACGAGGGGCCTGAAACTCAGTTATTTATCGGCCAGGTAGCGGCAAAGATAGGACGTTGGCTCGGCAACCTGCAGATGAAACTCGCTGTGGCCAGGAACGTTAAAGACTTCGCCCGCAGCATAGGTTTTCCACTCTGTTTCCCCCGGCAGCAAAACGTGCAGTGCGCCACTCACTACGGTCATCTCTTCCGGCTGGGCGGTCCCGAAGGTGTATTCCCCCTCCGCCATCACTCCAACGCTCGCACGGCCAGTGCTGCTGCTGGTAAAACCGATGGATTTTACTTTACCGGAGAAGTACTCGTTACTCTGAAGCATGGACAGGCCCTTTATCGACATTAGTAAAAAAACCACTATAGAGGCCAACTCTCCGGCCTGTCACGCAAATTGTTAATTCCGTTCAGATAAGCAATTCCGCGGCTAATCTGGCCACCAGCACGTTGGACAACAGCACCGGCACATCCAGCTGCTTTTGCAGTAAATCCCGGTGTTTTTGATGGTAGCCAAGGCAGTCCAGGACCAGAACATCCGCCCCCTCAGCCATCAGTTTTTTCCCCGCCTCCAAGAGATCGTTTTCACTGCCGTGTATCGGGTTCGCGAGCGCGTATAGCGGCGGACGGGTCAGCTTGCGCCACTTCAGCTCCTGAAACTTAATCATTTCGGCTACCGGCAGAATGATCCCCACCTGATGCCCATCGACAATCGACGCCACCAGCGGAGGAATAATACGCTCAGGCTCGAGCAGGATGGCATTGCGGGCGCTCAACCCCGTCAGCGGCATCGTGCTCATCAGCAGGATAACTTCGTAGGCCTGGTTATCCAGCTGTTCGATGATGCCCTGCATCGCAATGGAGATTTTGTCCCGCCCGACTGACGTAATGGTGTTATCCGCCAGGAGCGTGAGCAGCGTTTCTTCGCCGGGGGAAGGGGAAAATTGACGGCGAATCTCATCGGGGGAGAGGTTGCCCAGCAGGCTAACCTGGGAGATTTGTTGTTCAGAGATATGTTCAGTTAAAAAAGGTAAAACCTCACTGACTGATACTTTGCCGACGGTGAGAATGGCTACAGTTGGTTTCATGCTTCGCTCCGCTATTACTCAGTTACCGCCCTCTTCGCTGCACTGCTCCACGTCCGCTATGAAATAACTCCGCCGGGATCGATCGTTTTTCGATCGCCACGATCCGCAGCATACAACCAGAGCGACATCGAAATCCTTAACGAAACATCAACTACTGAGCAACATCTCTAATGGAATATATTTTAGCTAAATGAATAAGATAAAAGTTTCTCTTATGAGAGGTGAAACGCTCACGCCCGCATCCATCCTTCAGGATTTATCAGGATCTTCATAGCGCTGTTTTGCGTCCAGAGCTTCCTGGCGCGTTTCGTGTTCGCTTATCAGCGTATCCTGATGGGGATGATCTGCCCGCAGCTGGTATCCGGTCACGGTTGAACCCGGCACACCTTTCTGCACTTCGACAATTCGGGCTTCACGGGGATAGGGAGGTTGAATGGCCATCGCTCGTCCTCAATGTCTTATGGATGAGCGTTAAGTATAGGCTAACTGGCGCGGGCCATTTGTAATGCGCTGAGGATAGCTTCCACCACCGCATCCGGAGAGCGGGTAGCGTCCACAATATGGCGGGCAACCTGCCGGTAGAGCCCTTCGCGAGCGGCGAGCACGTCAACGATTTCATCGGTAACGCCTTTCCCTGTCAGCGTTGGGCGCTGCCCTTCTTCCGGGGAAGCGGTCAGGCGTGAAGCCAGGACCTGTGCCGGAGCATGTAACCAAACCGGGGTGCCGTTTTCCTGCATAAACTGCCGATTGCCTTCTGCCAGCACCATACCGCCCCCGGTCGCCACAACCGTCGCCGGGGCCGTCACGCGCTGAAGCGCATCAGATTCACGAGCACGAAACCCTTCCCAGCCCTCTTCGGCCACAATCTCCGCCACGCTCTTACCGGTGTGGTTCAGCAGGAAACTATCGGTATCGACAAAGGCGTAACCCAGCGTTCTCGCCAATGCCTGACCGACGGTCGTCTTACCACAGCCGCGAGCGCCGACTAAGAATAGGGGTTGAGTCATCAAAGATAATCCTCGGAAATGCGGGCCTGAGGCCACTGGGGGGTAAAAGCAGGAAAACAAAATGCGATAATACCACTAAACTAGTACACAACAAGTGTAAACTTTTTATTACAAAAGTGAAGTTTATCGCTTAAAAGCTAGCTATTACGGCATTAACTGATACATAACAAGTGTAAACTAAATCCACCACTCGCTAACTGCGCCACAATACTTTAAACGCCAGGCCAATGACAACCCTTAATCTGAGATTCGGTAACACATTTATGGTTAGCTTTACGATTAAGGCGTTTCACCTACGCTGAATGTGATCCAGACTCGTTTTAAGATTTCATCATGACAGAGGTATGAACCATGCAAGCTGAAGAGCAGCGTCTTATCGACGGGCTTTTTGACCGTCTGAAACAGGCTGAAAGCCAAAGTGCCACCCGCGATGCGGCCGCCGAACAGCGGATTGCGCAACACCTCAGCCAGCAGCCGGGTGCCGCTTACTACATGACCCAGACGATCCTGATTCAGGAAGCGGCCATGAAGCAGCTGAATGGCAAAATTCAGGCCCTGGAAGCGCAGGTCAGCGAACTGGAGCAGAAGTCTCGCCAGCAGCAAAGCAGCGGCGGCTTCCTTGCCGGATTGTTCGGCGGCGGCGGCAGCAATAATACTGCTCGCGGCTCCGATCCGATTCCTGGCAGCCAGAACTATGGCGCCTCTTCTGCGCCAGGCTACGGCGCACCGCAACAGGGCGGATACAACGCCCCGGCCGGGTATGGTGCGCCACAGCAGCAGGCAGCCCCTGCCAGCGCGCCGCGTGCCGGAGGCGGGTTCTTATCTGGCGCGCTGCAAACCGCAGCGGGCGTAGCCGGTGGTGTCGTGGTGGCAGAAATGCTGACCAGCATGTTCCACCGCAGCCAGCCGGAAGAGATCGTCAATATTATCAATGAACCGGCGCCCACCTTCGACAACAGCTCATTCGATTCGGTCAACGACTACAGCCAGGTCGACGACCGCCAGTTCCTGAACCAGGGCGGCTGGCAGTCGCAGGACAACACCGATTACGGTAACGATGATTTTGGCGGCGACGATTACGGCGACGACGACGACAGCTTTATCTAAGACTTCTGCACCCGCGCGACCTTCAGCAGCCATTTTTCCAGCTCATTGGCAAACTGCTGGCGGTCGCGCTGGCTCAGACTGTCAGGCCCGCCGGTTTGCACGCCGCTGGCGCGCAGAGTATCCATAAAGTCACGCATCGTCAGGCGTTCACGAATGGTTGCAGGGGTATATAGCTCGCCCCGGGGATTTAGCGCCACCGCCCCTTTCTCCAGCACATCTGCCGCCAGCGGAATATCGGCGGTGATCACCAGATCGTCTTTTTCACAGCGACGTACAATTTCGTTATCCGCCACGTCAAATCCTGAGGCAACCTGAAGACTGCGAATAAAGCGCGACGGCGGCGTTTTCATCCCCTGATTGGCCACCAGCGTGACCATAACCTGAGCACGATCTGCCGCGCGAAACAGCACCTCTTTGATGACTTTTGGACACGCATCGGCATCCACCCAAATTTGCATTATGGCTCCTGACTTTCGTTGGGAATGGGGCGATTTTGCCGTGCTTTTGCTGAATGGCAAAATTTATCTGTTTCCACCCCGGCCCGCTCGCCGTTGCGTGCAAACATAGCCTAAGCGGCAAAAAGCGCGTTAAGCGATTGCTGACAAAGAGGGAAAAAGCGTGGTTTTTCCCTCTTTGTGGTTATCTGCCGAAAATCAATGAATTGATTTTCCAGTTTATTTTTATGGCGACACATTGCAGAATTTTATCCGCATTAGGTTTGTCAGAAGGCGGGTTAAGCTATTACCATCAAATAACAAAACACATCACCATGGAGTCATGCTATGGACAAGAAAATAGGGTTTATTGGCTGCGGTAACATGGGCAAAGCCATCCTCGGCGGCCTGATTTCCAGCGGCCTTGTGCCTGCCGGCAATATCTGGATCTACACTCCGTCGCCGGACAAAGTTCAGGCCTTATGCGAAGACTACGGCATTAACCCGGCGCAGAGCGCGCAGGAAGTCGCGCAGATAGCCGACATCGTCTTTGGCGCCGTGAAGCCAAATATCATGCTTAAGGTGCTGAGCGAAGTTAACTCCGACCTGAACAAAGACACCGTGATTATCTCCATTGCCGCAGGTATCACTCTGGAAACCCTGGCCAAAGTGCTGGGTCATGACCGGAAAATTATCCGTGCGATGCCGAATACCCCCGCGCTGGTGAACGCGGGCATGACGTCGGTCACGCCAAACGCGCTGGTCACGCCGGAAGATATCGCCGATGCGGTGAGCATTTTCCGCAGCTTTGGCCAGGCCGAAGTGGTAAGCGAGGCGATGATCCACCCGGTCGTAGGCGTCAGCGGCTCTGCCCCAGCCTACGTCTTTATGTTTATCGAAGCCATGGCCGATGCCGCCGTACTGGGCGGTATGCCGCGCAAACAGGCCTATCAGTTTGCCGCTCAGGCGGTGATGGGCTCCGCGAAAATGGTGCTGGAAACCGGTACCCATCCGGGCGAACTGAAAGACATGGTCTGCTCCCCCGGCGGCACCACTATTGAAGCTGTCAAAGTGCTGGAGGAGAAAGGTTTCCGCGCCGCCGTGATGGAAGCAATGGTGAAATGCATGGCGAAGTCGGAGCTGCTCGGGAAGTCCTGATTTTGATATAGCCCCTCACCCTAACCCTCTCCCCGCGGGGGAGAGGGGATTAGATCGAGCATAAATCTGCCGTTTCCCCCTCTCCCTTTCAGGGAGAGGGCCGGGGTGAGGGTGATTCAAAACAACTTATTTTTTCTTCAGGCAATTACTCATAAAGGTTTTTCTGGCGTCGCCCTTCAGCGATTGCTTCGCGGCGTCCGCATTACAGTCCTTCATTTTTTGCTGCTGAGGCGTCAGGGTTTTCCCCGCTGCGGCAGGCGCTTCCCCTTTGAGACAGCTACTCATGTAGCTCTTACGCTGATCCCCTTTCAGAGATTGCGAAGCCGCCTGCTGATTACAGGTCGTCATGCGCTGCTGCTGCGGCGTCATCGTTTTATCCGCCGCCGTTGCTGACCCAACCAGCCCTACCAGTAACACCGCTAATAATGAAAATTTCATACCTTATTCCTTTTTTATTGTGACGTTTAAAGCCTGGCCTAAGGCAAAAAAAATGCGACGTTTCCGCCGCATTTTTTTCTTACCTGTTACGCAAGCTCACTTTTACTCCAGCGCCATAGCCGATTTCATGGTGTAGAACAGATCGGTCTGGTCGGTCAGCCCCACCACATTGGCTGCATGTGGCCCATAGGCCGCCACGCGTAGCTGGGTGCCGGTATGCTCCTGAGATTCCCCCTCGGAGTTGCCGTAGCTGATGACCATTACCGCGCCGTCTTTGGTGTTAAGCGCCTGAGTCAGGCCAGGCGCTTTAGTGTCCGGCGCCACAATCTGGCTGGAATGAGCGTGGTCTGCGGTGACGATAACCAGGGTATTGCCGTCTTTACGCGCGAATTCCAGCGCTTTTTGCACGGCTTCATCGAGGTCGACCGTCTCACCTATCTGCCCGCATGGGTTAGCGGCGTGATCCTGTTTATCAATAGACGCCCCCTCAACCTGCAGGAAGAAGCCTTTTTCGTTGCCTTTCAGCAGGTCGATAGCTTTTTCGGTCATCTGCGCCAGGGTCGGTACGCTGCTGTCGCGCTTCGGATTTGGCGTACAGGTCACGGCTGGCTGATCGATATTCCCGTGGTAAGTTGCCTTCGGCCCTTCCCAACGCACAGGCATATTGCCGTCGGCGAACATACCGATCAGCGGTTTTTGCTGGTTAGCTTCTGTCACCGCCGCAAGACCGGCAGCGTTATCCACCCACTGATAGCCACGGGCATCGGCCTGCTCGCGCAGCGTTTTCCCGTTCCATTCACCGGCTTTTGCCGTTTCGCTAAAGGTTTTTGCCCCACCGCCAAGCGTCACGTCGGCGCGGGTATTCAACAGTTGTTCGGTAATGGAGCCTTTGCCCCCATTTTCCAGCGCATTAGTGGCACATTTCTCGCTGGTCGCGCTCGGGCCATAGCATTTACGCCCCGTCACGTGGGAAACCAGCGCCGCCGGCGTGGCATCCTGAATTTCCGCCGTGGATACGTTGCCCGTCGCCTTACCGGCCGCCTTCGCCAGTTCGAGGATGGTGACGTGATCTTTCCCGTCAACGTCCACGCCCAGCGCACCGTTATAGGTTTTCACGCCGGTGCTCCACGCCGTGGCGGAAGCAGCAGAATCGGTGACGTAATCCGGCTTTTTCGTTTTCTTGTCTAAAGAATAGTGAGTGTATTGCCCGGTCAGCGGTAAGGCATCAATTCCTTTAAAGAAACCACCAGCCCCTTCGGCATAGTTTCTGGCGGCGGTAATTTCCGAATCGCCCATACCGTCGCCAATCAGCAGAATAATGTTCTTCGCTGTTTTATTGTTGAGCGAGGCACGGATCGCTTCAGTTTGATCGCCTGTAATACGGCGAGCACCACCCGGCTGAGTTAAATCTCCCTGAGCGGCGCGATTTTCCAGAGGGGAAGAGGATGTTTCTTGTGATTTTGATGGGGCGCTGACAAGCAGCAAAGGCAGCAGGCTGGCGATAATTACGCTCTGTTTCACTTTATTTTCTCCATGTAGTAACTACTGAATATAAATAAAAACAGAGCGAGTATAAAAATGACTTATGACACTAATATGACAGTGAAATTTGATTCAACTACGGGGATGGATAAGGAGCTTTTTTAAATATTGACGGAGTAATTCGGTATCCTGGACCGGCACTGCCGTCTTTGGGGAGGCATCATCTAACGCCCCTTCAATGCTGGCAACCAGTGCCGAACGTTCTCCCTGTTCAAGGCGTCTCAATAAGGCTGTGACCACTATTTCCAGCGCTTCAACCTGAGCAACCAGCTCTTTCGATTCTTCTTCCTTTTCGGCGAGCTTAACCAATAACTCAGCAATAAGATTTTTCATTTTCTCAGTCCCTGCGGGGTTAAGACATGACGTTAACACTCAGATCCACCTAAGAGCAATATCTCAGGTTAAATATGTGCGTCACAGCAAATAGCTGCAATATTAAAATGATTCCGTCTGATAATAATCCCGGCAGCGAATTTTTTGCACCACAAAAAAAGAATAATGGAATATTATTCTCTACATCGACCGCGGCGACGAAACGAATAATAAGTCGAAATCAATCTTCATATTTCGCTCAATAATATTCCACGCAGTGAAACTGACCGGCAGCTTAAGTGCTTTTGTTGACCTGCGCCTGACGGGCATTTTTGCGCTTTAAAGCCAGCGCCAGTTGCCAGACATTGAGCAGCACAACCACGGCGGTTGCCGCAAAAACGTAACGAAAACCAGCCATTGCGGATACCCCGGCCCCCATTAAAGGCCCGGCGACATTCCCCAAATACATAAACGACTGGTTATAACCGAAGATGCGCCCGGTGACCTGGTCGCTGCAGTATTTGAGTAATAACGTTTGTACCGCAGGTAACATCGCCCCGTCGGCAAAACCTAACAAAAAGCGCAAAATGCCGAGCTGCACCGGCGAGGTGACAAAGGACATCGCCAGGAATAACACCACGGCGCAGCACAGCGTTGCCATCAAAATACGTTCGGTGCCAATCCGGTCGCCCAGTTTGCCCAGTTTAGGCGCGGCAAAGAGCGCGGAAATGCCCGGCAAGGCGGCAATAAATCCGCTCATAAACGCAATATTGTTACTGTCCGGCGCCAGCTGTTTGATAAACAGCGCCAGAATTGGCCCGATCGAACCGTTGCAGAGCTGGATCACCAGCGTGGTGATAAACAGACTGAGGATCAGCCACGGATACGGCAGCGTGGCGAACACCTCTTTCCCGGTCAGGCGCTCATCTTTGCTGATTTTTGGGCGAGCACCTTCTTTAATCAGCAACAGCGTCACCAAAAAGCTGACCATCAGCAGCCCGGCGGTGGCAAAGAAAACCGGCCTTAGCCCAAGATGATCCGCCATAAAGCCGCCGAGCAGCGGACCCACGATCACGCCGCTGATTTGCCCGGTAGACAGCGTGCTAATCGCCCAGCCGCTGCGCTCGCGCGGCACCTGAGAGGCAACCAGCGCCATAGCATTAGGGATATAACCCGACGTCAACCCCATCACCGCCCGGAGCAAAAAAAGCTGCCAGACGTTGGTGGCAAAGGCCTGCAGAAGAATCGCCACCGCCATACCAAACGAGGCGCGAAGCAACATCAGCTTGCGCCCTTTGCGGTCGGCCAGGCTGCCCCACATCGGCGAAACAATGGCCGAAACCAAAAACGTGACGCTGAACGTCAGGCCGGACCAAAGGGAAAGGGCTTCGTGGGAAGTGACGCCAAGCTGCTCAACGTAGAGCGGAAGAAAAGGCAAAATTTGGCTGATCGCAAGGCCGGTAAAAAAACAGCCGAACCAGACCGAAATGAGATTGACCTTCCAGGACTCCATAGCGCGCTTTTTCAAAGGGGATGCAACCAGAATAGAACGATTTCTGGAAAGCTTATCACACTAATGAATATTGCCGTCAGCGCCCCGGCGCTGTCATTACGATCCAGACATGATTGCTTACTAAAGCACATATCCTGCCCGACCGGACAGGTTGTTGCAGGAACCACATGAATCCCCGGAATGAGCGTGCTATGTTGTCCCCTTTCGTAAAGTTTATGGGTGGATTAAAGGCATGGCAAAACTGCGGGTTGGTATCGTGTTTGGTGGAAAATCGGCAGAACACGAGGTGTCGCTGCAGTCGGCAAAAAATATCGTCGACGCCATTGATAAGTCGAAGTTTGATGTTGTGCTGCTGGGGATTGATAAGCAGGGCCAGTGGCATATCAACGATGCGTCCAGCTACCTGCTGAACGCCAATAACCCGGCGCTTATCGCCCTGAACCGGTCAGAGAAAAACGTGGCGCTGGTCCCCGGCCAGACCGAACACCAGCTGATTGAAACCAGCACCGCAGAACAGCTTTCCCAAATTGACGTGATTTTCCCGATTGTGCACGGCACGCTGGGCGAAGACGGTTCCCTGCAGGGTATGCTCCGCGTCGCCAATCTGCCGTTTGTCGGCTCCGGCGTACTGGGTTCAGCGGTCAGCATGGATAAAGACGTCGCCAAGCGCCTGCTGCGCGACGCGGGTCTGAACGTCGCGCCGTTTATTACGCTAACCCGCGCTAACCGCGCCAAAATCAGCTTCGCCGAGGTCGAAAAACAGCTGGGTCTGCCGCTGTTTGTGAAGCCAGCCAACCAGGGCTCCTCCGTCGGCGTCAGCAAAGCCAGCACCGAAGAGCAATATCATGCGGCGGTGGCGTTAGCCTTTGAGTTTGACCATAAAGTGGTGGTTGAAACCGGCATCAAAGGCCGTGAAATCGAGTGCGCCGTGCTGGGGAATGATTACCCGCAGGCCAGCACCTGCGGCGAAATCGTGGTAAACAGCGAGTTTTATTCGTACGACACCAAGTATATTGACGAGCAGGCGGCGCAGGTTGTCGTCCCGGCGGCGCTCGATGCCGACGTTAACGATAAAATCCGTAAAATCGCGGTTCGCGCCTATCAGGCGCTGGAGTGCAGCGGTATGGCCCGCGTCGACGTGTTCCTGACGGAAAATAACGACGTGATCATCAATGAGATCAACACGCTGCCCGGCTTTACCAATATCAGCATGTATCCCAAGCTGTGGCAGGCCAGCGGTATCAGCTACCAGGAGTTGATTACCCGCCTGATCGAGCTTGCCCTTGAGCGTCACCAGCAGGACTGCGCGCTGAAAAGCTCAATCACGTCTTAATGCTTAAGGCTCCGCCGTGTCCGACTCTTCCCGGGGGCGGCGGATAATAAAGCCCGCAAGCCAGAAACCGATCGCCCAGGTCACCAGCCCCACCGCATAATTTTGCCAGCCCTTCGTTTCCAGCCCCAGCAGACCGACCACGCCATTCAGAATAAAAATCAGCCCAATCGCCACCGCATAGTAGTGCCAGTCCCGACGCATTTTCAGGGTTAACATAGCCGCCTCACGCATTCAAAAATAAGCCTGCAGGCATTGTCGCACATCGGCGGCAGAGAAACGCGCGGTTGCTGCGCACTCCGTCAGCATAATGTTAACGAGATTTACCTTAAGTTACTAAAATGTGAACTCGAGCAAAAAATGCAAATCCAGGAGGATTCTGGCCTTCAAATTACCAGCAATCTGATATTGACAATGCTTATCACCTGCCAGAATTCGCGCTATGAGATGCCACACATTCGGTTCAGATTGCGCTTTTACGGGAGGTCGTGATGCCTGATATTTCATTGTCGAAAGCCGTTATTCCGGCTACTCGGGTCATAATGACAGCAAAATCAGAAAGATCGGTGCCGGGCAACATTGCCTATGCGCTGTTCGTTCTCTTTTGCTTCTGGGTGGCCACCCAAATGCTGAATCTTATTGTGCAGGCCCCCGGCCTGCTGGAATACCTGGCGCAAGGCAACGATGCCAGCCGCCCGCGCATTGAGATGGGCCTGGCTGTCAGCACCGTATTCGGGCTGATTCCCTTCCTGCTTGGCGCTGCCGCCATCGGCATGGTCGCCCTGACGATACGCCTGAGACATCGCCGCCACTCTGCCTGGTATTACTGATGAAGATGGCGGAAGCTTTGCCGCTTCCGCCCAGTCTGGCTAGCGCTGCATGCAGCTTGCCCGCCTGTCGTCCACGCGTTTTGCAAACCATGCCGTGGTCAAATTACGGGTGATTTTAGGGCTTTCAAGCACGATCCCCGGCAGGATTTCTCTGGCCAGCGGCTGCCCCGCCTTTTTCTCCGCTATCGCAAAGACCTGCTTGTAAAGACTGGTTTTTTCAAACCCAATGCTGTCGCCTTTTTGCAGCGCCCGGCGGATTTCGCTGTCGCTCATATCCAGCTGTTTCGACAGCTTACGCACCGCCAGTTCGGTGCTGCTCGGTTTGTCGCTGGTGTAAAGGATCAGATCCCCGTCCAGCGCCAGCTTCACGCCCGTCGCCTTACTCACGGCACTCTGGAATGCCGCATTGCGGCTGGCGTACCAGCCCGCGTTGTAGTCGGCGAAGCGATAAAGCGGTTTCGTATAGTTAGCCGGGTAATTCAGCAAATGGTAAGTCCCGAACCAAAGCCCACCGCGGCGGGTGAAAACTTCCTGGCGCACCGTCCCTTCTATTTTCCACGGGTAGCCATCGGTATGTTTCTCGGCAAAGGCCACGCTGACCTGCATCGTGCCGCCGGTGCGTACCGGGTTAAAGCTGCCGAACAGCTTTTGTCCCATCGGCACCATCGTCAGGAAATCATCGAAAATAGCGCTGAGCTGCCCTTCGGTTTTGACGTTATCCAGCCGCTCGCTATAGCTTTTGCCGTTGGGGGAATTAATGCGCAGCGCGGTGTGCACCAGCAGCGGCGGAATGTGCATTTTCTCCGCACGGCGATCGATCTCTTTCCAGGCAATTTTATTTAACCCCGGCACAGCCGGATCGGCCTGCAAATTAGACTCCTGCAGCGCCACCGCCAGCACCGAACAGATATTCTCTTCGCTCTGCTCGAGGTTCTGGCTTTTCAGGGTCGTCAGCAGATCTTTTGCCAGCCCCGCCCGGTCCTTCACCCCGTCAGGGATTTTGCGCTGGGCCAGGGTTTCGATATCCACCGGTTTTGCCGCCGTTGTTTTGGTGCCCGGCGTTGTAGTTTTGGTTGTACAGCCGGCCAGCACAAGCAGTGACAGCAGCCCCGGCACGGCAAGCCGCCGGGCCGGAAAGAAAGAACCCACCATGTTAATTTCACTCCCTTTCATCATCAACCGCACCACCCTGCCTGTTTTTCAGTTTGTGCGCTACTGGAAATCACCGATTGACAACTATATGCCTGGTCAGTAATTTCATTTGCAACTACTGACCAGGCAAATATCATGAGTAACACTACGGGTAATCCCTCTTCCAAACTGCACCTTGGCCTGCTGATTCACCTGTCGAACCAGTTCAAAGACCAGCTCATCACCCAGTACTTTTCGCCGATGGGCATCACCGGTGCGCAATTTAAGGTCTTGATAAGCATCTTTAAGGGCTTTAACAGCCCGGTAGAAGTCAGCAAAAATCTGGTGATGGATACCGGCGCCATGAGCCGCATGCTTGAACGAATGGTGAAGCGAGGTCTGATCGTGCGTAACGTGAATCCCGAAGATAAACGCCAGGTTATTCTGGCGCTGACCGAGAAAGGGCAAGAGCTATGCGAAGCTTTCCAGAACGACGCGCTGGCGTCGATCATCGGCACCCTTACCGAGCGCCTGACGCCTGAAGAATCAAAGCAGCTCAATGAACTGCTGATCAAAATGCTGCCGGATGAGATCACCGAGCGCCACCTCTAAGCTTTCTGATTAAGGCCACATACAAAATGCAAACCTCTACCGAGCAGGTTGAACGCGCGCCGAGCAAGCGCAAGCGTAACTTCGCCATTTTTCTCATTATCCTGCTGCTGATCGGCGCAGGCTGCGTGGCATGGTACATGCTTTACGCGCGCTATTACGAAACCACCGATGACGCCTACGTCAACGGCAATCAGGTCACGCTGACGCCGCAAATCGGCGGCACGGTGACGCAGGTCAGCGTCGATGAAGGGGACTACGTCGAAAAAGGACAGCCGCTGGTGCAGCTCGACCCGAGCGACACCGAAATCGCGCTCCAGCAGGCAGAAGCCAACCTGGCAAATACCGTGCGCCAGGTACGTGGGCTTTACAGCACTGCGGATAACTACCGGGCTCAGGTGGCCGCGAAGCAGGTTGCGCTGCAAACCGCGCAAAGCGACTACGCTCGTCGCCAGAAGATTTTTGCCACCGGCGCCATCGCCGCTGAAGATTTGGCCCACTATCGCGATGCCGTCACCAGCGCGCAGAGCGATCTCACCGCCGCCCAGCAGGCATTGCGCACTAATTTAGCGATGGTGGATGACACCGTTATCGACAGTCATCCGGAAATTAAAAGCGCCGTAGCCACGCTGCGCCAGCGCTTCCTCGATAACGCACGCAGTACCATCGTGGCGCCGGTGAGCGGCTTTGTGGCTAAACGCGCTGTTCAGCTGGGAATGCGGGTTGATTCCGGCACCACCCTGCTGGCGATCGTGCCGCTGGATCAGGTCTGGGTCGACGCCAACTTCAAAGAGAGCCAGATGCAGGCTATGCGCCTGGGGCAGAAAGTGACGCTCACCGCCGATCTCTACGGGGACGACGTGGAGTATCACGGCACCATTGAGAGCCTCGGTATCGGCACCGGCAGCGCCTTCTCGCTGTTACCGGCCCAGAACGCCAGCGGGAACTGGATCAAAATCGTTCAGCGCCTGCCGGTGCGCATCACGCTTGATCCGCACGACATGCAAAAGCACCCGCTGCGGGTAGGCCTGTCAATGTTCGCTCGCGTAGATATTCGCAATGCAGACGGCCACCTGCTGCCGCAAAAAACCGTCGCCGCGCCGCGCTTCACCACCGACGTTTACCAGAACGCGCTGGACGAAGCCGACAAACTGGTCACGAAAATCCTTCATGACAACAGCCAGCCGGTAGCGTCAGCCAACCGCTAAGAGAGACGTTATGCAAGATAAGGCGGCGTTTACGCCTCCCAGCCTGCTGCTGGCGACTATCGCGCTGTCGCTGGCGACGTTTATGCAGGTGCTGGACTCCACCATCGCTAACGTGGCGCTGCCGACGATTGCCGGTAACCTCGGCGTCAGCGCCGATCAGGGGACCTGGGTTATCACCTCGTTCGCGGTGTGTAACGCCATTGCCCTGCCGCTGACCGGCTGGTTTACCCGCCGGTTCGGGCAGCTCAAACTGTTCGTCGGCTCGGTGGCGCTGTTCACCCTCACTTCGTTCCTGTGCGGCTTTGCCCACAGCATGACCGAGCTGATTATCTTCCGCGCGCTGCAGGGTTTTTTCGCTGGGCCAATGTTCCCGATGTGCCAGACGCTGCTGCTGATTATCTTCCCGTCCAGCAAGCGAAGTATGGCGCTGGCGCTGCTGTCGATGGTGACGGTTGTCGCGCCGATTGTCGGGCCAATCACCGGCGGCTGGATCACCGATAACTATTCCTGGCCGTGGATCTTCTACATCAACGTGCCGATTGGGATCTTTGCCGCCATCGTGGTCTGGACGCAGCTGCGCGAGCGAGAAGAAACGACCACCATCGCCCCTATCGACTACATCGGTATTGCGCTGCTGGTGCTGGGCGTAGGGTTGCTTCAGGTGGTGCTGGATAAGGGGAACGATCTCGACTGGTTCGCCTCGCCGGAGATCATCACCATGTCGGTTATCTCGGCGGTTTCGCTGGTGTCGTTTGTTATTTGGGAACTGGGCGAGCGCCACCCGATAGTCAACCTGCGGCTGTTCGCCGACCGCAACTTCGCCATCGGCACGCTGTCGCTGACGCTGGGCTACGCGGCGTTCTTCGCCATCAACATTATCCTGCCGCAGTGGCTGCAAACCCAGATGGGCTACACCGCAATCTGGGCCGGGCTGGCCGCCGCCCCGATGGGCGTGCTGCCGCTGTTGCTGACGCCGATTGTCGGGCGCTACGCCAATAAGGTTGATATGCGCCTGCTGGCCACGCTGTCGTTCGTGACCATGGGCGCTTCATGCCTGCTGCGCGCGCAGTTTAATACCAACGTGGATTTCCGCACCATTGCCGAGGTACAGCTGTTTATGGGCATTGGCGTGGCGTTCTTCTTCATGCCGATCACCACCATCGTGCTGTCGAACCTGCACGGCGTTGAGGTCGCGGAAGGCTCCGGCCTGGCAACCTTCTTCCGCGTGCTTGGCGGGTCGTTTGCTTCCTCCCTGACCACCTGGATTTGGTCGCGCCGCGAGGTTTATCACCACGCCAACCTGACGGAGAGCGTATCGGTCTGGAATCCGTCGGCGGTGGATTATCTGCACAAGATGGGCGGTGCCACGCAGCAGCACCTGGCCGCGGTGGATAAAACCATCGAGCAGCAGGCCTATATGATGTCGACCATCGACTACTTCTGGCTACTGGGCTGGGGCTTTATGGCGCTGATTGTCGTGATTTGGTTTGCCCGTCCGCCGTTTGTGCGGGCCGGTGCACCGGGTGCCCCTTCCGCAGGGCATTGATCAGAAAGAACCAGTAAAAAGGGATGGCATTGCGCCATCCCTTTGCGGTTTCTGACGAAGAGGGAAAAAGCGTGGTTTTTCCCTCTTCGTGATTATCAGCCGAAAATCAATGAATTGATTTTCCTGATTTTTTAACAAGCTGTCCGGTATTTCTTCTGTCCACAGTGTTTATCACCCGTCTGAAAGGGATGGCATTGCGCCATCCCTTTTCTTTTAGCCTCAGACGGCTTCTTCGGTACCCGGCACCGGCACATCCTGCAGCGTTCGCTCGAAGCTACGCAGACGTTTGTAGATCGACATCAATTCAACCAGCGTGGTCCAGGAACTGATCAGGTACTGGAAGGAGCCACGCACCTGACCAAAGGCGTTGGTGATCTGCTGCATCAGCCCCAGGGTAATGGCACCTGCGGCTATGGAAGGGAACAGCAGGAAAAGACCAAACACGTTGTCTATCTGCAGATAAAGAATGCGCACAATATTAAAATAGGTGTAGTGGAAGTAGAGGCGGAAATAGTTATGCCGCACATCGCCAAACAGCGCTTTAACTGTTGGTGGCGTAGCACGATTGCCGTCATCTTCCCCGTAAACCAGCTCTTTACGGTAGGCAGCCTCAACCTTCTGGTTATTAAACTGCAGCCCCGGCAGCTTTATCCCCACCGCGGCCAGCAGACCCGTTCCCATCAGCGACCAGATAATTGCCGCAATCACCAGGCCATAAGGCACCGCTCCGACAATCGGCAATTCTTTAACGTGTGGAGACAGCGCGACAAGAATCGGCAGGAAAGCAATCAGCGTCATCACCGACTGCAGCAGGCTCACGCCCATGTCTTCAAGCGTCGAGGCAAAGCGCATGGTGTCTTCCTGCACACGCTGGGCCGCCCCTTCGATATGGCGCAGCTTCTGCCAGTGCTCCATATAGTAGTCGTTCATCGCCGTGCGCCAGCGGAACACATAGTGGCTGATAAAGAAGCTGTTCAGCACCCCAACGGTGACATAAATCAGCGCGATGCCAAGGAACACGCCGGTTTCGCTATAAAAACGCTGCAGCGGGACTTTATTCGGGGAGGCTAACGCGGTTTGGATAAGGTCAAAGAACGGCGCATACCAGGCGTTGATCGCCACGCCCAGTTCGACCATAAACCAGGTCACAAAGACGATAAGCGAAGAGCCGAGAATTGACCAGCGCTGCCACGGATGCGGACTCACCAGTGCCCATACACCGGCAAAAAGGCCCACACTGACAGCATAAAAAGCATAAAAAACAAATGCTTTTAACGTCCAGAAACGTGCCGCACTGATCGGTATTTGCTGGCTGGCACCCGCAAGGTTTTCCAACCACAGGCCGCCGCCGGCCTGCCAAAATATGACTGCGAGTAGTCCCCATATTGCCGCCGAAAGAAAAAACAGCTTCGGCGACGGGAAGAAAGATTTGAACATGACAACACTCCTGGGACGACTTTTTGTTGTTATATCTGCTGGTTATAGCGAACGTTCTACGATAATGCTTGCGGAATGTTGTATCAAGGAGTGAGAGAGGCTTACATAAACTGGCGCCAGCCTTTGACAATGGCCTCGGCCGTTTTTATGCGGGGGCCAGGAGACCGTTGTGCCCCTTCCCCGCCACCACAAGGCCGGGTTCAGGCCTGCCAACGCACTTCAAAAACGTAGTACACCTGCCTGAAGATTAAACCGTGTAGAGCCCGGCGTGACCGAAAGGCCGGGTTTTAAAACGGCGGTGCAGCCACAGATATTGCTCCGGCGCGCGCATAATTTCGTGCTCAATCTTACGGTTCATATAGGCTGCGGCAGCCTGCTCATCTTCGCCAGGATAATCACAAAACTCCGGCTCGATGACCAGCTGGTAGCCCGTCCCGCAGGGTTTGCGGATCAAAACCGTGGTCAGAATGGCAGGCTTTGCCAGGCGGGCAATGGTAAAGGTGCCGTTGGTTGTTGCCGCCTGCTGAACCGCGAAGAAAGGCGCGAAGGAACTGCCTTTTGGGCCATAGTCCTGATCCGGGGCGAACCACACCGCCTCACCGGATTTCAACGCTTTCACCATCCCCTTCAGGTTGCGCCTGTCGAGCATCGCTTTGTTGGAACGCGAGCGCCCACGGGTTTGCACGTATTCCATAACCTTATTGTTGTGTGGCCGATACATCGCCATCATTGGGCGACATAACCCCATCACGCGCCCGCCCAGCTCCAGCGACATAAAATGCACGCCGATAACCATCACACCTTTGCCATTATCGCAGGCGGTATTGATGTGCTCCAGGCCGCGGACGTCAAACCATTTACGTACCCGATCGTCAGACCAGAACCAGGCCATACCGGTTTCAATCAACCCCATGCCGAGAGAGCCAAAATTTTTCTGCACGATCATCTCGACCTGCGCCTCAGTGTAGTGAGGGAAGCAGAGACGTAGATTCTGGCGGGCAATGGTCACCCGACGCTTCAGAAAACGCATGGAGAAACGACCAATCAGGTCGCCCATTTTCATCAATATCGGGTAGGGAAGCTGCACCCATAGCCAAAGCACACCCAGTCCAAACCAGGTCAGCCAATAGCGGGGATGCAGGAGACACTTATTAAACAGCAGGTTAGTAGACATATTCACTTCTTTAATGCGATGAGATGATGTATCGCATAAAGAATTGAATCGATCGCGGTACGCCTTAAGCCGTTACTAAGATTCCGGAGTTCAGCAATAGTTGCACTCAGGCCGTTAATAACGGGCAGGATAATACGCACTTTTTGCTTAAGCAGCGTAGCGAAATCATCTGTCTCTAATATTATTTAAGATCTTTCTTTGTAACCGCCGGGCAACCGCGCCAGCCGGAATCTACAAACGGGCAAAAAATGCTTTATTAAGCCGCAACTGACAAACTTTTGTGCGTCATCTGGTGATGTAACGCACGGTTACGCTTTTCAGGCCGTAAAGGCTGAATTGACGCTTTGCATAAGGGCGCAGAGTAGTATAAATACCTGCAATACCGCCTTATTTTTCTAACTGGATTTTTGCGTTGAAAACTCGTCTTCCTCGTCTTCTTTTGCTGGCCGCGGCGCTGCTGCCGGCGCTCAGTTTTGCGCAGCCGTCTCCGGCACCTGAATTTGCCGCTGACGTTGTCGATCGCTATGCCAACCATATTTATTACGGCAGCGGGGCGACCGGCATGGCTATCGTGGTGATTGACGGTAACCAGCGGGTGTTTCGCAGCTTCGGCGATACCCGACCGGGCAATAACGTTCGCCCGCAGCTGGATTCGGTGATCCGCATCGCCTCACTGACGAAGCTGATGACCAGCGAAATGCTGGTAAAAATGCTCGACCAGGGCAAAGTCCAGCTCAACGATCCGCTCAGCAAATATGCGCCTCCCGGCGCCCGGGTTCCGACCTTTAACGGCCAACCGATTACGCTGATTAACCTGGCCACTCACACCAGTTCCCTGCCGCGCGAACAGCCCGGCGGCGCAGCACACCGCACGGTGTTCACCTGGCCGACGCGGGATCAGCGCTGGAACTGGCTCTCGCAGGCCACGCTGAAAGCGGCTCCTGGCACCGTGGCCGCTTATTCAAATCTGGCGTTTGATCTGCTGGCCGATGCCCTGTCCCGCGCAACCGGCAGGCCGTATGCCGACCTGTTCGATGAACAAATTGCCCGCCCGCTGGGGATGAAAGACACCACCTTTACCCCTTCGCCAGACCAGTGCAAGCGACTGATGATCGCCGAAAAAGGCGCCAGCCCTTGCGATAATACGCTGGCGGCAGTGGGCAGCGGCGGCGTCTATTCTACGCCCGGCGACATGATGCGCTGGATGCAGCAGTTCCTCTCTTCCGACTTCCACCATCGCGGCAGCCAGGCAGACAGAATGCAAACGCTGATTTATCAGCGCAGTCAGCTGCACAAAGTGATTGGCATGGACGTGCCGGGAAAAGCTGACGCGCTGGGCATGGGCTGGGTCTGGATGTCACCGAAAGAGGGCCGCCCGGGCATTATTCAGAAAACCGGCGGCGGCGGCGGCTTCATTACCTATATGGCGATGGTGCCGCAGAATAACGTGGGCGTTTTTGTGGTAGTCACACGCTCATCGCTGACGCGCTTCGTCAACATGAGCGACGGCGTGAACGATCTGGTGACTGAACTCAGCGGCAATACGGCCGTAGAAACACCAGCATCCTGAGGATTGCGCGCGGCGTTTAGCTTACCGCCGCGCCATTTTTACGGCGCTTTTTATCCACATACATAAGCGTGTCCGCCTCGCGTATCGCATCGTCCGGCGTGATAGTAGCCGGATTAACGGCAATGGCACCGATGCTGGGCCCCGCATAATCAATCACGCAGGATTTTAGCTGATACTCGCCGCTCAGCAGCTCTGTCAGTCTGGCACGAAAAGCCCCCGTCGCTCGAAGGGCTTCGCTGTATTCACTCGGCCCCGCGCCGGCGACGATAAACTCATCGCCCCCCAGTCGCCCTAAGACTTCATCGCCCCTGACGCCCTCTTTCAGCCGCTTACCTATGGCGCAAAGGAAGTCGTCCCCGGTTTCATGCCCGTGCAGATCGTTTATCTGTTTAAATCCATCCAGATCGGCAAAGGCTACCAGCACGTAGCGGGCATCATCTTTAGCGCGCGAGAACAAGCGAGGCAGCTGATCGAAAACCGCGCGGCGGTTAGGCAACCCGGTTAATTCATCAGTGTAGCTGGCGGTCGTCAGCGCGACGTTGGCCTGCTGAAGCTTTTTCAATAGCTGCTCATTTTGAATCTGCTGTGCAATCAGCTGAGAAAACAGCTGCAAGACCTGTTCGCTATGATCGGTCAGCTCGCGCTGTTCAGAGCTGGCGGCGCAGAGCGTGCCGTAGAGCGAACCGTCGGCAAGGGTCACGGGCGTGCTGACGTAGGTCACAATCCCCAGCGCCTTTGCCGCTTCAGAGTCACCCCAAACGCTGGCAACATCGCAGGTATAACGGCGGCCTTCGTCTAACGCGCGTTTACACAGCGTGTCTTCCCAGGGCACGGAAAGCCCTTCGGGAATATTCATCGCCCTGGTATTGCGGGAGAAAACAATTTGCTGCTGGCTGCCCTCCGCATCAATGCGGGTCAGGTAGGTGGATTCCATGTTAGTCACCAGCTCCAGCATTTCCAGCAGCTGTCTGACCAAACCTTCCAGGGTGTATTCGGCGTCTAAAGCGGAAGAGATTCGCTCAATCAGATTATCAATCATCACACTGAAATACCTTTATCGGAGGTGCAGACTTGCGCCGGGAAGCGCACTTTTTACCGTATCACAACGGCAACTTCTACCCCTCAAAATATGATATTTCCGCCGGTAATTAAACCTTGCAAAATGTAGCGACTTAGTGTGAATGCAGCTTGCCCCGGGAATCCAGAGAGATAAGTACCACCGAAGAGATAATCAGCAGCGACCCCAGCCAGTCCGGCAGCGTAAAGCTAATGCCCAGCAGCAGCACCGAGAGCAAGGCGCTGCTCAACGGCTCCGCGCAGCTAAGAATGCTGGCCTTTGGCCCACCAATCATTTGTGCGCCGGTCAGGTAGAGGCTGAAGGTGATCGCCGTGCCGACTATCACCAGATAGAAGAAGGCCAGCAGCGTGCCGCCGGTCACGGTGAAACTGCCGATTTGGCTGGCGTAAAACGGTAGCAGCGCCGCGCCGCCCAGCAGCATACTCCAGCCCACCACGGGTAAGGTACCGTAGCGCGCAATCAGCTTCGAGGGCCAGGTCGTGTAGAACGCTGCGGCAAACGCGGAAGCAATCCCCCAGAACAATGCGCTGCCGGAAATGGTAATCGACGCCGGGTTACCGTGGGTCACCAGCACAAACGTCCCGATGAGCGAAGTCCCAATCGCGGCATAAACCAGTTTGCCGGAACGCTTTTTCCGCACAAAGGCGAACCAGGCCACGATAATGGTCGGCGAAAGGAATTGCAGCACGGTTGCTGTCGCGGCGTTGGACTGTTCGATGGTCAGCAGGAACGTCAGCTGCACCGTCAACGCGCCGCAGAGGGTAAAAATCAGCAGGGAAATCAGGTCGTCACGCTGTTTAAACACGGCGAAGATTTTGTCCCCGTGCATAAACGACAGCATCAGCAGAATCAGGCCGGAGAACAGCAGCCGTAGCATGGTCAGCGACGCCGAGGAAATATGGCTTTGCTCCATGATGTACTGCGCACAAACCCCGGAGCTTCCCCACAGCACCGCCGCGAACAACACATACAGCATCCCTTTCCGACTAACGCTCATTCCCCTGCCCTTTTAACACCCGTTTCTTTAGGGCAGCATGATAGCGTAAATCAGGGAGGATTAGTTGCCAGACGTTGCTATCGGCAACGTCTGGCACAGCATAATCAGCGGCTATCGTAGATTATAAATGACACTTACCTGAATGAAATTTTTTTTCTCGTGGTGTGCAACCGTAATCGTCTCCTCAGGATCGCTTCCTTTCCAGCACGTTCCATCGATAAAACAATCATCCTGTTTTGTATATCCTTTTCCCTCCAGATAAAGATCAACTTTGCTGGAGTCAGCAATATCATAAAAGCTGACTACATGGATAAATGCGGCAGGCCCGGTAATATTCACATAATTAAAGTCGTAGCGGGGTGAAATACGCGGCATTTCTCGCAGAATATCGGGGGTATAAAATTTATATTCCCGCTTGTCCTGTTCGGTGTAATGGGCGCTACCCTCAAAGCTCATCTCTATATAGGGCCAGGACCAGACCAGCCCGGCGGTAATCACCACAGCGACCGCGATAAGCACTTTTAAAGCGTTACGCATAAGGCAACGTCCCTCCCTTGGCTTTATCGATATATGAGCCATCGGCGCTGGCAATCCTGACAATGCCTGAGCGGAAATCGCTCCACGGCCTGACGGTTTGCATAAAATTTGGCAAGTTGCCTTTATAGGGCCTGCCGTTGGGGAAGATATCGGGGTCGGGAAACAGCAGCGGCCGGAATGACTCGTTTTTCCAGCTGCCTATTTTGCCGTAATGATCCCAGCGTTTAAGCGCCTTTTCTCGGCTGACTACACCTAACATAGCAAAAGGTTTTGGGATAGAAACAACCCGATAGAACCCCAGCAAATTTGACACCAGATCCTCGCCGCTGAATCCACTGTCCGTCACCAGGCTAACGGGGAATGACGCCTGCAGCCCTTCGAACTTACGCGTCAACGACATCATCATTGCCAGTGCAATACTTCTGCGCTCAAGCAGGGTACGGCCACGTTTAATCCGCCATTTAATAAACTTGCCCATCTTTATGTTACTTACCTGTTCAGACATAGACTGTGAGTAGCTCACATCGTAATATTCTTTCCCCTGCCTTTCCCCCGAGTCAATATCCCGCAACAAATTTCGTATATCGGTCCCCTGCGCATGGCCTAAATCGATCCACCCCAGGACTTCGGTATAAATCAGTCCATAGGTAGCTATATGTGCTGAATCACTGCCCTTTATATCGCTCCGCTTGCTCATCGCTTCACACTCCTTGTTCAATGGATGAGATTTAATCTATGCAGTCACCTATTTTATTCATCAGGATTATATTACCCAGACATCACATCATTAAATATGATAACTCATAAAACAAATCCCTCTCGATTATATATAATCTCTCAAACCAGGAGGTAAATTGCCATTGGCGAATATAAAATAAGAACTTAATTAATTTTTAATTATAAATAACGCCAACCCGATTAAAAGCAGCTGGCGTTATTTGGGGGGACTTTAGTGGGTTTTACGGCGCAGCAGCTTAAAGGCAATAAACAGGCAGACGATCCAGGCCGGCAGCAGCATGGCAGACAGGCGCATCCCGTCGATGGTACACATCAGCCCCAGCACCATCATCATAAAGGCGATGCACAGGTAGTTACCGAACGGATAGAGCAGCGCCTTGAAGCGGGTTTCATGCCCCTGGCTGCGCATCGCGCGGCGGAACTTGATATGCGCCAGCGAAATCATAATCCAGTTCAGCAGCAGCGTCGCCACCACCAGCGCCATCAGCAGGCCAAAGGCGTCATGCGGCAGCACATAGTTGAGGACAACAACCAGCGAAGTGATCGCGCCAGACAGCAGCAGTGAATTCACCGGCACGCCACCGCGGCTGACTTTCGCGAGGAATTTTGGCGCATTGCGCTGCACGGAGAGGCCGAACAGCATGCGGCTGTTGGAATACACGCCGCTGTTATAAACCGACAGCGAAGCGACCAGAATCACGAAGTTGAGCGCCGAGGCAACCACATTGCTGTTCAGCTCGTGGAAAATCATCACAAACGGACTGCTGTTGGACTTGATCTCCAGCCACGGGTAGAGCGAAAGCAGCACCACCAGCGAGCCGATATAAAACAGCAGAATGCGATACACCACCTGGTTTACCGCCTTCGGAATGGTAGTTTGTGGCGAACGCGCCTCGGCCGCCGTAATGCCGATAAGCTCCAGCCCGCCGAACGAGAACATGATCACCGCGAGGGACAAAATCAGCCCGTGCCAGCCCGTAGCGAGGAAGCCGCCGTGCTGCCAGAGGTTGCTGACGCCCGCGCGCTCGCCGCCGTGCCCGGAAGCCAGCAGCCAGATGCCGAAGCCAATCATGCCGACAATCGCCAGCACCTTAATCAACGCAAACCAGAACTCCATTTCGCCGTAGAGGCGCACATTCACCAGGTTCGCGGCATTAATCACCACGAAGAACAGCGCCACCCAGGTCCAGGTCGGCACGTCCGGGAACCAGTACTGCATGTAAATGCCACCGGCGGTCAGCTCTGCCATGCCGACCAGCACGAACATCACCCAGTAGTTCCAGCCGGACAGGAAGCCGGCAAACGGCCCCCAGTATTTATAGGCAAAATGCGAAAACGAGCCGGAAACCGGCTCTTCAACCACCATTTCACCGAGCTGGCGCATGATCAGAAACGCGATGATCCCCGCCACGCCGTAGCCCAGCAGGACGGCGGGACCCGCCATTTGTATCGCCGGGCCAATGCCGAGAAAGAGTCCGGTGCCTATCGCACCGCCCAGCGCAATCAGCTGAATGTGGCGATTCTGCAAGCCGCGCTGTAATTGATGGCCATCCTCCGGCCCCGCACCCTGGCCCTGTGGCTCAGAGGCGACTGACGTGTTTTTCACGCCCTGCTCCTTTGTGATTTGTCAAAGGGGCACCTTTTAACACCTGAAGCTAAGAGTGGCAAGGAATGGTTACACTTCGGAAATAATCCCCGGTGAATGTTATGCTCGCCCCCGTTTATCACCGGAGGAAAGGAGCAGGTATTGAAAACGCAAAAACGGGCGCTGGGCTGCGTGGCTATCGTCGTGGATGATTACGACAAGGCGATTGAATACTACACCCAAAAACTGGGCTTCACGCTCGTGGAGGACACGCCTCAAGAGGGGAAACGCTGGGTTGTGGTCACGCCAAACCCGGAAAGTGATTGTCACCTGCTGCTGGCCAAAGCGACCAACGAGCGCCAGCAGGCCTCTATTGGCGATCAGTGCGGCGGCAGGGTTTTCCTTTTCCTTCATACCGATGATTTTTGGCGCGATCACGCCATGATGACGGCCAACGGCGTGCATTTCTGCGAAGTTCCACGAGAAGAAGAATACGGCACGGTTGCGGTCTTTGAGGATCTCTACGGCAACCGCTGGGACTTGCTCCAGCACAACTAATACGCTTTGTGGGGGCTACGGAAGTAAAAAGTTAAATACTCTAAATAATTCAAGCTACAACAAGGCGGCAAGGCCAGTCATCCCCAGGAGCATAGCTAAACTATGTGACTGGGGTGACAAATCCGTCGGGAACGGATTTGAACGCTGCTCGCAGCGGCCCTTTACGGTGAGGCTCATGGATAAGCCGAATAACAGGTACAGCCAACGCAGGTGTAGCTTGAAGAGTGACGAGTATAAGGCATAGCGTTTCGTTATTAGACAGGCAAGATCCGGGCTTTTATCTTTCGTCATGATTTGTAAATTTTACAGCAAAAAATCTTGAGGGAATGCTATTGGCCAGGTTACTTGACGCATTACAAACAAAACCCACGCGCTTTCGCCTGGCCTTACAGGCAGCCCTGATTAGCAGCGTGGTGGTTTTCTCCGGCGCGGCGGCGGCCGATGACCTCTTAAAAGAGGGCATCACGCCCGCCACCGACGCCAGCCAAATCCCGGCCACGGCCAAGCTGCGCAAAGACACCGTGGTCGCCGGGATTTCCGAACCTCAGGGCATCTTCAACCCTTACTTCTTCGTTAACGGCTGGGATGAAAACGTCACCAACGTCATTTTCTCGCGCCTGATCGACTGGGACAGCCACGGTAATCTGGTCCCTGGCCTCGCCGAAAGCTGGACGGTCAGCCCGGATGGCAAAGTCTATACCATCAAACTGCGCCCTGGCCTGACCTTTAGCGACGGTTCCCCGCTGACCGCCGAAGACGTCGCGTTCACGCTCACCGTGCTGTATGACCCGAAATATGACGGCGATACCGACATTACGCTGGCCAACATCGCGGGTGGGGCCGAATACAAAGCCGGGAAAGCCGACAGCGTCAGCGGCCTGAAGGTGATTGACCCGCTCACGCTGCAGGTCACCACCACCCAGCCGGGTGCGACCACGCTGGGCAAAATCGGCGGCCCGGTGCTGTCGAAGGCCTACTACGGCAAAGGCTACCAGCGCGGCAATCTGGATTACCTGCGTACCCTGCACGGCAAACCGCTGGGCAACGGCCCGTATGTGTATGAAAAATACATTCCCGGGCAGGAAATTCGCTTCCATGCCAACACCCATTTCTATCGCGGTACGCCGCCAACGCCGCGCTTTATCTATCGCGTCACTAACCCATCTACCAACTTCCAGCTGTTCCAGACCGGCGAGACGGATTACGACGCCTTTACTTCCCGCCCGGACGATGTTGAGCAGCTAAAACTACTGGGCTTCGCCAATATCAACCTGTACGGCTCCAGCGACTACAGCAAGGTTGAGTTCAACGTTCGCCGCCCGGCGCTGCAGGACGTAAAAGTTCGCCAGGCGCTGATCTACGGTCTGGATCGCCAGAAACTGATCGACGTGGTCTACCAGGGCTACGGCACGGTCGCCAACGAGCCGATCTCGCCGATCTCCTGGGCTTATAACCCGGAGGGCGTGAACCCGTATAAATTCGATCAGGCGCAGGCGAAAAAACTGCTGGATGAAGCAGGCTGGAAGCCTGGCCCGGACGGCATCCGCGTGAAGGACGGCAAGCGCCTGGAGCTGACGCTGCTGGTCAGCAAAAAAGTGTTGAACGATGCGCTAATCCCTATCGCCAAAGAGAACTGGCAGCAGATCGGCGTGCTGCTGAAGCCGCAGGTTGTCGACTTCAATGCTCTGATGGCGCAGCGTAAAGCGGGCAACTACGACCTGGCCTCCTTTAGCACCAGCACGCTGAACGATCCGCACGACGGCGTGTGGGATTACTACAGCACCGAAGCCAAAGAGTCCGGCTATAACAATCCGCAGGTGGACAAGCTGATTAACGAAGGCAACGCCACGCTCGACGAAGAGAAGCGTAAAGCTATCTACCACGAGCTGTACAAAGTATTGGCGGCAGATCCCCCGGTGATTCTGCTCGGCAACCGCAAAATCCTGTCCGCCAGCAGCGCCCGCGTCACCGGCTTTAAGCCAGACATCTACAACGGCCTGACCGGCAGCCTGCCGGATGTGAAAATCGTTAAGTAACGCAGTCACCCTTGCCGTCGCCCTTTCACCGGGGCGGCGGCAGTGAGAACGTAATGAAAAATTTTATTCTGCGCCGCCTGCTGCAAACCCTGCCGATGCTGCTGCTCGCCTCGTTTATTATCTTTATGCTGTTTGCAAAAACGCCCGGCGACTTTATCGACGGTAACATTACGCTGACCGCCGCCCGCGCTGCCGAGCTCAAAGCAATTTACGGCCTCGACCAGCCGCTGTTCACCCGCTATATCCACTGGCTTGGGCAATTGCTGACGGGAGACCTGGGCTTCTCTCTGCAATATCAAATCCCCGTTAGCCAATTGCTGAACCAGTACATCTGGAACTCTTTCCTGCTGGCCGCTATCGCGCTGGTGTTCTACTGGGGGATTGGTCTGGCGGTGGGGATTGTTTCGGCCATGAGACCCAATTCGCTGTTTGATCATCTGGTCAGCGTGCTGGTGTTCGCCGCCATGTCTTTCCCGACCTTTTTCCTCTGCCTGCTGCTGATCAAGTGGTTTGCGGTAGATCTGCACTGGCTGCCGGTCGGCGGCATGACCAACACCGGCAGCGACGCCACCGGCTGGGCCTGGGTCGTGCAGGTTGCCGCCCACCTTGTGCTGCCCGTACTCGCGCTGGTGATGCTGCAGGCGGGCAGCCTGACGCGCTACTTCCGCGCCAGTATGCTGGACGTCGTGAAGATGGATTTTATTCGCACCGCTCGCGCCAAAGGGCTGCGCGAACGCACCGTTATTCTTAAACACGCCCTGCGCAATGCGCTGCTGCCGATCATCACTCTGCTGGGCTTTGAGCTGCCGGGGCTATTCTCCGGGGCAATAATTACCGAAAAAATCTTTAACTGGCCGGGCGCCGGCCACATTCATATTGATTCCCTCGCCGCCCGTGACTACCCGGTTCTGATGGGCTTCACGCTATTTCTGGCGGTGCTGACCATCCTCGGCAATCTGATTGCCGACGTGCTTTACGCGTGGGCCGACCCGCGCATTCGGGTGAGGTCGTGATGCTCAGTTCTCTGTTTTCGACTAACCGCCGCCTGCGCAAGGCCGAAATTCCGGCGCTGGCACAGGTGACGCCTTCCCCGTGGCGCCAGGCCTGGCAGGCGCTGAGGCGCAACCGCCTGGCGATGTTCTGCCTGATTCTGTTGATTGTGATGGCGGTGTGGTGCGCCCTGGGGCCGCTCTGGTCGCCGTGGAAGGACGATGCCACCGACGCCCTGATGATCAACAAGCCGCCGGGCGAAATCCACTGGCTGGGCACCGACTTCCTCGGGCGCGATGTCTATACCCGCCTGCTGCTGGCCGGGCGCATCTCATTAATTATCGGCCTGCTGACCATGCTGCTCTCGGTCACCCTCGGCTACCTGCTCGGCGCGGTTTCCGGCTACCTCGGCGGCTGGATCGACAAACTGATTATGCGTCTGGCGGATCTGGTGATGACCATTCCCAGCCTGCCGCTGCTGATCGTCGCGGGCGCGATGCTGTCGGAACTCGACTTCTCGCCGGACTCGCGCATTTACATGGTGGTTATCATGCTGAGCCTGCTGGAGTGGCCGAAGCTGGCGCGCCTGGTGCGTGGGCAAATCCTCTCCCTGCGCGAACGTGACTTTATGCTGGCGACCCGCGTATTAGGCCTTTCCGCCCGCCGCCGCCTGTTCGGGCACTTGCTGCCGAACACCATTCCGATTCTGGTGGTCATGGCGACGATGGCGGTGGCTAACGCCATTCTGATGGAGTCAGCGCTGAGCTACCTCGGCCTCGGCGTCGTGCCCCCAACCCCTTCCTGGGGCAACATGATGGACAGCGCCAACAGCCTGATCGACTTCCAGCGCCGCCCGTGGCTGTGGATGCCGCCGGGCATCGCCATTTTTATCACCGTGATCGCCATTAACGTGCTGGGCGACGGCCTGCGCGATGCGCTGGATCCGAAAATGAAGCGAGGGGCGAAATGAACGAAGCGCTGATTGAGTTTAATAACCTCTCCCTCTCCTTCGCCGGGCAACCGGGCCGCGTGCGCGCCGTGCAGGACGTGTCGTTTACCGTTCGCGCCGGGCAAACCGTCGGCGTCGTCGGCGAGTCAGGCTGCGGCAAAAGCGTGACCGCCATGTCGCTGATGGGGCTGCTGCCTCCGCAGGCGGCGCGTATCGACGGCGGCGAAATCCTGTTTCAGGGAAAAAACCTGCTGGGGCTGAAGCCCGCGCAGATGGCAGATTTGCGCGGCAACGAACTGGCGATGATTTTCCAGGAGCCGATGACCGCCCTGAACCCGGTGCTGACTATCGGCGACCAGCTTTGCGAACCGCTAATTCGCCACCGGGGTGAAACGCCAAAAGCCGCCTGGCAGCTGGCGACGCAAATGCTGACCGACGTCGGGCTGGCGCGAGCGGAAAGCCTGATGGCCAGCTACCCGCACCAGCTTTCCGGCGGAATGTTACAGCGGGTGATGATCGCCATGGCGCTGAGCTGCAGGCCAAAACTGCTGATTGCCGATGAGCCGACCACGGCGCTGGACGTCACCGTTCAGGCGCAGATCCTCCGCCTGCTGCGGGATCAGGCGCGCCAGCACCGCATGGCGCTGATGCTGATCACCCACGATCTCGGCGTTATCGCCCAGATGGCGGAACACGTCGTGGTGATGTATGCCGGACGCATCGTCGAGCAGGGGCCAACGGCGGAGGTGCTCCGCCAGCCGCTGCACCCGTATACCAAAGGGCTGATAGCCTCCCGGCCTGTTCCCGGCGAGCGCCGCCGCAGGCTCTATTCGATCCCCGGCCAGGTGCCTGATTTAGCCGCCCTGCCGCCTTACTGCGCCTTTACCGATCGCTGCGAACGCGCCACCGAGCGCTGCCGCCAGGGCATTCCGGCGCTGCTCGGCCAGCAGCGACAGGCCGCCTGTTTTTACAGTGAGTTAGCGGAGTCCGCATCGTGAACACTCAGTACGTTATTGAAGTCGAAGGACTCAAAAAACACTTCCCGCTGCGCGACGGGCTGTTCGGCCAGCAAACCGGCGAACTGCGCGCGGTTGACGGCGTCAGCTTTAACATTCGCCAGGGCACCATTTTCGGCCTCGTGGGCGAGTCCGGCAGCGGGAAAACCACCGTTGGCCGCACCCTGCTCGGCCTGTATGACAAAACCGCCGGCAGCGTGAAGTATCGCGGCAAAGAATTGAGTGAGTTGAGCGCCAAAGAATCGCGGGCGCTGCGCCCCAAAATCCAGCTGGTATTTCAGGATCCTTACAGCTCTTTAAACCCGCGCATCCGCGTGGGCGATGCCATCGGGGAAGCGATGCTGGAGCACAAGCTGTGCACCCGCGCCGAACTGCGGGACAACGTGCTGGAAGTGATGAAAATTTGCGGACTGGCGCCGCAGCATTACACCCGCTTCCCGCATGAGTTTTCGGGCGGCCAGCGTCAGCGTATTGGCATCGCCCGCGCGCTGATCCTTAACCCCGATTTTATTATTGCAGACGAACCGATCTCGGCGCTCGACGTCTCCATTCAGGCGCAGATCATCAACCTGTTTTCCGATCTGCGCGACGAACGCGGCGTGACGTTTCTGTTTATCTCGCACGATCTCGGCGTAGTGGAACACCTGTGCGACGACGTGGCGGTGATGTATCTCGGCCAACTGGTGGAAACCGCCAGCCGCGACACGCTGTTCAGCCGACCACTGCACCCGTATACACAGGCGCTGTTAGCCGCGGTTCCGACGCTGGATCCGAACAGCGAGCCGGTGGAAGCCATTCAGGGCGAAATCCCCGATCCTTCTCGCCCACCTTCCGGCTGCCGCTTCTCCTCGCGCTGCCCGCGGGTCACCGACCGCTGCCGCCAGGAAGTTCCGGCGCTGCGAGAAGTGGGCGACGCTCACCGCGTCGCGTGTCATTTGGTGTAGCTCTGCGATTCAGGCAGACAGTGGCCTGAGCACGCTGTCTGCCACCACCAGCCCGGACTCCAGTTTGATCAGCCTGTCCGCCAGCGGGAAATAGCGGTCATCGTGGGTAATGGCGAGCACCGTTTTCCCTTCCGCCTTCAGCATCGGCAGCAGCACTTTGTAGAACACCTCTTTAAAGCCGGGATCCTGATCCGCCGCCCATTCGTCAAACAGATAAAAAGGCCGGTTCTCCAGCCACGCCTGCAGCAGCGCAAGGCGTTTACGCTGCCCCTGGGAGAGCGCGGTGGTCGAGAAACGTCCGTCCCGGAAGGCCACTTTGTGGTCAAGCTTCAGCAGGTGCAGCAGTTTGTCCACCTGATCCGCCGTGCGCTCGTGGACGTTATCCACGTCATCAAACAGGAAGAAATCATTGAACACTACGGCGAAGTGCTGGCGGTAGATCTCACGCTGATCGGGCGTTATCAGCCTGCCGTTAAGCCGAAGCTCGCCGCTGTCCGGCGGGTAAAGGCCCACCAGCAAATTTGCCAGCGTGGTTTTCCCGCTGCCGTTGCCGCCCACCAGAAAGACCAGCTCGCCCTGAGTGAAACGAAGATTAAGCGGCCCGAGGGTAAAACGTTCCCCCTCTTCGCCCTGATACTCGTAGCGAATATCGGCCAGTTCAAGGCCGTCAAAACGCGGCAGGCTTTTTAGCGGCAGCAGCTTTTCCTGCGGCAGGTCGGTTTTAAGCTGGGCGATTCGCTGGAGCGCGATGCGGGCGCTGGTCACCGTCGGCAGCGCCGATAAAACGCCTTCCACCGGCACAATCATGTACAGAAAAATCATCGTGTAGCCGGTCATCACCGCCGAGCTCAGCGCCAGCGACTCCCGCAGCCAGTAAAGCACCACGCCGATAAACGCGAAGAACAGCACGCTGCCCCAGCTTTTCGCCAGGCCGTAAAATACGTACCCGCGAGTACGTTCGATGCGCACCGCCTCGATATTCTCGCTCAGCGGTCCGTCGACGAAATGCCGTCTGCGCGACGGATTCAGCCGAAACTCGCGCCCGCCATCGAACAGTTTTTTACACTGGGCAATCAGCGTATCTTCCCGCTGCCGCGAGCTACGCAACAGCCCCAACGCTTTACCGTGGGCGGCGCGGTAGCCCATCGCCCCCAGGCCAAGCACCAGCAGCGCCAGCAGCAAGACCTGCCACGACAGCGTGCCGAGATAGATCAGGCAGCCGACAATCGCCGCTCCGTAGATAAGCAGCCCCGGCAGGCTAACGAAAAAGACCACGAGCGTGTCGAGATCCTGGGTCAGAATGGACACCGCCTTTGCCATGCCGGTTTTCTCCAGCTGCGCCCAGGCTGTTTCGCTGACGTGATTCACCACGTCTTTGCGCAGCCTGGCCTTCACTTTTTGCCCGAGCCACATAAACAGCGTTTCGGCCAGCACGCGGGTGCCCAGCATTAACGCGGCCAGCAGCACAAACTTCAGCGCCACGTCGGCCAGCCCGCCGGGCGGCAACGTCAGGCTATGGTTGATCACCGCCAGCAGCGAGGCGTTGCTTAGCCCGCTGACCACGCCGGCAAACGCCGCCAGCACCAGCCAGCCGCCCACCAGGCGAAACAGCATCATTAACAGAGACATTGTTGCTTCCTTTTCGACATTACTCTCCCGGCGCTATTGTTGATGTGTATGCGCCCGGCTTCGGATCAGCGGCCATACCAGCAGCGGTACGCCGACCAGCGACGCCATCAGCCCCACGGGCAGCTGGCGCGGATAAAGAAAATTGCGGCCCATCCAGTCCGCCAGCACCATAATCAGCGCGGACAACAGCGCGGCGGTGAACAGCTGTGCCACAGGCCGTTTCGCGCCGGCTTTACGCGCCAGATGCGGCCCCAGCAGCCCGACAAACGACACCGGTCCGACGATCAGCGTGGCCAGACCGGTCATCAATGCGGCCAGCGCCAGCACGCTAATCCTTGCCCGGGCGACATTCACGCCCAGCGAGCCGCTCACCTGCCCGAGCGGCAGCAGCAGTAGCCAGCGTTTGCACAGCGGAGAAACCGCCAACAGCAGCAACATGGCAAAGAACACCCCGATGGCGATGCCGTTGTTGACGTAGTAGGTGCTGCCGGTCATCAGCTGCAGCAACATAGAACTGGCCTGGCGGTTATTCAGCATCACGACACTGGCTATGGCCTGGAATAACGCATTCAGCGCCAGGCCGTTCAGCAGCACCCGCTGGGGGTTAAAGGCGCTCTGGCGGCTGCTCCACAGCGTCACCAGCAGACTGATCAACGCCCCGGCGGCGCTGCTGAGGATCATCAGCCCCGTCCCGCCCGTCGGGAATAGCAGCAGAAATGCCGTCACGCCCATCGCCGCTCCCCCGCCGATGCCGAGGATCTCCGGGCTTGCCAGCGGATTACCGCTCACGCGCTGCATCAATACGCCCGCCGCCGCCAGCAAAGCTCCGGCGCTCAGTGCCGCCAGCAGGCGCGGCAGGCGCATGGGCAGCAAAGCAGGCTGTTCCGCAAGGGTCGTCCAGTGCCAGCCGTGCAGTCCCTGGCCGACAAACAGCGACAGCACAACAGCTACCAGCAGCAGCGCAAAAGCCATGCCCGCCGGAAAGCGCACGCCGCCCGCTTCGCCTTCGTAAGCCGAAGGCGTGGTGTCCAGCACCTGATGCCGGGCCTTGCCCGCCAGCAGGATCAGCAGCGGCCCGCCGGTCAGGGCAGTTAACATCCCCACCGGCAGCAGCTGCCCGTCCAGCAGCGTAATACGGCTGACGCACAGGTCGGTAAACCACAGTAAACCGGCCCCAATAAGCAGCGAATGGCAAAGCATTTGCCGCGTGGTGCGCGCCCCGCCTAAGCGCGCCAGATGCGGGGCAGCCAGGCCGATAAAACCAATCACCCCGACGCTGTTAATGATTAGGGCACTCATCACCAACGCCAGCGCCATTGCTGCCGAACGGATCAGCAGCGGAGAAGCCCCCAGGCTGCTCACCATCGCCTCCGGGAGCCTGAGCAGCGCCAGCGGGCGCAGCAACAGCAGCAAAGCCAGGCCGCACAGCCCGAGCCAGGGCAAAATCGCCGTCACGCCCCCCCAGTCCTGCTGCGCCAGCGAACCGCCGCCCCACATCAAAACCGACAGCAGAAAGCGGTCGTTGATCACCGCCATGATCATCGTCAGCGAGCCGCACCACAGGTTGACCAGCATCCCCGCCTGAATCATCACCAGCGGCGACAGGCGCTGCCGCCAGGAAAGCAGCAACACCAGCAGCAAGGCGGCAACTTCCCCGGCAATCACCACCCCGGTACGCGCCGACAGCAGCGAGGCCGGGAACCACATCGACGCCACGCCTAACGCCAGCGTCGCGCCGGAAGTCATGCCGAGGGTAATAGGCTCCGCCAGCGGATTACGCAGCGCCCGCTGCATTAGCCAGCCGCAGAGGGCCAGCGCACCGCCACCGAGCCAGGCCATCACCTGGCGTGGGAACCACATGGAATGCAGGATCACCGCCTGCGCGTCAGGCATTTGCGCGCTAAACAGCACGTTCAGGCCGTGCAAAAGCCCGCCCTGCTGCGCCACGTTTTGCAGCGCCAGGACAATGCTCGCCAGCCAAAGCCCGGCGATCAGCAGCCAGGCAGCCGTCGTTTTTCCCGTCTCAGCCATGCCGCCACCCCGCCACGATTTGCCCTAATGCTTCGGCAATGCGCGTGGCCGTCACCAGCGCGCCACCGGAATTAAATTTTTGCGCCGGGAAAGCCAGCTGAGTCTGAGAGGTGAGCGGCAGGCGCTGCCAAAGCAGTGAACTCCGCCAGCGTTGGATCTGCGGCCATTGCCCGTCCTCGGGCAAAAGAATCAGCCCGGCATTGTCTGCCCCAATGCGCGTCAGCTCGACCATTGCCTCGCCCTGCGCGTTAACGCCGCCGCGCCAGGCATTGCTGAACCCACAGCGGGACAGCACATCTCCGGCGAGGCTGCCCGCGCCGTAAAGCCGCATATGCAGTGCGTCTACCGGCGTGGCGATAAACAGCGGACGTTGATAAGCCGGGGCGACCTCTCGGGCACGAAGCGCAGCCTGTTCAAAAGCCGCAGCGATCGCACGGGCCTGCGCCTGCCGCTGGAGTACAGCAGCCAGCTTGTCGAGGGAAATTTGCCATTCCGCGAGGCTGCCGGTCGGCAGAGTCAGCGTGGGCGCAATACGATCCAGCTGCGGCTTAAGCAGCGCGTGGCCGGGGGTGATAACGATCAGATCGGGCTTCAGAGCGTAAAGCGTTTCGAGGTTTGGCTGAAACAGCAGGCCAATATCCACCACGCTGGCGGGCAGTTCCGGCGTGCCTATCAGCTTGCGGTACCAGTCGGGCGCAGATACCGACTGCGGCGTCACGCCGAGCGCCAGAATCAGCTCGGTTAACCCCCAGTCCAGTACCGCCAGGCGCTGCGGAGGCCCGGAAACGGCACCAGCCGCCCCGATAAACGGAGCGGCCAGCGCAAAGGTCAGTAAACGTCTGCGGGAGAGCATTCGCTTACCACTGGTAGCTTAACGTTGCCACGTACTGACGCTTAACCGCGTACTCACAGCCGTTGTTTTGGCAGGCTGCAAGGTAGGTTTTGTTCGTCAGGTTAGCGGCGTTAAGGGCAACCTGCCACTGGCGGTACTGCCAGCCGATGCGGGCGTCATACACCGTGGCGCCCGGCACCTGCAGCGAGTTGTCGGTTGTCGCATAGCTTGGGCCAACATAGCGCACGCCGCCGCCGAGGGAGAAACCATCCAGCGGGCCGCTGAACGCGTACTGGCTCCAGAGCTTGGCCAGGTTACGAGAAATCCCCATAGGATGTTTCCCCTCGCTGCCGTCGTTCGCCTGCAGCACTTTCGGGTCGGTCAGCGAGTAAGAGGCGAGGATCTGCCAGGCTGGCGTGACGTTCACTTTGCCTTCCAGTTCGATCCCGCGAGAACGGATCTCCCCAGTCTGCACGCTGTAGTTCACGTGATCGGGATCCGGCGTGGCGACGTTGGTTTGACGCAGATCGAACAGCGCCAGGGTAAACAGCGCGTCCATCCCAACCGGATCGTACTTCAGCCCGACTTCGGTTTGCTTGCCCTTTGTCGGCTTAAACGCGTTGCCGTTAAAGTCGGTACCGGCGCTCGGCACAAACGAAGTGGAGTAGCTGATGTACGGCGCAATGCCGTTATCAAAGTGATACAGCAGTCCCGCCCGACCGGTTGTCGCGTAGTCGTTTCGGGTCTGATGAGTATCGTTCAGCAGGTTGGTGGCTTTGGTCTGCGCCTTATCGTAACGCCCCGCCAGGCTCATCACCCAGTTGTCCAGCGCCAGCTGATCCTGCAGGTAAAGCCCCATTTGATCCATCGTTGAATGGCTGTTGCTGGTAAACGCCGGGATCTCCACCGGGGTGCTGTAGTCCGGGTTGAGGTAATTCAGCGGCGAAGCGTCGCCGTAGCCCGCCTGGCTGCGCACCGAAGAGTGCATTACGTCCACGCCCAGCAGCGCGGTGTGCGACACCGGGCCGGTATCAAACCGAAACTCGCCCTGGTTATCCGCCGCAAAGTTGCTCATCGTCTCTGTAAGGTTCATCGAGTAGCGGTCAACCAGCGGCTGGGTTGGGTACGTCCCGAACGGGTACACCATGCGGTAATCGGCGCTGCTGCTGATGTAGCGCACGTTCTGGCGCAGCGTAATGTTATCGTTCAATTCGGTACGGAACTGATAGCCGATGCTGCCCTGCCTGCGGGTGTAGGAATCAAAGCCCGGCTGACCACCGTAGAAATGGGTGCCGATGTTGCCGTTCGGGTTGTTCACCAGCGTGCCCTTCACCGGCAGCATGTTATAGAAACCGGTGTCAGGATCCTGGCGCAGCTGGGCCAGCAGCGTCAGGCTGGTGCGATCGTTTGGCTGCCAGGTCACGGACGGAGCGATGTCGTAGTGCTGGTAGCGGGTGTGATCGACCTGCGTTTTGGTGTCGAAGAAGGTGCCTGCCACGCGGCCAAGCCATTCTTTGCTGTCGGTCAGCGGGCCGGTGACGTCAAAGCCGGTGCCAAACTGGCTGTTATTCCCGGCGCTGACGTAAACCTGGCCGCCCGGCTGGGCCTGGGGCGTTTTGCTCACGAGGTTCACTACGCCGCCGGGGTTCGCCTGACCGTAGAGCACAGAAGCAGGCCCTTTGACCACTTCAATGCGGGAGAGCAGGAACGGGTCCCACGCCGGGCGGCTCCACCAGGCTTCGCGCGGCAGGCGCAGGCCGTCCAGATATTCGTCAGCTTCAAAGCCGCGCACCATGATGGTGTCGAAGCGGGTATCCGGGCCGGCATCTTCCGAGGAGACGCCCGCGATATAGCGCAGCGTCTGGGGAATATTTTTTGCCGCCATGGCCGCGATTTGCGCCTGCGTCACCACCGAAATACTCTGCGGCGTACGGCTAATCAGCGAACTGGATTTCGTCCCGGCTACCGCCTCATGTGCCACCACATTGGTTTCATCTTCCTGCCCGGAAGAAGAAGGCGCCGCAGCCGTAACCACCATCGTGCTGTCCTGTGCCGCTGCTTTATCCGCCGCATGGGCAAAGCCCGCGCACGCCGCAAAGACCGCACAACTTAACGCCTTTAAAGGCATATTCCCGTTTACCCATCCGCCCTGTTTCATATCGACCGTATCATGTTATAAGAAGAGGATCGAAATGATAATTATTCACCTTTAAAAGAGAAGAGCACCCGTGGCAGAATAGCGCGACCTGATGGAAAGATATCGCAAAGCGGACAGAGATTGTCTTATCGCGCTACTGCATCATGAAATGGCGAGAATCGGACGAACGGCAGGCAACAGATGATAAAGCAATTCACACAGCAGAGTCCGCAGGAAGCGTTTCTGGAAGTACGAGAACTTCATTATAGCGCAGGAAGCCAGGAGCCGTTTCACGCCCACGAACAGGGCCAGCTCATTTACCCGGTCAACGGCGTGGCAAAAATCCGCAGCGAGCAAAACGTCTGGGTGGTCGCCCCCGGCCACGCGCTTTGGCTGCCGGGGCGCCTGCCTCACGGCCTGGAAGCCATCGGCAACGTGGTCACCCACAATCTCTACATGACGCCTGCCGCTTCCGCAACGTTCAGCCGCCACAGCCGCAGCCTGGCCGTCACGCCGCTGTTTCAGTCCCTGACCGTCGCTGGCCTGGAAAAAACAGCCGACCCGCAGCGAAGCCAGCTATTGCACGACCTGCTGCACAACGAGCTGCTGCGCCTGCAGGATATTGCCCTGTGCCATATCACCCTTCCCCACGACAGGCGTATTCGCCAGCTTTGTGATGCGCTGTGCAGCGACCTTTCCCAGCGGGAAACCCTGGCCTGGTGGGGCAAACGGGTGGGCGCGAGCGAAAGAACCCTGGCGAGGCTGTTCCGGGAAGAAACACAGCTCAGCTTTACCGAATGGCGGCAGCAAATGCACCTGGTGGAAGCCGTCTGCCACCTTGCGCGCGGCACCACCATCAGCAACCTCTCGAGCACGCTCGGTTACGCCAGCAGCAGCGCGTTTATCGCTATGTTCCGGAAAAAGCTGGGCGTTTCCCCGCAGAGGTATATTGGCCGCTATCTCTGACACGGCTTTTACAATCCGGTTCCATCGGCGATAATCACCGTTTGCGCCCCGGACCGGAACAACCATGAGCGACACGAAGCCCCCGCAAACGACGGCCAAGCGCCCGATGAAACTCAGCACCTCGGTAACGCTGATGCTGTGCGCCGTTATCGGCTCGGTGCTGCTTGTGGTCTACGCGCTGTACTTTATCCAGATCAGCAATGCCACCCGCAGCGGCCTGAAAGATACCGCGCTGGCGGTGGCGAGAACCCTGGCCGACGATCCGACGATCAAATACGGCCTGACGCAGCCCCACAGCAAGGACATTATTCCGCCGGTAGCCACCCGCGTGCAGGAGCGTAACGACCTGCTGTTCGTGGTGGTGACCGACATGAACGGCATTCGCTATTCGCATCCCCAACCCGGCAATATTGGCTCGCATTTTATTGGCGACGACATTTTCCCGGCGCTGGAGGGCAAAGAGAATGTCTCGATCAACCACGGCGTGCTGGCAGAAGCCCTGCGCGTCTTTACGCCGGTCTATAACGAACAGCATAAGCAGATAGGCGTGGTCGCCATCGGCATCTCGCTGAGCAAAGTGGACGAGCAGATCAGCAAGAGCCGCTGGAGCGTGCTCTGGACGGTGTTATTCAGCGCCCTGTTTGGCTCGCTCGGCACCTGGGTGCTGGTGCGCGTGCTGAAACGCATTCTGTTCGGCTTCGAGCCGTATGAAATATCCGCGCTGTTCGAGCAGCGCCAGGCGATGCTGCAATCCGTTAAAGAGGGCATTATCGCCGTCGACCGCGAAGGCCGGGTAACGCTCATCAACCACGCGGCGCGCAAAATGCTGCTCTCGCCGGACGATTTCCGCCTCGGCAAAACCGTGCCGCCGGGGCCGCTGGTGGCCACGCTGTGCGAAGTGCTGCACACCGGCACGCCGATTCAGGACAGGCAAATCATCAGCTATGGCCGCCTGGTCTTGTGTAATGCGGTGCCAATTCGTATAAATAATCAGGTAATCGGCGCCATTAGCACCTTCCGGGACAAGACTGAAATCAATTTGTTGACCCAGCGTGTAGACGGCATGGTCAATTATGTCGACGCGCTGCGCGAGCGCTCACACGAATTTATGAATAAACTGCACGTCATTCTTGGCCTGCTGCAGCTTAAACATTACGACAAGCTTGAAGAGTACATTCTGCAAACCGCCAGCAATTACCAGACGGAAATTGGCACGCTGCAGAGCAAAATTAAGTCGCCGGTGATTGCCGGATTCCTGATTGGCAAGATCAACCGCGCCCGGGAAGCGGGCCACCATCTGGCGCTTGCCGACGAATGCCAGCTGCCGGACAACCCGAACGAACTTCAGGTGATGGCGTTGATTACCGCGCTCGGCAACCTGATTGAAAACGCGCTGGACGCGATGGGCGACCAGCCTGATGGCGAAGTAGGCGTGCTGCTGCACTACCAGAACGGCGTGCTAAGCGTGGAAGTCAGCGACGACGGGCCAGGGATCGATCCGGACCATATTCAGTCTATTTTTGACAAAGGCTACTCCACCAAAGGCGAGCAGCGTGGCGTGGGGTTGTTCCTTGCCAGGCAGCAGCTCGAGCGCCTTGGCGGCAGTATTCAGGTGGAGTCAGAACCCGGCGTCTTCACCCAATTCTTTGTGCAGTTACCCTGGGATAGTGAAAGGAACAATGCGTGATTAATGTCTTAATTGTTGATGATGATGCGATGGTCGCGGAGCTTAACCGCGCCTACGTCAGCCAAATCCCGGGCTTTACCTGCTGTGGTTCCGCCTCCACGCTGAAACAGGCGCGGGAGATGGTCAGCAACCCGGAGCTAAAAATAGATCTGATCCTGCTGGATGTTTATATGCAGCAGGACAACGGTCTGGATCTGCTGCCAACGCTGCGTGAAGCGGGGAAAACCATCGATGTGATCGTTATCTCGTCGGCGGCGGACGCGGCGACTATTCAAAAGTCGATGCACTACGGCGTGGTGGATTACCTGATTAAACCGTTCCAGTTCCCGCGCTTTGAAGAAGCGTTAACCAACTGGCGCGAAAAGAAAAACCTGATGGGCACCCACAAATACTACGAGCAGGCGGACGTTGACCGGCTGCTGCACGGTGGCTCGCCGGTGGTGGCGGACGCCAAGCGCCTGCCGAAGGGGCTGACGCCGCAAACGCTGCGCACCATTTGCCAGTGGATCGACACCCACCCGACGGAAGAATTTTCCACCGACGAACTGGCGGCGGCGGTGAATATCTCTCGCGTATCATGCCGTAAGTATCTGATCTGGCTGGCGCAGATTAATATTCTGTTCACCAGCATTCATTACGGCATGACCGGCCGCCCGGTGTACCGCTATCGCCTGCAGGCCGAACAGCTTGGCCTGCTCAAGCAGTACTGCCAGTAATCAATTGGTAGCTGTCATCCAGTAACGTAAAGCGGAACTGGCTGGCAGAAGAGAGGATAATCTCTCGCTGTTTGGTGACAAAAATCGCCTCGATATCGGGGCGATTCGCCAGCACGGCACAGCCCTTTTCTATGCCCATCCCGTAAATCAACGTCGTCCAGATATCCCCGTCTAAAGAGTCAGTCGACACGATCGTCACGCTATCCAGCTCATTGTCCAGCGGGTAGCCCGTGCGCGGGTCGAGAATATGGTGATAGCGTTTACCGTCCAGCTCGAAATAGCGCTCGTAAACGCCGGACGTCACCACCGATTTGTTCGCCACCTCAATCACGCCCAGCATCTCTTCCGGGCCGCTAAACGGCTTTTTCAGCCCGATAGACCAGCCGCCTGCCGGCGAGCCAAGCGTCTGCACGTTGCCGCCGAGGTTAATCAGCCCCTGCGCCACGCCCTGCCGCTGGAGAAAATCACGAACCCGGTCTGCAATGTAGCCCTTGGCTATCGCGCCCAGGTCGATTTCCATCCCGCTATGTGCCAGGTAAACGCTGCCTTCGGCTTCGTCCAGCACCACCTGATGCGGCTGCGTGCGCGGCAATAGCGCGGCAATGTCCTCTGCCGGAGGCACGCTGTCGCCCTTGAAACCAATCTTCCAGCGCTTTACCAGCGGGCCAATGGCGAGATTAAAAATACTGTCGGGAAACTGACTGGCGGCTTTGGCGCACTTGATCAGCTCAAACACCGGGCGGCTGACGGCAACCGGATGCTTGCCCGCGGCGTGATTGATACTCATCACCTGGGATTCGGCCCGGTTCACGGTGAGCAGATCTTCGTAGTGTTTGATCAGGCGGAATACCTGAGAGGCAAGGGTTTCATTGGGTTCGAACAGCTTGAGGAGAATGGGCGAGCCCATTAAAACGGCGGAGTAGCCATAAACACCTTCGGGTTGTGACATAGCGGGCTCCTTTTGCTGAAAAGGTTGCGCCCCGGCAAAGGCCGGAGCGCAGTTGGGCTTAGCGTTTTGCCCAGCTTGCCGCTTGATGGCCCGCCAGGGTACCAAAGACAATAATATCCGCCACCGCGTTACCGCCGATACGGTTGCCGCCGTGAATCCCCCCGGCCACTTCACCCGCCGCGAACGCGCCAGGGATAACCTGATGCTGTTTATCCAGCACTTCGGTTTCGGCGTTGATGGTCACGCCGCCCATGGTGTGGTGCACCCCAGGAGCGATGCGGATGGCGTGGAACGGGCCATCTTTAATCGGGTTACGCAGCGCGGTTTTACGGCCAAAATCTTCGTCGTACTGATTTTCCACAAAGCCGTTGTAACGCTCAAGCGTGGCGAGGAAGGCGTGGTAATCCATCCCCAGTTTCTCCGCCAGTTCGCGAGGCCCTTGGGCGCTGACCACAAAGCCTTTGGCAATGTACTCATCCGCCGCTTTGTTTTTGGTGCGAACGTTCTCGTCGAACACGATGTAAGCGTATTTCTCCGGCAGCGCGATAATCTGCGCCGACACTTTATCGCGGGTTTCCATTTCGTTGAAGAAGCGGCTGCCTTTTTGATTCACGAGGATAGCGCCGCCGCCGCGAATGGACTCGGAAATCAGGTACGAGGTGGTTTGTTCCACGGTGGGGTGAATCTGAATTTCGCCCATATCCACGGTGCCTGCGCCCAGTTTTTCCAGCAGCGCGATGCCGCCGCCCGTGGCACCTTTGTGGTTAGTGGTGACAAAACCTTCCAAATCCGGGCGGTATTTCACCACCATCGAGCTGTTGGCGCTGAAGCCGCCGGTCGCCACGATAACGCTTTTCGCGTGGATGGTCAGCGCTTCGTTTTCGTCCGTGAGCAGCGCCACGCCGCTCACCGCGCCCTGGTCAAACAGGATTTCCGTTACCGCCGTTTCCATCAGCACGTCGATGCTGCGTTTGTTGATGTTACGCAGCAGGCCGCTGATCAGGTAACCGCCAACCGCCGATCCGTCGCGTGGGCGGTGGGTGCGGTCAATGCTCATCCCGCCAGTAGTGGTGATGTCGTTCAGCATGATGCCGCGATCCGCCAGCCACTCAATGGCCTGTGGCGCGTTTTCCACAAAGCGGTGCAGCAGCTCCGGATTGTTTTTGTTATAGCCACCTTTCAGCGTTTCGGCATAGAACAGCTCTTTGCTGTCGAAAATGCCTTTGACGCGCTGGAAGCGGGTTTCCGCCGCGTTCATCCCGGCAGATGCCTTAACGGTATTCCCGCCAATGGACGGCATCTTCTCAACGATCAGCACGCTGGCGCCTTCGTCATGCGCCTGAATCGCCGCCGCCAGACCGGCACCGCCGCTGCCAACCACAACCACGTCGTAGCTCTGTGGGGCGCTAACGCCGCCGCTTTCTTCAAACGCCTGCTGCTTGCTGGATTTCACCATCGCTTTAGAAACGGCTTTTTTCACCGCTTCGCTCTGGGAAGTCGCGCCGGAAATGGCATCCACAAACGGTGAGTTGGCGGTCAGGATGCGGGTACGAATTTCTTCGAAGTGAGTGGTGAACTCTACGTCGTCCTGCGGGCCAGCAGCCAGCGCGATATCGGCGATGCGATCGCTGTCGAGGCTGACGTTAATCACCAGCTGGTTGACGTCATCGCTGACGGTTTCTTCGAAGATCCCGGGTTTAAATTTAGAGGCGCCGCCCATGCTCATGTCGCGAATCATCGCCTCGACCAGCGAGAAGCGCCACAGCGGCTCAGGGATGGTCAATTCTTCGCGTTTGGTGCTGTCGATGAACAAATCCAGCACTTCGCCGTTGGCGATGCGGGCAGTCCAGTCCGGGTAGGCAATGCAGGCGCGGCCTACGGCCACCAGGTCATACCCGTGCTCCAGCGCGGTTTCCACGTCGGAAGCATTCACGATGCCGCCCACGCCCATCACCGGGATTTGCGCCAGCGCGTCGGAACGCATTGCACAGTATTTGTCGATCAGCGGCGTCGGATCGGTGGTGTCGTTAATGGACGGACGCAGCGAGTAACCCAGAGAGAAGTGCAGGTAGTCCAGGCCTCGCGCGGCCAGTTTTTCCAGCAGGTACATGGTGTCGTCGAAACGAATCCCAGGCACTTCAAGCTCTTCCGGGGAGAAACGGTAGCCGATGATGAAGGCATCGTCGGCGTACTGGCGCACCATCTGATGGGTAATATCCAGCACGGCGAGCGGGAATTTAGCGCGGTTGTCGCGGCTACCGCCCCATTCGTCGTCACGCTGGTTTGAGTTCGGGGAGTAGAACTGTTGAATCAGGTAAGTGTTCGCGCCGTGGATTTCCACGCCGTCGAAACCGGCCTGAATAGCGCGGCGAACGGCCTCACCAAATTTAGTCACCATGCCTGCCACTTCTTCTGTGGTCAGGGCAAGCGGCGTTGCTGCGCCGTCGCGAGGTGCGGCCAGCGCACTCGGGCCAACCGGCGTACGGCCACCGATGAGTTTAGGGTCGACCATGCGGCCGCCGTGATAAATCTGCAGCAGGGCTCTTGACCCTTCGGCCTTGATTGCGGCGGCGATTTTAGCCAGCCCGGCAATTTTTTCATCGCTATCTATTCCGATAGCGCCAGGGAAGGCCAGGCCCAGGTCATCAATGAAGCAGCATTCCACCACGATGGTGCCGATGCTCCCGGCGCGGACGCGGTAGTACTCCACCAGCTCTTCGGTCACGGTGCCATCAAAATACCCGGTACAGGTGGTCATCGGTGCCATAAGCAGACGATTTTTTAATGCCGTACCGTTGGGTAAAGTAAATGGGCTTAACATGTTTTTGTCGGTGCTCATAATGTCGACTCCAAACTTTAAATTTAAAACTGAGAATTCGGTTGCTGGCACTATTTTGGTTCTGGTTATTGGCCATTTCGCATATCAACAATATAAGACTATTTTTAGTTACCAAACTATTTACGTTAGTTTAAAAACTATTAAAGAACCGCAATAACACAATTACCCATAACGTGTTATTAATTAAAATATAAAAGATAACAGCTTATTAAATTAATATAACATTTTAGTTACCTACCAGATGCACGCCGTGAACACACGCCAGACCATGCGGCAAGCGGAATCGAGTCAGCCAGAACCGCTAAAAAAGACCTGAAAGGCGCATTTTTAATGATCAAACTGATAACTTTTTCGCACAAATAACCCTGCAAACATACGAACTATTATTTTTTTATAAAAGAATAAACAGAATGCTGTTTCTTGATCTCGATCAATTGTCATATACCTCGAAAGCGCAATATATAATTATCCAAAGAATTTAATTCGCCGCTAATAAAAAGCGATGAATGGTTATTTTCGCCACGACTGAAAACCAACATTTAATTAATAAAGAAAGTTTAAAAACTAAAGTAAGCGAAAATAAAAACAGAATCCTTAACTCCTTATAACGGTGTCATTATGAGTGTAATAACCACCAATCTACCGCCGCTCAAAGAGAGCACTAAAAAAGCAGGCAGCAACAAACGTTGGCTGATGATGGCCCTGCCCATCATTGTGGCGCTGTTGCTGATGCTGGTTCCGGTTCCGGACGGCCTGCCGCCGTACGCCTGGCACTTCTTCGCCGTCTTCGTCGGCGTCATCGTAGGGCTTATCTTCGAACCGCTGCCGGGCGCCGTTATCGGCCTGACCGGGATCGTTGTCATTTCGCTCGGCAGCCAGTGGCTGCTGTTCAGCCCGGAGCAAATGGCCGACCCGAAATTCAAGCTGGCGGGCGCCTCCTTTAAATGGGCGGTCAGCGGCTTCGGCAACTCCACCGTCTGGCTTATCTTCGGCGCATTTATGTTTGCCGCCGGCTACGATAAGACTCAGTTTGGCCGCCGCCTGGCGCTGATTCTGGTGAAATACCTTGGCCGCCGCAGCCTGACGCTGGGCTACGCCATTGCCTTCGCCGACCTGCTGCTGGCGCCGTTTACTCCGTCCAACACCGCACGTAGTGGCGGGACCATCTACCCGATTATCGCTAACCTGCCGCCGCTGTACGGCTCAAAACCTAACGATCCAAGCGCGCGTAAAATCGGTTCTTACCTGATGTGGGTGGCTATCACCGCGGCCTGTATCACCAGCTCAATGTTCCTCTCTGCGCTGGCCCCTAACCTGCTGGCGCTGGCGCTGGTGAAAAGCATCGTTGGCATCAACATCTCCTGGGGGATGTGGTTCCTTGCCTTCCTGCCGCTTGGCCTGCTGTTACTGCTGACCATGCCGCTGCTGGCTTACTGGCTCTACCCGCCTGAAGTGAAAGTGAACGACGAAGTGCCAAAATGGGCGAGCCGTGAACTGGAGAAACTGGGCAAACTGTCCCGCAACGAAATCCTGCTGCTGGTGTTCGTCTGCTCCGCGCTGGTGATGTGGATCTTCGCGGCAAGCTGGATTGAACCTGCGCTTGCGGCTCTGCTGGTTATCGTCCTGATGCTGTGGACCGGCGTGCTGAACTGGAACGACATCACCAATAACAAGGCAGCGTGGAACACCTTCGTCTGGTTCGCCACCCTGGTTGCCCTGGCCGATGGCCTCTCTTCTACCGGCTTTATCTCCTGGCTGGGTAAAGAAGGCGGCGCGCTGATGACCGGTATCGCCCCAGGCACCGCGACCATTGTCCTGCTGCTGGCGTTCTACCTGCTGCACTACCTGTTTGCGAGCACCACCGCGCATACCACCGCGCTGCTGCCGGCGATGCTGACCATCGCCTCCACCATTCCGGGCATGAATATGGAAGTGTTCTGTCTGCTGATGGTGACCTCGCTGGGTATCATGGGCATCATCACCCCGTACGGCACCGGCCCAAGCCCTATCTACTACGGTAGCGGCTACCTGCCAACCAAAGACTACTGGCGCCTGGGCACCATCTTCGGTGGCCTGTTCCTGGTCGCGCTGCTGGTGATTGGTTATCCGTGGATGTCCCTGATGTTCTGATTTAAAGCCGCTGGGGGGCAACCTCCGGCGGTTTATTTTTATGGAGTAACGAGCTATGTCGAACAAACCTTTTGTTTACCAGAATCCCTTCCCGCTGGCGCATGACGACACCGAATATTACCTGTTAACCCGCGACCACGTTTCCGTCAGCGAATTTGAAGGCCAGTCCGTGCTTAAAGTTGAGCCGCAGGCGCTGACCCTGCTCGCTCAGCAGGCGTTTCACGACGCTTCGTTTATGCTGCGCCCGGCCCACCAGCAGCAGGTGGCGGACATCCTGAGCGACCCGGAAGCCAGCGAGAACGACAAATACGTTGCGCTGCAGTTCCTGCGTAACTCCGACATCGCCGCCAAGGGCATTCTGCCGACCTGCCAGGACACCGGCACTGCCATCATCATGGGCAAAAAAGGCCAGCGCGTCTGGACCGGCGGCGGCGATGAAGCGGCGCTGTCTCAGGGCGTGTACAACACCTATATCGAAGACAACCTGCGCTACTCCCAGAACGCCGCGCTGGATATGTACAAAGAGGTGAATACCGGCACCAACCTGCCGGCGCAGATTGATCTCTACAGCGTGGACGGCGACGAGTACAAATTCCTTTGCGTCGCCAAAGGCGGTGGCTCCGCCAACAAAACCTATCTCTACCAGGAAACCAAGGCGCTGATCACCCCGGCGAAGCTGAAAAATTACCTGGTGGAGAAGATGCGCACGCTCGGCACCGCAGCCTGCCCGCCGTACCACGTGGCGTTTGTGATTGGCGGCACCTCCGCAGAATCCACGCTGAAAACCGTGAAGCTGGCGTCGACCCATTACTACGACGGCCTGCCAACCGAAGGCAACGAGCACGGCCAGGCGTTCCGCGACGTGCAGCTTGAGCAAGAACTGCTGGAAGAAGCGCAAAAGCTCGGCCTGGGCGCACAGTTCGGCGGCAAATACTTCGCCCACGATATCCGCGTCGTTCGCCTGCCTCGCCACGGCGCATCCTGCCCAATCGGCATGGGCGTGTCCTGCTCTGCCGACCGTAACATCAAGGCGAAAATCAACAAAGACGGCATCTGGATTGAGAAGCTGGAAAGCAATCCGGGCAAGTACATCCCGGAAGAACTGCGCCAGGCGGGGGAAGGGGAAGCCGTGAAGGTCAACCTGAACCGCCCGATGAAAGAGATCCTCGCGCAGCTGTCCAACTTCCCGGTATCCACTCGCCTGTCGCTCAGCGGCACCATCATCGTGGCACGCGACATCGCCCACGCGAAGCTGAAAGAACGCCTCGATAACGGCGAAGCGCTGCCGCAGTACGTGAAAGATCACCCGATCTACTACGCTGGCCCGGCTAAAACGCCGGAAGGTTACGCTTCCGGTTCCCTGGGCCCAACCACAGCAGGCCGCATGGACTCCTACGTGGACCAGCTGCAGGACAACGGCGGCAGCATGATCATGCTGGCCAAAGGTAACCGCAGCAAGCCAGTGACCGACGCCTGTCACAAACACGGCGGGTTCTATCTCGGCAGCATCGGCGGCCCGGCGGCGGTGCTGGCACAAAACAGCATCAAGAGCCTTGAACTGGTGGAATACCCTGAGCTGGGTATGGAAGCCATCTGGAAAATCGAAGTGGAAGACTTCCCGGCGTTTATCCTCGTGGATGACAAAGGCAATGACTTCTTCCAGCAGATCCAGAACAAACAGTGTGCGGGCTGTAACAAGCCCTGATATCAGCGATGACTGATAATAAGGCGGACGCTCAGGCGCCCGCTTTTTTTTACCCTAAAGTTACCCCATACTTAGGCCACATTTCAGCCAACGCCAACGCAAGGACTTCGCATGTTAAGGATAATCAGCTGGCTACTGCTCACGCTGCTGAGCTGTGCGGGACTTGGCGCGTGGTTTTTGCAGCAGCAGTTCGAAGACAAATCCGCCGACTTTCGCATTCTCTACCGGGAAATAACGGTGAAGCTGTCCCAGCACGATGCCATTATCCCGCTGCTGCCGGTGAGCCAGGACGCCAGCGAAGTGCAAAAAATCCTGCCGCAGATAGTCCTGTGGCGGCGGCATAACAACCTGGAGCCGCGTCGGCCGATAGTTCCCGAAGCCAATGGCCGCTACTGGCTGAATCGCCCTAACCTCTCGCTGCTGATTGATCTCCCGACGCTGCTCGACACGCTGGGGGAGAAAAAAACTTTTCAACATCTCAGCATCAGCTGGAATAACACTCTTCTTTGCGAACAGGGCACTGCCGCCAGGAGTTACTGGCAATGGGACAAAACGGTGGCCAGCCGGACGCAACCGTTTTTAGTTTCGGCCAGCGACAGCCCGGCATGGGCGAAACTGCCCTGGTGGCTGATAGCGTCCCCGGCGCTGTTTTGGGCGCTGGTTATCTATTTACTGACGCAATATCAGGCGAACAAACGCCGCCAGGACATTGCCGACCTCCGAGCACGCTATGCCGAACTGACGCGCCTCAATAGTATGGGAGAGCTGGCCGCCGGCATGGTGCATGAGCTAAACCAGCCGCTGACCGCCATCATGAGCTATAACCAGGCGGCGGTACGGCTCATTAAACAGGACAATCCTGCCCAGGTACCAGAATTGCTTGATGCCGCCGTGCTGCAGATAAAGCGCATCGACGCCCTGCTCAGCCAGTTCCGCCAGAAGCTCACCAGCGAACGCACCGGGTATCAGCGGATCGATCTCCCGACGCTCTGGCAGCGCGTGTGCAAACTGCTGGATAACGAACTGAAAAGCGTCAAAATCCGGGTGACCAGCCATTTTGCCGATGACCTGCCGCCGCTGTATGCCCCGCCGCTGTGGGTGGAGCAAATCCTGCATAACATCGCCAGCAACGCGATTCAGGCGCAGGCCAGCGGCGCGGGCTGGATACATCTGGAGGCAAGTTCAGACAATAACGGCATCGCGCTGACGGTGACGGACGGCGGGCCGGGGCTTTCCCCGGAGGCGCTGGAACAGGTCTTTATTCCGTTCTTCACTACCCGTGGGCAAGGCGTCGGGCTGGGGATGGCGCTCGCCGACACGCTGGTACAGCGCCTGAACGGCACCATTGAGGCCGGCAACACGTCCGAAGGCGGCGCCTGCTTCCGCCTGTGGTTTCCGCTTAAGGATGAGGAGAAATAATGTCCCCAGGTATCTGGCTGATTGACGATGACGCCGCCATTCGCGACTCGCTGAGTCTGCTGCTCGCCACCGTCGGCTGGCAAACCCAGGCTTTTGATAGCGCCCTGGCGTTTCAGCGAAGCGTCGGCGATCTCAGCCAGCTCGACGGCTGCATGCTGCTCGATATCCGCATGCCCGGAAAAACCGGGCTGACGCTGCTGGAAGAGTGGACGCAGCAAGGCCTGGCGCTGCCGGTGATTATCATGACCGGGCACGGCAACATCGATCTGTGCCGCCGCGCGTTTAAGAACGGCGCTTTTGAGTTCCTGACCAAGCCGGTTGACGCCGACCTGCTGTTCGAAGTTGTGGGCGCGGCCATGGAACAGCAGCAAGCGAGAATTGAAGCCCGGCAGCAATGGCAGCCGCTGCAGGAAAAACTGGCCACGCTCACCGCCCGGGAAAAAGAGATGCTGGATCAGCTGATTCAGGGCTATTCCAGCAAGGAAATCGCGCAGCAGTGCTCGCTCTCGCCGCGCACCGTGGAGGCCCACCGCGCCAATATTTTCACCAAGCTTGAAGTCAACTCCCTACCTAAGCTGCTAAAAATCTACGGCGATATCGCCAAAGAGACCAGGTAAAACTACCTGGAAAGTTAGGTGTTCGCGCCAATTTCCCGGCAAAGCCCCGTTGCATAGTATTGCCCCATTGCCAACAACTCTGGAGCAACATCATGAAACGTCTTCTGTTAAGCGCCCTGCTGCTGGGCGGTCTTGTCTCCACGGCCAGCGCCGCCACCGGCGTGCTGAGCCAGAAAAACATCTCCCTCGACCTCGCCGATAAGCTGGCGCAAAGCGTCCTTCAGGCCTGCGCCAAAGATAGCTACAACGTGGCGGTCACCGTGGTCGATCGTGCCGGCACGCCGCTGGTAATGAAGCGCATGGACAACGCCGGACCGCATACCGTGGAAGCCAGCCGCATGAAGGCCTTCACCTCGCTGACCACCAAAAACCCAACCGACAACGTGATGAAGGGTTCCCAGTCCAATGCGGGCGCGGCCAACCTGCGTGATATTCCCGGCTTCCTGCTGCTGGCGGGCGGCGTGCCGGTGAAGTCGGGTGAACAGGTGATTGGCGCGGTCGGCGTCGGCGGCGCACCGGGTGGCCATCTGGATCAGGCCTGTGCCCTGGCAGGCTTAAACAGTATTGAGAAAGAACTGAACGCGGGATAACACCACAAGGAGCAGGACATGCATGACAAGAAAAGCTTACTGACGCTGGCGCTTCTGCTGAGCGCAGGCCATGCCGCCGCAGCCAGCAGCGATGAAGGCTACTACGCTTCGGCGAAATATGTACACAGCGAGCAGCGCGCCAGTGACCAGGACACCAGCAGCCGTCCCGGCGTCGGCCAGTTTGTTGACGGTAAAGAGAAAGACAGGCTCGGCGGCGCGTCACTGGCGGCGGGCTACCAGTACGGCAACGGCTGGCGCACCGAAGGAGAATACACTTTCCGCCAGAAAACTGAGTTTACCAGCGGCTCCACTGTCTTCCCGACGAGCTTCAACCACCTGAAGCTGAACACCGAGCGGCTGATGCTGAACGTCTATCGCGATTATGACATTGGCTATGGCGTGTCGCTGTTTGGCACCGCTGGCTTAGGTATTGCGAAAGTGAAGGCCGGCGGCTGGCAGGGCAACGCCGCCCGTGAATACGCCGACAGCACGCAAAACAATCTCGCTTATTCGTTGGGCGCGGGCATCAGCTACTCACCGGTCGCTCGCCTGAGTTTCGACGTGGGCTATCGCTACGTGGATATGGGAAAAGTTGAAAGCGGCTATAACACCTTCGGGAACGTGCGTGGCCTGAAGGATGAGCAGATGAAAGCTCGCCTGGCCTCCAGCGAGTTCACTCTGGGTGCTCGCTACCTGTTCTAACAATAAGGCGGCCACCGGGCCGCCCTTTTACATTGTTAGTGATGCAGCATCTCGTCCACAACCTGCGCTTTGGTCATGTTGTACGGGTAATACGTCGGCCAGTTATCCATCTCTTTGAGCAAAGCATCTTGTGATTCGCTCCCCATAAAGATATGGAAATGCTGCGACTGGCGCGGGGCGATAATATGGTCGCTAAACTGCACGAACTTTGGCGCTTTGGACTGCGCATCTTTACACTCAAACAGGTAGCGAACGCCCTTCTTTCCCGAGGCATAGGTCAGGATTTTATGCCCGGCGTAATCATAGCGGCAGCTTTGCACCGCTTTGCCGACGTGAAACTCGATGACATTATTCTCAATCCCTATCATCTCTACGTCAGTCGCATAGCCCTTTTGATAATACGCCCGATACTCCGCCACGCTTTTACCGCTCTTTTTGGCTTTTTTCTCCAGCACCGGGTCGAGGTCGCCGCTGAGCAGCAAGGGATTGACCGACTGCCAGATCCCGTCCCAGTCGGACAGCGCGCGATCTTTCACGTTAACGTCGTCAAAGATCCCTTCGCTCGCCTTTTGTTCGACTTCCGTGAGCGGTTTGCCGTGATGGTGGCCGTGCGCCAGCGCCTGATGGCTCGCCAGTAATACGCCCATGCCCAGAATAAACGCCGATTTTTTCATGATCATACTGTTCCCCTGTGTATTCCTTACACGAAAAAGAAAACGTTATAACATAACATGTCACGAAATCAACTCCAGCCTGCGGTGAGCGTGCCCGGCGCCTGCCGAAGACGCACTCTTTCGCTGTAAAGCGCCAGCAGCATACCGGCCAGGCAAAGCGCGCCCATCAGCAAAAATATCCCTCTGTCCAGCCCGGCCATCAGCCCTAAAGAGAACACCATTGGCCCCAGGCTACTGCCCAGTGAGGAGAGATTTTGTGCTCCATAATAGCTGGCCTTTAGCGCCTCAGGCGCGATGTCGTCGATGTAGATGTATTCACTGGGGATCAGAATAATTTCGCCCAGGCTGAAAACAAACATCGCCACACACAGCCCCGGCAGCGTATCCAGCCCGCTCATCGCAGTAATAGCGACCGCCAGCAGGGCAAAGCCCACCACAATCAGTTTAATTAACGGCCTGCGATGCAGCAGCCAGAGGCTGACAGGATATTGAAGCAGTATCACCGTCAGAGAATTACAGCTAATCAGCACCGAGACAAAGCGCATTGCTTCGGGCTTGCCCATGCGGGTTAAGAACCAGAGCGGCAGGTAGTCAGAAAAACGCCCCATCACCACCCACGCAAATACGGTACTCAGGGTAAACCAGATTAAGACGCGATCTCTTGCCAGCACGGACAGCGTCTTTAAAAATGATTCAGGCCGGTTGCCTGTGAACGCATTCTTAAAACGAGGCTGGAATAACACCCCCAGCAACGAGCAGACTCCCGCGGCCAAATAGACACTTTCAACATTCGGGGATAATACAAACGTGGTCAATAACGGGCCTGTCGCCCAGGCGACATTAATTAAGGTATAGCGAAGAGAAAATACTTTGGTTCTTTCGCTCTGAGGAACCAAATCGCTCAGGGAAGCCTTAACCCCAATGGCATAAAACGTATTCGCGACCTCACTCAGGGTCAATACGAACAGCACGCCAGCCAGACTTTCCATCCAGCCAAGCAGCAGCCAGCCAACGGCCATCACCAACCCACAAAGCCTTAAAATAAGCGAGCGTGACAGCCTGTCCAGCCAGTATCCGCCATACACGCCCAGCCCGGAAGAAACCAGCAGCGCGCCGCCGAGCAGAAGTCCCGCTGACTCGAATGAAATATGTAAATTCTTACCGAGCGTAAGTACCAAAACAGGGGCAATCATCGCCCGGGAAATAGAGGATAAAAATGAGGACGCCAGAAGAAAATAAACGGTTAAAGCCCGACCTGACATTTTTTAATTCCGTTGACGGCTAAAGAGGAATTCACTATAGATAAAAAAGAGGAACACAAAAACGGATGAATAAAGATGAAATTTATTCCTCTTTTTAGAGAAAAGTCATGGCGCTGATCGATAAATTCAACGTGTTATACCGACGCTTCGGGGATGCACCGGCCCAGCCGGGATTAGAGCAACTGGCAGACTTACTGCATTGCAGCGAACGCTATGCCCGTATCCAGCTGACTAAAATGCGCGAGCTGGGCTGGATTGACTGGCAGCCCGGTATCGGGCGAGGAAAACGCTCGACGCTACGGCTGGTGACCAGCCCGGAGCAAATTGAATGGTTACGGCTCAGGGATCTGGTCGCCAAAGGGCAGCTGGAAGCCGCCTTCGCGCACCTGACATCGCCGCAGAGAAAGCGGCTACTTGCCGATCTCAGCAGCCATCTTGGCGTGGTGGGCAAAGAGGTCAGAATCGCCATTCCAACCCTGCCAGCTACCCTGGATCCACGGCGCATCAAAAACAGGATTGAGTCATATCTGGTCCGGCAAATTTACGACAGGCTCGTGGATTACGATGAAATAAACCAGCGAATCACCGGCGCCCTTGCCCACCACTTCGAAACAAATGCTCAGGCCACGACCTGGACATTTTGGCTGAGGCCCGGCGTCACGTTTCACACCGGAGAGCGCCTGGACGCGAGTATCGTCGCGCAAAGCCTGCTGCGGCTGAAAGAGCCGCCGGGACACTATGCCGGCCTTTTTCAGTCGTTAGATCGTGTTGAAGTTCTGAGCAGCGAGGTACTGACTTGCTATCTCACGCACACCGACTGGCTGTGGCCCCACAGGCTGGCGACGGCGACCGCCTCTATCACGCTTCCTTCGTCCCGGCACGGACAGCCCATCGGCAGCGGTCCATTCCAAATGGAGCAACAGAGCAAACAGCGCATTGTGCTGCGGGCGTTCGATCGCTACTACGGCACACGCGCTTTAATTGAAAAAGTTGAGTTTTGGTCCCTGCCGGAATCCCATCACCCCGCGTCAGACATTACCTTTGATCCGGGGGCTGCAACTCAGCAAACCGATGTTCAGAACGGGTGCACTTATCTGATAGTGAGCACCCGCAGTCGGCTTATCCCTGCGAGAGCGCGCCAGGCGATACTGGGATTACTGAGCCACGCGCTTCCACCGGCAAACGACGCGGAACGAACGCCAGCCCTCAGCATTATCCCCGGCTGGGAAAGCCCACGTTCTTTGAGGCAAAATTCACCGCCAGACATAACCGGCACGCTAAAAATCTACTCTTACGATCTGCCGTGCTTCACTATGCTGTTTGCCCGTCTGCAGCAGGTTCTTACCGCCGCAGGCATAAAGGCTGAACATATCATCCTTGGAAGCGAGGCTTTTCTTCGCCCGGAAGAGTGGCTCAGCGAGGCCGACCTGATCATGGGGAGTGAAATCCTCTACCACCGCGGTGCCTACGACATTTACGAGTGGCTCCACAGCTCAAAACTGTTGAACGCGGGCATGACTAAAACGGAGTGCGAACGCCTGCATGACAAGCTCGCGCAGATAAGAACCGATCCCCACGAGCAATCCAGGCAGGCAAAGTGCAAAGCGCTGGCGGACTGGCTGATTGCCGAAGGCATCATGCTGCCTTTGTCCCATGAGCGAGTGGGCTACACGGCAAACCATCGCCTGCACGGCACCGGGCTGGCAGGCTATGGCTGGGTCGACCTCGCCCGTATCTGGATTAAAAATAATGAACTGAGTGTGTCCTGAGGCCGCGCCGGTAAAATCTGAGTGAAAAACCTTAGCTTTTTGTCATACGCAGCGGGAGCTTGTTCAGCGTGCGAAGGATCATACTTCGCCGTGACCATTCGGCCTGACCGTCTAACGAAAACGATCCTCTGGCGCAAAGTAACGCGGCCAGGTGCTCAGCCTGAAGCTGGGCCAGAAGCTGCCCGATACACTGATGTGCCCCAGTGCCAAACCCGAGCTGGCGCTGCGCATTTTTTCTACCCGGAATAAAACGAGAGGCATCTTCGAAAACAGTTTCATCCCGGTTGGCCGACCCCAGGCACAGCAGAACATTATCCCCGGCGAGCAGCCTGCGGCCGTGCAAAGTCACCGGGACGCCAACCCTTCTTCTGGCCATCTGTAGCGGCGATTCAAAACGCATGGTTTCGCTGACCACGTCTTTGATCCGGACAGACTGAGTTCGGATCCCAGCCTGAAGTTCTGGGTACTTCGCCAGCATGAATAACATGTTGCCGCTCAGCGCTTCGCTGGTCTCGCTTCCGCCGATGAGCATAGTGATACAGTCCGTACTGAACCTTTGGGCCAGCGCCTGCGTGTCCCCGCCGTACCCTTTCAGGAGGCTGCGATAAAAAAGAGAGTCATGCCCTGTCTGGTGTTTCAGGCAGAGCCGACAGAACATCGAATCAAGGTTTGAAAGCGCGGTCAGCAACCGCGCCAGGCCCGTACTATCTATCCCGCTGGGATCCAGCAACAGACGAATGGCGCTTTTTTCTTGCGCCACCACCCTCTGCTCCCCGGCGGATAAATTCAGCCAGGCGGGAAACAGTTCAGCCCAGAGCGGGGCGGCAATCTGCCCTATGCCGTCGATAAGCCGCTCGTCCGGGAGCTTTTCAATCAGCATTGTCGCTTTGCTGGCGACAAGCAGGGATAACTCAGCCCAGGCTTCGCCGCTGAGCACGGCCTGTAATGCCTGACGGTGCTCACGGTGCACATCGCCGTCTTCAAGCAGCACAATCCCGTACAGGATCGAACGTAACGCCGGGGACAGAATCAGGTCTTGTTTTTCCAGAGCAGCATGCAAATCTTCGGGGATCCCGGACGAGAGAAAGGTTCTGTCTTTCAGAACCTGGCAGATATCCTGATAGCGCGTCAGCACCCAGGTTCTCCCCAACTTTACAACGGGCAGATTGATCCGCATATGCTGATAAACAGCATGGAGATTCGTCTGAAAGAATGGCGAACCGGGATTAAAGCGGAGTGTTTTATCCACGCTAACCATTGATGACCTCTTTTCATTCCGTATATATCCGAAATAATTAAAAGGCAGAGTCCAGAGTTAATCACAATCTAATATCCGATCGGTGAAAAATCTGTATTTTAAAATCGCTCAAAGAAAGTCTTTAATGTAGATGTTTTTGCCGATAAAAACAAAGCCGACGGCGCACAGCCGTAGGCTCATACCCGGAAATGGGAGAGTCGCGCCTACAAATCACGATTTAAAATGTGAAACATGCCTGGTATTGCTCTGCTGTACGATTTTTTAAACCAGCCAAAGTCCTGTTTCAGGATATAAAATCGATTATCTTAAGCGATCGGAAAGAGCGTTGTTATCTGGAGCCATTCGGTAATAATTATTGTCTATCATGATTGCGTCTGAACGACACCTGCCTGGAAATGAGGTGATTCTTTCGGGGCAACAAAATTAATCTCACCAACGCCATCCCACCTCAAATATAAACACAGTGAGTTATCAACATGTTCAAACGAAAAAAAAGCTCAAGCTTTTATTATTACATAACAATGGCATTAGTCATTGTTATTTTTATTATCTACACGGCATGGAACAATGATAAAGAGGAGAACAATAAAGCTATAGCCAACAGCGTGGTGGAAGTGTTGGACAGCGCGTTAAAACGAAATAGCGCAATGGCATTATTTGCCAGTCGCTATATTAACAGTGAGTGTACGCCCGAAACCGTCAGGCAGCTCAGCCACTACGCCGCATTAAATGGCACACTTCATTCCGTCAACATTGTGAAAGACAACAAATGGCGGTGTTCATCTTTAGAAGGAAGCCACCCCGTTGATATTGAATTAAAAAATGATAACAACCAATTTCATATAGACCAGGTCACAAAAGATGGCATCGAACTATATCTGGTGTTCTATCCATTTAAAAATGGCTCGGTGGTCGTGTCGGTGTACAAGTCCTCGCTGGACAGGCTGCTGCAAGCCTTTGCGATGGAGATGAAAATAAATATTGATGCAAGCCTGACGCCTCTAAGCGGAAGCCACACGCTCGCTTCCGCTGAGTATCCCTTCTGGATTAAGATTGACAGCAACAAAAGATTCTCTTCATTCCTTCGGGACGAATATATCCCATTAATTATTACACTTCTGTGCTATATCGCAGCGCTGGTAATTTATGCGCAATACCGGCGTCATTCGCCGGTGTTGGCTATCAAACTCGCCATCAAAAATGGCGAGATGGAACCCTACTATCAGCCTATTGTGGATATTCAAACCGGTTGCATAGTCGGTGCCGAACAGCTGGTCCGATGGTTACCGCACAATCATGACATTATTTACCCCAATGAATTTATCCCCATCGCGGAGAAGTATAAAATTGTTAGCAACCTGACCATTGCCTTAATGCATAAAGCCGTCGATGATTTAAAAGAAATAAGAATAAAAACGCGGCATTCATTTTACATTACCATTAACGCCTCCCCTACATCCCTGGAGGAAAACGTATTTATTAATAAGTGCATTTCATTTGGAAAAAAGGTAAAACAGCTTGGCGTGCAACCCTGCATTGAAATCACCGAGCGAGAAAAAAATAATATTCCGGCAGATGTCATTGACCTGTTAATTGCCAATGATATTCGTATCATTCTGGATGACTTCGGCACGGGGAACTCTAACTATGAGTCAATTTCAAGGATGAAACCGGCCTGTCTAAAGATTGACAAAATATTTATTGATAGCATCGGCACGAAGAGTATTAACGAATCAATACTGAGCCATATCGTTCAATTTTCTCAGGAAGTGGAGATACCGAATGTGGCCGAAGGCATTGAAAATATTACTCAGCACAATGTGCTGAAAGCCATGGGGGTACAATATGGTCAGGGGTACCTGTATGGGAAGCCTGTGCCACTGGATGAATTCATTGCCCAACTACAAGGGCCTGGTATGGAACTGTAAGCCACAGACCCGATAAGGGGACTAACGGAGGTTTGTATTCAATACTGATTGCCGTTCAGGCTAATTAAAAGCACATAAAACTAACGTTTTATGTGCTTTTTTTGACGCAGATTATTCAGTAAATGTTACGGTAACACTTTCTTCTGCTTCATATTCAGGCATGAGGGCCGTGATGGTAGTATTTTCTGCCACAGTGTTAGTGAGCGACACCACAACATATCCGCTGCTGTCTGTTTTTTGGACCGCAGGGCTGGTTAATACGGCCTGAGACGATGCACTTTCCGTCTTTAAAATCACATAGGCACCAGCAACGGGTACATTGTTGTTTTTAATATTAACATTCAAGCTATTGACCGCTCTCCCATCAGCGACTGCATTATCATGCAGTACCGCGGAAGAAACAACAACGCCGCTGGTTGATTCAATTCCAGCCCCGTGGAACGTCATATTCAGTTCATTACGCGCAGTTTCATTATCACGGCGCGCAACCGCAATAATTTCGACGTCATTTAGCTCATGGCGCGTGACGCCCACACGACACATGCCACCCTCATCGGTGACCAGGTAAGCAAAAGTATCACCGTCATCAAAAACACCTGCGGTGGCGTCACGGATGACCAGCGTCACGTCGGCGTTCTGAAGCAGTTTATTCCCACGATAGACAACGGCGGTTAATGTACCGCGTTTGCCACCGGCTGGAATAGTGGTATCAATCAGTTCAACACTCAGTGAATCATCATATTTAGCGTTCATAAAAGCACCTTAAATTAAATGTTAGCGGTACAATCAGAGCTTAGGTTTATTGCTATCTACTAAAAATCAACAAAAGTCATCTCTACAAGCTGGTAAGTACCTGAGCTTTGTGGGGTAGTCACCACTACATTCGCCCCCGACACGGCTTTATCGCTGAGAATATTCACATGGGCGGAGTTATCTGAATTGAGCGTAATTTCGACGTTTTCTCCGGCATTATATCCAGCCACTTTTAAAGGCGCTGGGACAGAAACGCGGATAGAGGTGATAGGCTGCCGGTAAAGGGCATGATTCTCATCCATCATATAATCCGACTCGGCTTCCATCAGCAGATAGATGCTGCACGGGGAAACCCCATCCGCCAGCGCCCCCGTGGTATTGGCAATAGCCAGAATACGGCCATCACCGATCTTATAATCGTTAAAGATCATATAGCCGGTTACCGTTTCGCTGACATCATCCATATTCTGGATCATGATATTAACCAGACCGGTAGCCGTAGACTGCACCCGAAAACGTTGAATACCGGATGTGGTCATGGTGAACTCATGGGTATTTGTCCCGCTTTCCAGAATAGTGGCGCTGGTCGGGCAGGAGATGCTGACACGGGTACCGGCTGCAGCCTTAATGTAGCCATAGTTCGCGGATGAAACGTGAATAGAATTATAATCATAGGCAGGAGATCCGCTGGTAGCACGGAATTCAATGCTGCCGGCTTTGCTCATTAGTATTTCGTTCATAGAAAAACCTCTTTATTTCTGATAATAAAATTCACACGACGATTCTCTGCCAGCCATAATGCTGACAGTGAATCCCCACGGATATCTAAGTCTTAATTAAATACCTAATCAAATTTCATATTCAATTTTACGGATGGTGCTCGACTAGCAACAACACCGCCAATATTATCTATTGTTAGCGTAACTGTTTCCTTTACTGTATTGCGAATAAAAATAGTGTGACTCGCCCCAGGCGGTAAATTTGAGCCCCCAATATTAGAATCCATACCGCGATCACCTATTTTTGCAGTACTACTTGATGATTCATACTCGAGATGAACTCTTGATTCAATATCATTGTTAGCGCTATCCGCTAACTTAATATAAACTTCATGATAACTTTTCCCATCAGCAGGGATATCTCCTGAAGTGTTCAGTGATGCAGTGAAGTATTGAGCATAAAGAAATTTAATATTATTAATGGTACAGCTGGCATCCCCTAATTCCCTCACAGCAACAATACTGTAGGTTGAGCCACTTCTTATTGCATAATTAGCCCGACAGGAGACTTCGCACTGGCCGCGCTCATCCGTTACCGCACTGGTTTGAGTCAAAAACAGATGACTGGACTGTGAGGTAAAATTAATAACCTCTCCCACGGCAGGCTCGCCATTCCTGAGAAGAGTAAAAAGCACGGTGTTATAACGACCACTCATTTCCATATTTGAGGCATAAGAGTCGTTTTTCGTTATTGTGCCTGATAGCACATATTTGACCGGATCCGGCACAACCGCTACCTCAGTGAAAAAGAGTGGTGCAGAAATTTTCACCTGAGCATCGTCCTGCAATGTGGCAACCAGCGACACCGCTTCCGGAGTCGTATTTGCCACATAAGCCACTACCAAACCATTGTGGTCTGTGATTTCTGAGCGACTTCTGAGAATGGCGTTGCCCGAAGCACTTTGCACAACAAAGTTAATTGTTTGCCCGGCAACAGCGCCTCCGGACTGATTAGTCAATGTAAACGAAATATAATTTACACTTTCCCCGTCAGCCTCCACCCCGTTTCTGAGAATATTGTAGCTAAGGGAATATTCTGTTTTGGCAAATGTTACTGAGGCTGTGGCGGTGATATTACTATCCTCCACCAGTGTGGCCGTGATACCCACGCTGCCAACGGCGGTATTGGTCACATTGACCTGTGCCTGGCCGGCCGCATCCGTGATGGCCGTCACCGTGCTTAATTGGGCGCTGCCGCCGCTCAGGCTGAAACGGAGTTCCTTACCTGCCACAGGTTTATTCTGGTCATTCACCAGGGTGAACAGAACGGTATTCACCGAGAGGCCATCATTCGCCGCATTATCGCGTATCACCTGACCGTGCAGCTGCAGATTTTTATCATCGCCGCCTTCCACCTCACCAAATACCATCGTGACCGAGCCGCTGGAGGTCACCCCACCCACATAGCAGGTGGCCAGCACCGTCACCTCTCCCGTCCGGATGCTGGTCACCGGCACCGTGCATGTCCCCAGAATATTGGTGGTGCCGGTATACACGGTGCTGCCGTCGCTGAAGCTGGCGCCGGTTCCCGAGGTAATAAGGAAAGTGATATTGATACCGCTTAACAGGCTCCCGGCCTGCGAAACGCGGGCCGTAATCACATTGGTCGCCACCCCGTTCGCATCCGCCCCTGAAGTGGTGCTCAGCGCCAGGTCCGCTCTGACCGATACGTCTTCAGAGGCGCTATCGGTACTTATCGTATTTTCTGACATAGTAAATCATCCTTTGGTATTGATTTAAATTTCGACAGAACATTGTCACGGATTTATTCCGATAATATCTGTCGACTAAATTCTGACTCTTTCACGGTTAAAACATGAATAGTGTTCTATTCACTGCCAGCCACAATACTGACAGTGAATTCCCACGGATATTTCATTCTTAATTCAATGCCTAACCAAATTTCATATTCAATTTTACGGACGGTGCTCTACCAGCAACAACACCGTCAGTATTATTTATTGTTAGCGTAACTGTTTCCTTTACTGTATTGCGAATATAAATAGTGTGACTCGCCCCAGCCGGCAACCTTGAGCCGCCAATATTAGAACTAATAACGCTATCACCTATTTTTGCAGTACTACTTGATGATTTATACTCGAGAGAAACTATTGAGAAAACATCATTGTTATCGCTATGAGCTAATTTAATATAAACTTCATGATAACTTTTCCCATCAGCAGGGATATCTCCTGAAGTTTTCAGTGATGCACTGAAGAATTGAGCATAAAGGAACTTAATATTCTCAACGATACAGCTGGTACCCCCTGACTTTCTGGCAGCAATAATGGTGTAGATTGAACCACTCCTATATATTGCATAATCTGCCCGGCAGGAGACTTCGCACTGGCCGCGCTCATCCGTTACCGCACTGGTTTGAGTCAAAAACAGATGACTGGACTGTGAGGTAAAATTAATAACCTCCCCCACGGCAGGCTCGCCATTCCTGAGAAGAGTAAAAAGCACGGTGTTATAACGACCACTCATTTCCATATTTGAGGCATAAGAGTCGTTTTTCGTTATTGTGCCTGATAGCACATATTTGACCGGATCCGGCACAACCGCTACCTCAGTGAAAAAGAGTGGTGCAGAAATTTTCACCTGAGCATCGTCCTGCAATGTGGCAACCAGCGACACCGCTTCCGGAGTCGTATTTGCCACATAAGCCACTACCAAACCATTGTGGTCTGTGATTTCTGAGCGACTTCTGAGAATGGCGTTGCCCGAAGCACTTTGCACAACAAAGTTAATTGTTTGCCCGGCAACAGCGCCTCCGGACTGATTAGTCAATGTAAACGAAATATAATTTACACTTTCCCCGTCAGCCTCCACCCCGTTTCTGAGAATATTGTAGCTAAGGGAATATTCTGTTTTGATAAATGTTACTGAGGCAGTGGCGGTGATAGTGGCATCCTCAACCAGTGTGGCCGTGATGTCCACACTCCCAACGGCAGTGCTGGTCACATTGACCTGCGCCTGACCGGCCGCATCCGTGATGGCCGTCACCGTGCTTAATTGGGCGCTGCCGCCGCTCAGGCCGAAGCGGAGTTCCTTATTTGCCACAGGTTTATTCTGATCGTTTAACAGGGTGAAGCGGACAGTATTCACCGAGAGGCCATCGTTCACCGCTTCGTCGCGTATCACCTGACCGTGCAGCTGCAGATTTTTATCATCACCGCCTTCCACCTCACCAAATACCATCGTGACCGAGCCGCTGGAGGTCACCCCGCCCACATAGCAGGTGGCCAGCACCGTCACCTCTCCCGTCCGGATGCTGGTCACCGGCACCGTGCATGTCCCCAGAATATTGGTGGTGCCGGTATACACGGTGCTGCCGTCGCTGAAGCTGGCGCCGGTTCCCGAGGTAATAAGGAAAGTGATATTGATACCGCTTAACAGGCTCCCGGCCTGCGAAACGCGGGCCGTAATCACATTGGTCGCCACCCCGTTCGCATCTGCCCCGGAAGTGGTGCTCAGCGTCAGGTCAGCTCTGAGCGATATGTCTTCAGAGGCGCTATCGGTACTTATCGTATTTTTCGACATAGTAATCCCCTTCTTTGAATTTATTTAAAATCAGTAAATGACATATTGACCGTCTGGTAAGTGCCCGAGCTTTGCGGAGAGGTAATAATGACCGCCGCCGAGTCAACGGCCACATCGCTCACGATGTTGACCTGCGCGGAATGATCGGCATTAAGCATCAGCTCAACGCTTTCTCCCGGCCCATGACCCGCCACCTTCAGCGGAAGTGGAACGCTTACCCGTAAAGAAGTTATAGGCTGGCGAGATAAATCATCAGCCGTGGGCTGGTCGTCTGACTGTTCGGCCATCATCAGATAAATACTGCAGGGGGAGACGCCATCCGGAAGGGCACCGCTGGTATTTGCGATGGCGAGGATCTTACCTTCACCCAAACGGTAATTACTGAATGTCATGGTGCCAGTCACGCTCTCGGATGGGTTATCCAGATTCTGCACAAAGACGGTGACCCCTCCCACGGAGGTGGACTGCACCCGAATAGATTTTACGCCGCTCACGCCCATGACGGTGCTGTACGAGGTCGAACCGCTTTCCAGAATAACCGCCCCCTTAGGGCAGGAAACCATCAGCCGGGTACCCGCCGACGCTCTGATGAAACCGTAGTTGCAAGGAGAGACGTGGATAGCGCCGTAATCATAGACTGGCGCACCGTGCGTACTTCTGAAGGCCAGCTCTTTGGGTTTTGCGCCTGATTCAACAATCATGACGCTTTCCGTCAGCGAGACGGACGTTCCCGCAAGGGTCTTGACTGAGTACCCGGCATAGAGGAAGCCAGAATCGCCCACGGCGATGGCCACCCTTCCCGGCACGGCAACAATTTGCGCCTCAATACGGCTCACGGTAAAGGTCTGCTGATAGCTCGCCGCAGCAACATCAGCGCCGGTCTTATCTTTGCCGCTTAACGTCAGCGCGATCTCGTCCCCCATCACCATTGAGTCGTACAAAATACTGATATTCAGTACGCCGTCTGCCTCAATAACGTCAGTTTCAATGGTGCTGTCGTCCGCCTGCGGGAAGGATGGGGCCGGAAGAAAAACAATGCTGGCCAGGTTAATAAAGGACGAGCCGGTATAAGACACTTTGCGCGCCCCGGATGGAGTCCTGACGCGGTACCAGGCATCCAGCCGCCCCATGTAGATAGCCTGGGCAATATCCCGTGAAAGCGTGAGATAAATGACGCCAGTCTGAACGTCGGCCACGGTAACGGTATGGTCCATACTGCCGCTGGCGGCAGGCACGCTGGCATTATCGGTATCAAACCCCTGCCATAGCAGGGTCAAAACGTCGCCTGCGGCCATCCCGCTGTAGCCATTAATATGGACGCGAATGCCCCCGGTAACTTCGTGCTGGGTTAGCCAGCCATCAACCGCATCGGTAAAATGGGGTTTTTCCAAAAAGCTCACGTCGCCATCAAGCATCACTTCAGCATCAAACGACAGGGCTACGCTCCCGTTGGACGCGCGAGTTACGCGGTAAAATGCCATTGCCCGGGCGCTTTCCGGCAGGAAAATCTTAGATTCAGGGATAAGGGTAATATACCCTGAGCTAATATCAGCATTCACAACCGTATGGCTGGCGCTAAAATTAGCCTCAGGGATCACTTCATTATTAGCGTTGAACAGCAGGTAATTGAGTTCGACAATATCGCCTGCCCGAATTCCATTATAAGCAGGAACCTGGATATGTGTTCCTTCATTGGCTAATACGCTGTCCAGGGATAACACATTGTTAACCGCGTCGGTAAAGACCGGCGGGATTAAGGTTCTTGTTCCATCCCGGCTGACTATAGCCGTCGTTTTAGATGATGTGGATGCATTACCAACGACGTCCATCGCGGTATAATAAACAGAATAAACCCCATCCGGAATTTGTGCCTGGGGGACCGCAAACAAACAGTTTTGATTTATAATGCCCGGGTCAACAATTTTGGCCATTGTAACGAGTGTATCAAAATAAATAACAATTTGATCGCCCAGCGCCATATTGCTATAGGCCGGAACCATAACATAAACAGAACCCTGATCCAGATCATCAGCATCGATGATCCCATTATTATTCATCTGCGGCAGCCAGGGCGCACGCAGATCTCTGTTTAGTCTCATCGTATTCTCCCCAGAATTGGGATACTGACACCGGCAGTAAAATACCGGTGTCAAATTTTCTGTTTATTTATTTTTTGGTCGGCGGGATAACGTCTACGTAGTATGTTTTTTCAGTAGAGGCATGAAGTTTTTGGTCTTTTTCAATCACCATTTCATAAGAGATCTTGATGGTCCCCTCGCCCAGGGCATACAGCAGATCTCGCAGGGCATTTCCTTCATCATTGTAATCATCATTCAGAACGATAATGGAATTCTCTGCCCCTTCAGGATCTACCGGGAATGAAAACACGCGACTGGCCGCAGGAATCTCTACCGCACCGCGATAAGATTTCCAGTAAATATTACAAATAGAGTCTTCACGAGCCGCAGCATTCACAACCTTACCTTCATATAATCCATCAAGCTGGACCTCGACCCCAGTGGCGGCCAGGGCGACGTTAATGGTTTGGTTGTTGCTTTCCGCACGGGGGATAGAGACTGGCGGCAGGTCGACAATCGTGGCCGATGAGCTATCCCTGACGACTTCGAGTTCAACAATATTTGAGAATGAAGAGTTTCCGGAATTATCGGTAATATAAAAGGCGCTCGCATGGGTGCCTGAAGTCAGGTATGACTCCGGAACAGAGACGGCAATACTATTGATAGTAGAGCTCTGTTCCGACTGTTTGAGTACGGCATTATCGCCAAAATGAAATCCGACGACGTTACCCACTTCAGGTGAGGCAATTGGCACAATGGCAAAAACCCCCGCGGCAACGTCCGCTTCAGTTACTCTGCCATCCGTTGCGATGGGGAAAGTGTGATTTCTTAGCGTCGGGGACACCATGAAGACAGCCTCTGTCTTACTCACCGATGCTTCCCCGTCGGTTTCGATTTTAGAGACTGTGATCCTGGCAACCTGCGGCACACCTGCTTTAAATTTGATTTTTGCAGTTGCGGCACCTTCGTAATTGGTTTCAAGGGTGATTTTGTTAGAATCACTGCCTACCCAGGTACCCACTGCGGTTTCAACTTCCATGCGCACAGTCACTTCCCGCTGCGGTAGCAATGATTCGGCATCGACCACGCGAGCCGTCACTCCAAACGGAATTTCACTCCAGGTATTTGCCCATGTTGAACTTTCAAACGAAACACCAATAAGATTGGCCATTCGAATCTCCTCACTATTATTTAGGGATAAGTTACAAACAAAATACCATTCCCGGAAAAGCTACCGGTATTTACCGGCGTGCCTTCCAGCTGGCTGGTTAAAACGATTGTGTTATTAAGATCGCCATCAAATACACTTCCCAAAGGCGTGCCATCATTCGTGGTTAAAACAGCAAACATGCCATTTGACAACGGAATCTTAGCGCTCCCTTTAAGCCTCAAAATAAACTGAATTCTGTCTGTGCACTCAACGACCAGTGATTTGGAAATTTTCTTCCCAATAGCGTCCTGAACCGTCAGTGAGCCATAATCAAACTCAAGTGTTTTTGTATCTAATGCACACCACTGATCCACGGGTGGAGTACCAATACACTGGGCTTCACCCACATTCGGGAATTTCCTGTTAACCCAGCTGGCGTTAGTTTGCTGCGGAACTGCGGCGATCATTACACATTCGGAGCCAACATTGGCCCCGCTGTGATTCACCGTATAGCTGCCAGATTCACCGTATCTTTCGATCCATTTTGCACCTAAACAGCTCAGCCGTAACTGCGAGTCAGGGCAGGTACTAGCACTGACGTTAAGTGGGTTTGCCATCGAACCAGTAACAAGCGTTCCTGAGGTGGAACTATGCCGGTGTAAAATACCGATATATCTTTCACCAAAATCATCCAGGCTATCATCAACATCAATAACCCCCCAGGTTCCGACGTAATTTACAGAAGTGGGACTAACAACTTCGACTTTAGTATCTAAAACAATAGGCCATTTGAACGCTAAGGCACTGGTTGAATAAACATTGAACAACAATAAAAAAAACAATGAGTGATATGTTTTTTTATATTTAATGAATGACATTTCATTGCCTGCTTATCAGTGACTAACATTAATCGTGGGGAGAAACCATAGATATAATGGATGAATATGCTCTCACCCGTTCATCCCCTCTGGTCGTCGAGAAATAAGTCTAATTCAATTATGAGCTAAATCCACAAAGAATAGTTTACAGACCCAATATCGATATTTTGAGGATTCAACATAAAAATGCAGCGAACGAAACAGATAAAAACCCCCATAAAAACACAGATAACAGCAAATAATTCTGATTAAAAATTCATTCCAGAGTTAACAACCACCAATAGTGACGAAACAAAAAACACCCCTTAGTTAACAATAGGTTAAATCATATCATTTGGTTTACATTGTATAACGCCCGCCCCTCTTTATTCCGTTAAAAACACCTCAGGCACCATCCATGATACGGTCATATTTACGGACAATGGTGGTCACTGCCGGCCGTCGGCTGGCTGAATATAACGGTTAGCCCGCTTATGAATAGCTGAATAACCTGATACCGGGAAAACACCAGCTGATGAGGGTTCATGAAAATAATATGAAACCGCAATAGTCTATTCACAGACAATTGAATTAACAGGCCAGCACGCTCATTTATTTCGTGAAAATTTAAGCGATATTAATTGGTAATGTTTCGTTCAGAACGGAAACAGATAAACGCCAGCCATCAGACACAACATACAGCTATATTGATTAATCTGTGCTCCAGAGCCCCCCATACCATTTAATGGCATGGGGGTTTACAGCCCAGGTGAAAATCTCATACAAACATTATCATGATAAAAATTTAATATTAACACTTTGATTGCTAGCTGCTAAAAACTATTTTATTCCGTGCAACAAGATTATCATTATCAGCATAGGCACTCACCACTACAGATTCAGCCACGGTATTATAGACATACAGAGTAGCCATGCCGGTATCATCTGTAATAATAGTTCGTTTGGATGGATAAGCGGTGACGCTGTTCAGGACAATAGATATTTCTTTGTTGGCATTTATATCCCGGGCACTCTTTTTCAAGAAGTAGACAATTTCCCAGTACTCAACCCCATCGGCACTAACCTGAAGCGTGTTGTTAAGCACGTAGCCACTCAGGCCAGACAATTCCGACGATTTGGTGAATGATATGCCTGTTATTGCCTGGACAACGTTCTCCCCATAAATCTCAGCTGAGATAAAATAATCGCCTTCAGCCAAAGCGGTACAGCTAACCGCAGCTACGCCATCGGAATCAGTCAATACAAACCTGTCACGTAATGTTAAACCTGTTGAAGGTAAAAACTGAACTAATTTGTTAGTCACGGGCTTATTTAAAGCATTGTTAATTTTTAACTGCACTTTATTTTGACTGGTGCCATCGGCGGCAGATTTATTAACTAGCGTGGTTACCTGTATATTATACAACTCTTCTACCTGAGAGAATTTCAGGGTGTCACTTGTTGAATTAAATGCGTCACTAATGGCTGGCGCGGCAACAATAAGAACATCCTCAGCTACAGTGTTAGTTATTTTAAGCAAAAAATTGCCATTACTGTCCGTCTCAGCATAGGGCGAAGGCAAGGTCGCATTACCAGAAGGGCTGTATACTGAGAAATGAATAAACTGGCCAGGACAAGGGACCTCATTACGCGTCACAGCAAATAAAATAGCATTGTAATCGGTACCGTTAGCAGGAGAGTTATTAACGTGAATTGCAGAGGTAAGTTTCATTACGCTCTCATTATCTGCACGGCTGACTATGTTATTCATCATTACACCTCTTCAGTGAAATTAATATAAGCCGCAACCCAACGCTGCGGCTTAAGAACAGATTAGTTAATGCCTAAATCAACAATAACCAGGGTAAATGACAGGGAAGCAAAAGTAGATAGCTGATAATAAGTGTTAGTCGCCGTAGCCGTGCCGGCGTTAGTACACTTAACCATTCCTCCGTCGTAATTGAAGTCATTGAATAACGCAAAGCTCGGATCGTTAATTATCTGACAGGCAGTTGTACCCTGAACAAAATTGTACCCGCTCTTACATTCGTGCTGTTTAACGGTACCTTTACTGCTGGTGCTTAACAGCAACTGATAGCTGTGGTTCTTAATGAACGAATAATTATTTTCAGTGAATGCATCCAGACCATAGTAGCCGCTTCCTTTTAATGTCCCGGAGGCGACAAACGGAGCTGCTTTAAAATCTACCACGGTGACATCACTGATACCCTCGGCATCCGTGGTGGCAGTTACCGTTACGCTTTCAGCCACGGAGCTGTACACCCTTAGGGTCGCCAGGCCGTTTTCATCCGTGACTAATTTTTTAGAGGAGACATGAGCATTCTGGCTGCTGAGAGTGATATAAATATTCTGCCCTTCCAGAATATTCCTGCTGTTTGTTTTGGTAAGGCTGTACAGGATCTGGCAATAATCGCTATCATCCTGGCCATTATTAAAATCGCCAGCTTCAGCATTGTTTCGCGTAACAACCCCTTTCAGCCCTTTCAGATACTCAGAATTAGAAAATACGATCCCTTCAACGATACAGCTGATATCTGAATGTGAATACAATATTGCTTTCAGCGTGTAGCTGGCGGCAGCTAATGCAGTACAGTGGACGACGGCCTGGCCGGTAATATCAACCGAAACATAGAGAGTGTCGACAGACAGCCCCTGTCCTGGCAGCAGCTGCAAAACCTGCCCCGTGGCTGGCTTACCTGTAGCGGTCTCTGTAACCGAGAAGGTGACCGTGTTTTGGTTAGTTCCATCGGCATAGGCATCATTCTTGCTAACCACCCCGGTAATGGTATACAGAGGCACAACTTCTTCGAAAGTTAGCCTGACCGGTTTGGCCTCCACGCCTAACAGCGCCGCTGCAGCGCTGATAGTCACCGATTCTGCCACAGTATTGGTAACTGTTACGGTAGCGCTGCCGTAGGCATCAGTCACCAGAAGCGATGGCTCTACAATGGCGCTGCCGGTTGCGTTAACAAAAATATACTGCCCTGCGACAGGGGTCGTCCCCGCTTTAAGAGCGTAAACCAGGGTGATACTTTTCTGACCATCAGCCGGAGCGGTGTCAGAGCCAAGGACGGTGGCTGTGAGGGTGTATGTATCTTCAGATATTTCCTCAAAGTAACTCTCAGTTTCTGCCGTGAGATAGCTGGAAAACAGGCAGACGGCCTGGACTTTTACGTTCCCCGGCGCGCTGCTTTTCAGCTCTACAACACACTCACCTTTAGAATCAGTAGTTGCAATAGCCGTTTTACTATCGTTTGCAAAGGAAGCATTGTCTGCCGTTATAATAAATGTAACCTGGACAGCCGCAACAGGGGTCTCACCATTCATTAATGAAGCAGTAATACGGTTAGTATCTGAATTATTTGAAGACGCTCCAGATGTTGAACTCAAGCTAAAGTTAATGGAGTTTAATTTAGAGCTTTCCATTATTATATCCTCTAAGATTTTTAGTCACAGCATACTGGCTATGCCAGTATGCTGGCGTCGATTAACTAGGCAGAAAGATCATTAATAGTCACACTGTATGCCGCCCCCGCACTCATATAATAATAATTGCGGAAATAAGCAGTTGTACCCGCTCGGGTACAGGTGAAAGTACCAGTGCCGCTAAAGTGATGAGCTACCGAGAAACCGGCTCCTACCGTTGGGATCCCCCCTGCGTAATAAGTACAGGTCCCGTTAACATAAACATAGTTCGCAGAGCAGTTGTACTGACTACCAGTTATAGCGGCAATAATTTGATAAGTTCGCCCTGCTTTAAATTCATAATTAGTAATAAATTCATTCAGGCCATGATATCTTGTGGCACTGGCAGTTCCGGTGAATGTCATATTCTTATTTTCAGCCACGAACTCAATGATAGTCCGCTCGCTTAAGCTTTCATTGGCGGTATAAGCACTTACCACTACTGATTCATCCACGGTGTTATAAACGCGCAGTGTGGCGATGCCGGCATAGTCGGTGATAATGGTTCGGGCAGAAGGGAAAGCGGTAATACTGTTAAGCTGAATCTCGATCTTCTGATTCTCAATAACGTCACGCGTACTTTTCTTCGTTAGACGGTACTGAATTTCACAGTAATCGACACCATCGTCAAGGGCTTCATTTTTCAGGATTACACCGGTAAGCGAATCCAACTCTGCCGACTGAACAAAGGTAATGTTTCCAACGGTGTGAAGTACATTCTCACCGTAAAGTACAGCCGTGATACTGTAGCTACTAGCCAGCAAGGCCGAACATCCCAGCGTTACGGTACCGTTACTGTCAGTGGTCGCAAAGGTGTCCTGCAGGGAGAGGTTTGTGCTCGGAATAAACTGCAAGAGTTTCCCGGAGACAGGCTTATTCAAGCCATCCAGCACCTGGAAAAGAACTTTATTCTGGCTAACGCCATCAGCCGCGGTACCGTTCACAGTAATCAGTGAAGTAATGGTATACGCCGTATCAACCTCCACAAAGTTTATCTGTGATGCGACAGACGCAAATAACGAAATGGCTGATGCCGCAGTAACCAGTACCGTTTCAGCCGTGGTATTCGTAATATCAAGAATATAGCTGCCGTTGCTATCAGTCTGGCCGAAGGCTGCAGACAACTTTGCCCCGCCAGAAGTGCTGAAAGCGGTAAAGGTGAGAAACTGGCCGGGAACAGGCACATTGCCCTGCTTCAGGCTATATACGATTCTGTTAGCCGTCACGCCATCAGCCCGAGAATTATCAACCTGTACTGATTCGGTCAGGGTGATGACATCTGCCTTTTCTAAAAATTCACTATTTACATTAGCCATATGAACTTCCTCCACTAAGCATGTACCGTTAACATTAACTAAGCCACTTACTTCACTGCGTAAAGAAACAGTGCAAGTACCCAATGCATTTGTCTTTGCTGCAATAGTTTGAGAACCATTGCTAAATGATGCCCCCGTCACTGAGGTACTGAACAATACGTCGACACCATATTGATGCAAACCATCTGCCATGACATGGGCCGTAATTTCATTTGTATCAATATTATTAGCAAATGCTCCCGCTGTAGACGTTAGCGTAAACTCCACATTTGCTAGCCTTTTATTTGACATAAATAATTCCTTATTGATAGCCTTCATCATAAAAATGAAAGCCAATCAATTATCGATGTATTAATAAAAACTCAGATTGATGACTAGTTAAAACCACTGAATGACAAGTCCACTACTTCATATACATCATCACTATCTTTTGATGTGATAATTACGCTGGCTGAAATAACATCCTGAAGGGATAAAATATTGATCTGGGCTGAACCATCCAGATGTAATGGAACGATAACACTTTCGCCCATACCATAACCCTCAACGTACAGCGGGTACGGCACACTCACCGTAAGCGATGAAATTATAGCTGTACTGTAGGTGTTGTGGCCGGTGGTATCTATCTTGATATAAATACTGCACGGTGTTAATCCATCTGATAATGCATTCGTTGTATTAGCAATAGCATTAACTCTGCCTTGCCCAACTTTATAATTACTAAAGAAAAGGGGATAATCAAATTTCTCAGCACTGTTAATAACATTATATATCTGGAGATTAATATTACCAAGAATAACAGATTGCACTCTAAAGCGTTGCACACCGGAGGCATCAATTGTGAAAGTGAAACTACTATTTCCACTCTCAAGTATCGTAGCCCCTGCAGAGCAAGTTACGTTGTAGGTGTTACCCACCGGAGCTTTAATAAATCCATAGTTAAATGGAGTCACGTTTATCGCACTGCTGTCGTAAACAGGTGAGTTACGGGTTCCTCTTAAGATAAACTCTTGCTTGGGCACGTTCGCTATTAATGCGCTTTGCACATAGGATGAATATTCTCCCGCGGCACTACTGAGAACGCTATAGCGAGCCTCAAGTGTCCCATTGTTACCGACGGCTAAGGCGATATTCTGAGGTGCATTAACTGACTGAGAACCAGCCTGTACGGCTGTAAAAGTGTTCTCATAATCGGCACCGGGCACACTCTCTCCGCTTTCATCAGCCCCATTAATGGTTAATGCTATTTGATCCCCTGGAGAAATAAGCGTGTAGGGTAACAATATTTTTACGGCGTTGTCGGTAACAATATCATTGTATTGAATGATGTTATCTATTGCCTGAGTAAAAATGGGGGCTGGCAGAAGTATTTCACTGAGCAAGTCAATGAATACAGATCCCGTGTACGAGACATGGTAAATACCATTTTGGTCTGTAACTTTATAATAAACATCAAGCAAACCTTGCTCAATGCGCTCGGCTATATAAGCTGACAAAATAATATTTACAACATTATTCCCTACATCACTTGCCGAGACGAAGTATGGCAACCTGCCAGTTATAACCTGTTGACCAGAGTTATCGTACCCGCTCCAGATAAAGGTAATTTCATCCCCGGCAGCCATGTCAGCATAGGCGTTAATATATATTCTGATCCCCTGAGAAATGGTTTGCTTCGTTAACCAACCGTTTATAGCATCCTTAAATATTGGTTTTTCGAGAAAATTGACTTCACCATTCAGCACGACACTGGATTCAAATGAAAGTGCATGACTTCCGTCCGAGCTGCGCGTTACCCGGTAGAACGCAACCGCACGGATACCATCAGGCAGGAAAATTTTGGATTCAGGTATTAATGTCTGGTAACCCGCGAGGAGGTCGGCATACACCACCGTATGCATTTCACTAAAACTAGCTTCTGAAATAAGCTCCCCAACGGTATCGTAGAGTAAATAATTCAGCTCTACGCTATCACCAACCTCCATGCCATTATAAGACGGGACATGAACATGCGTGCCCTCGTTTTGCAATACGGTTTCATGTAAGAGCACGCCATCTGTGGCATCTAAAAATTCAGGTTGCTCAAGTGTGCGAGTACCATCCCGACTGACAATAGCTATTGTTTTGGATGAAGTTGAAGGATTCTGAGCAACATCCGTGGCCGTGTAATACACAAAATAAATACCATCAGGGACCTGGTCTTCTGGAATTAAAAACTCTATATTTTTACCCACTGTCTCAGCGGTGACCACCCGAGCCATAGAGTAGAGCGTATCAAAATGAATAACAATTTGATCGCCCAGCGCCATATTGCTGTAGGCCGGAACCAGGACGTACACGTAGCCATCAACAAGATCATCACCGTCAATAATCCCATTATTGTTCATCTGCGGCAGCCAGGGTGCACGCAGATCTCTATTCCGTATCATCTTGATCTCCCCAATATTGGAATGCTGACACCGGCAGAAGCGCCGGCGCCAGGTTTTCCTTTTATTTATTTTTTGGTCGGTGGGACGACATCCACGTAGTATGTTTTTTCAGTAGAGGCATGAAGTTTTTGGTCTTTTTCAATCACCATTTCATAAGAGATCTTGATGGTCCCCTCGCCCAGGGCATAAAGCAGATCTCGCAGGGCATTTCCTTCATCATTGTAATCATCATCCAGAACGATAATGGAATTCTCTGCCCCTTCAGGATCTACCGGGAATGAAAACACGCGACTGGCCGCAGGAATCTCTACCGCACCGCGATAAGATTTCCAGTAAATATTACATATGGAGTCTTCACGAGCCGCAGCATTCACAACCTTACCTTCATATAATCCATCAAGCTGGACCTCGACCCCAGTGGCGGCCAGGGCGACGTTAATGGTGAGGTTATTACTATCCGCACGGGGGATAGAGACTGGCGGCAGGTCGACAATCGTGGCCGATGAGCTATCCCTGACGACTTCGAGTTCAACAATATTTGAGAATGAAGAGTTGCCGGAATTATCGGTAATATAAAAGGCGCTCGCATGGGTGCCTGAAGTCAGGTATGACTCCGGAACAGAAACGGCAATACTATTGATAGCAGAGCTTTGTTCCGACTGTTTGAGTACGGCATTATCGCCAAAATGAAATCCGACGACGTTACCCACTTCAGGTGAGGCAATTGGCACAATGGCATAAACGCCCGCGGCAACGTCGGCTTCAGTCACTCTGCCATCCGTTGCGATGGGGAAAGTATGGTTTCTTAAGGTCGGGGACACCATAAAGACAGAATCTGTCTTAGTCACCGATGCCTGCCCGCTGGTTTCGATTTTAGAGACCTTGATGCTGACAACCTGCGGCACGCCTGCTTTAAATTTGATTTTTGCAGTTGCGGCACCTTCGTAGTTGGTTTCAAGGTTAATGATGTTAGAGTTACTCCCAATCCAAACGCCTACTGCGGTATCGACTTCCATGCGGACGGCTATTTCACGCTGCGGCAGCAAAGACTCGGCATCAACCACGCGAGCCGTCACTCCAAACGGAATTTCACTCCAGGTATTTGCCCATGTTGAGCTTTCAAAAGAAATACCAATAAGATCTGCCATTATAATCTCCTTACTATTTATTAATGGATATATTAAAAACGCCACCCCGGAAAATCACTATTATTTACCGGCATGCCTTCCAGCTGGCTGATTAAAAAAATGGCGCGTTCAATGCCACCATCAAATCCCCCCTGGAGTGGCATCTTTAGTTGTTTAAACAGTGTCCAGACCATTTGAATACACTGGCGCTGGTTAAATGAACACTGGTTTATAACAAAATCAATAATCAGTCTGTTTTTATCTTTAATGAATGCGACGTCATTGCCTGCTTATCAGTGGCCAATATTAACAATCTGGTGGAATCACAACCCTATGAGATGAATAAACCCATATCATTAATCCCCTCTGGTCGACGAGAAATAAGTTTAATCCAATTATAAGTTAAAGCCACATAGAATAGCTCAGCACAACAAAATCGATATTTTTAGGCTTTAGCATAACCCCCCCTCTGCACAAATGGTTGCAAACACCATAAAGCAGAAAGAATTCAGTAAATAACTCTGCAGTAGAACTTATCTCAGAATTAACAACCACCAGAATTGATGGTATATAAAACAATCATTGGTTAACAACAAGTTAAATACACCTCTTTTGCTTTATATAATATAGTGCCTGACAGTCTTTACTTACTTAAAGACTTTTCAGACACCATTCGTGACACTTTTCATTTTTTTTACAGTCGACAACATTATTTTTTTCCAACTTCATCAAATAATGTCGTGCGGTATAGATAGATAAGTTACATTTATCTGCAATTTCTTTCGTATTTAATACTCTACCGCCTGAGTCAAGCAGACAATCAGCCACGGCATTGAAAGCGTGCTGATTTCTTATGGAACAATCTGAGACATAGTTCTTTCTCCAACTGTCTCTATCTATCTTCCGTGAAACCAAATTTTTTAAGGCTGAATCTGACATGGTCGTTCTCACGTTTCTTATTGCTGCTGAATGACCATTATTCTATTCCTTAATAGCCTCAATCAGTGCCTTGCATCGTCAATAATCAAAAATACAGAACAATATATCGTAAATTCACTATACATACACAACAATCATATTGAAGACGGCGTAATGTTTGATAGCATCATTTTTTTTAATATACTTCCAAACATAGAGTTCCAACTGGATGTTGCAAGTATGTTTTATATATTAAACGGTGATGTAAAATTTAAACCTGAGGACGGAATGATTTGGAAGGAAAAAAACTCAGGAGCCGATGACCCTTTGACACTGACATTAACCGAGTGCCGTTTACTTGAATTTCTTATCAAGGAAAAAGGCCGGGTTGTTTCCAGAAATGAAATTTTTGAAGAGGTATGGGAGAAGTGGGGACTTGAAGGTTCTAATAATAGTCTCAATCATTTCATATCCCGTTTAAGAAAAGTTTTGGCTGCCTGTGAGTTACCTGATGGCTGCATCCAGACTATTCCCAGAATCGGCTTTATGCTGACGGATGAAATCAACATTAAGATGGTGGAAGAAGCTCAACCTAAGGCCAGTGAAATGTCGCCATCTCCCGGCGAAACTGAAATTCTTTCAAGGTCAAAGCTTAAAATTTGGCTAATCCCCGCCTTCACAGCCATATTATCTTTAGCGGTAGTGGCCTTAAGGAATGAGGATCCTGTACCCATTAGAACAGCCTTGATTGGACATATTCTGAACTGCGATGTCAAATCCCTGACACCATCTCTGGATATAAGTAAGCAGTCGTTGCTTAAAAACACAGAAATGATGGCGGCCGCAGTTGGGCTAAACTGTAACTTACCGGGTACAATTTTTGTATTTCTTGACAAAAAATCGATTTTCTCTGAGAGAGGAGTGATTTTTCTTTCTCATTGTACAGGCAAAGAAAATGAAATCACTGATTGCTCAAACTTCATGGATGGCAATTGGAACGGGGTCCAGTAATGAACAAAACATCTCAATACATTGTTGCCAGCATAATTTCCGTCTTAATGATCATTGCGGCTACAGCATACGTTTACTATAAAAAAAATCTTGCCCCCGATCTTACCTGCACCTCTTACTTTCAAAAAACCAACAACACCCCACCACACACTTTCTCTCTGGCCGCCAGCTATGACTTCTCTTTCAAACATGATGGATCAGGCATTATCTCCGCTGGAGGTGATATCGTTTTTGATAATACAAATCACTCTCTCAATCGCCGCGCGTCAGTTAAAATAAGACCCGTACAGGATGGGATATGGCAAATAATATCTATAAAGGAAATGAAGCTGGCTGGAGACACAACGCCTGATGAAGTCTATTTAAAATATTTTTATGATCAGGGGAAAAATTCAGGCCGATATTTTTCGATCAAAAAACTAAATGAGAAATACTGGCTTATTGGGAGCCTTCGCTACCCGGCATTCATGTGCAAAAATGAACGGGAGTAAAAGCAATTAAATACGAATACCAGATCATATGATAACGTGCTCACTGGTATTCCGCTTTGAGGATGGCCTTCGCGGTGAAAGGGCCTTCCGTCAATTCAACACCTTCCCGCTGGACCAGAACGGCCTCAACTTTAGGCAATACAGTTCCGTTAATATTGATTGCGGTCAGCAGCGGAAATGCCTTGCCATCAGCATAGAGTTTTATACCCAAATCGCTTTTTTCTGCCGTTTGTAAGGTGGCGTTGTCGCTATCAAAATCAACGGCCAGACCGGTGACCTTAAGGGTCAGTTGCCATGCGTCATTATATGCATCGCAAGTTAGATCCAATACTATTTCCTGCCGATACTGCCCGCTGGCGACTTTTTTGACCCCAATACTATTACCAAAGTCCACATTAATAACTTCGTTGTTATTTAAACGGCAAGGGGGCGGGGCAATAACCGTTCCAACGATCTCGATGTTATTATCGGCCCCCAGACTCACTGAGGACATAAGAAGCAAAGGCACAGATAAAAAAAGTTTAAAAAAATATTTGATACCGTGAATTGACTTAGTCAGGTACATTTTTCTCTCCAGCAATTACGGGTAGGCAATCTCTAAGGTTAGCGGCGATCTAAATGCGCCAGTTGGCACTGTGGATGTCAGAACACCCAGCCTGGCGACCATATTGATGTATCCTTTCGCCAGATATTGCTCCTCCATCAGAGACCAATCGTTTGGTTTGAGATAGGGATTCGACACGCTATCCAGGTGAATCGCAACCCCCAACCCATCGAGACCGGTCTGAAAATACTGCAATGGAGACTGCGCTGCTGGAGTGCCTGATATTCGCAAATTTAATTTTTGAGCAGCGTTACTCCCGCAGTCCACATCAACTTTAAAAGCTTTGGTTTGGTTCTGTACCCGAGTCGATAAGATCTCCTCGAAATCTACTATCACCGTCGAGTTACCGTTCACAATGCAGGGCTCATCTTCAATTAAAATACCTTTAAAGGTTACCTCTGTATCCCCTCTCGCGGGCAATACAAGACTGCATACAAAAAAAACAAGAGTGCCTGTTAGCCATTGCTTCATCTTGAACTCTCTCATTGGTATTCGAAAACCATAGTGGCGAAACCATTAAATGCTCCGGCGCTTAACTGGCTGGCATCATTGGTGACGGGTACAGCATAGAGTGATGGTTGTGCCGGATAATAAAAATTGATGAATTCACCAGGAATTAACGCTTCCGTGCCCTTGTAAAGCTTGATTCCCAAATTGGGGTAGTTTGTTTTTAATATGTCAGCAGTCCAGGCGGTTTCGCCCCTTATAGCTAACCTGATCGCATAACTCGAGAGGCTTTTACAAGTCAGGTTGTATTTTATTTCCTCTCGGAAATTGATGCCATCTATCTGCCGGGTGACAACGCTATCACCAAAATCTACGGTGATAGTATTTCCATCGGCAACGGTACACTCTGGAGCATCCACCAATATTCCGGTAATGGTGACAATCGTCTGATCGCCCTCTTCTGCTGCAAAAACCGCAAACGATAGCAGGGTGCTCAGCAACAGGCCTCTATTAAAAAAACGACAATAAAAACGCATCACATCACCCTTGCCTGAAAGCCGTAGTCACTGGTTTGTGTCCAACCTGTTTTGGTGCTTCAACAGATCCAGCTTTACAGACAGAATGTTGGCAGGTGAATGTCAGCAATCGTTGGCTGCCATAATCGTTCACAAACATTAATACCGGCGTGGTGCCTAGTTCATCAGCCGGAATTGCCAGGGGCGTCTTGCTTTTCGGCTCAACCATCACAGGTTGAAAATTGCTCATGCCATGCGTCCCGGTCGACTGGCGGGCTTCGACAAAAGTAAAATAATAAGGCGTGGGGTTAACTATTTCGTATTGATTCCCCTGCCTGTTTAAAGTCAAAGTCATTGTGCCTGGCACTGCGTCTGCCATCACATCCACTTTAAGCGCTGCCGGACGATAAAAAATCTTCATCCGGATTTGCATGGCCAGCATCAGGCTATTTTTTTTATCGCTCTTGGGCGGTATTTCACGCAAATTTAAGTAGAACACGCTTTCGCGGTCTTTAGGCAGTTGAGAAACTTCCGGTAATGCCTGAACGCGTACTGCAGTTTTAGACCCGGCCTCAACGCGCTGCATCGGGGGAAGCACCATCAAAGGGCCAGATAATTTTTTTTCCTGTTCATCTTCTATCCATCCCTGGGCCAGGTACGGATCTTGTGTATTACGGTTTGCAATGGTCAGACTTACAGACTTATCGCCTTCATTAAAAATAAGACGTGAACGATCTACTGATAATGCAGCCTGAGCACTAACTGGAATAAGTAAATTTAGTACTAAAAGCGCAAACAGTTTTAGAGCTAGCAACATTCTTAGGTTCATTAAATCCCCCTTGTTGGGTTCCGTTCATGTCGTTTCTGTTTGGTAGACAATTACTTTGATTCCGAGCCGGGGCAAGCTGCCTAAATTTTGAATTCAGCACCAGCAGTAGCCTCAACCGAATCAATAAAACGACCAGATTGTCGGCGTCCATCTTTTTCATCAACCGTACTTTAATAGCACTTTCCTGTTTATCTGCACGCCGTGGTGCAACCCCGATAAGTAAACGGCTTAACAAATATATTTCATTTTTTGTAAAATTTAATGAAACATGCCCCCTGGAAACACAAGTTTTCAGGTAGTTATCATGGCAGTGTTTTAAATATATTTTCATCGACGGAACGGATAAATTAGCATCGACCAGAAAAACCGGCAACCCATCTAATAACCCTGACAAAGCACTTAATTGTCGCTTTCCGCCTACAATCAGAGTGATTTTGTTTCCAAATTCTGGTCGAAAACTCCACGCCATCAGATGCCGCATATCTGGAAAATAAAGCGCGTGTACGTCTTTATTTATCCATGCGCCAGTATTTCTCAAATCGACCAGAACACTTTCGATCCCAACCTTAAAATAATGATTTATCACGCGTTTATCCGTTTCCAGTACAATGCTTTCCCTTTGATGCCTGACTCTCGATTACTGTCCACCCTGCCTTTCTCTTGTAGCTCCAATAGACGTAAACGAGCCCGATATACACTTATATCTAACTTGTCAGCGACCTCACGCGTACTCACCCATTCTTGCCCCGTATGGTGTAATAGCGCCAGTAACGTTAAACACTGCTGAGTCTGTTGATGAAGTATTACGCTGTCTTTACGCATGTCTATTCCTCCTATATATCATGGGCGAACTCCATGGTGCATTAGGATATTCACTCTGCACGACAGGGGAATGACATAAATGCGGTCTTTTTATTCCCCCACCTGAACTGTTTATCCCCGGATTATTTAGCTGACAAACTATTACCCTGGTATAACTTTCATTTCGCGCGGCTTGAAATTATATAAACATAATTCGCTGTACTTTGCCCCCTGCCAAATTTAGGTGGTTGTCTTTAATGTCATAAAAAACATGGCTATTTCTGAGTTATTTTTTAGTGCTATAGCTGGATCTCATTCAGCAATGTCATCAAAAATGTGACAGGTTTTTTATTTCTATAAATAAATCACAAAACTAATTTCAGCCATAAATCCTATTGACTATCCCACCTTATTAATACCTCCCCCTTCGCCAGCCATCCGGGAGACAATTTTGAATGTCGAGCTGATGCGCGGCTATTCATAACGCATGACAAATTCCACAATGGAATAGAATTCACCTGGCTGTACAGGCCCTTCATTTGTGGCCTGTATGCTCGCAAGCCACGTCAATTGATTGGTGCCGGCAGATAACGGGACGGGTTTTTGTTCATCGCCCGGAATAACCGTGTTGCCCTCAGAATCCGTCAACGACAGGCCAATACCCGATGCACCGCCGGTCACCGCAAAGAGAGCGCTATTGGTGGCAACATTCTCGCCGTTAAATTTTACAAATACCTGGCTCCCCAGCGACAGATCGCACTCGCTCAGCTGGATATGAAATAACACCGGTTCTGTCTGGCCGTTGTCCATAATGTTTTTCGCCGCCAGCTCGCCAAAATCGACCGTCAGCCCCTCATCCCCAACCTGTACCCGGCAGGGGGTACTCACCAGTGTGCCGCTGAATTCAACATCGGTTTCAGCTCTCAGCGGCAAGGCGGTCATCATGCTGATTAATGCGACGATGACGTGACGTGAGATTTGACTCTCCTCAAGCAATGATGAAATTGTATGGTAATGAAATAATTTTCTTTTTTTCATTTTTCACACCTCCGATTGAATATATCGTGCTTTTCACTTCATTGGCGCTACGCTATTTTTACCTATTGATTACTCCGAAACACCCTTACCCTGCATATTGATTTAAATCCGCTGCCCGGCAGACCGTTCCCTCACAGCTAAATGGCATTTCCGCTCTGCCACCAAAGTCATTGAGGCTTATAATCCAGGGCTGTGAGGATATATTGCTACGGAAAACCTCACTGCTTTTAGGTGCAATCATCACGGGCTTTATGCCATTCGGGATAAGCTGTTTCTTGCCGCCGGTTATTCCCATAATGGTCATGTAATACGGCGTTGGGTTTTCTACCCGGTAACCGCCGGCAACCTTGTGCAGTATAAGTTTGTCATCCTGCCTGCTGTAACGAACCGGCATAATCCCTGCCGGACGATAGAACAATTTAATTTTGGTTTGTAAGGCGACCTGCAAAACATTTGGACGGTCGCTTTTAGGTGGAATCTCACGAAGATTGAACCAGAACAATGTTTCCCGATCCTGGGGTAAACTTTTAGCCGAAGGCAACGCAGAGACCCGAATGACACTTTTCTCACCCGCTTCTACCCTCTGTAATGGCGGCGTTACGTTCAGGTAATCGGTCAACTTTTGTCCCTGCTCATTTTCCAGCCAAGCCTGAGCCAAATAGGGTTTCTTCTGGCTCTCATTGCTGATATTTAAAGCCATGCTATTTTCAGAACCGGGAAATATAGCCCGGGTTCTGTCCAGTGCAATGGCGGCCTGTGATGGTGTATTACTGCCGAGGAACAATATCCCGGCAGCTAACATCATCGCTCCAGTTCTTTTCATCATGTTGTTCATTACTTTTCGATATATTCATCAGTAAATAAAAATCAGGTTTTTACGCCCGAGCGTGATTGCAGCTTCTTCCTACTAATCTTTAGTGGCCTGGCACGGCAATAAGACCTGCTTCATATCCAGATTTGCCGGCAGGCTCACGTTACACTGAGGCTTACCTTCCCAGTGGAGACTCAGATGCTGACCGGGGCTAACGCCTGAGATCCAGGCCAGGCCCCCCTCACTCACCATTCCAAGTTCTCGCCCTTTTTCATCGCGCACGCTGGCCCCAAAAGGCGGATGTGAGCCATCGGACAGGGCAATAATGGCCACCAGCTTGCTTCCTTTCAGAACGTTAAAGCGTCGATATCCAATTGCCCCTTCGGTCAACGCAGCCTCGGCCACGGGTGAACCGCCCATTTCGACATCATCAGACAGGCGGTTAACGTCTATCCGGGTTGAAGTTCGGTAGTAGCTCGGAACAGAAGGTTCCACGGCAATACCAAATATATTTGTTTTCCCATTTCGCCCCACCGGAATATCAGCTACGCCATCGGTGCTAACCATCATGCGGGTTCCTCCCCGGAAACTACTGCCGTGCAGTGCTACGCCCCTGCCCGTCGCGGTTATTCCCCCGTTGACAGACAGACCCAGTGAGGTATAGGCACTTTCTCTCCAGCCAATATTGGCCGTAACATCTCCGGACGATCCGTAATGGTTATACAGCCCCGTTCCCTGAGCCGTTAAATGTTCGCCGTTGCCGCTGGCTGTGCCGGCGCTAAGGCGATAGCTGTCGTTATTCTCCAGGCGCTGATACCAGCTGGCGTTCTGGCTGAAATCACCATTATTCAAATTGCCGTTGTAGCTTATCGCTCCTCGCCCGAAGGGAATGTTCAGGCTCAACCAGATGGCGTCATCCTTTTTTCCCTCATATTCGCTACGGCTGGCAGAAAGAGAGAGTGAGGTATTAACCAGACGCCCAATATCGAAATAGCGGTTGAGAGAAAGGCTGTAGCGATCGTTATCCGCTTTGTCCCAATATGTCTCATGCGACCAATTCAGATAGGCCGTTAATCTCATGTCCGTAAATGACTTACTCGCCGTTACGGTATAGAGATCTCTGTGGTTTCCTCGCTTCCCATATGCATTGTTGTAGTTTCGGTAGCTTAGAAAATCCGACATGCTGATATAATCACGCTCTGCGAATCGATATCCCGCAAAGGTCACATCGCTATTGAACTCATCAAAGTGCTTGGAATAACTCACCCGGTAAGCTCGTCCCTGCAAAGTATCGTCCTGCGGTAGTCTGGCAATGGACTGAGTTATATCGGCTGAAATCGCACCAAAATGATAAAGATCTCGCCCAAGCCCGATAGCAATACTGTTGTAATCGGAAGAAAAAATACCCCCACCGTACAATGACCAGGTGTTACTGAGTCCCCATGAAATCTCGGCGGTACCAAACAGCGATCCGTCAATGTGGCGACCATAATCTGAAGGCCGTCCAACGGCGAGCTTGTAACGTACCTGACCCGCTCTGGTCAGGTACGGAATACTGGACATAGTGGTTTGAAATGTTTGTACCGAGCCATCCTGCTCTTCAATCCTGACATCAAGCGTCCCATTGATTGCGCTGCCCAGGTCCTGGATGCGGAAAGGCCCTGCCGGAACCGTTGTTTCATAAACTATCCGCCCCTGCTGGCTGACCGTTACTTTTGCATTTGTTTTAGCAATCCCGCTCACTTCAGGCGCATACCCACGTAATTTCGGCGGAAGCTGGCTTTCATCACTCACCAAAGACAAACCTGTGTAGCGCCATGAATCAAACAGATCGGAACTGAGGTAATCTTCACCAACCGTCATCTTTGCCATGAGATTGGGTAATGCCCGAAAAGCGTATATTCTGGTCCAGTCAAAATTTCGCTGGGTACTATTCGCCTCGCCTGTCGTGTGATCGTAATTTCCCTGCCAGTCACCGCGCAGTCGCCACGCGCCCGCATTGGCACCCGCGGTCCCGTTAGAGCTTACGCTTTGAGTCTGGTGCCCATGAACTGGCCGCTGGTTAATGGCATTAATGCTGTAGTCCAGCAATATGCCCGGAATCCCCTCTTCCCAGCGGGAAGGTGGCAACCAGCTCTCATCCTGATATTCCAGCCAGGCCTGGGGGATGGTGATGTATAACGCAGAGGTTCCAAGATCCCCCCGCAATACCACTCCCTCCAGCGCTGAAAAATCAGCACAAAGTCCTTGCGTGTCAAATTTGACCTTTTCCAATGCACTGACTTTTAAACCCAACAAAGCAATTTGCTCCTGGGTCAAACAGGTTTCTACCCTCGGTTTTTCATTTGGGCTATATTGGCTTTTTTCCCGAAAGATAATCTCCTGCTCTGAAATTTTTTTCCCGTTTAAAACCAGCTCGAGCCTGTAACGCCCCGGCATGACGTAACCAGCCTGAGAGAATCGAGATAAATCAATATTATTTCTGTCCTCAGCATCCAAAACATCTGTATTAAACTCAACGGCAATTGCTGAAGAAAAAAAGCTCTGTATGAACAAAACAACAATAACACCAAGAAATCTTTCCCGAATTACAATTGATTTATCCATTTAATTTGCCTGTAAAAACCCTCATCAAATCTGAATGTTGCTGTACACGCATAATTTATTCAGAAAATAAATGATTTTTTGAGTGTAAAAATCTAAAAAATACTGCACGCCAAAAACCGCTAGCGTGCAGATAAAAACTAAGAGCGATTAATCGTACTGCATGGTGAAGTTAGTTGAAGCATAGAACTCACCAGGAACCGCAACGGCACCTGCAAGTCCCTGCAACCATGCGGAGAACAGCAGGGTGTTATCACCTTCGGTTAAGTTTTGAACGAAGGTTTTTTTACCGAGTTCAATCTGAGCGCCTGTAGCAGCCCCAATACCAACCCCAGCACCAGTGGTGCCAATGATACCCAGTAATTTAGAACCTGTTGGGCTCTCACCGTTAAAGGTGATGCTCACGGTGTTAGCCTTATCTTCATCCAGAGTACAGTTTTCAAGCTTAATATTGAAAGCCTGCGCTTTTGAACGGCCTTCGCTCGCCAGCTGATTAACTGTAATCTGGCCTAGATCAACTTCCTGCTCGCTGCTATCCGGGTTAATTGAACAAGCTGCATCAATAATTGAACCAATAAATTTAACTTCGCCTTTCCCTTCGTCGGCGGCCTGGGCGCCCATGGTGAACAACCCCATAGAAAGGGCAATAATTGATGCAATTTTATTAACTTTCATTAATCTAAACCTATATTTAAAATAAATGTAAAAGCCTGCCGGTCAATATTGTTATCAATAATGACGTGCAAGCGCCGTGCCGATTTTCGTCGACAATATATCCCTAATCGTATTTTCTCCGATTTCCCCGGAGCACAGTAATTATTGTCAAACAGTTCGAAACAGGAAAGGCATCCAGGAAAGTTCTGAGATAATCGATTTTATATTCTAAAATAATAATAATCACAGACTAAAAAAATCGCAGAAAACGATCATTTCATATATTGCAGGACATTATGCTAAAACAACAAAAAATATAAGAATTAAAATCCAACTTGAAATGTAAAACAAAAGTAAATTTTTTAAGTCTGTTGTGTAGCAAAATTTAAAGGCAGATCGCAGATATGGCTCCTGCCGTTGATATTTATATTGAAATGCATCTGGTTAACAGCCCTCTCTTCACACAGATAACAAATTGAAATAACTCATTTATTTTTCATGGCGAGACCATAAGATAGATAGCGATCGATAAATAAACATTCATCGTCAGGATAGGTATAACACTGATGATGATGACAGTTATAAAACTCAGATAATTAATTTTATTTTAAGCTATCGCGATAGCAGCCCAAGATTTACCCCTAATCGGCCCCAGAAGTCTAACTATTCTGATTTAAGGTAATTTTTCCCGCTATATGCTAATACAGACTGCCCACACGCGAGAACATTATGAGCGACCACAGCATCTTTGCCGAACAACAACCAGAAGCCTCGATCTCCCAGGCTAAATACTTCTGCCGAGAATGTATAAAGTGCTGGTTTGCGTGGCGCTGGAAAACGTTTCGTTTGTTAAGTGGCGCATGCCCTGGGCCTCATAAAAGCGCCGGGCACCTTCGTTCCCTTCCAGAACCTGTAGCCAGAGATAATGCTGTTCTCGCCGTTGCGCCAGCCGAAGCATTTCTTCGAAAATCAGCTTGCCGTAGTTTTTCCCCGTCTCACCTGGGGCAAGGTAGAGCTTATTAAGCAGGGCGCCGGAAAACGAATGCGCTGGCACCGGCAGGTTCCAGCTGATTTTGGCAAATCCCACCGGCTTTTCTACCTCAGCAATAAACCAGCTGACCTCAGGGCAGGCCAGGCTCTCGGCCAGCGTCTGTGGAGCGTATTCCTCGTCAATAAAAGCCTGAAGCTCCTCAGCAGAAACCCAGTGTCGCTCAAAGTGATGGCGATAACTTTCGCTCCCCAACATCCCTAAGAGCGGCACATCTTCCAGCCTTGCTTTACGTATTTTCATACTCATGCCCTTCCCCCAACAAAGAAGATTTTTGCCATCAAAATTTGAATTTAAGCGATAGCGTCTAATAACTTAACCTTAAAGTAGAGCTCCGCGAAACTTTTCACCTGGAGCTTACTCATTGCTGAACGCTTATGGAGGCTAATCTGCCGAATCGTTATGCTGAGAGAGGCTGCAATCATGGCGGGTTTATAGCCTTTTAACAAAAAGCGAATAACATTTATTTCATCGCAGTCTAAACGGCAGTACGGACAGGAAGGGACGATACGCTGCCTTTTAGGATACAGTATTTTCGCAATGGCTGAGTTGATTTTTCCGCCGATCGTATAACAATCATCGCTCAACGAAATAAAATAGATTTCTTCCCTGTACCAAATATCCTGAAGGAAAGTCTTCGCCCGGTCGGAACAAAATATGATCGACGGCGAAGGTATTCTGTGCCGAAACACGCTGTTATAAAGCGCGTGGGCGTTATTTTCTGTAAAAATAAAAAACGGGATAAAACGCTGCCCGGCGATCCAGATACCCCATTCGGTGTAGTCGAGATGCATTCTTTCTAGCAGCGTTAACAATCCGTCCAGATAAAAACATTCCTTTGCAACGATTCTCATATCCGTCATCACCTCAACCCATAAAAAGCATTCGGGCAGGCGCTAACCTGCCCGAATTTAAGGGCTTAGAAATTGTATTTCATACCAAACATCGCCGCAGTGTCGCTGTAGCCCGCATCCCCTATCTGCACGCCGACATTGCCCCACAGATTCACCCGGGCGCTGATCTGCCCCTCGACCCCAACTTTGGCTTCTGCAATATTGGTCGCGCCATTCTGGCCGATGCGAACCTCATCAAGGGTTGTCGCAAAACTGCGCGTGTTGTGCAGCCAGTTCAGCTCAACAAAGGGCTGGAACTCACGCTGCTTGTGGTCATCGCGTGCGTGGTGGCTTTTGAGCCAGGTTTTAACCCCTAAGCGGGTCAGCACATTCCCGTCCCCTTCCTGGCGGACGCGGGTGCCATTCTCTTCCTGATGCTTGTCTGCACGAACGCCCATCCAGACCGCCTGGGCGTGTGGCTGCACAAACCATTCGTTGACGGTACCCTGGCTGCCCCAAAACTGGCCCAGTTTCCAGGCATAACCTGCTTCCAGCGAGGCGGTTATCCCATGCGACTTATAGGCTTCCGTCGCAAGGCTATCGCCCTTCACTTCGTTATTAAACCAGCCGTACTGAAGCCAGCTGTCCAGCCATGCGCCGGTGCGATCCTCTTCGTTAGCGTACCAGGTGCCATAGCCGCCAATGCTGTAGCCGTCCACCGTGCCTTTCGAGCGATAGCCGCTGGATCTATTCTCCGTCGTGCTGCTGTTTTTCCCGTAACCCGCCATAACCCCGACATGCCAGCGGTCGGTGCCGTCCGTGCTCCAGCGGGCCACGTCGCCACCCATCTGCGTCAGGTAACGGTTACTTTGTGTTTTTAGCTGCCCGCTGCCATCGCGCCAGACATTGTGGCCGCCAACCTGGCGTAGCCAAAGACTGGTCACCTCCCGCTGGCCGGTTAACGCATCAATAAATTGCGTCTCTCCGAGTCGGTTATGCAGGGTCATGATAAACAGGTTATTCGCTGCCGCGAGGTTAGCCGTATAGCTCCCGCCCTCGGGTCGAACGATCGGATCGACTTTCGGTTCGGGTGCCGGTTCGGGTGTAGGTGCAGGATCTGGCCCAGGTGTAGGTTCAGGATCCGGCTCGGGTGTAGGTTCGGGATCCACCGGGGTAAGCTGGCTGGTGAGATACCAGCTGTCGTTTTTTCGAACCAGATCGTAGTCGTAGGCTCCCGCAACAATACGGCCCGCCTTCACGAAGCTGCCTTGGGACGTTCCCTGCACATCAACCAGTTCGATGCCTTCCACGGTACTGGCCCCGTGTCCCCCCAAATTATTCACGCTAACGTGCGTTGTGCCGGGCAGAACGTCGCCCTGAACAATCAGCTTATTCGCCGGAGAATTATCGTCGCCAAGCACGCTGTTCATCACCATCTGCCCGCCATCGCCGGCGTAATCGCCTGCTACGGTAAGCGAGTCGAAATTGTTCTCGTCGGTAAACACGAGCGTGCCATTATTGGTCAGTTGCCCAACGACAGAGCGGTTATTGATATTCCAGCGGCTGCTCTCGTCGAGCATCAGCGAGGATGCATGGGTCACGGCTCCCGTCAGCACGGAGCCGGATGTCAGATTTACCGCCACACTATTGGCCGGATCGTCCACCACAATGTCACCTTTCAGCGCGCTGCTGGCGGCATTAAATGTCACTTTGCTGTAGACGTTGTTGACGCCGCTGGCCCCGTCATCATAGTGCTGCACCGTCATCAGCTGGCCGTTGCCACCGCTGATATCGGAATCCTTGACGTTCAGCAGCAGCTCGGTCGCCGTAACGTCAATGGCCCGAGCCTGGGCGGCATTCAGCCCCACATTTTCCAGCGTCACGGTGTTACTGATAGCCGTTGACGATGAACTGCCATTCACATAGAGGCCGCTCGCGCCCTCTCCTGTGGTAGAAATCGTGCTGTGCCTGACGTCAAGCTCTCCCCCCTGGCTCCAGAGGCCAAAACTTGTTTTGCCCGTAGTTTCGATCTGCACATGGTCCGCTTTGATTTGCGCATTGGGGTAGGCCAGCAGGCCCGGGGCAAGCTCGCCCGACGTCGAGATATGGCTATTTGTTAAGCTGCCTTGCCCACCGCGGGCGGTAAACATGCCCACGCTGCCTTTGCCCGAGGTGGTGACAGACAGGTTATCGCCGGTAATCAGGTATTCGCTGTACAAACCGTGGGCATTATCCCCCAACGTTTCAATGGTACTGCGGGTCATCCGGGCCTCACCCCGCTGGGCATTAACGGCAATAGCGTTATCCCCTTTTGTGGCGATTTTCGCGTTGTTCACTGCGACGGAGGAGTCCCGGGATGCCACCCAGACGGCATCGCTGTATGCGCCTTCGGTAGTGAAAGTGCCGCCTTCAATCGCAATTTTTGCGGCTAAATTCGCGTTAACCGCGTAGCTGTGATCGCCCTCAGTACTGGCAGAGACGTTATTTAGCGTCAGCTCCCCGGCCATCACCCTGATAGCATCACCGCCCTGTGTGGCGATCGCCCCATTGGATGCCTGCACCACCGACGTTCCCTGGTTTGCCGTCCAGTAACCGTCCAGCACCAGACCCAGCGCGTTGTCCTGCCCGGTAATGTTAAATTTATCTAATGTTCCAAGGCTGTCATTGGCAAAGTAAACCCCGCTGCCGCCCTTGCCGGTCACGTTGACCTGCAAATCCTGCACGTTGAATTCGCTATTATCTATCCATGCGCCTCCCCCATTCTTTCCGGAACTATTAAGAACCAATTGAGAGGCGGAGACGGTCGCATTATTTCGCGCCTGGACAATAAAATTGCCTGTAACCTCATTATTCAACGTCGTGTTGCTTAGGGTGCTATTACCGCCGTTGATAATAATCGTGTCATTATTGGCCGCCCACGCGGGCGAACAGCCAGCCGCAAGTACGCTTAAAATACACAGCCGTTGGGGCAGTAAGGGGTTTAATCTCCATTTGATGTATATTTTATACTTCATTTTCAATTCCTTTTAAGTTGATCATTGCCTCACAGGCAAAGGGTGTTTCTTTCATCGCGTCCGCAGCGGGCAATAAATGATGCGAACCGATAAAATTCGGCTCTATTTGCCGCCCCCATTTTTCGGCTGGCGTTACGATAATGCGTGCTAATGGTTTTTCTTGAGCGATTAAGGATCCTTGAAATATCGGTGCTGTTGTACCCCCGACCAATCAGAATCATTACATTATTTTCAGTATCAGAGAGCTGTGCATATTTCTTTAACCCCAGGCTCCAGTAGGCCTCTTCCTTGTTGATGAGCAGGTTATAATCCGAACGCGCAATCGCAAGTATCTTGCCGATCTTCATGGATATGTCGTTAAGCGTTTGGTTTCTGGTTAAAAATGGAACATGGACAATTATTTTTTCATTCTCCTTGTATCCGCCATCAAACGAAACTTCATTATTCCGTTGGTTATTAATTTGAATCGTTACTCTGTCATCCTGAAAGATAATGTTAGCGATGTCATAACTCATTTCTTCGGACGGTAATAAAAAACAGACCTCACCGAGGCTTTCCTCAGCAAGTTGGTTAGTAATTAAGAGGCTCAGTCCCGATGTCTGGTAATAGTTAGAATCCAATAATAATATGTTCAACATACTTCACACCCATGTGTTGCGATTCCCATCCAAGTTGCAGCTACTCCAGGGCATACGAAATGCTTGTCAGAAAAGACAAAGTGAGCGAATAGAAACAACTTATGGTAAGTTAAGCCATTCAGACATAACCTATCCGGCCCCTGACGTAATGCCTTCCTTAAATATTTTCCTCCATACGAAGATGAGAAAGATTAAGCTAACATACTGTTAAAGATAGAAAAACAGCCTATATGATTAAACCAACCAGAGATAGAGACTAATTTTAATGAGACACAAAAATTGGTGCAGGAGGATAAACGCCCCCCCTATTCTTAGATTAAGACTTTGTTGGAAGTCGGACTTAAGTTTACCCTCAACCCATAAAACGATCAAATATATCATTAACATGCGTTTTTTCAAAATTATCGTCTATAAAATAGGCTTAAATATAGTTTTTTAAACTACAAACAATAAAAACAGCCGCGCACATTAATATAATGCGCAGCAATTTATTACACAGGAAGCATGGGGATTTAGCTAATGAGGATATTTTGAGATAAGTAGCCAGGAAAAAAGCCCGACCACATTTCTTAAAGATAAGAACACCCAGAAATGGGCATACCCCAAAGAGTAAATCTGTGATGCACTTATAGCAACTTCAAATCGACTTTTTCAGACTCAAAGTCATAACGACCGCTCATGCATAAATCAACCGGCCTGGGCTGCCAGTATATGAGCCCGCGGATCTCGAACGGTATAACGGCATGCCGGGCTACACCCTCCTTATCCTGCAGCGAGCGGACGATGAGCGTCTCAGGAATAATTCTTGGTTCAAAGCGTAAAATAGTGTTACGAATCGTTTTTTCTATAACACTCCAATTCTTGTGATTTTCCTGGGTGCCTATCAAGGCCGGCACCCCATAATTGAGAACAGACGCCATAATTAGCTTATGTTGCTGCTCATTTAGTCTATCTTCTATATTGGTATGATTAATAAGATCAACAATCTCCTTTTGAACCAGACTCCGCATCCCCTTTATGTCAATTAATCTCGCGCGATCGTGAGGACTTTTGGGTTCATCGTCCTGCAGGCGCTGTAGCAGCGTGGGAAGATATTGCTGCTTTCGTTCTGAGGGATTATTCGAAAACAATGTCGCCAACTTCCATTATTGAACGATCGCTAATATCGGTCACCAGCACTTTACGCCCGGTACCCGCCGAAAGATCTTCAGACAGTGTTATCCACTCTGTTTTCAGTCCCAGTTTATTTTGCTGATCGTCCTGAGGTTCTACGGGATAACGGGCAGGGATATACCCGTGGTATACCTCATCGGCAGCCTTGATGGTTGCAGGCAGCCAAATCAGATCAAGCAAATCGCCAGGGGTGGAAACGCTGAGCGTTTGTATTGAGGCAAACGGCAGCCAACGATAGCCCCCTGCGCAAATAAATTCGCAGACCGGCCCCAGGCGGCCATCGCTGTCGGCTATCCACTTGAATGCCGCCAGCGTGTCGCTTTGCCCTGCGCTTTCGGGCGCAAGCTCAAAGGCCTCACCGCGAGAAAGCGCCGCCAGTCGGGTCTGCCCCTGATAATGCTCGACGTTCGCCTGATGCAGCTTTTCCATCCATAACGGCATTTCTCCCTGCAGCGTCGCAGCCTGCCGTTCACCGGTTAAAACCTGCAAACGCTGCATTTCGCTGAAGACCAGATTTTTATACAGCTCTGTCTGTTTGTGCAGGGCATCGTCCAGCAGCGCCAGGGTTTGCAGCTGCAACAGCGCCTTGTCCCAGCTCCCCTCGACGCAGTAGAGCTTGAACAGCACTTCACGAGCTTTAAGATCCTGTGGATTCGTTTTAACCTGCGCCAGCACCTGCTCTAGCAGCGCATTCAATGACGCGTTTTTAAGCGCCTGGGTAAGTGAAGTAAAATCCTGCATCATGACAATTCCTTTAATTAGTAATAAGAGTCCAGACCCACTTTATTGAAGTCCTGAAATACCAGCTCAGGCACCGTATTTTTTCCTTTAGCCGCAATGTGCTCGGGCGACAGGGCAAGCAGCAAGTCGGTTTTTTCCTCCTCGCTAAAAATGTCATCCGCCGCTTCGCCGCGTTCCAGCTCTGGCCACACCTTCTCCATGAGAAAATCTTTAGCAACAATGCATTCGGTCAGCGTCTTGCCTTTGATTTGCGCGTTGACATCATCAAACCGCAGATCCGTTTTGATGATGTAATCGGCATGCTGAGCCATTCCACCTGAATAGCCGCCATCCTGCTCGCGCCAGATGAGAAAACGCTTGTATTCAACCTCAAGCGTTTTCAGCACATCATTGCCCCCGGCCTGCGCGAGGATAACGTCATTGAAGTAGCGTAAGTCGTTGATGTAATGCCCGCCGTTGGGCAGGATATCTTCAACCTCAGGCACCTTATCCGCAGACTGCCATGCACCGCCGGGGTAAATCAGCCGATAGAAAGTTTGCTCATCGACGTCAGTGCTGTCGTGGCTGACAAAGCCCAGTTTGAAGTGCCCTAGCTGCAGCTGGCTTTTATCGTTCAGCGGCTGGCTGCACCCATAGGCCACTTCGCAGCCATCAAGCAGGCACACATGGTGCAAGCAAAGGCTTAACATCACCGGTCTTGCCAGATGCCAGTAGAAGATGACGGCATCCTTCCCGCAATGGGCGTTATGGATGCCGAAACAGCCACTGGCTACATCAAACACGGCAGCCGTCTCCGCCGTCAGGTTTCTGGGCAGCGCGACAGGCAGGCGTGAAGCTGGCCATTCAAAGTGAATATCCACGGCTTAGCCTATGTAGACATCGCCGGATCCGGTGGCGACAACCGCGCCGCAGCCGGTCACGTCCCCCAGGCGCGCTGCCGGTAAACCGTTGATAAAGACCGACCCGGAGCCTGTCGCTACGGGGGCGGCCCCGTGCCCCAAAGCACAAGGCGCGACGCTCATACCAGCCATTGCTGCCGGCAATCCGTTGATATAGACGTCACCCGATCCACTGCATAATGCTCCGCCATGCGCGGTCGCATCGCCTACTCGTCCTGCGTTTTGCATCGTTCGCTCTCCTTAATAAAACAGTCAGGGCGGAGGCAAATGGACCACCGCCGTAATCATTTGAATGTTAAGGCTCTATTGTTTCACTTCCGGTCGGCGTCTCCGTTGGCGTCTCCGTTGGCGTTTCCGTCGGCGTTTCCGTTGGCGTCTCCGTCGGCGTTTCCGTTGGCGTCTCCGTTGGCGTCTCCGTTGGCGTCTCCGTCGGCGTTTCCGTTGGCGTTTCCGTCGGCGTCTCCGTTGGCGTTTCCGTTGGCGTTTCCGTCGGTGTTTCCGTTGGCGTTTCCGTTGGCGTTTCCGTTGGCGTCTCCGTTGGCGTCTCCGTCGGCGTCTCCGTCGGCGTCTCCGTTGGCGTTTCCGTTGGGGTTTCCGTTGGGGTTTCCGTTGGTGTTTCCGTTGGCGTTTCCGTCGGGGTTTCCGTTGGCGTTTCCGTCGGCGTTTCCGTCGGTGTCTCCGTCGGTGTTTCCGTTGGCGTCTCCGTTGGCGTCTCCGTTGGCGTTTCCGTCGGCGTTTCCGTCGGCGTTTCCGTTGGCGTCTCCGTTGGCGTCTCCGTTGGCGTTTCCGTTGGCGGTTGAGTTGGCGTTATCGTTGGCGGCGGCGGCTCTGGCGTTGGCAGCGGTGGTAAAGGAATAACCACGCCAAACAGAGCCGTAATAGCCGGCAGCCCCGGCAAACCAATCATGCCGCCGCCCCCACCGCCGCCACCGCCGCCGCCGCAGTTGTCACCGCAGTCGCCAGGGTTAATATCCACTTCGCCGCCCTGGATAATCACCTGGTCTGAGCCGACGATTTTGATTTTCTTCGCGGAAATAACCAGCTCGCCCCCCGCGGAAAGCGTCATCGCCCCGCCGGCCACCATGGTGCTCGCGCCCCCAACGGCCAGGGAATGGTAACCGCCTACGTTGACCTGATGTGCGCCCCCAACGGAAAGCGAATGGTAGCCTCCAACGGCAGTCATAAATGCGCCGCCGACGTTGATGCCTTTTGCCCCTAAAACATTGTCGCTTTGGCTGCCGCCCACCTGGATTGCCAGTGCCGCACCGATAATGGCGCTGCTGTTTCCGATAACGTCAGACATGTAGTTGGCCCCGACAAAGAGGTTGCGCGACAGGCCAACATTCACGTTAGAGTTCATGCCTATGGTCTGGTCTTCGTTCTGTTTCGTCAGGCGACTCATGTTGCGTTCAGCCTGCTCCCAGTACTGCTCCAGCCCCGGCTTATCCTCAAAACGGATCCCGTTAAAGTTGCTGCGACCGCCGCCTACGGTGCGGCTAACCAGCCCGCTCTGGGTGGCGTTAACCGGGAGATCCCAGGGCGGCATGGTGACGTTGTTGTAGAGGCTACCGGTGATAAGCGGCCTGTCAGGATCGCCATTGATAAAATCAACAATCACTTCGTGACCAATGCGGGGAATGTAAATCCCACCGAAATTGTTGCCGGCCCAGGCCTGGCTCACGCGCAGCCAGCAGGAGTCCGACTCACGGTTTTTGCCGTAGCGATCCCAAAGAAAACGGACTTTTACCCGGCCATACTCATCGGTCCAGATCTCTTCCCCCGGAGGGCCAACGACGATAGCCGTTTGTGGACCGCTGGTTTTTGGCCTCGCCACCGTCATCGGGTGACGATAAATCTTGGTCGTCGGCTGAACGGTAAAGTTACAGCTATAGAGGAATTCATCGTGCGACGAGAGCTGATCGATTTCCTCAACCCGCAAATGGCTACGCAGCACCATGTACTCACGGTTAGCCTTTTCCACGGGATAGTTAACAAGCTCAAAGACGCAGCCGCAGACAATTCCACGAAGCTCACCGGAACCTTCACAGCGGGAGCCTAAGGCGCCACGCTCTTCCATGCGGACGCGCGCAAGCTGCTCCCCGATGCTCGGCTGTTCGTAATCTCCCGGCCAGTGGAAGATCTCCATCTGGTTGAAGCTGGTCTTCCGCGGTTTGCTGTCCAGCGCCATGATATCGGCGCGTGATTTGGTGAAGTCGTAGTCATTCGTTACCCATTTCCCGGACGTAATGGTCTCCTGGAAATGGAACTGGCTGACATATTCCTGATCCATTTTTGGACGGTCTGAAGCGTACTGAATAACGTGATAAGCCTCGCTGGAGAATCGCTTATGCGCGCCCACGTTATCCACGAGGATCAGTTTATGGCTGCCTTCGCTATGCTCGAAGAACCAATAGATCCCCCACTCTTCCATCAGGCGTTCAATAAAATTGAAATCCGTTTCGCCATACTGAACCTGGAAATCGAGAAGCGGATAATTCCCTGCAAGGCGCTTCTCAAACGGGAAGTTATAGTCGCCCAGCACCTCATCGATAATGGTCACCACCGATTTTTGCTGGAAAATTTTAAAGTCAGCCGTCAGCTCAGCGAGGTGCAGCCAGGGGCGAATAATAATTTCATACAACGCCTGATAGCCGTCGCGGCCAACATAGCGGGCACGCTGAACCATGCCGGAAATTTCACGAATCTCCTGACCGACACCGTGAACGTCTCCCAACCCATTCCCGTCGAGTTCAATATGAACCGTCATCTCTTTACCAATCAGCGACTTCAGGTCGACATTAGAAGCTGACTGCCAGGGTATTTGGGGATTGGCTGGCGTTTTAGCGGTAATCGCGTAGCTGTAGAGGGAGGAAAGTGACTCTTCCCCTTCCAGCTTCGAGATAACCAGCGCGGGTTCCCCAAGCAGCACAGGCATCGCCGGGCTGCTTAATCTAATAGTGCGTGACATGTAATCACCCGATGCGTTGTCAATAACTTAGAAGGATGCGTCGGGCGGTTTAGCCTCAGCGCGTCGTAAAGGGATCCTCTGAGAATCCACTATTTTTCTGTGCCGGCTTTGCCGCCAAATCCAGATACCCGCCTCCTGCTCAATACAGTCGGGCCAGTTCTTCCACGGCATAGCCTCAACACCATCACGGTTATGAATGCGATAATCTTCCTGTGACCCCTCCCTGAGTAACACCTGAGAATGATTTTTGAACTGCCAGGCTGGCGTCAGCACCAGCTTCTCCCAGAGCGGCGAATACGCTCGCCTCAGCGCTTTGACCCACTGCCACAGCGGGCGCCAGTTTTGCCCGGCCACGTCGCTATCGGGCACATTGTTTAAAATCCTTGATGCCCAAAAGGGCAGTGGACATTCATCCTGCAAATTTTTCTTCAGCCACGGCCAGGGCGCTTCGCCATAAATAATGACCAGCGAGGGAACGCCTCCTTTTCCAGGCCGCAGCATAAAAGCACCGCAATAAGCGTCGTACCCTCGCGACGAAGGTGACGAAATAACAAACGACCACGGATAGTGCTCAGGTAAATAGTCGTCCGGTAATGAGGAGCCAATGCCCGGCAGAATCTGTTGGGTAATAATGGAGCGCACCTCTCGCTGCTTTTTCCCTCTTCTGCGAAACAGGCCAGCCCGCGACTCATCAACAAGTAAATACAGGCGTAGCAACATATTTTCCTCTGGCGAATGGTGGAGACGGCTAGGCGTCTCCGGGGCAGCGAAACGCTTTTAAGAGATCCCGGACGGGGATGTCTTTATAGGTCAGGCCTGAAACCTGAATATTTGCCCGTCGCGAATCCAGCTTATAAACCAGCACCGTGTCATCACCTTCGCTGGCCACCATATCGTCGGCGCTGTCCATCCAGCGGAATAACGCCCACGGCCCGCTGAAGCTCAGGGACGAGGTGCCCGCCGTCACGCGCGGAGTCGCATTGATGCTGACCCTTGACGTCATGCGCGAGGCAGGCCAGGCGAGAGAAACAGGGGCAACCGGCCAGTGGGCATAGCTCACCTGCTTGCCGTCAAAATTCATGTTCAGCTGCGTAATGGCCGGATCCAGATAAGGCACCGCAATGTCGAAGGTGAGGGAAAGTTTGCGCCCGCCTTCAGACTGGAAGAACGCGTCGCGAATCTCAGCGGCCTGCTCAAACACCTCCAGAGTGTCTTCGTTACCCTCGACGTCACCCTTAAAGCGCCACGGATGCGAAGAGGTATCCACCTTGTCCGCCAGGTTCTTTTTAAAGTACTCATCCACCAGGCCACCCGCGGCAAAGAAGCGTTCGAAATCAGACGGTTTTACGTCACGCTGGCTCCAGGCAAACGGGTAACGTCCCTGCAATGTTGCGCGGCAAACGCGCCCCAGGTTTTCATCTATCCCTTCGCTGCTTTTGGCGATGGCTTCCTGGTTGGCCCGCGTCCATGCCCCGTCCAGCAGAGGGGCAATCACATTGGGTAAGGGATCGGGCCAGGTTTGCGACTCTGCGCCGATTTTTCTGGCCGTGCCGGATAACGCCACGGCATTACCGTTCTTCAGCGCATCATCGTAAATAACGAACAGCGTGTACTGCTCGCTTAACGCGCCAAGCAGCTTGCTCAGTTCCGCCCCCGGCCCTGCGTTACGCTCTCCTTCAGCCGGTTCACGGCTGCCGGTCACAAACTCGCGTAGTGGAGAAAAGTGGTCATCCACCCGCTCCCGCAGCAGCTTTTTTTCCATCGCGGCATAGGCCAGGCTGACCTTAGCGGCGGCATTCAGGATCCGTCCTTTATTCGGGACATTATCGAGCAGCGATTTATCCTCTTTCCCGACCAGCGTCGTTTCCCGCACCGCCCGGGTCACCAGGCTTGCCAGCGGAGAATCAGAGGCGCTCAGCGCCCGCAGCATATAAATATCTGCCGCCACTCCCGCGCTACCGTAGCCCAGCGGCAGTACGTCCGTTTTGATACGAATATTGCTGAGAAAATCCTGCCAGTGCCGCGTGTACTCATCGAGATAGAGCGCCAGAACCTGCTGCTGTATGGGATTAACCAGCACGCCGTTGCCGGCCATTTTTACCTGCGGCTTTGCCCCCTGGCTGCCCTGCTCTTCCCCATTCCCGGACACCCAGGCATCCTCACGCTCCAGCCACATCAGGCCTGGATCCATTTTTTTTTTAAACACCTCGTAGTAACCCGAACGGGTAAATAGACCGGGAATGGCGATTTCAGCGTGTTCATCAATCACGGAGAAAAGCTCACCGCTGCGTGACTTCGCCATGTCACTGAGCGTTAAATCAGCAGGCGCATCCTGAGCGGCGGCGTCTTTGAGACGCTCATACAGCCGGCTGGCCAGGTCCTGACGCTGCAGTATGGCGCGCGCATATTTCACCAGCCCGTCGTCAGCGGGCTGGCCATAGCGGCGCCATTCCGGAGAAGAAAGCAGATTTCTCAGATGGGAAACAAAGATCTGGCGCTCTTCGTAAGGCTGAAGCTTACCGCGAGCCTCCCACAGATTAGTGATGCTCTCCGTCAGAGACTGACGATCGAATTTGCCCTGTCCAAAAACCTGCAGATACAGCTTCAGCTGGTCATAGATACGTTCAGGTTTTCCGCCATCAACCGCTTCCTGTAACGCCAGCGTGGCCTGCTGTTCAATCTGCGGCAGCAGCAGACGCTGCAGGAAATACTGGTACAGCGAACCGGAGGCCTCAACCACATCCGTGCCGGTGTACAGGCCATAGCGCCAGTCGAGGGTCGGGTTAAAGACGTCGAGAGAGCCATACTCCGGCAGAGACTGCGCCAGCATTAAGGTACGCGGCAGCAAATTATCGTTTGCCGAACTGACGAATCGATTGACCTCGCCGCCCAAAACGGCAACCCGGGTCTTCACCTCGGCAAGGTATTCGCTGTTGTTCCCGTAGCTGTTGTAGAAGCCATTCAGCAGAATAAAGGCGATAACAACGCTAAGCGTGTGGCCCAGCAAACGCTGTAAACGGAACTTCGATTCATTCGCCAGGTTATGGCGCGCCAGGTCTTTGTCTTTGACGATCACGTCACTGAACAACTGCTTAAGGAAGTACTGACGCCCGTATGAAACGTCGCTTATCAGGAAGTCCCTGTCTTTTGGCTGCGCAATCAGGGTGGCCATCACCGGCGGCGTTTTATGCTCCACGTAGTTGAACCACTTGCGCATGATGCTTTGGTTATTCACCAGGCTAAAGTCGACCGGCTGATGGCTGCTACAGAAATAGATCCCACGCAGCAGGGTATAGCTCTGCGACTCGTTGTAGCGGGAGGCAAAGAAGATGTTATGCACCACATCCGCCACCAGGCCGGAGAGCAGATGGAAGTCCTGCGGCAGGGCATACATTTTTTTGCGATCGCGGTTATCGTACTCTTCCTGCTGACGAACGATCATGTCACGCTCGATCCTCTCTTCCAGCAGGGCCAGCTCGTCTCTGATTTGCCCGCTCAGCTCGGATACAGGCTCGGTGCGCGCCTCGCCGTAAGGGAAAGTCACGCCCCAGACCTGCTCACGTTCCTGCTCGGTCAGGATCCTGAAATACTCGGCAAAGCCGGGGAGCTGATCGAGTTTGGTGACGAGGACATAAACCGGGAAACGCACGCCCAGCGTCTGGCGCATATCCTCAATTCGGGCCCGCAGGCTCGCCGCCAGCTCAAAAAGTTCGGCGGTGCTTCGCCCCAGGAGATCGGCGGCGGAAAAAGTGACGACGGCGCCATTCAGCGCTCTGACCGGCCTGTGTTTTTTTAACGCTTTGAGTATGGCCCGCCACTCACTGAGGCTTTGCTCAGGGTCACTGACGTACTTGCCTGCGGTATCCACATAGATGGCATCATTGGCGAACCAGCATTTGCAGTTACGCGTCTGCACGGCGGATTTGCCCACTTGATTAAGCTGCTCCGGCACCGGGAAGTTTTGCCCGGAAGCCAGAATCGCCGAGGTTTTCCCGGCATCATCAGTGCCGAGCACCATGTACCACGGCAGCAGATCGAGCGGCTTACGCGCTAAAATCACACGCTGGAAAAAAGAGAGCGTACTGCGATTTTTGTTCACATAATCGACGGCGTTGCCAATGGCGGCAGCCGCTTCTGACGTATCATTTTCGACCGTAGACGTCTTGCCGCGGGTAAGTTTATCCAGCAGTTTCGGGTTGTCTTTCAGCGCCAGCAGCAGCAACCACAGGCCGTAAAGCAGCGCCAAAAACAGCATAACGGCAATGACCATCAGCCTGATGCTCACCGGCTCCAGCGGATGTTTTTCGCCCACCAGGAGGAACGGCCCCAGCACCCAGACCACCACGCAAAGTGCCGCAATCACCATGATGAAGACCGGCCAGCGTAGCCAGATCCCGGCGAGGCAAAATGCCGCCAGCAGGATAAAAATAATGCGTGACTCAACGCTAAGCAGCGGGCGCGACTCGCCGAACCCAAAGAACGGCCCCAGGAACCAGATAGCGGCAACCAATAGCCCGATACAGCACATAATCAGCAGCGTCTTCAAAAACCGCGCCGCGAAGACTCTATTCAAATAAGACATTGTCGCTCTCGTTAATACGTGACAAAAAACTCTACGCGGCGATTCTTCGCCCGTCCCTGAGCGGTAGCATCAGAGGCCACCGGCTGGCTGCTGCCCACCCCTTCGACTTTCACTTTGCTCTCCGGCACGCCCGCCTCAATAAAGTAGCGGGCCACTTCGGCGGCTCGTTTTTCTGAAAGCACTACGTTGTTGGGTAAGCCCGGCCGGCTGATCGGCGTGGCGTCGGTGTGGCCAACAATCACCAGGTCGCCGTTAACGCGACGGACTTCACGGGCCACGCGTTCAATCACGTTGATCATCTCAGGCTGGACTTTGGTTGAGCCGGATAAGAACAGGGAATCGCCCTTCAACACGACTTTGCTTTGCTTTTGCGTTTCATCCACGCTGAGCAGCTGCCGTTGAATTTCATTGCGGAGCAAAACGCTCAGCCTGAGCCGCATTTTCACCGGCGGCGCGCTGACCTTAACGTTCTTCATCGCATTGATATCGCTTATGATTCTCGTGCTATTCACCAGCAACGAGTACTTACACCAGATAAAGGCCGAGGCCACCAGAATGCCCGCGCAAAGCGCGGTCAGTCGGACAGGCACAATCAGCCTTTCCCGCCGGGCCGGGCCATGAGGCTGAAGCCCGTGCGGCGACAATGCAGGCGGCGTGGTGTTGCGCGTGCTTTGCACCAGGGTCAGCAGGCGCTGGCGGATCTTGGTGAGCTGGCGATCCCCGTCCTCAATGATGCTGTATCGCCCCTCGAAGCCGAGGCCAAGGATGCGCAGCAGGACCTCAAGGACGTCAGCAAACTCGGTCGGGTTCATCGACAGGCGACCGATGAGCAGGAAGAACTTGTTCCCGCCATCGTTATCCCCTTCAAAGTGGTTGAGCAGGTTGCTCTGAGACCAGCCCGCCTCGAGCCCCCACGGCGCGGTGTGTGCCGCTTCATCCAGCGCGGTGCACAGGCAATAGCGAACTATCGCCATTTTTTTCCACGGGATGTTCACTTCATCGCAGACGATGCCGAAGAGATTAATCTGGCTCTTAAGCGTATTTTTGAGGATCTCAACGTGCGTTAAATCGCCAATCTGCTCCGGCATATCGCTCAGCGCACGCAGCAGCGGCTGAGCGGCTTCAAGCAGCGGATTCTCAGCGGCGCTGACCTTGATCATGCGCTGCTGAACGCTTTCGCTTCTTAACGCCCGGTCATCGCCTGTCCTGGTCTCGCTATTTTCCCCGGCGCGGCCCTGAGCCGTCGGCGTGGCTTCCGGCTCCTGGATCCAGTCCCCCTGCTCATCAAGAAGAAAACGGCCCAGCGCCTGAGGAGAGGTATCGTCATCCTGCATTTCCCCCGGCGTTGGCGTAGCGTGCTGATTAATCTCGTCTTTCATCAGGTCCGGATTCCCCAAAGTTCCATTTTCAGGCCAGGGAACTCACCGGCAACGTGCAGCGCCAGCGCGCCGGTTGCCGAGATTTTTTCCCAGAAAGGTCCGTTTTTAAGCAACTCGAAATACACGTACCCGGTGCTGTAGGGAATCTGCCGCGGCGGTACCGGCAGCCCCTGCAGGACCAACCCCGGCAGGTGGGAACGCACCAGCTCGTGCAGCTGCTGTGGCGCGCTGATTTTGGCCTGGGCCTGGAACTGCTGATGCAGCACATCCATCGGCAGCTGCGCGTGAACGGCCAGCACCAGGTTAGAGAAGGAGCGCAGCTCGTTCGGCAGCACGGAAGCCGCCCACACGCCGTTGCCTTTCGCCTGCAGGTCAATGAGCTGGCCCGCACGAACCAGAATCTGGTTCAGCAAATCGTGTACATCATCGACCAGAGGACGGATCGAAGGATAAAGCCGCGCATGATCGTATCCCGGCGCAGGTTTTGGCCGCCGCGTTTTGGTTCGAACAAAGGTCGAAAGCTCCCCTGCCAGCTTGGCCAGCTCTTCATAAAGCACAATGGGCGGTAGCTCGGGTATGTGGCGTAAATGGTCGAGAATCGGCTCGTACTTGTTGAAGATCTGCAGCAGCAGGTAATCAACAATTTCCGCGCTGGCGCTGGCTTTGCCGTCAGAGGAGGAGAGGCGATTAGCCAGCATGCCGGCACGCATTTTTACCAGACCATTAAGGTGCGTAAGCCACTCCCCCAGCAAAGGATTCGCCGCATAGCCGGTCACCGGCGGGATGTAGTCATCCGTATGAAGCAGCACGCTCCCGTCTGGCTGAATCGCTTTGACCCGCGTCAGCGGAAGACCAATCCAGGATTCGGTCATTTCAGTTTCAGAGACCAGCTTGAGCCTCAGTTGGGCAATCTGTACGGGTTTTGGCCCCTGGCGAATGGCGTTGGTATCGCAGAGCTCGGCTTCCTGAGCGCGGAAACGCGCCAGCGAGCTGGCGTCATGCTGGCTGAAGATCGTTTCATCGCTGTTATCCAGACGCAGCGGCACCGCCAGATAGATCATTTTGCCCAGATGTTCAGGCAGGATCGTCAGCGGCTCAGGTAAATCGGCATGATCGGGGACATCGAACGGCGTGCCGTCGGGCAGGACGCCGCGAGCGGCGCGCAGCACCAGTTTGCCGTATGACAAAGCCTCACGATCGATTTCGTACTGCGAGAACCCCCAAAAGAAAGGGCTGAGCGTCGACGCTCTTTTGTGGGCAAAATATTCGAAATAGCGTTCTTGCTGTTGAAAAAGCTGCGGGCGCAAAAACAGCCCTTCACTCCAGACGACTTTATTTGTTCTCATGGTTTAATCCATTTTTTTAATTGTAATTGCTGTTTTTTGGAAATGTGCCTGCAGGGTCAGCGAGTCGTCGCTGAACATGTTCCGCCACCACGATGTTTCCTTTTCCGGTCGCGTCCATGTCGCCAGCCAGATAGCATTATTCAGGTCACGATAAGCACCAATAAACCCCAGGGTTCTGCCGTCACCATCAGGCTTAATTGTGACGCTACGCGACTCACCCGGCTGAAGGATGGCCTCGTACTCTTTTGATATAGCGGTTTGCAGGGTTTTATTATTTCCTTCTACAATTTCAAAAAAATCGGCATTGGTGAAAACATCCCGCTCTTTGACGTTATAAATAAATATGTTGAGCGGTGCCGGATGGCCGCCATCGTTAGGATTAATATCTTTGTCTGCAACCAGATTAATTTTTATTTCACTGCCAGCAGGCTGCTTATCGTTACTGCTGCTGCAGGAAAATAACAAAGTCCCCAGCCCAATAATCAGCAGACACTTCACAAGCGCTACCCGGCAATTCTTTATTTCTGTTTTGCAAAACATATCCCTATCCACGCACTTTATTTCCTGAACGATGTGTGTCGAATTAACGCGCGACCCGCGCAGGGAGCAACATATCCCGCTCCCCCGCCTGGAGAAAGTTTTGCCGCCGAAGCGGCAAAACCCTTGATAACCCGGCAGTATTAGCTGCGCAGGTTAGCTTTAACGTCGTAGCTGGTAGAAATTACGCCGGATTTAGCGCCTTCTGCATTCTGCATCACGTAGTCCTGAGTGAGTTTGGTGAAGGCGAAGGTCACCTTCTCACGTGGACGCGTTTCGTCTTCACTGGAGCCCGCAGTTTCAACGTGAGTAATAATCACATCGGTGAATTTCAGCGTCAGGTATTCCAGCGGATCGCCACCGGCTTTACGAATAACAAACTGAATGTCTTTGATGTGCTTACCGGACAGACAGTAGCTCAGCAGGTTGGTGCTGGCCTTGTCGACATAGTGCTCGAAGCAGAAATCGTCCACCGTAGCTTTACCGGAACCGCCGCCGGAGCCGCTGTGCATATTTGAGTGCTGTGAGCTGGCCCAACGCCATGCGAGCACTTCAATTTCATTTTTATGGGTAGCATCCAGAGACTCGCCTTCGATGCCATCAATTTTAATAAACATATCCTGAGCCATAATATTTCCTTTTCAGCTCTCATTTAAGAGTGTCACACAGTGTGCAACGTTAAAATTAAGTCGTAGAAGCAATTTCATTATGATGAAAATTCTCTACAACATTTTCGGCGCGCAAGAATCCCCGGCGCGGCCGCACCTTTAAAGAATAATGAAGTGATTATTCTTTATTTAAATTGCCTGAATCAGACAACCATTTTTAAATTGCCTTATCAGGCAACGTCTTTCAGCGAAGGTAATTTGGCTACCATACGCAGTGACACCGTCAAACCTTCCAGCTGGAAGTGTGGACGGAGGAAGAACTTCGCCTGGTAATAACCCGGGTTGCCTTCAACATCCTCAACCACCACTTCGGCCGCGGCCAGAGGGCGGCGAGCTTTCGTTTCCTGAGAAGAGTTTGCCGGGTCACCGTCCACATAGTTCATGACCCAGTTGTTCAACCAGCGCTGCATATCTTCACGCTCTTTGAAGGAGCCGATCTTGTCGCGCACGATACACTTCAGGTAATGCGCAAAACGCGAGCAGGCGAACAGGTAAGGCAGACGTGCGGATAAGTTGGCGTTCGCCGTTGCGTCCGGATCGTAATATTCGGAAGGTTTCTGCAGCGACTGGGCGCCAATAAAGGCCGCATAGTCAGTGTTTTTGCGATGCACCAGCGGAATAAAGCCGTTTTTGGCCAGCTCGGCCTCACGACGGTCAGAAATAGCAATTTCGGTTGGGCACTTCATGTCCACGCCGCCATCATCGGTCGGGAAGGTGTGGCACGGAAGATCCTCCACCACGCCGCCGCTTTCTACGCCGCGGATCATGGTGCACCAGCCGTAATGTTTGAATGAACGGTTGATGTTCACCGCCATCGCATAAGCGGCGTTAGACCACACATATTTGCCGTGATCGGCCCCGTCGGTGGTTTCTTCGAAGTTAAAATCATCCACCGGATTGGTATTGATACCGTAAGGCAAACGCGCCAGGAAGCGCGGCATCGCCAGGCCAATGTAACGAGAATCTTCCGACTGGCGCAGCGAGTTCCAGGCCGCATATTCCAGGTTTTGGGTGAAGATTTTCGTCAGATCGCGCGGGTTAGCCAGTTCCTGCCAGGAATCCATCTGCATCACGGACGGCGCCGCGCCGGTAATGAATGGCATATGGGCAGAAGCCGCCACTTTGCCGATGGACGAGAGCAGATCTACGTCCGGCGCGCTGTGGTCGAAATGGTAATCCGCCACCAGGCAGCCGTAGGGCTCGCCGCCAAGCTGGCCATACTCTTCTTCGTAAATTTGCTTGAACAGCGGGCTCTGATCCCAGGCAATCCCTTTGTAACGCTTCATGTTGCGGCGCAGATCGTTTTTAGAGATGTCCATAAAGCGCAGCTTCAGCTTTTCATCCGTCTCCGTGTTGTAGACGAGATAATGCAAACCGCGCCATGCGCTTTCGAGGCGCTGAAACTCTTCGTGATGCAGGATCAGGTTGATCTGCTCGGAGAGTTTCATGTCGATCTCGGCGATGATCGCGGCAATGTTTTTATAGGCGTCATCGGCCATGGTGATCGAGGTGCTTAGCGCCTGCTCTGCCAGGGTTTTTACGGCAATTTCGACCGCGGTTTTCGCCTGATCGGACTTCGGCTTAAATTCACGGGTCAGCAAAGCGTTAAAGTCGCTTTGGGTGGCGGCCTGCGGGGCTGCCTGTTTATTTGTTTCTGCTTGAGTAGCCATTATTATCTCTCTTCATCACTTTTGGGACGCGGCTTCATCAGCCTGTTTTGGCTTTGGCGACGAAGCCAGCGTGTTCAGCAGCGACTTATCGTTCAACACTTTCATCACCAGGCTTTCCGCCCCGGCTTTACCGTCCATATAGGTTTGCAGGTTGGCAAGCTGGGTTCGGGCTTCAAGCAGCTGGGATAACGAATCGACTTTGCGGGCAATGGCGTCGGGGGCAAAATCGTCCATGCTGTCAAAGGTCATATCAACCATCAGCTGCCCTTCGCCCGTCAGGGTATTCGGGACTGCAAACGCCACGCGCGGGCGCATAGCCTTCATACGCTCGTCAAAGTTATCGATGTCGATGCTGAGGAACTTTCTGTCGGCGACCGGGGGAAGCGGCTCAAGTGGCTTGCCGGACAAGTCCGCCAGAACGCCCATAACAAACGGCAGTTCAATCTTCTTTTCACTGCCATAAATTTCCACGTCGTACTCAATCTGTACGCGCGGAGCACGGTTTCGTGCGATGAATTTTTGCGAGTTGCTTTTGCTCATAGTAGTCAATACTCTTTAATAACCGTTTATGGATAAACCGTCGCTTGTCGGATGGTTAACGTTCAAATAATCAGCAAGCCTCCCTGTTATTTATAAACAAGCTCGACCCCCGCCACGGCGTGAACCTGGCCCGCGGTGACGGTCGAGTTCCCTTTTGCGTAATAGCTCGCTGTAAATCTGTGGCTCAATGGTTCGGCCGTGGCGGAAATAACGTAATCCTGCCCTGAATCAGCACTATCAATAATGACCTGCGAACTATTTTCTTTACGCAATCTAATTTGAACGCCGCGGCTTAAGTCCGTTCCGCTGCTATTCACTAAGTTTCCCGTTTCGGTATCAGCTGCAGAAATGGTGCTATTAAAAAATACCGTTATCGTTCTGCTGGCCGGGCAATCCTTGAGCGTAATATCGAACGGAACGCTGCCGGCCTCATTGCCATCGCGGCTAAGCGAGGCCACGGCGACACGCGGTAGCGTCACAATTTCATTGCTGCTGGCGTTATTGATCGCCACATTGCAGGTTTCATCGGTGTAATTACCGGTAAAGAAAACATCTATCGAACAATTCGTTGAGCAGGCGTTCGCCGCTGCGAAAAACTGAGCGCCCACCAGGGCCGCATAGCACAGGCCACGGAAAGTGCCTCGCCCGGCGGCAAGCGTATTCATTAATGACATAAGACCTCTACCTGAGTAATAGAGCCACGCGCGCCCTTCATTTTATTTGCAATATTGCTATCGGAATAAATAGTGCAAAGTCGCTGACCGGAAGCACTTTTTAAATACAGATTATTTTTCTCAGCCTGCCAGCCACGAATAAAGGCCATGCCTCCCTGGCCAATAATGCCGAGGCTGGCGTCACGCTCATCGTAAACGTCCATCCCGATTGGCAGCGGCTCACCCTTGCTATCTTTCACAATCAATACGACCGGCTCACCGACGAGCGTTTTCACATTCACTTTTACCGCCGCACCCATGCGCGGGATGACCGTGCTCTCGCTTTCCAGGACGTCTACCGTGTCCGGCAGGCCGCGGGTATTCACCGCCACAATATTTTCCCGGTAAGGCGTCAGCGAAGGCACAATGGCAAACCCATTGCCATCAATTTGCGACCCATAGCCATTCAGCATTCTCGCGCCTTTGGCGCCGTCCGCCTCAACGAGGGCAAACGGATAGTCGCCCAGGCGAGGCCCGGCAGTGATCCCGCCCTGGTGCGCCACCAGGCTGCCGTTGGCCGAGAACGAGAGCTGGTTCGATTTATTCCCAACGGAGGCCGTGGATCCGAACTGGCCAAACGGCGAGTTGTAGTTCACGTTGCCGTTGAACGCGCTGCGCGTCCCCGCGTTTCTCGCTTTGTTAACGGAAGTCCCAACGCCGTAGCTCAGTTCGTTTTGCTCGCCCTGGCTGCCAATGGCGTTCATCTGTACCGCACTGCCGCCCTGGTTATCGTGGCTGACCGAGGAATAAAGCGAGTTAAACAGCGGTTTGCTGGTCATGCTCGCTCGGCCCAGCGGCACGCTGACGGTCAGCATCACGCTATCGATATTCTCCCCGTCGCTGTTATAGGCCCGGGACGCGGACACCGCCCAGGAGAAATAGCGTTCGGATTTGTTGTACGACAGCATGTACTGGCTGGTGGAAGACCTGTCGTCCCAGTAGCTATAGAAGTTGCCGGACAAATTCAGCCTGGCGCCATTCCACAGCGGCTGCCCGACGCTCACGGTAAAGCGCTCTTTGGTCCGGTAATCAACGATAAAATTATCGCTTTTGGCTCCATAGCGATCTAACGCCGCGTCCCTCAGGCTATAGAACCCTTTCGAAGAGTAGCGGTATGCCGCAAGCGTAACGTCGGTAGACGTCGTATCCAGATATTTACTGAAGCCAACGTTATAGCTATTCCCGGTGGAGACTCTGCCATTACCAAGCTCACTGCGTGCCCGGGTAATATCCATCGAAACCCCGCCCAGCGGCGTGTTGAAGGCATGACCCATCCCCAGCGCGCTGTAGTTATCGGCCAGCTGCCCGCCGCCGTATAGCGTGTACATGTTGCCGATGCCGTACTGGTAAAATCCCTGCGCCAGCCCCGGCTCTTCTTTCAGCGAGTCATCTTTCAATTTGCCCACGGTGACGCCGAAGCGTGATACGCCATCGTGAAGCAGCATCGGCGGTGAGGAAAACGGTACGATCTGGGTTCTCTGGCGCCCGTCAGCCTCGGTCACGGTAACCTGCAGATCGCCGCCATAGCCCATAGCCCCGATATCGCTCAGTTCAAACGCGCCAGGTGGCACGGTCGTTTCATACAGGACCTGCCCTCGCTGCCTGACCTGAACTTTGGCGTTGGTCTCCGCAAAGCCACGCACCAGCGGAGTGTAATAGCGAAGCCCATCCGGCAGCATACGATCGTCGGACTGGAGCTGGACGCCTCTCACCGTCATGCTGTCAAACAGATCGCCGCTGGTTGTGCTGTCGCCCAGCGTGAGCTGGCTTTTTAACACCGGGATATCGCGCTGAAGATACGTAAACAGGGACTGGCTGTGGGACGATTGATCGTTGCTCCAGCTGGTATTGAACCGTTTACGCAGCCGCCAGTCGAAAAAGTTAAGTCCCGTCAGCATGCCAAGATTACCGCTTACGGAATGCCCGTCTTTGCTGTCAAAACGGTTGTTAGTCTGCTGCACATAGACGTTGGCGTTGTAATCCAACAATCCAATGGGTACGCCAGAATCCCACGTATTGGGGTCGGTATAGCCCCTTGGGTACTGAACCGTGGAGGCCTGGGGAACCGTCAAATCGAGATAGAAGTCGCCGGGCTGATAGCTGGCGCTGGCTCCGTCAACCCAGCGGTCAAGCGTGGCACACTGTTTGTCTGCGCCGTCTCCCGCGGTATACGCCGCGCCGTCGAGCGGGTTATGTGACACTTTAATGCCCATTCGACCCAGCTGCTCCTGGCTAAAACAGGGCACCGCCCCAACGCTGCCGTTTACGTCCTTGAACAGAACCTTGTACTGGCCCCGCCCTTCTCCATTGACCGCAACCTGTACGCTGTATTCTCCGGCTGGTGCAGGGTTTCCTTCAAAATACCGAGAGACATCAACGCTCTGCCCATGGATAAAGGCGCTGTTAAATTTCACGCTTTCCGGGCGAGAACTCTGTTCATTTCTGGTCGGCAGGCTGGCGGTATTTCCCTGAGCCAGTACGGAAAAGCTAGCCCCTAAAGAAGCCATAAGGATATGGCGAACAGCAAACGCGACTTTCGATTCGCGCGTGACTCGTCGTGCATATTTCTTGCTTTCTTTTAGTCTCACGTCCCTGACTCCCTGACCACAAAGCGTGGCTATCCGGCCTTAAATAAAAAGCATTTCTGGCTCAGTTGAAAAACCGATGAAATTTATTGCGACTTTCTTTCTATTGTTAAGGTATTTCCCGAGGTGGGAATTAAACGATATTCAATTACGCTGCCATAATCATTAATGACACGAACGATTGCACCGCTAATAGCACCCGATACAGAACCTTTATTTTCTGGTAAAAACACTTTGCTGCTAAAGGGCGCGATCATATCCACTGCCAATGGCTGCTTTACCGTCCCGGACATCAGCGATGCGCTATCAAAAGAGAAATGGTAAGGCGTAGGATTGTTCACTTTTATGCCTTTTCCTGCCCCCAGGTTTTCCCAGGTCAATTTACCAATCTCCTGAGAGCTGCTGCTCTTCAAAACCGACGGACGGTAAAATATTTTAATTCGGGTGCGGAAGGCCAGCTCCAGATGGTCCGTTTCTTTGGCCCCCTCTTTCATCGGCGGAATCTCTAACATATTGAACCAAAATACAGATTCGCGATCCTGAGGCAGATTCATGCCATTGTATATCAGACGGATACTTTGCCCTTTGCCCGGATCAACACGATACACGGGCGGCGTAGTGGTAAAAGGAACTTTTATCTTATTAATGTCGTCATTTTTACCACCATCATCGACCCAAACCTGTACCAGCAAAGGTGACGGGCCTTTATTTGTCGTACGCACCGTCTGCTCTCTTTCACCGCCGGGAAATATAATCCGGGTACCGGATATCGTCATCCCGGAAAACGCCGACTGGGAGACGGCCAGCAGCAGGATAAATAAAGCTGTCAGTTTTGAGAATATTGCATATTGATATTTCATAGCACGGCCCTGCGCGTATAACATCTACCTGATAATGAAAGCAGGTTTTAAGAATGGGGCGATTGCTCGCCCCGCACTTCATTTAGAAGCAAACCTGTTATGGGTATGCCAGGGTGTAGCTAGCTTTCGCCTGAACCAAACCTGCGGTAGTGGCATCGGTCGCATAGTAACCACCGTAGTAACGCATGGTCGCTTTACCGCCAGTTACAGGAGCCGGAGCACCGGTTTCGCCCAGCTTCAGCTGCTGCTCGTCGGAGTTGTAGAGACGAACTTCAACTTTGGTTGCGGCACCGGTGGTCGCGCTGTTGGTCAGGTTACCGGTCTGGCTGTTTACGCCGCTGCTGCCGACGGCTTCGAAGTGCGCCGCCACCTGAGTGATGCCGGTAGGGCAGTTTTCAACGTTCAGATCAAAACCTTTAGAACCCGCGGTTGTGCCGGAGGCATTCAGGGTCTGGATAGACACCTTTGGCAGCTGAACCTGGCGATCGACAGAATCGCTGGCGATGGTGCAAGTTTCGGCAATCAGTTCACCGTTGAAGGTGACGGTGCCCTGCGTTTCATCCGCCGCCAGAGCAGAAGTTGATACCGCAGCCAAAGCCATGGCGCACAGCGTCATTTTAAAATTGCGCATGATATAATTCCCTATATTTCAGTAATTAAAAACTTTATAAACAGTAGATACATAATTCCTGGTGCAACTTTCTTAAATTACGTCGTCGGCAATTCCTCCGTTTGATGGATAAGTTCAATGCCTTTCTCATGTGAATAAGCCACACGCATGGCCACATTTTTATTTTGTGTAGCAGCTGCGCCAGTCGAATTTAAGATAGCTACGCCAACTTTCGGCAAAATGTTTTTCTCAATAAAGCGGATTAGCATCCTTGCCCCGGTTTCCGCCACCGGGCACTGCTCCACAACGTGCTGCACCAGTTCTTCGCTGAAGCTTAATTCAAGGTCATAATTCGCCTTAGCACGTTCGGCAATACGATTAAGATGAATATTAACAATGCGCTGGAGTGAAGATGTTGCCAGCGGTAAATAAGGTATTACGGTAACTCGACCTAAAAATGCTGCCGGGAAGACTTTCAGCAAAGCAGGCTGAATAACCTTCAGCAAACTTTCTTCGCCCGGCATGGTTTCAGGATCCGCACAAGCGCTGCTAATAATGTCGCTCCCCGTATTACTTGTTAGCAATATAATGGTATTACGGAAGTCGATTTGCCGCCCTTCACCGTCTTCCATCGATCCTTTATCAAAGACCTGGAAAAACAATTCGTGCACGTCTGAGTGCGCCTTTTCCACTTCATCCAGCAGAATGACGCTGTAGGGTTTACGCCTGACGGCCTCGGTTAATACGCCCCCCTCGCCGTAGCCCACGTAGCCCGGAGGTGAGCCCTTCAGGGAAGAGACGGTGTGGGCTTCCTGGTATTCGCTCATGTTAATGGTGATAAGGTTTTGCTCACCGCCATACAGCTGGCTGGCAATGGCCAAAGCCGTTTCGGTTTTCCCCACCCCGGAAGGCCCCACCAGCATAAAGACGCCAAACGGTTTTTTCGGATCCGCCAGTCCTGCGCGAGCGGTCTGAATGCTCTGGCTCAGGCAGTCCAGCGCGTACTGCTGCCCGATAACGCGCTCGGCCAAACGCTGCGGCAGCTCCATCACCGCGCTGACGTCATCTTTAAGCACCTGCCCGACCGGGATCCCCGTCCAGTTCGCCACAATCGAAGCCACCACGTCGGCATTCACTTCGGCCTGCACCAGCGGCTGCTCGCCGCGAATTTCGCTCAGCGTGGTTTCAAGCTCTCCTAAACGCTGCTGCAGATAGGCCACCTTTTCCGTTTCTGATACTTCAGTATCTTCAACCGTGGCCGCAAGAAGCTGCTGACGCGTGTCGATAATGCTGGAGACTAGCTCGCATTCCTGGCTCCAGCGGCTGTCCAGAACCTTAGCGTTTTCGGCATGTTCAGAAATCGCGTTCTGGATAGGCTCTCTGCGCTTATCGTCCTCTTTGCCAAAGCCGATGGCTTTTTCCAGCAGCGACAGCTCGGCCTGGGCCGACTCGCTGTGGAACTTCAGCATCTGCAGCTCTGCCGGCGGCGCGTGCTGGGCCACGGCAACCCTGGCACAGGCGGTATCCAGCAGGCTGATCGCTTTATCTGGCAGCTGGCGGGCCGGAATATACCGGTGTGAAAGCCTGACGGCGGCGCGAATAGCTTCATCCATGATCCACACGCCGTGATGCTTCTCCAGCACCGGCAGCAGGCCTCGCACCATCGCAATCGCCAGCGCTTCTGACGGCTCTTCAACCTGCAGAACCTGGAAGCGGCGCGTCAGCGCAGGATCTTTCTCAATATGACGCTTAAATTCGCTCCAGGTCGTCGCGCCAATAGTGCGCAGCTGACCGCGGGCCAGCATCGGCTTCATCAGGTTCGCGGCGTCGCCGGTTCCGGCGTTACCGCCAGCCCCCACCAGCGTATGAACTTCGTCAATAAACAGGATGACGGGCTCAGCCGAATTGACCGCTTCTTCCAGTACCGCTTTCAGGCGAGCTTCAAACTCACCTTTCATGCTGGCGCCTGCGGAAAGGGCAACCACATCCAGCGTAAGCAGGCGAACCTTTTGCAGGGAAGGCGGCACATCCCCGGCCGCAATCGCCAGCGCAAGCCCCTCAACAACCGCCGTTTTACCTACCCCGGCCTCACCGGTGAGCAGCGGGTTATTCTGGCGACGGCGCAGCAGGATATCGACCATGGTGTTGATCTCTTTATCGCGCCCCAGCACAGGATCAATTTTTCCTTCCCGCGCCAGCGCCGTCAGATCGGTAGAATACTGTGCCAGCCCACCGCCCTGAGCGCTGCCCATTGCGTGGCTGGCTTCGCCAGGCACCCCGGCCTCGTCGGACACCGCTGCGCCACCGGCTAAATCATTTTGTTCCGCCGACTCACGGGTGATGTACCCGAGATCCTTACTTAAATGTTCGAGAGGGATTTTTTCAAACGCCGGAGAGATGGCGAACAGCGCACGGCGCAGCTCCATCGTCGTCAGCAGGGCAATCAGCAAATGGCCGCTGCGGATGCAAGTGTTATGGCATTCCAGGCTGGCAAATACCCACGAGCGCTCAATGGCCAGCTCAATGTGATAGGAGAAATCAGAGATAGCGCTGGCCCCGGCAGGCAGGCGAGTCAGTGCCTGAGAAAAATCACGCTCCAGCATTTCCGCATCAAGCTCGAAGTGCCGAATGATGTGCCGAATATCGCTATCCTGCTGCTGATATATCTGATTTAACCAGTGCACCAGTTCAACATAAGGGTTACCGCGTAATTTACACAGCGTTGTGGCGCTCTCTACGCCTTTAAACAAGATGGTATTTAGCTTACCGAATAGGTTTTTTCTGGTTATCGCCACGATAAAACTCGCCCTGTTTTAATTCGATTATTCGATTGTTTTATTCATCCACTTATCCACGTGGATCAGAGAGCCGAAACAACGCATTAAGCGCATTACGGAACGTTACCTGGAGGGCATAGTAATTAACAAAAATTAAAATAAAAACCCTTGCTGGCCAACATCACGGGTTTTAAGAATTACGCCCGGAAGTCATTCTTAAATTCTCTAAAACGCATGATGCAGGCATACGAAAATTTAACGTTTACTTTTAGAATCGGGTTCATAAACAGAAGAACGCCTCCGACAAAAAAGATTTTTTCTGTCTTCAAATATTTATCTCCAGCATGGCAAAAACATATTTGCTGTAATAATTGACAGGGTGACAAGTGGAACACAACTTTCTGGATTACTACAACCGGGAGCTAACTTTCGTCAGAGAAATGGCGCAAGAGTTCGCCGAACGTCATCCCAAGATTGCCGGGCGCCTGGGGATGAACGGCATTGAGATTGCCGATCCTTACGTTGAGCGTTTAATCGAGGCGTTTTGTTTCTTATCCGCCAGAACGCAGATAAAGCTGGACGCTGAGTTTCCCAAATTTACCCAGCGCCTGCTGGACATTGTCTATCCGAACTATAACTCCCCAACCCCCTCGATGGGGGTGGTGCAGCTGGCGCCTAACCTCAGCGAGGGCGATCTCACCCAGGGCTACAGGATCCCAAAGCAAAGCGCCTTTTATAGCCGCATTTTGCCCGGTGAGATGACCCGCTGCGAGTTCAGAAATAACCAGGATGTGACGCTTTGGCCGCTGGAAATTGCCGAGGTACGCCTGACCTCAATCCCCCCGGATATCCCTAATCTTGAACATTACCGCATTAAGCATCATCAATTGAAAGGTGCTTTGCGAATTAAACTAAAGCTGCAGGGAGAGCTGGTTTTTTCTGAACTGAAGGGGCTGAATGAACTGCCGATATATATCCAGGGCGATGAGCGTATCGTCTCTCATACGTTCGAACTGCTTCACGGCAGCCACGTTGCGATGGTGGTACGCAGCGGAGAACGGGAAAAAAACCGTTATCATGTCATCAATGAACAGCCGCTGAAATTTGAAGGCATGGCGCCAGATCAGAGCTTATTGCCGCTACAGTGGAATATGTTTCATGGTCATACGCTGATTCAGGAATATATTTCCTGCCGTGAAAGATTTTATTTTTTCTCACTCACGCAGCTGGCTGAATCCTTTGCGGATAATAACACTAATGAAGTAGAGATAATTATCCTGTTGAATAAGTTACCGCAGGATTTAGTCGCCCACCTGGACGCCTCGCGCTTTCTGCTGTTCTGCACGCCCGTCATTAACCTTTTCCCTAAACGTGTCGACAGGATTGAGGTTAACCGGGCGCTCAATAACTTTCATATCGTGCCGGACCGCAGCCGTCCTCTCGACTATGAGGTGTTCTCGGTCAATAAAGTGTTTGGTCTGCAGGCCGAAACCAGCGAAGAGCTGACCTTTAACCCGCTCTATCAGACCCGCCATAGCGATACCGGCAACTTTGGCCGCTATTTTTCCGTCAACCGCACGGTGAGAACCAAAGAGTCCAGCAGCCGAAAATACGATACCCGCACGCCCTACAGCGGGACTGAAATCTTCATCTCGCTGGTCGATCAGCAAGAAGCGCCTTACGGCGAGCATATTCGCTATCTGCTGGTCGATGCGATGGTCACCAATCGTGATTTGCCCCGCCTGCTGACCAGCAGCGGCAGCCTCGATCTGACAATGTCGGACTCGGTTCCCATTCACGGCGCGCGCTTTGTCAGTTCGCCCAGCGCGCCCCGCTCACCGTTTGCTCTCGGCGAAACGGCCTGGCGCCTGATTCGTCAGCTGAGCTTCAACTATCTGCCGCTGTCGGATATGGACCATGCTCAAGGGGGCGAGGCGCTGCGTAATATGCTGCGGCTGTTCACTACCGCCTCCGATCTGGAGTCTATGGCGCAAATTAACAGTCTCGTGGGCTGCCAGACCCGCCCGGTGGTTCGCCGCCTCTCGGATGAGGGGCTGTTGGTTTACGGGCGCGGCGTGAGCTGTAGCCTGACGGTTGACGAAGAAGGGTTCTCCGGGGTCAGCCCTTATCTGTTTGGGCTGATTATGGAGAACTATTTGTCGCGGCATGCCGCCATCAATATTTTTACCGAAACTGAGCTGCACTCCATGCAGCGAGGCCTGGTCGCCCGCTGGAAAGCGCGCCCGGGCAGGCGAGGCGCGCTATGACCCTCCCGAAGTTGCCACAGGCCTCGTCATTACCGCCAGGGCTGGAAAACTGGTTCGATCCCAGCGCCCCCTGGGATGCGGGATTTATCAGCATTATGCGGGCTATTGCCGCCCGCACGCCGTCCCTGCCGCCGCCGGGTAAGGCCGCGCTCCCCTCTCAGGAGCGCTTCAGGCTCGGCCAGATCTCCAGCATGGCCTTCTCCCCTCGAGAGATAGCGGCCATCCATCAGCAGGACGACAAAATCAAACTGCAGCTTTTTGGGCTGGGGATCTGGGGCGCTCAGGGGGCAATGCCGCTGCACCTCTCTGAGCTGGCTTATTCCCGCTACGAACAGCACGACCCGACGCTGATTGATTTCGTGGATATCTTCCACCACCGGGCGCTGAGCCAGTTTTATCGGGCCTGGTTCTTATCGCAGGACACCGCCTCGCTCGATCGTAAAGAAGACGAGCGTTTTTCATTTTACGTGGGCAGCCTGGTGGGGCTGGATCCCTCCGAGCTCGATCCCGCCCCGCTGCCGATTCACGCCCGCCTGGCGTCATCCGCGCACCTGATTCGAGAAGCACGCAACCCTGATGGCCTGCTAGGCGCCATGGAGTACTACTTCCAGGTTCCGGTGCAGATGGAAGAGTTTGAGCTGCAGTGGATTTTCCTTGAGGGAAAAGATCAAACCGCTTTGGGCGACGACCGCTACGCCGCGCTGCTGGGCGACGGGGCCATCCTCGGGAATACCGTCCTCGACCGGCAGCATAAATTCAAGCTGATGATGGGCCCGCTCACGCTGGCTCAGTACATGCTGTTCAGCCCCTGGGGCAGCGATATGGCGGTGCTGCGCGAGCTGGTTCGAAGTTTTATCGGCTTTGAGTATGCCTGGGATGTGCAGCTGGTGCTTGCCGCCGATCAGGTGCCCCGGGCCACGTTAGACGGCAGCCATCAGCTGGGTTATGCGAGCTGGCTGGAAAGAGAGGCCAGCGAAACCCCCGTTTTCGGGATGAGCTTTGAGCCCGAGATGTACCGCCGGTAGCCCTTCGCCTGGAAGAGAACGTAACCATGGATGAAAAGACACGCACATGAATCAATACGAAAGCCTGACCTGCTCGGACTATTACCAGTCATTGATGCAGCCCTTTCCGGGCGACTCGCCCTGCGGAGAAGCGCTCGATTACGATCCTGCTTTTATCATGCTGCAGTCGCGCCTGCAGCCAAAGCTTGGGGCCGAATACGGCGACTTTGTTGAAGCCGCTGAGCCGGTGAACTGGACGGAAACCGAACGCGACTGCCAGGCCCTGCTGCAAAAAAGCAAAGATGTTCGCCTGGTGGTTATTTTGATGCGCTGCCGCCTGCGTAAGCGCGGGCTGTCTGCGCTGGCCGAAGGCGCGGAGGCGCTGCATGCCCTGCTGCAAAGCTGGCCGGACGACCTTCATCCACAGCTGCTTGACGAAGGGGAGTTCGAGCCAATGCTGCGGGCAAACGCCTTCGCCGAGCTGGAGGATATTGGTGGTCTGCTGACGGATCTGCGCAACCAACCGCTGCCCAAAGCTTCCGGGCTGCAAATTACCGTTAAAGAATTTGAAAAAGCCCATCAGCTGCCGAGAGAAGAAGGTGCGCTGTCGGACGAGGCCGTCGCCGCCATCATTCGCGAATGGCACACCAGCGCACGAGAAGAGATTCGCCCGCTAATGCAGGCCCATTACTTTGTGCAGCAGATAAAACAGATCCTGGCGGAGACGCTGGGGCACGAGGCACCTGAGCTGCCGCTGTTGTCCGGCATTCTTGGCATGTTTAGCCGCGAGTTTGGCAGCGAAATGCCCGCCAGAGATCTCCCTGTGGAAAACGCCCCCGAAAGCGTGCCGGAGCCTGTGCCCACGCAGCCCCCTGGTCAGGTAGCCGTCCCGGCTGATGAAGCCGCCTGGCAGCCTCCTGTCCCGGTGCCTCGTCCTGCGCGGCACGAACCGCAAAAAGGGGTTAATACGCGCGCGCAAGCGCTCCAGCGCCTGCAGGAAATCCGCAGTTGGTTTGCCGTGGCAGAGCCAAGTAGCCCGCTGGTGCCGGTGCTGAAATACGCGGAGGAAAGCATAGGCAAGAGCTTCGCCGAGCTGCAAAAAATGTATCCCCCAGAAGTTATCGCAATGCTGAACCAGGAAAAGGAATAAACAATGTTAAGGATACTCACCCTTCTGATTTCCGGGCTGCTGATGTCGCCTGGCGCATGGGCCGTTTGTACGCTGGCGCGCGGGACTCCCACGCCGCTCACCATTGACGCTAAGACAATCATTATTTCCGCTGATGCGCCGGTGAGTACTTCTACGCCAATAGCCCAATATGACAGCCCGACGGTGGGCGGCGCTGGCGTAGGTTATGACGACTGTATTAAGGGAACAGAGTACGGCAAACGCGCCGTCTCGCTGTCCGGGCAGGATACCTCCACAAAAATTTATGCGACCAACATTCCGGGCATTGGCATCAAAATGCTGGCGAGCAACGGCTCGGCGTTTGGTAATTTCCCGTCGACCAGTTATCTGACTTTCTCAAACGGCAGCTCGGTTGGTTCACTCGATATTCCACCGCAGTCTTTTTACCGAATTGAGTTTTATAAACTCAGCAATAACCTGCGCCTGGCCAATGCCGCGACGGGGGATACCATCCTGCCCGCCGGACAAATTGGCTACAACTATATCCTGTCAGATAACCCCGCGTCGTTCACCCATAGCCTCTCTATCGGGGAAATGAAAATTATCAGTACCCCGGCCTGCACTGCGGATAACGCTAAAACTATCGACTTTAACGACGTGACGCCCACGCTGCTAAAAGCCGGGGTTACCCGCAGCCTGGACTTCGCCATCGTCTGTAAGAGTGACTATGGATCCTACTCGGCCTCCGCGTCGATGATTACCGATACCCCTACGGCAGACGGCGGTTTTATTCGTATCAAAGACTCTGACGGCAATATGGATCGCTTAAAAATCCGCATCACCGACGGCGACAACAAAACCATGAAGGTCGATGGATCCACCTCTGAATCCTCACGGGTTATCACCAGCCAGGGTCCGGCTGAATTTGCCTGGAAAGCGACGCTGCTCCAGGGCAACGGCACGGCGCCTGCCGGTGGCCTGTTCACGGCAAAAGCAGAAATTATTTTTAGTATTCAGTAAGCCAGGGAATAAGGAAATATGGGCAACCCCGCGACAATTTTTATCAGCATTGCCAGCTATCGGGATCCGCAGCTGATCCCAACGCTTCAGGATATGCTGCGCCACGCCAGTCAGCCTGAAAGGCTGCACATTGCCGTATGCTGGCAGGACGATGAGGATCTCAGCCTCTTTACGCGACACGGCTTCGTCCCAATGGGCAGCCGGCATGTTGCCGGACACGAGGCGTTTATTTTCAGTTTCCAGCAGGCCCGAATCGAACTCATCAGCGTGCACTACTATGCCAGCCAGGGGGCCTGCTGGGCGCGGAGCCTCGCGGAATCGCTATTTGAGGCAGCAGACTATTTTCTGCAAATTGATTCCCACTGCCGGTTTATCCCCGGCTGGGATAACGAAATGATAACCACGCTGCGCCAGCTAGCGGCGAAATCTCCCCGGCCAGTGCTCTCCTCCTACCCGCCTGCGTTCGTTCCCGGAGAAGACGAAGAAGCCAGTAAAAAACGTTATGTGAGCCGTTTAATCTTCCGGGAGTTCAACCCGCAGGGGCTCCCGATGTTCAGCTCCACGCCTTTTGAATCTCCCGAACCCGTCAGGGGCAGCTACCTGGCCGGAGGATTTATTTTTACCCGCGGGGACTTCGTAAAAGAGATCCCCAACGACCCACAGATTTTCTTCGCCGGTGAGGAAATAGCCATGGCCGTGCGTGCGTTTAGCCACGGCTACGATATCTACCATCCCCATAAGCCTCTGCTATGGCACTACTATCAGCGCAAAGAGCACAGCAAAGTCTGGGGCGACCACACGAATCAGGCCAAAGAACAGGGCTCCGTTGAGAAGGCCTGGTGGGAGCGCGATGCCGCGTCGAAAAAGCGAGTCAGAACCGTGCTGGGTCTGGAGAGCGAGCCCGAAGGCGGCCTGGCCCCCTATGGGCTGGGAAAGATCAGAACGCTGGCGCAGTTTGAATATCAGGCCGGTATTTGCCTGAAAAACGGCACAGTTTTACCGGAAGTCATGGCCGAGGATAAAGTGAATTTCTTCTCCGACCCGCCCGCCGACCATGCCGAATGGCTACGTCGGCACTTTGCCTGGCATAAGAAGACCCTCACGCTGAGCAAGACTGATTATGAAGCAGACAACGGCGACGTAAGCGCGCTGCATATCAGCGTCTATACCCAACAGAACGAGTTGTTCCACAGGCAAACGCTCACCCGCAGCGAACTGCATGAACTACGCCAAAAAACGTCCTCGGAAGACATCTCGCTTCCGGTGGAATTTAAAACCACCAGCCTAAGCAAACCAGGCTCGATCAGGCTGTGCACCTGGTCAGACAGCCTGGGCTGGGGCACCGTCACGGAGAAGACATGGTGAAAAGTGAAGCCCTTTTTTGTCGATTAGTGAGCGTGGATACCCTGTTTTCCTTTGACGGCATTATTCCCTCTGCGCCGGACTTTCAGCTCAGGCTGATCTCGCTGATTGAGCAGTTCAACAAGGCGCTGCGGGTGGAAAACCAGACGCCTGAAGAAAGCGAGGCGCTGTGCCGGGCGCTGTGTGATTATTTTGATAAGCGCTTAAGCAGTAATGCCCAAAACAACTCTCTGTCCTGGCAACGCTACTCGCTGGTGCAGTATTTCTATGGCTTTGTTGACAGCGAGGAAGCGCTCCCCCTTTCCGCCCGGCTGGATGCCCTGCTCAACGCCGACAGCGAGATCATTTTTCGCTACGCCTGGAAGCTGCTGACGCTGGTGATGCAAATTGAAGGCAGTACCGATGCCCTGGTTTCGCTGCGGGCGGCTAAACGCGCCCGCTATTTTTCACGCGCCCGGGCAGAGACGCCTCCTTCGGAACACGCAACGGCATCCTGGGTGAGCCCGCGGGCCGGGGCGGCAGGATCCCCGCGCTTGATGATCTTCGTCATCGGGCCCTTTGCTGGAAAATGGTTCAGCCAGTCAAACCTGTCATCCGGCAGCGAGCATGGGATCCTGTGGGTGATTGAGGAGAACGCCAACGGGCTGGCCAAACGGATGGCGTATTTAAAGAAAAATAACATCGCCCTTGCTACGATGGCTTACTTCCCGCTGCTTGCCGACGGCTTTGAAAGCAGTAGCATCATGATCGAGCAAATTACCGCCTGGCAATACGCCTTTTCATCCATCCGCCTTTCTGAGCCTTTACCCTGCATGCTGGGGCTCTACACCCGGCTCAGCCAGCAGCGCTCCGCCCACGATCCGGATCGGGCTATCTGGACCGGCGGGCTTGCCGAGCCGCCTTACGGCCACCTCAAGCTTGAGCATCAGTGGGCGAGCCTGCTGGCCGAGCTGGAAGCTAATGACGACGGGAAAGATCTCTACGCCATTCAGCGCCACGCGGTAGCCAGCACGCTGCTTTCCTGGCTGGCTGAAAGCCGTATCATGAACGTGTTACAGACCCTGTTTGACAGCACCCAGCTCGACTTTGCCGGCATCACTCTCGCCGATCACGGCCAGGGATTCACCCGGCATGGGGCCTGGTCCCTGTGGCTTTCAGAGCGATACGGTATTTTGCCCGGCCTGTCGGCTTCTATCGCCCTGCCTCCTCTGCCGGAGATTCCCCTGCCGCCGGTTGAAGAGCCGCCTCCTGCGCCGATTCCACTGCCGGTAGAGATCCCGCGCCGTCGACGCTGGCCTAAAGCGCTCGCCGCCCTGCTGCTGCTGTGCCTCGCGGGCGGCATTGGCTACGCCATACAGCAGGATGCGGTGGAAATTCGCGGCCAGATTAGCCAGATAAAGCCGATCCAAAGGCTACTGGGAATAAATGACAAACCCGATGCATCGGCATTCCTGCAGCTCGTGAACAACGCGCCTTTATTTGAGAACGGCAGCAGTAACCTGATGCCGGAAAGCCAGCACATTCTGACGCAGCTGGTGCCTGAGATGGCGCGCAATCCGCTGCAGATGTATCTGATCATCGGCCATTCTGACAACACCGGCTCTGCCACTGTCAACATGGCCCTGTCCACAGAGCGCGCTCGCGTTATCCGCGACTGGCTGGTGGAACACTCGGGCCTGGCCGCCAGCCAGTTTATCGTTGAAGGCGCGGGCAACTCTCGCCCGATAGCCAGTAACGCCACCCAGGAAGGACGCGCGCAAAACCGCCGCGTCGAAATCATTCCGTTATCTATGCAAGACTACAAGGATTGAGAGAGTCGCTTATGAGTAACAAACCTGTGACCTACCCCCTCAATGAGGGCAGTTTCGTGACGTTGAATCCGCAGGAGGATCAGTCGATCAATATCCTTCGCTACATGGATGAGGATCACAATCCCTATAACATCTTGATCAACCGCACCACTCTTGAAGAAGAGCAGACCGTTGATCAGTTCTGTGAAAAACAGTGGGATAAAATGAAACGCTTCGTCCCGGGATTCGAGGTCGAAGGGAAGAACCTCAGGCATGAGATCGGGCCTGCCAAACTGCCGGTCCTGCAAACCGCGAATAAGTTTCTCGAGGACGGCACCTGGATCCGCCAGGTCTCGTCTATCATTACGCTGCCGAGGCACCCGGTGCTGAACCCGAATAAACGTAAGCTGCTGGTGTTTACCCTGGCTGTAAATAATGATTTCACCGAAGCACAGCGTAAACATTATGTCCGGATTATTAACAGCTTTGTTCCTCTGGAAGCGCCCCTCGGCGAAAGCGAATAACCCTCCCGCTGAAGCATCTCTTCTTTTCGGGGGCTGATGCTTCAGCCCCTTTATTCTTCGCTAAGATTAAAATGAGCCGTAGCGTTTAATGTCTTCAATTGGCCGTTTAAAATACTCTCGCCTGTCCATGACCGTATTTTCTATATCACTGAGCCCGGGGCGCTGATGCCCGATGCAGGGATATACGCCGTACCAGTTTCCCTGAGCCATCAGTTTTAACCAGTTGGTATCCAGTCCGGCTTTATTGCGCGCTTCGCCCTGCTCCATTCGATAAATGGCCCGAGAATAATTGTGCATCAGCGTTCGATAATAAGGCCTGTTCACCAGATAACTGTTTGCCAGAAAAGCGAACTCGACTTTATAAAAAGCGGAACTCACCTTTTTAATGATGTAATAGCTGGCTGAAAGAAACCCCACATCCCAGTCAGTGCGCGCTAACTCACCCAGAAAAATATTAGCTCTTTCAATAGATTGGGGATCCTCATCGAACACCATATCATCTTCAAGAATCAGGACGTTGTTCCAGCCATTTATTTGCGCCATGATCAGGACATTCAGGTGGGACTTTGCACAGCCCAGCGCGCCCTCTTCTTCCTCAATGGCCTGAAAATGGATAATTTTTTCTTCCGGGGCCTGAACCTTCCTTAACTCCGCGATAATTTCGGCCTTTCTATCCTGACGTTTCGCCAGATTGATATAGACAATTTTATCAATAAAATCCCAGTTAATTACGCACATATTCAGCCATTCCAAATAATTGCCAGCTTGTATTTTATCGCAAACTCGATGGCCTTACGGGCAACAGGTCTATTTTAGGATTATGGCTTTATTTTTCTTTCAAGACACTGTCATTGAATCTTTCTCGCCGATAGCCCTGCCGGGGGAAGCTTTTATATTCAGATAAAATTCTGCGGTCACTCAGGAGCGCGAGATTATTTTCATCAAGAGCGTACTGAGCCATCCGCTACTTTTAACGAAAGGCTGAGGAAATTCCCGAGCGTGGCGGAATGTCGATAGCAAAATACCTGACGGTAAGTCCATAACCCTACGCGGCCTGGCCATACAACTTCCCCCGTCATCAAAGCGTAGCGGGAATTATTACAATACGTACTTCGTTGTACATACCGTTACACAGCAACGCTCATCATCGGTGAAAGGCTGGTATATAGTGCAGCGATGCACAGGGATGATTTGTTGTGTTGATAAAAAATAACAAATTTTAAACAAATGGTAGTCATGTAACCTCATATTAATAATGAAAATCAAGAATACTCTCTGCCTACATATCCTGATGGCGCTGCTTGCCGTTCTGGTCTTATGCGTTCCGGCCCTGGTGACGGGCTTGTTCACGCCGCTAACATTCCAGCCGCTGATTAAAAGCATGGACGGTACAGCGAAAGAGCAATCAGAGAAAATAGCGACAATTTCCCATGCATTACAAGGTAATGCATTATTTTTCCTCGGCGCTTCTGAGGTGTCGACATCGGAAGATGAACATTACGCTGTATATAATTACTTTAATAAGCAATTACATCAGCCGGTAGTGGCTTACGGGGATAGTTATGTCGATAACATCACACAATTCCTGCTGCTCTCACGTTTTAAAAACGATATAAATGCCAACAGTAAAATTGTTCTGCTGTTTGCCCCGGACAGTTTTTATTTTGACACTATTCCTCCGGCTATTTTTGCCGATCATTTCCCGGCCGCTATTTTTAACCCACTGATGGCGGATGAAAAAGCCCGTCCTTTCCTGGTCAATTACTTACACCATATTGATGAAGAGGACATCAGCCATTTAACCCTGGGCGAAATGAAAATATATGGCTGGCGGCCAAAAGTAATTTGGCAGTCTATTAATTATGAGTTTGCTAACTTCTGCACCCTGGTAAAAAACTATTGGCTGGCGTGGCTGCGCATTGCGCCTGAACCTCACCGCCCATGGCCCGCTCCCGCTGATAAGTACGCCGCGCCAGACTGGAATGAACAGCTGGCCCATGCCCGCGTATTGAATCAGGTCCGCCAGCAAAGTGCCGCCACCTTGTGGATGGACAAAAGCGTGTATGAAGACGGAAAAACGGCGGAAGAGTGGTATGAAACGCCGGTGGTAAACCGCCAGATGGAAGCCTTCAAGGCCACCATCGATCTGCTCAAATCTCGCCATGCCCAGTTCGTGGTGATTGTCGATCCGCTTAACCCGTGGGCGCTGAAAAACACGCAAAAATTCCAGCCCGTTGACCGCCAGGTCAGGGCGTATCTCGAGCAAAACCAGGTGCGCTATTTCGATATGTACGCCCAGCCTTATCAAAACGGCTGGAACTGGGATCGCCTGCATCCCACCGAGCTGGCGTGGGTTGCTATGGACCGCTTTATTGCCGAGAGCTTTACACGATGAAAACTGCCGTTCGCCTGTTTGTGCTTTACCTCTTGCTGGCCATCACGGTGATCGCATGGTCTTCCGTGGACGACAGCATGAGTATCAAAGTGCATTTTGAATATCAAAAATTCTGAAGGATGAATGATGTATAGCTCCGGGGCATTTTTTTTCTTTCTGTTTTCATCGGCGCTGCTGTTTGCGCTGGTTAACCGCGTACTGCATTACCGGCTGACCTATTTAACAGCATTCTCCGTGCTGGCGGCGCTGGCATGGGGATATATTTTCCAGGGCGATTACCTGGTTCCGGTGGCGGTATTCTTTGCGTTTTATCTTCTTGTCACCCTGAAAGAGAAAGGCTGGTTAAAAACCTGGCAAGCGGTCACCCTCACGCTGCTCCCGCTATTGCTGGTGAAGCTACACCTGAATAATCACTGGGGCATGATTGGCCTGTCATTTATGACCTTCCGCGCCATTGACGTGCTGCTTTACCGCAGCAAAAAAGATGGCCAGAACTTTTTGCATTATTTCTGCTATCTGTTTATGCCGTTTATTATTCTCGCCGGCCCGATGTACCGCTGGAGAACATGGGTGGGCGATATTAATAAGCCGGTATTCAGGCTGACCCGCGAACAGTTTTTACTGGCCGTGGAGCAAATCGTCACCGGCGTGGTGCAGAAGTTTTTGTTTGCGATGCTGATCGACAATCTGGTGATTGAGTCCTGGAGCCACCGGCCGTTCACCCTCACCGTCGGCCTGGTGATGTCGATAGCCTACAGCGCCTATCTCTATTTTGATTTTGCGGGTTATAGCAACATGGCCATCGGTGCCGGACGGCTGTTTGGCCTGAATATTCCGGCTAACTTCAATATGCCGATTCTGGCCAAAAACCCGCAGGACTTCTGGCGCCGGTTCCACATCAGCCTGTCTGAGTGGCTGCGCGACGTGGTCTTTATGCCAATTTACATGAATCTGATGAAGCTCGATTTCTTCCGTCAAAACAAAACCCTGGCACAGAACGTGGGCATCTTCTGCACGCTGTTTTGCATGGGAGCCTGGAACGGGCTTGAACGACACTACGTCATCAGCGGCGCGCTGTTCGGCGCCATTTCCGTTGCCCATAACATGCTGCTTTGGTCAGCCAAACGCAGCCCGGCCTTGAGTAACGGCTTACGCCATCCGGTTATCGCGTTTTTTGGACGAATTCTGACGCTGGCTAGCGCCGCGGTCTCCCTCTACATCTTTAGTGGAATGTCACCTCTATGAACCTTCATCCAGAGCTTCAGGCACTGCAGGATTTTCTGCGTGCGGCATTACTCGACCCCGCGCGCCCCAGCCAGTTAGCCATCAGCGGCAGCGATACCGCCCTGACCTGGCAACAGCTTTCCGTCGCCGCAACCGACTGGGCGCAGCGCTACGCGCAGTGCGAACAGCCCGCCGGCACGCCGGTGGTTTTATACGGGCATCAGCAGGCCGAATTTGCCGTAGCAATTTACAGCTGCCTGCTGCACAACATCCCGTATATTCCGGTGGACTGCATCTACCCGCAGGAGCGGCTGAAAGAGATCTGCCAGCTAGCCAACGCCCCTTATTACTACGACGTCGTGGCGAAGCAGTTTGTCGCGACCGGCGAAACCGGCAGCGTGCTGGCCGAGCCCGATCTGGCTTACATCATGTTTACCTCAGGCAGCACCGGGAAACCGAAAGGCGTGCAGATTGGCCGCGAGAGCCTGTGGCACTTCATGAAGTGGGTACGCGAGGACTTTGCGCTGCCGGAAGTACCGGTGTTAATGAACCACGCGGTATTCAGCTTCGACCTGTCCCTTATTCCTTTACTGGCAAACCTTGCCACCGGCGGGCACATTGTGCTGAACGCCAAGGAAGATATTGCCGCTGAAAACTGGCTCGATCGCCTGAAAACCAACGAAGTTTCGGCCTGGGTTTCCACGCCTTCTTTTGCCTACCAGAAGCTGCTCTCCCCGCAGTTCAGCGCCGAGTATTTGCCCGCGCTGAGCGTGTTTGTGTTCATTGGTGAAGTGCTGAACAAAGCGCTGGTCAGGCAGCTGCGCCGCCGTTTCCCGCAGGCCAAGATCCTGAACTCCTATGGCCCAACGGAAGCTACCATCGCCACCACGGTGATTGAAATTACCGACGAGATCCTGCACAGCGAAAATGACGTGCTGCCGGTGGGCACCATGATGCCGGAATCCCACATGGAGATTACCTCCGAAGGAGAGCTGATTATCTGGGGGAAAAACGTCATGCGCGGTTATCTCGGCCTGCCGCAGGAAAACGCCGCTAAGTTGCTGCACCGCGAAAGCGAGCAATACCGCGGCTACCGCACCGGCGATCTCGGCTACGAAGACGGGCTGCTGTATTGCCAGGGCCGTAACGACAGCCAGATCAAGCTGAACGGCTACCGCATTGAAATCAACGAAATTGAAAACCGCCTGCTGGCGATGTCCGGCATTAGCGAAGCCGTGGTGCTGCCGCTGATGAAGTCCGGCGGCGGCGTGCTGCGCATTGCGGCGTTCTGCGTCACCGGCCTGGCGCCGGAGGCTATCAAAACGTCGCTGGCGAAGGTGATCCCGCCTTATATGGTGCCTTCACAAATCATTATTAAAGACGCTTTGCCGCTGAACCCTAACGGCAAAATCGACCGCAAGCTGCTGGATACCCAGGCTCGCACGAATTAATGACCCAGGAAAATAAGATGGAACAAGAAATTCTCGCCCTGTTTGAAAAAGTGTTATCCCGCAAAGTCGGCTTTAACGATGAGCTGATCGAGTCCGACATTCTCGACTCTATTCTGGCCGTTGATTTGGTGCTGGAAGTACAGGATGTGTACGGCTGCATGATCCCGCCCACGGAAGTCGCCACCGTGCTGAAAACCCCGGCGGATCTGGCGCGTTATATTGAAGAGAATCGCTAATCACGGGTATTAGTGGCCTCGCTCGAACATACGGGAACCGTTCTGCCCCTCACCCCGGCCCTCTCCCCAGAGGGGAGAGGGGGAAAATCAGTAACACCGTATGTTTTATCCCCTCTCCCTTCCAGGGAGAGGGTTAGGGTGAGGGTAAAAAACGCTGATTCAGGCTATAGGCTGCACCGTCTCTCTTTTTTTCAGGGCCGCAATCATTTCGCTCAGTTCAAATTTGATCACCGGCTGGGAAATACCGTATCCCTGAAAGAGATGTACCCCGGATGCCAGCAGCAGCCTTAATTTCTCGCGGCTATCGATACCCTCGGCAACGCAGTAACTTCCCGTTAATTCACAGTAGTACGCCAGGCTTTTGATCAGCGCCAGCGCGTGGGGTTCATACTGCGCGTCGGCCACGACTTTGCGATCCAGTTTGTAATCGTTAAACCGCACCGCCCGCACCGGGAAATAAACGCTGCTCTGCGAAAAGCAATCATCAAGCATCACCCGGTAACCCTGATGCTGAAGTTGGGTAATAAAGAACCGGCTCTCCTGATGCTGATTCAAATTCAGATCTTCTGAGATTTCCAGCACCAGCCTGTCCGTCCAGAATGGATTTATCAGTCGGGCGCTCAACTGTTTAATAATGCCGAACAGACTTTCGCTGTTTGAAATCGCGGCCGGAATATTGACGGCAAAATAATACTCTCCCTGGTACTGATTAATACCGCCCACCGCCTCTTGCAGCATAAAGGCCGTTAACAGCCGCCACGTATAGCCGGAGCGGATCTGTGGCAGAAATTCTGCTGGCTGGAGGGTTTGCCCGTTTCGATGCCAGCGGGCCAGGATTTCCAGTCCTTTGAGCTGCAGCCCACCGTTCACAATAGGCTGGAATACCGGGTAAATATGGCGATTGTGGATGGCATAAACCAGCTCCCTTTCAAACGGTGAAAGGGCAGCCAGGGTTCCCGCTGATGCCCCTTTTTTCTGCCGTTGGCTCGCCATCGGCGCTTTCTCATGCAGCAGCGGATGAGCCATTTTTTTTAGGCCAGACATGCGCTGTACATAGAGCGTCTTATGGCTGACGCCTCGCCGTTTCGCCTGCTCCTGAATCGTCTGCCCGGCGAGGGAGTCCACCAGCACATCCAGCTCTTTTCGGGTCAAACCTTCGGGCCGGATCTGGCTCACCAGCTCCTCTTCAACCGCGTGTTTTTTGAGGCTCACGCAGTTGTCCCAGCCACCCCGCAGCAGCGCGGCCAGGCTGGCGCTGGGCAGATCGGACGGCGCCACTCGCACGCCGCTAAGATAACCGTCTTTTTTCACTAACTTCTGCAGCGAACGCCAGATCCATGAGGCTGAGCTTCGGCTCAAAATGAGCATTGATAGCTGCCCATCGTGGCGATCGAGCAGCTGCGCCACCTGCCGCAAGACGACAAGCAGCCAGCAGGGTTGATCGGGCAGATAGACCACAAACCGCGCCCCGCTCTCTTCCCGCAATCTTTCTTCCCCTAAGCCTGGGAAAAATACCGCCCGGGTTTGACCTGCGGCTAACAGATTCTCAAGCCCGCACGCCATCATGTTGCAGGGCGAGAGAATGTAGGTCACGCGCTCGCTTATTTTTCCAGGCGTGCCGCTACTGGTAAACAAACGTCACCCCAACGATCGACTGCACATTACCCGCCGTAACCTGCCCGGTCGTTCTCGCGTAGGTCGCAGTCAGCCCCAGATTAACGGGGGTCGTCCCTACCGTTCCCAGCGAAACGGTGTTAGCGCTGCCGGCCGCCAAAGCGGCACCATTTCGCAAAAGCTGAACGCCAATTCCCTGAGCAGGCGAGCTGGCAGAGGTATTGGTGAAAATTGAGCTATCGCTGCCCAGCGTGTTGCCAGACAAAAAGTAACCAATTCTCTGGTTTTGCGCGCAGCGCACGGTGACGGGCGCGGGCGCCGTGCCCGGGTAATCAGGCAGATTCACCGTCACGTTACGGGCGGACACGTCACAGCCCCCGGTGGGCACCACAACATCGTTGTTGGCGTAGATATTCCAGTTGATGATCTGGCGATTCCCGTTAATGGAATCTTCTTTTTCCAGAATAAGCTGAGCAATCATAGTGTTGGCTTTAACCACTACGCCGCTGGCGGTGCTGATAGGCGTTAAATACAGCACCGCCTGCCAGCCACGATAATCCCCCCAGGTGTGGTTCACCCAGGCGGTTTCCGTTGTGGTCGGGAAAGGATATTGCACCCCGAAGTAACCTAATGATCCTCTGAAAGCAGAGAGCACGCCCTGATACGCCGAGCCGGATCGGATCCTTACCGGATCGGTATATTGGGTTGGGGCGTCGTTTTTGCACTGAATCGACTGGGAAAGATCGACCACTAAGTTTTGCCCTGCCGAAATGGACGGCACAAGATTAACATTGACGTTCACGGTGCCGGAGCCGCTGATGGATGTCCCCAGCGACTGGCAGGTAAAGGCCTGGCCTGCGGTTGACCATCCCAGCCCGGCCAGAGTGGCCAATAACGCGATGATTTTTTTCATTCCATCCTCCTTGCGATCAGGACCAGGTGTAAGTGACATTGATCACCGCCTGAATGGTTCCCTGGGTAGTCCCGCCGTTGACCGTTATCGCTCTGACCTGCAGAGGAAAACTCGTCGCCTGACTGCCGGCATCCACCGAAACGGTTTTATTGGCACCGTTATTCAGCGTTGCCCCGCCGTTGTCCCGCAGCTGGAGCTGGAGGTTACGCGCCGTGCCCTGGTTGGCGTAATACCCCGTCGCATCCGCCGTGCCGCTGAACGTCGCGGTCACTTTAGAGGTCCCGACCGGGCAGTTGGTCAAGCTCAGGACAACATCATGCCAGGCAGATGAAGCACCGGCCTGCACCAGGCTAAAGGTATAGAGATCGCCCAGATCGACCGTCGCCGTGGGAGTCGAAATCGTGCAGGGCTTTGCCACCACTCTGCCGTTTACGGTAATGGTGACGTCATCCGCCTTTGCCGTGGCAGAGAGCACCAGCAGTACTCCGGCAAGCACCCTCCCGGGTAGAATCCATTTCATGTCCGCCTCCGGTTACTGAAATTCAAGTGTGAATATTGCGGTCGCATTTACGTGCCCGGCGGTGACCGGCAGCTGCGTTGCCATCAGGCGCGCATAAAAACCCAACACGTTGGTCTGGCCGGGCACCAGCGTGGTCCACTGAATTGCCGACGATCCCGCGTTGATCGGCATCGGCGTCCGCGCGCTGTTCAGGATTTGTATCCCCATGCCTGCCGCCGCCGCCGCGCCGCTATCCAGCTTTAATAAACTGGTGTTGACGCTATCCGCCACGCCGGTAAAGCCCACTTTCACCGCGGTAGCCAGGCCGCCACACGGGGAAAGCACGATGCGAAAAGGCACCAGCGCGGTGGTCGCGCCCACCGCAGAAAACTGTTTGGCCGGGTTATTCATCAAATCGACGGTGAAATCTTTCGACTCCGCCGCAACCGCGCAGGCGTTGTCCCGAACATTGCCACTAATCGTAATGGTGCTGTCTGCCGCATCCGCAGCGGCGGCGAACAGTGACAGGGCGATGCCGACGATATAAAGAGATTTAGTCATGCTTATTCCTTAGCGACACAGCGCCGAAAGCGAGCTCAGCATCTGCTTCTGGCTCTCTTCACCCAGACGGTAGTCCGCCACGCAGCTGGCATCCGGCCCGTCTCCCCATTTGGCCAGCACCTTGCCCGCCAGCGGCATTCCGCTCAGGTACACCTGCCCGCCGTCGGCCACAATGCTGCTCGCCTGCAGGCCTTCGGCGGTCACAACCGCCCCGAAAGGCACAGGCTTGCCGTTGTGGGTCAGCGTCATAAGCATTTTCACCCCAACCTGTGGCTTGAATTCCGCGCGCACCACGGCGCCGTGGGTGGGCACCACGTTGGCGACCGCATCCTGAAGGTCTACGTTGTCGGCCAGCGTGTTGGTGTCCAGCGCGATCCTGTTTTCGCGGTAATCGCTGGCATACGGGAGCACGGCGTAACCGCGCCAGTCGGTACGAACCCCGGTTTGGTTTTCGACTTTTACGTCTCCGGCTCCGGGGGCTTTCACCAGAACGACCGTGCTGTTCAGCGGCTGACTGAAAGTCACACCATCCGCATGCGCCAGTACGCCACCGCTCGCGCCGTAGTAAACCTGTTTCATGCCGTCGCTGCGGCTGTAGCCCACGTTCGCGTTGCCGTATCCGCCGCGGTAGTTCAGTGCGGCATAACCTGTACTGCTGCTATTCCCGTGCCCGCCGCCCGCATAGCCGGTCTGCACGCTATAGCTCAGGTTATTGTCCTTCAGCAGCGTGCCGTACAGCCCGGCCAGGTTGGTCATCCGGCCATTAAGATCGTGTGAGGCGCTGTAGCTGGCGTTGGCATTACGCCAGACGGATTTGCTGTCGGAACGCAGCCAGTGGCTGAACGGGATATTGACGTTTACCGCCAGCATCTGGTCACGCCCGTCCTGCCAGGCGTTTTTCGTCAGGCTGTAGCTGACCGTCCAGTTGATGTCATCCACGGCGGTGTTTAACCCCACCTGCATCTGTTCGTCGGCGCTGCTGCTGTTCCAGTAAGTCTGGTGGCTGCCGCTGAGATAAAGCGTTGTTGTTCTGCCCAGTTGTTGGGTCAGGCTCAGCTGCACCCTGCCGCGCTTGTTGTAGGCGAGGTTGTAGTAGTCGGTAAACTTAGGTTTAACCTGAATCACGCCGTCCTGCGTTTCCACGCGGTAACCGCTCATCCGGCTGTAGGCACTGTCGGCGAGGGTAAAATAGCCGCTGGTTGAATACCGGTAGCCCACCAGCTGGATGTTGGTGCCCAGTTCATTCAGCGATTTGTTATAGAGGAAGCGCAGCGATTGCCCCTGGTGTTCGCTGTCATCGGCGAGCCTGGCGTTGGCCTGAGTGACGTCCATCGACAGCGCCCCCAGCGCCCCCATGTTTTTCCCTACGCCCAGGTTGACGCTGCGGTAACGGTCAGCCAGCTGGCTGCCGCCATAAAGCGTCCAGCCATCGGGCAAACCCTGCAGCACCGTGCCCTGGAAGAACTTAGGCTCTTCCTGCTGGCGGTTGCCGCTGCGATATTCCCCGGCCGTCAGTGAAAAACGCGTGCGCCCTTCGCGCTGTAAAACAGGCACGGATGACCACGGCACGCTGAAGATCTGGCTGCTGCCGTCGGTTTCTTTGATAGTGACCTGCAGATCGCCGCCGCTAGTGGCAGCGTAGAGATCGTTAATCGTGAACGGGCCTGGCGGAACGGTGCCCTGATAGATTTCATAGCCATTTTGTTTGACGATGACGTGCGCCGTGCCCCGGGCAATACCGCGAATCACCGGCGCAAAGCCTTTCATGCTGTCGGGCAGCATATTATCGTCGGAGGCTAATTGAGCCCCCCGGAAATTGATCCCGTCAAAAATATCGCTGTCGGTATAGCTGTCGCCCAGCGTTAACCGGGAGCGCAGGGAAATAATATCGCGCTCAAGCCAGGTGTTGACGTGCTGCCATTTGTTTTCGTTCGCTGAGCTGCCGCCGCCGCTGTTGTAGCTCCAGGTGGTGTTGTCGCGCAGCCGCCATGCCCCGAGATTGATCCCGCTCTGAAGATTCAGCCAGGCATAATTGCTGTTGCCACCGCGATCGTTTTGCACGCTATTGCCGGTAAAGTTGTAATTCAGCAGGCCGGCGTTAATGCCGTTATCCCAGCGTTCAGGCGGGATATAGCCTCTGGCCCGGTTGCCCATAAACGCCTGCGGCACCGTCAGGTTGAGCCTTTGGAGACCAACATCAAACCCGGCGGTCGCCTCAGGAATAAGTTCAGTCATCGGGACGCAGGCGTCCGACGCCAGGGCGTTCATGCCGGCAATGGCCGCCACGTCGACGCCCATTCCGGCCCATTGCTCACGCGTCAGGCAGGGAGCAAGGCCGCTGCTGCTCTTTGCCGCATCAAATTTGACGTCCCGAGTGGCGACAAATCCCTCGTTGAGATAAATATCGACGCGATAGGTCCCCGGCGGCGCTTCCTGACCACTTTCGAAGCTGGACAAATCAGCCACCGCGGAGGGATCGTCGGCTAAAAAGCGCGGGTTAAAATAGAGATCCGCATGGGCGGAGCAGGCTTGCATAGCGATGAAAAGCGCCAGCGGCGTTTGTACCAGAGTAAAAAAAGAAGCTAATTTGCGCCGCGGACGACGGAAGCCGAAACGCGCTAATCCATATTTTAGATGTGACATTGTCCCTCCGGTCCGCATTCGCCCGGCAGTCAGTTCTTCGTTGTTATTTAACGCAGGACGGCCTGTCCTGAATTACTGCATAACGCCCTGCATCCGTGGCGTTAGCGCCCCGTAGTCGTTAATGGTTTGGTAAGTGATGTTGGTCCCGGCATCGGCCGGTAGCTTCACGGAGGTTTTTCCCATCGGCGGAACAAGCGCATTGTCCAGCACGCGGGTGCCAGCATTAATATCCGTCACCGTCAGGTAATACGGGGTGGGATTGTTGACTGTCAGCTGGCCGTTGCTGCGGCTAAAGGTCAGCTTTTCTGCCGCTTTTTCCGGGGCCAGCGCCAGGTTATCCGGGCGGTAATAAAGTTTGATTCGGCTGATGATCGCCAGCTGGAGGGTGTTCTCATTCAGCTTTGATTTTTCCATGGATGGAATGGCTTTCACGTTCAGCCAGAACAGGCTCTCCCGATCCTTCGGCAACTGATTATTGGTCGCATCTAAAATGCGTAACGTGGTTTCTTTCTTCCCTTTGATGGCAAACAGCGGCGGGGTAATCACGAACCGGCTGTCTTTATCGCCATTAGCATTTTCTACCCACGACTGAATGAGGTAGGTACTTTTTTCATCGTTGCTGGTCACCGCCAGCTGAACCTGCTTTTGCCCTTCAGGATAAATAACGCGAGTCGCGCCTAACGCAACCCCCGCCTCTGCACGAGCCATAAAGCCCATTGCCGCAGCTATCATCATCGCCGCCAGTAAACCGCGACCTCTTAGTAAGCTTTTTGTCACGCTCACACCTTTGTCCTTGTCGTTGTTGTTTGTGTCCACTACACCAGGGGCCAGGCTATAAATAGGTCAAAGCAAACCAGGCCTGAGCGTTTGCCAGTCCCCCGGTAACCTGATGCCCGGTGGCGCGATATTTGGCGATAAAATGGAGAGTGTTTGGCCCGGCGTATATCCGGGTCCAGGCCTTTGCAGGGACATTCAATGGGATTTGGCGCTCCTCGGCATCAAAAAGGGCAACGCCCACGCCTTCAGCTATGCCCGGTCCCTCGCCCACCGAAAGTACCGCCGGATTTTTACCGTCGGCCACGCCCATAAACGCCACGCCAACGTGCCGGCTAACATTGGTATTACAGTCCTGAAGGTGGAGCGCGAAAGGCACCGGGTCGCTGTCTTCGCCTGGCGCGTGGAAGCGATTGCTGCTGATCCTGCCCATTTCGACCGTCATTTGGCGGTCGCCCGCCTCCACGCGGCAGGATTCGGCAACGATCGTGCCCTGGAAGCGCATATTGCCGCCCGGCAGCATGACATGCGTTCGGTTACCGGCCAGCGCCAGGGATGGCAGGAAAACGCTCAATAGAATCAGCTTGATTCCTCTCATCATTATCACCTTCAAATCCGTAGTAGATGACGGGCCGTCCCTGGCCCCGAGTGATTTCCCTGTATGACTGACTGATTACTCGTACTGAACTTTAAAGGTCGCGTCCGCGTTAGCGGTACCGGCCGTAGCCGCACCCAGCGCGATGTAACGGGCCTGCAGAGGAATAATATTGGTGCCATCGTTCAGCGTGGTTTTGGCGCTGAAGGTTGCCCCATCCAGTGCCAGCGGTGTGCTGGTGCTGTCGAGAATTTGAATCCCCACATTAGTCGCACTGCCCGCCGCAGGGCCCTGAATTGCCAGCGTGTCGGTCTTGCCGGTGACGGCTACGCCAGAGAACGCAACGGAGGCTTTGGTGGAAACAGTGGTATCGCAATCGTTCAGTTGGATGTTGAAACCTACCGCAGAACTGGTGCTACCTGCCGCAGCCAGTCGGGCAGAACGAACCTGGCCCAGTTGAACAGTCTGGTCCACCGAACCCGCATCAACGGCACAGGCTGCGTTAACAATTTCACCTTTGAAATGAACGGTGCCACCGTTAACCGTCACGGCATAAGCCGCCCCCGAGCTCAAAGAGAGGGCTGACAGTGCAACGAGAGCCAGATTTTTGATTTTCATAATTTATTCCTTTAAACAATTTCACTAAAACGAATCAGAACCGGCAGTCGCTATGCCTTCCATAAGACCTATGTTTCAGCTTCACGAAACGATCGCCTATTCACATAAGCTCGCCCCTAAGAGAGCTACCCTCTCAATATTGGTGGGAGCCGGGGTGAAATATTAATAAAGTATCCTGACTCGTCTTTGAAATTATATTTAACAAAACATCAATATCATCACATTGCATTGATTTTAAATGTTTTTTATATTTCATCCTATTAGGATTTTTCCCTAAATTTATTCTCAATAGCGCTTTTGAAATTAATTTCTATTGACATTCCACACGTTGTAAAGAAACTAGAGAAGAAACAGGAATGTTGACTAACAATTCAAAAAAAAGACTACACATAAAAAACAACAGGGATAATTTCGCTTAAAATAATTATAAAACACTCATTGCATTGAATTTATCGTTAATATTACAGGCGAATAACCCTCCAGAATTTATTAAAAGGAACTTAATATGCAACGTTAATCTGGCATCACCCGCAAATCTTAGTTTGCACATTTAAAAAGTAATACCTGACGCAGACATCTTTCATGCTGCGCCGGCCGGGCTTTCACATATCAAAAAACCTCTGGCGAGGATATACCACGCAATAAAACCTATTGCATCGGGTATAGAAAATAATGACTAATGGACAATTGATATGAATATAACCTCACCGTTATTGCCTGTGCCACCTCAACATTCCCACGTTGAGTTTGTTTATCATATACTTTCTGCCTGTCATTTTTCCGCAACGGGTCTTTCTGAGTTGCTTCATGAAAAGGGAATGAATACCAAACTGATTAGCCCCGAGAAAAGCAGCCGACTTATTTCTAAAAATAATGAAAGCGATGAATTTAACCATCTGATAGTTTTTATTCCTGAAGATCCTTTTCAGATGCTGATGACGCTGAAGAGCCTGATATCGCTATTACAAATGCATCACCATAAGATAAATATCCTGATCATAAGTGGGCTATCATCGTCCTGGCTGTTTAGTTATTTTAAAAATGTGATGCCGCGAAAATCGAATCTCAGTACCATCAGAGTAGTCAGCATTTTTACCAGCGTGGTTAAACTCAGAAATACGCTGCATAAAGACCTTAAAAACATTCCCACGCTTGTCTCGCTTGCCAGGCAGGAAGAACGCAACGGCGGTTTGCGCCATGAAGGACTCACTATCCATGAGGTCAATACGCTGCTGGAGCTTTTTAGCCCGTCCGGCCATGAAGATACCGCGGCAATAAAAAGCTTCAGTACTAAAACGCTCTATAACCTGCGTTCAAGTGGGTTAAAAAAGCTGGCGGCCATTCACCCGATGATGTCCAGACTGTTGCCTGGCCGGCATCGCAAAGCACAGCGCCAGTCGAAGCCCAAGGGATTAACGACCAGAATGCTCAGCAGCGAGGAGAGAAAAATTACTCATGCCCTGCAGCATGGCCTGATCTTCCCCGTTTTCCAGCCCATTGTAGACGGCGAGATGCAGATAGCGGGCTTTGAGATATTTTGCCGCTGGTACACCAACGGCAACGTATTGTTGCCGAAAGACTTTTTCCATGAGATCAGGACGCGAGAAACGTGGATCATGCTCACGGCCTACATCATCAGAGAAGCCGTGGTGAATATAAATAACTATGCGGGGAAATTGGAATTTTCTGTCAATATTCCACGGGTTCTCACCGAGAGTGCTGCCCTGTTTAAAATTGTCGAGACGGCCAAAGCTCAGCTGCTTGATCAGGCCTGGATAAGCCGCCTGGTGCTGGATATTAACGAAAATGTGGATTTAAGCTATGAGTCTAAAACGGTAACGGTATTAAATCAGCTTGCCGGGCTGGGCATAAAGCTTGCGCTGGATGATTGCTTCGCTAAAAATAGCGTCACGTTTCCAGTCAGACAGCTAAAATTTAATAGCTATAAGCTGGACCGCTATATCGTAGAAAACTTTACGAGTAATCTCGATGATAAACATCTCATTGATGGCTTAATCTATTATGCGAGCGTGACAGGTAGCCAGTGCGTGGCGGAAGGTATCGATAGCCCGCAGAAATTCATTATGCTAAAGCAAATGGGCGTCAGTTTATTTCAAGGGTATTATATTTCGAAGCCGGTGCTCCGCGAGGAGTTAGATGCGTTAGTTTTCCGCGGACTTCAACAACCCCAGACATAAAATGTCATTCGACTTATAAAAACGCGTCTATTATTCGCATTTTTTGCAGACAGGAATAGAACATTCTGTCTCAGATCCTTTATTTATTGGCAAGCTGGGGATTAACAAACCCCCTGCCGTATGCACATATTATGAATAAATAATCAATGCAGAGTGCTCATTCATTGCCACAGCGCTATTCAGATTAACTACGCCCCTCTCGAAGGGATCTCGTGAGTGGCGCTTCCCCTGAGAACCAGCGCTCAGATTTACAAGAATAATAGGTTTAGAAACCAGAGCTAAAAGTGCGATTAAAGCCCGTTTAAACGGGCTTTATCCTACTGAAAGGCCTACTTTTTCAGATACAGCGCTGAGTCAAAAAGTGGTTTCTGCTCCTTCACGAAGGCATCCACAGATTCAACAGATTTAGCGTACAGATGCGTGCCAACCGGTAAATCAACCGTTTTCGTCCCAAGTACCAGGGTGAATACCGGCTGATATTCGCTGCGGTACCTTACTGCAGTGGTGATTTCTAATTTTGCTGCTTTAGTCAGCTTCAGACTTTCTGCCGTCGTTTTCTCGTCTTCTTTGCGGCCTTTATTGATTAAATTCGCCAGTTCGGTGAGCTTGTCTTTCAAGTCGTCTTTATAATCATCTGCATTAGCCTGCGCCAAAAATTCCTGGTTCGCGACGTTGTCATCAAAAATCATTTTCACGGAGACGACTTTGTGCTCATCGTAGATGTTGCCGAGCTTCACTGAACCGCCGGTGACGGAAATAATATTTTCACTCTTAAATAAAACCGAACCGGAACTAATTAAGGATGAAACGATAAGCGCAGCCCCAACGATGGCGCTGCCAGCAAGAATTGACTTCATTATAAATTCCCTGAGGTATTTTTAGTGCCGGAATTATAGAGCACCCGAGCCGTTATTTAATAACAATATAATCTTGTTGCTTAAGTCAACGGCACTCACTAAATTAACGGCATTCATGTTAGTTCCCCCTTTTACTACGAATATGGACTGTCGGTAATGAAACGCAAATACCTCGCCTTTGCTCTATTCCTTAGCCTGCCTGCCGTAGCGGCTAAGCCTTCGCTCATTGTCTGCGAGCCACAAGATAAGAGCTCAACGACTTCCTCTGAGATTTGGCCCGCGCCTTATCTGGATAACGGCCAGCTGTGTTTCAATATGCAGGCAGATAAAGGCAGCACTTGCGTGGGTAACGGCCAGACAACCCAGTGGATGACCGAAGCGGTGATCGTGGACATCGGCGGTGAACCCCAGGGCCGCGACGATACCTGGTTCCGGGTAGTGCAGCCGGTCGTCAATGACAAAGAGATCGCCTATAAAATCGAAGGTTCACGGGACCAAAAAACCTGGGGCCTGGTTTCCAATGTGGAAATCAACCGCCTTACAGGTGGCGCGGTTGACTGGTTTGTGGCCGAACACGGCGGCACCGCGTACCAATGCCACCTGGAAGGCCCGAAGATTTAATGTCTAGCTGAGGTATAGCGGTCGAATTAAACGCTATGCCTCTGGTTGTCTTATAGGCTGTGCGAACGCATTAATTTCTGTCGTTCGATAAGGTTGCCCATTTTGTCGTAATAGCGGCTAAGCCAGATCTCCGATGGCACCCTACCTGATACCTCGGCAATAATATGCTCGCCTTTAATCCCACAGTCAGACACAGCGCACACAAAGCTTTAAACAAGCACTGGCTGATATTTATGCATTTTCCAACGCCGTCTTACAGCCGTAAGACAGCATGTATTCAGGAGGACGGGCTAGCGATTCACCCCAGGTAACGAGATAGTCAGCTCAGCCTGCTTCGCCCTGGAAACACAGGGTGTCATACAGCTTTTTCGCTCGCTTTGGCTTAACACCGAATCCCGGTGATCGACTTCGCCGTCATAATCTACCCTACACTTGCCGCAGACGCCGGTTTCACAGGCAGATTCCAGCTGAATGCCGTGACTTCTGAGCGCATGGAGCATAGTTTCCTGCGGCTCCACCTGAATTTTTTGCCCCGTTTCTCTGACGGTGACGACAAAAGCGCTCTCCCCGCTTTGCTCTGCGGCGGCGAAGTTTTCAAAATGGACATAGTCAGCATGCCAGTGGCTGGCACTCTCTCTCACTCGCTGCACAAAAGCGGGGCTTCCGCAGGTATAAACGTGAGTCCCTCTCGCGTGAGTGTCCAGCAGCTGGTTGATATCCAGCGGGTTATCGAGCGAGTAAATCAGAACATGTTCTACATATTTTTCCAGCTGCGGCCTGAAGGCAAAGCTGCCCACATCACTCACACAATAGTGAAGTTCAAAGGTTTCTTCCCGGGCCAGGGCTTCCTCTATCATCGGAATAAATGGCGTGATACCGATCCCGGCGGCAATAAAAATATGATGTTTATCCCGGGCCATGCTGAAACAGTTCGCGGGCTCAGAGACCGTTAAAATATCCCCTGGCCTGGCGGTTTGATGTAAATACTGAGAGCCGCCGCGGCTATTCTGGGCGTGATTGACCGCAATGTGATATTCGTTTTCAGCCCATGATTCACACAGGGAATAGGCTCTCGACAGGCCGTTGGGGAGCTGGAGAAGAATATGCGCCCCCGCCGAATATTCAGGTAAAGCCCCATCGTCAACGCGGCTCAGAATAAAACGCTTAATCCCTTTAAATTCATCCACAATGTTGATGATGCGCATTTCAAGCTTGCCGCTGCGGCCCGACAGCCTTCCCCCCCAATCCTCAACGTCATTATTTTCAAGGCGGCGCTGAAAGACGCTTTTGACTTCGTCTCCCAGCGGCTCAAGCTTCGCCAGCTGCCCGGTTATCGCCAGGTTGTCAGTTTCGGTATAGAGGTAGTGCAGTATTTGCGCGATGCTCCACTGCGGCCAGGCACGCACGATCACCTCGATGGGATCGCCAGCATGAATCATCCCTTCTTTCAGGACGCGGTAAAACCAGCCTGTTTTACCGTGATCCTGCACAAATCGGGAAAGCCTAGGTTGTTTAAAGCGGTGATTGAGTTTAAAGCAGGGCTGCCTTGGCTGAGTGACCTGGAGGATTGCCGTCCCGGCCCGAACAATATCCCCGACGCACATATTGCTTTCATTCATTCCGCTGGTGACCAGATTTTCACCAAATCCGCCCGGAACGAACAACGAACCGGAGCCAGGGAACCGGCTGGCCAGAGAAGCATAATGCGCAGAGTCATAGTGCAGAATTGCCCGCTCTTCCCCACCATGGAAGGTTTCGGCCTGTTTGTCGCCGCTAAAACCGGTCAGGGTGACCTGAACACTGTTCGTCGGGTGCTTATCAATCCCGGTCCTGACCGAGAATAACTCTTTGACTTCACCTTGCCGTAATTCATCAATGATTGTGCCAGGGTACACGGACATGCCTTTAATGTTGCCGGATTTATGCCCCCAGTGTACCGACTTCAGTGCTGTAAAAATTTAGAACAACTGACTAATAATTGCTAAAAACGGTCAAACAAAGCCAGAGAATTTCCGTCAGGCCTGGCCGATATAGCGCTTCGGAGACTTCCCCAGCGCCTTTTTGAACATGGTGATAAATGCGCTCACGGATTCATAGCCCAGCTGCTCTGAGACGGATTGCACGCTGCCCCCCGCCAGCAAACGTTGAAGCGACACCACGATATGCAGCTGCCGCCGCCACAGGCCAAATGTTAGCCCGGTTTCTTTCACTACCAGCCGGGTGAACGTTCTTTCACTCAGGGCAAGAAAAGCGGCCCATTCCCTGGCGGTTCTTCTGTCGGCGGGGTCGGCCAGCAGCATGCTCGCCACTTGCCTGAGCCTGGCGTCTTTGGACAGCGGAAAGTTCAGCCGCTCGGCTGGCATTTGCGCCATCATGGAAAACAGCAGATTAACCAGCTGACGCGTCTGCTCTTGCCCCGCCTCTGCCGGTGATATCCTGGCTAAATGAAGGATCATTTCCCGTATCAGGGGGCTGACCGCGAGCGTGCAGCTTTTTTCCGGCATGGCGGCGCGCGACGTTTCAATAAACACAAAGCAGAACGTGGCCGAAGCTGCCGGGGAATTCCTGTGCGGCAAACCGGCGGGGATCCACATGGCTGACTCGCTGGGCACCATCCATATTTCATCCTCGACTTCGCAGGTCATTGACCCGCTCACCGGCATAACCAGCTGGCCGCGCCGGTGAGAATGCAGCGGCACGTCGAATGCTAAATCTGGTGCGGTGAGAAACAGGACATCGATCGGCGCCCCGGACGAGTCAGGGTCAAAATAATCCATATCATGCATATTTCAGGCGCCCATTAACCTCAGAAAAGAAAATATTGCCCATTCGGTTCGCAGAGATCTTACCCGTTATTACCGGCCCACCCGGTAATCTGATTATCAATTTTTTTATCAATAAACTCGATGACGCTCCCTGCCCCCGCCTTGAGCAACAGGGCCACACACACCGCAAACACCAAAGTGATGATTATATTTCTGCCTTTCATCGCGCTACCTGTGTCCTTCTGTTGGGATGACCCTCCGCCATCGCCGCTATTCTAATGGCAATCGGGTTCAGAAGAATGAGCATAAACAGGTAGTTTTTTGCGGCGGCCTGGCTGAGGGGGAACAATTGATCCTGACCCCGAAGATGATCCGGACATCATCAGGGTCAAGTTTCGTCTGGTCAGGAAAGAGGATGAGAGAGTGCGGGAATATTACAGGGAAAAACCGCCGTCACCCACTTGCGCTACGGCATACCATTTCATCAGCTCAGCCGCTCCCGGCGCGTTTTCGGCGGGTGCCCATGGAGCCATATCTTGCTCAGCTACGGGCTGGTAAGCCCCCTGTTTTACCTCAAAAATTACCCCACCTTTATCCATCGACAGCACCGCATGCCAGGTCCCGGCATCCGTCTCCAACACTTTGCAGTCTTCACCTAACACAGCGCGCTGGGTCACGTTGCCATTGTCATCAAAATGCAATACCAAAAAGCGCCCGCTGAGGGATGTCAGCAGCTCAAACGTGTGCGGATGGCGGTGAGGCCGCACATAGGTCCCCGGCTCCATAGCAATAGCCAGGCGCTGAACAGGATCGCTCAATTCAGGATGGAGATTACGATTGGCACGTAAGCGAGGGGAGTTTGCAGCCTGCTCGCTTTGTTCTTTTAGATCGCTGAACGTAATTTGTTTCATATTACCCTTTGTGAAAGTAGGTCGCTCGCGGCACCGGGAGCCCGGATGTCGCGACGTTTTATGCTATACAGCCGATTAGCCACGGCATTCGCAGAACAAATCTCTGCCAGGATTATAGACGCTGGGGCTGATGTCCCATAGCCCCCAGAGCGGGTCTATTTACAATGCCGTCGGCGTTCCGGCCGAGGTTTGCTTCTGCCTGGCCACGTGCTGGAAGTCAGTAAAATGCTTTTTCATGGAGATGTCCTCACGTTACCAATGAAGACATTACTCACATCGTGGTGTGTCGATCAACGAGGGGCAGGTCACGTCGCGACAGATGCGAGTCTCATATCCCGCCCCGAAAAGAGGGGCAGATGTCCGCGGGGCAACAGGCTTCAGGGTCCCCCGCCATTAGACGAATTTAGTTGGGTTCACTGCTCGGAATTTGCAGGCTGCTGGAACTTTCATAAACAAACCTACACTCAGCTTCAGCATTCAGAAAAACCATTGTTATTGTTACAAAAACCTAAGAATTTGAATTATTGATTCACAGAATCAATAAATTTTATAGCCAGAGGTCATTATGCGCCCTAACCTTAACCTTAAAATACAGCTCCCTACCCAGCCTTCAGTATCTGGCTCCACACAACGAACGCAACTAGATGCCAGAGCGCACCTCGAAGGCTCATTTGATCAAATTAAAGCTGAAATGCAGCGTTGTATACCAACCAGATTTTCTCCTTTACATTCTGCTCCAACTTATTTGACGGCTCAAAGCAGTATGCAAAGTAGTGCCCCAGGTTGGCGCATATCACATTCTTTGAGCGACGTCTTTATGCACGTTACACGGAACGAGTCCCAAAACAGCGATAATCGTTTTGTGGGTGATAAACTGCATATCAGCGTCCATCCAGGCCAGGTCGGTAAGGCATTTGATACACTGGCGCCACTATTGATGTCGAAAGAAAGTCCTACAGAACAGTGGAAAGTGACTAATATGGCTCATCCTAACGTCATAAGTGCCCCTGATAACAGGACAGTGAAGAATGCACAATTTACTCTTTATCTAAAACCGGATAAGCCTGATGGAACCTACAGCTCTGCATATCTTCAGAAGGTAAAAGATTTAATAGAAACGGCCGAATCCGGGCTAAGCTATAACGGAATAAGCCATAGTCAGGATAAGCCATCATCAGATGCAGCAGCGAATAACTGGGGATTTACATCATGGCGCAATGAATATCAAAGCAGCCGTAACGGTGATATTCAACAGCAGAATCAACAAAAACATGAACCTTTTTTTAAATTAATATCATCCTGATCATCAATACGTTATAGGTTTCGGACAAGGACGCCGAAATAATAAAAGTTTTCGATTATATTGCCTCGCAGCGCCTACCACAGATACCTTCAACATAAGCAAACCGGCTGGTAAAACACAGCTGATAACTTGATCCTATTCATCTGCCTGTTGGTTGTGAAGGCTCTCAGCATATGCAGTTGCATCATCAGGATTATCGAACATGCCCAGATGTCTGCCAGTCCTCATAAAGTTATCAATGGCTTCATCGTCAGACATGATTCTTCCATCATCACTAACGGTTGGAATTAAAACCTCTCTGCCGTCAATGTTGGTAGACATGCTTCTAACCATGCCTATGCTTCCATCCTGATTTTTTTACAACGGGACGATTGTGAATATCAATGTTTCCTTTTTCTATTAGGGCTCTCGGATATGCCGAGTAGAAAGCTTGCTTAGCTTGCTCCGCATTATCCCCGGCCTTAGGAGCAACTACGTCAATGAAATACTGCTCCTGAACCTGCACTTTCTGCTCTGGTGCCAATAGCTGATATTGCTGAGAGGGTGAGTGGGTTTCTGCGTCGGCTGACTTTGCTTGCCGCCACCGATGTTTACGTTGTACTGCAGGTTATAGTTATCGGTGTACTCCTGATTTCCGCGCATTGATTCCTTCAGTGATTCAGGACTTGAGTAATCAACCTGTAAGGTTCTTCGTGATCAGGCTGGAAGGCATAACAGGTGGGTATTTGTTCACACTGAATCATCAGTTCGACCTGACGGAACGCGAACGAAGGAGGTGAGGAAAATGCGGAGCGATGCTAACACCGCCTGGCGGGCTGCGCTAAGGAGAGCAGGTATTGAGAACTTCAGATTTCATGACCTAAGACACACCTGGGCTGGCTTGTTCAGTCTGGAGTGCCGTTAAGCGCTTTGCAGGAAATGGCATAAATATGGCACAAGGCGGTTTTTCTGATTTGGTGAATATCGCGTGAACCCGCATGGTTACTGGTGCGATAATAGGAACATAACACACCCCACATAACCATTGATAAATATAGATATTTTCTTGTTTCATCTTTATAAATGCCCCCTTTTATGCCCCCACCTTGTTTTTCATGCGACTCGATGAGCCTTTCATCGAGTCGTCAATATCATTAATTTCGATAGATATACCTCTACTCATCCAGGTATCTTAGGGCCGTGATTGATTAAGAATAATATTGCTTACGGTACGATACGTCACTTTGTTTACCTATGACGTACACAGTCCTATTTACGACTTTAACATCCAGACTTGTTGAACCATGAACGCACACACAATCATCGAAGCTAGGAAGTAGGTTTCTATTTCGTTAACTCGTGAAAATCGCTGGACATAGTGTCAAGTAGCTGTTTTCGCAGTGTATCAGCATCTTTTTGCCATTTACTGAGTTGTCGAATGAATACCTCACAATCCTCTTGTGTTCGACGCTGATCCTTCAAATCTTTAACCATCTCGCCAGCACGCGTAATCATGAAAAAATCATAAATATCGTTTTGAAGCTTCGGGACAATAGCATCCCATTTTTGCCATTCCTGATAATGATGGAAGCGTAAGCCGTGTTCGCATCTTCGCCCTTTCTCTCTATCTGGAGCTAATTCACTGTTATCTAAAAGGTCTTTGTCTTCAGAAAGTACTTGAATAGGGATCCGAACCTTTGACCGAGTCGGAGTGAGTAATAAAAGCCGGGACTGAACAAGCCCACTAATAAAACCAGCATAATTAATAAGCTGTGATAAGACCTCATCACAATCAGCAGAGAGCTTCTCCAGCCGGTCAACACGGATCTCCAGCTCTTTCTTACGGATTTCACGATTAAGGGTAAACCTGGCAGTAAGCCAAACTGCCAAGAGGGAGGCTGCTGGGGTTAATAGGTCTTTCAATTCAAATGCCATTCTGCTCTCTCATTACATTTTAAGGTATAGTTTACCGTAATTCACTGATGCTAAAGGCATTCAAGTTTCTCAGCACATCCCTTGTGTACCATGATAGGTCCTCTTTCCCCAAGATGTTGCTAACAACATCTTCTTTAAAAGGGATCTCTAGCAGGAACGAAGCTGGCTTCTCAAGATTTAGTCCAATAAGTTGACCACTGCTAGCCCAATGCGCTTCTAGCCGGACATTCAGGTTTTGCCACTCAACATCTCGGCGGGTTCTGTCTTTTTTAAGCGAATAAAAAAATGCAGACTTGCCATTAGGTGTTGGATGATTGTCCATCAGCATTAAAAGAAGAGGGATGCCCCATTCCGGGAGATAGCTATAGCGCCAGATCCCAAAACTATCAGCGATCCTGACCAAACGGATGAAGGACTTTTGATCAAGTTTTCCTTCGCCTCCACGTAGCGACCTACAAACTATCCATGCTCGACAAAGGCTATCAAATTGCATGAATTGATTTCGGCGAGATGCAGCGATTTTTGTTGATACTGTCTTGTCATTCCCGGAAAGACCTGTGAAACGTTGAGATCTAGACCCCAGAGGGCAAAACTCTCCGTTTTCTGGCGGTGCTGAATGAGAGAATCTGGGGATATAGTCGGGGTTGGGAGTGACTAAACCACTATCATGAACTTGCTCGCCACAAGCGATACAGCGTAATGAAGGGTACCTATCTCGAGAAATTCCTTTTACCTTTTGTGCAAATTTTTCAATATAGATTTCAACCCAACAGCCTTTCTCCAGAATTTCTGCTTTATCCATAATGTATTTTATTAAATATTGTTGATATGAAGGAAGTACGTCAGAATTGCAGTTTAAAAAAGAAGCAGCAAGCAATTTTTCTTATCTATACAGTGATGCGATTTTTGTTCATGGCTAACCTCCACTAATTGTGTTTAACGCAAATGCGCCCACCGTAACTAGTTGGGGCATTTGCAATTAGTAAAATAGGGGCTGTAAATCACAAACACTGCTCGCAAGTTTCAGGGGATCGAAGGAGGAAGGTTTTGCCGCAGCAGGCCGATTGCCTGTCTCGCCCGCAAAATATCTACCGCCAAAAGGTAAAGTGACTGCTCCTGACAGTTAAATCCTCTGCGATCGATACGGACCAGTTGGTACTTTTCCACCAGAAAGTTAACGGCATTAGCCAGAGTGATACCGGCATCGATATGTTCCTGTATGACGGTTTCATCACAAAACGTCGTATCGCTCAGGGTTAGACCATAGTATTGCTCCAGCAGGTGTGTCAGTAACATTTGCCAGACTGCAACGGGCGACAGACAAGGCTTCGCCGCCCGCGAAATTGTAGCAGATAGATTTTTCATGTTTGCTCTCGTGAAATTTGTTAGCGTTGAGTGGGATAAATGGCGATGTATACGTAGCCGCAACTACCAAGGGTATCGGCTTCTCAGGTGAAACCGTTGTGGTACAGGGTGACACAGTGGGCATGGCGAGGATTCATTTCACCAGTGGTCAACATCGATTCCATCTGACTGATAAAATGCGGGAATGCCATATCTAACTTACGACTATCAACGTCACTGAATTTACCGGTAATGCTCGCCCGGTCAGCCAAATAGTGCAGTCGCTTACCTTCCTGAACCAGTCTTGCACCAAAGCGTGGGGTGATATCACTTTGTAGTCCCCATTCATGGGACGGTGCTGATGGCATAAAAACCTCCGTTTAAAGCAAACCCCGCTCAGCAAAAGACACTACATCATTCCCAACCACAAGGTGATCCAGCACCCGCACGTCTACCAGTGCCAGCGCTTTCACTATCCGCTGAGTGATGTGTTTATCCTGCTGGCTGATTTCTGCCGAACCCGAGGGGTGGTTATGGGCCAGGATGACCGCAGCAGCGTTATGCCTCAGGGCCGATTTAACCACTTCTCGGGGATGGACTTCGATATGGCTGAGTGTGCCGGTAAACAGTATTTCCCGCTCAAGCAAACGATGCTGGTTGTCGAGATACATCACGATAAAAACTTCACGCTCCTGATGAGCGAGCTGTAGCTGAAGCCAGGTTTTGGTGAAGCAGGTGGAGAGAAACTGTTCACCCGGTTGCCGGTGGTATTTCTCCAGTAATCGCAACGCACGCCGGATCACCCGCTGTTCGTTTGCGGGAAATACAGAGGGCAGATTTAATACAAACATAATTGTTCCTTAAGATAAAAAGTCCCTTTGGTTTCCTGACAAGGCCTGAAGGATGACAAAAAGAACCATAAAACAAGCTGTGGCATGTTCTAAGCCATTCCCCAAAGGACACGACTGAGCTTCACACTGCCATCGATACCTTTCACTGTGGTACATGGGCACATTTACCTTCAATCGTTGGGAAAACGCCTTATCGGGCAGAAAAGAAAAAGGGCTGTTCCTCCCTCAGGAGGAACAGCCCTTTCAGTACAGTGAAACATGGCAGATAAAGATGAGAATTTGCTTTTAGTTCAGATTTTAATGCACGTTTTATTCCAGCTAACTTTCGCAGATATATTCAGTCAGCCCACACACTTAAAATGCCCGATACACAAAAACAAGCATCATGAGCCAGAGATCAGCGGAATAAATTATCAAAGGCTGTTTGACTCTTTGACCCCATCCTCTGCAAGCGAATGACTAATATTGTTCGCCACCGTAGCAGGATCCAATTTAATTTCGGCCAGAAGCTTGCCAGTCTCCGGTGTACCTTTATACACGTAGAGCGATGCCAGTGGCTCACCGGAGTCATTCGTTCCTGCCGAAATCTGGTAACTGGTATCACCATTTTTGACCGTAAAATCCTGAATACTTATCGCCTGATTGCTCTGATAGGCATATGAAGTATTTGCAACCGGCACAGTGATATCCATCTCTTTGCTTTTTGCACCCGTTTTTCCGAAGGAATATGAGACTGATGGAGCAACAATGCAAATTTCGACTTCTTTTTTATGGTTTGCTGTCTGAGCGTAAAATACAGGTTTTGCACAACGCTGGCGAAGTGCATCCGATGTGGCCGCATGTGTAGCTGATGTAGTAATGCATAAAGCTACAGCACTCAATGCCAGGCTGCGGGTAATTGTATTAACTATACTCATTTTTTCACTCCCCTGTTTCCGGTAATACGACATAAATCTTTCTGCCCCTGACCTCAATTGTCACAGGCTCCTTAACACCCGTATTCATTAACGCCTGTGCCTGCCAAAAACGCCCCTGAACCTCTTCTTTCATATCAGTGATTCGAATACAGCGTTCATCAATCCCCTCGTCCTGCATGATTTTGGTCACAACCGTACAGGCACTTTGAGCCAGATGTTCAGTCCCCGACTGCCGGTTGAACAGGTATATCACCACTAAAGACAGAACTGTACATAACAACCAGACCTGCATCAGTCGCCAAGGTTTATCCTGCATCTGATCGCGCTGGCGTAGATATACTGCCGGAAACCAGAACCAGAGAAATGAGGGCGGCACAATCCCCTGTTTCATCTGATTAACCCGGTCAAACAATACCCAGACCAGAGCCAGAACCATATAAATAATAAGAGCTACATTCTGAGGGAAATTCAGGTACAACACGACCCAGAGCGCCGGAAGTACAATTGCCAGACACCACGCGAAAAGATCCTGGCGTAATAATGGATACGATTTCATTGATGAGTCTCCTGACGAAAGTAAATGTCAGGCAGCCAGAGTATAAAACGAAACATAGAATATTCCTTTATAAACAGTGAATAATTGAAGCTAACAACAGAGAAAAAACAGATATGCAGCGCAGATCGTACTGGCTAATCGGAGAGTGGGATAATTGTTAATTCAGATCGATACACGGAAATTGATCGCCCACATCTATCAATTAAATCGATCAATATTTAATTTTTAATAGCCACCAGCTATTTAATGGCGTGATTTTGATCGTTAAAACAGATCAAACAGGCATTAAAAAAGGACACATTAGAAGAAGAAATGCCAGACTGCGCGGATAGCTGACAGGACATGCCTGCGAAGCAGCCGCAGATGTCGTGCCAGTTTTCCAGGTATCTGCGCTACCGCCATAGCCTCATCAAACACCTCGCCCGTGGCACGGACGAAGCTATCCCTTGCTGTCTCCCGAACGCGTTCTGTGCGTAACTCCGGGGCAAGATGTCGGGATACTGCACTACTGCTGTTCGCCGGTAATGCATAAATCAGTGCTTCCACCCACAGTTCAAGATTGTAGTTTTCCATTGCTGATACGGCGATAACAGGATGGACTAACGCAAACAGAGTTTCAGCTAGCTCAGCTTTGGCACAGAGATTGGCAAACTGGTGGGAAGAAGGGTGATGCTTTATACCGTCCCATTCGCGGCATGGCTCCATTTTATCTGCCTGGGTAAGGACAAACAGAAAACGTTCCGGAGCGGCCCCTGAGTTGATTAATTCGCGATAACACCGCAAGTCATCTTTCCAGGCCCGCTCGTCTGCTTTAAGCGCCCATACAATCAGGTCGAGCCTCGGGGCCCACGTCTGGTAGAGACTGTAAGTACACCCGTTTTAGTTCCACGCACTTTTTGAGATTTCCGGGTTTTCAGTTATCAGCCGGTATTCTTCCGGCGTCAGGTTATTCAGGGATTCATGAGGGCGCTCGTTGTTATATTCAGCCAG
>NZ_VWWV01000021.1 GCF_011752815.1 Enterobacter sp. Cy-643
GTGGACTTGAACCACCGACCTCACCCTTATCAGGGGTGCGCTCTAACCACCTGAGCTACAAGCCTATAAGGTTTTACTGCTCGTTTTCTATCAGACAATCTGTGTGAGCACTACGCGGGTTGTATCTTTTAGGTAAGGAGGTGATCCAACCGCAGGTTCCCCTACGGTTACCTTGTTACGACTTCACCCCAGTCATGAATCACAAAGTGGTAA
>NZ_VWWV01000022.1 GCF_011752815.1 Enterobacter sp. Cy-643
GTTACCGCCGTGAAAGGGCGGTGTCCTGGGCCTCTAGACGAAGGGGACACTGAAGTCTCAATCGCAAGACGCCTTGCTTCTCTACATCTATCAGACAATCTGTGTGAGCACTACGCGGGTTGTATCTATTAGGTAAGGAGGTGATCCAACCGCAGGTTCCCCTACGGTTACCTTGTTACGACTTCACCCCAGTCATGAATCACAAAGTGGTAA
>NZ_VWWV01000023.1 GCF_011752815.1 Enterobacter sp. Cy-643
TTACCACTTTGTGATTCATGACTGGGGTGAAGTCGTAACAAGGTAACCGTAGGGGAACCTGCGGTTGGATCACCTCCTTACCTAATAGATACAACCCGCGTAGTGCTCACACAGATTGTCTGATAGAAAACGAGCAGTAAAACCTTATAGGCTTGTAGCTCAGGTGGTTAGAGCGCACCCCTGATAAGGGTGAGGTCGGTGGTTCAAGTCCAC
>NZ_VWWV01000003.1 GCF_011752815.1 Enterobacter sp. Cy-643
CTGCCGCCAGCGTTCAATCTGAGCCATGATCAAACTCTTCAATTTAAAAGTGTTTGATGCTCAAAGAATTAAAACTGTTTATAAAATCAGTAGTCACTCTTCAAGACTTGATATTTGTTTGCATCCGGAGATGCTGAGATATCAATCCTGCGAGTGCCCACACAGATTGTCTGATAAATTGTTAAAGAGCAGTGAGTCAGTCGCTTTCGCTTGCTAACTCGAGGTGGCGTATAATACGCTTTCCTCTTTCAGAGTCAAGCGTTTATTTTCGCTTTCGTCTGACTGACGCCGGGGTTGTTAAGCCGCTTTCGAAGCCGCTTCACCGTGTCAGTGGAGGCGCATTATAGGGAGTTCTCAGAGCCTGACAACCCCTAATTTGAAAAAACTTTCCGATAGCGTGTTTTTTAAACGAAACGCTTATTTTTGGCGCTGTTTAATGGCTTTTGGCAGGTCCGCGAGGGTATTAATGACCAGATCTGCTGCAGCTTCCCCCTCTTCTGTCACAGGTTTGCCGGAACGAACCAGCACTTTAGTCCCCACCATTGCGGCAGCACCGGCCTGCATATCTTCAATTTTGTCGCCAACCATATAAGAAGAAGCCATATCAATGTGCAGGAAGTCGCGAGCAGAAATCAGCATGCCGGGCTGCGGCTTACGGCAGTCGCAGGCCTGGCTAAACTCTTTCACACTCCCATCCGGGTGATGTGGGCAATAATAGATGCCGTCGAGGTCGACGCCGCGGTCCGCCAGCGACCAGTCCATCCACTCGGTCAGGTTTTCAAAGTCAGCTTCGGTGAACATCCCACGCGCAATGCCGGATTGGTTGGTCACCAGCACCAGAGCAAAACCCATCTCTTTTAATTCGCGCATTGCTTCTATAACACCATCAATAAACTCGAACCGGTCAACTTCATATACATAGCCATGATCGACATTAATGGTGCCATCGCGGTCGAGAAAAATAGCGGGTACGGACTGTGCCACTTGAGAACTCCTGATACGGATTAATTGCGGCTAGTATCGCATGATTTAGTAATAAGGAGAGAACAGTCCTTCACTCCCTCATTGATTTAGACGTCTGGATGCCTTAACATCCATATCGATTACGGTAACGTTGGTTACTGGTAGCAGAAAATTCCACGGCTAATACAGATACGATAATAAATAACTCAATGATTAAACTTTCAAATATCACCAAGGTGTTCCAGCAGGGCAACCGCAGCATACAGGCATTGAATAATGTCAGTCTGCACGTGCCTGCCGGGCAAATTTATGGCGTGATTGGCGCGTCCGGTGCGGGGAAAAGTACCCTGATCCGCTGTGTAAACCTGCTTGAGCGTCCGACTCAGGGTTCAGTTCTGGTTGACGGTCAGGACCTGACAACGCTTTCTGAAACCCAGTTAACCAAAGCCCGCCGCCAGATTGGCATGATCTTCCAGCACTTTAACCTGCTCTCTTCGCGTACCGTCTTCGGCAACGTCGCTCTGCCGCTTGAGCTGGATAACACGCCAAAAGAAGAGATTAAACGTCGCGTTACCGAGCTGCTGGACTTAGTGGGTTTAGGAGAAAAGCACGATGCCTGGCCTGCAAACCTTTCCGGCGGTCAGAAGCAGCGCGTCGCAATTGCTCGTGCGCTTGCCAGCAACCCAAAGGTATTGCTGTGCGATGAAGCTACTAGCGCGCTGGATCCGGCTACAACCCGTTCCATTCTGGAATTGCTGAAAGACATTAATCGTCGCCTGGGCCTGACCATTCTGCTCATCACCCACGAAATGGATGTGGTCAAACGTATTTGTGACTGCGTGGCAGTGATCAGCGACGGCGAGCTTATTGAGCAGGATACGGTGAGCGAAGTATTCTCCCATCCGAAAACACCTCTGGCGCAGCAGTTTATTCAGTCCACGCTGCACCTCGACGTGCCGGAAGATTACGCACAGCGCCTGAACGCAGAGCATAAAGAAAATGCGGTACCTTTATTACGTCTGGAGTTCACTGGCCAGTCGGTCGATGCCCCACTGCTCTCAGAAACAGCACGTACCTTCAACGTAAACAGCAACATTATTAGCGCGCAGATGGATTATGCCGGTGGCGTGAAGTTCGGCATCATGCTGTGTGAAATGCACGGCGAGCCAAAAGATACGCAAGCGGCTATTGCCTGGCTGCAGGCGCAACACGTGAAAGTAGAGGTGCTGGGTTATGTCTGAAGCAATGATTTGGTTACTGGTACGCGGCGTGTATGAAACGCTGGCCATGACCTTTGTTTCCGGTTTCTTCGGATTTGTGATTGGCTTGCCGGTCGGTGTACTGCTGTACATCACCCGTCCCGGGCAAATCAGCGCCAACGCGAAGCTCTACCGCAGCATTTCTGCCCTGGTAAATATTTTCCGCTCCATTCCGTTCATTATCTTACTGGTATGGATGATTCCGTTTACTCGCGCGATCGTCGGAACCTCTATCGGGCTACAGGCTGCTATCGTTCCGTTGACCGTTGGTGCAGCGCCGTTTATTGCGCGTATGGTTGAAAATGCCCTGCTGGAAATTCCAACCGGCCTGATTGAAGCTTCACGCGCGATGGGCGCCACGCCGCTGCAAATCATCCGTAAAGTACTGCTTCCAGAAGCGCTTCCAGGCCTGGTCAATGCCGCGACGATTACCCTTATCACTTTAGTGGGCTATTCTGCTATGGGTGGTGCCGTCGGTGCCGGTGGTCTGGGGCAGATTGGCTATCAGTACGGGTACATCGGCTACAACGCTACCGTAATGAATACCGTACTGGTTCTGCTGGTCGTGCTGGTTTACTTAATTCAATTCTCTGGCGATCGTATCGTCCGGGCTGTTACACACAAATAAACACAACTGCATTCATACAAGGAAAAGGACATGGCTTTTAACTTTAAAACGTTCGCCGCGGTCGGCGCTCTGATTGGCTCTCTGGCCCTGGTGGGTTGCGGTCAGGAAGAAAAAGATCCAAACCACATTAAAGTCGGCGTGATTGCTGGCGCTGAGCAGCAAGTTGCGGAAGTGGCTCAGAAAGTGGCTAAAGAGAAGTATGGCCTCGATGTTGAGCTGGTGACCTTTACCGACTATGTCCTGCCAAACGAAGCGCTCAGCAAAGGCGATATCGACGTTAACGCCTTCCAGCACAAACCTTACCTGGATCAGCAGATCAAAGATCGTGGTTATAAACTGGTTTCCGTAGGCAATACTTTTGTTTACCCAATCGCCGGCTACTCCAAAAAAATCAAATCACTGGCTGAACTGCAGCCGGGCTCTCAGGTAGCACTGCCAAACGACCCGACTAACCTCGGCCGTTCTCTGCTGCTGCTGCAGAAAGAAGGTCTGATCAAACTGAAAGACGGTGTTGGCCTGCTGCCAACCGTGCTGGATGTTACCGAGAACCCAAAAAATCTGAAGCTGGTTGAGCTGGAAGCCCCGCAGCTGCCGCGCTCTCTGGACGATGCGCAGATTGCTCTAGCCATCATCAACACCACTTACGCCAGCCAGATTGGCCTGACGCCAGCGAAAGACGGTATCTTCGTTGAAGACAAAAACTCACCTTACGTGAACCTGATCGTTTCTCGTGAAGACAACAAAGATGCAGAAAACGTGAAGAAGTTCGTTCAGGCCTACCAGTCTGACGAAGTGAACGAAGCGGCTAACAAAGTCTTTAACGGCGGTGCGGTTAAAGGCTGGTAAGTTTCCATTCTTCAGTTTTACGTAAATAATTAAAGGCGGGCGCAAGCCCGCCTTGTTATTTTGGTTCGAGCTTGCTTCAATGTTCCCCGATTTACATTCATTGAGGAAATATTATGCGTGCTTTACCGATCTGTTTATTAGCCTTCGCGCTGAGCGGCTGTTCAATGCTAAGCAGATCCCCAGTAGAACCCGTCCAAAGCACGGCAGCTGCGCCGAAGACAGAAACAGAGAAACCGAAAGCGCCTCGCCCTGTTCCGGTCAGAATCTACACCAACGCAGAAGACTTAGTGGGTAAACCGTTCCGTGATTTAGGCGAAGTCAGCGGCGAGTCTTGCCAGGCAAGCAATCAGGATTCTCCCCCGAATATCCCGACAGCACGTAAACGCATGCAGATTAATGCCTCCAAAATGAAAGCGAATGCGGTGCTGCAGCACAGCTGCGACATCACTACCGGTACGCCTGGGTGCTACCGTCAGGCCGTTTGCATTGGCTCCGCGCTGCAAGTTTCGGCGCAATGACCCCATTTCAATTTGCACAAATAGGCGTTATTCGCTCCCCTTATAAAGAAAAGTTCGCCGTCCCGCGTCAGCCCGGTCTGGTCAAAGACGGCGGCGGTGAACTGCGTCTGCTTGCGCCTTACAACCAGGCCGATGCCGTTCGTGGGCTGGAAGAGTTTAGCCACCTGTGGCTATTGTTTGTCTTTCACCAAACGATGGAAGGCGGCTGGCGCCCAACCGTACGTCCTCCCCGGCTTGGCGGAAACGCGCGAATGGGCGTGTTTGCTACGCGTTCCACGTTTCGCCCGAATCCAATCGGCATGTCGCTGGTTGAGCTTAAAGGTATTCGTTGCCAAAAAGATGAAGTGATCTTACAGCTCGGCAGTCTGGATTTGGTGGATGGTACGCCCATTGTAGATATCAAACCGTACCTGCCATTTGCAGAAGCCGTGCCGGACGCACGTGCTGGCTATGCACAGCAGGCTCCGCAGGCGGACATGCCTGTGATGTTTACACCAGAAGTGCAGCATCAGTTGACCGGGCTGGAAAAACGCTATCCGCATCTTGCGCGTTTTATCAGTCAGGTGCTTGCTCAGGACCCTCGTCCTGCCTATCGTAAAGGTGAAGATGTCGGGAAAACTTACGCCGTTCTGCTGCTGGACTTTAACGTTCGCTGGCGCATCACAGAACACGGTTTTGAAGTGTTCGCTCTCGAAACGAGTTAATTTAGCCCTCTCTCTTTTGACATCTCTGCCACACTGGTAAACTAAACCACTTTTTTTGAAGCAGGCCGCCGCTGGCCTGCGCTCTGCCGTTCAAATGGAACCGTAACAACATGCGTACTAGCCAATACCTGCTCTCCACTCTGAAGGAGACACCTGCCGACGCTGAAGTAGTCAGCCACCAGCTGATGCTGCGCGCCGGGATGATCCGCAAGCTGGCCTCCGGTTTATACACCTGGCTGCCAACCGGTTTGCGCGTCCTGAAGAAAGTCGAAAACATCGTGCGTGAAGAAATGAACAACGCCGGTGCTATCGAAATGTGCATGCCGGTGGTTCAACCCGCCGACCTGTGGCAGGAGAGTGGACGTTGGGAACAATACGGCCCGGAGCTGCTGCGCTTTGTTGACCGTGGCGAACGTCCTTTCGTGCTGGGTCCAACCCACGAAGAAGTGATCACCGACCTGATTCGCAACGAACTGAGCTCCTACAAGCAGCTGCCGCTGAATCTGTTCCAGATCCAGACTAAATTCCGTGACGAAGTGCGCCCACGTTTTGGCGTAATGCGTTCCCGCGAATTCCTGATGAAAGACGCCTACTCGTTCCATACGTCTCAGGAATCCCTGCAGGAAACCTACGACAAGATGTATGAGGCTTACAGCAAGATTTTCTCCCGTATGGGTCTGGATTTCCGTGCCGTTCAGGCAGATACCGGCTCTATTGGCGGCAGCGCTTCCCATGAGTTCCAGGTACTGGCCCAAAGCGGTGAAGACGATGTAATCTTCTCTGACAGCTCAGACTATGCGGCAAACATCGAATTCGCTGAAGCTTTAGCGCCGGCAGCAGGCCGCGCAGCGCCAACCGCTGAAATGAGCCAAATCGACACCCCGAACGCAAAAACTATCGCCGAGCTGGTTGAGCAGTTCAACCTGCCAATCGAGAAAACGGTTAAGACTCTGCTGGTGAAAGCCACCGAAGGCAGCGCTTATCCGCTGGTTGCTTTGCTGGTTCGTGGCGATCACGAGCTGAACGAAGTGAAGGCTGAGAAACTGCCGCAGGTAGCAAGTCCGCTAACATTCGCCACCGAACAAGAAATTCGCGACATCGTGAAAGCCGGTCCTGGTTCCCTGGGTCCAATCAATCTGCCTGTTCCAGTTGTGATTGACCGCAGCGTTGCGGCAATGAGTGATTTCGCCGCTGGCGCAAACATCGACGGCAAACACTTTATCGGCATTAACTGGGAACGCGATGTTGCGCTGCCAGAAGTTGCGGATATCCGTAACGTTGTGGCTGGCGATCCAAGCCCGGACGGCAAAGGCACCTTGATGATCAAGCGCGGCATCGAAGTGGGTCACATCTTCCAACTGGGCACCAAGTACTCCGAAGCGCTGAAAGCCGCGGTTCAGGGCGAAGATGGCCGCAACCAGACCCTGACCATGGGTTGCTATGGTATCGGTGTAACCCGCGTAGTCGCTGCCGCGATTGAACAGAACTTTGACGATCGCGGTATTCTGTGGCCAGACGCTATCGCCCCGTTCCACGTTGCGATTCTGCCAATGAACATGCACAAGTCTTTCCGCGTACAGCAGCTGGCTGAAGAGCTGTATACCACGCTGCGCGCGCAGGGTATCGACGTGCTGCTGGACGATCGTAAAGAGCGTCCGGGCGTAATGTTTGCCGACATGGAGCTGATTGGTATTCCTCACACTATCGTTATCGGCGACCGCAATCTCGACAACGAAGAGATCGAATACAAACACCGCCGTGCCGGTGAGAAGCAGATGATCAAAACCAACGAAATCGTTGATTTCCTGGTGAAGCAGATCAAAGGCTAATTAGCCGCTGAGCATAAAAAAGCCCGTCCAGATGGACGGGCTTTTTCGTTTTAGTCGTTACACTCTTTGCCGGGCTTAAACTTCGCGCCTTTATCGGCGACCAGCGCTTTTTGCAGCTCCCCACTGTCTGGAGAGGCCTGAAGCGTAAAGTGCCCTTCAACCACCAGCAGGATTGGCGCGCTATTCTTGCCGCGCGCTGCCGCATAGGCTCTTTCCAGTTCGGCGTTATTTGCGACGGCAAAGGTTTTACCGGTCGCACAGTCCTGGAATACCGCCGCGTCAGCCATGTATTTATACTTGCCTTTCATCGGCATTGGCGTTGACGGCAGCTTCGCCTCCACCGCTTTTAGCGTGTAGTTGAATTGTGAATCAATAGGGTTGCCTTCACGATCCAGCATCACCAGGCTGTCGCCCTTAGGGTGGTAGTACTGCTTCTCGCCTTCGCTGTCGGTTAAGACCAGCTTGTCGGCAGTACGCGCCCATGTACCGTAGCTGGCAAATGAGGCGCCTTTCCCCTGGTAAGTTTGATTCATCACCCAGGTGCCGTCCTTTTCCAGAAATAGCGAGGTTTCAATCCCTTCGCAATCCGCACATGGCACCACGCCGCGATAGCTCTGCTGCATCGGTTTCAGTTCCGCTGCCTGAGCCGGGATCAAAGTTTGCGTTTCCGTACGATTATTACAGCCAAATAGCGTGAACAGGCTGAGCGCTGCCAGCGCAGCCAGAAGACTCTTCTTCATGCTTTATTCCTTATGCCGTTGTCCCAACGTTCGCCGCTACTCAGGATGGCGACGAACTTTGCCGCGTAGTGCTTTGGTCGTCGATTTCTGCGCCTTTGAGGCCAGACGTCGCTCTTTAGAAGCTCGCGTCGGCTTTGTGGCGCGGCGGTTCTTCTGCACTACGGTAAGTTCTTGTATCAATGAAACCAGGCGAGCCACCGCCGCTTCACGGTTCATCTCCTGGCTTCGGTATTCCTGGGCTTTAATCACCACTACGCCCTCAGGCGTGATCAAATGGTGGCTTACCGCCAGCAGACGTATCTTATACGACTCCGGCAGGCTAGAGGCAGGGATATCGAAACGCAAATGAATAGCCGTTGAGGTTTTATTCACATGCTGCCCGCCAGCCCCCTGAGCGCGAATCGCGGTAATCGTGACTTCATTGTCCGGGATAACGACCGTTCGCGACACGGAAATCATTGTTGCTGCCAGGCCGTAAAGTGAATTTCCAAATTATTCTCGCTGTCGGACAGCCAGATTGCGCCGTCCTGAATCGTCGCCTGCAGGTTCATGGTTCGCGTGCCAAACTCGCTTAGCTTCGCCAGCTGTGCATCATCCAGATACCAGATAGACAGGTTTTTAAACTGGCTCAGGCGGTTCTGATTTTGCTGCCACCAAATTTCCGCCGCCCGACTATTATAGGTAAACAATGCCACCTCAGCCGACTGGCTGCAGGCTTTTTTCACCCGACGTTCTTCCGGTAACCCTAGTTCTACCCACAAATCAATGCCAAGGTGATCGTTTTTACGCCAGATTTCCGGCTCGTCCTCAGCACTTAATCCCCGGGTAAATTCCAGACGCTCATCCGCATATTTAATCCATGCCAGCAGGCGCAGCATCATGCGTTCCTGCGTTTCCGAAGGATGACGCGCCAGCGTCAGGCTGCTGTCCAGAAACCGATTACGATCGAGATCGGCCACATTCACCGTCGCCTTATAAATTGTCGCTTTTAACGCCATCACACTTCTCCATACACAATTGCGCGCTATTGTAGCGAAATAACGTATCTTCGGCTCGAAGTATGGCGGGTATACCCTAAATAATTCGAGTTGCAGGAAGGCGACAAGCTCGTGAGCCCCCAGGCACTTACATAAAGTAAGTAACTGGGGTGAGCGAGTGCAGTTAACACCCCTGCGGCTCGAAGTATGACGGGTATCTTTGCGTGGCTGATATCGGTTACATTGCTGTGGTATAGTCACCTTGCTAAACAGAGTTTATCTTCGTAGGCTTAGACTTGACCCCACGAGTAGGTCTGAAGTCGGGACTCTGAGAGGAGGGTATGTGGAAAAGTATTGTGAATTAGTTCGGCAGCGCTACGCGGAAATTGCCAGCGGTGATTTAGGCTATATTCCTGATGCCTTAGGATGTGTATTGAAGGCTCTGAACGAAGTTGCCTCCAGCGAGGCCGTCTCGGAGTCGGTCAGGGAACAGGCGGCTTATGCTGCCGCGAACTTACTGGTGAGCGATTATGTCAATGAATGATGCGTATCAACCCATCAACTGTGATGATTATGACAATCTCGAGCTCGCCTGCCAGCATCATTTGTTACTGACGCTGGAGTTAAAAGACGGGGAGGTTTTGAAAGCCAAAGCGAGCGATCTGGTTTCTCGTAAAAACGTCGAATACCTGGTTGTGGATAACGCCGGCGCTACGCGTGAGTTACGCCTCGATAAAATTAACAGCTTTAGCCACCCCGAAATCGGCACTATCGTGGTGAGCGTCGAATAAATCCGATCACCCCATCTCAAACAAAACGGGCAGCTATCGAGGCTGCCCGTTTTGTTTACGGCTTCATTGAGGCGTAGTAGGCCGCTAAATCAGAGATATCCTCATCTGAAAGCCCGCTAACGTAGGCCTTCATGATTTCTGCCTGCCCGCCGCTGCGCTCCCCTTTTTTATAAGCCTGAAGCGAGTGTTCCAGATAGGCCTCGCTCTGCCCGCCGATGTTCGGGTACAGCGGCGCAGAAGCTTTTCCGCTCATACCATGGCAGGCAACGCAGGTCATGGCCTTTGCTTCTCCAGCCTGAGCATCGCCTTTCGCCAGAGTGGGTAAACTGCAGGTAATTAGCCCAAGCAGCAGTACAATTTTTTTCATTGCTCAACGCCCTTTTGCCAGTCTATCTGCCAGCATGAATGTTCCGTCGCCTGCCCTTCCCGAGTGACAAAAATGCCCGGCGCAGCGATAAGTTGCTCGCCATAAAACAGCAGCGGCGTGGCATCACGTTCCCATGGCGGAATGCGTAATTCCTGCCAGATTTTTTTCAGCGTTCGTCCTTTATCACGGCCGACAATATGCAGTAAACCCGAAGCCTTAAAACGCAGGCTAACAATTTCGCCCTCTGCTGGAGCGCGTACCGCCATTCCCTTCTCGCTGAGCGAAATAATTCCCAGCCCAGGGAGAACCAGGGGTTGATAAGGCGCGAGCCATAAATAATTTTTGTCCCGATCGGCGTTCAGCAGCGGAACCCAATACAGTTCCCCCTGAAAACGCCTGACTGCATGTTCGCCCAGGCGAAGCTGGGGATTGGCATCTTCCCGACTTAAGGCGACTTCCTGCCATAAACGTTGAAGAGAAGCCCGGGACGGCATCGCAGCGCGATGCCAGGAGAGCCAGCGTCGCAGCAGGGCAAATCGCCGTGCCTCGCCCATCGTCAGCATCGACTCAATATGCAGCGCGCCCTCGGGTGACATCAAGTTATCCAGCTGTTCGGCAAGCAGTTCGTCAAGAAGCTGTTCCTGCTCGCCGCATAACGCAGCGCTGCGGGCAACGCTGCGGGAAAAGTGTGGCCACCGCTGTTGCAGCAAAGGAACGACTCTCAGGCGCAGGAAGTTTCTGTCATATTTATCGTCCCGATTACTTTCGTCCTCAATCCAGCGTAGCCGGTGAACGCCAGCCCACTCCTCAAGCTGTGCCCGTGAAGTCGTCAGCAACGGGCGCAGTAATAATGTGTCGCTAAAAGGCAAAATCGCAGGCATCGACGCCAGCCCGGCCGGGCCGCTGCCGCGTTTAAGCGCCAACAGGAAGGTCTCACACTGGTCGTCCAAATGCTGTGCCGTCAGCAGCACTTCACCGGCCAAAAGCGAGTCAGAAAGCGCCTGGTAGCGAGCCGCCCTCGCCTCCCCTTCAATCCCCTGGCCGCCGGAGGGAAGCTGAACATAAGCCACTTCGAAGGGCACGTTCCACTTCTCACAAATTGCCCGGCAATGTTCCACCCAGCTGTCTGCTCTCGGGCTGAGTCCATGGTGGATATGCATTGCCCTGATATGCAGGCCAGGCTGCAGCGTATCTCGCAGGGTAACGACTTGATGCAGCAGAACGGTCGAATCCAGCCCACCGCTAAACGCCACCAGCAGTTGGCGGTGAGGATGCAGAAAAGACTGAAGTTCGCGGCTAGTCATAGTTTGTCGTTACGAGGGGTTTGCCCGGCAAATTACCGGGCATTCGCGGCGCTGGCAAGGTTTACTGCTGATAAAGTTCCAGCGGCAGGCCGTCGGGATCGCTGAAGAAGGTGAAACGTTTGTTGGTATAGGGATCGATGCGGATGGGCTCGCATTTCACACCGTGGCTTTCCAGGTGCGTAATTGCCTGATCAATGTTTTCCACGCTGAATGCCAGGTGACGAAGCCCGCAGGCCTCCGGGCGACTTGGGCGTACAGGAGGAAACGGAAAAGAGAATAGCTCAATAACGTACTGGCCGTTCAACGCCAGATCGCCTTTCCAGGAGTCCCGCTCTTTGCGGTAAACTTCCGCTTCCAGCGTAAACTCCAGCACATCGCAATAGAATTGCTTACTGCGTTCGTAGTCCGACGCGATAATCGCGACGTGATGAATTTGCTTTAAACCCAGCATAAAATCTCCTTAGTCACTTCAGGCAAGGTAATCATCGCTTCCCTGCAAAGCAAGCGCTCAAGCCTCTTTTAAGACTCGTACTCTGTAGACGCCGTCCTCACCGAGTTTAGCCCCGTGAATATCCGTTTCAAAGCCTGGATAATGTTCCCCAACAGAGCACAGCATCAGCAGGAAGTCGAGCACCGCCCGGCTCTCTTTGGTGATCACTTCTCCCGGCATCACTACCGGGACGCCTGGCGGATAAGGCAGGATCATATTGGCTGAAACTCTGCCCAACAGTTCCTCTATCTCTACCGTTTCGACGTTGCCTTTCACCTGCTGCTGATAAGCCTCGTGCGGCGTCATACGCATTTCAGGCAGGACATCAAAAGCGCGCAGCATCAGATCGGGCAGGTTATGTTGCTTAATCAGTTTGTGGATCCCCTGCGCCAGCGTCTGAATGCGCATGTTGCGATAAAAGTCCGGATCTTCCGCATAAAGATCCGGCAGCATGTTCTTCACACGCAAATTAAGATCGTAAGAGCGCTTAAACTCTGTCAACCCACGCAGCAGGCTGAGCGCTTTGGTCTTATCAATCCCAATGCTGAACAGAAACAGCAGGTTATATGGGCCGGTTTTCTCGACAACAACGCCTCGCTCGTCGAGAAACTTGGCCACCAGCGCCGCCGGGATCCCCTCGTCTGCCATTTCGCCCAACTCACTCATACCCGGCGTCAAAATAGTGACTTTGATCGGGTCGAGGTACATGTGATCCGCATCAGCGTCCCTAAAGCCATGCCAGTCTTCTTCACCGGGTGCAATGGGCCAGCACTCGGCCTCATCAACATGATCGGGCTGCCAGATATCGAAGAACCAGTCTTCTGACTCTTCGCGCAGACGCTGCACTTCACGGCGGAAATGCAGGGCTCGCTCAACGGAACGGTTGATCAGCCGCTTCCCTGTGTTACCACGCAGCATCGCCGCGGCTGTTTCAATCGAGGCCACCAGCGGATAGCTCGGGGAAGTGGTGGTATGCATCATGTAGGCTTCGTTAAAGGTATCTTCATCGTAATCACCTTTAATGTGAATCAGCGAAGCCTGGGAGAACGCCGCCAGCAGCTTATGGGTCGACTGGGTTTCATAGATAATTTTCCCCTGCACCCGATCGCCGCTCATGCCGCTTTTACCCTGATAAATCGGATGGAAGTTGGTATAGGGCACCCAGGCGGAGTCAAAGTGAATCGACGGCACATCGAGGGTTTTCTTGATGAAATCGGTGTTGTACAGCAGCCCGTCGTAGGTTGAGTTGGTGATAACCGCGTGTACCGGCCACTGCGCATTCGGGGTTTCAGCGACCTTTTTCTCGATATTTTCACGAGTAAATTCACGCTGCGGAATACCGCCCAGGATCCCCAGCGCGTTACGCGTAGGTTTCAGCCAGATTGGCACCAAATTGGTCATCATCAGCAAATGGGTCAGCGATTTATGGCAGTTACGATCCACCAGAATTGTGCTGCCGGATGGCGCGGCATACATGCCGACTATCTTGTTCGACGTTGAAGTACCGTTGGTCACCATATAGCTTTGTTCGGCGCCGAAGGTACGGGCAATATACTCCTCTGCCTCCAGATGAGGCCCGGTATGGTCTAGCAGCGAGCCCAGCTCGGTAACCGAAATCGACACATCCGCCTTCAGCGTATTACCGCCGAAGAAATCGTAAAACAGGCAGCCAACCGGGCTTTTCTGATAGGCGGTACCGGCCATGTGCCCCGGCGTGCAGAAGGTGTATTTCCCTTCTTTTACGTAGGTAAACAGCGCTTTGGTCAGCGGTGGCGTAATGGTATCCAGATACTCGTCGGTGTACTGGCGAATACGCAGGGCGATGTCGTCGGCCGCGCTCAGCGCATACTCGAAGAACCACAGCGCCATGCGCATTTCATTCACGCTAACGTTCAGGGAGGAATGGGTATTGATGAATGCATACAGCGGTAGATCTTCATTCAGCAGGTTAATTTCGCTGCACAAGTCGAGGCTGTATTCGTCCCAGTCAAAGACCACGCCGCAGATACGAGGGTTGTGCTCAATCAGCTTAAGCAGGTCAGTGCTGTTGGTGGGATAGATGAGCTGAAAGCCCTGCAGCTCCAGCGCGCGATGCAGTTCCTTAATGGGCTCGTCTTTGTAGAAAACGCCGTGCGGCCCCATAATCGCAATGGTATTCAATGTTCACCTCCTGGAAATCACCTGGCTAAGCATAGCGCAAAGGGATTTTCCATGAAGCGATAAATGCAAAAAGGGCCGGAAAATCCGACCCTTATCGCTATTTTACAGCATAAAATCAGGCGTAGCCGTAGCTCATCAGACGCTGATAACGACGGTTTAACAATTCGTCTTTATTCAACACGTCGAGATCCGCCAGATCGGCCAGCAGCTGTGCACGCAGGGAAGCGGCCATCACTTCTGGATTGCGGTGCGCCCCGCCCAACGGCTCAGGGATCACGGTATCAATCAGCTTCAGCTCTTTCAGGCGAGGAGCAATGATCCCCATCGCTTCTGCGGCCAGCGGGGCTTTATCCGCGCTCTTCCACAAGATTGACGCACAGCCTTCCGGGGAAATAACGGAATAAGTGCTGTACTGCAGCATGTTCACTTTGTCACCCACGCCAATGGCCAGTGCACCACCGGAACCACCTTCACCGATAACGGTACAGATGACCGGCACTTTCAGACGGGACATTTCACGCAGGTTGCGGGCGATCGCTTCCGACTGACCACGTTCTTCGGCGCCAACGCCTGGATAGGCACCCGGCGTGTCGATGAAGGTAATGATCGGCATGTTAAAACGTTCAGCCATTTCCATCAGACGCAGCGCTTTACGGTAGCCTTCTGGTGCCGGCATACCGAAGTTACGACGGATTTTCTCTTTGGTTTCGCGCCCTTTCTGATGACCAATGATCATCACCGGACGACCTTCCAGACGAGCAATACCGCCCACGATAGCTTTATCGTCGGCATAGGCACGATCGCCGGCCAGTTCGTCGAACTCATCAAAAGCCAGACGAACGTAATCCAGGGTGTATGGACGCTGCGGATGGCGCGCCAGCTGCGCAATCTGCCATGCACCTAAATCAGCGAAGATCTTGCGGGTCAGCTCAACGCTTTTCTCGCGCAGACGCTGCACTTCTTCGTCCAGATTAATATCCAGTTTTTCATCCTGGCGGCTAACGGCCGTCAGGGAATCGATTTTCGCTTCCAGCTCTGCAATCGGCTGTTCGAAATCAAGGAAATTCAGACTCATAATATTCCTGTTTTAGTCAAACTCCAGTTCCACCTGCTCCGAACCAATCAGCGTTCGCAGATCGTTAAGTAAACGATCGCTAGGGGAAACACGCCATGTCGCACCAAAGCGCAACCGGGCTCGTGCATCCACTCTCTGATAGTAGAGATGTACTGGAATTGTCCCCGAACGATGGGGTTCCAGAGACTGACGGAGACGGTTTAAAAGCTGGTCATCAATTTGCCTGTCCGTCAGCGAGATAGCAAGCCCACGCGCGTACTTTTCACGGGCTTCGTCGATGTCCATCAGCTCGCGGGCCGTCATTTTAAGCCCTCCGCTGAAGTCATCAAAGCTGACCTGTCCGCTAACGATCAGGATACGGTCTTTTTCCAGCAGATGCTGGTATTTTTCTAGCGCATCTGTGAATAACATCACTTCCAGACGACCAGAGCGGTCATCCAGCGTACAGATGCCGATGCGATTACCTCGCTTGGTGACCATAACCCGCGAAGCAATCACCAGACCCGCAGCGGTGGTCATTTTACCACGTTCTGTCGGGTGCATCTCTTTCAGGCGCATGCCACCGACATAGCGCTCAATTTCTTTCAGGTACTGATTAATCGGGTGGCCGGTGAGGTACAGCCCAAGCGTTTCACGCTCCCCTTCCAGCACCACTTGTTCCGGCCATGGGATGACGCTGGCGTAGGATTTTTCAACCTGCTCAGGCTCTTCAGCCAATACGCCGAACATATCCGCCTGCCCGATAGCTTCCGCTTTCGCATGCTGGTCGGCCGCTTTCAACGCATCGCCCAGCGCATTCATCAGCGCCGCACGGTGAGGCCCAAGGCGGTCAAAAGCCCCGGACATAATGAGCTTTTCCAGTACTCTGCGGTTAAGCTTTTTGATATCGGAACGCGCGCACAAATCAAAGAGGTCGAGGAAATGCCCGCCCTGATTACGCGCTTCAATAATGGCTTCAATCGGACCTTCGCCCACGCCTTTTATCGCGCCGATACCGTAAACAATTTCCCCGTCATCGTTAACGTGGAAATGATAAAGACCCGAGTTAATGTCCGGCGACAGGACTTTCAGCCCCATACGCCAGCACTCATCCACCAGGCCCACCACTTTCTCGGTGTTATCCATATCGGCGGTCATCACGGCCGCCATAAACTCTGCCGGATAGTGCGCCTTTAACCACAGCGTCTGGTACGAAACCAAAGCATAGGCGGCGGAGTGAGATTTGTTAAAACCGTAACCGGCAAATTTCTCCACCAGGTCAAAGATTTTCATCGACAGCTCGCCGTCGACGCCGTTTTTGATCGCGCCCTCTTCGAAGGTGCCGCGCTGCTTGGCCATCTCTTCCGGTTTCTTTTTACCCATCGCACGACGCAGCATATCCGCGCCGCCGAGGGTATAGCCGGAAAGCACCTGGGCAATCTGCATAACCTGTTCCTGATACAGGATGATGCCGTAGGTTGGCTCCAGCACCGGCTTCAGGCTTTCGTGCTGCCATTCCACGTCCGGATAAGAAATCGCTTCGCGGCCGTGTTTACGGTCGATGAAGTTATCTACCATCCCCGATTGCAGCGGGCCCGGACGGAACAGGGCCACAAGGGCGATCATGTCTTCGAAGCAGTCAGGCTGCAGACGCTTAATCAGGTCTTTCATGCCGCGGGATTCAAGCTGGAAGACCGCGGTGGTTTCCGAGCGCTGCAGCATGTCGAAGCTTTTCTTATCGTCGAGCGGAATGGCGGCGATATCAATCGGCTCCAGTCCCTGTTTTGCCCGACGCGGGTTGATCATTTTCAGCGCCCAGTCAATGATCGTCAGCGTACGCAGCCCCAGGAAGTCAAATTTCACCAGGCCCGCATATTCAACGTCGTTCTTGTCGAACTGGGTAACCGGATGCTGCCCCTGGTCGTCACAATAAAGCGGCGCAAAATCGGTAATTTTGGTTGGGGCTATAACCACGCCCCCAGCATGCTTACCGGCGTTACGCGTGACGCCTTCCAGCTTGCGCGCCATGTCGATCAGGGCTTTAACTTCTTCGTCAGCTTCGTAGATCTCCGGCAGCTGCGGTTCTGCCTCAAAGGCTTTCGCCAGCGTCATGCCGGGATCCGGCGGCACCAGTTTGGAAATACGATCGACAAAACCGTAAGGGTGACCAAGGACTCGACCTACGTCGCGAATAACCGCCTTCGCCGCCATCGTACCAAAGGTAATGATCTGCGAAACGGCTTCACGCCCATACATCTCGGAAACGTGGTCGATCACCTGGTCGCGTTTTTCCATGCAGAAATCGACGTCAAAGTCAGGCATCGAAACACGTTCCGGGTTAAGGAAACGTTCGAACAGCAGGTCAAACTCAAGCGGGTCGAGGTCGGTGATCTTCAGCGCATAGGCCACCAGCGAACCTGCACCTGAACCGCGGCCAGGCCCAACCGGCACGCCGTTATCCTTGGACCACTGGATAAACTCCATCACGATCAGGAAGTAACCGGGGAAGCCCATCTGGTTGATAACCTGGAGCTCGATATCCAGACGCTCGTCGTATTCAGGGCGTTTCTGCGCACGCACTTCCGGGTCTGGGAACAGGAACTCAAGACGTTCCTCCAGCCCCTCTTTGGATTTCATGACCAGGAAGTCTTCGGTGGTCATCTCTCCCGTCGGGAATTGCGGCAGGAAGTACTCACCCAGGCGCACGGTCACGTTACAGCGCTTGGCAATCTCAACGCTGTTTTCCAGCGCTTCCGGGATGTCCGAAAACAGCTCGCACATCTCTTCTTCGCTACGCATATATTGCTGGGCGGAGTAATTACGCGGGCGCTTAGGATCGTCCAGCGTGAAGCCATCGTGGATCGCTACTCGGATCTCGTGGGCATCAAAGTCGCCGGCATCAATAAAGCGAACATCGTTGGTGGCCACCACCGGCAAACCGCGTTCGTCAGCCAGCGCCACGGCTGCGTGAAGATAGTTTTCTTCATCCACCCGACCGGTGCGAATCAGTTCCAGATAGAAGCGATCGGCAAAATGCTGCTGCCAGAATTCCAGACACTGATCGACCAGCGGCTGATTTCCACGAAGCAGGCTTTTGCCAATATCTCCCATGCGCCCGCCGGACAGCAGAATCAGCCCTTCGTTTAACTCGACCAGCCACTCCCGGTCAATAATCGGGCCCGCTGCGCCGTAGCCGCGCTGGTAAGCGCGAGAAATCAGCAAGGTGAGGTTTTGATAGCCTTCATTGTTTGCCGCCAGCACCGTTAAATGGCTAAGCTCATCGCCCAGCAGCTCGCTGGCAACGTTAAAGTCCGCCCCGATGATCGGCTTAATACCGGCTCCGTGGCCGGAACCATAGAATTTGACCAACCCACAGAGGTTGGTGAAATCGGTGATAGCAAGAGCAGGCATGCCGAGCGCCGCGGCTTTTTTTACCAGCGGCCCGGTCTTAGCCAGCCCATCAATCATGGAATAGTCGCTGTGCACCCGAAGGTGAATGAAACGTGGTTCAGCCATCTCTCACCAATTACTCTGTATCAGCTACTAACGCTCAGGAGACGAGCCCAAGCGCGCGTTTGACGGGGCCAAAGCTGCGGCGATGGTGCTCGGTTGCACCGTGCTCGGCCAGCTTTTCGAGATGAAAAGCGGTTGGGTAGCCTTTGTGCTGAGCAAAACCGTATTGCGGGAAGCTGAGATCCAGCTCGGCCATTTCACGATCTCGCGTAACTTTGGCAAGTATTGATGCCGCACTGATTTCTGCCACCCGGCTGTCGCCTTTGACTACGGCCAGCGACGGCATAGGCAACGCCGGGCAACGGTTGCCGTCAATCAGCACATATTCAGGCACAACGCTCAGGCCCGCAACCGCGCGCTGCATGGCCAGCATCGTGGCATGCAAAATGTTGATATTGTCGATCTCGTTCGGCTCGGCACGGCCCAGACTCCAGCTTAATGCCTTTTCGACAATTTCGTCATACAGTGCCAGACGGCGTTTTTCAGATAATTTTTTTGAGTCCGCCAGCCCGATAATCGGTTTTGCCGGATCGAGGATCACTGCTGCAGTGACAACGGCGCCGACCAAAGGCCCACGCCCTACTTCATCCACACCGGCGACAAGGTGCGTATGCGGGTAAACAAATTCGATCATTGAGCCAGCTCCAGCACGGCGTCCGCCGCCTGTTGGTCCGCATTACAACGGATCTGCTGATGCAAATCCCGGAAGGTATCGTGCATCTGATGGCTAACGGCACCGTCTTCCAGCAACGGCTCCAGCGCGCAGGCAAGCCCGATAGGCTCACACTCATTTTGCAGCAGTTCTTTGACCAGCTCTCGGCCCGCTAGCAGATTTGGCAGGGAAACATAATCGGTTTTCACCAGGCGTTTCGCCAGCCAGAAGGTGAACGGCTTCATACGATAGCCAACCACCATTGGGCATTTGGCCAACATACATTCAAGCGCAGCCGTGCCGGAGGCCAGAAGCGCCGCGTCGCTGGCAATCATCGCCTCGCGTGCTTTTCCGTCCAGCAGATGTACATGCAGCTCGGGGGCAATTTCAGCTTTGATCTTTTCAAACTGCTCTCGGCGCTTTGCATTCACCAGTGGCACCACGACTTCCAGTGCAGGCCAGCGCTTACGAAGCAATTGCGCGGTTCTGAGGAAGTCCGCGCTAAGCATTTCGACTTCAGCGCCGCGACTGCCGGGCAACAGCGCCAGACATTTTGCATCTGTAGCAATGCCTAAGGTCGCGCGAGCAGCGTTTTTATCAGGATCGAGCGGCATAGCATCCGCCATGGTATGGCCGATGAAGCGACAGGGTACATTGAACCGGTCGTAAAACGCTTTTTCGAAAGGCAGAAAAGCCAGCACCAAATCGGTCGCTCTGCCAATTTTGAAAACGCGTTTTTGTCGCCATGCCCAAACGGACGGGCTGACGTAGTGGATCGTACGGATCCCTTGTTTCTTGAGGTTACCTTCGAGCGTAATATTGAAATCCGGCGCATCAATGCCGACAAAAACATCGGGCTGCAGCTCGGTGAAACGCTTCGTGAGATCGCTGCGGATCTGCAGCAGGCGACGCAAACGGCCAAGCACTTCAACGATGCCCATGACCGCTAGCTCTTCCATCTCATACCAGGCTTCACAACCTTCAGCCTGCATAAGCGGCCCGGCTACACCAACAAAGCGGGCATCAGGCACGCGAGCTTTCAGTTCGCGAATAAGTCCGGCACCAAGAATATCGCCGGAGGTTTCTCCGGCGACCAGGGCAATCGTAAGGGGACGATCGGGCTTCATTTAACGAATCAAACCGCGCGTGGAGCGGGCAAAGAATTCAATAAATGCATTCACCTCCGGATGCTGAGCAGCAATGTCAGCAATTTCCGGTTTCGCCTCTTCAAGCGTTTTGCCGCTGCGGTAGAGGATCTTGTAGGCGTTACGAATAGCATGCAGCGCTTCTTTGCTGAAACCGCGACGCTTCAGGCCTTCAATGTTCACACCAAACGGCGTCGCATGGTTGCCCTGAGCGATAACGTAAGGAGGAACGTCCTGAGCAACGCCAGAGCAGCCGCCAACCATCACATGCGCACCGATGATGCAGAACTGATGCACCGCAGTCATTCCACCGATGATGGCGTGATCCCCGATCTGTACGTGACCCGCAAGCGTTGCGTTGTTCGCGAGGATAACGCGATCGCCAATCTGGCAATCATGCGCAACGTGCGCATTGATCATCAGCAGGTTGTCGCTTCCCACCTTCGTTAATCCAGCATCTTGCACCGTGCCGCGATGGATGGTGACGCTTTCGCGAATGCGGTTGCGATCGCCAATTTCCACGCGAGTTGGCTCACCCGCATATTTCAGATCCTGGTTAACTTCACCGATAGACGCGAACTGGTAAATCTCATTATCACGGCCAATTTTAGTATGGCCATTGACGACAACATGAGATTTCAGCACCGTGCCTTCGCCAATTTCAACGTTTGGACCTACGAGACAAAACGGGCCAATGTGAACGTTAGCGCCAATGATGGCACCTTCTTCCACAATCGCGGTTGGATGAATAAAGGCGGACTTATCAATCACGTATTATGCCTCCCGGCTGCGTGCACACATCATGGTTGCTTCGCAGACAATCTTACCGTCAACGATTGCAACGCCTTTGAAACGCGTCAAACCACGACGAGTCTTCTCAAAGGTCACTTCCATAATCATCTGATCGCCAGGCACAACAGGGCGCTTAAAGCGCGCTTCATCGATGCCGGCAAAGTAATACAGTTCACCCGGCTCAAGTTTACCCACGCTTTTAAACGCAAGAATACCGGTAGCCTGCGCCATCGCTTCCAGGATCAATACGCCCGGGAAAATTGGCTTACCAGGGAAGTGGCCCTGGAAAAACGGCTCATTTACAGAGACATTTTTTACTGCGCGCAGAAAACGACCTTCTTCAAAATCCAGCACGCGGTCAACCAGCAAGAACGGATAACGGTGCGGCAGAAGCTCTAAAATCTCTTCAATGTGCAGAGTATGAGTGTCAGTTGTCAAAATACTCTTCCTGTCTAAATATTCTAAATGACAATAATAACACGGCCTGCGGCAATCAAAGAATGCCAGCAGGCCGCAAATCAAAAAGCGCGGCTTATGCTCCAGCCCTAATGGCCGGAAACACGGCAGCGCAGGGAGCAGGCGACGATCAGTCTTGTTGATTGACCTTACGTTCGATGGCTTTTAAGCGTTTGCTCATCTCATCGATGTTCATCACCAGCGCGGCGGTTTTACGCCACGCTTTGTTCGGCTGGAGCGGGATACCCGAGGAGTAAACCCCTGGTTCGGTGATCGGACGCATCACCATTCCCATTCCTGTCACGGTCACCTTGTCACAGATTTCCATATGGCCGTTGATTACGCTGGCACCACCAATCATGCAGTAGCGGCCAATTTTCAGGCTACCTGCCATGATAACGCCACCCGCAACCGCAGTATTGTCGCCAATCACAACGTTATGTGCAATCTGACACTGGTTATCAATGATAACACCATTGCCGATGATCGTGTCATCGAGGGCGCCGCGATCGATTGTCGTACAGGCGCCAATTTCAACGCGATCGCCAATAATCACCCGGCCTAGCTGAGGAATTTTCACCCAGTTACCGCGATCGTTAGCGTAGCCAAAACCGTCTGAACCTATCACCGTGCTGGACTGAATCAGGCACTGAGCACCGATTTCGACGTTGTGATAAATGGAGACATTGGCCCATAAACGGCTACCCGCGCCGATTTTGGTATCTTTGCCGACGAAACAGCCAGCGCCGATCACGACGTTATCACCCAGCTCAACGCCAGATTCGATAACGGCATTTGCGCCGACAGAAACATTTTGGCCAAGCCTCGCCGTAGCATCAATAACTGCGCCTGGCGCAATATTGCTTGCAGGCTGAGGCGTGGTATCAAGAATTTGAGCCATACGCGCATAGGTCAGGTAGGGATTCTTCACTACCAGTGCAGCGCTCTTAGCGTAAGGAAGGTCGGCTTCGGTCATCACGACGGCAGAAGCCTGGCAGACAGCCAGCTGTTCACGATAGCGAGGGTTAACCATGAACGTAATGTGGCCAGACTGGGCAGTTTGCATAGATGCGACGCCGGTGATGACGATATCGCCATCACCGTGCAATTCTGCATCCAACTGCTGGGCTAATTCAGCCAGTCGAATTGAAGACATTACTTATTTAACCTGTTTCAGTACGTCTGCAGTGATGTCTTTAACGTCGTTACCTGCGTAAGCAACGGTGTTTGCATCCAGAACAACATCATAACCTTTATCGTCTGCAACTTTCTTCACAGCGGCCTGGATACGAGTAACCAGTTTGCTGCGCTCTTCGTTGGAACGACGGTTACGATCCTGCTCAAAAGCCTGTGCTTTTTCGGAGAACGACTGGCGCTGAGCCATGACGTCTTTTTCCATTTTGCTGCGATCTGAAGCTTTCATGGTTGAACCATCGCGCTGCAGGCGCTGCATTTTGGATTGCAGATCGTTTTCCATACCCTGCAGTTCGCTGGCGCGGCCTTTGAACTCATTTTCCAGGGTTTTAGAAACACCGGTGTTTTGTGCGACCTGTTGGAACAGGTTGCCCATGTTAACTACTGCGATGCTGGAGGCAGCCTGAGCGCCGGCTGAAGCAACCATAGCAATCCCGAGACCTGCGGCAACTAACCACTTTTTCACTATAAACTCCTTACCATCCCATAGGCGTCCGAAGACACTGTTTTTTGCGAGCACCTGCCTGCTGACTAAATGGCTAACAGGTGCAGCGCCTCACTGCTGTTGCGTTCCATCGCGCAGAACTAATTACCAGGTTTTACCAATGTTAAACTGGAACTGTTCTGCCTTGTCTCCATCATATTTCTTATACGGCTGCGCATAAGAGAAGACCAGCGGCCCCAGAGGCGACATCCACTGCAGCGCAATACCTGCAGACATACGGATGTTACTTGGCGTGCTGTAATCAGGTATACCTGCCGCTCTGGTCGCGTCGGTGTTCTCCCATTTGGTATCCCAAACGGTACCTGCATCGACAAACAGGGAAGTACGAACAGAGTTTGCGTACTTCTCACTCAGGAACGGCGTCGGGGTAATCAGCTCAAGACTGGCCACACCCATGGCGTTACCGCCCACCGCATCGTTAGAGTTACACACAGTGCCGGTGCCACAGTTACGCTGGTTCGGGCCGTAATAAGCGGCTTTTGGACCAATGTTGTTTGACTGGAAACCACGCACGGTGCTGGAACCACCGGCATAGAAGTTCTCGTAGAACGGCAGTTCTTTACCACCCAGACCATCGCCGTAACCCCAACGGGTACGACCCAGCACAACCCATGTATGATCGTCATTGATCGGGAAGTAACTCGCCGTATCTAAAGTCACTTTGTAGAACTCGTTATCGGAACCCGGAACGGTGACTTTACCATTCAGGTTGACGCGAGAACCATCCGTCGGGAAGTAACCGCGGTCAAGGTTGTTGTATGTCCAACCATAGTTCAGAGTGAAGTCATCTGCAGAGAAACTGTTGTCGTTGGCATTCATAGTTGGGTGCTGACCCACAGAATCCAGGTAGCGCCACATAGCTATCTGCGGCTGCATATTCGACAAATCGTTGTGCACATAACCCAAACCGAGACGCAGCGTGTTGTATTCGTTCACCGGGAAGCCCAGAGTCGTATCTACGCCGTAGCTCTTGTTGGTGTAGTCAGAGAGGTCCGCGTCATCAGCTTTAAAGTCGTTGAAGAAGATACGACCGCCAAGGCTAACGCCATCAACCGTAAAGTACGGATCGGTCGCTGACAGTTCCGCGTAGGTCTGGTAATCATTTTTCGTTCCGCTGATACCTACCGAGTACCCCGTACCCAGCCAGTTATCCTGCTGAACACCGACCTGGAAGCTCACACCGCTTTCGGTACCGTAGCCCACACCGAAGTTGAAGCTACCGGTGTTGCGCTCTTTAACTTTATAGACAACGTCAACCTGATCCGGGCTGCCGGATACGCGCTGAGTGTCCACGTCGACGGTCTCGAAGTAACCCAGACGGTTCAAACGTTCTTTACCGGCATCAACGAGGTTGCTGCCCAGCCAGGCCCCTTCCATCTGGCGCATTTCTCGACGCAGGACGGAATCTTTACTGGTGTCGTTACCCTCGAAGCGGATCTTACGCACGTAGTAACGGTTACCGGAGTCGACATTCACGTGCAGCTTAACGGTTTTGTCAGCGTCATTAATTTCTGGTTGAGTCTGTACGCGCGGATAGGCGTAGCCATAGCGACCCAGCAGTTTCTTAATGTCGTCTTCCATTTTGGTGACTTTGGTGCCGTTATACAGCTCACCCGGCTGCATCTTGGTCAGGCTTTCGATTTCCGCAGAATGCCCGGCCAGATTGCCTTTCACATCCACGCCAGCGATCTTGTACTGCTCGCCTTCGGTGATGTTGATAGTCACATAAATGCTTTTCTTATCCGGCGTCAGGCTAACCTGCGTAGAATCAATATTGAAACGCGCATAGCCGCGATCCAGATAGTAGCTACGGAGGGTTTCAAGGTCACCCGCCAGCTTTTGCTTCTGATATTTACGATCGCCGACAACGTTCCACCACGGCACTTCATCGCGCAGCTGGAAACGGGAGATCAGCTCATCCGTGGTAAACGCGTGGTTGCCGACGATGTTGATCTGCTGAATTTTTGCCGAGACGCCTTCCTGGAACACCAGTTTCAGGTCAACACGGTTACGCGGCAGTGGCGTGACCACTGCTTTGACGCTGGCGCTGTATTTCCCGACGCTGTAGTAGAAATCTTCCAGCCCTTTCTCGATGTCGCCAAGAGTCGTACGGTCGAGGGATTCCCCCACGCGCACGCCGGACGCTTCAAGGTTCTGCTTGAGCATGTCATCTTTCACCGACTTGTTGCCGGAGAAGGTGATGCTGGCAATGGTTGGACGCTCTTTGACCTGCACGAGCAGCGTATTACCATCACGCAGGACTCGCACATCTTCAAAGTTGCCGGTGGCAAACAGTGAGCGGATGGTATTGCTGATATCCTCGTCAGAAACGGTGTCGCCTACGCGCACCGGCATACTGAGGAGGGCCGCACCGACGGCGACTCGCTGCAGGCCTTCGAAATGAATGTCTTTCACCACGAACCCGTCTGCACCGTATACGGTGGCGCTGCTAAACAGCAGCGTCGCTATGAGGAGCTTTTTCATCGCCATCGTTGTTATGCGTTCTTCCTAACCTAATTCTCTCTATAAACGAGAGAAATCATTGAAAAGTGCAAGCCCCATTAATAGCACCAGCAAAATAGAGCCAATGCGATAACTGAAGTCCTGAACTCGCTCGGAAACCGGAGTGCCTTTCAGTTTCTCAACCGCCAAAAAGAGCAGGTGTCCACCGTCCAGGACGGGAAGTGGAAACAGGTTAATGATCCCTAAGTTGACGCTGATAAGCGCCAGGAACATCAGGAAGTAAATTAACCCATATTCCGCCGACATACCTGCCCCTTGAGCTATGGAGATTGGCCCACTGAGGTTGTTCAGTTTTACATCACCGGTTATTAATTTCCCCAGCATGTTGACCGTCAGCTTCATCAGTTGCCAGGTTTTTTCCGTGGCTTCTGCTACAGCGGTAAACGGCCCATACTGACGCACTGTTTTGTACTCGTCGGGCAGCGGGATAATTTTAGGTACTACCCCTGCAAACCCTTCAGCCTTCGCTTTACCCGGTTTTGTATCCGGTATCAGCGTCAAAGACAAGGGGCTCCCCTGTCTTTCAATCTCTACGGCTAGCGGCTGTCCTGGATTGTCACGCACCAGGTTAACAAACTCACTCCATTGAAGGAGTGGCTGACCGTTGACTTTAACGATCCTGTCCCCCGCTTGCAAACCTGCCTTATTGGCCGCGGACTTCGGCTGAACTTCGTCCAGCACGTTTTCAATCTGCGGACCACGTGGCCTGAATCCAAGTGATACGACCGGATCCTGCTTATCTGGCTCAAACTGCCAATGGCTTAGATCGAGGGTCACATCACGCGTTTGATTCGTGCCAAACGGCGCATAAGAAACTCTCGCACTCGCATCACCAATCTTGCCGATTAAAGCTAAACGAACAGCATCCCAATCAGGCGTTTCGATGCCATCTATCGCTTTTAGTTCCATGCCGGCGCTAATTTGTGCTTCCGCCGCGATAGAGTTGGGGGTTATTTCACCGATGACTGGACGCAGGCTGGGAATGCCAATGATAAACACCAGCCAATAGGCAAAGATAGCGAAGATGAAGTTTGCGATTGGACCAGCGGCGATAATAGCCGCTCGCTGAGAAACCGTTTTATTGTTAAACGCTGCGTGACGCATTTCCGGCAGCACCGGTTCAACGCGTTCATCGAGCATCTTAACGTAGCCACCCAGTGGGATCAGCGCGATAACAAATTCGGTTCCCTGGCGGTCAGTACGACGCCAAAGCGCCTTACCAAACCCGATAGAAAAGCGTTCCACACGAACGCCACAGCGGCGAGCAACCCAAAAATGGCCGAACTCGTGCACGGTGATTAAAACACCCAGTGCAACGATAAACGCAGCCAAATTCCAGAGTATGCTCAACATAAAACCTTCCGTTAAATCGTCCTGAATACCAGAAGCAGCAGACAGGCAAACACCGGCACTGCCGCTGTCAGGCTGTCAATACGGTCAAGAATACCACCATGTCCCGGGATAAGGTGACCACTATCTTTAATCCCCGCTTCGCGTTTGAACATACTTTCGGTCAAATCACCTAAAACGGACGCCAGCGCGGCAACAATGGAACAGGTTAGCAGAACAACGGGAGCCACGTTTAAATTCGCCCACATGCCGAACAGCAGCGAAATAACGGCTGAAGTCGCAAGGCCACCAATAAACCCTTGCCAGGTCTTGCCAGGAGAAACCTTTGGCGCAAGTTTATGTTTGCCAAACATTTTCCCGAAGACATAAGCACCGGAGTCTGCACCCCAAACCAGGAACATCACATACAGTAACCAAACAGAGCCGCTGTAATGGTTGATATCATAATGCCAGCTGCGCAGCGCGACCATGCCCCAGAAGAAGGGAATAATGGTTAGCAGGCCAAAGACCAGGCGAAGCGATTTGGAATTACGCCACAGCGCCGCAGAGGCCGGATAGAACAGTACCAGCAACAGTGCCGCCACCCACCATACTAGTGATGCCCAAAGCGAGAACTCGATTATCGGCAAATGCACCGAATGCCGATACTCTGGCAGAGAAATCAGCATGACCGCAAGCAACAGACCACATAGCACCGCCAGCCACACACGCTGTGAACGCGCAACGAAACCGGCGAACTGCCCCCATTCCCATGCAGCCAGCATACAAATCACCAGCGTAGCAATCGCAAATCCTACTGGCGGAAGCCAAAACAGCGCCGCGATTACAACGGGAATCATAATAAACGCGGAAATCAGGCGATACTTCAGCAAAAGTGACCCCCAACAGGCTTATTCACCACCAGGTGCTGTGCCACCAAAACGACGCTCTCGGTTTGCAAAAGCATTTAGCGCACCTTCAAAGTCTTGTTCATCGAAATCAGGCCAAAGAACATCGGTAAAATAAAGTTCCGCATAGGCAATTTGCCAGATGAGAAAGTTACTGATGCGATGCTCTCCTCCTGTCCTAATTACTAAATCTACAGGGGCCAGTTCATGCATGCAGATCTGCTGACCGAGCAGTTCTTCATCTATCTGATCCGGGCGCAATGAGCCTTCCTGCACCTGCGACGCTAGCTGTCGCACTCCCTGAATGATATCCCAACGCCCGCCATAATTCGCAGCGATATTGAGCGTCAGCCCAGTATTCTGACTGGTTAGTGCTTCCGCTTTTTTGATTCTTTCTTGCAGGCGGAGGTTAAATCGGCTGGTATCGCCGATGATGCGTAAGCGAACATTATGACGATGCAGGCTTTTCACCTCACTGTCTAATGCCCAGACGAACAGCTCCATCAGCGCGGTCACTTCCTGAGCAGGGCGGTTCCAGTTCTCGCTGCTAAAGGCGTAAAGCGTCAGCGCATCAATACCGCTATTCGCTGCAAAAGTCACAGCGCGGCGAACCGATTTTGCTCCGGCTTTATGACCGAAAACCCTCATTTTGCCCTGACGCTTAGCCCATCGGCCGTTACCATCCATAATGATGGCAACATGGCGTGCGCCATGCGGGGTTAAGGATTCGCTTAATTGTTGATTAGCAGACAACATAACGCGTAATGATTCCCTGAAAAAAATTAAGCGGTACTCAGGAATATTGAAGCCTGGTGCATAAAAAAGCCGTGTTGTGACACGGCTTTCCACCTAACGCTCAGTCACATCTGGCGATTAAGTGGCGCAGACTATATCACTGAAGCACAAAGCGAACAAATGGCGACACTTCAGCCGGATGAATTATCACCGGCTTGCGAGGTGCATCACTTGTTTTCTGGCGATTTCACGAGCAACAGCATCCACACGAAGCACTTCGTCCACACTTTGTGGTTCAGTTAAATTCATTTCATCCAGCACGCTGCGGTTTAGCGCTGCAATGTCGGTAAACCTGACTCGCTGATTCAGGAAAGCCTCTACGACCACTTCGTTCGCCGCATTTAGCGCGGTTGTCGCCGCCTGCCCTTTCGCGCTCGCATCAATAGCCAGCTTAAGGCACGGGTAACGCTCGAAGTCAGGTTCCATGAAGGTAAGCGAACCCATTTTGCAGAAATCGAGCGGCGTCACACCGGACTCAACGCGCGAAGGGTAAGCCATCGCATGGGCTATAGGTGTGCGCATATCAGGCTCCCCAAGCTGAGCCAGTACGCTGCCATCACGGTAGCGGACCATCGAATGAATGACCGACTGGGGATGAATTAGCACTTCCATTTGTGCAGCGGAAGCGTTGAACAGCCAACGGGCTTCAATGTATTCGAGACCTTTGTTCATCATGGTGGCAGAGTCAACGGAAATCTTACGCCCCATCGACCAGTTCGGGTGGCTGCAAGCCTGATCCGGCGTCATCGCCGCCAGGTCCGCATAAGCCGTTTCACGAAACGGGCCACCCGATCCGGTAAGGATAATGGACGATACGCCATTATCTTCGAGGCTAGCGTATCCCAGGTTACGCTGGATTGTTTCCGGCATACTCTGAAAAATGGCGTTATGTTCGCTGTCGATAGGCAACAACTGCGCTTTACTACGTGCAACAGCTTCCATAAACAACCGGCCGCAGGTAATCAGCGACTCTTTGTTCGCCAGCAGAACTTGCTTGCCCGCAGAGATAGCAGCAAGCGTCGACGATAGTCCAGCCACACCTACGATAGCGGCCATCACCTGATCTACTTCGTTCAGCGCTGCAACTTCGCAAGCCGCCTGCTCACCTGCCATTACCTCAGTTTTGCTCCCCTTCTCTTTCAGGGCACGGCGGACCTCCGCTGCGGCAGACTCACTGGCCATGACCGCATACTTCGGCGAGAACGCAAGGCACTGCTCCACCATTTTCCCGACATTGCCGCCCGCAACCAGAGCAGTAACGGCAAATTTTTCAGGATTATGACGAACAACGCTTAGCGTACTGACGCCAATAGAGCCGGTGGAACCAAGAATAGTGAGCTGCTTCATGAGGTACTCGGGGTCGTAAAATGAAAGATTTATGGCGCAATAGTTTGCGGCGCGGGACGCCCATTGTCTACGCCTTTACTTGACGTTTTTAGAAAGCAAAACGCCGCCCGTAAACGCTTCGCGGTACGCGAGGGCTTACTGGGCGGCGAATTTTCCACAAAAATGTGGATTAGAACTGCATCAGCTCGGTTTCTTTTTCAGACAGAGCCGCATCCACTTTTTTGATGGCAGCATCAGTCAGCTTCTGCACATCGTCCTGAGAACGGCGATCGTCATCTTCGCTGATCTCTTTGTCTTTCAACAGCGCTTTAACTTTATCGTTAGCGTCGCGGCGAACGTTACGAACGGCAACGCGTGCGCCTTCAGCTTCACCACGGACCACTTTGATCAGGTCTTTACGACGCTCTTCGGTCAGCGGAGGCAGTGGAACACGGATATCGGTACCCGCGGAGCTTGGGTTCAGACCAAGGTCAGAAGCCATGATCGCTTTCTCTACCGCCGGGCCCATAGAACGATCGAACACGTTGATCTTCAGAGTACGGGTATCTTCAACGGTGACGCTGGCCAGCTGACGCAGCGGCGTTGGCGTGCCGTAGTATTCTACGACAATGCCGTCCAGCAGGCTTGGAGAAGCGCGGCCGGTACGGATTTTGCTGATTTGGTTTTTAAACGCTTCGACGCATTTATCCATACGCACTTCAGCATCTTTTCTGATATCGCTAATCACGTTACGAATCCTTGAAAACTGGTTTAAGGCAGACCACGCTTATTCTCTGCAGGTGTATGCTGCAGGCTAAGTATAGTCCTGTTTATTCCTGGCTGTAGATAAAGCCAAATCTTACCCTGATTACCGGGCAACTGAAATTATTCAGTAATTAAAGTGCCTTCTTTCTCACCCATTACCACACGACGCAGCGCGCCCGGCTTGTTCATGTTGAACACACGGATCGGCAGTTTGTGGTCACGAGCAAGAGTGAACGCGGCAAGATCCATCACTTTCAGCTCTTTATCCAGCACTTCACTGTAAGTCAGTTGATCGTACATGGTAGCTGCAGGATCTTTTGCCGGATCGGCGGTAAACACGCCATCCACTTTAGTGGCTTTCAGTACTACGTCTGCTTCGATTTCGATTCCGCGCAGGCAGGCCGCAGAGTCAGTGGTGAAGAACGGGTTACCGGTACCGGCAGACAGGATAACTACGCGGTTAGCGCGCAGCAGGCTGATCGCTTCTGCCCAGCTGTAGTTATCACAAACGCCATTCAATGGAATAGCGGACATCAGGCGGGCGTTCACATAGGCGCGGTGGAGCGCATCGCGCATCGCCAGGCCATTCATCACGGTCGCCAGCATGCCCATGTGGTCGCCCACGACGCGGTTCATACCGGCTTTAGCCAGGCCTGCACCACGGAATAAGTTGCCACCGCCGATTACCACCCCAACCTGAATGCCAAGTTCCACCAGCTCTTTAATTTCCTGAGCCATACGGTCCAGAATACTCGCGTCAATACCAAAGCCTTCTGTGCCTTGCAGAGCTTCGCCGCTCAGTTTGAGCAGAATACGTTTGTAGACGGGTTTTGCATTGGTAGCCATGTTTCTTTCCTGAGAACAGTCAACGAATGGGGGATGGTTAATTCTGGCGACATTCTGTCACATTTCAGCCCGCTCGCCTAACGGAGCGCTCTGAAACTGTAAGGCTTGATAAAAAGGAACCGCCGGTTGGCGGTTCCTTTTAAACCATTAAGACTGCTTGGACATGGCAGCAACTTCTGCTGCAAAGTCAGTCTCAACTTTCTCGATACCTTCACCCACTTCGAAGCGGATGAAGTTAGTTACGTCAGCATTGTGCTCTTTCAGCAGCTGAGCAACAGTTTTGCTTGGGTCCATAACAAACGGCTGGCCCGTCAGAGAAACTTCACCGGTGAATTTCTTCATACGGCCTTCAACCATTTTCTCTGCGATTTCTTTTGGCTTACCGGACTGCATCGCGATGTCCAGCTGAACCTGGTACTCTTTCTCTACAACTTCTGCAGAAACATCTTCAGGCTTAACGAACTCAGGCTTGCTTGCAGCGATGTGCATTGCCAGCTGTTTGACCAGCTCTTCATCAGCACCTTTAGCGGCAACCAGAACACCGATACGTGCGCCGTGCTGGTAAGAACCCAGAACTTCGCCTTCCAGGGAAGAAACGCGACGAATGTTGATGTTCTCACCGATTTTAGCAACCAGTGCAACGCGCTCTTCTTCGAACTGCGCTTTCAGAACTTCAACGTCGGTGATTTTGCCAGCAACTGCTGCATCCAGAACTTTATTAGCAAACGCCTGGAAACCGCCGTCTTTAGCAACGAAGTCAGTCTGGCAGTTAACTTCCAGAATCACACCGTAATTGCCGTCGATCTTAGTGATGATCACGCCATCAGCAGCAACGTTGCCTGCTTTTTTAGCCGCTTTGATCGCACCGGATTTACGCATGTTCTCGATTGCCAGCTCGATGTCGCCGTTAGCTTCGGTCAGCGCTTTTTTACAATCCATCATGCCAGCGCCAGTACGCTCACGCAGCTCTTTTACCAGGGATGCGGTAATTTCAGCCATTCTAAAATCCTCGGAGATGTTGCCTGCCCGGCGCATTGGCCAGACGGGCTTAAAAGTGAAAAAGGGGCCATAAAAAGGCCCCTAACCAAACGAGATACTACCTGGTTAAATAAGGGCTTTCCCCTTTATATTTCGAGCCGCAGGTGCGTTACCTTCACTCGCTCATCCTGGTCACTTACTGATGTAAGCTCCCAGGAATTCTCGAGTTTGCCGCCTTCTTGCAACTCGAAATCTCTTGGGGAATCATCAAACCTTATTATTCTGCTTCTACGAAGCTTTCTTCCGCCTGGGAAGCCAGATCCTGAGAACGGCCTTCACGAACGGTTGCAGCTACAGCGCCCAGGTACAGGCTAACAGCACGGATAGCATCGTCGTTACCAGGGATAACGAAATCAACACCGTCCGGATCAGAGTTGGTATCAACGATAGCAAATACTGGGATACCCAGGTTGTTTGCTTCTTTGATAGCGATGTGCTCGTGATCGGCATCGATAACAAACAGTGCGTCCGGCAGGCCGCCCATGTCTTTGATACCGCCCAGGCTGTTTTCCAGCTTGTCCAGCTCACGAGTGCGCATCAGCGCTTCTTTCTTAGTCAGCTTGTCGAAAGTACCGTCTTGAGCCTGAGTTTCCAGGTCTTTCAGACGTTTGATGGACTGACGAACGGTTTTCCAGTTAGTCAGCATGCCGCCCAACCAGCGATGGTTCACGAAGAACTGATCGCAGCTGTTAGCAGCGTCTTTCACCGCTTCGCTTGCAGCGCGTTTAGTACCAACGAAAAGGATTTTGCCTTTGCGAGAAGAAATCTTGTTCAGTTCAGCCAGAGCTTCGTTGAACATTGGTACAGTTTTCTCAAGGTTGATGATGTGAACTTTGTTACGTGCGCCGAAGATGAAAGGCTTCATTTTCGGGTTCCAGTAACGGGTCTGGTGACCAAAGTGAACACCAGCCTTGAGCATGTCGCGCATGGAAACAGTAGCCATGTTTTAAAACCTCTATATAAAGTATGGGGTTATGCCTCCACGTATCCCATATTGCCGACCCCAAAGGGCACCCCGGAATATGTGTCGATACGTGTGTGTTATTTACACAAAGTGAGCGTATTTGGCTGTACCCGAAAAATCGGAATACAAGTCCGGCGCGCTTTATACCATAAACGGCGCCCAGACTCCAATAGTTGTTGCCGGGATGCGCACTTGATGATTCTCAATTTTGCAGGGAGTGGCCCCCCCTGATACCATTACAGCAACTTCCCTGCTCATTTCATGTCGACGTTATCGACATCTGCGGATCTGATATGGCTATTTCAATTAAGACACCTGAAGAAATCGAAAAAATGCGCGTCGCTGGCCGCCTGGCTGCCGAAGTGCTGGAAATGATCGAATCCCACGTTAAACCGGGCATTACCACCGGCGAGCTGGATCGCATCTGTAATGATTACATCGTGAATGAACAGCAGGCTATTTCCGCTTGTCTGGGCTATCACGGCTTCCCAAAGTCCGTCTGTATCTCTATCAACGAAGTGGTTTGCCACGGCATTCCAGATGATGAAAAAGTGCTGAAAGACGGCGATATCGTCAATATTGACGTGACCGTTATTAAAGACGAATACCACGGCGACACCTCTAAGATGTTCATCGTGGGCAAGCCGACGATTCTCGGCGAACGCCTGTGCCGCATCACGCAGGAAAGCCTGTATCTGGCGCTGCGCATGGTGAAACCGGGTATCCGCCTGCGCACGCTCGGCGCGGCAATCCAGAAGTTCGTTGAAGCAGAAGGTTTCTCCGTCGTACGTGAGTACTGTGGCCACGGCATTGGTCGCGTATTCCATGAAGAACCTCAGGTACTTCACTATGACGCAGATGACGGCGGCGTCGTGCTTCAGCCTGGCATGACCTTCACCATTGAACCGATGGTTAACGCCGGTGATTACCGCATTCGCACCATGAAAGACGGCTGGACGGTGAAAACCAAAGATCGCAGCTTGTCTGCTCAATACGAGCATACTATTGTGGTGACGGAGAACGGCTGCGAGATTATGACCCTGCGTAAAGATGACACCATCCCGGCAGTGATTTCGCATAACGAATGATGCCCTGACGTCAGTCAGCAATCTAAGCCGGCCCTGAGCCGGCTTTTTTATGGGTAGCGCACAATGAGTCCAGCTTTGCCAGAGCAGTTTGCCAACACCACCGAACCCGAGATCGCCGGCCAGCCGGACTATCCAAACAGCTGGCAGGAAGCCGAACTTAACTGCGCAGACATCAAGTCGCACTTAGACACTTTCCAGAAATGGCTGGGTAAGGCCTTCGATAGCGGCGTTTCCGCTGAACGGCTTATAGATGCCCGCACCGAATTTATCGATCAGCTGCTGCAGCGGCTGTGGATTGCCTACGGCTTTGCCGATGTTCCCGAAGCCGCGCTGGTTGCCGTGGGCGGCTATGGCCGCGCCGAGCTTCACCCGCTGTCGGATATCGATCTCCTGATTCTGAGCAGAAAACGGCTAACGGACGCCCAGGCGCAGAGTATCGGCGAGCTGCTGACCCTGCTTTGGGACGTGAAACTGGAAGTGGGCCACAGCGTACGTACGCTGGAAGAGTGCCTGCTGGAAGGCTTGTCCGATCTGACAGTCGCCACCAACCTCATCGAATCTCGCTTGTTAATTGGCGACGTCGCCCTGTTCCTCGAACTCCAAAAACATATTTTCAGCGAAGGTTTCTGGCCGTCAGCAAAATTCTTTGCCGCTAAAGTCGAAGAACAAAATGAGCGTCACCAGCGCTACCACGGCACCAGCTACAACCTTGAACCCGACATCAAAAGCAGCCCCGGCGGCCTGCGTGACATTCACACGCTGCAGTGGGTTGCCCGCCGTCACTTCGGCGCCACCTCCATGGGCGAAATGGTGGACTTTGGCTTCCTGACCGAAGCGGAGCGCAAAGAGCTTGATGAATGCCAGCATTTGCTGTGGCGTATTCGCTTTGCCCTGCACCTGGAAGTCAATCGCTACGACAACCGGCTGCTGTTTGACCGCCAGCTTAGCGTGGCCCAGCGCCTGCACTACAGCGGCGAAGGCAACGAGCCGGTCGAACGCATGATGAAGGATTTCTACCGCGTCACCCGCCGCGTGGGCGAACTGAACCAAATGCTTTTGCAGCTTTTCGACGAAGCCATCCTGGCGCTGGACGCCAGCGAAAAACCGCGCCCGCTGGATGATGATTTCCAGCTGCGGGGCACGCTGATTGATCTGCGGGATGAAACCCTGTTTATGCGCGAGCCGCAGGCTATTCTGCGCATGTTTTACATGATGGTGCGTAACCGCGACATCACCGGCATTTACTCCACGACGCTGCGCCACCTTCGTCACGCCCGCCGTCACCTGACCCAGCCGCTCTGCTACATCCCGGAAGCGCGCGAGCTGTTTCTGGTGATGCTGCGTCATCCTGGCGCGGTAAGCCGTGCGCTGGTGCCAATGCATCGTCATAGCGTGCTGTGGGCCTATATGCCGCAGTGGTCGCATATTGTCGGCCAGATGCAGTTCGACCTGTTCCACGCCTACACCGTGGATGAACACACCATTCGCGTCCTGCAAAAGCTGGAAAGCTTCGCGAAAGAAGAAACTCGCTCTAAGCACCCGCTGTGCGTCGATCTTTGGCCGCGTCTTTCCCATCCTGAGCTGATTTTAATCGCCGCCCTCTTCCACGATATCGCCAAAGGGCGAGGCGGCGATCATTCCGTGCTGGGCGCGCAGGACGTACTGAAATTTGCCGAGCTTCATGGCCTTAACTCCCGGGAAACTCAGTTGGTTGCGTGGCTGGTCCGTCAGCATCTGCTGATGTCCGTCACCGCCCAGCGCCGTGATATTCAGGATCCTGAAGTCATTAAACAGTTTGCCGAAGAGGTGCAGACCGAAAACCGCCTGCGCTATCTGGTCTGCCTGACGGTGGCGGATATCTGCGCGACCAACGAAACGCTGTGGAACAGCTGGAAGCAAAGCCTGCTGCGTGAGCTGTACTTCGCCACCGAGAAACAGCTGCGCCGTGGGATGCAGAACAGCCCGGATATGCGCGAACGCGTTCGTCACCACCAGCTTCAGGCGCTTGCACTGCTGCGGATGGACAACATTAATGAGGAAGCGCTGCATCACATCTGGGCGCGCTGCCGGGCAAACTATTTTGTTCGCCATACGCCAAATCAGATTGCGTGGCACGCGCGGCACCTGCTGAAACACGATCTCAGTCAGCCGATGATCCTGCTGAGCCCGCAGGCAACGCGCGGCGGCACGGAGATCTTTATCTGGAGCCCGGACAGGCCTTATCTGTTTGCCGCCGTCTGCGCCGAACTCGACCGCCGTAATCTCAGCGTTCACGACGCACAAATCTTCACCACGCGTGACGGCATGGCGATGGACACCTTTATCGTGCTCGAGCCTGACGGCAGCCCGCTGTCGGTCGACCGACACACTATTATTCGCCACAGCCTCGAACAGGCAATCACCCAAACGACCTGGCAGCCGCCACAGCCTCGTCGCCAGTCGGCAAAACTGCGCCACTTTACCGTCGATACCGAAGTCAACTTCCTGCCAACGCACACCGACAGGAGAACATTCCTTGAGCTGATAGCACTCGATCAGCCGGGTCTTTTGGCCAGGGTGGGTGAAGTGTTTGCCGACCTCGGTATTTCGCTCTACGGGGCGAGAATTACGACAATTGGTGAGCGAGTAGAAGATTTATTTATAATCGCCACCGCAGACCGGCGTGCACTTAATAATGTGCTCCAGCAGGAAGTGCAGCAACGGTTGACAGCGGCCCTTAATCCAAACGATAAATAACGGTCTTTTATTTTTTTACCTTTTTAGCCCGAAAGCGACAGTCAAGTTGATTGTCGCTCAAAAGTTGAAAGGTAAGTCACAATCAGGAAATGTTCATCATGCAGCAGCTACAAAATGTAATCGAAACCGCTTTCGAGCGTCGCGCCGAGATCACCCCGGCAAATGTTGATACCGTGACCCGCGAAGCGGTAAATCAGGTGATTGCCCTGCTCGACAGCGGTGCGCTGCGCGTTGCTGAAAAAATTGATGGCCAGTGGGTTACCCACCAGTGGCTGAAAAAGGCGGTACTGCTTTCTTTCCGTATTAACGACAACAAAGTTATCGAAGGCGCTGAAAGCCGCTATTTCGATAAAGTTCCGATGAAATTCGCCGACTACGACGAAGCGCGTTTCCAGAAAGAAGGCTTCCGCGTTGTGCCACCGGCGGCAGTACGCCAGGGCGCGTTCATCGCACGTAACACCGTGCTGATGCCATCCTACGTCAATATCGGTGCTTATGTTGATGAAGGCACCATGGTCGACACCTGGGCAACCGTAGGCTCTTGCGCGCAGATCGGTAAAAACGTTCACCTGTCCGGCGGTGTCGGCATCGGTGGCGTACTGGAACCACTGCAGGCTAACCCAACCATCATCGAAGACAACTGCTTTATCGGCGCGCGTTCCGAAGTGGTTGAAGGCGTGATCGTTGAAGAAGGTTCCGTGATCTCCATGGGCGTTTACATTGGGCAAAGCACCCGCATCTACGATCGTGAAACCGGTGAAGTCCACTACGGTCGCGTGCCAGCAGGCTCCGTTGTCGTTTCCGGCAACCTGCCTTCTAAAGACGGCTCTTACAGCCTGTACTGTGCGGTGATCGTGAAGAAAGTAGACGCCAAAACCCGCGGTAAAGTGGGCATCAACGAACTGCTGCGTACCATCGACTAAGTTTTTTGCACCAAAAGGCGGGTTATCCCGCCTTTTTTGCATCTGGCACTAGCGGAAAAGGAATTTTCCGTTAACTCTCTAATGGTTATTGATATTGAAGGGTACCGCTTATGTACGATAATTTAAAAAGTCTGGGTATTACCAATCCTGATGAAATCGATCGTTACAGCCTCCGGCAGGAAGCCAACAACGATATCCTGAAAGTCTATTTCCAGAAGGATAAGGGCGAGTTCTTTGCCAAAAGCGTGAAGTTTAAATACCCACGCCAGCGCAAAACCGTGGTGGCCGATGGCGTAGGCCAGGGCTACAAAGAAGTGCAGGAGATCAGTCCCAACCTGCGCTATGTCATCGATGAACTCGATCAGCTTTGCCAGCGCGATCGTACCGAAGTCGATCTGAAGCGTAAGATCCTCGACGATCTACGCCACCTCGAGTCCGTGGTGACCAACAAGATCAGCGAGATTGAGTCCGATCTGGAAAAACTGACCCGCAACAAGTAGTTCAGTACCCCATAAAAAAGGGCCGCAAACGCGGCCCTTTTCAGCTCTACACGAAGATTACTGCATCAGAAGATAAATCTGCGCATCACCACGCTGAATGCTCAGCGCCATCACCGACGGCTTGCTGTCCATCACTTTACGCAGCTCAGCGATATTGTTCACCGCCTGCTGGTTCACGCCGACGATAATGTCACCTTTTTTCAGGCCAATACGCGCGGCCGGGGTATTTGGCTTCACGCTGGTGACCTGCACGCCTTTCTGGTCTTTGCCGCCGCGGTTGCTCATCTCAGCGCCTTCAATACCGGTGAAGATAGTGGCGGCATCAACCTGATTCTGAGTGCTTTGCTGCAGCTCCAGACTCACCGTCACTGGCTTGCCATCACGCAACAGGCCCAGAGAGATTTTGCTGCCCACCGGCATGGAACCCACTTCTGCACGCAGCGCGGCAAAGCTACTGATCGACTTACCGTTCAGCGTGGTGATCACATCCCCTGCTTTGATCCCGGCTTTAGCCGCGGAGGAGTTCGGCATGACCTGGCTGACAAACGCGCCACGCTGAGCGTCGACTTTCATCGCTTTCGCCAGCTCGGAGTTCAACTCAGTGCCCATAATCCCCAGTTCGCCGCGACGAACCTGACCGTACTGCACCATCTGAGCGGTCAGGTTTTTCACCATATTGCTCGGGATTGCAAAGCCGATACCGATGTTGCCGCCGTCCGGGGCCAGAATCGCCGTGTTGATACCGATAAGCTCGCCGTTCAGGTTAACCAGCGCCCCACCGGAGTTACCGCGGTTGATCGCCGCATCGGTCTGGATAAAGTTTTCGTAGTTTTCCACGTTCAGGCCGCTACGGCCCAGCGCAGAAACGATACCGGAGGTCACGGTTTCGCCCAGGCCATATGGGTTACCGATGGCTACGGTGTAATCCCCTACGCGCAACGCGTCGGAGTCGGCAATTTTAATCGCCGTCAGGTTTTTAGGATCCTGCAGCTGAATAAGCGCAATGTCTGAACGCGGATCTTTACCGACCACTTTAGCGTCAAACTTACGGCCATCGCTCAGCTGAACTTTGATCACGGTGGCGTTATCCACCACGTGGTTGTTGGTCACGACATAGCCTTTCGCCGCATCAATAATTACCCCAGAGCCCAGGGCCATAAATTTCTGCTGCTGGCTGCCTCCGTCACCACCACCGCCCTGAGCGCCACCGCCCTGGCAGAAAGGTGAGCTTTGGAACGGCGAACCGTCCTGGCAGAACGGGGAATTGTCGCCGAAGAATTGCTGGAAATTACGCCCCATACGCGGAGTATTTACCGTTGTGCTCCCTTCAACGTTGATACTCACCACTGAAGGCATCACCTGCTCCAGCATCGGCGCAAGGCTTGGCAGCGGCTGCGCAGCAGATGCGGAAGAGGCCGTCTCAGCGGCGGAGGCAGACATCGGACTCAGCGCCAAACCCAGACTAAGAGCCAGCGCACTCATTGCTAACGTGGTTTTTTTCATGGAATCATCTCAACTTTCAAATAACGCAAAATTGCTGTGTTGGTACACCATTCAGAGTGAAGTTTACGCGCTAAGTTCAGCGCTTAAGTGCATGGAAAAAGTAAAAATTTATTCTCTATCTTTACAAAACTCCCGAGAAAACTCACTCCACCGCCATCAGGCGTCGATACTCATCCCAGGCATATAAATCGGTCATTCCACTGATGTAATCCTGAATAAGCCTTGCACGGAAATAGTATTCCCACACGGAAAAATCAAGGCTTGCCGGGTGCAAAGCATTAACCGCTTCCACATAGGCAAGCCTATGTTTAGTTGAAAGTTTGTGGAAAAGCCTTGATTCAATAGGCAGCCTACGCAGGCTTTCCTTGCTCACCAGCTCCGTAAAGTCTTCCGTTGAAAGCTCGAGTAAGGGACTGTAAATATCCAGTAAACCGCTGATAACCCGATAACCCTGCAGCTCCAGTTGCTCAATATCCGGGTGGCTGAAGACCTGCCGCACCGCCACCTGCTTATATAGCTCCAGCAGCCGGGCAAACGGGCTGTCGTCCTCCAGCAGCGCATGATTGAACTCGCCGGAATAAATCTCAGGCAAATTGTCGATAAAACGCTGGGCAGCATACGGCGCCAGTTTATTTAGCGTGTTGACGCGCAGGTACATAAAGAACTGATCTTCCGCACTGCGGCGCATTTGGTTGGTCCGGGATTTCTCCCAGGCATCTTTGACTACCAGCTCAAAGAGATCGCCCTTCTTCTGCTCGCCCCAGGACTCACTCAGATGCTGGTAAAGCTGCTCGACGCTGAAAATCCGCTTTTCCACGGCATCTTCAAGATCCGCCACGCAGTAGGAAATGTCGTCCGCCGCCTCCATGATCCAGGTCAGCGGAAAGCGGCTGTACTCGCCCAGGCTCAATTCTTTGCGCAGGCGCTCAATGTACCCCTCTTCCGACAAATAAAAGCCCGGTTTCTTCATCAAATAAGCGTGGCTTGCCGGAGGCGTTTGTGCAAACCAGGCCGGGCGGGTGTATTTAAGAATGCAGCCAACCTGCGCCCAGGTCAGGTTCATACGTAGCAGGCTGTGCACCAGCCGGATGCCTTGCGCATTCCCTTCAAAATGGCACAAGTCCTGGCGAACTTTGCTGCGTAACGTATTTAATCCCTCTTCGCCTTCGCGCAGCCGGAGCGCATCCACCTTGCAGCGATCGTCACTGCGTGGCTGCCCGCCGCTGTCTTTCGGCTGCAGGCGCTGGCGGAACCAGTCGTTAATTGCCGACTCGCCAAAATGCCCGAACGGCGGATTGCCGATGTCATGCATCAGGCAGGCCATTTCCACTATGCTTTCAAACGGACCGGTTAGCTCATCGAGGCCATATTTCTCCAGCGCCTTCTGCTCTTTCAGGCGGCTAAGGATCTCTTTGGCAATGTAGCGCCCGACCTGCTGCACCTCCAGCGAATGGGTAAGACGGGTGCGCACGGCGGCATTACGCTCCAGCGGGAAGACCTGCGTTTTCTGCTGCAGGCGGCGAATTGCGGGAGAATTAATGATCCTGCCGCGATCGCTTTCGAAGATACGCAGGATCTCAAGTTCGCTCTTCTCTCCTTCGGGCGAGCGGAAGCGTCGGTGCCAGTTAATTTTTTTGCGGAAGTCTATTTCGCTCATGCCCACTCCTGTTCCGTTGATAAGGAGACTGTATGCCATGATAGACTATGCCCCGAAAATTGAGTCATGTTCCACCACATTAGCGAGTATCTCTATGAAAGCAGGCATTATTGGTGCAATGGAAGAAGAAGTTACGCTGCTGCGTGACAAAATCGAAAACCGTCACACTCTGAGCATCGCCGGTTGTGAAATTTATACCGGGACGCTGAACGGCGTTGAAGTCGCGCTGCTGAAGTCCGGTATCGGCAAAGTTTCTGCGGCCATGGGTGCTACGCTGCTGCTGGAACATTGCAAGCCAGACGTGATCATCAACACCGGTTCCGCAGGTGGCCTGGCGCCGACGCTAAAAGTGGGCGATATCGTGGTGTCTGATGAAGTACGTTATCACGATGCTGATGTCACCGCTTTCGGTTACGAGTATGGCCAGATGGCAGGCTGCCCGGCAGCTTTCATTGCCGATAAAAAACTTATTGAGGCAGCAGAAACCTGCATTAAAGAGCTGGATCTGCACGCGGTTCGTGGCCTGATCGTCAGCGGCGATGCGTTTATTAACGGCTCCGTAGCGCTGGCAAAAATTCGCCACAACTTCCCGCAGGCCGTTGCGGTAGAAATGGAAGCGACGGCCATCGGTCACGTTTGCCATAACTTCAACACGCCGTTTGTGGTTGTACGCGCCATCTCCGACGTGGCCGATCAGCAGTCTCATCTGAGTTTCGAAGAGTTCCTGGCCGTTGCGGCAAAACAATCTACCCTGATGGTGGAAAAACTGGTTCAGCATCTGGCTCGTGGCTAAGTTCACCCTCTGGCGCGGGGCGACCGCCCTGCTCCTTTGCCTCCCGGCGCTGCTGTTTGCGGCGCCTCGGGTCATCTCGCTCTCTCCCGCTAATACAGAACTGGCCTTCGCCGCCGGTATCACTCCTATTGCGGTGAGCGCTTACTCTGATTACCCGCCGCAGGCAAAACAGATTGAACAGTTAGCTAACTGGCAGGGCGTGAATTTCGAGCGCATTGTTGCCCTGAAACCGGACGCAGTCCTCGCCTGGCGCGGAGGGAACCCGGACAGGCAGGTAAACCAACTGGTTTCTCTGGGCATTAAAGTTATCTGGCTGGACCCTAAAAGCGTTGCCGATGTTGAGGCCGCGCTGCGCCAGCTAGCCCCGCTCAGCCCAACACCAGAAAAGGCAATCAAAGCTGCAGAGACGCTATCCCGGCAGTTTGCTGAACTAAAAACACGTTACAGCCATACCCAAAGCAAAAAAGTGTTCCTGCAGTTCAGCCAGCAGCCGCTGTTTACCACCAGCAAAGATTCCATTCAGAACGAAGTCGTTGAGCTTTGCGGTGGGCGCAATATTTTTGCCGACAGCCGGGTTCCCTGGCCACAGGTCAGTCGCGAGCAGGTTCTGACGCGCCAGCCACAGGCTATTATTATTTCGGGCGATGCGAGCAATATTCCGTCGGTGCAGCAATTCTGGAGTAATCAGTTGAAAGTGCCGGTTATTGCCGTCAATGATGACTGGTTTACTCGCTCGGGCCCGCGTATTATCCTCGCCGCAAAACAGCTCTGCGAAGAGCTGGCGAAAGCTTAACGTCATGCTCTGAGGGTCATAAATGCTGGTCTATTGGCTGGATATTGTCGGTACCGCCGTGTTCGCTATTTCCGGCGTTTTGTTGGCCGGAAAGCTGCGGATGGATCCCTTTGGCGTGCTGGTGCTCGGGGTGGTTACCGCGGTAGGCGGGGGAACCATTCGCGATATGGCGTTAGCCAACGGCCCGGTATTCTGGGTGAAAGATCCCACTGACCTTGTCGTCGCCATGGTGACCTGTATGCTGACAATCGTCCTGGTTCGCCAGCCGCGACGTCTGCCTAAGTGGGTACTTCCCGTGCTGGATGCCGTCGGCCTGGCGGTGTTTGTTGGCATCGGCGTCAATAAAGCGTTTCTGGCCCATGCCAGCCCGCTGGTTGCAATCTGCATGGGCGTAATCACTGGCGTAGGCGGCGGGATCATCCGCGACGTATTGGCCCGTGAAGTCCCGATGATTCTGCGCACCGAGATTTATGCCACCGCCTGTATTATTGGCGGTATCGTCCACGCCACGGCGTACCACACCTTTAACGTCCCGCTGGAGCAGGCCAGTATGATTGGTATGGTGGTCACGCTGGCGATTCGCCTGGCGGCCATCTACTGGCACCTTAAACTGCCGACCTTTGCGTTAAATGACCGACAATAGCGATAAAAAAAGCCGCGTTTGATACGCGGCTTTTTTATTTCAGCAACTTATCAGATGCTGAAGGAGGAACCACACCCGCAGGTGCTTTTCGCGTTCGGGTTAGTCACCACGAAGCGGGAGCCTTCCAGGCCTTCGCTGTAATCCACCGCGCCACCGACGAGGTATTGCAGGCTCATTGGATCCACAACCAGGGCAACGCCCTGCTTCTCGATGGTCATATCGCCATCGTTGATCTGGTCGTCAAAAGTAAAGCCATACTGGAAGCCGCTGCAACCACCACCGGTGATATAGACGCGAAGTTTCAGATTCGGGTTCTCTTCGTCTGCAATCAGACTTTTCACTTTATTGGCTGCGGCTTCGGTAAACTGCAGCGGCAGCGCTACTACGTCATCACTCATTTTTTGCTCCCAACAATTAACAAGTCGGGCAGAAAACAACCCGCACTTTTGCGGCATTATCTAATACCCGAGTAATTCGTTCAAGTATTCTGCCCGGCGGAAGCCTGCTCGCCCGCTCGCGCTTTCTCAGCTTCTTGTTTTGCCAGAGTTCTTGCCAGAATCACCGAGTATAGCGGTTTCCCGCCCAAAAATTGTGCCAACAGTGTCGCCCCAAGACAGGTGATAATCATTGGCAGAATGAGCTGGTAATTATCCGTCATCTCAAGCACCAGCACGATAGCGGTGAGCGGTGCACGCAGTGAGGCGGCGAGTAACGCTCCCATTCCGGCAATCGCAAAGGTGCCCATATCAAGATGATACGCGGGGAACCAGGCGGCACAGGCCGTGCCAAACGCGGTGCCAAGCAGCGTGCCCAGCGCCAGCATCGGGGCAAAAATACCGCCCGGTGCACCGGAGGAGAAACAGAGTAAAGTGGTGATTACGCGAGCGACGAACAGGAACAACAGCATCCCGATAGTGTAATTCCCCGCGGCCGCAATCGGGATAAGGCTAAACCCACCGCCGGACGCCGCCTGCTGAATCAGCCCCAGTACGCCGCAAAGCCCCCCAATAAGTCCGCCGATCAGCACCCACTTCTTAATGTTGCCGCCGTGAATGCGCTGGAACATATCCTGAGCGCCAATCACCAGCCGGTTAAACACCACGCCGACAATGCCAAAAACCATGCCGAGAATCAGGTACAACCAAAGCGTGTTAACGGGGGCATCCGCCAGCCTGCCAACCTGAATCACCGTCGTTTCGGTATTAAAGATCCGAAACACGATGCTCGACATAATCACGCCGATAAACACCGCTTTGATCGAAATCAGGTTGTAGCGGAACTGGGTACGCATCTCTTCGATAATAAACAGAATCCCGGCCAGCGGGGCATTAAATGCCGCAGACAGCCCGGCAGCAGCGCCTGTTGCCAGCAGCGAATGACGGGCTTCAGCACCTTTCATGCGGAAGATGTCAGTCACCATTCGCCCGATGTTCCCCCCAAGCTGCACGGTCGGCCCTTCGCGTCCCAGCACCATTCCCGCGCCAAGCGTGCCCATCCCGCCGATGAATTTCACCGGGATCACGCGCCACCAGCGCACTGGCCGTAAATCTTCCAGCGCCCCTTCGATTTCAGGAATACCCGACCCACCGGCTTCAGGGGCAAAACGGCGTACCAGAAAATAGCCTACCATTGCCAGCAGCGCCGAGCTGATAAACGCCAGCGGCCACACCAGCCAGGCGCTGTCCGCGACCTGCGCCAGCATACCGATGCGGTGCTGAAGCACCCAGTTAACCGACTTCTCAAACGCCACGCCGACCAGGCCCGCCAGCGTGCCCACCACCGCGGCCATCAGCAAAATCATTAGCGGCATTTTATCCTGGCCAATCAGGCGACGCAGAATAGCCCCGCGACGCTGTTGGACGCTTTGCGCCTGTTCGAGAGAGTTATGGGCTAAATTCATGGGCTCTAACCGTTTAGTCATACAAATAAGGCGGGCATTTTACCCACAGAAAAGACCTTCGTCTTATTAAATTAGCTAATAAACCGTAACGTTTGATTTGGGCAAATATTTCAACGCGAGGCAGGTTTCACATAGAATAGCCCGCTGTTACCATTTCCACGAATCAGGAGCCGATTCATGAGTAAGTCTGAAAACCTGTACGCCGCAGCCCGCCAGGTGATTCCCGGCGGCGTTAACTCTCCGGTACGCGCCTTTACCGGCGTAGGCGGAGTGCCTCTGTTTATCGAGCGTGCGGACGGGGCTTACCTGTATGACGCAGACGGTAAGGCCTATATCGATTACGTTGGCTCATGGGGCCCAATGGTGCTCGGCCACAACCACCCGGCGATTCGCAACGCGGTCATTGAAGCCGTTGAGCGCGGCCTGAGCTTTGGGGCGCCAACCGAAATGGAAGTGAGAATGGCGGAGCTGGTTTGTGAGCTGGTGCCGACCATGGACATGGTTCGTATGGTGAACTCCGGCACCGAAGCCACCATGAGCGCTATCCGCCTCGCTCGCGGCTACACCGGCCGGGATAAAATCATCAAGTTCGAAGGTTGCTACCACGGCCACGCAGATTGCCTGCTGGTGAAAGCCGGTTCCGGCGCCCTGACTCTCGGTCAGCCGAACTCTCCGGGCGTGCCGGCTGATTTTGCGAAACACACGTTGACCTGCACCTATAACGACCTGGACTCCGTGCGCGAAGCCTTTGAGCAATACCCTCAGGATGTGGCCTGTATCATCGTTGAACCCGTCGCGGGCAACATGAACTGTATTCCTCCGCACGCGGACTTCCTGCCGGGTCTACGCGCGCTGTGCGACGAATTCGGCGCGTTGCTGATCATCGATGAAGTGATGACCGGCTTCCGCGTGGCGCTGGCGGGCGCTCAGTCTTACTACGACGTCGAGCCAGACCTGACCTGCCTCGGCAAAATCATCGGCGGCGGGATGCCGGTCGGCGCCTTCGGTGGCCGTCGAGAAATCATGGACGCGCTGGCCCCAACGGGTCCGGTTTACCAGGCGGGTACGCTCTCCGGGAACCCTATCGCCATGGCGGCGGGCTTCGCCTGCCTGACCGAAGTGTCGCAGCCTGGCGTTCACCAGACCCTGACCGGGCTGACGGAAATGCTGGCTAACGGCCTGTTGAATGCGGCTAAAGCAGAAAATATCCCGCTGGTGGTGAATAACGTCGGCGGCATGTTCGGCCTGTTCTTCACCGATGCAGAAACCGTCACCTGCTATAAAGACGTGGTTGCGTGCGACGTAGAGCGCTTTAAGCGCTTCTTCCACCTGATGCTGGAAGAAGGCGTATACCTGGCGCCGTCAGCGTTTGAGGCGGGCTTTATGTCCGTGGCGCATAGCCAGGAAGATATTCAGCGGACCATCGACGCGGCACGCCGCGTGTTTGCGAAGCTGTAATTTTACCCTCACCCCGGCCCTCTCCCTGGAAGGGCGAGGGGGAAAACAGCAGATTTATGCTCGATACTGTTTCCTCCCCACTTTAGGGAGAGGGGAAAAAACTGATTTATGCTCTTTTCAGTTCCCTCTCCCTTTTGGGGAGAGGGTTAGGGTGAGGGGTTACCGCCCCTGCTTTCTCAGCAAATAAACGAAATACGGCGCACCGATAAACGTCGCCAGCAGCCCGGCGGGTACCTGATTCGGGAACAGAATCATCCTCCCGCACCAGTCAGCCAGAGTCATTAGCATCCCGCCAAAAATCCCGGCCATCGCTATCTGCGGCATTGCCCTGCGGAACCCAAGCATGCGCGCAATATGCGGCGCCATCAGGCCAACAAAGCTCAGCGGGCCGACGATTAACGTCGCCGTGGCGGTAAGCGTTGCCGCCAGCAACAGCAGCGCAAAGCGCGATGGCGTTAACGCCATGCCCACCGCCCGCGCAGTGGCACCGCCCAGCGGTAAAATCACCAGCCAGCGGCGCAGCAGCGGCGTCATCGCTAGCAGCCCGACCATGACAACCAGCGTTCTGACCGCCTGCTCGCCGGTAACGTTATACGTCGAGCCAGAAATCCAGGTCAGCAGCGTCGCCATACGCGGATCGCCGCTCGCCATCAGCATCATCAGCAGCATGGTAAAGGCGGTGCTGAGCGCCATCCCGGCCAACAGCATACGCTGAGGAGAAAACCCGCCTCGTCCGGCAGCCATCATGATGATCAGCAGCGTGACCGCCGCACCAAGACTGCCTGCAGGCAGCAGCCAGACAAACGCATTCCCCGGCACAATAAACAGCATCAATACCACGCCGAAGGCCGCGCCGGAGCTAATACCCAAGACTTCCGGGCTGGCCATCGCGTTGCCGGTTAACCGCTGGATCAGGCAGCCCGCAACCGCCAGCATCACGCCCGCGGTCAAAGCCGCCATAACGCGCGGCCAGCGCCACGGCAGCACATCGTCAAAGAGTGCGCCACTTAGCCATCGCCAGCCGTGGGCGTCGCGCCCCAGCGCCAGGGCGGCGGCAATCACCAGCAGTAGAACGCCAAGAGCCGCGATAACCCAAATCAGTACACGCTGGCGTTCAGCCTGAACGTGGTCTCCGGCGCTCATTGACGGCGCCCCGCTGGTGCGCAGACGAGGCAGCAGCCACAGCAGGATAGGTGCGCCAATAAGCGCGGTGATCGTCCCGGTAGAGACTTCGCCCCAAACGCTGGAAAGCCAGACCACAACCTGGTCAGACATCCAGAGAATCAGCGCCCCAATAAGCGGAGCCAGGAACAAACGGGCGGCCAGGCGCCGAGCGCCGAGCATTTTTGCGAGCAAAGGCGCAAACAGCCCGATAAAACCAACGATCCCGACCGCATTCACCAGCTGAGCGCTAATCGCAATCGCCAGCGCCAGCGTCGCCAGCCTTACCAGAGAAAGCGCCAGACCCAGATTACGCGCCACGCCGTCATCCAGCCCCATCAGCGTCAACGGGCGCAGCAACAGCAGCGTTAGCAGCAGGCCGCCCAGCAAGCGCGGCCACAGGTTTTCAACGCTGCTCCAGTCCTGCTGATTGAGCGATCCGGTGCTCCACAGGAACATATTCTGCAGCTGATCATGGTGGAAAATAGCCAGCAGTTGGTTAACCGCGCCGCAATAAAGACTCAGCACCAGACCCGCCAGAATCAGCGTGACCGGCGACATTCGCTTACCCCAGGCAACGCCAAAGACAAGCAGACCAACGACCGCCGCACCAATCAGCGCCGCAAACGGCTGGGCAGCCAGCGGCAGCACCCAAAGCGTGGCAACCGTGACGCCAAGCTGAGCCCCGCTGGCTACGCCAAGCGTTGTCGGTTCCGCCAGCGGATTGCGCAGTACCTGCTGGAATAACACGCCGACAAGACCCAGCCCGGCACCAACCAACAGCGATATCGCCAGGCGTGGCAGCAGGCTGAAGTGAAACAGCATCTGTTGAACATCGTCGATATCCGGCGCGGCAAAGGCACTACCCCACTGCGCGGAGGGTAAGACACCGCTCATGTTATGCAGCGTTAGCCACAGTGCACCGACAAACAGAACCAGCAGCAGGCTGGCAGGAAAAATAACGTGACGTCTCATCGGGCCAGGCTCCTCAGGCCGTCGTCCAGCACGCGGGCAAAGTGCATCGCCGACATTGTCGTGCCATAAAGCCAGACGGCGGGAACCTGCTGAAAACGGTTCTGGCGGATAAACGGCATCGCTTGCCACAGCGGCGTGGCCGTCACCTGGCGGGCCACCGCTTCGTTTTTATGATCGAAGCACAGTACATCGGCGTCTTTTATCGCCGCCAGGCGTTCAATCCCAACGACCGCAGTTCCCCAGAAATTCGTCTCTTCTTGCCAGGCATTTTTCACCCCCAGCAGATCCATCACTTGTTCGAACAAGCTGTGTTTGCCCACCACCAGCGCATGACGATTATCCAAAAATGACATCAGCAGTACCGGGTGGTTACCGCGCGCGGCAAAGCGAGGCTTCATGCTGGCAATAAACCCATCAAATTCGGCCAGGTGCCGACTGGCGGCCTGCTGCATCCCCAGCGTATCACCCAGCTGGATGAGCGATTTACGCGCAATCTCCAGCGGCTTGCCTGAGCCATCGTTAAAATTGAATCCCAGCCCGGGGGCGATACGGGTGATTTTTTCTGGCGAAGGGCCGTAACCGGCAGAATAGAGAATCAGAGACGGTTTTAGCTGCGCCATCAGCTCGAGATTGGGTTCAGTGCGCAGGCCAACATCAATCACGCCTTCCGGCAGCTTAGGTTCGTTCACCCAGATTTGGTAATTAGGGATGTCGGCAACGGCCATCGGCGTGACGCCGAGCGCCATCATCAGCTCAACGGGCAGCCACTCCAGGGCGATGATGCGTTTTGCATCCGGTACCGTCGCCTGCGCGGCAGGTAATTTTAGCAGCAGCGGTGAAAGCGCCATCGCCGCCAGAAGGCGGCGACGGGTCAAAAGAAAGTCATTCATACGGCTCATCAATAAACAAAACTCACTGGCGCAGCCCCCGCCGGGTGCGGCAGGATGCCCATCGGAATACCGTAGATATGCTCCAGCGTATCGCTCTGCATTAAGGCTTCCGGCGTCCCCTGCGCGATCATTTCGCCCCCGCGCAGCGCCACCAGGTTGTCGCAGTACCGCGCAGCCATATTGATGTCGTGCAGAACGGCAACCACCGTCAGGCCGCGTTCCTGGCTAAGACGATGAATCAGCGCCAGCACGTCCACCTGATGGGCAATATCCAGCGCGGAGGTTGGCTCATCCAGCAGCAGGCAGCGGCTATCCTGCGCCACCAGCATGGCGATCCATGCCCGCTGGCGCTCGCCGCCGGACAGGCTGTCCACCAGGCGATGCGCAAACGGCTTCAGCCCTACCAGGCTAATAGCCTCATCCACCAGCTCACGGTCAGCCACGCCAAAGCGCCCTAACGCCCCATGCCACGGGTAACGGCCAATTGCTACCAGCTCACGCACCGTCATACCCTCAGCGGCAGGAAGCTGCTGGGGAAGATAGGCCACCTGACGGGCAAACGCTTTGCTGCCCCAGCTGTCCAGCGGCTGTGAGTTCAGCAGAATTTCACCCTCAGAAGGTTTCTGGTGGCGACCCAGCATTTTCAGCAGCGTCGATTTACCGGAGCCGTTATGGCCAATCAGGCCAGTGACTTTGCCCACCGGGAAGGTGATAGACAGCGGATGGAGTAGCGTGCGGCCAGGCACGCGGAACGTGACATCAGTGAGGCTAAAAGTCGTGTCGGGATGAAGCTGTTTATCCTGCATGGTAGCCATCTTAGTGAAGGGCACGGCGAACCGTGCCCAGGAGACAAGTTAGAAGCGGAAGGTTGCGGTAGCAACCACCTGACGCTCAGCGCCCCAGAAGCAGCCATAAGTTTCGAAGCAGCTGGCAACGTATTCGCGGTCAAGCAGGTTATTCACGTTGACCGCAATGCTGGAGCCGTTCAGGCCGAAGCGACCGAGGTCATACTTCACGACCGCATCCATCACCGCAGCGCTGCCCACTTTGAAGGTGTTAGCCGGGTCGCCATAGCTGGAGCCAATAAAGCGTCCGCCGGTACCCAGCGTCAGGCCACTCAGGACACCGCTGTTGAAGGTGTAATCGCCCCACAGGGAAGCCATATGTTTAGGAACCTGAACCGGGCTATTGCCCTGAAGGGTCGTGTCTTTAGTGTACTGTGCATCGGTGTACGTGTAAGAGGCCGTCACGTTAATGTTGGCGTTCAATGCCGCTTTTGCCTCCAGCTCTACGCCACGCGCACGAACTTCGCCCGCCGGAACCTGATTCAGAGCATTCGTCGGATCAGTCATCAGAGTATCGGTTTTCGTCAACTGATAAACTGCCCCCGTCACGACGATCGGCATATCCTTAGGCACATATTTCACGCCAGCTTCATACTGTTCACCTTTAGATGGCTTATAGGCCACACGAGGTGTGCTGTAGAGACTAAACGCGTTCGGCTCAAAGGATTGGCTGTAGCTAAAGTACGGAGAGATTCCGTTGTCGAACAGGTAGTTAACCCCACCGCGCCAGGTAAACTGATGATCATTACGATCGATATAACCGTTATCACTGCGAACAGTGGTTGCCTGTTTAGACCAGTCATAGCGTCCACCCAGCGTCATCACCCACTTGTTCCACTCCGCCTGATCCTGCACATAAAGACCCGTTTGCTTACTCTCGTTCATCTGGTAAGGCACAGCGCTGCCAAAATCGACATCGCTCATTGAGGCCAGATTGTTTAGATCGAGGGCAGGAGCATTACCAAACAGAGCGCTAATGTCATTACGCATGCGCATATAATCCACACCGGTTAACAGCGTGTGATCGATAGCTCCGGTTGCAAACTTACTCTGTAACTGAGTATCTACGCTGAAGTTTTGCAGACGTTCATTATCAACAACGGTACCACGTCCCAAATAGTGAGCTTTTTGCTCTGCAGTCAGCGCCTGACAGTAGACATTGAAAGCATTCATGCTGTTGTTGCACAGCCCGGTACCATAAGCGCTTTGTTGAGCAACTTTCATTTCAGAGAAACGCAGGTTTTGACGCACGGTAAAGGTGTCGTCGAAACCATGTTCAAAGCTATAGCCCACCATTTTCTGGTTACGGGAATAGCTATTGTTAGTTGCCGCTTCATTGAAGCTGGTAGACAGACGTCCACCGTTTGGCAACGGTTGAACGGTACCTTCTTTCGGCAGCCAGCCGTAATAGCCTGTTTCAGGCTCATTCTGGAAGTAAGACAGGAAGGTGAAGTTTGTCTTGTCGTCAGGACGCCATGAGAAAGAGGGTGCAATAGCGTAACGCTTCTGTTTGGCATTATCCTGCTGCTCGTTATTTGAGCGCGCAACGCCAGTCAGGCGATAAGAATAAACACCCGCATCATCCAGGGCATCGCTGAAGTCAAAGCCTGTCTGATACAGGTTGTCCGTACCCATTTTGAACTGGATTTCATGCAGCGGCTCGGTGGTCGGACGCTTGCTGACCATGTTCACAATACCGCCCGGGCTGCTTTTGCCGTACAGCACGGAAGTTGGACCGCGCATCAGCTCCACGCGCTCCAGCATATAAGGGTCAATGACCGCGTCATTATAGAAATCACCCTGCATCTTCAGGCCGTCCAGATAGTTATTCTGATTCAGGCCCACGGATGAAAAACCACGGATAATGACAAAATCGTAGGTATTGGAAGCACCACGGCTGCTAACCGTTACGCCCGGCGTATAGCCCAGCGCTTCTTTCACGGACTGGAATTGATGCATCTGCATCTCTTCGCTGGTCACCACCGAAATAGACTGCGGAGTCTTTTCAATTGGGGTATCGGTTTTGGTCGCCGTGGCGCTGCGTTTAGCGGCGATGGTTGGCGATGGCCCCCATGCGCTTTCGGCAGGCACTGCGGTGGCTGAAACAGTAATAGTGTCTTCTTTTTTGGTCGTGCCGGTGTCCGCCGCGAAGCTATTAACGCTGACGGTGCCCACCGCCGCCGCTACAAACAGAGCAAGCTTACGGACAGGGTTTTTGGCTGGCTGACCAGGGAGTGAACGCGCCATGATATTTTCTCTGGTGAAGTGGTAAATGATAACGTAAACGATAATTATTATTATGCCCGCAGGATAATAGACGAAACGCTGGCTGCATAGCAAGCGCCTCACACCCTCAGATTGATTAAGGGAATAAGAAATAACCTGATGGTTTATAGGGTGTTAATTGGACGTGAAATTTAAGATAAGAAACGCGTTCTGGCGGGTAAAAGGCGAAAAAAACCTCTCCCACTTTGGGAGAGGTTTATAAGTGAAGCGAGGCTTAATTACTGCCGAACATGTCCTTAATCCAGCCGGCAACGCCATCGCTCTTTTGCTCCTGAGCGGGCTGTTGCTGCTGAGGCTGCTGCTGCGGTTGTTGCTGCGGCTGCTGGCCTGCTGGCGCTTGGCTGAACGGGTTAGCAGACTGCTCTTCCTGTTGGCTTTGCTGGCAAAGCGCGCTCGGGTTCGTTGTCCACACCGGCAGAACACGGTCGCCGCCGCCGCTACACATGAAGTAACCCGCGCCGTTGACGCCCATATCCACGATATCTTCCGGCTGAGTCAGGTCCAGCGGGATCGGCGACTGGTTTGACAGATAGCGCTGGTACAGCGACATTGCACCGCTGGCACCGTACAGCTTGGTTGGCTGGTTGTTATCACGCCCTACCCAGGTAATGGTCACTTCACGGCCATCAATCCCGGCGAACCAGGTATCCACGTTGTTGTTGGTGGTCCCGGTTTTCCCGGCCAGATGCAGGTTCGGGTATTTTCCACCCAGCGCACGGCCCGTACCGCGAGCCACCACCTGCTGCATACCAAACAGCGTCAGATAAGCGGCCTGCGCAGGCACCGCCTGTTCCGCCTGTGGGAAGCTCTGATACAGCACGGTGCCGTCTTCTGCAATCACCGAGCGCAGCGCGGAAAGCGTGGCGCGGTTCCCGCCGCTGGCAATCGTCTGGAACGCCTGCGCAACTTGAATAGGCGTCAGGTTCAGCGCCCCCAGAATCATCGCCGGCACCGGATTAAGCTGGTCTTTGGGTACCCCAAGCTTGGTCCAGGTATCGGTAATGGCCGGCAGGCCCAGCGTCATCCCCAGGTTTACGGTTGGCACGTTCATCGAACGCGTCAGCGCATCCACCAGCATCACTTGCCCGCTGTACTGGTGGTTATCGTTCTGCGGTGACCAGACCTGGCCATTCGACAGTTTGATGCCAATCGGGGCATCGGCAAGCCAGGTGTTCAGGCGGAACGTATCCGGCTGGCTCAACGCCGTCAGATAAGTGGCCGGTTTTGCCAGCGAGCCAATGGAGCGACGAGCCTGCAGCGCACGGTTAAAGCCCGCAAACTGTGGTTCCGCGCCGCCGACAACCGCACGAACTTCACCGGTAAAGCGGTCAACAATGACCATCGCCGCTTCCAGATCGTTCAGCTTACGGGATGCACGCAGCACCGGCACGCCTTCGGTCACCGCCTTCTCTGCGGCATCCTGAGAGACGGAGTCAAAGGTGGTGAAGATCTTCACGCCGGACAGGTCTTTCACCTTGTCGCCCAGCTTATCCTGAAGCTCCTGACGCACCATCTGCATAAAGGCAGGCTGCGGAGAAATCACACCGCCGCGTGGCTGCACGCCCAGAGGACGCGCGCTCAGCATGTCGTACAGCTCCTGATCGATAACTTTCTGTTCCTGCAGCAGGCGCAGGACCAGGTTACGACGTTCAAGCGCCAGCTTCGGATTACGCCACGGGTTATACAGCGAGGCGCCTTTGACCATCCCCACCAGCAATGCCTGCTGGTCGAGGCTCAGCTCTTCCACCGGGCGACCGAAGTAATAAAGGCTTGCCAGCGGGAAGCCACGAATCTGATCGTCACCGCTCTGGCCGAGATACACCTCGTTCAGATACAGCTCAAGAATGCGATCTTTGTCGTAGCGCGCATCCATGATCAGCGCCATGTAGGCTTCGTTGGCTTTACGCCACAGCGTACGCTGGTTGCTCAGGAAGAGGTTTTTCACCAGCTGCTGAGTCAGCGTACTGCCGCCCTGCACCGCTCGCCCGGCCGTCAGGTTAGCGACAACGGCGCGGCCAATAGAGTAAATGCTGATCCCGTCATGTTCGTAGAAATGGCGGTCTTCGGTAGCAATCAGCGTGTCCACCAGCAGATCCGGGAAGCCGGAACGCGGCACAAACAGGCGCTGCTCGCCGTTTGGCGAAGAAAGCATGGTGATCAAACGCGGGTCGAGGCGGAAAATACCGAAGCTTCGGTTGTTATCCATGTTCTGGATAGATTCCAGATGACCACCGTCAAACACCAGACGCGCGCGGATCTGCCCTTCTTTACCGTCCGGGAAGTCAAACGGGCGGCGAATCAGCTCGATGTTGTTCCCCTGCACGGTGAACTCGCCCGGGCGCGTCATGCTCGACACCTGCCGGTACTGCGTCGCTTCCAGCAGCTTCACCATCTCCGCTTTGCTGTAAGGCATATCCGGCTCAAGGTTTACCATGCGGCCATACACCGCCGCCGGAAGCTGCCAGACTTTGCCGTCAATGCGGCTACGGATCTGCTGATCGAGGTACACGCCGTAAATAACCAGCACCACAAAGAAGATGATCGCCAGCTTCACTAATAGCCAGAAGAAACGGCGTTTTTTCGACGGGCGGCCCGAGCCATTCCCCTTACCTTTTCCCTTACGCGGCGGCATAGGTTCTTCGTCCTCGTAATCATCGTCTTCGTACTCGTCGTCATACTCCTCTTCCCTGAGTCGACGACGGCTCACCTTCTCTTTCGCCGGACGCGTTGGTTTTCCTTTACGTCCAATAGGCTCGCGGTCATTCCCCGCCATGCATCTTCTCCACAAAAGTTCAGGCGCCAGGGCCCGATTCTCCGTTCTTCCGCGCAATGCGAAAGAAGAAATCTCTCAAAAAAAACAGCCAGACACGCTTATCAAGAATGTCTTTTCGTGTTTGCGCCCTATCCCATTGGGAGAGAGCATCAGGAATACTTTTTCGTCCGGCGCGTCGGGGCAGTATTCGCCGGATCGTCCGGCCAGACGTGCTTCGGATAACGTCCCTTCATCTCTTTCTGCACTTCGCGCCAGGCGCCGTTCCAGAACGCCGTTAAATCGCGGGTGATCTGCAACGGCCGCTGCGCCGGAGATAATAGCTCAAGCACCAGCGGAACGCGCCCCTCGGCGATGCAAGGCGTCTGTGCTTCACCAAACATTTCCTGGATACGCACCGCCAGCGCCGGCGGATTTTCGCTGTCATAGCGAATTGCAATCTGGCTTCCGGTCGGCACAGTGTAATGAGTTGGCAGGGCACTATCCAGCCGTTGACGCATTGGCCAGTCAAGCAAGTTGCCCAGCGCCCGGCTAAGATCGATATTTTTCAACGCCCGCAGCGAATGCACGCCCCGCATTTCCGGCAGCAGCCAGTCTTCAAGCTTTGCCAGCAGGGAGTCATCGTCCACCGCCGGCCATTTCTGCTCCGGCAGCCAGCGGGCGGCGCAGGCCAGGCGCAGCCGCAACTGCTGAGCCGGAACGGACCACTCCAGCAGGCCAAGCCCGCGTTCGCGAATGCCGTTTAAAATCGCCTGCTGCATTTCCTCTTCGGAAGGCTTCGCTAGCAGCTGCGTTTTCACCACTAACTTGCCGATTTGACGACGCCGCCAGGCTTTTAACGAACCCCGCTCTTCATCCCACTCCACCGAATCACTTTCCGTCAGCAGCTGCGGGATACGAGCGACAAGCTCTTCAACGTCCAGCGGCAGCGCCAGCAGAATGCGGGCATCCGGTGACTGGCTGCCCTGCAGCAAAAGCGGCGCTATCAGCCATTCATGCCGCGTCATGGCGTCATCCTGTTCCAGCATCGCCCCCATGCCGTTGGCTAACTGATAGCGGCCCTCGGCCCCGCGCCGCCGGGCGATGCGGTCAGCAAACCCGCTTGCCAGCAGCGGGATAGCTAGCGAGATATCCGGCTCCCCACTTCGGGCATTTATTCTTTTCAGCAACTGAGCGGCGCGCTGCCGCCATTGGCTATTTCTGCTGTCGAAAAGCGACCGCAAATCGCCGCCACCCTGAGTACGCGGCGGTTCTTCCAGGATAGCCGTAAGCCACGCGGCAGTGGCCTGTTCATCCGGCGTTTTGGCCGTCACCAGCATTGAGGCAAGGCGCGGATCGTTGCCCATTTTCGCCATTTTTTGCCCTTCTGCCGTCAGGCGGCGCTGCTCATCAACGGCCCCTAGCTGGCGTAGCAGCCGCTGAGCGGCCGCAAGGTTTACCTCAGGCGGCACATCAAGCCAGGTTAGCTGACGCACGTCCTGGCAGCCCCATTGCAATAGCTCCAGCAGCAGGCCGGATAAATCGCTTTGTAAGATTTCCGGTTCGCTCTGGGTCGCCGCACGTTCGGCCTGGTCGGCGGCGATCAGATGCAGGCAAATACCCGGTTCCAGACGCCCGGCGCGCCCGGCTCGCTGGGTCATTGACGCCTGGCTCACGCGCTGAGTGACCAGCCGGGTCAGCCCGGTACGCGCATCAAAGCGAGCGACACGCTCCTGCGCCGCATCCACCACCAGGCGAATACCTTCAATGGTCAAACTGGTTTCAGCAATGTTAGTCGCCAGGACCACCTTCCGGGTTCCCGCCGCGGCGGGCAGAATCGCTTTACGCTGCTCGCCCAGAGGTAAAGCACCGTACAGCGGGCAAAGTTGGACATCGCTCGCCACTCGCTCTTTGAGTTGCTCCTGAACGCGCTGAATTTCGCCCACGCCGGGTAAAAACAGCAGCAGCGATCCCGCCTCCTCACGCAGCAGCCCGGCCACGGCGGCGGCAACTGCGTCATCAAAGCGCTGATGCGCTGGCAAAGCCATGTAGCGGCGCTCAACCGGGAAAGCACGACCTTCAGAGGTAATCACCGGTGCATCCGGCAGGCATTGCTGCAGGCGCTGGTTGTCCAGCGTCGCCGACATAATCAGAATTTTAAGATCGTCGCGAAGCCCGGCCTGCACGTCCAGCAGTAGCGCCAGGGCGAGATCGGCCTGCAAACTGCGCTCATGAAATTCGTCGAGGATCACAAGCCCAATACCGTTAAGTTCGGGATCCTGTTGGATCAGCCGCGTTAAAATCCCTTCGGTCACAACCTCAAGCCGAGTATTTGGCCCCACGCAGCTGTCAGCGCGCATCCGATAGCCAACGGTTTCGCCCGGTTTCTCACCCAATAATTCGGCCAGCCGCTGAGCGACATTGCGGGCGGCAAGGCGACGAGGTTCAAGCAGCAGAATGCGGCCTTCCAGCTTACTCTGCTGAAGGATTTGCAGCGGGAGCCAGGTAGATTTACCTGCGCCGGTAGGGGCATTGAGCAAAACTTGCGGGGCGTACTCAAGCGCTTTCAGCACTTCCGGCAGTACGGCCGCAACCGGTAATGAGGACACAAACGGCTCCAAAGGGTTAACATCGGCAGTCGCGCATTGTAGCATCCCGCCAAACCATAACCGAGAGACAAGCATGGCCGAAAATCGACGCCTGTTTTTTGCCCTGACGTTACCGTCCGAGGTTCAGCAGCAAATTATTCACTGGCGAGCCGCCCGGTTCCCGGCGGATGCTGGCCGACCGGTAGCCGCGGCCAATCTGCACCTCACGCTGGCGTTTTTGGGGGATGTCTCCGACGAAAAACGCCAGGCACTGTGTCGCCTCGCCGGAAGAATTAACCAGCCCGGCTTTACGCTGCGCCTGGACGATGCCGGGCAATGGCTTCGCTCAAGCGTCGTCTGGCTGGGGCCACGCCAGGCTCCGCGCGGCCTGCTGCAACTGGCCAATATGCTCCGCGCCCAGGCTGCTCGCAGCGGCTGCTATCAGTCTCCGCAGCCGTTTCATCCCCACGTGACGCTTTATCGCAATGCCATACGTTCCGTGGCGATCCCCGCCCCGGGCTTTAGCTGGCAATTTCAGGTGAATGAATTTTCGCTGTACGAGTCCGTGTTTGAACAGGGCAGAACCCGCTATCAGGCGCTGGAACGCTGGTCGCTAACTAATAAGGAAGAGTAGATGGAGTTTTCACCCGCGCTGCAGCCCGCCACGCTGATCAAACGCTATAAACGCTTTCTGGCGGACGTTGTAACCGCCAACGGCGAAACCATGACGCTGCATTGCCCAAATACTGGCGCAATGACCGGCTGCGCCACGCCGGGCGACACGATCTGGTATTCCACGTCGGCCAGCCCAACGCGTAAATACCCCCATACCTGGGAGCTTACTCAAACGCAAAACGGTGAGATAATTTGCGTCAATACGTTACGGGCGAACACGCTGGTTAAAGAGATGCTGACGACCTCACCTCCGGCAGAACTGGCGGGCTATGACAGCCTTCAGGCCGAAGTAAAATACGGTGAAGAGCGCAGCAGAATTGACTTTATGTTACAAGCGAGTAACAAGGTTAACTGCTATATTGAAGTGAAATCAGTCACGTTGCTCGAGCAGGATAAAGGCTATTTTCCCGATGCCGTTAGCCTGCGGGGCCAAAAGCATTTAAGAGAGTTGATGAATGTGGTTCAGCAAGGAGAGCGCGCGGTGCTACTGTTTGCGGTTTTACATTCTGCTATAAATAGCGTCTCGCCAGCTCGCCACATTGATGAGAAATATGCGCGGCTGTTGACCGAGGCGCAGCAGTGTGGGGTTGAAATTATCGCCTGGAAAGCAGAACTTTCTGCCGGGGAGATGACTCTAACTACGCCGTTGCCTGTCTATTTATGATCAGCATCTGGTTAAGGACAGATAACGTATTGTCTTTTTTATAGTCGGGTCGTTTCGCAAATAAGCTTTTCTTCACACGGTTGTCAAGAGAGGAGTTTATATAATTGCCAACCTGAAAAGCATCTGCTATTTATAGCGGCCTGATTTTACCCCGACAGGGGACCGATAAGTGCGTGTTAAGGAGAAGCAACATGCAAGAAGGGCAAAAGCGTAAAACGTCGTCCCTGAGTATTCTCGCCATCGCTGGGGTGGAGCCATACCAGGAGAAAACGGGCGAAGAGTACATGAACGAAGCCCAGCTGTCGCACTTCAAGCTTATTCTTGAAGCATGGCGTAATCAGCTCAGGGATGAGGTAGATCGCACCGTTTCGCACATGCAGGATGAAGCGGCTAACTTCCCGGACCCGGTAGACCGTGCGGCCCAGGAAGAAGAGTTCAGCCTCGAACTGCGTAACCGCGATCGTGAACGCAAACTGATCAAAAAGATCGAAAAAACGCTCAAGAAAGTGGAAGACGAAGATTTCGGCTACTGCGAATCCTGCGGTGTGGAAATCGGCATTCGTCGCCTTGAAGCACGTCCGACCGCTGATTTGTGTATCGACTGCAAAACGTTGGCAGAAATCCGCGAAAAACAGATGGCCGGCTAACGGCTCTCGGAAATGCCAGACCTCTATGGCGGGAGACTCTCCCGCCATATTACTTTATTGCACCCCAAAAAATGTCTGCTCAACTCTACATTGGCCGTTTTGCCCCCTCACCTTCCGGGGAACTGCATTTTGGCTCACTGATTGCCGCTCTTGGCAGCTACCTTCAGGCGCGCGCTCAACGGGGCCGCTGGCTGGTACGCATCGAAGATATCGACCCTCCCCGCGAAGTGCCCGGCGCCGCCGACACTATCCTCAAGCAGCTTGAACATTACGGCCTGCACTGGGACGGCGACGTTCTGTGGCAATCTCACCGCCATGATGCCTATCGCGCCGCGCTGGCCTGGCTGCAGCAGCAAGGGTTGAGCTATTACTGCACCTGTACCCGCAGTCGTATCCAGCAGATCGGCGGTTTCTACGATGGTCATTGCAGAACCCTTGGCAACGGGCCACAGAACGCCGCGATGCGCCTGGTGCAAAACAACCCGGTGCTAAGTTTCCAGGACGGCCTGCGCGGGCAATTGCATGCTGATGAAGCCCTGGCGCGGGAAGATTTCATCATTCACCGCCGTGACGGCCTGTTCGCCTATAATCTTGCTGTCGTGGTAGATGATCATTTCCAGGGCGTGACGGAGATCGTGCGCGGCGCGGACTTGATTGAGCCCACGGTGCGGCAAATCTCGCTATATCAGCAGTTTGGCTGGCCCGCCCCCGGCTATATTCATCTGCCGCTGGCGCTCAACGAGCAGGGCTCTAAGCTTTCGAAGCAGAACCACGCACCCGCGCTGCCGCAGGGCGATCCTCGCCCGCTGCTGGTAGAGGCGTTGCGCTTTTTAAATCAACAAGTAGCGGACGGCTGGCAGGATCTGACGCTGGAAATACTGCTTGAGCAAGCCGTAATGAACTGGTCGCTTAATAATGTGCCGGTGAATACATCATTCTCAAATGCCCCGCACTGAGCTATGATTAGCCGCTGTTTTTTTTGTCCCTATGATTGACACTGCCGAGGTGGACTATTTTTACCCGAGTCGCTAATTTTTGCCGCAAGGTGCTTAACCGCGATGACGTCGTGGTCGAGGAGAGCGAAACTCTCCCGCACATTACTGTTATCCCGCGTGACCAGCACGCTATTTCCCGCAAAGATATCAGTGAAAATGCCCTCAAGGTGCTCTACCGTTTAAACAAAGCAGGCTACGAGGCCTACCTCGTCGGCGGCGGCGTCCGCGACCTGCTGCTGGGCAAAAAACCGAAAGATTTCGACGTCACCACCAGCGCGACGCCAGAACAAGTTCGCAAACTGTTCCGTAACTGCCGCCTGGTTGGCCGCCGTTTCCGCCTGGCTCACGTCATGTTTGGGCCAGAAATCATCGAAGTGGCCACCTTCCGTGGTCATCATGAAGAACAGCAGTCTGCCGACCGTCAGACTTCGCAGCGTGGCCAGAACGGCATGCTGCTGCGTGATAACATCTTTGGTTCTATCGAAGAAGATGCCCAACGCCGCGACTTCACTATCAACAGTCTTTACTACAGCGTGGCCGATTTCTCCGTGCGGGATTACGTCGGCGGCCTGAACGATCTGAACAAAGGCATTATTCGCCTGATTGGCGACCCGGAAACGCGCTACCGTGAAGATCCGGTGCGAATGCTGCGCGCCGTGCGCTTTGCCGCCAAGCTGAACATGACCATCAGCCCGGAAACCGGCGAGCCGATTCCCCGCCTTGCCACGCTGCTGAACGATGTGCCCCCGGCGCGTCTGTTTGAAGAGTCGCTCAAACTTCTGCAGGCCGGATACGGGTTCGAAACCTACCAGCTGCTGCGTGAATATCAGCTCTTCCAGCCGTTGTTCCCGATCATCACCCGCTACTTCACCGAGCAGGGCGACAGCCCGATGGAACGCATTATTGCGCTGGTGCTGAAGAACACCGATACCCGCATTCACAACGATATGCGCGTGAATCCGGCCTTCCTGTTTGCGGCAATGTTCTGGTATCCACAGCTGGAAATGGCGCAAAAGATTGCCCAGGAAAGCGGTCTCGCTTACTACGACGCCTTTGCGCTGGCGATGAATGAGGTGCTGGATGAAGCCTGCCGCGCGCTGGCGATTCCAAAACGTATTACTACGCTAGTGCGTGATATCTGGGGCCTGCAGCTGCGTCTGTCCCGCCGCCAGGGTAAACGCGCCTGGAAGCTCATGGAGCATCCTAAGTTCCGGGCGTCTTACGACCTGCTGGCGCTGCGTGCAGAAGTCGAGAACAATCAGGAATTGCTGCGCCTGACCAAATGGTGGGGCGAATTCCAGGTGGCTGCGCCGCCAATGCAAAAAGACATGCTGAACGACCTTGGCGACGAGCCTGCTGCACGCCGCCGTACCCGCCGCCCGCGCAAACGTGCGCCGCGTCGCGAAGGTAATTCATGACCCTCGCGTACATCGCGCTGGGCAGTAATCAGGCGTCGCCGCTGGAGCAGGTTTCATCTGCCCTTGACGCCCTGGCCGCCATTCCAGAAAGCCGAATGGTGGCCACTTCTTCGTTTTACCGCACTCCCCCGCTTGGTCCGCAGGATCAGCCCGATTATCTGAATGCTGCCGTGGTCCTGGATACCAATCTGTCTGCCGAAGCCCTTCTGGACCATACTCAACGTATTGAACTTGAGCATGGCCGCGTGCGCAAAGCAGAGCGCTGGGGGCCGCGGACGTTAGATCTCGATCTTATGCTGTTTGGCGATGAGGTGATTCACACCGAGCGCCTGACCGTGCCTCATTACGACATGAAGAACCGCGCATTTATGCTGGTTCCTCTACTGGAAATAGCACCGGAATGCCGCTTTCCCGACGGGCAATCTATTGCTGCGATACTGGCTAGCCTCTCCCAGGAGGGCATTACTCGCTGGTAAACAGCGCGCCCGTATCCTGTTCTAACCTTTCTCCGGGGATGATGATGAAACCCACTACCACCTCCACCCTGCGTAAGCTCAAGCAGGAAAAAAAGAAATTCGCCACCCTGACCGCCTATGACTTTAGCTTCGCGAAGCTGTTTGCTGACGAAGGCGTCGGCGTGCTGCTGGTTGGCGATTCGCTGGGCATGACGGTTCAGGGCCACGACTCTACGCTGCCGGTCACGGTGGAAGACATTGCCTACCACACTCGCGCAGTTCGCCGCGGCGCACCAAACTGCCTGCTGCTGGCCGACCTGCCGTTTATGGCCTACGCCACGCCGGAGCAGGCGTTTGCCAACTCCGCAGAGGTGATGCGCGCCGGGGCTAACATGGTAAAAATCGAAGGCGGACGCTGGCTGGCTGGCACGGTGAAAATGCTGACGGAGCGCGCTGTTCCAGTTTGCGGTCATTTGGGATTAACGCCGCAGTCGGTCAATATTTTTGGCGGTTATAAAGTTCAGGGCCGCGACGAACAGGCTGCGCAAACGCTGCTGGACGACGCTCTGGCGCTGGAAGCCGCTGGTGCCCAGTTGCTGGTGCTGGAATGTGTTCCCGTTGAACTGGCTCAACGCGTAACCGAAGCGCTTTCTATCCCGGTGATTGGCATCGGCGCGGGCAACGTCACGGACGGGCAGATTCTGGTGATGCATGATGCCTTCGGGATCACTGGCGGCCATATTCCTAAGTTTGCGAAGAATTTCCTTGCCGAGACCGGCGATATTCGCGCTGCGGTGCGCCAGTACATGAGTGAAGTCGAATCCGGCAGTTATCCGGGCAACGAACACAGTTTTTACTGACAGGAGATAGGTTGTGCTGATTATCGAAACGTTACCGCTGCTGCGTCAGCAGATTCGCCGCTGGCGCCAGGAAGGGAAACGCATTGCTCTCGTGCCAACCATGGGCAACCTGCACGATGGGCATATGACGCTGGTGGAAGAAGCCAAAGCCGTTGCTGATGTGGTCGTGGTCAGTATTTTCGTTAACCCGATGCAGTTTGACAGGCCGGATGACTTAGCCCGCTACCCGCGTACCCTGCAGGAAGACTGCGAAAAGCTGAACCGCCGCAAGGTGGATATGGTCTTTGCCCCGGCGCCGGTAGACGTTTACCCTCAGGGCCTCGACACGCAAACCTTTGTCGATGTGCCGGGCATCTCCACCATGCTGGAAGGCGCCAGCCGCCCAGGGCATTTCCGTGGCGTATCCACCATTGTCAGCAAGCTGTTCAACCTCGTTCAGCCCGACGTTGCCTGCTTTGGCCAGAAGGATTATCAGCAGCTGGCGCTGATCCGAAAAATGGTCGCCGATATGGGTTACGACATTGAGATTATTGGCGTACCGACCGTGCGCGCTAAAGACGGCCTGGCGCTTAGCTCACGTAATGGCTACCTGACTGCGGATCAGCGTAAGATCGCCCCGGGATTGAGCAAGGTGATGAACAGTCTTGCGGAAAAACTGCGCGGCGGCGACCGCGATACCGAAGAGATGCTGATTCTCGCGGCAACAGAACTGAACGAAAAAGGCTTCCGTTCCGATGACCTGCAAATCCGCGATGCGGACACGTTGTTGGAGCTGTCGGCGGAAAGCAAACGTGCGGTGATCCTGATGGCGGCCTGGCTGGGTCAGGCCCGACTGATTGATAACGTCACCGTCGATTTGGCGCAGTAGACAACCCAAATAAAAAGGGCAATACTGCCCCGAATATCCACGGCGCGGGCGATACTCGCGCTTTTTAAGCCCAGTAACAAAGGTTCAAGTTTATGATTCGCACCATGCTGCAAGGCAAGTTACACCGCGTCAAAGTGACTCAGGCGGACTTGCATTACGAAGGCTCCTGCGCCATCGATCAGGACTTCCTTGAGGCGGCAGGCATTCTGGAATATGAAGCCATTGATATCTACAACGTCACCAACGGGAAGCGTTTCTCCACCTACGCTATCGCCGGTGAACGCGGCTCTAAAATCATCTCCGTTAACGGCGCGGCGGCGCATTGTGCCGACGTCGGTGACATCATGATTATCGCCAGCTACGTTACGATGCCAGATGAGCAAGCGCGCAGCTGGCAGCCAAAAGTGGCCTACTTTGACGGTGAGAATGAGATGAAGCGTCTCGCGAAAGCCGTGCCGGTTCAGGTCGCGTAAAGACAGCCCCTCTCCCCCGGCGGGGAGAGGGAATTGACCAGCCCACGTTACTTCACATCTGACAGAAACAGGATCGGCTTAAGACTCAGGCTGATTGGTAATCGTCCTCGACATCGTCTCCAGCGAATCCGTCCTCATAATATAAAGCCGCTTCAGTAAGAACGGGTTGTCGCCCGGTTTCACCTTCCCACGCACCGTGGTTACCGCCATATGGAACCCTGCGTCGTTCGCCGCTTTTACCGCAATATCGTTATAGCCGCCGAAAGGATAAGAGAGATAAAGCACGTGCGGATTGAACTGCGACAGCGCGCGGCGCGAGTGCTCAAAATCAAACAGAATATTGTGGTAGCTGCGGCTCAGAAGAATCGGGCGGCGGTAATTATCAACGCGGTGCAGGAAATGCGTGTGCGACTGAATATCGAACACGCTCTGGATCGCCTCCAGCTCGGAAATACTCATAAACTGCAGAGACTTTGGATTCCACGGCTGTGGATGGCGCTTAATACGCGATGAAATAATGTAGGCCGTCGCTTTAAAGCCGTACTGTTTAAGAATCGGGAACGCGTAGCGATAGACTGATTTCAGCCCGTCATCAAAGGTAATCACCACCGCGCGGGCCGGGAGGTTCATCCGGTTACGCACGTAGCCTTCCAACTGGTACATCGTCAGCGTGGTGTAGCCCATATCACGCAGCCAGGTCATCTGGTTGCTGAACGCGACCACCGAGGTTGTCGTGGAGGTATGGCGAAAACGCGTATTTTCCTCATCGCGCAGAATGTGGTGATAAGTCAGAACCGGAATGCCGTTATCCGGCTGCGCGTCCAGGCTGCTGATGTAGCCCAGGCGGTTGCCGATGCGAATTTGGTACCAGGTCTGGTTTAAGCGATCTTTGAGCTTACCGATGATGGGGTAACGCAGGTTATCTGCCAGCATGCCGAACACCGATGACGAGGTCGCCGGCTCGCTATAGATAGCCACGTCGCGGAAAGTGATCAGGTTTTGATTACTTAACGGATTGTTGAGATCGCCCAGCCGGTCTTCCACCCGCTGCTTGCCTTTGACGGGGCCAAGATGCGCCTTGTCGATAAACCCGGTGCCGAAACCAAAATTAAACTCGTAATAATCTGCGGAAGTCGGCACCACCGCCAGGATTTGCCCCTGACCAATACGGCCAACGGAAATCACATTATCACCAACCTGTGCCCAGATATCGGCATCTTCGATGGTTTGCATATATTGGGCGGGGGTGTCATGGCTACTGAGCAGGCTAGCCTGAGCCGTTCCGATGCTGATGACCAGCATGACGCAATAAACAAGGCGAGTTAACATGGCAAATTAGTCAGTTTTGTCTGAAAGACGGAAGGAAGTCATTAGTTTAGCAAAAGACCCGTGAATACCAACCCGAATAAATCGATACCCTTAATAACCGTGCAACAATACAAACGGCGGATTCTTTTGCTGCTGGTGCCAAAGGCTGGTCACCGCCTCACCACCCTGCTCCACAATAAGCTGTCGGAAAGCTTCGCTGGAGATATTTTCCCGCTGCTCCCGCATTGCTAAAAGCAGCGGCAGCGTTACCCCGGCGATAACTTCGCAATGCTCATGCTTATGGTTCATCAATGCCGCTGCACGGTAAGGTTCCGCCCCGCTAATATCTGTCAGAAAGATAACGCCGTCGCCCGAGTCACAGTGGTGAAGAGCGTCGCACATCATCCGGCTGAGCATATTGGTGCTTAACCCATGCCAGAAATTCACCGCACAGCACTGAGGCTGTTGGCCAAAACGCTGCTCGATAGCATCCAGTATCTTTTGCGCGTAGTCGTCGTGTCCGGCAATGACCCAGCCAAGCATAAAGTCTCTCCTGTTTATGGAGCGACAGTGTGCCAGAACGCTGAATAAGTAGCCTGATGCGTATCAATTTGGCGTAAGAAAAATCCCCCTAAAGAGGGGGATTTAAGAAGAGACTATTAGGTTCGCAGTCCGCGACCACGCTGGATGAGATACCAGCACAACAGATAAAACACGACGATAAAGATTGCCAGCACGCCGACGGTGGTCACCAAAGGCACATCTGAAATGCCCAGGAAACCAAAACGGAAGCCGCTAATCATGTAGACAATGGGGTTCAGGTGCGACAGCGCCTGCCAGAACGGCGGCAGCAGAGTCAGGGAATAAAACACCCCGCCCAAATAGGTCAGCGGCGTCAGCACGAAGGTCGGGATCAGGCTGATATCGTCGAACGTTTTGGCAAAGACGGCGTTCAGCAGACCGGCCAGCGAGAACAAAATAGCCGTCAGCACCAGCGTCAGCGCGACGAACAGCCAGGAATGCACCTGGAACGGGACGAAGAACAGCGACACTGCCGTGACCAGAATACCCACGCACAGGCCACGCGCTACGCCGCCGCCAACATAGCCCGCGATGATTACGTGCGTGGGTACCGGCGCTACCAGCAGCTCTTCGATATTGCGCTGGAACTTCGCGCTGAAGAACGAGGAAGCGACGTTGGCATAGGCGTTGGTGATCACCGCCATCATGATCAGGCCCGGCACGATGAACTGCATGTAGGTAAAGCCGTGCATTTCGCCGATACGCGAGCCAATCAGGTTACCGAAGATAATGAAATACAGGGTCATGGTGATGACCGGCGGAACCAGCGTCTGGATCCAGATACGGGCAAAGCGGTGAACCTCCTTGGTCCAGATGCTTTTCAGCGCCACCCAGTACAGCTGCATCATGCCTGATCCCCTTGTTTACCGTTTACCAGCGTCACGAACAACTCTTCGAGACGGTTAGCTTTGTTACGCATACTTTGCACCTGAATCCCCTGCGCGCTTAGCTGGCTAAACACGCTGTTAATCCCCTGCTCACGCAGAACTTCGACTTCCAGCGTGGACGTGTCCACCAGCCGATACTGGTAACCGTCGAGCTTAGGCAGTGGGCTTTTAGGGGCCAAATCCAGGATGAAAGTTTCCGATTTCAGTTTGGAAAGCAGGGACTTCATCGAGGTGTTTTCCACCAGCTCACCGCGCTGAATAATGCCGATATTGCGACACAGCATTTCGGCTTCTTCCAAGTAGTGGGTAGTCAGAATAATGGTAGTGCCTTTGTCGTTAAGATCTTTCAGGAAGCCCCACATAGAGCGGCGCAACTCAATGTCTACGCCTGCGGTGGGTTCATCCAGAATCAGTAGCTTAGGTTCGTGCATTAACGCACGGGCAATCATCAGGCGGCGCTTCATTCCTCCCGATAACATACGCGCACGTTCGTTACGTTTTTCCCACAGATCGAGCTGTTTTAAATACTTTTCGCTCCGGGCTATCGCTTCGCTGCGCTCAACGCCGTAGTAGCCAGCCTGATGCACAACTATCTGTTGCACCGTTTCAAACGGGTTAAAGTTGAATTCTTGGGGGACCAGGCCAAGCTGGCGTTTAGCGTTAACCACGTCTTTTTGCAGATCGTAGCCAAACACCCGCACGCGGCCGGAGGTTTTATTCACCAACGAACTGATGATACCGATGGTGGTGGACTTTCCCGCACCGTTAGGGCCGAGCAGCGCATAGAAATCGCCCGCCTCAACACGAAGATCTATGCCGCGCAGCGCCTGAACGCCACCGGGATAGGTTTTCGTTAACTGTTCCAGTTCCAATGCAATTGTCATGGGTATTCGCTTACCTTATTCGGTACTTGTTTATAAATTTGTTGAGTTACCCTATATTACCCCATCGCACTTCTCGGGTGACAGGCGTTAACCTCACATGAAAGACATTGATTCCCTTATCAGCAATAATGAACTTTGGTCAAAAATGCTGGTTGAGGAAGACCCCGGTTTCTTCGAAAGACTTGCCCAGGCACAAAAACCCCGCTTTCTCTGGATTGGCTGCTCCGACAGCCGTGTCCCCGCCGAACGACTTACCGGCCTGGAGCCAGGCGAACTCTTTGTTCACCGTAACGTGGCTAACCTGGTTGTTCATACCGATCTGAATTGCCTCTCCGTTGTGCAGTACGCCGTAGACGTCCTTGAAGTTGAGCACATTATTATTTGTGGTCACTACGGCTGCGGCGGCGTTCAGGCTGCGGTAGAAAATCCGGAGTTGGGCCTGATTAACAACTGGCTGCTGCACATTCGCGACCTGTGGTTCAAGCATAGTTCGCTCTTGGGGGAACTGGCACCGGAACAGCGGATGGATACACTCTGCGAACTGAACGTCATGGAGCAGGTCTACAACATCGGCCACTCCACTATCATGCAGTCTGCCTGGAAGCGCGGCCAGAAAGTCACGGTTCACGGCTGGGTCTACGGTATTCACGACGGCCGCCTGCGCGACCTTGAGGTGACGGCTACCAGCCGCGAGTCACTCGAGCAGGGTTACCGCAGCGGCATAGCCAACCTGAAGAATACCCACCATAGCCACCGGAATCGCGCAGCTTCGCAGTAATTCCACAAAAAGTGGATAGCAAAAAGGGCCTTTTAAGGCCCTTTTTTCGTTACACGACGTAGATTACTCGTCGAGCATGACCACTTTGCCAACGAATGGCAGATGGCGATAGCGCTGGGCATAGTCGATGCCGTAGCCAACCACGAATTCGTCCGGAATGGAGAAGCCGACGTATTCAACGTTGACGTTCACTTCGCGGCGGGTCGGTTTGTCCAGTAGCGTACAAATGGCCAGAGATTTTGGTTCGCGCAGGCTCAGGATCTCACGCACTTTGCTCAGGGTGTTACCGGAGTCAATAATGTCTTCCACGATAAGCACATCTTTCCCGCGGATGTCTTCGTCCAGATCTTTCAGGATCTTCACGTCGCGAGTGGTGGACATGCCGCTGCCGTAGCTTGATGCGGTCATAAAATCGACTTCATGGGAAACCTGAACTTCGCGGCACAGATCCGCCATAAACATAAATGACCCACGCAGCAGACCCACCAGCACCATGTCACTGCCGCTGTCGCGATAGTGTTCGGTGATTTGACGACCCAGCTCAGCGACACGGGCTTTGATCTCCGCTTCCGGGATCATCACTTCAACAGTATGTTTCATATCTCTAACCATATGATTTAAAAACAAATCATTTAATGCTGGTTCACCTGCAGCCAACACAAAATATTGAGGCGTGGAGTATACCAGCAAAACGCCTTCACATCCCCACTTCAAAAAAAAGCCATAAATGTGACAACCATCACACTTGTTAATAACTATAATTAAATGCTATCAAACCTTTATGAGTGTGATAATTGTGAATACAAATAAAACCGGATCGCAACTATTTGTGACCCTCTCAGCCCTCTTTGCCGTACTTTGCGGGCTCTATTTACTCTTTGGCGGGATATGGTTAGTGGCTATCGGCGGGTCGTGGTATTACCCGATCGCCGGCCTGGTGATGCTCGGCGTCGCCTGGCTGCTGTGGAAAAGCAAAGCCTCTGCGCTTTGGCTCTACGCGGCCCTGCTGCTATGTACGATGGCCTGGGGCGTCTGGGAAGTTGGCTTCGACTTCTGGGCGCTGACGCCGCGCTGCGACGTGCTGGTATTCTTCGGCGTCTGGCTCCTGCTGCCGTTTGTGTATCGCCGCCTGACGATCCCAGCCAGCGGCGCGGCAGCATCGCTGGTGGTTTCCCTGCTGATTACCGCCGTTGTGCTGGTCTGGGCGGGCTTTAGCGACCCGCAAGAGATCAACGGCACGCTGAATCTGGATAATGCCGCAGCTACCGCTGAGTCTTCCATTCCTGATGCCGACTGGCCAGCTTATGGCCGTAATCAGGAAGGGCAGCGTTTCTCTCCGCTCAAGCAGATCACCACGCAGAACGTGGGCCAGTTGAAGGAAGCCTGGCGTTTCCAGACCGGCGACGTGAAGCGTGCTACCGACCCGGGTGAAATCACCAACGAAGTCACCCCGATCAAAATCCGCGATATGCTTTACCTGTGTACCGCCCACCAGCAGCTATTTGCACTGGATGCCTCCACCGGGAAAGAAAAGTGGAAGTTTGACCCTCAATTAAATACCGATCCTTCCTTCCAGCATGTCACTTGCCGTGGGGTTTCTTACCACGAAGCGACCGCAGACAACGCCTCTCCTGACGTTGTGGCTGACTGTCCTCGCCGCATTCTTCTGCCGGTGAACGATGGCCGCCTGTTTGCGCTCAACGCCGATACCGGCAAGCTGTGTGAGAGCTTTGCGAACAAAGGTATTCTGAACCTGCAGACCAATCAGCCGGTGACCACGCCGGGCATGTACGAGCCGACTTCACCGCCTATCGTGACCGACAAGGTGATTGTGATTGCCGGCGCAGTGACCGACAACTTCTCTACCCGGGAGCCTTCAGGCGTCATCCGCGGTTTTGACGTTAATACCGGTAAACTGCTGTGGGCGTTTGACCCGGGCGCAAAAGATCCAAACGCTATCCCGGATGACGAGCATCATTACACACTTAACTCGCCGAACTCGTGGGCTCCGGCGGCATATGATGCAAAACTGGATTTGGTTTACCTACCGATGGGCGTAACCACGCCAGACATCTGGGGCGGCAACCGCACGCCTGAGCAGGAACGCTACGCCAGCAGCATCGTGGCGCTAAATGCCACAACCGGCAAACTGGCCTGGTCTTATCAGACCGTTCACCACGATTTGTGGGACATGGATATGCCTGCCCAGCCAACGCTGGCGGATATCACCGACAAAAACGGCAACAAGGTGCCGGTGGTGTACGCTCCGGCTAAAACTGGCAACATTTTTGTTCTGGACCGCCGCGACGGTAAATTAGTGGTACCAGCCCCGGAACAGCCTGTTCCGCAAGGTGCCGCCAAAGGCGACCATGTTTCCCCTACCCAGCCATTCTCCGAACTGACCTTCCGTCCGAAGAAAGATCTGAGCGGGGCGGATATGTGGGGCGCGACCATGTTTGATCAGTTGGTCTGCCGCGTGATGTTCCACAGCATGCGCTATGAAGGCATCTTTACCCCGCCTTCCGAAAAAGGGACGCTGGTGTTCCCGGGTAACCTGGGCATGTTCGAGTGGGGTGGGATCTCCGTTGACCCAAATAATCAGGTCGCGATGACCAACCCGATGGCGCTGCCGTTCGTGTCTAAGCTGATCCCACGCGGGCCAGGCAACCCAATGGAACCACCAAAAGATGCGAAAGGCTCAGGCACTGAATCCGGCGTTCAGCCGCAGTACGGCGTGCCGTATGGCGTCACGCTGAACCCGTTCCTGTCGCCGTTCGGCCTGCCGTGTAAACAGCCGGCATGGGGCTACATCTCCGGCGTTGATCTGAAAACCAACGAAATCGTGTGGAAGAAACGTATTGGTACCGTGGAAGACAGCATGCCGTTCCCAACCGGGATCCCGATGAAATTCCGCATGGGGATGCCAATGCTGGGCGGCCCAATCTCCACAGCCGGTAACGTCATGTTTATTGGTGCAACCGCAGATAACTACCTGCGCGCGTTTGATATGCGTGACGGGAAACAGCTGTGGGAAGCGCGTCTGCCAGCCGGTGGACAGGCTACGCCGATGACGTATGAAGTTAACGGTAAGCAGTATGTGGTGATTTCCGCAGGTGGCCACGGTTCCTTCGGTACGAAGATGGGGGATTATATTGTGGCGTACGCTCTGCCGGACGACGCAAAATAAAACATTGCGGGTGGCTCAGGCCACCCGCTCTTTCTTTTATGCGACGGTAAAACCGAGCATCATCCCGGTATCTTCATGTTCCAGCAGATGGCAGTGCGCCATATAGGCCGCTTCCTGTGGTGCAGCATGATCGAACTTCACCAGCACTTCGCTTCGCGCGCCTTCCACCTTCACCGTGTCTTTCCAGCCCTGACGATGCGCCGCCACCGGTTTGCCGTTTTCGGACAGGATACGGAACTGAGTACCGTGAATATGGAACGGGTGCAGCATCATGTCGCCTTCCCCGGATATCGTCCACTTCTCGTATTTCCCTTTTTGCGCAGCAAACGCCGGGGTCGCCATATCGAAAGCTTTGCCGTTGATTTTGTTGGCATTGTGGAAATCAAAGCCGTGGCTCATACCGCCGTGATTCATCTTCCCCATGCTGCCGTGGTCCATGTTCTTCATATTGCCATGACCCATAGCGCCCATGTCACCGTGGCCGTCCATCGACATGCCCGCCATCGCCTGCATGCCGTATTTGTCCATCAGCGCCTGCATGCCCATCATGTCGAGCATCGGATCCATCATCAGTTGCAGCCAGCGCTCGGTTACACCTTCCAGCGACGGGAGCGCAGGCACGCTGACCAGTTTGTCCGGCAACGTGCCAGAGGCTGCGATAATCAGCGGCTGGATGCGAACCACCGGAGCAGGTTTGTCGAAAGGTGCCACGGTCATGCCCATTTGCTTCACCGGCAGGGTGACAATATCAAAAGGCTTGCCGTCACGGGTATCGACCAGCACCTCGAACCGTTCCCCCATCAGAATTTCCAGCTCCGTGACTTTGACTGGCTCTGCCAGCAGTCCGCCGTCGCTGGCGATGACATAGAGCGGGCGATTGTCGCTGGCAGCAATGTTCAACGAGCGGGCATTACAGCCGTTAAGCAAACGCAGGCGCAGCCAGCCGCGCGGATTGGTGTGTTGGGGATAAACGACGCCGTTGCATAACAGCGTGTCGCCAAACCAGCCTACGGCCGCGCTCATGACATCTAGCTGGTAGTCAATCTCACCGTCTTTACCGAAACGCTTATCCTGGATAATCAGCGGAATATCATCGATACCCCACTGTTTCGGCAGCATCAGCTGGGCGCTTTCGTTATCTTCAATCAATACTAGGCCACCGAGCCCCATAGCCACCTGATGCCCGGTTTTGCCATGTTGATGCGGGTGGAACCAGCAGGTCGCCGCACGCTGCTGTGGCGTAAAGGTGATGCTGCGTTTTGCACCGCCGGCGATAACGCCCTGCGGGCCGCCATCGACTTCACCGCCGACCTCAAGCCCATGCCAGTGCAACGTGGTTTCTTCTGCCAGCCGATTATGAATATCGACCGTGACCGTCTCCCCTTGCGTTAACTTTAACGCCGGGCCAAGCAAAGCGCCGTTATAGCCCCAGGTTGTGGCAGGTTTCCCGGCAAAAACACTCTTTCCTGCGTTTACGGTGAGGCGAATGCTATTTTTAGCATCCGGGGCAAGCAAAGGTGGAACAGGCAACGCCGGACGATCGGCCGCCAGCGCGGCACGGCTCCAGAGCGGCAGCGCGCTGAAAGCCCCCAGAGCCGCGGTATATTTTAAAAAATTACGGCGATGCATAGTCAGTTCCTTTAGTTGGCATACTTGTCGGCGAGCATAAACCTTTCCCTAACGGTAAGGTCAAGTTTTAGGCTCATAATAAATATCGTCGACGCACATTTAACTGTGTTAACGTTTCGTATCTGAGAAAAAGTGGTAGACGTGATGAAGATGGGAGTTAGGGCGTTATTACTGGGCATTTTGCTGGCTTTTTCTACCAGCAGCCTGGCGCTGAGTGAATCTGAAGCAGAAGATATGGCCGATCTGACTGCGGTATTTGTGTTCTTAAAAAATGATTGTGGCTATCAAAACCTCCCTAACGGCCAGATCCGACGCGCTCTGGTGTTTTTTGCCCAACAAAATCAATGGGATCTCAGCAACTACGATAGCTGGAACATGAAAGCGTTGGGTGAAGACAGCTACAAAGACTTAAGCGGTATTGCCATCCCCACGGCAACAAAATGCAAATCTCTGGCGCGCGATTCCTTAAGCCTGCTGGCCTACGTTAAATAATGCGTACTCGCCGAGGCTGAAATAATGACCGTGTAACCACGGTCATTAGCGCTAAGACCAAACAGCATGCGGAGCTCACGGCACCTGCGATTTAGCGCTGCTGAAGAAATTCCCGATAAGCGTGTACCACCTGCAGGAAGTCCTCTACGCCACAAAAAGAAAGACTTTCTTCGTCGTAGTAGCTCATCCCCTCTTCCATCTCATCCCCGGAGATTTCCAGCTGGTTAGCGCGGACGATCACCTCTTCCTCGTCCAGCCACAGGGTGTATTCATGCCCGGCACGCTGCCACTGACGCTCGCTGCCTTTCACGGAAAGCACGGCCTGCTCGACTTCATCCAGAAGTGCCAGGTTCTCCCTTACTTCCTCATTAAACCAGTGGCCGACAACCTCGTGCCCCATTGACATACGCACCTTCACCACACCGGTGATGTCACGCAGAAATTCATAGTCCATCGCTGTTTCCTCTACATCGCGGGGAAAATCCTCACCCACGCCTATCGCTTAATTATCGCAGCAGAGAGGAAGAAAAAAAGCGTGGAAGGTGGGAGGAATGAAAATAAAAAGGTGAGAGCAAGACCCTGCGGTCTGATGCCCTCACCCCGCCCCTCTCCACGGGAGAGGGGGCAAACACTAAATACCGTCTCTTAAGAGACGGTTTGCCGTTTATACCGCGGTCTGGAAGATTACGCCGTCCGCTTTCTCGGTGTACTGAGACAGCTGATCAAAGTTCAGATAGCGGTAGGTATCCACGGCCGTTTTATCAACCTGGGTCATAAAGGTCTGATATTCGTCTGGCGTTGGTAGTTTGCCCAGCAGGGAAGCGACTGCCGCCAGCTCTGCGGACGCCAGGAAGACGTTCGCGCCGGTACCCAAACGGTTCGGGAAGTTACGGGTTGACGTCGACACAACCGTCGCTCCATCCGCCACACGAGCCTGGTTACCCATGCACAGGGAACAGCCTGGAATTTCAATACGGGCCCCGCTCTTACCGAACACGCTGTAATAGCCTTCTTCCGTCAGCTGAGCCGCGTCCATACGGGTTGGCGGCGCTACCCACAGGCGAGTTGGCAGCTGGCCTTTGTGGCTGTCCAGCAGTTTACCCGCCGCACGGAAGTGACCGATGTTGGTCATGCAGGAACCGATAAACACTTCGTCGATCTTCTCCCCGGCCACGTCGGACAGCAGACGAGCATCGTCCGGGTCGTTTGGCGCGCAGAGGATTGGCTCTTTGATATCGTTCAGATCGATGTCGATCACTGCCGCATATTCTGCATCAGCGTCGGCTTCCATCAACTGCGGATCTGCCAGCCATTTTTCCATGCCCTGAATACGGCGCTCAAGCGTACGACGGTCGCCGTAGCCTTCGGCAATCATCCACTTCAGCAGCACGATGTTGGAATTCAGGTACTCTTCGATCGGCTCGCGATCAAGCTTAATGGTGCAACCTGCGGCAGAACGCTCTGCGGAAGCATCGGTCAGCTCAAACGCTTGCTCAACTTTCAGCGTCGGCAGGCCTTCGATTTCCAGAATACGGCCAGAGAAGATGTTTTTCTTGCCTTTCTTCTCTACGGTCAGCAGGCCCTGTTTGATCGCGTACAGCGGGATCGCATGTACCAAATCACGCAGAGTAATACCCGGCTGCATTTCGCCTTTGAAGCGAACCAGCACGGACTCAGGCATATCCAGCGGCATAACGCCGGTCGCCGCAGCAAACGCCACCAGACCAGAACCCGCCGGGAAGGAAATCCCGATTGGGAAACGGGTATGGGAGTCACCGCCGGTACCAACGGTATCCGGCAGCAGCATGCGGTTCAGCCATGAGTGAATAACGCCATCGCCCGGACGCAGAGAGACGCCGCCACGGTTCATAATGAAGTCAGGCAGCGTGTGGTGAGTCGTCACGTCCACAGGCTTAGGATAAGCCGCGGTGTGGCAGAAGGACTGCATCACCAGATCCGCAGAGAAGCCAAGACAGGCAAGGTCTTTCAGCTCATCACGGGTCATTGGCCCGGTGGTGTCCTGTGAACCGACGGAAGTCATCTTCGGTTCGCAATAAGCGCCAGGGCGGATACCTTCCACGCCACAGGCGCGGCCAACCATTTTCTGAGCCAGCGAGTAACCACGGGTGCTGGCGGCAACGTCTTTCGCCTGAACGAATACGTCACTATGCGGCAAGCCCAGCGCTTCACGCGCTTTGGTCGTCAGGCCACGGCCGATGATCAGCGGAATACGGCCCCCGGCGCGGACTTCGTCCAGCAGCACGTCGGTTTTCAGTTCAAAGTTGGCGATCACCGCGTCGGTTTCGTGGTTACGCACTTCGCCTTTGTACGGGTAAATGTCGATCACATCGCCCATATTCAGATCGTTAACGTCAACTTCGATCGGTAGTGCGCCAGCGTCTTCCATGGTGTTGAAGAAGATGGGGGCGATTTTGCCGCCCAGCACAACGCCGCCGCCGCGCTTGTTCGGCACGTTCGGGATATCGTCGCCCATGAACCACAGCACGGAGTTGGTGGCAGATTTACGGGAAGAGCCGGTGCCCACAACATCGCCCACGTAGGCCAGCGGGAAACCTTTTTTTGCAAGCCGCTCAATCTGCTTGATCGGGCCAATCACGCCAGCCTGATCCGGCTCAATGCCTTCACGGGCGTTTTTCAGCATCGCCAGGGCGTGCAGCGGGATATCCGGGCGGGACCATGCGTCCGGGGCCGGGGACAGATCGTCGGTGTTGGTTTCACCGGTGACTTTAAAGACGGTAACGGTGATTTTCTCGGCCAGCTTAGGGCGAGACAGGAACCATTCGGCTTCGGACCAGGACTTAAGTACTTGCTGAGCGTAGGTGTTGCCCGCTTTGGCTTTCTCTTCTACGTCATAGAAGTTATCAAACATCAGCAGCGTGTGGGACAGCGCTTTGGCGGCAATCGGCGCCAGCTTTTCGTTATCCAGCGCGTCAATCAGCGGATGAATGTTGTAGCCACCCTGCATGGTGCCCAGCAGTTCAACGGCTTTTTCAGGGGAGATCAGCGGGGAAGTGGCATCGCCTGTGGCAATGGCAGCAAGGAAACCGGCTTTCACGTAGGCGGCTTCATCAACGCCCGGCGGTACACGGTTAGTAATCAGATCTAACAGGAATGCTTCTTCACCTGCTGGTGGGGTTTTCAGCAGCTCAACCAGTGCGGCCATTTGGGTGGCATCTAAGGGTTTTGGAACAATCCCTTCTGCGGCACGTTCAGCTACGTGCTTACGGTATTCTTCTAGCACGACGGTTCTCCTCGCTCTCATTGTCATTTGGCGCTACCGGATCTCTCTCTTCACGCTCCTGTGAGACAGCAGTTTGTAGGGTAAATGCCCGGTACCGCGTCGGGCAGCATAGCAGGATTTTCAGGGGGTGTTAATCTGTTTACAAAAAAGCAACATTAAAACGTTGCTGAATCGTTAAGGGGGAATAGATTACTTTTTGATATGACCTTCAGACACAAAAAAACCGCCTTTCGGCGGTTAGTTTGCCCTGACAAAGTGGTAGCACACGATGAAAGGAAATGTTTTGTGGCAAGCCCCAAACGCTGTCTATTCTGCATATGAAAATGAATCACAGCAAGATGAATTGTACTTTTTGCGTACAGCCTTATAAAAACAGCTGCAACTTACTGCAAATTAAAAATGATGATTCAGCGTTCAAGCGATCTACCGTAACGTTAAGTCTGGCCTGCTTCACTGGTGTAGCAGCCAGTCACCGGGCCTGGGAGCAGCTCAACCGCTCTACGTGGCAAGCCTCAAACACTTGCCTGATTCTGCCTTTCCCGGTGAAGAAGGAATCACCGTAGCCCAAAAGGGTATACTCGCAATGGAAATGCGTTTGCTGTACGCGCTGCTTCTGTTGTTAGGTTCGCTGCTTTCGCTGAGCCAGGGTGGCTGGAATATTTCAGACATTACCGTTCAGTTCGTTTTGAACCTGGGCAATTAAGCTACTGGCCGCTCGCAAGGGCGGCCTTTTACGGGCAAAAAAAACGGCCCCAAAGGGCCGCTTTATCAGACGCTGAAAGTTACTTTTTCTTCGCTTTCGCGTTTGGCAGGTCGGTGATGCTGCCTTCGAAGACTTCAGCCGCCAGGCCAACGGATTCGTGCAGCGTTGGGTGAGCGTGGATGGTGAGCGCGATGTCTTCTGCGTCACAGCCCATCTCGATAGCCAGACCGATTTCGCCCAGCAGCTCGCCGCCGTTGGTCCCGACAATCGCCCCACCGATAACGCGGTGAGTCTCTTTGTCGAAGATAAGCTTGGTCATGCCGTCTGCGCAATCGGAAGCGATAGCACGGCCAGAAGCAGCCCACGGGAAGGTGGCGGTTTCGTAGCTGATGCCTTTCTCTTTCGCTTCTTTCTCAGTCAGACCAACCCATGCAACTTCTGGCTCGGTGTAAGCGATAGATGGGATCACTTTCGGATCGAAGTAGTGCTTCATCCCGGCGATAACTTCTGCGGCAACGTGGCCTTCGTGAACACCTTTGTGTGCCAGCATTGGCTGACCGACGATGTCGCCGATAGCAAAGATGTGCGGTACGTTGGTGCGCAGCTGTTTATCCACGCGGATAAAGCCGCGGTCGTCCACTTCAACGCCGGCTTTGCCTGCATCGAGGTTTTTACCGTTCGGCACGCGGCCGATAGCCACCAGAACCGCGTCGTAACGCTGTGGTTCTGCAGGCGCTTTTTTGCCTTCCATGGAAACGTAGATGCCGTCTTCTTTCGCTTCAACGGCGGTCACTTTGGTTTCCAGCATCAGGTTGAATTTCTTGCTGATGCGCTTGGTGAAGACTTTCACGATGTCTTTGTCTGCAGCCGGGATAACCTGGTCGAACATTTCAACCACGTCAATGTCTGAACCCAGCGCATGGTATACGGTGCCCATTTCCAGACCGATGATACCGCCGCCCATTACCAGCAGGCGTTTAGGTACGGATTTCAGCTCCAGCGCATCTGTGGAATCCCACACGCGTGGATCTTCATGAGGAATGAACGGCAGCTCGATCGGACGGGAACCCGCCGCGATGATAGCGTTGTCGAAGTTGATCACGGTTTTACCGTTTTCGCCTTCCACTTCCAGGGTGTTAGCCCCGGTGAATTTACCCAGACCGTTTACCACTTTCACTTTACGGCCTTTGGCCATACCCGCCAGGCCGCCGGTCAGCTGAGTGATAACTTTCTCTTTCCAGGTACGAATTTTGTCGATATCGGTTTTCGGCTCACCGAAAACGATGCCGTGTTCGGCCAGTGCTTTTGCTTCTTCGATAACTTTAGCAACGTGCAGCAGCGCTTTAGAAGGGATACAGCCGACGTTCAGACAAACACCACCAAGGGTGCTGTAACGCTCTACGATGACGGTTTCCAGACCTAAATCCGCGGCGCGGAATGCTGCGGAGTAACCTGCCGGGCCTGCCCCAAGTACTACGACCTGAGTTTTGATTTCTGTGCTCATCATGACCTCTTAATTTATACCCGTCGTCCACCGGGTCGTTCTATCCGCCCGCAGTTTACAAAATTGTTAACAATTTTGAAACAACAAACGGCTCACGAATTGTCGCTTTCGCCAATAACCTCACAAACACCATGAGATTACCAGAAAAAAGCCGGCCGATTGGCCGGCTTTTCAATTACATCACCAGGCGGCGAATATCAGACAACATGTTGTTGATGATGGTGATGAAGCGAGCTCCATCAGCGCCGTCGATTACGCGGTGGTCGAAGGAAAGAGACATCGGCATCATCAGACGCGGCGTGAACTCTTTACCGTTCCAGACTGGCTCCATCGCAGACTTGGAGACACCCAGGATAGCCACTTCTGGCGCGTTAACGATCGGCGCGAAGTGAGTAGTCCCGATCCCGCCCAGGCTGGAGATGGTGAAGCAGCCGCCCTGCATTTCGCCAGCGGTCAGCTTGCCGTCGCGAGCTTTCTTGGAGATAGCCATCAGTTCGCGAGACAGCTCGGTGATGCTCTTCTTGTTCACGTCTTTGAAGACTGGAACAACCAGACCATTCGGGGTATCAACCGCCACACCGATGTTGATGTATTTTTTCAGCGTCAGCTTCTGGCCATCTTCGGACAGGGAGCTGTTGAAGCGAGGCATCTGCTCCAGCGCGGCCGCAACGGCTTTCATGATGAACACTACAGGAGTGAACTTCACGTCCAGCTTACGCTTAGCGGCTTCGTCGTTCTGCTGCTTACGGAACGCTTCCAGATCGGTGATATCGGTTTTGTCGAAGTGGGTAACGTGCGGGATCATCACCCAGTTACGGCTCAGGTTAGCACCAGAGATTTTCTGGATGCGGCCCATTTCCACTTCTTCGATTTCGCCGAACTTGCTGAAGTCAACTTTCGGCCATGGCAGCATGCCTGGCAGACCACCGCCGGTCGCAGCCGGAGCGGCTTCAGCGCGTTTAACAGCGTCTTTCACGTAAGCCTGAACGTCTTCACGCAGGATACGACCTTTACGGCCGGTGCCTTTCACTTTCGCCAGGTTAACGCCGAACTCGCGAGCCAGACGGCGGATCAGCGGAGTCGCATGAACGTACGCGTCGTTTTCAGCGAATTCAGATTTACCTTCTGCTTTAGCAGCAGGTGCAGCGGCTTTGGCTGCCGGGGCTGGTGCCGCAGCGGCTGGAGCTGGTGCTGCAGCAGTTGGAGCCGCAGCAGGTGCAGCGCCTTCTACTTCGAAGACCATGATCAGGGAACCGGTAGACACTTTGTCGCCGGTGCTGATTTTGATTTCTTTCACGGTGCCGGCGAATGGTGCAGGCACTTCCATGGAAGCTTTGTCGCCTTCTACGGTGATCAGTGACTGCTCAGCGGCAACTTTATCGCCCACTTTTACCATCACTTCAGTGACTTCAACTTCATCACCGCCGATGTCCGGGACGTTAACTTCTTTAGAGCCGGAAGCCGCAGGTGCTGCGGCAGCGGCCGGAGCAGCAGCCTGTGCCGGAGCGGCAGCAGGTGCGGCACCCGCCACTTCGAAGACCATGATCGGGGAACCGGTAGACACTTTGTCGCCGGTGCTGATTTTGATCTCTTTCACCACGCCCGCAAACGGCGCAGGGACTTCCATAGAAGCTTTGTCGCCTTCTACGGTGATCAGAGATTGTTCAGCGGCAACGGTGTCGCCCACTTTCACCATGATCTCGGTAACTTCTACTTCGTCACCGCCAATGTCTGGCACGTTAACGTCTTTCGCAGCGGCAGCAGCAGGCGCTGCGGCCGGAGCGGCTTCTTTCTTCTCTTCTGCCTTAGCAGGTGCAGCGGCTGCTGCACCTTCGGCGGAATCGAAAATCATGATCAGTTTGCCGGTCTCGGTTTTGTCGCCGACAGAGACTTTGATCTCTTTCACGACGCCAGCCTGTGGAGACGGAACTTCCATAGAGGCTTTATCGCCTTCTACAGTGATCAGCGACTGTTCAGCTTCAACTTTGTCGCCAACTTTGACCAGAATCTCGGTGATTTCAACTTCATCAGCGCCGATGTCTGGTACTTTGATTTCGATAGCCATTGTCTCTTTACCTCTTACGCCAGACGCGGGTTAACTTTTTCTGCATCGATGTTGAATTTAGTAATTGCGTCAGCAACCACTTTCTTATCGATTTCGCCACGTTTAGCCAGTTCGCCCAGGGCTGCTACGACCACGTAAGAAGCATCAACTTCGAAGTGGTGACGCAGGTTTTCGCGGCTGTCAGAACGACCGAAGCCGTCGGTGCCCAGGACGCGATAATCATCAGCTGGTACGTAAGTACGAACCTGCTCAGCAAACAGTTTCATATAGTCAGTAGAAGCAACCGCTGGCGCGTCGTTCATCACCTGAGCGATGTAAGGCACGCGCGGAGTTTCCATTGGGTGCAGCATGTTCCAGCGCTCACAATCCTGGCCATCACGTGCCAGTTCGGTGAAGGAAGTTACGCTGTACACGTCAGAGCCCACGCCGTAGTCGTTCGCCAGGATCTGTGCTGCTTCACGCACGTGACGCAGGATAGAACCGGAGCCCAGCAGCTGAACTTTACCTTTGCTACCTGCCACGGTTTCGAGTTTGTAGATACCTTTACGGATACCTTCCTCGGCACCTGCTGGCATAGCCGGCATGTGGTAGTTTTCGTTCAGGGTGGTGATGTAGTAGTAAATGTTCTCTTGCGCTTCACCGTACATACGGGTCAGACCGTCGTGCATGATGACAGCCACTTCGTACGCGTAAGACGGATCGTAAGAGATACAGTTAGGAATAGTCAGAGACTGAATGTGGCTGTGGCCATCTTCGTGCTGCAGACCTTCACCGTTCAGAGTCGTACGACCGGAAGTCCCGCCGACCAGGAAGCCGCGAGCCTGTTGGTCACCGGCCTGCCAGCACAGGTCACCGATACGCTGGAAACCGAACATAGAATAGTAGATGTAGAACGGAATCATCGGCAGGTTGTTGGTGCTGTAAGAGGTCGCAGCCGCCAGCCAGGATGCACCAGCACCCAGTTCGTTGATCCCTTCCTGCAGAATCTGGCCTTTCTCGTCTTCTTTATAGTATGCAACCTGCTCACGGTCCTGCGGGGTGTACTGCTGGCCGTTCGGGCTGTAGATACCGATCTGACGGAACAGACCTTCCATACCAAAGGTACGCGCTTCATCGGCGATGATTGGAACCAGACGGTCTTTGATAGACGGGTTCTTCAGCATCACGTTCAGGGCACGAACGAAGGCGATGGTGGTGGAGATCTCTTTGTTCTGCTCTTCCAGCAGCTGAGAGAAGTCTTCCAGCGCAGGCAGTTCCAGTTTTTCGGAGAAGTTAGGCTGGCGAGCAGGCAGATAGCCTTTCAGCGCCTGACGGCGTTCGTGCAGGTACTTGTGCTCTTCAGAGCCTTCAGGGAAGGTGATGTAAGACAGGTTTTCTACCTGCTCATCGGTCACTGGCACATTGAAACGGTCGCGGATGTAACGCACGCCGTCCATGTTCATTTTCTTCACCTGGTGAGCGATGTTTTTACCTTCTGCGGTATCGCCCATGCCGTAACCTTTGATGGTGTGGGCCAGGATAACGGTCGCTTTACCTTTGGTTTCCTGCGCTTTTTTCAGTGCAGCGTAGACTTTCTTCGGATCGTGACCGCCGCGGTTCAGGGCCCAGATCTGCTCATCAGTCCAGTCTGCAACCAGCGCTGCGGTTTCAGGGTATTTGCCGAAGAAGTGCTCACGAACATACGCACCGTCTTTGGATTTGAAGGTCTGGTAGTCGCCGTCAACGGTTTCGTTCATCAGCTGGATCAGTTTACCGCTGGTATCTTTACGCAGCAGCTCATCCCAACGACCGCCCCACATCACTTTGATCACGTTCCAGCCAGCACCGCTGAAGATGCCTTCCAGTTCGTTGATGATCTTGCCGTTACCGGTGACCGGACCATCCAGACGCTGCAGGTTACAGTTGATGATGAAGCACAGGTTGTCCAGCTTCTCACGGGTCGCGATGGTGATAGCGCCTTTAGATTCTGGCTCATCCATTTCACCGTCGCCCAAGAAGGCGTAAACGGTTTGCTCGGAGGTGTCTTTCAGGCCACGGTGTTCCAGATATTTCAGGAATTTAGCCTGGTAGATCGCACCGATTGGGCCCAGACCCATGGAAACGGTCGGGAACTGCCAGAATTCTGGCATCAGTTTAGGGTGCGGATAAGAAGACAGACCTTTACCGTGAACTTCCTGACGGAAATTGTTCATCTGCTCTTCGGTCAGGCGGCCTTCAAGGAAAGCACGTGCATAGATGCCCGGAGAGATGTGGCCCTGGAAGTACACCAGATCGCCGCCGTCTTTCTCGTTGGCTGCACGGAAGAAGTGGTTGAAGCACACTTCGTAAACGGTCGCAGAAGACTGGAAGGATGCCATGTGGCCACCCAGTTCCAGATCTTTCTTGGATGCGCGCAGAACGGTCATGATCGCGTTCCAGCGGATAGCAGAACGAATGCGGCGTTCCAGATCCAGATTGCCCGGGTATTCCGGTTCGTCTTCAACGGCAATGGTGTTCACATAGTTGCGAGCACCTGCAGAAGCAGCGACTTTCACGCCGCCTTTGCTGGCTTCGGACAGCAGCTGATCGATCAGATACTGTGCACGCTCAACACCTTCTTCACGGATAACCGATTCGATCGCCTGTAGCCAGTCGCGAGTTTCAATCGGATCCACGTCATTTGGGAAACGTTCTGACATGGGGGTATTCCTTATCTGTCTAATACGTTGATTATCTGGAACCTGTCCCATTGTATTTTCGCGAGAAAACACAATAAGACAGGTTCTGTGTTTAGTTGCCGCGCTCTAAAGTTTGGCGCTTAATCCTTACGTTGCTGAAGGAGACGGAGAGAGCGCTCACGACGGCTCTGCTCACGGCTGCGATCCAGCAATATTTCCTCAATAAACGCCAGGTGACGGTGCGACGCTTCTCGCGCCTGCTCCGGCTGGCGAGCCATAATCGCCGCAAAAATGCTGGCGCGATGGCTGCTCACTTGCGCCAACATCTCGCGGCGCGCGTAGAGCAATTCAAAATTCTGGCGAACGTTCTGTTCGAGCATAGGCTCCATGCAGCGCAATAAATGAAGAAGCACAACATTATGCGCGGCTTCGGTTACGGCAATTTGATACTGCATGACGGCATCGGCTTCGGCGTCTAAATCACCGGACTCCTGAGCCTGCTGGATGGCAATATGGCAATCACCAATGCGCGAGAGATCTTCTTCGGTTCCGCGCAGCGCCGCGTAATAGGCGGCAATGCCTTCAAGCGCATGGCGGGTTTCAAGCAGATCAAACTGGGATTCGGGATGGTCTGAGAGCAGTTCGACCAGCGGGTCGCTCAGGCTCTGCCAAAGGCTGTTCTGGACAAAAGTACCGCCGCCCTGGCGACGAAGCAGCAAACCCTTGGCTTCGAGACGCTGGATGGCCTCGCGCAGCGAAGGACGGGAAACATCAAATTGTTTCGCCAGTTCGCGTTCAGGTGGAAGTTTTTCGCCCGGGCGTAGAGTGCCCTCGAGGATGAGAAACTCCAGTTGCTGCTCTATCACATCGGATAATTTTGGTTGGCGGATTTTGCTGTAGGCCATCGTTCCCTATCTCTGCCATTAGCCCGGAGTCAATTGGTAAGACCAATTTCACGTTCGTGAGGCTAAAAGTAACAAAGTATTCACCTTCTGTCCATATTGGTTTTGATTGAAATCATGAAAGCAGGCACATTTTAACAATAACAAAAGAAGGGATTTTCAAAACCATAACCTGGGCACTAACTTGCGTTTACCCACAAAGCGGTAAGTTAACGTTTATGAAACGATATATTTTTCAAAAACAACCGAGAGACGCGGTGAACGTATGTCATTTTTATGACGAAAAACGGCAGCTCAAGAAGTATTCCGGACTCACATTGCCCTCCTCCCTTTTTTACAAATGGTTTCTTTTTGCCCAACTCGTCAGAGCAGTGGCAGAAAGCAGGTGCAAAGGCATGCGCTTAACATTATTCTTTGCAATGCGGTAGCCCTATCCGCAAAATTCATAATTGATAACCGTAAAAAAAAGACTACACATTACGGAATACAACAATTACATCCGCGTCAATGTAGCGCAGACATTAACCACTACGAGGTTACATGATGGAAGGTCAACAGCACGGCGACACGCTGAAGCGCGGTCTTAAAAACCGCCACATTCAGCTTATCGCGCTGGGTGGAGCTATCGGGACGGGCCTGTTTCTGGGCAGCGCATCCGTCATTCAGTCCGCAGGTCCGGCAATTATTCTCGGCTATGCTATCGCCGGGTTTATCGCATTTTTAATTATGCGCCAGCTGGGTGAAATGGTCGTTGAAGAACCGGTAGCCGGCTCATTCAGCCATTTTGCTTACAAGTACTGGGGGGGTTTTGCGGGATTCGCTTCAGGCTGGAACTACTGGGTACTCTATGTCCTGGTCGCCATGGCTGAACTGACGGCCGTCGGCAAATACATCCAGTTCTGGTGGCCGGAGATCCCAACCTGGGCTACGGCGGCGGTGTTCTTCGTTGCTATCAACGCTATCAATTTAACTAACGTTAAAGTCTTTGGTGAGATGGAGTTTTGGTTCGCTATCATCAAAGTAGTGGCGGTTATCGCCATGATTCTGTTCGGCGGCTGGTTACTCTTTAGCGGCAACGGTGGCCCACAGGCGTCCGTCAGCAACCTCTGGGATCAGGGTGGCTTCCTGCCGCACGGCATCACCGGGCTGGTAATGATGATGGCTATCATTATGTTCTCCTTCGGCGGGCTTGAGCTGGTCGGTATTACCGCCGCTGAAGCAGACAACCCGGAAGTGAGCATTCCAAAAGCGACCAACCAGGTTATCTACCGTATTCTGATTTTCTATGTGGGTTCGCTGGCGATTCTGCTGTCCCTGCTGCCGTGGACGCGCGTGACCGCTGACACCAGCCCGTTCGTGCTGATCTTCCATGAGCTGGGCGACACTTTCGTGGCCAACGCCCTGAATATTGTGGTGCTGACCGCCGCCCTGTCGGTTTACAACAGCTGCGTTTACTGCAATAGCCGTATGCTGTTTGGCCTGGCACAGCAGGGGAACGCGCCGAAGATGCTGAAAAGCGTCGATAAGCGCGGTGTACCGGTGAACACGATTCTGGTTTCCGCAGGCTTTACCGCCCTTTGCGTGCTGATTAACTACCTGGCACCGGAATCCGCTTTCGGCCTGCTGATGGCGCTGGTTGTCTCCGCCCTGGTGATCAACTGGGCGATGATCAGCCTGGCGCACATGAAGTTCCGTCGTGCCAAGCTGCAGCAAGGGGTTAAAACCCGCTTCCCTGCCTTGTTCTATCCGCTGGGTAACTGGGTCTGCCTGCTGTTTATGGTTGGCGTGTTGGTCATCATGCTGATAACGCCAGGCATGGCCATCTCGGTGTATCTGATCCCAGTGTGGATTGCGATTCTGGGCGTTGGTTATTTCCTGAAGCAGAAAAACCTGAAGGCCGTTAAAGCCTGATAAACAAAACGCCCCGCAAATGCGGGGCGTTTTGTTACAAGCCTTCCGATGCTAAACCAAAGTACCGTAAATCGTCAGTAACGCCACCACGACCACAATCACTAATGAAACCTTCTTCGCCAGCGATACCGCAGCTTTCGGCGTTTTCACCTTATCCTGGTGAGGTTCTCTCGCCAGCGAGTACTGTGCCAGCTGCGTCAGAACCTGGTACTGAGAGGTATGTCTGTCGGCAAGGGAGGCAAACCAGGCCGGAAGCGCTCGCTCACCGTGCCCTAACAGGGCATAAGCGACACCAACCAAACGCACAGGCACCCAGTCAAGAATATGCAAAACGCCGTCAATCCCCGAAAGCAAGCGCTCGTGCGGCGTATGGTGTCTGGCCAGCCACGTTTGCCATGCGCGCAGGAAAGCATACCCTGCGAGCGTAACCGGCCCCCAGACTCCACCCACCACGAACCAAAACAGTGGGGCAAGATAGAAACGAAAGTTAATCCACAGCAGTGCGTTTTGTAGCTCGCGTAGATATTCACGTTCACTGCACTCAGGCGGAACACCATGAATCAATGTAAGCTCTGCGGCCATTGCATCACGGGCATGTTCATCGTCATGGCTGGCAGCTTTAAGATACGAATGGTAATGCAGCCTGACCTGCCCTGCCCCGATGCACAGCACGCCCAGCGCAATCCAGAACACCAGCAGCGGAACGTTGAACAGTAACCCATCTAAAGCACGGAGAATCAGGAAAACCACGGCCATAAATGCCGCGGTCATTAGCAACGTTCTTAACAGAGAAAAATGCTTAACCCGTCCAAACAAAACTTCAAGACGGTGATCTAACTGCCAGTGCTCGCCCATTTTGAACAATCGCTCGCCCATCAGGACTAACAGCAGGGTAAACAGGGTCATGTACTCTCCTTGTCAGTTGCCTCTTCAACCGCGCCCAAAAAGCGCGGCCAGTCAAACGAAGGGCCAGGGTCGGTCTTCCGACCGGGCGCTATATCGCTGTGGCCCGTGATGTTTTTCGCCATATCAGGATAGTGTTGAATCAGTAAGTTAGCTAAGGCTGTGAGTTGTTCATATTGAGCGTCGGTGTAAGCCAGCGTATCGGTACCTTCCAGCTCAATACCGATAGAAAAGTCGTTGCACTTCTCTCTGCCCTGATAGCTTGAGACGCCCGCATGCCAGGCTCGTTTATCAAAAGGCACGTACTGAACAATTTCACCGTTCCGGCGAATCAGACAATGTGCCGACACGCGCAAATGCGAAATACCGGCAAAGTAAGGATGCGCTGCAGGATCGAGCGTTCCGGCAAATAACGCATCAATCCATGGGCCACCGAACTCCCCCGGCGGCAAACTGATATTGTGCACCACCAGCAACGAGGGATTTTCCTCTTCCGGTCGGCCGTCACAATGCGGGGATGGCAGATGTTTTACCCCCACCAGCCAGCCTTCTTTAAGCTGCATGAGAGGTTCTCCTTAGAGTGGTACTTGAAGTCGCTTCAGAGTAGCATGAAACAATATTAACTTATTCATTCCGGAGTTTAATCATGCCGCCCCGCCGTTATAACCCTGACCGCCGACGTGACGAGCTGCTCGAACGAATTACCCTCGATATCCCTCTCGCCGTAGCTCAGGCGCTGCGGGAAGATCTGGGCGGTGAAGTCGACCCAAACAACGACATTACGGCACAGCTATTGCCCCCAGAAAGCACGTCTCATGCGGTTGTTATCACCCGTGAAAATGGCATTTTTTGCGGTAAACGCTGGGTAGAAGAAGTCTTTATTCAGCTTGGCGGAGACGTGACGGTGACCTGGCATGTTGAAGATGGCGCTGAAGTAACGATCAATCAGCCACTTTTTGAGCTTAATGGCCCGGCTCGTATTCTCTTGACCGGAGAAAGAACGGCGTTGAACTTCGTGCAAACGCTCTCAGGCGTAGCCAGCGAAGTTCACAGTTATGTGGCGCTGCTTGAGGGCACTAAAACGCAGTTGCTGGATACCCGCAAAACGCTCCCGGGCCTGCGCACCGCGCTGAAATATGCCGTGCTTTGTGGCGGCGGCAGTAACCATCGTCTCGGCCTTTCAGATGCTTTCCTTATCAAAGAAAATCACATTATTGCTTCCGGCTCCATCCGTCAGGCAGTGGAGAAAGCATTCTGGATGCACCCGGACGTGCCGGTAGAAGTGGAAGTTGAGTCACTGGATGAATTGGGTCAGGCGCTAAAAGCTGGGGCTGATATCATCATGCTGGACAACTTTACCGTGGAGCAAATGCGTGAGGCCGTGGCACTTACCCAAGGGAAAGCTCGCTTAGAAGTCTCCGGCAACGTAACCAAAGAGACGCTCAGAACATTCGCTGATACGGGCGTGGACTACATCTCCGTAGGCGCTCTCACTAAGCACATACGCGCCCTCGACTTGTCTATGCGCTTCCGCTAACGCAGCACCGCGGCGGACCAGTCAGTACTGTGTCCGCTTTTTTGCGTACTGACTTCCATTTTGATTGTCGATACGCACAACGGCGTTAACTAACGCGGAAGGCATTCCCCAAATACCCGTTTCCCTGTTCGCTATTCCTTAACCTGTTCAGCACAGTGTTGCTCTCTCAACAAAAGGAGCGACAAGTGAACAAGCAAAAAGGATTTACGCTAATTGAGCTCATGGTGGTGATAGGCATCATCGCCATTCTTAGCGCCATCGGTATTCCAGGATATCAAAACTACCTTCGCAAAGCAGCCTTGACCGATATGCTGCAAACCTTCCTGCCCTATCGTACCGCCGTCGAGCTTTGTGCCATCGAGCGCGGGGGGATCTCCGGTTGCAATGCCGGCAGTAACGGCATCGCTGAAACCAAAACAACGCGTTATATCAGCGCGATGAGCGTTGCCAGCGGGATTGTGACACTCAACGGCCAGGAATCCCTGAACGGGCTGGCGGTAACGTTCACCCCTCAGTGGAGCGATGCTAACGGCGTAACCGGCTGGGCAAGAGTCTGTAATGCTGAAAACGGATCGCCGCTGAAACAAGCCTGTGAAGATGTATTCCGTTTTAACGAAACGCAAGCGGGGACTGGCAAATGAGTACAAAAGAACAGCTCAACGCCCTTTGCCAGCATTACAACGCCGTACTGATAGAGGAAACACCTGGCGCGGTACGAATTGCCGTTGCTGAAGCCCCAAACGAGCAAATGTACGAAGCGCTCCGTTTTCTTTGCGATAAACACATTGATGTAGAGATCTGGCCTATTGAACGGCTGGAGAAATGGCAAACGCTGGAGCCCTCTCAACCTTTGGAGCACGATCGCAGCAGTTCGGTGGTCGCACTCTTGAATACAACGCTTGCCGCCGCCGTTCAGCAGCGTGCATCCGATATCCATTTTGAGCCCTTCGAAAATGCCTATCGAATTCGGCTGCGCATTGATGGCGTACTGCAATGCCAACCGCTACTGCCCCAGGCAATGGCAGCCCCAGTGACTGCAAGGCTCAAAATTCTGGCTAACCTGGATATCGCTGAAAAGCGATTGCCGCAGGACGGACAAATGGACTACCTCACCGAGGACGTGAAAGCGTCATTTCGCGTCTCGACGCTGCCCTGCCGATACGGAGAGAAGGTCGTTTTACGGCTTCTTCAGCAGGGTAAACAACATATGGACATTCACTCCCTGGGCATGTCAGAGGATGAAACCAAAAAACTTGAGCAATCGCTCCAGGCCCCGCAGGGCATGATTCTGGTAACCGGTCCGACGGGTAGCGGAAAAACCATTACGCTGTACAGCGCCCTGACGGCGCTTAACCAACCTGGCATTAACGTCTGCAGCGTAGAAGATCCAATAGAAATTCCTCAGGAAGGACTGAATCAGACGCAGATAAACCCGAAGGCGGGTCTCACCTTTCAGCACGTCCTGCGCGCATTACTGAGGCAGGATCCAGACATCATTATGGTCGGTGAGATCAGGGATGGAGAAACCGCAGAAATTGCCATCAAGGCGGCCCAGACCGGGCACCTGGTTTTATCGACGCTGCATACCAATTCCACCGTTGAAACGCTTGTCCGCCTTGAGCAAATGGCCATTCCTCGCTGGATGATCGCGTCTGCTGTAAATATTATCGTGGCTCAAAGACTGGTGAGAAAACTTTGCCCTCACTGTAAAGCGCATCACGAACCCGCCATAACATTACCTGGACACATTTGGCCTTCCGCACTGCCCAATTGGCGTGCGACAGGATGTGAGCGTTGCTATGGAGGGTATTATGGGCGAACAGCGCTATTTGAAATCCTGCCGCTATCCGCTGATTTAAGGCAAGTCATCACGCAAGGCGAACCCGCAAGTAAAATTGAAAAGCTCGCCAGAGAGCAAGGAATGAGTACGCTTTTCGAGAGTGGCTGCGCTGCCGTAGCACAAGGCCATACGACGCTGGAGGAGGTTTACCGTGTGTTAGGTGTGCCACATGCCTAAACCTCTGCTCTGGCGCTGGGAAGCCATAGATAATGAAGGCCAGCTCAAGAGAGGTGAATTGCTTACCAGCGAGCGAGCCTTGCTTGAAGCGGAGCTTGCTCAGCAGCAGCTCCAGCTCATTTCCGCTAAAAAATCATCTTTATCGGGCCAATCCTGTTGGCATATTCAGTACAAAATTGACGTTGTCAGGCAGCTTGCAGCGCTACTTCATGCAGGCATTGCTTTGACTGACTCTCTGTTGCTCATAGCCCGCCAGCATCCAAAACCTGCATGGTCGGCATTATTACAACACATCGAGCGGCAGGTAGCGCAGGGTATACCGTTTTCCGAAGCGCTTAAGCAATGGCCCAGTATCTTCCCTCCCCTTTTTATTGCCTTGCTGCATACTGGAGAGCTAACGGGAAGGCTTGCGGAGTGCTGCCAGCGGCTGGCCGAACAACAAGAACAACAATACCAACTCAGCAAAAAGGTCGTGAAAGCCCTGCGTTATCCGCTTTTTATTTTGATTGTTGCGCTGCTGGTAACCACAGGCATGGTTGGGTTTGTTCTGCCCGAGTTTGCCAATATCTATCGTTCTTTTAACGCGCCTTTGCCCGCCATTACCCAAGCCGTTATGAGTCTTTCAGAGTGGGCAACGTCTCAAGGGGGATGGTGGGTTTTAACCGCAGTGTTCTTCGCTGTTATCGGTTGGTGGCTTCGTCGTACCCAGCCCGGCATTCGGGAAAAAGAACAATTACTGCTGTTAAAAATACCGGTCATTGCACCCTTGAGGCAGGGCCAGTTGCTCAGCCAGATATTTACCGTGTTAACGCTGTCTCAGCATTCTGGCGTTCCTCTGCTAGAAGGGCTTGATGCGGTTAAAAAAACGCTGACCCAGACTTTCTGGCAACGGCAAATTGCTGATGTACACGATCGGGTTTCCGAAGGAAAGCCCCTATGGCAGGCGCTGGAGCAGTCGGGGTATTTCACACCACTTTGCCAACAGCTGGTTCGCATTGGTGAAGAATCGGGTTCTCTGGATCTTATGCTTGAGCGGCTGGCGCGCTGGCATTATGAGAAAACGCAGGAACTGGCTGAAAATCTTGCCGCCACGCTGGAGCCGGTCATGATGCTGGTCATTGGCTTAATCATTGGCACGCTGGTGATAGCCATGTATCTGCCTATTTTCCAGATGGGGGATGCCATGAGCGGAGGAGGATGACGCAGCCTGAACTGCGTCATTGATGCTCATCAGAGGCTATTGAAAACGCGGTTTTCCTGTTCCGCTACGCGGATGAAAGTCGTGCGTTTGGTCAGCTCTTTAAGGCGAGAAGCACCTACATAAGTACATGCAGAACGCAGGCCGCCAAGGATATCGCGAGCGGTATTTTCCACCGGCCCGCGCAGAGGCAGCTTAACAGTTTTGCCTTCTGCAGCGCGGTACTGCGCAACACCGCCTACGTGGCGGGTCATGGCAGACTCGGAACTCATGCCGTAGAACAGCATAAACTTCTCACCATCCTGTTCGACAACGGTACCGCCGCTTTCTTCGTGTCCAGCCAGCATACCGCCCAGCATAACGAAGTCGGCGCCGCCGCCGAAGGCCTTGGCCACGTCGCCCGGCATAGTGCAACCGCCATCGCTAACGATTTGGCCGCCCAGGCCATGTGCCGCATCGGCACATTCAATGACGGCGGAAAGCTGAGGATAGCCCACGCCGGTTTTAACGCGCGTGGTACATACAGAGCCAGGGCCAATGCCCACTTTCACGATATCGGCCCCGGACAGAATCAATTCTTCACACATTTCACCGGTAACCACGTTACCCGCACAGATAACTTTATCAGGCCATGCTTCACGGGCTTTGCTGACGAACTGAGTGAAGTGCTCAGAGTAGCCGTTTGCCACGTCGATACAGATAAATTTCAGCGCAGGAGTCAGAGCCAGAATCTGCCTGGTTTTGGCAAAATCTGCATCAGAAGTACCGGTTGAGACCATGATATGGCGCAGCAGGCTTTCAGGCACGGAACGAATAAAGTTGCTCCACTCTTCTACCGAGTAGTGTTTGTGTACAGCGGTAAGAATATCGAATGAGGCCAGCGCCTGCGCCATCGCGAAAGTGCCAACAGTGTCCATATTTGCAGCAATAATAGGGACGCCAGACCACGTGATGCCGGAATGCTTGAATGTGAATTGACGTTCCAGCTCAACGTCTGAACGGCTTTTGAGGGTGGAGCGTTTTGGGCGGATTAAAACGTCTTTAAAACCTAACTTCAAATCTTCTTCAATACGCATGATGCAGATCCCTGGGTCGAATGGCGATGAACGCGATTGGCGGCAGGCTCTTCATTACTCAAGACAGAGAACAACGGCAGGCCCGGAACCCAGATATACAGAAATCAGACACTGGGGTGAGCAAGCACGGTAAACGTACCTGTGGCTTAAAGTAAAACGAGCAAGCAACAGCCAACTCCAGTGACGCTATCATACGCAGTAATAATGACTCCGCAAGACTGCGAAAACCGACTTTTTTACGCTACAATCGTTTAAATTTACCTGGTAAACGGTAAAAAGCCCGAAGACGGCGAATACCTGATTTTTATATGATGCAAATTCATTTAAAAACGCGCTGCTGAAGACTTTTTATATTATTGATAAATATAGCATCAGGATCGGTTATCTATGGTTTACACGGTTGCACTAACGGGCGGCATTGGCAGCGGTAAAAGTACTGTCGCCGAAGCCTTTTCCCGCGCTGGAGTCGCCGTCATTGATGCAGATGTGATTGCCCGTCAGGTTGTTGAACCCGGCCAACGTGCGTTAGCTCTCATTTCTCAACATTTTGGCCCTGAGATCCTTCTGGAAGATGGTTCTTTAAACCGTCGGGCATTGAGAGAAACGATTTTCAGCTCCCCGCAGCAAAAGCAATGGGTTAATAACCTGCTGCATCCCATCATCCAGCAGCGAACCCGTGATGAAATTGCCCGCGCTACCTCACCTTATGTGCTGTGGGTAGTCCCGCTGCTGATAGAAAACAATCTGCAACAAAAGGCGGACCGGATTTTAGTGGTGGATGTTTCCCCCGAGACCCAGATTGCGCGTACTATGCTGCGGGATAATGTTTCCCGCGAGCACGCACAGCAGATTCTGGATGCTCAGGCGTCCCGCGAAGCTCGTCTCGCCGCAGCAGATGATGTAATTAATAATGACGGCAGCCCCCAGGACGTTGTCGTGCATGTTGACCGCCTGCATAGCCAGTACCTGAAACTGGCTAGTCTGGCCGCACAACAGGAAGCAGAATGATGAACACTCAAGTTCTTTTCGAACACCCATTGAATGAGAAAATGCGCACGTGGCTGCGTATTGAGTTTTTGATCCAACAGATGCAGTCAGCACTTCCAGTTAATGACAGCGCAAAGGCGCTGCATTTTTTTCGTAACGTCGGTGACTTACTGGATGTGTTTGAAAGGGGCGAAATTCGTACCGATATTCTCAAAGAGATAGGCCGTCAGCAGCGTAAACTGCTCAGCTGGTCAGAAGTCCCTGGGGTGGATATGCAGCGCATCGACTCGCTGCGAAGCCAATTGGAGACCTGCGGCAGCGTATTAATGGCCGCACCGCGTATTGGGCAGATACTGCGAGAAGATCGCCTTATTGCGCTGGTACGCCAGCGCCTTAGCATCCCAGGCGGTTGCTGTAGTTTCGACCTGCCGACGCTACATATTTGGCTTTATCTGCCGCAGGAACAACGCGATGTTCAGGTTAATTTTTGGCTAAACAGTCTCGAACCGGTAAAACAGTCACTCGACCTTCTGTTGGACATCATCCGCAATTCTGCGCCATTCCGGAAACAAACCAGCCTCAATGGGTTCTATCAGGATAACGGCGACGATGCCGACTTGCTTCGCCTGCATCTCACTCTCGGAGACCAGCTTTATCCGCAAATTTCCGGCCACAAAAGCCGCTTTGCGATTCGGTTTATGCCGCTGGATTCAGAAAATGGCCAGGTGCCTGAACGTCTGGACTTTGAGCTTGCCTGCTGCTAAGGAAAAAACATGAACGAAGAAACCATCGTTAATTGTCCTGGCTGCGGCAAAGCGGTTATCTGGAACGAAAGTAGTCCATACAGACCATTTTGCAGCAAGCGCTGCCAGCTTATTGATTTGGGCGAGTGGGCCGCTGAGGAAAAACGAATTCCGAGCAGCGGCGATCTTTCTGAAAGCGATGACTGGAGCGAAGAGCAGGCACGCTAAGCGTTTAGCAGCTTTAAAATGACGGGCTCATTGGCTGGCGGAAACTCGTCAGCGATGAGCTCTCCTTGAGCAACCCAACGTCCTGGCTGCCCTTCTTTGCCCCAGGGTTCTCCTGCCCAGCTCTCGATCAGGTAAAACCACAGGGAAATATGACGATCCGGGAACTGATATTCAAGGGTTTCAAACAGTTGTGGCTTCTGCGCCACAATACCGGTTTCTTCCTGTAGTTCACGAATAACGGCCTGTTCCGGGGACTCACCGACCTCAATCTTACCACCGGGAAATTCCCATTTATTCGCCATATGCGCATCGGCTGCGCGCTGCGTGATAAAAATTTCACCCTGCTGATTACGAATGATTCCGACGGCGATTTGTAGTTGTTTCATATTCTCACACTCCATGCGTAAAAAAGGCGCAGCAAGCTGCGCCTTTGTGGTTGCTGACAGAGAGGGGAAAAAGCGTGGTTTTTCCCCTCTCTGTGGTTATCAGCCGAAAATCAATGAATTGATTTTCCTTTGTTTTTAACAAACTTTCTGATGTTTCTTCTTTCGCCGAAGGTGTGTCTACAGTCTGGAAGGCGCAGAAAGCTGCGCCTTTTCGATTTTGTCAGACCTTAGCTCAGGCGGCCATGGCACTGTTTGTATTTTTTACCGGAGCCGCAAGGGCAAGGATCGTTTCGACCCACTTTACGATCGCCAGTTTCTGCTGCCAGCGCCTGTGCGGCCTGAGTTTCATCATCCACATGACTAAGCTGCTGCAAACGTGCCAGACGCTCGGCTTCTTCACGACGCTGTTGCTCCATCGCTTCAACTTCTTCCGGCAGGCGGACCTGGACTTTGCTCAGGGTGCTGATCACTTCATATTTCAGTGACTCCAGCATCGCGGCAAACATGGAGAAGGACTCACGCTTGTATTCCTGCTTCGGATCTTTCTGCGCATAACCGCGCAGGTGGATCCCCTGACGCAGGTAATCCATTGCGGCCAGATGCTCTTTCCACAGCGAATCCAGCGTTTGCAGCATCACGCCTTTTTCGAAGTGACGCATCATTTCCGCACCCACGACTTCTTCTTTACGCTGATAAAGCTCAATCGCCGTCTGCAGAATACGCTCACGCAGCGTTTCTTCGTGCAGCTCAGGTTCTTTGTCCAGCCATTCTTTGATCGGCATTTCGAGATCAAAGTCGTTTTTCAGACGCTCTTCCAGACCTTCTACATCCCACATTTCTTCCAGAGACTGAGGCGGAATATGCGCATCGATGGTGACTTTGAAGACGTCTTCACGAATGCTGGCGATGGTTTCGCTCACGTCGGTAACGTCGAGCAGCTCATTACGCTGGGTATAAATCGCCCGGCGCTGATCGTTCGCAACGTCATCGTATTCCAGCAGCTGTTTACGAATATCAAAGTTACGGCTTTCAACTTTACGCTGTGCGTTGGCAATCGCCTTGGTCACCCACGGGTGTTCAATCGCCTCTCCCGGCTTCATGCCCAGTTTACGCATCATGTTGGATACGCGATCTGAGGCAAAGATACGCATCAGGGCATCTTCCATCGACAGGTAGAAGCGGGAAGAACCGGCATCGCCCTGACGGCCAGAACGGCCACGCAGCTGGTTATCGATACGGCGGGACTCATGACGCTCAGTACCGATAATGTGCAGACCGCCGGAAGCCAGTACCGCATCGTGGCGAACCTTCCAGTCCGCTTTGATCTGAGCAATTTGCTCTGGCGTTGGCTCATCCAGCTCAGCAATCTCTTCCTGCCAGCTCCCGCCCAGCACGATATCCGTACCACGACCCGCCATGTTAGTCGCGATAGTTACCGCGGCTGGGTAACCCGCCTGAGCAACGATAGCCGCTTCGTTGGCGTGGAACTTAGCGTTCAGAACATTGTGTTTGATACCGGCCTTGGTCAACTCATTGGAAACCACTTCAGATTTCTCAATGGAGATGGTCCCGACCAGAACGGGCTGGCCGTTAGCGGTACGTTCTTTAATGTCTTCGATAATCGCACCGATTTTATCCAGTTCGGTCATGTAGACCAGATCCGGCATATCTTTACGGATCATTGGGCGGTTGGTCGGCACAACAATGGTATCAAGCTTATAAATGGAGCTAAATTCAAACGCTTCGGTGTCTGCAGTACCGGTCATCCCTGCCAGCTTCTCGTAAAGACGGAAGTAGTTCTGGAAGGTGATAGACGCCAGCGTCTGGTTTTCATTCTGAATCTCGACGCCTTCTTTCGCTTCTACGGCCTGGTGAAGACCATCTGACCAACGACGCCCCTGCATGGTACGACCCGTGTGTTCATCAACGATAATGACTTCGCCATCTTTCACGATGTAGTCAACGTCGCGGGTGAACAGCGCATGGGCACGCAGCGCCGCCGTTACGTGATGCATCAGCATAATATTGGCAGGAGAGTATAGTGACTCGCCTTCTTCCATCATGCCTTCTTGTACCAAAAGCTCCTCAATCAGCACCAGACCGCGTTCGGTCAGGTTAACCTGGCGAGATTTTTCATCCACGGAGAAGTGGCCTTCACCCTGGAAGGTGTCGGAGTCTTCTTTTTCCTGGCGCAGCAGGTGTGGAATGATTTTGTTCACGCGCTTGTACAGTTCAGAGCTGTCTTCGGCCGGGCCGGAGATGATCAGCGGCGTACGCGCTTCATCGATCAGGATGGAGTCAACCTCATCAACCAGCGCATAGTGAAGCTTGCGCTGCACGCGCTCTTCCGGGCTGAAAGCCATGTTATCGCGGAGGTAGTCGAAACCGTATTCGTTGTTGGTACCATAAGTGATGTCTGCTGCATAAGCTTCACGCTTAGCCGGCGCCGGCATGCCAGGCAGGTTAATACCGACGCTCAGACCCAGATATTCAAACAGAGGACGGTTGTTTTCGGCATCACGCTGGGCCAGGTAGTCGTTCACGGTAACAACGTGTACACCTTTACCGCTCAGGGCGTTCAGGTATGCAGGCAGCGTTGCGGTCAGGGTTTTACCTTCACCAGTACGCATTTCCGCGATGCAGCGATCGTTCAGGACCATGCCGCCCAGCAGCTGTACGTCGAAGTGGCGCATCCCGAAGACGCGCTTACTTGCTTCACGCACGACGGCGAACGCTTCCGGGATCAGATTTTCCAGCACTTCACCTTTTTCCAGGCGCGCGCGGAATTCGCCGGTTTTAGCCTTCAGCTCATCATCAGTGAGCTTTTCCATCTGTGGTTCCATGCTGTTGATCACGGAAACAACTTTGCGCATACGGCGCAATGTACGATCGTTACGACTACCGAAAACTTTAGTTAATAATTTGATTAGCATAATAAATTCTCAAACGCCTGCCGTCAGTACGGTCAATAAATTGTTGTTAGTTTGGAAGATGAATTAGCTGAGGCAAAGCGGGCCTGCGCGGATGCCCTGTACCTGACGGATCCACAGCACGGTACTGAAAACGTCTCCCACAGGAGATGCTCTAAACGCAGTCTGGCGAACAATAACGGGAGGTTTACTTTCCTGCGTTAACAGCGCGCTAAGCGTGTCCAACAGGGCAAGGTGCTGTGCCTGAAGCGGCACATTTTCCTGAGCCACAGGCAAAGCCTGAGGTGCCATAGCAAAGGAAAGATGACGGATAACGGTGCGGATTGCATGCTGGTGCCAATAGTCCACACTAAAAGAAGGACGGCGAGTACTTTCTTGTAGCTGAACCAAGCTATCGAAACGCAACTGGCGCGCCGAATCGTGGCGGCTGGCGGAAGCTTCAGCGGGCACGCCGGTCTCTGTGTTACCGTTGAGCGCAGGCATGCCAAAACTCGCCGCGACCATCCCCAACAGGAGATGCGGCCAGAAATAACGTCTGCCAAATTGTCGCCAACGATTTAGAATACCAATCACTTTTTCCGCCGGAGCTTAATGTATGCGCGACAGTCGCCCGCAATCTTTAGAAAATCTGTTTGACGAAGCCGGTCAGGAAAGCATGTTGCAGAACGTACAGCAACGTGCCGTCGCTCTGCTGCGTCTTAACCGGGCAGTGAAAGGCATTTTGCCTGCTCCACTGCATCCGTGGTGCCGGGTGGCCAACTTCCGCCAGGGCATTCTCGTCCTTGAAACCGCAAATGCCAGCTGGCTGATGCGCTTACGCTATGAACAAGCCACGCTGCTGAGTGCATTACGCGCCCAAATCTTACCATCATTGACATCAATCGACATCAGGATTAATCCTTCGCTGGCGGTAAAAGGGCAGGAATTTGTTCAAGAAAACACCACTCAGACAGGGACTGAGAAATACGAAGTGAATCGCCAGCTAAGCAAGCAGAGTGCGGAAGCGTTGAGAGAGGTGGCCAAACGTAGCCCGGAGAAATTAAGAGCAACAATAGAACGACTGGCTTCACTGGCCGGAGAGGGTACCAGCAAAACCAGTCGTAATCGCTAATTCAGGCGTTACGCCAGCACCAGTTTAGGTGCTTTAAACGCCAGCGGAAGTTCGGCTTCGTCTTCGAAGGTCGCCCATTCCCAGGCTTCCTGCTTAGCCAAAACAGCCTGCAGCAGTTTGTTGTTCAGGGCATGACCAGACTTATAGGCGGTGAACGCGCCAATAATGTTGTGGCCACACATGAACAGATCGCCGATCGCATCCAGCATTTTGTGACGAACGAATTCATCTTCAAAACGCAGACCGTCTTCGTTCAATACGCGATAATCGTCAACAACGATGGCACAATCGAAGCTGCCGCCCAGGCACAGACCACGGGACTGCAGATATTCGATATCACGCATAAAACCGAAGGTACGCGCACGGCTAATCTGACGCATGAATGCTTCAGCAGAGAAGTTCATGGTATAGCGCTGGGTACTTGCATCAATCGCCGGATGGTTAAAGTCGATGGTAAAATCCAACGAGAAACCATTAAACGGTGACATTTCAGCCCATTTATCGCCATCTTCCACACGAACCGTCTCTTTCAGACGTATAAATTTCTTGGCCGAGTTCAGTTCATCGATCCCTGCGTCAAGCAGCAGATAAACAAACGGCGCCGCACTGCCGTCCATGATAGGGATTTCTGGCGCATCGACTTCAACAATAATGTTGTCGATACCCAGCCCTGCCAGGGCAGCGTTGAGGTGCTCTACGGTAGAAATCCGTACATCATGCTCGTTTACCAGACAAGTACAGAGCATGGTATCCCGCACGGATTTGGCATCAGCCGGAAAATCTACCGGAGGATTCAAGTCGGTGCGACGATAGATGACCCCGGTATTTGCCGGCGCAGGGCGCAGCGTCAGCGTGACTTTCTTGCCGGTATGCAAACCGACGCCAGTCGCCTGAACGATACGTTTAAGTGTCCTTTGTTTGATCATCGTATAATCCCGCCAAATTACTAAGCTAGCCGAGAGTGTATATCACTAACGGCAGGCCAGTTTAGCACAAAGAGCGAATATTCCCAACTTCCGGTTTATTCTTAATCAGCTTGCTTACGCAGGAACGCTGGAATATCCAGATAATCAGGCTCTTTTGCCGTCTGTGGTGTATTGTCGTTAACCACTTTAGCGGCCGGTTTTTGTTCTTGCGTCAGCGGAGCCATACCGTGCTGCTGGTAGCGATCCATCACCGGCTGCTGTACCTGCTTGTTGGTCACCAGAGTTATCTCTGGACGCTTATCCATGCCAATACCGGTAGCCACAACGGTAACACGCAGTTCGTCGTTCATCTCTGGATCCAGAGAGGTACCGATAACCACGGTTGCATTGTCAGACGCGAACGCACGAATGGTGTTACCCACGGTTTCAAACTCGTCAAGACGCAGGTCGAAGCCAGCGGTAATGTTAACCAGCACGCCGCGCGCACCGGACAGGTCGATATCTTCCAGCAGCGGGCTGGAGATAGCCATTTCAGCCGCTTCTTCAGCACGGTCTTCGCCGCTCGCAACGCCTGAGCCCATCATGGCGTAGCCCATTTCGGACATCACTGTACGCACGTCCGCGAAGTCAACGTTCATCAGGCCAGGGCGAGTAATCAGCTCGGCAATACCCTGCACCGCACCTTTGAGTACGTCGTTTGCTGCACCAAATGCGTCCAGCAGAGAAATGCCACGGCCCAGCACTTTCAGCAGCTTGTCATTCGGAATAGTGATCAAGGAGTCAACATGCTTAGACAGTTCGGCGATACCCTGCTCCGCGAATGCCATACGCTTCTTGCCTTCAAAGTTGAAAGGCTTAGTCACGACGGCAACGGTCAGGATACCCAAATCTTTAGCTACTTCAGCAACAACAGGAGCAGCACCCGTACCGGTACCACCGCCCATACCTGCTGCGATGAACACCATGTCTGCCCCGTCCAGCGCAGCGCGTAAAGCTTCGCGGTCTTCTTCCGCAGCGTTACGGCCCACTTCTGGATTTGCGCCCGCGCCCAGGCCTTTAGTGATCCCATTACCGATCTGGATCGTCTGGCCTACAGCGGTTTTACGCAGTGCCTGAGCGTCAGTGTTAACCGCAAAGAATTCAACGCCTTCGATGCGTTCACGCACCATGTGTTCAACGGCGTTACCGCCGCCGCCACCGACGCCGATGACTTTAATCACCGCGTCGTTGGTCAGTTCCATAGGTTCAAACATAGTTTCTCTCCGTTTTGTGCCTGTCGCCTGAGACCGCTAATTGTCTCCGGTCTCTTATAAAAATTAAAATTCTTTTCTCAGCCAGCTATTCAGTCGCTTAAACCATGAGCCGACGGAGGTCCTTTTTTCCACTTCTGCTTCACCACTGAGATGTGACTCTTTCCCGTAGTGCAGCAACCCTACTGCGGTCGAGTAATACGACTCCTGGGCATAATCAGTAAGGCCAGTAATATTCAACGGCTGGCCGATACGCACCTGCGTATGGAACACACGCTGAGCACAGGCTGCCAGGCCTTCAATTTGTGCCGCGCCGCCGGTTAACACAATCCCCGCCGCCAGGTGATGTTTAACACCCTGCTGGCGAAGCTGTTCCTGTAACTGCAAAATCTCTTCGTTGACCAGGTTGAGCAGCTCGGTGTAACGAGGCTCAATCACTTCCGCCAGCGTCTGACGCTGAAGGCTGCGCGGAGGGCGTCCGCCAACGCTCGGAACTTCAACGTTCTCGTCTTTACCGACGATAGACCCCAGTGCACAACCATGGCGAACTTTAATCGCTTCTGCATCGCTCGGTGGTGTCCCGAAGGCATAGGCAATATCGCTGGTAACCACGTTCCCAGCATAAGGGATAACTTTGGTGTGGCGCAGCGCGCCGCCGGTATACACCGCCATATCCATGGTACCACCGCCGATGTCCACAACACAGACGCCCAGCTCTCGTTCATCTTCGGTCAGTACCGCATAGCTTGCGGCCAGACCGGCAAAAATTAATTGGTCAACTTTCAAACCACAACGTTCAACCGCTTTAACGATGTTTTTTGCCATATCGTTATGGCAGGTAATCAGATGCACTTTCGCCTGCATACGGACACCGGACAGGCCTACCGGATTTTTGATCCCTTCCTGGTAATCAATAGCGTATTCCTGTGGAATCACATGCAGAACGCGGTGTTCATCGCGAACACGCACTGATTTTGCCGTATGCACCACATTTTCAACATCTTCCTGCGTCACTTCCTCTTCCGAAATCGGCACCATGCCTATCTCGTTTTGGCAGCTGATATGCTTGCCGGACAGCGCCAGGTAAACTGAAGATATCTGGCAGTCTGCCATCAATTCAGCCTGGTCAATCGCCCGTTGAACGCATTTAACCACCGACTCGAGGTCGTTTACTCCGCCTTTGTCCATACCACGCGAAGGGCAACTGCCCACGCCAATAATATTGACCATACCGTCGGGCAGAACTTCCCCTACTAAAGCGGCAACCTTCGCGGTGCCAATCTCCAGTCCAACTACCAGTTTTCTGTCCGTCGCCTTGATCATTGTTGTTCTGCCTGTGCCTGATTCTGTTGCTGATTCGGATTAGGTACCGGAGGAGGAAGTGCCTCCCAACCTACCGCGGCGCCTGAATCGTATCGCAGGTCGACATAACTGATCCGTTTGTTATCAGCCTGCGCCTGCTGCTGCAGAACCGGGTACAGTTCTACAAAACGATCCAGACGTTTCATCGTGTCGCCCCGGCCAAGGTTGAGCTTAATTCCGTTATTCAGCGTCAACTGCCAGGAGCGGCGAGCGGTCATAGCCGCTTGTTTCAACGTAAATTTATCCTTAGCCAGCACCACGCCCATGTCACGGAAACCTTGCAGAACTTCGTTTTCGCTGCCTTCCGGGCCGGAAAGCATCGGCAAAGTCTGCTTGCTGGTGCGCTCTGCTGGTACGCTGAAGGAATTTCCCTCGGCGTCAACCATATGCTGGTCATTCCAGCGTGCTATCGGCACATATTCAACCAGATGAATCTTCAATTCGTCCGGCCACTGCTTTCTAACGCTTGCCTGCTTGATCCACGGCAAGCGCTCTATCTGCTGTTGGATGATATTCACATCCTGGGTCATAAAAGTACCCGGAGGTCCCAGGGCCAGAATAGACTGGCGTATATCATCATTGCGTGTGTAGTGCCGCTCCCCGGTCACCACCAGCCTGGAGAGTGGTAAACGCTGGGCGTCTTCCATCCAGCCCACCACAATCCAACCGCCAATAAACACGCTCAACAGTACCGCACACAGGAAAATCATCCCTGCCAGACGGGATCCGTTGCTACGCCGGGAGCTGGCATTTTCCTCGGCACGATTACGCGCATTCAGTGCAGCCTGCGACATATCAGTCCGCCAGTTCCAAAATACGTACAACCAGTTGTGAGAAGCTCATTCCCGCCTGGCGAGCCGCCATCGGCACCAGGCTGTGGCTGGTCATCCCCGGAGAAGTGTTCACTTCTAACAGGTAAAACTGACCATCGCTATCCAGCATCACATCGACACGGCCCCAGCCGCTACAGCCGAGAATCTGCCAGGCCTGCAGAACTAATGCCTGCAATTCCTGTTCTCTTTGCTCAATTAATCCACCGGGGCAGAAATATTGAGTTTCATCAGAGAGATACTTCGCTTCATAATCATAGAAGGTTCCAGCGGGTTGGATGCGAATAGACGGTAAAATTTCCTCACCTAAAATCGCAACCGTATACTCTGGACCACTCAACCATTTTTCAATCAACACTTCTTCGTCATGCTCAAAGGCCAGTTCAAGCGCAGCTGGCAGCGCATCTGCGCTGTCCACCTTAGACATGCCTACGCTGGAACCTTCCCGGCTCGGCTTGACGATAACCGGCAAACCTAAAGCAGCAACACGCTCAACCCACGCAGCACTCAAGCCCGCAGCGAAATCCTGACGATGAACGGCAACCCACGGCGCAACCGGTAAACCTGCACCCTGCCACAACAGTTTGCTGCGCAGCTTATCCATAGTGATCGCTGATGCCATCACGCCGCTGCCGGTATAAGGCAGTTGAAGAAACTCCAACAACCCTTGCAAAGTGCCGTCTTCACCACCGCGACCATGCAGGGCGATAAAAACCTTGTCAAAGCCCTGAGCCTTTAGCTCAAGTACAGACTCGCTTTGTGGATCAAAAGCATGTGCATCAATACCCGCTTCTTTTAATCCCGCCAGCACCGCGCTGCCGGATTGCAGAGAAACCTCGCGCTCGGCAGAGGTTCCTCCGAGAAGAACGGCGATCTTATCAGCCATGACGCCCTTCCTCTTTAGTTTGAGGCTGCAATTTGATTTCAGCCAGATTTCGGGCGATTTTGCCGATATTCCCGGCACCTTGAACGAGAATCAAATCATTTCCCGTCAAAACAGGGGCCAGAATTTCCGCCACTTCCGCATGGTCAGAAACCAAAATAGGGTCAACTTTGCCACGACCGCGAATGGTGCGGCATAAAGAGCGACTGTCGGCCCCCGGAATTGGCGCCTCGCCGGCAGGATAGACTTCCAGCATCACCAGAGAGTCAACCTGGGACAGCACCCCAGCAAAGTCATCATACAAATCACGCGTACGCGTATAGCGATGCGGCTGGAAAACCATCACCAGATTTTTATCCGGCCAGCCTGCGCGCGCCGCCTTAATGGTGGCATCCACTTCCGTTGGGTGGTGACCATAGTCATCCACGAGCATAGCCGTGCCCGCTTTACCATTTACCGGAGCCAGAGGATATTCGCCCAGGAAATCGAAGCGACGCCCCGTCCCCTGGAAGCTTTCGAGCGCACGCAAAATAGCGTCGTCTTCGATGCCCTCTTCCGTCGCAACGGCAACTGCAGCCGCCGCATTCAGCGCGTTATGGCGGCCCGGTGCGTTCAACACCACATGCATCTCAGGCTTGTCCTGGCGCACAATGGTGAAAAAGCCCTGAGCGCCTTTTTGCTGATAATTTTCAACGCGTACATCCGCGTCGTCGCTAAAGCCATATGTGGTGATTTGACGCCCCACACGCGGCAGAAGCTCGCGAATCACCGGATCGTCTACGCACATCACCGCACGTCCATAAAATGGCAAGTTGTGCAGGAAATTAATAAACGTCTGTTTTAAATTTTCGAAGTCGCCCTGGTAAGTATCCATGTGGTCGGCTTCGATATTGGTCACAATTGAGACCATCGGCTGCAGGTGCAGGAACGAAGCATCGCTTTCGTCAGCCTCTGCAATCAGGTAGCGGCTGTTGCCCAGACGAGCATGGACGCCGGCGGCTTTCACCAGACCACCATTTACAAACGTTGGATCCAGGCCAGCTTCGGCATAAATGCTCGATACCATTGCCGTTGTCGTGGTTTTGCCATGCGTACCCGCGATCGCAATACCGTGCCGGAAACGCATCAGCTCAGCCAGCATTTCAGCACGACGGATGACCGGAATACGCGCTTCATGGGCGGCAACAATTTCCGGGTTATCCGCAGAAATCGCCGTAGAAACAACAACCACGCTTGCATCGCGCACGTTTTCCGGGCGATGGTTGAAATAAATCGTGGCACCCAGTGCCGACAACTGCTGCGTGACCGGATTCGGTGCCAGATCGGAACCACTAATCTGGTAGCCTTCGTTAGCCAATACTTCAGCAATACCGCCCATACCGGCGCCGCCGATGCCAACAAAGTGAATGTGCCGGACGCGACGCATCTCGGGCACAATTGAACGCAGTTTCGCCAGTTGTTGTGTATTCATTCTCTAAACCTGCAGGCGGCATGCCGCCATTACATCAAAATTTACGGGGGGCAATTTGCCACCCACAAGTATTACTTGCGCGCTGCGGCGCTGACTTCGTTTGCTACACGTTCAGTTGCATCAGGAATGGAGGCAGCGCGCGCATGCTCGGCCATTGCCAGCAGCGTTGCTCTGTCCCACCCGGCCAGGGTACGGGTAACGGCATCCACGGTAAACTGCGGCTGCTCCAGTATTTTCGCGGCGCCTGCCTTTTCCAGCGGCAGCGCATTCCAGTACTGCTGCCGATCTTTGTGCTGGAACGGAACGAACAAGGCTGGTAACCCTGCAGCCGCGATTTCACTCACGGTTAATGCCCCGGAGCGACAAACCACAACATCAGCCCATTCGTAGGCTGCTGCCATATCATCAATAAACTCGGTGACCTTGTGCTGAGGCTGCCCCGCTTCAGCGTAAGCCTGCTGCACAACTGCCTGGCCGCCTTTTCCGGTTTGGTGCCAGACAGTCACGGAGTCACCTAAACGCCCCGCGACCTGCGGCATGGTTTGGTTCAACACTCGAGCGCCCTGAGATCCGCCGACAACCAGCACGCGAACCGGGCCTTCTCTTCCGGCAAAACGCACTTGCGGCAGCGGTAAAGCAAGCACATCTGTCCGCACCGGATTGCCAACAACGTCCGCTTCAGGGAATGCGCCGGGAAAGGCTTGCATTACCTTGGTGGCGATCTTTGCCAACCATTTATTCGTCAGACCGGCAATGCCGTTCTGCTCATGCAAGACAACCGGAATGCCAAGAGACCAGGCAGCCAGGCCACCTGGTCCGGAAACATACCCGCCCATGCCCAGCACAACATCCGGCTTCCACGCTTTCATGATGGCGCGAGCCTGGCGCCAGGCATTAAAAATACGCACAGGCGCCATCAGCAGGGCCTTTAGGCCCTTGCCGCGCAGGCCAGAAATACGGATAAAGTCGATTTCAATCCCGTTTTTCGGCACCAGATCGGCTTCCATACGGTCCGCAGTACCAAGCCAGCGAATGTCCCATCCTTCCGCCTGAAGGTGATGAGCAACGGCCAGACCTGGGAAAACATGCCCACCGGTACCGCCCGCCATCACCATCAACCGCTTCGCTTTGCCCGTCATTTGGCGCTCCGTGTAAACGCCTGAGCCTTAGCCAGACGCGTTTCATAATCTATTCTCAACAACAGCATGATTGCCGTGGACATAATCAGCAGGCTGGAACCGCCGTAACTGATAAGCGGCAGCGTCAGGCCTTTCGTGGGCAACATCCCCGCCGCAGCGCCAACGTTAACCAGCGCCTGGAAGCTAAACCAGATCCCGATAGAACACGCCAGGAAACCGGAGAAACGCTGATCCAATTCCAGCGCGCGCTTGCCGATGGACATCGCGCGAAAAGCGACGAAGAATACCATCAAAAGTGCAAGCACCACACCGATATATCCCAGCTCCTCACCGATGATCGAGAAGATAAAGTCAGTGTGCGCTTCGGGTAGATATTCCAGCTTCTGAACCGAATTCCCCAGCCCTTGTCCCCACAATTCACCGCGCCCAAAAGCCATCAGTGATTGCGTTAGCTGGTAGCCGCTGCCGAACGGATCTTCCCACGGGTTCCAGAACGACGTTACGCGGCGAATACGGTAAGGCTCGGCAAGGATCAGCAGGATAACCGCCGAGATCCCCATCCCGATGATCGCGATAAACTGCCACAGTTTTGCTCCTGCAAGGAACAGCATCGCCAGCGTGGTGACAAACAGCACCACCACGGTGCCCAAGTCAGGCTGAGCCAGCAGCAGGACGGCCATAACCAGAATCACGCCCATAGGCTTCAGGAAGCCGCGCAGGTTATTTCGAACCTCATCAACCTTGCGCACAAGGTAGTTTGCGAGATAACAGAACAGCGACAGCTTGGAAAACTCCGCGGGCTGAATACGCAGCGGGCCGAAAGCAATCCAGCGCGATGCCCCGTTAACGGAGCTGCCTACGACCAGTACAATCAGCAGCATCACGATCGAAGCCAGCAGCATAGCCGTGCTGTGGCGCTGCCAGAAATCCATCGGCAAACGCAGCGTCACCATCGCCAGCACAAACGCGACGATGATGTATAACCCGTCTCGTTTAGCAAACAGGAACGGATCGTTTGCCAGTCGCTGGCCGACCGGCATTGACGCCGAAGTAACCATAATAAAACCAATCGCGGCCAAGCCGAAGGTCAGCCACAGCAGCGTACGGTCGTACAGCACCATGCTGTTGGCGTCGGCCTCACGGGAGCCCATTACCCACCCTTTTAGCGCCGAGGCGACCCAGGCCAGGATACCAAACCCTGGAATGCGGGGAACGCGAAGGCGAGGGAGAGATAAACGCATCAGCCGAGCTCCTTCGCAAATTGAGTAAACATATCACCGCGCTGTTCGAAGTTTTTGAACTGATCGAGACTTGCGCAGGCTGGGGAAAGCAGCACCATATCACCCGCTGCCACGCGACCAGCGACAAGCTTCATCGCCTGCTCCATGGTTTCTGTCCGCTCGGCAATATCCGGGCGTAACTCGGCCAGCTCAGCACCGTCGCGACCAAAACAGTACAGGCGCACATGGTCGCCCTGCAGGTAGCGAGCTAAAGGTGAGAAGTCGGCAGACTTACCGTCGCCGCCTAACAGCAGATGCAGCGTGCCCTCAACATGCAGGCCATTTAGCGCGGCTTCTGTGCTCCCTACGTTGGTGGCTTTAGAGTCGTTAATCCAGCGAACGCCATTACGTTCCCAGGCCAGCTGGAAGCGATGAGCCAGGCCAGTATAGGTGGTCAGCGCCTTCAGACTGCTGGAACGAGGCAGATTCACTGCATCCGCCAGCGCCAGCGCAGCCAGCGCGTTGGTGTAGTTATGCTGCCCCACCAGTTTCATTTCTTTGGTGTTGAGGATTTTCTCCCCTTTCACCCGCAGCCAGGTGTCACCCTGCTGACGATTAAGGTGATAATCGCCAACGTCCACACCAAAACTGATACAACGCTCGTCCGCGCCGCGTACGGGCATCGTCAGCGCATCATCTGCGTTGACCACGCAGACTTTAGCGTTTTCATAGATGCTCAGTTTTGCCGCGCGATATTGCTGCATCCCAAACGGATAGCGATCCATATGATCTTCAGTCACATTCAGAACCGTCGCCGCCGCAGCCTTCAGACTGTGGGTGGTTTCCAGCTGGAAGCTGGAAAGCTCCAGGACATAAAGCTCGCAGCCTTTGTCCAGCAGCATCAACGCCGGCAGGCCAATATTTCCACCCACGCCCACGTTCACACCCGCTGCTTTCGCCATCTCTCCCACCAGGGTGGTCACGGTACTTTTACCGTTAGAGCCAGTGATCGCGACAATCGGGGCCTGGGCTTCACGGCAAAATAGCTCAATGTCACCGATTATCTCGATCCCGGCATCCGCCGCCGCGCTCAAGGCGGGAGTAGCAAGGGCCACGCCAGGGCTGGCAATAATCAAATCCGCCGCCAGCAGCCAGTCCTCATTCAGCGAACCGGTATGGCGATCAACATTCTCAGGCAGCTTATCAAGACCAGGAGGTGAGATACGGGAGTCCATTACGCGTGGCGTTATGCCGCGCGCGATAAAGAAATCCACGCAGGACAGACCTGTCAGGCCCAGTCCAATGATGACAACATTTTTACCCTGGTAATCTGCCATGTTTAGCGAACCTTCAGCGTAGCCAGGCCAATCAGCACCAGCATCAGCGAAATAATCCAGAAGCGCACAATCACGCGCGGCTCCGGCCAGCCTTTCAATTCATAGTGATGGTGAATCGGTGCCATGCGGAAAATACGCTGCCCACGTAGTTTGAACGAGCCTACCTGCAGGATCACCGATAACGTTTCAACGACGAACACGCCGCCCATAATCACCAGCAGGAACTCCTGACGCAGCAGTACCGCGATAGTGCCCAGCGCCCCACCGAGAGCCAAAGAGCCTACGTCGCCCATGAAGACCTGAGCCGGGTATGTGTTGAACCACAGGAAGCCCAGGCCTGCGCCGACAATCGCCGTACAAACGATCACCAGTTCACCCGCATGGCGCAGGTAAGGAATGTGCAGGTAGCCCGCAAAATTCATGTTCCCCGTCGCCCATGCCACCAGCGCAAAACCTGCCGCAACAAACACGGTAGGCATAATCGCCAGGCCATCAAGACCATCCGTCAGGTTTACCGCATTACCGGTACCGACAATCACAAAGTACGCTAGCAGAACATAGAACAGGCCAAGCTGCGGCATCACGTCCTTGAAGAACGGCACAACCAGTTCGGTTGCAGGTGTCCCTTTCCCGGCTGCATACATTGTGAAAGCCACTACCAGTGCAATCACCGACATCCAGAAATATTTCCAGCGTGCAATCAGACCTTTAGTGTCCTTACGGACCACCTTGCGGTAGTCATCGACAAAGCCAACGATGCCAAAGCCTATCAGCACAAACAGCACGCACCAGACGTAGGGGTTAGAGGGATAGGCCCACATCAGCACGGACACCACAATGGCGGTCAGGATCATGATCCCGCCCATGGTTGGCGTCCCTTTCTTGCTAAAGTGCGACTCTGGACCATCGTTACGCACAACCTGCCCGAAGGAGAGTTGCTGTAAACGCGCGATCATCCGCGGGCCCATCCACAGGGAGATAAACAGAGCGGTCAGCAGGCTGACGATGGCGCGAAACGTCAAATAGGAAAAGACGTTAAAGCCGGAATAATATTTGACCAAATGTTCGGCCAGCCAAACTAGCATGCTTGTTTCTCCTGTAATGCGCGAACCACCTCTTCCATGGCCGCACTACGTGAACCTTTCACCAAAATGGTTAAAATTGAATGTTCCGCAATAAGCGCTTTCAAACGCGCAACCACGGCCTGTTTATCGGTAAAATGTTCACCAACGTCTGATGCGTCACTCAGCGTTTTGCTTAAAACCCCGACGCTCAAAACACGGTCAATACCTGCGGCTTTTGCCGCTTCGCCAACCTGACGATGGCAAGCTTCGGCTTCCTCACCCAGCTCGCCCATATCGCCAACGACCATCACACGGTAACCCGGCATTTCTGACAGGACCTGTGCCGCCGCGGTCATTGAACCCACGTTAGCGTTATAACTGTCGTCCAGCAGCAGTTGATTCTCTGCAAGCTGGATAGGGAACAGGCGGCCCGGCACGGCTTTAAGCTCAGCAAGCCCCGCTTTTACGGCTTCGAGCGTCGCACCAACGGCCATTGCCAGCGCGGTAGCCGCCAGCGAGTTAGCAATATTGTGACGACCCGGCAGCGGCAGAATGACATCAACATCGCCCTGCGGCGTATGCAGAGTAAATTCGGTACCGTGGGAGGTGATATGGATATTCGTCGCGGTGAAATCGCTGCCTGCCGCGTTCGGTGAGAAGCGCCAGGTTTTACGATCGCCAATGATCGCCTGCCAGTTCAGCCAGTCGTTGTTATCGGCATTAAGGATCGCCGTACCGTTTGCCGCAAGGCCGGTAAAGATCTCGCCTTTGGCTTTAGCCACGCCTGCCAGTGAACCAAAACCTTCAAGGTGCGCGGCCGCCAGGTTATTCACCAGCGCCGCTTCCGGCTGCGTCAAGCCCACGGTCCAGGCTATTTCGCCCTGGTGGTTTGCTCCCAGCTCAATAACCGCATAATCGTATTCTGGCGTCAGGCGCAGCAGCGTCATCGGCACGCCAATATCGTTATTCAGATTGCCTGCGGTATAAAGCGTGTTGCCGCACTGGCGCAGAATTGATGCCGCCATTTCCTTCACGGAAGTTTTGCCGGAAGAACCGGTTAGCGCCACAACGCGAGTAGGCACCTGCTGGCGAACCCACGCGCCTAGTTCGCCAAACGCAAGGCGCGTATCGGCCACAACCAGTTGGGGAACATCAATATCCAGCTTACGGTTAACCAATAATGCACCAGCCCCGCCTTTAACCGCATCGGCGACAAAGTCATGGGCATCAAAACGTTCGCCTTTCAGCGCAACAAACAGACAGCCAGCCGTCAGCTTACGGGTATCCGTTGTGACATCAATAATGTCCGCGTTTGCGCCATGTAGCTGCCCATTAAGAATGGACTCCAGCTGCTTCAGGGAGACGCGAATCATGCCACAACCCCCAGCAGGCGCGCTGCGGTAACGCGGTCGGAGTAATCCAGACGACGGTTGCCAACAATCTGATAGTCCTCGTGGCCTTTACCCGCCAGCAGAACCACGTCATTTTCTTTGGCCTGCATAATCGCGTTAGTCACCGCTTCTGCACGTCCTAACACAACGTGCGCACGGCCAGCATCCAGCATACCGGTCAGGATATCCTCAACAATGGCTCTCGGTTCTTCGGTGCGCGGGTTGTCATCGGTCACCACCACCACATCGGCATATTGCTCGGCAATGCCACCCATAATTGGCCGCTTACCCTTGTCGCGATCGCCGCCACAGCCAAATACACACCACAATTTGCCGGAACAGTGCAGCCTGGCTGCCTGTAGCGCTTTTTCCAGCGCATCCGGCGTGTGGGCATAATCCACAACCACGGTAGGTTTGCCGGCTGTGCTGAAGACTTCCATTCGTCCGCAAACAGGCTGCAAACGTGAACCAGTTTCAATTAATGCCTCGAGCGAATAACCCAGCGCCAGCAGAGTGGCTAAAGCCAACAGCAGGTTACTGACGTTAAACGCGCCCATCAGGCGGCTTTCAATTTCGCCATTGCCCCACGATGAACTGAAGTGAATCGTCGCTCCACCATCGTGATAAACCACTTCATCAGCTTTCAGCCAGCGCCCATGTGCCCCCGGCTCAAGGTTATTTTCCATGGTGACCGCCACGGCATCCGGCAGGCGCGCCAACCAGCGGTGACCCACTTCGTCATCGGCGTTGATGATCGCCTGACCGCAGTCATGCTCGGAAAACAACAGCCACTTAGCGGCTTCGTAATTCGCCATATCACCGTGATAATCAAGGTGATCGCGGCTTAAGTTGGTAAATACCGACGCAGCAAACTTCAGCGCCGCCACGCGATGCTGAACCAGACCATGGGATGAAACTTCCATGGCACCAAAGGTTGCGCCTTGGGTTTTCAGGCTCGCCAGCACGTGCTGCACGTCTACCGCAGAGCCCGTGGTATTTTCTGTCGGCACAACCTGCCCAAGCAGACCATTGCCCACGGTTCCCATCACGGCACTGGTTTCACCCAACAGCTGCGCCCACTGCGCTAATAGTTGAGTGGTTGTCGTTTTGCCGTTAGTGCCGGTGACGCCAACCAGACGTAAGGATTCAGAAGGCTGATGATAGAAACGGCCAGCCAGCGCAGACAGCCGCTGATGCAGCTGGCTCAGGTAAATGACCGGTACGCCATGCATCTCGCGAACTTCACCATCTGCAGCTTCACCGTCCGCTTCTGCGATCACGGCAGCCACACCCTGTGCTATCGCCTGCGGGATATAACGACGCCCGTCCGCCTGATGACCGACCACGGCCACAAAAAGATCGCCCGCAGCCGCCACGCGACTGTCGAGTGTCATCTCTCGCAGCGCTCTCGCAGGTAGCCCGGCTACCCACGGAGCAAGAAGGTCGCTCAAATTACGATCTGCCACCTGATGCCTCTTTCTGATTAATTACAAATTCGCTTTTCTCACCGGTTGCCAGCGCATCCGGCTCGATGTTCATGGTGCGCAGTACGCCGCCCATGATGGCACCGAACACAGGTGCAGATACGGCACCGCCGTAATACTTACCGCCCTGCGGGTCATTGATAACCACCACCAGCGCGAAGCGAGGCTGGCTGGCTGGCGCAACGCCTGCGGTGTAAGCAATGTATTTATTGATGTACTTACCGTCCGGGCCGACTTTTTTCGCCGTACCGGTTTTAATCGCAATACGGTAGCCCTTAATGGCCGCCTTCACTCCGCCGCCGCCGGGCAGCGCCACGCTTTCCATCATGTGCACCACGGTGCGGACGGTAGATTCAGCAAAGATACGCTCGCCGGGAACCGGCGGGTCAACTTTGGTTATCGACAGCGGGCGATAAATGCCATAGCTGCCAATCGTTGCGTAGACTCGCGCTAACTGTAACGGGGTTACCATTAGCCCATAGCCGAAAGAGAAGGTGGCCCTCTCTATGTCAGACCACCGTTGTTTTTGAGGATATAAGCCACTGCGTTCCCCGACCAACCCCAAATTGGTCGCTTTTCCCAGTCCAAAACGTGAGTAAGTATCTACTAACGCTGAGGAGGGCATCGCTAACGCCAGCTTCGAAACACCGACGTTACTCGACTTCTGTAACACCCCGGTAAGGGTCAATTCGCTGTACCGCGCCACATCTTTGATCTCATGACCATTAATGCGGTACGGAATCGTATTCAGTACGCTATTTTCATTTACTACGCCCCGCTGCAGCGCGGTCATCACCACCATTGGCTTAACGGTGGAACCCGGCTCGAAGACGTCGGTGATGGTACGGTTACGCATCACGTCTTTTGCCGTGCCGGTTAGATTGTTCGGGTTGTAGGACGGGCTGTTCGCCATCGCCAGGACTTCACCGGTATTCACGTCAACCAAAACAGCGCTGCCCGATTCGGCTTTGTTGAAGGCAACGGCGTTATTCAGTTCGCGATAAACCAGCGCCTGCAAGCGTTCATCAATGCTCAAAGCCAGGTTATGTGCGGCCTGGCTGTCGGTGGAGGAAATGTCTTCGATAACGCGCCCGTAGCGATCTTTACGCACAATGCGCTCGCCCGGTTGACCGGTGAGCCATTTATCAAAGCTTTTTTCCACCCCCTCGATCCCTTCGCTGTCCACGTTGGTGAAACCGATGAGGTGAGCGGTCACTTCTCCGGATGGATAGTAGCGACGGGACTCCTGACGAAGGTGGATCCCCGGAAGTTTAAGCTTTTTGATGTAGTCGCCAATATCCGGGTTAACCTGACGCGCGAGATAAATAAATCGCCCATTGGGATTGGTGTTCACGCGGGATGAAAGCTGGTCGAGAGGCATTTTCAGTGCATCGGCCAGCGCCTTCCAGCGGTTGTCCAGCGTCACTCCGCCAGCGTCATGCAATTCTTTCGGGTCGGCCCAGACCGCATTCACCGGGACGCTAACCGCAAGAGGGCGCCCCGCGCGATCGCTTATCATGCCGCGGGAGGTGGAGACCTCCTGTACCCGCAGTGAACGCATATCACCCTGACGTACCAGCATGTCCGGGTTGATTATCTGCAGCCAGGCAACACGGCCCAGCAGAAAAGTCAGCGCCAACAAAATGCAACCGCAGAGCAACGCAAAACGCCAACTCACAAAGTTGGCCTGTTCTTCCTGACGTTTTGGTTTAAGCGTTTTTGCCGCTGCTCTCATCTGCCGCACTATTCCTTATTGCTGAACTACGATGTTTTCCTGCGAAGGATCGACATGCTGCAATTGCAGCTTTTCCGTCGCGATCCTTTCTACCCGGCTGTGATCGCCGAGCGCATTTTCTTCGAGAATCAGGTTACGCCATTCAATATCCAGCGCATCACGCTCGAGTACCATCTGCTCGCGCTGTGCGGTGAGCAGACGAGTATGGTGCGCCGTCGTGACCACGGAAACCGCGGTCACAATAATCGCGACGAACAAGCAAAGTGCCAGTTTCCCATGACGCAGAAGATCGCCACCAATCACGGCAGGCAATGCGTGGCGCTCGTTGCTGCCGAGCTGCGTCACTCTGCTGAGGGTTTCTGTCACCCGATTGATCATGCGTTAGTCCTCTCCGCAATACGCAAAACAGAACTACGGGCGCGCGGATTTTCCGCCACTTCTTCTTCACCAGGCATTAGCTTACCCAGCGCTTTCAACTGGCGACCGCCCAGTTTATTCAGCTGCGCTTCCGTCATCGGTAAACCGGCTGGGACCTGTGGTCCTCGGCTGTTTTCACGCATAAAGCGTTTAACGATGCGATCCTCCAGAGAATGGAAACTGATGATCGATAAACGGCCACCGGGAGATAACGCCTCCAGCGAACCCTTCAGCGCTTTCTCAATTTCATCCAGCTCGCTGTTGATCCAGATACGGATAGCCTGGAATGTTCGGGTCGCTGGGTGCTTAAACTTATCTTTCACCGGCATAGCGGCAGAGACAACGGCCGCCAGCTCTTTGGTACGCGTCATCGGCTCTTCGCGATTGCGTTCAACGATGGCGCGCGCAATGCGCTTACCAAAACGTTCTTCACCAAAGGTTTTAATAACCCAGGCAATATCGGCTTCTTCCGCCGTCATCAGCCATTGGGCTGCGGATTGGCCGCGCGTTGGGTCCATACGCATATCCAGCGGCCCATCACGCATAAACGAAAAACCGCGTTCTGCATCATCCAGCTGAGGAGAAGAGACGCCGAGATCCAGCAAAATGCCGTCAATCTTACCGTCCAGTTCGCGCTCACGTGCGTAATCTGCAAGCGCAGAGAATGGGCCATGAATGATGGAGAAGCGTGGGTCATCGATAGCGCTAGCAGCAGCAATTGCCTGCGGATCGCGGTCGATCGCCAGTAGCCGTCCTTGCTCACCGAGCTGAGACAGAATCAGGCGTGAATGGCCACCGCGACCAAAAGTGCCATCAATGTAGATGCCATCGGGACGAATATTCAGGCCGTTAACGGCCTCGTCCAGCAGCACCGTAGTATGTTTAAAATTTTCCATCATTTCTAAAGTGACAAGTCCTGCAGACGATCCGACAAGGTGTTTGTCGAACCCTGCTCAGCGTCGATATCTTCCTTGACCTGTTGATGCCAGGTCGCTTCATCCCACAGCTCAAACTTATTGAACTGGCCGACCAGCATGACTTCTTTGGTAAGCCCGGCGTGCTGCCGTAAAACGGGCGCCAGCAGCAGTCGCCCGGCGCTATCCATCTGACATTCACTGGCATGTCCCAATAACAGACGCTGTACGCGGCGTTCTGCGGGATTCATGCTCGACAGACGGGCAAGCTTTTGTTCAATGATTTCCCACTCGGGAACGGTATAAAGCAGCAGGCAGGGGTGATGGATGTCGATGGTGCAAACCATCTGACCTTCTGAGGTTTCGATCAGCTTTTCCCTATAGCGGGTAGGTACGGCGAGCCGCCCCTTGCTGTCGAGATTGACTAACGTTGCCCCACGGAACATGCCAGCCTCACCCTTTAATGACCCATTTCACCACTTTAACCCACAAATTCCCACATAAAGGAGTTTACGGAGGGGAGGAAAACCTTGTCAAGCCAGCCAGGCCGCTTACGGGAATAAATTCCCGCGCCTAAGCGATTGATAAATGGCTGGCGTAAAAAAGCCCGCAATGGCGAGGCAAAATTAACGTTATGAATATTTGAAAGAAAAAGACCAATAAACATCAACAGCGTTAAAACGACCAAATACTTGTCTGGAGAAATATTAAGTACCCAGTTTGCGACGCGGGCGGCATTTTAAGGTATTTCAAGGCGGGTGAACAGCGCCAGATGCCCGTCTGGCGCTGGCTCTGTGCAAGACAGAAGTAAAGAGAGGTTGCTAATGATTAATAATCCAACATTTCTTAACTGCTGGTGTGTAACAAAATAATACAAAGAACAGATTTATTTCTCGATGGGGATTTTTTTACCTGATTTTTCCCGCCTAATTAATTGCCTTAAAAAATAAGGGTAAATATACGGGAAAAATCTTAATTAACTTTAAGTGACTGATAATGATCTCTTTATCAGTAACGACTTAAGCTACCCCGACGATAAAGATTGCGGCGAATTCGGGTTAACCCAGGCTTCGGCTTACGTGGCTCATCAAGGCTTGCCAGCACCAATTCCAGCACGCGCTCAGCAACATCGCGGTGACGCTGTGCGACCGCCAATACCGGGCATTGCAGGAAATCCAGCAGCTCATGGTCGCCAAAGGTGGCGATCGCCAACTCCGAAGGCAGCCGTCCCTGGCGGCGCAGTGTAACATCCATCACTCCCTGCAGCAGTGCGAAGGACGTCGTGTACAGCGCATCCGGCATCTCGTGAGTTTCCAGCCATTTTTCAAAAAGCTGAGCGGCAGCTTCACGCTCATAGCTGTTGGCATAGAGGTAATTGACGGTACGAGGATCGTCTTTCCAGGCAGTACGGAACCCTTGCTCACGCAGGAAGCTTACGGACAGTTCAGGTAATGCACCAAGGTAAAGGATATTTTCACCAGGGAATTTCCGCAGTTCTTCTGCCAGCATTTCTGCATCGTCCTGATCGGCACCGACAACGCTGGTGAAATGTTCACGGTCTAAGGCACGATCGAGCGCAATAATCGGGAACGAATCGTTTGCCCAGCGCTGATAAAAAGGATGCTCCGGCGGCAAAGAGGTAGATACAATAATGGCATCAACCTGACGCTGCAGAAGATGCTCGATACAGCGCATTTCGTTGTCAGGTTGATCCTCAGAGCAAGCGATCAGCAACTGATAGCCGCGCTGGCGGGCCTGGCGCTCAAGATAATTTGCTATACGGGTGTAGCTGGTGTTTTCCAGATCTGGGATCACCAGCCCGATAGAACGCGTGCGTCCTGCACGAAGCCCGGCGGCTACCGCATTAGGGTGGTAGTTATGCTCACGTACTACCGCCATAACTTTCTCAACGGTTTTATCGCTGACGCGATACTGCTTTGCTTTTCCGTTGATGACGTAGCTTGCCGTGGTCCGCGACACGCCAGCCAGACGCGCGATTTCATCCAATTTCACTGTAGCCCCTTACTCTCCAGGTGATCCATACCCATGCCATGGCTATGGTTAACGACATTCACATCTAAGCGCAGAATAATAACTCCAGCAACCGCTTTTGCAGGCGGTTGTTTTCTTATTTGCAAAAAAAAGCCCGGCAGTGATTACCGGGCATGTGAATTAGATCACATTCGTGACTAACGCATGATCTTATCGCCGCGCGAAACGCCAACAATGCCTGAACGGGCCACTTCGACAATTTTGGCAACATCGCGGATCGTATCAAGGAAGGCGTTGAGCTTATCGCTGGTGCCGGCAAGCTGGACGGTGTAAAGCGTTGGCGTCACATCAATGATTTGCCCACGGAAAATTTCCGTGCTTCGCTTCACCTCTTCCCGCCCGTATCCGCTGGCCTGCAATTTTACCAGCATGATTTCACGTTCAACGTAGGCTCCCTGCCCCAGCTCGCTGACGCGTAACACATCAACCAGCTTATGCAGCTGCTTCTCAATCTGCTCCAGTACCTTTTCATCACCCACGGTTTGGATAGTCATGCGAGAAAGCGTGGGATCATCCGTAGGCGCTACGGTAAGGCTTTCAATGTTGTAGCCCCGCTGGGAAAACAGACCAATGACCCGGGACAGCGCGCCTGATTCGTTTTCCAGTAATACAGATAATATCCGGCGCATATTCAGGTTCTCTCCGTTTTGCTGAGCCACATTTCATCCATACCGCCACCGCGAATCTGCATCGGATAAACGTGTTCTGTACCATCAACTGTGACATCTACAAACACCAGTCGCCCTCCGCGCACCGTTTCCAGCGCCTGAGCAAGTTTGCTTTCCAGCTCTTCTGGCTTAGTGATACTAATTCCCACATGGCCATACGCTTCCGCCAGGCGAACAAAGTCCGGGAGTGACTCCATATAAGACTGGGAATGGCGGCCCGAGTAAATCATGTCCTGCCACTGCTTCACCATGCCGAGATAGCGATTGTTAAGGTTCAAAACCAGAACCGACAAGCCGTACTGCAGCGCGGTGGAAAGTTCCTGGATATTCATCTGGATACTGCCATCGCCGGTAACGCAAATAACCATCTCATCCGGCAGCGCCATCTTCACGCCAAGTGCTGCAGGAAGGCCGAAGCCCATCGTGCCTAAACCGCCGGAATTTATCCAACGGCGTGGCTTATCGAACGGATAATAGAGCGCGGCAAACATTTGGTGCTGGCCCACATCGGAGGTGACATAAGCATCCCCGTTCGTCAGACGATAAGCGGTTTCAATAACAGCCTGCGGCTTGATAGCCTGGCTATGGCGATCGAACTCAAGGCAGTGACGAGCCCGCCACTGTTCAATCTGTTGCCACCAGTCCCGAATATCATCCCCGGATTGCTGAATATCTTCCTGACCAAGCAAGTCCAGCATTTGTGTCAGAGCCTGACGCGCATCTCCCACAATCGGGATATCTGCCGCTACGGTTTTGGAGATAGACGTGGGGTCAATGTCAATATGCAACACTGTCGCATTCGGGCAGTATTTAGCGAGATTGTTCGTGGTTCGGTCGTCAAAGCGCACGCCAACGGCAAAGATAACGTCCGAATGATGCATCGTCATGTTGGCTTCGTAAGTACCGTGCATGCCAAGCATGCCCAGCGACTGCCGGTGTGTGGCCGGGAATGCACCCAGCCCCATCAGCGATGAGACCACCGGTATATTGAGCTTTTCAGCAAGCACCAACAATTCTGCCTCACAGGCTGAATTGATCGCCCCACCGCCGACGTACATCACCGGTTTTTTAGCCGCAATCAGCGTCTGCAGGGCACGCTTGATCTGCCCTTTATGGCCCTGCGTCGTTGGATTATAAGAGCGCATACTAACGGCGTCTGGCCAGGCATACGGCAACTTATTCAGCGGACTCATGATGTCTTTGGGTAAATCAACGACCACCGGCCCTGGGCGGCCGCTAGAAGCAAGCCAGAATGCTTTTTTGATGATCCCCGGTATGTCCTCGACCTGTTTTACCAGGAAGCTGTGTTTTACAACAGGTCGGGAGATACCGACCATGTCGCACTCCTGAAAGGCGTCGTAACCAATCAATGAAGTTGCAACCTGCCCGGACAACACAACCATCGGGATTGAATCCATATAGGCGGTTGCGATGCCGGTGATGGCATTTGTGGCACCGGGCCCCGAAGTCACCAGCACAACGCCGGTTTCCCCCGTAGCACGGGCCAGGCCGTCGGCCATATGCACGGCAGCCTGCTCATGGCGCACCAGCACATGATCGATTCCGCCCATAGTGTGAAGCGCATCGTAAATATCGAGAACGGCGCCTCCCGGATAGCCGAATACTTGTTTCACGCCCTGATCGATTAACGACCGGACGACCATCTCGGCTCCTGACAACATCTCCATGGTTTTGCCTCCAGGCTCACGTTTTTGACCGCATGCGGAAGTCATTTCCGCACCGTCGCTGCGACAGGTTGTGTCTCTGCCTGTATCATTTTTATAGGTTTAGCCCATTAACATAACCGCTCAAGATCCGTCAGGCAATTACCCACCAGAGCAACCTGAAGAGAAGAAATTACGCTCACCGCTATAAAAATCAGGCATAGCGGAGCGATCGACTAAATAGAGAGGGTGACTAATGACGAATATGCCAAAGATGCGGAGAAACACAGTATGTTATGTATTAATTTAGCATTATTAATGCTGCAAGGACGGTGCCACCAGAAAATGCGAAAGTACAAAATACTGCCTTTCTAACATAAAAAAGTGGAAACGGGCTGTTGAGGCCCGGGAATCCATAATACAAGTAACGTTATTGACATAAGCTTTTTGCTATCTGATTTTGCATCCACAAATGCCCCTTATCTTGCCCGCTTGAGTCATACCAGGATAAATAACAAGTACGCTGACTTTTGATAAAAGGCAAGGTAAACACTTTTAGATTCAATTCATTAGAGGCACCATCAACCAACCAGCGTGGCGCTACAGCCACCAGCCGTGTTTGTGAAACCACGTTTAATACACAGGTCATCGCCATTCCCTGGTAGGCAATCGCATTTTGCTTATTCAACGTGTCATACCACGGCGAACTGAAAGAACCATAACATTCAGGGGAAGTCACCGCATGTTGCTGATTATAGAATTCACGCATCGTTAATGGAGAACAAAAACCAGGATGCTCCGGGCCGGTAACTAAAACGATTTCATCCTCAAACAGTGGAATTTTTTTAAACTCAGAGCGCGAGATTTCATCATAGCAAATCAAAAAATCAACTTCCTGATAGCGTAGCTGTCGCTCAATATCTTCGTTCAAAAAAGATTTAAACATTAATTGAACATTCGGCGCCGTATATTTTATCGTACCTAAAATGCGTGACATTATTTTACTGTCCAAAGGACTGGCAACGCAAAGCGTAAACTGCCGCTTGCTCCTCAAAGGATCAAAGTCCCCTTCCGGTAGCTCATTCTGAACCATTTGTAAGGCATCACGAATCACGTCATAAAGCTGAAAAGCTCTGGCCGTTGCTTGTATCGTCCGCCCATTGCGAACAAATAGCTCATCTTTGAAGGTGGTTTTCAACCGGGACACGGCGTTGCTGACCGCAGGCTGAGACATCCCCAGCAACCTGGCTGCACCGGTAATACTTTGTGCTCTCATTACCGTGTCAAAAACGGTCAGCAGGTTTAAGTCTACATTACGTAACAGAGGTCTTATTGCATCCAGAGTCTCCCGACTCTTATGTATTTTAGAATCCATTTTTACTCCAGTAATAAATTGAGTTCCATTCCACAATGCATAAGCTGGAAGTTTCATTTTAATATCTTTCTGACAAGGATTTATAACGACTCAATTAACCAGAACAGTTATTACTGAAGCAATAAAACCACGCAATAAAAACCAGTAAGTCACCGGATGGGTAATAAAAAATCTGTCAGCCCATGAACAATACATCAGTTCTATCATATTCATAAGATGAATTATTTAAATTCAGCCTGTTCTCAGACGATATTACGCCTTTTAATCTTAATTAATATATTAAGAAAAGACATTTTCTCGGTATCTTTCACTGAGCAAACACGACGAACTCATCGGCCTGGCGATCCCACAGCCAGCCTAAAGGTTGACACCTGCGTTGAGATCAAGTACCAATAAATACATCACGAAATTGCACAGGGCTTGAAACATGAACCGCACCGTCCGCCTACTTGGTCTACTACTAAACGCATCTTACTTGCGCGGTAGACTGGTGGGCGACAATCAGCGTTGATTCAAGCCTCCAGACAGAAAAAACCCGCGCCAATGCGCGGGTTTTTTTATGCTCGTCGCGAAGGCACCCAAAGAGATAAAGGACCGAACCATGAGCCAGCAAGTCATTATTTTTGATACTACATTGCGCGACGGCGAACAGGCTTTACAGGCAAGCCTGAGCGTAAAAGAGAAGTTGCAGATCGCTATGGCGCTGGAGCGTATGGGCGTCGACGTCATGGAAGTCGGCTTCCCTGTCTCTTCCCCGGGCGATTTCGAATCAGTGCAGACCATTGCTCGCAATATCAAAAACAGCCGTGTTTGCGGCCTGGCTCGCTGCGTTGAGAAAGACATTGATGTTGCCGCTGAATCCTTGAAAGTCGCTGAAGCCTTCCGTATTCATACTTTTATTGCCACCTCGCCAATGCACATCGCCACCAAGCTGCGCAGCACACTGGACGAAGTGATTGAACGCGCCATCTATATGGTTAAACGCGCCCGTAATTACACCGATGACGTAGAGTTCTCCTGTGAAGATGCTGGACGTACGCCGATTGCAGACCTGGCTCGCGTAGTGGAAGCCGCCATCAACGCAGGCGCAACCACCATTAACATCCCGGATACCGTCGGCTACACCATGCCGTTTGAGTTCTCTAACATCATCACCGGCCTGTATGAGCGCGTGCCAAACATTGATAAGGCAATCATTTCCGTGCATACCCACGACGATTTGGGGCTGGCGGTGGGTAATGCCATGGCGGCGGTCCATGCGGGCGCTCGTCAGGTGGAAGGCGCAATGAACGGCATCGGTGAACGGGCGGGTAACTGTTCACTGGAAGAAGTCATCATGGCTATCAAGGTGCGTAAGGACATTATGAACCTGCACACCAACATCAACCATCAGGAAATCTGGCGCACCAGTCAGATGGTTAGCCAAATCTGCAATATGCCAATTCCGGCCAACAAAGCTATTGTCGGTACCGGCGCCTTCGCGCACTCCTCCGGAATTCACCAGGACGGCGTGCTGAAAAATCGCGAAAACTACGAAATCATGACGCCAGAATCCATCGGCCTGAATCAGGTACAGCTGAACCTGACCTCACGCTCCGGCCGGGCCGCGGTGAAGCACCGCATGGACGAGATGGGTTACAAAGAGGCTGATTACAATCTGGATAACCTGTATGACGCCTTCCTGAAGCTGGCAGATAAAAAAGGCCAGGTATTTGACTACGACCTGGAAGCATTGGCCTTCATCAACAAGCAGCAGGAAGAGCCAGAGCACTTCAGCCTGGATTATTTCAGCGTGCAGTCTGGTTCTAACGGTATCGCGACGGCATCCGTGAAGCTGGTTTGCGGCGAAGAGGTCAAAGCCGAAGCAGCAAACGGTAACGGCCCGGTGGATGCCGTCTACCAGGCAATTAACCGCATCACCGAATACAACATTGAGCTGGTGAAATACAGCTTAACCGCCAAAGGCCAGGGCAAAGACGCGCTGGGTCAGGTGGATATCGTGGTGGATTACAACGGCCGCCGATTCCACGGTGTGGGTCTGACAACCGACATCGTCGAATCATCAGCCAAAGCCATGGTCCACGTGCTGAACAACATCTGGCGTGCTGGTGAAGTCGAAAAAGAATTGCAACGCAAAGCTCAACATCAGAATAAAGAACAAAATCAGGAAACCGTGTAATGTCGAAAAATTACCATATTGCAGTTTTGCCGGGTGACGGTATTGGCCCGGAAGTCATGGCTCAGGCCCTGAAAGTACTGGATGCAGTCCGCAATCGCTTTGATATTCGCATCAGCACCAGTACCTATGACGTCGGCGGTGCCGCCATCGATCGCCACGGCAGTCCTCTGCCGCAGGCCACGGTCGAAGGTTGTGAACAGGCCGACGCGATTCTGTTCGGTTCCGTAGGCGGCCCAAAGTGGGAACACCTGCCGCCAGCAGAACAGCCTGAGCGTGGTGCCCTGCTGCCGTTGCGTAAACATTTTAAACTTTTTAGCAACCTGCGCCCGGCGCGTCTGTATCAGGGGCTGGAAGAGTTTTGCCCGCTGCGCGCCGACATCGCGGCAAACGGCTTCGACATTCTGTGCGTTCGCGAACTGACCGGCGGGATTTACTTCGGCCAGCCGAAAGGCCGCGAAGGTAGCGGTATACACGAGAAAGCCTACGACACTGAAGTTTACCACCGCTTTGAGATCGAGCGGATTGCGCGCATCGCCTTTGAGTCTGCCCGCAAGCGCCGCAGCAAAGTGACCTCTATTGATAAAGCCAACGTGCTGCAAACGTCTCTGTTATGGCGTGAAATCGTCAACGAAATCGCCAAAGAATACCCGGATGTGTCGCTGTCTCACATGTATATCGACAACGCCACCATGCAGTTAATTAAAGATCCGTCGCAGTTCGACGTTCTGCTGTGTTCCAACCTGTTCGGCGACATTCTGTCCGACGAATGCGCCATGATCACCGGATCTATGGGCATGCTGCCTTCTGCCAGCCTCAACGAACAAGGTTTTGGCTTATACGAACCTGCGGGCGGTTCAGCACCGGATATCGCCGGGAAGAACATTGCCAACCCTATCGCGCAAATCCTGTCGCTGGCGCTGCTGTTGCGCTATAGCCTGGATGCCGAAGAGGCCGCGCAGGCTATCGAAAGCGCCATTAATCGCGCGTTAGAAGAAGGCCACCGTACCGGGGATTTAGCCCGCGATGGTCACGCAGTCAGCACCGACGAAATGGGCGATATCATTGCCCGCTACATCGCTCAGGGGAAATAATCATGGCCAGGACCTTATATCAGAAGTTGTACGACGCCCACGTCGTGTATGAAGCCCCGGAAGAGACACCGCTGCTGTATATCGATCGCCATCTGGTGCATGAAGTGACTTCCCCTCAGGCCTTTGATGGATTGCGCGCCCATGGCCGTCCGGTTCGTCAGCCGGGAAAAACCTTCGCCACTATGGATCACAACGTGTCGACCCAAACTAAGGACATCAACGCCTCCGGCGAGATGGCCCGCATTCAGATGCAGGAGCTGATGAAGAACTGCCAAGAGTTTGGCGTTGAGCTGTACGATCTGAATCACCCTTATCAGGGCATCGTTCACGTTATGGGGCCAGAACAAGGGATCACTCTGCCGGGCATGACTATCGTGTGCGGCGATTCCCATACCGCGACTCACGGCGCATTCGGCGCGCTGGCTTTTGGGATTGGTACTTCCGAAGTTGAGCACGTCCTGGCCACGCAGACCCTGAAACAGGGGCGCGCGAAAACCATGAAAATTGAAGTCCAGGGCAAAGCCGCCCCAGGGATCACGGCTAAAGACATCGTGCTGGCAATCATCGGCAAAACCGGCAGCGCAGGCGGCACCGGTCATGTGGTTGAATTCTGCGGAGACGCTATTCGTGCCCTGAGCATGGAGGGTCGTATGACGCTGTGCAACATGGCCATTGAAATGGGGGCTAAAGCCGGGATTGTTGCGCCGGATGAAACCACTTTCAGCTATGTAAAAGGCCGTTTGCATGCCCCGAAAGGAGCCGACTGGGATGAGGCCGTCGAATACTGGAAAACCTTCAGCACCGACGAAGGCGCACAATTTGACACTATCGTCACCTTAGACGCCGCCGACATCGCTCCACAGGTTACCTGGGGAACCAACCCAGGTCAGGTGATTTCCGTCACCGATATCATTCCTAACCCGGAGTCCTTTAGCGATCCGGTGGAGCGTGCCTCGGCAGAAAAAGCGCTGGCCTATATGGGCCTGAAGCCGGGTATTCCGCTGACCGAAGTGGCTATCGATAAAGTCTTTATCGGCTCCTGCACCAACTCACGTATCGAAGACCTGCGCGCGGCAGCTGAAGTTGCCAAAGGTCGTAAAGTCGCACCAGGCGTGTTGGCAATGGTTGTGCCAGGCTCAGGCCCGGTCAAAGCTCAGGCCGAGTCTGAAGGACTGGATAAGATCTTCATTGAAGCCGGTTTTGAGTGGCGCTTGCCTGGCTGTTCCATGTGTCTGGCCATGAACAACGACCGCCTGAACCCTGGCGAACGTTGCGCCTCCACCAGCAACCGCAACTTCGAAGGCCGTCAGGGCCGCGGCGGGCGTACTCATCTGGTCAGCCCAGCGATGGCAGCTGCAGCCGCCGTTTCCGGTCATTTTGCCGACATTCGTACACTGAAATAAGGGGAACTACCATGGCAGAGAAATTTATCCAACATACCGGCCTGGTCGTTCCGCTGGATGCGGCAAACGTCGATACCGATGCCATCATTCCTAAGCAGTTTTTGCAGAAAGTCACTCGCACCGGTTTTGGCGCCCATCTGTTTAACGACTGGCGTTTTCTGGACGATGCCGGGCAAGTGCCTAACCCTGAGTTCGTGCTGAACTACCCGGAATTTAAAGGCGCTTCAATTTTGCTGGCACGCGAAAACTTCGGCTGCGGCTCTTCCCGAGAGCACGCCCCGTGGGCATTAACCGACTACGGTTTCAAAGTGGTGATTGCCCCAAGCTTCGCGGACATCTTCTATGGCAACTCGTTTAACAACCAGCTGTTGCCGGTTATCTTAAGCGATGAGCAGGTAGATGAACTGTTCAAGCTGGTCGATGCCCAACCCGGCATTAAATTTGTCGTCGACCTTGAAGCGCAGACGGTTCAGGCGGGCGATAAAAGTTATGCGTTTGAGCTGGATAGCTTCCGCCGTCACTGCATGCTGAACGGCCTGGACAGTATCGGCCTGACGCTGCAGCACGAAGCCGCCATCTCAGGCTACGAGCAAAAACTGCCGGCATTTATGCGCTAATTCCTTTTCCCCTCTCGCTCATGAGAGGGGAAAATTTTAAACGTTCTTAACCCGGCTAGTCAGGAACAGCGCGACCACCGCAAGCGACGCCATCAGCCAGTAAACAGAGTAGTGACCAAGACCTTCCGCCAACGCGCCCTGAAGTAACCCAGCCAGAATCACACCCGTTGAAATACTGTTGGTGAATAGCGTCGTTGCAGATCCCGGTCTTCCCGGCATCAAATCCTGGAACCACAGCATACCTATTCCCGCAATGATCCCGATAAACACCGCATTGAACAGCTGTAAGGCAACAAGTGCCGTTTTTGAGTGGAACAGAATCAGCCCAACATAAAACAGGATGCCAGCAGCAACCGCCGCCACCATCATGTTACGTTTTCCAAAGCGCTTCACATAGTAGCCGGCGAGGATCATCGCGGGGATCTCAATCCCTGCAGCCGTCCCCATTAATAACCCCGCCAGCTCATCCGGCAGCCCAAGATCCTGGCTTATCCACAGCGGCATATCGATGATGTACATGGTGTTGCAGGTCCACATCAGCATCGAAGCAATAAACAGCATCCGCACATTACTGTCTTTCCAGCCGCTGACCTGCGTTATCGCCACCTCCGCGGGCTGTTCAGCTCTCGGCACGGACGGCAGCGCGAAAATAATCAGCGCCAGTGAAATAACGAATATCCCGGCAGCGATAAGAAACATCGTGGTAAAGCCATATTTCAGCGCCAGCATAAAAGAGAGCGGCGGCCCAATAACCCACGCCAGAGAAAGCTGCGCCCGCATGATCGAGCTGAACATCACTACTTCACGGGCGGAACGGTCGGCGTACTCACGCGCCAGGGCAAAGATCTGCGGCATTGCGGTATTGGCGATTGAAGCAAACATCACGCCAAGCGTAATCAGCGTCAGATAATGACGATTAAAGGCAAAAAGAACGCAGTTTGCTACCGCCATCGCGCAGCAAACCATAATCAGTTTGCGCCTGTCGCCCCGGCTATCTGACCTTTTAGCCAGCAGCAAACTGACGCCAATCCCGGCAATCGCGTTAACGGTGTAAAACAGGCCAACCCAAAACGGCCGCACTTCAACCTCGCGAGTTAAAAAGAGGCTAAGCGTCGGTGCCTGAAGCGCACCGGCCACGCCAATCATAAAAGAGACGGCCATGAAGGCAGCGTATACAGGGTTAAAACGGCGTGCGCGGGTCAAAAACCAGAGCATGGAGTGTCCTTAAAAGGAGATATCGTCAGAGGTATTTGCTAACTGCATAAAGATTAAACGAAAAAAGCCAGCAGTAAACAGCTGCTGGCCGGTGAAAAGCACCAATACTCAGTCACACATGAGTCGGCGCGTTGGCGTTCTCGGGCATCGGGGTTGTAACCTCCCACTGCATCAAGTCTTCGAGCATCCTTAGTCTTTGCTCCACCGTCAGGCGAGCCAGCCATCCAGAGCAAACAAACTGTGTTGCGGCAAAGTACTGTTGGAAAAACTTCGCAGGTGATGACCGCTTCATAAACACCTCCTCGCTTCATCGACAGTCATTATTGACGTAATATAGGGAGAGTTAAATTGATGAGTTTCCGCCAGGAGTTCCTCTTTTATGTCTTCGTCACGTCTGCAACAACAATTCATCCGCCTGTGGCAATGCTGCGAAGGCAAACCTCAGGAAACCACCCTGAATGATTTGGCAGATTTGCTGAGCTGTTCCCGCCGCCATATGCGCACGCTGCTTAATGCGATGCAGGAAAAGGGCTGGCTAAGCTGGCAGGCGGAAGCCGGACGAGGCAAGCGCTCGCAGCTCACTTTCCTCTATACCGGGCTGGCGCTTCAGCAGCAGCGGGCGGAAGATCTGCTGGAGCAGGATCGCATCGATCAGCTGGTTCAAATCGTCGGCGACAAAGCTGCCGTCCGCCAGATGCTTATCTCTCATCTTGGCCGCAGTTTTCGCCAGGGCCGACATATTCTGCGTGTCCTTTACTATCGCCCGCTGTTAAACCTGCTGCCCGGTTCGGCGCTGCGTCGCTCCGAAACCCACATCGCCCGCCAGATTTTTAGCGGCCTGACGCGCATAAATGAGGAAAATGGGGAACTCGAAGCGGATATCGCTCACCACTGGCAGCAAATTTCCCCTTTACGCTGGCGCTTCTTCCTGCGTCCCGGCATCCATTTTCACCACGGGCGTGAGCTGGACATGCTGGATATCATCTCTTCCCTGCAGCGCATCAACGCCCTGCCGCTTTTTGCCCATATCACGCAAATCACCTCGCCGACTATCTGGACACTGGATATCCACCTTAGCCAGCCGGATGACTGGCTGCCGTGGCTGTTAGGCAGCGTGAACGCCATGATCCTGCCGCGCGAATGGACAACGATGACAAATTTCGCCAGTCAGCCCATCGGCACGGGCCCCTATTCCGTGGCGCGGAACAACCGCAACCAGCTGAAGATCCACGCCTTTGATGATTACTTTGGCTTCCGGGCACTCATTGACGAGGTCAACTTTTGGGTACTGCCGGAAGTTGGCGAGGAGTCCAGCTGTGGCGTGCAGCTCCAGGGCATGCCGGACAGCGAAAAAGCCGTGGAAAGCCGCCCGGAAGAAGGTTGCTACTACCTGCTGTTCGACAGCCGATCCAGCCTGGGCATCAATCAAAGCGTGCGCCAATGGATTGGGCATGTGCTGTCCCCGGTCAACCTTATCTACCGCGCTACAGAGCAGTATCAGCAGTACTGGTTCCCGGCTTATGGTTTGCTCCCCCGTTGGCACCATTCGCGCCCCGGGCCGCTGCTCGCGAAACCTGCCGGGCTGGAGAGCATAACGCTCACCTACTACCGCGACCACGTGGAGCACCGGATAATCAGCAGCATCATGACCGAACTACTGGCAGAGCAGGGCGTGAAGCTGGTTGTGCAGGAGATAGACTATGCTGAATGGCATCAGGGCGAGGCCGAAAGCGACATCTGGTTGAACAGCGTAAACTTCACCATGCCGCTGGAATACTCCCTGTTTGCCCAGCTTTACGAAGTCCCGCTGATTCAAAAATGCATCCCTGGCGACTGGCAGGGCGATGCCCGTCGCTGGCACAGCAAAACGCTGGCTCTGCCGGAATGGTGCAAGCAAATGCTGGAGCGCAATGACGTTATCCCATTGATTCACCACTGGTTGCGCATTGAAGGCCAGCGCAGTATGCGCGGGGTGAGGATGAACACGCTAGGCTGGTTTGATTTTAAGTCAGCCTGGTTTGCCCCACCGGGCCCATAACGCTTTCGTAACATTACTTCCGTAACCCAAAGGAAATCAGTAGAATCCTCCCTGCTCAACGGGGTGCCAGGACAGTTTGTCCGCGCTGAGATAATACCCGTCGAACCTGATCCGGATAACGCCGGCGAAGGGATTTGAGACACTCAACTCAATTCCTTTGCCCCCTTTTACTGAGGTGCAAAGTGTTCAAAAAATTTCTGCCGCTGCTGGCGCTGGCCGCCATGCCTGTTTTCGCTAAACCTGTATTAACCGTTTACACCTACGACTCGTTCGCCGCCGACTGGGGCCCTGGCCCGGCGGTGAAAAAAGCCTTTGAGGCCGACTGTAACTGCGAGCTGAAATTTGTCGCGCTGGAAGACGGCGTTTCTCTGCTGAACCGCGTACGCATGGAAGGCAAGAACAGCAAAGCAGACGTCGTGCTGGGGCTGGACAACAACCTGGTAGAGGCCGCCACGCAAACCAAACTGTTTGCCCCCTCTAACCTGGAAAACGCCACCCTTCAGGTGCCTGGCGGCTGGAAAAACAGCACCTTCGTGCCTTACGATTACGGCTACTTTGCTTTCGTATACGACAAGAACAAGCTAAAAAACCCGCCAAAAAGCCTGAAAGAGCTGGTTGAAAGCGATCAAAAATGGAAGGTCATTTACGAAGATCCGCGCACCAGCACCCCAGGGCTTGGCCTGCTGCTGTGGATGCAAAAAGTGTACGGCGATAAAGCCCCTGAAGCCTGGCAAAAGCTGGCGAAAAAAACCGTCACCGTGACCAAAGGCTGGAGCGAAGCTTACGGCTTGTTCCTGAAAGGGGAAGCTGACCTGGTACTGAGCTATACCACCTCCCCGGCCTACCATATTATCGAAGAGAAGAAAGACAATTACGCCGCCGCGGACTTCAGCGAAGGACATTACCTGCAGGTTGAAGTTGCGGGCCGACTGGCGAACAGCAAGCAGCCGGAACTCGCCGAGAAATTTATCAAATTCATCACCACGCCAGGTTTCCAGAACACCATTGCTACCGGCAACTGGATGTATCCGGTGACCAACGTGGCATTACCTGCGGGCTTCGACAGCCTGGTGAAGCCGCAAACCACGCTGGAATTTCTCCCTCAGCAGGTGGCCACCCAGCGCGCAGTATGGATCAATGAATGGCAACGCGCCGTCAGCCGCTAATCCCAGGCTGGCTGTATCCAGGGCTCTTTGCCGCAACGCTGGTCGTGGCGGTAGCCCTGGCGGCTTTTCTGGCGCTGTGGCTTAACGCTCCGCAGACGGATGTCTTTGCCATATTACAGGACGACTATCTTTGGCACGTCCTGCGCTTCTCCTTCTGGCAGGCATTTCTTTCCGCCGCACTTTCCGTTTTCCCGGCAATATTTTTAGCCCGCGCGCTCTACCGTCGACGTTTTCCTGGCCGGCTGGCGCTGCTGAGGCTGTGCGCCATGACGCTGGTGCTGCCGGTACTGGTCGCCGTTTTCGGCATTCTTTCCGTTTATGGGCGAGAAGGCTGGCTGGCCACGCTCTGCGGCTGGCTGGGCTTTGAATGGCACTTTTCCCCTTATGGCCTGCAGGGCATTCTGCTGGCGCACGTCTTCTTTAATATGCCGATGGCGACCCGTCTTCTGCTGCAGGCGCTGAACAATATCCCTTCGGAACAGCGTCAGCTGGCGGCACAGCTGGGGATGCAGGGCTGGCATTTCTTCCGTTTCGTCGAGTGGCCCTGGCTGCGCCGCCAGATACTCCCGGTTGGCGCCCTGATTTTTATGCTTTGCTTCGCGAGCTTCGCCACCGTGCTTTCTCTGGGCGGCGGTCCGCAGGCAACCACCATCGAGCTGGCCATCTTTCAGGCATTAAGCTACGACTATGATCCCGCCAAAGCGGCATTGCTGGCTCTGCTGCAAGTGGCGTGCTGCCTTGGCCTGGTGTTGTTGAGCCAGAAGTTAAGTAAGGCGATTCCCGTCGGCGTCAGCCAGCTTCAGGGCTGGCGCGATCCGCAGGATTCCCTGCGCCGAAAACTTAGCGATGGCCTGCTCATTTTACTCGCCCTGCTGCTGCTTCTCCCGCCGCTGCTGGCGGTGATGGTCGATGGGATTAACGGCAGCATGGGCAGCGTGCTGCAGCAGCCTGCCCTCTGGGATGCGCTCTGGACTTCACTGAGAATTGCCATTGCCGCCGGGCTTATCAGCGTGATGCTGACGCTGATGCTGCTTTGGAGTTCGCGTGAGCTTCGACTGCGTAACCAGCGCTTCGCCGGGCAGATCATTGAACTTAGCGGCATGTTGATTCTGGCGATGCCGGGCATCGTCCTCGCCACCGGCTTCTTCTTGCTGCTAAACAATACCGTGGGCCTGCCGCAATCCGCCGACGGCATTGTTATTTTTACTAATGCGCTGATGGCGATTCCCTACGCCCTGAAAGTGCTCGAAAACCCCATGCGAGACCTGGCGGAACGTTACTCTCAGCTTTGCCAGTCACTGGATATCCGCGGCTTTAATCGCCTGCGATTTATTGAGTTAAAAGCGCTGAAACGCCCAATAGCCCAGGCGCTGGCCTTTGCCTGCGTCCTGTCGATTGGTGATTTCGGCGTAGTGGCGCTGTTCGGCAATGAAGACTTCCGCACGCTGCCCTTCTGGCTGTATCAGCAGATCGGCTCTTACCGCAGCCAGGACGGCGCGGTCACAGCGCTACTTATGCTGTTGCTTTGTTTTATGCTGTTTACCTTGATTGAAAAACTTCCGGGGCAAGATGCTAACTCTGACTGATGTAACCTGGCTGTACCAGCACTTACCCATGCGCTTTTCACTGAAGGTGGCGACTGGGGAACGAATTGCTATCCTGGGGCCAAGCGGGGCGGGGAAAAGTACGTTGCTGAGCCTGGTCGCCGGGTTCCTGCAGCCGGCCAGCGGCAGCATCGTCATTGACGGCGTGGATCACACCCGGACACCGCCTTCAGCCCGCCCGGTTTCCATGCTTTTCCAGGAAAATAATCTGTTTAGCCATTTGACCGTCCGGCAAAATATCGCCCTGGGCATGCATCCGGGAATGAAACTTGATCAAGCCCAGAGGCAGCGGCTGCGGGAGATAACGGAACGCGTGGGGTTAACTGACATGCTGGACCGCCTGCCGTCTCAGCTTTCCGGCGGCCAGCGGCAGCGTGTTGCCCTGGCCCGCTGCCTGGTTCGTCAGCAGCCCGTTTTGCTGCTGGACGAACCTTTCTCTGCGCTGGATCCGGCACTGCGCAAAGAGATGCTGCAGTTACTCAATGAGCTATGCCGGGAGCAACGGCTGGCGCTGCTGATGGTCTCTCACAGCATTGAAGATGCCGCCCGCATCGCCAGCCGCAGCATCGTGGTGAAAGACGGGCGCATTGCATGGGACGGCGATACCGGCACGTTGCTCAGCGGTGAGGCAAGCGCCTCCGCGCTGATGGGGATCGGCACCTAGTGAGACAGCACCTTCCGCAGGATCTCCCAGTACACAGGCATCAATGGATGCTGCAACAAGGCCACAAAACTGCCAATGCCCGCCACCAGCATAAGCGGAGCCAGCCAGTTTAGTCGGGATGGCGGTAAATAGCGGGTCAGGCGATCCGAGCCGCTCTTACCGCCACGATACCAACGCCAGCATAGCCATGCGGCCAGCCAAAGCAGTAAAGCTACAGCCAAAAGCAGCCACTTGAAGCTGGCGCTTTTCATATCTGCGGGAATATCAATGGCCGCTCCGGCGAGGATCCCCGGCAAAAAATAGAGCGGCGGCCAGAGCAGGCACCCGATGATATTCGGCGGCAGAAACTTCGCCAGCGGTAAATCCAGCATGCCGGCAACCATCGGCACCAGCGGGCGCGTAGGGCCAACAAAGCGTCCCACCAGAATCGTAAACATGCTGTGCTGATGCAGCGCGTGTTCAGTTTTATCCAGCAGCGCCTTATTCTTTTTCATGAATGACCAGCGGTGCAGCGGCCCTTTGAAACGCTGTCCAAGCCAGAACGAGATCCAGTCGCCCAGCAGACAGCCGGCGATCCCGGCGCCCCAGGCATAATAAAAATTCACCTGGCCACTGCCGATCAGCGCCCCAAGTCCGGCCATCATCACTGTACCAGGCAGGATAAGCCCCACCAGCGCCAGCGACTCAAAAAAGGCCACCAGCATCACCGCGAGAAGCGAATATGCAACTGACTGTGTAATAAAGTGTTCCAGTAAGGCTTCCATAAGCTTTCCGTCGATGAGCGAGCGGGCGATTCTCCAGAATTAACGTGACAGGCGTCAAGGTCTCATTTCTATGAATAAAGAATAGACGCTAAAGTTCCGGACATTTCGCACTCTGCATCAACGCATAGCCGACAACACTGTATATAAATGCAGTAACCAACGGGCTTTTGCGCTATAATCGAAACACTTTTCCTGAGAGAGAATGCAGCGTGTCTCAAGCTCGTCAGGGGTTTCTGCTGACCAGGCACTGGCGAGACACCCCGCGCGGTACCGAAGTGGATTTCTGGCTGGCCACGGATGATGGCCCGCTTAAGGTGCGCCTGCCGCCGCAGGAATCTGTGGCTTTTATTCCCCAGTCGCAGGTAGCCCAGGCGCAGCGTCTGCTAGCCGCTGAAAACGCGTTCCGTCTGACGTCCCTTGAACTCAAAGACTTCCATCGCCAGCCGGTGGCCGGCCTTTATTGCCAGCAGCACCGCCAGTTAATGCGGCTGGAGAAACTGCTGCGTGACGGCGGCGTGACGGTCTATGAGGCAGATATTCGCCCCCCGGAACGCTTCCTGATGGAACGCTTTATTACCGCACCGGTCTGGTTTAGCGGCCATCCTCAGGGTGACGTGCTGCTGGATACCCGCCTGAAGCCTGCGCCGGAATACCGCCCGCCGCTGAAATGGGTCTCGCTGGATATCGAAACGAATCGACACGGGGAGCTGTATTGTATCGGCCTTGAAGGCTGCGGGCAGCGTCACGTCTATATGCTGGGGCCTGAAAACGGCGATGCTAGCGGGCTGGACTTTACGCTGGAATACGTCGCCAGCCGCCCTTTACTGCTGGAGAAACTGAATAGCTGGTTTGCCGAGCACGATCCCGACGTATTGATCGGCTGGAACGTCGTGCAGTTCGATCTGCGCGTGCTGCAAAAAATGGCCGAACGCTACCAGGTTCCGCTCCGCCTGGGCCGCGGCAACAGCCCGTTAGAATGGCGTGAGCACGGCTTTAAGCAGGGCGTTTTCTTTGCCCAACTTGCGGGTCGGGTGATTATCGACGGTATCGAAGCGCTAAAATCGGCGTTCTGGAATTTCTCTTCGTTTTCGCTGGAAACGGTCTCCCGTGAACTTCTCGGTGAAGGGAAGTCGATTGATAATCCCTGGGATCGCATGGATGAAATTGACCGCCGCTTTGCCGAAGACAAACCCGCGCTGGCTACCTATAACCTCAAAGACTGCGAGCTGGTCACGCGCATTTTTCATAAGACTGAGCTGATGCCATTCCTGCTGGAACGGGCGACGGTCAACGGGCTCCCGCTGGATAAACACGGCGGCTCGGTAGCCGCTTTCAGCCACCTTTATTTCCCGCGTATGCATCGTGCAGGCTATGTCGCCCCCAATCTGGGCGAGGTTCCGCCGCAGGCAAGCCCCGGCGGCTATGTGATGGATTCGCGCCCGGGGCTGTATGACTCCGTGTTGGTACTCGATTATAAAAGCCTGTATCCGTCGATTATCCGCACCTTTTTAATCGATCCGGTCGGCCTCGTGGAAGGTACAGCCCGGCCAGATGTGACGCATTCCGTTGAGGGGTTCATTGGCGGCTGGTTCTCCCGCGACAAACACTGCCTGCCGGAGATCGTAAGCCAGATCTGGCATGGCCGGGACGAGGCAAAACGCCACGGCAACAAACCGCTTTCTCAGGCGCTCAAGATCATCATGAATGCCTTTTACGGGGTACTGGGCACCAGCGCCTGTCGCTTTTTTGATCCGCGCCTGGCTTCATCGATCACCATGCGTGGTCACGAGATCATGCGCCAGACAAAAGCGCTGATTGAATCCCAGGGCTATGACGTTATATACGGCGATACGGATTCAACCTTTGTCTGGCTGAAAAAGGCCCAGAGCGAAGAGGACGCGGCACAGATTGGCAAGCAGCTGGTTGGGTACGTCAACACCTGGTGGCAACAGCATCTGAAAAACACGCTGAATCTCGACTGCGCCCTGGAACTGGAATACGAGACGCACTTCTGTCGTTTTCTGATGCCAACCATCCGGGGAACGGAGCAGGGCAGCAAAAAGCGCTACGCCGGGCTCATTCAGGAAGGCGACGAGCAGCGTATGGTATTTAAAGGGCTTGAAACGGTGCGCACCGACTGGACGCCCCTCGCCCAGCAGTTCCAGCAAACGCTCTATTGGCGAATTTTCCGCGGTGAGCCCTATCAGGACTACATCCGTGAAACCATTGCCAGCCTGATGGCGGGTGAACTGGATTCACAGCTGATTTATCGCAAACGCCTTCGTCGCCCATTAAGCGAATACCAGAAAAACGTGCCGCCTCACGTTCGTGCGGCAAGGCTTGCCGATGAGCACAACCAACGTCTGGGCAGGCCGGCGCAATACCAAAACCGCGGCACGATAAAATATGTCATGACCCTGAGCGGCCCGGAGCCGGTTGATTATCAGCAATCTCCGCTGGATTATGACCACTACCTTACTCGCCAGCTGCAGCCCGTCGCCGAGGGGATTTTGCCCTTCCTTGAGGACGACTTTGCTACACTGATGACAGGGCAGATGGGGCTATTTTAAAAATACTCTACATAACTCAGCTGACGGCAAGGCGCTAAGAGAGTGCGGTCCGCGCCGTCGTAATTTGAAGCATGACGAGTGCGTGACGAATCCGTTGCCATCCAGTACCATAGCGCCCTTTCTTCGAATCCTTAGACCCAATTTTAAACAACTGCGCCGCCTGTGCGCGGTTGCCATGCTATTGCCTGCAAATTTAAGTCACTGAAATAGAGCCGAAAACTTATGCCTTTTACACTTGGTCAACGTTGGATCAGCGATACCGAAAGCGAACTGGGACTGGGAACTGTGGTGGCGCTGGATGCGCGTATGGTTACCCTGCTCTTCCCGGCAACGGGTGAAAATCGTCTGTACGCCAGAAATGACTCCCCGATCACCCGCGTAATGTTTAACCCGGGCGATGTGATTACCAGCCATGAAGGCTGGCAGCTGAAAGTTGATGAAGTTAAGGAAGAAAAGGGTTTACTTGCCTACCTCGGTACTCGTCTCGATACCGAAGAGTCTGAGGTCCTGCTGCGCGAAGTGTTCCTCGACAGCAAATTGGTCTTCAGCAAACCACAGGATCGCCTGTTTGCCGGGCAAATCGACCGTATGGACCGCTTTGCGCTGCGTTTCCGCGCCCGCAAATATCAGAGCGAACAGTCGCGCCAGATTTGGAGCGGCCTGCGCGGGATGCGCACCAGCCTGATCCCTCACCAGCTGAACATCGCTCATGATGTTGGCCGCCGCCATGCGCCGCGCGTATTGCTCGCGGATGAGGTTGGCCTGGGTAAAACCATTGAAGCCGGGATGATTATCCACCAGCAACTGCTGGCCGGTAGCGCCGAGCGCGTGCTGATTGTAGTGCCGGAAACCCTGCAGCATCAGTGGCTGGTCGAAATGCTGCGCCGCTTTAACCTGCGCTTCGCGCTGTTTGACGATGAACGTTACGCGGAAGCCCAGCACGACAGCAGCAACCCGTTTGACACCGAACAATTGGTCATTTGCTCGCTGGACTTCGTGCGCCGCAATAAACAGCGCCTGGAAAACCTCTGCGAAGCGGAGTGGGATCTGCTGGTTGTCGATGAAGCTCACCATCTGGTGTGGAGCGAAGATGCGCCCAGCCGTGAATACCAGGCCATTGAACAGCTGGCCGAGCATGTTCCTGGCGTCCTGTTGCTCACCGCAACGCCTGAACAGCTGGGCATGGAAAGCCACTTCGCGCGCTTGCGTCTGCTGGATCCAAACCGCTTCCATGATTTCGCCATGTTCGTCGACGAGCAGCAAAATTACCGCCCGGTCGCGGACGCCGTTGCCTTGCTGCTGGCAGGAGATCGCTTGACCAATGAGCAGCTGAATACCATGGGTGAGCTGATCGGCGAGCAGGATATCGAGCCACTGCTGCAAACCGCCAACAGCGACCGCGAAGGCAGCGAAGCCGCGCGCCAGGAGCTGATCGCCATGCTGATGGACAGGCACGGTACCAGCCGCGTGCTGTTCCGCAACACCCGTAATGGCGTGAAAGGTTTCCCAAAACGCGAACTGCACACCATTCGTCTGCCGCTGCCAACCCAGTACCAAACGGCGATTAAAGTTTCCGGCATTATGGCCGCGCGTAAATCCGTGGAAGATCGCGCCCGGGACATGCTGTATCCGGAGCAAATTTATCAGGAGTTCGAAGGTGACACCGGCACCTGGTGGAACTTCGATCCGCGCGTTGAATGGCTGATGGGTTACCTGACCAGCCACCGTTCGCAGAAAGTGCTGGTGATTTGCGCCAAGGCCGCAACGGCGCTTCAGCTGGAGCAGGTTCTGCGCGAGCGCGAAGGCATCCGCGCCGCCGTCTTCCATGAAGGCATGTCCATCATCGAACGCGACCGCGCAGCGGCCTGGTTTGCGGAAGAAGATACCGGCGCTCAGGTCCTGCTGTGCTCCGAGATTGGCTCAGAAGGCCGTAACTTCCAGTTCGCCAGTCAGCTGGTGATGTTTGACCTGCCGTTTAACCCCGACCTGCTGGAACAGCGTATTGGCCGCCTCGACCGTATTGGTCAGGCGCACGACATCCAGATCCACGTTCCGTACCTGGAAAAAACCGCTCAGTCAGTTCTGGTGGACTGGTACCATGCCGGTCTGGATGCCTTCGAGCACACCTGCCCGACCGGCCGTACCATTTATGACAGCGTCTACCCGCAGCTGATCGAATATCTCGCGGCCCCGGAAAATACCGAAGGCTTTGACGCGTTAATCAAGCAGTGTCGCGAACAGCACGATGCCCTTAAGCAGCAGCTTGAGCAGGGCCGCGACCGTCTGCTGGAAATTCACTCCAACGGCGGTGAAAAAGCGCAGGCGCTGGCAGAAGCCATTTCAGCGCAAGATAACGACACTAACCTCGTTAGCTTTGCCATGAACCTGTTTGATATCGTCGGCATTAACCAGGACGATCGCGGCGACAACATGGTCGTGCTGACTCCGTCCGACCATATGCTGGTCCCGGACTTCCCGGGCCTGCCGGAAGACGGCTGTACGATCACCTTCGAACGTGACGTCGCCTTGTCCCGGGAAGACGCGCAGTTTGTGACCTGGGAACACCCTATCATCCGCAACGGCCTGGATTTGATCCTGTCCGGGGATACCGGTAGCTGTGCCTTGTCCCTGCTAAAAAACAAAGCACTGCCGGTAGGTACACTGCTGTTGGAACTGGTGTACGTTGTCGAGGCCAAAGCGCCTAAACAGCTGCAGCTCAACCGCTTCCTGCCGCCGACGCCGGTGCGCATGCTGGTGGATAAAAACGGTACAAACCTCGCGGCGCAGGTGGAGTTTGAAAGCTTCAACCGCCAGCTCAGCGCGGTTAACCGCCATACCGGCAGCAAACTGGTAAATGCAGTGCAGTCCGACGTGCACGCTATTCTGCAACTGGCGGAAGAGAAAGTTGCCGATGCGGCTCAGGCACTGATCGACGCCGCTCGTGAAGAAGCCGATGAGAAGCTGAGCGCTGAGCTGTCCCGTCTGGAAGCGTTAAAGGCCGTTAACCCTAACATTCGTGATGATGAGCTTGCGGCTATCGAAACCAATCGCCAGCAGGTGATGGAAGCCCTGAGCCAGGCGAACTGGCGTCTTGATGCACTGCGTTTGATCGTTGTTACGCACCAGTAAATATGCGTCGCTTTACTCAAATCATTCGAGTTGCAGCAAGGCGGCAAAAGAGAAAATCCCCAGGCGCTTACTCGCGTAAGTGGCTGGGGGGCGAGAGCGCAGCCAACGCGGCTGCAGCTTGAAGGATGCAGAGTAAATGCTGATGGAACCCTACAATCCGCCTCTTGATCCCTGGCTGGTTATCCTTTACCAGGATGAGCACATCATGGTGGTTAACAAGCCCAGCGGACTGCTGTCCGTTCCGGGGCGTCTTGACGAGCACAAAGACAGCGTGATGACGCGTATTCAGCGCGACTTCCCGCTGGCGGAATCGGTGCATCGGCTTGATATGGCGACCAGCGGCGTGATCGTAGTTGCCCTGACCAAAGCGGCAGAACGCGAGCTGAAGCGTCAGTTCCGTGAACGCGAGCCGAAAAAGCAGTACGTGGCTCGCGTTTGGGGCCATCCGCAGCCGGAAGAAGGTTTGGTGGATCTGCCGCTGATTTGCGACTGGCCTAACAGGCCAAAGCAGAAAGTGTGCTACGAGACAGGGAAATCTGCGCAAACTGGATATCAGGTGCTGGAATACGCGGCGGATAATACCGCTCGTGTACAGCTCATGCCGATTACCGGGCGTTCACACCAGCTTCGCGTGCATATGCAGGCGCTGGGGCATCCGATTCTCGGTGACCGCTTCTACGCGACGCCGGAAGCGCTTGCCATGGCACCGCGTCTTCAGCTCCACGCTGAGATGCTCACTATCACGCACCCGAGTTACGGCACGCCCATGACGTTTAAGGCTCCGGCGGACTTCTAAAGAAAAGCCTCTCTCACGAGAGGCTTTTTTCTATTTAAACCCTTTTGCTGTTTTAATCAGATCGTAAGCGCCCTGAATCTCCTGGGCCTTTTGCTTCGCCATCTGCATCATTTCCGGCGGCAGGCCTTTGGCCACCAGTTTGTCCGGGTGGTGCTCACTCATTAACTTACGGTACGCGCGCTTGATAACCGTTGGCTCGTCGCTGCTTTTTACCCCAAGCACTTTACAAGCGTCCTCCAGCGTTGGGCCTCTTTGCTGCTGCGCGAAGCCGCCTTGCGACTGCTGATATTGGTACTGGCCACCACCAAACTGTTGGCCGCCCTCCATCATGCGCAAGAACTGATCGAACTGGGCACGCGAGATCCCCAATTCTTCGGCAATCACATACAGTACCTGACGTTCATTTGGATGCAGAGAGCCATCCGCAAACGCGGCCTGGATTTGTATTTCCAGAAACATCCGAATTAAATCAGAGCGGCCAAAACAGACGCTTCGCATCTGCCCCATTTTTTCTCTGAGCGGATAGTTATTTTCCTTACCGGCGCGAAATGCTCGCTGAGCGGCGGCGCGCCCCTCACCATGAAGCTGCATGCGGTCCATCAATAAAGAAGCGATTTGAATATCAGCTTCCGTTACCCGACCTTTCGATTTGGTGAGGTGCCCCATCACTTCAAAAGTGGTGGAAAAAAAGATCGCCTGACGCTGCTGCTGGTTAGCAAACCAGGCCCCACGGCGGCTCCGTGCCTTATCAAACATATGGCCGATCAGAAAACCTATCACCACGCCCCAAAAGCCGCCGCCCGAGATTAAACCCAAAGCAACACCGAGTACTTTTCCCCAATACTGCATATACTCCCCAAATCGTCATGCTGTCGTCTAGAATTTGCTTTATCATACCCGCCATTGATAGCGCTGCCTAACGGCATACTGCTAATGGGCTGGATTAACACTAGCGCTGTGGTGATGAGTAAGTTAGTCTCTGACCGTTTGCCTTCGCTATACCCTGATGACGGAACAACAAATAACACGTATGAAAAAACGTATTCCCACCTTGCTGGCCACACTGATTGGTTCAGCCCTCTATAGCCAACAAGGTATGGCTGCCGACCTTGCCTCGCAGTGTATGCTGGGTATCCCAAGCTACAATCGTCCATTAGTTCAGGACGACGGCAATAGCCAACCGGTAACAATCCAGGCCGATCACGCCAAAGGTGACTACCCGGACAATGCCGTTTTTACCGGGAATGTTGACGTTCAGCAGGGCAACAGCCGCCTGCAGTCAGACGAAGTTCAGCTTCACCAGAAGCTGGTCGAAGGTCAAACGGATCCCGTCCGCACCGTAGACGCCTTAGGTAATGTGCATTACGACGACAATCAGGTCATCCTGAAAGGTCCGAAAGCCTGGTCAAATTTAAACACCAAAGATACTAACGTCTGGGACGGTAATTACCAGATGGTTGGCCGCCAGGGTCGCGGTACTGCAGACCTCATGAAACAGCGCGGCGACAACCGCTACACGATTCTCGAAAACGGGACGTTCACCTCCTGCCTGCCTGGCTCCAACACCTGGAGCGTGGTCGGGAGCGAAGTGATCCAGGACAGGCAGGAAGAAGTGGCGGAAATTTGGAACGCCCGCTTTAAACTGGGCCCGGTACCGGTGTTCTACAGCCCTTACCTACAGCTGCCAATTGGCGATAAACGCCGTTCGGGCTTCCTGATCCCCAGCGCTAAATACAGCACCAACAGCGGGATTGAGTTCGCGCTGCCCTATTACTGGAACATTGCGCCAAACTTCGATGCCACCATCACGCCTCACTACATAGACAAGCGCGGGGGTATCCAGTGGCAGAACGAATTCCGTTACCTGACCCAGGCAGGTACGGGCCTGATGGAGTTTGACTATCTGCCGTCGGATGACGAGTACAAAAACGAGCCGGGCGTTGCGCCGGGGGAAAAAGATCGCCGCTGGCTGTTCTACTGGAACCACAGCGGGGTCATGGACCAGGTGTGGCGCTTCAACGTCGATTACACCAAGGTCAGCGACTCTCGCTACTTCAACGACTTCAGCTCACCCTACGGTAACAGTACCGACGGCTACGCCACGCAAAAATTTAGCGTCGGCTACGCTAATCAGAACTTTGACGCGACACTGTCCGCTAAACAATTCCAGGTCTTTGCCAACCAGTTGGGTACATTCACCAGCTCTTATCGTGCAGAGCCGCAGCTGGACGTCAACTTCTACCAGAACGACGTGGGCCCGTTTGATACCCGCATTTATGGCCAGGCGGTGAAATTCACTAACGTGAATGACAACATGCCTGATGCAACGCGTCTGCACCTTGAACCGGTGATCAACCTACCTGTCTCCAACGGCTGGGCAAGCCTGAACACCGAAGCCAAGCTGATGATGACCCATTATCAGCAAGGTAATCTTGATGAATATAAGCAGAAGATTAACGCCAATAGCACATTAGAAAACACCGTAAACCGCACGCTGCCGCAGTTTAAAATGGACGGCAAGCTGATCTTTGACCGTGATATGGACTCCGTTGCCGGCTGGACACAGACGCTTGAGCCACGCGCTCAGTACCTGTACGTGCCGTATCGCAACCAAAGTGCTATCAACAACTACGACTCATCGCTGCTGCAGTCTGACTACAGCGGTCTGTTCCGCGACCGCACCTATGGTGGCCTGGACCGCATTGCTTCCGCAAACCAGGTCACGACGGGCTTAACTTCCCGAGTTTATGATGACGCATCGGTTGAACGTTTTAACGTATCCGCGGGTCAAATCTACTATTTCACCCAGTCCCGTACCGGGGATGACAACATTAACTGGGAGAAAGATAAGAAAACGGGCTCCATGGTCTGGGCCGGTGACACCTACTGGCGTATGACCGACCGTTGGGGCCTGCGCGGCGGGGTACAGTATGATGCTCGCCTGGGTAGCGTAGCGAACGGCAGCGGCGCCATTGAGTACCGTCGCGATGCCGATCGTATGGCGCAGTTGACCTATCGTTATGCCAGCCCGGAGTATATTCAGGCTACGCTGCCGGCCGTGTACTCTACCGCCGATCAGTATAGAGAAGGGATCTCGCAGGTCGGTATGGTCGCCAGTTGGCCAATCGTGGATCGCTGGTCAGTTGTAGGGGCCTACTACTACGATACCAATGCCCGACAGTCCGCTGACTCTATGTTTGCCGTACAATACAGCTCTTGCTGTTATGCCATTCGTGTTGGCGTCGAGCGTAAGATCAACGGGTGGGAAAATAACATGAGTAAATACGATAACGTAATCGGCTTTAACATCGAGTTACGTGGCCTGAGCTCCAACTATGGCCTGGGTATTCCGCAGATGCTGCGTACTAACATTCTGCCGTACCAAAGTTCGATGTAATTCACTTTGACGAATTCTCTAAATAATCCGCTTTGCGGCTAAGTAAAATGGAAAAAGTATGAAGAACTGGAGAACGCTGCTTCTGGGTGTCGCGCTTGTGGCGAACACAACTTTTGCAGCCCCGCAGGTTGTCGACAAAGTAGCCGCCGTAGTCAATAACGGCGTAGTCCTTGAAAGCGATGTTGACGGCTTAATGCAGTCCGTCAAAATGAACTCACGCGACGCGGGGCAACAGCTTCCTGACGACGCGACGCTTCGCCATCAAATCATTGAACGTCTGATCATGGATCAAATCATCCTGCAGATGGGCCAGAAGATGGGCGTGAAGATCACCGACGATGAACTCGATCAGGCCATCGCCAACATTGCAAAACAGAACAACATGACCATGGATCAGATGCGCAGCCGTCTGGCCTATGATGGCGTGAATTACAACACCTACCGCAGTCAGATCCGTAAAGAGATGACGATTTCGGAAGTGCGTAACAATGAAGTTCGTCGTCGCGTCTCAATCCTGCCGCAGGAAGTTGATGCCCTGGCGCAACAGGTAGGCAATCAGAACGACAGCAGTACGGAACTGAACCTAAGCCACATCCTGATTGCGCTGCCAGAAAACCCAAGTTCAGCCCAGGTTGATGACGCAGAAAAACAGGCACGTAACGTTGTCGAACAGGCGCGTAACGGGGCAGATTTCGGTAAGCTCGCGATCAGTTATTCTGCCGACCAGCAGGCGCTGAAAGGCGGCCAAATGGGCTGGGGCCGCATCCAGGAATTGCCTTCTATTTTTGCCCAGGCGTTGAGCACGGCGAAGAAGGGCGACATTATTGGGCCTATCCGTTCAGGCGTTGGCTTCCACATTCTGAAAGTTAACGATATGCGCGGTCAGAACCAGAATATTTCTGTGACTGAAGTTCATGCCCGCCATATTCTGCTGAAAACGTCGCCTATCCTGAACGATACTCAGGCACGCCAAAAGCTGGAGCAGATTGCCGCTGACATTAAGAGCGGAAAAACCACCTTTGCCGCAGCGGCAAAATCCTTCTCTGACGATCCAGGTTCAGCAAACCAGGGCGGCGATCTGGGCTGGGCGGCAACGGATATTTATGATCCTGCTTTCCGCGACGCACTGCAGAAGCTGAACAAAGGCCAGATGAGCGCCCCGGTGCACTCTTCCTTCGGCTGGCACCTGATCGAACTGCTGGACACGCGTAAAGTCGACAGAACCGATGCGGCGCAAAAAGATCGTGCCTATCGCATGCTGTTCAACCGCAAGTTCTCCGAAGAAGCGCAAACCTGGATGCAGGAACAACGCGCCAGCGCTTACGTGAAAATCATAGGCAGCAATGGCTAACATCTTTCGTGTGACCATCACTCCCGGCGAACCCGCCGGGATTGGTCCCGACCTGGTCGTCGCGTTAGCGCAACGCGACTGGCCCGTTGAACTGGTCGTCTGCGCTTCCCCAGAATTGTTACTCGCCAGAGCCTCTCTGCTCGGCCTCCCCCTGACGCTCCAGCCTTTCGAGGCAAATCAACCGGCAAAACCACAGGCTGCGGGTACGTTGACCGTGCTGCCAGTGGATCTACGCGCGCCGGTCGTTCCAGGGCAATTGGATGTGCGTAACAGTGCTTATGTCGTCGAGACGCTCGCTCGGGCATGCGATGGCTGCCTGAGCGGAGAATTTGCCGCACTGATTACCGGGCCGGTACATAAAGGTATTATCAACGATGCCGGTATCCCGTTTATTGGTCATACCGAGTTCTTCGAAGAGCGTTCACACAGCGAAAAAGTCGTGATGATGCTGGCCACGGAAGAGCTGCGGGTTGCGCTGGCCACAACGCATCTGCCGTTAAAAGCAATTTCTGACGCCATTACGCCGGATTTACTACGCCAGATTGTCACCATCCTGTATCATGACCTGCAAACCAAATTTGGTATCCCGCAGCCGCATGTTCTGGTTTGCGGTCTCAATCCGCACGCCGGGGAAGGTGGCCATATGGGCACCGAAGAGATAGACACCATTATCCCGGTGTTAAATGAGTTGCGCGCTTTGGGGATGCACCTTTCTGGCCCATTACCGGCAGATACGCTATTCCAGCCTAAATACCTCGATAGTGCTGACGCCGTACTGGCGATGTATCACGATCAGGGTCTGCCCGTGTTGAAATACCAGGGCTTCGGCCGCGCGGTAAACATCACGCTGGGGTTACCTTTTATCCGTACTTCGGTTGACCACGGCACCGCTCTTGAGCTGGCAGGCCAGGGAAAAGCCGACGTCGGCAGTTTTATTACGGCGCTTAATCTCGCCATTAAAATGATTGTAAATAGTCAATGAATACTCGAGTCCACCAGGGCCACCTTGCCCGCAAACGTTTTGGACAAAACTTCCTTAATGACCAGTTCGTTATCGACAGTATTGTTTCCGCTATCAACCCACAGCCAGGCCAGGCAATGGTCGAGATTGGCCCGGGCCTCGGCGCACTGACCGAGCCCGTGGGCGAACGCATGGATAAACTGACCGTCATCGAACTGGACCGCGATCTTGCAGCCCGTTTGCAAACGCATCCGTTCCTGGCCCCTAAGCTGACGATCTATCAGCAAGATGCCATGACCATGGATTTCGGCGAGCTCTCGCAGAAAATTGGCCAGCCTTTGCGCGTCTTTGGCAACCTGCCCTATAACATCTCTACGCCGCTGATGTTCCACCTCTTTACCTATACTGATGCCATTGCAGACATGCATTTCATGCTGCAAAAAGAGGTGGTTAACCGCTTAGTCGCAGGGCCAAACAGTAAAGCTTACGGTCGCCTGTCGGTAATGGCGCAGTACTACTGCAACGTCATTCCCGTACTCGAAGTACCACCTTCTGCGTTTACACCAGCGCCAAAAGTGGACTCTGCCGTTGTGCGCCTGGTGCCACACGCGACCTTACCGCACCCGGTGAAAGAGCTGCGTGTGCTGAGCCGTATCACGACAGAAGCCTTTAACAAGCGCCGTAAAACTATCCGTAATAGCCTTGGCCATCTGTTCAGTGCCGAAGTGCTGGCGGAGCTGGGCGTGGATGCTACACTGCGTGCAGAAAACATTTCTGTTGCTCAATACTGCAAGCTTGCAAACTATCTGGCTGACAATCCGCAGCAGCCGTCGGAGAGCTAAACCATGCTTGATTCGCCCCGCGTATGTGTTCAGGTACAAAGCTTTTATATTGAGTCGCAGTCCTCTCCTGAGGATGAGCGTTTCGTATTTGCGTACACAGTTACCATTCGCAATCTGGGGCGAACGCCGGTTCAGCTACTTGGCCGTTACTGGCTAATCACCAACGGTAACGGTCGGGAAACCGAGGTTCAGGGCGAAGGTGTTGTCGGCGAACAGCCGCACATTGAGCCGGGCAACGACTATCAGTACACCAGCGGAGCGGTTATCGAAACGCCGCTCGGCACCATGCAGGGCCATTATGAAATGGTCGATGCGCAGGGAGAGACCTTCAGGGTCGACATTCCTGTTTTCCGTCTGGCCGTTCCAACCTTCATTCACTGATAACCATGTCTACATATCTGATTGGCGATGTTCACGGCTGCTACGATGAACTTCTCGCGTTGCTGCAGCAGGTTAATTTCAATCCTGAAGAAGATACGCTTTGGCTAACGGGCGATCTGGTCGCTCGCGGGCCGGCTTCTCTGGAAGTACTGCGCTATGTACGCAGCCTCGGAGACAGCGTAAAGGTAGTGTTAGGCAACCACGATCTACATCTGTTAGCCGTTTTTGCTGGCATCAGCCGCAACAAGCCTAAAGACCGCGTTACGCCGCTGCTGGAGGCGCCAGACGCCGATGAGCTCCTCAACTGGCTTCGCCGCCAGCCGCTCATTCAGGTGGATGAAGAGAAAAAGCTTGTTATGTCGCATGCGGGGATCACGCCGCAGTGGGATCTTAATACAGCGCTGGCCTGCGCGCGCGATGTAGAAGCTATTTTATCCAGCGACAGCTATCCGTTGTTCCTGGATGCCATGTATGGCGATATGCCCAACAGCTGGTCCAGCGAACTCTCCGGCCTGGCTCGCCTGCGTTTCATCACTAACTCGCTCACCCGCATGCGCTATTGCTTTCCTAACGGCCAGCTGGATATGTACTGCAAAGACACGCCAGAAAAGGCGCCCTCGCCGCTAAAGCCCTGGTTTGCGATCCCGGGCCCCGTTACCGCAGAATATTCCGTGGCTTTTGGCCACTGGGCATCGCTGGAAGGGAAAGGTACGCCGGAAGGGATCTATGCGCTGGATACGGGATGCTGCTGGGGAGGAGAACTAACCTGCCTGCGTTGGGAAGATAAAACCTGGTTTATACAGCCTTCAAATCGCCAGCAGGATAGCGATGCAGGCCAGGCAGCCGTTGCCTCTTAAAAGCGTGCCCTCTCTCGTGACAAGAGAGGGCTAAAACTTAGCGCCGCTCCAGAATTTCGAAGCAGTAGCCGTGGGAGTTATTCTCGTCGGCATCGTGGAATTCACTGAAGGTTGACTGCCACTCGTCTGGATCGTAATCCGGGAAATGCGTGTCCCCTTCCACTTCCGCATCAATATGGGTCAGGTACAGACGCTGCGCCTTTGGCAGGAACTGCTCATATACGCGACCCCCGCCAATCACCATGATTTCTTCGGCATCACCGCAGGCTTTAATCGCCTCTTCTACCGATTTCACCCACTCAACGCGATCGTCATTTCCGGCCTGGCTGCTGATAACGATATTTTTACGTCCCGGCAGCGGGCGGCCAATAGACTCCCAGGTCAGGCGTCCCATAACGACAGGTTTATTGAGCGTATTGCGCTTGAACCAGGCCAGGTCGCCAGGCAAATCCCATGGCATGGCGTTTTCCATGCCGATAACGCGATCCACCGCCAAAGCAGCAATCAGACTGATCATTTATATAACCTAAGGATGATGAAAAAAATTGCCGCCACTATACGGAAAGCGCAATCTTTCGTCGACAGGGGGCGAGGCGCGTAACGAGAATTTTTTTTATTCTGCTGCAGCCATCGCGCCCTGATTTTCAACTGCGGGATATGGAACAAGGGGTTAGCGTTAACCCCCTTTCACTATAAGGAAAAGTAAATATTTTTCAGCCAGTTCACTCTGCTGGCCTGACAGGCGGTTCATCGGAAAGCTTACCGCTGTGAAGCCCCTCTTTTGTTCCCTGCCAGCCATCACGCTGGATAACGTGCAGGTGCGCACGATCCTCGTTGATAACTTCTGTCAGCATCGCGCTGTTGCGCTTAAAGACATCAGCCCGTTCGGCTGTCTTGTCGTCCGTCGGCACCATTTCTTCAAGCATTTGCAGGTTAAAGCGGCGGAAGTGGTCGGCCCGTTCACGCGCCTCGTATTTGCCGACGCCCAGTCCCTCCAGCGCACGACGGCCAATCTTCAGTGAGCTTTCGAACGTTTCACGTTCCGGCATTTCGACCCCCGCCTGGCGCAGGCGGATGTAGTGATTGATATCGCGCGCGCGGGCAAGGATTTGCAGATGCGGGAAGTGCTCCTTCGCCAGTTCAGTAAGCTGCATGCTTGCTTCGGGATCGTCAATGGCGTTAATCAGCACTTCGGCTCCTGCGGCTCCGGCTGACTCAAGCAGGTCAACGCGGGTGGCGTCCCCGTAAAAGACTTTGGTACCAAATTTACGCAGCGTCTCTATGTGGTCAGGATCGTGATCCAGAATAACCACATTCACTCCGCTGCTCAGCAACAGACGACCGGCAATCTGCCCAAAGCGCCCGAAGCCCGCGATGATGACTCGAGGCTGCTCTTCATCAATTTCGTCGGCCTCTCCGGCCTGTTCGCTGCCCGTTTTTTCCAGCCTGTTCAGCAGCACCAGCAGCAGAGGCGTGGCCGCCATGGATAGCGCCACGGCAAGCGTCAGCGATTTAGACCAGGCGTCGTCAAGCACCTGCGCCATATGCGCCGCCCCGAAGATAACGAAGGCAAACTCACTTCCCTGCCCCAGTAAAACGGCGAACCAACGACGCTGCTTACGCGGTACTTTTAAAGGCTTAGCGACCAGCCAGAGCACCAGCGTTTTGATGACCAGGAAACCGACCAGCAGGACGAGAATGCGCAGCGGATTGTCGAGCAGGGTTCCAAAATCGATAGACATCCCCACGCCGATAAAGAACAGCCCCAGCAGCAGGCCTTTGAACGGCTCAATATCACTTTCCAGCGCGTGACGATATTCGGAGCTGGCTAACAGCACCCCGGCAAGAAACGCCCCCATCGCCATCGACAATCCGGCCTCTTCGAGCAGCAGGCCAAAGCCAAACACCAGGAATAGCGCCACGGCGCTGAACACTTCACGTAGCCCTGAACGTGCCACAAATCTCAGCACTGGCCGGGTGACATAGCGCCCAAGTAGCACAACCAGAGCAAGCGCCGCAGCCACCTTAAGTGCGGAAATTAAGAACGTCGCAAAGGTCATCGTCCCGCCGCTGCTGGCCAGCAGTGGGATCATCGCCACCAGAGGGATCGCTGCGATATCCTGGAACAGCAGCACGGCAAAAGCGCTTCGCCCCATCGGGGTGACGGTCAGGTTACGTTCGTTCATCGCCTGCATGGCAATCGCGGTGGATGAAAGCGCCAGCGTCAGGCCAATCAGTAAGGCGATTTTCCAGTTGAGTCCCATCACGATACAAAACGCGCCGAGCGCCAGCCCGCAGGCCGCCATCTGCAGAAAACCACCGCCAAAAACCGAGGCGCGAAGCGTCCATAGCCGCTGAGGATCAAGCTCAAGCCCAATAACGAAGAGCATCAGCACCACACCAATTTCAGCAAAATGCAGAATGGTTTCGGCGTCGGTCACCAGCCCTAACCCCCACGGCCCAATAATACAGCCGGCAATCAGGTAGCCCAGCACGGAACCTAATCCGAGCCGCACGGCGATAGGCACGATCAGTGCGGCAGAACCGAGGTAAATCAATGCCTGAATTAAGCTATGGCTATCCACGGTGAGCCTCCTGCCAGTCAATCAAGCGTTGCTTATAGTCATCCGCCTGGCGGGCAAGCGTCAATTCATCGCAAACAAAGGTGAAATGAATCGCGAAGGCCGGAAGCCACTGCATTCCGCAGTAGAGCGCCGTGGCCTGCAGAGGCTGGGCGAGAACGTCAAATCCAGGGTGATCGCCCAGTTCAAAATGTTTTTCGCTGCCGCCGGTTGTCACCGCCCACATCACTTCTTTCCCGTGCAGGGCATTTCCGCCTTTGCCGTATGCCCAGCCGTGTGAGAGCACTTTATCTATCCACAATTTCATTAGCGGCGGCACGCTGTACCACTGCATGGGATGCTGCCAGATAACCAAATCAGCGCGGCTTAAGGCCTGCTGCTCGGCGGCGATGTCGATATTAAAATCGGGATAAAGCTCATAGAGGGAGCGAATCTCTACCCCCGGAAGCGCTTTGGCTCGCTCGAGCATTTGCCGGTTGGCATGGGAATGCTGGGGGTAGGGATGCGCATAAATTATAAGAATCATTGTTAAGCCTGTCTTCACTACTGCCTTTAATGACAGTGAGTTTAGTCAGTTAATCGACAGGCTAACAGTCAATATTGCTGAGCGTGTTGTTGGATATTTCTTAACTAGTTATCCAGCTCGCTCATCTCTTTCACCCGATCGCGGTTGATCTGTTCGGTTTTGCCTGTTTCGGCATTTTTGTACGACACCAGGCCCGTGTCCTTATCAACCTGCGGTTTGCCGTCGGTTACGATCGTTTTTCCATCGTTGGTTTTTACCGCCTGATTGGACGAGCAGCCCGCCACGGTCAGCAGCGCTGCGGCAGTGAAAAGGGAAGCAAGTAAAGTTCGTTTCTGCATGGTGTTCTCCCAGCGTGTTTAGTCATTTTCAGTTGTGTGCTGGTTAACTGTAGACTATCTCGCTGGGTATAAAATAAAACGGCCTCTTTTCAGAGGCCGTTGGCGTTATTTTCGGAACATTCTTTCAGGACGAGAAAGCTTAGCCCTTAATTTGGGCATGCATTTCCTGCACCGAAATCACCTTCTCGGTAGCATCGGCATTCAGCGCCATCGCCGTGGCAAAACCGCCATTCAGCGTGGTGTCATAATGCACTTTGTACTGCAGCGCGCTGCGGCGAATCAGCTTGGAGTCTTCGATCGCCTGGCGGCCCGCGGTGGTGTTGATGATGTAGGTGTATTCGCCATTCTTGATACGGTCCTGAATGTGCGGCCGCCCTTCATGCACCTTGTTCACCAGGCGTGGGTTAATACCCGCCTCGCCCAGCACAATCGCTGTACCGTGGGTCGCATCCAGCTCGAAGCCCTGTTTCAGCAGCTTCGCGGCCAGGTCAACTACGCGCTCTTTGTCACCTTCACGCACGGAGAGAAGCGCGCGGCCTGGCTTACGCATGGTGGACTGGCTGCCCAGCATCGCTTTAGAGAAAGCTTCTGCGAACGTACGCCCCACGCCCATCACCTCTCCGGTAGAGCGCATTTCTGGCCCTAACAGCGGGTCAACGCCCGGGAATTTGTTGAACGGCAGCACCACTTCTTTCACCGAGTAATAAGGCGGGATGATTTCTTTGGTGACGCCCTGCTCAACCAGCGTTTTGCCCGCCATGACGCGAGCGGCAACTTTCGCCAGCGGCACACCCGTCGCTTTAGAAACAAACGGCACGGTACGCGCGGCACGCGGGTTAACTTCAATCAGGTAAACTTCGTTGTCCTTCACCGCAAACTGCACGTTCATCAGGCCACGCACCTGCAGCTCAAAGGCCAGTTTCTGCACCTGCTGGCGCATCACGTCCTGGATTTCCTGGCTCAGGGTGTAAGCCGGCAGAGAACACGCCGAGTCACCGGAGTGAACGCCCGCCTGCTCGATGTGTTCCATGATGCCGCCAATCAGCACGGTTTCACCGTCGCAAATAGCATCCACGTCGACTTCAACTGCATCGTCAAGGAAGCGGTCAAGCAGCACCGGCGCGTCATTGGAAACGCTAACCGCGGTCTGGAAGTAACGGCGAAGATCCGCTTCATCGTAAACGATTTCCATTGCGCGGCCGCCCAACACGTAGGAAGGACGAACCACCAGCGGGTAGCCAATCTGGACGGCTTTCTCTACTGCCTGCTCGATAGCCGTTACGGTGGCGTTAGCAGGCTGCTTCAGCTTCAGGCGCTCAACGGCATGCTGGAAGCGCTCACGGTCTTCTGCACGGTCGATAGCATCCGGGCTGGTACCGATAACCGGCACACCGGCCGCTTCCAGCGCACGAGCCAGCTTCAGCGGAGTCTGGCCGCCGTACTGCACGATGACGCCTTTTGGTTTCTCAACGCGAACGATTTCCAGCACGTCTTCAAAGGTGACAGGCTCAAAGTAGAGACGGTCGGAGGTGTCGTAGTCGGTAGACACGGTTTCCGGGTTACAGTTAACCATAATGGTTTCGTAACCGTCTTCACGCAGCGCCAGTGAGGCGTGAACGCAGCAATAGTCGAACTCGATGCCCTGGCCGATACGGTTTGGCCCGCCACCCAGCACCATGATTTTATCGCGGTCGTTGTTCGGATTAGCTTCACACTCTTCTTCATATGTGGAGTACATATAAGCGGTGTCGGTCGCGAATTCCGCCGCACAGGTGTCCACGCGTTTATAGACAGGATGCAGGTTATATTGCTCGCGCAGTTTGCGAATTTCAGCTTCACGCACGCCAGCCAGTTTAGCCAGGCGCGCATCCGCAAAACCTTTGCGCTTCAGCATACGCAGGAAGTCATGATTCAGGCCGGTGATGCCCACTTCAGCCACCTGCTCTTCCAGACGCACCAGCTCTTCAATCTGCACCAGGAACCAGCGGTCGATGTTGGTCAGATTGAAAACGCCATCCACGGACAGGCCCGCGCGGAATGCGTCAGCCACATACCAGATACGCTCTGCGCCCGCGTCTTTCAGCTCACGGCGGATTTTGGTCAGCGCTTCCGGGTCATCCAGGCTGACTTTCGGGTCAAAGCCGGTGGCGCCCACTTCCAGGCCGCGCAGCGCTTTCTGCAGTGATTCCTGCTGAGTACGGCCGATAGCCATGACTTCACCCACGGATTTCATCTGGGTGGTCAGGCGGTCGTTTGCGCCAGCAAATTTCTCGAAGTTAAAGCGAGGAATCTTCGTCACAACATAGTCGATGGACGGTTCGAAGGACGCAGGAGTACGGCCGCCGGTGATGTCGTTCATCAGCTCATCAAGGGTGTAACCAACCGCCAGCTTCGCGGCAACTTTAGCAATCGGGAAGCCCGTAGCTTTAGACGCCAGCGCGGAGGAACGGGAGACGCGCGGGTTCATCTCGATGATGATAAGGCGGCCCGTTTTGGGGTTCACGGAGAACTGAACGTTTGAACCACCGGTTTCCACACCGATTTCACGCAGTACCGCCATCGAGGCGTTACGCATGATTTGGTATTCTTTATCGGTCAGCGTTTGCGCTGGTGCTACGGTGATTGAGTCACCGGTATGAATCCCCATCGGGTCGAAGTTTTCGATAGAGCAGACGATGATGCAGTTGTCGTTTTTATCACGCACCACTTCCATCTCGTACTCTTTCCAGCCAATCAGCGACTCATCAATCAGCAACTCTTTGGTTGGGGAAAGATCCAGACCGCGCTCGCAAATCTCTTCGAACTCTTCGCGGTTATAAGCGATACCGCCGCCGGTGCCGCCCATAGTAAAGGATGGGCGAATGATGCATGGATAACCCACGTCTGCCGCAACCGCCAGCGCTTCTTCCATATTGTGCGCGATACCGGAACGCGCGGTGTCGAGACCAATTTTTTTCATCGCGATGTCGAAGCGACGACGGTCTTCAGCCTTGTCGATAGCATCGGCGGTAGCGCCGATCATGGTGACACCAAACTCTTCCAGCACACCCTGACGCTCAAGCTCCAGCGCGCAGTTCAGCGCGGTCTGGCCGCCCATGGTTGGCAGCACCGCATCCGGGCGCTCTTTTTCGATGATTTTGCGTACCACTTCCCAGTGAATTGGCTCGATATAGGTCGCATCCGCCATTTCCGGGTCAGTCATGATGGTGGCCGGGTTGGAGTTCACCAGAATAACGCGGTAACCCTCTTCGCGTAGCGCTTTACAAGCCTGCGCGCCAGAGTAGTCAAACTCACAGGCCTGGCCGATAACAATCGGGCCCGCACCGAGGATCAGGATGCTTTTTATATCTGTACGTTTTGGCATGGTCTTCTCGGCTCCTGATTATTTAGCGGTAGTACGGTATTGCTTAATCAAATCGATAAAGTGGTCAAACAGCGGCGCGGCGTCGTGTGGCCCCGGGCTCGCTTCAGGGTGCCCCTGGAAGCTGAACGCGGCTTTATCGGTACGATGAATGCCCTGCAGGGTGCCATCGAACAGTGATTTGTGGGTCACGCGCAGGTTAGCGGGCAACGTGGTCTCATCAACGGCGAAACCGTGGTTCTGCGCGGTGATCATTACGCAGTCTTTATCCAGGTCTTTTACCGGGTGGTTGCCGCCGTGGTGACCAAACTTCATTTTCACAGTGTTGGCACCGCTGGCCAGCGCCAACAGCTGATGGCCAAGGCAAATACCAAAGACGGGAATGTCTGTCTCCAGGAAGGATTTGATTGCGCTGATGGCGTAGTCACAAGGTGCCGGATCGCCAGGGCCGTTAGAAAGGAAGATGCCATCCGGGTTCATCTTCAGCACGTCTTCCGCTGGCGTTTGAGCGGGCACCACCGTCAGGCGGCAGCCTCTGTCCACCAACATACGCAGAATGTTGCGTTTCGCGCCGTAGTCATAAGCCACTACGTGGAAAGGTAATTCTTCGGTTTTTGCCGCTTCTGGCAGGTCGCCTTCCAGCGTCCAGCTCCCCTGCTGCCAGGTGTAAGCTTCTTTCGTGGTGACTTCTTTGGCGAGGTCCATGCCGTTCAGGCCAGGGAATGCTTTCGCTTTTTCCAGCGCCAGGGCCGCGTCTACGTTATCGCCCGCGATGATGCAGCCGTTCTGGGCACCTTTTTCACGCAGCAGGCGGGTCAGCTTACGGGTATCAATATCGGCAATCGCCACGATGTTATGGCGCTTAAGGTAAGAAGAAAGGTCTTCGGTGTTGCGGAAATTGCTGGCAATCAGCGGCAGGTCACGAATGACGAGGCCTTGCGCATGAACCTGGGAGGATTCTTCGTCGGCTTCATTGGTGCCGACATTACCGATATGTGGATAAGTAAGAGTGACGATCTGGCGGGAGTAGGAAGGATCAGTGAGGATTTCTTGATAACCGGTCAATGAGGTATTGAAAACGACTTCACCCACTGCCGTACCCGATGCCCCAATGGCCCGACCGTGGAATTGGGTTCCGTCTTCCAGAACCAACAGCGCTGACTTAATCAAAACGTCCTCCAGGGAATAAACATTCAATTTATTCGCATATTAATTCAAAACTAACGCCTGAATCAAATGCAAAAAGCGTCTGCCCTACGGATTTTTGGCAAACGGCGGCATTCTAGAGACTAGTCGGGTAAAAGTCTACCTTAAGACGAAGTTTTTATGTCTATTTCAGCGCTCAGAGTAAAAATATCTGATTTGAAGGTCAAAATAACCAGCTAACCTGGAGAAAGTAATCGGTTGCCGACCATGAATAGTGGAAAACTGAAGGGATGGCAGTAATAAAGTGGACCAAATGGTCAAAATTAACATAACAACAACACAAAAACTAAAGATAAGTGAAAATTAAATCAACCATGTTCAATTTTAAATGCAAAGAACCTATAAAAACAAAAGGGTGAAATTAATCACCCTAAAATCAATCAATTAAAAACAAATAACCACATTTATAAGGATGCTTTTTAACTACAAATTATTGAGATCAAGCACATCTCGCATATCAAAAATACCGTTCTTTTTACCTTTTAGCCATGAAGCCGAACGAACAGCCCCATTAGCGAAGGTCATGCGGCTTGAAGCCTTGTGGGTAATCTCAACGCGCTCGCCTATATCTGCAAACATCGCGGTATGCTCCCCGACGATATCGCCCGCCCGCACGGTTGCAAACCCGATGGTGCCAGGCACACGTTCCCCGGTATGGCCTTCGCGGGCATAAACCGCACAATCTTTAAGATCTTTATCCATCGCCTGAGCGATAGCTTCGCCCATTGCCAGCGCGGTGCCTGATGGGGCATCCACCTTGTAGCGGTGATGCGCTTCGATGATTTCGATGTCGGTATAATCACCCATAACTTTTGCCGCTTTCTCCAGCAGCTTCAGCATGACGTTCACGCCCACGCTAAAGTTAGCCGCGAAAACAATCGGGATCTCACGTGCCGCATCGTTAATGGCCTGCTTGCCGGCGTCATCAAAACCCGTCGTGCCGATAACCATGCCTTTGCCATGCTTGAGGCAAAATGCCAGGTGAGCCAGCGTCCCTTCCGGGCGGGTAAAATCAATAAAGACGTCGAAATCGTTAGCTACCGCATCCAGGTTATCGCTTACCAGAACACCTGTTTTTGCTACGCCGGCCAGTTCACCCGCATCGCTACCTACCAGGGAAGAGCCCGGACGCTCAAGCGCCGCCCCAAGCTGAACGCCATCCAGCTGTAAAGCCGCCTGAATTAACTGGCGCCCCATACGGCCGCCCGCGCCCGCGATGGCTACGCGAATCTGTGCATCATGCATATCATTACTCTTTGGTTAAATAATTCGTAAAAACGTTATCAGGTTAACCAGCCCTCAAGCGGGCCGCCAGCCGAAAACACCCATAATTAGAATTTACTGTCATAGCCCGGCAGTTATCAATAACGCACATAATTCCCCTGGTTTTAACAGGATAATTATTCACGGCGCCAGCGCCAGAACTTCAGAAACCCACGCCTGAAAACCAGGAATATCAATATCCAGAGCAACCTGCGCATTGGCCGGGCGTTCGAGACGATGTTCGAGATCCACCACCGTCGTTCCGCTGGTATAAGTGCCGTGCGTTTCTACCGCGACAAAGCAGGGGAATGTCTGAAACAGTTCTGGCTTCACCAGCCATGCAATGGCGGTCAAATCATGCATTCGCAGCCCGGTTTCCATGCTGCCGCTGCGGTAATGGCTGAATAGCGCGTGCAGCATCTTCCCGGTGCGATTCAATGCTGGCAGCTGAGCCAGAAATTCAGGCGCTAGCATTGCTCGATTTGTGACATCCAGCCCACACATGACAATATCCAGCCCGCTGTCAAAGACGCGCGCTGCCGCCTCGGGATCTATGGCCATATTAAATTCAGCCGTCGGCGTAAAGTTTCCTCGCCCTGCGGAGCCGCCCATCATGACCACGCGTTTAATACGCGCCTTACATTCAGGGTACTGCGTCAGCAGCATAGCGACGTTAGTCAGCGGGCCAATGGTGACCAACGTCACCGGCTCATCGCTGTTTTTCATACAATCGTACATGGCCTGGAATGCAGGCACCGGCAGTTCACGACGAGACGTATCGGTGAAGACATACCCTTCCATCCCCGACTCACCGTGCACATAGGCCGCATCCCGCAGCGGGCGCAGTAGCGGGACAGAAGCCCCTTTAGCCACGGGCGTCTCTTTTTGCCAAAACTCCAGCAGCTGAAGGGCATTGCGCGTGGTTTTGTCCACCGAGACATTTCCGGCCACGGTAGTGATGAGTTTCAAATCCAGCTGGGGTGAAAATAGAGCCGCGGCAAGGGCAACCGCATCGTCAATACCGGGATCGGTATCAAGAATAATCGGGGTTCTGGTCATGCTTTTCTCCATAAAAAATGCCAGCGGGCATACACCAGCTGGCATCTTCTCATAAACGGAAACCCGCGACGCTAATCGACTTCACGGATGTCCACGCGAAGCTCACGCGGTACTTCAAACACGATGTTCTCTTCGCGCCCGGTCAGTTCCTGGGCTTCATCGCCGCCCAGTTCGCGCAGGCGAGCAATGACGTTTTGCACTAATACGTCAGGCGCGGATGCACCGGCAGTCACGCCGACACAATTCACGCCTTTGAGCCAGGCTTCCTGGATATCAGAAGCATCGTCGATAAGCCAGGCGGCTTTCCCCATCCGCTGTGCCAGTTCTGCAAGACGGTTGGAATTCGAGGAGTTTTTAGAGCCTACCACCAGCACAACATCGGCTTCCGAGGCCAGCGCACGAACCGCTTCCTGACGGTTGGTCGTGGCATAGCAAATGTCGTCTTTGCGCGGGCCGATAATTTTCGGGAAACGCTGGCGCAGAGCGTCAATCACATCCGAAGTATCGTCCACGGAAAGCGTAGTTTGGGTCATAAACGACAGATTGCTTTCGTCTTTGACCTCAAGCGTCCAGACATCGTCCGGTGACTCCACCAGGTACATGCCCCCTTTCGGGTTGCTGTACTGGCCCATGGTGCCTTCTACTTCCGGGTGGCCGGCATGGCCAATCAGAATAGACTCTTCACCACGGCGGCTGGCTCGAGCCACTTCCATATGCACTTTAGTCACTAACGGGCAGGTGGCGTCGAAGACGGTCAGCTCACGGCTTTTCGCTTCGTTACGCACCGCCTGAGAAACACCGTGCGCGGAGAAAATCAGGATCGCACCGTCAGGCACTTCGCTAATTTGCTCGATAAAAATCGCCCCGCGCGCGCGCAGGCTGTCCACTACATAGCGGTTATGTACCACTTCATGACGAACGTAGATAGGCGCGCCGTAAATCTGCAGTGCGTTTTCCACAATGCTGATAGCGCGGTCGACCCCGGCGCAAAAGCCTCTGGGATTAGCCAACAGGATCTGCATTCAACGCCTCCAGGACCGGATCAACTTCCAGCACTTCAATATCAAAATGGATAGTCTGCCCGGCCAGCGGATGGTTAAAGTCGACGGTGATCGAATCACCGTTAACTTCGCGCACAACGCCCGGCATTTCGCTGCCATCCATAGCGGTAAAGAGCATGATGGCGCCCGGTTCAGGTTCGCCTGCTTCGACAAACTCGCGGCGCGAGAAGTACTGGATCATATCCGGGCTTGGAATGCCAAAAGCGGCCTCAGGCGCCAGCGAGAACGCTTTTTTATCGCCAGCTTTCAGGCCAACCAGCTGGTCTTCCAGACCCGGCGACAATGTTTCATCCCCAAGGCGGAACAGCGCGGGCTTACCGTTAGCGCGGGTTGACTCCGCGGTGGAGCCATCCTCAAGCTTAAGCGTAAAGTGCACCAGCACCGCGCTGTTAGTTTGTACGGACTCAGCCATGGATTACCCTTTTTGCTTCGCGGGCTTGTCGGAGGAGACAAAGAACCCCTCCAGCACAATCAGCGCCGCGCCGATACAAATTGCGGTATCGGCCAGATTGAAGGTGGCAAAATGCCAGTCACCAACGTAGAAATCGATCATGTCGACGACAAAGCCGTGCCACAGACGATCGAACAGATTCCCGAGCGCACCGCCAATGATTAACGCATAGGCGATGTTATTCAGTTTCTGGCTGGCTTTAGCGCGATACATCATCCACACCAGCGCCACGCAGATACCGATAGCGATACCCGCGAAGAACCAGCGCTGCCAGCCGCCTTTGTCGGCCAGGAAGCTAAACGCCGCGCCATAGTTACGCGCATAGTGCAAATTCAGGGACGGAAACAGGGAAACCGTATCCCCCAGCATGAAATGCTGGAGGATCAGATATTTACTGCCCAGGTCCACAATCAGCACTACCACCACCAGCCACAGCCAGCGCAATCCGGTAGAGAAAATGGGTTTCATCAAGCAAACTTACGTTGTTCGCCGTCGCCGGCTACGTTGCTGACACAGCGGCCGCAGATTTCTGCGTGTTCCGCTACCTGACCGATATCGGTGGTGTAATGCCAGCAGCGCGGGCACTTCTCACCGTCGGCTTTACGCAGGGCCACTTTCAGCCCTTTGAGGATTTCGCTCTGCTGAGCGTCCTCGCTCGCCTGCGCATAATCGGCAACGGCAGCGGCCGAGGTCAACAGGACAAATCGTAATTCGTCGCTCAGGCTGTTGAGCTTCGCCGCCAGCTCAGCGTCAGCGTACAGAGTGACTGCCGCTTCCAGAGACCCACCAATACGCTTATCCGCACGAGCCTGCTCGATAACCTTGTTCACTTCGCCACGCACGGTCAGCAGCGTGTCCCAGAACTCACCGTTCATCGCTTCGCTTTCCGCCAGGCCAAACAGACCTTCGTACCATTCACCGGTGAACACATACTTCTCGCGCGAGCCTGGCAGGTAGCCCCAGATTTCGTCGGCGGTGAAGGACATGATCGGCGCCATCCAGCGGACCAGCGCTTCAGAGATATGGTACAGCGCAGTCTGGCAGCTGCGACGCGCCACGCTGTCGGCCTTCGCGGTGTACTGACGATCCTTGATGATGTCGAGGTAGAACGAGCCCATTTCCACGGAGCAGAAGCGCATCAGGCGCTGCACCACTTCGTGGAAATCGTAGTTTTCGTAAGAAGCGAGAATATCCGCCTGAGCTTCTTGCGCACAGCCAACGGCCCAGCGATCCAGCACCACCATATCTTCCGGTTTCACCATATCGGTTTCTGGATTGAAACCGTTCAGGTTAGCCAGCAGGAAGCGCGCGGTGTTACGGATACGACGGTAAGCGTCAGCGGAGCGCTTCAGGATCTCGTCGGAAACGGCCATCTCGCCAGTGTAATCCGTTGATGCCACCCACAGACGCAGAATGTCCGCGCCGAGTTTGTTCATCACGTCCTGTGGGCTAACGGTGTTGCCGATAGATTTGGACATCTTGCGGCCCTGACCATCCACGGTAAAGCCGTGGGTCAGTACCTGACGGTAAGGCGCTTTGCCTTTCATCGCCGTGGAGATCATCAGGGAAGACATGAACCAGCCGCGATGCTGATCCGAACCTTCCAGGTACATATCCGCCGCGTGACCGTGGAACTCTGGACGCACGTCGACAACGGAAGAGTGAGTAGATCCTGAATCGAACCATACGTCCAGGGTATCCGGCACTTTAACGTAGTTGTCTGCGTCATCACCCATGATGTCGCGCGGATCGAGATCCCACCACGCCTGGATACCGTCCTGCTCAACGCGCTTAGCGACTTCTTCCATCAGCTCGAGCGAGCGTGGGTGCAATTCTTCGGTATCTTTGTGCACGAACAGTGACATCGGCACACCCCAGGTACGCTGACGCGAGATACACCAGTCAGGGCGATTTGCCACCATGGATTCGATACGCGCCTGGCCCCAGTCAGGGATCCACTGCACGCCTTTGATCTCTTTCAGGGACTGCGCGCGCAGGCCTTTCTGATCCATGCTGATAAACCACTGCGGCGTTGCGCGGAAGATGATAGGCGTTTTGTGGCGCCAGCAGTGCGGGTAGCTGTGCAGCAGTTTTTCAACGTGCAGCAGGGCACCTTTATCACGCAGGATATTAACGATCAGATCGTTCGCTTTGAACACCAGAACACCGTCCAGACCTTCATAGGTCCCCGGCAGATAGCTCCCGTCCGGGCCTACCGGGTTTGCGATTTCCAAGCCGTATTTCTGGCTGATAGTGTAATCGTCCGGGCCGTGACCACCGGCGGTGTGAACCGCACCTGTACCCGCGTCCAGAGTAACGTGATCGCCCAGAATAGCCGGAACGTCGAAGCCCATGAACGGATGCTTAAAGCGCAGCAGCTCAAGCTCAGCGCCTTTCACGGTACCGAGAACCTGGTAATCAGTTACGCCAGCGCGCTTCAGCACGCTTTCCAGCAGGTCTTTCGCCACGATCAGCGCCTGGCCTTCAATCTGCACCAGCACGTAATCGAACTCGGCGCCCAGAGAGATAGCGCGGTTAGCAGGCAGCGTCCACGGCGTTGTAGTCCAGATAAGCAGGGAGATCGGGCCATTAACGGCAGAGGCACCAAACTTAGCTTTCACCGCATCGGCATCAACGGCATTGAACGTTACGTCGATGGATGGGGACGTTTTGTCGTAGTACTCAACTTCAGCCTCTGCCAGCGCAGAACGGCAGTCCACGCACCAGTGAACCGGCTTAGCGCCTTTGTGCAGATGGCCGTTGCCGATGATTTTGCCCAGCGCACGAATGATGTTGGCTTCAGTGTTGAAGTCCATGGTCAGGTACGGACGAGACCAGTCGCCCAGCACGCCCAGACGGATGAAGTCTTCGCGCTGGCCATCAACCTGCTCAGCGGCATATTTACGGCACGCGGCACGGAACTCGGCGGCGGACACTTTCTCACCCGGCTTGCCGATCAGTTGCTCTACTTTCAGTTCGATTGGCAGACCGTGACAGTCCCAGCCCGGCACGTACGGCGAGTCGAAGCCGGAAAGCCCTTTAGACTTGATAATAATATCTTTCAGAATCTTGTTAACTGAGTGACCAATGTGAATGCTACCGTTCGCATAAGGAGGGCCATCATGCAAAATAAAGGTTTTTTTGCCTTTTTTCGCATTACGGATGATGCCGTACAGATCGTCATCATTCCAACGCGCCAGCATACCCGGTTCGCGCTTGGCTAAATCGCCGCGCATCGGGAACCCTGTTTCAGGCAAATTTAGGGTAGATTTAAAGTCACTCATTAGATTCTCGGTTCCGTATTTCGGTTAGCCTTTCAGGCATTTGACTCAAAAAATTCTCGGGCTGACACCACATCTCTGGCGATTTGCGCCTTCAGCTCATCGAGTGAAGCAAATCGCTGCTCATTACGTATCTTTTTACGCAGCACTACTTCTATATGGCGACCATAAAGGTCCATTACAACGTCCAGTAAATGGACTTCAAGCTGCTGGCGTATTCCCGCCACCGTAGGGCGAGTACCGATGTTTGCCACGCCGGCAATCGGCTTTTCACCAAGGCCTGAGACTTCCACCGCATAAACCCCTTTTACCGGGGAAACATGGCGACGCAGCGGCAGGTTTGCCGTCGGGAAGCCAATAGTGCGCCCCAATTCATCCCCATGCACGACGCGGCCAGAGATCATAAACGGATGCCCCAACAGATTTTCAGCCTGCTGCAGGTCGTCATCGGCCAGCGCCTGGCGCACTGCGGTACTGCTGATACGCACTCCATCGTCACAAAACGTTTGGGTGCTGGTGATATCAAACCCGTACTCGCGGCCAGCCTTCTGTAATAACAAGAAATCCCCCTGGCGACCAGCGCCAAAGCGGAAATCATCGCCCACGGCGAGGAATTTCACCCCGAGTCGGTCAACCAGAAGGTCGCTCACAAAGTTTTGTGCGCTCAGCGCAGCAAAGCGGCGATCAAAGCGCACGCACAGCACGTAGTCCACGCCACACTCGGCCAAATAGCGCAGCTTTTCTCGCAGGCGAGTCAATCGGGCAGGGGCTTTTTCCGGTGCAAACAGTTCGAGCGGTTGAGGCTCAAAAATCATGACCATTACCGGAAGGTTGCGCGCGCGCCCTTCTTCGCATAGACCCTTTAATAGCGCCTGATGGCCACGATGCACGCCGTCGAAATTACCAATGGTGAGTACACACCCGTGGTGCTCCCGGCGCAGATTATGTATACCGCATATCAGCTTCATGGCTGGCTCAAAACAGTGGAAATTGGCGGATTATACCAACTACCGCGATTAAGGTTAACCGGCGATTAGCGCCTTTAACGTAAAGCTTGAATGAATTCATTGTGCTGGGAAGGGCTTTGCACAAACTTCGCATTTGTCTTGACGAATTTTGATGCGAAAGACTGTATTCCGAAGCCCGATGCTGGTAGAATCCGCGCCATCACACGTAAGAGGTGTCGGAAATTTAACGACGCTTATTTGCACAAATCCATTGACAAAAGAAGGCTAACGGGGCATATTCCTCGGCCTTTGAATTGTCCACATAGATCATATTTGGGAGTTGGACCTTGGCTAATATCAAATCAGCTAAGAAACGTGCCGTACAGTCTGAAAAGGCTCGTAAGCACAACGCAAGCCGTCGCTCTATGATGCGTACTTTCATCAAGAAAGTATACGCAGCGATTGAAACTGGCGATAAAGCTGCTGCACAGAAAGCATTTAACGAAATGCAACCAATCGTGGACCGTCAGGCTGCTAAAGGTCTGATCCACAAAAACAAAGCTGCGCGTCATAAAGCAAACCTGACTGCGCAAATCAACAAACTGGCTTAATCGCCTTTTTGCTGTAAGCTTTGATAAAAAAACCGGCTAACGCCGGTTTTTTTATGCCTGTTATTCAGTCAACTTTAAACAACGCTGAGTAATCCTTGCTGCAGATACGTTGTACCGCAGGGTGCTGAATCATGCGTTCGGCAAAAATGGCATGGTACTCCTCCAGCACGTTATCCATTCTGCCTATCTCGACGATATCGTCATCGCTGTAGATATCCTGCGCATACAGCGTTGGCGCCACAAAGATAGCGTTATGCGCGGCACCAAACGCCTTCATCAGCGCGGCATCATCAAACTCGCCCAGAATCTCAACCTTCAATCCCTGGATGTTAATCCAGTTGAGCAGTTTGCGCCCCAGCATTGAGCGGCGCCCGGGAATAAGCAGGCGACGGGTTTCAAGACAGGCGGGGAAAGGCTGCTCAGGCTTTGGTCCCTGACACCAGAAACTGATCCCGCACTCGCCGAGTTTCACCGAGAACAGCCCTTCCTGCTGAGTCGAGTCAATCGGGCAGTCCGAAATGATCATATCCAGCTTATGCTGACTAAGCTGCTCCAGCAGCATTTCATGGGTGGATTCAAAGCAGCGCAGGTGGATCTGCTCATCCCCAACGACGGCCGCATCCAGCACGCCGCTAACCAGGCGTTTGGATAACGCATCCGCTACGCCAACATCAAACAAAATGTTAGCTTCTTTACGGTAGTTAACGATATCCAGCATTTCCTGGCTCAGGGTGAACATTCTGTCGGCGTAGCGGAACACCAGTTGCCCCAACTCCGAAGGGACAAGTCCCCTGCCCTGACGGCGGAATAGTTTGCCCTGCAGGCGCTCTTCAAGCGCTTTGATTTGCCCGGTGATCGTTTGCGGGGTCAGGAACAATGCCTCAGCGGCACCGACAACCGACCCTTCTTTGCAAACGTGCCAAAAATAATAAAGATGATTGTAATTGATATGGGACATACCCTTCACTCCCTGAGAATTAATCCATTATCGGGTCATCTGGCGATGACCCGGCAGCCAGTAACGTCATGAAGTCGCCTTAGGCAATCGTACTTTTAGCATCATGAAGCCGACGACTGCAGAGAGTAACGACCCCAGCAAAATGCCCAGTTTCGCCCAGGTAATCAGCTCCGCGTCAACGTCGCCAAAGGCCAGTGAAGCAATGAAAATTGACATCGTAAACCCGATACCACACAGCACGCCTACCGCCATAATATCCCTGAAGCTTGTTCCCTCTGGCAGTGAGGCAAGCTTAAACTTCAGCGCCAGCCAGCAAAACAGGCTGATGCCCAGCGGCTTACCGATGAACAACCCGGCGATAATGCCCAGCGGCAGAAGCGACGTCAGCCCCTGCATGGTCACGCCGCTAAGAGAAACGCCGGCATTAGCAAAAGCAAACAGCGGCAGGATCAAGAAAGCAACCCATGGATGCAGCACATGCTCCAGATCCTGAGCTGGCGAACGCCCTTTCTCTTCTTTCAGCGGGATAAAGAAACCAATAATCACGCCCGCAAGCGTGGCATGCACGCCTGATTTCAATACCGCGGTCCAGAGTATGATGCCTACCAGAATGTAAACGCCGGTCCGGCGCACGTTAAACAGGTTCAGCAATGCCAGTACAGCAATAGCCGCAGCCGCTACGCCCAGCGACATCATCGAGAGATCGTGGGTATAAAACAGCGCGATAATCACAATCGCCCCAAGATCGTCGATAATCGCCAGCGCCATCAGGAAGACCTTCAGCGCCAGCGGAACACGGTTACCCAAAAGCGCCAGGATCCCCAAAGCAAACGCGATATCCGTTGCCGCAGGGATGGCCCAGCCTTCACGCGTTACAGGATCAGCATAGTTGAAAACCAGATAAAGCAGAGCCGGCACGACCATCCCGCCGAGGGCGGCAATGACCGGGAATGAAGCCTGGCGGCGATCGGCCAGTGAGCCGATAACCATTTCCCGCTTCACCTCAAGGCCGATCATCAGGAAGAAAATCGCCATCAGGGCGTCATTCACCCACAGCAGCAGATTTTTACTGATATCCAGCGGCCCAATTCTTACCTCGACGGGCGTGGCAAGGAATGCCTCATAGCCGGCGCTGGTCGATCCCATATTTGCCAGCAGCATTGCCAGCGCGGCGGCAACAATCAAAAAAATACCGCCGGCGGCATCATTTTGAAAAAAACGTTGCAGATTTTTAGTCATTATTTCACCCAACTCTCTAAGTAGCGTATTCATCCTGAACACTAATAGGTTAGCCAGCATAGCGATAATGACACATCGTTAAAAACAGCTTATATTGCAAGTAACGATCGAAAAAACCGATCGATATAAAGAGACATAAAAAAACCTGAACCGAATGAAGCAGTTCAGGTTTTTTAAGCATAGCGACAGGAAGAAATTACCGAGTTAAATCATCAAAGAATTTCTTCACGCCGTCGAAGAAACTCTTCGAGCGCGGGCTATTGTTCGCCCCTGTTGGGCCACCGAAGCTCTCTTCTAAATCGCGCAGCAGCTTTTTCTGTTTTTCATTCAGACTCACCGGCGTCTCAACAACAACCCGGCACAGCAGATCGCCCTGCGCACCGCCGCGCACGGACTTCACGCCTTTACCACGCATTCTGAACAGTTTCCCGGTTTGCGTTTCGCCCGGAACCTTGAGGTTAACCCGACCGTCCAGAGTTGGAACTTCAATTTCCCCGCCCAGCGCAGCCATCGCAAAGTTGATCGGCACTTCGCAGTAGAGGTTATTGCCTTCACGTTCGAAGATTGGGTGCTGTTTCACCTGAACCTGAACGTACAGATCGCCTGATGGCGCGCCGTGCTCGCCAGCTTCACCTTCGCCAGACAGACGAATGCGGTCGCCGGTATCCACGCCCGCCGGAATTTTCACCGACAGCGTTTTGGTTTTCTCTACGCGGCCGTGACCGTGGCAGCTGTTGCACGGATCTTTAATGATGGTGCCGCGGCCCTGACAGTGCGGGCAGCTTTGCTGCACGGTAAAGAACCCCTGACGCATTTGCACCTGGCCCTGTCCGTGACAGGTTGGACAGGTCTGCGGAGAAGAGCCTTTTTTCGCGCCGCTGCCGTGGCAAACTTCGCACTCTTCCAGCGTCGGGATACGGATCTCTTTGGTGACGCCACGAACCGCTTCCTCAAGCGTTAAGTCCATGTTGTAGCGCAGGTCTGCACCACGGGAAGCACGCTGGCGGCGTCCGCCACCAAAAATGTCGCCAAATACGTCGCCAAAGATATCGCTGAAATCCGCACCGCCGCCGCCAAAGCCGCCACCGCCGCCCATACCACCCTGCTCAAACGCAGCATGGCCGTACTGATCGTAGGCCGCACGTTTTTGATCGTCGGTAAGGATTTCGTAGGCTTCTTTAATCTCTTTGAACTTTGCCTCGGCCTCTTTATCGCCCTGGTTACGGTCCGGATGGAACTTCATCGCCAGGCGCTTGTAAGCTTTTTTGATTTCACGCTCTTCCGCTGACTTCGGAACGCCTAAAACCTCGTAATAGTCTTTCTTCGCCATCTCTTTTTTCTGCCCTTAACATACGAGCACGGGCGTGGAGTAAACTCCGCGCCCGTGCCGGTTAATTACCCTGCATCAGGGCGATTATTTTTTATCTTTAACTTCTTCGAACTCGGCATCAACAACATCGTCGTCTTTGCCGGCGTTAGCGTTGCCTGCATCTGCAGCATTGCCAGCCTGCTGCTCAGCGTGCTGCTGCTGAGCCAGTTCCATCAGCTTCTGAGACACTTCAGCCAGAGCCTGGATTTTTGCTTCGATGTCCGCTTTGTCTTCGCCCTTCAGGGACGCTTCCAGCGCGGTCAGCGCAGACTCAATAGCAGTTTTGTCGTCAGCCGGCAGTTTGTCGCCTGCTTCTTCAACCTGCTTACGGGTGCTGTGCAGCAGATGGTCGCCCTGGTTACGGGTCTGAACCAGCTCTTCGAACTTACGGTCAGCTTCAGCGTTAGCTTCTGCGTCACGAACCATTTTCTGGATTTCGTCTTCGTTCAGGCCAGAAGATGCTTTGATGGTGATCTTCTGCTCTTTGCCGCTGTTTTTGTCTTTCGCTGAAACGTGCAGGATACCGTCAGCATCGATGTCGAAGGTGACTTCGATCTGCGGCATACCGCGCGGTGCCGGGCTGATACCGTCAAGGTTAAACTGGCCCAGATCTTTGTTATCCGCAGCACGTTTACGCTCACCCTGCAGCACATGGATGGTTACCGCAGACTGGTTGTCTTCGGCAGTAGAGAACACCTGGCTGTGCTTGGTCGGGATAGTGGTGTTTTTATTGATGAGCGCAGTCATCACGCCGCCCATGGTTTCGATACCCAGAGACAGCGGGGTAACGTCCAGCAGCAGTACGTCTTTAACTTCACCCGTCAGAACACCACCCTGAACCGCTGCACCGATAGCAACAGCTTCATCCGGGTTAACGTCTTTACGCGGCTCTTTACCGAAGAACTCAGCAACTTTTTTCTGCACCATTGGCATACGGGTCTGACCGCCAACCAGGATAACGTCCTGGATATCGGATACGGACAGGCCAGCATCCTGCAGGGCAACTTTCAGCGGCTCGATAGAACGGTTGACCAGGTCTTCGACCAGGGATTCCAGTTTCGCACGAGTCACTTTGATGTTCATATGCTTTGGACCGGTCGCGTCTGCAGTGATGTACGGCAGGTTCACGTCAGTCTGCTGTGCAGAAGAAAGCTCGATTTTTGCTTTTTCTGCCGCTTCTTTCAGGCGCTGCATTGCCAGCGGATCGTTACGCAGGTCAATGCCCTGATCTTTCTTAAACTCGTCAACGAGGTAGTTGATCATGCGGCTGTCGAAGTCTTCACCACCCAGGTGGGTATCACCGTTGGTTGCCAGAACTTCGAAGGTTTTCTCGCCGTCAACTTCGTCGATTTCGATAATAGAGATATCGAAAGTACCACCACCAAGGTCGTAAACCGCGATAGTACGGTTGCCAACTTCTTTATCCAGGCCGTAAGCCAGAGCGGCAGCGGTTGGTTCGTTGATGATACGTTTCACTTCCAGACCCGCGATACGGCCGGCGTCTTTGGTTGCCTGACGCTGAGCATCGTTAAAGTATGCAGGTACGGTAATAACAGCTTCGGTTACCGGCTCACCCAGGTAATCTTCAGCGGTTTTCTTCATTTTCTTCAGCACTTCTGCAGAGATCTGCGGCGGTGCCATTTTCTGACCTTTTACGTCAATCCATGCGTCGCCGTTGTCTGCGCCGATGATTTTGTACGGCATGATGGCTTCATCACGCTGCACTTCTTCGTCCTGGAAGCGACGGCCAATCAGGCGTTTAATCGCAAACAGAGTGTTTTGCGGGTTAGTCACTGCCTGACGTTTAGCCGGCTGACCTACCAGGATTTCGCCGTCCTGCGTGTAAGCAATGATAGAAGGCGTGGTGCGGTCGCCCTCGGCGTTCTCCAGCACACGAGCAGTTGTACCATCCATAATCGCGACACAAGAGTTGGTTGTCCCCAGGTCGATACCAATAATTTTACCCATCTAAACGTCTCCACTAAAAATTCGTCATCATGTGGTTGTGAACCTGTTATGCGGGCAAAAGCGTCTGTTTCAACTGCCCGAAGCGTTTTTTTTCAGGTCCGCCAACTGCGGTTGCATACAAGATGGGGTCGCAACGCTTGCCATCAAGGGGCAGGTGAAAAAAAATTTTCTGCTTTCCCCCCGCTCAGATCATAGACGCCGACGTGCTGCCTGATTATTATGCCGCGCCCGCAACCGGACTCCCGGCTGCCGGGCATTAATTAACACTACATTTCAGATGAATTTTTCAGAGGAACTATGGGCAACACTAAGTTGGCTAATCCAGCTCCCCTGGGCTTAATGGGCTTCGGCATGACCACCATTTTGCTCAACCTGCATAACGCAGGTATTTTTGGTTTTGACGTTACTATCCTCGCGATGGGGATTTTCTACGGCGGTATCGCGCAAATCTTCGCGGGCCTGCTGGAGTTTAAAAAAGGGAACACTTTCGGTTTAACCGCCTTCACTTCTTACGGCTCTTTCTGGCTGACGCTGGTGGCGATTCTGCTGATGCCTAAAATGGGCCTCAGCGATGCGGCCAACGGCCACTTCCTTGGCGCGTACCTGGGTCTGTGGGGTGTCTTCACCCTGTTCATGTTCTTCGGCACCCTGAAAGCCCCCCGTATGCTGCAGTTCGTGTTTGCCAGCCTGACCGTGCTGTTTGCCCTGCTGGCAATTGGCCACCTGGCAGATAACGAAGGTATCGTGAAAGTCGCAGGCTGGATTGGCCTCGTGTGTGGCGCCAGCGCCATCTACCTGGCGATGGGTGAAGTGCTGAACGAGCAGTTTGGCCGCACCGTGCTGCCGATCGGCGAAAAGCACTAATCTTCCTTTAGCGGAAAGTAAAACGCGGAGCCCTGCTCCGCGTTTTTTTATTCAGGACTGTGTCAGCGCTCCTTCCTCTATCTCATCCTGATGATGAATATCCTTTCTTAGCCAAATTCCCATCACTAAACCCACGATGGCAAGCGACAGTACGTACCAGGCCGGCGCCATCGGCGACACGCCCATTAGCATGGTGACCGCAATCGGCGTCAGGCCGCCAAAAATGGCATAAGACAGATTGTAAGAAAACGAAATTCCGGTGAATCGCACCTGCGCCGGGAACGCCCGCACCATAACAAATGGCACCGCGCCAACCACGCCCACGCTCAGCCCGACCAGGCCATACAGCAAGAAGAGGTGCTCTGGATGTGTCCCACTCAGGTGATAAAACATCCAGCTGCAGATGGCGAGCAAAACGCTGCCGACGGTAAAGGTTTTCCCTGAGCCAAAGCGGTCAGCCGCCAGGCCTGCCAGCAGGCAGCCCACGCACAGCATAATCGTGGCAATACTGTTTGCCTGCAGCGTTAAGGCTGGAGCAATTCCATGCTGTTTTTGTAGCCAAATTGGTGACATCAAAATCACCACCACGATACAGGCGGAGAGCAGCCAGGTCAGCAGCATAGAAACAACCACCGCTTTTTTATGCCCAACTACCACCGACTTAAGCGGCAGCTCCTCGGCCAGCGCTTTGCGCTGCTGCATTTCGAGGAAGATCGGCGTTTCACGCAGCCAGCGGCGAAGGTACATCGCCACCAGGCCAAAAATCCCGCCCAGGAAGAAAGGAATGCGCCAGCCGCCGTCATGGATCGCCTGCTGGGTCATGGAAGTATTAATAATGGTTGCTACCACGGAACCCAACAAAATGCCGACGGTCAGCCCCATCGTCAAAATGCCGCAGGCAATACCAATCCGCTTATCCGGCACATGCTCTGAGACAAAAACCCAGGCGCCCGGCACTTCGCCACCGATGGCCGCCCCTTGCAGAATACGCATCAGCAGCAGTAACAGCGGAGCCGCAATGCCCAGCGACGCATACGTAGGCAACAAGCCAATAGCCAGCGTCGGTACCGCCATCAGCAGAATACTGAGGGTAAACATCTTTTTGCGGCCCACCAGATCGCCAAAATGCGCCATCACAACCCCGCCCAGCGGACGCACAAGATAACCCGCCGCGAAAATAGCGAATGTCTGCACCTGGCGCAGCCACTCCGGGATATCTGCCGGGAAAAAGAGCTCTCCCAACACCGCCGCAAAGAAGACGAAGATAATGAAGTCGTAGAATTCGAGGGCACCACCGAGGGCGGCGAGCGTCAGGGTTTTGTAATCCTGCCGGTTAAGAGGTCTGGCGTGCTGTTTTGACATAGAGGACCGCTTGTAAAGAGGAGTGTTAATTATTTTTTCCGTTTAGCTGTAAAGCCAGAGTTACTATAACGGTAAAATGTTCACACTCCATACCAATTCGATCTTATGTCACAAAAGTCGATTATTCAGGGTTTTGTTTCGCGACGAGCGCTTTTAGGCCGGAAAGCTGCTACCACATGGTCATGCGTTTCCACATAAGGCCCATCCAGCAACTGTATACAATACGGTACACTCGCAAAAATCCCCGGTACCACAACCTTACCGCTTTCATCTTTCACGCCTTCCAGCGTTTCCTGAATAGATTTTGGCTGCCCCGGAAGGTTGAGGATCAAGGCCTGTTTACGAATGACGCCCACCTGGCGAGAGAGGATCGCCGTCGGGACAAAATGCAGGCTAATCTGGCGCATCTGCTCGCCAAAGCCGGGCATTAAACGATCGGCAACGGCGAGCGTAGCGTCCGGCGTTACGTCGCGACGCGCTGGCCCGGTCCCACCGGTAGTCAGCACCAAATGGCAGGCCATTTCGTCCACCAGCTCGCAAAGCGCTTGTTCAATGATGGATTGTTCGTCAGGGATCAGGCGGGTTTCTATCTTAAAGGGCGTGGTCAGCGTCTGCTCGAGCCACGCTTGCAGCGCAGGGATGCCTTTATCCTGATAAACGCCGCTAGAAGCGCGGTCTGAAATGGACACGAGTCCAATGCGTAAGGTATTCATATCAATCCCGGAAATCAGCAAGTCTGAGTGGGATGATACACGGGGAAAGGCGTTGCAGACAGGGAAAGCGGTGAAAAGCGTGACCGGCAAAAGCCGGCCACGAGAATGATTACAGCAGGTCGCCGATCATTTTTTCCAGTTTTTCCTGGTCGATAGCAAACTTACGGATACCGTCCGCCAGTTTATCAACGGCCATTGGGTCCTGGTTGTGCTGCCACAGGAACTGGGACTCGGTGATGCGCTCAGGGCGCGCCTTAACTTCACCGGTGTAGCTCAGCTTACGCTCGATTGTGCCTTCGCTTTCTGCCAGCTCTTTCAGCAGAGCAGGTGCGATGGTCAGGCGATCGCAGCCAGCCAGTTCAATGATTTCACCGACGTTACGGAAGCTTGCGCCCATCACCACGGTTTCATACCCGTGCTGCTTGTAGTACTGGTAGATTTCGGTCACGGAAACCACGCCTGGATCTTCCTGCGGCGCGTACTCTTTCTTGTCGGTGTTAGCTTTGTACCAGTCAAGGATACGACCAACAAACGGAGAAATAAGGAATACGCCCGCTTCGGCACAGGCACGCGCCTGAGCGAAGGAGAACAGCAGGGTCAGGTTACAGTTGATGCCTTCTTTTTCCAGCTGCTCCGCAGCGCGGATGCCCTGCCAGGTAGAAGCCAGTTTAATCAGGATGCGATCGTTGCTGATGCCCGCGTCGTTGTACAGTTTGATCAGGTGCTTGGCTTTCGCGATGCTGGCTTCGGTGTCATAGGACAGGCGAGCATCCACTTCGGTAGAGATACGGCCAGGGATCAGCTTCAGAATTTCCAGGCCGATGTTGACAGCCAGCTTGTCGGAAGCGTCAACCACCTGCTGAGCGCGATCGTTGCTCTGGCTACGAGCCCAGGTAATCGCTTCGTCGATCAGTTTACGGTACTCAGGGATCTGCGCCGCGTTAAGGATCAGAGAAGGGTTGGTAGTAGCATCTTGCGGCTGGTACAGCTTCATCGCCGCGATATCTCCGGTGTCAGCAACCACGGTGGTCAGTTGACGCAAAGAAGTCAATTTATCCGTCATAATGAGTGTTTCTCTTCAGGTGTAGCTTGTTAGGGAGATGTAACCGGTCTGGCTTGATGATATCACGCCGCCCATCAGGTGCAACCGCGACAAGTGCTGTCCGTCCAGTGCGCGAGAATATGCTAAACTCGACCGCCATTTTATCTGTAACGTAATGGATTGCATGGCCCGGGCCCGTCAACCTCGCCGCCATCACGCATTAACAAGAGGGACGTTAATGACAGATTTTTTATTGTTTATCAATGAGGTGCTTTGGGGCTCGGTCCTACTTTGGCTGCTGATTGGCGCGGGCATCTGGTTCACCTTCCGCAGCGGCTTCGTCCAGTTCCGTTACTTTACCCGGCTGCGCCTTTTCCTGCGCAACAGCGACTCGCCGGATCCTTCCGGAATATCCTCATTCCAGGCGCTCTGTACCAGCCTTGCCGCGCGCGTAGGCAGCGGGAACCTTGCGGGCATTGCGCTGGCCATCTCAGCAGGTGGCCCCGGTTCGGTGTTCTGGATGTGGGTTGCCGCCGTGCTCAGCATGGCCACCGCCTTCGCAGAGTGCTCCCTCGCCCAACTCTATAAAACCCGCGACAAAGAAGGAAACTACCGCGGCGGCCCGGCCTGGTATATGGAGCGTGGGCTTGGCATGCGCTGGATGGGGGTGCTGTTTTCCGTCTTTTTGATCGTTGCCTTCGGCATGGTGTTCAACGCCGTACAGGCCAACTCCATCGCGATTGCCACTCACTACGCATTTGACGTGCCAAAAATCTGGGTGGGCCTTTTCCTGGTAGCCGTTACCGCGCTGGTCATCTGGCGAGGGATGAGGACCATCGCCCGACTCTCCCAATGGCTGGTGCCGCTGATGGCCTTACTTTGGGTATGCATGAGCCTGTATGTTGTCGGGCTGCATATTGAACGTTTCCCCGAAGTCATCAGGCTAATTTTCAGCCACGCCTTTGGCTGGCATGAAGCCGCTTCTGGGGCGCTGGGTTATACCGTCAGCCAGGCCATCACCAATGGTTTTCAGCGCGGGATGTTCTCTAACGAAGCGGGCATGGGCTCCACGCCGAATGCAGCCGCAGCCGCAGCCGCCTGGCCCCCACACCCGGCAACCCAGGGCGTGGTGCAAATGTTTGGGGTATTAATTGATACTGTGATCATTTGCACCGCAACCGCAGCCATTGTGCTGATGTCCGGCATGATAGACGGCATTGAAACGTCACGCAGCGGCATTATTCTGGTTCAGCAGGCGCTCAGCTCGGCCGTAGGCGGATGGGGCAGCGGTTTTATCGTGGTTATCGTTTTCCTGTTCGCCTTCACGTCTATCATGGCGAATTACACCTACGCCGAGAACAATTTGCTGTTCCTGAACCAAGACAGCCGGGCGCTGAAATTTTTACTGCGTTTTATGGTGCTCACCATGGTGCTGTTCGGGACGCAGGCCGCGCTGCCGCTGGTCTGGCAGCTGGCAGACGTGGCGATGGCTATTATGGCGATTACCAATATTACGGCAATTCTGCTGCTTTCTCCGGTGGTGAAAACGATAGCGGCAGATTATCTGCGCCAGCAAAAACTGGGGATCTCACCTATTTTCAATCCCAACCGTTTCCCGGAGATTAAAAACCAGCTTGCGCCGGGCGTTTGGGACAGAAACATAGAAAATAAACCTTAGCTGATTGCAGCCATAGGCCGCGACAGGCGGGAAATTTGCTAAAGTAACGGCCAAACTATGCAAGGAGTGGACATGCTAATTCTTATCTCACCTGCCAAGACGCTGGATTACCAAAGCGAGCTGCCGACGGACCGCTATACACAGCCGGAGCTGCTGGAATACTCACAGCAGTTAATTAGCGTTGCCCGCAAGCTTAGCGCCCCGCAAATTGCTTCCCTGATGAGCATCAGCGATAAGCTGGCTTCTCTGAACGAAACTCGTTTCCATGAGTGGCACCCGGCATTTACGCCACAAAACGCGCGTCCGGCTATTCTCGCCTTTAAAGGTGACGTTTATACCGGCCTGCAGGCCGAAGAGTTTAGTGAAGCAGACTTTGATTTCGCCCAGCAGCACCTGCGGATGCTTTCCGGGCTGTACGGTGTGCTGCGTCCGCTGGACTTAATGCAGCCTTACCGGCTGGAAATGGGCATCCGCCTGGAAAACCCGAAAGGCAAAGATCTGTATCACTTCTGGGGCGACACAATTACCGAGAAGCTGAACCAGGTGCTGGCCACCCAGGGCGACAATATCGTCGTCAACCTGGCGTCTGATGAATACTTTAAAGCGGTGAAGCCGAAGAAGCTGAATGCGGAGATCATCAAGCCCGTTTTTCTGGATGAAAAGAACGGCAAATTTAAAGTCATCAGCTTCTACGCGAAAAAAGCACGCGGACTGATGAGCCGCTACATCATTGAGAATCGCCTGACGAAACCAGAACAGCTGAAAGCGTTTAATACCGACGGCTATTTCTTTGATGAAGAAGCTTCACGGAAAAACGAGCTGGTGTTTAAGCGCCACGAGCAATAAAAAAACGCCAGCGTTAAGCTGGCGTTTTACTTTGAACTAGTGCTGGTTATCTATCCCAGCGATTATCATGATGGTCCCGTGGCGGGCCATCAAACCTTGCGTGGCGCTGCCAGCGGTGTTCACGCCACTCATAGTGCCTTGCCCACCAGTCATGATCTCGCCAGTAATGGCCGTCCCAGTAGCGCCCGTGGTTGTCCCGATCGCCGAAGTGCAGCGTCACGGCAGGCACCAGCGTGATTTCTCCCGCCTGTACCGCCAGCGGCATCACCACCAGCAGGGACAACGCCAGAAAAATAGATTTCAACATAGCTTGCTCCTTACTTCTTAAGCCGGCCCACCGGGCCCGTTAAGATGAGCTTATGTCGGAAATCACGCCCGCGTTATTCTCCGCAATCCTAATCTCTAAGCATCCGCATTTTATGGGAATTTCTCCTTTTTTCCTGCTAAATGCCTGCTTATTTTCTCCCTGATTCACGGGAAAAAAAGCCCCAGTTTGACAATCAAAATGGGGCTTCGGGATTACGCTTTAACCATCATGAATTTACGTAGTTCGGCAAAATCAGCCGGGAGGTTGTGGGACAACAGCGGCAGGTCGGCGCGGGAGGCCAGCTCCTCCGGCAGCGGCAGCGCTTCGCCCAGAATCTCTTCCACGCTCTCTTTAAACTTCGCCGGATGCGCGGTGCCCAGGAACAGCCCAAACTCGCCCGGCTGCAGCTGGTCGCGCAGAGCACGATAAGCAATCGCCGCATGCGGTTCGGAAACGTAGCCAATCGCCTTCAGCTCGCGCATCGTGTCTTTGGTGGTTTCATCGGTAACGGCGGCGTAGCCAAGATCGGTCAGACGCCAGATTTTGCGGCGGAAAAGCTCTTCCACGCGCGGCCAGTTGTTCGGCTGGCTAACATCCATTGCGTTGGACAGCGTGGCAACGGTCGCTTTAGGCGCCCACTGGCCTTCCGCGAGGAAGCGTGGAACGGTGTCGTTGGCATTCGTGGCGGCAATAAAGCGCTTAATCGGCAGGCCGAGGGATTTTGCCAGCAGGCCAGCCGTCAGATCGCCAAAGTTACCGCTCGGCACGGAGACCACAAGCTGATTACGGGCTTCCTGCGGCAGCTGGGCTACCGCTTCGAAGTAATAGCAGATCTGCGCCAGCAGGCGGCTGATGTTAATAGAGTTAGCCGAGTTTAACCCCAGCGCCACCTTCAGTTCTTCATCATCAAATGCCTGTTTGACCAGCGCCTGGCAGGCATCAAAATCACCGTCAATTGCCACGGTTTCGATATTCCCCCCGAGGGTACAGAACAGTTTTTCCTGCAGCGGGCTGATTTTTCCACGTGGATAAAGAATAACGACGCGTACATTCTTGAGGCCGTAGAACGCATGAGCCACCGCCGCACCGGTATCGCCGGATGTTGCAGTCAGAATGGTCACAGGCTTGTCGCCGCTGATGTGGGTCAGCATCTGCGCCATAAAGCGCCCGCCAAAATCTTTAAACGCCAGCGTCGGGCCGTGGAACAGTTCCAGGCAGCCCACGTCCGGCTCAACCATATTCACCGGTGCAGGAAACGCGAAGGCCGCACGCACGCGCTCTTCCAGAATCTCCTGCGGGATCTCATCCCCGATAAACGCGGACAAAATTTTGCTGCTGCGGCTGACAAAATCCATCTCCAGCATGGCGTCGATTTCAGTCAGTTCAAACTCAGGCAGGTCGTGCGGGAAGAACAGGCCCTGCTGTTTGCCCAGGCCCTGGGTAACCGCCTGTGCAAAGGAGACCTGCTCGTTGTGATCTTTAAGGTTGTACAGTTTCATGTCTTATCCCAAAACTCGTGCGCCAGCCGTATCCAGACGGCAAATATGTACAAAACCTTCCTGGTTCTGCAAATAATGTTGGCTGAGCCAGTCAGCCACGCGCTGCGCGGTATCGGTGTTATCGCACAGTGCAAATAAGGTCGGGCCAGAACCCGAAATCCCGCTCGCCAGGGCGCCGATATCCGCCACGGCTTTACGGGACTCATCAAACTTCGGCAGCAGTTTGGCGCGGTAAGGTTCAGCAATCACATCCTGCATCAGCTTCGCCGCGAGTGCAGGCTGGCGGGTATGACAGGCATGAATAAAACCGGCCAGATGTCGACCGTGGCTGATGCAGTCCTGACGGCGATACTGGGCGGGTAAAATCGCACGCGCTTCGGCGGTTGAAACCTTAATCCCCGGATAGGCCAGCACCCACAGCCACTCATCAAAGCCTGGCACCTGCTGGCTAATGATGCCGTTTTCTTCGATCATCAGCTGCATGCCGCCGAGGAAACATGGCGCGACGTTATCGTAGTGAATGCTGCCGGAAATACGCCCTTCCAGCTCGCCCATTAGCGCCAGCAGGCGCGTGTCGCTCAAAGGTTTGCCGCAAAATTCATTCATCGCCATCAGGCCAGCCACCACCGAACAGGCGCTGGACCCCAACCCGGAGCCGATGGGCATGTTTTTCTCGAGCGTCATCGCCACGGGAATCGTCTTGCCAATTTCCTGGCAGAAACGCTCCCAGCACTGATAAACAATGTTCTCACGCGGTTCATCCGGCAGCTTACTGGCGAACCGTCCAAGGTTGGTCAGGCTGAAGCTGTCTGCCGCTTCAACCGTGACGTAATCACCCAAATGTGAGCCATCAACCGGCGACACTGCCGCACCCAGCACATCAAAACCGACGCTCATATTGGCGCTGGAAGCCGGGGCATATACTTTAACCATCTTAAACTCCTAACTTCCATGACAGGGTGCGAAGCAGATCCGCGAACACGCCGGCGGCGGTAACGTCGTTACCCGCCCCGTAGCCACGCAGCACCAGCGGCAGCGGTTGATAATAGTGGCTGTAGAAGGCCAGGGCATTTTCGCCGTTCTTCACCTTATACAGCGGATCGTTGCCATCTACGGCGTCGATCTTCACTTTGCAGCTGCCGTCTTCTTCAATAATGCCGACGTAACGTAGCACTTTCCCATCGTCACGCGCCTTCCTCACACGAGCCGTAAACTCATCATCCAACTGAGGAAGGCGTGCCATAAAAGACTCGACGTCTCCGCTCGCATCAAAATTTTCCGGAAGTACGGATTCGATCTCGATATCCGAAAGTTCCAAATCGCTCCCGGTCTCACGCGCCAGGATCAACAGCTTACGCGCCACGTCCATACCGGAAAGATCGTCACGCGGATCCGGTTCGGTATAGCCCATTTCACGCGCAGTGCTGGTCGCCAGCGAGAAGCTCATGCCTTCATCCAGCTTCCCGAAGATGTAAGAAAGCGATCCGGAAAGAATGCCGGAGAAACGCTGCAGCTCATCGCCCGCATTCAGCAAGTTTTGCAGGTTTTCGATCACCGGCAAGCCCGCCCCCACGTTGGTATCGTAGAGGAACTTCCGGCGAGAACGCTCTGCGGCATTACGCAACTGGTGGTAATAATTCATGCTCGAGGTGTTGGCCTTTTTGTTTGGCGTCACCACGTGGAAGCCTTCGCTCAGGAAATCAGCGTACTGATCCGCCACGGCCTGGCTGGAAGTGCAGTCCACAATCACCGGGTTCAGCAGATGATACTCTTTCACCAGACGAATCAGGCGGCCAAGGTTGAACGGCTCTTTGGCCTGCTCCAGCGCCTGTTGCCAGTTCTCGAGATCCAGGCCATGCACGTTAGTCAGCAGGGCTTTAGAATTCGCCACGCCGCAAACGCGCAAATCAATATGCTTCTCCTTCAGCCACGCCTGTTGGCGTTTAACCTGCTCCAGCAGAGCCGCGCCCACGCCGCCAACGCCTACCAGGAACAACTCAATAACCTGGTCGGTGTTAAACAGCATCTGGTGAGTCACACGCACGCCGGTCACGGCATCGTCGTTATTGACCACAACGGAGATAGAGCGCTCTGAGGAGCCCTGCGCGATAGCGATAATGTTGATATTCGCGCGGGCCAGGGCGGCAAAGAACTTGGCGGAGATACCGCGCAGCGTTTTCATGCCGTCGCCCACAACGGAGATGACCGCCAGGCGCTCAGTCACCGCCAGCGGCTCCAGCAGCTCTTCTTTCAGTTCGAGATAGAACTCGTCTTCCATCGCCTTGCGGGCGCGGCCGCAATCAGCCTGCGGAACGCAGAAGCTGATGCTGTACTCGGAGGAGGATTGAGTGATCAGCACCACGGAAATGCCGGCACGGGACATGGCGGCAAACACGCGTGCGGCCATGCCGACCATGCCTTTCATACCCGGGCCTGAAACGCTAAACATCGCCATGTTATTCAGGTTAGTAATGCCTTTCACCGGCAGCCCTTCGTCATCGCTCTTGTCGCCAATGAGCGTACCTGGCGCCTGCGGGTTTCCGGTATTTTTAATCAGGCAAGGGATCTGGAACTGAGCTATCGGGGTGATGGTGCGAGGGTGAAGTACTTTGGCGCCGAAGTAGGAAAGCTCCATCGCTTCCTGGTAAGACATCGACTTCAGCAGTCGGGCATCAGGGACCTGGCGTGGGTCGCAGGTATAAACACCGTCGACGTCAGTCCAGATCTCACAACAGTCGGCTCGCAGACAGGCAGCCAGCACGGCGGCAGAATAGTCGGAACCGTTACGGCCCAGAACAACCAGCTCGCCTTTGTCGTTCCCGGCGGTAAACCCGGCCATCAGGATCATGTGATCGTCAGGAATGCGGCTGGCGGCGATACGGCGGGTTGACTCTGCGATATCCACGCTGGAATCCAGATAGTGCCCCACAGCCAGCAGCTTCTCGACGGGATCGATCACGGTAACCTGGTGGCCGCGGGCCTGCAGCACGCCCGACATAATCGCGATGGACAGCTTCTCGCCCCGGCAGATGATCGCCGCATTGATGCTGTCCGGGCACTGGCCCAGCAGGCTGATCCCGTGCAGAACATGTTTAAGCTGAGCAAACTCTTGATTCACCAACTCTTTCAGTTCAGCCAGCGGAAAGCCAGGCTGCGCTTCTGCCAGGCCATTCAGCAGTTCAGCAAAGATACGCTCTGCGTCGCTGATATTCGGCACAGCGTCCTGGCCCCCGATGGTTTTCTCAATCATCGCCACAAGGTGGTTAGTAATTTTTGCCGGAGCAGACAGCACGGTCGCCACCTGCCCCTGTTTGGCATTACTTTCCAGGATATCGGCAACGCGAAGGAAACGCTCCGCATTTGCCACCGAAGTACCGCCGAATTTCAACACTCGCATTGTTGTGACCCCTTGATTTTTTCCCGAAAAAAAAGCCCGCACTGTTTAGGTGCGGGCTTTTTTCATTTTTACCTGTATGCGTCAGCCCGCACCGTTACCTGTGGTAATGGTGGTTGTGATAATTGTGGTAATCAGGCTGAAGCGAAACATGGATGTTGTGTGCTCTAAATTTGTAATAGCTCTATTGGTTAAAGCAATCCCTTTACCAAGTCAATTTTTTTTAGTTCTGTCACAAAAAATTGACTTGCCCGGTCGAGCTGAAAAACCCACCAAAAATGGGCGTAAAAGCGCGTAAATAGCGCAATAAGTTAGATGAACGTCTCAAAAAGGGTCATTCAAAAACATTTCATTCTGACAATTTTTTTTCGATGTCATGCAGCAAACGGTGAAGCATTGCCGTGTCTCTCTGTTCCAGTAGCCCCAAACGCTGCTGGACCCAATCGACCATTTTTTGGTCGTCCGCGACCTCAAGACGATGCAAAAGCGCTTCCATTCGCAAACGCAGGGCATTCAATTGCTGTCCGTCACCCGTCACGCTTTCTACAGGCGGTTGCTGTATTAAAGCGGAAAGCTGGTAGCAATAAACCATCACAGCCTGCCCCAGGTTAAGCGATGGGTAATCCGCAACCATCGGCACGCCGGTTAGCACATCCGCCAGCGCCAGCTCTTCGTTGGTCAGTCCGGAATCTTCACGGCCAAAAATCAGCGCCGCACATCCTACCCACTGGCGTTTCTCTTCGAGCATTGGCACCAGCTGCTGCGGCGTCGCATAGTAATGAAACTTCGCCCGACTGCGGGCCGTTGTGGCGATGGAAAAATCCACGTCACTCAGGGCATCTGCGAGCGTGTCAAAGTGGCGAATCCCATCAAGGATATCGCCCGCGCCATGCGCCACCCAACGCGCGGCGGGCTGGAGATGCGCGTCACTGGCAACGATTCTCATCTCCGTAAACCCCATGGTCTTCATCGCCCGGGCAGCGGCCCCGACGTTCTCTGCTCTGGCCGGTGAAACCAGGATAATTGGCAAACGCATTGGAACTCTCTTCTAAAATTCGTTAAAACGTGCGAAGTGATGCACAAATTTGGATAATACGCATCGCAAATTTACTTTGTTGCAACATATATTGTAGCTATGACTTCTGATGGACCTATAACTTAAGCTTATGCTTTTACGTGATTATATACCATGAAAATGGGGGAAATACGGGTTATATCCACTTGTTTAGCATGGTTTATTTTCCCACAAGAGAAACACAGCTGCTGGCCAGATTCAGCGTACTTTATTTAACGCTTTACGATCTTGATTATTAAAAAGTTGTGACAAAAGCTAGCATTGAGCTACGATGATTTATTGAAACTGTTAACGTGCTACAATTGAAATTGATATATGTCAACGAAGCGTAGTTTTATCAGGTGTCTAAAGCGCGTCAGCCTGTTATGTTGCTGTTAAAATGGTTAGGATAACAGCCGTTTTTGACACCGTCGGGTCCAAAGGGAACGCACCCACGACCAAGCTAATGATGTTGTTGACGTTGATGGAAAGTGCATCAAGAACGCAATTACGTACTTTAGTCATGTTAAGCCCGGCATGTTAATTTATGGCATGTAACAGGCAGGTCAGGGACTTTTGTACTTCCTGTTTCGATTTAGTTGGCAATTTTAGGTAGCAAACATGCAGACCCCGCACATTCTTATCGTCGAAGACGAATTAGTAACACGCAACACGCTTAAAAGCATTTTTGAAGCGGAAGGCTATGATGTTTTTGAAGCGACCGATGGCGCAGAGATGCATCAAATCCTTGCCGATAATGACATTAACCTCGTCATTATGGACATCAACCTGCCGGGTAAAAACGGCCTGCTGCTGGCGCGTGAATTGCGCGAGCAGGCTAACGTGGCGCTGATGTTCCTGACGGGTCGTGACAACGAAGTGGACAAAATCCTCGGTCTTGAAATTGGCGCGGATGACTACATCACCAAACCTTTCAACCCGCGTGAGCTCACTATTCGCGCACGTAACCTGCTGTCCCGCACCATGAATTTAGGGGCCATCAGCGAAGAACGTCGTTCCGTTGAAAGCTACAAATTCAACGGCTGGGAGCTGGACATCAACAGCCGCTCTCTGGTTAGCCCGAACGGTGAACAGTATAAGCTGCCGCGCAGTGAATTCCGTGCGATGCTGCACTTCTGTGAAAACCCGGGCAAAATTCAGTCTCGTGCTGAGCTGTTGAAGAAAATGACCGGTCGCGAGCTGAAGCCGCATGACCGTACCGTCGATGTGACCATCCGCCGCATTCGTAAACATTTCGAATCCACGCCGGATACGCCAGAAATCATCGCCACCATCCACGGCGAAGGCTACCGTTTCTGCGGTGACCTGCAGGAATAAGCGCTTAGAAATAACGAAAAGGGCTGACACACGTCAGCCCTTTTTTATGCCTGTCTTTCAGCGGGAAATACGTTCATTCCAGTCCCGGGTAAAGACCACTTCCCCATTATGTTGAACCGTCATCTTTCCACTGACGATAAAATGCGTCAGGTCACTGCGCATCTCCAGCACAATATCTGTGTCCGTCCACCAGCCTTCCCGGCCAATTTTCATATTCTGAGTCAACAGATAATGCGCCGAGAGAGGATCGCTGTTTTGTACAGTCAACTGACGCCTAAGGCTATGATCGACGGTCGTATTGATATCATCAAACCGATACACGCCCTCACCAAAAACACCGCCCACGCCCTGAGTGATGCTCTGCCAGCTGTCTTTCACCACGTCATAGCGCAACTCGCGATCGACTCGCCCCGGAGAGAGGATCGTCAGCGGCGTATTGGCTGCCGTTTCAGGATAAGGGTTCGGACCCGCGATCGGCTTCACTTCCCGGCAAACCGGCAATTGCAGCTGGGCGCTAGCCAGGTCAACGCTAAGCGTCGCATTTTCAGCCATCGGCCAGATCATCGGCCAGAAGGTGGTCGCGAGAGAAACCCGTAGCCGGTGCCCGGCAGCAAAGCGCCAGGCGATGCCATCCAGTTGCACACTCACCTTGACCTTCTCGCCCGGCACCAGCGCGGCGTTCTGCTCCTGCCCCTGCAAATGACTGAGATTCACCCAGCCGTGACTGACGCGGGTAGACGCGCCATCGGGTGCAACGTCTGACAGTCTTACATACAGCATGGCCGCAGGCTTATCGCTGGAAAGCGTGACGTCAAACTGCGGGAAACCATAAATCGTAAGGCATTCGCTCAGCGGCAGGCTGTCGAAACTTTCTGCCAGCCCGTCGTCCATTCGCTGATCGCTCGGGCTTTCCCCCAGCACGCCAGCGCCCATCCACTCTCCGGCAAATAAGCCGTGATTCTGCACGCTATGGATGTCCTGCCGGTATTCATCAGCTAAAGGCGATACCGCCAGTCGGCCAGGCTGCAGATGCCAGCGCTGAGGGAAGGTTTCAGCGTCAGTATCGTTCTCAATGGCAATCCACTCCCCAAAGGCCTGCGGCCGCTGCGAATCAGGTCGCTGGCTGTCGTTGAGCCAGGCCTGAACGCGTGGGCCATCCAGTACGTCATTATCTATTTGCTTCAGCCAGCGGTCCCACCAGCTTACTGCCTCCTGCAGAAAACCGATGGCCGGGGTGGGTGAGCCATCCTGGGGATAAATATGCGCCCACGGGCCGAGGATCGCCTTACGCGGGACGTTAAGATTATCCATCAGGCGGAAAATCGCGTTGCTGTAGGAATCCGCCCAGCCGCCCACCGCCATCACCGGGCAGGTAATGGCCTGCCAGTCCTCTCCCACCGAGCCGTGCTTCCAGTAATCATCTTTCAGCGGATGTTCCATCCACAGCGCCGGGAAGAAAGGCATATTTTCAAGGCGATGCAGCCAGGCCTGATACCAGCCCTCCCCGACCAGCTCCGGATCCTGCGGGCGGCTTTGATAGGCCAGCATAATGCCGCCCCACCACAAATTGTCATTCAGCAGGCAGCCGCCTTTATAGTGGATATCATCGTTGTAACGATCGTCCGTCGAGCAGACCGTGATAATGGCTTTCAGCGCGGGAGGGCGGCGAGCCGCCAGCTGCAGGCAGTTAAACCCACCCCAGGATTTTCCCATCATGCCTACGGCGCCGTTGCACCAGGTCTGACGACTGATCCAGTCGATCACTTCCAGCGCATCTTCCTGCTCTTGAAGAAGATATTCATCGGCCATCAACCCGTCAGAATCACCGCTACCTCGCATGTCTACCCGCAGCACCGCATAGCCATTTCCGGCAAAATAGCCGTGCATCGGCTCATCCCGGGTACGCGTTCCGTCGCGCTTGCGGTAGGGAATGTATTCCAGAATAGCGGGCACCGGCTGCTGTGAAGCCGACAAAGGCAGCCACATACGCGCGGCCAGTCGGGTTCCGTCTTTCAAAACAATCCACAAATGTTCCGTCACGCTCACGCTGTGGGGGAATTGCGTAATAAGAGTTTTCATGAAGCTCCTGCCATTGCGTTTGACTGACGCTGACCCAGCACCTCATCCAGCCAGGAGGGGCGCATTTCCGGCACGGAAGTCAGCAGTTTTTCGGTGTAGCTGTGCATTGGCGCGCTGAAGACCTGCGCCGTCGGGCCCTGCGCGACAACGTTGCCCTGATACATCACGGCAACCTGCTGGGCAATGCGTTTCACCGTGCTCAGGTCATGGGTAATAAACAGATAAGACAGCCCCAGCTGTTCCTGCAGATTTCTCAGCAATTTCAGCACTTCTTCCGCCACCAGCGGGTCAAGCGCGGAAGTTGCTTCATCGCAGATAATCAGATCGGGCTTCGCGGCCAGCGCTCGCGCAATACACACGCGCTGCTTCTGGCCCCCGGAAAGCGAGCCAGGATAGCGATCAATCAGATAATCAGGCAGTTCAGTCAGTTTCAGGAGTTCCAGAACCCGCGCGCGAACCTGCTGTTTATCAAGGCCAAAATAGAACGCTACCGGGCGGCCAATCGCCTCCAACACGGTTTGCCTCGGGTTAAGCGCCACATCGGGCAACTGATAGATCATCTGAATACGGCGCAGCGTCTCTTTATCACGCTGCGGGTAACGGTTGGCCAGCGCCCTGCCAGCAAAGGTGACGCTGCCTTTCGTGTCAGTCAGCAGGCCGCAGAGTGCCCGGGCCAGCGTACTTTTCCCGCTCCCGGACTCGCCGATAACGGCCATCGTTTCCCCTTTGGCAATGCTAAGGGAGACGTTGTGGACGACAGCCTTTCCGTTATAACCCGTCGAGAGATTATTCAGCGCCAGAAGCTGCCCTTCGGGTTTACTTTCGGCATGCACCGGCGTTAAAGCGTGGGCGCGTTCGGACACCAGCCGCTGCGTGTAGCTTTCTGTTGGATTCTGCAGAATATCGGCGGTGCTGCCGCATTCCACTTCGCTCCCCTGACGCAGTACCATAATGCGGTCGGCAATCTGTGCGACCACCGCCAGATCGTGGGTGATATATAGCGCGGCGGTATTGAACTCTCTGACCAGTTTGCGCAGCATCACCAGCACTTCGATTTGCGTTGTCACATCCAGCGCGGTGGTCGGTTCATCCAGGACCAGAACATCCGGCCTGCAGGACATCGCCATCGCCGCCATCGCCCGCTGCAGCTGCCCGCCCGAGAGCTGATGTGGATAGCGCTGGCCGATAGTTTCAGGCTCCGGGAGATCAAGCGCTTTAAACAGCGTCACGGCCCAGGCCTCGGCTTCCTCCGCGCTCATCAGGCCATGGCGGAGCGGCCCTTCACAAACCTGCTTGCCGATGGTCAGCGCCGGGTTGAACGCGGCGGCGGCGCTCTGCGCCACATAGGCCACGCGCTTACCGCGAAACTCACGCTTCTCTTTGCTGGACAAGGCCACAATATTTTCTCCGGCCACCAGCACTTCACCGCCCGCAATACGACAGCCCGGTCGGGCATAGCCCAGGGCCGCAAGACCGATAGTTGATTTCCCCGCGCCGGACTCGCCAATCAAGCCAAGCACTTCACCGGGCATCAGGCTGAGAGAGACGCCTTTCACCAGCGGCAGCCCCTGCTCGGTTTCAATGCGTAAATCACGCATCTGTAAAATCGGTTGTGTCATCCCTCTTCTCCCAGCGAAAGGTTGTTACGCACCAGCAGCCAGTCGACCACCAGGTTGACGCCGATTGTCAGCAGGGCAATCGCCGCAGCGGGGTACAGCGGAGCAAACTGGCCAAAGTTGATGGCCTGCGCGTTGTCGCGCACCATGCTGCCCCAGTCCGCCCACGGCGGCTGAATGCCCAGCCCAAGGAAGCTAAGCCCGGCAATAAACAGGAAGGTAAAGCAGAAGCGCATGCCGAATTCCGCCAGCAGCGGCGGCATCGCGTTAGGCAGAAACTCTTTGCGAACGATCCACCACAGCCCCTCCCCACGCAGGCGCGCCGCCTCAACGTATTCAAGGCAAACTATCCCCTGCGCCACCAGACGAGCCAGACGGAAAACGCGAGTCGCGTCTAACAACGCAATGGTGCCGACCAGCACCGGAATAGAGGTCCCCAGCACGGACAGGACGATCAGCGCCAGGATCAGCACCGGGATCGACATCAGCGTATCCACAATGCGGGTCAGCACGACGTCCACCCAACGCCCGTAAATCGCGGCGGTAAAACCGGTAATAATGCCCACCACAAATGAAATAGCGGTGATCGCCAGCGCAATCGCAATGGTGGTTCGGGCACCAAACAGAATGCGCGACAGCATGTCACGCCCCAGACTGTCGGTACCGAACGGCATCGAACTGGACGGCAGCATCCAGATGTCACCCACCTGAGCCGTTTCGCTGTGCGGCGCCAGCCAGGGCGCAAAAAGCGCAGCAATCAAATTGACGGCAATGATGGTCAATCCCAATATTGCCGACAGCGGCACCGTGCGAATTTTGATATTTTTCATGGCCTACCTCGCATGCCGCAGTCGTGGATTACACCAGATGGCCAGCAAATCTGCCGCCGTATTCAGCAGGATATAAGTCCCGCCAAACAACAGCCCACAGGCCTGCACGACCGGCAAATCTCGTTTTGTCACCGCATCCACCATCAGTTGCCCGATGCCCGGATAGACAAAGACCACCTCAACCAGAATGACGCCCACCACCAGATACGCCAGGTTAAAAGCAATGACGTTGATGATTGGCGCGAGCGCGTTGGGCAAGGCGTGGCTCAGCACAATCCGCCAGCGGGAAAGCCCTTTTAGCAGCGCCGTTTCGATGTAGCTACTGGACATCACCGCGCCGACTGAGGCGCGCGTCATGCGCAGCATGTGCGCCAGCACCACCAGCACCAGCGTCAGCATCGGTAGCGTACAGGCATAGAGCCTGTCGAGAAGGCTGGCATCCGGGTCGACCAGTGCGAGGCTGGGGAACCAGGCCAGGCGAATGGCAAAGAAGATAACCAGCACATAACCGACAAAAAACTCCGGCACTGAAATACTCATCAACGTCAGCGTATTCGCCAGGCGATCAAACCAGGATCCGCGCCATACCGCTGAGGCAATCCCCAACACAACCGCCAGAGGGATCGCAATCAGCGCGGCATATACCGCGAGAAACAGCGTGTTCGCCAGGCGAGGCAGCAGCTCGGCCCCAATAGGCTGGTTATTGGCAAGCGAAGTGCCTAAGTCACCGTGCAATACGCCGGACAGCCAGTGCAGATAGCGATAAACCGCCGGCTGATCCAGACCCAGCTGCAGGCGCAGCGCGGCGATGGTTTCCGGCGTACCGTTTTGGCCCAGGATGGCGCTCGCCACGTCGCCGGGCAGCAGTTCGGTGCCGACGAAGATCAGCACCGAAACCAGCCACAGCGTCAGCACGCCAAGCAATAAGCGATGAAGGATCTGTTTTTTCATTACGACTCCAGCCAGACGCGTTCAGCCAGACGGCCACCCATAAAGTTGAAGAGCGGATGAGGTTTCACGCCGCCAACTTTTTTGCTGGTGGCATCCAGATAGTCGCCAAACAGTGGGATCATCGCGCCGCCGTCATCCCGGGCAATGCTTTGCAGCTCGCCATAGATCTCTGCCCGCTTTTGATCATCAAGCAGCGACCGGGCCTGGATCAGCAGGCTGTCGAACTGGTCGTTCTTCCAGTGGGTATCGTTCCATTTGGCGGTGGACTGCCAGGCGGTGGAGAACATCTGATCTGCGGTTGGGCGGCCGCCCCAGTAGCCCATGCTAAACGGCGCTTTCATCCAGACGTCATCCCAGTAGCTGTCCGCCGGCTGGCGTTTGATGCTGACCTGAATTCCCGCCGCAGCGGCTTCGCCCTGGAATAATGCGGCGGCATCCAGCGCCCCGGCAAAGGCAGCATCAGAGGACGACAGCTCGAGCGGCAGCGCGCTTAGTCCGGCTTTTTTCAGGAAGAACTTAGCCTTGTCAGGATCGTAGGCGCGCTGTTCCAGGCTTTTATTGAAGAAGCGATCGGTTTTTGGGATCGGATGATCGTTGCCCAGCGTGCCGTACCCGCGCAGCACGGTAGCCAGTAATTTTTCGCGATCGATGCCGTATTTAATCGCCGTCCGAACGTCATTATTGTTGAACGGCGCTACGCGGCAGTCCATCAGGAAGGTGAAATGCTGCCCGCCGGCCGCGCGCACAATGTTCAGCGCCGGGCTGCGCTTGAGGAAATCGACGGTTTTAAAGTCAACCCGGTTGATGGCGTGTACCTGCCCTGAGATGAGGGCATTGGTGCGCGCCGTTGCATCGTTGATGACCAGCACTTCAACAGCGTCCACAAACGCGCGATTTGGCTTCCAGTAATTAGGATTACGTTTGAAGTAGGAACGCACGCCCGGCTGGTACTGGTCAAAGACGAAGCCGCCGGTGCCAATCGGATGTTTCCAGTCGGTAAAGCCGTCCGGCACCACAACGAGATGGTAGTCGGCCAGCAGGAACGGCAAGTCGGCATTGCCGCTGTCCAGCGTCAGGGTAATTTCGTTCTCACCGCTCTTCTTCAGATCTTTGATGGCCGCCAGCTGCGTTTTAATCGCGCTGCGCGACTGGTCACCGCGATGGAGATTAATCGAGTAAAGAATGTCTTCCACGGTAAGCGCCTTGCCATTGTGGAAGGTCACGCCCTGGCGCACTTTAAAGGTCCACTCCTGCGCGCCCGGCTTCGCTTCCCAGCTTTCCAGCAGTTCCGGTGTGGCCTGGTTATTCTCATCAATTTCCACCAGGCCATTCATCAGCATGTACGCCTGGTTAAGCGGCACCCAGTCACTAAAGAGCGTGGGATCCAGAGAATCACTGGTATTGCCGCCCGACATGCCTAGCTTCAGTACGCCCCCTTTTTTAGGCGTCGCTTCGGCAGCAAAACCCGCCAGCGGCGACAGCGATAACGCACTGCCCATACCAATCAGCGCCGCCGTATTGATAAATGAACGGCGGCTCATGCTCACGCCTTGCAGGTATTTTTTTTCGTCTGAACGATCGTCTTTCATTTATTTTTCTCCGTTATTATTTGTTTGTCTGACCACCGGCCAGATGCCATAGCACATCTATTTATGATTTATATCAAAACAGCTAAACACTGAGGCATGAGTTTTTCGTATCAGACTATGAAAAAAATGCACGGCAGAGCCACGGCAAAAAAGATAATTTCCCGTTCACGGAGTCACATCAGGAAAGAAAAAGTGGAACTGCATACCCTTGTAGGTTTAATTGGCGTGTTTTGTTACCTGCTGGCATACGCCCTGGTTCAGATGCGAAGGCTATCAATAGATTCAAATGGTTATGCAGGACTCAACATCGCAGGCTGCGTGGGCGGGCTGTATTCCCTCAGCCATGATTTTAATTTGGCGTCGGTAATATCACAGTCGATGTGGCTGGTTTTCACGCTTATAGGTATGCATACTTCTTATCGCCGTCGCGGTGCGATGAAAAATAAAATGCCGCCTTTGGATTTAGAGACAATAAATAAACCAAAGGATTAAATGTGATTTATCACTTATTTCCCGCCACGTTATATAAGAAAACGTTATGGCTGATGAAATAAGCAAATAATTTATTGATGACCAAAATAATAAAATAATCTTCTTTTGTGATTTACATCTATTTTCTGCTTATTCCGCCAGGGGCTGTCGCTGTAGCCAGCTCATCACATGGCGAACAACCGGCTTCATGTAGCGATCCTGAGGGATAAGCAGGAAACATTTACTGGCGGCGGCCAGCTTTCCAGAGTGCGCCGCGACAAGCTCTCCCCGGTTAAGATAATCCTGCACCAGCCCCTCCCAGCCGAGTAATATCCCGTCGCCGCGGACCGCCGTCTCGACTAAAAACGGATAATTATTCGCTCGCCAGGTTTGCCGTGGCACAAAGCTCAAAATATTTTGCGAAGCAAACCAGTCACTCCACCCGGTCCACTCCCGCTGCGGATCGTCCTGAATCAGCAGCGTGTGCTGCAGCAGCGCTTCCGCCGGTGCGTCTGAACCAATGCGGGACAGAAAAGCCGGGGAACACATGGGGTAGCAGACTTCATCGAAGAGCGGCGTGGCGTGAAAGCCGACAGGCACGCTTCGCAGGTAAAAAATAGCCAGATCAAATTCCGATGAGCGCAATTCGGAGAAGTTGTCGGTAATTTTCATGCGAATCTGCAAATCTGGCAGCTCACGATGTAAGGCGGACAGCCGGGATGACAGCCACAGCGAACTCATGGCGCTGGTGCAAGCGATCGTGACCTGCGGCAGCCCGGTCCAGCCCATCACTTCCGCCGTGGCATGCGACAGCGCCGCAAGCTGCTGCCTGACCCGCTCGGCATAAGCTTCACCGCGTGGCGTAAGCAGCACTCGCCGCTGGGTTCGGGTAAAGAGCTTGCAGCCGAGCATCTCTTCCAGCTGCAGAATTTGCCGGCTGGTAGCGCTTTGCGTCAGGTTTAACTCCTCCGCCGCACGAGAAATGTTGCCATAGCGGGCCACGCATTCGAAGGCAATAAGGGTATTCAGGGGCGGTAGAGGCTCGATCTGCATCAAAGAAGCCTTAGAAGGCAACGGCACGGTCATAACACACTAATAAGGAAGGTAAGAACTGACAAGCCTGATGCATTAGAAATATATCAGGCTTCTCATGCGGCCATGCGTGGATGCATCCGCTCATCGCCAGTGCGCAGATTATTTACTCCACGGAATAATCGGCACCGCGCTGATGGCGTTCTTAGGAGAGCCTTCTACGACCCGATCAGAGTAGGCAAGGTACGCCAGGGCATTACGCTTCGCATCATAGAAACGCACCACTTGCAGCTTTTTAAACACCAGAGAAGTTCGCTTCTGGAACACCACATCGCCCTGTGCTTTACCCACTTTGATCTTGTCGCTGAGCTCAACCGGGCCAACCTGCTGGCAGGAAATTGCCGCATCAGACGTGTCTTCAGCTAATCCGAGACCGCCCTTAATCCCCCCGGTTTTTGCACGGCTGATATAACAGGTCACATTCTTCACATCGGGATCGTCAAACGCCTCGACGACAATCTTGTGGTCGGGGCCAAAGACTTTAAACACGGTGTCCACCGATCCGATCTGCTCCGCGCTCGCACCGTAGCTTACGGCCAGAAGCGCACTGCAAAGTGCTAAAGCTTTATATTTCATATTGTTACCATTGTATAAAAATTACCCTACGGGACTATTCAACAATTGGACAAAAAACCGTTGAATATCACATTATTAGCAAAACCTGCCTCCATAATCGGCAAATTTGGCACAACTTGTTAAATAAAAACGCTGAATGCATAAACTACAAAAATGCTATTATCCGCTACCTTAGTAAACAGGCATTCGCTTGTATGGATGAGGATATTTTATGGATCAGGCTGGGATCATTCGCGATCTTCTTAGCTGGCTGGAGGGCCACCTCGACCAGCCTCTCGCCCTTGATAATGTGGCGGCAAAAGCAGGTTATTCCAAGTGGCATTTACAACGGATGTTTAAAGAGGTTACCGGGCACGCTATTGGTGCCTATATTCGCGCCCGCCGACTCTCCAAATCCGCCGTTGCTCTGCGCCTGACTGCGCGCCCTATTCTCGATATTGCGCTTCAGTACCGCTTTGACTCGCAGCAGACGTTTACTCGTGCGTTTAAAAAGCAGTTTGCTCAAACGCCGGCACTCTACCGTCGTTCTCCTGACTGGAGCGCCTTCGGTATGCGCCCGCCGCTGCGTCTCGGCGAGTTTACGCCGCCGCAGGCCCACTTCATCACGATGCCGGAAACACATCTTGTTGGGGTGACGCAAAGCTACAGCTGCACGCTGGAGCAAATCTCCGACTTCCGTAATGAGATGCGCATCCAGTTCTGGACACAGTTCCTCGGCAACTCACCGACGATCCCGCGGGTGTTATACGGCCTGCATGAGCCTCGCCCAAGCTCGGAAAAAGACGACGAGCAGGAAGTCTTCTACACCACGGCGCTCACGCCTGAGCTGGCGAATGGTTTCCTGCCGGACTCGCATCCGGTAGTGCTGGAAGGGGGGGATTATGTTCAATTTAACTACGAAGGGCTGGGCACCGGGCTGCAGGACTTTATCCTGACGGTTTATGGCACCTGCATGCCATCACTCAACCTGACGCGCCGTAAAGGTCAGGACATCGAACGTTTCTACCCTCAGGATGAAACGCGGGATCAGGATGTGCCGATGCATATCCGCTGTGAATACCTGATCCCGGTTCGCCGTTAACGCTGGATTTCATCCAGAGCAGGGGCATCAAGGTGCGAGATGTCTCCTGCTGTTTCAACCACCCATCCAGACGCCAGCCACGGGCTGTGCTGATAATCCACGCGGGAAATCGAGCAGTTGCGCAGACGCAGGCGACGTTCAGCCCACGCCGGTAAGCCAAGAATCGTACTCACCAGCCCACCCAACGCCATACCGTGACTTACCAGCAGCGGTCGGCTTCCGGCCGGCAGCTCCCGGCAGGCATTCAGGGCTTCGTGCATGCGGTTACTCAGCTCCAGCATGCTTTCGCCTTCAGGAATACGCCCGTCCGGCGTGCCGTCAACTAAGCGCCGGCGCCAGCCCTCTTCCTCTTCGGTTAGCGAGTCCATTTTGCGGCGTTCAAGCACGCCCATATTGAGCTCACGCAGGCGAGCATCCAGGATAATCTCGCAGCCGCAGGCTTCGGCGATGATCTCTGCGGTGCGGCGAGTACGGCCTAAATCGCTGCTGATAATGTGGGTGATGCCAAGGGCTCTGGCTCGTTCGGCCACTTGCCAGGCCTGACGCTCTCCGTTTTCAGTCAGCGCGCTGTCTGACTGCCCCTGAATGCGGCGCTCAGCATTCCACTGCGTTTCGCCATGACGAACAAGGTATACCTGTAACATGCGTTTTTTCCGTTATACTCCGGTCACGAAATATCGAGAGTTCTGACTTATTATGAACCATGTCGTCGCTGCAACAACCAATCCCGCCAAAATTCAGGCGATTCTGCAGGCGTTTAACGAGATTTATGGCGAAGGATCCTGCCATATTGAGCCCGTGGTCGTCGATAGTGGCGTGCCGGAGCAGCCCTTTGGTAGTCAGGAAACGCGAACTGGCGCACGATGCAGAGTAGCAAATGCCCGGGAGATCAGACCAGATGCCGACTTTTGGGTCGCTATTGAGGCCGGTATCGACGAAGGGAGTACCTTCAGTTGGGTGGTGATCGAGAATCGGCAGCAGCGCGGCGAAGCCCGTTCGGCGACCCTGCCGCTGCCAGAAATCATTCTGCAAAAAGTCAGCGCAGGCAACGCTCTGGGACCGGTGATGTCCGACTATACGGGTATCAATGAGATTGGGCGTAAAGAGGGAGCCATTGGGGTGTTCACCGCCGGAAAGCTCACGCGTAGCAGCGTTTACCATCAGGCGGTGATTCTGGCGCTAAGTCCATTTCATAACGAGATTTACTGCCGGGAAAATATTTAGCGGTTTGAGCTGCCGCCCTGCAGCAGCTCTTTTTCCAGCCACGCCCGGAGATCGGCCGGCGCAGCTTTCAGGCTGTTAGAGCCGCGGGTAATGGTTGCAATCCCCGCGCCCAGTTCATTCTTCAGCTCACGCTGGCTAAGCTCACCGCGCAATAACTCTTCGATGATGCGTACTCGCGTGCCTAATGCCGTACGCTCATCCGGCGTCAGCAGCAGCGTCAGCAGGGGCATGTGAAGCTCCTGCCCAAAAGCTTGCTGCAACAGCCCCACAAAGCGGAGCCACTCTTTATTACTTTGCTCGGCCTGTTCCGCCGAATACTGAGAGAGCTGAGTCATGTCAGGCCACCATACTCTTAAACTAGTACGGCAGCATAACATACTCTCCGCGCAATCAGTAACGCCGCTGCCACTCGCTGTCAGACAGAATCTTGTCCGGCTGCCCCATGAAATGGCGGTAATAGGCATCGTAGGCCAGCACGTTTTTCACATAGCCACGCGTCTCTGAGAACGGAATACTTTCCACAAATGCGATGGCGTCAATCCGCCCCGCGCTGTTACCCAGCCAGGTTCGCACGCGCCCCGGCCCTGCGTTATAGGCGGCGGAAGCAAAGATACGGTTGTTCTCAAACTGCTGGAACACATACTGCAGGTAACTGGTGCCAATATTGATGTTGGTGTCAGGATCCAGAAGCTGCACCGGACTGCTGTAGCCAGGAATACTGAACATCTTCACCGTATGGGTGGCCGTGCCCGGCATGATCTGCATCAGGCCACTTGCCCCCACCGGAGAACGCACTTTCGGGTTCCAGGCACTTTCCTGGCGGGCAATCGCCATCGCATAGCTTTGCGGCACGGTTTTGCCGCTAACGTAGCGGGCAAAGGTGCCTTTATAAGCCAGCGGGAAGCGCTCTTCGAGGTTATCCCACAGCTTGCCGGCAATGGTTGCCTGCACGCTGAGATCCCACCAGTCCTGCTCAAAAGCATAGCGCGCCAGCCCGGCCTGCTCCTGCTTGCTTCGGCTGGTGACCAGGTTTGCCCATTCGCTCCGCGCGGTATTGTCCATATTCCAGTACATCAGCTCGCGGACGCGGGCCATTTCAGGCCCCTGCACCAGCGCAGGATTAACAGGTTCGGCTTTATCCACGCGCAGGGGGTATTCTTCCCCAAGCCGCTGGGCGGCAACCATTGGGTAGAAACCACGCTGCTGCATCAGGGCACGAAGAATACCTTTCGCATCGTCTTCACGCCCCCGCTCCAGCAGTAAATCAGCCTGCCAGTAGCGCCATTCGTCTTTCTCTTTGGCTTCCATCGGCAAACGTGCCAGCCAGGTATTCAGCCCAGTTCGGTCACCCGCGCCCAGCGCCATGCGTACACGTCGCTCAATCAGCGAGGTGGACTGGGAGCGCATAATGGCGTCATCCCGCCAGCGAGCTTGTTCATCCGTCACGTCACTGCCCATCAACCGCCAGGCCACAACGTCACGCAATTCCTGTACTTGCTCATCGGTCAGCTTCTGCGCCTGGGCCAGAGACGGGATCATCAGACGAGCATTTTCTACATCCTGGCGAGCAACGCTTGCGAAGGCGATAGCGGCCGCCTGACGAGTGAAATCCGTCGCCCCTACCGTATTGGCGAAGGTCAGCACAGTGCTGGGATTATTTTGCAGGCTGACCAGGGCGCTGGAGATGGTCTGATATTCCGCTGGCATCTGGTTCGCAAGCGCGTTCACCAGCGAGGTATTACCCTCTTTCATCGCCAGGCGGATTCGTTCAAGGTAAGCCAGCGGATCCTGCGTGCCGGAAGTTCGCCACGCCGAAAACAGCGCATCACAGCTCGACGGCTGGCTCTTTCCCGTCAGCCAAAGTTCCTTCGCACCGGCCCAGGCGGCATCCGCTTGCCCGGTATTCCATTTGGCAAAGTAGTAATTACATTTTGCTTCGTTAGTGGCAGGTGGCTCTGGGCTAAAGGCCAGCAAACCCTGCCAGTCCTGCCGCCTTGCCAGCTCGTTAACAAAGCGTGAGCTTAAGGTTCGCGCCGGAGGCAGGGTTGGGTTCGCCTGGATAAATTGGGCCACCGCCACGGTCGGCTCGTTCATCAGGTCGTCGGTGAGCTGACGGTATTCAAGATAAGGATAAAGTGGATAGGTTTGCAGCGTGGGCATGAGCTGCTGCACCACGTCCATTTGCTTGTTATCCCAGGCCTGTTTAATTTGCGCGTAGCGGTTGCGCTGCTCATCGAGAGAATCTGCACGTACCGCGCCGTTTAACATCACCAGGCTAACGCCCGCGGCAAGCAACTGCCATACGACTTGTTTGGCTTTTACCACACCTTCTCCTCATTATTTTCCTGACGGCATCATGCCTGCGCTGCAATAAGCGAATGCATTCATGCTAACCAGGGGAGACGCAATACGCCACGTCCGGAAGGGATATTTTGGTCATGAAACGTATAAAGGCGCCCTGCGCGGCAGAAGCACGATACCCCGCTGGGATTAGACCGTGAAAACCGCTACACTTCGCCTTTGTTATGTACCATCTTACATCACGATAAAAGAGGCAAAGTCGCACTGTGGCTCAATTCGTTTATACCATGCATCGTGTCGGCAAAGTTGTCCCGCCGAAACGACATATTCTGAAAAATATTTCGCTCAGCTTCTTCCCTGGCGCCAAAATCGGCGTCCTGGGTCTGAACGGTGCCGGTAAATCCACCCTGCTGCGCATCATGGCCGGCATCGATACCGATATCGAAGGCGAAGCCCGTCCACAGCCAGGCATCAAGATCGGCTACCTGCCGCAGGAACCTAAGCTGAACCCGGAACACACCGTACGTGAGTCCGTAGAAGAAGCGGTTTCCGAAGTGGTTAACGCGCTGAAAGGCCTGGACGAAGTCTACGCCAAATACGCCGAGCCGGACGCGGACTTCGATAAGCTGGCCGCGCAGCAAGGCAAGTATGAAGAAATCATCCAGGCGCACGACGGTCATAACCTGAACGTGCAGCTGGAGCGCGCCGCTGATGCCCTGCGCCTGCCGGACTGGGATGCAAAAATCGACAAGCTGTCCGGGGGTGAGCGTCGCCGCGTTGCGCTGTGCCGCCTGCTGCTGGAAAAACCAGACATGCTGCTGCTCGACGAACCAACCAACCACCTGGATGCAGAATCCGTGGCATGGCTGGAACGCTTCCTGCACGACTTCGAGGGCACCGTGGTGGCGATCACCCACGACCGTTACTTCCTCGACAACGTCGCCGGTTGGATCCTCGAGCTTGACCGTGGGGAAGGTATTCCATGGGAAGGTAACTACTCCTCCTGGCTGGAGCAGAAAGATCAACGCCTGGCGCAGGAAGCCTCAACGGAAGCGGCTCGCCGTAAATCTATTGAGAAAGAGCTGGAGTGGGTTCGTCAGGGCGCTAAAGGCCGTCAGTCTAAGGGTAAAGCCCGCCTGGCGCGCTTCGAAGAGCTGAACAACACCGAATACCAGAAACGTAACGAAACCAACGAACTGTTTATTCCACCTGGCGCACGCCTGGGGGATAAAGTGGTAGAAGTTAACAACCTGCGTAAATCTTACGGCGACCGCCTGCTGATTGACGATCTGAGCTTCTCCGTCCCGAAAGGTGCCATCGTCGGCATCATCGGTCCGAACGGCGCGGGTAAATCCACCCTGTTCCGCATGATGTCCGGTCAGGAACAGCCTGACAGCGGCTCTATCACCCTCGGTGAGACCGTGAAACTGGCCTCCGTTGACCAGTTCCGTGACGCCATGGATAACAGCAAAACCGTGTGGGAAGAAGTCTCCGGCGGCCAGGATATTATGCGTATCGGCAACACCGAGATGCCAAGCCGTGCCTACGTGGGCCGCTTTAACTTCAAAGGCGTCGATCAGGGCAAACGCGTGGGCGAGCTGTCCGGCGGTGAGCGCGGTCGTCTGCATCTGGCGAAGCTGCTGCAGGTTGGCGGTAACGTTCTGCTGCTCGATGAACCAACCAACGACCTGGATATCGAAACCCTGCGCGCGCTGGAAAACGCCCTGCTGGAGTTCCCGGGCTGCGCGATGGTTATCTCGCACGACCGCTGGTTCCTGGACCGTATCGCTACCCACATTCTGGATTACCAGGATGAAGGTAAAGTCGAATTCTTCGAAGGTAACTTCACCGAATACGAAGAGTACAAGAAGCGTACCCTCGGCTCAGATGCTCTGGAGCCAAAACGCATCAAGTACAAGCGCGTAACCAAGTAAATGCAAAAGGCACCTTCACGGTGCCTTTTTTATGGTGAGTTCACCCGTAGTACTTTTCCCCTCACCCCGGCCCTCTCCCCACAAGGGCGAGGGAGAAAACAAGTCACAGAGAACACGGTTTATTCCCTCTCCCTGTCAGGGCGATGGTAAAAAAACAGAGGCAACGTTGTGGCTGAGTGAAACACCGGACGAACAGCGAGGCTCGGTTCCGGCTTAAATCGCCTGCGTTTTCTCTCCGACTGGCCAGGGTCCGGACGTTGGGAACGGCCGGAGGCTGAGAGCGTCGGGAACGCATCTCAGCCGACCCAGGACTGGGAGATAAAACGGAGGTCTGCCGCTTTAGCGGTCGATTTATTTCGCCGGGAGTCCGGGGTCTCGGGGGAGTGACGGTGACTCCCCCGAGTCGTTCATCGATGCTGGTGCATCATATGAAACGGGTCTGGCAGTGAACGGAACGATAGCCGTTGCTTCATAACGTGGATTTGTGACCAGGCCCGGAATGAGAGCATTAAGCCCCATAGCCCATTCTTTACCGCTGCTCGCCCATCATTTCTTTCACCAGATCCACACAGCGCAGGAAGCGCGAGTCATAGTCTGACTCTTCGACGTGAATAAACTCGATGTTGTTCTCTTTGAGCATCTCCACCAGCAGGTTCTGGAACGATTTTCTGTCCACATCGCTGCCAAGACTACGTAGACCGTCGGCCACCCACGGCGTATTGTTTTCCAGCAGGATAACCAGATCAAAGCGGTACTCGTCGATCAGCGCCTGTACAAACGGGTGCTCGCGGCCTTCATACTTCTTGCAGAAGGCCTGAGTGGTCACAAAGTCGGTATCAATAAACGCCACTTTATTGGCGTACTTCACCGCAAAATCGACGTACTGCGCATGGCCGATGGCAATTTTGTCGTAGTCGGAATATTGCAGCGCCATTTCGTCACCGCCAAGGTGCGAGAAAACATAATCCCGCCCGTATTCCCAGGCGCTGGTGGTATTGAAGATGTTGGCGAGCTTGTTCACCATCCACGACTTCCCGCTCGACTCGCCGCCAAGTATCGCCACCGTGCGCACAAAGAACGGTTTAACCTCGGTAGGAATGTATTCCCAGTAGCGGAACGGGTTTTCACGGATTTGCGTGCCGCTGATGTTCATAAAGGTTCGCTTCGGATCGACCACCACCGTTTCGATCCCGAGGTGTTCGGTAAACTTCGCGGCGTCCCCTTCTTCCGAGGTGTAGATCCGGTCAGGGGAAATACCTTTGCTGTCCATAAACGCTTTGATCCCGCGGCTCCAGACGTCCCAGCCGTGGGGATAAGGTTCCATCCCCTCCTCGTTAAAGGAGTGAATGCGGATATTCTTCTGATATTTAAACGTTTGCAGCAGCCAGCGCAGGCGGTCACCGGTTGTTGGCTGCTGGGACATCGCGCTATCGTCAAACAGCGCGCGGTCGCGGGGCTCATCATAGCCCATGATGATATGCAGCTCGTCCACCTGGCTACAGGCACGCTGGATCAAGTAGATATGCCCGGTGTGCAACGGATAAAACTTACCGAACACCACGCCGACTTTCTTTTCGCGACGCGGGAATTCCAGCCCAAGGAAGCGGTGAAGAGCCTCCAGTTTTTGCGCGCTGGGGCTTTTGATTTTCGCGTTCAGTAACTGGCTCAGGTAGCCTTTAGTCATGCCGCTGGCGTCCGCCACCTGCTGTAAGGTACAGCCCTGTTGGCGAATAGCCGTTTTAATATAGTCGAATGACGACACGCGCTGCCTCCTGCCGGAGCGGGAACGGTTCCCGCAAGTTACTCAATTATAAGTCGTCGAATACAGAAAGCGCATCAGCAAGTTTTTTCACGCCGAAGACCTGCATCCCTTCAGGAATTTTTTTCGGTACGTTGGCCTGCGGCACAATCGCGCGCTTAAAGCCGTGTTTCGCCGCTTCGGAAATACGCTCCTGGCCGCTGGGTACCGGACGGATTTCACCCGCCAGCCCGACTTCACCAAATACCACCAAATCCTGCGGCAAGGCTCTGTCACGCAGGCTGGAAACCATCGCCAGCAGCAGCGCAAGGTCGGCGCTGGTTTCAGTAACTTTTACGCCGCCCACCACGTTTACGAACACATCCTGATCGGCCATTTGCAGGCCACCGTGCCGGTGCAGCACGGCCAGCAAAATCGCCAGCCGGTTTTGCTCCAGACCAACGGCCACGCGGCGAGGATTGGACATCATCGACTGATCCACCAGCGCCTGAATCTCAACCAGCAGCGGGCGTGTCCCTTCCCAAACCACCATCACCGAACTGCCCGGCGTCACTTCATCGCCCCGGCTAAGGAAAATGGCCGACGGGTTGCTGACCTCACGCAGTCCCTGCTCGGTCATCGCGAACACACCCAGCTCGTTCACCGCCCCAAAGCGGTTTTTATGGCTGCGCAGGGTACGGAAGCGGGAATCGGCGTCGCCATCTAGCATGACGGAACAGTCGATACAGTGTTCGAGGACTTTTGGCCCCGCAAGAGAACCGTCTTTCGTGACGTGCCCAACCATCACGATCGCCACGCCTTTCGTCTTCGCAAAACGCGTCAGGTAGGCTGCGGTTTCACGCACCTGGGCCACGCTGCCTGGCGAAGACTGCACGTCCGCCATGTGCATGACCTGGATCGAGTCGATCACCATCAGCTTCGGCTGCTCTTCTTCGGCGATCATACAGATCTGTTCGATGCTGGTTTCCGACAGCATATTGAGGTTTTGCGTCGGCAGGCCCAAACGGTGCGCGCGCATCGCCACCTGCTGAAGCGACTCTTCGCCGGTAACGTACAGGGTTTTCATCTGCTCGCTCAGCTTGCAAAGCGTTTGCAGCAGCAGCGTTGATTTCCCGGCGCCTGGGTTACCCCCAATCAGAATAGCGCTGCCCGGCACGACGCCGCCGCCCAGCACCCGGTCAAACTCTTTAAAACCGGTGGAGAAACGCGGCAGCTCTTCCAGGCTGATGTCCGAAAGCTTTTGTACCCGGCTGACGCCTGCGCTCCCGGCATAGCCGGAAAGGCGCTCATTGCGGGCAACCTGTGGAGAAGCGGCGATGCGCACTTCGGTAATGGTATTCCACGCGTGACAGGCGCTGCACTGCCCCTGCCAGCGCGGGTAATCCGCACCACACTCGTTACAAACAAATGCGCGTTTTGGAGCTTTCGCCACCTTTATACCTCTTGTTAACGTTCTTCCTGAATCAGGCTGCCGGAAAGGATGCAGAACACGCCCATCAAATCCGCATGACGGATGCTGACTTCACTCTTCTCAATCACCTTCGGCTTGGCGTGATAGGCAATCCCCAGCCCTGCGGCGTGGATCATCGGTAAATCATTGGCCCCGTCGCCAATCGCAACGGTTTGCGCGGCGGGGATTTCATATTTTTCGGCCAGGCGCTTCAAAGTGACCGCTTTGAACTTCGCGTCCACAATCTGCCCCAGCACTTCGCCGGTCAGCTTGCCGTCGCAAATTTCAAGTTCGTTGGCGACCACCGCCGTCAGGTTTAATGTATCGCGCAGGTATTCGGCGAAGAAGGTAAACCCGCCAGAGGCAATCGCCACTTTCCAACCCAGCGTATCGAGATTGTGTACCAGAGATTTTAGCCCCGGCATCAGCGGTAGCTCGTCGCGAACCTGGCGTAAAATATTCGCGTCCGCGCCCTTTAGGGTCGCCACACGCTGGCGAAGGCTGGCGGTAAAATCCAGCTCGCCGCGCATTGCGCGTTCGGTGACTTCGGCCACCATTTCACCCGTTCCCGCCAGTTTGGCGATCTCGTCGATACACTCGATCTGAATGGCGGTGGAGTCCATGTCCATGACCAGCAGGCCAGGCGTTTTCAAATGCGGGATTTTGCCCAGCGGCGCCACGTCCAGCCCGGCATCATGTGCAAGCTTGGTCGCGCGCGGCGTTAAAGAGCCGGCCAGGCGAATGACCTGATAATCTTCCACGCACCAGGCGGTCACAATCACCATCGCCGCCCCCAGCTTGCGCTGGTATTTGGTCAGGCACGGCTTATCCAGATTACGCCCGTACAGGAGCCAGCCACTGCGGCCGGCGCGGTAGTCCAGCGGCATCACTTCGTCGCCGCTCAGGGAAAGCGGCAACCCAGGCCAAAGTGAAACATCGTTAGGCAAATCGCACCAGGTCAAACTGTTTGGCATTGCGGCTCCAGAATCAAGTAAACATACCCTTTTGCAGTCGAATTGTGGGCTGATGGCAAGGAATTTCTCTCCTCGCGCTGGCGTAAAGCCCGAGCTTTTGCCCTTTGAGAGATGCAGGGTATCCGGGTAAAAACAACGCATGAGGCTACCTTGTCCGCCTTGCTTCTGGCAACATTAAAGTAAGCAATTTTCCAAAGGTGCATCATGGTTCGGGTAAAATTTAAATTTCGGCTCCACCGCGCAGTGATTGTGCTGTTCTGCCTCGCACTTTTGGTGGCACTAATGCAGGGCGCGTCCTGGTTCAGCCGGGGCAGCCAGCAAGCGCGAAACGTTCAGTTAGAGGAGCTGGCCCGCACCCTCTCCCGTCAGGTTGCGTTTAATCTGGTTCCCGTCATGAAAACTGAGAATCCGGATGAAAAACGCATCTCCACCGTGCTTAACCTTTTGACTAAGGATAGCCGTATTCTGGATGCCGCCGTGTACGACAGCGAAGGTGACCAAATTGCGCGTTCGGGGGAAAACATAGCGGTTCGCGATCGCCTGGCGCTGGACGGCCAAAAAGCCGGCAGCTACTTCAACCAGCAAATTGTCGAGCCTATCACCGATAAAAGCGGGCCTATCGGCTACCTGCGCATCACCCTGGACACCCACACGCTTGCCACCGAAGCTAAGCAAGTGGATAACACCACCAATATTTTGCGCCTGATGCTGCTGCTCGCCGTCGCGATCGGTATTGTGCTGACCCGCACTCTGCTGCACGGCAAGCGCACCCGCTGGCAACAATCACCGTTCCTGCTTACCGCCAATACGAAAGTAAAAGAGGAAGACGAGCCTAAGTAAAGCTCCCTCAGTAAATTCGCCGAGATGGCGTCATGCTAATATGACGCCATTCTTCTGGGAAAAGGATCTTTGTTATGTCTACTTTGCGTTTGCTTATCTCTGACTCTTACGACCCTTGGTTTAACCTGGCCGTTGAAGAGACTATTTTTCGGCAGATGCCCGCCACTCAGCGGGTTCTGTTTCTATGGCGTAATGCAGATACGGTGGTGATTGGCCGCGCCCAGAACCCGTGGAAAGAGTGCAATACCGGGCGCATGGAGCAAGATAACGTTCGGCTGGCAAGGCGCAGCAGCGGCGGTGGCGCGGTGTTCCACGACCTGGGCAACACCTGCTTCACTTTTATGGCCGGCAAACCCGAATACGACAAGAGTATTTCCACGGCTATCGTACTGAACGCCCTGGCGAGCCTTGGGCTGGAAGCCACCGCATCCGGGCGCAACGACCTTGAGGTCGAAACAGCTGAAGGTACTCGCAAGATTTCCGGCTCCGCCTACCGGGAAACCCTGGATCGTGGGTTTCATCACGGTACTTTGCTGCTGAATGCCGATCTGAGTCGCCTGGCAAACTACCTCAATCCCGATCCGAAAAAGCTCCAGGCCAAAGGCATTACCTCCGTAAGAAGTCGGGTCGCCAACCTCAGCGACATCAAGCCTGGCCTGACCCACGAGCAGATAGCCGACGCGATTACAGAAGCGTTTTTCGCTCACTACGGCGAGCGTGTGGAAGCCGAGCATATCTCCCCGGAAGCGCTCCCCGATCTGCCAGGGTTTGCCGACACCTTTGCCCGCCAAAGCAGCTGGGAGTGGAATTTTGGCCAGGCTCCGGCCTTTTCGCATCTGCTGGATAACCGCTTTAGCTGGGGTGGCGTTGAGCTACATTTTGACGTCGAGAAAGGCCATATCACCCGGGCGCAGGTCTTCACTGATAGCCTGAACCCCGCGCCGCTTGAAGCGTTGGCCAGCCGATTAAAAGGCTGCCTGTACCGCAGCATTTTGCTGCAGCAGGAGTGTGAAACGCTGATTTACAGCTTCCCGGAACAGGAAGCCGAACTCCGAGAACTTTCCGCCTGGATTGCTCAGGCCGTTCGTTAGGCCAGTCGCCGAAGCCGCTCGCTTAACTGCCCGACTTGCTCAGCCATTCCCGCCGCAATTTGCCGGAATGGCTCGCTCAGCATCGCGTTCAGGCTAAGCTCCTGCCAGTAGCGCTGCGCCCAGGGCTGCATCTCGAGCCACACTTCGCCGGGGACGTCGGCATCAATATTAATCTCAATGCAGCCTGTTCGCATATTGCCTGAACTGCCAGGAGCCCAGGCCATAGGCAGCATATCGTAGACCGGTGTGAGCTCAAGCGGACGGTCAGAGAGAAAGAAAGAGAGGTTCCCGGCATGCATATCGCTGTTACCAATCAGTCGGCCAAACGCCCAAATGCGCTGCACCTGCCGAAGCGTGGCGGCCTCAACCATCCCCTCTTCTTTTAGACGCGTCACGGCTTTAGGCCAGCTAAGCACGCCCGCCGCATATTCACTTTGCACGCTTTCAAGAGAGACAATACTGCGCCGCCCGAAAACGCCCACGCAGTCAAAGCGCTCAACGTCGAGAAAGACCTGCCCGCTAACCGTCGAAAGTAGATCACACCGGGCAGCAGCAATCCCTACATCATTTAGCAGCGTTAAAGCGCTGGCCTCAGCGGCCAGTAGATCCGCCCATCGACGCTGGTTATCGTTCTGCATAGCCGGAGTGAACTTCACAAGAGCATGTCGTGGCCCGCGAACTGTTGCACTGTAGCAGGCGAATTTAGGCTGCTCGCCTCCGGCAGATGAGCCGACAATTTCACCGTCTATCGCCCTGTGAGCAAGCTCAGCGTAAACCTTCAGGCGATCATTATGAGGAATGGCTTCGGGAACATCTTTCTCTGTCCACAGGCGATAACTCTCTTCGCCCACCAGCCAGCCGCCCAGATTTTCCTGCCGCTGCACAGAGAGGGCCAGGAGCACATCCTCTTCTCGCCACAGCCGAATATCTTCCGGCAAATCGCTGTCTTTAGCTAACTCACGCCCCCAGGCTCGCCCCAAAAATCCCTGCGGCCGGAGATCGGTCAGGTACCAGGGTAGCCCGTCAAACCAGCGGCTGTCGCCGTTGTGATGCACCACGAGGCAACTGCCTTTTGGCCACACGGGATAAAGCACACCAAACACCCATGCCTTACCGGTGTCGTCAATCTGCCAGAGCTGAAACTCGCGGTGCTGCCTTACCGGGTGTTTTAATCCGTACAGCGTCGCACGCGCTGAACCGAATTTGATAACGTCAGGCTCAAGCGCTACCCGACGAGAGAAAGTCGCCTGACTGATACCCAGCCGTTGGGCCAGCGTTCTGGCTGGAAGAGGCCCGGTAAGAAGAAGGTCGGTTAGTTCGCTCATGTGAATAGATTAATGAATAGATACTTGAATTGATTTATAGTCTTGAATGACAGGCAGGTAAAGGGAATTAACCCAAAATAAAAAATAAAATGAATAGATAAATGGCATAAAAAAGGCGCCCTAAGGCGCCCTTTAAACGAGAAAAAAACTTACTCTTTGTCGCCCAGCAGGACGGATTCCAGAGCAATTTTGATCATGTCGTTGAAGGTAGTCTGACGCTCAGCGGCGGTAGTTTGCTCGTGAGTACGGATGTGGTCAGACACCGTGCAGATGGTCAGCGCTTTTGCACCGAACTCAGCCGCTACGCCGTAGATCCCGGCCGCTTCCATTTCCACACCCAGAATGCCGTATTTTTCCATCACGTCGAACATGGACGGATCTGGCGTGTAGAACAGGTCTGCGGAGAAGATGTTGCCCACGCGAGCGTCAACGCCCAGCGCTTTTGCCGCATCAACCGCGTTGCGAACCATATCGAAGTCCGCGATAGCCGCGAAGTCGTGATCCTTGAAGCGCAGGCGGTTAACTTTAGAGTCAGTACACGCGCCCATACCGATAACCACGTCGCGCAGCTTAACGTCTGCACGAACCGCGCCGCAGGAACCCACGCGAATGATTTTCTTCACGCCGAAGTCGGTGATCAGCTCTTTAGCGTATATGGAGCAGGATGGGATACCCATGCCGTGGCCCATAACGGAGATCTTACGGCCTTTGTAAGTCCCGGTGAAACCAAGCATGCCGCGCACGTTGTTCACTTCGCGCACGTCTTCCAGGAAAGTTTCCGCGATGTGCTTGGCGCGCAGCGGGTCACCCGGCATCAGTACTACGTCAGCGAAATCGCCCATTTCTGCGTTAATGTGTGGCGTAGCCATTGTGTATTCCTTTATTTAAAAAGTTAGCAATCAGGCGGGCAACCGCCCGCCCAAAGGGATCACAGCATGTTTTTGCCGTAGTCCATGTCGGAAAGACCGAAGTACTTCGCTACCGTCTGGCCGATATCCGCGAAGGTTTCGCGGTGACCGAGAGAACCGGCTTTCACTTTCGGGCCGTAGATCAGCACCGGAATGTGTTCGCGAGTATGGTCTGTACCCTGCCAGGTCGGATCACAGCCGTGGTCCGCAGTGAGGATCAGAATGTCGTCCTCTTTCAGCAGCGCCATCAGCTCCGGCAGGCGGCGGTCGAACAGCTCAAGGCCGCCCGCGTAGCCAGCTACGTCGCGGCGATGACCCCAGGAGGAGTCAAAGTCCACGAAGTTGGTGAACACGATGGTGTCGTCGCCGGCTTCTTTCATCTCTTTGATGGTCGCGTCGAACAGCGCATCCAGACCGGTTGCCTTCACTTTTTTAGTGATACCGCAGTTGGCGTAGATATCCGCAATTTTACCCACGGAAACAACCTGGCCATGCTTCTCATCAACCAGCTTCTGCAGCACGGTGGCGGCAGGTGGCTCGACCGCTAAGTCGTGGCGGTTACCGGTACGCTGGAAGTTACCTGCTTTATCACCAATGAACGGGCGAGCGATAACGCGGCCAATGTTGTAGCCGCCTTCGGTCAGCTCTTCACGCGCGATTTCGCACAGCTCATAAAGCTTATCCAGACCGTAGGTTTCTTCGTGGCAGGCAATCTGGAACACAGAGTCAGCGGAGGTGTAGAAAATCGGTTTCCCGGTTTTCATGTGCTCTTCACCCAGCTCATCCAGGATCACGGTTCCGGAAGAGTGGCAGTTGCCGAGGTAGCCCGGCAGGTTGGCACGCTTGACCAGTTTGTCCAGCAGCTCCTGCGGGAAGCTGTTGTCGTGGTCGCTAAAATAGCCCCAGTCAAACAGAACCGGCACGCCGGCGATTTCCCAGTGGCCAGACGGAGTGTCTTTGCCGGAAGAAAGCTCGTGTGCCCAGCCGTAAGCGCCGATAACTTCTGCTTTGCCGTCCATGCCTGCGGCCACTTTACCGGTGGAGCCTTCATGAGCTTTTACCAGCCCAAGACGAGTCAGGTTAGGCAGGTTCAGGGGGCCTTTACGGCCTTTGTCAGCTTCGCCTTTGGCGCAAGCCTCCGCGATGTGACCGAGGGTATCAGAGCCGACATCTCCGAAGCGCTCTGCGTCTTCGGTAGCACCGATGCCGAACGAGTCCAGCACCATAATAAACGCACGTTTCATATTATTCTCCGTACCTTGTGCTCTATAAAATAGGGATCAGATCAGTATACCGTTATTCGGTGATTCGGCGATAGACCGTTGGTGTTTCCTGCGGTGCTTTTTCGTCAATGCTGATTGCCGCTTTCACCGCCTTCGCGGCTTCCTGCCAGCTGGCTTCGTCTTTCGCGTGGATCACCGCCAGCGGACGTTCGCCGTCGATAGCGTCCCCCAGACGCGCCATATCGGTAAAGCCGACGCTGTAATCAATGGGGTCGGAAGCCTGACGACGACCGCCGCCCATCGACACCACCGCCATACCCAGCGCGCGAGTATCCATTGCCGAGACAAACCCGGACGCGTCGGCATATACCGCTTTGCTCAGCATTGCCGTTGGCAGGTACTTCGCATAATTCTCAACAAAGTCGCTCGGGCCTTTCTGGGCGGCAACCATTCGGCCAAATACTTCCGCCGCTTTGCCGTTGTCCAGCACTGCCTGAAGCTTCGCGCGGGCTTCAATCTCGTCTTTGGCAAGCTTGCCGGAAATCAGCATTTCCACGCACAGCGCCATCGTCACATCAAACAGACGCGGGTTACGGTATTCACCCGTGAGGAACTGTACCGCTTCACGAACTTCCACGGCGTTACCCGCGCTGGAAGCCAGCACCTGGTTCATGTCCGTCAGCAGCGCGGTGGTCTTCACGCCTGCGCCGTTGGAAACGCCAACGATAGCCTCTGCCAGCTGGGCCGACAGCTCGTAAGTCGGCATAAATGCGCCGCTGCCTACTTTCACGTCCATCACCAGCGCATCCAGCCCTTCGGCCAGTTTTTTCGCCAGAATAGAAGCGGTGATCAGTGGGATGGAATCCACCGTCGCGGTAATGTCGCGGGTGGCATAAAAACGTTTGTCCGCCGGTGCCAGCGAGCTGGTCTGGCCGATGATGGCCACGCCGACGTCCTTAATAATGTCGCGGAAGCGGTTATCGTCCGGGAAGATATCGAAGCCCGGAATCGCCTCCAGCTTGTCCAGCGTCCCGCCGGTATGCCCCAGACCACGGCCTGAAATCATCGGCACATAGCCTCCGCAGGCCGCTACCATTGGGCCAAGCATCAGCGAAGTGACATCCCCGACGCCGCCGGTGGAATGTTTATCCACAATCGGGCCGTTGAGGTTAAGGCTTTTCCAGTCCAGCACGGTGCCGGAATCCCGCATCGCCATTGTCAGCGACACCCTTTCCGGCATTGTCATGTCGTGGAAGAAAATGGTCATCGCCAGAGCAGCAATTTGCCCTTCAGAGACGGTGTTGTCGCGAATACCGTTGATAAAGAAGCGAATCTCTTCGTCGCTCAGTACCAGGCCATCACGTTTTTTACGAATAATTTCTTGTGTGAGAAACACGGCAACCCCCTGGGAAATGCGGGTAAAGAGCGGCGGAAAACCCGCCGCAATTAAAGATTACTCTGGATAATTCGAGTCGCAGGCCGAAGGCAAAAGAGCTCATCCTCAGTCACTTACTGAAGTAAGTCACTGGGGTAAGGGAGTGCAGCTAACGCACCTGCGGCTTGAAGCATGACGAGTAATTAGTAGCTGCTGGCGCTTTTGCCGTCCCCATGGCCCAGCGCTTTCAGCAGGCTGGCTAACAGGCTGGATGCCCCGAAACGGTAATGGCGAGAGTCGGCCCAGTCGGCACCGAACAGGTCATCAGCGATAGCAAGGAACTGCGCGGCATCTTCAGCGGAGCGAACGCCACCGGCTGGTTTGAAGCCTACGGTTTTCTCCACGCCCATATCGCGGATCACTTCCATCATGATGCGAGCGCTTTCCGGCGTGGCGTTAACCGGCACTTTACCGGTCGAGGTTTTGATAAAGTCGGCACCGGCTTTAATCGCGATAGTAGACGCTTTGCGAATCAGCTCTTCGGTCTTCAACTCGCCGGTTTCGATGATCACTTTCAGCAGTACGTTAGCGCTGGCGCAGGCGTCTTTACACGCTTTCACCAGATCAAAGCCAACCTGCTCGTTACCGGCAATCAGCGCCCGGTATGGGAAGACCACGTCCACTTCGTCTGCACCGTAAGCGATAGCGGCGCGAGTTTCTGCCAGCGCGATGTCGATATCGTCATTACCGTGCGGGAAGTTGGTCACGGTCGCAATGCGGATGTCCGGGGTGCCCTGCTCTTTGAGGGTTTTACGGGCAACAGGGATAAAGCGCGGGTAGATACAAATCGCAGCGGTGTTGCCGACTGGGGTTTTCGCCTGATGGCACAGAGCGATGACTTTCTCGTTAGTGTCATCGTCGTTCAGGGTAGTCAGATCCATCAGTTTCAGCGCACGCAGGCTGCTTTGGGTTAAATCGGTCATAACGCTCTCCAACAAAAGGGAAATAAGTCTCCGGCCTGGAAACTCAACACGTTGGAGCGGACTTGGTTCCTTGAAGAAGAGTGGTCACCTGGGTCACCCTCACGTTGAGATCCTTCTCACCGCACATTGCCGGTTGCAATGTTAGAATTCTAACACTCACCACCGATGCAATTTTGTGTCTCGCCTCACAAAAGCCAAAGCATGAATTGCAAGCTTTCATAGAGTATATGTGATTAAAGGAACAAAATAACGCGCTAAATTGCGCCGGGATGCAAGAAAATGGCTGGCAGGGCGCCAGCCATCGGTTACCGCTTAATGTTATAATTATAACATTTCTATTGCAGTTTACAGCGCCAGGAAAAGCCCGGCGATGGTGGCGCTCATCAGGTTAGACAGCGTCCCCGCCGCCACGGCCTTCATGCCCAGCTGAGCCACATCGTGCCGGCGGTTTGGCGCCATGCTGCCCAGCCCGCCAATCAGAATGGCGATAGAGGAAAGGTTAGCAAATCCACACAGCGCGAAGGAGATAATTGCTTTGGTATGGCCGGACAGCACCTGCAGACCCGCCGCGGCCACTTCGGCATCATCCTTCAGGTAAGCGCCGAAGTTCAGATAAGCTACGAACTCGTTGATGATAAGCTTCTGGCCGATAAACGATCCTGCCACCATCGCCTCGCTCCACGGCACGCCAATCAGCCAGGCAACCGGAGAGAACACCCAGCCCAATATCAGCTCCAGCGAGAGCTGCGGATAGTTGAACCAGCCACCGATGCCGGACAACATGCCGTTCAGCAGGGCAATCAGCGCGACAAACGCCAGCAGCATTGCCCCGACATTCAGCGCCAGCTGCATCCCGGAGGCCGCGCCCGAGGCCGCCGCATCCAGCACGTTAGCCGGGCGATCGGGATCGTTTTTCATCGACTCCAGTTCCGGGGCGTCATTCGGGGTTTCCGTTTCAGGCAACATTATCTTGGCAAACAGCAGCCCGCCTGGCGCGGCCATAAAGGACGCGGCAATCAGGTATTCCAGCGGCACGCCCATCTGCGCGTAGCCCGCCAGCACGGAGCCCGCCACGGAGGCAAGGCCACCGCACATCACGGCAAACAGCTCAGAGCGCGTCATGGTCGAGATGTAAGGGCGAACCACAAGCGGCGCTTCGGTTTGGCCAACGAAAATATTCGCCGTCGCCGACAAGGATTCAGTGCGCGAGGTTTTCAATACCTTACGCAGGCCGCCGCCGAGGATACGGATCACTAACTGCATCACACCAAGGTAGTAAAGCACGGCGATAAGCGAGGAGAAGAAGACAATAATCGGCAGGACGCGCAGCGCAAAGATAAAGCCGCCGCCGCCAAAAACTTCGAACATTTTGTCAGAAACCAGCCCGCCAAACAGGAAGGAGATCCCTGAGTTGCCGTAGGCGATGACGTTAGCCACCCCTTCAGACATCGCGAGCAGGACTTTACGCCCGACCGGGACATAAAGGATCAGCGCCCCGATACCAATCTGGATAAGCCACGCGCCAATGACGGTACGCAGGTTGATCGCCTTGCGGTTGCTGGAAAGTAAAACGGCGATCAGCAGCAGTGCCACCATGCCGATCAATCCCATGAGTATTTGCATACAGTATCCCTGTGTATCAACTGGAAAGATTCGGGCTTTAGCAGCCCCTTTTAAGCGCGCGGATTATAACCACAGGGGCGAGAAAAGTGCCGGAGTAATCACGTGTAGGACGAAATGTATAGAAACATTTACATAGTAAGGTGAGAGGCATCACACTTTGAGCGTGACTCATTAGAAAGCAAATAATTCGTCTGCGTTGTTTTTCAAGGCATTAGCAATGATTTCTGCGGGCTCCGGGCGCAATTCACACAGCGCGTCGAAGACTTTTGCAGCACGCTCCGGGCGGTTGGGCTGCCCCTGCCAGCCGTTCAGCGGCATATCCGGCGCATCGGTTTCCAGCAACAGCGATGAAAGCGGTAGCCGGGCCATCACATCCCGGGTTTTGCTGGCCCGGGGATAGGTGATGGTGCCACCGACGCCAATGCGATAGCCCATCGCAATAAAACGCTCCGCCTGCTGCAAACTCCCGGCATAACCATGCACCACGCCGGTCCTGGATAAATTGTGGCGCTTCAGGTGCAGCGCCAGCTTGTCGTGGGTTCGACGGGAATGAAGCAGCACCGGCAGATCGTAACGCTTCGCCAGCTTCAGCTGCTCGGTGAGGATAAACTCCTGCCTGTCGAACTGCGGATCTTCGCGATAAAGATCCAGCCCAATCTCACCGATGGCGATCAGTTTTTCAGGCTTTTGCCGCAAAAGATCTTCCAGCTCGGCCAGGCCCGTTTCATCATGCTTTTCAATCACAATCGGGTGCATACCCAGGGCGGCATAAAGTGCCGGGTACTTCTGCGCGAGCGCGAGTACGCGACTGAAACGTCCCGCTTCTATTGCAGGCACAATGATTTTACGAACTCCGGCCTCAGCGGCCAGGGCGAGGCTGTGCTCTTCATCCCCGGTGAAGGGGGGAAAATCAAAGTGGCAATGGGTGTCGTAGAACGTAAAACTCACGCAAGATCCTCATTATCAAACGCAGCATCATTCGCCTGCAGGGCAGGGCTAATCGGCTTAACCAGCGATTCGTTTGCCGCCGCCGCAGGAGGAATCACCAACGGGCCGGGCGTATTAATGCGCGGCAAATGGCGCCTTAACGGCGGCTTAGCCACCAACAGCTTGCCAATGGTCGCCAGGAAATAGCGTCCGCACAAGCGCCCTGTTTGATAATCCGCCGTCAATGAAGGCAGGCGGCTGCCGAGCGCGCTGCTTAACAGCGCTTTCGGGGGATAAATCTCGAAGATTCTCAGTTTACCCGGCGGCTTCTCAATGAAGCTTTGGATCTCCCGATAGCTTTCCTCGTGATGCTGCACCAGATTCAACAGCGGCTGCAGACTGCTGTCGCCCAGCCAGCGTTCCATATGTTTGAACCATTGCGGCGTGTAGTACATCTGTGAAGGTACGGTGCGAATAACCACCAGCGTATCCGCTCCGCGATTAACCGCTTCCCGCACCGGCACCGCATCGCTGATGCCGCCGTCCTGATAGCTGACGCCGTCAATATCCACGCCCGAACGGTAAAAACCGGGAATGGCACTGGAAGCTTTCAGCAAATTTAGCCAGGTATCCGCGGTCGGCGAAAAGTAATTCGCCGCATAGTCATCACTGCGGCAGGCACACATAAAGAACTCTTTTCCCTGCTCAAACAACGGGTCGGCGCTGGACATCGACAGCGGTAATCTGGCTGCGGTCGATTCAATCAGCCAGTCAAGGTCGATCAGGTGCCCTCCGCGCGCGAAGCGGAGCGGATTGAAGAAATCCCTCGTCGTCGTAAAGCGCGTGATAACGCGGCGCGCGTATCCCGGCTGGTTACAAACGTAAGCGGAGAGATTCTGTGCCCCGGCGGAGGTGCCAAGGAACAAATCAAAGGGGTTGAATTCCGCGCGCATAAATTCGTCCAGAACCCCGGCCGTAAAGATCCCGCGCTGCCCGCCCCCTTCACAAATCAGAGCGAGTTTTCCAGGACGAAAAGGTTTAGTCGCCAGCGGCGCAATATTACCGAGCGTAACGGGTATACGATTTCCCACCCTGCTTTCCTGAATTCTGTTGTTGTGAGTTTCTACCCTATACCCATAGCGCGCTAAGTAAAACGGCGAAAGCCAGTCACGAGGACTGGCTTGAGGTTGCTGACAAGAGGGGAACACGCGTGGTTTTCCCTCTTTGTGGTGAGCAGCCGAAAATCAATAAATTGATTTTCCTGTTTTTTTTAACGAGCCGTCTGGTATTTCTTTTCTGTCGACAGCGGTTTGTCGACAGTATAAAGCCAGTCACGAGGGCTGGCTTTTCTTTTGTATCGGCATGTTACCCAATGAGTGTTGCTAAGGACGTCTGCGCCCCATAAACAGGCTGACCAGGAACAGAATGATCCCGACGATAAAGACAATTTTTGCAGCACCTGCTGCGGTACCCGCCAGACCACCGAAGCCCAGGGCCGCAGCAATCAACGCTATTACCAGAAAAATAATGCCCCAACGAAACATAGACTCTCCTTAACCATAGTTAACCTTATCGCTTCTTCACGGGCTCCGAATGACTAACCCGCAGGCGATAATGTGTAAGGGTGGTGCTTATCGCTTCCCGGCACGCGTCCAGAAAGCCATTTTGGGTGCTGCTTTACTTCACTTTCAGATCGTTTTTAACGCTTTTTACGCCTTCGACAGCCTTGGCAATGCTTTCAGCCTTCTCAGACTGGGCGGTGGACTTCACCTCACCGGACAGCTGAACCACACCGTCAGTGGTTTCTACTTTTATATGGCGCGACGGCACAATGCTGTCTGCCAACAATTTCGCTTTGATCTCGCTGGTCGTGGCCGCATCACCGGCATAGCCTTTAACCGACTGTGTTTTCACGTCGCGAACGTGAAGTTTGTCGCTCACCGAGGTGACGCCTTCCACTTTTTTCGCCGTGGCGACGGCCTGCTCGGCCTGAGCCTGGCTCTCAACAAAACCGCTCAGGGTGACCACTTTATTGTCGGTTTTGACCGAGATATCGGTACTTTTGATGTTTTTATCGTCAACCAGGGCTGCTTTAACTTTTGCTGTGATGCCGCTGTCGTCCATGAAATTACCGACTTTCGTCATGGAGCTATCGATTTTTTTCCCTGCACTATCGGCGGTAGATTCCGTTTTATTAAGCAGAGTGTCTTCCGCAAAGGCGCTGGTGCTCGCCAGTACAGAACCCAACACAACCGCCAGCAGAGTTTTTGAAATCTTAGTCGTAGTCATCGATTAATTCCTGTAGGTTTGCTCATCATTTGAGCTTTCTCGTTTCCCGTAAGCTGAAAAAAATCAGCTATTAATATTGAGATGACCTGAGAAACGCTAACAAGACACCAGAAATTGATTAGTTTCCGGAGCTTTCATCCAATAAAAATGTCATCACTTTGTTAAATATAGATCACAATCATAAAAGTGCATGACGTGTTGATGGAAAAAGCAGCAATGGCGCAGGATTAGCGGGAAATTAAGAGGATTCTGCAAGAGATTCAAAAGATAGGGAAAGTGAGAAGAGCGCGACGAACGCCGCGCTCTGACTGGCAATTAGTGCTCGCGAGTTTTACGGAAAGTCACGTCAGGGTAACGTTCCTGAGTAATGTTCAGGTTTACCATTGTCGGGGCGATATAAGTCAGGTTGTCGCCGCCATCCAGCGCCAGCTGAACTTCGTTTTTACGTTTGAATTCTTCAAACTTCTTAACGTCGTTCCCCTCAACCCAGCGCGCCGTCGCCACGTTGACCGATTCGTAAATCGCTTCCACGTTGTATTCGCTTTTCAGACGAGCAACGACCACGTCGAACTGCAGAACCCCCACCGCGCCCACGATCAGATCGTTGTTGGCAATCGGACGGAACACCTGCACCGCGCCTTCTTCGGAAAGCTGAACCAAGCCTTTGAGCAACTGCTTCTGCTTGAGCGGATCGCGCAGACGAATGCGGCGGAACAGCTCCGGGGCAAAGTTCGGAATACCGGTGAACTTCATCATTTCGCCCTGGGTAAAGGTGTCGCCTATCTGAATCGTGCCGTGGTTGTGCAGGCCGATAATATCGCCCGGATAGGCTTCTTCCACGTGAGAACGATCCCCGGCCATAAAGGTCAGCGCGTCAGAAATAATGACGTCTTTACCAATACGTACCTGGCGCAGCTTCATGCCTTTTTCATACTTACCGGACACCACGCGCATAAAGGCGACGCGGTCACGGTGTTTCGGGTCCATGTTGGCCTGGATCTTAAAGACAAAACCGGTGAACTTCTCGTCCGCCGCATCCACCAGACGCGTGTCGGTTTTACGCGGCATCGGAGCCGGCGCCCACTCAACCAGACCATCCAGCATGTGGTCGACGCCGAAGTTGCCCAGCGCGGTGCCGAAGAATACCGGGGTAATTTCACCGGCCAGGAACAGTTCATGGTCGAATTCGTTGGAAGCCCCCTGCACCAGCTCCAGCTCCTCACGCAGCTGCAGAGCAAGATCTTCCCCCACCGCAGCGTCGAGTTCAGGGTTATTCAACCCTTTCACGATGCGTACTTCCTGGATCGTGTGGCCTTTACCGGTCTGGTAGAGGTAGGTTTCATCTTTATAAAGATGGTAAACCCCTTTGAACAGCTTGCCGCAGCCGATTGGCCAGGTGATCGGCGCGCAGCCAATCTTCAGCTCGCGCTCAACTTCATCCAGCACTTCCATAGGATCGCGGATGTCGCGGTCCAGCTTGTTCATGAAGGTGATGATCGGCGTGTCGCGCAGACGGGTAACTTCCATCAGCTTACGGGTACGATCTTCTACGCCTTTTGCGGCATCGATAACCATCAGGCAGCAGTCAACGGCGGTCAGGGTACGGTAAGTATCTTCGGAGAAGTCTTCGTGCCCCGGGGTATCCAGCAGGTTAACCAGGCTGTCGCGATACGGGAACTGCATTACCGAGGTGGTGATCGAGATCCCACGCTGTTTTTCCATCTCCATCCAGTCGGATTTAGCGTGCTGGCTTGAGCCACGGCCTTTTACCGTCCCGGCGGTCTGGATAGCCTGTCCGAACAGCAGCACCTTTTCGGTGATGGTCGTTTTACCGGCATCCGGGTGAGAAATAATGGCAAAAGTGCGGCGTTTAGCCACCTCTTGCAAATAAGGAGACAAAGTCATAATTACATCTTCTGTAAGTGCGCACGGCCTTGAGCCACGCGGCGAGTGAACGTTATTTGGCGGCTATTTTACCCATCATTGCGGGTTTAACAATCAACAATCATGGCTTACACAGCAGTTGCTCCAGTTCACTTAGCGAGGTGACCTGCCAGGTCGGTTCAATCCCTTCCGGCGCGGTGCGCCCGTGGGCGTTAAGCCAGCAGGTTGCTATCCCGGCGTTAATGCCGCCCAGAATGTCGGATTCTGCCGTGTCGCCAACCATCAAAACGCGGTCGCGCGGCGGCTGTGCCATCTGCTCGAAGGTATAGTCGAAAATGCGGCGATCGGGTTTGGCTACCCCTACCTGTTCGGAAATCACCAACAGGTCGAAATAGTCGCGCAGGCCGGTGCGCTCAAGGCGAGTCTGCTGCAGCGCGGTAAAGCCGTTAGTAATAATGCCCAATTTAACCTTGCCCTTCAGCGCATTCAGGAGAGAAACCGCGCCAGGCAGCGGGGCGCAAATTTCAGCCATGGCGGATAAAAAGGCATCGTTCAGCTCTGCTGACGGCACATTCAGCCGCCCGGCCCAGTCCTCAAAGCGCCTGAGCTGCAGCTGCAGCGCGGTAATGGCTCCGTTCTGATAGTCAACCCACAGCGGCTTGTTTACCGCCTGGTACTCCTGGAAATCATCTGCGGTAAAGGTCACGCTGTAATCGAGAAACATGCGCTGCAAGCCGCCGAACGCGTCAAAGGTAAACAGCGTTTCGTCCGCATCAAATAAAATCCAGTCCCAGTTCATCCACACACCTTTTAAAAATTAACCGAGGGGGAGCGCCATCACGATCGCGTCTTCCCGACCTTCTTTTGCAGGATAATAATTGCGACGCACCGTCGCTTCGTTAAAGCCCAGGCTTTCGTACAAGGTTCTCGCCGCAACGTTAGAGGCGCGCACCTCCAGCCACAGCGTAAACACATCCCGCTTCTCAAGCTCGGCAATAAGATGCTCAAGCAGCGCTTTTCCAAGCCCTTGCCGCTGATATGCCGGATCAACCGCAATGTTAAACAGCGTGGCTTCGTCGAGAATGACCTGCGTCACCGCAAAAGCGGCAAGTTTGCCGTCAACGTCCAGTCGTAAATTGAAGTAGCGTTCGCCCTGATTGCTGGCAAACGTTTTTTCACTCCAGGGAAAAGCGTGGCTGCGCAGCTCAATGGCATACGCCGCCGCTAAGTCATTCGGCGTCAGGGAAGATATCGTGTTCATTTTCGCAAATTTGTTGCCACAGCGCCTGTCGCGCGTTGCCATTGTGATAAAGCTCATCCAGCACAGGAGAAGCCAGCTGCGCGCCGCTGAGCGTCAGCGGCTGCTCAACGCCAAGCCGCCAGCTAAGGCAGCGGCTATCGGGCGGCATCATCGCAACGCGCTCTGGGGTCAGCTGCATCACTTGCTCAGGGCTTAACGCCATACTGCGTAAAATGTCCTTCACCAGCGGATCGCTCAAGGCTGGTAGCGTCTCAGCCACCATCACTAAACGCACGCCCGCGGGCAAAGAAACCGCAATTTCGCCCTGTAACGCCGTCGGACGGCGCAGCACCCACTGGGTAATACCCAGTTGCTGTAACTGCCAGTCTCGTCGGGAAGGGGAAGTCATAGCGAAACCTGTTGAGAGCGTAATTCGGGCGGCAAATATAGCAAATTCATCGAATCCACGCCATTAAAGCTCTATAATCCACGCTCTGATTTTCCAGGAGCAATTTGATGAGTGCGTTTACCCCGGCGAGTGAAGTACTGCTGCGCCACAGCGATGATTTTACCGAGAGCCGTGTGTTGTTTGCCGGTGACATGCAAGACGACCTGCCGGCGCGTTTCGACACCGCCGCCAGCCGCGCCCACACCCAGCAATTCCACCACTGGCAGGTATTAAGCGCGCAGATGGGTGAGAACGCACAATATGGCCTGGTGGCCGGTGCGGATGACGTTGCCGACAGCAATACGCTTATCTACTACTGGCCGAAAAACAAGCCGGAAGCCCAGTTCCAGTTGATGAACATTCTGTCGCTGATGCCGGTTGGCACCGACGTTTTTGTGGTCGGCGAAAACCGCTCTGGCGTGCGTAGCGCAGAGCAAATGCTGGCTGATGTTTGCCCGCTGACCAAAATCGACAGCGCGCGCCGCTGCGGTCTGTATCACGGTCGTCTTGAGCAACAGCCTGCATTTGATGAAAACAGCTGGTGGGATGAATACCCTCACGAAGGGATGACGGTGAAAACGCTGCCGGGCGTCTTTAGCCGCGACGGTCTGGACACCGGCAGCAAACTGCTGCTCTCCACGCTGACGCCGCACACTAAAGGCAAAGTGCTGGATGTCGGCTGCGGTGCGGGCGTACTGGCGATTACTCTCGCCAACCATTCGCCAAAAGTGCGCCTTACGCTGAGCGATGTTAGCGCTCCTGCGGTTGCCGCCAGCCGCGCAACGCTTGCGGCGAACGGTATTGAAGGGGAAGTGATCGCCAGTAACGTCTACTCGGAAATCAACGGCCGTTTCGACATGATCATCTCCAACCCGCCATTCCACGACGGGATGCAAACCAGCCTCGACGCAGCACACCAGCTTATTCGCGGCGCGGCCCGACACCTGAATATGGGTGGCGAGTTACGCATCGTGGCGAACGCCTTCCTTGCGTACCCGAATGTGCTGGACGAAGTGTTTGGCAGTCATGAAGTTATTGCTCAAACCGGCCGCTTCAAAGTTTACCGCGCCGTGCTGACTCGAGCGGGTAAAAAGCGCTAGAAGCGCTCAGGTGCCGCTTTTTGCATCAGTCAGGAAAGCGGCACCAAATTAAGTGTTGACGAAGCTCAGAAAACATCTAGAATGCGCCTCCGTGGTTGTGATACTTCGGTATTACAGGTATGCGAAGGTGGCGGAATTGGTAGACGCGCTAGCTTCAGGTGTTAGTGTTCTTACGGACGTGAGGGTTCAAGTCCCTCTCTTCGCACCAACACAACCACGAAAGATATCGTTCGCACTGCGCGAAGGTGGCGGAATTGGTAGACGCGCTAGCTTCAGGTGTTAGTGTTCTTACGGACGTGAGGGTTCAAGTCCCTCTCTTCGCACCAATGCGAAGGCGATATCAAAACTCTTCGGATGCAAATCTGAAAACTGTGCGAAGGTGGCGGAATTGGTAGACGCGCTAGCTTCAGGTGTTAGTGTCCTTACGGACGTGAGGGTTCAAGTCCCTCTCTTCGCACCACTTCTTATGAAGTGACTCTCTTTACCTCCCTCAGCTTATTTATCTCATCGATCCCAAATTCATCACAATTAACAGCAATCCGCTGGCAAACGCTACGCACGACGGCAGTAAAACAAAGTGTCTTAACGTTTTATGGTAGAGCATCAATGCCGTTGCTAGCAGCCCGATAACCACCAGCACGCGCCACTGAGTGAAACTGAGATCCAGACACGCCAGCAGCGCCACGGCTAACCCCGCCACCATTACACTCCAGCCACCTTCGAGTTGTCGTTGCAGCATTTCTACGTCCCATCATGATAATGATAACCAATATCATATGATAAATTTTCTCAACTGTCAGCGTAAAAACGTGCGCGGCCTATGGCTGAAATAGCCAGGGTTGACGTGTCATTTAATGACAGATTTTCAGTAAGGTGATAGATTGAGCACCGGCTTTAGTTTGCCTTATAAAAATTCCAATAGTTGCCAGAAAAGCCGGTCGCTCGCTTTTCATTTATACGACACACACAACACCTGACGCGCTTACCCAAGACACAATCGTTCTATGACAGCCCAAACCTGGCGAACCTTACTCAAAGCAAAGCAGCAGCTTTCTTTACGTTTATTTTTGCTGCTCAATGCCCTGGCAGCCGTTTTTTCCATGCTACTTCCGTTCCATTCCGCCATGCGCATAACGCCGCCCGTGGTGACCATTCTGCTGATTAGCCTGGCGCTGCTTGCCTCGCAGATGATGAATAAGAAGCAATTGATTAACCTGAATATTGTCTCTTTATTTCTGGGGCTATTGTGGGCGCTGCATATTTTCATTAAAAACGCGGCTATTGAGGATCCGGACACTTCATTTCTGGTCATTAGCCTGATGTCAGTGCTTTTTATTGGCGCCATTTCATTTATAAATAACATCGTGGCTTTCCTGCTGCACAGCATCCCCGTGGCGCTGATCGTGCTTTGGCTGGGCAACGTTGACCAAGGGTTACAGGCGATTTATTGCTTTGCGCTGCCCGCTGTTGGCATCGCTATTCAGCATATTATTCAGAAACGTGATGACCGTTTCACCCAGCGGCTGATGAATAAACTGCTGGAAGAAAAAGAGACGCTGACCGACCTCAGCATGCTCGATCCTTTAACCGGCCTGTACAACCGCCGCGGTTTTCAAAACCGCCTCGAACATATTCAGGCCTCCGGCAACGGCAGCCACTACGTTTTACTGCTGGATATCGACTACTTCAAATCCTACAACGACCACTACGGCCATGCGATGGGCGATCAGGCGCTGATCCGCGTCTCGGCGGCTATCCGCGATGCCGTGCGTTCAAGGGATATTGTCACGCGCTACGGCGGCGAAGAGTTCATGATTATGCTCACCAACATCGACGCTGAACGTGCCATGCAGTCGGCGGAAAGGATCCGCCAGCGCGTTTTCGACCTGGATATTCCGCATATGTTTAATAACCAGGTCGCAACCAACGTGACCGTCAGCATCGGGCTTGCCCCGTTCACCGAAGGCAGCATAGATGATGCCCTGAGTCTGGCGGATAAAGCGCTTTACCAGGCCAAAAACCGCGGAAGAAACAGTATCCTGACGAACGAAATGCTCGCCGTGGGTTAACCCGACGAAAGACGCCCTGGATCGCAAAAACCGCCCTCACTCAGCCGTGGCGGTGAATTCACCTTGCCAGAGATATCGCCCAAAGTTAGTATTGCTAATCATTATCATTTAGATTACTTCCTGACGAGAGTATGGCGCTTCAATCCCTCCAGCTCAGCGATGACAGCGGTTGCCTGGTACTTCCCTGGTCTCCGGCGGCAAGTCCGCTGGCAGATTCGCTGCGGGAGCATTTTGCCGCACACCGCCCATACTTCAACGACATCATAAAATTAAACGAACAGGCGCCCGCCACAGCCATGACGCTCAGAGAGTGGCAGCGTCCCGCCGCATTAACCTCCCTGATGGCGGCCTACGGCGACCATATCTATCGCCATCAGCCTCAGCTTGCGCGCGAGAACAAACCGCTGAAGTCTCTGTGGGCGCAATGGTACATCGGCCTGCTGGTGCCCCCGACGATGATGGCGCTGCTGACTCAGCCCAAAGCGCTGAACATTGCCCCCGGCCATGTGCGGGCAGAGTTCCACGAAACGGGCCGGGCTAAATGCTTCTGGATTGACGTGGCTGAAGATTGCCTGGCAAGCGAGCTGCCGCTCCATCTGCGATTGGAGAAGTTCATCGTCGAGGGTTTGATGCCGGTCGTGGCGGCGCTGGAAGCCAGCGAAGAGATCAACGCCCGGCTTATCTGGAGCAACACCGGCTACCTGGTGAACTGGTTCTTCGGCGAGCTGAAACCGCTGCTGGATGAGCAAACCCTGGCGGCGCTGGTGAATACCTGTTTCTTTGAAAAACAGCTTTCATGCGGCCAGGAAAATCCGCTTTATCGCACAGTTATCTCGCGTGAAGGTATCCTGGCCAGACGCACCTGCTGCCAGCGCTATAAGCTGCCTGATGTGCAGCGCTGCGGGGACTGCACCCTGAAATAGCAAACGGCGGGTTTCCCCGCCGTTCTTCATTCCGCTAAACCATTAAGCCAGCTGTTGGCTCCCTTCTTCGCTCGCTCTCTGAGCTTCTTCTTTCTCCTGCTCCAGCAGCTGCTTCTCGTACACTTTGAAGAACGGGAAGTAAATGATGGACGACACGCAGGCCAGCAGAATGACCAGGATAGCCGCACGGAAGTCCCAACCCAGCGCCCAGGCGGCGCCAATTGGGGCAGGAGCCGTCCACGGCACAACGGAAATCACGCGGCCAATCAGATCCAGTTTCATCGCGCCCCAGGCCAGCACGGCGTTAACCATTGGCGCCAGCAGGAACGGAATGAAGAACACCGGGTTCATCACAATCGGCGTCCCGAAGATCACCGGTTCGTTGATGTTAAAGCAGGTTGGGACGATGCTCAGGCGGCCAATGGAACGCAGGTGGGCAGATTTACTGCGCAGGTAGCAGATAACCAGCCCCATCGTTGCCCCGGAACCGCCGACCACGATAAAGAAGGTCCAGAACGCTTCCATAAAGATATGCGGCAGAGGTGCACCGGCAGCCAGCGCGCCCTGGTTAAGACCCAGGTTGGTCAGCCAGAACATCTGCAGCATCCCGGAGACAATCGCCGCCCCGTGAATACCCGCAAACCACAGCAGGTGGGCAATCAACACGGCCAGCAGAATCGCCGGCAGAGAATCCGCCGCGGACACCAGCGGTTTGAACAGCGCCATGATTGCCTGTGGGATCAGCATATCGAACTGGGACTGAATAAACAGGCTCAGCGGATACAGCGTCAGCACCACAACCAGCACCGGGATCAGCAGATCAAAAGAGTTTTTGATCATCGGCGGCACCTGGTCCGGCAGCTTGATGCCGATGTTATGCGCCTTCAGGAAACGCATCATCTCTACGCAGTAAATCGCCACCAAAATTGCGGTGAAGATCCCGGTCCCGCCAAGACTGTCCACCGGCAGCGTGCCTTTGGTTTTCGGGGCCGCAACCACCAGGAAAGCCATCAGCGACAGCATGGCGCACATGAACGGATCGAGCCCGTGCGATTTAACGTAGTGTTTACCCAGGTTATAGGCGATCGCCGCACAAATGTAGATAGACATGATGCCCATCGTCATATCAAACGGCGTTAAAATCTGCCCTTCAAACTGCTTCGCCAGGTCGAGCCAGGCGCGGGCAAAGCCCCAGGTCGTGGTGGGCGAAAACGGGGGATAAGCAAATACCAGCAGGAACGAGCCAACAATCATAAACGGCATCGCAGAAATAAAGCCGTCACGAATAGCCATCACGTGACGCTGGGAAGAAATGCGGCCCGCTATCGGGCTAACGTAGTTCTCAACAAACCGAAAAATTAAATTAAAAGCAGCATGGTTGGAAGACATAGTGGCTCTCCTGTCAGGCTATCAACGCGAGTGCATCGGCGAGAATTCTGTCGCCGCGCATCATTCCGTAATCCATAGAGTTAATGACCGTGACCGGGATCCGTTTGGGTGCGGCCTGAGCCTTAAAATCTTCCAGACGGTATTTGATCTGCGGACCGAGTAAACAGCAATCAAATTCAGGCATAACATCCGTGAACTCTTCGATACCCACCGCCTTGATCTCAACCTCAATCTGTTGATCCTGGGCGGCCTGTTTCATCCTGTTCACGACCATACTGGTAGACATACCAGCGGCACAGCATAAAAGGATACGTTTCATAGACGACTCTTATTATTAGGTACAGGGGGGTTACAGGGTTCAGTATTCCTCGCGGAATTTATTACTGCAACCGGTTACTGCAACCGGTTTCATTGATTGTGAAGGAGATCCAGAAATTTCTGACAAGGCGGGTATGAGATAAGTATAAGCGGTTTACAGAAAGCACAAGCTTATGCGAAATTATTTGCCACCTGGATCAGGAGAAAATCATGAGTTTGCAGTCCGTGCGGCAATTCTTCGCCGACCATGCCCCCGATATAGATATCATCGAGCTAAACCAAAGCACCGCTACCGTCGCGCTTGCCGCAGCCGCCCATCATGTGGCTCCCGGACAAATAGCCAAAACGCTCTCATTAAAGGTCAAAAATGACATTATTCTGATTGTCGCGAAGGGCGATGCGCGTCTTGATAATAAGAAACTTAAAGAAGCATTTGGCGCAAAAGCGCGTATGCTCAGCAGCGATGAGGTAGTGAACTGGACCGGGCACCCGGTCGGCGGCGTCTGCCCGTTCGGGCTGGAAAACCCGCTGGCGGTATTCTGCGACATCTCACTCCGCCAGTACGATGAAGTGCTGCCCGCCGCAGGGGCCATCCACAGCGCCGTCCGCATTTCACCTGAACGTATGGCCGAACTCACCCACGCCAAATGGGTAGATGTTTGTCAGTAAGTTTGCCGTAGCCGGAGGCAAAAGACTTTCGGCTCAGTTAGCGCTCCAGCCCGGTGACACGCTTGCGATACTCATCCGGCGTTTCCTGGGTTAAGCGACGGAACATCGTAATAAACGCCGATGAACTGCCGTAACCCAGCTCAAAAGCGATATTCTCGACGGTCCATCCCTCGGCCAACAAAGGCATCGCTTTCACAATTCTTAGCCTCTGCCGCCACTCCGCCAGCGTCATACCCAACTCCCGCTGGCAACGTCTCATCAACGTTCGCTCACTGGTATTGGCCAACGCCGCCAACGCCGCCACGGAGCGGCTATCCCCAGGGTTTTGTTCCAGGATATTAAGCACCCGTTGAACCACAGGATCGTCCGATCCAGGTAGATAGTTCCCCACCCTTTCGGCCTTAATCAGCCTGTCAACCAACACGCGCAGGAATCGCGACTCCTCTTCAGAAGGAGGGATACCCGGCGGGTTAAGGTGTAAATGCTCGAGCATCGCCCGGACGAGGGGCGTGATAGCCATCACGGTCACCTGCTGCGGAAACGCTGCGCACTCCGCGAGGCTGACGTATACGGAGCTGTGCCACGCCTCCATCCGATTTTGCGCAAGATGCTGGGTGCCCGGCGGCAGCCAGATACCGTACTGGGACGGCACCACAAAGTGTCCTCCGGCATATTGCACCTCCACGACGCCGCTTACCGCCGAAACAAATTCTCCCCAGGGATGACTGTGTTCCAGGTACAAACCTTGCGCAGGCATCGGCGCGCTACGAAAGTACAGCGTGGCCGGAAGCTCGCCGGTAAAAGGCGCGATAAGGATGCTGGGCGTTTTCTTTGGCACGGATATCCACCTTCAAAGTCGTCGAGAAAACATTGACCGAAACGCACGATGGCATGGCGGTTTCTCACTATATCAAGCATATCACCCCAGTTGATAATGCGTTTTTCGGGAGAAAACGCATGTCCAGATACAAGACCATAGACCGCCTGGCCGTCGCCGGGATGACCACCCTCTGCCTGATATGGAGCCTGCAGCAGCCCGGCCTGAAAGCCACGGCTGATGACGCCAGCCCCATCCTACAGATCGCCTTACGTTCTGGTATAGGCGCGGGGCTGGTCGCACTTTATATGCTGTTGAGAAAAGAGAAAATTCAGTACGCCTCCCTGCCCTGGCTTGCTGGCGCGGGAGCTGGAGTTCTGTTTGCACTCGAGTATTTGTTTCTTGGCATCGGCCTGCGTTATACCAGCGCCGCGCACGGCGTAGTTTTTCTGTATACCGCACCGCTGTTTGCCGCAGTAGGCCTGCACTTTACCCTGCTCTCTGAGCGCCTGACGCCGGTACAGTGGATCGGGATCGTATTGGCATTTATTGGCGTCATCGTCACATTTTCAGCGCCAGATGGTGGGCACTCATCGCTTTTCGGGGATCTCTTTTGCCTGCTTTCCGGCGCCTCATGGGGCGCGACCACCGTGCTGGTTCGCACCTCCCGCCTGGCCCAGGTTTCCGCCGCCCAAACGACGCTGTTTCAGCTTGCGGGGGCTTTTATTGTGCTGCTTGCAGCGTCGTTCCTCCTGGGGCAAACCCGCTTTAACCCCACACCACTGTTGCTGGCCAATATGGTCTTTCAGTCTGTGATTGTTTCCTTCCTGAGCTTGCTTATCTGGTTTGCTTTACTGCGCCGCTACCAGGCTTCTGCGCTCGGCGCCTTTTCTTTTATCACGCCGCTGCTCGGGGTCGTGTTTGGCGCCTGGTTACTGAATGAAAAGATAAACGCTGGTTTTCTGCTGGGATCGGTTTTCGTCATCGGCGGCATTGTCTGCGTGAGCTGCAACCAATGGCTGGAAAAAATAATCACGTTTCATCGCCGGAGATAGTGACGCAAAGCTTGATCTAACGCCGCTAATGAAGCGATGCGCTCATGTTAAATGGATAAACGTTAAGCGCATTTCCTTCTCTTTGGTCAGGATCAAACATGCAGCCAGAAGTTGCTTCCCAGCGGGACGTCACTCGTTTATGTATTCAATGCGCGCTCTTTTTGCTGCAGCACGGGGCAGAAAGCGCGCTGGTCGAGGAGCTTTCAACCCGCCTTGGTAAAGCGCTGGGGATGGACAGCGTGGAAAGCTCAATCTCCGCTAACGCCATTGTACTTAGCACCATTAAAGACAATCAGTGCCTGACAACCACCCGCAAAAATAACGATCGCGGGATCAACATGCACGTCGTCACCGAAGTACAACACATCGTGATCCTCACCGAACACAAGCTGCTGGATGCAAAGGACGTCCTGAAGCGCTTCGAACACATCAAACCGCTGCGCTACCCACGCTGGCTGGTCGTCCTGATGGTGGGCCTTTCCTGCGGCTGCTTCTGTAAACTGAACAACGGCGGTTGGGACGGGGCGTTTGTCGCCTTTATCGCCAGCTCTCTGGCGATGTATGTGCGCCAGCTTCTTACCCACCGCCAGCTTCATCCGCAGATCAACTTCTGCATCACCGCGTTTGTCGCCACTACCGTATCGGGCCTGCTTATCGCCAGAGGCCCGTTTGCCGACACGTCCAATATTGCGATGGCCGCGAGCGTATTATTGCTTGTACCCGGTTTCCCGTTGATTAACGCCGTGGCCGACATGTTTAAAGGCCACGTTAACACCGGGCTTGCTCGCTGGGCGATGGCCAGCCTGCTCACGCTGGCGACCTGCATTGGCGTCGTAATGGCAATGGCGGTATGGGGGCTAAGAGGATGGGCATAATCGAATTTCTTCTGGCCCTGTTTCAGGATATGGCGCTGTCTGCCGTGCCGGCGGTAGGCTTTGCATTAGTCTTTAACGTACCCCAGCGCGCCCTTCTCTGGTGTGGCCTGCTCGGCGCCATCGGACACGGCTCGCGTATGGCGATGATGACGTCGGGTTTAAACATCGAGTGGAGCACTTTTCTGGCGTCGATTCTGGTCGGCATCATTGGTATTCAGTGGTCACGCTGGTATCTTGCTCATCCGAAGGTCTTTACCGTTGCGGCCGTCATTCCTATGTTTCCAGGGATCTACGCCTACACCGCGATGATCTCCGCGGTAAAATTGACGCACTTTGGCTACAGCGATCCGCTGATGATCCAACTGGTGACCAACTTCTTAAAAGCGTCATTTATCGTGGGGGCGCTGTCCATCGGGCTCTCACTTCCGGGACTGTGGCTTTATCGCAAAAAACCACGGGTTTGATCGTACAGACCAGGACGTCGCAAAAATAAAATTTGCTATTTAATCGCGCACTATCTATATTGAGAAACATGAAGAAGACATCTCCCGAAACGAACGCCCTGCTGCTGGACAACCAGCTTTGCTTCGCGCTCTACTCCGCCAATCTGGCGGTGAACAAGCTCTACCGCCAGCTGCTTGCGCCGCTGCAGCTCACCTATCCGCAATACCTGGTGATGCTGGTGCTGTGGGAGCAGGATGATGTCACGGTGTCGCAAATCGGCGAGCGTCTGTTTTTAGACTCAGCCACCTTAACGCCACTGCTAAAACGTCTTGAAAGCGCGGGGCTGCTGCTACGTCAGCGCTCCCGCGAAGATGAACGTCAGGTGGCAGTCACGCTGACCCAGGAAGGGAAAGCCCTGCAGGAAAAAGCGCTGGGTATTCCAGACTCCGTGCGCTGTGCTTCTGCCTGTAGCGTAGACAGCATGCTGGCGCTGAAAGCGCAGCTGGAAACCTTGCGCAGTAATTTAAATACGTAATAATTAATCGTCGATACTGTCGGCGATTTTTAAAACACCATATAAATCGCACGCTATTTTATAGCACATACTAAATGTAAGATGAGGAACCTGCCATGTCTTTAGAAAAAGTCGTTTACACCGCAAAAGCCAAAGCTACCGGTGGTCGTGAAGGCCGCGCCACCTCCTCCGACGGCGTACTGGACGTCAAGCTCGGCCTGCCAAAAGAGATGGGCGGCGCAGGCGGCGAAGTGACCAACCCTGAGCAGCTGTTCGCTGCGGGCTACTCCGCATGCTTCCTTGGCGCGATGAAGTTTGTCTCCGGCCGCGACAAAATCTCCATGCCGGCTGACGCTTTCATTGAAGGTGAAGTCGGTATCGGGCCGCTGCCGACCGGATTCGGTATCGAAGCTAAACTGAACATCCATCTGCCGGGGATGGACGCTGCTGACGCGAAAAAACTGGTCGATGCGGCACACATTGTTTGCCCATACTCCAACGCAACCCGCGGCAACATTGATGTGACTCTGAACATCATCAACTGATGCGACAAGCCGGGGAAACCCGGCTTAATTCCACCCTTCCCGGTTTAAGACAACTCTCAATCCCCCTGCTTCCCCTCTAAGCGTTATACTCACGCCTGAAATCCCCTGCACCACAGGCAAACAAAGCGAGTATCACAAGATGAAAGCAAGGAATAAAACGCTCTGCGCAATGGCGCTGGCAGCAGCCTTTTTTGCCGGCCAGGCTTCTGCAGCCAACTGGCAGGAACAACTTTCCAGCGCCGCCAATGAACTGACTAAAAACGGCAACGCGACCACCACCAGCGGCAGCGCTCAGACCGGCGGTCTGTCTCTCTCTTCACTGACCAGCCTGCTGAATGGCAACAGCAAATCTCTCAGCTCAAGTACGATGACCAATGCCGCTGGCGTGATGGAATACTGCGCGAAGAACAAACTGGCTTCCGTCACCAATACCGACAACATCAAAAACCAGCTGATGACCAAACTGGGGCTGGAAAGCAGCACCAAGCCAGCCGACAAGCAGGACTACAATCAGGGCCTGATGGGATTACTGAACACGGCGAATGGCCAGAAACTCGATCTGAACAGCATCGGCAACTCGCCGCTGGCAGAAAAGGTGAAAACCAAAGCCTGCGATCTGGTGCTCAAACAGGGCATGAATTACCTGTCGTAAGGACAAAAAAAATGGCCTCTTAAGAGGCCATTTTGTTTTAGTTTGCCAGCGAGCAGCTGTAGTCCAGCATCTCTTCCGCCGATCCCTGGTTCCCGCCCAGCAGCTGGCGAGGATTGGCTAACAGCACCACATCCCCCTTCGCCGTCACCACCCGCGCCAGGCCAAAGTTTTCCATCTCATCGCCCTGAGCCTTTACGTATTCCGCCAGCACGGTAAACGGGTTAGCCTCTGCCGGAACTTTTCGAGCCAGATATTTATGGCCAAGGATCTCCGCACCAAATGGCTGCCACTGGTCACCGACCTTATCGGCAAGCTGGTTGATAGATTGATACACCTCAGGACGCAGGCAGGACAGGTGAATGTGCAGCTGGTTCTGAGAACGCCCGTAGCGGGAGTTAATGGCCAGCACCAAATCATCATCCCGAACCGCTTTTTTAGTCTCATCCAGCAGATAGTGACGATTCTCCCACGCGTCCTGGAAGTAGTTTGGCGCGCCGTTTTCGAGGATCTTCGGGCTTTCAATACCGGTAATTTTGTCCGTCGGCATCAGCAAATTATGCAGCGGACCTTTGGCATCTTTAAACACCAGGTAACGCCCGGCCAGATCGACTTTCAGGCAAGGTGCAGGTGAGTTGTTCTGTTGCTGATTGGGAATGCACTGCTGGCTGATGATATTCCACAGAGCGTCACTGTGACGATGCAGCAGCCACAGGCGGATTGCGACGGCGGCCACCAGCAAAATCAGCAGCACACCCACCACGCGCAGGATCTTTTTCATGTCAGGTTTTCCTTGTAAAGTCAGAGTACTTTTCGTTGTTGTAATAGGCGGACAATAAGCTGGAAGCAGGCTTCTATTTGCGGCGCGAACGGCTCAGTGCTGCGCATCAATGCTACGGTGCGGCTCAGCGAAGGCTGCTGCAAATGAATCACTTTCAGCTCGGGATCCTGCAAAAAGGTGGTGTAAAGCTGCGGTAAAATCGCCACCGCCAGCTGCGAGCGCACCAGTCCGTAAAGGGTTTCAATAAAATCAACCTGATAACGCGCATTGAGCGTCAGGCGCTGGCTTTCCGCCATCGCCGCAACCAAACGGCTGATATTCCCTTTCGAAAACACCGCGATGTCCCGCTTCACCAGGCTTCGCCACGGCACGTGGCTGGATTCTGCCAGAGGATCGTGACAGTTGACTACCGCCACGAAGGGATCTTCCTGCAGCGGATGGATCTCCAGCGTTTTGGGAACAGAGCTGTCCAGCGCCCCCAGGCCAAAGTCCAGCTGACCGCTTTCAAGCTGGGCAATCAGCGCATCATTGGTGCGGTCGTGAAACTCCACGCGCAGGCGAGGAAAAGCTTCTGCAATGCGTTGAGGTATATCGGGAAATAAAAGGCTGCCGACCGAGGGCACCAGGCCTATGCGAAGCGTGCCATCACCGCCGTCCTGCACAATGCGCTGCATGTCGTCAAAAGCGCGCTGCGCAACGTTGAGTACGCGTTCGGCATGGGGCAGCAGCGCTGCGCCCAGGTCCGTCAGCGTCACAGCCGCTGCGGTTCTGTTAACCAGCTTTCCACCCAGCACGGACTCAATCTGCCGTAACGCGCTGCTTAGCGCGGGCTGGCTAATGGCCAGCCGGTTGGCGGTATCGGTGAAATGACGCAGTTTGGCCAGCGTCACAAAATACTGAATCTGTTTTAACGAGAGTGCGGGAAGGCGCTGCCAGGGTTCAGCCATTGGAGTATCAGGGTTGCCAGGTAAACGTTTGCCACAGGATAAACGTTTCTTATCGGCTGATAAATTAAATCATCTGGGCAAAGCGTATTCCCCTCCCTAGAGTAGCCGTCAGAGCCCCTTTTTTGGAACCCGTCATGACCCCTGCTGATTTACGTCGCCGCGCGGTAAAAGCCGCCCTGGGAGAAACGCCTTTCGACCTGCTGCTCATCAATGGCCGGATCGTGGATATGGCAACCGGTGAAATCCGTGAGGCAGATGTTGGCCTTGTCGGCACGCTCATCGCCAGCGTACATCCACGCGGCAGCCGGGGAGATGCCGCACAGATTCACGATCTCGCCGGAAACTATCTCAGCCCAGGGCTGATTGATACCCACGTCCACGTTGAAAGCTCCCACCTGCCACCCGCGCGCTATGCGGAAATCGTCGTCGCCCAGGGCACCACAACAATTTTTTGGGATCCGCACGAGCTGGCGAACGTGCTCGGTATTGAGGGCGTGCGTTACGCCGTTGACGCCAGCCGCAACCTGCCGCTGCGCGTAATCTGCGCGGCCCCGTCCAGCGTGCCTTCCACGCCGGGCCTGGAAATGTCCGGCGCTGATTTTGCCGGGGAAGAGATGGAAACGCTGCTTTCATGGCCGGAAGTCGCGGGCGTAGCCGAAGTGATGGATATGCACGGCGTGCTCAACGGCAGCGAAAGAATGCTGGAAATTCTTAATGCTGGCCTGGAAAGCGGCAAACTGATTGAAGGACATGCCCGTGGCCTGAACGGCGCAGGATTGCAGGCCTATCTTGCCGCTGGCGTGACCTCAGACCATGAACTGACCTCCGCAGCCGACGCGCTGGAAAAACTGCGTGCCGGGCTGACCCTGGAGATACGCGGCTCACATCCGTATTTGCTGCCGGAGATTGTCGCCGCCCTGAACGGCCTGCCGCATCTGTCATCGCAGGTCACCGTCTGCACCGACGACGTGCCGCCAGACATGCTGCTGGCAAAAGGCGGCATCGTTGCCCTGCTGAACTTACTCATTGAGCACGGCATGAAGGCCGAGGATGCTTTGCGCCTGGCCACGCTTAACGCTTCGCTGCGTCTGCAACGCCCAGACCTCGGCCTGATTGCCGCAGGCCGCACCGCCGATCTGGTGGTCTTCGATTCGCTGGAAAAACTGAGCGCCCGAACCGTTTATGTCGCCGGTAAGCTCGTTGCAGAGCAGGGAAAAATGCTGGAGCCCGTCGCGGCACCGTCTATTGTTCCCCCGCGAGATACCGTTCGGCTGCAGCCGCTGAGTCCGAACGATTTTGTTCTCAAGGTGCCGGTTAACAATGGCCGCGCGCGCCTGCGCCACATCAAGGGCGCTCGCTTCACCCAGTGGAGTGAAGTCGAGGTGGAAGTCCGGCACGGCGAAGTTCAGATCCCGGACGGCTTCAGTCTGATTTGGGTTCAGCACCGCCACGGTCGCCATGAGGCAAAACCACAGTTGGCGCTGCTCGAAGGCTGGGGCGAACTGCGCGGCGCGATTGCCACCACTTATTCGCACGACTCGCACAACCTGGTTGTCCTCGGCAGAGATCCGCAGGACATGGCGCTCGCTGCTAACGAACTGATCGCCTGCGGAGGCGGAATGGCGCTTAGCCAGAACGAGCAGATGCTGGCTAAGGTAGAAATGCCGATTGCCGGGATGCTCTCCGACCTTCCCGCCGCCGATCTGGCGCAGCAGTTTGCTCAACTCCGTGACTTGAGCAATAAAGTCGCCGACTGGGAGCCGCCGTACCGCGTGTTCAAGGCCATCGAAGGCACCTGCCTGGCCTGTAACGCCGGGCCACATTTGACCGACCTGGGACTGACGGACGGCAGCACTCGCCAGATCGTCGACCCGCTTATTGAATGCCACGCACACCCGGCAGACGCACACACAACACATTAATCCGGAGAGCCAAATAATGGCCGAAAATTCAGTGTCTCAGGCCGCCAGCGAAAGCTGGCTGGAGCGGCGATTCCAGCTTCGTAGCCGCCAAAGCAAAGTGAAAACCGAATGCCTCGCGGGCATCACTGGCTTTCTCGCCGCCGCCTATTTGCTGGTTGTTATCCCCGGCCTGCTGGCCGTGGGCGGGATGGATAAAGGCGCGGCAACCACCGGGACGATCGTTGTTTTTGTCCTCGGCACGCTGCTGATGGCGTTTTACGGCAACCTGCCGTTTATTGTCGGGCCGGGCATCGGCGGTTCGGTTCTGGTCGGCGTGACGCTTGCCGGGAGCGAGCATATTGGCTGGCAGATTGGCCTCGGCATCGCCTGCTGGTCAGGCATTCTGTTCTTTGCGTTGACCCGCCTTGGCCTGCGTGAAGTGGTCACGCGCTCGGTACCGCAGTCGATCAAGCTTGGGCTGACGGCCTCCATCGGCCTGTTTGTTGCGGTGCTGGGCTTCCGCAACGCCGGGCTGGTGCTCGCCAACGCCAAAACCAACGCGCTGGCGCTCGGTGACTTCACTTCTGCTGGCGCTGTCGTGGCGTTGTGCGGCCTGTTCCTGGCGATTGCGCTTCAGGCTCGCCGCGTGCCGGGAGCCATTTTATGGGCGATTCTGTTTGCCACTCTGGTCGGTATTCCTCTGGGCGTCACTCACCTGCCGCAGAGCTTTATCGCCATGCCGCACTCGCTGACGCCGGTGCTGGGGCACGTGGATATGCTCGGCGCGCTGAATATCGCCTTCCTGCCGTTCCTGTTTGTCTTCTTTGCCTCAGAGTTTTTCTCCACCATGGGCACGACGCTGGCGGTGGGTGGCGAAGCTGGCCTGCTGGACGAACATGGCAACATGCCGCACATCAACCGCCCGTTTATGGTGGATTCTATTGCCGCCGCGCTTGGCCCGTGGGTTGGCATTCCGGCGGCTACGGCGCTGATTGAGTCTTCGGCGGCGGCAGAAGCGGGGGGCAAAACCGGCCTGACCGCGCTGGCGGCAGCGGTAATGTTTCTGCTGATGCTGCTGTTTACCCCGGTGGCACTGATGATCCCGAAAGAGGCAACCGCGCCCGCGCTGATCCTTATCGGCCTGAACATGTTCAGCGGCCTGCGCAAAGTGGATCTGGGCAACTTCACCGAAGGTCTGCCGGTGCTGATGATGGTGATGATCACGCTTATCGCCAACAGCTTCGGGACCGGGATCGCTGGCGGCCTGCTGTTCTATATCATCATTAAGGTGATTGCCGGTAAATGGCGTGAAATCCCGGTGGGGCTTTACCTGCTGGCCGTTCCGCTGGCGTACTACTTCGCCACGTTAGTGAAGCACTAGAAACAGAAAAGCCTCTCAAACGAGAGGCTTTTTTCTTAACGGCCAATTTAGCCGTTATTTTGAATCTTCTTGATGATATTGGTGGTAGAGCAGCCATCTTCGAAGTTCAGTACCATCACTTCCCCGCCGTTGGCCCAAACCTCTTTGCTCCCGGCAATTTGTTCCGGTTTGTAGTCGCCGCCTTTCACCAGACGATCCGGCAGGACTTCACCAATCAGGCGCTGAGGCGTGTCTTCTTCAAACAGCACCACCCAGTCCACCGCTTCCAGCGCAGCCAGCACGATCATACGCTGATCCTGCGGGTTAACTGGCCGGGTTTCCCCTTTCAGCCGTTTGGTTGAAGCGTCGCTGTTGACCGCGACAATCAGGCGGTCGCCCAGCTTGCGCGCGTTGGCCAGGTAGGAAACATGGCCCGCATGCAGGATATCGAACACGCCGTTGGTCATCACCACGCGCTCACCGCGCTTGCGAGCAGCGGCAACCGCAACTTTCAGCTCGGCTTCGGTCATCACGCCAAAGCCCGTTTCCGCGCGACCGCGCACCGCGTTTTCCAGCTCGACCGGAGAAACGGTTGACGTCCCCAGCTTGCCAACCACCACGCCAGCCGCGGCATTCGCGAAGTAACAGGCTTCTTCCAGCGAGTTCCCCGCCGCAAGCGTTGCCGCCAGCACGCCGATCACCGTGTCACCGGCCCCGGTTACGTCATAAACTTCCTGCGCCTGAGTCGGCAGATGGAAGGGCTCAATGCCCGGCTGCAGAAGCGTCATACCCTGCTCGGAGCGCGTCACCAGCAGCGCCGACAGCTCATAGTCGGCGATCAGTTTCATGCCACGTTCCACCAACTCGGCTTCGGTTTTGCACTTGCCAACCACGGCTTCAAATTCTGACAGGTTCGGGGTCAGCAGCGTTGCGCCACGGTAGCGCTCAAAGTCGGTACCTTTCGGGTCGATGAGCACCGGGACGTTGGCAACACGTGCCAGGTGAATCATCTGCTGCACGGTCGCCAGGGCGCCTTTTGCGTAGTCGGAAAGCACCAGCGCGCCAATCTGCGGCAGCGCCTGGCTGATACGCTCGTGCAGCGGCTCAGGATCGACGCCCTCAAACCCTTCTTCGAAGTCGAGGCGAATCAGCTGCTGGTTGCGGGACAGCACGCGCAGCTTGGTAATTGTCGGGTGAGTCGGAACAGAAACAAAGTCGCACTTCACGTTGACCCCGGCCAGGCTCTGGCTGAGCGCGCGCGCCGCATCGTCAATACCGGTCAGACCAACCAGGCGAGAATTCGCGCCCAGCGAGGCAATGTTCATCGCCACGTTAGCCGCGCCGCCAGGGCGTTCTTCGATGGTATCGACTTTCACCACCGGCACCGGGGCTTCCGGCGAAATACGGCTGGTTGGGCCGTACCAGTAGCGATCCAGCATCACATCACCAACCACCATGACGCCTGCACGGCTATATTCGGGCAGCGTTACTTTCATTCCTGACTCTCCAGCGAGGGATAAAATTTTGCGCGGGATGATAACATAATTACTCTCCCGCGTGCGTTTGCGGCTCGCCAAGCCAGGTTTGCCAGCTCCGGCGCACCTGCTCACGCTCTTTAACAAAGGCGTCCAGCGCGACGTGGCCCGGCAATTCCTGCAGCGCCAGATGGTGCAATTCATCCCGCAGCGTGACATAGGCGTGAGTCAGCGCGTTGGCCTCCGCTTCATCCATAATGTCGTTCTGCGCCATCAGTTCCAGGATGCGCACGTTATCGGACCAGCGGGTTAGCTTCGGCGCTTCGCTGGCGTAGCGCAGCACCAGATATTGCGTAATAAATTCGATGTCGGTGATCCCGCCCTCATCGGCTTTAATATCAAAGCGATCGCGGTGCTTATTGCCTAAATGCGCGCGCATTTTTTCACGCATCTCGCGCACTTCTACCTGCAAGGCTTCTCCTTCACGCGGCGTGCAAAGGATTTCGCGGCGAATAGCGTCAAACTGGCGGTTAAGCGCCGGATCGCCGTACACCACGCGGGCGCGGACCAGCGCCTGATGCTCCCAGGTCCAGGCTTCGTTCTTCTGATAATCAGCAAAAGATTCTGCGGTGGTGACCAGCATACCTGCGGCACCGGAAGGCCTGAGGCGAGCGTCAACTTCGTACAAAATCCCGGTCGAGGTACGCGTGCTAAACAGATGCATGATGCGCTGCGCCAGGCGCAGATAAAACTGACGGCCATCGATTTCACGTTCGCCGTCCGTCATGACTTCCATCGGGCAATCATGCAGGAAAACCAGGTCCAGGTCGGAACTGTAGCCCAGCTCCCAGCCGCCCAGTTTGCCATAGCCCAGTACGGCAAAGCCGCGTCCTTCTCTGTCCTGCAAATGACGAGGCTGGCCGTAGCGCGCCACCATTTGCGCCCAGGCGCGCTGCACAACCGCGTCGAGGATCGCTTCCGCAAGCCAGGTCAGATGGTCGCTGACCTTCATCACCGGCAAAGTGCCAGCGATATCGGCGGCCGCTACGCGCAGCATCTGCGCCTGTTTGAACTGACGTAGCGCTTCGAGCTGCTGCTCTTCGTCTTCGTCCGGCACGCGCAGCAGATACTGACGCAGTTCGTCGCGGTAGGCGTCCATTGCCGTGGGCTGATACAGCGTATTGGGGTCGAGCAGTTCATCCAGCAGCAGCGGATAGCTGGCAAGCTGCGCGGCAATCATCGGCGAGGCCGCACAGAGCGTAATCAGGTGCTTAAGCGCGCCGGGGAACTCACTGAGCAGCTCCAGATAAGTTGTTCGGGTGAGGATCCCAAACAGCAGCGGCGTCAGGCGGGAAAACGTCAGCGGCGCCTCGGCCCGGGAGCAGACTTCGCTCAGCAAGTTAGGCAGAAGTTGATCCAGCACCTGGCGGCCACGCGGCCCAATGGTACGCCTGTCGATCTCCTGCCGGAAATGGCTAACTTGCTTAAGTAATTCCGCCCGCGCCTCAGCAGTTAAATGACTCAGCACCGCCGTGTTTTCATCGGCATCCAGAGCGTCGATCCATAGCTCGCGCCAGCCTTCAGAAACTTTATCTTCACCGGCTTCCGGCTCGTCGTCGCCAATCAAATCGTTAAAGACCTGACGCACGTCGTTCATATGCAGCTGCAGCGTTTGCTGCAGTGCCTCCCAGTCTGCCGACTGCATCGCCCAGGCCAGTCGGGCACGGTTAAGATCGTCGCCGGGCAAGGTTTGGGTCTGCTCGTCGTTGATGCTTTGCAGTAAGTTTTCCAGACGACGCAGGTAGAGGTAAGCCGCCCGCAGTTTCTGCGCATCGTCTTCCGGCAGCAGATGCAGCTGTTGAATGGCCTCCAGGGTGGGCAGTAGCGAGCGGGACTGCAGCGAAGGCTCCCGGCCACCGCGGATGAGCTGGAAGACCTGCACGATAAACTCGGTTTCGCGAATGCCGCCGGCGCCGAGCTTAATATTGTCCGTTAGCCCACGGCGACGGACTTCGCGGGCAATCATGCCCTTCATGTTCCGCAGGGACTGAATTACGCTGAAGTCGATGTAGCGACGGAACACAAATGGCCGCAGCATGTTACGCAGCTCCTGGCTCCAGGCATCGTCGTTATCGCCCATAATCCGCGCTTTTACCATCGCGTAGCGTTCCCAGTCGCGCCCCTGCTCCTGGTAGTAATCCTCCAGCGCGGCAAAGCTCAGCACCAGCGGACCGCTGTCGCCAAACGGACGGAGGCGCATATCCACGCGATACACAAAACCGTCCTGCGTTGGCTGGTCGAGAACTTTAATCAGGCGCTGCCCCATGCGGGTGAAGAATTGGGCGTTATCCAGTTCACGCCGCCCGCCCTGGGTTGAGCCGTTTTCCGGCCAGGCAAAAATCAGGTCGATATCGGAAGAGAAATTCAGTTCACCGCCGCCCAGTTTTCCCATGCCAAGGATCAACAGCGGCTGCGGCTCTCCGGCAGCGTTGCAGGGTGTGCCCCATTCGCGGCAGCAGGCGGCATAAAGCCAGTCGCGGGCGGCAACAATCAGCGTTTCCGCCAGCACGCTCAGCTGCTGCAGCGTACTTTGCGTATCCACCTGCTCAAGCGCCTGCGCCCAGGCGATTCGCACCATAATGCGGCGGCGGAAAAAACGCAGCGCTTTCATCAATGCCGCTTCGTCGTGCACATCCTGCAGATCCTGCTGAAGCCAGGCGGCATAATGCTGCCATTCGTCAGCCGTAGGGGCATCCTGCTGCAGGGTTTGCAGCCAGGCGGGATACGCCACCACGCTGTCACCAACAAAATCACTTATCGCCAGCACCGCGCGAGCTTCTTCGCTCAGTGTCAGGGAGTCAATCTCTTGCGGCAGACGCGGTAAAAACGCCTGCAGGTGCTGCTGTAATAAAGGGGTCAGCGCCATCATGGTGGGTATCCGTTACCAGTCTATTATTTCCCGCTGTGCAGCCAGAAAGGCGCCTGCGAGATCGCTTCGTTTCGGTAATGCTCAATTTCTACACGCTGGCGGGTAACGATGGCGTGACGCAGCCCCTGCCAGTTTTCCAGCCACGGCTGGGTTTGCGCATCGCTGTACACTCCGGCCAGCAGGCGGATCGCATCCGTTTCACGCGCCAGGCGCGGCAGCTGGTCCGCGTATGCATCCCCCAGCGGGCGCTGGAACGCATCTTTTAGCTCAGCCGCATGGCGGGAAAGATGCGTATCCGCGAAACGTTTAAAGGAGCTATCCAGCTTCGTGCGGCCTTTCTCATCAATGAACGGCTGCCACTGGCGCTCCACCAGCCAGCGGGTCAGCGCCAGCTTAGCGCTGCTTGCCTGGGCGCTATAGACAATCGCTTCGGCTTTTTCGTCACCGGCAAAGCGTGCTTCGAGCGCAATCAGCTGCTCACGTAAGTGGGTGCTCGCTTTTCTTGGAATGATGCCGCCAAAAAGCGCGAGGGCATGGCGCACCAGACCCACGCTATCAATCACCTGCTGCTTAGCCGCTTTCACGCCGCTAAGCCATAATTCTTCATGGTACAGCCAGTGGGCGAGCGCCAGCTCCAGAGAACCTTCCAGACCTTGCTCAACGCTGGCTTTGGCCGGCGGATAGAGCACGCCCAGCGGTTTCACTTCGCGCACCGCATCGCCCTGGGCCAGGTGATAGCCCCGGGCCGCCTTGCTCAGGCTGCCCTGGCGCAGGCCAGGTTCGGTGACCAGGTTTTCCGCCAGAGCCAGTAAATCAGCCGTCTCACCGCTCAGCAGCTCGAGTTCAAGCTCGCAGATGGGCGTCTGGTGCTCACCGGCTTTCACTTCACCCAGATCCAACGCCAGTTCAATGCGGCTTTCACCGTGAGTAACTACCCACTTTTCGCGCGCAAAATCCGTACTGAACAGCGGCCTCACCTCGGCCTGTAAAGTCGCCACATCCAGCCCTTCCGGCCAAACTTCTGCTGGCAGTAAAGCAAGATCCAGCTCTGGCTTGCTTAGCGCCACGTTGTATTCAGGGCGCTGATGCAGCCCGCCGGTCACACGACCCGCGATTTTCATCGTCATTTCGTATTGCCCGGCATCACCGCGAATACGCAGCCCCATGTCGTGGCGACGCAGCAGGTTATCCGCCGTTTCATAATAAATATTGAGCAACTGACGCGGGTCGCTGTGCTCGCCCTGCAGGGCATTTAGTTTGTCACGCAGCGCGTCAAGCGCTGCAGGATTAACGATGAATTTAAGTTCGATTTCCTGGGCCATGTCTTCTTTACTTATGTTTACGTCACACCAGGCGATCGCCCGGCGAACTAAATAGCGTCGATTAGGTCTGTAATAGTACGACAAAATACCCTGTCGGGTAGCGAATTTGCGGTAGTGCGGGAACACCGGATGGTCAAATTGACATCAGGATGATTCTCATTCAGGTTTACGGATTGCGCCGTCAGACTGTTGCCACTACTATCGTTCCACACTTTATGAAAATAACGACGAAATAATGCAGAAATTACGCCTGATTTGCCTCACTTTGCTCTCCCTTAGCGTTTCCGTCGTGGCTCATGCCGAAGAAAAACGTTATGTCTCTGATGAATTAAACACCTGGGTCCGCAGCGGCCCGGGCGATAACTACCGCCTGGTTGGCACCGTCAACGCAGGGGAACAAGTCACGCTGCTGCAAAGCAACGAAGAAACCAAATACGGGCAGGTACGTGACAGCAACGGACGTACCTCCTGGATCCCCCTCGCACAGCTAAGCACCACCCCAAGCCTGCGTACTCGCGTGCCCGATTTGGAAAACCAGGTCAAAACGCTGACCGACAAGCTGAACAATATCGACACAACCTGGAACCAGCGTACCGCTGAAATGCAGCAGAAAGTGGCCCAGAGCGACACCGTGATTAACGGCCTGAAGGACGAGAATCAGCAGCTCAAAAACCAGCTTATCGTCGCCAAGAAAAAGGTGGATGCCGCCAACGTCCAGCTTGACGACAAACAGCGTGCCATCATCATGCAGTGGTTTATGTATGGCGGCGGCGTGGCAGGCTTTGGCCTGCTGATTGGCCTGCTGCTTCCGCACATGATCCCAAGCCGCAAGAAGAAAGACCGCTGGATGAACTAACGGCGGCACATTAGCCGTTGATTCCCCCTCGCATCTACACTTACCATTCGTGGTTCAATAACGGTGCCTGGGGTGTAAAGCGTGAAGATTTATCTTGTCGGTGGTGCGGTTCGTGACGGGTTATTAAAACTGCCGGTTAAGGATAAAGACTGGGTTGTGGTTGGGGCAACGCCTCAGCAAATGCTGGATGAAGGCTACGAACAGGTCGGGAAAGACTTCCCGGTGTTCCTGCATCCGCAATCCCACGAAGAGTATGCGCTGGCCCGCACCGAAAGGAAATCGGGTCCGGGTTATACCGGCTTTACCTGCTATTCCGCGCCGGACGTCACGCTTGAACAGGATCTCCTGCGTCGCGACCTGACGATCAACGCTATTGCTCAGGATGAGAACGGCGAGCTTATTGACCCGTATAACGGCCTGGCCGATATCGAGCGTCGCCTGCTTCGCCATGTTTCACCGGCTTTCAATGAAGACCCGCTGCGCGTGCTGCGCGTGGCGCGTTTTGCTGCACGTTATGCCCATCTTAATTTCCAGATAGCGCCGGAAACGCTCGCCCTGATGCGAGCCATGACGGACAACGGCGAAATTGCGCATCTCACCGCCGAACGCGTGTGGAAAGAGACGGAAAATGCGCTGACCAGCCGCAATCCGCAGGTCTTTTTTGCCGTGCTGCGCGAATGCGGCGCCCTGAAAGTCCTGTTCCCGGAAATCGACGCGCTTTACGGCGTTCCTGCTCCGGCAAAGTGGCACCCGGAGATCGACACCGGTATTCATACGCTGATGACGCTGTCTATTGCCGCCCAGCTTAGCCCTGCGGTGGACGTCCGCTTCGCCACGCTATGTCACGATTTAGGGAAAGGGCTGACGCCAAAGGAAAAATGGCCCAGCCACCACGGCCACGGCTCGGCAGGCGTTAAGCTTGTGGAAAAACTTTGTGCCCGCCTCCGCGTGCCAAACGAAATTCGTGACCTGGCAAAACTGGTCGCCGAATTCCACGACCTGATCCATACCTTCCCGATTTTGCAGCCCAAAACGGTGATCAAGCTGTTCGACGCTATTGATGCCTGGCGCAAGCCGCAGCGCGTGGAGCAAATTGCCTTAACCAGCGAAGCAGATGCTCGCGGGCGCACCGGTTTTGAGGCCAGCGACTATCCCCAAGGTAGAATGCTACGCGCGGCCTGGATTGCGGCGCAGAGCGTGACGAATAAGGAAGTGATTGAAGCTGGATATACAGGCCCGGCGATTCGCGAAGAGCTGACCAGACGGAGAATTAAGGCCGTTGCGGCCTGGAAGGAAGCGCATTGCCCCCAGCCGCAAGGCTGAGGGCAGTCATCACTAGGTGAAGATAAAGAAAACCACGGCGGCAATTACAAAGCGGTAAATCGCAAACGGAATAAACGAAATACGCTTGATCAGCTGCAGGAAGGTTTTGATGGCGACCAGCGCCACGATGAACGCCGTGACAAAGCCCACGGCAAACATCGGCAGGTCACCCATTGTCAGGAAGCCGATGCTCTTATAGAGATCGAGCGCCGTCGCCCCCATCATCATCGGCACCGCCAGCAGGAATGAAAACTCAGAAGCCGCATAGCGGCTAACGCCCATCAGCATCCCACCGGAAATCGTCGCTCCGGAACGAGAGAACCCCGGCCAAAGCGCCAGACACTGGAAACAGCCAATCATAAACGCCTGGCGGTAGGTGATGTCGTCCACGCCTACGGCACGCGGTACCTTTGGCTTAAAGCACTCGGCGACAATCAGCAGCACGCCGCCAACCACCAGGGCATACATCACGTTGACCGGGTTAAACAGCGATTTAATGGCATCGTGCAGGACAAGGCCGAGCACTACCGCCGGGATCATAGCAAGCAAAATATGAATCAGAGAAAGACGGCCGGTACCTACCCCTTCATGCTCAGGAGGACGACCAAAGTGGATGCCAATCAAACCAAACAGACGACGCCAGAACATCACGACCACGGCGAGAATAGAACCCAGTTGAATAACCACCTCAAAAGTTTCCGCCGTCTGACCCTCGAAGCCTAAAAGATGCCCTACGATGATCATGTGCCCGGTAGACGATACCGGTAAAAACTCCGTTAATCCTTCCACAACGCCAAGAATGGCGGCTATCGCCAACGTTGGTAAATCGCTCATCACTTACCCCTCATCCCAAAAACGAACACAAAAAAACGGCACACGTTCGACGCCTGCCGCAAAAAGATACATCGTTAAGACCAGCCTTTCGCCGTTTGGTTTAACGTTCAGCCCATTATTTGCTTTGTTTCAGATTACCGCCACGCTCGATGATAACGCCCACGTTAGCGGCCTGTGCAACAGCGCCGGGCTTGCTCACCTTCAGCCGAATCCACGGTGAATTAAAGCGGGTTAGCAGCAGTTCCGCAACCTCTTCAGCAACGCGTTCTACCAGCGCAAAACGCCCCCCGCTCACGTGCTTTATAACCGCTTCGCTGACATCCGCATAGCTGAGGCAGTCGTTGACATCATCACTGCCTGCGGCTTTGCGGTTATCCCAGGCCATTTCGATATCGAACACCAGCTTCTGTTCAATGGTTTGTTCCCAGTCGTAAACACCAATAGTGGTGATTACCGAAAGTTGCTCTATAAATACAATGTCCATCACGCCCTGCCCGGTTTTTAGTCATGCCGGATACCACTTCCGGCGAAATATGCGTATTATCCACAGATGCAAAGAAGACTTCGACACTTTCAACATGGAACAGCGTTATGAGTGCAATCGCGCCTGGTATGATTATCTTCGCGTATCTTTGCGGCTCGATTTCTAGCGCCATTCTGGTGTGCCGCATTGCCGGTCTCCCCGATCCACGCGAGAGCGGCTCCGGTAATCCAGGTGCAACCAATGTGTTACGCATTGGCGGTAAAGGTGCAGCCGTAGCGGTACTAATTTTTGATGTGCTGAAAGGCATGCTGCCGGTCTGGGCGGCCTGGGCCCTGGGTGTGGCGCCCTTCTGGCTTGGCCTGATTGCTATTGCCGCCTGCATGGGCCATATCTGGCCGGTGTTCTTTAAGTTTCGCGGCGGTAAAGGTGTCGCCACGGCGTTTGGCGCTATTGCGCCCATCGGCTGGGATTTAACCGGCGTGATGGCTGGCACCTGGCTGCTGAGCGTACTTCTGAGCGGCTATTCTTCCCTCGGTGCCATTATCAGCGCGCTGATTGCCCCGTTTTATGTCTGGTGGTTCAAGCCGCAGTTTACCTTCCCGGTAGCAATGCTCTCCTGCCTGATCCTGATGCGTCATCACGACAATATTCAGCGCCTGTGGCGGGGCCAGGAAACGAAAATCTGGGCGCGATTTAAAAAGAAAAAGAAAAAAGACGAGTCTGAATAACGTTGTCTTGTTTTAGCCTCGCAGAAACAACAAAGGAGTGATTTATCACTCCTTTTTCTTAGGCAAATCCGCTAACCGCTAAGCCTTCCAGTAATTATTCGCCGCAGCAATCGTCTGGAAATGAATCGCTATCACCTGCGATGAGGCAATCAGCGCATCAGCATCATTCGCGTAGACCGGACGCAGCTTTTTCAACACTTCCGGGTCTGGCTGGACGGTTTTGACTCCCCGACGGCTAAGCGTCACCGCCAGTTCATACCCTGTCTGCGGATCGCTCGTTATCAGCGTTGTTAACCATTTATCGCTCATATTGTCCCACTCATTATCGTTATTGTATAAATTGCATTTACTATGCACCTTAAGTGCACGACATTTATCAACATAATCCTGGCAAAAATCAATAAAAAAGCCCGCTATCTCAGCGGGCTTTAGCTCTGGTTTAACATGTATTCTGCCGTTTACCGAGCGGGGAAAAACATCGCAGCTAGCTCCTGGCCCGGCTCATCTGCCCGCATAAAAGCTTCCCCCACGAGGAAGTTGTTCACGTTAGCTTCACGCAGGCGAACCACATGTTCGCGCGTGGCAATCCCGGACTCAGTAACAACCATGCGATCCGCCGGCAGCTGAGCCAGCAGGCTGATGGTCGTTTCGATCGTGGTCTCGAAGGTGCGCAAATTACGGTTGTTCACGCCGATAAGCGGCGTAGTCAAACGAAGCGAACGTTCCAGCTCATCGGCGTCATGCACCTCTACCAGCACCGCCATGCCCAGTTCATGAGCCTGCACTTCCAGCTCTTGCATCTGGCTGTCTTCAAGGGCAGAGACAATAAGCAGGATGCAGTCCGCCCCCATCGCCCGGGCTTCCATAACCTGCCACGGATCGATCATAAAATCTTTGCGTAAAACCGGCAGCTCACAGGCGGCACGCGCCTGCTGCAAATAAGCGGCGCTTCCCTGGAAAAACTGCACGTCAGTCAGCACTGACAGGCAGGCAGCACCGCCCTGCTGGTAAGAGGCTGCAATCTCTGCGGGATTGAAATTTTCGCGAATTAACCCTTTTGACGGACTGGCCTTTTTAACTTCGGCAATCACCCCCGCCAGGCCGGCATCACGCTTGTGGCGAAGCGCAGCAACAAAATCACGGTGGTTCTGAGCAGCGGCCTGTTCGGCAAGCTGGCTCAGGGAAATCATTTTTTTGGCAGCGATAATTTCTTCATGCTTAACGGCGATAATTTTGCTGAGAATATCGGACACAGGGTTCTCCAGGTTCAGTCGGGTATCACCTTAGAGTGCCGGATCCTGAGCTGAAAGTACCGGGCTAACGCCGCTTTCGTTTGTTGCATATTATTACACTCCAGAGATGCAGCGCGGGATGTGGGGAGCCTAAAGTGGAGAGGAAAAAAAACAGTTTCACCTGCAAAACACTTTTACTGAGGCCAACATCTTGAATACAACATCGCACTCAACGGCGCTGGAAGCATCGGCACAGTGGCTGCAAACACGGCCGGGCGAAGCTTGCCTGATTCGCGTCTCTGCGGAGCAGACCGGTGGTCTTTACTCGGTGGTGGAGATCGTTTCACAGCCGGGCGACGGAACGCCGCTTCACGTTCATACCAACGAAGATGAGTATGCCCTTGTCCTCGAGGGCACAGCCCGGATTGCCTACGGGGAAAAGGTTATTGATGCCAGCGCCGGCGAATCGCTGCTGTTAAAAAGAGGTATTCCACACGCATGGGCCAACAGAACCGATAAGCCCATGCGGCTGCTAATGACCTGTACACCCGGAGGCGTTGAGCAGGCGCTGCGGCTGATTGCTGCTCAGGATATGGACCAGTTGATGGCCATTGCCGAACAACTCGCAGTAACCGTGCTGGGCCCAACGCCTTTCTAACCCAAATAAAAAAGGAGTGGTTCCACTCCTTTTTTTCTCGTTTATCAGGCGGCGGGTAGCTCTGCCAGCGGCCAGCGCGGGCGAACGCTAACGCTCAGATCGCCAGAAGTGCCTGCATTCAGGCGAATCATCCCGGCATAGGCGATCATGGCGCCATTATCGGTGCAAAACTCCGGGCGCGCGTAAAACACTTCGCCGCGACGTTTAGTCATCATCTCGGCCAGCTTCGCGCGCAGAGTTCGGTTGGCGCTCACGCCGCCCGCCATTACCAGGCGTTTAAAACCGGTATGTTCGAGCGCACGTTTACATTTAATCGCCAGCGTATCCACCACCGCATCTTCAAAGGCGCGGGCGATATCCGCGCGAGTTTGTTCGTCAGCGTCGTTATCACGAATGGTGTTTGCCGCGAAGGTTTTCAGGCCAGAGAAGCTAAAATCCATACCCGGACGGTCTGTCATCGGACGTGGGAAGGTGAAGCGCCCCGGCGTACCCTGAGCCGCCATTTTGGAAAGCAGCGGCCCGCCCGGGTAGTCAAGCCCCAGCAGCTTAGCGGTTTTATCGAAGGCTTCGCCTGCCGCATCGTCGATAGACTCACCCAACAGTTCATATTGACCAATGCCGGTGACGCTGATCAACTGGGTATGGCCGCCGGAAACCAGCAGCGCGACAAACGGAAACTCGGGCGGATTGTCTTCCAGCATCGGGGCCAGCAGGTGGCCTTCCATGTGGTGGACCGGCACGGCAGGCACATCCCAGGCAAACGCCAGCGAGCGGCCAATGGTTGCGCCAACCAGCAGCGCGCCCACCAGACCCGGCCCTGCTGTGTACGCCACGCCGTCGATATCTTTGGCGGTTAATCCGGCTTCTTTCAGCGCGGCCTGGATAAGCGGCACGGTCTTGCGGACGTGATCGCGAGAGGCCAGCTCTGGCACCACGCCGCCGTAGTCAGCGTGAAGTTTCACCTGACTATACAATTGATTGGCTAATAACCCTTTCTCATCGTCATAAATGGCGATGCCGGTTTCATCACAGGATGTTTCGATTCCCAGTACACGCATGGCTTGTTTTACCTCTTTGGCCCGGCGCGAAGTTTAATCCCGGTGGCTTCCTTTGTATACCCTATAGCATTTGAGTTGCCGCCAGACGGCAAGGGCGTGAATCCCCAGGAGCTTACTTAGGTAAGTGACTGGGGTAAGCGAGTGCAGACGGTGCAGCTGCGGCTCAAAGGATGACGGGGAGTAAAACTTTGCTGCCCCTGGGTGCACCTTATGGTGTATAATCTGCGGCCCTGGAAGATACCGGCCCTAAAAGCCAGGTTTCTGGTCGTTCGGTGCTTTACAAAGCAGCAAGAGTTGCAGTAAAATTCCGCACCATTTTGAATTAAGCTGGCCTGTATGCCAGCGGCAAACCGAATTATTAAAGGTGAGAGTTACATGCCGGTAATTAAAGTACGTGAAAACGAGCCGTTCGACGTAGCACTGCGTCGCTTCAAGCGTTCCTGCGAGAAAGCAGGCGTTCTGGCGGAAGTCCGTCGTCGTGAGTTCTATGAAAAACCAACGACCGAACGTAAGCGCGCTAAAGCTTCTGCTGTGAAACGCCACGCGAAGAAACTGGCTCGCGAAAACGCACGCCGCACTCGTCTGTACTAATCTTCTGAGGATTCACTCCTCAACTTCAGACTGAGTAGTAGTTATAAGGCCGTGCTTCCGAAAGGAATGCGCGGCTTATTCTCGTTTATAAACTGACATATCCCTGAGCTTTTAGGCCACCGCCTGAGAGATGACGGATATAGCATGGGGCCTATGGCTGGACGAATCCCGCGTGTTTTTATCAATGACCTGATCGCTCGCACCGACATCGTCGACCTGATCGACGCTCGCGTGAAGCTGAAAAAGCAGGGCAAGAATTACCACGCATGTTGTCCATTCCATAACGAGAAAACCCCCTCTTTCACCGTGAACGGTGATAAACAGTTTTACCACTGCTTCGGCTGTGGCGCGCACGGCAATGCCCTCGACTTCCTGATGAACTACGACAAGCTCGAGTTTGTCGAAAGCGTTGAAGAGCTGGCGACCATGCACAACCTTGAAGTGCCGTACGAAGCCGGCAACGGCCCAAGCCAGATCGAACGACACCAGCGCCAAAGCCTGTATCAACTGATGGACGGCCTGAACGCCTTTTATCAGCAGTCCCTGAAGCAGCCCGCCGCAGAACCGGCGCGTCAGTATCTGGGCAAGCGCGGCCTGAGCGATGAAGTCATTAGCCATTTCGCCATCGGCTATGCGCCGCCCGGCTGGGATAATGCGCTTAAACGCTTTGGCGGCAACGGTGAAAACCGCCAGGCGCTGACCGACGCGGGCATGCTGGTCACTAACGACCAGGGCCGCAGCTATGACCGCTTCCGCGAGCGGGTCATGTTCCCGATTCGCGATAAACGCGGCCGGGTCATTGGGTTTGGTGGACGCGTGCTGGGCGATGCCCTGCCGAAATACCTGAACTCCCCGGAAACCGACATTTTTCACAAGGGCCGCCAGCTGTATGGCCTGTATGAAGCCCAGCAGAGCCAGCCGGAACCGGCGCGCCTTCTGGTAGTCGAAGGATATATGGATGTGGTGGCGCTGGCGCAGTACGGCATTTCGTACGCCGTTGCTTCTCTTGGCACCTCCACAACCGCCGACCATATTCAGCTGCTGTTCCGGGTTACGGATAACGTTGTTTGCTGTTATGACGGCGATCGCGCTGGACGAGACGCGGCATGGCGAGCGCTGGAAACTGCGCTACCTTATATGACGGACGGTCGCCAACTGCGGTTTATGTTCCTGCCCGACGGCGAAGACCCGGATACGCTGGTGCGCAAAGAGGGAAAGGACGCGTTTGAAGCGCGGATGGAGCAGGCTCAGCCGCTCTCCACGTTCCTGTTTAACAGCCTGCTGCCGCAGGTTGACTTAAGTACGCCAGACGGAAGAGCACGGCTGAGTACGCTGGCTCTGCCGCTGATTAGCCAGGTACCCGGCGAAACGCTGCGTATCTATCTGCGCCAGGAGCTGGGTAATAAACTCGGCATTCTGGACGACAGCCAGCTTGAAAAGCTGATGCCCAAACAGGTCGAAGGGGCAACACCTCGCCCGGCGCCTCAGCTAAAACGCACAACCATGCGTATACTGATAGGGTTATTGGTACAGAATCCGGAACTGGCTCCGCTGGTCCCGCCACTAAGCGGGCTGAATGCCGAAAAGCTGCCGGGCTTAACGCTGTTTAGCGGCTTGGTTGACGCCTGCCTGGCGCATCCAGGACTCACTACCGGGCAGCTGCTGGAACAATATCGTGGCACAAATGAGGCCGCGACCCTTGAAAAACTCTCGGCGTGGGACGATATAGCAGATAAGGACATTGCTGAAAAAACGTTCACCGACTCGCTGGATCATCTTTTTGAGTCGGCGCTGGAGCTGAGGTTTGAAGAATTAATGGCACGTTCCAGAACGACGGGGCTTACCCCGGCGGAGCGTGAAGAAGTTCGCGTGATCACGCAATCGCGCGCCAAAAAATAGATTCGCGGCTTAACTGCCGAACATTGATCGGGTCACCCCCGAACGCCGCACGGACGGGCTGCGGCATAAAAATAAATCAGCCCTCGTACGTTATTGTTGGCGGCAACGCCTACCGACACAACCCTAATACTGAAGTGTGGATACCGTCTTATGGAGCAAAACCCGCAGTCACAGCTCAAGCTTCTTGTCCAACGTGGTAAGGAGCAAGGCTATCTGACCTATGCCGAGGTCAATGACCATCTGCCGGAAGATATCGTCGACTCCGATCAGATCGAAGACATCATCCAAATGATCAACGACATGGGTATTCAGGTGATGGAAGAAGCCCCTGATGCCGATGATCTTTTGCTTGCTGAAAACTCTAACAGCACCGATGAAGACGCGGAAGAAGCGGCTGCCCAGGTGCTGTCCAGCGTGGAGTCCGAAATTGGACGTACCACCGACCCCGTGCGTATGTACATGCGCGAAATGGGGACCGTTGAACTGTTAACCCGTGAGGGTGAGATCGATATCGCGAAGCGTATCGAAGACGGTATCAACCAGGTACAGTGCTCGGTTGCCGAGTACCCGGAAGCGATCACCTATCTGCTGGAGCAGTACGATCGCGTCGAAGCTGAAGAAGCGCGCCTGTCCGACCTTATCACCGGCTTTGTTGATCCGAACGCGGAAGAAGATCTTGCGCCAACCGCAACCCACGTCGGTTCAGAACTCTCTCAGGAAGAGATGGACGACGACGAGGATGAAGACGAAGAGTCTGATGACGACAGCTCCGACGATGACAACAGCATCGACCCGGAACTGGCGCGCGAAAAATTTGGTGAGCTGCGCAAGCAGTACGAACTGACTCGCGACACCATCAAAGCGAAGGGCCGCAGCCACGCTGACGCCGCCGCGGAGATCCTGCAGCTGTCTGAAGTGTTCAAACAGTTCCGCCTGGTGCCGAAACAGTTCGACTACCTGGTCAACAGCATGCGCGTCATGATGGATCGCGTTCGTACCCAAGAACGTATCATCATGAAACTGTGCGTTGAGCAGTGCAAAATGCCGAAGAAAAACTTCATCACGCTGTTTACCGGCAACGAAACCAGCGAAACCTGGTTCAACGCGGCCATCGCGATGAATAAGCCGTGGTCTGAGAAGCTGCACGACGTGTCCGATGACGTTCACCGCAGCCTGCAGAAACTGCAGCAGATCGAAGAAGAAACCGGCCTGACTATCGAGCAGGTAAAAGACATCAACCGCCGCATGTCCATTGGTGAAGCGAAAGCGCGCCGCGCGAAGAAAGAGATGGTTGAAGCCAACCTGCGTCTGGTTATTTCTATCGCCAAGAAATACACCAACCGTGGTCTGCAGTTCCTCGATCTGATTCAGGAAGGCAACATCGGCCTGATGAAAGCCGTTGATAAGTTTGAATATCGCCGTGGCTATAAGTTCTCGACTTATGCAACCTGGTGGATCCGTCAGGCTATCACTCGCTCCATCGCCGACCAGGCGCGTACCATCCGTATTCCGGTGCATATGATTGAGACCATCAACAAGCTCAACCGTATTTCGCGCCAGATGCTGCAGGAGATGGGCCGTGAGCCAACGCCGGAAGAGTTAGCCGAGCGTATGCTGATGCCGGAAGACAAAATCCGTAAAGTGCTGAAAATTGCCAAAGAGCCTATCTCCATGGAAACGCCAATCGGCGACGATGAAGATTCGCATCTGGGTGATTTCATCGAGGACACGACCCTCGAGCTGCCGCTGGATTCTGCCACTTCCGAAAGCCTGCGTTCCGCAACGCACGACGTTCTGGCTGGCCTGACCGCGCGTGAAGCGAAAGTCCTGCGTATGCGCTTCGGTATCGACATGAATACCGACCACACGCTGGAAGAAGTGGGTAAACAGTTCGATGTTACCCGCGAACGTATCCGCCAGATCGAAGCGAAGGCGCTGCGCAAACTGCGCCACCCAAGCCGCTCTGAAGTGCTGCGTAGCTTCCTGGACGATTAATCAGTTCTCAAAATTGAAAAGCTCCCGCCTGGGAGCTTTTTTTTGCCTTGAATTTCTGTCTGCTGCCGTTTTTCAGGCGCCTCTTTTAATTCCCCTTCTCCCTCCGTACACAGCTTTTAATTCCCCCTCTCCCTCTGGGAGAGGGCCGGGGTGAGGGCTCCAGCAACACCAGACCCTACCCGCCCGCGCGCCGCCAGCGACTCATTCAGCTCTTTATAGGCTTCCGTCAGCTTATCCACCGTGATGCGGCTCAAGCCACTCGGATTGGGCAAAATCCACACCTCGGTATCACCGAGGGTAATCTCCTGCCTGCCCCATTTCGCGCCACGCTGGCTGAAAGCCTGCTCAAACGCCTGCTTGCCCAGAATCGCCAGCACGCCCGGCTGGTACTCCTGCATCTTTGCGATAAGCTCGCGCCCGCCGGCACGCAGCTCCTGCAGCGCCACTTCGTTGGCCTGCACGGTTGGCCGCTCCACCAGTTTCGTCACGCCGCAGCCGTAGGAAAGCAACAGCTGCGCCTCCTCAGGCTTGAGCTGCCGGTCGGTAAAGCCCGCCAGGTGAAGCACTTTCCAGAAGCGATTGGCAGGGTGCGCAAAAGGCAGCCCAAGATGAGCGGATGATTTTCCCGGATTAATGCCGCAGAACACGACCCGAAGGTCCGGCTGAAGGATATCGCTAACCATTGTATTTCTCAGCTGAATGAATCGAATGGGCAGTATAAGGGATTGATTAGCCATTGTTTATAAAATAAGCACATACCATTTAAGCGCTGGATCGTCATCGACAGTTACATTATAATTCAGCGCCACGGCCCCTTAGCTCAGTGGTTAGAGCAGGCGACTCATAATCGCTTGGTCGCTGGTTCAAGTCCAGCAGGGGCCACCAAACAAAAAAGGCTGACGAGAAATCGTCAGCCTTTTTGCTTCTTAGAGCGACGAAGTATTCAGCTCACACCAGCGCCCGGAGCTCTTCCTTCATATAGGCAGAAAAATATTCAGGGTTTTTAATCACCAGGCGGTTACCGGACTCCACCTTGTGCGCCCAACCGGCGACTTTTTTCGTGAAGTCGGCGTTCCATCCCTCTTGGGCGCCTCGGGCCGTGACGTCTTCAGCGCTAACCGGAACGCCCAGCTGTTTGAGATATCTCAACATTCCCTTCGCGGTGCTCTCATCCATAGGGTGCGGCACGGAGGCCGAGGTATTCATACCACCAATGAAGTCTAATGCTTTATCAATCGCTGTTGGCATAATTTATCCTTTAAATTAACCACTTAATCAATAAGTCTGTGACAAGCGAGATCAAATGTACCATTAATCAAACTTCATTTTTTCCGGGTCAGTCACGTTTAAGGCCTCTGCTCACCTCACCCATATTCGGATTTGGCTACTCTGCGCCCGGCAGGCAGCCACTGAGGATTAGAACTGCTCCCAGTTATCTGAGCCGCCACCGTTCGTGGCAAGCTCAGGTTTGCGGGCGGCAGAAGCAGGTGCCGGCTTAGCCTGGCGGGCGGTAGCCGCGGTAATTACCTGCCCGGTATTGAAGATACTCATCAACTGTACCAGGCGAGTGGCCTGATCGCTGAGGCTTTCAGCGGCGCTGGCAGACTCTTCCACCAGCGCAGCATTCTGCTGCGTGACCTGATCCAACTGAGTGATAGCCACGTTTATCTGTGCGATGCCCTGGCCCTGCTCTTCCGTCGTCACGCCAATTTCAGAGATCAGCCCGGCCACGCGGTGGGACTGCTGGACAAGGTCATCGATCGTCGTTCCCGCCGAACTCACCATATCCGATCCTTTTGTGACCGTACGCATGCTGTCCTCAATCAGAGCTTTGATCTCACTGGCCGCCGAAGCGGAGCGCTGCGCCAGCGAGCGGACCTCTCCGGCAACGACCGCAAATCCGCGTCCGGATTCCCCTGCCCGAGCGGCCTCGACGGCGGCATTCAGCGCCAGAATGTTTGTCTGGAAGGCAATGCCGTCGATAACGCTAATAATGTCGCCAATTTTCTGCGAGCTTTCGCTAATTTCGCGCATCGTCAGCACCAGATTATTGACGGCATTCCCGCTTTCCGTGGCCGTTTCGCTGGCAGAGTTGGCCAGGCGAGTCGCGGTGCGCACCGTCTCGGCATTCTGCTGAATGGTCTGGCTCATTTGTTCCATAGAAGCGGCCGTTTCCTGCAGGCTGGCCGCTTGCTCTTCGGTACGTTGGCTGAGATCGGTGCTGCCAGCCGCAATTTCACTGGCCCCCACGGAGATCGAATGGCTACTGTCCCGGACGTCACGTACTACCCCGAGCAGGCGGCTACGCATCTCATCCATAGCCGCGAGCAGACTTCTGGTGTCCCCTTGCTTCAGCTCAACGGCGGTATTGAGCTGGCCCTCAGAAACTTGTTTAGCAACGGAGACAGCATAAACGGGCTCACCGCCAAGCTGGCCTTTCACCGCTCGTCCAATGCCCCAGGCAATCAAAGAGCCGATCACGGCGCTGATAATCGTAATAACCAACAACAGGTTACCGGCAAAATGAGCGTCCTCCACATAGCCACGAGCCATGCCCACTGTGCTACCGGAATGATCGTTAATCATCTCGCTGAGCGCATCGAGCACTCTGGCCTGCGGAGCCACAACTTCACTGATGACTAGCGCACGGGCGGCATCATACTGCCCGGCCGCACTGACGCTCATCACCTTGCGGAGCGCCTGGGAATAAGCCGGGCGGACAGCGTTCAGGTTGTCGAACAGCTCGCGGGAACGCTTGAGCTTCAGCGCCTTATCCAGCTGCTTCAAGAGGACATTGTTGTCCTGGATACGCTTTTCGAGTGCCTGGTTGGTTTTTGTAATGTAGGCCCGACTCTCGGCTTCAGTATGCGGCAGCGTGGTAAACAACGCCATATCACGAATTTCGTGGGCGTTATCGGTAATATTATCCTTGATTTTTACGATCAGCAGCAAATTCACCAGTCGGACATTGGCTGCATAATTAAGGTTATTTCCAACAGACACTAACTGCATTCTGGCAAATAATGCGACAAAGAACCCAATGGCGATAACCAGCGCAAAGCCAGCCCCCAGCATGGTACTAAGGCGCATATTCTTCAGTTTGTTCATAAATCCCTCTGAGCTTTAATGGTTATATCGCAGGCAATAAGAGAAGGCAATTGACAGAAATCACATCAACGGTTGCGGCGGTGTTTTTTGAATTATCGTTTTTTATCGGCAGCCTGAAAGACTTCTTTAGCCATTGTTTGCAACGATCTGACCACATAAAAAATGACAATAAAATGACAAGCAATAAATGAATTTATATTTTACAGAAGAATTAAAACTACTATTTTTAGGCGTAGCAGCCCCGTCCATTCTATGGTTAACGGGGCTGAAATTAACGCTTTATCTGTACCGGAATTATTTATCTGCGATGAAGCGATCGTCGTCACCCACCGGGATATAAACCCGTACCCACTCCTTGCCGTCCACGATATCCCAGCTGTGCCCTTCGCCGGCGGTATCGGCCGCAAGCAGCACGGTTCCTGGCTCGATGATGAATGTGGAGCCGTCACTAACCTTGAACTTCAGCTTGCCTTTCAGGGTAACTACGTACTGTTTTTTCGGTGCCGGATGCACACCTTTCTGCCACTCTTCAAAGGTATTACTGAAATAGAGGTTTTCAGAAGAAAGTTTCGCCAGAGAGGGAATAGAACCTTTTACAAACACAGAGTGATTATCAGCCGTGTTAATCAATTTTACCGCTGGAATACGGTGCTCACTGGTATCTGCCCTTGTGGCTTCGGCATGTCCAAACATTGAAATAAGCAAACCTGCAGTGGCCAACATAAGCCGTGTTCTTCTTTTCATAATTGCGTCCAGAGTTAATTTCAGCCATCACTTTTTCGGCGAATAAATCGTCGCGGTAAAAAACAAAATTCCAGGTTAGTACATCAGAGGCTGTCAATTTCGTCAATATCGCGCTCAGCAAGTTTATTTAGTTAATAAATTAAATATACATAAAGAAAATAATCACGCGTAAACACCGCAGTGAGCCGTAATTATTTATTTCATTCGAATATAAACTAAATTTGTCTTTATGCTAAAAAGAACAATTAAGCAATAAATAAGCTAAATACAGCCAGTGATAGCCACAATTTGACTTACGGCCAGGGGAAAATAACCTCCATCGTCTTCATGCAGCAAAAAACCGTTCTCAAAAAGGCAACACAATGCGCCATTTTTGCTGCTTTAACGATGCCGCAGGGTATGGCAGTTTGAAGGAAAAGGAGACGCCCTATGCAACTGCCCTCTTCCCCCTGGTGGTGGGATCTTTCCAGCCGCGAATTCAGCGAGCTGGAGATGCACAATATTGTCGCGGTGCTGCCCATTGGCGCCGTGGAGCAGCATGGCCCCCACCTACCGGTGCGGGTCGATGCCGCTATAAATGCCGGTATTATCCAGCGAGCGGTAGAACATCGCCCCGCTGACCTGCCCGTGCTGTTTATGCCCGCGCTGCCCATCGGCAAGTCTGACGAACACCTGGCCTATCCCGGGACGCTCACGCTGTCTTATGAAGTACTGGGCCTGGTGTGGTTTGAAGTGGCCAAAAGCGCATGGCGCGCGGGCGTCCGCAAGCTCATTTTCTGGAATTCCCACGGCGGGCAGCCACAGCTGATGGAAATCGTCTGTCGCAGGCTACGCGTGGAGCTGGGAATGCTGGCCGTGGGCGCCAGCTGGTTTCGCACCATTGATACTTCCGATCTTTATAGCGAAGCTGAGCGCCAGCACGGCATTCACGGCGGGGAATCCGAAACCAGCGTGATGCTGCATCTTCACCCCGATTTAGTACACATGAATCATGCCGCTAACTTTGTCTCGGCTTCGGTAGCGATGGCAGCCACAGGCGGCATCCTCACGCCGGAAGGCGGCGTCAGCTTCGGCTGGATGGCTCAGGATCTTCACCCTTCTGGCACCACGGGGAACGCCGCCGCCGCCGATGCCGAAAGAGGTGGCATTGAAGTAGACCGCGCCGCCCGCGCTCTACTGCAGCTAATCGACGAGGTCAGTCGGGCCGATCTCAGCCTGCTGACCTCACACACCGCTTTTAGCCGCTGAATATTCCGCCCGACTTCCCGCCGGGCGCTACTCCATCTGCAGCATCATGCCTTTTAGCGTCTCGGCCAGCACGCTGCCGATGGCGCTGGTGCCCCGGTCGTGACCAATGAGCATCAGCGTTTGCGTTTGCTGCCCCAGCTCACGCACCGGGATATACAGCAGCCGCCCGCTTCGTAAATCGGTTTCGATATCAAACGGCGTCAGGAACGTCAGCGCCTGATCCATCATCGCCGACTGCCGCATCACCTCAATAGAATTGGTTTCAATCACCGGCTGCAGCGCCACCATCGCCCGGGCAAAAACGTCGTTCAGATAAGGGCGGATCACCGTTGAGTCATCGGCGATGACCATCGGATGAGGCATACAGTCACTTAACCGCAGGCTGCTTCTGTCGGCCAGCGGATGCCCCGGCGCAACAACGGCCCCGAGCCGTCCCGTCACGCTGGCAATACTTCGCAGCGCCGAACGCATTTCAAAATCAAAGCCAATTCCCAAATCTGCGTCGCCCGAGGCTACTGCGCCGGTGATATCCTCCCCGCGAGTCATCTGCTGCAGATGGAGTTTTACCCGTGGATTAGCGCGACGGAAATCAGCTGCCGCTCTCGGGATCAGGTTAGCTGCAAGCCCGCTCATCATCGCCACCGTCACTTCCCCACGCCGCAGCCCCTTTAGCTCCTCAATTTTTATCTGCGCCCATTCCAGTTCTTTAAAGCTCTGGCGCACGTGGTGAATCAGCGTTTCGCCCGCGGCAGTGAGGATCATTTTCCGCGGCAGACGCTGGAACAAAGGCGTCCCCAGCTCTTCCTCCAGCGCCAGCAGCTGACGGTTGATCGCCGAAGCGGAAATATGCAGACGCTCTGCGGCCTTACGAATCGAGCCGCTGCGCGCCACCTCATCAAGATAAACCAGTAAACGATATTTCAGCATCAGGATTCCTGCGTTGCCTAAAAGGCATCAGTGAGTACGAAAATACGTGCTTTTAAGATATCGCTAAGCGCGGCATAACTGAAGCCATCGGCACTTCTCCATCAACCCTTTTGGGAGAGAAAAAATGGCAGGCATCACCCGCAGAAACTTCGCAAAAATGCTGGCAGGCGCAGTGGTACTACCGGCCCTTGCCCCCATCATGTCACGCTCTGCCCTGGCGGCGGAGAAAGAGTTCAAGGTAGCGCTGCTGCTACCGGGCACCATTTCCGATGGAGGCTGGAATTCTCTGGCCTATCAGGGTCTGCAAAGCCTGAAAAAATCCGGCATTAAAGTGGCCTGGAGCGAAAGCGTACCGCAGGCACAAATGGAACAATCTATTCGCGGCTACGCGGATGATGGCTACAACCTGATAATTGGCCACAGTTTCGAGTATGGCGCGGCGTTCACAGAAATTGCGCCGGACTACCCTGATACCGACTTTTTTGCCTCCACTTTTAAACCCGCAGAGGCGGCACCGAAGAACGTCGAGTACATCAATCTGGCCTACATTCAGGCCGCCTATGCGGCCGGCGCCCTGGCGGCACTGATTTCTGACAAAGGCAAAGCCGTTGGCTTTGTGGGCGGCGGCGATAACCCAACCCAGCAGGGCATGATGCGTGCCTTCATTCTCGGGGCGGAAAAAACACGTCCTGGCATCAAGGGGCTTGGCGTCGTCACCGGCGACTACGGCAACGCGGCAAAAGGGCGTGAGGCTGCCACGGCAATGATCACCAACGGCGCAGACGTTATCTGGCATGCTGCAGACGTCACCGGCCTCGGCGCGCTTCAGGGTGCGATTGCCGCGAACGTCAAAGCCATTGGCTGCTACACCGATCAAAAAGCGGTCTCCCCGGCCCACATCGCCTGCAGCTTCAAGCAAAACGTGGACTGGGTTGTAGAGCAGGTCGGCAGCGCAGCGGCAGGCCACGCCTTTAAGGGCGGCGAAGAGTGGGCCCCCAGCGTCGCCAAAGCCTGGTCGGTTATTTACGGCGACGCCTCCCACAACGCAAGCTTAGTGAGCGACAGCGCCTGGCAAGCCTTCCAGAAAATCTGGCAGCAGCTTGATACCGGCGCGTTATCCGCCACCGCCTGACCCGGAGCCAACAGATGAACATAGCTGCGCCAGAGGTGCGGGTCGCGTTAAATCGCATCACCAAAAGATTTGCCCGCGTCACCGCCAACGACAGCGTCTCGATGACCATCGAAGCCGGTGAGATCCACGCTCTGCTGGGCGAAAACGGCGCAGGAAAAAGCACCCTGATGCAAATTCTCTACGGCCTTTATCAGGCCGATGAGGGCGAAATTATCGTCGCGGGCCAAAGCGTAGCATTTCGCAATCCGAGCGACGCCATTGCCTGCGGCATCGGCATGGTTCACCAGGAATTTATGCTGGTGCAGCCGATGACGGTCGTCGAAAACGTGGTACTCGGCCTGAAAGAAAACGCCAGCGGCGTGCTCAATCTGAAGGCCGCCGCTGCCAGGCTGCAGACGCTGTCGGATAAGCACGGCCTGGCCGTCGATCCCTGGGCGCAGGTGCAGCACCTTTCCGTTGGCGTTCAGCAGCGGGTTGAGATCCTCAAACTGCTCTACCGCAACGCGCAGGTTCTGATCCTCGATGAACCCACGGCGGTGCTTACGCCCAAAGAAAAAGAAGGGTTGTTTGCGACGTTGAAATCGCTCTGCGCCGAAGGGCGATCGGTGGTCATTGTTACCCACAAACTCTATGAAATCATGGCGATTGCTCATCGTGTCTCCGTGATGCGCGCGGGGAAAATGGTTGATACCGTGGCAGTATCCGACACTTCCGAAACCGACCTGGCCCGGCGCATGGTTGGCCGTGATGTTGTGCTGCGCGTCGAGAAAACACCCTGCAAGCCAGGCCACAACGTACTGCATGTGGACAGCATCGCCCTGCGCGACGAAACCGGGCAGCAAAAAATCTGGCGCGCGTCGCTTAAAGTCGCGGCGGGAGAAATTTTGGGCATTGCCGGCGTGGAAGGTAACGGTCAGTCAGAGCTGGCCAGCGCGCTGCTCAACCTGATGCCGATAGAGGCCGGGCGCATTCTGTTGGCAGGAGAAGACATTTCCGACGCCACGCCCGCCCAGCGCCGCCAAAAAGGCATCGGGTTTATTCCCGCCGATCGCCGGGAAGTCGGTTCATTCGTCACCCTCTCGCTGGAAGAAAACGCGATGCTCGGCTCGCAGCGCAGCTTTACCAAAGCCAAAGGCTGGCTGCTGGATCGCCTGAAGATCGCTCGCCACGCCAAAGAGATCATGGCCCGCTTTGACGTTCGCGCGCCAGATGCTCAGTTCGAAGCAGGCAAGCTGTCAGGCGGTAACCTGCAAAAGCTGATTCTCGGCCGGGAAGTCGCCATGAACCCAAAACTGCTGATCGTTGAGCAACCTACCCGCGGGCTGGACGTCGGCGCAGTTGAAGCCGTTTGGGCAGGTTTATTGGCGGCAAGGGACAGCGGCTGCGCGATTGTGCTGATCTCTGCCGAACTCGAAGAAATTCTCAACCTCTCGGACCGCATTGCCGTGATGTACAACGGCCAGATCGCGGGCGAGCTGGAGACGGCACACGCCACGCCGGCTCTCCTTTCTGAACTGATGGCCGGTGGCAGCCCGACTCACGCGGATCCGCAGCATGACAAAGTGGCTTGAAAAAAGACTTTCCCCGATGCAGTCCTCCCCGGCGCTGGCATTGACCAGCTTCGGCGGCATTCTCGCCGCGTTTGTCGTCGGTGGACTGCTGTTTTTACCCTTCGGCGCGAATCCCCTCAACGCTTATGGCGTCCTGTTCAGCGAGGCCTTTGGCTCCGCGCGCGGGCTGGGCCTGAGCCTGGTCCAGGCCACGCCGCTGATGCTAATCGCGCTGGCAACGCTGGTCATCTGGCGGGCGGGGCTGGGCTACATCGGCTTTGAAGGCTGCTTTTTGGTCGGCGCCGCGGCGGCAAGCTGGGTCGCGCTTTCCGGCACGCCACAGGGCCTGCCCTGGAAACTACCGGTTGAGCTGTACTGGCCGGTTGTGCTGCTGGTGACGTTTATCGCTGGGGCGCTCTGGGCTGGCTGGGTGGGCGCCCTGCGCGTTCGCTTTGGCGGCAACGATGTCCTGATTTCGCTGATGGCGAATTATGTCGCCGTCTTTTTGGTGCAATACCTGGTGTCCGGCCCAATGCGTGCCCCGGGCGACCTGCCGCAAACGCCCCGCCTGCCGCAGGACACCTGGCTACCGTTTGTTTTCAGCGGGATGAAAACCCACTGGGGCATCGCCATCGCCGTTATCGCCACGCTGTTTACCTGCTGGCTGATGCGCAGCACGCCCGCGGGCTACGAAATCAGCCTGGCCGGGCTGAATCCAAAAGCGGCTCGCTACGGCGGCGTGGACGTTGCCCGTCGCCAAATGAGTGCTGTTTACCTGGGAGGTGGTTTTGCGGCACTCGCCGGGCTGTGCGCGGTACTTGGCGTACAGCACCGCCTGATGGACGGCATTTCCGGCGGCGTCGGCTTTATCGGTGTCGTGGTCGCTCTGCTGGCGAGGCTGAACCCGCTGCTGGTGATCCCCACCGCCATTTTATACGGCGGGTTACAGGTGGGCGGCGGCGCTATGCAGCGGGAAACCGGTTTGCCCACTTCGGTGGTGCTAATCCTGCAAAGCCTGGTGGTGCTGATGATCCTGGCGGGCGATGTCCTGCGCTATTACCGCCTTCGCCTGCCAGCTCGCGCCCTAACGCAGGATGCTTTAGTGGAGAAAAAATCATGAGCGCCATGACGCACCTCGATACCGCCTTTTTCATCGGCTGGCTGGCCGCGGCTATTCGCCTTGCAGGCCCGGTCTTACTGGCGGCTCTCGGCGAGATCTACGCCGAACGCGCAGGCGTCCTCAACATCGGGCTGGAAGGTACGATTTTGCTGGGTGCGCTCAGCAGCTATCTGGCGGCCGCGTATACCGGCTCAACGCTGCTCGGCTTTTTTGCGGGCGGCATAGGCGGCCTGCTGGTCGGCATCTTGCTGGCCGCCCTGTATTTACGCGCCCACGCCAGCCAGATTGTGGTGGGGATTGTCTTTAATATCCTGGCGGCGGGTCTGGCATCGTGGCTTTATTCCCTGACCATCGGGACCAGCGGGACGGCAGCGATCCCGATGTTTGCCGCCTGGCCCATGCCGCTGCTGTCATCCCTGCCGTTTATCGGTCCGGTACTTTTTACTCAGCCCTGGCCGCTCTACCTCACCCTTGTTCTGGCACTTATCGCTCATTTTGGCCTGTTCCATACGCGCTTTGGCCTGGCGCTGCGCGCCGTGGGCGAAAACCCCAAAGCGGCCCATGCCGCCGGGCTTAACGTACTGAAATTACGCACCTGGGGCGTGCTTTTCTCCTGCCTCGGGGCCGGGCTGGCCGGTAGCTACCTGGTTACTGCGCAAATCGGCCTGTTCCGCGACAACGTGGTCAGCGGCCAGGGCTTTATCGCCTTAGCTATCGTGATTTTTGGCCGCTGGAGTCCGCTGAAAGCCCTGCTGGCCGCCTTTATTTTTGGCGCTGCCGATGCGCTGCAGCTCTCTTTGCAGATCTTTGAAAACTCGCTGCCGCCGCAGGTTCTGCTGGCGCTCCCGTACCTGCTTACTATTTTGGCGATGTCCGGCGTGGTGGGGCGAACCATCCAGCCTCGCGCCCTGACGCAGCCTTACCGCAAGGAGTCATAACCGATGCAACATTTCCGCCTTACCAACGTGTCCAGCGCCCACGCTTTTCGCATCAGCCCGACGGACACCAACTACTTTGCCGTGCTGTTCGACAAGCATCAGGACGGCATCGAAAACGTGTTTGTGGTTGAAATTTTTACCCCCGGCGGCGCTACGCCACCCAACGTGCACGCCGCGGCGCACGAGTTTTTTTACGTGCTTTCCGGGGAAGGCATTGCCCGTTGCAACGATGAAGAAACGGCTATTCGCAAAGGTGATGCACTCCTGCTGCATCCGGGCAATGAACACGCTATCCGCAACACCGGCGCAGGCAAACTATATACATTAACGGTGATGACGCCCAACGAAGGCTTCGCCGAACTGATTCGTCGCGGCGTCCCCGTTGAGCTGGATGAGGAAGACATCCTCGTGCTGCAAGGGGAAGCGAAGCCATGACTGGCCACTCCCTCGGCAGCACCCCGCGCAATCAGTGGCGGGTGACAAAAAAGAGCGTGAATATGGTGCGCGCTGGCCGCCCCTCGCGCCCCGTTATCCTTGAGAGTCGCGGGCGTGAGATCGCGCTCGATCTGGCGCACAGCGCGCTGATCGTCATTGATATGCAAAACGATTTTTGCCACCCTGGGGGCTGGCTGGCGCACATTGGCGTGGATGTTACTCCCGCTCGAGCGCCGATTATCCCTCTGAGCAAACTGCTGCCACCGCTGCGTATAGCCGATGTACCCGTGATTTGGCTCAACTGGGGTAACCGTCCGGACAGGCTTAATCTCAGCCCTGCGCTGCTGCACGTTTATAACCCGAATGGCACCCAAACGGGCCTGGGCGATCCGCTGCCGGAGTCCGGCGCGCAGGTGCTTCAGGCGGGCAGCTGGTCTGCGGAAGTCGTGGAGGAACTCACCCCTGCCGCCGCCGACATTCGCATTGATAAATACCGGATGTCAGGCTTTCAGGAGACGGTGCTGGACAGCGTGCTGAGGAATCTCGATATCACGACCCTGCTGTTTGCCGGCGTTAACCTTGACCAGTGCGTGCTATGTACGCTGCAGGACGCCAACTTCCACGGTTACGACTGCCTGCTGCTGGAGGATTGCAGCGCCACAACGTCGCCGAAATACTGCGTGGAAGCCAGCCTGTATAACGTGCAGCAATGCTTCGGGTTTGTCGTTAACTCCGGCGAGTTGCTGGGTAAGCTGTAATAAAAAAACGCTGGTGTTTAAACCAGCGTTCATTCAGTCAGCCACAGGCGTTATCAGAGCTTTTCGCCGTTGCTCTCAATCACGTCTTTGTACCACTGGAAAGACTTCTTACGGCTGCGGCTCAGGCTGCCGTGGCCTTCGTTGTCTTTATCGACGTAGATAAAGCCGTAGCGTTTTTTCATTTCACCCGTCCCGGCGGAGACCAGGTCGATACAGCCCCACGGGGTGTAGCCCATCAGGTCAACGCCGTCTTCCACCACCGCTTTTTTCATTTCTGCGACGTGCGCCGAAAGGTAATCGATGCGGTACTGGTCGTCCACGAAGCCGTCGGCCTGCGCCACGTCAATCGCCCCGAAGCCGTTTTCCACGATAAACAACGGCAGCTGATAGTGATCCCAGAACCAGTTCAGGGAGTAGCGCAGGCCCACCGGGTCAATCTGCCAGCCCCAGTCGGATTTTTGCACGTACGGGTTAGAGACCAGGCTTTTTGATTCGTCGTAGTCAAACTGCGGGTTGTCGGCGCTGGCTTTGGTGGCAAACGACATGTAGTAGCTGAAGCCAATGTAATCGACGCAGCCTTCGGCCAGCGCCGCGAGATCTTCGTCGGTAATATCCAGCTCAAAACCACGGCGCTCGAAGTAGTTCAGCAGATGCTGCGGGTACTTGCCGCGCACGTGCACATCGGTGAACCAGTAGCGGCGGTGCATCGCGTTCATCGCCATCATCATGTCGCCTGGCGCACAGGTCAGCGGGTAAATTGGGCACATGGCAATCATGCAGCCAACCTGCAGCGCAGGGTTGATTTCACGGGCCGCACGCACCGCCAGGGCGCTGGCAACCAGCTCATAGTGCGACGCCTGATACATTACCGGCTCGCGATCTTCGCCCGGCTGATACTTCAGGCCTGAGTTGGTGAACGGCGCGAAGTCTTCGTGGTAGTTGGCCTGGTTGTTGATCTCGTTGAAGGTCATCCAGTACTTCACTTTGTGCTGATAGCGAGTGAAGACCACTTTCGAGAAACGCAGGAAGAAATCAATCAGCTTACGGTTGCGCCAGCCGCCGTATTCGGTGACCAGATGGTAAGGCATTTCGAAGTGCGACAGCGTAATCACTGGCTCAATGCCGTGCTTCAGGCACTCGTCAAACAGATCGTCATAGAATTGCAGCCCGGCTTCGTTCGGCTCCAGCTCGTCGCCCAGCGGGAAAATACGCGTCCAGGCGATGGAGGTACGGAAGCATTTGAAGCCCATCTCGGCAAACAGCTGGATGTCTTCTTTGTAGCGGTGGTAGAAGTCGATCGCTTCATGGTTAGGGTAGTTTTTTCCCTGCAGCACGCCATCGGTAATTTCACGCGGGACGCCGTGGGCGCCGGCCGTCATCACATCCGCAACGCTAACGCCTTTGCCACCCTCTTTCCAGCCACCTTCCAGCTGGTGCGCCGCCACCGCGCCGCCCCACAGAAAACCTTCTTTGAATCCAGACATATTCTCTCCCTTAATTAGAGATCGCATGCTGCGACCGACAGTGCTGATTAAAATGGTAGACCGCGCCAATGAGTCCGGCATCGTTGCCGTGGCTGACGGTGTCAAGATAGTCATCAATCGTGAACCAGGCTAAGTGCTCGCGTAGCAGCGCAAGGAAGCCCGGACGTTCCACAATGCCGCCGCCGAGCAGGATTTTTTCCGGGTCGAACAGATTGACGAGGTTATAAAGGCCGGTGCCGAGATCGTTGAAGAACGCGTTCACCATGCGCTGGCAGGCCACGTCGCCGGCGTCAAAGCGATCGAAAACCTCTTCCCCGCTGACATCCTCCAGCGGTTTGCCGACATACTCCGCGTAGTCTTTACGCAGGGTTCTCAGGGTGCAGGTATCGTTCATGGTGTAGCGGCGAACGTCGCGTGGGCCAGGGCGTTCGGTCAGCATGTAGCCAAATTCTCCCGCCCGGAAGCGCGCGCCGTGTACCAGTTGGTCATTGCAGAAAATCGCCCCGCCGATGCCGGTGCCGATGGTCAGCACCAGAAAGTTGCTCATCCCCGCCGCTTTCCCCTGCCAGCGTTCAGCCAGCAGGACGCAGTTGGCGTCATTTTCAATGGCAACGGGCAGCTGCGTGCGTTCTTCCAGCCATTCTTTGATGGCAAAGTTGTCAAAGCGGCGGATGGCCCCACCCATTTCGATAAAACCGGTATGCGGATTAACATAGCCAGGGGCGCTGATCGCCACGCCTTCACAGCCGGGGTGCGCGGCGATCCAGGCTAAAATGGCCTGTAAAATTTGCTCGCCATCGCTGTCGCCGATCGTCTCTTTACCTTTGGCAAGGATCTCGCCCTGCGAACTGACGATCCCCATTTTTAATGCAGTACCCCCGATATCAAATGCGGCGATATTCATACGGTTAATTCCTCCTGCATATTTCCGGCACACTATTTATTTCTTATGCAATATAGAAATTATTTCGCACCGGCCATATTCATGCCTGGTAAAAGGAAAAATAAAATTGATGGGTTTCAATTTTTAATTATCAGTTTTGATGACGAAGAAAATATTAATCAATGGGAAGCCTACCAGGCAATAGAAGCAGAATAATCAAATGAACAACTTTTGAACCTGTTAAAAGATAGGCTATACAGTAAGTTAACGTTGTTATTCGCCTTTGAGCACCTACAGGTTCACTTTTAGAACCATTAGTGAACCTCTTTTTAAACCAGAACTGTGACAGACATTGCGAATGCGCGGCCTGCCTCAGCGGCTAGTCTCCCTTACGGGGCAAAAAGTACTTCACCTGGAACTCGAACACGTTGGTGTAGAGGATCGAGTAATCAATCGGGCTATGGCTGGCGTCAACGGACTGAGTTTCCATGCGAATAATCGGATCCCGGATGCTGATATGCAGCATTTTGGCAATCTCGGTTGACGGCAAAACAGGCTGAAACGCCTCATAACAGCCGTGAATTTTGACCCCGCATTCATCTTCGATATAGGAAAATTTCGAACGCTTCATATGGTTGACCGTCAGGTCGGGGAAACGGTTCACGGACAGCCAGGTCTCTTCCAGCTGCATGGGCACATTATCGATATGGCGCAACCTTTTGGCGTAATAGACCGGCTCGCCAATGGCCAGCAACAGGCGGCTGGCAATCTCTTCCGACGCCTGCTGTAGTTCAAATCTCAGTACCTGGCTGGACGGTTTTTTTCCTTCACTTCTGGCTATCTCGGTGAAGCTGTCCAGATGCGTAACCGAAGCCTGAAAATGTTTATTTCGCACATAGGTGCCGGAGCCGTGCCGGCGTTCAATCAGCGCGTCATCCTCCAGGACTTTCAATGCCTTACGCAAAGTATTGCGTGACACATTATAAAACTCTGCCAGCTCTTTTTCCGAAGGGAGGGCGTCGCCGATATGGTAGGTCGGGCTGCTGATCCTGCTTTTTAGTAAGTTAACAACATCTTTGTACACCACTTTTGAACCTCCTGAACTTATTTAAAAACAGTCAATTACCATTCGAGTCATAATAAAAGCACAACACAGGTTCATTTTCACTTTGCTTTCTGCACCACTCGGGCATGACTAACTGTGATCGAAATGGCAGATGAACGCATTGATATTCATTAAGTTAGCCGCTGGTTGATTATCTACGAAGCGTTAAGGGGAAAAATGAAGAATATATTATTGGTTTGTGCGGCCGGGATGTCTACCAGCATGCTGGTTAAAAGAATGCAGGATCACGCCAGCGCGGGAAATATCTCAGTTAATATTAACGCCCTGGCGATTGCCGAAGCGAAAGAGAGAATAAAAAGAAATGAAGCGGATGTTGTCCTGCTCGGGCCTCAGGTTCGTTTCCAAAAAAGTGAAATAGAGGAAATCACCCAGGGAAAAATTCCGGTGGCGGTGATCGACATGAAATATTACGGGCAAATGGACGGAAAATCAGTTCTTGATTCAGCACTGAATTTACTCGGTGAACGCTAAGCTTTCCAGCCAAAATAACAACCCAATGGGTAATTGATTAAGTTTATCGTTACGCGACCTGCTATTAAGCAGAGGCTTCGCCAATAAACTTATATCATCAGTCAATATCTATCTAATGATAAAGGGCGCATCATGAGTATTATGAATGCCTTTGAGCGCGGTATGGAAAAGCTGCTTGTTCCTATTGCGATTAAATTAAACTCTCAGATACACGTCTCGGCCATTCGCGATGCATTTATTTTGTCGTTCCCCATCGTCATGGCCAGTTCACTTATTGTCCTGATCAACTTTGCTATTCTGTCGCCGGATGGTTTTATCGCTTCCCTGCTACATCTTGGGGTGTTATTCCCTAATTTAGCCGAAGCCCAAAACATATTCTCCCCGGTGATGAACGGGTCGGTGAATATAATGTCGATCATGATAGCTTTCCTGGTCGCACGTAATATCGCCATTAGCTATCAGCAGGACGACTTGCTGTGCGGCCTGACCGCTATCGGCGCGTTCTTTGTGGTCTATACCCCTTACCAAATGATGGGCGGGCAGTCGTATCTGACGACGCAATATCTTGGGCCGCAGGGGCTCTTTGTCGCGGTAATTGTCGCGCTGATTACCGGGGAGATCTTCTGCCGCCTGGCGCGTAATCCGAAGATCACCATCACCATGCCAGACGCCGTGCCGCCAGCGGTCGCACGCTCATTTAAGGTATTAATTCCTATCTTCTTCGTGATGATTTTCTTCTCGGTACTGAACTATTGCCTGACGAAAATCTCCCCGAACGGCCTGAACGAGCTGATTTACACCTTAATTCAGGCGCCGCTGAAAAATATGGGCACCAACATCGTCGCCGTGCTGGTGCTTGGCGTGGTGACAAACTTCCTCTGGGTGTTAGGGATCCATGGGCCGAACACCACGGCGGCCATCCGCGAGACGATCTTCTCCGAAGCTAACCTCGAGAACCTGTCCTTCGCGGCGTCCAACGGCACCACGTGGGGCGCGCCATACCCGATCACCTGGGGAAGCATCAACGACGCCTTTGCCAACTACGGCGGGTCGGGGATGACGCTCGGCCTGCTGCTGGCTATCTTTATTGCTTCCCGCCGCGCCGACTACCGCGATCTGGCAAAAATGGCCTTCGTGCCGGGGCTGTTTAACATCAACGAACCGGTAATTTTTGGCCTGCCCATCGTGCTCAACCCGATTCTGATTATTCCATTTATTATGGTGCCTTTCGTGAACTCTCTGGTGGGCTACACCTTCGTAACGCTGGAGATCATTCCACCCATTGCCTATGCCGTACCGTGGACAACGCCGGGGCCGCTTATCGCCTTCTTCGGTACCGGGGGGAACTGGATGGCGCTTATCGTCGGGCTGCTCTGTCTGGCCATCTCCACGTTAATTTATTTACCGTTCGTTATTGCCGCCAATAAGGTAAATGCAGCGCAGGCGGCGCAGTAAAGACTCAACTGATGATAGAAATTTAATTTTCACTCGCCTCCGGTTGTTCAAACCGGAGGAAAATAATAATTATACTTCTGGGACATTCTATGAATTCAAATTTATTGAAGGTTAGCCTATTGTCTTCATCCATCCTTCTGGCGTTATCCTCAACCAGCGCAATGGCAGCAAAATTAACGGTTGAGCAGCGTCTGGAGTTGCTCGAAAGACAATTATCGGAGAACAAATCAGAATTAAATAAAACGCAAAAAGAGTTAGCCGTATATAAAGATAAGGTAGCTCAATTGCAAACAACAAGTAATAACGGCCAGCCTAATTCGCCGCAAATAAACCAAACCCTGTATTCGCCAGTGGCGGATAACATCGAGAATGAAAATAATCATCTCGGCACAAAACCGGCCCCGACGCCGGTGAAAGGCACGCAAAAAGTGGCCGTGGTCAATAATGAAGGCGGCAAAACCAGCGTAGAAAGCGTCACCCTGAAAGACATCAGCAAATACATCAAAGATGATATTGGCTTTAGCTACGAGGGTTATTTCCGCTCCGGCTGGGCAGCGGCCAATCGCGGATCGGCCCAAACCTACGCCGCCGGATCGCTGGGGCGTTTCGGGAACGAGATGAGCGGCTGGTTCGACTTAACGCTGAACCAGCGCGTCTACAACCAGGACGGCAAAACCGCCAACGCCATCGTGACCTACGATGGCAACGTCGGGGAGCAGTATAACGACGCCTGGTTTGGCGATAACAACGGCAACGAAAACATCATGCAGTTCAGCGATATTTTCCTGACCACAAGAGGCTTCCTGCCGTTTGCGCCGGAAGCAGACTTCTGGGTCGGGAAGCACAAGCTGCCTGAGTACGAAATCCAGATGCTCGACTGGAAATCATTAACCACCCAGGTTGCTGCCGCCGTCGGGATCCAAAACTGGAATTTGGGCGTGGGCCAGCTTGATGCCTCTCTCAGCCGCAACGACGTCGACGTTTACTCCCGCGATTTCAGCCACACCACGCAGATGAACACCAACTCGGTTGACCTGCGCTACCGCAACATTCCGCTGTGGGAAGATGGCTCTCTGTCGCTGATGGGCAAATATGCCTTTGCCAATAAAACCGACGACCAGAAGGACAACGAAAATAACGGCTCCTTCTTTAAGCTGAAGGATACCTGGATGGCGACGGCCATTGTTCGCCAGGATCTGCCGCGCGACGCCTTTAACGAATTCACCCTGCAGGTGGCCAATAACTCATATGCCAGCAGCTTCGCGAACTTCTCGGGAGCGAGTAACTCCATGGCACCGGGCCGTTATTACTACGGCGATCAGACTGACGGCGTGGCCTGGCGTCTGATTTCGCAGGGAGAGATGTACCTCGCGGACAGAATCATCATGGCCAACGCGCTGGTTTATTCCCAGGGTAGCGATGTCTATAGCTATGAGAGCGGTGCCCACAGCGACTTCAGCAGCATTCGGGCCGTTATCCGCCCGGCGTGGATTTGGGATACTTGGAACCAGACGGGCCTGGAGCTGAGCTGGTTTACCCAGAAAAACAAAACCGAACAGGGCGTAAACCTGAAAGAGTCGGGCTACAAAACCACGCTCTATCATGCTCTGAAGGTTGGCCCAAGCCTGCTCGGCTCGCGGCCTGAGATTCGTTTCTACGGCACGTATCTGAATATTCTGGATAACGAGCTGTCAAACTTCCGCTTTAACGAAAACAGTAAGAACGAGTTTATGGCCGGCGTTCAGGCTGAAGTGTGGTGGTAATTATCTTCAACTAAGCGCATAAAAAACCCGTCTTCCGGACGGGTTTTTCTTTTTCTGTCAGCTCGCTCCCGCGCAGCTATCAGGCAAGTTATTCAACCCTTCAGCGCCGTGAGTGAAGGATTTAAAGCGCTTTTGATCGTCCAGTTTGATGATGTACAGCGAATCAAAATCGCTGCCCGGCCATTTCGGCACCACGGTCGGATCGCCGCCGGTTTCCTTCACCAGCTTTTGCGCCGCGATCACCAGGTTTTTATGCTCCCAGGAGACAAAAGTCAGGCGGCCGCTGCTTTGGGTTTTCAGTAAATCATCCGCCAGCTCGTCCGTCTGCTCCGCGTGGTAATGGAGGTCGATAGCCTGAGAAAGGCGGATAGCCGTCGGCGTGATGGTCGTTAACGGGCGCAGGGAACTGCCCGTTTTGTCCTCTTTCGGCGCGGCGGCGTAGATGGCGTCCGGTTTACCGTACTGACTCAACAAAACAGACGGCAATTGCAGCGCGCGATTCAGCCCTTTGCAGGTGAGCTGCCCGCTGTTATTCGCCGGTTTCTCTCCGTGCCGCAGGAACACTATCGTGCTGTCGGCCTTCGCGATCATCGGGGTCAACAAGGCACTGCTCAGCAACACAACAAGCGCTTTCTTGATCATGTTTTTCTCGTTTTTATCAGGGGAAGAAGCTTTTACTATAGAGAAGAAACCGGGGAAAAAAACAAAACATTGGTAAGCAGACGTCACGCCTGCCGCGAGGTGAAATTTGCGCTGGCGAGGAAAAGTAAAAGAGCGTGTCATTTGCCACCATTGACCGCAGAGAATATCCGTATACTCAATAAAGTAGATGCTTATTACATTTCAGATAAAATAATTAATCAGCTAATTATTGTTATGTTGCTGCGATTTTTCGCCCTGTTTTTGAGAACAGATCAAGGCCATTCACTGAACTGACTCCGCCCCAATAAACGAGCCTGCCCTGCTATAAATCTTCAATTCTCATTTTAATGCCCTTTTTAGAATCGCATTCAAAAATCATTCGCCCTGTCACCGCCGGAGGATTGATTCCCCTTATATTTCGTATCGGCAAAATCATATTACTTATCATTAACCGCCATATAGCTATGCAAATAAATTACCTGAAGGCCGTTTCCTGCTTTCTGCGTATTCGCGACTTTTCGGAAACCTGGCGCGGGGAGAGCAGAAGCCAATCTGCCATTTCTGGTAACGGGCGACGGATCACGGTCGAAGGCAAAAACGGTGTATCTGAAGTCAGTAGCAACTGAATCAGGCACTACGTATGGGATTGCCGGGCCGGGAAACGCGGAGGTGATTTTTCGAGATTCGAACCTGTGATTTTTATAATATTCTGAAAATACCACATAAGACAACATATGGTCTTGAGTATTTATGTTATGTAATGCATATTTCGGCCATCAAGCCCAGAAGATAAACATGAGGACCTTATCCATTTTTAAAAATGGCAACAACCGCGCCATCCGTCTGCCCCGCAATCTGAATTTTGAGGGCGACAGCGAGTTGGAGATTGCCAGCGACGAAGGACGCTTTAAGCTATGAAACAGCCCCGGCCCAGGACAGACGGGCTCGACACCAATATTTGCTCATTCATTATGCACGAACAGCCGGAAAAGTGTTGAAACGCCCGGTTTTCGAAATTATAAATCAACCATCATTGAGGGTGTAAGTGATGTTTTTTTCAAAAAAAATAGATCCAAAAAAGAATAGTATCTACGACGCTATTTTATTAAAAGTAGGAAAGAATAATGATGCATCCGATAAAACCTTAAATAAAGTACTTGGCATCATTTATGCTGATTTAAGCAGGATTCATAGCTTTGCGTTTTCTAGAAAAATTAGAAATGAATTTAATTGGGATCGCTCAATATCAGTCAGTTCCAATACGATTGAAATTAATAATAAGATCCGTAAAAAATTTATTTCACTTATTTCCTCCCATTTTTCTCGAAATATAGGGCATTCGGTATCATTTACGGATCTTTTTTCTTGGTCTTATTATTCTGCACTTGATCGTGTTATATCTAGTACATTATTTCTTCATCATTTGGAAAAAAGTATTGCGGCTTTAGAACAATACCTAACCGAGCCAGTTGGTCGAAATTGGATAGAAATAAAAACGATTATTTCACAAGCAAGAAAAAAGGCATTGGAAAATAAAGAGTTCAGTATTAATAGATTTCTCCAGGTTGTGAAAAGAGATCTTTCCGGATATCACCTCACCTGGCACGAGTCGATTAACCTTTTGAGGCATTTAAATAACACAAGCACATCAAGGAATTTGTCTTCACTAAAAATCATATTTGATAAAATTATAATTGATGAATGGGAAAAGGCTGGGTACTTTTCCAGGAAACAAGGAACTTATGATCCGAAATTAAAAGTTAATGATCTGAAGAGGATGATCGATAATATATGTAATCCTCCGCGAGAAAGAACAAAGGAGGATATCAAGAAAGAAATGGCTCTGGCGTTTAAAGTCAGTAGTATTGCAACTGAACGCGATCTCAAGCCCGGAGAAAAAATCACTTTGTACTTCACCGGAGACGGGCATAACGATGATGGTTCCTGGGACTACTATACTGAGGATGAATGCAAGGAAGAAAGATTTATATGTAGAAATCCTACAGAGGAAATTGTTTTAAATGAGGGGGAGTATCTGGCAAGGAGTAATGCTCTTCGGGATGAGTATGATAAGTTAGACCGCGGGGTTTCAGTGGTTTGATTTACTTTCTGACACTGTGTATAGAGATATAAAGCAGTGTCAGAATATTTTGTGCGTTTACAACCTGTCATGATATTAATTTATATGATGCAAGAGCCAAATTTTCTGCTTTTTTACTTAAAATAATTCCATAAGATCAAATTCTTCCCATCTCCAATATAAAGTGGAATGCGATGTTTTAGGTTTTAATACGGATGGCAGAGCAATACATCATCATCAAACGGTAGGAAGGAATTGTAAGGCAGGATTGGCAGTCGTTCCTGAAATCACACGATCTGGAAGGCAGCATAAGTCGTCGCGGTAACTGTCGGCATGGTTCGAGCGAGCAGATGCCACCGGATGAATATGAAAACCTGTATTATCAACGACTCAGAAGTCATCTGGATTATCCGTGGCGATCCATCACCCGGCACTAGCATCTACCTGTTCGAAGAGCCATTTACTGAGAAATGTTTGTTAAAAACCTCATATATTTTTGGTAATCTCACCCACGAACAAGTGAAAATATATTCTACAAAATCAAGCAAAAACAATTAATAAGGAAAAGACGTGAGCACCGAGAGCGAGATGTTTAACAAAGAGATTGCGTGGTCTACCCGCCACATGGTTCGCACCCTCAAACAGGTTCAGGCGCTGCCCGATTTAAGCCACGTGCGTATCGCCTGCAATATGCATCTCGACCTGAAAATGATCCCGCTGGTTGAAGGCCTGCTGAAGAAAAATGCCAAAGTCTTCCTCACCACCTGCAACCCAACCACGGTGCAGGATGACGTTGTCGCTTACCTGGTCGCCGCCGGAGCGGAAGCCTCTGCATGGCGCAATATGAATGACGCCGACTGGCGCGACTCGTGGGAAAAAGCGATCGCCTGGCGCCCAACCCATCTGTGCGAAATGGGCGCGGACATCACCACGCTGCTGCATCAGCGCGGCGAATTTGGCGATGTAGTCGCCTGTCTGGAAGCCACCGGTTCCGGCGTCAACCGCCTGGCGGATCTGCGCCCCGGCTATCCAATTTTTAACTGGGACGACCTGCCGGTAAAAGAGGGCCTGCATAACCGCCACATGGTTGGCCTCACCGCCTGGCAGACTTTCTTCCAGACCACTCACCTCACCCTGCATGAAAAGAAAGTGCTGGTGATTGGCTATGGCCTGGTGGGCCAGGGCGTTGCCGCCGCCGCCAAAGCCTACGGAGGCCAGGTGATGGTTGCCGAGTTAGATCCGGCCCGCCGCCTGCAGGCCGCCTACGATGGCTGGCATGTGGTTGATATTAAAGACGTAATTCCCACCACCGACGTTGTTGCCACCGCCACCGGGGCGAAAAAAGTCGTCAGCGCAGCGGTACTGGATCAAGCCAAAGACGGCGTATTCGTGCTTAACGTCGGCCACGTCGCGGAAGAGATCGACTGCGGCTACCTGCAGCAATACCCGACCGAAGAGGTGATGCCGTTTATCAACGCGTACCAGCTTAACGGCAAAACGCTTTATCTGATGGCGAACGGTTCAATGCTGAACCTGACCGCCGGCTTCGGCGACAGCCTGAACGCTTTCGACGTGACGCTGGCCGTGATGGCGAGCGGTATCAAACATATCGTGACCGACGGCCAGCATGCCGAAAAAGCGGTTTATTTGCTGCCGCAGTCCGTGTGGGAAAAAGCCCTGTAAGCCGCCAGTTCCCCTTCTAAGGTCAGGCTTCTTTGGGAGCCTGACTTTTTTTTTATTTTCGCCGAATAATTTCCCCTCCCCGATTGTTTACTCCTTACAAGAACCTGAGGAAGAAACAATCATGAGTTACCTGCCCACTGAAGCTGCACCACCCCGTAAGCGCTACGACGCCTTCAGCATGGCCCTCCACTGGGTCACCGCCTTCTGCGTGATATTCCTGTTCGCCAGCGCGCACGTCTGGGAAGTCCTTGAACGCGGCACGCCCCTGCGCAAGGGCCTGCAATCTCTGCACATCTCGTTCGGCATTTTGCTTGGCGCGGTGATTGTCGTCCGGCTGTTCTGGCGCATTAGCGCCGCTTTTTCTCCGTCGAGAAAGCTGGAGAAAGTGCCGATGCCGGGCGCATTCCGCCTTGCCGCCCATGCCACGCACGGCGTGCTTTACATCCTGTTGCTGACTCAGATCACGCTTGGCTTCCTGTTCCGCTGGGCTCAGGGCGAGCCGTTCTGGTTCTTCAACCTCTTTGAAGTTCCGGATGTGTTTAACCTCGATCCGACGCTGCGCCACAGCCTGGCGATGCTGCACAACAACGTGGCCTGGGCGCTGATCCTGCTGGCTGGCGCGCATGCCGTCGCCGCCCTGCTTCACCATTATGTTCTGCGTGACGGCACGCTACGCCGCATGCTTCCCGCCTGCAAAGGCAACTCCCGTTAATCTACAGGACGACTCCATGAACACGTACTCAACCCGTAAACTGCTGTCTTTGCTGTGCCTGGTTGCCGGCGCGCTTTTTTACTCCGCCGCCGCCAGCGCCATGGGCGACGATGATTCCAAAACGCCGGACTGCCCGAAAGGCCAGGTGTACGACAGCAAAACCAAAACCTGTACCGTGGAAAAAAGCAGCATGTTAAGCGACAGCGATAAGACGCAATATGCTTACCATCTGGCAAAATCTGGTCGCTATCAGGAAGCGTTGAACCTGCTGGATACCCTGCAGCAGCCCAACACGCGTGAAGCCTGGAACTATCGGGGCTACGCCACAAGAAAATTAGGGCGTACCGACGAGGGAATCGGCTATTATCAGCGCTCCATCGCCCTGGATCCGCACTATGCCAAAGTGCGCGAGTACCTTGGCGAAGCGTGGATGATCAAGGGCCGCCCCGATCTGGCGCAGGCCCAACTGGCTACCATTAAAACGCTCTGCGGAACAGGCTGCGAGGAGTATCGCGATTTAAAAGCCGCCATTGACGGGCACCCGGAGTCCTAAGGCTGAGGGCATAAAAATCACCGTCAACGAAGTTCGGTTACAGCTGGCCCAGCACCTTGCCCGCCTCTGGCGCTACGGCATGGTGCTGTCCCGCAATCGCGATGTGGCTGAAGATTTGGTTCAGTCCACCTGCGTGCGCGCTTTAGAGCGCTGCAGTCAGTTTCAGTCCGGGACGCGGATAGACCGCTGGCTGTTTGCGATTTTGTACTCTATCTGGATCAACGAAATTCGCGCCCTGCGCGTTCGCCAGGGCCAGGGCTTTGTCGACAGCGACGAACTGAGTCAGCTGGCAGACAGCGAAAATACCGAAGACAAGCACCAGTATCACGCGCTGCTGCAGCAGGTTAGCGAGCTGCCTGAAGCCCAGCGCAATACCGTGTTTTTAGTGTATGTCGAAGGCTTTACCTATCAGGAAGCGGCCGACACGCTGGCCATTCCCATCGGCACCGTGATGAGCCGCCTGGCCGCCGCGCGTCTGGCGCTGGCCAGGCACCTGATGCCGACGATGAAGAAGGAGCTCAAATGACGCGTCAATCCTTCTCCGCTCCGTGGAGCGATGAGGCTATCGTGGCCTGGCTGGACGGCGAAATGCGCGAGGATGAACGCCACGCCTTTGAGCAGCAGTTAAATAACGACGCCGCTCTGACCGCCCGCGTTGAGCCGCTCATGCAAAGCCATCTGCCGCTGGAACAGGCTTTTGCCCCACTTTTGGAAGAAGCGCCAGTCGATAGAATGCAGGCTAAACTCAACGTGCTGCTGCATCAGCCGGTGAACATGAAGCCGCAAACACAAGGCGTTAGCCGCCGCAGCCTGATCGCCGCCTCCCTCAGCTTCCTCGCCGTCGGCGTACTGGCCGGGCGCTTTATTCGCCCCGGCGAGCAAAAACTTAGCGGCGAGCCAGAAATTCGCGACCTGATTGCGCAGTACATGTCGCTCTACAGCGCCGAAACGCTGGCGGATATCAACGTCACGCCTCAGGCGCTGCAAAACGGCCTGAACCGTATGCAGCAGGATATCGGCCTCAGGCTTCAGCAAGGTGAAGTTGAGCTGCCGGAAGCCGAGCTAAAAAGCGTGAGGATGCTGCGCTACGACAGCACCTCTATCGCGCAAATGGCTTATCTGCACGCCAGCTATGGGCCAATGGCGCTGTGTATCTCCCGCAGCAAAGCCGACGACAGCCTCACGCTGAAGCCCGAAGTCCGCCGCGGTCTTAACCTCGTCTGGTGGCGCAGTAAGGGGTATGAATATGTGCTGATAGGCCGCAACCCGACGCAGGATTTACAGCAAAGCGGTGAGCTGCTGCAGCGGCAGTTCGCGTGAAATAAGGGCCGCATCCGCGGCCATTTACAGTGAAGCGTTTAAGCGCCAGGACGTTCGTTCCAGGCGTCCGTATACTGAATATTTCCATCAACAATACGACAGGTAATTTTTTCATAGTGCAGGCTGACGCTTTCGTTATGCTTCATTTTATCGTTTCCAGCCAATTTCACATTTGGAACACCACAGTTAACGCCCGTGATTTTTGCATTCTCCATATATACCGTGTAGTAGCAAACCTCCTGCCCCGCATCGTTTATCCGGTAAAACCAGACCTCAGCATTTCTCAGTGTCTGCCCTGCGGCTGCGGCTTTATAAAGGTAAGGTGTTGAGCTATCAACTACCTTCGCCATCTTCAATGTCTACAGAACCTTTTATATCTGCACCACCATCATCTTTAAGCCACATATTGGGATAAATTGGCATTAGCACTCACTCCTGATAGCTCTGAATAACTTCACAGTTATAAAATAAATCAATATTGTTACAGATAAATCAGTAATGATAGAGATATAAAAATAGAGATCATAAAAATTATCAGCACCAATCTCTCCGGGACCATACAGTATGTTGCCTAGCTGAGTGGCCAGGTCATGATCGAACCATATTTCAGGATTGCCAATTGTACGACCTATAATCAGTGATAAGATTAAAAAATAGAGTATTTTTCCAACATTACGGACACGTGTTGTTATCGCCATAGACCACGACCTCAATCCAACCACGCGCCATCAAGAACTTCATACAAGGCACACGAATAGGTGTTGTGCTCAGCAACGCATTTCTTATTATTGCATTATTCAGCAGCATCTTTCCATGTAAAGCCATAAGTCATCCATTTTTTAGTACAATAAGATTCATGGATAATGATTATATTTTATAAAACAAACCAGACTGACCTCTCAAAGAGATTATTATTTATGACACTCTTCTCATTTAAAATAAAAAGAACATCACAAGCTATTCATTCAATAAATCACCCACACCAGATCATTCATTAAATGAATATAAATACAATCCAGCTAAACTACCGTTCTAAAAAAGAAAGGATATACAGAGCAAAAAAAGCCAGCGAAATAGCTGGCCTTATCGAGAATTAACGCCCGGGCTCGTTCAGCGGCCAGGACTCAAACAAATAACCGTCGAAGTTAATATCATCGACGTCGGACAGCTCAAGCAGCCTGTTTTTAACGTTTTCGAGGTGCTGCCACATCGCGTGTTTGGCCGCTTTGGCGTCTTTCTTAATCAGCGCCGCAAAGATTTGTTTATGGTCGGCGAGCCACTCTTGCCGATAGTGGTTGTTTTCAAGATGGCTGTGCAGCTGGATCCACATCGGGTTGTTTTCACGCCACTGCCAGGATTGTTTAAACAATTCCACCAGCATGCTGTTGTGGGTGGCCTCGGCCACGGCAAGATGGAACTGCCTGTCGCCGCTTTCGTTATCCCCGGCAGCCAGTTCCTGTTCTTCTATCTGCAAGGCCTGGCGCATTTTCAGAATATCTTCCCGTGTGGCCTGCTGGGCGGCAAACTCCGCGATATTGCTTTCCAGCAGCTGGCGCGCCTGCAATAGCTCAAACGGCCCGGCGTCGTTGCACTGGCTCGTGCTAACTGGAGGGTTAGCGAGTTTATCCGGCATGGCAACCACAAAAATACCCGCCCCACGTCGGACTTCCACCAGCCCTTCAATCTCCAGCATGATCAGCGCTTCGCGCACCACGGTGCGGCTCACCGACAGCAGCGCCGCGATTTCACGCTCGGGCGGAAGACGATCCCCCAGGGCATATTGCTGCCGCGCAATCATGTCGCGCAGCATCACGCCAACTTCCTGATAAGGCCGCTGCGGCTGCGCGGCAGGTTTGTCCTGGATTTGCGGTTTCATATTTACTCACAGCGGGTAGGGAATGAGCCGGACTATAGCATAACGGGTTGACCCATTCCCTGGCCCGGCGAGGGCTATTGACCAAAGAGCGCGCGCTGGATGGCCATCTCAACGCCGCGCACTTCAGCCAGCCCTTTCAGGCGGCCAATCGCTGAATAGCCGGGATTCACCTTTTTCTTCAGGTCATCCAACATTTGATGACCGTGATCCGGGCGCATCGGAATCAGCTCTGGCTGCCCCGCTTCTTTGCGGCGCTGCTCTTCTTCCACAATGGCTTTCACCACTTCATACATGTCCACGTCGCCATAAAGGTGTGCGGCCTCGTGGAACGTTTTAGGATTGTCTTCCCGCAGCGTTGAGCGCAGATGCGTGAAGTAGATGCGCGACCCAAAGCGTTTAATCATGCCGACCAGATCGTTGTCGGCCCGTACGCCATAAGAGCCGGTACACATCGTGAAGCCATTCGCCGGGCTGTTCACCGTGTCCACCATCCACTGCATATCCTCCACGGTCGAAACAATGCGCGGCAGGCCAAGAATTGGGCGCGGAGGATCGTCCGGATGAACGGCCATTTTGATGCCAACCTGCTCAGCAACCGGGATAATGGCCTCAAGGAAGTAGGCAAAGTTTTCGCGAAGTTTCGCTTTATCGATATCCTGGTAGGTGTCCAGCTGGGCGCGGAACTGGTCGAGCGTGTAGCCTTCTTCTGCGCCAGGAAGGCCAGCGATAATGTTGCGGGTCAGCCGCGCTTTTTCATCCTCGCGCATTTCCGCGAAGCGTCGGTTTGCCTGTTCAATTTCTTCCGCGCTGTAGTCGGCCTCTGCTCCCTTGCGCTTCAGAATATGCAGCTCAAACGCGGCGAATTCGATTTGGTCAAAGCGCAGCGCTTTGGAACCGTCCGGCAGCAGGTATTCGAGATCGGTGCGCGTCCAGTCCAGTACAGGCATGAAGTTGTAGCACACTGTATAGACGCCGCATTCCGCCAGGTTACGCAGGCTTTGGCAGTAATTTTCGATCCACAAATCGTACTGCCCGCGGCGGGTTTTGATCTCTTCATGGATAGGCACGCTTTCCACCACCGACCAGACCAGCCCGGCGGCCTCCACCACGGCTTTGCGTTTCAGAATTTCTTCGACTGGCCAGATTTCACCGTTCGGAATGTGGTGCAGCGCGGTGACGATCCCTGTCGCCCCCGCCTGCCGGGCGTCGGCCAGACTGACCGGATCGTTTGGACCATACCAGCGCCAGGTTTGCTTCATAATGTCCCCTCACAGCTCAAATTGGTTGACCAATAGACAATGATGATTAGGCACCAATTCTGGTGCATAAGATAACGTCTACGTTCGGCCAATTCGGCTGATGTGTCAATCCTGAATGGATAATTGGTTAACCAAAATCACAATTTAACACACAACATTGGGCAGGAAAGCGCAAAAGCTATAGGACATCTATAAACTGCAGGCACAAAAAAACCCGCCGTAGCGGGTTTTTTCACTTCTGAAACGTCAGGCTGGATTACAGCGCAACAACGTTAGCAGCAGCTGGGCCTTTAGCGCCGTTCTCGATAGAGAACTCAACTTTCTGGCCTTCGTCGAGGGTTTTGAAGCTGTCGCTCTGGATTGCAGAGAAGTGTACGAATACATCTTTGCTGCCATCGGTAGGAGAGATGAAGCCGAAACCTTTCTCAGCGTTGAACCATTTTACCAAACCAGTCATTTTGTTAGACATAGATATTACCTTTTCAGTTTCTTGAGCCACTAAACGCGGCGAACATGGTCTGTTCAGCAGAGTTGGACTTATTCGGGCACTTAGGAGGAGACTCGAGAAGAAGGGATATCTAAGATAGCGCTTGAACTGAGGACTGCTTTACTAAAACTGCTTTCATAAGGTCTGTGTTCCAAACCGGGCGCTAATCTCTCACGTTCGCCGTCATTTAGCAAGTGCAGCGGGGAAATAAAAAAAATTCTCATTTAAGGGAGCGAGGCTTCCCCTCACCCTAACCCTCTCCCCACGGGGGAGAGGGAATTCATACAAAGAACGTTTGATTCCCCTCTCTCCCTTCCAGGGAGAGAGCCGGGGTGAGGGTCAATCTTACTCCGCCACCTTCACAATCAGCTTGCCGAAGTTCTTCCCGGACAGCAGCCCCTGGAACGCCTCCAGGGTGTTTTCCAGCCCGTCCACGATATCTTCCCGGAACTCAATCTCTCCGGCGGCAATCCACTCGCTCATCTGCTTGTAAAATTCGGGGTAACGGTGGCCGTAATCCTGGCTGATGATAAACCCTTCCACACGCATTCGTTTTTTCAGGATGGTCGCCATCAGCTCCGGCAAGCGGTCATGCTCAAAAGCGCTGTTGTTGCCGTTGTACTGGCTGATCATGCCGCAAACCGGGATACGCGCTTTGGTATTCAGCAGCGGGAAAACCGCGTCAAACACCGCCCCGCCGACGTTTTCAAAATAGACGTCGATGCCGTTCGGGCAGACTTTGGCGAGCTGTTCAGCAAAATCGCTGGCGCGGTGATCGAGGCACTCGTCAAATTTCAGCGTCTCTTTTACATAGCGGCACTTATCTTCCCCGCCGGCAATGCCGATGACTTTCGCCCCGCGCAGGCGAGCGGTTTGCCCCACCACCGAACCCACCGCGCCGCTGGCTGCCGCAACCACCACGGTTTCTCCCGGCTGCGGGTTACCGATATCCGTCAGCCCCATGTAACCGGTAAAGCCCGGCATGCCGAGCAGCCCCAGCGCCCAGGAAGGGTGAGACATGTTTTTCTCCAGCTTCTGCAGACCTTCCCCGTTAGAAAGCGAATAGTCCTGCCAGCCAGAGTCGGCCACCACCAGATCGCCCGGCTGATAATCAGGATGCTGCGAGCTTTCCACGCGGCTGACGGTTCCCCCCACAATAACTTCACCGATGGCAATCGGCGCCGAGTAAGATTTAGCGTCACTCATGCGCCCGCGCATATACGGATCGAGGGACAGGAAAAGCGTGCGCAGCAGCACTTCACCTTTGCCCGGCGCTGGGACAGCGACTTCTTCCAGAGAGATATCTTCGCGGGTTGGCATGCCCTGCGGGCGCTTCGCCAGCACAAAACGACGGTTTTTATCTGCGGTCTGAGCCATGAGGTACTCCTTTTATTCTCAAGAGTGAAAAACTCAGCCTAGACAAAAACCGGTGCAATTAGCATGAAATTCGTGCTGCATAGCTATTACCCCGCAATTTCCGCTAAAACAGCGCTGACGGCCAGCAGATCCGCGCTCCCGCCGGGGCTGAGATTACGGGCGATAAGGTCGGCGTCCATCTGCCGGAGATCGTCCTCGTGCCAGCCCTGCAGCAGCAGGCGTGTGGCGTAACGCTGCACATAGCGCAGCCCGTTTAACCCGCCACGCGAAACAAGATTGGTGTCCGGGTTAGCGGCCATCAGGCGCAGCATCGCCGCCAGCAGCCGGCGCTTCGGGCAGCTTTCCGCCTGCCAGTAAGGCAGCACATACTGGCGCACAGTAAGGAATCCGCTTTCCGCCTCGCCGCGCGCGCCGGTCAGGCCAAACTGCTGATAAAGCCTTTCGCCAACCGTAGAAACCTTCCGGGACGCAACCAGTTCCCTTTCTACAATCCCGCTGCAGATCTCGCTCACGGTGGCGCATATCGCGGATACAGTTAGCGCTTTGCCCTGGCCCTGCAGGCGGCCAGCGGCGGCAGAAAGCAGCCCCAGCGAAAACACGCCACCCTTGTGCGTATTCACGCCCTGAGTGGCCTGATACATCGCCTGTTCGCAGGCGATGCCCGCCGGGCGGATGAGCCGCAGCATTTCGCTGGTACCTCGCCCTGCATGCTCATGCCCCAGAGCGTGGAACGTGCTGAACCAGGGGGCAATGGCCGCAATACTGCCGAGAAACATCGGCAGATCCATATCCCGGTGCGAGCCGTTGTTGGCGGCGTCCACCAGCCCGGGCTTCGGCGTTAGCCACACCTCGTCCAGCAGCGCCTGCCGCGCCAGGTCTGGCACATCCGGCGCGCCGACAGAACTCAACTTAATCCCTGGCAAACCAGCCATCTATCAGCCTCTCGACGCGCGCGGTCACTTCATCCATGGGGTGGCGACGGGAGCGTGCACAGGCGTGCGCGGGTTCGTTACACACCAGGCAGCGCCGGCCCGCCAAATCCAGCGAAGTCCGCCCGACCGGGCCATTGTCGGGGCAAATCACATCCGCATCCCACAGCCTGCCGAGCGGATGGGTTTGCTCCAGCCCGACCGTGGCCGCCTTAAGTTCGCTGGCCGAATGCGCCACGCTCCACATCGCTTCGGCCCCGGTCGGCAGCCACAGTACCTGCCGCTCGAGCACCGGCCAGCGGTTGCCCCACAGCAGCTGGTCGCAAGCCTGTAGCGCCACCGCCATGCAGTTACGGTAGCGAATGCCGTCTTTTATCGGGCCGGGCGTCACCAGCGTCAGGGAAAGCACCGGCTGCCGGTGCTTAACCAGCCACTCTTGCTGCCGGTGCGCCCGCCGCTCTTTCGCCTCAAGCAGGGCCACAAGGCTAACGTCCTCCGCTTTCACAAGCGTTTCACTCATTGGGCTGACTCCTCTTTGACCTGGCGCACCACGTCGATCACGCTGCCGTCGCGGTAGCGGATCACGCCGACGATGCGCGACGTAAATTCGATCGGCTTTGGCTCGCCGGTCAGGGAAATAGCGCGCTGGTAAAGGTCTTCTATGCTTACGATCTTCATCCCCGCGCCCTCAAGCCGTTCACGGATCTCCGGCCGAGCGGGATTAACCGCCACGCCGTGATCCGTCACCAGCACATCAATGCTTTCACCGGGCGTAACGCGCGTGGTCACCCGTTTAACAACGGTAGGAATGCGCGTGCGCAGCAGCGGAGCAACCACGATAGTCAGGTTTGCCGCGCTCGCCACGTCGCAGTGTCCGCCGGATGCGCCGCGCATCACGCCGTCGGATCCGGTGATCACGTTGACGTTAAAATCGATGTCGATCTCCAGCGCGCTGAGGATCACCACATCAAGCTGGTCACAGCTCGTGGCCTTCGCACCGGGGTTGGCGTAGACGTTGGTGGAGATCTCAACGTGGTTCGGGTTGCGCGCCAGCGAAGCGGCGGCCTCGCCGTCAAAGCACTGGGTATCGAGCAGTTTTTCGATAAGCCCTTTTTCATGAAGATCTACCAGGCTGCCGGTGATCCCCCCGAGGGCAAAGCGAGCGACGACGCCATTACGCTCCATTTTTTCTTCCATAAAGCGCGTGCAGGCGGTGGCCGCCGCGCCGGAGCCGGTCTGCATGGAGAAGCCGGTGTGGAAGTAGCCCGAATGTTCAATCACTTCCGCTGCGGTGCGGGCAATCATCAGCTCGCGGGGGTTGCTGGTGACGCGTGCCGCGCCGACGCTGATTTTCGCCGGGTCGCCAACGGTATCGACCTTGACGATGTAATCCACCTCATCCTGCATCAGGCTGGCAGGCATGTTGGGAAACGGCACCAGCTCTTCGGTTAACAGCACCACTTTGCGGGCAAAATGGGCGTCTACTTTGGCGTAGCCCAGCGAACCGCAGCAGGATTTACCGTGGGTGCCGTTGGCATTGCCGTATTCGTCGCTGCACGGTACGCCGAGAAACGCCACGTCGATATTTAGCTCGCCGTCCTGCAGCAGCTTCACGCGCCCGCCGTGGGAGTGGATTTGTACCGGCTCGGCCATCAGGCCATGAGAGATCGCTTCCGCCAGCTTGCCGCGCATTCCGGAGGTGTAAATACGGGTAATAACCCCGTTGCGAATGGGCTCAATCAGCGCCTCGTTGCAGGTCATCAGCGAACTTGAGGCCAGCGTCAGATCTTTAAATCCAAGGCGAGCCAGCGTGGCAACCACGTGATTAATCACCCGATCGCCTTCCCGGAAAGCATGATGGAAGGAGATGGTCATGCCGTCCTTCAGCCCGCTTTGGGCAATCGCCTGCTCCAGCGTGTCGCAAAGCTTGCGGGTTTTCTTCGCCTCGGCATCCGCCAGCCACGGCGTGGTTTGATGCGCCCCGTCAAAGCTTCGCAGGTGGGAAAGATGCGGGTACTCAAGGTGTAAAAGTTCGGTCATATTGCTCATTGTTTTGTCCTTAACGGCGCACGCCGGAAGCTGCGGCGCGCTCAAGCACCACCTGCGCATGGTTAATGATTGGCGCGTCGATCATCTTGCCGTTGAGCGACACCACGCCCAGGCCGTTGCGCTCCCCCTCGTCGGCGGCGGCAATCACCCGGCGGGCATAATCGACTTCGTCCTGGGTTGGTGCATAGGCGTTATGCAGCAGCTCAATCTGCCGGGGGTTGATCAGCGATTTACCGTTGAAGCCCATCTTGCGGATAAGCTCGACTTCCCGCAGGAACCCGGCTTCGTTATTCACGTCAGACCAAACCACGTCGAACGCGTCAATCCCGGCGGCGCGCGCGGCATGCAGCACCGCGCAGCGGGCATAGAACAGCTCAGTGCCGTCGCCGCGCTCGGTTTGCATATCCATCACGTAATCAAACGCCGCCAGCGCAATACCAATCAGACGCGGGGAAGAACGCGCGATGGCGACGGCGTTGATCACGCCGACGGCGGATTCGATCGCCGCCATCAGTTTGGTGGAGCCCGGCTCCCGGCCACACTCACGCTCAATGCGCTCGAGGTGAGATTCCAGCAGGAAGATATCTTCCGGCGTGTCGGTTTTTGGCAGGCGCACCACGTCCACCCCGGCGCGAACGACAGCTTCGAGGTCGGCCAGGCCAAACGGCGTGTTCAGCGGGTTAATGCGCACTACGGTTTCTATGTCGCGGTACATCGGGTGCTGCAGAGCGTGAAACACCAGCACGCGGGCGGTGTCTTTCTCGCGGAGTGCCACAGCGTCTTCCAGATCGAACATGATCGAATCCGGGCGGTAGATAAAGGCGGTGGAAAGCATGGCGGCGTTCGCGCCGGGGAGGAACAACATGCTGCGACGGAGTTTTTTCATTGTAGTTTTCCCCAGTCAATCTGTTCGGCATCGGCGGCACGCAGCACCGCGCTTTGCAGACGGGCGCGGATCACGCAGTCCAGCGCCCCTTTGTCTTCCAGAATAAAAATGCCCGCTTTCACGCCGAGCTTAGCGAGCGTGTGCTCCGCCACGCGGCGAATTTGTTCCCCGAACTGCTTTTGTACTTCGCTGTGTATCATCAGGCTGAACTCACCTTCGGCGGGGGCGACTCTGACCAGCAGATCGCTGGACTCCAGCGTCCCGGCTAAGGCTTGCTTTACGATTCTCATAAGGCTTTGTCCTGGTTAAAGAAATCAGGCCACATCCTGCGCGTAGTGCCGCTGGAGATGGCTAAAGGTACTGTCCGGGACAATGTCCCGGATGCGGGCCATTTGCTGGCTCTTGAGTAAGGCCCGGACTTCAGAGGCGGAAATCTCTCGTCCGGCGGCATGGCATTTACGCGGCAGTTCGACCACCTGGATCGACGCCGCGCTGTGGTGACGGTGCACTTCCAGCCAGTAGCGCATGGCCTGGTTGTATTCCCGGGTCACCGCGCAGAACGGTTCATTGCCGACAAAGCGGTGCGTCACGCCCAGCGCCGGCGCTACGTAGTCGCGGAAAATCATCAGGTCCATTGCGCTCCAGGTTTTGTCGATAAGCCCGCTCTCTTTCAGGAAATAGCCCGGAAAGGTGGCGCGGGAGATCAGGTAGTCTGATCCCGGATGCACAATCACATTAGGCAAGTGGGCCACTCCCTGGCGAACCATCTCCCACCGTTCCTCGAACGGAAAAAACGAAGCATCCTCACGCACGACAAACAGATGCAGCCAGTCGCAGCGCTGTGCCGCCTGCTCGGCCAGATAGCGGTGGCCGAGAGTGAACGGGTTAGCGTTCATCACAATGGCGCCGATCCGGTTGCCCGGTTTCCGCAGTTTTTCCAGCCCGGCGCAGTAGCGGCTGATGCCGACGGGCGTGTTTTCCATTAGCACCGCCGCCTCATCCACCTGCACCAGCGGCCAGAAGCCGCTCTGGCGAAACCGGTCGAGGTTGTAGGGGCGGGTGAACAGGAACAAATGCGCCTGCCCACGCTCCATCGCGATATGCTGGATTTCCCCCAGCAAACGTACGCTGAGGTTGTCCCCACGCCAGGCTTCATCCACCGCCACGCACTTAATGGTGCGCCACGCCAGCCCGGCACAGCCGACGATTTTTGCCCCTGAAAGGGCGACAACGAACAGCTGAATGTCGCCGTCCAGCCCGAGCTGGTTCCGCCCCAGCAGATCCCGGATGGCGGCCAGCGCCTGCGGCTGGCGCAGCGGATCGACGGTACTGAACTCGATGGGGTTGGCCTGGAACATAGCGTTAGTGCGCTACCGCCCCGGAAGCCTGAGGCTCGCGGGCCGCAACGATCACGTTGCTGAGATGGCCAATGCGCTCAATTTCAACTTCGATGCGGTCTCCCGGCTGCATGAACAGCGGCGGCGTGCGCTTTTTGCCGACTCCACCGGGAGAACCGGTGATGATCACGTCCCCCGCGCTGAGCGAGGTAAAGGTCGAGATATATTCGATAAGCTCGGCGACCTTGTGGATCATGCTGCTGGTGTTGTCTTCCTGCACCATGCGCCCGTTCAGCCAGGTGCGGATCGCCAGATCGTGCGGATCGCGTATTTCATCCGAGGTGGTCATCCACGGGCCAAAAGCCCCGGTCTGCGGCCAGTTTTTTCCGGCGGTAAACCAGGTGTGCTGCCAGTCGCGCGCCGACCCGTCCATATAGCAGCTGTAGCCCGCAACGTGGTTCAGGGCATCCGCCGCAGAAATGTTCACTCCGCCTTTGCCGATGATCACCGCCAGCTCGCCTTCATAGTCGAACTCGCTGGAGTGATGCGGTTTCACCACCGGGGAATCATGCCCGGTCTGGGAGTCGGCAAAGCGCACAAATAGGGTTGGGGCCGGGTTGTGCTGGTCGAACTCTTTGCGCTTGTCAGCGTAGTTCATGCCGACGCAGAGAATTTTCTCCGGGCGTTCGATGACCGGCAGCCAGCGAACGTCTGACGCCGCCACATCGGCTTTCAGCCCGGCAAACGCCAGCGCTTCATGCACCGCGTCTGCCGCCAGCAAAGCCTTTAAATCCGCAAAACGCGAGCCTAAACGGCGGCCCAGGTCAACGATGCCTTCCGGCGTTACCACGCCGTAGCTCCGCTGGCCCTGAAGTACATAACTTGCGAGTTTCATAACAGTTCCTGGTTATTCAAAAATCAGACAAGAAAGTTGCCAAGCACCAGCAGCGCCACCGAGACGTTGATCGCCCCGCCAATGCGGGTTGCAATCTGGGCGAACGGCATCAGCGACATGCGGTTACCGGCGGTCAGAATGGCGACGTCGCCGGTCCCGCCCTGCCCGCTCTGGCAACAGGACACAATGGCCACGTCGATAGGATGCATACCGATTTTTTTACCGACGAAGAAACCGGTCGCCACCAGCGCGCTGACGGTACTGACGATGACCAACAGATTAGTCATCGTGAAAGCGTCAACCAGCTCATTCCACGGCGTAATGGCGACGCCCACGGCAAACAGAATTGGATAGGTCACGGCGGTCTGGAAGAATTTATAAACCACCTGCGAGCCCGCCAGCATGCGTGGGGAAACGCCGTGGCAAAGCTTGATCAGCACCGCGACAAACAGCATCCCGACCGGAGCCGGCAGGCCAATCAGTTTGTGCAGCAGCATACCCACCATGTAGAGCAGCACCGCCAGCAGCGCGCCGGAAGCGATAGTGGTCACGTCTGCTTTGCCGTTGAACAGGGCGGCGGTTTGCTCTTTCTCGCCGGGGCTGGTTTTGCCCGGCATCAGTTCGCCTTCGCCGGTCAGGTGCGGGAAGCGTTTCCCCAGCTGATTCAGGCAGCCGGAGATAACGATCGCCGTCAGGCTACCCAGCATCACAATAGGCAGAATGCGGCCCAGCGCCACGCCCTGATCCATATGCAGCAGCGTGGCGTAGCCGATGGAAAGCGGGATCGCCCCTTCCCCAACGCCCCCAGCCATGATCGGCAGGATCAGGAAGAAGAAGATCTGGAACGGCTCAAGGCCCAGCGCCAGGCCAACGCCCATGCCAACAATCATGCCCACCACTTCGCCACACAGCATCGGGAAGAAAATACGCAGGAAGCCCTGAATCAACGTGGTGCGGTTCATGCTCATGATGCTGCCGACGATGATGCAGCAAATGTAGAGGTAAAGGATGTTGGTGGATTTATAGAATTTGGTGGTGGACTCCACCACCGCGTCCGGCAGCAGGCCGTAGTACACCAGCGCGGAAGGGATGAAGGTGGCGCAGATGGCGGCGGCGCCCATTTTGCCGATCACCGGCAGGCGTTTACCAAACTCGCCGCAGGCAAAGCCGAAGAAGGCCAGCGTCGCCACCATCACCACGATATCGCTCGGCAGTTTGCCGCCGAGGCAGTCGATGGCGATCAGCGCCCCTGCCAGCACAAACAGCGGCAGCGGGATGATCCCCACTTTCCAGCTGTCGAGAATATGCCACCAGCGCTCTTTAAGCGTTGGCTTATTAATATCAATGGATTCAGGAATGATGTTGTAGGAATCATCGGTCGTGCTCATACTCAAGCCCCTTATTTTAATTTGTCGGGGCAGACTAAAAGATTAAATACCCCTGTAATGTGAGGGGTAGCAGATTAAAACCGTTAATTTAAAGGCATCTATGACGTTAATGGTTTTTATTCTGTCGTGGTTTTTATGGTTTTTATTCGAGGCTTAGATAAACCTTAAGGGCGAACGAAAAACTCGCGGATATTAGCGAAAAGTGCCGTTGCGTGAGGTTGTTCAAACTTTCTGTCAAAGCCGCGCAGCCAGCGGGTTATCGGTGTTAAGCTGCCATTTTGCCTCACTGAATACACGCCTGGCCTATGAAAGTGTCCTTTCAGATACGCTTATTTATCTACCTGGTTGCCTTTTTTTCCGTGCTCTTTGCCATGCTCGGAACCTATTACTATTTCGATGTAGGTCGCCAGCTTTATCAGGAAATGAGCACCCGAGCGAGAATTCAGGCGGAAGAAATTGCCTTAATTCCTACCCTGCAGGAGTCGGTGGAAAAAAAGGATATTCCGGCAATACACAACTTTATGCAAAAGCTGGTCGTGCATAGCGACGCCAGCTTTATCGTCATCGGCGATGAGCACGGCATTCATCTCTATCATTCCGTGCATGCCGACCGCGTGGGCAAAACGCTGGTCGGCGGCGATAACGAGGAAGTGCTGCAGGGCAAAAGCATCACCACGCTGCGCAAAGGCGGCCTCGGCCTGTCGCTGCGCAGTAAAGCCCCAATTTTCGACCAGCACGGCAAGGTGATTGGCATCGTGTCGGTGGGCTACCTGAAGAGCTACCTCGATGACGTCACGTCCGGCAAGGTGATCAACATCCTGCTGGCGGCGATCATTTTGCTGCTGGCGCTGTTTATTTTTTCCTGGTATTTCACCCGCAGTATCAAAAGGCAGATGTTCTCGCTGGAGCCGCGGCAGATAAGCCTGCTGGTGCGCCAGCAAAAAGCGATGATGGAGTCGATCTACGAAGGTGTGATCGCCATCGACAGTCATTCGCAGATCGAGGTGATCAACAAGGCGGCGAAGAAACTGCTGGGCCTGGAGCAGCCTTCGCGCGAGATCCGCGGCAAGCAGATTGCCGAGGTGATCCAGCCGGTGACCTTCTTTGATCCGCAGGTAATGCTGGCGCGAGATACTCACGATGAAATCTGCGCCTTTAACGACCTCAGCGTGCTCGCCAGCCGGGTTCGCATCGAACTTGAGGGCGTTTTACAGGGCTGGGTGATTACCTTCCGCGACCGCAAAGATATTGATAGCCTGAGCTTCCAGCTCAGCCAGGTAAAACGCTATGTGGACAACCTGCGCATCATGCGGCATGAGCAGCTTAACCGTATGGCAACGCTGGCCGGGCTGCTGCATATGGCCCGCTACGATGACGCCAAGCGCTATATCAAGGCGCAGTCCGAGCACGCTCAGGAAGTGCTGGATTTTGTCTCAGCGCGTTTCTGCTCCGCCACGCTGTGCGGCCTGCTGCTGGGCAAATACGCCAGAGCGCGCGAGAAAGGCGTGTCTCTGGCGTTCGATCCGGCCTGCAGCATGCCGAGGATGCCGACCAACGTGCCGGAGTCCGAGCTGATTTCGATTATTGGTAACCTGCTGGATAACGCCATCGAAGCCACCCAGCGCGCCGAAGGCGAGCACCAGCCGGTGGAAGTCTATATCGTGATAAACGACCGGGAGCTGGTTATCGAAGTGGCCGATCACGGCGTCGGCATTGCGCCTGAGCTGCGTGATCACATTTTCACGCCGGGCGTCACCACCAAAACCCACGGCGACCACGGGCTCGGCCTGCACCTTATCGCCAGCTACGTCGCGCTGGCGAAGGGCACCGTGGAGGTTTCCGATAACCTGCCGAGCGGCACCGTGTTCTCAGTATTTATTCCAGATGTTGTCGTTCCGGGGAGCGACCTCAGCCCAACGTAAGGCTTTTGAGTATGCAAAATGAAATGATTAACGTGCTTATCGTGGAGGATGAGAGCGAGCTGGCCGAGCTTCATGCGGAGCTGATTGATAAGCACCCCCACCTGCACCTGGTGGGGATAGCCAACAGTCTGGCGGCCGCCAGGCGCCTGATGCTGGAAAAGCAGCCGCAGCTTATCCTGCTGGACAACTATCTGCCCGACGGGAAAGGCATCACGCTGTTTGGCAGCGACCTTTTAAAACAGCACGCCTGCTCGGTGATCTTCATCACCGCCGCCAGCGACATGGACACCTGCAGCCAGGCGATTCGCAGCGGCGCGTTTGACTACATCCTCAAGCCGGTATCCTGGAAGCGCCTGAGCCACTCGCTGGAGCGCTTCGTCCAGTTCAGCCAGCAGCAGCGCGAGTGGAAGGTGGTGGATCAGCAGAACGTCGATAAGCTTTACGAGCTGCAGGCGCGCAACGCCCCGCTGGATGCGGGCAGTAAAGGTATCGAGGAGAATACGCTGGAGCTGGTCCAGCGCCTGTTTCGCGAAGCAGAGGCTCAGCGCTGTTTCTCGGTAGACGACGTGGTCAGCGAAACAAAACTGAGCAAAACCACCGCCCGCCGCTACCTGGAACACTGCGTTGAGAAAGGCTTTCTCAGCGTCGAAATGCTGTACGGCAAGATTGGTCACCCTCGCCGTCTGTATAAGCGGAGCTAAATCCATCGCCAAAATAAAAAAAGCCTGCATCGGGAAAATGCAGGCATAACTGGGCGCTAACAATAGCGTTGGCGATCGTCACTGCTGTCCCCTTTGGCTATATACTGAATAAGAATTAACTATTTAATGATCTTAATAAAATTGCAGGCCTGTTTAATTAACACTATTTCTTCATTAGTAATAACATGGCTTTTCATTTCCAGGAACGCTGTCACTTCACCGTGTTGACTGGTATTAATGTAATAACCAAAAGTAACACCATTTCCGAGCAGCTCAGCGTTGCCTGGGTCGATAGCATAAACTGTAAATTTCGTTTTTTTAACACCCTGACCAAAATGGCTAAGCTCGCGTGGCGTATCAATAATGGTTCCCTTTTCTGAATCATGATAATACAGTGATGTAATATCACCCGGTTGCTGATGATTGTCGATATTCCATTGCCCGGCATGATTATTACCTACTGGCGTGGCGGGATAGATTAACTGACACATCGGACGACCCGCTCGGTTAGATAATTTAAAGTCCATACCAAACTGGTAATCTCCCTCATGATGTTCGTGCCGGGTAATAAGTTTGTATTCTATTTCAAATGTACCAATAGTTTCTGTTGGCATAACCTTTCCTCTTTGATGGTGTAAGTAAAAATCAGTGAATCTGCTGGGTTTCTCATCATCTCATGAGAAATATTATTTCCCCTGATGCGAAAAAATCTTACAGAGCATCTCATCGCTTTTCAGCTTCAATAAGGATTCATGGAGTTCACTGCAAATATAGTTCAAATATTCATGTTCCTGGGTGGCGGGCAACGTCCTCAGTAAATCCCAGTTAATCACAATGGGTTGCAACATCGGCGTAAAATCTAAAGCTGCTTTGCAGCCAGGCAATCCATCTGCCTCCAGCAGCGCTTCTGGTTCAATGTCGAAGAAAGTGAGCAACTTGTTCAATGTTCTTCGGGAAACGGGTTTACCGAGTTCAGCACGCTTGAGCGTTGCAATTGAAATATAACACTTGCTATTCAAACTCAACTCTGAAAGTTTTTCCTGACTTAATTTTTTTTTAGTCTTAATCGCCTTAGCACTAACGCATTAATTTTGACCCCATTTTGTGACATTTATTTATCCTCATCATTATTATTGTGTGCAGTAAAAAAACAAAAAAAGAAGGGCGTGCATTACAAATATGCACGCCCTTTTTATTAGCTCAGTACGCCCTGAAGAGCGCCCTGGCCTGCTTTTTTCAGCACGCTCAGTACCGAGTCCCAAAAGGCTGGATTAACGCCAGACATTTTAGCTTCAGCAATACGATTAGAACGATCAACGCTTTGTGCTTGAGTTGGAAGTTTCATTTTAATATCCTTTATATATTTACAGAGTAGTGGTTTATCCACCTGGTTTATTGCCATCGGCTGATGGCAAACTTTAAATTAATTAATAGGCATACCAGCTACGTAATGTGCCAATGGTGACTGGCATAAGATCGCTGACATCAATAGTGTAACGATATAGCTTACGTGCCTTTGTCAAACGTTCTTTAGGGTTAAAGAACTCAAGAACGACATCCCAGCAATCAGATTCTGGCCTGCTAACCGGGCTGACCACCGCGCTAATTTGATTCAGGAAGAGATCTTCATTAAAGGCATCATCAAAAATCTCACGCATTTGATAGGCATTCGTTGCCGCGTAGTTAATTGCACGTTCGTGCGAGGAATAACCCCGATTACGCAGCTCGTAATAAATACGGTTAATGAAGTTCAACAACTCATCTGCCCTCGGCGTGCCTACGGCATCATCACCCATAATCAGCTTTGTCAGATCGCGTGATTTCCAGTTGAACATACCCCGCAGAACCGGGGTTACGGTAGGAACATGCTGCCCGTTAAACAGCCTGGTTTCGCCGGAGACAATCCCTGCGACGGACACTCGCTCCACGCCCTTGGTTTCCTGATCGTGAAGAAACTCAACAATGCGCGCATATTCCAGCACCGAGAACTGAGAATCGGGCTTAATCGCATAGACCGGAATACCGTCAACTTTTAGCGTCCAAATCAGCGCATCCGACTGCTCAATATTGTCATTTTCAGTTAAATGGGTCGCCATTTGGGTGGGATCAAAAGGATGCCCCTTTTGGTTACCCATCACCTGCGTGAAGTAGTCGAGCCGGGCCTCGGTGCCAAAGTCATAGCCAAGCGTGCCAATCAGGAAAACTTTTTCCTGGTGCCGAACGCTGCGAGCATCTGCACTGGACTGAGGAACGACACTCTTGACCGGGGCATGAACATAATTATGTGCCGCTGAATCAGTAATCTGAGGTAAAGATAAGCTGACGTTCTGCGGTGCATCCGCCAGCCCAGCGCTAACAATCTCTGCTGACTCAATAAATGGCAGTGCAATTTCGGTTTGAAGGCTGCTGACAATGTCGGCCGCCGGAGTGATATTATTTTCTTCGGTTGACATAATAGGTATCCTGTTGTGTTTAGGTGAAATTAATTCACGCGCGAGATGCTGTAATAAAGATGCAATATTCAGGCGGTGTAATTTAAAGAACGGTTTTTCGGATGCGGCAGGCTGAAGCGTTGTTGCCGAATCAAAAAGCATATTCTTAATTATCTCCGCCGCTTGTTGCTTTCCATGCAGTGAAAGTGCATTGAAAAGTAACGCTGCTATTCCCGTTATCACTGGTGCGGCAAAACTACTCCCGGAAACAAAAGAAAAGTGGTTATTTGAAATAGCAGCAGGAATATCTACACCCGATGCCAGTATCATTTTTTTACGCAATAACCAGCCGTAATTATTGAATGCTGAAGGCATACCGTTGCTATCGCACGCACCGACGGCTAACACCGACTCAAGCGCTGCCGGTAGGGACTCTTGTTCAACGCCTTCATTCCCCACCGCAGCCACAATCAAAATACCTTCTTGCTGGCAGGCTTCTACAGCCTGGCGGAGCTGATCGCTACCGCGACCGTTTACGGACAATGACGCCCCGCTGATGTTAACGATCTGGCATCCCTGCCGCTTCGCTTCATTTATCGCTTTGGCAAGGGTGAGTTCGGAGCAACCCTTTAAATTTCCCTGATGGTCTTCATGAAAAACCGGAATATTGATGATGTGGCACTTTTCCGCAAAACCTACACCACGCCCTGAAATAATGCTGCAAACGGCCGTTCCGTGCCCCATATTATCTGCTTTATAATTTTCATCGCTATCAATTATTAAATGACTAAGCAATTCATGGCGGGTATCGATAACGCTGTCAATCACCGCAACTTTTATCTTTTCACCCTGCAAGCCGAGCTGTTTTAGATAATCAAGATGATTAATTGCAGAGCGGTTATTTTTATTATCGAAAGATAGCTTCATATTAATACCTCAAATAAATCCCCGGCGTCTTGAAATGAATATAAACGCATTAAATTTATTTGTTGGTATCAGTTTGGTATCAGTTTAAAACGGTCTTTTGATGTGAAATATATTATGTATTAATAAAGAGAAGGGAGAATATATTAAATAACGCCAGCAATATATATATAAAAAAACCCGCTGTTTAACAAGCGGGTTTATCTGGTTAATATTTGCTGAAAAGCCCTACCCCAGCACCGTGACCGCATCCTGCAGGCGGGTGGCGCGGTGCTTCACCATCGCCGAGACCTGCGCGCTCTCTTCTACCAGCGCAGCGTTTTTCTGCGTGATGGCGTTCAGCTCGGCCACCGCGCGAGTGATGTCCGCCAGACCATCGGCCTGCTCTGACGTGGCGTGACTTATCTGCCCCAGAAGCTGAGTCACGTTCTGCACCTGAGCCACAATATCCTGCATGGTGCGCCCCGCCTCATGCACCTGCACCGTGCCGGACTGTACCTTGCTGGCGCTGGCGTCAATCAGCTTACGGATATCGTTGGCCGCGCTGGCGCTGCGCTGTGCCAGATTACGTACTTCCCCGGCCACCACGGCAAACCCTTTGCCCTGCTCACCGGCCCGAGCCGCCTCTACCGCCGCGTTAAGTGCCAGAATATTGGTCTGGAAAGCGATGTCGTTAATCAGGCTGGTGATAGAGCCGATGCGCTGGGTGCTGTCGGCAATGTCGTCCATGGTGGTGACCACGGTTTCCATCGCCTGACCGCCCTGTGCCGCCGCGTCGCTGGCGGAGCTGGAAAGTTTGTCTGCCGCCGAGGCGGTTTCCGAATTGGTCTGCACCGACGCCGCCATCTGGTTCATGGTCGCCACCGTTTGCTGCACGTTAACCACCGTCTGGCGAGTACGTTCATTCAGATCGTCATTCCCTTTGGCCATTGCCTCGCTGCCGCTGCGCACGTTCGCCACCTGGCTACTGACGTCGTTGATAAGCCAGCGGCACATCAGCCCAAGCTGGCCGATGGAGCGCAGGATCACCCCGATTTCATCGCTGCGCTGAAGGTGCTTCACGCGGTGGCTGTTGCCGGTGGCCACTTCCAGCGCCTGGCGAGCCACGTTTTCCAGCGGACGAGCAATTTGCCACTCCAGTAATACACAAGCTAAGGCGGTAAACGCCGCGATAGCTAACATTTGCAGCGGGCTTTGCCCGAGGGCAAACGCCGAGGCCAACAGCAGAACGAACAAACCGCTCATTAACCCGCGAATACGCCAGCGCAACGACAGGGTTGGCAGCTTGCCGAATACCCCTTTACGCAGCACCAGCCCTTTATAAACGGTCTTGTTGCTGCGGCCTTCATTCAGCGCCTTGTAGAGCGGCTCAGCGGCGGCAACCTCTTCCGCCGTAGCTTTGGTACGGATAGACATGTAGCCCGTGGTTTTACCGTGACGCACCACCGGCACCGCGTTGGCGCGAACCCAGTAATGATCGCCGTTTTTACGGCGGTTCTTCACGATGCCGGTCCACGGCTCGCCCTGCTGTAGGGTAAACCACATATCAGCAAAGGCCGCTTTGGGCATGTCGGGGTGCCGCACGAGGTTGTGCGCGGCGCCGCTTAGCTCATGGAGCGAATAGCCACTGACCTGCACGAAGGTGTCGTTCGCGTGCGTAATGTAACTTTTCAGATCGGTGGTGGACATCAGGGTCGTATCGTCATCAAGCGCGTACTCACGCTGGGTGACCGGCACATGGGCGGACATAGCAACTCCCTTTGAGAGGTTATCCAGATGTTAATTCTTTGGTGGTATGCATGTTATTTCGGCGTAGCGAAATTTTACTTTAGTTAAAAAATTTGATATTGATCACAGTTCTAAGTATTAGCCACATAATTTATGAGACTAGTTTAAGCGTTGCATTTCACATAGTTTCAATAGGTTATTACTTTTCACTTCGCTTTATTGCCGCCTCATCTGAGTGCTGCAGTTTTCGCCAGCGCTTATTGCGCGGCGCACTACACTTACAGAGGGAATTTTTACCCCCGCAAGGAAAACACGAGGATAAAGAATGCTAAAAAGGAAAAAGAAAGTCAGACCGATCAAGGTCAGTGACGTCACCATCATTGACGATGCGCGTCTGAAAAAAGCCATCACTGCCGCTTCACTGGGCAACGCGATGGAATGGTTTGATTTCGGTGTTTACGGTTTTGTTGCTTACGCTCTGGGTAAAGTCTTCTTCCCGGACGCCAGCCCTAGCGTGCAGATGATTGCCGCCCTGGGGACCTTCTCTGTTCCTTTCCTGATTCGCCCGCTAGGTGGACTGTTCTTCGGGATGCTAGGGGATAAATACGGTCGTCAGAAAATCCTGGCTATCACCATTGTCATCATGTCGCTCAGTACGTTTGCCATCGGGCTTATCCCGTCCTACGCCACTATCGGCATCTGGGCACCTATCCTGCTGCTGTTGGCAAAAATGGCCCAGGGCTTCTCGGTCGGCGGGGAATATACCGGCGCGTCTATTTTCGTGGCCGAGTACTCTCCCGACCGTAAACGCGGCTTTATGGGCAGCTGGCTGGACTTCGGTTCGATTGCCGGGTTCGTCTGCGGCGCGGGCGTGGTTGTGCTGATTACCGCTATCGTTGGCGAAGAAAACTTCCTCGACTGGGGCTGGCGTATTCCGTTCTTCCTCGCGCTGCCGTTAGGTATTATCGGGCTTTATCTGCGCCATGCGCTGGAAGAGACCCCGGCATTCCAGCAGCACGTTGAGAAAATGGAGCAAGGCGATCGCGAAGGCCTGGCCGAAGGGCCGAAAGTCTCGTTCAAAGAGATTGCCACTAAGCACTGGCGCAGTCTGCTGGTCTGTATTGGTCTGGTGATTTCAACCAACGTGACCTATTACATGCTGCTGACCTACATGCCGAGCTATCTGTCCCACAACCTGCATTACTCGGAAGAGCACGGGGTGCTGATCATCATCGCCATTATGGTGGGGATGCTGTTCGTGCAGCCTATGATCGGCCTGCTGAGCGACCGTTTTGGTCGTCGCCCGTTTGTCTTCCTCGGCAGTATTGGCCTGTTCGCGTTCGCTATCCCGGCCTTTATGCTGATTAACAGCGGCGCCATTGGGCTGATTTTTGCCGGATTGCTGGTGCTGGCGGTGGTGCTGAACTTCTTTATTGGGGTGATGGCCTCGACCTTACCGGCGATGTTCCCGACCCACATCCGCTACAGCGCCCTGGCGAGCGCCTTTAACATTTCGGTGCTGATTGCCGGCCTGACACCAACGCTTGCCGCATGGCTGGTCGAAAGTACGCAAAATCTGATGATGCCGGCTTACTACCTGATGGTGGTGGCGATTATCGGCTTGATTACCGCGATCACCATGAAAGAGACCGCCAATAAGCCGCTGAAAGGCGCGACGCCTGCGGCGTCTGATATTGCCGAAGCGCGTGAAATCGTGCAGGAGCATCACGACAATATCGAGCAGAAAATTGAGGACCTGGATAAGGAAATCGAAACGCTGCAGGCGAAACGTGCTCTGCTGGTGGATCAGCATCCGAGGATTAACGAGTAGTTTTTCCCCTCACCCTGCCCCTCTCCCCGTGCGGGAGAGGGGATGAATAGAGAAGCCCTCACCAGCGCGTGGGGGCTTTTTTTGCTCTTATTCCAGTTCTGCCTCTTCGTGGAAAATATCCACGATAATGCAGCGGCAGATGAGATTTCGTTCACTTCCAGTTCTGTTTTATCTGCCGCTACCGAGCATGTGAACGTCTCGGCTGGTATTACGCTATGCCCCTCACCCCGGCCCTCTCCCCAGAGGGGCGAGGGAGAAAACAAGTTACGGGGAACGTGGTTTATCCGCTCTCCCTTTTAGGGTTAGGGTGAGGGTAAAAACCAGAAGCGACGCTGCGGTTAGAGTCAGTGCTGAACATAAAGCGAGGCACGGTTCCGGCTTAAATCGCCTGCGTTTTCTCTCCGACTGGCCAGGGTCCGGCCGTCGGGAACGGCCGGAGGCTGAGAGCGTCGGGAACGCATCTCAGCCGACCCAGGACTGGGAGATAAAACGGAGGTCTGCCGCTTCAGCGGTCGATTTATTTGGCCGGGAGTCCGGGGTCTCGGGGGAGTGACGGTGACTCCCCTAAGACGTTCACCGGTACAGTAGCCACAGATAAAACAGAACTGGAAGTGAACGGAAACTTAGCTACCTCTACATAATCGAGAGCATTTCTAGAAACGGAGTAATCCTTCCAGAAGGCGAATCCGCTCCCAGTTTTTCATCACTTTATCGCATTTGATATATCGTATATTTATATGCAAAGCGCAATTTTGACTTTGTGAATTGAGATAACTCACCTAACGTAAATACACAGAGAAAAGTCGATAAAAAACACAATTACAGGGTACACACATGCAAAAAAAAGTTCTGCCATTACTGCTACTGGCTGCGCTGTCTGCGGCTTCCCACGCTGCAACGCCACCGGATACCCTGGTGGTTGCTCAAGGGCTGGATGACATCGTCAGCCTTGATCCGGCTGAAGCCAACGAACTCTCAAGTATTCAGACCGTACCAAGCCTTTATCAGCGTCTGGTGCAGGCAGACCGCACGGACCCGGCCAAAGTCGTGCCGATTCTGGCGGCAAGCTGGCAGGGCGATGCGGCCAATAAGAAGCTGACCATCAAGCTGCGCCCGGATGCTAAATTTGCCTCCGGCAACCCGCTGCGCCCGGAGGACGTGATCTTCTCCTACACCCGCGCGGTCACCCTGAACAAATCCCCGGCCTTTATCCTGAACGTACTGGGCTGGCAGCCGGACAACATCGCCAGCCAGCTGAAGAAAGTAGATGACCACACGCTGGAAGTGCACTGGACCGCGGACGTCAGCCCGGCGGTTGCGCTGAATATTCTTTCCACGCCTATCGCCTCTATCGTGGATGAAAAAGCGGTTGAACCGAACGTGAAATCAGGCGACTTCGGCAACGAATGGCTGAAAATGCACTCTGCCGGCAGCGGTCCGTTCAAAATGCGCGTTTATCAGCCGCATCAGGCTATCGTGCTGGATGCCAACCCGACTTCTCCGGGCGACGCGCCAAAAGTGAAGAACATCATCATTAAAAACGTGCCCGATCCGGCCGCTCGCCGCCTGCTGATTCAGCAGGGTGACGCCGATATCGCCCGCGATTTAGGGTCTGACCAGACCAGCGCGCTGGAAGGCAAGCCTGGCGTGAAGGTGCTGAGCATTCCTTCAGCCGAGCAGAACTATCTGGTGTTTAACGTCGGCAACAACGCCAACCCGCTGCTGAAAAACCCGGCGCTGTGGGAAGCTGCCCGCTACCTGGTGGATTACCAGGGCATCACCAAAGATTTGCTGAAGGGTCAGTACTTCGTTCACCAGAGCTTCCTGCCGGTCGGCTTCGCGGGCGCGCTGGAAAACACTCCGTTCAAATTTGACCCGGCGAAAGCGAAAGAAATTCTGGCGAAAGCGGGTATCAAAGACGCGCATTTCTCGCTGGATGTGGAAAACAAACCGCCGTTTATCACCATCGCTCAGTCAATGCAGGCAAGCTTTGCCCAGGGCGGCGTGAAGGTTGATCTGCTGCCAGCCGCCGGAAGCCAGGTATATGCCCGCGTGCGCGCGAAACAGCATCAGGCTGCGATTCGCCTGTGGATCCCGGATTACTTCGACGCCCACTCCAACGCCAGTGCTTTCGCCTTTAACGACGGTAAAGCGAGCACCGTGGCCGGGCTGAACGGTTGGCAGATCCCGGAGCTGAACAAACAAACGCTGGCTGCCGTGGCGGAGGCCGACCCGGCCAAGCGCAAAGATCTCTATACCAAACTGCAGGAAGAGCTGCAGCGCAGTTCCCCGTATGTGTTTATTGACCAGGGTAAAACTCAGGTTGTGGTGCGCGATAACATCAAAGGCTACCAGCAGGGCCTGAATGCGGATATGGTGTATTACGATAACGTCACGAAATAACTGAACGGCCCCTCGCCCCGCCCTTTCCGTCGTGAAAGAGGCCGGTCGAGGGGTCCATCACCATTAGCGCATAAAAGAGTTACCCATGTCCGAAGTCTCGCCTTCGTCGCATCGTCTGCGGCGTCCGCTGTTCACCCTGCTTCAGGGAATATTTACGCTTGCTCTGACCCTTATTGGCCTGCTGCTGATTACCTTTGCTTTATCCGCGCTTTCCCCGGTGGACAGAGTGCTGCAAATCGTCGGCGACCACGCCAGCCAGTCAACGTACGATCAGGTGCGTCACCAGCTCGGGCTGGATCAGTCGCTGCCCGTGCAGTTCTGGCATTATCTGGTCAATCTCGCCCACGGCGATTTAGGTATAGCCAGCTCAACCGGCCAGCCGGTGCTGCATGACTTGCTTTCGACTTTCCCCGCCACCCTGGAACTCGCCACCCTGGCGCTGATCGTCGGCAGCGTACTTGGGGTACTTTTTGGGGTACTTTGCGCCCGGTTCGCCGGTTCGCCGCTGGATCTCGTGGTGCGCACTTTTACCCTGCTTGGCAATTCGGTGCCTATTTTCTGGCTGGGTCTGCTGATGCTGGCGCTCTTTTATGCACGCCTGCAGTGGAGCGCCGGGCCTGGGAGGCTGGACGATATTTACCAGTACAGCGTCGAGGCCAAAACGGGCTTCGTGCTGATCGACACCTGGCTTTCCGGCGATAAAGGCGCGTTTCTCAACGCCATTAACCATCTGATTTTGCCGGTATTGCTGTTGGCCTATTATTCTCTCGCCAGCATCACCCGACTGACCCGCACGGCCTGCCTGAGCGAAATGAACAAAGAGTACATCACGCTCGCCCGCGCGAAGGGCGCAGGCGACATGGCGATTCTGCTGCGCCATGTGTTGCCCAACATTCGCGGCACGCTGTTCACCGTGATCGCTCTGGCTTACACCAGCATGCTTGAAGGTGCGGTGCTGACGGAAACCGTCTTCTCCTGGCCGGGTATTGGCCGCTATCTCACCACCGCGCTTTTTGCCGGGGATACCACCGCCATCATGGGCGGGACGCTGCTGATTGGCGTGTCGTTTGTGCTGATCAATAACCTGACCGACATTCTGGTGCGCGCCACCGACCCGAGGATCCGCTGATGCCGTCTTCTCTTTTTCTGCGACGCATGCTGCGCTCCCCGGCGGCCCTTAGCGGCCTGATTATCATAGCCGGGCTGGTGCTTATCGCGCTGTTTGCACCGTGGCTGGCTCCGTTCGATCCCAACTGGCAGGATGCCGCCGCGCGCCTGCAGGCCCCCAACGCCCAACATCTGTTGGGCACCGACAGCTATGGCCGCGATCTGCTTTCTCGTCTGCTTTACGGCACTCGCCCGGCGCTGGGCCTGGTGCTGCTGGTGACCGTCATTACCCTGCCGGTTGGGCTGCTAATTGGCATTCTGTCCGGCTATTACGGCGGCTGGCTGGAGCGTATCCTGATGCGCTTTACCGATGTAGTCATGTCGATGCCGCGCCTGATCCTCGCCTTTGCCTTTGTGGCGATGCTCGGCCCTGGGCTGGTTAACGGTGCCCTGGCGCTGGCGTTGACCACCTGGCCCGCCTATGCCCGCCAGGCAAGAAGTGAAATACAGCGCCTGCGCCATAGCGATTATCTTGCCGCGGCAGAAATGATGGGCATCAAAGGCTTGCGGCTGCTGGTCGGCCATATTCTGCCGCTGTGCCTGCCTTCCGCCATCGTGCGCCTGGCGCTGGATCTGGCCGGGATTATTCTTGCCGCCGCCGGTTTGGGTTTCCTCGGCTTAGGCGCCCGCCCGCCGATGTCCGAATGGGGCGCGATGATTGCCGACGGGATGCAGGTCATTTTCGACCAATGGTGGATTGCCGCCATTCCGGGCACCGCCATTCTGCTGAGCAGCCTGGCGTTTAACCTGCTGGGCGATGGCCTGCGAGACGTGCTGGAGCCGCAACATGACTAACAGAATTACCGTTTCCGGACTGAATATCGACTACCCCGGCAGCCGGGTGGTCAGCAATCTCTCCTTCGCGCTGGGTAATGAACGCCTGGCGCTGGTCGGGGAATCCGGTTCAGGAAAATCCATGACGGCCCGCGCGCTGATGGGCCTGGTGCGTAAACCGGGCAAAGTGAGCGCGGAGCAGCTCAGCGTGATGGGGCACAACCTGCTCGACATGAATGCCCGGAACTGGAACCAGCTGCGCGGCAGTGACATCGCCATGGTGCTGCAGGACCCGCGCTATGCGCTGAACCCGGTCAAAAGCGTGCAGCAGCAAATTGACGAAGCGCTACGCTTGCACCAGAAGCTGTCCACGGCCGAACGCCGCGATCGCTGCCGCGAACTGATGCAATCCGTTGGCTTACCGGATGCGGTTCTGATGCGTTACCCCGGCGAACTGTCCGGCGGCATGGGCCAGCGCGTGATGATCGCCATTGCGCTCGCCAATAATCCCAAAGTGCTGATCGCTGACGAACCTACGTCGGCGCTCGACGCCCGCCTGCGCAACCAAATCCTTGAGCTGCTGGTGGCGCAGTGCGAACAGCGGCAAATGGCGCTGCTGCTGATAAGCCACGATCTGCCGCTGGTGGCTGAACACTGCCACCGCGTACTGGTGATGTACCAGGGCCAAAAAGTTGATGAAATGGCCGCAGCCGAGCTGTCACAGGCCACGCATCCTTACACGCGAACGCTCTGGACCTGCCGTCCAAATGCCGATACCTACGGGCAAATGCTGCCGACGCTGAACCGCAGCGAATTCCAGCCAGGAGAAACCTATGGCGATCGTTAAGGTTGATAATCTAAGCGTGCAGTTTGCCGCCAAAGGTGGGATCAAAACCGCCGTCGCCGGGGCCAGTTTCGCCCTTGAACAGGGCGAAACATTTAGCCTGATTGGCGCTTCTGGCTGCGGGAAATCCACCATCCTGCGCGTGCTGGCCGGGCTACAGCGTGACTGGAAGGGAGATGTGGAGCTGATGGGCAACCGCATTACGGCAGGGAAACGCTTCCAGGGCGCGCTGCGTCGCGAAGTGCAGATGGTGTTTCAGGATCCGTATGCCTCGCTGCACCCCAACCACACGATTTGGCGCACGCTGGCCGAGCCGCTGAAAATCCACGGTGAAAGCGAGATTGAGGCCCGAGTGGCGGAAGCATTAGAGCAGGTCGGCCTGCCGTCCGAGGCGGCAAAACGCTACCCGCACCAGCTTTCCGGCGGCCAGCGCCAGCGGGTGGCAATTGCCCGTGCGCTGCTGCTGCGTCCCAAAATTCTGCTGCTCGACGAGCCCACTTCCGCGCTGGATATGTCGGTTCAGGCGGAGATCCTCAACCTGCTCAACCGCCTGAAGCAGCTGCACGGCATGACCTATCTGCTGGTCAGCCACGATGCCGACGTGATTGCGCATATGTCCGACCGGGCGGCGTTTATGGCCAACGGGGTGATTGAGCGCAGCTTCGATCGCGCTGCGCTGGTCAACGGGGAACACCGAATGGCACACGCGTAAGGCATTACTCCAGCGTCACCATTTCTTCGTCAGACAAGGCCAGAATACAGCGATTGCGGCCGGTGTTTTTGCCGTAATACATGGCTTTGTCTGCCCGACCAATGGCGCTGTGCAGGGAGTCATCCGCGCTGACGAGAGTAAGACCCCCGGTCGCCGTCACGCGGATAGTCTGGTCATCTACGCTGACCGGGTGGCTGGCTAAGTGTTGACAAATACGCTGCCCGGCCTGCGCCGCCTGTTCCCGGCTGGTCGCTTCCAGCAGCATAATAAACTCCTCGCCGCCAAAGCGATAAATACGCTCTTCGTTCCGTGTCGCCTCTTTCAGAATAGCGGCAACGTTGCGCAACACATCATCTCCGGCGTTATGCCCCCAGGTGTCATTGATCGTTTTAAACCGGTCAATATCCATGATCAGCAAATAAAGGTTGCGCTCCGCACGCGCGCAGCGAGCACGAATCAGCGGAAATTCCTGATACATTAAATGCCGCAGCGGCAGGCCGGTTAAAGCATCGTACAAATTACGGTAGGAAAAGAGATACTCTTTATATTGGTCAATGCTGGCAATAAATTTCTGTTGCGCTTCATTGTAATGATTCAGTGATTCTTCGCTAACCTGCCTGGCGAGAATAGATAACATTAATGCCCGGGCGGCATCATGCATCGCAGTATGGTGCTTATCAATCAGCAGAATCAGCTCCTGATCCAGGCTTACGCCCTGCAAACGCTGGCCAAGCCAGCGGCTGAAACGGCAGTGCTGGTGGGAATGGGGATCGTTAATTTCTTTATCTGGCTCACCGCCCAGCAGGTTGAGGCGCAGGCATTTATTTGCCCAGTTATAATGATCGCGGATGGCAATATTCAGCTCTGATAAAGAGCTGTCAATATCCTTTATATTGATAGTCACGCTATGTTCGCCTTGTATTTATCGGGTCAATGAATATCCACCACCTGAAGATAACGAATATCTCTGATTAATTTTCACGACGAACTATAACTTAAACAAATCATAAATAGATAACGGATATTGAAAACTTTACGATTAGAGAAATTTATTTCCGCAGGTATTTCGCAATAAATAAGCATCCATTAACAATTAAGAAAAATTAAACAATAACATACGAAGCTTTTATTTCCTTTCTGCGCCATCGGGAAACATATCGCCCCAAAACGGTGCGTATCTCTTCTCTGGAAGGTAATGTTCACTTGTTCGGCCTTCAGCATTAAAACACGCAAAATGTCATCTATTGTGATTAATTATTGCACAGATGCAGTCCTGCGGGCGTTTATCCCGATTTCACTTACGGGGCGCTACCTGGCGCAATCCCTGCAATACTTATTTCGTGTATCGCGTGATACGCCACACCCAGGAGCACATTTTGAACAGGTTACCTTCCAGCGCCTCGGCCCTTGCCTGTACGGCGCACGCACTGAACATTATCGAAAAGAAGTCACTTAGCCATGAGGAGATGAAGGCGCTAAACCGGGAGGTTATTGATAGCTTCCAGCAGCATGTTAATCCGGGTTTTCTTGAGTACCGCAAGTCCGTTACCGCCGGCGGGGATTACGGAGCCGTAGAGTGGCAAGCGAGTAGCCTGAATACGCTTGTCGACACCCAGGGCAAAGAGTACATCGATTGCCTGGGTGGGTTCGGCATCTTTAACGTGGGGCACCGTAATCCAGTCGTTGTTTCCGCCGTTCAGCATCAGCTTGAAAAGCAGCCCCTGCACAGCCAGGAACTGCTTGACCCTCTAAGGGCGATGCTTGCCAAAACGCTTGCCACACTGACGCCGGGTAAACTCAAATACAGCTTCTTTAGCAACAGCGGTACCGAATCCGTGGAAGCCGCGATAAAACTGGCTAAAGCGTACCAGTCGCCGCGAGGAAAATTTACCTTTATCGCCACCAGCGGCGCATTCCACGGCAAATCTCTGGGTGCGCTTTCCGCCACGGCGAAATCCACGTTCCGCAAACCATTTATGCCGCTGCTGCCGGGCTTCCGCCACGTACCCTTTGGCAATATTGAGGCATTACGTACGCAGTTCAGCGAATGTCGCAAAACGGGTGATGACGTAGCCGCCCTGATCCTGGAACCTATTCAGGGCGAAGGCGGGGTGATCCTGCCGCCGCCTGGCTACCTGCCTGCGGTGCGCCAGCTTTGTGACGAATTCGGCGTGCTGCTGATTCTGGATGAAGTGCAAACCGGGATGGGCCGCACCGGCAAGATGTTTGCCTGCGAACACGAAAACGTGCAGCCGGATATTCTCTGCCTTGCCAAAGCGCTGGGCGGCGGCGTGATGCCGATTGGCGCCACGGTTGCGACGGAAGAGGTGTTTTCCGTGCTGTTTGCTAACCCGTTCCTGCACACCACCACGTTCGGCGGCAACCCGCTAGCCTGCGCTGCTGCGCTGGCGACTATTCACTACCTGCTGGAAGAGAATCTGCCTGCTCAGGCGGCCCAGAAGGGGCAACTGTTGCTGGATGGCTTCCGGGCGCTGGCCCGTGAGTTCCCGGACCTGGTTGTTGAGGCGCGTGGCCTGGGTCTGTTAATGGCGATTGAGTTCCGCGATAACGACATCGGCTACGAGTTTGCCAGCCAGATGTTCCGCCAGCAGGTGCTGGTGGCCGGGACGCTGAATAATGCCAAAACCATTCGGGTCGAACCGCCGCTGACGCTGACCATTGAGCAGTGCGAGCATGTGCTTGAGTGCGCGAAACGCGCGCTTTACAGGCTAAGGGTAACGCAGGATGAGGCGGCAGAGGCGCAGGAAAGCTGATTGACCCTCACCCCAACCCTCTCCCTAAAAGGGAGAGGGTGTTTTCGGTGTCTGCAGCCCCTTGTTTTGTCCCCTCGCCCCTTTGGGAAGAGGGCCAGGGTGAGGGGCAAGCCTACGGCAACAGCCCAATAAAGCTCTGCTTCTTACGCGGCTCAGACATCATCTCATCCAGCTTCTCAACGCAGGCGAGATAGTGCGGGGTCTTCTTGTGCGCCAGCACCGCGGCTTCATCCTGATAAGCCTCGTAGATATAAAATCGCGTTGAAACCTCCGGGTCCTGCAGCACATCAAAGCGTAAGTTGCCGGGCTCTTTGATGGCGCCTTCGTGATTCGCCCGAAACACGTCCAGAAACTCGTCGACGCGTTCAGGCTTAATGTTGATCTCCACCAGCGTGACGTTCATGCCTTACCTCCCTGGTGTTTGGCTTCCAGCCAGAACTGATAAGCCTCGCGGGCTGACACATTCTCGTGCACCACCTTCTTCACCGCCTGCAGCATCGCCAGTGGCGCTTCAGACTGGAAGATGTTGCGCCCCATATCCACACCGGATGCGCCCTGGTCTATCGCCTTAAAGCACATCTCCAGCGCCTCCTGCTCGGGCAGTTTTTTTCCTCCGGCGATAACGATCGGCACCGGGCAGCTGGCGGCGACTTTCTCAAAACCTTCCTCAACGAAGTAGGTTTTTACAAACTGTGCCCCAAGCTCAGCGGCAATGCGGCTAGACAGCGAGAAGTAGCGCGCGTCACGGGCCATCTCTTTGCCCACGCCGGTAACCGCCAGCGTAGGAATGCCGTAGCGCGTTCCCTCGTCCACCAGCTTGATGATGTTGTTGATCGACTGGTGTTCATACTCGCTGCCGATATAAATCTGCGCGGCCACCGCACAGGCGTTGAGGCGCAAAGCATCCTCCATCGTCACGGCGACGCTTTCACGTGAGAGTTCGCTGAGGATCGAATTACCGCCGGAGGCGCGCAGTACCACGGGCTTGTTGGTCGCCGGCGGGACGACGCTGCGCAGAATGCCACGAGTGCACATCAGCACGTCAGTTTCAGGGAACAGCGGCGCGATAGAAAGGTCAATGCGTTCCAGCCCGGTAGTCGGCCCCTGAAAATAACCGTGGTCGAAAGCCAACATCACGGTGCGCCCGGTGCCGGGGTTAAAAATCCTCGCCAGCCGCGACTGCATGCCCCAGTCCAGCGCCCCGCTTCCTTTCAGGTAAAACGCCCGGTTTTCCTGCGGCTGGCCAATACCGAAGTCTTTTCCATCTTTAATATCATCCAGATCTGCCATCAAGTTCTCTCCCGGATCCATCAGTGAATAAGAGATAGTGTTCAAAAACTTAGTCAGGGATCGCCCATCGCAACCGTGCAGCGATCACAAAACATCCAAATAGATCGCCCAGATCTTCCGCGATGGATAAGAGTTTATTTATTGAACGAGCGACGGAAGAGGTCTGTGAATGAGTTATCTACTTGCACTGGACGCCGGAACGGGCAGTATCCGCGCCGTGATCTTCGATACTTCTGGCCAGCAAATAGCCGTTGGCCAGGCAGAATGGAAGCATCTAAGCGTAGCCGACGTGCCGGGATCGATGGAGTTCGATCTCACCGTTAACTGGCAGCTCGCCTGTCGCTGCATCCGCGAGGCCCTGCACAAGGCTAACCTCTCCTCTTCGGCGATTAGCGCCGTTGCCTGCTGTTCTATGCGGGAAGGGATTGTGCTGTACGATCGCCACGGCGAGCCTATCTGGGCCTGCGCAAACGTGGATGCTCGCGCCAGCCGCGAAGTCAGCGAGCTGAAAGAGATCCACGACTTCCAGTTTGAGTCCGAAGTGTACCAGGTTTCAGGCCAGACGCTGGCGCTGAGCGCCATGCCGCGCCTGCTTTGGCTGGCGCACCATCGCCCGGATATCTACCGCAAAGCCGCCACCATCACCATGATCAGCGACTGGCTGGCGGCCAAACTCTCCGGTGAACTGGCAGTTGACCCGTCTAACGCCGGTACGACCGGGATGTTGGATCTATCGACCCGCGACTGGCGGCCTGCTCTGCTGGATATGGCGGGATTACGTGCCGACATTCTTTCTCCCGTCAAAGAAACCGGCAGCGTGCTGGGCGGCATAACTTCGCAGGCAGCCGAAGAAAGCGGGTTGCTAAAAGGCACGCCGGTGGTAATGGGCGGCGGCGACGTCCAGCTTGGCTGCCTGGGACTGGGTATCGTCAGGGCCGGGCAGACGGCGGTGCTGGGCGGCACATTCTGGCAGCAGGTGGTAAATCTGCCGGCCATCAAAACCGACCCCGACATGAACATCCGCATTAACCCACACGTCATCCACAATATGGTGCAGGCGGAGTCCATTAGCTTCTTCACCGGCCTGACGATGCGCTGGTTCCGGGACGCCTTCTGCGCGGAAGAAAAGCTGCTGGCCGACCGCCTCGGCGTGGATACCTATGCGCTGATGGAAGAGATGGCGGGCCGCGTGCCCGCGGGATCCTACGGAGTGATGCCCATTTTTTCTGATGCCATGCATTTCAAGCAGTGGTATCACGCCGCGCCGTCGTTCATTAACCTTTCCATTGACCCCGAGAAGTGCAACAAAGCGACGTTGTTCCGCGCCTTAGAGGAGAACGCGGCGATTGTCTCCGCCTGTAACCTGGAGCAAATTTCCGGCTTTTCTGGCGTGAAGTTCGACTCGCTCGTCTTCGCCGGGGGAGGTTCAAAAGGCGCGCTGTGGAGCCAAATCCTGAGCGATGTCACCGGCCTGCCGGTGCGCGTGCCGGTGGTCAAAGAGGCCACAGCGCTGGGCTGCGCCATCGCCGCTGGCGTAGGCGCCGGGCTTTTCGATTCGCTGGCCAATACCGGCGAGCGTCTGGTGCAGTGGCAGCGGGAGTTCACGCCAAACCCGGCGCACCGCGAGCTTTACGACGAGATGAAGCGCAAGTGGCAAAAAGTGTATGCCGACCAGTTAACGCTGGTGGACCACGGCCTGACGACGTCGATGTGGCAGGCGCCAGGGCTTGCGCCGAGGGTGGCAGGGTAACTTCCCCCCTCTCCCCCGGCCCTCTCCCCAGAGGGGCGAGGGGGAAAACAAACAACGCAGAATAATTTCATCCCCCTCACCCCAGAGGGACGAGGGGGAAACAAACAACGCAGAATAATTTCATCCCCTCACCCCAGAGGGACGAGGGGGAAACAAACAGCGTAGGATATTTTTATCCCCTCTCCCTTCCAGGGAGAGGGTTAGGGTGAGGGTAAAAAAGCCACTTTGTATCACACTGTATCTGCAACACCGGCAGATACGCCGCCATGCAAAAAAGGCGGTTTGAAAAACACACCGCCTACAATCTCGTGATGTGATAACCGAACATTTTCTAATGGCTTTGGAGAAAACATCATGTTCAACAAACTGACCCTGTCTGCGCTGATTGCCCCTCTTTCTCTCTCGGTCGTCTTCGCCTGCCAGGCGGAAGCCGCGGGCTTTGATGCCGGACAAATAAAACAGATTAACGCGGGCGTGCTGAACGTCGGCTATGTCGATCTCGGCCCAAAAGACGGGCAGCCGGTAATTCTGCTGCACGGCTGGCCCTACGACATCAACAGCTTTGATACGGTAGCGCCTGAGCTGGCAAAACAGGGTTACCGGGTTATCGTGCCAAATCTACGCGGCTTTGGCAGCACCCGGTTCCTTTCCCCTTCCACGCCCCGCAACGGTGAACCTGCGGCGCTGGCTCAGGATACCGTTGCGCTAATGGATGCGTTGCATATCAAACAGGCCATTTTCGCTGGCTACGACTGGGGCGCACGTACGGCGGATATCGTGGCGGCGCTGCACCCTGAACGGGTGAAAGCGCTGGTGTCGGTCAGCGGCTATCTGATTAGCAGCCAGGAAGCAGGGAAAAAACCGCTGCCGCCGCAGGCCGAGCTGCAGTGGTGGTATCAATTTTATTTCGCCACTCCACGCGGCGCGGCAGGCTATGAGAAAAACACCCATGACTTCGCCAGACTGATCTGGCAGCAGGCTTCGCCGGGCTGGAAGTTCAGCGATGAAACCTTTAACACCAGCGCCAAATCGCTGGATAACCCGGACCATGTCGCTATTACGCTCAGCAATTATCGCTGGCGCCAGGGGCTGGAAAACGGCGAGCAGAAGTACGCGGCTGATGAGAAAAAGCTGGCTGCGCTGCCGAATATCACCGTGCCAACCATCACCATTGAAGGCGACAACAATGGCGCACCACATCCTGCACCGGCGGCCTATGCGGCGAAATTTACCGGCAAATATGAACACCGAACCTTCAGTGGAAACATCGGCCATAACCCACCGCAAGAAGCGCCAGAGGCGTTTGTGAAGGCAGTGGTAGATGCCGGTAAGTTGTAGTAAAAAAAAGAAAAACATAGCCGTTCACTATCGGGCGGCTATGCTAGTTTTAGCCTTCACTTTTAGCGCCGGGAGCCCCAAGTGGAACATATCGATCATATTCTCGTGGTGGACGACGACCGCGACATTCGCGAGCTCATCGTCAGCTATCTGGAAAAATCCGGCTACCGGGCCAGCGGCGCGGCCAACGGCAAAGAGATGCGTTCCGTTCTGGATAAGCAGCACGTCGATTTAGTCGTGCTGGACGTGATGATGCCCGGCGACGACGGGCTGACGCTCTGCCGCCAGCTGCGCAGCGATAAGCACAAAGATCTGCCTATTTTAATGCTGACCGCCAGAAATGAAGACAGTGACCGGATCCTCGGCCTCGAAATGGGCGCGGACGACTACGTGGTAAAACCTTTTGTCGCCCGCGAACTGCTGGCGCGGATCAAGGCGATCCTTCGTCGCTTCCGCGCGCTCCCGCCCAATCTGCAGGTGACCGAAGCGGGCAGGATCATCGCTTTTGGCGAGTGGCAGCTTGATACTTCGGCCCGGCATCTGATTGATTTACAAGGTACGATCGTCGCCCTGAGCGGGGCGGAATATCGCCTGCTGCGCGTGTTTTTGGATCATCCACAGCGGGTGCTGACGCGCGATCAGCTGCTGAACCTGACGCAGGGCCGCGACGCCGAGCTGTTTGAGCGCTCGATCGATTTACTGGTCAGCCGCGTTCGCCAGCGGCTGAACGAAGATGCCCGCACACCGGCCTATATCAAAACCGTACGTAGCGAAGGCTATGTGCTTTCCGTTCCCGTGACGATCGTCGAGGCGCGAGAATGAGGCTTTGGCCGAGAACTCTGCTGTCCCGGCTGTTTCTTATCGTTCTTGTCGGCCTGCTGCTGGCTAACGGCCTGACTCTGGCGCTAACCACACTCGAGAGAATGAACAGCGCCCGCAGCGTGATGCTGGATAACCTGCAAAACAACGTTGCCACCAGCGTCGCGATCCTCGACAAGCTACCGGCCAATGAGCGCCCGGCCTGGCTGGACCGGCTCGCCCGGGAAAATTACCACTACATTCTTGGGCCCGGTACGCCGGGTAAACCGCCTGCCGACGACCGTTCAAAAGATGCCATTGCTTCCCTGAAAGAGGCGCTGGGCGAGCATTACCAGCTCGATTTCACCGCCATTCCCGGTATGCGCTCCCATATTCAGGCGCATTTGACGCTGGCCGACGGCTCGCCGCTGACCATCGACCTTACGCCGCGTATGCCGCCGATTGAAACCTGGCTGCCGGTGGTGATTGCCATTCAGCTTGTCCTGCTGGCGCTTTGCGCGTGGTTGGCCGTACGCCAGGTGGTGCTGCCGTTTACCCGTTTTACCCGCGCCGTTGAAGCGCTGGAACCCGCCAGCCCGACGCCCGTGGATATGCAGGAAAGCGGCCCGGTTGAGGTAGAGCACGCGGCCAAAGCGTTTAACGCGATGCAGGCCAGAATTCAGGGGCACCTGAAAGAGCGCACGCAAATTCTGGCCTCCATTTCACATGACTTACAGACGCCGATTACCCGCATGAAGCTGCGCCTGGAAATGAGCGACGAGCCGGAGCTGCGCGACAAACTAATGCAGGATCTGGACAACATGACGCATCTCGTCCGCGAGGGTATCGCCTATGCAAGGTCGTCGGAAAGCCTGGAAGAGGCTCCCCAGCGGATTGAATTGAGGGCGTTTGTGGACAGTATCACCTGCGATTATCAGGACGTCGGCAAAGCGGTGACGTTTGCCGCGCCGGAAGTGTCACTCCCGCTTTCGACCCGCCCCCAGGCGCTGCGCCGTATTCTGACCAACCTGCTGGATAATGCGCTGAAGTTCGGCACCGCCGCTGAAGTCAGCCTGACGGCGGGAGCCAGCCAGGTCGCGCTGGCAGTGTGCGATAACGGGCCGGGGATCCCCGAGGAGGAGCTGGACGCCGTGTTGCAGCCTTTTTACCGCGTGGAAAGTTCCAGAAATCGCGACACCGGCGGCACCGGGCTTGGGCTGGCGATAGCCGCCCAGCTTGTCGGCCAGTTAGGGGGGAAATTAACGCTCTCCAATCGGCCACAGGGCGGTTTGCAGGCCAGCATCACGCTGCCTGTAGCCTGATTGTATCGCTCTGTATGCCGCCGAGTCGCCGACAAACAAACTGACAATCAGGACGGTTTCCCCACACATCACGAACACATCAGGCGGGTTAAATACCCCGAAATCATCCTGTAACCGTGAGGTGTGTTATGCCCGTTCTGATTGCCTTTCTTGGCGGTATGCTCAGTTTATTAAGCCCCTGTACGTTGCCCGTTATTCCTCTGCTTTTCGCTGCATTTCGCGGCAAAAAAAACCAAATCATCGCCCTGCTTGCCGGCATGGTGGCCATGTTCACCGCCGTGGCTTTGCTGGTCGGCGCCGCCGGGGAGTGGATCGTGCGCGCCACGCTGGCTGGCCGCTGGGTAGCGCTGGCGATGCTGGCGCTTGCCGCGCTCACGCTCATCTTCCCCGCGCTTGCCGAACGACTGATGCGCCCGGCGGTGCAGATGGGGAATGCCATCAACAACCAAAGCTACCGCGCACGCGGCACGCTGTCGGCTTTTCTGGCCGGACTGGCGGTGGGGCTGCTTTGGTCACCCTGCGCGGGGCCAATTCTGGGGGCTATTCTCGGCATTGGGTTGTCCGGCTCTTCGGCAGTCACCACCGGTCTGCTGCTGGCGGCCTATGGCAGCGGCTGCGCGCTGATGCTGGCGCTGCTGTGGTTCTGCGGTCACCGCCTGCTGGCTCGCCTGCGTGAGAAAATGGCGCTGATGGCGCAGCTGCGTCGAGCGGCTGGCGTGGCTATGCTTGCCACGGTGGCGTTTATCGCCTCTGGCACCACGGCGGTGCTGCAAAACGCCAACGGTTTCGGCGCGAAGCTGGAGCAGCGCCTGCTGGCCTTCTCCCCCACCACCGCGCCGGCACCGAAGCTGCAGCCGGTAGTGGATACAGCGCCGACCAGCGCGATGCCGCCGCTTTCCGGGGGAACCGCATGGATCAATAGCCCGCCGCTGACGCCAGAGGCGCTGAAGGGCAAAGTCGTGCTGATTGATTTTTGGACCTTCGATTGCATTAACTGCCAGCATGCGCTGCCGCACGTCCGGGAATGGGCCAACAAGTATAAAGATCAGGGCCTGGTGGTGATTGGCGTACATACGCCCGAGTATCCGTGGGAGAAAGATCTCGCGTCGGTGAAAAAGGCGGTAGGCAAGTGGCAGCTGCCGTACCCGGTCGTCACCGACAATAACTACCAGATCTGGAACGCCTTCGGAAACCAGTACTGGCCCGCGCATTACTACTTCGACGCTCGCGGGCAGCTGCGCAATGTCTCTTTCGGCGAGGGGAATTACGCGCAGCAGGAGCAGGTTATTCAGAAGCTGCTGAAGGAGGCTCGCGCCTGATTTTGCTTTCGGGGAGGCGGGAATATGACTCTCATCACATTCACCGCACTCCCCTTTTCCCTTTTGCCCCGCGACGGCTAAATTAGAACTCATCCGACCACATAACAATAATGTTACAAATTGGGATTTATTATGAGCTACTCGTCGCTGCTTGCCCCGCTGGATCTTGGCTTCACCACTTTGAAAAACCGCGTGCTGATGGGCTCGATGCACACCGGGCTGGAGGAGCTGCCGGACGGCGCTGAACGCCTTGCCGCTTTCTATGCCGAGCGCGCCCGGCACGGCGTGGCGCTGATTGTCACCGGCGGGATCGCCCCTTCGGCCTCCGGCGTGACCGTTGCCCACGGCGCGGTGCTGAACGACAAAAGCCAGCTGGCGCATCACCAGATTGTGACCGGGGCGGTGCACCGCGAAGGCGGCAAGATTGCCCTGCAGATCCTGCACACCGGGCGCTACAGCTACCAGCCTAAGCTGGTCGCTCCGTCGGCCATTCAGGCGCCGATCAACCCGTTTAAACCCCACGAGCTGAGCCACGAAGAAGTGTTAGCGCTGATTGAGGACTTTGCCCACTGCGCCAGCCTGGCGCGTGAAGCCGGGTATGACGGCGTGGAGATCATGGGCTCGGAAGGCTACCTGATTAACCAGTTTTTGGCCGCCCGCACCAACCAGCGCGACGACGAATGGGGCGGGGACTACGAGCGCAGAATGCGTTTTGCCGTTGAAGTTGTGCGTACCGTAAGAGAACGCGTTGGCAAAGAATTTATTATTATTTACCGCCTGTCGCTGCTCGACCTCGTCGAAGGCGGCGGCAACTTTGAGCAGGCCGTCACCCTTGCCAAAGCGATAGAAAAAGCGGGTGCGACGCTGATTAATACCGGCATCGGCTGGCACGAAGCCCGTATTCCTACCATCGCGACCTCCGTGCCGCGCGGCGCGTTTAGCTGGGTCACCAAAAAACTGAAAGGCCACGTCGCGCTGCCGCTGGTGACCACCAACCGAATCAACACCCCGGAAACCGCCGAGCAGATCCTGGCCGACGGCGATGCGGATATGGTGTCGATGGCGCGCCCTTTCCTGGCTGACGCCGAGTTTGTTTCTAAGGCCGCTGCGAATCGCGCCGATGAAATCAATACCTGCATCGGCTGTAACCAGGCCTGTCTGGATCAGATCTTCGTGGGTAAAGTCACCTCTTGCCTCGTCAACCCGCGCGCCTGCCATGAAACCAAAATGCCGGTTGTACCCGCTGAGCAGCCAAAGCGCCTTGCGGTGGTAGGCGCTGGCCCCGCCGGACTGGCCTTTGCGGTCAACGCCGCCGGGCGCGGCCATTGCGTCACGCTGTTTGACGCTGCGGCGGAGATCGGCGGGCAGTTTAATATCGCCAAACAGATCCCTGGCAAAGAGGAGTTTTTCGAAACGCTGCGCTACTACCGCCGAAAACTGGCCCTCACCGGCGTGGACGTTCGCCTGAATCAGTACGTTACCTCTGAGATGCTGCACGACTACGACGAGGTTATTCTGGCCTGCGGGATTGCGCCGCGCCTGCCGGAGATTGACGGCATCGGGCATCCGAAGGTGCTGAGCTATGTCGATGTGCTGCGCGACAAAGCCCCTGTGGGCAAACGCGTGGCGGTGATTGGCGCGGGCGGCATTGGGTTTGATACTTCGATGTACCTGAGCCAGGAAGGGGCATCCACCAGCCAGAGCATCGCCGAGTTCTGCGTGGAATGGGGGATTGATACCAGCCTGCAAACGTCAGGCGGCCTGCGCCCGGAAGGGCCACATCTGCACAAAAGCCCGCGCAGTATCTTCCTGCTGCAGCGTAAAACCAGCAAACCGGGGGAAGGCCTGGGCAAAACGACGGGTTGGATCCACCGCACTACGCTTGCCGCGCGAGGCGTGAAAATGATGGCTGGCGTGAGCTACGAGCGTATTGACGATGCCGGGCTGCACATTACCGTGGGCGGGGAGCCGCAGCTGCTGGAAGTGGATAACGTGATTATTTGTGCCGGGCAGAACCCACGCCGCGAACTGGCCGAACCATTACAGACTATGGGTAAAACCGTGCATTTAATTGGCGGGGCCGATGTGGCAATGGAGCTGGATGCCCGGCGCGCAATTGCGCAGGGCACCCGTTTAGCGCTGGAGATTTAGCGGCGACGGCCTAACTTCACCGCTTTCAGCACCACGAACTTGTTGTTCGTTGCCACCGTGGTGCAGTTGCCGAAGATCTTCTTCAGCTTGCGGAAGTAGTCGAGGTGGCGGTTGGCCACAATGTACAGCTCGCCGTTGATTTTCAGGCAGCGGCGAGCGTGGTGGAACATTTCCCACGCGATCTGATCCGTCAGGGCATGCTGCTGGTGGAACGGCGGGTTGCACAATACGGCGTTAAAGCGGAAAGGCTCCACGCCGGACAGCGCGTTGTTAATCATAAATTCGCAGCGGTCGATATCGCCCGGCAGGTTGGTTTCAACGTTAAGGCGCGCGGAGGCCACCGCCATCGGCGATTCATCCACAAACACCACCTGCGCCAGCGGATTTTTCTCCAGCAGGGTCAGGCCAATCACGCCGTTACCGCAGCCGAGATCGACAATCTCGCCTTCCAGATCCGACGGCAAACTTTCAAGGAAGAAACGCGCGCCGATGTCCAGCCCGGTGCGGGAGAAGACGTTGGCGTGGTTGTGAATCGTCCAGTCGGTACCTTCCAGCTTCCAGCTCAGCGTTTCCGGCACATCTGCCAGCTCCGGCTGAGTGAAAGTCGGGTTAATCAGACGCGCTTTTTTCCACGCCAGCGTGGTGGTGGTTGGCCCTAAAATCTTTTCAAACAGCTCCAGCGTCGAGTTGTGAATATCCCGCGCTTTTGCACCCGCAATGATGCGGGTTTCCGGCGTCACGACTTTACGCAGCGCACGCAGCTGCTGCTCAAGCAGGGCCAGCGTTTTAGGAATTTTAATCAGCACCAGTCCCGGCGCCTGCGGGTAAGCCGCGGTGCTGTCGAGGAAGGTGACGCTGTTTTCCGGGATGTCGTTCTCGCGCAGGTTTTCCCGCGTGGCCAGCTCGCTTAAGTACGAGTCGCCAATGCTGTATGGCTTATGCTCGGCCAGCACGCAGGCCAGCGCACCGAAGGTATCGTTAAAAACAAGAACGGGGCCGACTGGCTCAAGTTCGTCTACCTGCTGCAACAGGTAGTCATCTGCCGCTTCCCACGCCTGCAGCGGGTTTACGTCGTCCGTTTCCGGAAAACGCTTCAGCGTCAGTGAACGAAAACCGTTGTCTAATTGGCTCATCGGCCCTCCTGGATGGTAAAGTTTGGTGATATCCCCATAGCGGGGGCGAGAGTATACCTTTTTTTCCTTCAACCTGAGACAAGCATGAGCGAACTGATTTATTTAAGCGGCTATCCGGAGCATTTGCTCTCGCAGGTGCGCACCCTGATTCGCGAGCAGCGCCTGGGCGCGGTGCTGGAAAAGCGCTACCCGCAGGGGCACAACATCGCGACGGATAAAGCGCTTTATGCTTACACTCAGGAGCTGAAAAACCAGTTTCTGCGCAATGCGCCCCCGATAAATAAAGTCGCTTATGACAATAAGATCCACGTGCTGAACAACGCGCTGGGGCTGCATACCGCAATTTCCCGCGTGCAGGGCAACAAATTAAAAGCTAAGGCGGAAATTCGCGTGGCGACAGTGTTTCGCACCGCCCCTGAAGCTTTTTTACGCATGATTGTGGTTCACGAGCTGGCGCATCTTAAGGAGAAGGATCACAACAAAGCGTTTTACTCCTTGTGCTGTCATATGGAACCGCAGTATCACCAGTTAGAATTCGATACACGACTTTGGCTCACCCAGCTGGCGCTTAGCGGCACGGCTTGATAAAGCCCCGATTTATTGACTATCGACTTCCGGAGAACGCACCCGTTTATGATACGTTTCGCTGTGATTGGAACCAACTGGATCACCCGCCAGTTCGTGGATGCCGCCCATGAGAGCGGCAAATATAAGCTGACTGCGGTGTACTCCCGCAGCCTCGAACAGGCGCAAAGCTTCGCCAACGATTACCCGGTCGAACATCTGTTTACTTCGCTGGATGAGCTGGCGAAGAGTGATGTTATCGACGCGGTGTATATCGCCAGCCCGAACTCGCTGCACGGCCCGCAGAGCCTGCTGTTCCTGAGCCACAAAAAACACGTCATTTGCGAGAAGCCGCTGGCGTCTAATCTGGCCGAAGCTGAAGCGGCTATCGCCTGTGCCCGCGAAAATCAGGTGGTGCTGTTCGAGGCGTTTAAAACCGCCAGCCTGCCGAACTTTATTGCCCTGCAGCAGGCGCTGCCGAAGGTGGGAAAAATCCGCAAGGTGCTGCTCAACTACTGCCAGTACTCTTCCCGCTATCAGCGCTACCTGGACGGCGAAAACCCGAATACCTTTAACCCGGCGTTTTCTAACGGCTCGATTATGGACATCGGTTTCTACGTGCTGGCCTCGGCGGCGGCATTGTGGGGCGAGCCGCACTCCGTTCACGCCACGGCTTCCCTGTTGGACAGCGGCGTAGACGCGCACGGCACCGTTCAGCTGAACTACGGTGATTTTGACGTTACCCTGCTGCATTCCAAAGTGAGCGACTCGACGATCCCAAGCGAAATTCAGGGCGAAGCCGGATCGCTGGTTGTCGAAAAAATCTCTGAATGCCAGCGGGTGACGTTTATCCCACGCGGCGGCAAACCGCAGGATCTGAGCCTGCCGCAGCATATCAACACCATGCTGTACGAAGCGGAGACGTTCGCGCGTCTGGTGGAAGAGAATGAGGTCGATCACGCCGGGCTGGTGACATCGCGCATCACCTCCGCGCTGGCGACCGAGATTCGCCGCCAGACCGGGGTAAAATTCCCGGCGGACGATGTGGGCCAGCAGGCTACGACGTAAAGTATTTCATATAAAAGTGGGTATCAAATATTGACCAAAGCCATGGCTTGTCATATTTTGTTACCTGCAAAGGGGAGTAACTTCATTGCCGGTTAATCGTCATTACGATGCGCAAGCATCCGGTTGCCGGGCGACGTGAAAACGTCGTAAGTGAGACCTTGCCGGAAGGCGAGATCCCTGTTGCAAGCGAAAGCGGCTGGCGTCTTCTGATGTTGGCCGTTTTTGTTTTCAAGGAATCTTATTATGCATACTGTCGGTACTCCGCTGCTCTGGGGCAGCTTCGCCGTCGTGGTCGCCATCATGCTGGCGATCGATCTGCTGGTTCAGGGCCGCCGTGGCTCGCAAACCATGTCAATGAAACAGGCGGCCATCTGGTCGCTGGTTTGGGTTTCACTTTCCCTGCTGTTTAACCTCGCTTTCTGGTGGTACCTCAGCGGCACCGCTGGCCGCGAAGTCGCCGATGCTCAGGCGCTGGCTTTCCTCACCGGCTACCTGATTGAAAAAGCGCTGGCGGTGGATAACGTCTTCGTCTGGCTGATGCTGTTCAGCTACTTTGCCGTGCCTGCTGCGCTGCAGCGGCGTGTGCTGGTCTACGGCGTACTGGGCGCAATCATTCTCAGGACCATCATGATCTTCGGCGGCAGCTGGCTGATTACCCAGTTCGAGTGGCTGCTTTACGTGTTCGGCGCTTTCCTGCTCTTCACCGGTGTGAAAATGGCGCTGGCAAAAGAGGACGATACCGGCATCGGCGATAAGCCGCTGGTTCGCTGGCTGCGCGGCCATCTGCGCATGACGGACAAGATTGAGAACGAGCACTTCTTCGTGCGTCAGAACGGCCTGCTGTATGCAACGCCGCTGCTGCTGGTGCTGATCCTGGTCGAGCTGAGCGACGTGATTTTCGCGGTCGACAGTATTCCGGCGATCTTCGCGGTCACCACCGACCCGTTTATCGTGCTGACCTCTAACCTGTTCGCGATTCTCGGCCTGCGCGCCATGTACTTCCTGTTGGCGGGCGTGGCAGAGCGCTTCTCGATGCTTAAGTATGGCCTGTCGGTGATCCTGGTGTTTATCGGTATCAAGATGCTGATCGTTGATTTCTACCATATCCCTGTCGCCGTTTCGCTGGGCGTGGTGGGCGGGATTCTGGCGGGAACGCTGATTATTAACGCCTGGGTGAACCACCGTAACGACCAAAAGACGTCGGTCAAATAGACCAGCTTCTCATCACAATTTAAGGGGCGTAATGCCCCTTTTTCATTCTGGCAATCCGCTATCGCGTCAAACTGCCGAATATGTGACGCGCATGTTAATAATTAGTTGCAAAATCTAACACTGAGCGCAATTCCAGCTTGAAATGCTTTTTCCCTCCACGCGTTGGCATATACTCACCCGGCAAACACATTTTCTTACAACCGCACAGACGTAGCGCACTACGCACGCGGCACAGCACGACATCACTGAAACACAGGAAGGTATTCATGAGTTCGCAAGCTTCTGGACTACTGCAGCGCTTTGCCCGCGGCAGCCTTGTAAAACAAATTCTTGTTGGTCTGGTACTGGGCATTCTGCTCGCGCTGGTCTCAAAACCTGCCGCTATCGCAACCGGCCTGCTCGGCACGCTGTTCGTTGGCGCGCTGAAAGCCGTGGCGCCGGTACTGGTGCTCACGCTGGTGATGGCCTCCATTGCTAACCACCAGCACGGCCAAAAAACCAATATTCGCCCTATCCTGGTGCTTTATTTACTGGGAACTTTTTCCGCCGCGCTGACTGCGGTCGTCGTTAGCTTTATGTTCCCTTCCACGCTGCACCTGACCAGCAGCGCTACGGACATTACGCCGCCATCCGGGATCGTCGAGGTGGTTCACGGTTTACTGATGAGCGTGATTGCCAACCCGATACACGCCCTGCTGAACGCTAACTACATCGGTATTCTGGTGTGGGCGGTAGGCCTCGGCTTTGCGCTGCGCCACGGAAACGAAACGACCAAAAACCTGGTGAACGACCTGTCTGACGCGGTGACGTTTATCGTGAAGGTGGTGATCCGCTTCGCCCCTATCGGTATCTTTGGTCTGGTGGCTTCTACGCTCGCCACCACCGGTTTTTCCACGCTCTGGAGTTACGCCCAGCTCCTGCTGGTACTGCTGGGCTGTATGTTCGGCGTGGCGCTGATCATCAACCCGCTGCTGGTGTTTATAACCACTCGCCGTAACCCGTATCCGCTGGTGCTGGCCTGCCTGCGCGAAAGCGGGGTGACCGCGTTCTTTACCCGTAGCTCTGCGGCGAATATTCCGGTCAACATGAGCATGTGCCAGAAGATGAACCTGGATCGCGATACTTATTCGGTGTCGATTCCGCTGGGGGCAACGATCAACATGGCCGGGGCAGCTATCACCATTACGGTGCTGACGCTGGCGGCCGTTCATACCCTGGGTGTACCTGTGGATCTACCGACCGCACTGCTGCTGAGCGTGGTGGCTTCACTTTGCGCCTGCGGGGCTTCCGGCGTGGCGGGCGGTTCGCTGCTGCTGATCCCGCTGGCCTGCGGCATGTTCGGCATACCGAACGAGATTGCCATGCAGGTGGTGGCGGTCGGTTTTATCATCGGCGTATTGCAGGATTCCTGCGAAACCGCGTTGAACTCGTCTACCGACGTTATCTTTACTGCCGCCGTTTGCCAGGCAGAAGATGCTCGTCTGGCGAAGACCGATTTGTTACGCGGCTAATCCCGACACTTCCAGCTTTTTACCCTCTCCCTAACCCTCTCCCTAAAAGGGAGAGGGAATAAATCCTGTCTCCCACAGCTTGTTTTCTCCCTCGCCCCTTTGGAGAGAGGGCCGGGAAGTCATAGCGTGACGCCACTTTTAAACAGCGCCAGTTCGCGAAAATCATTTTTCTCGTTGCAGGTTGGCGCGCCGTTCACTTTCTCCACTATCGTCTCAATAAACTGCGCCAGCAGCTCGGGCATCGTGCTGCCATGCAGCAGCCTTCCCGCGTCAAAGTCTATCCAGTGCGGTTTTTTCGCGGCCAGTTCGCTGTTAGTGGCGATTTTTAGCGTCGGCACAAAACCGCCATAGGGCGTCCCTCGCCCGGTGCTGAACAGCACCATATGACACCCCGCCCCCGCCAGCGCGCTGGTGGCCACCGCATCGTTGCCAGGCGCACTCAGCAGATTCAGGCCGGCCTGTTTTAGCCTTTCGCCATAGCGAAGGACATCGACCACCTGGCTTTCACCGGCTTTTTGCGTACAGCCGAGGGATTTCTCCTCAAGCGTGGTGATCCCGCCCGCTTTATTCCCCGGCGACGGATTCTCGTAGATGGGCTGCTGGTGTGCAATGAAGTAGCGTTTGAAGTCGTTAACCATCGCCACGGTTTTCTCAAACGTGGCTTCGTCCCGGCAATGGCTCATCAACAGCCGTTCCGCGCCGAACATTTCCGGGACTTCCGTCAGTACCGTGGTGCCGCCGTTTGCCACTATATAGTCCGAGAACCTGCCCAGCATCGGGTTCGCAGTAATGCCGGACAGGCCGTCAGAACCGCCGCATTCCAGCCCGAATTTCAGCTCGCTCAGTTTGCCCGGTTCGCGCCTGTCGTGGCGCATGGCCTCATACAAAGCACGCAGGTGCTGCAGCCCGGCTTCAACCTCATCGTCCTGCTGCTGAAGTGCCATGAAATGGACACGTTCTGGGTCGTATTCACCCAGAGTTTCGCGGAACGCGCTGATCTGGTTGTTCTCGCAGCCCAGCCCGACCACCAGCACCGCGCCCGCGTTTGGGTGATGCACCATGTTTTGCAGCATGGTGCGGGTGTTGAGATGGTCGTCTCCCAGCTGGGAGCAGCCAAACGGGTGGCTGAACAGCCAGGCACCGTCGATATCCGGAGCGTTATTGGTTTCCTGCAGGAATCGGCTCAGCATCTGCCGGGCAATGCCGTTCACGCAGCCGACGGTCGGCAGGATCCATAGCTCATTGCGCACGCCGACCGCACCGTTGCTGCGGCGATAGATGTTTACTTCCCGGTCGCCAAAAGGCTTCGCTACCGGCACGGCTTCCGGCTGATAGCGGTATTCATCGACGTCATTAAGGTTGGTGCGCAGGTTATGGGAATGAAGATGTTCCCCGGCGGCAACGTTGCAAAGCGCATGGCCAATAGGCAAGCCATACTTCACCACGTTTGCCCCTTCGGCAATCGGCTGGAGCGCAAACTTGTGGCCGCGCGCGATCGGCTGGCGTAGCCTGAAAGTGCCCAGCTGAGTACCGACCTCTTCGCCTTCCGGCAGGTCCACCAGCGCGACAGCTACATTATCCAGCGTATGGATCCTGATATATTGCATCCCGGCCTCAGTTCAGCTCAATGGCGAAATAGTCGCGGGCGTTGTTGAAGCAGATGTTTTTCACCATTTCCCCCAGCAGCGGCAGATCTTCAGGCACTTCCCCCGCCTGAACCCAGTGCCCAAGCATGCGGCACAGAATACGGCGGAAGTATTCGTGGCGGGTGTAGGAGAGGAAGCTGCGGCTGTCGGTTAGCATACCGACGAAGCGGCTCAGCAGCCCAAGCTGGGCAAGCTGGGTCATCTGCCGCTCCATGCCGTCTTTCTGATCGTTAAACCACCAGCCGGATCCAAACTGCATTTTGCCTGGCATCCCTTCGCCCTGGAAGTTGCCGACCATCGTGCCAATCACCTCGTTATCCCGAGGATTGAGGCAGTAGAGAATGGTTTTCGGCAGCAGATTGTCTTCATTTTGCTTGCTCAGTAACTTCGACAACGGCTCGGCCAGCGGGCGATCGTTTATCGAATCAAAGCCTACATCCGGGCCCAGCAGGCGGAACTGCCGCTGGTTGTTGTTGCGCAGCGCGCCGATGTGGTACTGCTGCACCCAGCCGCGACGGGCGTATTCCGTGCCAAGCCAGGCCAGCACCGCCGTTTTAAACTGCGCAACTTCGGTGTCGTTAACCGCGCCGCCGGCCAGGCGACGGGCAAGAATGGCATCCAGCGTGGTTTCATCCGCTTCGGCAAAGACCACCACATCCAGCGCGTGATCGGCCACCTTGCAGCCGTGGGCAGCAAAATGGTCAAGTCTTTTGCTTAGCGCCGCCTGGAGGTCGCTAAAGCGGCGAATATCGGTATCGGACACGGCGGCCAGCGTCGATATGTAGTCTGTAAAGGTCGCCTGCTCGATATTAAAGGCTTTGTCGGGCCGCCAGCTCGGCAGAACTTTGATATCGAAACTGCCGTCTTTAGCCACGGCGGCGTGGTGCGTCAGAGAATCCACCGGATCGTCAGTGGTGCCGACCATTTTCACGTTCATCTGCTGCATGATGCCGCGGGCAGTGAACGCATCTTCCTCCAGCAGGGCATTACACTGCTGCCAGATGTCTTCCGCCGTTACCGGCGAAAGTAACTTGCCGGTGATACCAAACGGGCGGCGCAGTTCCAGGTGCGTCCAGTGGTAAAGCGGATTGCCGAGGGTATGCGGCACGGTGGCAGCCCAGGCATCAAACTTTTCGCGGTCGCTGGCGTCGCCGGTACACAGTCGCTCGGCCACGCCGTTAGTCCGCATCGCCCGCCACTTGTAGTGATCGCCTTTCAGCCAGATGTCATACAGATTTTTAAAGCGATAGTTGTCGGCTATTTGCTGCGGCGGCAGATGGCAGTGATAGTCAAAAATGGGCTGTGATTTCGCGTAGTCATGGTACAGACGGCGGGAAAATTCAGTATCAAGAAGAAAGTCGTCAGTCATAAAGGGTGCCATAGGAGATTTCCTCTGCAGATAACGGGGCTAATTATTCGCATCGTGATGGCACAAAGTTATCACACCAATTTTTAAGCAACGACCACATTTTTGCGTCAATGGTCACAAAACAGACACATAAACTCCGTCCTCATGTGCATAAAACGGACCAAATCCCGCGTCGATACTGACCTGAGAGCAAGGTATAGCCCCACATTACGCGAAAATGCTTTTGTGATATCACTCAACTTATAAAGATGTATGACAAGTTATCGTTCGAACCGTCGCAGTACCTCTTGCCGGGCAACGCTTGCCGCGGATCATGGGTGACAAAAGCAGGAGCGGAAGCCGATTTATCGGGAACAACGTTCACAATAAAGACGGGATGGAGTTAGAAATGCGAAAAATAAAAGGTTTACGCTGGTACATGATAGCGCTGGTGACGCTGGGCACCGTGCTGGGCTATCTGACCCGTAACACAGTGGCCGTTGCGGCGCCCACGCTGATGAGCGAACTGAATATCACCACGCAGCAATACTCGTGGATCATCGCCGCCTATTCGGCCTGTTATACCGTTATGCAGCCTGTCGCGGGCTACCTGCTTGACGTGCTGGGCACCAAAGTCGGCTACGCCGTGTTCGCCGTCGCCTGGGCTATTTTCTGTGGAGCAACCGCGCTGGCGGGCAGCTGGGGCGGCCTCGCACTTGCCCGTGGCGCAGTCGGTGCCGCCGAAGCAGCGATGATTCCAGCAGGATTAAAAGCCAGCAGCGAATGGTTTCCCGCCAAAGAACGTTCTATTGCGGTGGGCTATTTCAACGTGGGGTCGTCCATCGGGGCAATGATCGCGCCGCCGCTGGTGGTCTGGGCCATTGTGATGCACAGCTGGCAGATGGCGTTTATGATAACCGGCGCACTGAGCTTTATCTGGGCCATGATCTGGCTGTGGTTCTACAAAAACCCGCGCGACCAGAAAAAACTCACCAGCGAAGAGCGTGAGTACATCATCAGCGGCCAGGAAGCCCAGCACCAGACAGATAACGCCCAAAAGATGTCGGCGTGGAAAATCCTGCGCAACCGCCAGTTCTGGGGCATCGCCCTGCCGCGATTCCTGGCTGAGCCCGCGTGGGGCACCTTCAATGCCTGGATCCCGCTGTTCATGTTTAAAGCCTACGGCTTCAACCTGAAAGAAATCGCGATGTTCGCGTGGATGCCAATGCTGTTTGCCGACTTTGGCTGCATTCTTGGGGGCTATTTACCGCCGCTGTTCCAGCGCTGGTTTGGCGTTAACCTGATTGTTTCACGCAAACTGGTGGTCACAATGGGGGCCATACTGATGATTGGGCCAGGCACGATAGGCCTGTTTACCAGCCCTTACGTGGCCATTGCTTTGCTCTGCGTGGGTGGATTTGCTCATCAGGCGCTGTCCGGGGCGTTGATCACCCTGTCGTCCGACGTTTTCGGCCGAAACGAAGTCGCCACGGCGAACGGCCTGACGGGCATGGCAGCCTGGACCGCCAGCACCTTGTTTGCCCTGGTCGTCGGTGCCCTGGCCGATACAATGGGCTTCAGTCCGCTTTTCGCGGCGCTTGCCGTGTTCGATCTTCTCGGCGCGATTGTTATCTGGACGGTGCTGAAAAACCAGTCTGCCAGCGAACTCGCGGTCGTTGCTCCTGCTCCGAATGCCGTGACACAGTCTTGATTTAAAAACCGCCGCCTTCGGGCGGTAATTCTCACGTTGGTTGCTAGAGCGTCACCGGGAAAAGTGGTATAACAAATTTATTCACATACCGCCTTCTCCCGGAGCAACTTATGGATGCCGTAGAACCCCGCCGCCTTTATCAGCAGCTTGCCGCCGAATTAAAACAACGCATTGAAACCGGTGTTTATCAGGTTGGGGAAAAACTGCCTGCGGAACGGTTTATCGCCGAAGAGAAAAACGTCAGCCGTACCGTCGTTCGCGAAGCAATCATCATGCTGGAAGTGGAAGGCTACGTTGAGGTTCGCAAGGGCTCAGGTATTCACGTCATGTCTAACCAGGCCAAATACATGACGGTGCCGGATGAGCGTTTTGAGTTTGCCAATTATGGGCCTTTCGAGTTGCTGCAGGCGAGGCAGCTTATTGAAAGTAATATCGCGGAGTTCGCCGCCACCCAGGTCACCAAGCAAGATATTGTGAAACTGATGGAGATCCAGGAAAAAGCGCGAAAAGAGCAAACTTACCGTGATTCTGAGTGGGATCTGCAGTTTCACGTTCAGGTCGCACTGGCTACGCAAAACGGCGCGCTGGCGACCATCGTCGAAAAAATGTGGAGTCACCGCATCTACAACCCGTACTGGAAGAAACTGCACGAACACATCGATATGCGCCCGGTAGATAACTGGTGTGATGATCACGATCGGATTCTTAAAGCCCTGATTCGTAAAGATCCACATGCTGCAAAACTGGCGATGTGGCAGCATCTGGAAAACACCCGTCAAATGCTGTTTAACGCCACCAGCGATGATTTTGAATTCAATGCCGACCGCTATTTCTTTGCAGAAAACCCGGTCATTCACCTTGATACAGCCGCAAACGGTCAAAAATAGTCATTTTTCTACCCGAGGGTAAGCAAACCATAAATAGTGTCAGCGTTTGTAAATACCCTCGCCAGCCTCTCCCCCAGTAAGCAAAATCATTGCTCAACGAACTGCAAATACTGTGACGTATAACGCGCAGTTTTGTTACAATTAGATGCAATTTCACCGCCTGTGTGGGTTAAGCCCCTTCCCGCAGTCGTTTCACGTGATGTTAGTCCGTTCCGGCTGCACGAGCGGTGGGTTGTAGCCAGCAAATAAATATAAAAACCATGCTGCATTCTGCTCATCCGTTTACACCGGCGGCCTAAACGAAGTGCCAGGAACCCTGAATGGAACTACTGACTCAACTGCTTTCCGCTCTCTGGAGCCAGGATTTTGAAACGCTAGCCAATCCGTCGATGATTGGCATGCTCTATTTTGTGCTGTTCATGATTATTTTTCTTGAGAACGGCATACTTCCGGCTGCGTTCTTACCCGGCGACAGCTTACTGGTATTGGTTGGGGTTCTGATCGCCAAAGGGGCGATGGGTTTCCCGGAAACGCTGGCGCTGTTGACCATTGCCGCGAGCCTTGGCAGCTGGCTGGGCTATTTCCAGGGGCGCTGGCTGGGTAATACCCGCATCGTCCAAAACTGGCTGTCGCACCTGCCGGCCCATTATCACCAGCGCTCACATCAGCTTTTCCATAAGCACGGGCTCTCTGCGCTGCTCATTGGCCGCTTTATTGCTTTTGTTCGTACCCTCCTGCCAACTATTGCCGGATTATCAGGTCTTAGTAGCGCACGTTTTCAGTTCTTCAACTGGATGAGTGGCCTGCTGTGGATATTGATTCTGACCACCCTGGGTTATCTGCTGGGCAAAACCCCTGTCTTCCTGAAGTACGAAGACGCCTTGATGTCATGCCTGATGCTGATCCCGGTGGTGCTTCTGGTCATCGGTCTGGTCGGTTCGTTAATCGTGCTTTGGCGTAAAAAACGTGGCCAAAGCAGTTAGAGGGATTCGATGAAATTAGCGTTCACACGCCGCCTGAAGGCGGCGCTGCTTGTTGGAGCCCTGGCGATTGCGTCGCTGATGGTGTGGTCCGGCATGCAGAATAAAGATTCTACCCTCGAAATTCGTGCCTCGCGGCAGGGCGGGAGTATTCCCGACGGCTTCTATGTCTGGCACCACCTGGATGCTAACGGTATCCGCTTTAAAAGCATTACGCCGCTCAATAACACACTACTGGTCACGTTTGATTCCAGCGCGCAGAGCGAGGCGGCAAAAGAAGTGCTCAACCGCACGCTGCCCCAGGGGTATGTCATTGCCCAGCAGGACGGTGATAAAGACGCGCTTGCCTGGCTCTCTATTCTGCGTCCTGACCACAACCACCTCGGCTGATCCCCTTCTCTCAGTCTGAATTTGCTATCATCTTCTGGGTTTTTAGCAGATTCATGACTATGCTTTAGCTGTTTTTACCACTCTTTATCTGCGCTTTTTCGGCACTCTGGAACGACGCATGGAGTATGATCGTCTGATACTTTTATGATTCGTCTTACAATGGAAGGTTTAACCATGAATTACCGCACCGTACTGGCTCTTGCTTTACTCACGCTAACCTCTGCCGCACAGGCAAATACCTTGTGCAGCGAGAAAGAGCAGGATATTCAACGCGAGATTGGCTATGCGGAAAAACATAATAATCAGCACCGTATTGATGGTCTGAAAAAGGCCCTGAGTGAAGTGCGCGCCAACTGCAGCGACAGCAGCCTGCGTGCGGAGCACCAAAAGAAGATAGCCAAACAAAAAGCGGAAATCGAAGAGCGCAAAGCCGATCTCATCGAAGCCCGCCAGAAGGGTGACCCGGACAAAATTACCAAACGCGAGAAGAAACTTGCGGAAGCAGAAGATAGCCTCAAAGCTTTAGAGAAGCGTGATTACTGATTGTGTAGTCGCAGACTTTAAGGATCCATCTCAAACACTCGGAGAGAATTATGTCAAAAGATACTACGTCAGAACATTTACGCGCTGAGTTGAAATCCCTGGCAGACACGCTTGAAGAAGTCCTGAGTGCGTCCACGGACAAGTCAAAAACTGAACTGGACAAACTGCGAGCCAAAGCGGAAAAAACGCTAAAAGAGAGCCGGGATCGCCTGGGCGAAACCAGCGAAGCCATCGCCAAACAAACCCGTGAGGCGGCCACCAAAGCGGATGATTATGTTCGCGAGAACCCGTGGACCGGCGTAGGCATTGGTGCGGCAGTCGGCGTCGTGCTGGGTGTGCTGCTGGCTCGTCGCTAAGATGGCGGATTCTCACCAAAGCCAGGGGCCGGGCAAAAGCGTGCTCGGCGTTGGCCAGCGGCTGGTGACGATTCTGGTCGGCATGGTCGAAACGCGCGTGCGTCTTGCCGTCGTCGAGCTGGAAGAGGAAAAAGCACACATCGTCCAGCTGCTGCTGATGCTGGGTCTGACCATGCTGTTCGCCGCCTTTGGCCTAATGAGCCTGATGGTGCTGGTTATCTGGGCCGTTGATCCGCAGTATCGTCTTAACGCCATGATTGCTACCACCGTCGTCCTGCTATCGCTGGCGTTGATCGGCGGTATCTGGACGCTGCGGAAGTCCCGTCAATCAACCCTGCTGCGCCACACCCGGCGAGAGCTGGAAAACGACAGGGCCCTGCTGGAAGAGGATAAGCGATGAGCGATGCAGACCGTGATAAACGTAAAGCTTATCTGCTCAGCCAGGTTCAGCAGCAGCGGCTCGATCTCAGCGCCGCAAAACGCGACTGGCTGCAGGTCACCGGCCCCTACGATCGCGGCTGGCACACCTTAGTCAGCCTGCGGAGCTACGCGATGATCGCCAGCAGCGTGCTGGCAATCTGGACGGTGAAGCACCCCGGTAAGTTCATGCGCTGGGCCAAACGAGGATTTGGCGCCTGGAGCACCTGGCGGCTGATTCGTAACACGCTTAACACGCCTTCGCGCTAAACTTAAAACACCGCTTCTGGCGGTGTTTTTATTTCTGCCCCTTGCTCTTCAATACCGCGTATTTTTACTTTCCTGACTTAGTTTCCTCAGGATATTTGAAGAACTTAGACAGTTTTCCTTGCTAACAATCCTTTTTCACCCCGTCTATTATCCTCCCCATCGACAGCAAACATCGGTAACCACTGGAGTTTGCGCACCTTTTAAGCCCTGGCCGAAAACGCCGGAAAAAGAACCGCTGGAGAGAAAAATGAAAAAATTAGAAGATGTTGGCGTACTGGTTGCTCGTATTCTGATGCCAATCCTGTTTATTACCGCTGGCTGGGGCAAAATTACCGGTTATGCAGGCACACAGCAGTACATGGAAGCCATGGGCGTGCCGGGTGCGCTGCTGCCGCTGACCATTCTGCTTGAGTTCGGCGGCGGTCTGGCCATTCTGTTCGGCTTCCTGACCCGTACAACCGCGCTGATCACTGCGCTGTTTACCGTGCTGACCGCGTTCCTGTTCCACAGCAACTTTGCTGAAGGCGTGAACTCTATTATGTTCATGAAAAACTTCACCATCGCAGGTGGCTACCTGTTGCTGGCAGTCTTCGGCCCGGGCGCAATCAGCCTTGACCGCGTCCTGAATAAAAAATGGTAAGCGTTCTATACTGATGAACACCGAGAAAGCGAAGACACCGTCTTCGCTTTTTTGCTATTGAGGAGGAGAAAAAATGGGACAACTCATCGACGGCGTCTGGCATGACGTCTGGTACGACACCAAATCGACCGGCGGCCGCTTTAAACGCTCTGAATCCGCCTTCCGCAACTGGCTGACTGCTGACGGCGCAGCGGGCCCCTCCGGCGAAGCCGGGTTCGCCGCAGAGAAAGATCGCTATCATCTGTATGTGTCTCTCGCCTGCCCCTGGGCGCACCGGACGCTCATCGTGCGTAAACTAAAAGGCCTCGAGCCCTTCATCTCCGTTTCCGTCGTTAACCCGCTGATGCTGCAAAACGGCTGGACGTTCGCGGAGGATTTTCCGGAGGCAACCGGCGACACGCTTTACCACCATGAGTTCCTCTACCAGCTTTACCTGCAGGCCGATCCTCATTACACGGGCCGCGTGACGGTGCCCGTACTTTGGGATAAGAAAAACCAGACGATCGTCAGTAACGAATCCGCAGAAATCATTCGGATGTTTAACACGGCCTTTGATGCTCTCGGGGCACGAGCTGGAAACTACTATCCCGACGAGCTAAAAGGTGCGATTGATGAGCTAAACGGCTGGATTTATGACACGGTGAACAATGGCGTGTACAAAGCGGGCTTTGCCACTTCTCAGGAAGCCTACGATGAAGCCGTTGAAAAAGTCTTTGTCTCTCTGGCGCGTCTGGAGCAAATTCTGGGTCAGCATCGCTACTTAACCGGCCCGCAGCTAACCGAGGCAGACATTCGCCTGTGGACGACGCTGGTTCGTTTTGATCCGGTGTATGTCACCCACTTTAAGTGCGATAAATACCGCATCAGCGACTACCCAAATCTTTACGGCTTCCTGCGCGATATCTATCAGTTACCCGGCGTCCGCGAAACGGTGAGTTTTCCGCATATCCGCACCCACTATTATTGCAGCCACAAAACTATCAACCCAACCGGCATTATTTCCATCGGCCCTGCACAGGATTTAGACGAACCGCACGGGCGAGATAAGCGGTTTAGGAAGAGTTAAGAATATTCAGCACAACAATGATTTACGGCCTATGCATTCACGACTATTCTTGAATCGATCGCTTACCGTTCAGGTGATTGTCGGATAATCAAGGCAGGCCTTAAATGGATTGGTATTTCAAAGTATTAAGAAATTATATTGGGTTTGGCGGGCGTGCTCGCCGCAAAGAGTACTGGCTGTTTCATCTGGTGAACTTCATCCTGGCGGGCGTGTTGAGCGTGCTGGATAAAATGCTTGGGCTGCATATCGCCAAGGATGAAGGGGCACTCACCACGATTTATACCGTTCTGGTTTTCCTGCCGCTTTGGGCAGTCCAGTTTCGTCGCCTGCACGACACCGACCGCTCAGCCTGGTGGCTGTTGCTGCTGTTAATCCCGATTGTCGGCTGGCTGATTATTCTGGCATTCAACTGCCAGGACGGTACGCCGGCAACCAACCGCTTCGGGCCAGATCCTAAAGCCCCTGAGCTCTACTAAACAAAAAGGGCGTACCGTAAGGCACGCCCTTTTTCTCATCAGGCTCTGCGCTTAAAACGCTTGTTCGCTCTGCTGTTCAGCTTTCTTCGCCAGACCATCCAACAGTTTTTGATGAATACCGCCGAAACCGCCATTGCTCATGACCAGAATATGGTCTCCCGGCTGGGCCGTTTTCACGACCATCTCTGCGAGCGTATCCACGTCTGCACTCCAGTGGGCCGGCTGCACGCAGGCTTCGGCCACTTCTGCCACCTGCCACGGAATATGCTGCGGCTGAAGCAGGAACACTTCGTCCGCGCGCCCCAGAGAAGGTGCCAGATCGTCTTTGCATACGCCCATTTTCATGGTGTTAGAGCGAGGCTCCAGCACGGCCAGAATGCGAGCTGTGCCGCCCACTTTCCCGCGTAAAGCAGCAAGCGTGGCCAGAATCGCCGTCGGATGATGCGCGAAGTCATCATAAACCGTGACGCCATGTGCCTCACCGCGCAGTTCAAGACGGCGACGGGCGTTCACAAAGCTCCCCAGCGCCTGGGCTGCGTCAGCCGGAGTAACACCAACGTGGCGGGCGGCGGCAATTGCCATCAGTCCGTTATGCATGTTGTGTTCGCCGACCAGCTGCCAGTTCACGGTGCCCACGCATTCGCCGTCCAGGTAAACGTCCCACTGTGAAGCATCGGTCGTCAGCTTCTTCGCCTGCCAGTGGCCCTGATCGCCCACCAGCTCCTGCTCGCTCCAGCAGCCCATCGCCAGGGTTTGCTTCAGATTGATATCGTTTTCCGGCCAGATAATTTTTCCCTGGCCCGGAACGATGCGAACCAGGTGATGGAACTGCTTCTGGATTGCTTTCAGATCGTCAAAGATATCCGCGTGATCGAACTCGAGGTTATTGAGGATCAGCGTCCGCGGGCAGTAATGGACAAATTTGGAGCGTTTGTCGAAGAAGGCGCAGTCGTATTCATCGGCTTCAATGACGAAGAAGGCGCTATCGCCCAGGCGCGCAGACACGTCAAAGTTGCCCGGTACGCCGCCGATGACAAAGCCAGGCTTATAGCCACAGGCTTCAAGGATCCAGGTCGCCATACCGGCGGTGGTAGTTTTCCCGTGCGTACCCGCCACAGCAATTACCCAGCGATCACGCAGCACAAAGTCATGCAGCCATTGCGGGCCTGACATATACGGAATGCCCTGCTCCAGAACGGCTTCCACGCACGGGTTTCCGCGCGTCATCGCGTTACCGATGATCACCAGATCCGGATGTGGGTCGAGCTGGCTGGCGTCATAACCTTCGATTAACGAGATCCCCTGCTCTTCGAGCAACGTACTCATCGGCGGGTAAACATTGGCGTCCGAGCCCGTCACTTCATGCCCTAAAGAGCGAGCCAGCATCGCCAGGCCGCCCATAAAGGTGCCACAGATCCCTAGAATATGAATGCGCATACGAAACTATCCTTTCTTTGTTTGGCGCACATTCTAACCGCATGACTGCGGAGGCGAAACGCATTTCAGGATATTCCTTATCTTGCTGGCGCGATTCACCTGTGCGCGACAATTTGAAAATTTGTTAAGATTGTTGCGATCGCTTTATCCAACATAATGATGCAGGGAAAGTGTTATGAAAACGTTAGGTGAATTTATTGTCGAAAAGCAGCATGAGTTTTCCCATGCTACCGGTGAGCTCACGGCTTTACTGTCGGCAATAAAGCTGGGCGCTAAAATCATCCACCGCGATATCAATAAGGCCGGTCTGGTCGATATCCTGGGGGCGAGCGGTGCCGAGAACGTGCAGGGCGAGGAGCAGCAAAAACTCGACCTGTTCGCGAATGAAAAACTGAAGGCAGCGTTAAAAGCACGCGGCATTGTGGCCGGTATCGCCTCCGAAGAAGAAGACGAGATCGTGGTCTTTGAAGGCGCCGAGCAGGCAAAATATGTCGTGCTGATGGACCCGCTTGACGGATCTTCTAACATTGATGTCAACGTCTCCGTTGGCACCATTTTCTCTATTTATCGCCGCATTACGCCAGTCGGCACGCCGGTCACCGAGGAGGACTTTCTCCAGCCGGGTAATCAGCAGGTTGCCGCCGGTTACGTGGTTTATGGCTCATCAACGATGCTGGTTTACACCACCGGCTGCGGCGTACACGCCTTCACCTACGATCCTTCTCTCGGCGTATTCTGCCTGAGCCAGGAACGTATGCGCTTCCCGGAGAGAGGCAACACTTACTCCATCAACGAAGGCAACTACATTAAATTCCCGACCGGCGTGAAGAAGTACATCAAGTTCTGCCAGGAAGAAGATGCCGCCAGCAAGCGCCCGTACACCTCGCGCTACATCGGTTCACTGGTGGCGGACTTCCACCGCAACCTGCTGAAAGGCGGGATTTATCTTTACCCAAGCACCGCCAGCCACCCGGAAGGGAAACTGCGTTTACTGTATGAGGGCAACCCGATGGCGTTCCTCGCGGAACAGGCCGGCGGGAAAGCCAGCGACGGGAAAGAGAGAATTCTGGATATCATCCCAACCACGCTGCACCAGCGCCGCCCGTTCTTCGTCGGCACGAAACACATGGTCGATGACGTAGAGCGCTTTATTCGCGAATACCCGGACGCCTGATTTCCCGACGTGATACGCCTCTCCTTTATGGGAGAGGCGTGACGAGATTAATAGCGGAAGGAAGCCATCGCCGCGACAAGCTGCTGCGACTGCTCTTCAAGCGAATGCGTTGCCGCAGTGGACTGCTCAACTAAAGCCGCGTTCTGCTGTGCCGCCTCATCCATCTGGCTTACCGCAATATTCACCTGCTCAATACCGTGGCTCTGCTCGTTGGACGCGTTGGCAATCTCACGCACCAGTTTGGTCATGCGCATAATTTCTTCGGCGATTTCGTCCATGGTTTCCCCGGCCTGCTGCGCCAGATCGCTACCCTCACCCACGTGCGTTTGCGAATCGGAAATCAAGGTACGGATCTCTTTTGCCGCCTCAGCGCTGCGGCTTGCCAGGGTACGAACTTCACCGGCTACCACGGCGAAACCACGGCCTTGCTCACCCGCGCGGGCGGCTTCCACCGAAGCGTTGAGCGCCAGAATATTGGTCTGGAAAGCGATACCGTCGATGACGCTCAGAATGTCAGCGATACGCCCTGCGCTGCCGGAAATATCACGCATTTTTTCAATCACGTAGCAAACCATTTCGCTGCCGCGGTCGGCCGTATCGGAGACGACTTTCGCCAGCTTGTGCGCCTGCTCGGCGTTATCGGCGTTTTGCTTCACCGTCGCGGTAATTTGTTCCATGCTGGCCGCCGTTTCCTCCAGCGAGGTCGCCGTGGACTCCGTACGCTGGGAAAGATTGAGGTTGCCGGCCGCCAGTTCACGGCTGCCGGTATCAATCTGGGAAGAGGCATCCCGCACGCGGCTGACCGACTCCACTAGCGAGGTTCTCATCGCCACAATCGCGCTGGCAAGGCGGCCAAATTCGTTATTGCCCGTTTGCGGGAGCGGTTGAGTCAGGTCGCCATCCGCCACAAACTCCAGCTGATGAATGGCTTCATCCAACGGTTTCAGCAGCAGGTGACGCAGCGCCAGCCAGACCAGCACAATGATCGCAGCGGTCAGCAGTGCAGCAAGAATAATAAAGCCCAGAACGATTGTCTTGTGCAGCTGAACGGCAGCCACTTCACTGTTTCCGCGCGTTTCCCCCCAGCGCTGGAAAGCCTGCACGTCAGTATCAAACTTCAGCCCCAGCGGGATCAGGCTTTTTTCCAACAGGTCGTAATAGTCGTCCGGGCTTTGCTTTTGCAGCGCAGCTAACATCGGCGTTATGCCCTGCGTCTGATAGGTGCCAAAGCTTTGCGCCAGGCCTGCAAGCAGAGCGTTGCCCTGGTCGTCATTCACGCCGCTGTCGATGACGGACTTCAGGTTTTTCTGCGCCAGCCCAACTTCACCCACGATCTTCTGCGTGGCTTTTGTCGCGTCGTCCAGCATGCCAATTTCCATCTGGCGTACCGCCTGGCTTGCCTCGTTTCTGGCGCGAAGCAGCAGAATATAGCCATCGCTAATACGCACCATTTGCTCACCCTGCAGGCGGTTGATGCGCTCAAGAGAAGTGGAACTTTGCTGCAGGGCATAAATGCCGATGCCGCTTACAACCAACAGCAAGAACGTCATAACCGCTAACAGCGTCAGCAGCCCCGTGCGAATCGACAAATTTCTCAACATGCTTAATTCCCGGTTTAACGATGGCTCATGAATAAAGTAGTGAGCGTGTTATCGGCAATTTTCGGAAAATGTTTAATCAATTTGCGTTATTTACGTTCGTTAAGTGCTTGTTGCCATGATGTTTAGCTCAATTATGACAATGAAATGACTCAAGATTTGAGTAGCCTGAAGCGGGGCATTTGACCCGCCGGGAGATTCGCGGTCAAAAAACAGCAAAAGACATTTAACCGCAGTTGGCTATAATATCGGGCACTTGAAATACACCAGGTTAAAGGAAACAGACATGAGCTTACTCAACGTCCCTGCGGGTAAAGATCTGCCGGAAGACATCTACGTTGTTATCGAAATCCCTGCTAACGCCGATCCAATCAAATACGAAGTAGACAAAGAGAGCGGCGCGCTGTTTGTTGACCGTTTCATGTCTACCGCGATGTTCTACCCGTGCAACTACGGCTACATCAACCACACTCTGTCTCTGGACGGTGACCCGGTTGACGTGCTGGTCCCAACGCCATACCCGCTGGAGCCAGGTAGCGTGATTCGCTGCCGTCCAGTTGGCGTGCTGAAAATGACCGACGAGTCTGGCGAAGATGCAAAACTGGTTGCGGTCCCGCACACCAAGCTGAGCAAAGAGTACGATCACATCAAAGATGTGAACGATCTGCCAGAACTGCTGAAAGCGCAGATCACTCACTTCTTCGAGCACTACAAAGATCTCGAGAAAGGCAAATGGGTGAAAGTTGACGGCTGGGATAACGCCGAAGCCGCTAAAGCTGAAATCATCGCTTCTTTCGAACGCGCTGCTAAGAAGTAAGTTAGCCCGCCTGAAAGAAAAAACACCGCCCAAGGGCGGTGTTTTTGTTTCTGCCGCCCACCTCATCAGGCAGACAGGCAAAAAACGGCCACGTGTTGGCGAGGCCGCTTAGGTGTGATTAATACTTTTCTCGATCCAGCCAGTTCCCGCTGTCGATACGGGTTAACCCCTCGACAGGACGCTGATAAACATACATCCACGCACCGCCGTAAGGGGTCTGAATCAGCTGACGGCTGTACTCTCCCCCTTTGGTGCGAAGCGCGTCCAGCTCAGAAAGCGTAGAGGCGTCTATCCGGTAAACTTCGCCGGAAACCACGCCATCACCCGGCACGGCGCCTGGATAATGCCCAAGGCTATACAACACGTAGTTTTCCTGCGTGTGGTCGCCCAGCCACTGGGCGTTGGTCATCCAGTGGCTGTTGCCTTGTTTGCGTCGTAAACTGCCGTAAACAAATATTCGCATTGCTAAAACTCAAACTGATAGAGCAAATCTAGTGCCTGATCTACGCCAGACACCGCTTCCAGATACAGCTTAGGCATCAGACGATAACGTAACGTTAACGTCGCCAGAGAGTCAAAAATACCTACGCCATATTTAACCTGTAGACCCGGCAGTACATAGCCGCTAACCACCACCTGAGAAGAATCACCCACTCCCGCAGTGTCGAGCGCCAGATTGCTTACGCCAAACGTCTCGCCGATTTTACCCACAACCTGACCACTTTGTGCAACCCCCAGACCTACAAGCATTGACGTCATCGCGTCGCCGTCGTTGCCGGAAGTATCTAAACCCTGGCCGCGAAGCAGGTAGGATAAGGCTTCCTGCTGGGACATCGCCGGGTCAGAGAATATTTCAGCTTTTGGCTCATCTGCCGGACCCGTCACACGCACACCGGCCGTGACGCTGTTTTCGGTCGAGTCCGGGTTACGAATGGCTTCGATATTCAGGTACGGGTTGTCCGGCGGGCCGGAGAACAGCAGCTCGCCTTTGCGGACGATAAGATCCTGGCCGTAAGCGTGGAAGCGGCCCTGAGGAATGTTTATCTGACCGTTGAGGCCGAGTCCCTGCTTGTCCTGCACCATTTTCAGATCGCCGGTCAGGCGCGCTTTCAGGCCGAAAGCGTCCAGCCGCACGTTGTTGCCGACGTGAATCGTCAGATTGCTGTTGATCGGGATCCCGGCGGATTTAGGATTAACCGGCTTCAGATCTTTATCCAGCATCACTTCATCGCTGGAGACGCCCACGGCGCTGTCCGGCACGTCATGCACCACGATACGCGCCCACGGCACATCAACGTTACCGTTGAGAGTAAACAGGCTTGGCGTGGCCACAAATTCAATATCCGGGGAAACGTCCAGGCGCACCATCGGCGGCACGGTAATGCGCACTTTGCTGCCCTTCGCGGCTATGCGCGCCCGCCAGTTGTCGATTTGCGTCCAGTCGGCATCACCGCTTAACACAATCTGCCCCTGCTTCGTGCGTACCACGCCCTGCAGCGTGGAGTTCATCCCGTTGAAGTTCATGGCAATCTGGCTCGGCTGCATATCGAACGGCATAAAGTTGCCTTCGACATCCACACCATTAAGCTGCATTTGCCCGAACATCTGCGGCCGTTCAAGGTTGCCGCCGAGGCGTAAGTTCGCGTTCAGCGTACCGTCCGCCTTTTCACCTTTCGAGAAGATAGCGTTGGCAATCGCCAGGGAGAAGTTGCGAATATTGACGTTGCCGCCAAGGTTACGCCGCCCCTGTGGATCGGTGATTTGAACCTGGCCGTCAAATTGCCCGTTATTCGCCACCTTCACCAGCCAGCCAAGCTGGGCGCGGTTATTCTTTAGTTCCGCATTGAGGTTCAGCGTATCAAAGGCGACCGGCAACGTATTGCCGTTCACCACCTGCGCCACTTTCACGCCGCGCCCGCTGAGCGTCACCTGGCCCTGCGGCAGGCCACCAGCTTCGCTGTCCCAGCTCACGTCGGCCTTGCCGGTAAATACGCCGCTGGCCTGGGTATCCGCCGGCATTACCGGTTTCAGCATGGCAAGATCGAAGCGGTTGAGGTTCACCAGCGCCCGGCCTTTCGCCCCGGCGTCGATAGTTTGCGGCACGCAAAGCTCGGCGTTCGGGTTTACCCAGCAATGCGGGCCAATGGCGATTTTCTGTTCTTTATTGCGGAAGTCCAGCGTTAGCTCGCGGTTGAGCGCCCACGGTCCTACCGGCGTATCAAAGCGGGTATCACTTAGCTTGCCGCGCCAGCGCTCTTCGTTGCGGTCGAAGCTGCCGCTCAAGTTAAGGCGCCCGGAAACGGGGTCACCCTGAATACGCAGTTGCAGCTGATGCTGCTTCTCATCGCCTTTCGCGTCCAGCGTGACGAGATCTACTTTCACGCCCGGCTGAGCAACACGTTCTACGCGCAGGTTGAGGTTCCCCGCAATTTGGTCGCTCGATTTCACATCGCCTTTCAGCAGAACACGGGCAATCGTCAACTCCTGCCAGCGCAGGCCGTTTGCCGTCAGGTCAGCCAGCAATTGCGGCGCTTTCACGTCGCCACGAACCTTCACGATCCCTTTCGCCGTGCCGCCTAAACCAGGCAAGGCGTTGTCCAGGTTCGGGGCATTAATGTTGGCGTCGAGGTTTAGCGCTTTCTCACCCAGCTCCCCTTTGACATCCACGGTATTGCGACCCAATTCAAGATGCAGACCCGGCACCTTCCACTGCATATAGCTGTTGCCCTGCAGCATGCCCTCCACATTGACCTTGTTCTGTTTCACGTTGCCGGCAAGCTTCAGCGCGGGAATATCCAACTGCCAGCTGCCGCCATACAGGCTTCCCCGGGTTTTGATCTTACCGTCCAGCTTCGCGGGCCAGTCCGGGAACTGCTTCGCGGTGTTGATTCCGGCCAGCGTTAGTTCACCCTGCCAGCTGATGGCTTTGCTCCAGTCCACCAGCGCTTTCAGATCCGTATTCCCCTGCAGCGCGGCCACGCGCAGCTTATCGAGGCTAAACTGCTGTTCGTTGCCTTTGCCGTCCAGCGTGATGGTGGCAGGTGGAACCTGATCCCCCTTCACCGCGGTGCTAAAGGTCAGCTTGTAGTCGGTCATTTTACCGGTCAGACGCAGTTTAAGATCGTCGGCCTGGTACTGCTTCTCGCCGGTCAGCGGCCAGGCAAGCTGCTTGCTGTCCAATTCAACGCTGAGCGGCAGCCCGGCTTCGGCCAGGCGGGTTTTGGCCTTCAACTGCATCCCCACCGGCCCCGAAAGGTTGACGCCCACGTTCAGTTCGTCGCGCAGGGCGCCGCCCACGGTCATCTTCACCTTTTCGCCTTTCAGCGGATCGATGTTCAGCGTGCTATTGAGCGTTAAGTCAACCGGCCAGTTGTCGCGTAGCTGCGCGCTGCCGGTGGCGTTCACCAGCCCCTGAGAGGAGTCCACATCCAGCGCATCCAGTTTGAGATTGCCGTCAATGCTGCTCACTTTCAGCAACAGCGAGTTGACCATCAAATCCGTATCGCCGGTCAGACGCAGACGCGCGCCGCGAAATTCCTGAATATTCAGATTTACCGGCAAATTAACGTCGGTCATTTCAGGCAACAGCGGCTTCTCAAACAATTGCTTCAGCGTTTCGCCGAGCGGCGCTTCTTCCGGCTGAGGATGTTGAATTTTCGGCTCGACAATCTCTTCTTTTGCCACCTGCGCGGCTTTTGGCAACGCAATCAGCAAACCTTCCAGCGATGTCGGGGTCAGCGTCAGGTTGCGCTGCTCCCAGGTCAGGCCACTGGAGAAATCCATCACCGAAACGGTGGTGTCGTCGATTTTTACATTGACGTTGTTCAACGCCACGCGGCTCAGGGTAATCGGGTACGGCGTGGAGAGATTTAGCGGGCCGCTGTCCTCTTCCTGTACCGGGGCAGACGGCGGCATTTTTTTCGTGTCGACCGCAACATCCACATCTTTCAGCGAGAAGTCATTCACGCACAGGCTGCTGTGCCACAGGCAGTTAAGCTTCACGGCAAGGTGAACTTCGCCCGCACGCACCGCGACGCCGGGCTGCTCATAACGCAGGTTCTTTAACGTCAGATTACGCCAGCCGCCGTCAACCTGAGCAATATTCAGCCCCGGCACCCAGCGATTAGCGCCTTTAAACAGCAAATGCAGGCCCGGCGTTGTCCCGACCAGGAAACCGACTGCGGCGATCAGCAGCACAATCACAGCCAGCACCGCGAGGCTTATTTTTTTCCAGCGACTCATAGTTCAGGCCCCAAACCGATGTAAAACTGTAAACCGTGCTCTTCCTTGTCACCCACCGGAACCGCGAAGTCGAGCTTGATAGGCCCAACCGGGGACTGCCAGCGCACGCCAACGCCCGCGCCGGTCTTGAAGTTGCTGCGTTTGATGTCGTTCACCGCTTCACCGGAGTCAACGAACGCCGCCCCCCACCATTTGCCGGTCACGTTGTACTGGTACTCCAGCGAGCCCGTCGCCAGTTTGGAGGCCCCCGTTAACTTGCCGTTGCTGTCCTCCGGCGAGATTGACTTGTATTTATAGCCGCGAATACTGCGGTCACCCCCGGCGAAGAAACGCAGATCCGGCGGCACTTTTTTAAAGTCGTTGGTTTCGATCCACCCTACATTGCCGCGTACCACAAAACGGTGCTTTTCATACAGCGAACGGATCCAAACGTTTTGTGCCTGGAACACGCCGAAATCGACGCCAGAACCCCAGGCTGTATTAGAGACATCTATCGAGTAGCGCTGCGAATCGCCCCACGTGGGCATCAGGCCGCCGCGTGAGCGAGTGCGGTTCAGGCTGACGCCAGGGTAAAGCAGCATGGTCGTGTTGGTGACATCTGCCTGGGTAAAGTGGTCGAGGCTCCAGCGCAGGTTAACGGCACGCTGCCAGCCGCTCGACATATCCCAATAGCGCGACAGCGCCACGGTAGTAGAGTCCGATTTAGTGTCGTTGAGGTCGGTTCGCTTAAAACCGCCCTGCACCAGGTAATACTGCTCCAGCGGGCTTTTTAACAGCGGCACTTTGTAGCTGAAGTCGAGCGTTTGCTCGGGGCCGGAAAGGCTGGTGCTGGTTGTCAGGCTATGCCCGTAGGAGTTCATCCACGGTTTTTTCCAGCTGGCCTTCACGCGCGGCCCTACGTCCGTGGAGTAGCCCACCCCGGTTTCAATGGTGTTTTCGGTGCGTGGTGTCACTACGCCCTGCAGCGGCAGCACTTTGGTCTGGCGTGATTTTTCAAACTCGGGTGCCACCACAACGGAGTTAAACCAGCCGGTGGCCGACAGGCGGCGGTTCAGCTCTGCCAGATCGCTTGACTGGTAATAATCCCCCTGCTTAAAGGGCACAAGGTTTTGCAAATACTCTTCGCGAATCTGTGAGCCCTGAAAGGTCACCGCGCCAAAGCGGTAGCGCTCGCCGCTGTCATAGTCGATATCCCAGAACGCCTGATGTCTGTCCAGAGAAACGCCCAGTTGGCTTTTGCGGAAATCACTGTCGAAGTAGCCCTTACGCAGCGCAATACTGGAGAGGCTTTTTTTGAAATTATCGTAGTCAGCGTGATCGAGCACGGTGCCAATTTTTGGCCGCTTGGGCAGCAATGCCAGATAGTCTTTATCCGTTCGTGCACCGCCGCGCAAAATCACATCAGTGCCGCCGATTAACACGGGCTGCCCGGCGTCAACTTGTGCCAGCAAAACCTGACGCCCCCCGTTCTGCGGAGGTGGTTTAAGCGTGAAATTGATGGTGGGCTCGTAGTAGCCCAACGCCTTTAGCCCTGCGCGAATGGCGTCGTCGACGCGTGCCTGGAAGCGACGATCCGGCGTCACTTCATCGCTTTGGATGGTTGAAAGCTGAGCGCGGACGTTTTTTTGCAGTTCGCCGCTGAGTCCCTCAACCTGCAAACGCACGCTCGCGGCGTTAGCCCATGCGCTCGCCACACACAGGCTTGTAATACATAAAGTACGGATTACTGGCACGTTTTCTCCTGAATATCCTTGTTCCCACCCCTGGAAGGAAACGTCATTCCCGCTCCGCGGATTAACAAAACCCTAACATCGAGGGTTGAAAATAACTCACTAGCCTAAATCTTTCTTATATGTAATGTAGTCTGTAACTCGGATGTATTGTCTGCAATTGCAGGTCTGATGACAACCGCTCGCTTTTTTGCCGATTTTCGGGAGATCCAACACCATGTCATTCTTCGACAAAACTCACAATGTGACGCAGGCCGATGCTCTGCCAGGCCGCAACACGCCGATGCCGGTCGCCACGCTTCACGCGGTTAACGAACACTCGATGACAAATGTACCAGACGGGATGGAAATCGCGCTGTTTGCGATGGGATGTTTTTGGGGCGTAGAGCGCCTGTATTGGGAGATCCCTGGCGTTTACAGTACGGCAGCCGGCTACAGCGGCGGCTACACGCCAAACCCAACCTATCGCGAAGTCTGCAGTGGCCAGACCGGCCATGCTGAAGCGGTGCGCGTGGTTTATGATCCGAAAGTCGTGAGCTACGAGCAGCTTTTACAGGTGTTTTGGGAAAACCACGACCCGGCTCAGGGAATGCGTCAGGGTGGCGACGTCGGCACTCAGTACCGCTCCGCCATTTACCCGCTCACGCCGGAACAGGACAAAGCTGCCCGCGCCAGCCTTGAACGTTTCCAGGCCGCGATGAATGCCGCAGGCGATAAACGTCAGGTCACCACTGAAATCGCCAACGCCGGTCCGTTCTATTATGCGGAAGACGACCACCAGCAGTATCTGTACAAGAATCCGTACGGCTACTGCGGCATTGGCGGCATCGGCGTTTGTTTGCCGCCTCAGTAAACGTCCCCTGAAAGCCAGTCATCGACTGGCTTTTTCTTTAGCATAGTTAACCAAAGCCAACCCACGCTTTCTGATTATTCACATCCAGCGTCGCGGAAGTATGTCCATTTCCGAGGCTTGCCATGCTGATGTTATTCGCCACCCCATGCTTGTTCAGCGCCGTCAGCATCGCCCGCACGTTACCCGCCGATCCCTGATCGTTAGCCCCGACCAAGAACACCTCCGTTTTACGCGCTGACGGATGCAAATGCCGGGACAACATATCTTCCAGAGGGATCCCTCCTGAGCCACTGCGCTGTGGGTTATCCATATGCAGCGCCAGGCTTTTCCCATCCTGAACAATCATCGCCGCCAGACAAGGTGCCAGGTCGGTGGTGAATAAGGCCGTTTTCTGCCGGGGAGGCTGATGAATCACCTGCGCGCGGTTATTGCCCTGGGCAAAAAACTGCAGTTTGTACCCTTCATCCGCAAAACGTTCATGCGAGCGACGAAACGGTACGCCCTGGTTGTGCTGATTCATCGCCAGTTGCAGCGTTTGCAGGGAGCCCAACTGTAAAAGCGCTTTGGCCGGAAAGGTCTGCAGCGGGTTGCCGGACAAATTCAAATGTTTAAGGTGCGTCAGCGCGCCCAGGGAGTCAGGTAGCGCCGTCAGACCTCGCTCGCTCAGATCTAATGTTTCCCCACGGCACTGAAAGTTATTCATTATTTCGCTACACGCCGCCGCTCTGGCTTTGCCTTCTTCCGCTGTAGGAGCCGCAGCGGTCCAATTCTTGAGATCGCCGTGTAAATCACTCGCGTGCAGGCCAGAGGAAGCGGCCTTCACCGCTGCCGTTGAGGATGTGGTGGAGAATGGTGGCAGACCTGAAGGTCGCGCTGCCGTAGAATTAATATGCATAATCAGGCTCCGAAAATAGACTGCCTGTGTGTGGACGTAACTCCCCCATCGGTTCCTTTACACCTGCTGCTCTGCGGCATTAAGGGAAGTTGCTGGCTGGCGATTTAAGGCCGCCTGCAGCTGATGCCCGATCCAGCCTGCCGCCGAGTTCACGGCAGCCGGGACCTTTTCCTGCAGCGTTTGTGTCATTTTGTCCGCCACGGCGTCAGCGAGGATCTCAGCCGCAGGTACGGCGAAGAACACCGGGGCAGAGGCCACGACGTTGGTTGCATGGCTGATGGCGCTCAACGAAGCGGCATTCACTCTGGGGAAGGCGTGGGCGACAGCTGCGCCAATGGCGCTACGCAGGCTAATCACACCGGCAAAGCCCCCGGCCAGCATCGCCGTTTTCCCAAGGCTCGGCGCAGAGAAAACGCTTGCCGTCGCTTTCAGGCTGTCCGTTGCAATATCCAGCGGAAGCTTCGCCACGCGTTGAGCGGCGTTTTTAAGTGTATCGCTCACCACAGACGTATTTTTCAATTCAGTAAATTTCTGCTGCCAGTCGTTGCGCCCCAGCAAATACTCCGGCCCGGTTCGACCCTTGCTTTCGTCCACCGCATGTAAAATGGCGCTCATCGCACCGCCGGCCGCCAGGCCACCCGCTGCGGATAGCCAGGTATCGGCTTCGCCGGCCACTTTCGCCCCGGTAAAATGCGTCAACGTTGCCGCCGTCGCCAGGCGCGCCAGGTTACGTGCCGAATAGGTCTGAATGGCTAATCCAGTTTCTGCCGCCGTCGTGAGCAAGCTCGCTTTTGCCTCTTTTACTGCTTCGCGCATGACCGGATGCAGATCGCTGTCTTTGGCGGACAGCCAGGGATTCGTTGCCGTGGCGCGGTTAAGCAGCGTGGTGCCAATGGTGTCGGCAATGCTGGACTGCAGGCCAGCATGCAGGCCAATTTCCGCCGCAGTGTGGGCAAAAGCGCTCAGCAGCGGAACTTTGTCGTAGGCAACAGACGCGGCGGCAAATGGAATAGCTCGCACAGCACCTCGCGCAACTTGCCCCAGCCTGTCCAGCTGATGGCCTTTCGTCAGCACAGCCTCAATAGACGCTGGCGTTTCCCCCATTCTGTGTAATTCACGGGTTCTCGACTCAATCAGGGCATGCATTTCAGCATGGTTATCGCCGTTAATATGCTTACCAAACAGCGTGCCAAGCTGGTGATGGATAGCGGCTTCATTGGCCGAGCCATAAACGCAGTCGCCCACGAAATGCAGGCTTTCATGCGCGCTTACGGCTGCAGAAGTGGCTACAGATGATTCCGAAGCGATCGACGCCGGTCGCTGACCGCCGTGTTCCGGTAAGGGAGGAAGTTCTGCCGCATGCCTGTGCGCGGAAGTAACGGAATTGACCATGTGAACGCTCTCCTGATAGTGGGCTAACCGGTCAGGTGAGTGGCAAAAAGAGAAGAAAAGTTCCGGGGATAGAAAGAAGAAAAGCAGCGAATACAATGCGCCAAACGCTAAGCGCATTCATCAAAAAACACATCAACAAAAACGCGGATTACCGTCGGTTAAATTACGGCCTCTGGTAGCACATCCCATCCTTACGCTATACTACTCCTTGAATTTGCTGGCTCGTTCACAAAAGCGGCCAGCATTTCTTGTGTTTGACCCCTGAGATTTATCCACTTTTCCCTTCCGAGGACCTGGCCACAACAGCCAGATAAATTATGTTAAACAGTATTTTGATAATACTTATCCTTATTGCTATTAGTGCCTTTTTCTCAATCTCTGAGATCTCGCTTGCCGCCTCTCGTAAAATCAAACTTAAGCTGCTGGCTGATGAAGGCAACATCAATGCCCAGCGCGTGCTGAAGATGCAGGAAACGCCGGGCACCTTCTTTACCGTGGTGCAAATTGGCCTTAACGCCGTGGCGATTCTCGGCGGTATCGTCGGAGATGCGGCCTTCTCCCCGGCGTTTAAAACGCTGCTGGAGCGCTTCCTGTCGCCGGAACTGGCCGATCAGCTTAGCTTTATCCTGTCGTTCACCCTTGTGACCAGTCTGTTTATTCTGTTTGCTGACCTTACGCCGAAACGCATCGGTATGATTGCGCCTGAAACGGTCGCTCTGCGTATTATCAACCCGATGCGCTTCTGTCTGTTTGTTTTCAAACCGTTGGTGTGGTTCTTCAACGGCCTGGCTAACATTATTTTCCGCATCTTCAAGCTGCCGATGGTGCGTAAAGACGACATTACTTCCGATGACGTTTACGCAGTATTTGAAGCCGGTGCGCTGGCGGGTGTGCTGCGTAAGCAGGAACACGAACTGATTGAAAACGTCTTTGAGCTGGAATCGCGTACCGTGCCGTCTTCTATGACCTCGCGCGAAAACGTGATTTGGTTCGATCTGCATGCCGACGAGCAAAGCCTGAAGTCCACCATCGCCGAACATCCGCATTCTAAGTTCCTGGTGTGTAACGGCGATATCGACCACGTCGTTGGCTATGTGGATTCCAAGGAGCTGCTGAACCGCGTGCTGGGTAACCAAAGCATGGCGCTGAACAGCGGTGTGCATCTGCGTAACGCCCTGATTGTGCCGGATACCCTGACGCTCTCCGAAGCGCTGGAAAGCTTTAAAACCGCCGGGGAAGACTTCGCGGTTATCATGAACGAATACGCGCTGGTGGTGGGTATTATTACCCTGAACGACGTAATGACGACGCTGATGGGCGACCTGGTCGGCCAGGGGATGGAAGAGCAAATCGTTGCCCGCGATGAAAACTCATGGCTGGTGGAAGGCGGCACGCCGATTGACGACGTGATGCGCGTGCTGGATATCGACGAGTTCCCGCAGTCCGGTAACTACGAAACCATCGGCGGGTTCATGATGTTTATGCTGCGCAAGATCCCGAAACGCACCGACTCGGTGAAATTCTCCGGCTACAAGTTCGAGGTGGTGGATATCGATAACTACCGCATCGACCAGCTGCTGGTGACGCGTATCGACAATAAGCCTGTGGCGCTGTCGCCAAAGCTGCCTGATGGCGAAGAGCCTCAGGAGCAGTAAGCAGGCTCTACAAACACTAACGGCCCCTTCGGGGCCGCTTCAGGCAACGAGCAGCAGAACCAGAAAGAAGCATTCTCAGCCGCAGTTTCTACATAAACCAGGAAAACCAATGCATTGGTTTTCGGCTGATAGCCACAAAGAGGGAAAAACCACGCTTTTTCCCTCTTTGTCTATAAACACTAACGGCCCCTTCGGGGCCGTTTTTTTTACAACTTTTGGGCCTAGCCCATATCCGCCTGTAAGCGCATCACCTGGCGGTTAACCTCGGACATGACCGAGTAGTGCTGCTTATCCTTAACTTTCGGGACAAGGATTTTGCCCTTATCAAATTCGAAAGCGCCAACGTCCTTGATATACAACCGTCCACGGAACAGGATCTTCACGTACTTCGCCACCTGAAGGGGGTTGTAACGTTGGAAAATTTTCATTGTTCTTTACTCCTGCATGTTAACGCCTCTGCGAGCTACATTTGGCCCGACAAAATGAGGCGAAAAAGTTTGGTGCTCGAAAACTATAGTCCAGATATCGAAGGTCACCTAGTGTGTAGAAGTTTTTTTACTAAAAGATTACAAAGTTGCAGAACAATATTTTTAAATGTAAAAAACGGCAGCGTAAGCCTTCAAATTTCAGGGTTATGTGCGTCAGCCCGCAAACTGGCACTTTGCTTGCGGGACAGATGCTTATTCAACACATATGCTTAAAACATCTGCCCAAGTGGTCGGATCACCTGCTAACAACAATAAGGAGTCACCGATGACCCTGCGCAAAACGCTGGCGCTGTCTCTTCTGCTGCTGCCGCTCGTGGCCTCAGCCCATAACTTTGAAAATAATCAGCGCGTTTCCCCTATTGGCATTACCGATAAGGGCGAGCTGGTGCTGGATAACAATAAGTTTAGTTATAAAAACTGGAATAGCGCGCAGCTGCCTGGCAAAGTGAGAGTCCTGCAGCATATTGCCGGCCGTTCGAGCGCCAAAGAAGAAAATGCAGCCATGGTCGAAGCCATCAAGGCCGCAAAATTCCCGCATGATAAGTACCAGACCACCACCATTGTGAACACCGACGACGCCATTGTGGGCACCAGCATGTTCGTGCGCAGCAGCATCGAAAGTAATAAGAAAGAGTTTCCGTGGTCGCAGTTTATCGTCGACAGTAATGGCGTAGCGGCGAAAGCGTGGCAGCTGCAACAGGGCGGCTCAGCAATCGTGGTGCTGGATAAAGAAGGCAGGATCCAGTTCGCCAAAGATGGTCCGTTAACCCAGCAGGAAGTGCAGCAGGTAATTAGCCTGCTGCAAGGGTTACTCAGTAAATAGACACGCGGAAGCCGGGGTTCAGGAACGACTCGCGCGGGGTATAGTCCAGCGGCTTGCCCTGCCAGTCATGAACGTGCGCCCCGGCGGCGGCCGCCACGGCGTGCCCTGCTGCGGTGTCCCAGATATTGGTTGGCCCAAAGCGAGGATAGAGCTGGGCCTGACCGTCTGCCACCAGGCAGAACTTCAGGGACGATCCTATCGCCGTGGTCTGGTGTTCGCCCATCTGCTGGAGATACTCTTTCAGCTCGCTATCGTTGGCAGCATGAGACCGGCTGACCACTACGCGCGGTGGACGGGCATCCCGCACATGAATCTGGTTGCGGACGCCACACTCTTCTTTCCAGGCCTTCCCTTCTGCGGCGCTGTACATAATCTTCAGGACCGGCGCGTAGACAACGCCCATCACCGCTTTCCCGTCTTCAATAAGCGCAACATTCACGGTGAACTCGCCGTTGCGCTTCAGGAATTCTTTTGTGCCGTCCAGCGGATCGACCAGCCAGTAGCGCAGCCAGCTTTGGCGGGTATCCCATGACTGGGGATCTTCTTCTGACAGCACAGGGATATCCGGCGTCAACGCTTTCAGCCCTTTCAGAATAATGTCGTGGGCGGCAAGATCCGCCGCCGTTACCGGAGAGTCATCAAGCTTATGCGTCGCCTGAAGCGGTTTCTCTCCCTCATAAACCTGCATGATAGCGGCCCCGGCCTCGCGGGCCAGCTGGCAAATTTGTTCTAACATTCTCCACCTCGTGTTGTGTCTCTGTGCTACATCGAGCGAATAACTTATTGTTTTACTTATATCTCATTGCACCACGATGCGCTATCTGTGAAGCATTTCTGGTTTACCGGACTTAAATTCTGGCAGACTTCACAAAATTGTAAGCAACAGTGTGTATATACATTGCCCTTTGTGGCGTACCTCTAAAAAGGACATTTAAACATGATTAAGTTTAGCGCAACGCTTCTGGCGACGCTGATAGCCGCCAGCGTCAATGCGGCCACCGTTGACCTGCGGATCATGGAAACGACCGATCTGCACAGCAACATGATGGACTTCGATTACTACAAAGATACGCCGACAGAGAAGTTCGGTCTGGTACGCACCGCAAGTTTGATCAATGCCGCGCGCGGTGAAGTCACCAACAGCGTGCTGGTGGATAACGGCGATATTATTCAGGGCAGCCCGCTGGGCGATTACGCGGCCGCAAAAGGGCTTAAAGCCGGGGAAATTCATCCGGTTTATAAAGCGCTGAATACGCTCGACTATACGGTCGGCAACCTGGGCAACCACGAATTCAACTACGGCCTCGACTTCCTGCACAAAGCCCTCGCTGGCGCGAAATTCCCGTACGTGAACGCCAATATCATCGACGTGAAAACCCAGAAGCCCATGTTCACGCCGTACCTGATTAAAGAAACCGAAGTTAAAGATAAAGACGGCAAAACCCAAACGCTGCGCATTGGCTACATCGGCTTTGTCCCCCCGCAAATCATGACCTGGGATAAAGCCAACCTGAGCGGCAAAGTGACGGTGAACGACATTACCGAAACCGCCAAAAAATACGTGCCGGAAATGCGCCAACAGGGCGCTGATGTCGTCGTCGTGATTGCCCACTCGGGGCTGTCCAGCGAGCCTTATCAGGCAATGGCCGAAAACTCCGTTTATTACCTCAGCCAGGTGCCAGGCGTGGACGCCATTATGTTCGGCCATGCCCACGCCGTATTCCCTGGGAAAGATTTTGCCAATATTAAAGGGGCTGATATCGAAAAAGGCACCCTGAACGGTGTGCCTGCCGTGATGCCGGGCATGTGGGGCGACCACCTCGGCGTGGTGGATCTGGTGCTGAACAACGATTCCGGCAGCTGGAAGGTCACCAGCAGCAAGGCGGAAGCGCGGCCAATTTATGACAGCGTAGCCAAAAAATCGCTGGCGGCAGAAGATCAGAACCTGAAGAAAGTGCTTGAGCACGATCACAGCGCAACCCGCGAGTTTGTCAGCAAGCCGGTGGGTAAATCGGCGGACAACATGTACAGCTATCTGGCGCTGGTGCAGGACGATCCTACCGTTCAGGTGGTGAATAACGCGCAGAAGGCCTACGTCGAGAAATACATTCAGGGCGATCCAGACCTTGCGAATCTGCCGGTGCTTTCCGCCGCCGCGCCGTTCAAAGTGGGCGGGCGTAAAAACGATCCGGCCAGCTTTGTTGAAGTTGAAAAAGGCCAGCTGACCTTCCGCAACGCCGCCGATCTCTACCTTTACCCGAACACGCTGGTGGTGGTGAAAGCGACCGGGAAAGAAGTTAAAGAGTGGCTGGAGTGTTCCGCCGGGCAGTTCAACCAGATCGACGTGAACAGCACTAAGCCTCAGGAACTGATCAACTGGGACGGCTTCCGTACCTACAACTTCGACGTCATCGACGGCGTGAACTACCAGATAGACGTCAGCCAGCCGGCTCGCTACGACGGTGAATGCCAGATGGTGAACCCGAAGGCCGAGCGCATCAAAGACCTCACCTTCAAAGGCAAACCTATCGACCCGAATGCCGTCTTCCTAGTGGCGACCAATAACTATCGCGCTTACGGCGGCAAGTTTGCCGGCACCGGCGACAGCCACATCGCGTTTGCTTCCCCGGATGAGAACCGCTCGGTGCTGGCAAACTGGATCGGTGCTCAGGGTGAGATTCATCCTGCGGCAGACAACAACTGGCGTCTGGCGCCAATAGCCAGCAAGCAGCCGCTGGACATCCGCTTTGAAACCTCGCCGACCGACAAAGCCGCCGCCTTTATCAAAGAAAAAGGCCAATACCCAATGAAAAAAGTCGCTAACGACGATATTGGTTTTGCCGTCTATCAGCTTGATTTAAGCAAGTAAGTCTTTCAGGCGTCCCGTTTCTCGCGGGACGCCATCACCTGCGGTAAATTCTCTTCAATCCAGTCCGCCAGCGCGGCGACTTTATCGGCGATTTCGTGGCCCATCGGCGTCAGCGTGTACTCCACATGCGGTGGCACAACGGGGTAAGATTTGCGATCCACAAAGCCGTCCGCCTCCAGCCACTGCAGCGTCTGCGCCAGCATTTTTTCGCTCACGCCGCCCATCTTGCGCCTTAAATCGCTAAAACGATGAGTGCCGTCCTGTAATGCCACTAAAATTAAGACACCCCAGCGGCTGGTCACGTGTTTCAGCACATCCCGCGAGGGGCACTTGTCGCTAAACAGATTGCCGTTGCGCAGCTGCTCGCTCAGCGTCATGGGCGTTTCGATGATTTCACTCATTTGACACTTACCTTTTTGTACGTACTTACTAAAAGTTAGTTAGGGTGCTAGTGTGGCACAACTTGCTCGAAACATCACTCAGGAGATTGATCATGATTGCGATTACCGGCGCATCCGGCCAGTTGGGCCGCCTTGTTATTGAAGATTTATTGAAAACGGTGAAAGCCGAAGAGATCGTGGCCGTTGTGCGTAACCCGGCCAAAGTTGACGATTTTGCCAGCCGTGGCGTGCAGGTTCGCGAGGCGGATTACGGCGATGTCTCTGCGCTGGCAAAAGCATTCTCCGGCGTGGAAAAAGTGCTGCTGATTTCCTCCAGCGAGGTTGGCCAGCGTGCAGTCCAGCACAGCAATATTATTGCCGCAGCTAAACAGGCAGGCGTGAAACTCATCGCCTATACCAGCCTGCTGCATGCCGACAAATCGCCGCTGGCCCTCGCCGAAGAGCACATTGTCACGGAGCAACAGCTCAAAGCCTCCGGCGTTCCGTTCGTGCTGCTGCGTAACGGCTGGTATACCGAAAACTACCTGGCCAGCGTGCCGCCTGCGATTCAGCACGGCGTGTTTATCGGCAGCGCCGGGGAAGGCAAAATCGCCTCTGCAACGCGGGCTGATTACGCGGCAGCGGCTGCTAAAGTGCTGACGCTGGATAACCAGTCAGGCAAAGTTTATGAGCTGGCGGGAGATCGCGGCTGGACGCTGACCGAACTGGCGGCGGAAGTGAGCCAGCAAAGCGGCAAACCCGTGGTTTATCAAAACCTGAACGAGGCCGATTTTAAAGCTGCACTTCAGGGAGCTGGCCTGCCGGAAGGCTTTGCCGCGCTGCTGGCAAACTCCGATGCTGGAGCGGAAAAAGGTGGTCTTTTTGACGACAGCCACCAGCTCAGCAAACTGATCGGTCGCCCAACCACATCGCTTCGCGACAGCGTGAAAAGCGCCCTTTAATTGTTAAAAGCTGGTTAACAACTAGCCCTGCACGCGGACATCTCTATAATAACGGGAGAGTCCGCGTGGAGAGAAAGCGTGCAGGGAGTTCCCGAGCAGTTCAGCGATGAGAAAGACAGCGCCCAGTTCCGGCATTTGCCGCAATTGCCGGGCGTTGAGCTTTATCACGCCCATATTGCGAAGTACGCCTTTGAGCCACACACCCACGAAGCCTTCGGTATCGGGGCCATCACCTGGGGCGCAGAGCGCTTTCGTTACCGGGGCGAACAGCTGGTTGCCCCCACGGACTCGCTGGTGCTAATGAACCCGGAAGAGCTGCATACTGGCGAAGCCGCCAGCGAAGACGGCTGGCAGTACCGCATGATTTACCTGGATCCTAACCTGCTGGAGTCGCTGACCGGGGAGAGAAGCTGGTGGTTTAACGCCGCCGTGAATCACGATCCCGTTCGTGCCCGCCAGGTTTCGCAGTTTATCGCTGGCCTTTGGCAGGCCGAGGATACGCTCACTCAACAGGGACTGCTGCTGAACCTCGTCGAGGCGTTTCGCCCCTATGCTCGCCATCTTCCTGGGATCCACGAGGCGGCAAACCGCTTCGCCCTCGTTCGCGAATACCTTTACGATAACTATATGCACACCATCACCCTTGAAGATTTAGCGGGGCTGGTGTCCCTTAGCCCTTACCATTTCCAGCGGCAGTTCAAAGCCTGCTACCACGTCACCCCACACCAGATGCTAATGGCGATTCGCCTGTGGCACGCCAAACAGTTTCTCACTCACGGCATGCCTGCTGCCCAGGTTGCTGCCGCCAGCGGCCTGACGGACCAGGCCCACCTGACCCGCGCCTTTGCCCAGCGCTATGGCATTACTCCCGTACGTTACCAAAAGCAGGTCAGCCGCTAACAAGACAGCAACCTGGTACAATACGCCTCAGCACGATCCCCCTACACTGCGCTAAATTGTGTTGTTGCAGGAAATAAAGATGTTAAGTGGTGTGATGTACGCCCTGCTGGCGGGGCTGATGTGGGGATTAATTTTTGTGGGGCCAATTATCGTCCCGGACTATCCGGCTGCCCTGCAGTCGACCGGGCGCTATCTCGCCCTTGGGCTGATTGCGATGCCCATTGCCTGGCTTGGGCGCAAGCGCCTGCGCGAGCTGAGCCGCCGGGACTGGTTTACCGCCCTGAAGCTCTCGAGCGTCGGAAACCTGATTTATTACGTCTGCCTGGCGAGCGCCATTCAGCGTACCGGGGCGCCTATCGCGACGATGATCATCGGCACGTTGCCGGTGGTGATCCCCATTTTTGCTAACCTGCTATACAGCAAAAGAGACGGCAAGCTGCCGTGGCGACGCCTTGCCCCGGCGCTGGTGGTGATTGCCGCCGGATTAATTATGGTGAATACCGCCGAGATCCGCGGCGAGCAGGGCGATTTCAGCTGGTGGCGCTACATCAGCGGTATTCTGCTGGCGTTTGTTTCGGTGGCCTGCTGGGCCTGGTATGCCCTGCGCAATGCCCGCTGGCTTCGGGAGAACCCGGATAAGAACCCGATGATGTGGGCCACGGTTCAGGGGCTTTCCACGCTGCCCTTCTCGCTTATCGGCTATACCGCCGTGTGCATTTGGATGGGCAGTCATAATGCTGGCTTTACCCTGCCCTTCGGCCCGCGCCCCGAAGTGTTTATTACATTGATGCTGGCGATCGCCATTCTTTGCTCGTGGCTGGGAAATCTGTGCTGGAACATCGCCTGCCAGCGTCTGCCGACGGTGATTGTCGGCCCGTTGATTGTCTTTGAGATTTTAGCCGGTCTGGCGTACAACTTCATGATTCGGCAAAGCTGGCCGCCGCTGCTGACGCTCTGTGGGGTCCTATGCCTTACGATTGGCGTAGTGCTGTCGGTGCGATCCAAACCGGAGAAAGCAACGGTGGTTCAGGTTTCCTAGGCATAAAAAAGCCGGGATTTACCCCGGCCTTAAGAAGAAGATCCCGGCTAAATATCGCCGGGATTTTTTAGAAGGTTTCCCAGTTCGCATCCGAAACCGGCATCACCTGTTTGGTTTTTAATTGCGGCGTTTTTACATGTGCAGCTTTTACGAGACTCGGCGCACGACGGCTGATTTTAAACACCGCTACCGCTTCATTAAGGCGCGAGGCCTGCTCTTCAAGCGCAGCCGCTGCGGCCGCGGACTCTTCGACCAGCGAGGCATTCTGCTGGGTTACGCGGTCCATCTCCGCCACAGCCTGCCCAACCTGGTCGATCCCCCGGCTTTGCTCGTCCGACGCGGACGCAATTTCACCCATAATATCGGTAACCCGGGTTACGGCGCTGACGATTTCCGCCATCGTTTTACCGGCTTCATTCACCAGATCTGAGCCTGCGTTAACGCGCTCGCCGGAATCATCGATCAGCGCTTTAATCTCTTTTGCTGCCTGGGCGCTGCGCTGGGCAAGCGTACGCACTTCACCCGCTACCACGGCAAACCCGCGACCTTGCTCACCCGCTCTTGCCGCTTCTACCGCTGCGTTAAGCGCCAGGATATTGGTCTGGAAGGCAATGCCGTCAATCACGCTGGTAATTTGGGCGATTTTGCTTGAGCTGGTGGCAATTTCATCCATTGTCCGCACCACGCCTTCCACCACGTTGCCGCCTTTTTTCGCGGTCGTGGAAGCGTCCAGAGCAAGACGAGAAGCCTGCCGTGCGTTGTCGGCGTTTTGCTTCACCGTCGCCGTCAGCTGTTCCATGCTGGCCGCCGTTTCTTCCAGCGAAGCCGCCTGCTGTTCGGTACGGGAAGAGAGATCGTTGCTGCCGGCAGAGATTTCACCGGCGCCGGTATAAATGGTGTCGGCCCCATCGCGCACTACGCTGACGGTATTTGCCAGGGCGGTTTGCATCTCTTTCACGCTATTCGCCAGCAGGGCCATTTCGTTTTTGCCTTCGGCCTCAATAGGCCGGGTCAGGTCACCTGCGGCAATGGCACGAATATGATCCATCACTTCACGCAGCGGCATCAGCAGGACGCGACGCATCGCGACCCAGCTCACCACAATCACGCCGATGACGCCAAGCATGACGATGCTAAGGATCCATAAAATCCGCTGGTAGTCGGCCTGATTATCGCGCACGCCCTGGCTGGACAGCTCGGCCTGTTCATCGCGCCATTCGCGGTAGACCTTCTGCATCGCCACCTGCTTTTGTTCCGCATTTTGCTTGAACATTTGCTCGAGGTTGCCTTCGGCCAGGAAGGTGTTCATTTTGGCAAGCGTAGAAGCATAGTTATGGTATTGCGCTTCCAGCTCATCGCTCAGATGAGGCCGCAGCCCAGGGGTATCGGGTAATGCCTGGTACTTTTCGAAATGGCTTTGCGCTTCCGCCAGCAGTGAATTAGCCGTGGCGACTAACTCCTGGAGCTGCCCGCCGTTGATCTGATTTGCCATGCTGCCCTGAATACGCAGCATGCCGCGGTTCAGCGTGACGCGAGCCTGGTTGAGGCCGATCCAGGCATCGGTAAATTCAGCCACGTTCTGGCTGGAGAGTTGGGAGACGGTGAAGTTGTTCTTATCGTTATTGAGGGCATTGATGAAAACCGTGGCTGACAGCAGCTGCATGAGCCCCAGCACAATCAACACGGTAACCAGTAAGGTGATAACTTTCATTCTTTTAAACATGTATAGCCTTTTCTTATGCAGATATTGTCCGACGTCTAACTATCGGCAGTACCTCCTGGTTATTTATGCTTCGTCCCTCAATAAACCACCATTTTTGGGGATTTTTTGTAATCATTCAGTATGTTAAGTGGAAAACATTTTTTGTGATCCACATCTCGCTATGATCGCTGCCCCGAAAGGGTTATAGTGCCCACATAAAGATGCATTTAAAATACATCTTATATTTCATGATGAGGAATCAAGCTATGGCCTACCGCGATCAACCTTTAGGTGAACTGGCGCTGACTATTCCACGCGCTTCCGCGCTGTTTCGTAAACTGGATTTGGATTTTTGCTGCGGCGGGAAACAGACGCTGCTGCGGGCGGCAACGCGCAAGGAGCTGGATCTCGAAAAGATTGAAGCTCAGTTGGCCGCATTAGCTGAACAACCCATAGAGAAAGACTGGCGCGCTGCGCCGCTGGCAGAAATCATCGACCACATTATTGTGCGCTTCCACGACCGCCACCGTGAGCAGCTGCCGGAGCTGATTCTGCAGGCAACCAAAGTCGAGCGCGTCCATGCCGATAAGCCCAACGTGCCGAAAGGGCTGGCGAAATACCTCACCATGCTGCATCAGGAACTGAGCAGCCACATGATGAAAGAGGAACAAATCCTGTTCCCGATGATTAAACAAGGCATAGGCACTCAGGCCGGCGGCCCGATTAGCGTGATGGAAAGCGAGCATGTTGATGCGGGCGAACTGCTGGAAGTGATTAAGCACACCACCAATAACGTCACGCCTCCGCCGGAAGCCTGCACGACGTGGAAAGCGATGTATAACGGGATTAATGAACTGATTGAAGACTTGATGAACCACATCAGTCTGGAGAATAACGTCCTGTTTCCACGCGCGTTGAGCGGGGAAAAATAAGCACTTCACCTAACAAAAAGCCCTCTCCCGGAAAAGGAGAGGGCTTTTTTAGCGCTTATCCAAAACCGACTACTTGCCGATATTTGCCAGGCGTTTTTTGCCCACGAACAGCCAGCCAGCCCCCAGCACAATGAACCACAGCGGCGTCACGATCAGCGCCTGACGGGTATCATCTTCCAGCGTCAGCAGGACAATCACAAAGACGAAGAACGCCATGCACACCCAGCACATCAGCTTGCCCAGCGGCATCTTATAGATGGACTTCTCGTGCAGATGAGGACGCTGTTTGCGGTACACCAGGTACGAACAAAGAATGATGGTCCAGACGAACATGAACAGAATCGCAGAAACCGTGGTGATCATAGTAAAAGCCGCAATCACGTTCGGATTTACGTAAAGCATCACCACACCGCCCAGCAGACAGATACAGGAGAAGGTTAGCCCTTTCGCCGGTACCGCACGTTTGGAAAGCTTAGCGAATGCTTTAGGCGCCACGCCGTCCTGCGCTAGGCCGAACAGCATACGGCTGGTAGAGAACACGCCGCTGTTCGCGGAGGAAGCCGCAGAAGTCAGCACCACAAAGTTGATGATACTCGCCGCAGCCGGCAGGCCGACCAGCATGAAGAGCTCAACGAACGGGCTCTTGTTCGGCACCACGGAGCTCCACGGCGTCACCGACATGATGATGATCAGCGAGAAGACGTAGAACATAATGATGCGCACAGGGATCGAGTTAATCGCCCGCGGCAGTGATTTTTCAGGATCTTTGGTTTCCGCGGCCGTGGTGCCCACCAGCTCAATACCTACGAAAGCAAAGACCGCTATCTGGAACCCGGCAAAGAAGCCGCTGATGCCTTTCGGGAACCAGCCGCCGTCGTTCCAGAGGTTGTTGAAGGAGGCTTCAACGCCGGACGGAGAATGGAAGCTGGTTAACACCATCACCAGCCCGATGACGATCAGCGCGACGATGGCGACGATTTTGATCATCGCGAACCAGAACTCCATCTCACCGAACATTTTCACGGTGGCCAGGTTCAGGCTCAGCAGCACCAGCACAACGGCCAGCGAGGCGACCCAGTCGGAAAGCCCGGGGAACCAGAACTGGGCGTAGGCGGTTATCGCCACGACGTCCGCCATCCCGGTCACCACCCAGCAGAACCAGTATGTCCAACCGGTGAAATATCCCGCCCACGGCCCCAGCAAATCTGCGGCAAAATCGCTGAACGATTTATATTCCAGATTCGATAGCAGCAGCTCGCCCATCGCACGCATCACGAAGAACAGCATAAAGCCGATGATCATGTAGACGAAGATGATGGACGGCCCCGCAAGGCTGATGGTTTTCCCTGACCCCATAAACAAGCCGGTGCCGATGGCCCCCCCAATGGCAATAAGCTGAATATGGCGGTTTGTTAAATTACGCCGCAGCGACTGCTCGGTCGGCGCCTGAGCGTCGTCCGCGACTTTGACCTGATCTACCATGTTTGTATTTTCCTGTACCTGTCTGTTTTTTCAGGCTCTACTGGCCCGTGAACTGTTTTTACGTGATGTTGTTTTGTGTGATACGAGGTAAGAATCGGTGGGATAAATAATAAGCACAAGGGCAATGTTAATTTTTTGTTTAATTTGAGTGTGAAATCGCATTCACTGCGCGATATAGCTCACAAAAATACCCGTAAAACAGGTTAATGCAAGATAAAATCACGCTAATTTATTATTAGTCGATTAAAAACCCCGCACCAGGCGGGGTTCTGAGCGCTTTACAGAATTTCCAGCAGCTCGACTTCAAACACCAGGGTGCTGAATGGTGGGATAGACGCACCGGCACCGCGCTCGCCGTAGGCGAGGTTGTGTGGAATAGTCAGTTCCCATTTGGAACCTACCGGCATCAGGGTCAGCGCTTCGATCCAGCCAGCAATAACGCCGCTTACCGGGAACTCTGCCGGCTCGCCACGCTGGACTGAGCTGTCGAAAACAGTGCCGTCGATCAGCTTACCGGTGTAATGCACGCGAACGTGATCTTTACGGGCTGGGATTGGGCCAGTGCCCTGAGTGATAACGCGGAACTGCAGGCCAGATTCGGTGCTGCTCACGCCTTCTTTCTCTGCGTTCTCAGCCAGGTATTTTTGGCCTTCTACCGCCAGCTCTTTCTGACGCTCACGACGTACTTCGTCCGCACGTTCATGAACCTCACGCAGAGCGCGGTGTACAACGTCAACAGGAACTGCCGGGGCATTCCCTTCCAGCGCGTCACGAAGACCTGCGACCAGCGCTTCTGGCAGTAAACCTTGCAGGCCTGATTCACTCAGCTGCTGGCCTACCTGTAAACCAATACCGTAACTTGCTTGCGCTTCGACGCTGTCAAAAGAAGGGGTTGTCATGGATTTTCCTTACATGATGTTTAAAAGCAAGCCCGAAGCATAACAGCGTCAATCCGCAGGGTAAATGACAATGGAGGAAAGGTGACAAATGCAAACGAAACGGGAACAATAGCTTAAGCGGACGCAAAACTGCGGTTCACCGTCACGGAAACCGGGATTGCCACAGGCATCAAACAGTTAGCGTTTACACGCTAAATAATTCGAGTTGCAGCCAATACCGGCAGCTTGAAGCAGGACGAGTCTATACTGGAAAGTATTCTTTTGAGGAGGGTTGCCCATGCAATTCGCTGTTAAACCATGGCTTACGCGGATTTGGCATGCACCTGAGCATATCCGCCTGTTGGATCCGTTACCTCCCCTGCACCGCCGAGGCATTATTCTTGGCTTCGCGTGCGTGATTCTCGGCTTTCTCCTGCCAGGGGCAGATAACGATAGTCGCCCGGTCTCACGCGATGCGCAGCTCTCCGTACAATCGCAGTCACCGATGCAGGCAGAGCTGACCCCTTCAACCAATAGCAATGTCCCTGCGACGCCGGTTGAGCCTCCACGCGTGGAGGAGCAAACCCAGGCTCCCGTTTCCCACGACAACAATGATATTGAACAGCAGTGGCGCTCCTATCGCGTAGCGGCCGGCCAGACGATGGCCCAGCTGTTCCGCGATCATAATTTACCGCCAGCGGACGTTTACGCCATGGCGCAGGTAGAAGGTGACAGCAAGCCGCTGAGCAACCTGCAAACCGGGCAAATGGTGCAGATTCGGCAAAACGCCAACGGCGTGGTAACGGGCTTAACCATTGATATCGGCAACGATCAGCAGGTGCTGTTTACCCGCCAGCCGAACGGCAGCTTTATTCGCGCGCAGTAAATATTGCGGCCGCAGAAAAGCAAAACGCCAGCACGAGGCTGGCGTTTTTACGAGCAGTGAATAAAAACTTATTCAGCTACAACGTTTACAGTCAGTTTAGCGAATACTTCGCTGTGAACCTGGAAGTCCACTTCGTGCTCACCGGTGGTGCGCAGAACGCCGTTCGGCAGGCGAACTTCGCTCTTAGCAACAGCAACGCCAGCTGCAGTTACAGCGTCAGCGATGTCGCGAGTACCGATGGAACCGAACAGTTTACCTTCGTCGCCAGCTTTGGACGCGATGGTTACGGTTTCCAGTGCGTTGATTTTCTCAGCGCGAGCTGCAGCAGCAGCCAGAACGTCAGCCAGTTTAGCTTCCAGTTCTGCACGGCGTGCTTCGAAGAACTCAACGTTTTTCTTGGTAGCAGGAACAGCTTTACCCTGTGGTACCAGGAAGTTACGAGCGTAGCCCGCTTTAACGTTAACCTGATCACCCAGGCTACCCAGGTTTGCTACTTTATCAAGCAGAATAACTTGCATTACCTTATCCTCTCAAAGTCGTATTAATGGACCGTGACCGATTACTGATGACGATCAGTGTACGGCAGCAGAGACAGGTAGCGAGCGCGTTTGATAGCGCGAGCCAGCTGACGCTGGTATTTTGCACGGGTACCGGTGATACGGCTTGGGACAATCTTACCGCTTTCGGTGATGTAGTTTTTCAGCGTAGCGATATCTTTATAGTCGATCTCTTGAACGCCTTCCGCGGTGAAACGGCAGAACTTGCGACGACGGAAATAACGTGCCATATGGCTAGTCTCCAGAATCTATCAATTCAATCTGCTCGGCATGCAAGACCACTTTGTTCAGGCCATTTTTCATCTGATGACAAGTAATGAACCCATGAACCGTGATTTGCGTACCGACCGTTATACTGTGAGTAATGGCCTGGTTCGCGTGCCCGCTAACAATCACTGGCATTCGGCACCACGCCTGCCGGTTAAGACCGGCTTCCTCTTGCACAGAACGGTGCTCAAGCACGAACTGGCAGTGAGGAATTCCTGAGGGGCTGACCTTGCGAAGGGGCGTCTTGCACACTGTGCCAGACAACGCCAGGCGGTTGGCCATCATCAGAATTACTCTTCAGAATCCCCAGCATCTGCATCATCAGCGGTTTCGTTAGCGAAATCATCGCGACGCTCACGGCGCTCGTCTTTCGCTTTAACCATTGGAGATGCTTCGGTAACCGCGTGCTTAACGCGCATAACCATGCTGCGGATAACGGCGTCGTTGAAGCGGAAGTTAGTTTCCAGCTCATCGATCGCTTCCTGCGGAGCTTCAACGTTCAGCAGAACGTAGTGAGCTTTGTGCAGTTTGTTGATCGGGTAAGCCAGCTGACGGCGGCCCCAGTCTTCCAGACGGTGGATCGTACCTGCTGCTGCAGTGATTGCACCAGTGTAACGTTCGATCATGCCCGGAACCTGTTCGCTCTGGTCAGGATGGACCATAAAAACGATTTCGTAATGACGCATCGAATTGCTCCTTACGGATTATTCAGCCTCCTGTCAGGGTCAGCCGCGGCCCATGGAAGCAAGGAACGTGTTTGAATTGCGGCTGAAAAATTGACGCGTAATCATACTTACCCAGGCCGCTAAACTCAAGGCCGTAGGCAAATAAATTCTCTTTATGACAGGGGGAATGGCTAAGCCTGTGAATTTCAAAACAAAGCCGCAGATCGTCAAAATATTTTGAAAGAGACCATCAGAAATGGTCACTTTTTATTCAGCCATCAGGAATTACACTTATTGATAACAGGCCGCCACAGCCATTAACAGGAGCGACGACCACGGATTTCAGGTTTGTTGTAGTGGAGCGCATCATGAAAAATATCGTTATTGCCCTTGCCGCTGTACTGCTCTTTAGCGCAAATGCGGCTGCAGCTATAAAAATCGACGCCCGCCAGGCCAGAAATATGGACGACGTTCAGAGCCTGGGCGTTATTTACATCAATCATAACTTCGCCACCGTTTCTGAAGCGGAATCGGCCATTCAACAGGATGCTGACCAGCACAACGCGAAGTTTTATCACACGATAATCATGAGAGAACCGGGCAGCAACGGCAATATGCACGTCAGCGCTGACATCTACCGGTAGCTTGAGAGTACGCGTAAACACCAGAGAAGACACCACGACCTAAAAATCCATGTTTGACTTGCCCCCGCTTGCGGGGGCTTTTTTTTGGATAACGCCCCAATACCGCTGGTGACAGCGGCTTTAACATCCAACACACGCGTTCACTTTTGCCCGTAATAGGCATTCGGACCATGCTTACGCATGAAATGCTTGTTTATCAGGTAATCATCCATGCGGCCAAGGAAGGGGTTAATGCCGCGAGAAATCCACGCCATTCTGGCGACTTCTTCCATAACGACCGCGTTATGCACCGCATCATGAGCATCTTTGCCCCAGGCAAAAGGCCCGTGTTGAAACACCACAATTCCGGGCGTATGCAGTGGCTCCATTGCACCCAGCGTTTCAATGATCACCCGCCCGGTGTTCAGCTCGTAATCCTCTTCAACTTCACTGGCGCTTAACGCTCTGGTACACGGGATGTCGCCAAAGAAGTAGTCCGCATGAGTCGTGCCCAGCGCAGGAATGGCAAGACCGGCCTGCGCCCAGGCCGTAGCATGCGTCGAATGGGTATGCACCACGCCGCCAAGACGTGGATAGTGGCGATACAACGCCAGATGCGTAGCCGTATCGGAAGAAGGACGGAACTTACCTTCCACCACATTGCCCTCCAGATCCACCACCACCATATCGTCCACACTCATGATCTCGTAGGCTATGCCGCTGGGTTTAATGACCACCAGCCCACGCTCGCGGTCAATGGCACTCACGTTGCCCCAGGTGAAGGTCACCAGACCATAGCGCGGTAAATCCATGTTAGCGTCAAAAACCTGCTGTTTGAGCTTTTGCATTATGATGTCTCCACCAGTCCAGCCCGCATCATCCGCGCTCTCACCCAATCGCGCGCGCGCGCCACTTCTGCTGCCGGGTCATCGGCCGTTTCACTCCACATTTCAATCAGGTAGGGGCCACAATAGCCACTCTCTTGAAGAGTCTCAAAACAACCTTCGAAATCAACCACCCCTTCACCAAACGGCACGCTTTTAAACACACCTGGCCTTGCATCTTTCACATGCACTGCGACGATATGCCCCATCCCGGCCTGTAGCTCCATCTGCACATCGTTATCCCACGCAGACAAGTTGCCAATATCAGGATAGAGCTGGAACCACGGATTATTCAGGTAATGGACATAGCCCAATGCCTTACTGACTGAATTCATCAGCGGGTAATCCATGATTTCCATCGCCAGCATCACCTGCGCGCGGCTTGCCATTTCAACGCACTCTTTAAGGCTCTCGCGAAAACGACGGCGCGTCTCGTCATTGGCCTCCTGATAATAAACGTCGTAACCCGCCAGTTGGATAACTCGAATGCCCACATCCTGTGCCAGTTGAATCGCCTTGCGCATGATCTCCAGGCCGTGGTTCCGTACCGCATCGTCTTCGCTACCGAGCGGAAAACGTCGATGAGCACTGAGGCACATAGAAGGGACACGCACACCGGTTTCGGCAATTGCGTTGACCAAAGCGAGGCGCTGTTCTTTGCACCAGTCCAGGCGAGCCAATCGGGCATCGGTTTCATCAACCGACATCTCGACGAAGTCAAAAAGGAGTGTTTTCGCCAGCCGCAGGCGTTCCAGCCAGCACTCCCCGGTGGGAAGTGCTTTTTCATAGATGCCAAGCGGAATATGTTTCGACAGCATAGCCGCTCCTTAGCCCCACAGCTGGGCAATAGAACGTTTAAACTGCCGTGCCGCTTCCGCAGGTGCAGCCGCATCGCGAATGCTGCGACCGGCAATAAAGACGTGAATCGGAATCCCCTGGAAAAGCGGCAAATCTTCCACCGTCAGGCCGCCGGTTACGGTGACCTTAAAGCCCATATCAGACAGACGTTTAATGGCATTGATATCTGCTTCGCCCCACGCCACACCAGCCGCCTGTGCATCACGGCTACGGTGATAAACCACCTGCGCGATGCCCGCATCACGCCACGCCTGTGCCTGCGACCACGTCCAGTAGCCTGTCAGTTCAATCTGTATGTCACCGTCAAACTCTTTCGCCACATCCAGTGCGCCCTTGGCGGTGTTAAGATCCGCACAGCAAATAACGGTTACCCAGTCGGCATTCGCTTCAAAACACATGCGGGAAAGAATTTTACCGGCATCGGCAATTTTGGCATCAGCCAGCACAATTTTTTGCGGATAGAGCGACTTCAGATCGCGAACGGCACGTACACCTTCAGCCACACAAAGAATGGTACCAACTTCAATGATGTCCACTTCATCGGCAATCAGGCGGGTTGTTTCATATGCGGAAGACATTGATTGATTATCCAGCGCAACCTGCAACATTGGTAATGACATTTGATGCTCCTTTTAAACAGCCGCCGCAGTGGCATTATCAATTAAATCGAGAACTTCCTGCGTGGTGCGGCAGGCACGTAAACGGTCAAAATTAGCCTCATTTTCAAACAGATTGACGATCTGCATGATGCCCACTTCCTGATGGGTGCTGGCGTCAATGGCCGCCATGGTGATAAGAATATCGACCGGGTCGTTATCTTCATGGTTGAACACCAGAGGCGTTTTTAGCGTCACCAGCGCGAAGCCGGTTTTCTTGACCCCCTCTTCCGGGCGGCCATGTGGCATCGCCAGCCCTGGTGCAATCACAAAGTAAGGACCATGCTGCGCAACACCATCAAGAATGGCCTGGTAATAACGCGGCTCAACAATGTCAGCCTTAACCAACAGATCAACTCCCAGCTTTACCGCTTCCTGCCAGGTACGGGCCTCAGCCTGTAAAAGGATGGTGTTATTGTCTGCCAGCGAATCACGTAGTTGCATTAGCTGCCCTCCTTCACATCCTGTGGAAAATGCGCATTGATCACCTCCAGCAGCTTTGGTCCAAAATCAGCAGGCGAGAGCATATTGCGCACCCCCACAACATATTTATTGCCTGTTACGGTGATTTCTCCCGCGATATGCGTGGATGCGATGATGATGTCCGCGCCGCTGAGTTCACTTTTGTATTCCCCCACCGCGCAACTGTTTACCGTATGGTCAATATTTGACTGAGTTAAAAACTGGTCCACTTTCATCTTCATGATCATGGAACTCCCTTGCCCATTGCCACACACAGCCAGAATACGTACGGTCATAATCGAGACTCCTTAGCGAGCAGAAACTTCTGCTGTTTGTTTTTCCGCATCTTCTTCCGCTCGCAAACAACGGCCAGCGAAGAACATATAGGCCAGAGCAATCAGAATGATGACGGCCATAAAGACCAGTCCGACAGAGGCGAAGCCCTGCATCATTGGTGGTGCCAGAATTGACCAGTCGGCCATCCCCATCCAGGCGCTCATGCCGGTGAGTTTTACCGCCCAGACACAGCCAAAGATTTCAATCATCCCCATCACCAGACAAATCTTCAGCGCAGCACGCCAACCGCCAAAGTGATTAGCAAAGACGCCGATGGTGGCGTTCGAGAAGAACATCGGGATAAAACCCGGAATAATCAGAATGGAAGAACCGAGGCCCACCAGAATACCGACGGCGATCAACTGGCCGATGGTGCCCCACAAAAAGCCCCAAACTACGGCGTTTGGCGCAAAGCTATAGATAGCGGCACAATCAATTGCCAGCACTGCGCCAGGAATCAAACGCTGAGAAATACCGTTGAACGCTTCGGACAGCTCGGCGACGAACATACGCACGCCCTGAGTGATGATGAAAATAGCCACGGCGAACGAGAAACCGGTTTGCAGGATATAGACCGTCCAGTGGGTGCTGCCCGCCATCGCCTGGACAACGTCGATACCAAAGGAGAGCAAAATGGCACCGAAGAAGAGGGTCATCACAATCGCCGTAGAGACGATGTTGTCATGGAAAATATTCAGCCAGCCCGGTAGCTTGAGGTCTTCAACGCTCTCCTCTTTTTTACCCAGATACGGCGCGACTTTATAAGCAACCCAGGAGGCAAACTGCTGTTGATGGCCAATGGAGAAACCGCAGCCGTCAGTCACTTCCTGCGTCGGCTTAAACATCATATTGGCGGTAATGCCCCAGTAGAGCGACACCAGCACTGCAGTGCAGATAATCGTCGTCAACATTGGGTAGCCGAAGATGTAGAAAGCAACGGCAATCAACCCCGCCTGCTGGAACATGATGTGGCCGGTCAACATGATGGTGCGAATGCCTGTTATCCGACGCAGCAGAACGTAAATGATGTTCAGCGCCAGCGCGAGTAGTACGGCATATCCCACCCAACTATAGGCATCACCCATACGCTCAATAGTTGCCATCATTGACGCATAGGTGTCAGAGATCGCGCCGTTGATACCATACACTTCCGACATTTTTGCCACCACGGGCTTAAAAGTGCTCGTCAGAATGCCGGAACCCGCCTGCAGCAACATGAAACCAATAATGGTTTTGATGGTGCCTTTAATGATGACGCTGACGCTTTTGCGTAGAAGGATGTAGCCCAGACACGTCACGATACCCAACAACAGCGGGGCGTTAGTCATGACCTGATTAAAGAACACGGTAAAGACGTTGTAGAGGATCTCCATAACTCTCTCCAGAAATAAGAACGCGAGGGGCAATCCCTTCGTGGTGGGTGCCATCACTCTAGCAATCACAAATAATCATAAAAAGATCAAATTTGATTATTTGTGATGTATCACGCAAATTATTTCCATAGGATGAAAATGGATTATCACTGCTGTCCAGAACCAAGAAAATAAACTATTAAATTCAATGCCATAATTACAAACCCATGATATCAAACCAACATAAAGATAGATTTCCCCTGCCGTTTTCAAGTCGAAATATCACTATCAGGTTATTGCAAACCGAATCAAATAGTGCCAATTTAAATCAAATGAACTCACATTGTGATTTATTTTGAATTAAAAAGGAGTGAAAACGATGAATAAAGTGAACACGATCACCCGTGAATCATGGGTTCTGAGTACCTTTCCGGAATGGGGTAGCTGGCTGAATGAAGAAATTGAACAAGAGCAGGTTGCGCCGGGCACCTTTGCCATGTGGTGGCTGGGCTGTACAGGCATCTGGCTGAAATCAGAAGGCGGGGCCAATATTTGCACCGATTTCTGGTGCGGAACAGGTAAGCAAAGTCACGGCAACCCGCTGATGAAAACAGGCCATCAGATGCAACGCATGGCCGGCGTGAAGAAACTCCAACCCAACCTACGTACTACACCGTTTGTTCTGGATCCATTCGCCATTCGCCAGATCGATGCCGTACTGTCCACGCACGATCATAATGATCACATTGATGTGAACGTTGCCGCCGCAGTCATGCAGAACTGTGCTGATGACGTACCGTTTATCGGCCCGCAAACCTGCGTTAATCTGTGGATTGGCTGGGGTGTACCGAAAGAACGCTGCATCGTGGTAAAACCTGGCGACGTTATAAAAATAAAAGATATTGAAATCCATGCGCTCGATGCGTTTGACCGTACCGCGCTGATCACGTTACCGGTCGATCAAAAAGCTGCGGGGGTGCTGCCGGACGGGATGGACCAGCGCGCAGTGAACTACTTATTCAAAACGCCGGGTGGCACGCTGTACCACAGCGGTGATTCTCACTACTCCAACTACTACGCAAAACACGGTAACGAGCACCAAATCGACGTGGCTCTGGGCTCCTATGGCGAGAACCCACGCGGTATTACCGACAAAATGACCAGCGCGGATATCCTGCGTATGGCCGAATCACTGAATGCCAACGTGGTCATCCCGTTCCATCACGATATCTGGTCAAATTTCCAGGCCGACCCACAGGAAATCCGCGTGCTATGGGAAATGAAGAAAGATCGGCTGAAATATCACTTTAAGCCCTTCATTTGGCAGGTTGGAGGGAAATTCACCTGGCCGTTGGACAAAGACAACTACGAATACCACTATCCACGCGGGTTCGATGACTGCTTCACCCTGGAACCCGATCTGCCCTTTAAGTCCTTCCTGTAAGATGTCTCCGGCGGGCGGTCAATACAAGCCGCTCGTCGGAAATTCTTTCCGTCCACATTAGTATTTTCATCTGATTTTAAATATTATCTTTGCTTATCACTTTTAATCGGATTTGCTCATGACGGAAGCGCAAAGACATCAAATTTTACTGGATTTGCTTGCACAAACGGGGTTTGTCACCGTGGAGCAAGTGATATCCCGGCTGAAAATCTCTCCCGCAACGGCTCGGCGTGATATCAATAAACTCGACGAGAGCGGCAAACTGAAAAAAGTCCGCAATGGTGCGGAAGCCGTTAGTGAGCAGCGCCCGCGCTGGTCGCCGATGAACATTCACCAGGCTCAAAACCATGATGAAAAAGTACGGATTGCCCGCGCGGCTTCTCAGCTGGTCAGCCCAGGTGAAAGCATTGTTATCAACTGCGGCTCCACCGCCTTTCTGCTCGGCCAACAGATTTGTAGTAAACCGGTACAAATCATTACCAACTACTTGCCGCTGGCAAATTATCTTATCGAACAGGAGCATGACAGCGTGGTCATCATGGGGGGGCAGTACAATAAAAGCCACTCTATCACCCTCGGGCCACAGGAGAATGAAACGTCGCTGTATGCCGGACACTGGATGTTTACCAGCGGCAAGGGACTGACCGCCGAAGGTTTGTATAAAACCGATATGCTAACCGCAATGGCGGAGCAGAAGATGCTGGGAGTGGTAGGCAAACTGGTGGTGTTGGTTGACAGCAGCAAAGTCGGGCAACGGGCTGGAATGCTATTCAGCCGCACAGATCAAATAGATTTGGTCATTACCGGCAAGCAGGCCGATCCTGAAGTCGTGCTAAAACTTCAGGAACGCGGCGTCAAAGTCATCCTGGTTTAGTGCTTACAGGTACCGGGCAAAAAACTGGCTTGTAGCGTCTAATGCTTCGGGCGTGATGCGATGTTTGACGCCTGCTTCCCATACACAAGTCAGGTTTTGGTTCAGCTTCTTTTCCACCAGCGCCTGCTGCAATCTGAACGTCTCGACGGCGGGCACAACGTCATCTTCTTCACCGTGCCAGAGCAGCAGCGGCCTGTTGCTTAGCGCTTCAAGCTGTTCGCCAACATCGTAATCCTTCAGGCTGACAATAACATTTTCACGCACTTCCACCGAAGGTGGGAACAGCGTCTGGGCGAGCGTCGTAAAATAGCCCGACCCCATCAGGCAGGCAACGCAGCGGACTTCAGGCTGCCGCGCCATAATCCCCAGCGCCGTCATGCCTCCCATAGAAGCTCCACCCACGGCAAGCCTCCCCTCGGCAACGCCGCCGGAGTTGATTAATGCCTGATAGAGAGCCGGGAATTCATCAATACTGTTTTTTAAAATCGGCCAGAACTGCTGCAGGCGGGTTTGAGCATCGCCGCCATATCGAGCGCCATGGTCGAGAGCATCCGGCATTACAACGCGAAATCCCTGCAGCGCCAGCGCCACGGCGAAATAGCTATAAACCAGCTTTGAAGAGGTAAACCCGTGATAGAAGATAACCGTCGGCAACGGGGCCTGCTTCATTCCGGCAGGTACCGCGTGCAACACTTCAACATCGGCGAACCGCTCATTATAAATTTCGATCATCTTCTCTTCTCCTCCGGCGAAATATCAGGGAAAGTAACGCAGATTAGGGATTATTGTAACGGTGAGATCTAGCTAGCGATTTTCATTCGAAAGTCAGCTAAAAGCGCGCCTGAGATAACAAATCGGAAACATTCCCCCTTTGCACGGCCAAACCCGGAACTACACTATGATCGTCAAGAAACGAGAAACCATCATGCCACGGCTATCCGTACTATTTCTGGCGGCCTTACTCAGCGCCTGCAGCGTGCTTCAGGGTACACCGCAGCCAGCACCATCGCCGACAAATTATCCGCAGGAAGTACAGCGCTCTCAGACTGCGGAATTGACAAAAATAGGCACCGTGACCGCCGTGGTACGTGGCTCTCCGATGGACTCAGAAGCCATTATTAAGAAGAAAGCCGCAGCAGCAAAAGCCGATTATTATCTCATCATTATGAATGATGAGACGGTTATCCCAGGCCAATGGTATTCGCAGGCTATTTTGTATCGAAAATAGCCCGGGCAGGTAGCCGTTATTTATTGATATTTACACAGCTTTTCGCCGCTTGATCGTTTCTTATGCACAATGGACCTCGCCCTCAGGAAGCGGGGTCAGCTTTGAGTAAGCGAAGGATTGCCCTGTCACTTCGGGGTAAAATGATAAGGAACTGACAATGAAACGATCTCTAGCCTTAACGACACTGCTGTTATCTGTTGGCCTCATTCCGACTCTGGCGCAGTCCGCCGAGTTTGCCAGCGCGGACTGCGTAACGGGCCTTAATGAAATCGGATTAATTTCGGTCAATGATATTGCCGGCAGCCCTCAGGACGTCGAACGTATGATCGCACTGAAAGCTGACGAGCAGGGTGCTTCCTGGTACCGCATTATTCAGATGCAGGAAAACTCTCTGGCCGATAGCTGGCGAGCGCAGGCCATTCTTTACGCATAAAGACCCGCGATTATATTAAGCCACGCCTCCCGTTGCCCGCAGCAGCACATCATTGATGACCTGCTCGGGCAAAAGCGATTCTCCCCGCTCATCCAGCATCATGCGACACCAGGCTTCCGCCATCGGGGGTGAGAGTGATTTAAGCAATTGTGCCCCACAGGCGAGATTAGCCAGCTGCTGTATAATTTCTCTGCCCCGCTCTTCCTGAGGCTTCCGCAATCGTTGCTGTAGCTGCCGCCAGCTGCGATCGAAATGCCGGCTTTGCCCCTTAACCTCGTCAAACTCGTGGGACAGCATTTCTATCACCGCAGGCTGTTTGGCAAGCACGCGCAGCACATCAAGGCTCATAATATTGCCCGATCCTTCCCAGATGCTGTTCACAGGCATTTCGCGATATAACCGAGGAAGCTCGCTCTCTTCACAGTAGCCCACTCCGCCCAGCACCTCCATCGCTTCGGCCACAAAAGGGATCCCTGCTTTGCAGATGCTGAATTTCGCAACCGGGGTAAACAAACGGCTGTAAGCCAGCTGTAAAGCGTCGTCCGGCAACTCCCACGCTCGCGCCAGACGGAAAAGAAAGGCCGTCTGGCCTTCAAGCCGCAGCGCCATTTTTCCCAGTAGCTGGCGCATCATCGGCTGTTCAATAAGCGTTTTGCCAAAGGCCTGCCGCTGAAGAGCGTGACACAAGGCCACTGAGAGTGCTCGCCGCATCAGACCGTGACTACCCAGCGCACAGTCGAAGCGGGTAAATCCGCCCATCTTCAAAATATGGCGAACGCCTTCACCTTCCTCACCAATAAGCCAGGCGGTAGCATCACAGAACTCCACTTCACTGCTGGCGTTTGAACGGTTGCCCAACTTGTCCTTGAGGCGCTCAAGGCGAACGGCGTTGCGCTGGCCATCCGGCAGAATACGCGGTAAGAAGAAGCACGAAAGGCCCCCCTTTGCCTGAGCAAGTACCAGATGCGCATCGCTTTGCGGTACGGAGAAAAACCATTTGTGCCCCACCAGCCGGTAAGCCTCTCCGGCCCCTCTGCTCGCCAGCGGTTCAGCGCGGGTGGTGTTACTCAACACATCAGACCCGCCCTGCTTCTCTGTCATCCCCATGCCAATCAGCAAGCCCCTTTTTTGGGCACCCGGCAGCAGATGTACGTCGTAGCGATCGCTCAGCAAAGGCTTACGCCACGCTTCAAATTCTTTGGGTAAGTGCTGTAACAGCAACGGCGTTGCTCCAAACGTCATAGTGATCGGGCAAAGCGTACCCGCTTCAACCTGAGCGTGTTGGATAAACCGCGCCGCACGAGCGACAAAAGCGCCCTGACGCGCGTCCTCTTGCCAGACGAGATTATGAACCCGGTTAGCAAACAGGCCCTGCATCAGCAAATGCCAGGCGGGGTGAAAGCGAACGTCATCCAGCCGCTCTCCGCAAGCATCAAACCGCAGCAGCTCCGGTGTATTGATATTTGCCAGCCGCCCCAGTTCCAAAGATTCGGCGGAACCCAGCTGTTGGCCGATGCTGGCCAGAAGTTCGGCGTCCCAGCCTGCACCTTCACGGACGACGGCTTCTCGCAGAGGAATGTCAGAAAGAAAAAGATTACTGTTACTGAGGGGTTTGGGTTGATTAAAAACGGTGTGAGTTTGCCAGCGCATGCTGTTCCCTCCATCTGTGGCAATGCCAGTAAGTATGGACGGAGATGCGGGTTCTGCGCGGAGGGGGATCACAAACGGGGTGTTTCCACCCCATTCAGATAAAACGTCTTAACCGCGCTGGCGCACGATTTCGAACAGGCAAACACCGGTGGCAACGGACACATTCAGAGAAGAAACGGTTCCGGCCATTGGGATACTGACCAGCTCGTCACAGTGCTCGCGAGTCAGACGGCGCATGCCTTCACCTTCTGCCCCCATCACCAGTGCCATCGGGCCAGTGAATTTACTCTGGAACAGAGTATGGTCCGCTTCACCGGCGGTGCCGACAATCCAGACGTTCTCTTCCTGCAGCATACGCATGGTACGAGCCAGGTTGGTGACGCGGATCAGCGGCACGTTCTCCGCTGCGCCACAGGCAACTTTTTTTGCCGTCGCATTCAGCTGCGCGGAACGATCCTTCGGGACGATAACCGCATGCACACCGGCCGCGTCTGCGCTACGCAGGCAGGCACCAAGGTTGTGCGGATCGGTGACGCCATCTAAGATCAGCAGGAACGGACGTTCGTGCTCGGCGATCAGGTCAGGCAGATCGTTTTCCTGATACTGGCGACCCGGCTTCACGCGGGCAATGATGCCCTGGTGTACCGCACCTTCGGCTTTCTCGTCGAGCCACTGGCGATTTGCCACCTGCACCGGGATCCCTTGCGCTTCAATAGCGTGGATCAGCGGCAGCAGGCGCTTGTCTTCGCGACCTTTCAGGATAAAGACTTCCTGAAAACGCTGCGGAGCACGTTCAAGCAGGGCCTGGACGGCGTGAATGCCGTAAATAATTTCACTCATCGATATCACTCATTGCGGACGAGGGCTCGCCCGTGTTGGTTTGTTCATAATCTGGATGTTGCCCCTCATCCCGGCCCTCTCCCCTTAAGAGAGAGGGTTAGGATAAAGGTAATATCAGCTCGCCTGTTTCTTCGCGGCGCGCTTCGCCTTCGTTGCTGCGGCTATTTTACGGGTTTTGTCCGACGGCGCTTTGGCTTTCTTCGGTTTCTTTCCAGCCTTCTCTTTCTTTGCTTTCGCTCCGTCTTTCTCTTTACGGAAAGCATTGTCCGGCTCGAAGTTTACGCGCTTGCCTGCCTGACGGCGCTTAGATGGCGCCCCACCCTTTCCGCCTCGCTTCGCTTTGTCTTTTGCCGTTTTACCTTCGCCACGCGGCGCACGCGAGCTTGAGATCAGCGCGAAGTCGATTTTACGTTCGTCCATGTGTACAGCTTCCACCCGAACCTCAACGCGGTCGCCCAGACGGTAAGTCTGCCCGCCGGATTCGCCAATCAGGCGTTGGCCGATCTGGTCAAAGCGATAGTAGTCGTTGTCCAGCGTGGAGACGTGAACCAGCCCGTCGATAAACAAATCATCCAGGCGCACGAAGAAGCCGAAGCCGGTTACGCTGGCAATAATGCCGTTGAATACCTGGCCGACCTGATCCTGCATGAAGTCGCACTTCAGCCAGTCCGCGACGTCGCGAGTCGCTTCATCGGCGCGGCGTTCGGTCATCGAGCAGTGCTGACCCAGCTGCAGCATCTCTTCCATGCTGTAGTGCCAGCCGCCGGATTCGGTGCTGTTCCCGGTATGTCCCTGCTCTTTTGCCAGTAAATATTTAATGGCGCGATGCAGCGACAAGTCAGGATATCGGCGGATTGGCGAAGTAAAGTGCGCGTAGGACTGCAGCGCCAGGCCGAAGTGCCCGCGGTTTTCCGGATCGTAAATCGCCTGTTTCATCGAGCGCAGCAGCATGGTTTGCAGCATTTCGTGGTCAGGACGATCGGCGATAGATTCCAGCAGATCGGCGTAATCACGCGGCTCTGGTTTTTGCCCGCCGGGTAATTCCAGGCCAAGCTCCGCCAGCACCGAACGGAACGCGGTGATCGCATCGTTGCTTGGACGATCGTGATCGCGGAACAGGGCTGGCTCGTTGTTCTTCTCAACAAAGCGCGCCGCTGAGATGTTAGCGAGGATCATGCACTCTTCGATAAGTTTGTGCGCATCGTTACGCACGGTCTGCTCAACGCGTTCAATGCGGCGCTCAGCGTTAAAGATAAACTTCGCTTCTTCGCTTTCAAACGAGATCCCGCCGCGCTGGGCACGAGAAACTTCCAGCACTTTGTAGAGGTTATGCAGCTCTTCGATGTGCTTAACCAGCGGTGCGTATTGCTCGCGCAGTTCCTGATCGCCCTGCAGCATATGCCAGACCTTGGTGTAGGTCAGACGCGCATGAGAGCTCATCACCGCTTCATAGAATTTATAGCCCGTCAGGCGCCCTGCGGCGGAGATGGTCATCTCACACACCATGCACAGGCGATCGACCTGCGGGTTCAGGGAGCACAGGCCGTTTGAAAGCACTTCAGGCAGCATCGGAACCACCTGCGACGGGAAGTAAACCGATGTCCCGCGGTTGCGGGCTTCGTTATCCAGCGCCGTTGGCGGGCGAACGTAATAGCTTACGTCGGCAATCGCGACCCACAGGCGCCAGCCACCGCCGCGTTTTTTCTCACAGAATACGGCGTCATCAAAGTCACGTGCGTCTTCGCCGTCGATGGTCACCAGCGGCAGTGAGCGCAGGTCAACGCGGCCAATTTTGGCCTCTTCCGGCACTTCTTCTTTCAGATTTGCGACCTGGGCTTCAACCTCTTTCGGCCAGACGTGCGGGATTTCATGGGTACGTAGCGCCATATCAACGGCCATGCCGGTATCCATGTTGTCGCCAAGCACTTCAACAATCTTACCTATCGCTTTGGTACGACGGGTCGGACGCTGGGTCAGCTCGACCACCACCACAAAGCCCATGCGGGCGCCCATTAGCGCTTCCGGCGGGATCAGGATATCGAAGCTCAGACGGCTGTCGTCTGGTACCACAAAACCTACGCCTGCGTCGGTAAAGTAGCGGCCAACAATCAGCCCGGTTCTTGGTTCCAGCACGCGCACAATACGCGCTTCGCGGCGACCTTTACGGTCCGCGCCGAGCGGCTGCGCCAGCACCAGATCGCCATGCATGCACATTTTCATCTGCTCGGATGAAAGATAGAGATCGTCTTTACTTCCTTCAACGCGCAGGAAACCGAATCCGTCGCGGTGGCCGATCACTTTACCTTTCAGTAGATCCAGGCGTTCCGGCAGTGCGTAACACTGGCGGCGGGTGAAGACCAGTTGGCCATCACGCTCCATCGCACGGAGGCGACGGCGCAGGGCTTCAAGCTGTTCTTCGCCGGAGATTTTTAGTTCTTCCGCCAGCTCTTCGCGGCTGGCCGGTTTTTCACGTTTTGAGAGATGGTCGAGAATAAACTCCCGGCTTGGGATCGGGTTTTCGTATTTTTCGGCTTCTCGTTCCTGGAAAGGATCTTTTGACATTTCGGGTCCTCCGTTGTCATCCGCAGATGGAATCGTGATTATTCCACCAGCAGTAATTTGTAGAGCGGTTGGTTTTGGTCCACCAGGTCGGCCAGCGTGTGCTTGTCCAGTTCCTGTAGGAAACTCTGCACCGCCTCAGCCAAAGCCTGTTTGAGTCGGCAGGCGGGGGGGATATGACAAAACTCACTGCTACAGTTCACCAATGAGAGCGGCTCCAGCTCGCGCACCACGTCGCCAATGCGGATCGTTTCCGCTGGCTTACCAAGGCGAATGCCGCCATTTTTTCCTCGCACGGCCATGACATAGCCCGCGCGGCTGAGTTGATTGATGATTTTCACCATGTGATTACGGGACACGCCGTACACCTCTGTGACTTCAGAGATATTGGTCATTCTCCCTTCGGGAAGAGAAGCCATATAAATCAAAGCACGTAAACCGTAATCAGTAAAACTCGTTAACTGCACATCAACCTCATGGGTGGGAGGGGAAACGCTTTGCGTAAGACAAGTTGTACCTTAAAGCAGATACATATTGATGATAAACCAGCCATATGGTTGCCAGCTAATTTATTTGATTGGAATGATGTATAAAGCGGCGGGAAGAAAGCAATACGGGGTGTGAAACCACACCCCGCGACATCATTATGCGTCGAACGGATCGCGCAGAATCATGGTTTCAGTACGGTCCGGGCCGGTTGAGATAATATCAATCGGTACGCCGGTGACTTCTTCAATGCGTTTGATGTAGTTCAGCGCTGCCTGCGGCAGACCGCTGCGCTCTTTCACGCCGAAAGTGGTTTCAGACCAGCCAGGCATCACTTCGTAAATCGGTTCGATACCTTCCCAGTCGTCCGCTGCCATTGGGGTGGTGGTCACTTCGCGGCCATCAGGCATACGGTAGCCCACGCAGATTTTCACTTCTTTCAGGCCGTCCAGGACGTCAAGCTTGGTCAGGCAGAAGCCGGACAAGGAGTTGATCTGCACGGCACGACGCACGGCAACCGCATCCAGCCAGCCGGTACGACGGCGACGCCCGGTAGTAGCCCCGAATTCGTTACCCTGTTTGCACAGGAATTCGCCGATGTCATCAAACAGCTCAGTTGGGAATGGACCTGCACCCACGCGAGTGGAGTAAGCTTTGATAATACCCAGAACGTAATCCACATAGCGCGGACCGATGCCGGAGCCGGTCGCAACGCCACCTGCGGTGGTGTTAGAGGAGGTTACGTACGGATAGGTACCGTGGTCGATGTCCAGCAGCGTACCCTGAGCACCTTCGAACATGATGAAGTCGCCGCGTTGACGCGCCTGATCCAGCAGGTCAGAGACATCCACAACCATGCTGGTCAGAATGTCGGCAACCGCCATCGCATCATCCAGCACTTTCTGGTAGTCAACAGCTTCAACTTTGTAGAAGTTCACCAGCTGGAAGTTATGATATTCCATCACTTCTTTCAGCTTGTCTGCAAAAGTGGCTTTGTCGAACAGGTCGCCAACGCGCAGGCCACGACGGGCCACTTTGTCTTCGTAAGCCGGCCCGATGCCGCGACCGGTAGTGCCGATAGCTTTCGCACCGCGAGCTTTTTCACGCGCAACGTCCAGCGCAACGTGGTAGTCAAGGATCAGCGGGCAAGCTTCTGACAGCAGCAGACGCTCACGTACTGGAATACCGCGGTCTTCCAGACCTTTCATCTCTTTCATCAGCGCAGCTGGAGACAGCACAACGCCGTTACCGATGATGCTGGTGACGTTTTCGCGAAGAATGCCTGATGGAATAAGATGAAGAACGGTTTTTTCACCGTTGATTACGAGAGTGTGACCTGCGTTGTGACCGCCCTGGTAGCGCACAACATATTTAGCCCGTTCAGTCAGAAGATCGACGATCTTTCCTTTACCTTCGTCACCCCATTGGGTGCCCAGTACGACGACGTTGTTACCCATTTTTCAAAATCACCGTTTGCTTAAAAATGGATTCTACCATCGGTTTCTCAGATGAACAGCCCTTTTAGTATACAAAATCAGTTTCTGCCGGATAAATTTCACTCAGCTACTGGCGCGACTCAACATGTAGTATATAACGATGCCAGCAACCACAAGACCACCGCCAAAACGGCGCAATAGCGTGTCCGGTAATTGCGCCATAGCCAGAATCATTCGCCGCCAGATGCGCGGATAAAGCATCGGTCCCAGGCCTTCGAGTACCAAAACCAGCGCTAGCGCCAGCCAGATTGTTGAATTCATAATCATCCTTTACCGGCATAAAAAAAGAGCCGGTAAACCGGCTCTTAGACATTACTCAGCAATTAGCGTGAACTATTTGCTGGCGTTTTCATGTAGCGGAAGAAGTCGCTGTCCGGGCTCAGTACCATGATGTCCTGATTAGACTGGAAGCTGGCTTCATAAGCACGCAGGCTACGGATAAAGGCGTAGAAGTCAGGATCCTGGCTAAACGCATCAGCAAACAGCTTCGCGGCTTCAGCATCACCTTCACCACGAGAGATACGTCCTTCACGCTCGGCTTCTGCCAGCGTACGGGTCACTTCGTAGTCTGCGGTTGCACGCAGCTTCTCAGCTTCTTCCTGACCCTGTGAACGGTGACGACGGGCAACCGCTTCACGCTCTGCGCGCATACGGTTGTAAATCGCCTCGGACACTTCAGCAGGCAGGTTAATCTGCTTAATACGGACGTCCACAACTTCAATACCCAACGCCGCCATACTGTTCGGGTTAACCACCGGCACTTTACCGTTGGTCTCTTCAGTAATACGCGCCGCTGCGGAAGCAATGGCATCGTCAGCTGCAGGCGTTGCGACTTCATCATCGGTGCCCGCAGAACCGGAGTTCAGGGCGTCACGAACGTCCAAGGTCAGGCGACCACGTGAATCGGTCACGATGTCTTTCACATCCAGACGACCAATTTCAGAACGCAGACGGTCACTGAACTTACGCTTCAGCAGGACTTCTGCCTGAGAAACATCGCCGCCGCCCGTTGCCAGGTAGTAGCGGCTGAAGTCGCTGATACGCCACTTGATGTAGGAGTCAACGATCAGGTCTTTCTTCTCTTTGGTTACAAAGCGATCGGCCTGGTTGTCCATCGTCTGGATACGCGCATCCAGGGTTTTCACGGTTTCAATGAACGGGATCTTGAAGTGCAGACCTGGTTCATACACGACCGGTTTGTTTTCATCATCACGCAGGACTTTGCCGAAGCGTAATGTAATGCCGCGCTCGCCCTCATGCACCACGAAAAGCGAGGTGTAGATCACGACCAGCACGATGATAATTACTGCCACAAAAGACTTACGCATCGTTATTCACTCCCTACGCGCTGGGTATCGTTGCGCAGTGCGTTGGCACGACGCTGATCCATGATATCGCCACTCGAGGAGGACGAAGAGGTGCTGGCACTGCTGCTTGGGCTGGACGCTGGCGGCAGACGCAGCAGATTGTTTGCTGCGCTGTTATCACTCTTTGCGGCCGGCTGCTGAGCGCCGCCCTTCAACATCTGATCCAACGGTAGCACCATCAGGTTGCCACCTTTATCGTTAACCAGCACTTTACGGGTGTGGCTAAGGACTTTTTCCATGGTTTCGATATACAGACGCTCGCGAGTAATCTGCGGTGCGGCTTTATATTCTGGCAGCATCTTCGCGAAGCGAGCCACTTCACCCTGCGCTTCCAGAACAGTTTGTGCTTTATAAGCACGCGCTTCTTCCAGAATACGCTGAGCCTGGCCGTTTGCACGCGGCTGTACTTCGTTGCTGTAAGCTTCTGCCTCACGAATGTACTGCTGTTCGTTCTCACGAGCGGCAATCGCATCATCAAAGGCGGCCTTAACTTCTTCTGGCGGACGTGCCGTCTGGAAGTTTACGTCCAGCAGCGTGATACCCATGTTGTAAGGCTTGATGGTTTCTTCAAGCTCACGCTGGGTATCGCTACGAATTACGGTACGTCCCTCGGTAAGAATCTTATCCATGGTGTATTTACCGATAACGCCCCGCAGCGCGCTGTCGGTGGCCTGACGCAGGCTGTCATCCGCACTGGTCACGCTGAACAGATAGCGCTGTGGATCGGTCACGCGGTACTGCACGTTCATCTCAACGCGTACGACGTTTTCGTCAGAAGTCAGCATCACGCCGGATGCCGCAAGTTCGCGTACCGACTCAACGTTCACTGCCTGAACGCTGTCGATAAACGTCGGTTTCCAGTTCAGACCCGGCTCAACCAGATGACTGAATTTACCAAAGCGGGTAACAACACCGCGTTCGGCTTCTTTAATGGTATAGAACCCGGTTGCGGCCCAGATAATGACCGCGGCTGCAGCCACAATACCGATCACGCGACCGCCAATAGGATTGCCCGGCCCCTGCGATGCATTACCACCGCCGCTGCCGCCGCTTTTCCCACCGCCAAGGCCGCCAAGCTTTTTGCTCAGCTTGCGGAAGATATCATCCAGATCAGGTGGCCCCTGATCGCGCCCTCCTTTATTACCCCCAGAGTCGCCGCCAGGCTTGCTGCTTCCCCACGGGTCGCGGTCCTGTCCGTTATTACCGGGCTGATTCCACGCCATGTTTATGCTCCATATTTGTTGTGCGGTGATATCCCCCGAGGGGGAAATAGTCTTCAGGACATTTATAACCTTCATACTTCAAGCCGCAGGTGCGTTGGCTGCGCCCGCTCACCCCAGTCACATAGTTAGGCTACGCTCCTGGGAACTCTCGGCCTTGTCGCCTGCCTGCAACTCGAATTATTTAGGGTATATGAACCAGTCTGATGACATCTAAACGATGTAATCTGCGAGTGCCGGTTCTTGTTTACAGAGGCGACGCCAGTCCACGATAGGCAAACGGACTTCTAAGCCCACGCAGCCGTCATCCTCTGTCCACTCTTTTTCTATTGCCTGAAGCTGATAAAAACGGCTCCGCAAACGCCCTGCCTGAGGGGGTAAACGCAGCGTATGCTGCGCAATTTCACCAGACAAACGCTCCGTCAGAGCCTGGAAAAGCAGTGGGACACCGGCACCGGTCTGTGCGGACAGCCAGACGCGGATCGGCACATTCTCGTCGTTCCTGTCGATACGCGGCTCAAACGCATCCAGCGCATCGATTTTATTCATGACCAACAGCGCAGGGATTTCATTCGCCTCAATCTCTTCCAGTACGGTATCGACTGCTGCAATGTTTTCCTGCATCCGGAAGTCGGCCGCGTCAATCACGTGTAACAACAGCGTGGCCTGACGTGTCTCCTGCAAAGTGGCCTTAAACGCCGCTACCAGATCGTGAGGCAGGTGACGAATAAAACCGACAGTATCTGCCAGCACAGTTTCTCCCACATCGGCGACGTCAATACGGCGCAGTGTAGGATCGAGTGTGGCAAATAACTGATCCGCGGCATAAACATCGGCCGCGGTAATTCTATTAAATAGCGTGGATTTACCGGCGTTGGTGTAGCCCACCAATGAAATCGTCGGCACATCTGCTTTATTACGTGAACGACGTCCCTGCTCGCGCTGTTTTTCTACACGTTCTAAACGCGAAAGGATCAGCATAATACGATTGCGCAGCAGACGACGATCCGTCTCGAGCTGGGTTTCCCCTGGACCGCGTAAACCGATCCCGCCTTTCTGGCGCTCAAGGTGGGTCCAGCCTCTTACCAGGCGCGTGGCCAAATGGCGAAGCTGAGCCAGCTCAACCTGCAATTTACCCTCATGAGTACGTGCACGTTGGGCAAAGATATCTAAAATTAACCCGGTGCGGTCGATAACACGGCACTGGCACAGGGCTTCCAGGTTGCGTTCCTGGGCGGGAGATAACGCATGATCAAACAGCACAACCGACGCCCCAGTGGCCTTAACGGCCTCGGCAATCTCAACGGCTTTGCCTTCACCAACGAAATACTTTGGGTGCGGGGACTTGCGGCTACCGGTTACCACCTGCAGTGCTTCGACACCGGCTGAAGAGACCAGGGATTCAAACTCCGCCAGGTCTTCCATGTCTTTGTCTTGCGAAAAATAGATGTGAACCAGCACCGCCTGCTCACCGGCATCATAACGGTCAAACAAGCGTATAACCTCTCAAAAAGACCAGCGGGGAACGCAGCTGAACTGGTCCCCCGACCGGGAAAACAGCAAGCAACCTTATTCGGTTTCTTCGCTGTCTTGTTGCGGCGCAGAACCAGCCTGCGCGCTGCCGCCGTGATGGTAGCCGCCAGAACCGCCGGTGCCGGTGTTATTGCTATGATGAGAAACCGGACGAGACGGAACAACGGTAGAAATCGCGTGCTTATAGACCATCTGGCTGACCGTGTTTTTCAACAGGATCACGAACTGATCGAAAGACTCAATTTGCCCTTGCAGCTTAATACCATTCACCAAATAAATAGAAACTGGAACACGTTCACGACGCAGTGCGTTCAAGAACGGATCTTGTAAAGATTGCCCCTTAGCCATTCTATCTTTTCCTTATATGTTTGTTGTTTGTCACTCAAGAGCGATTAGCTCTGAAAAACTGCGTAAAAATTTGCGCACGCTGACGATTCAATTGTACACATTCACCCATGCTTCGCACTAACAACCTGTAGCACTTCGCTGTATGCCTGCTCAGGTTTTTCACTGTCTAACCAGTGAACACCTTCCCAACCACGCAGCCAGGTCATCTGGCGCTTAGCCAACTGACGCGTCGCGCAAATACCTCGATAAACCATCTCATCGTATGACGTTTCACCGGACAAATAAGACCACATCTGGCGGTAGCCAACACAACGGATGGAAGGCATCTCCGTATGCAAATCTCCGCGAGCAAAAAGCGCCCGCACTTCTGCTTCAAAACCTGAAGCCAACATCTGATGAAAACGCTGCTCAATTCGCTGATGGAGCAGTTCACGGCTCGCCGGGGCGATGGCGAACTGATGCACCTGATACGGCAGAGCTTCTCCTGACGTTTGCGTCAGTTCCGTTAAAGTTTTACCCGAAATGAAAAAAACTTCCAGTGCCCGGGAAAGCCTTTGCGGATCATTTGGATGAATCCGGGCAGCGGCAACCGGATCGATTTCCTCCAGTTGACGATGCAGCGCATTCCATCCTTGCTCTGCCGCCTGTTGCTCTATTCTTGCCCTGACATCCGGGTCCGCCGACGGTAATGGCGAAAGCCCTTCCAGCAGCGCTTTAAAATAGAGCATGGTCCCACCGACCAGCAGCGGAATACGCCCGGCGGCGGTAATTTCAGCCATCTCGGCCAGTGCATCGCGGCGAAAATCTGCCGCAGAGTACGCCTGAGCCGGATCAAGCAGGTCCAGTAACCGGTGAGGCGCCTGGGCTTGCTCTTGTTCCGTTGGCTTAGCGGTACCCACATCCATTCCACGATAGATGAGGGCCGAATCTACGCTTATCAACTCTACCGGCAAAGTTTTACGCAAATTAATAGCAAGTGCCGTCTTGCCTGAGGCCGTTGGCCCCATTAAAAAAATCGCCTGTGGCCTTTTTTTATCTTCAGTCATCTTTCAGGGCGTTCATCGCCGATTGTAAATCAACAGGTTGCAGTAAACCGCTGGGGGGTAATTTCACCAACTGCGGGCAAAGACGTTCAACGTCTGCCAGCAGGGTAATCGCCTGAGCCTGACTCCACTGTTCGTGATCGCTTGCCAAATGACGAGCAATCCACAAAGCCAGCTGGCCCGCCGAAACGTCCGCCTGTTGCGCCAGGTATCCTGGCAGTTCGTGAATCAAGATTTGTAAATTTTGTTTCCGTAAAGGTAAAGGTACCGTGCGAATTGTTATCTGTCGGGCATCGGTATCAAACTCAATGCCCATTTCTTTCAAAAGCGCCTGATATTTAACCAATACGTCATGTTCTTCGCGACTGACTTTCAGCCGCAGCGGAATCAGCAGCGGCTGAGCACGCAGACCTTCACTCCCCGGCGCCAGCTGAGCCTGTTTTAGCCACCGTTCGGCCACCACCAACGAAAGCAGCGAAAGTTTGCCCTGTCGCTCCAGTAAAGCTTTATCCGGTGGTAAGACCGTTAACACCCGGCCAAAACTTTGCGAGTGCCCCTCTAACACCGCCGGCTCTTCTGCGCGAACGGCAGCTTTTGGCTCGACGTCAGGCGTCTCAAGCAACTGATGATAAAGGGTACCCTGCTGCTTTTGATAACCTGGCGCAGCGTGTGGCCAAAGCGGCGTGCCTCCGGCGGAACGGCCACCGCTGCCAGATGCTGGCGAAGCCTGCCGTGGCGCAGCCTCACGAGGTTCACGCGCGACAGCTGGCGTGGCAAACTGATTGCGCCCGGCGGCAACACGGTTCTCCGGCTGCCAGCGCTCAACGGGCGTTTCCGCCGTTTCTTCCAGCGCCAAGGCGTTCTCACCCTGCTGCTGAAGTACGCTGATCACACCCTGGTAGATAAAGTCATGCACCAGCCGTGACTGATGGAAACGCACCTCATGCTTCGCAGGGTGAACGTTAACGTCCACCTGATGCGGGTCGATCTCCAGATACAGCACAAAGGCAGGCTGCTGATCCACGCCCAGTTTGTCTTCACAGGCCTGGCGAATCGCATGGTTAATTAAGCGGTCGCGCATCATGCGCCCGTTAACATAACAATATTGGATCTCCGCCAGGGCCGAAGTGGTTGCAGAAGGCTCAGCAACCCAGCCCCGTAGCGTCAAATCACCGTGCTGCCATTCAATGGCCAGCGCCTTCTCAAGAAATGGCGTACCGCAAATTGCTCCCAAACGGCGCTCACGCGGAGCACCATCCTGGACTGCACGATACTGACGAATCATTTTGCCGTTATGATTAAGCGTGATAGAAACGTCGAAGCGCGCCAGCGCAATGCGGCGCACCACTTCATCAATATGATTAAATTCGGTTTTTTCGGTGCGCATGAACTTACGACGCGCAGGTGTGTTGTAAAACAGATCGAGCACTTCAAGCGTCGTCCCGACGGGATGTGCGGCGGGTTTGACCGTCACGGCCTGGTCACGACCTTCGGCATAAGCCTGCCAGGCTTCGTTTTGCTCTACCGTGCGCGACGTCAAGGTCAGGCGGGAGACTGAACTGATACTTGCCAGCGCTTCGCCGCGAAACCCGAGACTTATAATGGCCTCCAAATCGTCGAGAGAAGCAATTTTACTGGTGGCATGACGAGCCAGCGCCAGTGCCAGCTCTTCCTGCTTGATACCGCAGCCGTTGTCCCGAATACGAATGAGCTTCGCGCCAGCACGCTCAATGTCGATATCTATGCGCGTGGCCCCGGCATCAAGGCTGTTCTCAACCAGCTCCTTCACTACCGACGCAGGGCGCTCTACCACCTCGCCAGCGGCGATCTGGTTCGCAAGCTGCGGCGGCAGAACCTGAATCGGCATGTTTTCTCCTTAGTTGGTCACCGCGACCTGCTGCGGCGAACCCAGTTGGCTACGGGCTGTTTGCTCATCCGACGGAGCAGACTGCAGGGGATGCTCGCGGAAATAGTTACGCAGCCCTTCATAAATGGCCTGAGCTATTTGCTGCTGGTAAGTGTCGCTGCCAAGCAAACGCTCTTCAGAGCTGTTGCTGATGAAGCCCGTTTCAACCAGAAGTGAAGGAATATCCGGTGAACGCAGCACGCCCAGGCTCGCATGTTCCGGGCGGCGCTTATGCAAAGAGCCTACGCGCTGCAGCTGAGCCAGTACTTTGGTTGCCACATCATACCCGACGCGCTGCGAATGACCGAACTGCAAATCCAGCACCGCCTGGCTTAGGTAGGGGTCGGCCTGGCTATTTGCCAGCACATCCCCCGCGCCGCCAAGCAGCTCAGATTGCTTCTCGTGCTGCTCCAGCCAGCCCGCCATTTCGCTGTTGGCACGGCGGTTAGAAAGCACCCAGACGGATGCGCCAGTGGCATCGCGATTCGGCGCGGCATCCGCATGAATGGACACCAGCAGGTTTGCATTCTGCTTACGCGCTACGTCTGAGCGCCCCATTACCGAGATAAAATAATCCCCATCGCGAGTCAGCACGCCACGGAACATCGGGTCATCGTTCAACAGAGCTTTCAGCTTCCGCGCAATAGAAATAGTGACGTTCTTTTCCTGAGTTCCACCGGGACCAATCGCACCGGGATCCTGACCGCCGTGACCGGCATCAATGGCGACTACAACGGTATCAGACGGGCCGCTGGTTTTCGCGCGAGCCGCCGGGCGAGTCACGGTATTAGAACCTATCACGCCGGTAACCTGCTGAGGCTTAAAGGGATTACGAGCCGGATCCGGAGCCTGAACGGGGGCAACAGGCTCAACGCGCTTAGCCACAACCGGAGGCGGCGGTGGCGGCGGAGGTGCATCAGCGTTAATCGTAAAGATAACGGTATAGTTGGCACCGTTTTGCTGTTTCACGGCGCGAGTTTTGCCAGGCTGGGTTAAATCGACGACCAGGCGCAAAGATTGAGCGTCTTTTGGCTGCCCGGCGCTGATACTTTTCACCAGATTACTGCCGCTAAACTGCAAAGGAAGCCCGCGAATCACGCCGGTTTGTTTGATATCCAGCGCAACGCTTCGCTTATTATCCTGTGAAAAAGTGTATTCCGGATCGCCCATAAAACTAAAAGTGATACGTGCCTGATTTTCACCGTTAGAAACCTGAATATCAGACAACGCCGCCGCCCCCGCTGGTGCAGAGCACAACAGCAGGAATCCAGCCATCAACCAACCTTTCACGCGATAGATCATCCCGTCATCCTTGCTATTTGGCTAACCGCGCCAGTAACGCTTCACCAGATGAGGAAACGGCGGCAATCCGCGCTTCGCGACCTTGCGCCTCATAGCTCAGGTGTATTTCAACATCCGGGTCGGGGAGCACACCGGTCCCCTGCTGCGGCCATTCCACCAGGCAAATTGCGTCGTTGGTGAAATAGTCACGGATCCCCATAAACTCAAGCTCTTCCGGATCGGCCAGACGGTACAAGTCAAAGTGATAAACCATCAGGTTATCAAGCTGATAAGGCTCAACTAATGTATACGTCGGGCTTTTAACGTTGCCCTTGTGTCCCAGCGCCTGTAAAAAGCCGCGGCTAAAGGTGGTTTTGCCCGCGCCGAGGTCGCCATAGAGGTAAATCACCGTCGCGCCTTCACAGGCCTGTGCCAGGCGCTCGCCCAGCGCTAAGGTTGCCGCTTCTTCAGGTAATGCAATAACTCGATTCATCATGGCTTCAGGTATTCAAATCCGGGTTAACAAACAGGTAAAGCGTTGAAAGCAGGTCGCTCGCCAGCATACCGCGCGTGCCCCGCTGGCGGGCTAAGACATCAGCCGCCGCACCGTGGGCCACGCAGCCTGCACAGGCAGCATCATACGGGGTAAGCTTCTGTGCCAGCAATGCGGCAATGATCCCCGACAGCACATCCCCCATTCCACCGCTTCCCATCCCGGCATTACCAACGTCGATAATGCCCAGCCGATCGTGGCTGGCAACCAGCGTGCCGGCACCTTTTAAGACCACGGTTCCACCATAACGTTTAACCAAACGCCTTACTGCAAGTAAGCGGTCACTCTCAATTTGTGACACAGCGCAATTAAGCAACCTTGCCGCTTCGCCGGGATGAGGGGTAATCACGCGATTCTGACGTTTATCCGGGTTGATTGCCAGAAGGTTAAGCGCGTCCGCGTCCCAAAGCATCGGTTTACGGCTGTTTTCGACTTTCTGCAGCGCTTTCTTGCCCCATTCCTGCTGCCCGAGCCCCGGGCCAATAGCCACCACATCCGCCCATTCCAGAGCGTCATCAAGCGATTGTGGCGTAAGCTCATGAACCATTAACTCAGGACAAGCGGTAAGCAGCGGAGCAACGTTTTCAGCCCGGGTGAGCACTCGAACGAGGCCAGCCCCTGCACGTAAGGCCGCTTCACCGGCCATGCGAATCGCTCCCGCCGTACCGCTGTCGCCGCCAATCAGTACCAGCCGTCCGTTATCCCCTTTATGCGACGTCGGCCGCCGCGGTTTCATCCACCCGGCAAGCTGCTGAACATCAAAACGGGAAATAGGCGCTGCCAGCCCTTCAAGCCAGGGTTCAAGCCCCAGCGCGGCATAGTGCAGTCTGCCAACTACATCTCTCGCTTTCCCTGTGAGTAAACCTGGTTTGAGTGCGATAAACGTCACCGTATCCGCCGCATAAACCACAGTGCCGGGCACAGCGCCCGTTTCTGCCAGCAGACCAGAAGGAATATCCAACGCAACAACCGGTGCAGGGTGATCGTTTATATGCTCAATCAGTTGAGCAATACCTTCGCGCGGCGCGCTACTTAAGCCAATGCCCAGCAAGGCATCAACAATCACATCAACGTCTGCGGGCCAGATTTTATCGGGATCGTGTGGAACGCCGCCCGCATTAAGCCACGCTTCACGAGCCTGACCAGCTTCTTCGGGCAGGGGCTTATTGCTTTCGACAGCCAGTACCGTTGTCTGAAAACCAGCCGCCTGCGCCAGCCGGGCAACGACATAGCCATCACCACCGTTATTCCCATGCCCACAGACAATCAGCCAGTGGCGAGCGTCAGGATAACGCGTGCGGGTAATTTGAAATGCCGCTTCACCAGCACGCTGCATCAGTTCAAAAAGCGTGATGCCCAGGCTATCGGCGGCGTCTTTTTCCGCGTTACGCAGCCAGCCCGCCGGCCAGACCGAATGTGGTATACTTTTGACGTACTTTTCCAGGTTATGGTCCGTCATGTCACAGCCCCTCGATTACAATCAGTTAGCGCAAAACATTAAACAGTGGGGCAAAGATCTTGGCTTCCAGCAGGTCGGTATTACCGATACCGATCTCACCGCCAGCGAGCCGCAGCTGCAGGAATGGCTCGACAAGCAATATCACGGTGAAATGGACTGGATGGCCCGGCACGGCATGATGCGCGCGCGTCCACACGAACTGGTGCCCGGTACGCTCAGGGTCATTAGCGTTCGCATGAACTACCTTCCAACCAACGCCGCCTTCGCCTCAACGCTGAAAAACCCGCAGCTGGGCTACGTCAGCCGTTACGCGCTGGGCCGTGATTACCATAAAGTCTTGCGTAACCGCTTAAAAAAGCTGGGGGAAATGATTCAGTCCCACTGCTCCACGCTGAATTTTAGACCTTTTGTCGACTCCGCGCCGCTTCTTGAGCGCCCACTGGCCGAAAAAGCCGGGCTGGGCTGGACAGGTAAGCACTCACTTATCCTTAATCGCGAGTCGGGTTCGTTCTTCTTCCTCGGCGAATTGCTGGTCGACATTCCGCTGCCGATTGATTCCCCCGTTGAGGAAGGCTGTGGCCGCTGCGTAGCCTGCATGACCATTTGCCCGACCAACGCCATCGTCGAACCCTACACGGTGGATGCCCGGCGCTGTATCTCTTACCTGACCATTGAACTTGAAGGCGCAATCCCGGAAGCGTTCAGGCCACTAATAGGCAATCGCATCTACGGCTGTGATGACTGCCAGCTAATCTGCCCGTGGAACCGCTACTCGCAGCTTAGCGAAGAAGATGATTTCAGCCCGCGTAAGGCACTTCATTCTCCGCCGTTGACCGAACTGTTTGCCTGGAGTGAGCAGCACTTCCTGCGCGTGACCGAAGGCTCAGCGATCCGTCGTATCGGTCACCTTCGCTGGCTGCGTAATATCGCCGTTGCGCTGGGCAATGCTCCCTGGAATGAGGCGAACCTCGCCGCGCTTGAACGGAGGCAAGGTGAGCACCCACTTCTGGATGAGCACATTGAATGGGCGATTGCGCAACAATTAGCCAGACGAAGCGAACAGGCCATCGAGGTTCAGTTACCGAAGAAACAGCGTCTGGTGAGGGTGATTGAGAAAGGGCTTCCGCGCGACGCATGATATGTCCACAGCATGTGCATAACATTCAAAAACACGTTGTCATTCAAGTGTCAAAATTTCTGCAAGCATTACATTAATATTTCGATACTAAATTAAGTTCTTAATTATCAGTTAATTAAAATATTCATGTAATAAATATTACATTTGTAGAAGGTACGAAGAAAAGCAGACCGCTGTGGATAAGTCTGTTTATAGTTGTATTGCAAGATAGCAAAATACCACCTACAGCGCTTGCTGCACGTTGTGGATAATTTATGCTTGAAAGGAAAATTTGGAGCGGGAAACGAGACTCGAACTCGCGACCCCGACCTTGGCAAGGTCGTGCTCTACCAACTGAGCTATTCCCGCTTGGGTGGTGCGTGGCTGTAAAAGCCAATCAAATTTTGGAGCGGGAAACGAGACTCGAACTCGCGACCCCGACCTTGGCAAGGTCGTGCTCTACCAACTGAGCTATTCCCGCTTGGGTGGTGCATGGCTGTAAAAGCCAAATCAAATTTTGGAGCGGGAAACGAGACTCGAACTCGCGACCCCGACCTTGGCAAGGTCGTGCTCTACCAACTGAGCTATTCCCGCTCTGTGTAACGCTGCAAATTCTGCATCGGTACGGGAGGCGCATTATACGAGAATTCGTTTTTGTCGCAAGCCCTCAAACGTTTTTTTTCGCGATTTTCGTCTGACTGCTGGTTAAATCGCCATGATGATTATTTTATCGTCTGCTTTGGTTGTTTTCCCCTCACCTTTCGGCAAGGGGGCTGTTTTTAAAGCTTAATAAAATTCTCGCGATAGTAGGCGAGCTCCGCCACGGACTCGCGAATATCGTCCATCGCCTGGTGGGTCCCCTGTTTTTTAAAGCCGGGCAAAATTTCCGGCTTCCAGCGGCGCGCCAGCTCCTTCAGCGTGCTCACGTCGAGGTAACGATAGTGGAAGTAGGCTTCCAGCTCAGGCATATACTTAAACAAGAAGCGACGATCCTGCCCGATGCTGTTCCCGCAAATTGGAGATGTATTCGCCGGCACCCACTGCTTCAGAAACGCCAGCGTCGCCAACTCCGCAGCACGGTCGTCAAGCGGACTTGCTTTCACCCGTTCAACCAGCCCGCTTGCGGTATGGGTGCGAACGTTCCAGTCATCCATTAGCGCTAGCTGTGCATCAGACTGATGAACCGCAATGGTTGGCCCTTCTGCCAGAATGTTCAGGTTGGCATCGGTCACCAGGGTAGCAATCTCAATAATGCGATCCCGCTCGGGATCCAGACCGGTCATTTCTAAATCAATCCAAATCAGATTGTTTTCGTTTCCACTCATGCTATTTTCCACCCTTCTTGTGCGTCGCCCACCCTTGACGATGGGTTAATTCGTATAAAATAGTGTGTATCATAGAGGTTTTGCCCACCAGGGGCGACCAGGAGCCAGTACGCTTGAGCAAAAATAAACTCTCCAAAGGACAGCAGCGCCGCGTCAACGCGAACCACCAGCGTCGTCTGACAAAAACCGTGGAGAAAGCCGACTATGACGATGCCCAGTTTGGTGAACCGCGCGAAGGCACGGTTATTAGCCGCTTTGGCCAGCATGCGGACGTCGAGTCGCACGAAGGCACGGTACACCGCTGCAACATTCGTCGCACCATTCGTTCGCTGGTTACCGGCGACAAGGTAGTCTGGCGCTTAGCGAAAGAGGCCGCCGAAGGCGTCTCGAAAAAAGGGATTGTGGAGGCCGTGCATGAGCGTACCTCCGTTCTGACCCGCCCAGACTTTTACGACGGCGTAAAACCGATTGCGGCAAACATAGACCAAATCATCATCGTTTCGGCCATTCTGCCGGAGCTGTCGTTGAATATCATCGACCGCTATCTCGTTGCCTGCGAAACCCTCGACGTTGAGCCACTGCTGGTGCTGAACAAAACCGATCTGCTGGACGATGAAGGCCGGGCCTTCGTTAACGAGCAGATGGATATCTACCGCAAAATTGGCTATCGCGTGCTGATGGTTTCCAGCTACAAAGCGGAAGGGCTTAAAGAGCTTGAAGCCGAACTCGTGGGCCGTATAAGTATCTTTGCGGGTCAGTCCGGCGTGGGTAAATCAAGCCTGCTGAACCACCTGTTAGGCTTCACCGACAAGCAAATTCTGGTGAACGACGTTTCCGACGTCTCCGGGCTTGGCCAGCACACCACCACGGCTTCCCGCCTGTATCACTTCCCGGGCGGCGGTGATGTCATTGACTCCCCCGGCGTGCGTGAATTTGGCCTCTGGCACCTCGAGCCTGAACAAATCACCCACGGGTTTGTCGAATTCCATGATTATTTAGGCCGTTGTAAATACCGCGACTGCCGCCACGACAACGATCCAGGCTGTGCCCTGCGAGAAGCTGTGGAACAGGGCCAGATCGCTGAAACACGTTTCGAAAACTACCACCGTATTCTGGAGAGCATGGCGCAGGTAAAAACGCGTAAAAGCTTTTCTGATACTGACAACTGACAATTAAGCTGGGCGTCGCTAGAATCGCCCCTTTTCTGTATCGGCCCACATGCAGGGCATTTAGCCAGGAGGCTATTTTGTTAGACAACATTAAACTTTCGCTGCAGTACATTCTGCCAAAACTGTGGCTGACTCGCCTGGCGGGCTGGGGCGCAAGCAAACGTGCTGGCTGGCTGACCAAACTGGTCATCGATCTGTTCGTCAAATACTACAAAGTCGATATGAAAGAGGCGCAGAAGCCGGACACCGCCGCTTACCGCACCTTCAATGACTTTTTTGTGCGTCCACTGCGCGATGACGTACGCCCGGTAAATACCGACCCTAACGTACTGGTGATGCCGGCCGACGGTGTGATAAGCCAGTTGGGCCGTATCGAAGAAGATAAAATCCTGCAGGCAAAAGGCCATAACTACAGCCTGGAAGCGCTGCTGGCAGGTAACTACCTGATGGCCGACCTGTTCCGCAACGGCAGCTTCGCCACAACTTACCTTTCACCTCGCGACTACCATCGCGTGCACATGCCGTGTAACGGCATTCTGCGTGAAATGATCTATGTTCCGGGTGACCTTTTCTCCGTCAACCACCTGACAGCGCAAAACGTCCCGAACCTGTTTGCCCGTAATGAACGCGTGATCTGCTTATTCGACACCGAGTTTGGCCCAATGGCGCAAATTCTGGTTGGTGCTACCATTGTTGGCAGCATAGAAACCGTCTGGGCTGGCACCATTACGCCGCCGCGTGAAGGCGTGATTAAACGCTGGACCTGGCCTGCAGGTGAAAGTGAAGGCGCCGTTGCGCTGCTGAAGGGCCAGGAAATGGGCCGCTTCAAGCTGGGTTCCACGGTGATTAACCTGTTTGCGCCAGGCAAAGTCAACCTGGCCGAACAGCTGAAAAGCCTGTCAGCCACGAAAATTGGTGAAGTGTTGGCTGTCTCAAGCGAACCCGTTATTGAACCGGAAGTTCCGGTGAGCGAAATCCCTGCCGAGGTACTGGACACCAAAGCAGACGAATCCGACGCGCCAAAAACCGCAGAATAACGTCTGAAATCAGGCGACGGGTAACCCCAGAGCCTGAAAAATCACAGCACTTAACCACGAAAATCAACCCAATGATTTTCTGCCAAAACATCAAGGTGGGAAACATCGCTTTCCCTCTTTTCCAGCAACGTTATAGGTAACTGACGTGCGCCTGATTATCACTTTCCTGATGGCCTGGTGCCTCAGCCTGGGGGCATACGCAGCGACAGCTCCCGATGCAAAACAAATCTCGCAGGAACTGGAGCAGGCTAAGGCCGCCAAAAACACGCCTAACCAGGCGGAAATTGTAGAAGCGCTCCAGTCGGCACTGAATGCGCTGGACGAGCGTAAAGCCTCACTCGAGCGCGCCGAACAATACCAACAAGTTATTGATAACTTTCCTAAACTGTCGCAAACCTTGCGTAAACAACTGACCAACCTGCGCGATGAACCCGAGGAAGTTTCCCCGGGCATGAGCAGCGACGCCCTGAACCAGGAGATCCTGCAGGTCAGCAGCCAGCTTCTGGACAAAAGCCGCCTTGCCCAGCAGGAACAGGAAAGAACCCGGGACATCAGCGATTCGTTAAGCCAGCTCCCTCAGCAGCAAACGGATGCTCGCCGCCAGCTCAATGACATCGAGCGCCGCGCCGGTGCCCAACAAAGCGGCAGTAATCCGCTTGCTCAGGCACAGCATTTCCTGCTGCAGGCCGAATCCGCCCGCCTCAAAGCGCAGGTTGATGAACTCGAACTGGCTCAGCTTTCCGCTAATAACCGCCAGGAGCTTTCGCGCATGCGCGCCGAACTGGCGCAAAAGCAAAGCACTCAGCTGGATGCTTATCTCCAGGCATTGAGGAACCAGCTCAATAGCCAGCGTCAGCGCGAGGCGGAACAGGCGCTGGAAAGCACGGAACTGCTGGCGGAAACCAGCGCTAACCTGCCGCCGGAAATCGTCGAGCAGTTCAAAAATAACCGCGAACTCTCTCAGGCACTCAATCAGCAAGCTCAGCGTATGGATCTGGTCGCCTCTCAGCAACGTCAGGCCAACAACCAGACGCTGGAGGTTCGCCAGGCGCTGAATACGCTCCGCGAGCAGTCCCAGTGGCTCGGCGTTTCCAACGTGCTGGGTGAGGCGCTTCGTGCCCAGGTTGCCCGGCTACCGGACATGCCTAAACCGCAGCAGTTGGATACCGAGCTGGCTCAGCTGCGCGTAGAGCGCCTGCACTATGAAGATTTACTGAATAAACATGCTCAACTGCGACAGGTGCGCCAGGCAGACGGCAGCCCGTTAACGTCGGAACAAAATAAAATTCTGCAGGCCCAGCTTCGCACCCAGCGTGAGCTACTGAATTCGCTGCTGCAGGGCGGCGATACCCTGATCCTTGAACTCACCAAGCTGAAAGTGGCCAACAGCCAGCTGGAAGATGCCCTGAAAGAGGTGAACGAAGCGACCCATCGCTACCTATTCTGGACGTCGGATGTCAGCCCGATAGGCATCAGTTGGCCGTTGGAAATCGTCCAGGATTTGCGGCGTCTGGTGTCGCTGGATACCTTTAGCCAGTTGGGGAAGGCCGCGATCATGATGGTGACCAGCAAAGAGACGTTGCTGCCGCTCTTTGGCGCGCTGATTCTGGTCGGGTTTAGCATTAGCTCTCGCCGCCACTTTACCGCCTTCCTGGAACGCTCCAGCGCCAAAGTCGGAAAAGTGACCCAGGACCACTTCCGCCTGACGCTACGCACCGTGTTCTGGTCGATTCTGGTCGCCTCTCCGCTTCCCGTGCTGTGGGCGACGCTCGGCTATGGTTTACAGGAGGCATGGCCTTACCCTATCGCAGTGGCGATTGGCGACGGTGTTACCGCCACGGTTCCCCTGCTTTGGGGAGTGATGATCTGTGCAACCTTCGCCCGCCCTACCGGGCTGTTTGTGGTGCATTTCGGCTGGCCGCGTGAGCGCGTAGGCCGGGCCATGCGCTACTACATCATGAGTATCGGCCTGATTGTGCCGCTGATCATGGCGCTTATTATGTTCGATAACCTCAACGACAGAGAGTTTTCTGCCTCGCTGGGCAGGCTTTGCTTCATCATGATTTGCGGCGCGCTGGCTATCGTGACGCTTAGCCTTAAGCGCGCCGGGCTGCCGCTCTACCTCGACAAACAGGGCGATGGCGACAACATCGTCAATACCATCCTGTGGAACCTGCTGCTCTGCGCGCCGCTGATGGCCATTCTGGCCGCTGTCGTTGGCTACCTGGCAACGGCTCAGGCGCTGCTGGCGCGCCTGGAAACCTCCGTGGCGATCTGGTTCCTGCTGCTGGTGATTTATCACATTATTCGCCGCTGGATGCTGATTCAGCGCCGCCGTCTGGCCTTTGACCGCGCCAAACACCGTCGGGCTGAAATCCTTGCCCAGCGAGCGCGTGGCGAAGAAGAGACGGCGCATGCAAACAGTACTGAAGGATCGGCCGAAACCGTGGAGGAGCCTGAAGTCGATCTGGATACCATCAGCGCCCAGTCCCTGCGCCTGGTTCGGTCTATCCTGATGCTGATCGCCCTGCTGTCAGTGATCGTTCTGTGGTCGGAAATCCACTCGGCGTTTGGCTTCCTCGGCAACATCACGCTGTGGGATGTCACCTCCACGGTTCAGGGTGTGGAAAGCATCGAGCCGATAACGCTTGGCGCGGTACTGATTGCCATTCTGGTGCTGATTATTACCACCCAACTGGTGCGTAACCTGCCCGCGCTGCTGGAGCTGGCGATTCTCCAGCACCTGAACTTAACCCCCGGCACCGGCTATGCGATCACAACCATCACGAAGTACCTGCTGCTGCTGATCGGCGGGCTGGTTGGCTTCTCGATGGTGGGGATTGAATGGTCCAAGCTGCAGTGGCTGGTGGCGGCACTCAGCGTAGGTTTAGGCTTCGGTTTACAGCAAATTTTTGCCAACTTCGTCTCCGGCCTGATTATTCTGTTCGAGAAGCCGATACGCATCGGCGACACGGTAACCATCCGCGATCTGACGGGCACCATCACGCGAATCAACACCCGCGCGACAACCATCAGCGACTGGGACCGCAAGGAAATCATCGTACCGAATCAGGCCTTTATTACCGAACAGTTCATCAACTGGTCGCTTTCGGACTCGGTTACGCGCGTGGTGCTCACCATTCCGGCTCCGTCAGAAGCGAATACGGAAGAGGTCACCCAGGTCCTCCTGGAGGCGGCACACCGCTGCACGCTGGTGCTCGATACGCCACCGCCGGAAGCCTTCCTGGTTGATCTCCAGCAGGGCATTCAGGTGTTCGAACTGCGTATTCACGCGGCAGAAATGGGCCACCGAATGCCGCTGCGCCACGAAATCCATCAGTTGATTCTGCAGGGCTTCCGCGAGCACAATATCGAGATGCCGTTCCCACCGTTCCAGATGCGTCTGGAGAGCCTCGGCGGGCAGCGCAGCAGTAAGACGATTAAATCCGCGGGCAGAGCCGCCAGAACGCCTGGCAGCCTGTAATTTCGAGGCAGGGCAAAAACGCGTTGGCAAAAACCAACGCGTTTTTTTATTTCAGCAGTTTAGGCAGTTCACGCAGGCACCAGGCTTTGGCCTCGCCCATGCTGTCCCGCCGCCACGCCATAATGATATCAATCTCGTTGGTATATTCCGGGCTAACCACCCGCAGGCGGCCTTCGGCAATGTCCTGCTCAACCAACGGGTACGGCATCGTCGCCACGCCAAGTCCGGCCAGCAGCGCCAGCCGCTTCTCTTCGATAGAGCTCACCGTCAGGCGCGGCTGTTTGTCCAACAGGCGCACCGTTAGCACCGGCCTTTCACGCGCGGTATCCGCCACTGCAACACCGCGATACTTCACGCGGGTTACCTCGGAAAGCGGCTCCGGCTCCTGATGAATCGGGTGGTCCGGCGCGGCAACATACACACTCATGACTTTATACAGCTTGCGAGAGTTAATCTCCGAGGAGCTACGGAAGTGCATATCTGGCGCGATAACGATATCCGCCCTGCCCTGCTCCAGGCGCTCCCAGGCCCCGGCCAGCACTTCGGTAAAAATAGATAATTGGGTGTCGGCTTTATCGGCCAGCTTATCCACCAGCGGGAACAGTTTTTCCGTCGGCACCAGCGCTTCGGTGACGATAGTCAGGTTTGCCTCCCAGCCCCGTGCCAGCGCTTCCGCGTCGGTGGTCAACTTGTCCGCCGCCTCGAGCAGCACGCGCCCTCGCTCCAGCAGCATCCGCCCCACGTTAGTAAACTTGGTGCGGTGGCCCGATCGGTCAAACAGCACCACATCCAGTTCTTCTTCCAGTTTTTGCATGGTGTAGCTGAGCGCGGACGGTACACGTCCCAGCTCGTCGGCCGCAGCGGCAAAGCTCCCGCGCCTGTCGATCGCATCCATGACCCTTAACGCTTCCAGCGTCAACGCCCTTTCTTTCGCCATTTCGTTCTCATTCAGGAAATTTGAACATACCGAGCAGATTAACTGGCTAACAATGCAGCGTCCAGACCCTTAACATGGGTTTAGTGTAAAGAGAGGTCAAGAATTATGATTACGACAAGAACAGCCAAACAGTGTGGTAAAGCTGACTACGGATGGCTGCAGGCTCGCTACACCTTTTCTTTTGGACACTACTTCGACCCGAAACTGCTGGGCTACGCCTCTCTGCGCGTGCTCAACCAGGAAGTTCTGGCCCCAGGAGCCTCGTTTCAACCGCGCGGCTACCCAAAAGTAGACATCCTCAATCTGATTCTGGAAGGGGAAGCGGAATACCGCGACAGCGAAGGCAATCATGTCCAGGCCAGCGCAGGCGAAGTCTTGCTGCTGTCCACTCAGCCTGGGATCAGCTATAGCGAGCACAACATCAGCAAAGAGAAATCGCTGACGCGTATGCAGCTGTGGCTGGATGCCTGCCCGGACCGTGAAAATCCACCGGTGCAAAAGATCCCACTCGCGGGAGCATCACATCAGCTGATTGCCTCGCCGGACGGCAGCAATCACAGCCTGCAGCTCCGCCAGCAGGTGTGGATCCACCATATTGAGATGCAAAAGGGCGAACGGCTAAGCTTTCAGCTTCATGGCCCACGAGCCTATCTGCAGTCGATTCACGGCACGGTGCATGCCGTGACGTCCACAGAAGAGAAGGAGGCGTTAACCTGCGGCGATGGCGCGTTTATTCGTGATGAGGCGAATATCACCCTGGTCGCCGATACGCCGCTGCGTGGCCTCCTGATCGACCTACCTGTCTAACCTGCCGGCAGCCTCTTTCGCGCTGAAAGAGGCTGTACCACTCTCATCCCTGGTATTATTCACACAACGCATTCTGTAGGAAATCGCCTCATCCTGACCACACGCTGTATACGGCGAAATATTGGCATGCCTGTGAATAATCGCCCGATATATTCTCGTTAACCCTGGCTCTTTATGGCTTTTGTGGGTGACTCACTGCGATCCGGGATTATCTACACTGAACTCGCAGCCGGTATCGTGCCCTCTCCATAACTCACCTAACTCATTCAAAAATTTCGATAAATTAACATTCGACGCTTCAATCAGCACGCGCGTAGACTATCGATGCCAAATCTGTAAAAGCCCCATATGGTAAGTAAATATTTAATCACCGCGTTGTCTTTTGCCCTCACTTTTCGTCACATCTTAAATAATATTTCAGTATTTATAATAGGTTACGAAGATCTGGTGTAAGTTTCACTCTTCCCATACCAAAGTTCAGAGTTAGGTATATCTGAGAGCGCTCTTTTATTAGGGTAAAGAGGAAAATCGCGTTACATATTTCTTAATATGTAAACTCTGTGACGCTCAAAATAACAGACTCGGAATGAGTAAATTCGCGGCACTTTGGGAACATTCCCAATCATGACTAAAGTTTCAAAACAAACATCTCAACGCTAACGCAACTCCTTATTTAAAAGGTCTAAAATGAATATTAACCTTGGACTGGTTATTAAAAACTCAGGTTTAAAAACAAAATAAGAATGTGTGATAACGCTCACCAACTGGAACGTTCCCGCTTTACGGCAAAAAAAGGAGATGTTTAAGATTGACCTCTCTTTTGAACCACTCTGGAAAGCCAACAAACATCAATAAGAAAATTAAATACTGATAATTAAAAATCAGAAAATCGCCAGAGTATTAAAACCGGAAAACGAATAAAACCGGCGAACACACTCGGCCTAAAAATAAATATAAATATTACATTGGTAAACGCCACTGCGTTTAGCTATCCCGCAAGCTAATTCTTGCAGGCTCTTTGATACATACAGCACTTGAAAGTCAGCACCGGCAAGGCTGCTGGCGATGTTTTCTGATTTTGCCGGTTCTGAATGGCTTCGTGCGTCACCGAAAGCGAAGCCATTCAGAATGTATCAATTGCTTACAACAAATAAGCGTAGCAGTTTCGCTTAAAAGGGGTAGTTGCCATGGAAGTTTATGGTCAAAGATATGCCATGTTTATCTCTTTTGATGCTGTTGCCGTCTCAGGTATTACGGTGGAAGCATTAAAAGTCTCACAAAGCCTTAAGCAAAAAGGTATCAACTCTTATCTCGATCTTGGGTATGACATTAAAGTTGACAAAGGCAATTTTAATAAACCTTACGATCATGAACCAGAAATTTATCGCGATGCTTTTACTTTAACGCGCATCAACGGGATTACCTCTGTACCCCATTATTCTCCAGAGTTTATTGAAAAAGCACATGCCGTACTTATCAGTGAAAGACTTTCCGTTTCATTTGAAGAAAAGGCCAAAATACTCCGCGCCGTGGAATATTCTGCCCAAAGTCTGGCCGAAAGAATTTTACTTCAATGGGAACAACTTCGAATTTGCACCGTGATTGTCGAAAACGGCACGTTGCCAGAAAATATTATTTACACTCGCGCGCTTTATCTCGCCATCGAACAATACGGCCATCGTCACCAGTTAGGTAATTTCGTTATCTGGCGCGATCACGACCTCATGTGGAACAGCGAGAAAAATATCATGAAGTATGGTTTACCGCCCTATAACCATGCCATCAAACCGGTCAAATCCCCTTTTATCAGCTACGTTACCCTGAATAACGATCTTAAAGAAAAGCTGGAACACTGGTGCCGGCGGGAAGTCGATATTCACGTCGTGAAAAATACCTACAGCTTTACCGGACAACAGGCTCTGAAAAATATCCGGGCATCCCTGAATATTGCCGCCGACGACATCGTCATCGCCCGAACGACACGCATCATCCCGCAGAAGCGCCTGGACCGCGATGTGTTGTTGGTGCAACGCCTTAACCACCTGTTCAGAAAGCACAATATTGATAAAACCGTCTGGCTTTTGATCGCCGGCGATACACGTGAACACGCCACGCATGCTGGCGAACTGGAACAGCTGGCGCAAGAGCTGGACATCACCCCCTACGTGAAGTTTCTTGGCCCGTTACACCATAATTTCATGCCCATGAGCCTCGGAAAAATCACCATCGAGGATCTCTACCATTCCTGTGACCTGGTGTCGTTCCTGACTTCGTGGGACTACGACAGCTACGGTAACCCGATTGGGGAGGCGATCAGCAGCCAGCGCTGCTATATCACCACCCGTTATGAATACTACCCGGAAGTCTATGGCCAGCACGGCTTTGAAGCCCCGGTGATGCCTATCTCAGACGGGCAGGACGGCCTGCCTGACGAAGCCTTCATCAACGAAGTTTTTTTACTGCTTACCAATAAACCTGAAATGGATCGTATAGCCACGAAGAACTTCGCCATCGGCAAAAACATCCTTTCTAACAACGTGATGGACATTCTGAATATCACCGCCCCAGGAGTAGATATGCTCGATAACATTTTCGTCTCGGTAGTGCTGCCTGTTTACAATGAAAGCGACCGAATTGATGAAGTTTTAGCCTCATTATTTGGCCAACAAACGCATGGCCGATTAGTAACCCATGACGCTTATGAAGTGATCATCGTGGATAACAACTCCCGCGACGATTCCGTGGCCAAGATAAACCGCTTCAAAGAAAAACATCCGGCGATGGATGTGCATATTATTCAGGAGAAGATTCAGGGCGTCTCTTCGGCTCGTAAATGCGGTATGGATTACGCCGCCCTGCGCTCAAGGGCACGTGATGCCCGGCTGGGCAAAAGCAATAAACACTATATTGTCTCTGCCGATGCCGACTGCACCGTGGATCCTTACTGGCTGCATACCCTGATTGAAAAAATGATTGCCGACGACGGCGATCTCGGCACCTGCAATTACTACTACGACCGCGACGCATTCCAGCAGCGCCCCAACCTCTTCCGTGAAATTCAAAAAACCCTGCGCTGCCGCGACGTGTCGTTCTCGCTGTTTGGCGGCTTCCCGGATGGGAAAGGCTTCGCCGTTGAGCGCGGCCTGTACGAAAAAATTGGCGGCATCGAGATCTTCTACCAGCTGGAAAAAGGCCGCTTCGTGGAACACCTTTCCGACGACTGGGATTTTGGCATCAAGATCATCGCCTGCGGCGGCAAACCGGTTTACGCCAAAGAATCCTTTGTGGAGATTAACAGCCGCCGCGTGGACACCATCATCGAAGATGTGATTAACGGCATCGCCTACGGCAGCGACGGCATCATCATCATGAAAGACGTGCGCCCGGACGTTTCAATCCAAAAAAACACGCTGGTTGACCTTACGGAGGAACAGGCCAGACAAGGCTGGGAATACTCCATTAAGGACTACATCCCGAAAAACATCGTTCTTCCGGCCCTGTTGAATCCACACATTTTGCTGGAGAACGAGCGGGTACGCGCCTTTTTCTCCCCGCAGGTTGCAGAGCGGCTCTACCAGCGCATTCACGCCATTAAGCATGAGATGAGCATCATCGACTTCAAGCCGATTCATAGCTACAAAACGCCGGCCTACCGGCTCTACTTCGAATTCCGCCACGAGATATTCACCGCGCTGCGCAACGCCGTCGGGGAGGACATTGGCTTTGCGCCACCGCTTCCGGCCTGCTTTGACAACGTCGCGGAAAAAGATTTCGAACGCTTTGTCTGGTACTTCTGTGAAGATCGCGAGTCCGGTGAAGCCCACAACTACTTTGCCAACGGAGGTGTTTTCTGATGAATACCGAAGCTATCGCGTCCTTAAAAGATCTCGACCCGGCCTACCCGGTTCCGGCAGTTTACGGCTTCCTCTCCCAGCCGGAGAACGAGGCTTTTCTGGACTACGTCCATAAAGATCCTTTTGGCTGCCATGTTTTTCCCGGTGACATTGAGCACTACCCGCTGGCGTCGTTCTTTGCCGATATGGAACACGACATTCGGGCTGCGAAACAGATTCATCTGTGGGCCTATATCCCCACCTGCCGCTACCGCTGCCACTTCTGCCAGTACCCAACGGTGATCCTCAACCCGAAATCGCCTTCGGCGGAAGGCGTCTTCCGGGATCTGGTGGACTACAACATCAAAGAAGCGAAGATGTGGCTGGAAAAAGTGCCGAGTCTGTCAAAAGCGGAAATTGGAGAATTCAATATCTTTGGCGGCACGCCTTCCCTGCTCCCGGAGCCGGAACTGCGTCGGCTGATGGACTTCTATTACACCCACTTTAATTTCTCGGCGGCGACGCTTCGCTTTGAAGGCGAGCCAGGGACATTAAACCGCGAATACATCGGCATTCTGAAAGAACTGGGCTTCAGCAAAATCAGCTTCGGCACCCAATCCTTTAACGACGCCATTATTGCCGCCTGTGGCCGCCAGCACACCGCCGACGAGTGCGAAGAAACCATCCGCAGCGCCCGGGAGCAGGGCATCGAGTGGGTCAGCGTCGATCTTATCTACGGCATGCTGGGCCAGACCGTGGATGACGTGAAGTACGACATGGAGCGCACCCTGGAGCTGGATCTCTCCCACGTCGTCTGTACCAAGCTGCACATGGAAGAGTTCATGAAAACGCGCACCGGCGTTTCCGGCGAACGAGAAAGCCTGTGGCAGAAAAAAGGGCTGATCAACATGAACAACATGACGTTCCCCGGGCTGGGCAAGCAATATCAAATGCGCGAGCTGGTCGAGAAATATCTCACCGAAGGCTACCGCGAACATCCCACGATGTATTTCCACCAGAACCACCTGGAAGCGGAAAAGTGGAAGGGGCTGATAACCGATCTGGATAAGCAGTATCCCGAAGTTGCCATCGGCCTGGGCGGCAGTTCGAAATGTACCCGCGCCGAAGCCATCAACATCACCGGCTATAAGCAATATAAGCAGTACCTTGATGAAGGCCGCCTGCCTATTGAGGAAAGCCACGGCATTTCGCCGGAACAGCGCGAAGTTAACGCCTTCAAAATGGCGCTCTCCACGCTCATCCCGGTTGATGACGCCGTGTTCGCGACGCGCTTCAACGGCAACAGCTTTTTTGAAAACCGCATCATCAAACCGACGCTGGAAAAGCTGCTGGCAAAAGAGCTTGTGGTTATTGAACAGGACGTGGTCACCCTGACGCCCATCGGCGTCACGCTGGTTGAGGCCATCATTAACACCCAATTCATCTCAGCCGACGAACAGCAGGAGTAACCTATGAGCCACTCTTTAACCACGCCGGTTTTCAGCCTGTTTTACATCGCTATCGACACCGAAGCGGGCATTACCCAGCAGGCGTTTGAAACCTTTGTGCAAAACAAAGGCGTGCATATTCCCTGCTACCCGGGCTGGCGCTGGACGCTGCTTCGCGGGCTGCGCGGCGAACGTGCCGGGCAATATTTGATGCTGTTTGAAATTGAAAATGCAGCAATGCGGGACCGCTATATGGCCGCAGACGGCAACCAGACTGAAGAGGCCAGGGAGTTCTGGCGACAGCATCCTGAAGCACAGGCGCTGCTGGCCGAATGGCGCCGCTACGGTACCTTCAGCGAACTGCCTACGCTGTTCACCGATTATCGTCTGCTGGCGGAAAATCAGAAAAGCACCGTCCAGCCAGGTCCCCGTTACCAGCAGCAGCCCCCTGTTGCCCGGGTGATTGGTATTCACAACCTCGCGCTGCGACCTGATGTCAGCGCCGAACAGTTTGAACGTTTTATCGAGGGCAACCATCACCGGATTGAAGATTACCCGGACTGGAAATTCCGGCTGTTAAAAGGGGAACGCGGTAACCGACTCGATCAGTATGTGGTGCTGATGGAAATCGCCAGCCTGGAGGCGCTGGATGTCTTTTACCCCGAGCCGGATATCGCCACCGACGAAGCGGCCAAATTCGCCCGGGCGCACCGCGATACCAAACAAATGTATGAGGAATGGAAAAAACTCGCCTCGTTTTCCGGGTCACCGCAAATCTATACCGATTACCTCTCGGTAGCAGAAAGCCTCAATTAACGCTTACCGCCGCGCGTGCCCGAAGGACCGGGCACAACGCATTCACGCGAGTGCATTCACACATTGAGTCACAAAATTACTATGACGATTAACTCAACCCCAACCCTGGCGGACTTACAGTCGCGGGAACAGCATGCCACGCGGGCCATATTTTTTATGGCCGGTTTAGCCATGTCGTCCTGGGCCCCGCTAATTCCTTTCGCTAAAGCGCGGCTGGCTATTAACGACGGCGCTTTAGGGCTGCTGCTCTTTTGCATCGCCGCAGGCTCGATGCTCGTCATGCCGTTTACCGGCCGGCTGATCGCTCGCTTTGGTTGCCGCCGCCTGATGATCCTCAGCGTGCTGGGGCTTGCCGCGGATTTACCGCTGCTGATGCTGTTTGACCAGCGCGAAGCCATGGCGCTGGCTTTGCTGCTCTTCGGCACCTTCAACGGCATGCTCGACGTCGCAATGAATGCCCACGCCGTAGTGGTCGAACAAGAAAGCGAGCAGTCAAAAATGTCCGGCTTTCACGGCTTTTACAGCATCGGCAGCATTGCCGGCGCGGGCAGCGTCAGCTTCTTTCTGTGGCTGGGGGCAACGCCGCTGCTTGCCGTGTCCGCTATTGCCATTTTTCTGGCCTTACTGCTCGCCGCCTCTGCCCGAAACATTTTGCCCAAACATAATGGCGCCACAGGCGGCAAAGGGGAAACATTACGCGTCCTGGGGCATCCGCCCGTGCTGATCATCGCGGTACTTTGCTTTTTCGTCTTCATGCTTGAAGGCGCGATGCTGGACTGGTCAGCGGTATTTATGACCTCGGAGCGAGGCATGAGCGCTTCGCTCGCGGGCTTCGGCTACACCATATATGCCATTACCGTCACCCTTGGGCGGCTCAGCGGCGATCGTCTGGTCGGCGCCCTGGGCGGCAAACTCGTGCTGCTCCTCGGCTGCGCTATTTCTGGTAGCGGGATTGTCCTGCTCGTCTTCACCCATTGGGGCACCTTGCCGGGTTTTATCCTGGTCGGAGCCGGGCTGGCGAACATTATTCCTATTCTCTTCACCTCCGCAGGTAACCAGCCAGGAATTTCAGCGGATTTCGCAATTCCTGCCGTCACGCTTTTTGGCTACAGCGGCCTGCTCGTAGGGCCTGCGCTAATTGGCTTTATCGCCCACCACATTGGGCTCAGTTTGACCTTCAGCGGCGCGCTGTTGCTGCTTTTATTTGTGGCTTCAGGTTCGCCATTTATTTCTCGCCAGCGTTAATGAAACAGGAGTTTGTATGAGTCAATCATCACCGGCAGTCTTCAGTCTTCACTATGTGGGGCTTAACCTGAAAAAGGGCGTCACCGAAGAGACGTTCGAAGCCTTTGTGCAGGCCAAAGGCGTGCAGATCCCGGCCTATCCGGGCTGGCGCTGGACCTTGCTGAAAGGCCTGCGCGGGGAGCGTCAGAACCAATATCTGATGCTGTACGAAGCAGAAAATGCCGACAGCTACGCGCGCTATATTGATAGTCAGGGGGAACAAACGGAGCAGGCGCGTGCTTTTTGGCTCGATCATCCGGCGGGCGTCGAGCTTATCAACACCTGGAAAACCTTCGCGACGTTTGGCGAGCTGCCAACCATTTTCTCCACCTACCAACAGCTCGCTGAAAACGAACATAGCTCTTTGGCGGAAGGACCAAACTACCAGCTGCGAGACGGGCAGGAGCCGATTAAACGCGTGGTCGGACTGCACAATCTCGCGCTGCGCTCGGGCGTTTCACCGCAGACTTTCGATGCGTTTATCCGCGACAACGTCCACCGCATCGACGACTATCCGGGCTGGAAATTTCATATGTTGAAAGGCACCGGCGGCAATCGAGTTGAGCAATATCTGGTGATGCTCGAGATAGAAAGCCTGGCCTCGCTAAACTCTTTCCACCCGGAGCTGGATGTCTCCACGGAGAAATCGCTGCAGTTCGTGAAGGATCATCAGGAAAGCGAAAGGATGTACGACGAATGGCGCGAACTGGCTTCGTTCTCCGGCGCCCCGCAGCTTTATACCGACTACATCACCATCGCCGGTAGCCTGTAACCTTACGTTTCCCTTCTCCTCGCGGGGAAGGGAAAACGGCGTCAGGCCCGCTGAGTCATCGTGGTTTCCCCTTTCTCAATACCCAGCTCGTACAGCGTAAACGCCGTATATTTTTCGATAAGGTTAGCCAGTTCAGGAGAATGACTGGTAAGCCAAATCTGCGTGTAACGGCTTGCCTCGGCAATCAGGCGGGCAAGCGCCGGGAGCATTTGCGGATGCAGGCTATTTTCAGGCTCATTGAGGGCGATAAACTGCGGCGGTCTCGGGCTGAGCAGCGCCACGGTCAGGCAGAGAAAACGCAGCGTGCCGTCTGAAAACTCCGCGGACTCAAGCGGGCGATTAATCCCCTGCCGGGTCATCATCATCTGGAAGCGCCCGCCGCTGTTATCACAGAAAAACGTACATTCCGGGAAAGCTTCTTCCAGCACGGTAAACATCAGCTCGCTGTCGCCAATTTCGACGATAGTCTGAAACGCGGCGGCCAGGTTCAGGCCATCGCCGGACAGCACCGGAGAGCGGTAGCCCACCTGCGGCAGCCTCAGGCCAGCGCCTTTAGAAATATCGAACTCGTGGTAGAAACGCCAGTGACGCAGCGTCTCCCTGGCGCTGGAGACTTCCGGGTACAAATGCGGCTCGCCAAGCTGGCCAAAGAGGGATTCATTTTCGTACAGCGTGGCGGCGTGAGTCACCTTTTCGCCATTGACGTTATTAAGGAAAACCGTCTGGTTGCGCCGCTGCATAACCGACGATGAAGGGCGCCGCCGGTAGCCGCTGAGCCAGATTTGCTCCTCTTTAACGATAGGATCGAGGCCAAACATCGTCGGGTATGGAAGCGGTTCGGGAAAGCCCACCTGCAGCTCATATTCAAACGTATCCGTTTCTACCGCCAGCGTCAGCCTGCGCGGGGCGCTGGCGTAGCCGCGGGCGCGATCGCCCGCCCACATCGCTTTCTGGATCCCGCCTTCATCAGAAAGCCAGTGAGACAGTTGCCCACTCCCCGCACCGTGGATCAGATGGATCGCCTTATAAATATTAGACTTACCGCACCCGTTGGGGCCAAACACCACATTCAGCCTGCCCAAATCAATGGAAAGCTTGCGCACGGAACGGTAGTTGTCGATGTAGAGGGATTTGATCATGATTTTTCGCCACAGTGAAACTTGTGGGCCATTATGGCAAATACTCGCCAAAGCGCACTTATTTGCCGCCAGAGGCTCAAAGCGATCCCACCGCAACCGCAATGTAAAAGCACAGCACGGCAACGATCGTGCCGATCACAATCCTTCTGTCCGTTGTATCCGGTTCTCTGTTTTGCATCCTGCCCTCCTGGTCACTTGCCTGCCTGCTTAATTTCGGTATGATACACAAACTAGTTAACAGTGTTAACCAAATACATTTCTCTCATTGATGTGAGTTGTTATGCAGACCAACGAAATTGAAGGGTTCCGCGCCGCGCTGCGCGAGATGGTACGCGAGCTGGGCATGCTGAACCGGAAAAGCAGCGGGACCGATCTGTCGCCGTTACAAAGTCATATTTTGATCGAACTCGATCGTGAGCCCGCCGGAGTAACGGAGCTGGCCCGCCGCCTGTGCGTGGAGAAATCCAGCATCAGCAGAACGCTTCGCGGTCTTGAAAGTGCCAGTCTCCTGGCAAGAGCGCAGGATGAAAGCGACGGGAGAGCCACGGTGTTCAACCTGAGCCACGAGGGTGTTGCCGCGCTTAAAGATCTCACTGAACACGCTAACGATTTCACGGCCCAGGCCCTTTCTCTGGCGTCAGACAGCGAAAAGCTGCAAATTTTTCAGTCGGTCAAATCGCTGACCCGGGCGCTGGCAAATGCACGTAGCCAGCGGGATCTTCATGTTCAGGTTCGGCCAATTCGCCCGGAGGACAATCACGCTATCGCCGAAGTTATCCGCCAAAGCTTCCGGGATAACCAAATCGATCATCTCGAAGGCGTAAGCCTGCACGATCCGGCGCTGAATGACCTGACCCGCGCCTACCAAAAACCCAGGGCTGGCTACTGGGTCGTTGAACGCGAAGGAAAGATTTTAGGCGGCGTTGGTATCGCCCCGCTGCAGGGGGCAGGTGAAGAATACTGTGAATTACAGAAACTTTATCTGGACAGCAACGTGACGGGCATGGGCCTGGGCAGACGCCTTATGGCGCTGGCGATAAAACAGGCCGAAGCCTTCGGTTACCGTTACTGCTACCTGGAAACGCTCGATGAGCTCAGCTCGGCGGTCTCACTCTACGAAGCATTTGGTTTCAAACACCTGGATGGCAGCCTGGGCAACACTGGCCATAGCAGCTGCGAGATCTGCATGCTTAAAACGCTGAAATAGCCTGTGCTGAATGCAAAACGCCCCGCAAACTTGCACCTGCGGGGCGTTTATTAAGAAGTTAAAGCCGACCGATAAGCCGCTTTCTTTTCATAGATAGCGTCGTGGACAGTCATTCATCTTGTTGTCCCTGAATGCAAAACGCCCCCGCAAACTTGCACCTGCGGGGCGTTTATTAAGAAGTTGAAGCTGACCGATAAGCCGCTTTCTTTTCATAGATAGCGTCGTGGACAGTCATTCATCTTGTTGTCCCTGAATGCAAAACGCCCCGACGGTTTTCACCGTGCGGGGCGTTTCTGAATGGTTGAAGCTGACCGATAAGCCGGGTTCTGTCGTGGACAGTCATTCATCTAGGCCAGCAATCGCTCACTGGCTCAAGCAGCCTACCCGGGTTCAGTACGGGCCGTACCATGTGAACCCCTATTTGGCCTTGCTCCGGGTGGAGTTTACCGTGCCACGGACTGTTGCCAGCCGCGCGGTGCGCTCTTACCGCACCCTTTCACCCTTACCTGATCCCGCTTGCGCGGGCCATCGGCGGTTTGCTCTCTGTTGCACTGGTCGTGGGTTTCCCCCCCAGGCGTTACCTGGCACCCTGCCCTATGGAGCCCGGACTTTCCTCCCCCTCGCCCGTCTCCCCCGAAGAGGACGACGACGAAGCGGCGACTGTCTGGTCAGCTTCGGCGCGCAGTATAGAGGGTTTCATCTCCCCTGTCACGCGGGCCCGCCAGAAACAAAAGCTAGTCGCCCACCAGCACAACATCAATCCCGCTCTTCCGCAGCGCGCTCAGGCTCTCTGCCGGAATGCCTTTATCGGTGATTACCCGGTGAATGCGCTGGATGTCGATGATTTTATGCAGGCTGGAGCGGTTAAATTTGCTGGAGTCGGTGACCACGATAACCCGCTCGGCGACTTCACACATTTTGCGGTTGAGGCGCGCTTCATCCTCATTATGGGTGCTCACGCCGCGTTCCGGATCGATGGCATCCACCCCGAGGAACAGCATGTCGAAATGATAATTTTGCAGCGACTGTTCCGCGCTGTCGCCATAAAACGATAGCGACTGACGGCGCAGATGCCCGCCGGTCATCAGCACTTCAACCCCTTCGGCTTCCAGCAGCGCGTTAGCCACGTTGATCCCGTTGGTCATGGCGATCACTTCTTTATGCTGGCGCATCAGCCTGGCGATTTCATACGTTGTGGTTCCTGAGTCAAGAATCACTTTGTCCCCGGGCTGGATCAAGTCCGCTGCAACCCGGGCGATGCTGCGCTTCAGTGAAGTATTCAGCGAGCTTTTATCTTCCACCGAAGGCTCTGCTACCACGCTGCCGGGCTCACAAATCAGCGCCCCGCCGTAGGCACGGACCGCAATGCCCTGTTTTTCAAGAAACGCGAGATCGTTGCGGATGGTGACGGTAGAAACACCAAAAAAAGAAGATAAATCATTAACCTGTACGCTTCCCTGCTGGCGAAGGCGCTGAATAATCTGCTCGCGCCTTTCGCTGGTACCCGGAATACGTTTGTCCGTTGCGGTATCGCTGTTGCTCATAGGGTAACCTTTCAATATATCTTTCGTTTCATTTCTATTTGCCTATTAACACCTTTCTTTTAGCAGAAAGCAAGCCCCAGGAATCTTCGTTAAAAAGGCGTCATAAGCATACCAGACACTTTCATTATGTTTCTTTTGCGAAACAGATCTCAATTCCAGTATCTTTCTTTTTATTCTCAAACGCCATTAAGGCACGATTAAATGAAATGAATCGAAAGAAAATGTTTTAACCCATCGCCGTGGAGAGGAAAGTGAAACAGCTGATCGAATTTGTCGCTAACCACAAACGGAACAACCAGCACGGGATCTTTGCAGTGTGCTCCGCACATCCGCTGGTGCTTGAGGCCGCCATGCGCCACGCTCGCGGAGCCGGTACCAGCTTGCTTATTGAAGCGACCTCTAATCAGGTAGATCAGTACGGCGGCTATACCGGAATGACGCCTGCAGATTTCTGCGGTTTCGTTTATCAGCTCGCGGAAAAGCACCGTTTTCCTTATGGCGACCTGATACTCGGCGGCGATCATCTTGGCCCAAACCGCTGGCAAACCCGGCCGGCCGAAGAGGCGATGTCCCATGCAGAAGAGCTGATCCGCAGCTATGTCGCCGCAGGTTTTAAGAAAATACACCTCGACTGCAGCATGTCTTGTGCAGACGATCCCGTGCCGCTCACGGATGACGTCGTTGCCGGGCGAGCTGCCAGGCTGGCGCTGATTGCCGAGCAAACCTGCATCGACCACTTTGGCCATGCCGATCTGGTGTACATCATCGGCACCGAAGTGCCCGTCCCTGGTGGTGCCCATGAAACCCTCGCCGAACTCGTCGTCACGACGCCGCAGGCCGCAGACGCCACGCTGGAGGCTCACCGACAAGCCTTTTCTGAACGGGGGTTAAGTGAAATCTGGCCGCGAATTATTGGCCTTGTTGTTCAACCCGGCGTCGAGTTCGACCACACCCAGGTCATTGACTATCAGCCGGAAAAAGCCCGCGCGCTAAGCAAACGCATTGAAGCTTCACCCACGATGGTTTTTGAAGCACATTCAACGGATTACCAGACCACGCAGGCGCTACATCATTTAGTGGAAGATCACTTTGCAATACTAAAAGTCGGTCCCGCCCTGACTTTTGCCCTGCGCGAAGCCCTTTTCTCCCTCTCAGCCATTGAGCAAGAACTGCTCCCGGCACACAAATGCTCCGGCCTGAGGGATGTCCTGGAAAGCGTGATGCTTGACCACCCGGAGCACTGGCAGCAGCACTATCACGGTAACGGTGATGCGCTACGCCTGGCACGCGGCTATAGCTACTCCGATCGGGTGCGCTACTACTGGCCGGATCGCGACATCGATGAGGCTTACGATGTGCTGGTCAGGAACCTTGCCCACGAACCTATTCCACTGCCGTTAATCAGCCAGTACCTGCCGCTTCAGTACGCCAGGGTGCGGGAAGCACAGCTGGCAGCCAAACCTCATGAGCTGATTATCGACCATATTCAGGATGTGCTGCGGCAGTACAACGCGGCCTGTCACGGTGAGCAGTCTCCTCATTAACACAATGATAATAAGGGAAATACCATGCCAAATATTGTCTTAAGCCGCATTGATGAGCGCCTGATCCACGGCCAGGTTGGCGTGCAGTGGGTCGGGTTTTCCGGCGCAAACCTGGTCCTGGTCGCGAATGATGAGGTCGCGGAGGATCCCATCCAGCAGAACCTGATGGAGATGGTGCTGGCAGAAGGGATTGCGGTGCGCTTCTGGCCGCTGCAAAAAGTCATCGACAACATTCACCGCGCAGCAGATCGCCAGAAGATTCTGCTGGTTTGTAAAAACCCGGGGGATTTCCTCACCCTGGTGAACGGCAACGTGCCGGTCACGCGCATCAACGTAGGCAACATGCACTACGTCGAAGGCAAAAAGCAGGTGGCTAAAACCGTGTCGGTTGATGAACAGGACATTGCCGCTTTCTCCGGCCTGCAACAGGCCGGCGTCGAATGTTTTGTCCAGGGTGTACCGACGGAATCAGCTCAGGATCTCTATAAACTTCTCTGAGGTATTTGCTATGGAAATCAGCTTACTGCAAGCGATAGCCCTGGGCCTGTTGGCCTTTATCGCCGGTCTGGATATGTTCAACGGCCTGACCCATATGCACCGCCCCGTCGTCCTTGGCCCACTGGTTGGCCTTATTCTTGGCGATTTACACACCGGTATTCTCACCGGCGGCACGCTGGAGCTGGTGTGGATGGGGCTGGCCCCGCTCGCTGGCGCGCAGCCACCTAACGTCATTATCGGCACCATCGTCGGCACGACTTTTGCCATTACCACCGGCGTGAAGCCAGAAGTGGCCGTCGGTGTCGCGGTACCTTTTGCGGTTGCGGTGCAGATGGGCATTACCTTCCTGTTCTCCGTGATGTCCGGCGTCATGGCGCGAGCCGACCGTATGGCGGCGAACGCCGATACCAGAGGCATTGAGCGCATTAACTATCTGGCGATGCTCGCACTCGGCATTTTCTATTTTCTGTGCGCCTTCTTACCCATTTATTTTGGGGCCGAACATGCCAAAACGGCCATCGATATGCTGCCCGCGAGGCTGATTGACGGGCTTGGCGTCGCCGGGGGCATCATGCCGGCTATCGGTTTTGCCGTACTGCTGAAAATAATGATGAAAAACGTTTACATCCCCTACTTCATCATCGGCTTCGTCGGCGCAGCCTGGCTGAAATTGCCGGTGCTGGCGATTGCTGCCGCCGCGCTTGCGCTGGCGCTGATGGATTTGATGCGCAAAGACCCTACTCCGCCACAGCCCGTTCGCGCTCAGAAAGAGGAATTTGAAGATGGCATCTGATACCCAAACGCTTTCTCAGGCCATTGAGCCTGAAAACATCACCGCTAATGACACTGTTTATGAGGATCAGAAAATTGGCGCGGAGCTAACCCGGAAAGACATCAACCGCGTGGCATGGCGTTCAATGTTGCTGCAGGCCTCGTTTAACTACGAGCGTATGCAGGCCTGCGGCTGGCTCTACGGCCTGCTGCCCGCCCTGAAAAAAATCCATACCAATAAACGGGATCTCGCCCGTGCGATGCAGGGGCATATGGGGTTCTTCAATACCCATCCTTTCCTGGTCACCTTTGTGATAGGCATCATTCTGGCGATGGAGCGCTCGAAGCAGGATGTAAACAGCATCCAGAGCACAAAGATTGCCGTTGGCGCACCGCTCGGCGGCATTGGGGATGCCATGTTCTGGCTGACGCTGCTACCTATCTGCGGCGGGATTGGTGCCAGCCTGGCGCTTCAGGGGTCTATACTCGGTGCCATCGTTTTTATCGTGCTGTTTAACGTGGTGCATCTGGGCCTGCGTTTCGGCCTGGCGCACTACGCTTACCGTATGGGCGTGGCGGCAATTCCGTTAATTAAAGCAAATACGCGCAAGGTCGGGCATGCCGCTTCCATCGTCGGGATGACCGTTATCGGCGCCCTCGTCGCAACCTATGTTCGCCTGTCCACTACGCTTGAAATCACCGCCGGGGATGCGGTGGTTAAGCTTCAAACTGACGTCATCGACAAGCTGATGCCTGCGTTTTTGCCTCTGGTGTATACCCTGGCAATGTACGCCCTGGTGCGCCGTGGCTGGAGCCCCTTGCGCCTGATTTGCATCACCGTAGTTTTAGCCGTTGTTGGGAAGTTCCTTCACTTCCTCTAAGGAGAAAAGCAGATGTTGAGCATCATTTTAAGCGGCCACGGGGGCTTTGCCAGCGGGATGGAACAGGCAATGAAACAGATCCTCGGCGAGCAGCCGCAGATTATTGCCATCGACTTTCCGGAAACCTCCTCCACCGCACGACTGACAGAACAGTTTCGCGAGGCCATCCGCCAGCTTGATGAGCGTGAGGGTTTGGTCTTTCTGACTGATTTGCTTGGCGGTACGCCGTTTCGAGTCGCTTCCACATTGGCACTCGAGAATCCTGGACGGGAGGTCGTTACAGGCGTCAATCTGCAGCTACTGCTAGAGATGGTACTGGAACGCGAAGGCCTAAACGGCAGCGAGTTTCGCCAGATGGCACTGGAGTGCGGGCACCGCGGCCTGACCAGCCTTGTGGACGAGATGGCGCGCCACCGGGCAACAGAAGCCAGCGAAGAAGGCATCTGAAATCAACGATCCGGTAACTTCTCCCCGGTTTTGAACCCCGTTTAATGCAGGCGGCTTCCTCCGCTGCTTTCATTATGCATCACTTTGGCCTGTGGCTGGCTCCGCCCCGGGCCTTTCTTTTTCTTTCCTCCATTCCGCAATGTCTTAATAAATACTTTAAAAACATCACATTGATTAAAATAAAGATCCACCTCATGGTTTTCGTTTTATTTCATTTTGCATGTTGATCTTATCGATTCCTTTCTATACATTTTTATAAAATACGAACAACCAACAAATGAAACAAAACGAAAGGTGATGGATTCTAAAAAGCCTGAACCTGATGCTGCAATGCTAAGGACTTAGTCATGAGTGAAACTTTCGCTGCCACAGATCGCAGCCACACGACCTGGACTGAAAAAGAGATCCGCCAGCAGCCCGTAAGCTGGATCCGCTCTCTGCAACAGATCGACCGCACACGCGATCACATTACCGACTTCCTTGCTCCCCTGCTGGCGAACGACAAGCTGCGAATCATCCTCACCGGTGCCGGCACGTCAGCATTTATCGGCGATATCATTGCTCCGTGGCTGTCTCGTCACACCGGTAAACAGTTTGTTGCCGTGCCAACCACGGATCTGGTGACCAATCCGCTGGACTACCTCTCCCCGGAACAGCCAACGCTGCTGGTTTCCTTCGCTCGCTCCGGTAACAGCCCCGAGAGCGTCGCTGCGGTGGAACTTGCCAACCAGATCGTGAAATCCTGCTATCACATGACCATCACTTGTAACGAGGGCGGCAGCCTCTACCGTAGCGCGCTGGAGGACAACCGCTCACTGCCCCTGCTGATGCCTGCGGAAACGCACGATCGCGGTTTTGCCATGACGAGCAGCATCACGACCATGATGGCAAGCTGCCTTGCGGTTTTCGCCCCGGACGTCATCAACACGCAGTCATTTCAGGATGTCGCTCACCGCTGTGCCCAAATTATTCATTCGCAGGGCGATTTCAGCGAAATTCCGTTTGGCGATCTTCCCTACGAACGCGTGGTCTACCTGGGCAGCGGTGGCTTACAGGGCGTGGCGCGAGAAGCCTCTCTGAAGGTGCTTGAACTCACGGCTGGCAAGCTGGCGGCGTTTTATGACACACCAACCGGCTTCAGGCATGGCCCAAAATCCCTGGTCAATAATAAGACGCTGGCGATCGTGCTGGTCTCCAGCGATCCGTACACTCGACTGTACGATCTGGATCTGCTGGCGGAACTGCGCCGCGACAGCCTGGCTATGCAGACGATCGCTATTTCGGCCGCCACAAGCCCTGAAATCACATCAGGTCCGCATATCCTGATGCCTACCGCAGATCGCACGTTCCTCGACGTTGAACAGGCGTTTTGTTTCCTGATGTATGCCCAGGTTTTCGCCCTCGCCTCTTCTGTTAAAGCAGGCATTACGCCGGACACACCTTCCGCGAACGGCACTGTAAACCGCGTTGTTAAAGGCGTCGTTATTCATCCCTGGAAAGGCTGAGAGGTTCATCATGAGCATTATCTCCACGAAATATCTGCTTCAGGACGCGCAGGCCAGAGGCTATGCGGTGCCGGCTTTTAATATTCACAATGCCGAAACCATCCAGGCGATTCTTGAAGTGTGCAAAGAATTGCATTCCCCGGTGATCCTTGCCGGCACACCGGGCACCTTTAAACACATCGCTTTCGAAGAGATTTACGCGCTGTGCCACGCCTATTCCGAAAGCTACGGCATACCGCTGGCGCTGCACCTCGATCATCACGAAAGCCTGGCGGACATCAGCCGCAAGGTTAACGCGGGCGTGCGCAGCGCCATGATTGACGGCAGCCACTTTCCCTTTGCTGACAACGTGAAGCTGGTGAGATCCGTGGTTGAGTTTTGTCACCGCAACGATTGCAGCGTCGAGGCCGAGCTGGGCCGCCTGGGCGGCGTGGAAGACGACATGGATGTGGATGAAGAAAGTGCTTTCCTGACCGATCCGCAGGAAGCCCGTCGCTTTGTCGAACTCACCGGCGTCGATAGCCTGGCGGTTGCCATTGGCACCGCACACGGTCTGTATACCAAACGTCCGAAAATAGACTTCAAACGGCTGGGCGAGATCCGCGACGTCGTCAGCGTCCCGTTAGTGCTGCACGGCGCGAGCGACGTGCCTGACGAGTTTGTTCGCCGTGCCATCGAGCTTGGCGTCTGCAAAGTGAATGTCGCGACGGAACTAAAAATCGCCTTCGCGGACGCGGTGAAAAAATGGTTTAGCGCTAACCCGGAAGGCAACGATCCACGCTATTACATGCGCGTCGGCATGGACGCGATGAAAGAGGTGGTGCGTAGCAAAGTCGCGGTATGCGGCTCGGCGAATAAGTTGCTGCCGGAATCAGAAGCGGCGCTTTAACCCCCTGGTGTAAGGACCTCTGATGAAGACAATAATAAAAAGCTCCCTGCTCATGATGCTCATGGGCAACGCCGCGCTGGCGGCTCAGTATCAGCTTGAAAACCCTAACCTTGCCGTCTCTTTCGACGATTCAGGCTCCGCTGTCGTCGTAAAAGACAGGCTCTCGAGCCATAAACTTGCACCTGTCGAACTGTTTTTCCTGACGCTACCTGACGAAAAAGTCATCCATACCGCCGACTTTAAAATCAAAAACGTCAGCAAAACCGCAGACGCCATTCAGATTGATTACGAGCGGGACGATTTCTCGGTCAACGTGACCCTGAAGCTGCTGAAGGGCAAGTACGCGGCGGTGGACTACACGCTCCAGGCAAAAGGCCAGCCTCGCGAAGTCGCGAAGATCACCTTTTTCCCGACCAAAGGTCAGGCTCAGGCACCTTATGTCAACGGCGCCATCAACAGCTCACCCATCGTTGCGGACAGTTTCTATATGCTGCCGCAAAAACCGATCGTGAATACCTACGCCTACGAAACCACTACCAACCTGAACGTTGAACTCAAAACGCCGATTAAAACCGACGCCCCGGTGACCTATACGGTCTACTTCGGCACGTTTGAAGCAACAGACCAGCTTCGCCGTAGCTTTAATGAATTTATCAACGTCATGCGCCCGCGCCCTTACCAGCCCTATCTGCACTACAACAGCTGGATGGACATCGGTTTCTTTACGCCCTACACCGAGAAGGACGTGCTGACCCGTATGGATGAATACGCCAGCGAACTGATAAGCAAGCGGGACGTGAAGCTCGACGGCTTCCTGTTGGATGACGGCTGGGACGATTTGACCGGAAAGTGGCTGTTTGGCCCGGCGTTTAAGCACGGCTTTGGTGCTATCAAAGAAAAAGCGGACAGTTTGCATACTTCCGTGGGGCTGTGGCTCTCACCGTGGGGTGGCTATAACAAGCCACGCGACGTGCGGGTTTCACACGCTAAAGAGAATGGCTTTGAAACCGTGGACGGTAAATTTGCGCTCTCAGGCCCCAACTACTTCCGCAATTTTAATCAGCAAATTATCGGGCTTATCAAAAACGAACATATCACCTCGTTTAAGCTCGACGGCATGGGCAACGCGAACTCGTACATCAAAGGCAGCCCTTACGCCTCTGACTTTGATGCCTCCATTGAGTTAATCAAAAACATGCGGGCCGCCAACAAAGATCTGTTTATCAACCTGACGACAGGTACCAACGCCAGCCCGTCCTGGCTGTTCTACGCCGACTCCATCTGGCGCCAGGGCGATGACATCAACGTTTATGGCAAAGGTTCGCCGGTGCAGCAGTGGATAACCTATCGCGACGCGGAAACCTATCGCTCCATCGTGCGTAAAGGCCCGCTTTTCCCGATTAATTCACTGATGTACCACGGTATCGTCAGCGCAGAACATGCCTACTTTGGGCTGGAGAAAGTCCAAACGGACCAGGATTTTGCCGATCAGGCCTGGAGCTACTTCGCCACCGGCACGCAATTGCAGGAGCTGTACATCACGCCGTCAATGCTGAACAACGCCAAATGGGACACGCTTGCCGACGCGGCGAAATGGTCACGGGCGAACAGCACCGTGCTGGTTGACAGCCACTGGGTTGGCGGCGATCCGACGCAGCTGGAGGTTTACGGCTGGGCATCGTGGAGTAAAGAGAAAGCAATATTGGGTCTGCGTAACCCGTCGGATAAATCACAAAGCTACTACCTCGACCTGAGTAAGAGCTTTGAAGTGCCGAACGGCGAGGCCACGCGCTTTACGCTGAAGCAGGTTTACGGCAAGAACGAGACCGTAACCAACGACTACAGTAAACCGCTGGTTGTGACGCTGAAACCGCTGGAAACGCTGGTGATTGAGGCAACGCCGGTAAACTAACAAAACCATAAGGCCCGAATATATCGGGCCTTATTCACGCGGTCATTCACAAGCCTTCTCAGCCACCAGCACAATGCCACGCCGGGATTCATCAGGAGACAGGCTCCAAATCTCAGATTCAGGAGTGCTTTCACCGTCATAACAAACACGCTCTCCATCATAGGGATAGAAATGCCCATTTTCGGTATTGAGCACAAATACCTTAACGTGCTTCGATGAACGGGCAATACGCCGCCAAATTCCCTGCCCCCCAGCGTATTACTCATGATCGCTCATTAAGATCAGATCCTTATCCAGGATAAGATGCTCATAAAGCGTTGTGGCTACTCGCGTATCACGTGCCGGGCTGTCGACCACCACACCTTCAATCTGAGTCACGGCTTTTGCTTCCCAGTAGCGTTTTACGGCCACAATAGATTCTTCCTGCCTGGTGCTTTTGCGAGGAATAAGATCCAGCTTAGCCACCACCAGATGGCGAAGTTCGTTGTTCTCATCAAGGGTGGGCTCGGCATAGATAATCGCCGCCGCAGTTTTATCTTTGCGGAAAATGAATAAAGCAGGTTCACCGAGAATTTCCGTGGTTCCAGAAATATCGAACGCTCTTTCTAATGCTGCGGGGCTGTAGCTGATAGGGTAAACAACCATCCTTGAATCTCCTGGTATCAATACCGGCATAAACTTTAACTCCCTTAAAGTCATTCAGTCATGCATAAATTAACACCAGGGAGTTCGTTTTTTAAACGCTAACCGCGTTGCGATATGAAAACCAGGAGCCGGCTCGAGAAAACTATTTCTCGCTGTTTTCTAACGCATATTTGTACAAGGCATTCTTTTTCACGCCGTGAATTTCTGCGGCAAGCGCTGCAGCCTTTTTCAGCGGCAACTCAGCCTGCAGCAATGCCAGCGTACGCAGCGCTTCGGCGGGGAGTTCATCATCGCTTTGGACTTTAAAGCCCTCAACAATCAGCACCATTTCGCCTTTGCGGCGGTTTTCATCTTCCTTCACCCATGCCAGTAACTCGCCTACGGGCGCGCCGTGAATCGACTCCCAGGTTTTGGTCAGCTCGCGCGCCAGCACCACGTAACGGGATTCGCCCAGCACAGTGCAGATATCATCGAGACTGTCGAGCAGGCGGTGAGTGGATTCATAGAAAATCAGCGTTCTCGGCTCCTGCTCAATCGCCTTCAGCGCGTCGCGACGGCCTTTTGATTTTGCAGGCAGAAAACCTTCATAGCAAAAACGATCGGACGGCAAGCCAGCTGCGCTGAGTGCAGCGATAGCGGCGCATGGGCCAGGCAGCGGCACGACGCGAATCCCCGCCTCGCGGCAGGTGCGCACGAGGTGGTAACCCGGATCGTTAATCAGCGGCGTACCGGCGTCGGACACCAGCGCAATGCTTTGGCCTTCCTGCAGTTTCGCCAGTAGCGTTTCAGCTTTTTGTTGCTCATTGTGATCGTGAAGTGCGAAGAGTCGCGCATTAATCGCAAAATGCTGCAGCAAAAGTCCGGTATGACGGGTATCTTCTGCGGCAATCAGATCAACGCTTTGCAACACTGAGAGGGCCCGCTGGGTGATGTCCCCGAGGTTGCCGATAGGCGTCGGGACGATGTAAAGCGTACTGGCTGAAATCGCCGCCGTTTCGTGTTGTTTCATTGTTTCATCCGTATTGCCGATTTAATATTGTACATTGGGAAATAAAACCACTGGATACAGAATGCTACCCTCAACCTTGAATCGTTCAAAAGCCGGGCGCTGCCTGCCTGTGTTGCTCGCGGCGCTGATTTTTGCCGGCTGTTCAACCCAAGCACCGGATCAGTCCGCCACGCTGCTGCAGGGCGACACCACCGCCGGGTCCGCTTACTATCTGCAGCAAATGCAGCAAAGTGCAGATGATAGCAAGACCAACTGGCAATTACTCGCCATTCGTTCCCTGCTAAAAGAAGGCAAACCTCAACAGGCCGTGGCGTTGTATAACCAACTGCCGCAGCAGCTCAACGATGTGCAAGCGCGTGAGCAACAGCTGCTGGTGCCGGAAGTGAAGATTGCACAGAAAGACTTCAGCGCCGCCTCTGCCCTGCTGGAAAAGATTGACCCGAGCGCACTCGACAAGGGCCAACAGAGCCGTTATTACCAGGCTGTGATTGACGCTTCTCAGGGACGCCCGTCTTTAGCGCTGCTGCGCGCGTACATTGCTCAGGAGCCGTTGCTCAAAGGCGATGCTCATCAAAAGAACATTGATGGCACCTGGCAGGTTCTGTCGCAGTTCTCCCCAGAGCAAATGAACAGCCTGGTGATTAACGCCGACGAAAATACCCTGCAGGGCTGGCTGGATCTGCAGCACGTCTGGAGCGATAACCGTAACGATCCTAACATGCTGAAAGCCGGGATTCAGGACTGGCAAACGCGCTACCCGAATAATCCAGGCTCAAAAACGTTGCCGACTCAGTTAGTGAATGTTCAAAACTTCAAACCAGCCTCAACCGGTAAAATCGCCCTTCTGCTGCCGCTCAACGGCCAGGCTGCGGTGTTTGGCCGCGCGATTGAGCAAGGGTTTGAAGCGGCGAAAAACAACGGCGTCGCGCCGGTTGCAGCCGTTCAGCCTGCCGCCCAGTCCGTAGATCCTAATGCGCAACAGCAGGCTGCGCCGCCTCAAGAAGAGCCTCAGCCGCAAGCGTCCCAGGCCCCCGCAGATCCTAATGCTGCAGTGAGCCCGGCAAGTGCGTCCGTCAGCGATTTAACCGACCAGAAGGCACAGGCCGCAACGCCGCAAACAGTAGCCCCAGCAACGCCGTCTGCCCAGCCAGACGCACAAACCGCGCCATCTGTTGCCGCGAACCCTTCGGCAGAAATTAAGATTTACGACACCAGCAGCCAGCCGCTCTCTCAGGTTTTGGCTCAGGCGCAGCAGGACGGTGCCACGCTGGTCGTTGGCCCGCTGCTAAAAAATAATGTGGACCAGTTGGCCAGCACCAACAGCCCGTTAAATATTCTGGCGCTGAACCAGCCTGAAAACGTGCAGAATCGCCCTAACATCTGCTATTTCGCGCTTTCTCCAGAAGATGAAGCCCGTGATGCCGCGGATCATATCTGGCAGCAAAATCACCGCAATCCGCTGATGCTGATCCCGGCTAACGCCCTGGGCGACCGAGTGGCGAAAGCCTTTGCCACCGAATGGCAGAAACTCGGCGGTGGCCTGGTACTGCAGCAGAAATTTGGTTCAGTGAGCGACCTGAAGCGCGGGATTAACAGCGGCTCCGGTATCGCACTGACCGGCACCCCGGTGAGTACGCCGTCCAATACCCCGCCAGGCGTGACCATTGGCGGGCTGACTATTCCGGCAGCCCCTACGGATGCGCAAATTACCGCAGGCAGCAGCGGCAACGTAGACGCGGTCTACATCATTGCGACCTCCGAAGAAGTGGCGCTGATCAAACCCATGATTGCGATGCGCACCGGCAGCCGCGGCAGCGCTCAGCTGTATGCCAGCTCGCGCAGCTCGCAGGGCGTGAACGGCCCGGACTACCGACTGGAAATGGAAGGCCTGCAGTTTAGCGAAATCCCGATGCTTTCCGGCGGTAATCCACAGCTGATGCAGCAGGCGTTAAGCAGCGTCAATAATGACTACTCGCTGGCGCGTCTGTATGCCATGGGCGTTGATGCCTGGACGCTGGCAAGCCACTTCTCGCAGATACGCCAGGTGCCGGGTTATCAGGTAAACGGCAACACCGGGCAGCTGACCGCCAGCCAGGACTGCGTCATTAACAGGAAGTTAAATTGGCTGCAATTCAGTCAGGGCCAGATCGTTCCGGTATCCTGAACCGCAAGCAACGCGGCGCGCGCTATGAACAGCAGGCGCGTCGCTATCTTGAGCGCGAGGGAATGCGCTTTGTGGCCGCGAACGTGCATGTTCGCGGCGGCGAAATCGACCTTATTATGCAACAGCAGCAGGTTATCGTTTTTGTGGAAGTGCGTTTCCGGCGTAACGATAAGTTCGGCGATGCCGCCGCCAGCGTGACGCGCAGCAAGCAGCTGCGCCTGCTGCATGCCGCTCAGGTTTGGCTTAGCGGCAAAGGTCAAAGTTTTGATACTGTAGATTGCCGTTTCGATGTGTTAGCTTTCACCGGCAATGAAATAGCGTGGCTGACCAACGCGTTTGCCGCCGATATCTAAAAAACTCCAGGTAGAATCAACGTGCTCGAAAGAATCAAAGTCTGCTTCACGGAAAGTATTCAAACTCAGATTGCCGCAGCGGAAGCTCTGCCGGACGCCATTTCCCGTGCCGCAATGACGCTGGTTCAGTCTTTACTGAACGGCAACAAAATCCTCTGTTGTGGCAATGGTACCTCCGCCGCCAACGCACAGCATTTTGCTGCCAGCATGATCAACCGCTTTGAAACAGAGCGCCCTAGTTTACCGGCCATTGCACTTAATGCGGATAATGTGGTCTTAACCGCGATCGCTAACGACCGTCTGCATGAAGAAGTTTATGCCAAGCAGGTTCGTGCGCTGGGCCACGCCGGGGACGTTTTGCTGGCAATTTCCACCCGAGGCAATAGCCGTGATATTGTCAAAGCGGTTGAGGCCGCCGTTACCCGCGACATGACTATCGTCGCGCTGACGGGCTATGACGGCGGCGAACTGGCAGGACTGTTGGGGCCACAGGATGTTGAAATCCGAATCCCTTCTCATCGCAGCGCCCGCATCCAGGAGATGCATATGCTGACGGTGAACTGTTTATGCGATCTGATCGACAATACGCTATTTCCTCACCAGGATGGCTAATAGCTAATTTTGTGAAAGGAGAAGGAATGAACATGAAGGCCATTACGCCAGTCGCAGTTCTTATTTCCGCGCTGTTGCTGCAGGGCTGCGTCGGTGCCGTTGTTGTGGGAAGCGCCGCCGTGGCGACAAAAACGGCGACAGATCCACGCACCGTCGGGACACAGGTTGATGACGGCACGCTTGAATTACGCGTGAACAGCGCGCTCAACAAGGATGAGCAAATCAAGAAAGAAGCGCGTATTAACGTGACGGCTTACCAGGGCAAAGTACTGCTGGCTGGTCAGTCTCCTAACCCGGATCTCGCCTCCCGCGCCAAACAAATCGCGTTGGGCGTGGACGGCGCAACCGAAGTCTATAACGAGATTCGAATTATGGCTCCGGTCGGCCTGGGCGTAGCGTCGAGCGATACGTGGATCACCACAAAAGTTCGCTCTCAGTTGCTCACCAGCGACCAGGTGAAATCATCGAACGTGAAAGTCACCACCGAGAATGGCGAGGTATTCCTGCTTGGCCTGGTAACCGAACGTGAAGGTAAAGCCGCAGCGGATATTGCCAGCCGGGTTAGCGGCGTGAAGCATGTCACCACCGCGTTCACCATCCTGAAATAACGGCCCCTCACCCTGACCCTCTCCCCACAGGGGAGAGGGAATAACCCCAAGCTGTTGACTGAATTTACGCCCGTTTTTATCCCGGCGAGGTAACAGAGCCCACTGAATGCCCCCAATCCCTTCAAGAGAGAGGGTCAATAGCAATTACAATTTACTCAGGCAGTCCATCGCTACCGTTTTAAAACTGTCAAAATCCTGACTCTCGCGAAGCCGAACCATCGCCCGCTCGCGCAGGAACGTCACAAACAGGTCGTAAATCGCCATCGCCTCTTCGTATTCGCTTTTGCTAATCGCCAGCAGGAAGATCACGTACGCCGTCTCATCCCCCCAGCTAATACCGTGCGGCGCCAGCACGGTGTAAACCACCGTTTTTTTCGCCAGCAGGCCCAGCGAGTGCGGCAGCGCAATACCTTCGCCCAGCATGGTGCTGACAATGGCCTCACGTTCCACCACCGACGGATGAAAATCGGCATCAACCACGCCTTCCCGCTCCAGCTGCTCGCAGAGCGTCAGGAACAACTGCTGCTGAGTCATAGGCTGGTCGATAATGCGGAAATGGCTGGCATCGAAGAATTTCTCCAGCATGTAAGGCCTTGTTCTGTCCACCAGCACCAGCTTGCCAAGCTGTTCGAGCTGATAATCCGTCGGGAACGGCGCCATCACCACCACCGGCTTTTCTTTCTCATTTATGCGCGCCGTGCTGATCACAAAGTCCTCATCCACGGTCTCGAGCTGCTCATAGTCGCGCAGAGAGATTATGTTGGTCACCTCCACCTGGGGATATTTCCGCAACAGCATCGCCTGCAGCATACGCACCGTCGAATTCCCGGTATCGCAAACCAGCAGCACGCGAGGATGGCGCTGGTAGCCAATGTTGTAATGACGCTCCAGACCTACGCCGATATGCAAAACCAGAAAACCAATTTCGTTTTCGCTGATGGCATAAGGGGTATATTTTCCCCAGCTTGAGACCGCCGCCAGCGTCATGTCGTAAGCCAGCGGGTAATGCTGTTTGATGTTAGCCAGCAGTGGATTCGGGATGTTTATCTGGTAGCGCACCCGGGTAATCATCGTTTTGATGTGGGTCAGCAGATCGGCGTGCAGCTGCTCGTCGCTTAGAAGATTGTAGTTATAGTGGGTATTGATATAGCGCAGGATGTAGTTAACCAGCGCCTCGTCATCATCGGCGCTGATCGCGCTCGGCGCCACTTCCTGCACCTGTCGTGAGGCAATATGCACCTGCAGCCACTGCTCTTCAGCCTCAGAAAGCGGCTTCCCCGCCAGTTGCTGAAGAAGAGCGGCAATCTGTCTGGCCGCCTCTTTCACCTGGACATCAACGCTATCCGCCGTAAATTCCGGTAGCGGATAGCCTTCGCTGATGCGACGAACCGCCACCGAACAATAGAGGCGAATAAACTGCTCGCCTTCATCGGTCAGGCGGATGTGGCAGCGGGTAAAACAATCGTGCAGCGAACCGGCGAGCAGCTCAGGGACACCCGCGTTCAGCGCTTCTTCCGTCAATAACGGATTTTCGCTGTCCTCTAAGGTTAACTGCCACAGCAGGTCAGTCAGGCAGGCGCGAATAGCCGTTTCGCTGCCGAACAGCTTCATGCCGTGGCGCGGGCGTGTCTCAATCGTCAGGTGATAGCGGTTAAACCACTCCCGCACTTCGGCCATATCGCTTTGCAGCGTAGCCCGGCTGACAAACCACTCTTCGGCCAGATCTTCCAGCTTCAGTGAAAACGCCGCCGTCAAAAAACGCACCACAAGGTAATGCACGCGTTCTGGCGAAGTACGAGGAATACGAAGCTGACGCGGACGATGCTGCACCAGCTCGCCGTAACGCTCAGTATCCTCGATATTCAGTTGATAGCCCGCACCGCGGGTAAGCGTAAACTGAGCCCCGAAGCCTGACATCAGCGCATTAAGCGCCGTGATATCGGCCCGAACCGTACGAGTAGAAACGGACAAACGCCGCGCCAGTTCATCCTGGGGCAGCGTTTCGTTTTGCAGCATCTCAAAAAGCTGAGCCAGCCGTTGATTGGAGAATCTCACTACCGCTTCCTTTGGTTATCGGGGCGTTAAACGCCCCGTCCTGCTTTACTTAAACGGGGTGAAGACCATCTGTGACGGGCTTCCCACCGCCGTATAATCCTCGATAAAAGTTAATTTACCGCTGCCCGGGGCCACGCTAAAACGAGTAATGTTGTCGCTGCGCTGGTTCAGGGCATAAAGATGTTTGCCGGTATTATCCAGCGTCAGGCCTCGTGGATAGTCGCCTCGGGTCCAGATATCGTCCTGATGCGTAAGGTCGCCGTTAACGCCCACGCTGAAATGCGCAATGCTGTTATGCAGGCGGTTGGCAACATACAGTTGCTTACCGTCATGGCTCAGCACCAGACCTGCCGCAAAGCTCGTGCCCTTATAGGCTTTTGGCAGCGAAGAGATGGTTTTGCCTTCGGCCAGCGTGCCTTTCTCCCGGTCGAGCCTGTAATGGGTAAGCGTAGAAGCTTCTTCGTTAATCAACCACAGGCTCGCGCCGTCTGCGGCAAACACAAAGTGGCGTGGCCCTGCGCCTTTTGAAGAGGCGGCAATAAACGGCGGATCGTTTGGCTCCAGCACGCCTTTGCTTTGATCGAAACGATACTGGTAGATCCGATCCAGGCCAAGATCGGTGGAGAAGACAAACTTGCCGCTCGGATCGGCGGCAATCATATGGGCATGCGGGCCATTATGATCGCTGGCGGCAAAGCTACCTTCTACCGCAGCTTCTGGTTTTGCTGCCCCCGGCTCACCGCTATCCTGATGCTTGTCGCTGGCTTCCTGCAGGCTACCGTCTGCATTCACCGGCAACACTGCGATTGAGCCGCTCATATAGTTAGCCACCAGCAGGTGCTTACCCTGCGGCGTCAGGGATAAGTAGACCGGGCCCGCGCCCCCGGAAGAAACCTGATTCAGTTCGGTCACACTCCCGTCGTCGCCCACACGCAATGCCGCTATCACGCCTTTTTCTACTTCGCTGGCCACGTAGAGCGTTTTCCCATCCGGCGACGCGGTTAACTGCGCGGCGTTTGGTAGCGAACTGACTAACGTTTTCTCGCTAAGCGCGCCGGTTTTAGCGTCAACCAGGAAGCGGTAAAGGCCTTCCCCGTTGGGGTTGTAAGTGCCAACCCAGGCATAGTGGCTTTGTGCCGCGCTGTTGCCAGCGGCGAGTAAGGCAAAGGAAGCAACAAGCAGAGTGCGTGCAGACATGCGTTTGTCCTCGAAGTGTGGTTGATGAGGATTATACCCTCACCCTAACCCTCTCCCTAAAAGGGAGAGGGGATCTTTCTTTTCACATCAGTCAGTTTTTCTCCCTCGCCCCATTGGGGAGAGGGGATCTTTCTTTTCACATCAATCAGTCTTTCTCCCTCGCCCCTTTGGGGAGAGGGGATCTTTCTTTTCACATCAGTCAGTTTTTCTCCCTCACCCCATTGGGGAGAGGGGATCTTTCTTTTCACATCAATCAGTCTTTCTCCCTCGCCCCTTTGGGGAGAGGGCCGGGGTGAGGGGAAACAGCGAGCGCTTTATCCCACCAGCTTTTTCGTCATCGCCAGCAGCGTGGCAACATCCGCCGGGCGCGTATTGCCGCTGGCCTTGTCGATAATTGAGCTGTAAATATGCGGGATCACTTTGCTGACGCCGGCATCCAGCGCAATCTTCAGGATCTCCTCGTAGTTCTCAAGATCGATGCCGCCGGTCGGCTCCAGCCAGAAGTTATGCTTCGCACAGGCTTCCGCAACTGCCTGGTACTCTTCGCGGCAGTCCAGTCCGCCCATCGGGAAATATTTGATTGAGCTGCCGCCCATATCCTTCAGCAGCGCAATGGCCGTTTCGACGGGCACAATGCCGTCCGGCGCACCGGAACTTAACGGGCCGGTGGAGATTTTTACTCTCCCGACGGTGCCGGTCGGCGAAACCAGGCCGTTGACCACGCTCTCATTTTGGCCCAGCAGCGCGCGGCTGGTGCCCACGCCGGTAAACACCTGATTGACGTGCTGAGGCTGAATCTGGCCGGAGATTTCACTCACCATGGCAGATTGATTTGGATCGCCTGCGCCAAGGCCAACGGACAGCGCGTTGTCGATGAGCGCCGCGTACTCACGCATGTCGGCGACCGCGCTTGCTACATCCGGGTAGTTTTTGGATAACACACCGACCAGCACGTGGCCTTCTGCCGCCTGGTGAATCTCTTTGGCGTTTTCTTTGGAACCAGCCAGGACGTTCAGACACACGCGGTCACGGTAAAAATTCGGGGTCAGTTTCATGCTTCTTTCTCCTTGCTTACCAGCGCCTTGATGCAGCGGTAAATAATCTCCAGCTGTGCCGCGCTTACGCTGCGCACATCCGCTTCAATAATGCCTTCGTTGGCCTTGTAGCCACGGAAGTAGATGGCGTATTCGCCCTGCTTCAGCTTGCTGACCAGCTCGCCGGTGCTGATGCCGACGGTCGCTTCATCGAACTTGATTTCGCTACGGGCGATATCGCGGCCAGCGGCGTCCCATACCACGCGCGCGGTAACGCCATTCAGCGTGTTCAGGCTGTCGATAAACGGCGTCATTTTGGCAACCATGTCGGCTCCGCTCTCTTTGGCCGCGCTCAGGTAATGTTCAATCGCGCAGGTCAGGCCGAGGATGCCTTCTTTGCCGACTTTCATCGCGCGGCCGATGCCGCCAGTTTGCAGCTTAACCCACTCGACGTACTGCTCTTTGCCGATCACCAGCCCGCTGGTTGGACCTTCAATAGCTTTCGCGCCGCTGTAAATCACCAGGTCAGCCCCGGCGCGGGAGTAGCACTGCAAGTCTTCTTCCGCCGCAGCGTCAACAATCAGCGGCAGGTTGTGCTTTCGCGCCACGACAACGGCCTGCTCAACGCTGAGCATGCTTTTCTGCACCGAATGGTGGGATTTGATGTACAGAATGGCCGCCGTGCGTGGAGAAATGGCCGCAGCCAGCTGATCCGCTGAACATTCGTTGGCGTAGCCCGCTTCAACGATTTTACCGCCGCCCAGGTTCACCATCGTGCCAACCGGCGCGCCGAAGTTAACGTTGTGGCCCTTCGGCAGCACAATCTCGTTGTTCTCCAATGGGGCCGCGTGCAGGTTCTCGATCAGCCATTGATTGTCTTTTACCAGTACCGCAGCTACGGACTGGGCTATTCCGGCGGAGGCGCAGGACACCACGGTTGCCGCTTCAACGTCGAGCAGCCCGGCAATGTAGGCACCGGTTTTGTTGACCAGATCCTTCATTTCAAAGTAGTGATTCATGCCGGTGTTGACCGCGTCCACCACTTCCGGACGAGGCGTAGATACACCAAGAGCGGTCATGCGGCCTGATGCATTAATTACCTGTTTTAAATTGTATTTTTCATAGATCGAAGACATGTTCAGCTTTCCCTTGTTCGGTAGTAAACCATTTCCCGGCGCGCACCGCGGCCAGCGCCACCAGCGCCTGGTCACCGATCAGCGTTTGCTGTTCTGCGTCGGTAAATACCGTTGGCTGACGGCGCAGCTCGAAGACGGTCAGATCGCCATCCAGCCCCACGGCCAGGCGACCTTTATTTTTCAGACGTAATCCATCCGCCGCGTGCGCGGTCACGCAGTCGATAACCTGAGGCAATGACAAGCCAATGGAGAGGAATTTCGACATCACTGCGCCGAGTGAATGCACCGGGCCGCTGATGCGGTTGCGGCAGTAGATATCCGAGCTGATGCTGTGCGGCAGAATGCCCTGCTGGATAGCGACCCGCGCCACGTCAAAACTAAAGCTGGCGGTGCCGTGCCCAACGTCCAGGCGGACTCCGCGCTGAATAGCCTGCGCCACGGAGGCTCGCAGTTGCCCGGCCGGATTGAGAATGCGGTTCGGTTTGCCGTTGTAGCAGTGGGTGATGATATCGCCACTGGTCAGCAGCCCGGCCACTTCATCGAGGTCCGGCGGGTTATTGCCGATATGCACCATCAGCGGCAAATCACCGTTTTCTTTCTGGATAGCCTTGGCGCGTACCAGCGGCGTAATGCCGTTATCGCCCACCACGCTGCTGCTCATGCGCGCTTTCAGGCCCACGATAAAGTCCGGATGGCGTTTCACCGCGCCGCGCACGGCGTCAGCATCGATATTCGCCATGTTGGACAGTTCATTCTGGGCAATCAGGCCCACGCGGGAGATATTCAGCAGCGCATAAACTTCGGTCGCGGCGCTGCGGGTGATTTGATAGAAATCGTCGACGTCATCGGCGCCGGTGCTGCCCGCGTCCACCACCGTGGTGACGCCAGTGTGAATACCCACGCTGTCGGGCTCGTCGTGGTAGATAGGGGATTTCGGGTAACAGTGAACGTGGGAGTCAATCCAGCCGGCGCTGACGTAGTATTCGCCGTTCAGCTGGCGCTCTTCCGTTGCCTCGCCGGTTATCTTGCCTAAGGCGGCAATTTTGCCGTCCTTCAGGGCGATATCGATCACGGTATCGTCCACAAGCCGCGCCTGGCGCAGGATCAGGTCAAACATATTTTTCTCCTTAACTGGCGGGCGAGCCGCAGCCCGTCCGCCCTGGAAATACGGCTTACAACGCTACCGGGAAAATAGAGCCTAAAATCATTGCGCCCAGGATAGCCCCGCCGGTGATCGGTTTGCCCCAGAGATAAAACAGCAGAGAGCCGATCAACGAGCCGATGCCGATGGGAATCGAAGCCGTCATGGCGCTGAGGATAATCAACGGCCCGAGGAAGCGGCCGGAAGCGTTACCCGCCCCCATCATGACGTCTGCCCCGTAGGTCGAGTCGCTCTGATTGATGGTGAACTTACGCGCCAGGATGATGATGTAGCCAATGGCGAGGCCAATCACCAGACCGGTCACCAGCGATGCGGCAAAGTTTGCCACCGGGAAGACAAAGCCCGCGCCCAGCAGCAGTGCCGGAACGCCGAGGCCTACGCCGGTTTGAATCGCCCCGCCGATATCCAGGATCCCAACCAGCGAGCCTTCGATGATACGAGCAAACAGGAAGCTGGCGCCAAACGCCGCCACCGCGCCGTAAACGCCGGTATCAATCCCGGACTTGAGCATCGCCACGAAGGCGACTTCGTTAAACGCGCCGATGCCGTACAGGTAGTACATGTGCGTTCCGGCAAACACGCCGGAGGAGAGCAGGCCGACAAAGATCGGGAATGACCAGTCCGCGTACCAAAAGCCTTTATTCTGTTCCATGCGTTATCCCCTTATTTGCCGCTCAGCGAGTTATGCAGCAGATCCAGCCAGTTCGGCACGGTCATGTGGAAAGACTCAATCATCTTCATGTCGAACCCGCGGAAGAAGGCGCTCAGCACAAACAGGGCCACGATAGCCGACATCATGACTTTGGTGACACGGTGCCAGCCGCTTTCTTCAACGCCTTTACCGATCAGGATACCCAGTACCAGTCCCGGCACGGCGTTGCCCATGATCAGCTGCGCTGCGCCGCCGAAAATGGTTGCCCAGAAGCCGGATTTTTTGCCCGCGTCGATAGCCGCCAGCCAGAAAATAACCGGCATCACGGTGTTCACCAGCAGGTTAGCCGCAGGCACCAGCACTTTGACTGCAGTGACCTGAAGCGCCGCTGGCACCGCAGAGGCCGTAGAGTTCAGGAACGCCACCACGATCATGCCGATGATCCCGCAGGCGATAGCCATTTTTTTCGGGTCGTGGAGGGTTTCCGCCACGTTACGGTTCTTCACCATCAATGCCGCCGCGCCCCAGTTAGGGATGATGCGGTGATCAACGTCCTGGGTGAATGCCCCCGCCGCGACGGAAGATGCCCAGGCGTTAAAGAAGAAGCCAAGCCCAAAGGAGAAGTGAGACGCCGGATCACCTTCGCAGGAGTTCAGCTCGCCGAGTGTACGAAATGCGCCCATGCCCTGAGAGGTTGGCGCATGGAACATACGCGCGGCCCCGGCACCAACGCCCACACCGACGAGGCCGCCGATAATGAGTGATTTGAATAATATGATTAAGAACATGTATCTGCCCTTTTCTACCCTGCTTATCTGTCGCTGTAGCCGCGTGAGCTGCGCTCAGTCACCCGAATCACTTACCCAAGTAAGCGCTTCGGACTGCCTTCCCTTGCTGCCTTGCTACAACACCAGCTAATTGGGTATAAATGTTTGAATTAATTAGAGACGAAATCCACCTCATCGAGGTTAAGAGCCGTCACGTTGACGGAAACATCCAGCTCCACGCTGTAGCTCCGCCTTTCCCGGCGCAGGAAGAAGAACAGAAAAGCTTCTTTGCGCACCCTGACCTGCGCCTGAACAACCTGCACGTCCTGTGGCTCAATGCGCAGAAGAATGTGGTTGGTGGATTTGAGCACCGTGCCCTGAACGTGGTTCAGGGCGTCGGAAAAGGCTTTGGCTTTGGTATCGCCGCGCCCGCTAACTCGCACCGTGGTAGCGAATTTTTCTTTCATACTTAACTGCCGTACTTCTTGTTCCACGCCTGTACCAGGCGCTCACCCAGCTCTTCTTTGTCCATAAAGCCAAAGCCAAGCACGTTGTTGCCTTCGTTAATCGCCGTCACGCCTTCATCAACGGAACGCATGCCGTACTTAGCTTTGTAGCCGTGTTTGGTTTGTGCGGTGATAGCGCCCGCGCCGCCGCTGCCGCAGAAGGAGATACCAAAGGTGGCGTTTTCTGCTTTCATCACGTCGCCCAGCTTCATGTCGGCGGCGACGCCTGGAATAACCACGGCGCGACCGCCCGCTTTTTCGATCCCTGCTGCAACTTTCTGGCCTTTGCCCAGACGGTCACCAATGACTACGGTAATTTGTTCCATTGTTTTCTCCTGATTATTCAAAGATTGTCTTTCGCCACTTCGAAATGCACTGACAGCAACCACGCTTCTTCTACCGGCAGATTTCCGAACTGATCGACCACCGCCTTCGCCATTTCCATCGACTCCGCGGAGATCTCCTCGAACAAGCTCTCTTCCACTTCTGGTAACGGCTCTCCGGTCAGAGAGCGATGAATCATCGCCTTCACGTGAGAGGCCAGCATTTGTTCCTGTACCGCGTTAGGCGTGATGTGCTTACTTTTGAACAGCGCGTAGATAAAATCCTGAATACGCGCCGTTAACTCCTCGGCTTCATTAACCATTACCGCTCCGTTATTCACCCTGGGTACCTCGTTAACTAATCTGTTTTTTAAGCTACCTGGCGGGGGGAAAGGTTTGTAGCGAGTTGTTTTCCACTTCGAAGTGGAAATCGTGGCAGCAATAGTGATCTGTTCCACATAAAGAGCCGGAATAGCGCTTTTCCGCTGGCTTACCGTGAATTGGCTCACATAACCGGGTGATAAAAGGCCGTTTTTCCAGCGGCGCTTTTTGTTTGAAAGTGTGATGAAAGGACCGTTTTAGCGCCATCATTGGCGTTGCTTATGATGCATACGTCCATGGCGCAACGGTAAACCCTGCTGCTTATTGCGGCTCATCAGTGCCGTCTGGTCTCGTTTGCTATACCTTAATGGCATAATTTTTCCGACTGGGGTTATCGCCGGGTAATGAAAATCGATGCTGAAATCACTTTCCGCAAGCTTGAGATATTCATGGAGTTTATGGAGAAAGGAAACATTGCGCGCACCGCCGAAGCGCTGGGTATTAGCGGGGTTAGCGTGCATCGCGCGTTGCATACCCTGGAGGAAGGTGTGCGCTGCCCGCTGTTTATTCATAAAGGGCGCAACCTGGTACCGCTCGAATCGGCCTTTACCCTGCTGGAGCACAGCAAAGAAGTGGTTGCGCTGATGGCGCGCGGCATCGATGAAACCCGCCAGGCGGCAGGCGTAGGCCAGGGGCGATTGCGCATCGGCACCCTCTATTCCCTGACGCTCGAAACCGTTCCGAAACTTATCATGGGCATGAAGCTCAGGCGGCCGGAGCTGGAAATGGATCTCACCATGGGCTCAAATCAGGTGCTGCTAAATATGCTGGAAGACGGCGTACTGGACGCTATTTTGATTTCCATTTCTGAAGGTGAAGTGGATCGCTCGAGGCTGGAAGTCCTGCCCATGTTTAGAGACGATATTTTCCTGGCAGCACCGGCCAGCTTCCCGCTGGACACCTCACACCCGGCAGATCTGCGCGAGTTCCACGCGGAGAAATTCGTTTCTCTGGCGGAAGGCTTTGCCACCTATGCGGGATTTCAGGAAGCCTTTAACGTCGCCGGTTTCGAGCCGGAAATCGTTACTCGGGTAAACGACATTTTCTCAATGGTTAGCATGGTACAGGCGGGTGTAGGGCTAACCTTGATGCCTGGCAGAATGAAGAAGGTGTATGAAAATTCAGTGCAGCTGCTGAGGCTGGCCGAGCAATATCAGATGAAACAAACCATCGCTATCGTCTTTGCCCGCAACCGTGAACTTGACCCGAACCTGCTGGCGCTGGCCGCCGAGGGGCGAATGTACGCCCGCACGTTCATCGATACGCCTAACGCGCCGCCCTAGTTTTTTCCGCAAGGTGGACAATGGCTGCCACGCTGTTTTGTTCGCGACAAACGGTGATCCCCTCACGAAACGCCTGCCGCGTCAGACCGGAAAGCACGCTACCCGGCGGCATTTCAATCGCCAGCCGCACGTCGCGCTCGTTGGCGGCAATCATCGCCTCTCGCCACCGCACCGTGCGGGCCATATTCAGCGCCAGATCTTCCGCAATTAGCTCTGGTTGCCAAAGTACCCGGCCCGTGCTGCCGCTGAGATAAGCGCAGTTGGGACGACTTAGCGCCACATCAGCAAATGCTTGTTTTAACTTCTGCGCAGGCGCATTCAGCAAGGCACAGTGAGAGGGCACGCTAACCGCCAGCTGCCGGGCTTTTTGAGCCCCCTGCTCAAGCGCCCGACCCGCAACCGCCGCCATAGCCTCCTCGCTACCGGCGATGACGATTTGCTGCTCGGCATTGATATTCGCGATCCAGGTGCCGCTGCCCGCCACCAGGAGTTCCACCTGTTCCAGACGCAGCCCGACGATAGCCGTTAAGCCGTAGCCTTTAGGATAAGCCTGCTCCATCAGATCGCCGCGAAGCGCCACCAGCCGCAGCGCATCTGAAAAGGAAATAACGCCGGCGACTACGGCTGCCGGAAACGCGCCAATAGACAGTCCGCTGACCATGTCTGGTTTTACGCCGCTACGCTCAAGCTCCTGCGCCCAGGCGACACCTGCGATTAGCAGGCAAAGCTGTACGGCACGAGTATGCCTCAGCGCAGCAGCACTATCTAACTGGCCTGCTTCGTCCCCTAAGACTGCCCTGACCTGCGTCAGGATGGCGTCGCGCTCGGGTAGATCCTGTAGCATGCCCACACGCTGGGTTCCCTGCCCGGGAAAAGTAAAAAGTATTTTCATCCGTTTTTCTCCGGCAACCAGGGGTCGGTCACAAGCAGCGGCCCCTGATTCGTTTTCAGCAACACGCGTTTTTCTCTTAGCCATTCTGCCAACGCAAAAGCGCCGTAGGGCGTTTCGATTTGCGTATCAACCCTGCACAGCAGTCGCCCGGTCAGGCTCTGCCACTCTGTCAGCGCCTCTTTTGCTATCGGCTGTGGGCTGCGAATAAGCACATCCAGATCGCTCGCGGCATGCATCACCGGCACTTCTGTTGCCAGCGCGTAACCTACGCTCCCGGTAATACCCCAGCACCATGCCCACGGGCGGCTCGCCAGCTGAATAGCGCCCTGCACCGGCGGCATGGAAACAAACGGGGAATTGAGCAGCAGTTCACGGCTGGATAACGCTTCAGGGCTAACAACGCGTTTAACGCTCGCCGTACTTACCCAGCCCGCTGCTCGCTGATCGCGTCGCATCCCCCGCACGCCTACCGGCACACGTCCGTCACGTTCGACATCACGCCGTACCACTACCGGCAGCGCAGGACGCCACTGGCTGGCTATCCACTCCTCGCGAACCCCCTCCAGCGCTTCGCGGTCGGTGAGCCAAAGGAGATCGTGGGGGCGCAATGTCGGCATAGGTTAAATTCCTGAAGTCAGCGTAATAAACAGCGGTAGCGACAGGATAGAGAGTACCGAGCTCAGCAACAACACAGCTTCCGCATCCGGCGATTGCACACCAAACCGGTTGCCAAAAACTACGCCAAAGAAGCCGGCGGCCAGGGCAATCATCAGAATGGAGGTAATGGCCACCGGGCCAGTCAGGCCGAGCGCCAGCACAATGCCCCAGGCGATAAACGGCTGGATAAGCAGTTTGGTAACGGTCGCGGTGATAACCATAGTGTTGATCTGCAGCTTGCGCGCAGACAGGATCACGCCGGTCAGGAACAGTGCGGCTGCGGTAGCGGCCAGGCCCAGCGGTTTAATAGAAGCCAGCAGCAAGTCAGGCATCCGGACACCGACAGCCGACAGTACAACCCCCAGCAACGGTCCCCACACGATAGGTTTTTTCACCGAACGCCACATCAGTACAGGCAACATTGCCAACGTTGAGCCAGTGTTTTCCCCTGCCGCACGTGCTTTTTCACGTTCAAGAATCAGCAGGCAGAACGGCGTCATCAGGACGGAGCCGCAGGCAATCGACACCGCGACGGAAAGCGAAGTCGAGGAGCCCTCCCCGAGCACGCTGCCTAAAATCGGCAGGCCGAGCGCAGCATAGTTAGGCAGCGCCACGGTAAGCGTCAACACGGCGGCATCCTGCGGCGACTTTTTAAATACGCTGGTCGCCAGGAAGTAAATCGCCGCATAGGTAATCCACATCGAAAGCACCAGTACCACAATTAGCGGTGACTGCTGCACAATGCCAAGCCACGGCGTTTGTACTGTCGCGCTAAACAGCGCGGCGGGTAAAGCAAAGTCCATGACAAAAATATTTAGCAGCGAGACATTTTTGTTATCGACCATTTTCGCTTTGCCGGCGAAAAATCCCAGCAGCATGATGACAAAAATAGGGGCCAGAGCATGAACGATCACGTAAGTCATAACTTCACCTTGAGTCAATAATGAGAGTTAGCACGGTCGCGATATTTATTATTTTTTTCGGACGTCTTTTTATTCAGACACGGCGCACCGTGTCTGGTTATAGCATCCGGCAGGTCTGTCTTTTTTCTTACCAGCTGGCGCGCATGCGTTCACGAACCAGCGCCGAACTGTGGCGATTTTTCGCCAACAGACGGCATTTCAGCGAAGTATCGCTCCGAGCCTCTTTCACCGCCGTACTCAGGGCAGCCTGCACTTTTGCCACATCATCACTCTTCGGCTCATCCGGATTGTGGATATCCAGCAGCGTCGAGAGCAGACCCAGGGTTTCGTAATTGCTGATGTCATAGGCCATTGGAGGAATGGTCGCGGCCAGTTTTTCCAGCGCCTCGACGGTGCGTAAGGTGATCCGCGCGGCGGACGCTTTCCCCATCGCGTGAATCATTACGCCCTGGTCGTTAAAAGCGATCAGTCGGTTAGCCTGGTAGCCGTGAGCGAGAAATGCCCCGGACATCGCCTTGCCGACAATCAGGCCCACAACAGGGTGCCCGGCCAGACGAGCGTTGGCGTAAGCGCCTGCGGCACCTGCCAGCGCCTGGTGAATACCGAATGCCTCTTCGCGGCGACCATAGGCCTGACTAGGGACATCAATAACGGCGATGATGGCTCGCTTTTCAGCTTTGTCGGCATCTTCAGCGATGGTTTCGCTGACCACTTTTGCCAGCGTCCAGCCTTCTAACAGCCCGACTTCGCCGCCAGCAGCCCGGGGGTAATGGTTATTGGCATCGGGCACCACAGCGATAAAGCGAGCAGGTTTCCCGTCAACGTTACCGTCGGCGACCTGTACGGAGGCGCACAGCCCCGCCATACGTGGTGCATCCGGGACCAGAGTGTCCAGCCAAACGGCGGCACGATTCAGTTTCTGGCTCATGAGCGTTTCTCCCCAAAAAGCTGTTTGATTTGTTCGGCATCAGCCTGTTGACTGGTGTCGAAATGGGTCAGGCGATCCAGATACCACGCGTAGTTATCGGTGCGATGCCGTGCCGGAACGCCTTTGGCGATGGCTTTGTTGACCGCCTGCTTGACTGCGTGAACGCCGTCGCCAACCAGCGCGTCCACCAGCCCGCTCTGATAGCGAACTTCGCCGCCGGTCATGCTCCAGATAAACGGCCGATCCCGGGAATCGTATTCCTCAACGCCCGCTTCTTGCTCGATAACCTGAGGACCATTGAGGCCCAGGCGCGCTTCGCGAGTTACAATCAGATAGCTGCAAAGTGCAGCGGCAATCGACATCCCCCCAAAGCAGCCCACGGTTCCAGCGACAACGCCAATTACCGGGGTATAGCGACGCAGATCGACAATCGCCGCGTGAATATCGGCAATCGCCGCCAGGCCGAGGTTAGCCTCCTGCAGGCGCACGCCGCCGGTTTCCAGGCAAAGCACCGCCTGTGTCGGAATACCGTTGCGGTTGTCTTCCGCCGCCAGCTCAAGCGCGGCGGCCATTTTCGCCCCGGAGACTTCGCCCATACTGCCGCCCTGGAATGCGCCTTCGATGGCAATCACCACCGCCGGACCACCGTTGATCGTACCTTTGGCCACGACCATACCGTCGTCGGACTGAGGCACAATGCCCTGCGGCCCCAGCCATGGCGAAATAATGCCCTCAAAAGGATCGAGCAGTTCGCGGTAGCTGCCTTCATCAAGCAGCAGACGGGCACGCTCGCGGGCTCTTAATTCAATAAAGCTGCTGTCGTCACGCATGAGCCACCTCCTCAAAAACCTGTTCAATGCGGATACGCGCCACGCCCGGCGTCGCGCCAAAATCATGAATGTGCATTTGCCCGGCAGGCAGGTGACTCAGCGCGGCCAGGCGCTCGAAAAGCGCTTTCCAGCGTTTTTCGCTGTTATCGACGGAGGTGGTGATGTCGATGGTCAGAATCTGCCCCTGTGCGGCAGTAAACAGGACTTCCATATCGCCGGAGCCCACCACGCCAGCCAGAGCTTTGCCTGTGGCCGTGCGGGTTGCCGGAAATGACAACGTAATGTGTTCCATAACGCCCTCGTTAATTAAGTGAGTGAAGCGGAGTGGCATCGTTCTCGATGCGGTCCAGCAGGAGCGTGGCGGCGAGCAAATCAGCCGCGCCGCCCGGAGAGGCATTCAGCGCCAGCATATTGCGGTCGAGCAAATCCAGCGCATCACGGCCTTCTTTGCACGAAATCCCCCCGTTCATCAGCACGCTGCGGGCACCGTTCTGCATGGTTTCCAGGCCAGGTAAACCGGCACGAGAAAGCACACAGGTATCTGAAAGCGAAGTCATAATCGCCATCAAAGCGTCAATCCTGGCCTCGCCTTCCGTTGCCCCGGACTGGCGGCTACGGCGAAGCTGGGGCAGCGCAAGGCGCATCACGTGAGGGAAACCCTGCTGAGCCTCTTCTCGTGCACCCGGCACGCGATAGCGTCTTGTGGCTCTCAACCCTTTGCTGAAGCTTTTTGGCGCGGCTTCATCAGGAAGTGCGGCAAGTCGCGCTGCCGTAGCGGCGATCTCCACGCTGCTGCCATTCATACCGTGCATAGCGGCGGCGGAAATCAGCAGGCCGAGCGCCCAGATGGCTCCCCGGTGGGTATTCACTCCCCCGGTCGCCGCCATCATCTGTTGCTCACCTTCGCGACCCAGGCGCCCTATCAACTGGCGCAGCGCGATGTCTGCCGGACGTTCCCAGCTTTGTAATGCCAGAGCATGAAATGTCGGGGTCAGGCTGAGAGCCGATCGCTCCATCAGCGCCAGGCTGAGGTCGTGATGGGCGCCATTCCCCCGGCTGTCCACCAGACCGGGTTTCGGGCTCAGGCGGGCTTCCTCGATCAGGCTTTGGGTCGCAGCCCTTGCCAGCCAGCCCGCTTCGGCCTCGACGCCTTTCTGTGGATGTAATTTCATTACCAGCTCCGGAATTTCGCTGGCGGGTTGTAAAGACCGCCGGACCATTCGACGAGATCGGCCACGCTGCTTGCCGCCAGCAGAGAACGGGTCGCCTCGCTGCGGCGGATCCCCATATCTTCCGGGTAAGCCACTTTGCCGCTCTGGCGAAGTGCGGCGACCCGTTTAGCGTCCACGCCCAGGCCGATGTCGGTGATACCGGCGACCGCCGCTACCATCGCACGGCGTTCTCCCAGACTCTCCGCACGGTAGAGATATGCAATGCCTTCCTCGGTGAGCACGTGGGTGACGTCGTCGCCGTAAATCATTACCGGGGCCAGCGGCATGCCGGAGGTTTTGGCCACCTCTACGGCATCCAGGGTTTCCACGAAGGTGGGCTTCACGCCCGCCTGGAAGGTTTCGACCATCTGCACCACCAGCTTTTTACCGCGCTGCATCGGATCGGGCTCGGTGATCATGTTCAGCCACGCCGGCGTGGCGTGGCGACGACCGTGCGGATCGTGCCCCATATTTGGCGCGCCGCCGAAGCCCGATAAGCGGCCGCGCGTCACGGTTGAAGAGTTAGCCAGGCCATCAACCTGCAGGGTGGAACCAATAAACATATCCACAGCGTATTGCCCGGCCAGTTGGCACATGGCTCGGTTGGAGCGCATAGAGCCGTCTGCACCGGTAAAGAAGATATCCGGGCGGGCGCGAATGTACTCTTCCATGCCCAGCTCGCCGCCGAAGCAGTGCACGCTCTCGACCCAGCCGCTTTCAATCGCCGGGATCAGCGTCGGGTGCGGGTTCAGGGTCCAGTGTTTGCAGATTTTACCTTTCAGACCGAGCTGTTCGCCGTAAGTCGGCAGCAGCAGCTCAATGGCGGCGGTGTTAAAGCCGATCCCGTGGTTCAGCGACTGAACCTGGTGTTCGGCGTAAATGCCTTTGATGGCCATCATCGCCATCAGGATGTGTTCCTGCTTGATCAGGCGCGGGTCACGGGTAAACAGCGGTTCGATAAAGAAGGGTTTGTCGGCAACGACCACGTAGTCAATCCAGGATCCGGGAATGTCCACGCGCGGCAAATCGCAGTCATCGTCCACCAGTTCATTAACCTGGGCGATAACAATCCCGTCATGGAAGGCGGCAGCTTCAACCAATGCAGGCGTATCTTCAGTGCTCGGCCCGGTGTACAGGTTTCCTTTGCGGTCGGCTTTATAACCGGCGATGAGCGCGACGTTAGGCGCAAGATCGACGTACAAGCGCGCATAAAGCTCGATATAGGTGTGAATCGAGCCAATTTCTAACAGCCCGTCTTCAAGCAGTTGAGAAATACGCAGGCTTTGGGTGCCAGAGAAAGAGAAGTCAAGCTTGCGGGCAATACCTTTTTCAAAAATATCAAGGTGTTCACTGCGGCCGACGCTCGGCATGATCATATGCAGATCGTGTACTTTTTGCGGGCTGACGTCTGCCAGCATGCGGGAGAGAAAATCGGCCTGTTTTTGGTTATTTCCTTCCAGCACTACCCGGTCGCCCGGTGCAATCAGCTTTTCCATCACTTCGACGAGGTCCCCGGTCGGGATCACCTTGCCCTGTACGTTACTGGACGCCATACGTCGCTGCTTCTCGGTGCGACGCGTGTTCCAGACGCGGGCAGGCGTTTGGCTAGCACTCATTATTAACCTCCTGATTCAGCGCATCATTTTGATTGGCTTTAGTCTGGTTAAAAGTGTGCGCCACGCAGGGTTGGCTATCAATTAAGCTCAGGCGTTAATCATTAGCCTTAGAGTAATAATGGGTTTATCGTTTTGTGATCGAGGTAGAAGGCGAAGATGGCCAGGGTGCGCTACACGGATGAAGGAGGAAAAAGTGTACTCTGCGGCCCCCGATGTTAAGGTTGTCGAGTCTTAAATTCAGGTTTTAACGTCATGCTGCTCGTCGCCATACTCAACAATCCTCTGCTAAAACAGCCGCGCATCGCTTAGCGCGCTCACACATTCCCGTCTGCAATTTGAAACGGAACCTTGTTCCGTGGGCACACTTTTGTTGTGAGAAAAAACATGTCAAAAACTGAAAAGCACTGGTCTCAGGTCGAGTACCTGCACGAAACGGTGACCAACCCTAATATTCATATCAAAGGCCAGCACAGTTATTACAGCGACTGCTGGGATAGCGGTTTTGAGCGAAGCGTGGTGCGCTACCTGCAGGGTGACGCGGTGAGCCAGGAATGGGAACCCATTGGCAAACTTGACCAGCTGTGGGTAGGGGATTACGTCTGTATCGCCGCCGAAGCTGTAATATTGATGGGCGGCAACCACACGCATCGCGGCGACTGGTTCTCTCTTTATCCCTTTATCGAAACCATCAAAGACGCCTACCGCGCCAAAGGCGATACCACGCTAGGAGACGGATGCTGGATAGGCATGAGGGCAATCATCATGCCCGGCGTGACCATCGGTGAAGGCGCAATTATTGCCGCTGGCAGCGTGGTGACGAAAGACGTCACGCCTTACAGCGTCGTCGGCGGTAACCCGGCTAAACCCATCGCCCCGCGTTTCGAACCCGGGGTGATTGAGCGGCTGCTGAAGCTGCACATTTACCAGCTAAGCGACGAGCATTTTCAGGCTATTCAGCCCCTGCTGAGCAATAACGATATTGATGCGCTGGAACGCGCGGTGCGGGCACTGCAGTAACGAAAGCGGGCGGGAATAACCCGCCCGTTGTTAAATCTTAGCGAAACTTCTTGTGGTAGGTATCGCGAGTGGTTTTGAAGTCAGCGGCAGCAGCCTGAGCTTCTGTCACTTTGCCTTCGTTAGCCAGCTTCAGCGCACCGTCAATCTGGCCCACGAGGATATCAAACCCGTGGCGGTACTCTTTCATGTTGGCGCTGTCGGCAGCTTCATTTTCCAGCTTTGGCGGCGTACCTTTCTGCGCATCCAGAGCCGCTTCACGCATATTGCCCAGTGAAGTTTTCAGCTCGGTGGCGTCTTTGGTGCTCAGCACGGTCTTGTAGTTTTTCGCGATAATGTCCATGTCGTCACCGACATCTTTGGCAAACGCAGCGCCGGACAGTAACACGGATGATACGGCTAACATTGCAATCAGTTGCTTACGCATTTACTCACCTTATCTTTTTTATATGAGAAACGGGCGCGGCAGGACGCGCCACATTGCTTTACTGACCGGCTATCTTCATCTCCGGAAGTAAGACTGAACCACACTGAATGTTGCTACGTGTTTCTATATCGTTGCCAATAGTAACTATCTCGCGCCACATGTCTTTCAGGTTGCCGGCGATGGTGATTTCGCTCACCGGATACTGGATCTCGCCATTTTCAACCCAGAAGCCCGCCGCCCCGCGAGAATAGTCGCCGGTAATGCCGCTCACGCCCTGCCCCATCAGCTCGGTCACCACCAGCCCGGTGCCCATCTGTTTCAGCATTTCCTCAAAGCCCAGGCCCTGGCCGGCAATGCGCCAGTTGTGGATCCCGCCCGCGTGACCGGTACTTTTCAGCCCCAGCTTACGCGCGGAATAGTTGGTCAGCAGCCACTGCTGCAGCACGCCGTCCTTGATGATATCGCGGCGTTCGGTACGCACGCCTTCGCTGTCAAACGGCGTGGAAGCCAGGCCTTTCAGCAGGTGCGGATGCTCTTCAATGGTCATCCAGTCAGGTAAAATTTGCTTGCCCAGGGAATCCAGCAGGAAAGTTGATTTGCGGTACACCGCGCCGCCCGCAATCGCGCCAACCAGGTGACCAAACAGCCCCGTCGCCACTTCATTAGCGAAAATCACCGGCGCTTTCATCGTAGAGAGTTTACGCGGAGACAGGCGAGACAGCGTACGGCGCGCGCAGTCGGCTCCTACCCACTCGGGTGATTTCAGGTCTTCCATCGCGCGACCGATGGTGTAGGCGTAATCGCGCTCCATATCACCGTTTTCTTCGGCAATGACGCAGCTCGAAAGGGAATGGCGGGTGGAGCAGTAGCTCTGCAGCATACCGTGGCTGTTGCCGAATACTTTGATGCCGTAATGGCTGTTGAAACTGCCGCCTTCGGTATTGGTGATGCGTTTATCCACGTTCAGGGACGCGTTTTCCGCTCGCGCGGCAAGCTCAATGGCGCGCTCCGGGTCAATTTCCGTTGGGTGGAAGAGATCCAGATCGGGTGCATCAAAGGCCAGCAGTTCTTTTTCCGCCACGCCAGCATAAGGGTCCGGCGAGGTATAGCGAGCGATGTCCAGCGCGGCCTGCACGGTACGGGCAATGGCGTCCGGGCTCAGATCCGTGGACGAAGCGCTGCCTTTGCGGTTTTGGTGATAAACGGTGATGCCCAGCGCACCATCGCTGTTGAATTCGACGTTCTCCACCTCACCGTAGCGGGTGCTGACGCTGATACCGGTGGTTTTGCTGACCGCCACTTCCGCGCCGTCTGACTTGCCCTTTGCCAGCTCCAGCGCCTGTGAAACCGCCTGCTCCAGAACCTGACGTTGTTGTGCTACTTGCGTGTTTACTTTCATCGCTACTGCCATAATGTAAGGTGAGTCGTTCAAGTCTAACAGGATCAGAACAATTTCGCAGTGCAGGCCCATTGCTGGTAATATCCGCGTCAACTTTTTAAGGAGCCTAATATGACCAAGCAGCCCGAAGACTGGCTCGACGACGTGCCCGATGATGAAAATGAAGACGAAGATGATGAAATTATCTGGGTCAGTAAAAGTGAGATTAAGCGCGACGCCGAAGAGCTAAAACGCCTGGGCGTTGAGCTGATGGAACTGGGCAAAAATGCCCTGGAAAAAATCCCGCTCGACGATGATTTACGTGCCGCCATTGAGCTGGCGCAGCGCATCAAGAAAGAAGGCCGCCGCCGCCAGGTGCAGCTGATTGGCAAGATGATGCGTTCCCGCGACATGGATCCGATCCGTCAGGCGCTCGACAAGTTGAAAAATCGCCACAACCAGCAGGTTTCGCTGTTCCACAAGCTGGAAGCCCTGCGTGACCGCCTGGTAGAAGAAGGCGATGAGGCGATGAGCGAAGTGCTGAGACTTTATCCGCAGGCTGACCGCCAGCAGCTGCGCGTACTGATCCGTAACGCACAAAAAGAAAAAGCGGCCAATAAGCCGCCTAAGTCCTACCGTCAAATCTTCTCTTACCTTCGCGAACTCGCCGAAGAGCAGGAAAGCTAAGACGTTAGCGCTGGCCTGTTTTCTCCCCGGCCAGCGCCCAATTTCCTCTGACCTTTCTCAGGTCAAATTACTGCGTCGATACAGCGCCACGCCCACCGCCAGCACGGCGAGCATACCCGCACAGCTGCGGTTCACCCAGCGCATCACGTTGGCGGAGAATTTACGCATCGCGTGGCGGCCACCCCAGGCGTAAATCGTCATCATGATGCAGTCGATAATCGCGCTGACCAGCGCCAGAATCATGTACTGCATCGCCACCGGCTCCTGCGGGCGGATGAACTGCGGTAAAAATGCCGAGAAGAACAGCAGCCCTTTGGGGTTGGATAAGCCAACCATCAGCGAGCGCAGAAACGCCGTTTTGCCCGTGGCCACCGCAGCCGAAGCGCTCACGCTCAACGCTTTCGCCGGCGCTCGCCACAGCACGTAAGCCAGATAGACCAGGTAAAGCGCGCCGCCCCATTTCACCACTGTAAACAGCTGTTCAGAAGCCTGTAACAACGCGCCCAGGCCGCAGCCCACCGCGCCAATCAGCAGCAGGTCCGCCAGCACCGCACCGAGAAAGCCGTAGCCCGCAATGCGCATTCCGTAGGTGGCTCCGTTATTCAGCGCTAAAAGCATCGACGGGCCTGGCGTCACCATAACCGCGCTAACGGCGATGACGTAAAGAAACAGCGTGGTGATATCCATCCATCAAGTCCTGGTAAAAAAATAGAGTCGCGCCCGGCGGCCACTGCCTGCCGGGGACTTTTAAAACGTTTAGATTAAAACGGGCGTTCCATCACGACGCGGCAAAGATCGTCAAAAAAGCGGCCATACCGGGCTTCATCGATGGGCTGCGGAAAACTCAACACAATCAGCTGATGATCGGGGATGTCCGCATGGTAAGTCGGGTGGTGATGCGCATAGTCGTTTTCGCAGAAACCGAGGCTTTGATAAAAACGCAGCCGCTTATGGGCGATCTCGGTGGTGAGCGGATCTATTTCAAGGATCGTTTGCGGGTAGAGCTGCAAAAACTGGCTTAGCATTCTCTTACCATAGCCTTGCGCACGCAGCTGTCCGTTCACAGCAAGGTGCTCAATATAGGCATAATCGCCAAAAGCCCACGCGCCGATCATGCCGACAAACTGCTCGCCGTCAAACCAGGCCTGCAGGCTGTAATTAGGGTGAGAAAGCGCGCTGACTTTTGCGGCAGGCTGGCGTTTTTCATGCCGCGGGAAGGCGCTTTCATACAGCTCGTCCACGCATTCAAAATACGGGGAGCTGCGGTCGGTAATTCGTTTTATCGTTAGCATGAGCGCAGTTTACCAAATGTATACACTTTACGATCGCCATTTCGGGTAGCTTATTCACATTGCGTTAATGCCCTACGTTCCCCTTTGACTTAACCCGTCCAGATAGAGGTTCTCTGCTTTGATGCCAGATATCGATGCCCAACGACGCGCTCTTAAGCTTGCCTGTAAAACCGAGCTGAGAGGATTTAAAGAAATGACGCCTGCGGAGCAATTCCAGGAGATGGCCGACTGGGCCAGGGAAAATGACGTCGCCCATGACAGCTACGGCGTGGGGGATTTTATCGCGGGTTTTGAGGCCAAAATCGCTCAGCTACTGGGTAAACCAGCGGCAATATTTATTCCTACCGGAGTGATGGCGCAGCTGATAGCGGTCATTATCTGGAGCGAACGTAACCGCCTGCCTCGCTTTGGCGCGCACGCGACATCGCACCTGCTGATTCATGAACAGCAAACTTTTCAGGCCCTGGTGAAGATGCATGGCGTCGTCGTCGGCCATAAACTACGGCCTATCCTCGCCAGTGATTTTACCGCCATAGCGGAGCCTTTAAGCTGCCTTGTGGTTGAACTTCCCGCGCGTGAGATTGGCGGGCAACTCCCAGAGTGGGACGAGCTGGAAGCCCTGAAAACCGCAGCCGCAGAAGCTGGCACGCCGCTGCATATGGACGGGGCTCGCCTGTGGGAGAGCCGGGCGTATTACCAGCGCTCCTGGGCTGAGATTGCTGAGGGTTTTTCTTCAGTCTACGTTTCCGTCTACAAGGGCCTCGGGGGTATTTCAGGTTCGTTACTCGCTGGCGATGAAGACTTTATCCGCCAGGCTCGCGTCTGGCTCAGACGATTAGGCGGTAACGTGGTGACGCAAAGTCCCGCGGTGGTTTCCACGGCAATGCGCTTAGAAAAACGGCTGGCCATCCTTGAGAGCTGCTATCAGCGCACCCTCAGTCTCGCCGCCAGCCTGGAGGCCGTGCCGGGCATTCGTATCCTGCCCCGCAGACCTCAGGTCAACATGCTGCATGTTTATTTCGATGCGGATAAAGAAACATTACTCAGCGCCAGGGATGACATAGCCAGGCAGGAGGGATGCTGGCTGTTCAATGCGCTGGAAGAGGCCGAAGTACCGGGCTGGTGTAAAACGGAATGGTATGTAGGCGACAATATGCTGCCGATAGACAACGAGACCGTTTTAAACTTGTTCCACCAATTGATGGCTAAAGCAAGCCGCTAACCGTTCGCCAGCAGATAAAAAAATGGCCCCGCATAGGGGCCATGATTCTTTGGGCATTAGGCCCGATCGACGGTAAAGGCCAAAACCTCGGAGAGGCTTTCAGCCCCCAGCGCCAGCATAATCAGGCGATCAACGCCCAGCGCCACACCGGAACTGTCCGGCATGCCGGCTTCCAGCGCCGCCAGCAGGTTCATGTCCACCGGCTGCTGCGGCAGGCCAAGCGCCGCGCGTTTGCGGTTATCCTGCTCGAAACGCTGCTGCTGTTCGCGGGCGTCGGTCAGCTCATGGAAGCCATTCGCCAGCTCGATACCTTTGAAGTAAACCTCAAAGCGCTCCGCCACGCGGTGATCTTCGGTGCTGATCTGCGCCAGAGAGGCCTGGCTTGCCGGGAAGTGATACACGAAGGTCGGCTTTTCTTTGCCAATCTGCGGCTCGACGCCCATCGCAAACAGCAGCTGCAGCAGCGTGTCTCTGTCTTCTTCTTTGTCGGCGATGTTGCTCAGATCCAGCTTCGCCGCCGCTTCACGCAGCTGCGCTTTGTCCGCTGACAGCGGGTCGATATCCAGATGGCGCTGGAAGGCCTGCTGATAAGACAGACTTTCTGCGGCACCGCATTCCAGCACCTGCTGCAGGAGATCGTCCACCTCATTCATCAGGCGGTACATGTCGTAGTGGGGGCGATACCACTCCAGCATGGTGAATTCCGGGTTGTGGTGGCGCCCCATCTCTTCATTACGGAAACTACGGCACAGCTGGAACACCGGGCCACAGCCCGCCGCCAGCAGGCGTTTCATGTGGTATTCCGGGCTGGTCATCAGGTATAAATTCATGCCCTGAGAGTGACCTGGACCGACGAAACGGGTTTCAAACGGCACCAGATGAATATCGGTTACCGTCGCCTGGCTCATGCAGGGTGTTTCCACCTCCAGAACGCCTCGGTCGGCGAAGAAGCGCCGAATCTCCGCCATAATGGCGGCGCGTTTTAACAAATTGGGGATGGATGCGCTCGGCTGCCAGGTGGCCGTTTCGCTCATGAGAAAGTCTCCGTATTTATGCAAGGCCGAGAAGTCTACCCGCATCACAGAAAGGAGACAAATTTTGTGCAGAGAATTTTGTTCTGAGCGTTTTATGGCCCGCGTTACGCAAACTTTTTCTCGTGCTCCAGCAGCCATTTTTTTCGTGCAATTCCACCGCCGTATCCCGTCATAGCGCCGTTTTTACCGATGATTCTGTGGCACGGAATGACGATAGCAATCCGGTTCGCGCCGTTGGCTCCCGCCACCGCACGCACGGCATCTGGATTCTCCATTTTTATCGCCAGCGCCTGATAGTGAGAGGTTGCCCCATAAGGTACGGTATCGAGCTGCTGCCAGACTTTTTGCTGGAATGCGCTGCCCGGCGTATGCAGCGAAAGGGTGAACTGCTGCCTTTTTCCAGCAAAGTATTCCCCGATCTCTTTTTCCGCCTGCCGCGTATGACCATTTTCCCCGGCGATGATACGGGCATTGAGCCGCGACTGCAGATCGTCAAATTCCCGCTCCAGCGCGCGTCGGTCAACAAACTCCAGCAGGCAGACGCCCATCTCGGTGGCGCACACAAACATCGGCCCGATGGGTGTGGTAAAACGGTGAATAACGATGATATCTGCCGCCCGGCTGGGGGCATCGCCAGTGAGTTTTTTACAGGTATAGCCAAACCCACTCAGCGAGTCGTAGCCGCTGCTAAACGCCGCATCCGTCGCGCTTTTCCCACGCCTGAGCTCCTGCAACGCCACATTCACACGCAGCATTCTCTGCCAGGCCTGAAAAGTCATCCCGTGCTGTTGCACAAACCAGCGCCGGAGACGTTCAGGGCTGATGTTGTGCTGGCGCAGCTCGCCATCGCTGACCCGGTTATCACTGCTCGCCCTGAACAGGGCAATGGCCTGCTCGACTATGGGCGGCGCAGAGAAGGCGTTTTCGGTGGGTCGGCAAATCTTGCAGGGACGAAAGCCCGCGTGAAGCGCGGATTTGAAGTCGTCATAAAACTCAACGTTACCCCGCTTAGGTTTGCGCGCGCGGCAGTTAGAAATGCAAAACACGCCGGTGGTTTTCACGCCCACGAAAAAAACGCCGACATGCTCGGAAGAACGCGCCACCAGCGCCTCATACCAGGCATCGCACTGCGCGATATCAAGGATTTTCATCGGCAAAGATCTCGTCAAATGCGCCCCGCTGGCGGAGGCTAAACAACAGATGCTGTAACTTGCGGTTCAGCGCGGCGTGCACAAAATTCCCCATCGAGACGCGTTTCACCCCAAGCGCCGCCAGTTGATTAACGTCGGGCAGACCCGGCATGCACATCACATTCAGCGGGAGATCAACTGCGCCAGCAATCGCCTGAATATCTTCAGGCAAGGTCACGCAGGGCACAAAGAAGCCGTCAGCGCCCGCCTGCTGATATAGCTTCCCACGGGCGAGAGTTTGCTTCAGCGCATCCTGCTCACCAAGCAAAAAGCCATCTGTTCTGGCATTGATAAAGAGCGGTTTTTTCGCGGTATCCAACCCTGCTTTTATCGCGCTCAGGCGGGCTGCAAAGTGTCTGACATCCAGTAAACGACGCTCTCCCCGCTCAACTTTGCTGTCTTCAAGGTTAATGCCGACAGCCCCCAGTTCTGCCAGCTGAATGGCCTGGCGCACCACCGTTTCGGTGTCATCCCCATACCCGGCTTCCATATCGACGGAAAGCGGCAAATCGACGCGCTCACGTATACGGGCCACCAGAGCCAGAAGTACCGAAAATGGCATTTCTTCACCATCTTTATAGCCCAGCATATCGGCGATTGCCGCGCTTGAGGTGCCCAGCGCCTGATAACCCGCGGCCTGTGCCGCCTGAGCACTTGTGACGTCCCAAACGTTAGCCAGCAACAATGGCGTGCTCTGACAATGCATCTGACGGAAGCTCATTTTTATCCCCTGCTTTTATAGAATGAAAAAGATTCTGTGCTCCAGCCGGGGCGGCCACAACCGAAAAACAGACGACTATTTTTCGCCGCTTTTTCTTCGCATTACACCATTTAAGCATTCATTTTTGTGACGCAATTCATTAACAGCGGTAATTAATCGACCTGTAGAACAGCAAAAAAATCGAACAAATCAAATTTCCCTAAAATCCCTCCGGTTATACTTCCTCTACCTAAAAAGGAGCAGGGATACACCTTTCGCAGCCACCGCCTTTCGGGCAGTGAATACCCTTTGGTCGTATAGCTTTGCGAATTACTAAAATCTGGAGGAATGTCGTGCAAACCTTTCAAGCCGATCTCGCCATTATAGGCGCCGGCGGAGCAGGCCTACGTGCAGCCATTGCGGCGGCACAGGCTAATCCACAGGCAAAAATCGCTCTGATTTCCAAAGTCTACCCGATGCGCAGCCACACGGTTGCTGCCGAAGGGGGTTCCGCAGCCGTCGCGCAGGATCACGACAGCTTCGACTACCATTTTCACGACACCGTTGCCGGAGGCGACTGGCTGTGTGAGCAAGATGTGGTTGACTACTTCGTTCACCATTGCCCTACCGAAATGACCCAGCTTGAGCAGTGGGGCTGCCCGTGGAGCCGCCGCCCGGACGGCAGCGTCAACGTCAGGCGCTTCGGCGGGATGAAGATCGAACGGACCTGGTTCGCCGCCGATAAAACCGGCTTCCATATGCTCCACACGCTGTTCCAGACTTCCCTTCAGTTCCCGCAAATTCAACGCTTCGACGAACATTTCGTGCTCGATATTCTGGTCGATGACGGCCAGGCCCGCGGCGTCGTCGCCATGAATATGATGGAAGGCGAGCTGGTGCAGATCCGCGCCAACGCGGTGGTAATGGCCACCGGCGGTGCCGGACGCGTCTATCGCTACAATACCAACGGCGGCATCGTCACCGGGGACGGCATGGGCATGGCGCTGAGCCACGGCGTGCCGCTGCGCGACATGGAGTTTGTGCAATACCATCCAACCGGGCTGCCGGGTTCCGGCATCCTGATGACCGAAGGCTGCCGCGGTGAAGGCGGTATTCTGGTGAATAAAAACGGCTATCGCTACCTGCAGGATTACGGCATGGGGCCGGAAACCCCGCTCGGCGAGCCGAAGAACAAATACATGGAGCTTGGCCCGCGCGACAAAGTGTCTCAGGCTTTCTGGCACGAGTGGCGCAAAGGCAACACGATCTCCACCCCGCGCGGCGACGTGGTGTACCTCGACCTGCGCCATCTCGGCGAGAAAAAGCTGCTTGAGCGCCTGCCGTTCATCTGCGAACTGGCCAAAGCCTACGTGGGCGTTGACCCGGTCAAAGAGCCGATCCCGGTTCGCCCAACGGCGCACTACACCATGGGCGGCATCGAGACCGATACCCAGTGCGAAACCCGAATCAAAGGGCTGTTCGCGGTGGGCGAATGTTCCTCCGTTGGCCTGCACGGCGCCAACCGTCTGGGCTCTAACTCGCTGGCAGAATTGGTGGTCTTTGGCCGCCTGGCGGGCGAGCAGGCAATGGAACGCGCCGCACAAGCGCAACCGGCGAACGATGCCGCACTGAACGCCCAGGCCGCCGATGTTGAAGGCCGACTCAAGCAACTGGTAAACCAGGAAGGCAGCGAAAACTGGTCGAAAATCCGCGACGAAATGGGGCTTTCTATGGAAGAAGGCTGCGGGATTTACCGTACCCCGGAACTGATGCAGAAAACCGTCGACAAGCTGGCAGAACTGCAGGAGCGCTTCAAGCGCGTGCGCATCACCGATACTTCCAGCGTCTTCAATACCGACCTGCTGTATACCATTGAGCTGGGCCACGGCCTGAACGTTGCCGAATGTATGGCGCACTCCGCCCTCGCACGTAAAGAATCCCGCGGCGCCCACCAGCGTCTGGATGAAGGCTGCACCGAGCGAGATGACGTCAACTTCCTGAAGCACACTCTGGCCTTCCGCGACGCCGACGGCACAACTCGCCTCGACTACAGCGATGTGAAGATCACCACGCTGCCGCCAGCAAAACGCGTATACGGCGCTGAAGCGGAAGATGCTGAGAAGAAAAAGGAGAAGGCAAATGGCTGAGATGCAAACCCTGAAGATTGAGATTGTGCGCTACAACCCGGAAACGGACGGCCAGCCGCATAGCGCAATCTACGAGGTGCCGTTTGACGAGCAAACCTCACTGCTGGACGCGCTGGGTTATATCAAAGATAACCTCGCGCCGGATCTCAGCTACCGTTGGTCGTGCCGCATGGCGATTTGCGGCTCCTGCGGCATGATGGTTAACAAAGTGCCGAAGCTGGCCTGTAAAACCTTCCTGCGCGAATACACCAACGGCATCAAGGTTGAAGCGCTGGCGAACTTCCCAATTGAGCGCGATTTGGTGGTCGACATGACCCACTTTATCGAAAGCCTGGAGTCGATTAAGCCTTATATCATCGGCAACCCACGCACGCCGGATCAGGGACCCAACACGCAGACGCCCGCGCAGATGGCGAAATACCATCAGTTCTCCGGCTGCATCAACTGTGGGCTGTGCTATGCCGCCTGCCCACAGTTTGGCCTGAACCCCGAGTTTATCGGCCCGGCGGCGATTACCCTCGCCCATCGTTACAACCTGGACAGCCGTGACCACGGCAAGAAACAGCGTATGCCGCAGCTCAACGGGCAAAACGGCGTGTGGAGCTGCACCTTTGTTGGCTACTGCTCCGAAGTTTGCCCAAAACACGTCGATCCGGCCGCGGCCATCCAGCAGGGCAAAGTCGAGAGCTCGAAAGACTTTTTGATTGCCACCCTGAAACCACGCTAAGGAGTGCACCATGACCACGAAACGTAAGCCTTATGTCCGTCCCATGGCGCCAACCTGGTGGCGGCAGCTGGGCTTCTACCGTTTTTATATGCTGCGTGAAGGCACTTCGGTTCCAACCGTCTGGTTCAGCATCGTACTGATTTATGGCCTTTTCTCGCTAAAACACGGCGTAGAGGGCTGGGCGGGCTTTGTCGGTTTCCTGCAAAATCCGGTGGTTGTCATCCTCAACCTCATTACGCTTGCCGCCGCCGTGCTGCACACCAAAACCTGGTTTGAGCTGGCACCAAAGGCCGCTAACGTCATTGTTAAGGGCGAGAAAATGGGGCCGGAGCCGGTCATCAAGGGATTGTGGGTTGTCACTGCACTGGTGACTGTCGTTGTGCTGCTTGTAGCACTGTTCTGGTAAGGAGGCTGAGGTGATTAACCAAAATCCAAAACGTTCCGACGAGCCGGTATTCTGGGGCCTGTTTGGCGCAGGCGGCATGTGGGGCGCAATTTTCGCGCCGGTTATCGTGCTGCTGGTTGGTATTATGCTGCCGCTCGGCCTGTTCCCCGGCGATGCGCTGAGTTTTGACCGCGTGTATGCCTTCGCCCACAGCTGGCCTGGCCGCCTGTTCCTGCTGCTGATGATTGTGCTGCCGCTGTGGTGTGGCCTGCACCGTATCCACCACGCGATGCACGACCTGAAGATCCACGTGCCGGCCGGGAAATGGGTGTTCTACGGCCTGGCCGCTATTCTGACGGTAGTGACCATTATTGGCCTGCTGACGCTCTAAGTGCTCAGCACACAAAAAGGCTCGCCATCGCGCGGGCCTTTTTTATTCCATCGCCAATGCCTTCACCCGTTTTCTGTATTCCCCAGGCGAACAGCCAAACTCCTGCATAAAAGCCTTATGGAATGACGATTCGCTGGCGTAGCCCACGGCATCAGCGACAGTGATAATCGAACTTGCTTCACGCGAGAGCTGCTGTGCGGCAATTTGCAGCCTGATTCGGGTCAGCACTGCCATAGGCGTTGTGCCGCTCACCTCGCGGAAGAGCAGCGCAAAACTGGCGCGAGACATGTGCACGTGTTCAGCCAGCGAGGCGACAGTCCATGGCGCCTGCGGTGCATTCAGCATACTTTGTACCACCGCCCCAAGTCGCGGATGCAGCAGCAGGTTCAGCTGGCTTTTGTCCTGAGACTTTGCCCGTAGCCACTGCCGCAGGCCCAGGGCAATCATCGTGGCACATTGCTGGCTACATACCGCCGCCGCGCCGGGCTGTGGCGCTTCCGCTTCCTGCTGCAGCAGCGCAACGGCCGCCAGCAGCCATGTATGCCCGGGGCTGCCTTGTTCGGGCGCCATCACCAGGGCCTCCGGCAGCGCCGTCAAAAAAGGACGGGAAGCTGAAGATAAATGCAGACTGCCGCAAATAAGGTAGGTATCTCCCAGCCCCTTTTGCCGCAGCCGGTGCGCAGAGTTTTGCGTCAACATAATCACCTGCCCGGGAAGCAGCATCAATGTTTCTCCGGCAGGTAACTCCAGCCATGCGGCACCTTGCGTCACGGTGTGCCAGCGAACGGTCGTCAGCGAGCCCGCCGTATGGGGCAGGCTCCAGCCCGCGCTTAACAGGCAGTTTTTATCGATAGAGCCCTGCGGGGCGCTGAACGCCAGCAGCTGGCTGAGAGGATCCATTGCTCACTCCAACAAATCAGACGATAAGACAGGATTTTAAGATACCGGAAGACATCACGCTTACGCCATTCATACACAATGATTGCCATTAACTTCACGGCTGGTTCACTGACGGAGAACACCCATGCAAGCATATCAGGCAATCATCATTGGCTTTGGTAAGGCAGGTAAAACCCTCGCGGCAACCCTGGCAAAACAAAACTGGAAAGTCGCTATCATCGAGCAATCTAGTGAAATGTACGGTGGCACCTGCATAAATATTGGCTGTATCCCAACGAAAGCACTGGTTCACGACGCAGAACGGCATCAGGATTTTGCGACAGCTACATCACGTAAGTCTTCCGTTGTCAGCTTCCTGCGCGACAAGAACTACCACTTGCTGGCCGACCTGGACAATGTGGACGTTATCAACGGCCACGCAGAGTTTGTCGATCGGCATACGGTTCGCGTGATGCAACGCGGTGAACCCATTGAACTGCAGGGGGAAAAAATATTTATCAATACCGGCGCGCAGTCCGTTTTGCCGCCGATTGACGGCCTGACGACTACGCCTGGCGTGTATGACAGCACAGGACTGCTTAATCTGACAGAACTCCCCGCTCACCTCGGTATTTTGGGCGGCGGCTACATCGGGGTTGAGTTTGCCTCAATGTTTGCCGGTTTCGGCAGCAAGGTCACGATATTCGAAGCCGCAGCTGATTTTTTGCCGCGGGAAGATCGTGACGTAGCCGCAGCCATCGCCAACATACTTCAGCAGCAGGGCGTGGAGCTGATCCTAAACGCAAAAGTTCAGCACGTTGAATCGCATAACAACACCGTGCATTTGCAGACGAGTGATAGCCTCCACAAAGTCGACGCGCTGCTTGTTGCCTCAGGGCGAAAACCCGCCACGGATGCTTTGAATCTGAAAAATGCCGGCGTTGATGTCGATGCTCGCGGCGCCATCGTGGTGAATAAATACCTTCGTACTTCGGCAGACAACATCTGGGCAATGGGCGATGTCACCGGTGGGCTGCAGTTTACCTATATCTCGCTCGATGACTTCCGCATCGTGCGTGACAATCTGCTGGGCGAGGGTAAACGTCATACCGGGGACAGAATAAACGTGCCTTATTCCGTGTTTATGACGCCTCCGCTGTCGCGTATTGGTATGACCGAGGAACAAGCCCTGGCCAGCGGTAAACCCGTTCAGGTCGTTACGCTTCCGGTGGCGGCAATTCCCAGAGCCAGGGTCATGGGCGACACGCGCGGCTTGCTTAAAGCCATTGTGGACACCTCAACGCAGGAAATCCTCGGCGCGTCGCTGCTCTGCCCTGACTCTCACGAGATCGTTAATCTGATTAAAACCGTTATGGATGCCGGACTGCCCTATACCACGCTGCGCGACCAGATCTTCACGCACCCTACCATGAGTGAAGCGCTTAACGACCTGTTTGGGCTGGTCAAATAACCTGACCGGAGGTTTTCTCACACTCTCCGGTTAACCAGCCGGAGAAGTCGCGCATGGCAGGCGTTTCCGGCCTGGACTGAAGCTTTGTCAGCCAGTAACTGCCCAGGCTGATTTCAGCCTCAAACGGGCGCACAATCCGCTCGCTGTTCAGCAAATGAGTAAACATATTGACCGGGGCAAGGGCAATTCCTGCCCCAGCCTGTGCGGCTTCGAGCATAGTTACCGAAGAATCAAAAACCATCACCAGATGCGTTGGCGACGGTGGCGCCTCTCCCGCAGCCTGCAGCCATGCGGTCCATTCATCACGCCGGTAGGAACGCAGAAGAGTATGGTTCAGCACGTCCGGCGGTGTGCGGATCTCAGCGGCCAGCGCCGGAGAACAAAGCGGCGATAACGCGGCGTCACACAAAAATGTCGCATCCGTTCCGTGCCAGGCTCCGCTGCCAAATCGCACCGTATAATCCAGCCCCTCAGCCGCCGGATCCACCCGATTGTTGTGTGTCGAAAGTTGAAGATCAATATGCGGATAGCGCCGACGAAACGCTTCAAGGCGCGGCAGAAGAAAGCCCGTTGCGAAAGTGCCCACCACGCCTAGCTTAAGTTTTTCTCTCGCCTGCGTGCCGGAAAACCGATCCAGTACCCCGGCAATGCGGTCAAAGGAATCGTTTAGCACAGGTAACAGGTTTTCACCTTCCGTGGTCAACATTAGTCCACGGGAAACGCGCACAAACAGCTGGCAATGGAGATGTTCTTCCAGGGCTTTCACCTGCTGGCTGATGGCGGAGTGGGTGACATTTAGCTCAATTGCGGCATGGGTAAAGCTAAGATGCCTGGCGGCGGCTTCAAAAGCGCGCAGGGAGTTTAGCGGGATATAGCTGCGGGTCATGACATTACCTGTTAGAAAATCTTAAACCTAATGCCAAATTTAATCGTTTGTCATCGGGTGTCAAATCCAACAAACTTGCCTCGTCTGACGGGCCCGGACAGCTATCATCTCTCTAAGGAAGGTTATCCATCATGAAAAAATCCCTTTGCCTGACGCTGCTGCTCGCCGCCTCATGCTCCAGCTTTGCCGCACAAAAAGAACTGACTGCACCGCAAATTGAAAAGCTTGTGAACCGCACCGTTGCCCCGCTAATGAAGGAGCAGGCGATCCCTGGCATGGCGGTGGCCGTTATCTACAAAGGCTACCCGCTGTATTTCACCTGGGGAAAAGCCGATGTGCAGCGCAACGTGCCGGTAACGCAGCAAACGTTGTTTGAACTGGGTTCGGTCAGTAAAACCTTTACCGGCGTGCTGGGCGGTGATGCTTTGGCTCGTGGCGAAGTTAGCCTTAGCGATCCGGCGCAAAAATACTGGCCTGAGCTAAACGGTAACCAGTGGAAAGGGATCACCCTGCTTCAACTTGCCACCTATACCGCCGGTGGCCTGCCGCTGCAGGTGCCGGACGAGGTGACCAACAGCGATGCCCTGCTTAAGTTCTACCAGGCCTGGCAGCCGCAGTGGGCGCCGGGCGCACAGCGCCTCTACGCCAACGCGAGTATCGGACTATTTGGGGCCTTGATGGTGAAACCGTCAGGGATGAGCTTTGAACAGGCCATGTTAAAACGCGTCTTTGAGCCGCTGAATCTTCAACACACCTGGATTAACGTTCCGGCGACAGAAGAAAGCCACTACGCATGGGGCTATCGGGACGGTAAAGCCGTGCGCGTTTCGCCAGGCATGTTGGATGCGGAAGCCTACGGAGTGAAATCCAGCATCGAAGATATGGCCCATTGGGTGCAGGCGAACATGGCTTCCGACCGCCTGGAAGACAAAACGTTAGCGCAGGGTATTCAGCTCGCACAGTCACGTTACTGGCGCGTGGGTAGTATGTATCAAGGGCTTGGCTGGGAAATGTTGAACTGGCCGGTGAAGGGGAAAACGATTATTGACGGCAGCGACAACAAGGTTGCCCTTGCGCCGCACCCTGCAACGCTTATTGCCCCTCCGGTGCCTGCGGTGAAAGCTTCATGGGTACATAAAACCGGTTCAACAGGCGGCTTTGGTAGCTACGTGGCCTTTATTCCTGAAAAACAGCTGGGCATCGTGATGCTGGCCAACAAAAGCTACCCGAATACCGAGCGAGTAAAAGCCGCTTACGCCATTCTCGAAGCGCTGCAATAAAAATGACGACGGCCTGCTGAACGCAGGCCGTATTATTTCCGGCTTCGCTCACACTTTATTTCCTGTTGCCATCTACACTTAGCTAAAAAACCCTGGAAGGAATCTGCTATGCGCATTTGGCCCGCTGTCACCGCGCTTGCGGTCGCATTATTGGTTGTCTCCTGTAGTGCCCCAACGCCTCCCCCCAGCGTCACGGTCGTGAAAAACTTCGAGGCAAAACGTTTTATCGGCACCTGGTATGAAATTGCCCGGATGGATCACAGCTTTGAAAGCGGCCTGAATCAGGTGACGGCCACCTACAGCTTGATGGATGACGGCGGCCTGCGCGTGATAAACCGGGGATTCAACCCGGACAGGCAGATGTGGCAGCAGGCCGAAGGAAAGGCTTATTTCACCGGAGACCCGAGCGTCGCCGCGCTGAAGGTCTCCTTTTTTGGCCCGTTTTACGGCAGCTATAACGTGATTGCGCTGGATAAAGACTACCGCCATGCGCTGGTGTGCGGGCCGGATCTCAGCTACCTGTGGATCCTGTCCCGCACGCCAACCATCAGTCACGATCTCAAACAGCAGCTATTGGCTGTCGCAGCCCGCCAGGGCTTTGCGGTGGATAAATTGATTTGGGTGAAACAACCGGGCAGTTAATGCGTGGAAAGTTTCAGGCCGATTATGCCGACCACAATCAGAGCCAGGCTAGCCAGACGCATCGGGTTAGCCGACTCTCCCAACAGCAGAATGCCGGTAATCGCCGCGCCGACGGCACCAATCCCAGTCCACACCGCATAGGCCGTGCCGGTGGGCAGGGTTTTCATCGCCCAGGCAAGCAAAGCCATACTGACAACCATCGCGACGATGGTGATAACGCTAGGCCACAGGCGGCTAAAGCCGTGGGTATATTTAAGTCCTACCGCCCAAACGACTTCCAGTAATCCAGCAATTAACAGAACGATCCAGGCCATAACAGCTCCAGTAGAAATGGGGCCGTCCCCGGTGTGAGATACGCTTGCGGGTCGTCCCGTAAGGCTTTGGTGAGGAGATGATTTTAGCACCCAAACGGCTGTCTGAAAATCCGTATCCAAATGCGACTCGATGAAATAATTGTTTCACTCGCAGGGCCTTGCTAAGCCTGGAATTGACAGCGAATTCGCGCGCATTTCCGTGATTCATTTTGGCAAATTTATTCATATGATAAAACGTGGTTTGCCAGCCTGCAAACGCCGCAGTAATGATTAACGTGAAGCGCGAAAATGTATAAAATATTATTGGTTGATAGGTGTTACTTCAGCCGTCAGGGACTGACGCACTTGCTCAATCAGAAAAATAATCTGGCTACGGCAATGAGTATTTCAGAGACAGACAGTTTACTTCTCGCCCGGGAAAAAATTATTAAATGGCAACCGAATATGGTGATCGCCGACTTCAACAGTTTCTCAACCGCACTGCATAATATCCAACAGCTTTCGGCCATTTATTCTGCCTGCGGCGACACAACGCGCCTGCTGTTACTGCAAAGTGGGCAACACCCCACCATTGCCGAGTACTGCGCGACGCAAGGCACTACGGATATTTGGGATAAGTCAGTATCATTGTCGGCATTAACGGCACTCATTCAGCAGACTATTGCAGCTCGCCCGCCATTCCGTGAAGTGAAACGACATATTACGCCGTTACTGACCTTACGCGAAGAGAGAATATTAAAACTATGGAAGGAAGAGGCTAATAACGAATATATTTCCAGAGTTATGGGGATAAGCGTAAAAACGGTTTATACCTATAAGCGAAATATTCGATTAAAACTGGGAGCCGACAATAGATTGTCGCTTTTTCTAAATATCCCGGAAGCCGTTTTAGAATAACGGTACGGCACAAGTACCGTACCGAAAAGCATTATTCCTGCGCTTTTGCTGCCGCACCTGAAATAGCCTTACCGCCGCTTTGAATATCCTCGCCCACGCCGCGGGTCGTGTTACAGGCGGTCAACAAGGATGAAAGAACGACGAGAGAGAAAAACGCAGCAATAGTTTTCTTAATCATGAGCTTTTCCTTATACCTATGTTGTTTGTGTATAGCTCGTTAAGCATAGCTAAAAAAATGAACAACGAAGGAAAAGCGAAGCGATTTCGGATAACTGGAGGGGATTATTTATTGGCTACGCGCTCAATGGCGCCGCCGAGATGCTGCAAGTCTTCACCAAAGCCACGCGTGGTATTACAACCCGATAGCGCAGCGGCCAGCAGCGAGATAAAAAGAATCTGTTTCAACAAACGGTTCATCTTCCCTGCCCTGATAAAGCGGCGGCGCGAGCCTGAGGCACCGCGCCGCGAACCTTCACGAGAATTACTTCACGCGAGAAACGTATTCACCAGAGCGGGTGTCAACTTTGATGACTTCGCCGATCTGGACGAACAGCGGAACTTTAACCACAGCACCGGTGCTCAGGGTTGCTGGCTTGCCGCCGGTTCCTGCAGTGTCACCTTTCAGACCCGGATCGGTTTCAACAATTTCCAGCTCAACAAAGTTCGGTGGGGTAACGGAGATTGGCTGGCCGTTCCACAGGGTCACGATGCACTCAGCCTGGTCCAGCAGCCATTTAGCGTTTTCGCCAACGGCTTTTTCGTCTGCAGCCAGCTGCTCGAAGGTTTGGTTGTTCATGAAGTGGTAGAACTCACCGTCGTTGTACAGGTAAGTCAGGTTCATATCGACAACGTCAGCGCCTTCTGCAGAGTCGGTAGACTTGAAGGTTTTCTCAACGCGGGTACCGGTCAGCAGACGACGCAGCTTAACGCGCGCGAATGCCTGGCCCTTGCCCGGTTTTACGAATTCGCTGGCTTCAACCGCGTACGGTTCGCCATCCATCATGATTTTAAGACCGGCACGGAAATCGTTGCTAGAATAAGTCGCCATAAGGCCCTCTGAATTTGTTAACTGGTAGCTTAGCCAAAAAAATGGCACACATTGTAACCCTAAATCCCCCTCACAGAGAAGATTGGTTAACGCAACTTGCCGATGTTATAACCGATCCTGATGAACTGCTGCACATTTTAAATGTAGCTGACGATGAAGAACTGCTTGCCGGGCGTGAAGCCAGGCGTCTTTTTGCCCTGCGCGTGCCTCGCGCGTTCGTCGCCCGCATGGAAAAAGGCAACCCTAACGATCCGCTACTGCGTCAGGTTTTGACGGCAAAGCAGGAGTTCGTTGCCGCGCCCGGTTTCACAACCGATCCGCTGGAAGAGCAACACAGCGTTGTCCCTGGGCTGTTGCATAAGTACCGCAACCGCGCCCTGCTGCTGGTCAAAGGTGGCTGCGCCGTAAACTGCCGCTACTGTTTCCGCCGCCACTTCCCGTACGCCGATAACCAGGGCAACAAACGCAACTGGCAAACGGCACTGGCGTATATCAGCGAACATCCTGAGCTGGACGAAATTATTTTCTCCGGCGGCGACCCGCTGATGGCGAAAGATCACGAGCTGGACTGGCTGATGAGCGAGCTGGAGGCCATTCCTCATATCAAACGCCTGCGCATTCACAGCCGCTTGCCGATTGTTATCCCGGCGCGTATTACCGATGTGCTGGCGGCAAGAATCGCCCGTTCATCGCTTCAGGTGATACTGGTTAATCATATTAATCACGCCCAGGAAATTGGCGACGATTTCCGCTCGGCGATGGCAAAGCTACGCCAGGCGGGCGTCACGCTGCTAAATCAAAGCGTGTTGCTACGCGGCGTGAACGACAGGGCGCAAACCCTGGCCGACCTAAGCAATGCGTTGTTTGATGCGGGCGTGATGCCGTATTACCTGCATGTGCTCGACCGAGTACAGGGCGCGGCGCACTTTATGGTGGAAGACGAAGAGGCTCGGGCGATTATGCGTGAGCTGCTGACGCTGGTTTCTGGCTATATGGTGCCGAAGCTGGCGAGAGAGATAGGCGGAGAGCCAAGTAAGACGCCGCTGGATTTGCAGCTACGGCAAAAGTGAGAGCATAGCGCCCTCACCCTAACCCTCTCCCCAGGAGAGGGAACCGTTTAGTGCTGCCTTTAACTGTAGAAGAAGCCCACGACGTATCCCTTACCTGTGAGAGGGAACCGCATAGCTTTCCCCAACCTATATCAGCGACAGCACTTCCGTTTTTCTCCCTCTCCCTGAGGGAGAGGGCCGGGATGAGGGTAATGCTTACAGAATCAGTTCGGGCACTTATAAACCTGCCCCGTCATTTGGCTGGCCGTTGGTGCAAAGCTCGAGAGCAGCGTCTGGGTCGGGCTACTCACGCCGTACAGCACGTTGCCGCCCATTTCGGCCGCATTGTTACGCAGAGCATTCGCCGCGCTGCGCATAGACCCGCCCTCATCACCGTGCTGGCCAGACAGCCAGTTGCTCTGTTCCCCGGTTGCGGTGCCTAATAGACGGCATTCGCTCCCTGGTTTGTCTTCAACAAAACGAACGCTCTGGCCGCCAGAGCTAAGCTGATTGCCCGTGCTACATCCTGCCAGCAGCAGCGCTGCCACAACCACTCCTGATGAGACTTTCATGCGCATGTTATTCCCCGTAATCAAGGTATTGAGCCGTTATTGCCCGGTAAGCACTTATACCAGAGTGTGAACAAAAGAAAAAACCCCCAGACATTTCTGACTGAGGGTTTCTTTAACACAAGGTGCTAAGGCGAATTACATCATGCCGCCCATGCCACCCATGCCGCCCATACCACCAGCAGCGCCTAAGTCAGGAGCGTCGCTTTTAGGCAGGTCGGTAACCATGCACTCGGTAGTGATCATCAGGCCCGCAACGGAAGCCGCGTACTGCAGAGCAGAACGGGTTACTTTGGTTGGGTCCAGAATACCGAAATCGATCATGTTGCCATATTCTTCGGTAGCGGCGTTGTAACCGTAGTTACCTTCGCCCGCTTTCACCGCGTTGGTGACAACGGATGGCTCTTCACCGGCGTTAGAAACGATCTGACGCAGAGGAGCTTCCATCGCGCGCAGCGCAACTTTGATACCCACGTTCTGGTCTTCGTTCTGAGCGGTCAGGTTCGCCAGTTTAGCAGCAACGCGAACCAGCGCTACGCCACCACCGGCAACCACGCCTTCTTCAACCGCAGCACGGGTAGCGTGCAGGGCATCGTCGACGCGAGCTTTTTTCTCTTTCATTTCAACTTCGGTAGCAGCACCGACTTTGATTACCGCTACACCACCTGCCAGTTTCGCTACGCGCTCCTGCAGTTTTTCACGGTCGTAGTCAGAAGTTGCTTCTTCGATCTGCTTACGGATCTGACCAACGCGGCCCTGAATAGCGGCTTCTTCACCCACGCCATCGATGATGGTGGTGGTGTCTTTGTTGATCACAACGCGTTTAGCCTGGCCGAGGTCTTCCAGAGTCGCTTTTTCCAGCTCCATGCCGATCTCTTCGGAGATAACGGTACCGCCGGTCAGGGTAGCGATGTCCTGCAGCATAGCTTTACGGCGGTCGCCGAAGCCAGGTGCTTTAACCGCAGCCACTTTCACGATGCCACGCATGGTGTTAACCACCAGAGTAGCCAGCGCTTCGCCTTCAACGTCTTCAGCGATGATAACCAGCGGTTTGCCTGCTTTCGCCACGGCTTCCAGCACTGGCAGCATTTCGCGGATGTTGGAGATTTTTTTGTCAGCCAGCAGGATGAACGGGCTTTCCAGCTCAACAGCGCCAGTTTCTGGCTTGTTGATGAAGTATGGGGACAGATAGCCGCGATCGAACTGCATACCTTCCACAACGTCCAGTTCGTCTTCCAGACCGGTACCGTCTTCAACGGTGATCACGCCTTCTTTACCGACTTTATCCATCGCTTCAGCGATCAGTTTACCTACGGTTTCATCGGAGTTAGCGGAGATAGTACCAACCTGAGCAATCGCTTTAGAGTCAGAGCACGGCACGGACAGCGCTTTCAGCTCTTCAACAGCGGCAACAACAGCTTTATCGATACCGCGTTTCAGGTCCATTGGGTTCATGCCCGCAGCAACGGCTTTCAGACCTTCAGTGATGATAGCCTGAGCCAGTACGGTTGCGGTGGTGGTACCGTCGCCTGCAGCGTCGTTCGCTTTAGAGGCAACTTCTTTCACCATCTGTGCGCCCATGTTTTCGAACTTGTCTTCCAGCTCGATTTCACGCGCTACGGAAACGCCATCTTTGGTGATGGTCGGTGCACCGAAAGATTTATCCAGAACCACGTTACGGCCTTTAGGACCGAGGGTAACTTTCACTGCATCTGCCAGTACGTTAACGCCGCGCAGCATTTTTACACGAGCGTCGTTGCCGAATTTTACGTCTTTAGCTGCCATTTCTTCTATTCCTCAAATTCGTTCAGGTTCGTGCGTCAAATTACGCTTCAACAATTGCCAGGATGTCGCTTTCGGACATGATCAGCACTTCTTCGTTGTCGATTTTCTCGGACTTCACGCCGTAGCCATCGTTGAAGATAACGATGTCACCCACTTTCACGTCCAGCGGCTGCACGCTACCGTTTTCCAGGATGCGGCCTTTACCGACAGCGATGATCTCGCCACGAGTTGATTTGCCCGCTGCGGAGCCAGTCAGAACGATGCCGCCCGCAGATTTGGACTCAACTTCTTTACGCTTGACGATGACACGATCATGTAATGGACGAATGCTCATTGATAGCTCTCCTTTGAGAAAGTCAGTATCAGATAGTTAGGTAACGCCGTCCCACAGGGGGAATCAGCTGGTGACCTGATTAATGGGGATGCGCTTTCCCCCCTTCAAGGGGGGAAAACAAAAAAAACTAAAATTTAACGATCGTCCCGGTGCTGGTCGTCGAGGCGCTTTGGCGCATCGTCTTTACGCTGGAACTCACCGTCGAAAGTATTGCCCCCTTCACTGCCGGCGCTAAAACCGCCGCCTGGCATACGGGAGAAGCGCAAATGTGGCATCAGCTTCAGCGTCAGGTGCTTTTGCACCGGCGGCAATAGCAGCAGCAGGCCGAGGAAGTCAGTAAAGAAGCCCGGCAACAGCAGCAAAATACCGGCCATGATCAGCGAGACGCTTTTGATCATCTCCGCCGCAGGGCTTTCGCCTGCCGCCATCTTCTGCTGCATCAGCATCAGGTTTTTAAAGCCCTGGTTACGTACCAGAGACAGGCCAATCACCGAAGTGAAAATGACCAGAATCAGGGTCATAAAGACCCCCAGAACATGTGCCACCTGTATGAACAGCGAAATTTCGATGTAAACATAGAGGAAAACGGCAATAAGCGGGATCCAGCGCACTATACGCTCCTGTCATCGGGCGAGCCCGTTAATGGCCTCGCGAAAAATAGATTAGCAATTACGCGTAGGGGGGAGATGGCGACTGCATAGACAAAGATCAATGGTTATTTCGTGAATTTTTTCTGGAAATTTTCAACTATTGACCTATATCACATATTAATAATTGTTATGCAACGTGGCTTTTAATAAGTGATCCAGGTTACTGCTTTTCGCTATCATCAGCATATCATCACGATAACGAGGTCGAATATGGACATAATCGTCGGCCTATTAAGCTCACAACCACATTTCGTGTGCGTGAATAAAACAGTGCATTTATCTGCAGCTTTACTAAGAAGGTTCACATGTTAAATAACATTCGTATCGAAGAAGATTTGTTGGGTACCAGGGAAGTGCCAGCGGATGCCTACTACGGCGTGCATACTCTGAGAGCGATTGAAAACTTCTACATTAGCAACAGTAAAATCAGCGACATACCGGAATTTGTACGCGGTATGGTGATGGTAAAAAAAGCGGCGGCAATGGCGAACAAGGAACTGCAAACCATTCCTAAGAGCATCGCTAACACCATCATTCAGGCCTGTGATGAAGTCCTGAACAACGGCAAATGCATGGATCAGTTCCCGGTAGACGTCTACCAGGGCGGCGCAGGTACTTCAGTTAACATGAACACCAACGAAGTCCTCGCCAACATCGGCCTGGAGCTGATGGGTCACCAGAAAGGTGAATACCAGTTCCTGAACCCGAACGACCACGTCAACAAATGCCAGTCCACCAACGATGCCTACCCAACCGGCTTCCGCATCGCAGTTTACGCCTCCATCGTGAAATTGATCGATGCCATTAACCAACTGGGCGAAGGCTTCCAGCGTAAAGCGGTTGAGTTTTCTGAAATCCTGAAAATGGGCCGCACCCAGCTTCAGGACGCCGTTCCTATGACGCTCGGTCAGGAATTCCACGCTTTCAACGTGCTGCTCACTGAAGAGACCAAAAATCTGCTGCGCACCGCTGAACTGCTGCTGGAAGTGAACCTTGGCGCAACCGCCATCGGTACCCGCCTCAACACGCCAGATGGCTACCAACAGCTGGCCGTACAGAAACTGGCGGAAGTCAGCGGCCTGGCCTGCGTGCCGGCAGAAGACCTGATTGAGGCGACCTCAGACTGCGGCGCATACGTGATGGTACACAGCTCCCTGAAGCGCCTGGCCGTGAAAATGTCCAAAATTTGTAACGACCTGCGCCTGCTCTCTTCCGGCCCGCGCGCTGGCCTGAACGAAATCAACCTGCCGGAGCTGCAGGCGGGTTCTTCTATCATGCCGGCCAAAGTGAATCCGGTTGTGCCGGAAGTGGTGAATCAGGTTTGCTTCAAGGTCATCGGCAACGACACCACGGTCACCATGGCGTCCGAAGCGGGTCAGCTACAGCTGAACGTGATGGAGCCAGTGATTGGCCAGGCGATGTTCGAATCTATTCATATCCTGACCAACGCCTGTTACAACCTGCTGGAAAAATGCGTTAACGGCATCACCGCGAATAAAGAAGTGTGTGAGAGCTACGTGTACAACTCCATCGGTATCGTGACCTATCTGAACCCGTTCATTGGCCACCACAACGGCGACATCGTCGGCAAGATTTGTGCAGAAACCGGCAAGAGCGTGCGCGAGGTCGTGCTGGAGCGCGGCCTGCTGACCGAAGCCGAGCTGGACGATATCTTCTCCGTCCACAACCTGATGCACCCGGTCTACAAAGCTAAGCGCTATACCGATGAAAGCGAACAATAACTCATCCGCATAAACGCCAAAAGGCACGTCCAGTCGGACGTGCCTTTTTCATTTTAACGGTATACGAAAACACAACATTTCATTTTCATCTCATTAAAACAACAAGGAAGCGACCATGATAGTCATCGAGCTCATCATCGTGTTAGCAGCGATTTTTCTGGGGGCAAGGCTGGGCGGGATAGGGATTGGCTACGCGGGAGGACTGGGGGTTTTGGTTCTCGCGGCAATAGGCGTAAAACCCGGCAGCATCCCCTTCGACGTTATTTCCATCATCATGGCGGTCATTGCAGCTATCTCAGCAATGCAAATCGCCGGGGGCCTGGATTATCTCGTCAACCAAACCGAAAAACTGTTACGTAAGAACCCTAAATACATCACTATTCTTGCGCCCATTGTGACCTGGTTTCTGACCATTTTCGCCGGCACCGGCAACATCTCGCTGGCCACACTGCCGGTAATCGCCGAAGTCGCCAAGGAGCAGGGTATCAAACCCTGTCGTCCACTCTCGACCGCGGTGGTTTCAGCTCAGATAGCCATTACCGCTTCGCCAATTTCCGCCGCCGTGGTTTACATGTCGTCGGTGATGGAAGGCCACGGCATCAGCTATATTCAGCTGCTGTCGGTCGTTATCCCCTCAACGTTGCTGGCAGTGCTGGTGATGTCGTTCCTGGTCTCTGTCCTGTTCGACTCAAAGCTGTCCAACGATCCGGTTTACCTCAAGCGTCTGGAAGAGGGGCTGATTGAGCTGCGTGGCGACAAGCAAATCGAGATTAAACCGCGCGCGAAGACTTCCGTATATCTCTTCCTGCTCGGTGTGGTTGGCGTAGTCATCTATGCCATCATCAATAGCCCGAGTCTCGGCCTCGTCGCTGCGCCGTTAATGAATACCACCAACGCGATACTGATTATCATGCTGTCAGTCGCCACCCTGACCACCGTGATTTGCGGAGTGGAAACCGAAAGTATTCTGAGTTCCAGCACTTTCAAAGCTGGCATGAGCGCCTGTATTTGTATCCTGGGCGTGGCCTGGCTGGGCGATACCTTCGTGTCTGCCAATATTGACTGGATCAAAGAAACCGCAGGGAGCGTGATTCAGGGCCATCCGTGGCTGCTGGCGGTGATTTTCTTCTTTGCCTCGGCGCTGCTTTATTCTCAGGCCGCTACGGCCAAGGCGCTGATGCCGATGGCGCTGGCGCTCAATGTCTCACCGCTAACCGCCGTGGCTTCTTTCGCCGCCGTTTCTGGCCTGTTTATTCTGCCAACCTACCCGACTTTGGTCGCCGCGGTGCAGATGGACAACACCGGCACAACGCGCATCGGCAAATTCGTCTTTAACCATCCATTCTTCATTCCCGGCACAATGGGCGTGGTCCTGGCCGTCTGCTTCGGCTTCGTGTTCGGCAGCGTGCTGCTGTAAATCTCTTCAAAAACGGGTCGTTATTCGGCCCGTCCTCTCCTCCTCATGCTATAGTCGATGCCGTTTCCTCCCACAATGAGGTTTGCGATGTCGATGACCCAGGCTGTCGTTGTACTCTGTACCGCCCCGGATGAAGCCACCGCGCAGGATCTGGCCGCGAAAGTGCTGGCGGAGAAACTTGCCGCCTGCGTGACGCTGCTGCCGGGCGCAACTTCGCTCTATTACTGGGAAGGAAAGCTGGAGCAGGAGTACGAAGTCCAAATGCTGCTCAAGAGCGACGTGGAACACCAGGAGGCACTGCTTGCCTGCCTGAAAACCCATCACCCTTATCAAACGCCAGAACTACTGGTTCTGCCAGTTGCACACGGAAACAGTGAATATCTCTCATGGCTCTACGCATCATTACGCTAGTCCTGCTGTTATGCAGTTCGCAGGCCTTCGCCGGGCTGTTTGACGCCCAGAATAAAACGCAGTTTGTCCCGGTCGACCAGGCCTTTGCCTTTGATTTTCAGCAGGCGGAGCACAAGCTGACGCTCAGCTGGCAGATAAAACCCGGCTATTACCTCTACCGCCAGCAGATAAAAATAGTGCCCGCCGGTGCGGACATTGCCTCCCTGGCTATCCCCAAAGGCACCTGGCACGAGGATGAGTTCTACGGTAAAACCGAGATCTTCACCCGGCAGCTAAACCTACCCGTTTCGGTGAATGCAGCCGGCAAAGGCTCGTCCCTCAGCGTCACCTATTAGGGCTGCGCCGAAGCCGGGTTTTGTTATCCACCGGAAACGCGCGTTGTGCCGCTGAGTGCTATTGCTGCGTCGGCTAATGATGCCAATGTGTCTTCCTCCCTCTCCTCATCAAGAGACGAGGCCAATATTTCTTCCTCCCTCACTCCTTCAAGAGATGAGGCCAGTGTTTCTTCCTCCTTCTCCCTTCCCGGGGAGAGGGCCGGGGTGAGGGGCACAGACAGCTCCGCCCCCGCATCGCTCCCCTTCTCCGCGCTGTGGGCCTTCCTGATCGGCATCGGGATCGCTTTCACGCCCTGCGTGCTGCCGATGTACCCGCTCATTTCCGGCATTGTGTTGGGCGGTAAACAACGCCTCTCTACCGCCCGGGCGCTGCTGCTGGCCTTTGTCTACGTTCAGGGTATGGCGCTGACCTACACCGCACTCGGCCTGGTGGTAGCGGCGGCCGGGCTCCAGTTCCAGGCGGCGCTCCAGCACCCGTACGTGCTGATTGGCCTGTCGGCGCTCTTTATCCTGCTCGCCGCCTCGATGTTCGGCCTGTTCACGCTGCAGCTGCCCTCGTCGCTGCAAACTCGCCTGACGCTGATGAGCAACCGCCAGCAGGGCGGCTCGGCGGGTGGCGTCTTTGCGATGGGCGCGCTAGCCGGGCTTATTTGCTCGCCGTGCACAACCGCCCCGCTTAGCGCCATCCTGCTGTACATTGCGCAGAGCGGGAATATGTGGCTCGGCGGCGGCACGCTTTACCTTTACGCGCTGGGCATGGGCCTGCCGCTAATTCTGATCACCGTCTTCGGTAATCGCCTGCTGCCGAAAAGCGGGCCGTGGATGGAAAGCATCAAAACCGCCTTTGGCTTTGTGATTCTGGCTCTACCGGTCTTCCTGCTGGAGCGTGTGCTGGGCGACATCTGGGGGCTGAGGCTGTGGAGCCTGCTGGGCGTAGCCTTCTTCGGCTGGGCCTTTATCACCAGCCTGGGGGCGAAGAAGTCCTGGCTACGCGTGCTGCAAATCCTTCTGCTGGGTGCCGCGCTGGTCGCCGCTCGTCCGCTGCAGGACTGGGCTTTTGGCTCTCCGGCATCTGCTCAGGCCGTGCCTCACCTTAGCTTTAGCAAAATAGCCACCGTTGAACAGCTCGACGCCGCGCTGGCCAGCGCGAAAGGCAAACCGGTGATGCTCGATTTGTACGCCGACTGGTGCGTGGCGTGTAAAGAGTTTGAGAAATACACCTTTAGCGATCCGCAGGTGCAAAAAGCGCTGTCTGGTACCGTTTTACTCCAGGCAGATGTCACGGCAAATAACGCCGACGACAAAGCCCTGCTGAAGCATTTACAGGTGCTTGGTCTGCCAACCATTTTATTCTTTGACGCTAACGGCGTTGAACAGCCGGCAGGCCGCGTAACGGGCTTTATGGACGCCGCCGCGTTCAGCGAGCATTTGCGCAATCGCAGCCAGTAAACAACACTTGATCCGTTGGGAAACGTAAGGAGAAAACCGTGCAACGCGAAGAAGTTTTAGAGCACGCCCTGCATGTCCTTGAACGTGAAGGCATTGCCAGCACGACGCTGGAGATGGTGGCGAAAGAAGCCGATTATCCGCTCGCTGAGATTCGCCAGTTCTGGCCCGACAGCGAAGCCCTGCTGTACGACGCCCTGCGCTACTTAAGTTCGCAGGTGGATGTCTGGCGGCGTCAGCTGATGCTGGACGAAGAGTTAACGCCGGAGCAAAAGCTGCTTAAGCGCTACCACGCCCTGACCGAATGTGTGAGCAACCAGCGCTATCCTGGCTGCCTGTTTATTGCCGCCTGCACCTTCTACCCTGATGCCGCGCACCCGATTCATCAGCTGGCGGACCAGCAGAAAAAAGCGGCCTGGGAGTACACCCACGAACTGCTGACGCAAATGGAAGTGGACGACCCAACCATGGTCGCGCACCAAATGGAATTGGTGCTGGAAGGCTGCCTGAGCAAACTATTGGTGAAGCGTAGTCAGGCTGATATCGACACGGCCAGAACCCTTGCGGAAGATATTCTGCGCTTTGCGCTGTGCCGCACCGGCGGGGCATTAACCTGAAGCACGTCTTTTTACTGCCTTTGACTGAAAAGCAGGCAATCAGCATAGTTTTAGGTAATTTTTATGACAAAGCCGTTGACGCCTGGCGGCCTTTACGGTTTAATGCCGCCCGTTGCCCGGATAGCTCAGTCGGTAGAGCAGGGGATTGAAAATCCCCGTGTCCTTGGTTCGATTCCGAGTCCGGGCACCACTATTTAGAAGAACCAGCCTACGGGCTGGTTTTTTGCTTTCAGAGATATGGACTCTCCATCGAACAAATTCGATTATTCGTCTCATCCCTGAGACTCACCCCTGCGGGGCCAGCGCAAGCGCTGTTCAAAAACGTTCCCGACGTTTTTGTCCGAGTCCGGGCACCACTATTTAGAAGAACCAGCCTACGGGCTGGTTTTTTGCTTTCAGAGATATGGACTCTCCATCGAACAAAAAATCACTGATCCAGCACGAGCTAAAAGCGCCTTCCCCCAACGCTTCTGCCGCGCCCCAATAAATATATCCCTGCATACTACGCACGATGTTCTAAACGGAGCACTGCCCTGGTTTTTGAGTGACATATAGGCGGTGGCTCTTACGAGCCCAGGAAGAACAGAGTCTACTGAAGCCAAAAATTCAGCGTGATCAGGCCGCAGGTCAGCAGCACAGTGAGGATTAATTCGAAACTGTAGCGTCGCAACATTATCTGAACTCCAGAAAGAAACACCCGGCAAGCCGGGTGTTTGTGTTAACGCTTCAAGTTAACGGGTAGCCCCGTTGAACTTATGCTGCTGGCTTAACGGCTGGTTTAGCAGCAACTTTGTGATGTTTTTTCACGTGTTTTTTAGCAGCCTGCGCTTTCTGGGCAACAGGTTTTACTGCTTTTTTGTGGTGCTTTTTAGCAGCCTGAGCCTTCTGTGCAGCTGGTTTTACTGCTTTTTTGTGGTGCTTTTTAGCAGCCTGCGCTTTCTGTGCAGCTGGTTTTACTGCTTTTTTGTGGTGCTTTTTGGCAGCCTGAGCTTTCTGCTCGGTGGCTGGCTTAGCGGCTTTTTTGTGTTTCTTTTTAGCGGCCTGTGCTTTCTGAACGGCAGCTTTTTTGTGTTTCTTATGGTGCGTTACTTTTGCAGCTGGCGCTTTAGCAGCAGGCGCAGCGGCGGTAGTTGCCGGCGCAGCAGCTGGTGCGGTAGCGGTGGTGTCAGCCGCGAAAGCGGCGGAAGACAGACCCATAGCAGCGGCAACAACCAGAGCTAATACTTTTTTCATTTCGACATCCTCGAATTTGTTTTCGTGTTTACCCCACTGCGGGGCTGTTGGAATGAACTATAGGCGTGTGAAACAAACTCTTCAGTGAGTGATTGGTATCGGCGTGTAATGAAATGTACAAAGCCAAATTGGGCGATTAGCGATCGCATCATGCCGCCTCTTTCCGGCAATACGGCCGTTCACCGCTATGCTAGATTGGCTGACAAACAGACTTCCCCTACAGGAGCAAAGCATGGCTGCATACTGGATTGCCCACGTCACCGTTCACGATCCTAAGCAGTATCAAAACTATATTGATTTATCCCCGGCGGCTTTTACGCGCTATAACGCCCGCTTCCTGGCCCGGGGCGGCAAATCGGAAGTTGTAGAAGGCGACGCGGCTTTCACCCGGCACGTAGTGATTGAGTTTGCCGATATGGAAACGGCGCTGGCCTGCTACCACTCGCCGGAATACCAGCGTGCTCGTAAAGAAAGAGCCAATGTCGCAGAAGCGATGATCACTATTGTGGAAGGCCTGCCAGGCTGAGCCTTGTAAACCTGGCCGTTAAGAAGCCGGCGGGACTCCCCTCACACGCCTGAGGAAATCGTAGTCAGGCGTCCACCATCAAGAGTAAGCTACCGGTGGTCATTCTTCCGGGGAATAGTCATGCATCTGCTTTCAGCCATGGAAACCTACGTTCAGGTCGTTGATACCGGCTCTTTTTCTGCTGCAGCCAGGCGCCTGCGCATTGGCCAGCCCGCAGTCTCAAAAACCATTGCTCAGCTCGAACAGCAGCTTGGCGTGCGGCTTTTATTGCGATCAACGCATGGGCTAACCCCGACGGAAGCAGGCAGTAATTTTTACGAGCATGCCAGGCGCACGCTCGACGCGGCCGATGTGGCCGTGACTTCCACACGCGGGCTAAGCGCAACGCTGACTGGCCGGCTCAGGGTCAGCGGGCCGGTAACATTTGTGCGGCTGCATGTCATGCCGCATCTCGCCGATTTCCTGGCCGCGCATCCGGCACTGGATGTCGATATGTTCCTTGAGGATCGCAACATCGATTTGGTCGAAGGCGGCATCGATGTCGCACTCCGTATGGGCACACAGGCCGACTCATCGCTCACCGCAAGGCGGCTGGGGCAAAATCCTCGCCTGGTGATGGGCACCCCGGAATATTTTTCCCGCAACGGCCATCCGCAAATGCCGCAGGATTTGCTTAATCATCAGGCCGTTATTTACGATCTGCGGGGAGGAGGTTCAAGCTGGGAGTTCCGCCAGGGCAAACAGCGGGCCGCCGTTACGGTTCAGGGCAGGTTACACACAACAGGTATGGAAGCCGTCCGGGAAGCGGTACTCTCCGGCATCGGGCTGTCTATCATGTCAGAGTGGATGTTCCGCCGTGAGCTTGCATCCGGTGAAATTCAGGCGGTGTTAACCGACTGGGCGCTGCCGCCGATCGATCTTTGGGCCGTCTCCCCCTCGGGCCGCGCAACCAGCGCCAAGTCCAAAGCTTTTATCTCTTTCATTGAGGAACGCGTCTTCGGCCGGCCGCCTGAAAATCGCTCATAAGCATCAGTCCTATTCCTTCGGGGAATAAGCGCTATTCCCTGCCCCTGTCTACCTGCCTCTTACCTGCGGTGCTGTAATTCTCGCCATCGGGCTAGCCGTTTAGCTCTTAAAAACGAGGAAAACCACATGCAATACCCTACCACTACCCGGTTGTTTATTCATGGCCAGTGGCGCGACGGCGCCGACGCCAAAACGCTGCCCGTGCTTAATCCGGCAAACGGCCAGCAGATAGGCCACCTGGCGCACGCCACCCGGCAGGATCTGGATGACGCGCTGGCATCAGCTCAGCAAGGCTTTGAGACCTGGCGTACTATTCCGGCCGTTGAGCGAGCCGTCATTCTGCGTCGCGCCGCTCAGCTGATTCGCGAGCGGGCCGAATCAATTGCGTTACTTATTACTCTGGAACAGGGTAAACCCCTGCCCGAGTCACGCTTTGAAGCTAACGCTGCGGCAGAGATCATCGAATGGTTTGCCGATGAGGGCGTACGCGTCTATGGCCGCATTGTTCCTTCCCGGGATGCCGCGGTTCAGCAGCTCGTCGTTAAAGATCCGGTGGGCGTTGTGGCTGCCTTTACGCCATGGAATTTCCCACTCAACCAGGTCGTTCTGAAGCTTGCGGCAGCCCTGGCCGCAGGCTGCTCGATCATCGTCAAAGCGCCGGAAGAGACCCCGGCCAGCCCGGCAGAATTGTTCCGGGCGCTTGCGGACGCAGGCTTACCTGCCGGCGTCGCCAATCTGGTTTACGGCAATCCGGCAGAAATCTCCGGCTACCTCATCCCGCATCCGGCCGTACGTAAAGTCACATTTACGGGATCGACTCCGGTAGGCAAACAGCTGGCTGGCCTTGCGGGGCAGCATATGAAACGCGTCACCATGGAGCTGGGCGGTCATGCCCCGGTGATTATCGCCGAAGATGCAGATATTGAACTGGCGATCCGGGCGCTGGGCACGGCGAAATTCCGTAATGCAGGGCAAACCTGCATCTCCCCGACCCGCTTCCTGGTTCATGAAAAAGTCCGGGCAGCTTTTACTGCCGGGCTGGTTCGCTGGGCCGAAGGTCTGCGACCGGGCAATGGCCTCGATGAAACCACCCAGATTGGCCCTCTCGCGAATGCGCGCCGCGTAACTGCCGTCGAAACTCTGATTGAAGAGGCGATTGCCAAAGGTGCAAAACTGCTAACGGGCGGCAAGCGCCTCGGCCAGCAAGGCAACTGCTATGCGCCCACGGTGCTGGACGATGTTCCCCTCGACGCGCGTATTTTTAACGAGGAGCCTTTTGGCCCAGTCGCTTTAATTCGGGGCTTTACTGACCTGGAAGAAGCTATCGGCGAAGCAAACCGTCTGGATTACGGCCTGGCCGCCTACGCCTTCTCGCGCTCGGCCAAAACCATCCACCAGCTCTCACAGCGTATCGAAACCGGCATGCTGTGGGTTAACCAGCCGATGACGCCATCCGCAGAGCTGCCGTTTGGCGGCGTAAAAGACTCGGGGTATGGCACAGAAGGCGGCCCGGAAGCCGTGGAGGCATACCTCAATATTCGCGCTATCTCCATCACCCACGCCTAGCCGTGCGGGCGCCACAGAGCGCCCGCCTTCTCCGCTATCAGGAATAACATTGATGAAGCTTTACTACAGCCCGGGAGATTGCTCGCTTTCTCCGCATATTGTGGCCCTTGAGTCAGGCCTCGCCTGCGAAATGATAAGGGTGGATCTTAAAAGCCACACGACGCAAAGCGGCGACGACTTCTACAGCATTAATCCCCTGGGATACGTGCCTTTGCTGGCGCTGGATAACGGACAGACATTGCGTGAAGGCGTGGCGATTATTCAGTATCTGGCGGATCTGGCACCTGACAAAATGCTGATGCCAGCGGCAGGCACCTTTGCGCGCTATCAGGCCCAGGCATGGCTGAATTTCATAGCGACCGAAATACACAAAGGTTTTGCGCCACTTTTTACGCCAGCCACGCCGGAGGTGTACAAACCCGTCGCCCGGCAGCTGCTGCACAGGCGCTACCAGTGGGTGGATGAGCAGCTAAAAAATAGCCTGTATGTCATGGGCGAAACATTCTCGGTCGCGGATGCCTATTTGTTTACAACGGTAGGCTGGGCGTCGCATGCCCGGCTGGATCTCAGCGAGCTTTCCCATTTGCAGGCGTGGTATTCGCGTATTGCGCGCCGCCCGCACGTGCAGGCGGCAATGAAAGCCGAAGGGCTATAAACCCAACGCCCCCAAAAAAGTGGCGATCCGTCGCTCAAAGACGGGGCGCTGATATTCAATCAGCGCCATACGCCACAGCCCCTGTAGCCAGGTCGTGATAATGGCAGCCGTTTCCTGCGGATCTACTGTCTCAGGCAGAGTTCCGGCGGCCTTATCTTCACTGAGGCGCAGATAAAGCGCGTCCTGTACCTTCTGTAGTCCGCTTTTTGCCCGCGCGGCCAGCTCAGGCTGAGACAACACCTCCTCGCTGACCATCGCCGCGACCATACAAAGCCGGGAAGACGTTTGCGGATCGTCCAGCGTGTTTAACACTTCGGTGAAGAATGCCCTAACGCCCTCAGCGGCCGTGGGGGCATGCCGCAGCGCTGCCATCCGGCGCTGCACAATCTGCGCTTCGTAGCGATCGAGGCATAACAGGTAGAGGTTCTTTTTGCTTTTGAGCGTGTTGTAAAACGACCCTTCGCCAATCTCCATCGCTTTCAGGAGATCGCGCAGGCCAGTCTCAGCGTAGCCTCGCTGCCAAAAAAGCGCCGTCGCACGGTCCAGCGCCTGCTCGTAGTCAAAGTTAATTTTTCTCGTCATAGGCCGCAGTATAGCAATTGTAGCAATTGCTACAACTTTATTGACGCCCGCAGCCAACCCAGGATATTTTGTATCAGTCGCTACAAATAGCGTTTACCTTTACCTCCCCGCCGCAAATGGCGGGTTCATTCTGGAGCTAATCATGTCCCGCATCACCCATTCTGCCGAGCCATTTACCCTGCCGGCGGCGACGGAAGCCGTCACTCCCTTTCACCTGCATATCCCGGAAAGCGCTATTGAGGATCTGCACCAGCGTCTCGCCGGCGTGCGCTGGCCGGAGCAGGAAACCGTGGAAGACTGGTCGCAAGGTGTGCCGCTTAGCGCCGCAAAATCCTTGATTTACGACTGGTTGCATCACTATGACTGGCGCAAGCTTGAAGCCCGGTTAAACAGCTACCCACAATTCCGCACAAAAATCGACGGCGTGGGGATCTACTTCATTCATGCGCGTTCCCCACACGCAAACGCCACGCCGATCCTACTCACGCACGGCTGGCCGGGTTCGGTTATTGAGTTTCTGGACGTCATCGACCGGCTTACCGACCCAACCCGCTTTGGCGGCACGGCGGAGGACGCTTTCCACGTTGTGATCCCGGCGATGCCAGGCTACGGCTTTTCAGACAAACCGACGGAAGAGGGGTGGAACCCGGCCCGCATTGCGCGAGCATGGACCACGCTGATGACCGAGCGCCTGGGGTATAAATCCTGGGTCGCACAGGGCGGAGACTGGGGGGCAGCCATCACCACTGCGCTGGCCGGTCAGGCTCCGGCAGGGCTGCTGGCGGCTCACGTGAACCTGCCGATGGTCGTACCTGCCATCCTGCCGGAACAGCCGACGGAAGAGGAGAGCCAGGCGCTGGCGGCCATTGAATTGTACGTGTCGAATAAAGCAGGCTATGCCAACCTGATGAATACCCGGCCACAAACCATCGGCTATGCGCTGAGTGATTCCCCCGTCGCGCTTGCCGTCTGGATGTACGAGAAATTCCAGGAGTGGACCGACAACCGCGGTCAGCCCGAAGATGCGCTCAGCCGGGAAAAAATGCTGGATGACATCTCCCTGTACTGGTTTACCGGCACCGGCGTGTCCAGCGCGCGGCTTTACTGGGAAGGCGTGGGCAGCACAATCCGCGGCGCGGACTTTTTCTCTGCCGCGCGTTCTGGCATAGAAAAAATCAGCATCCCGATGGGCGCCAGTCTTTTTCCGGCTGAAACTTTCACGCCGCCACGTGCCTGGGCCGAAGCGGCATGGAGCCAGTTGTTCTACTGGAATAAAGTTGAAAAGGGCGGCCATTTCGCCGCCTTCGAACAGCCGGAAATCTTTGCCCGCGAGCTGTGGCAGGCGTTCCGTCCCTTCCGGGATCGGCCCCTCAGCTAACCCAAGCCGATCCCCGCGCTAAGCCTGGTGGGCTTGCTGCCCGCCAGGTCAATCAGACGGTCTCTGCCCGGAGGCTCTTCCCCGCCAGATACTTAGCCCTGTATTTATCAGGCCGGGGAGGAAAAGCGTGCGGCTTCTGACCGGGGTTGACCTAAATCAAAAGCCGCTCGTTTTTCTCCCTCAAAGCTCACTTTGCGCTTCACTTACCTCAAACAAGATAACGATAATCACAATCATTTTCATTTATGAGTAAGCGACATGACACTGGATCTCCAGGCGCACTTTGCGCTCCCCGGCGGGCAACCCTTTAAAGACAGGCACGCCACCATGCCGTGGCGCGGCGCAATACCTATCGCCAAAGAACAGCTGGAGCACACCTGGCAGCAGGTGATTGCCGGCCCAACGCCTCCCGGTAAAAGGCTGGTTTACCTCCATATTCCCTTCTGTGCAACGCACTGTACTTTCTGCGGTTTTTACCAGAATCGCTATGAGGCTGACCACTGCGAACGCTACACCGACGCGCTGCTCAGGGAGATCGAACTGGAGGCCTGCAGCCCGCTGCACCAGTCTGCCCCCATTCACGCCATCTACTTTGGCGGCGGCACGCCTTCGGCGCTGTCAGCCAGAGATTTGGCGCGGATCATTACCGCCCTGCGCCGCAGCCTGCCGCTGGCGCCGGACTGCGAAATCACCATCGAAGGCCGGGTGCTGAATTTTGACGATGAGCGTATCGACGCCTGCCTCGACGCCGGAGCCAACCGCTTCTCCATCGGCATCCAGTCGTTTAACAGCAAAATCCGCAAAAAAATGGCGCGTACCTCCGACGGTCCCACCGCCCGACGCTTTATGGAAAACCTCTGCAAGCGCGATCGTGCCGCCGTGGTCTGCGATCTGTTGTTTGGCCTGCCCGGGCAGGATCAAAAGCTGTGGGCAGAAGATCTGGCTATCGCGCGGGACATCGGCCTGGACGGGGTCGATCTTTATGCCCTGAATCTGCTGCCGCAAACGCCGCTGGGTAAAGCCGTGGAAAACGGACGCATCACGCTGCCTTCCCCGGCCGAACGCAGGGATTTGTACCTGCAGGGCTGCGACTTCATGGACAGCGCAGGCTGGCGCTGCATCAGCAACAGCCACTGGGCGCGCACCACGCGGGAACGTAATCTTTACAATCTGCTGATCAAGCAAGGTGCAGACTGCCTGGCCTTTGGCTCCGGCGCGGGCGGCTCGGTTAACGGCTACTCCTGGATGGTTGAACGCAACCTGGAGGCATGGCACGCCGCCGTCGCCGCAGGGAAAAAACCGCTGATGATGATGGCCCGCACCACTGACCCAGGCTACCGCTGGCGGCATCGCCTCCAGGCAGGCATTGAAACCGCCCGCGTGCCTCTCGACGAGCTGACCGCCGATGCGCATCTGCTCCAGCCGCTGCTGACCCAATGGCACGAATCCGGCCTGACCAGCGATAACTCAACCTGCCTGCGCCTGACCGACGAAGGCCGCTTCTGGGCCAGCAATATCTTCCAGTCGCTGCAGACGCTGGTTGCCGCCCTCAATACCCCATTAACCACGGACAAAAAACCACAAGGAGCAACGCTATGACTTCCGTTTCCCTCGCCGATTACTTAAAAACCCAGCCGGACGGCACGCTGGAATCTATTGCCGCACAATATAATGTCACCTTGCTGGATGTTGTCTCCCAGCTCCCTGCTCAGGCGCTGGTTAGCGGCGAGCAGTTCGACACCGTCTGGGACACCGTTGTCGAATGGGGCTGCGTCACTACCCTGGTCCACACCCCTGATGTGATTATTGAATTTTCCGGGGAACTGCCCTCCGGCTTCCACCGCCACGGTTATTTCAACCTGCGCGGTAAAAAAGGCATGACGGGGCATATCAAAGCGGCTAACTGCACCCACATCGCGTTGGTGGAACGCAAGTTTATGGGGATGGACACCGCCTCGATTCTGTTCTTCAATCAGGCGGGCAGCGCGATGCTGAAAATCTTCATCGGGCGCGACGATCATCGCCAGTTACTGGCAGACCAGCTGGCGGCTTTTCGTGCGCTGGCAGAGAAACTTAAGGGAAATATTGCATGACGCCATGGTTAATTTTTGGGGCCGGAGGCAAAGGCGTGGGCGCGCTAACCGCGAAGATGGCTTTGGCAGAGAACCGCCCTGTTGTTGCGCTGGTGCGTAACGAAGAGGCCGCCGCAAAACTGCGCGAGGCAGGTGCTCAGGTTATTACCGGCGACGCCTGCGACGCAGACGCTGTTGCAGAAGCCTGCCGTCTGGCGGGCAAGGACGCCACAATCATTTCGACGATGGGCGGTTCACAGGATTACCAGGCGCACCGGACAGTTATCGACTGCGCCGAAAAAGCCGGGATCTCACGCATGGTGCTGGTCACCTCTTTAGGCTGCGGAGAAAGCTGGGCTTATTTATCCGATCGGGCAAAAGCGGCCTTTGGTCAGGCAGTGCGGGAAAAGTCCCTCGCCGAAAGCTGGCTGCAAACCAGTACGCTGGATTTTGCTATTGTACGCCCGGGCGGCCTGCTTCACGGCGAACCCACCGGCAAAGCTGTGCTGAGCCAGACCCCCGAAATTCACGGTATGGTCATGCGGGCCGATGTTGCCGCGCACGTCGCAGAACTGGCAAAATCCTCCCGCCTGAATCGCCAGGTTTACGGCCTCGTTGAACCGGGGCTGAAACCAGCCTGATGCCACGCCGGGCTTTCGCTTTTCTGGCGGTATAGCCCGGCAGGCTCTTCCCTCTTGCTACACTTCAAGATAGTTTCATCAGATAACTAACCTGATAAGAAGGCAGATCACGCGATGTCCGAACACAACTACCAGCCCCCAAAAGTCTGGACCTGGAACAAGACCGAAGCCGGTCAGTTCTCCAGCATCAACCGCCCGATTTCCGGCCCGACTCATGAAAAAACGCTGCCTGTCGGCAAACATCCGCTGCAGCTTTACTCCCTTGGCACGCCAAACGGGCAGAAAGTCACTATTCTGCTGGAAGAGCTGCTGACGCTGGGCATCAGCGGGGCAGAGTACGATGCGCACCTGATTCGCATCGGTGAAGGCGACCAGTTCTCCAGCGGGTTTGTAGAAGTAAACCCAAACTCTAAAATTCCGGCGCTGTTTGACCACTCCGTCACGCCGCCGCTGCGCGTGTTTGAGTCCGGCAACATCCTGCTTTATCTCGCGGAAAAATTCGGCCACTTCCTGCCGAAAGACATCGCCGGGCGCACCGAAGCGCTGAACTGGCTGTTCTGGCTGCAGGGTTCCGCGCCATACCTGGGCGGCGGCTTCGGCCACTTCTACCACTATGCCCCGGTCAAAATTGAGTACGCCATCAACCGCTTCGCGATGGAAACCAAGCGCCAGCTGGACGTCCTCGACAAACAGCTGGAGAAAAACCGTTTTATCGCCGGAGATGAATACACGATCGCCGATATTGCCATCTTTACCTGGTACGGCGCGCTGGCGAAAGGCGGCCTGTACGAATCCGCCGAGTTCCTCGACATAGACTCCTACAAACACTTTGGCCGCTGGGCCGATGAAGTGGCTAACCGCCCGGCAGTGAAGCGTGGCCGCATCGTAAACCGCACCTGGGGCGATGTGCAGCTGGCCGAGCGCCACGATGCTTCAGATTTTGATGCATTAGGGTTGTAAGCTTTCACGCCAATCCTCTCTCTGGAAGGGGGAGGTGCTATTTCATATCGTAGTTTTTCCGTTCACCAATAGATCGATTTCCCCTGCACGTTCCCAGCACGGTGAACGTGTCAGGGAGATAACGCCATCTCCCTGACAACCCTGGCGCCCGGCGAGCTCATCGCCGCTGAAGCGGTAAACCCACCGGCCATCACCCAAACATTCGGGGTCGTTCGCGATGCGTTCCCGACGCTCGCTCTCTTTCGCTGTTCCCGACAGCTCAACCCCGCCTGAGTTGGGTCATCACCGGGGGCGATGAGAGCCGGGAACAAGGGCATGGCTGTAGGGCTTGCAGCAACGTTAACGTTCCGTGTGGCTGCAGGTATAAAGCGAGGCACGGTTCCGGCTTAAATCGCCTGCGTTTTCTCTCCGACTGGCCAGGGTCCGGACGTCGGGAACGGCCGGAGGCTGAGAGCGTCGGGAACGCATCTCAGCCGACCCAGGACTGGGAGATAAAACGGAGGTCTGCCGCTTCAGCGGTCGATTTATTTGGCCGGGAGTCCGGGGTCTCGGGGGAGTGACGGTGGCTCCCCCGAGCCGTTCACGGATACGGTGGCTGTATATAAAACAGGGGGGAGAAGTGAACGGACCTTAGCCTGTCCGGCATAGACCGAGAGCTTTGTTATGAAGAAACAATCAGAACAAGCCCCCCACATTTAAATCACACAAATGATAATAGTTTGCATTTGATTATAGCAACAGCTATGTTTTATAGCACTTGCTATAAACGCTGAATCTATAATCACTCGTGAGGGAAGACGATGCCCGGGAAACTGAAGTTAACGCAAAGTATTGTCGCTGCAGCCGCCGCGCTGGCGATGCTGTTGGGTGCCACTCAGGCGCAGGCCAAATTTAAGGCAATCACCACCTTTACTATCATCGCGGATATGGCGCAGAACGTGGCCGGTGATGCCGCCGACGTGGAGTCCATCACCAAGCCCGGCGCGGAAATTCACGAGTACCAGCCGACGCCGGGAGACATTCGTCGGGCGCAGGGCGCTCAGCTGATCCTGACCAACGGGCTGAACCTCGAACTCTGGTTCGCGAAGTTTTATCAACACCTGAAAGGCGTGCCTGAAGTCGTCGTCACCACCGGCATTCAGCCCACGGGCATCACCGAAGGCCCTTATAACGGTAAACCGAACCCTCACGCGTGGATGTCCCCGCAGAATGCGCTGATCTACGTCGATAACATTCGGGATGCGTTCGTTAAATACGATCCGGACAACGCCGCGATCTATACCCGCAACGCCGAAGCCTACAAACAGAAAATTCAGCAAACCATTGAGCCGCTGCGTAACGAACTGGCAAAAATTCCGGCGGATAAACGCTGGCTGGTTACCAGCGAAGGCGCATTCTCCTACCTCGCCAACGACTTTGGCCTGAAAGAACTCTACCTGTGGCCGATCAATGCCGATCAGCAGGGCACCCCGCAGCAGGTGCGTAAGGTGATCGACAGCATTCGCAAATATCAGATCCCGACTATTTTCAGCGAAAGCACCATTTCCGATAAACCTGCTCGCCAGGCGGCGAGAGAATCCGGCGCACACTACGGCGGCGTGCTGTATGTCGACTCCCTGAGCGCGGCAAACGGCCCGGTGCCGACCTACCTTGATCTGCTGCGCGTCACCACCAGCACTATCGTTAACGGCATCAATGCAGGGCTGAAGAAATGAGTCGTCGCCCCGGCATCATCGTTCAGGACGCCAGCGTGACCTACCGCAATGGCCATACCGCGCTGCGGGCGGCCAGCTTTGAGATTCCGACCGGCACCATTGCGGCGCTGGTCGGCGTCAACGGTTCGGGGAAATCCACGCTGTTTAAGGCGATTATGGGCTTTGTACGCCTGGCCAGCGGCAGCATCTCGATTCTGGATATGCCCACGCGCAAGGCGCTACGCAACAACCTGGTCGCCTATGTGCCGCAGTCCGAGGACGTGGACTGGACATTCCCGGTGCTGGTGGAAGACGTGGTGATGATGGGCCGATTCGGCCACATGGGGATGCTGCGCATTCCCGGCAAGGCTGACAAACAGGCGGTAGACAACGCCCTCGCCCGCGTCGGCATGAGTGACTTTCGCAAACGGCAAATCGGTGAACTGTCCGGCGGCCAGAAAAAACGCGTGTTCCTCGCCCGGGCAATTGCCCAGGACGGCCAGGTTATTCTGCTGGACGAACCATTTACCGGCGTGGACGTGAAAACGGAAGAGCAGATCATCGCCCTGCTGCGCGAGCTGCGGGACGAAGGCCGCACGATGCTGGTCTCAACCCACAACCTGGGCGCCGTCACCGACTATTGCGACTATACCGTGCTGGTGAAAGGGACCGTGCTGGCCTGCGGCCCGACCGACGTCACCTTTACCCAGGCCAACCTGGAGCTGGCGTTCAGCGGCGTGCTGCGCCACGTTACGTTAACCGGGAAAGAAACCAGCGTCCTCACCGACGACGAAAGGCCGTTTATCCACGGCGCGGCGTTAAAAGGGGAGCCTTAATGTCCGTCCTGCTCGAACCGTTTAGCTATGGCTACATGTTTAACGCCATCTGGGTATCGGCGCTGGTCGGCGGCGTATGTGCCTTCCTCTCCTGCTACCTGATGTTGAAAGGCTGGTCGCTGATCGGCGATGCCCTTTCCCACTCCATCGTGCCGGGCGTGGCCGGCGCCTATATGCTCGGCCTGCCGTTTTCCATCGGCGCATTTTTCTCCGGTGGCCTGGCGGCAGGCACCATGCTGTTTTTAAACCAGCGCACGCGCCTGCGCGAAGACACCATCATTGGCCTTATTTTTTCGTCGTTCTTTGGCCTCGGCCTGTTTATGGTGTCGCTCAACCCGACATCGGTAAACATCCAGACCATCGTGCTCGGCAATATTCTGGCCATTGCCCCGTCGGATATCGTGCAGCTGGCGATTATCGGCTTTGTCTCGCTGGCGATTCTGTTGCTGAAGTGGAAAGACCTGATGGTGACCTTCTTCGACGAAAACCACGCGCGCTCCATTGGTCTTAACCCGCTGTGGCTCAAGGGATTATTCTTTACCCTGCTGTCGGCTACCACCGTGGCGGCGCTGCAAACCGTTGGCGCGTTCCTGGTGATTTGCATGGTGGTCACGCCGGGCGCAACGGCTTATCTGCTGACGGATCGCTTTCCCAGGTTGTTGATCATTTCCGTTACGTTAGGCACTTTTACCAGCGCATTTGGCACCTGGATAAGCTATTTCCTCGACGGTGCCACCGGCGGCATTATCGTTGTGCTGCAAACGCTTATTTTCCTGCTGACCTTCGTGTTTGCCCCCAAACACGGCCTGCTGGCTAGTCGTCGGCGCGCGCGCCTGAGCCTGGAGCAAACGCCATGAGCCTGTTAGACACGCTGCTTTCCCCCTTCCAGTTTGGCTTTATGATCAACGCCCTGGCCATGACCACGCTGGTCGCCATTCCGTGTGCGCTGCTCTCCTGCTTCCTGGTGCTAAAAGGCTGGGCGCTGATGGGGGACGCGATGAGCCACGCGGTCTTCCCCGGCGTGGTGATCGCCTGGATGGTCGGCCTGCCGCTGGGCCTCGGCGCGTTCGTGGCCGGGCTGTTTTGCGCCTTCGCCACCGGCTACCTGCAGGACAACAGCCGCATCAAGCGCGACACGGTGATGGGCATCGTTTTTTCCGGCATGTTTGGCGCCGGCCTGGTACTTTACGTCTACCTAAAACCGGATATTCATCTCGACCACATTCTGTTTGGCGATATGCTGGGCGTGAGCAGCAGCGATATCCTACAAACTGGCATTATTGTGCTGCTAACGGCGATTATTGTGACGCTAAAATGGCGGGATCTGCTGCTACATGCATTCGACCCGATTCAGGCCCAGGTTTCCGGCCTGAACGTGAAGCTGCTGAACTACGGTCTGCTCTGCCTGGTTTCGCTGACCATCGTCGCGGCGCTGAAGGCGGTGGGGATTATCCTCGCGATATCCCTGCTTATCGCGCCAGGCGCTATCGCTTCGCTGCTAACCCGCACCTTTAAAGGCATGATGCTGGTCGCTCTTGTGCAGGCCATCGTGACGTCGTTCCTTGGCGTCTACCTTTCATTCTTTATCGACAGCGCCCCCGCGCCGACCATCGTTGTGCTTTCTGCGCTGGTCTTCATCGCCGCCTTTATCCGGGCGACAATCAAACAGCGGCGCATGGAAGCGATGAGCGAACCATTCTGAATCCACGTGAAGCGACCCGGGTAACGGTTTTATGGTACAAAGTACCTTCTCTTTATGCACAAGTACCAGGGTCGCGCCATGAGCTACACCATCGATATTATCTCCTGCATCACCGATCGTTTCGTTGAGCTGACCGCCACCGAAAAGCGCATCGCGCAGTTTATTCTGGACGACGTGCAAACCGCCGCGGCGCTGCCCATTTCGGAAATGGCGCGCCAGACGCAAACCAGCCAGGCGTCAATAACCCGCTTTGCCCGCGCCATCGGCTGCAAGGACGTACGCGAACTGAAGGTCAAACTCGCCCAGTCTCTGGCGGTAGGGCAGCGCTTTATTCTCGATGTGCCGGACCTCGAAGGCGTGCAGGGGATCTACGAAACCATCATCAACGTGCTGGATATCAACCGCCGCGCGCTAAACCCGGAGTCACTCAACAAGGCCGTAACCTGGCTGAGCAATGCGCGCCAGATTCTGGCGTTGGGCATGGGCGGCGGGTCAACAATTTGCGCGCAGGAGCTACAGTTCCGCCTGTTTCGCCTCGGACTGCCGGTGGTGAGCCAGAGCGATGGCCTGCTGGCAAGAATGATGGCGGCGTCAGTGGCCTCCAACGATGTGGTGGTGGCGCTATCGTTGGGAGGCTATACGCCGGAGGTGGTGGAGAGCGCGGCTATTGCGCGCCAGTATGGCGCAAAGATCATCGCCATTACCCCGCAGGGAACCCCGCTGGCCGAACAGGCGGACATCGTGCTGCCGCTGATTATTCGTGAAAACGACTACATTTTTAAGCCGAGCACTTCGCGTTACGCCATGCTGGCGATGATTGATGTATTGGCCACCGAACTGGCGATGGCCAACAAAAGCCAGGCGAAGGACCGGCTGCGCCGCATCAAGCTGGCGCTGGACAGCCATCGCGGCGGGGCAGACAGGCAGCCGCTGGGCGATTAACCCCGGTCGGCGCGGTAGCAGGTCACATCCACCTCAACTTTACAGTCCACCACCAGATCCGCCACGCAGCAAACGCGGGCTGGCGGATGGTCACCGAAGAACTCCCGGAACACTTTATTGAAGGACTGGAAATAGCGGGCATCAGTCAGGTACACCTTCACGTGGACCACGTCAGCGAGGGTGTAGCCCGCTTCGGTCATGATATCCACACAGTTCTGAATCGCCAGCCGAGACTGGTCGACAATCCCGCCCTCAACCACTTCGCCGTCTTTCATCGGCGTCTGGCCGGACACATACAGCCACCCGGCTGCCTCAACGGCTTTGGCAAAAGGCAGGGGCTGCCCGCCGGTGCCGGTGCTGCCGCCCACGCCATAACGTTTAATGCTCATCATTGCTCCTTGTTGATCGGTTTACCCTCACCCTAACCCTCTCCCTGAAAGGGAAAGGGGACAAACTTTCAGTCCGGGAACAACTTCACCTCTCCTCATTGGGCAGAGGGCCGGAGTGAGGAAAAAGAAAAAATCTAATCCCAAATTCACGCTTGTTTTCCCCCTCTCCCCTCTGGGGAGAGGCCGGGGTGAGGGGCTAAATTCACTTCTGCCGACGCAGAAATCGCCCAGCTCGACCAATCACCTTCTGCTCGAGCCCATAGCTCATCACGCCATTCACCATTACCGCCTCAATACCCGCCGCAGGCTGCTTCGGGTTACTGAAGCTCGCGACGTCGCGTACGGTCAGCGGGTCGAACAACACCAGGTCAGCATAATAGCCACGCTTCACCAGGCCCCGTTCGGGCAACTGGAACCGCGCCGCCGACATTCCCGTCATCTTATGCACCGCCTGCGTCAGCGGGAAAAGCTTCTCGTCACGGCTATAATGACCCAGCACGCGCGGGAACGCGCCCCACAGGCGGGGATGCGGCATTGGGTCGTTCGGTAAACCGTCTGACCCGACCATCGTTGCCGGGTAGCGCAGCACGCGCCGCACGTCCTGCTCGTCCATGTTGTAGTAAATCGCCCCCGCGGGCATCAGTAATTTTCCCGCTTCGTGCAGTGTCATCGACCAGTCGTCAGCAATTTGTTTCAGCGACCGACCGGCAACCTCCGGATGCGGTTCAGACCAGGTAATTACGATCTCGAACTCGTCGGTTATCTGCTTCATGTCCAGCGTTGAAGAGCTGGCGGAATAAGGGTAACAGTCGCAGGAGACATCCTGCTGTTCGCGGACTTTGTCGAACAGCCTTAGCGTTTCAACCGTGCGGCCCCAGTTTTTCGCCCCGGCGCATTTGTGGTGCGACACCACAACCGGCACTTTCCCGTGGCGGCCAATGCGGAAAGCCTCATCCAGCGCCTCAAGAATCGGCTCAAACTCGGAGCGCAAATGGGTGGTGTAAATCCCCTTCTCCGCCGCCAGCTCCTCGGCCAGCGCCATCACCTCTTCGGTAGTGGACTGAAACGCGCTGGCATAGGCCAGGCCGGTGCTCAGCCCCAGCGCCCCCTGCTGCAGCGCCTGCTTTAGCTGGCCGCGCATGGCGAGAATCTCCGCTTCCGTCGCCGGGCGGAACAAATCATCCATCTGGTTATTGCGCAGCGCGGTATGGCCAACCAGCGTGCCCACGTTAATGGCCGGGCGAGCCTGCTCCACGGCTTGCGCGTAGGCTTCGACGGTGGGATAGATAAACTGGTGCGCTTCCCCCAGCAGATTCATCGGGTCGGGCACCTCCGAGTTGATCGTTGCCCCCGCCGCACTGATGCCGCAGTTGCCGACGATCGCCGTGGTAATACCCTGGCTAATCTTCGGCAGATATTCAGGAAAACGGATCACGTTAATGTCGTCGTGCGTGTGAACATCAATAAACCCCGGCGCTAATACCCGCCCGCAGCCGTCTATTTCATGCGCGGCCTCGCCGGAAATACCCGGCGCAATATCGGCGATTCGGTCGCCCAGCACCGCCACATCGGCCAGATATTCCGCGCCGCCGGAGCCGTCAATCACGGTGACATTCCTGAAGAGATAATCGAACTTCATCTGCGCCTCACGCCAGTCATAATCTGCGTGCAAGTTAACCATTTACAAGCCATAAAAACAGTGAAAAACTAAACAAAACCCTTGCAAATCAATGATACTTTTATTCATAAATTTTATGGAAAGACAATAATTTATATAAATAACATCAAGTTAAAATTGATACTTACTCTGAAAGAAAGAATATCCCCGGAGGAAATACGTTATGAAATACCAGGAAATTAACCTCGTACCCCATAAGTCCGCCCTCATACATTCCCCTGCCAATGTCCTCAACGAAGACGTCTGTTTGCCCGCCGCGCTGATCAAAAAATCAGCGCTGAAGAACAACATCCGGTGGATGCAGGCCTACGCCGATGCGCGCGGCGTTTCGCTGGCACCGCACGGGAAAACCACCATGACGCCGTGGATCTTCCAGCAGCAGCAAAAGGCGGGCGCGTGGGCCATCGGCGTAGGCAGCGCATGGCAGGCCAGCATCGCGATGTCCGCGGGCATCGAACGCGTGCTGATGGTTAACCAACTGGTAGGCAAAGCGAACATCACGCTGGTGTCCCAGCTGAAACATAAACACACCGCCGTCGACTACATCTGCTGCGTGGACAGCGAAGCAAACGCCCGCACCCTGTCGGCCTTCTTTAGCCAGCAGGGGCAAAGGCTCGACGTGCTGATTGAGCTTGGCGTGCCGGGTGGCCGCTGCGGCTGTCGCAGCCCGGAACAAGCGCTGGCGCTGGCGAAGTTGGTGGCAGAATTACCCGGCCTGACTTTACGCGGCCTGGAGCTGTACGAAGGCGTGCTGCACGGTGAGAATCCGCAGCCAAAAATAGAAGCGCTACTGCAAGAGGCGGCCGTATTAGCCTGCCGGATGGAACGCTATGTTGATGGCGAATTCCTGCTCACCGGCGCGGGTTCTGTCTGGTATGACGTGGTGTGCAATATCTGGCTCGCCGCAGAAAAACCGGCCAACTGTCGCATTGCGATCCGCCCCGGCTGCTACATCACTCACGACGGCGGAATTTATCAGGAAGCCCAGGATCAGCTGATGGCGCGCGATCGGATCGCCTGCGATCTTGGCGGCGATCTGGTTTCCGCCCTGGAGCTGGTAGCGATGGTGCAGTCGGTCCCGGAAAGCGATCGGGCGATTGTGAATTTTGGCAAGCGCGACAGCGCATTTGATGCCGGTCTGCCACAGCCGATAGCCCACTATCGCCAGGGCAAGCCGCTGGCTTCGCCCTCAGAAACCATCGAAACCACCGGAATTATGGATCAGCATGCCATGTTGAAATTCAAGCCGGGCGCGGATGTGCAGGTTGGGGATATTCTGGTGTTCAGCACCTCTCACCCGTGCCTGACGTTTGATAAGTGGAAGGCGCTGCTGCTGGTGGACGACGAATATAACGTGCTGGATGAGTTAGAGACGGCGTTCTAGATCTTACCCTCACCCTAACCCTCTCCCTGGAAGGGAGAGGGGATAAAAACCACTCACTTACCTAAATTCCCCCTCTCCCCTCTGGGGAGAAAGCCGGTGTGAGGGGCTGAAGGACAACAGAAAATTTACTTCGCCTCGGCCAACGCCTTAGCCCTCTCCTCTTCTTCCTTCTGCTGAAGCTCGGTTTCCAGCATCTTCTTCTCGTACACCTTAAAGAACGGGTAATAGATCGCCAGTGAAATAAAGAAGCAGATAAACACCAGGCCGCAGGCAATCAGGTTCCAGTTGGTGGTGATCAGCGCCCCCAGCGGAGCCGGAACGGTAAACGGCGGCTTCACCATCATCCGTGGGATCAGCCCGCTAATAGTGAACAGATACACCACCACGGTATTCACCATTGGCGCCAGAATAAACGGGATCGCGAGGATCGGATTCATTACGATCGGCGCGCCGAAAATCATCGGCTCATTGATGTTAAACAGCCCCGGGATAAACGACAGTTTACCCAGCTGCTTCAGGTAGATAACCCGCGAGCGGATAAACAGCACCACCAGCGCAAGCGTTGAGCCGGTGCCGCCCATCTGCGCATACCACTGGAAGAACTGCTCGGTGAAGATGTTCGGCAGCTCATAGGCGCTGACGCCGGACTGGAACAGCTCCATATTCTGCACAATCGCCTGATCCCACAGCGGGCGGATCAGCGGCCCCATCACCGCATGGCCGTGGATCCCCAGCACCCAGAACACGTCGATAAAGAACTGGGTCACAATCCCGCCAAACAGGTTGGTGCCGGTCATAAAGCCCTTCAGCGGCATAATGATGTAGCTGATGATGGCGTTGATATCAATGTTCAGGAAGTGGCGAGGGATCCAGAACACCAGCACCACGGCAAGCGTCGGGAACAGCGCCGAAAACGAGCTGGCCACCACCGGCGGCACGCCCGCCGGCATTTTGATTTCAATATTGCGAACTTTGATAAACCGGTAAATCTCAATGGCAATCAGCGAAGAGATAATCGCCCCGAACAGCCCCTGAGAACTCAGCGAAGTGATGGGAATGTAGCGCCCCGCCACCGCCTCACCCGCCACGGTTACGCCCTGCTTAATGTTCACCGGCACAATCATCAGCAGCGTCGCCAGCATCGCCAGCAGGCCGCTGGTAATGTCATTCAGCTTGTAGCTTTTGCCGAGGAACGAGCCGATGGTAAACGCGGCGTACAGCGACATCAGCCCGACGGTAAAGCGGAACGGCACGTCCAGCATATCGCGCCACGGCGCAATAAAATCCATGTAGCCCTTAATCGGGATGTTCAGCAAAATCACGAAAAAAGAGCCGACAATGGTCAGCGGCAGAATCGAAATAAGCCCGTTACGAATCGCCTGCATATGCCGCTGGTTACCGATAGCATTCGCCACCGGCATTAGCTTTTCAGCCAGCTTATCGAAGCTCGACATGTTCTGTCCCCTCAAACCCGTTGTGCTCAATCACGGCGCTGAACCAGCGCCCGGACTTTTTCAGCGAACGCTGCTGGGTCGCTAAATCCAGCCGGTAGAAGCCGTAGCGGTTTTTATAGGCGTTCTGCCACGACCAGCAGTCGATGAAGGTCCACATCTGGTAGCCCAGACACTGGCTGCCCTCCGCCATCGCTTTGTGCAGCCACGCCAAATGCTCCTGAAGAAACTCAATGCGGTAATCGTCCTGTACTTCCCCGTCCACCATGAACTGCTCTTCATCCATAATGCCGATCCCGTTCTCGGAGACGAACCACGGCAGGTTGCCGTAACGTTCTTTCACCAGCATGGCGATGTCGTACAGCGCGGGCGGGTAAATCTCGATGCCGCGCGAGGTATTCATCCGCCGCCCCGGCATCACGTACTCTTCAAAAAAGCGCTCCGGCACAAATCCGTGGGGCTCTTCAAGCAGCGTCTCACGCGCTTTCACCCGGCGTGGGCGATAGTAGTTAATCCCCAGCAAATCGACGCGGGTCGCGGCAATCAGCTCGCAATCCCCCGGCGCCGTCTTCGGCAGTACGTCATATTCTTTCAGCAACGCCACCAGCTCGGCAGGGTAGCGCCCAACCAGCATCGGCTCGTTAATGCTGCGCGTATAGAACAGGTCGGCCATCTCCGCCGCCCGCCGATCTTCCGGGCTGTCGCTGCGCGGGTACACGGGAATGACATCCATGATGATGCCAATCTGCCCTTCAAGATCCAGCTCACGCCAGGCGGCGACCGCTTTGCAGTGGGCAATAACAATGTGGTGCAGCACCTGAGCCGCACGGCGGAAATCCGTGACGTAAGGATAATGGCGAGGATGCAAATAGCCCGCTTCGGCGGGAATAAGCGGCTCGTTGAAGGTGAACCAGTAGCGTACCCGGTCGCCGAACAGGCGGTAGCAAATCCCCGCGTAGCGAGCGAAAGCGTCCACCACTTCCCGGTTCTCAAACCCGCCCTTGGCCTGCAGCACCAGCGGCATATCAAAATGGTAGAGATTGATAAAAGGCTCAATGCCCTGGCGAATCAGCTCATCAATCACATCGTTATAAAACTGCACGGCAAGAGGATTAACTTCCCCGTCGCCGTCGGGGATCAGGCGAGACCAGGAAATCGACGTACGGAAAGAATTCAGGCCAATGTTTTTCGCCAGCTGAATATCTTCCCGCCAGCGCTGATAAAACGTGGAAGTCTCGTCAGAGGTGACGCCGTCATAAAAACGGGCGTTAAACTCATGCGAGGCGAAATCCCAGATATTATCCCCCTTACCATCGCCCTCAACTCGCCCCTCTGACTGCGTGGCGCTGGTCGCCGTACCCCACCAAAATTTTTCGGGAAAGCGGTATTTCATACCCCCCCCTGCTCAGCCGTTTTCAGCAGCGACAGCGCGTGGTCCAGCACCTTGTCGCCCTGCATCGAGCCGTAATGCATCATGTCGATGGCCGCCACCGGCACGCCGTGAGGCGCCGCCGCCGCGCTCAGGTTCTGCAGCTGGAATTTCACCTGCGGCCCGAGAAGGATGACGTCGGCCTCATCGATAATCTGGTCGAAATCGGACACCGGCACGGCGGTAATTTCCACCGCCACATCACGAGCTTGCGCGGACTGCTTCATTCTTTCCACTAACATGCTGGTGGACATCCCCGCAGCACAGCATAAGAAGATTTTTTTCATCGCTTTTCCCTCAGAGAATCAATGCAGTGTCCGCGATATGCGGCCAAATATATTCTGAGTAGCGGTGAAAAAAGCCACAAGTGAGGGTGGGCACAGATTTGCTTTTAGCGGCTGGTACTTTTGGCGAATGAACGCCAGAACTTACATTAAAAGTAATAATAAACAGACGGATAAGAATGTTACTTTTCTGGTGGCGTTCGTCTTTTAGCGCGGTTTTATTCACGAGAATGGTGGGGCGGTCACAGGCAGACGTTCATCTTAGTATTGCACCATGCCCTCACCCCGGCCCTCTCCCAGAGGGAGAGGGGGAAAACAAGTGCCAGATAACAAGGTTTATTCCCTCACTCCATCATCAAATGGGAACAGCAGCTTCAGCCTGTTTTATTTATCCCCTCTCACCCCATCATCGAATGGGAACAGCAGCTTCGGCCTGTTTTATTTATCCCCTCTCACCCCATCATCGAATGGGAACAGCAGCTTCGGCCTGTTTTATTTATCCCCTCTCACCCCATCATCGAATGGGAACAGCAGCTTCGGCCTGTTTTATTTATTCCCTCACCCCATCATCAAATGGGAACAGCAGCTTCAGCCTGTCTTATTTATCCCCTCTCATCCCATCATCGAATGGGAACAGCAGCTTCGGCCTGTTTTATTTATCCCCTCTCCCTTCCAGGGAGAGGGTTAGGGTGAGGGTAAAGAGCTACAAACTCCCCACGCCACCGTCGACCAACAGGTCGGTGCCGACCACGAAGGCTGATTCGTCAGACGCCAGGAACACGGCAGCTTTTGCCAGCTCCAGTGCGGTGCCGAGACGCCCAATCGGCACAAGATCGCGGATAGTTTCCCGCAGCGTGTCGGCGGCTACACCATTCCCCAGTTTGCCCAGCGCCGGGGTTTCCGTCGGGCCCGGGCTCAGCCCGTTAACCCGAATGCCACGCGGATGCAGCTCCCCGGAAAGCGTACGAGCCAGAGAAAGTATCCCCGCTTTGCTCGCCGCGTAGGCGTTGGTCTGCGGCAGGCCGATGCGCGCGCTGACCGAGCCGCACACAATCACCGAAGACGGGTTAGCCAGCAGCGGCAGCAGCGCCTGAATCAGGAAGAACGGGCCTTTGAGATTGATGTTCATCAGCCGGTCATATGCCTGTTCGTCCCAGTCTTCCAGCGAATGGTGCGTCACATCACCCGCGTTGATGTAGAGCACATCCAGCCGCGGCCAGAGCTGCTTCAACTCCGCCGCCACCGCACGCTGCCCGGCGATATCGCCCGCATCGCTTTTAATCAGGTGCACATTGCCCAAAACCTCTTTGGCTGCCTGTAGCCCCCGCTCGCTGCGCCCGGTGATCGCCACCGTTGCACCTTCGGCAATAAACTGCCGCGCCGTTTCAAGCCCGATGCCGCTGGTGCCGCCGGTAATCAAGGCGTATTTGCCGTTAAGTCTGCCCATCGTCGTGTCCTCATTCATCACTGTTGCGGGCATTATTTCCGCTATAGTATTCTTTGGATAGTAGGCACCAAATGGATACTAAGGAACCACAAGGGGCGCATTAGCGTGTGCCGGGAGCCAGGATGACAAAAAATTTTTCAGCCCTGCCGCCCGCGGGCAGCGACTGCCCGATGGTGAATTTTGTGAATCTCATTTCGGGCAAATGGGCCATTCCAATTTTGTACCGCCTGATCCTTCTCAACGATCCGGTGCGCTTTAGTGACCTGCAGCGGGCTGTCAGTCCCATTACGCAGAAAGAGCTCACCCGCCAGCTTCGTCAATTTGAAGCTCGCGGCCTGGTGGTGAGGCAAGTTTTTGCGGAAGTCCCGCCGCGCGTGGAATATCAGATCACCGCGCTCGGTAAGTCTCTGCGACCAACGCTGGATTCACTCGCCGAATGGATGAAGGAGAATGCCGGTGAGATGGAACTGTCTCTTCCCTGAGAACGCGACGTCAGTTAGCCAAAAACTTCATCGACCAGCGCGCTGCCGAGGCGCATGGCCGAACAAATACGCGGCATGCCCAGCGCCACGCCCTGCCAGCTCTGTGTGACCGAGTAACAGATCGGCTGGCGTTCAATGTCGCAGCCATCCCCGAGCCAGGTCAGCGCGTCTTTATGCTCCAGTAACCCCGGAGACGTTGGCGTCGCCAGCCAGTCATGGAAATAATGGCGGGTGCGAGGGGAAGCGTTCACCTCCTCCGCCAGGCGGTTGATGGCGAGGCTGCGCACATGCTCAATCAACTCCTCAGCCTGCTCCGGCGTCCCCAGACGAACGGCATCGCCAAAGGTGCCCCAGCGCAGCTCTTCCAGCGCGACGTAGCAACGCGCAGCCGGAGAGAATGAAAAATAGTGCCCGCTGCGCCAGCGGGAAAAAATCTGCTCGCTGTGGACCATGCCCTGGCGGACGAGATCGCTGTGGTGAAACTCTTCTTTCAGCCGGGTCAGCCGCTGAGAAAAGTAGTCGCGCAGGGCCCGGAGCCGCTCACGCACCGCTGCCGAATGGTGCGCCGTACGGGCTGAAACCGGCTCCAGCTGGGCAATTCTCTCGCTTATCTGGCTGTTAGCTAAGTAGCTTTTTGCCAAATCTGTCGACAGCTGGCCGAGGCTTATCAACGACGCATCAAGCTCATCCTGCGGCGGTGTTCCCGCGAGTCCGGCCTGCCGCCGGGCCACAGCGACGAACAGCGCCAAAAGCTGCTCATAAAACGCCTGACTTTGCGGGCTGCTCCACGGCTGGCGGGCGACATCAATCCCCATGGCAAAGTCGACGACAAATTTTTCACTAAGACAGCTGAGGGTTCTTATTGGCCCTTCCATTAATACACTGCTCATCATTGCTCCGCTGAGAAAAGCGTCTGGATATCATCGCGCAACAGGCGGGTATCCTCGTGAATGTAACGTGCCGTTCTGACACTCTGTTCCAGCTTGTTCTGGAGAGAAAACAGCACGGTGTCGTTCTGCTGTTTCGAGGAAAGACTCTGCCGTAAATTGCTGTGAATAGCGTCCAGCGCACCGGCAAAATCGGCGAAAAACGTCGCCATCCCGGCCGTGACGGAAATATCCACCTGTGCGGTAATCGCCTGGTTTATCTGGCTCAGGAAAGTCGACACATGGTCATGCAGCTTTTGCTGTAACTTCTCGAGGTCAATCACGTAGCGGCTATGGGTGGCGGCATAATCTTCCCAGCCCCAGTCCACGCCGTTCAGCCAGCGCGCCAGCACGCCCCGCATTCCGTTTTGCGGCTGCATTGCCGACATCGCCACTTCCTGGTTTTCGATAACATTGGTGAACGCCGAGTGGGTGTTAAAATTAAGCTGGCTGGCCTGGAACGCAGGCAGGCTGATTTGAGCGCGGAATCCGGCCACTTTCAGGCCGTCACTCACCCGCTGCTCAATAGGCTTCAACGCCGACTGCAGCGTATAGGTCAGGTTCGCCTCAAGGTTACTGAGCAGTGCCCCAAGCTCCCCGCTTAGCGTTTGCTGGGCGGCAAATAAAATGCTTTCGCTGGACGCGCGAATCTTGTGTAGCAAAGTGCGGGCCGTCGCTTCATCTTCGCCCATTAGCTTCTCGCTGCCCGGCGAAAAATCCACGTTTCGCGTTAAGGTATGCGGGTATAACGGGTGCAGCTTCTCTGCGCCCGGCCGCCCCTCCCGGAAATAGGTTTGCAGGTCGCTATGCATCTGAGCTTCAAAGCGCTGCATAAAATCGCCTATGCCGGCGAGGGCATCGCTGACCTGCCGCTGAATCACCGCGCTCACCGACTGCTGAGTCTGCAGCAGCAGTTGAATATCCTGCTCCAGTTGAAGAATATTCTCCTGCAGGCTGTCGTTCGCCACCTGCAACCCCTGGCAGCGGAAACTCAGGTAACGTTCTGCGCCTTCGGCATAGTCCAGCAGCTTGTGGCACGCCGCCCGCAGCGTGTACAGAGAAGCATTCGCGTGCGCGGTATGCAGAATCGTCTCAATCGGGGACTCAAACATCGAGTCTTCCCACAGCAAGTCCGCCGCATGGCGCAGATGCTCGATATCAGCCAAATCCGCACTGCGCCAGCGCCGGCCTAATGCCGCTTCCGCAAAGTCCTGCACCCAGCGCTGCTCTTCGGGGTCGGGTAAACGACCATACGTGGCCAGTTCGTAGCGGGCACGGTTGGCAAGATAGCCCCACATACTTGACACCGGGAACACATTTTCCGGCGCAATGCTGTCCTTCATCAACGTTCCGGCGATCATTGCCTTCACCTGAGCGGCATCGTCGCCGTTGCGATCCTTCTGATCGAACTTGTTCACCAGCGCATACAGCGGCACCGATTTGCTGACGCCGAGCACCGCCTCGCGGACTTCTTCGTCGGATATGGACTTAAGCTGCGTGTAGTCCATCACCGCCAGCACGGCGGAAGCCTGCGCCAGCTGCTCTTTAAGCATCTTTTGCAGGTGTGGCTGCCCCGCTTCGTTCGGCCCAGGCGTGTCCAGCAGCGTCAGCTGACCGTGGCCATTTTTGAGGCCGGCCAGATGCACAAACTCCACCTCAATGACCGGCACATGCTCAATCGCGGCATAGGCTTTGAAGGGGAAAGCGACATCCAGAACCCGGCACAGGCGCACCAGATCGTTCAGGCTCTTCAGGCAGTGGAAAATGGGCTGCGCGCCGAGATAATGGCGTTCAAAGCCTTTACCGTTGGCGATCCTGGCGATAAGCGCCTCCATATCCCGATCCACTTCCAGCTCGCGCGCCAGCGCTTCCCGGCTGGTGAGCAGCAGCTTCTCCTGCAGTTCCCCCATCAGGTTTTCTATCGGCTGAACATAGGGGAAATGCAGCACCGGCTCGCGCTGGCCCGGGGTGTGGCGGATAAGCGTCGGCAGCGCCGTCATTGGCCGGTTGCGGTTAGGCAGAACCTCCGTGCCCACAATGGCATTAATGGTGGTCGACTTCCCCGCTTTCATGGTGCCGACAATCGCCAGGACCATTTCATGTTGGGTTATTTTACGCCTTTCATTTTGCAGCATGTCTTTCTGCAGTTCGATTCCGCGTGGGCTAAATTTCAATGGATGTACCGTAGCCACAGGGTTCGCTAAAGCGCTATTTTGTTCATTTTGTAAAGCCAGTGGAGCGACTTTTAAAGCGCTAAGGTTTTGTAACGCTAATTGCAAAAGACGCTCGGCTTCCTGACTCAGTTCAAAAATAGTTTGTGTGTGCATAAAAAATCTTTCCTTAACTCAAATTATCCGGTTTTATCACCGCCACCGTGTAGTTGTAATCATGGCAATACCGGTTTTTATAATTACGTGAGGGAAATAATTTATTAATTAACATTACACCACGCCGCGATCCTGGCTTTTAAGTCGCTCTGCCAGACCTGCGGGGAAATAATGGTGAGATGCGGTATCCAATACTGCACCAGCGGAAACAATTGTTCTGGCGAAGCAATATGACTCGCCAGAAGTAACTCTCCGTTATCAAGCTCTCTGATGGTTTTTTGAAAAGGTAATAGCTTGCGCTGTTTAAAATGTTCAGCCGCCTGCGCCGAAACCTGTAACAGCACTTCCGTCTTTACCCTTTCCCCACCAGGATCGTCCCGATCGTCAAATAATGGATAAAAAATAGCTTTACGCTGTGGGCTATTTTCATATTCATACCCTACAACCAATAAATCTGGAATAGCGCGCAGCGTAATATATTGATTATGGCTCTTTATGTCGTACCACGGATAAAACGCAGCAAGCCCTACGCGTTTAGTAATGCGTAACAGGTCGTTTACGTTAAACTGTCCTTTTAAATGCGAAGAGAGACGCTTTTTCCCCTCGCCGACGTCCTCCAGAATAGCACCAAGCCGGTTCAAATCACGATACGCAGTTCGCATATCTACATCAAAACGCTGGCGGATAATATCAGCGGAAAGGGTTTCCCCCTGATAAAGACTTAAGACGATTTCGGCCAGTCGATCTGCAACTTTTACTTTCGCGCCTTTCATTCTCATCGGTTCCTGCCTCTGTATCGGTACATCCATAGGCCCAACCATACCCCTGTCAAGTGACAGGAGGTGTCAGCGCAATACGCTTTTTTTTATTTTTTCAAACAGGTATAGCGCAGCAGCCCATGCTGGCAGACTTGCTCGAAGCGAAGTGAAACTAAGTTAAATTAGCCTTATTTAACGGCAATTAAAGCCTGAACTTTAAGTTAAATTTGGTGGTTATTTCTTTGAATGAAAGGTTTTTTGTACTTTATGGCGGCCAGAAAGCCCGCCGGGCATAGGTTTACGGCAATAATCCCTGCAAATGTAGGGATTTGATGTATAATCTCAGCACTTTTTCGCGATTCAGCATATTTTCACGGCCAAATCGCTATTTTTCATTACTTTATCTCACCTTGAGGATCAGATAATGCAACTCCCTCATTGCCCGAAGTGCAATTCCGAATACACCTACGAAGACAACGGCATGCTGATTTGCCCGGAGTGCGCTCATGAATGGAATCCGGCCGCGGCGAGCGAAGAAGACGCCGCGCTGGTAGTAAAAGATGCTAACGGCAACCTGCTGGCCGACGGCGACAGCGTCACCGTCGTGAAAGATCTCAAGGTCAAAGGGAGCTCTTCGATGCTGAAGATCGGCACAAAAGTGAAGAACATTCGCCTGGTAGAAGGCGATCACAATATCGACTGCAAAATCGACGGTTTTGGCCCGATGAAGCTGAAGTCCGAGTTTGTGAAAAAGAACTAATCTCCCCCGGCAGGTGGCCTTGCCGCCTGCCCCGCCTGGCTTACCTGCCCCGCACAACCTACACTTCTTCTGCACTCTCCTTACAGAGGATTCGGTTATGCCTTTAGGACCCTACATCTCATTAAACGGTCGCTGCGCCGAGGCCATCGCCTTTTACCAGCAGGCTTTGGGCGCCGAACTGACGTTCAAAATTACCTTCGGTGAAATGCCCAAAGAAGCAACCAATGCCGAGGACTGTAGCGGCGCGGGCGTCTATTCTGACGACAGCGTTATGCACGCAAATTTGCGGGTGGCCGGTAACGATTTGATGATGACCGACGCCAGCATGAGCGGGGAAAAACCACAGCACAGCGGCTTTTCACTCTGCCTTGCCAGCCAGGATCCGGCAGAGGGTAAACGCTGGTTTGACGCCCTCTCCGCTGGCGGCACCGTCACCATGCCCTGGAGCGAAACTTTTTGGGCAAAAGGCTATGGCTCACTGACGGATAAGTTCGGCATTCCGTGGATGGTCAACGTCGAAAGATAAAGCGGCATATTCTTTTATTCTTTTAGGGTCCGCTAATCCGGGCCCTTTATTTTTACCAATGGTTAAAAATTCAAGAAAATCAAAGCAGCTTATATATTCATTTTTTTGATGCCATTTCATTATTCCTTTTTAAAGAATTTATTCCTGACAAAAGGAGCCAACATGCCAGCGCGCAATCGGTATAACCGATAAATTAATTATTCCGAGTCAAAGCATATTATTTCAGGAATAAGACAATATATTTAAAGAGAACCATCATCAGGATATAGAATATATTCAAAAATCAATTACAGGCGCGCGTAAACCTTGTTTGCTGACGATCGCTTTGACTTAACCTTTCCCCGCCATCTAACGGTTTTTTTCGCTTTGACAAGGCAACGCCCTGATTCCACGAAAAACAGGGCAGCCAGCCAACCGCAAACTTCAACTCTTCATCGTACAGAAACCAATCATTAACAAAACCGTCACTTTCCCCCGGCACCATGAGGCAACTTTTGAAGGAGGCCCGTGATGCAAACGACTCTTCACCTCATCAAGCAAACCCCATGCACAGCCCAGCAGCCGCGCGTGCGCATTCGCTTTATCTGATTTGAGAGGCTTTGACTGCTATGCACTTGTCCAGACATCCGACCAGTTACCCAACTCGCTATCAGGAGATAGCCGCCCGGCTCGAGCAGGAGCTGCGCAACAACTACCGCTGCGGCGACTATCTGCCCGCCGAAACCCAGCTGGCCGCCTACTACGAGGTCAACCGCCACACGCTGCGCCGCGCCATTGACGAGCTGGTCAATAAAGGCTGGGTACAGCGCCGCCAGGGCGTGGGCGTGCTGGTGCTGATGCGCCCGTTTGACTACCCGCTGAATGCCCAGGCGCGCTTTAGCCAGAACCTACTGGATCAGGGCAGCCATCCTACCAGCGAACGCCTGCTGGCGGTGATTCGCCCGGCCTCTCAGGACGTGGCAGATGCGCTGGGGCTGGCCGAGGGTGACAACGTTATTCACCTGCGCACCCTGCGCCGGGTGAACGGCATTGCGGTGTGCATCATCGACCATTACTTCGCCGAGCAGGCCTGGTGGCCGGCGCTGCAAACCTTCAGTAACGGATCGCTGCACGATTTCCTCCAGGCCGAGTTAGGCATTGCCCTGACCCGCGCCCAAACCCGCATCAGCGCTCGTCGTTCCCAGGCCAAAGAGAGCCGCCTGCTGGAAATCCCCAACATGGCGCCGCTGCTCTGTGTTCGCACTCTTAACCACCGTGAAGGCGAGGCTAATCCGACGGAGTACTCCGTCAGCCTGACCCGCGCCGACATGATTGAATTCACCATGGAGCACTAAATGGATACCAGCCATTTCAACCCCGAACAGCGCCGCGAGTGGATGGCGGTGCTGTCACACAGCCAGCCGCAGGAGCTTCTCGACCGCTGGAACAGCCTGAACATCAACGCGGATTACACGCTCATTCGCGCGCCGGAAATTGGCCTGGTTCAGGTGCAGGCCCGCATGGGCGGCACCGGCCAACGCTTTTTCACCGGCGACGCCACGCTGACCCGCTCGGTGGTCAAGCTGGCGAGCGGCACCTACGGCTACAGCTACCTGCTTGGCCGCGACAAACAGCACGCTGAATACTGCGCGGTGATCGACGCCCTGATGCAGGAAGCAACGCATTTTCACACGCTACAAGAAACCCTAATTGCACCGCTGGCGGCCAACCGTGAACAACGCCTTGCCGCTCGCCGTGCGGAAGTTAACAGCAGCCGCGTGGACTTCTTCACGCTGGTACGCGGAGACAACGCATGACTTTGATGACCGCTTTTACCCTTCCGGTGCAGGATGCCCAGCAGAGTTTTCGTCGCCTGCTCAAAGCGATGAGCGAGCCGGGCGTCATTGTCGCGCTCACCTCGCTCCAGCAGGGCTGGCTGCCGCTGAACGTGGCGACCACCAGCGTGCTGCTGACGCTGGCTGATAATGACACGCCGGTGTGGATCGACGGCACGCTGGGCAACGATATTGCCGCGCAGAACATTCGTTTTCACACCAATGCGCCGCTGTGCGAACAGCCTGAGCACGCGCAGTTCGCCGTCGCCAGCGACGCTATCTCTTCCGAACAGTTGAACCTGCTGGCTCAGGGCTGCGACATCGCCCCCGATACCAGCGCGACGCTGATTCTGCAGGTGTCCAGCCTGAGCGGCGGACGCATGCTTCGCCTGACCGGCGCGGGCATTAACGAAGAGCGCATGATCGCCCCACAGCTGCCGGAGTGCGTCCTGCATGAACTGACCGAGCGCCCGCACCCGTTCCCGCTGGGCATTGACCTGATTTTGACCTGTGGCGATCGCCTGCTGGCTATCCCACGAACCACTCACGTGGAGGTGTGCTGATGTACGTTGCCGTCAAAGGGGGCGAGAAGGCAATCTCCGCCGCCCATGCCCTGCAGGAGCGCAACAGACGCGGCGATGAAACGCTGAAAGAGCTTAGCGTCGCGCAGATCGAGCAGCAGCTTGGCCTGGCCGTTGACCGCGTGATGACGGAAGGCGGCATCGCCGACCGTGAACTCGCCGCGCTGGCCATCAAGCAGGCCAGCGGCGATATGATTGAGGCGATTTTCCTGCTGCGTGCTTACCGCACCACGCTGCCTCGTCTTGCCGTGAGCGAGCCGCTGAACACCGCGGAGATGCGCCTCGAGCGCCGCATCTCCGCCGTTTATAAAGACGTCCCTGGCGGGCAGCTGCTGGGCCCAACCTACGACTACACGCACCGCCTGCTCGACTTCACGCTGCTGGCTAACGGCGAAGTCCCTGACGCTGAACCAGCCGACGAGCAAAGCGCGCCCGCCCCGCATGTGTTCAGCATGCTGGCGAAACAGGGCCTGGCCAAAGTCGAAGAAGACGACGGCGCACAGCCGGACGACATCACCCGCAACCCGCCGGTTTACCCGTGCTCGCGCTCTTCTCGCTTACAGCAACTGGTGCGCGGCGACGAAGGCTACCTGCTGGCGCTCGCCTATTCCACCCAGCGCGGTTACGGGCGTAACCACCCGTTTGCCGCCGAGATCCGCAGCGGCTACGTGGACATCGAAATTGTGCCGGAAGAGCTGGGTTTTGCTGTGAACATCGGCGAATTGCTGATGACCGAATGCGAAATGGTGAACGGTTTTGTGGCCCCGGCAGACGAACCGCCGCACTTCACGCGCGGCTATGGTCTGGCGTTTGGCATGAGCGAGCGAAAAACCATGGCGATGGCGCTGGTTGACCGTGCGCTTCAGGCCCCGGATTACGACGAAAACATCGCCGGTCCGGCGCAGGACGAAGAGTTCGTGTTATCCCACGCGGATAACGTGGAAGCGGCAGGCTTTGTGTCCCACCTCAAGCTGCCTCATTACGTAGATTTCCAGGCCGAACTGGAGCTGCTTAACCGCCTGATAAAGGAGCGAGCCAATGGCTAACCTGAGCGGCTATAACTTTGCCTATCTGGACGAGCAAACCAAACGCATGATCCGCCGCGCAATGCTGAAAGCGGTGGCGATCCCTGGTTACCAGGTGCCGTTTGGCGGCCGCGAAATGCCAATGCCTTACGGCTGGGGCACCGGCGGCATTCAGTTGACCGCCAGCCTGATCGGCGAGTCTGACGTGCTGAAAGTGATTGACCAGGGCGCTGACGACACCACCAACGCCGTGTCGATTCGCAACTTCTTCAAGCGGGTGACCGGCGTGAACACCACCGAACGCACCGAAGACGCGACGCTGGTGCAGACCCGCCACCGCATCCCGGAAATGCCGCTGGTGGAAGATCAGATCCTGATTTATCAGGTGCCGATCCCTGAACCACTGCGCTTTATCGAACCGCGCGAAACGGAAACCCGCACCATGCACGCGCTGGAAGAGTACGGCGTGATGCAGGTGAAACTGTACGAAGATATCGCCCGCTTCGGCCATATTTCCACCACCTACGCCTACCCGGTGAAGGTGAACGACCGCTACGTGATGGACCCGTCGCCGATCCCGAAATTCGATAACCCTAAAATGCACATGTCCCCTGCGCTGCAGCTGTTCGGCGCCGGACGCGAAAAACGCATTTACGCCGTGCCGCCGTTTACCCGCGTAGAGAGTCTCGACTTCGACGATCATCCCTTCCAGGTTCAGGAATGGGAAGAGCCGTGCGCAATTTGTGGGTCACGCCACAGCTACCTTGATGAAGTGGTGCTCGACGACGCGGGCAACCGCATGTTCGTCTGCTCCGATACCGACTACTGCCGCCAGAACAGTGAGGCCTCTCAGTCATGACCAGCCCGTTACTTTCGGTGAATAACCTCACCCACCTCTATGCGCCCGACAAAGGCTTTATGGACGTGTCGTTTGACCTCTGGCCCGGAGAAGTGCTGGGCATTGTGGGCGAGTCCGGCTCCGGCAAAACGACGCTGCTGAAAGCCATTTCCGCCCGCCTTGCGCCGCAGGAAGGGGAAGTGATTTATCTCGACCGCTCGCTGTACGACATGTCGGAAGGCGAACGTCGCCGCCTGCTGCGCACCGAATGGGGCGTGGTTCACCAGCATCCGATGGACGGCCTGCGCCGCCACGTTTCTGCCGGGGGCAACATCGGCGAGCGCCTGATGGCCACCGGGGCGCGCCACTACGGTGACATTCGCGCCACCGCCCAGCGCTGGCTGGAAGAAGTTGAGATCCCGGCAGCCCGCATCGACGACCTGCCGACCACGTTTTCCGGCGGGATGCAGCAGCGCCTGCAAATCGCCCGCAACCTGGTCACCCATCCGAAGCTGGTGTTTATGGATGAGCCGACCGGCGGGCTGGATGTGTCCGTGCAGGCGCGCCTGCTCGATCTGCTGCGCGGCCTGGTGGTAGAGCTGAATCTGGCCGTGGTGATAGTCACCCACGATCTGGGCGTGGCTCGCCTGCTGGCCGATCGCCTGCTGGTGATGAAACAGGGCAAAGTGGTGGAAAGTGGGCTGACCGACCGCGTGCTGGACGACCCGCATCACCCGTATACCCAGCTTTTGGTGTCTTCCGTCCTTCAGAATTAGGTACTCGCTATGACCAGAATACGGGTTGAAAACCTGAGCAAAACCTTTGTCCTGCACCATCAGCACGGCATTCGCCTGCCGGTGCTGGCCAACGCCTCGCTGGAAGTCAAAAGCGGTGAATGCGTGGTGCTGCACGGCCACTCCGGCAGCGGGAAATCCACCCTGCTGCGCTCGCTCTACGCCAACTATTTGCCGGATGAAGGACACATCTGGGTTAAGCACAACGACGAATGGATCGACATCGTGCAGGCCCCGGCGCGCGAAGTGCTGGCGGTACGCCGCCAGACCATCGGCTGGGTGAGCCAGTTCCTGCGCGTTATTCCGCGTATTTCCGCGCTTGAAGTCGTCATGCAGCCGCTGCTGGATTTAGGCGTACCGCGTGAAGAGTGCGAGAAAAAAGCCGCCAGCCTGCTGACCCGGCTCAACGTGCCGGAGCGCCTGTGGCACCTGGCGCCGTCGACCTTCTCCGGCGGCGAGCAGCAGCGCGTGAACATCGCCCGCGGCTTTATTGTTGATTACCCCATTTTACTGCTGGATGAGCCTACCGCCTCGCTGGACGCCAAAAACAGCGCCGCCGTGGTGGCTTTGATTCAGGAAGCAAAAGCGCGTGGAGCGGCCATTGTCGGCATCTTCCACGATGAAGCTGTACGTGAACAGGTGGCCGACCGCCTGCATACGATGTCCGCGATGGAGCCCCAACATGATTATCAATAATGTTCGCCTGGTGCTGGAAGAAGAAGTGGTCAGTGGCTCACTGGAAGTGGCCGACGGTGTTATTCGCAACTTTGCCGAGACCCAAAGCCAGCTGCCTGGCGCACACGACGGCGGCGGCGGCTGGCTGCTGCCGGGGCTGATTGAGCTGCACACCGACAACCTGGATAAATTCTTTACCCCACGGCCAAAGGTTGACTGGCCGGCGCACTCCGCCATGAGCAGCCACGACGCGCTGATGGTAGCGAGCGGCATCACCACCGTGCTGGACGCCGTTGCCATCGGCGACGTGCGCGACGGCGGCGACCGCCTGGAAAATCTCGAAAAAATGATCAACGCCGTGGAGGATACGCAAAAGCGTGGCCTTAACCGCGCCGAACATCGCCTGCATCTGCGCTGCGAGCTGCCGCACCACACCACGCTGCCGCTGTTCGACAAGCTGGTTGACCGAGAACTGGTCTCCCTCGTGTCGCTGATGGATCACTCGCCGGGCCAGCGTCAGTACGCGGAGCTGTCCAAATACCGCGACTACTATCAGGGCAAATACCATCTCACCAACGAGCAGATGGATCGCTTTGAAGAAGAACAGCTGACGCTGGCGGCCCGCTGGTCACAGCCAAACCGCCAGGCCATTGCCGCCCGCTGCCGCGACCGCAATATCGCCCTCGCCAGCCATGACGATGCGACGACCGCCCACGTTGTGGAGTCCCATGAAATCGGCAGCGTGATCGCCGAATTCCCGACCACGGAAGAAGCCGCCGAAGCCTCTCGTCGCCACGGCATGAGCGTGCTGATGGGCGCGCCAAACATCGTGCGCGGCGGCTCTCACTCCGGCAACGTGGCGGCCAGCCATCTTGCTCAGGCCGGGCTGCTGGATATCCTTTCCTCGGATTACTACCCGGCAAGCCTGCTGGATGCGGCCTTCCGCGTGGCGCACGACGACAGCAACAGCTTCACGCTGGCGCAGGCGATTCACCTGGTGACACGCAACCCTGCGCGGGCGCTGAACCTGGCCGACCGGGGAACGCTGGCGGAAGGGAAACGAGCGGATTTGGTGCTGGCGCACATGCACGGCGACCATATCCATGTCGATCACGTCTGGCGCCAGGGAATTCGGGTGTTCTGATGAGTAAACTAATCTGGCTGATGGGCCCGTCCGGCTCCGGCAAAGACAGCCTGCTGAGCGCCCTGCGCCAGCAGGAGCACGCCAGGCTGCTGGTGGCGCACCGGTATATTACCCGCGCCGCCGATGCAGGCTGCGAGAACCACATTGCGCTGAGCGCAAAAGAGTTTGAGCAGCGCCAGCAGCTAGGGCTGTTTGCCCTGAGCTGGCAGGCGCACGAGCACTCCTACGGCGTCGGTGTGGAAATGGATATATGGCTCGAAGCCGGATTTGACGTGGTGGTGAACGGCTCGCGCCAGCACCTGAAACAGGCGCGGGAACGCTATGGCGATGGGCTGGTGCCCATCTGCCTGCAGGTTTCCCCGGACGTACTGCGCCAGCGGCTGGAACAGCGCGGGCGGGAAAACGCAGAGCAAATCGAGCAGCGGCTGCAGCGGGCCGCGCTTTACTCGCCAGAGGGAGGCGATTGCCTGATACTCAACAACGACGGGAGTCTGCTACAGTCTGCTGCATTATTTATGCAGCTGTTAGCCCAGCACCGCTCGAACGTTATCCCGCTTCACCGCAAGGAGCCCCGCCATGTCTGATGTTGTTAAGTTAAAGGCCGCCGCTATCGAAGACAGCGACACCGTCTACCGCATGATCTGCGAGCTAAAGCAGGCCCAGGCCGATCGCCCCGGCTTTAACGCCTGCTTTGCCGAGAACCTGCGCGACCCGAATATCTTTTATCATTTAGCGTGGCTGGGGAACAAAGCGGTCGGGATGATAAGCCTGCACCTGCAATACCACCTGCATCACGGCCGCCGCATCGGTGAAATACAGGAGCTGGTGGTGCTGGAAGAAGCGCGCGGCCACGGCGTCGGTAAACAGCTGCTCGCCTGGGCTGAAGAAAAAGCACGCAAAGCCGATGCGGAGCTGACGGAGCTTTCGACCAGCACCAGCCGCAAAGATGCCCATCGTTTTTACGAGCGTGAAGGCTACCGCGCCACCCATATCCGCTTTACCAAACCGGTGGAGACACCTGATGACGCTCACGCTAACGCTTAGCGGTACCGGCGGGGCGCAGCTTGTCCCGGCCTGGGGCTGCCGCTGCACCGCCTGTTCACGAGCCCGAACCAATCCGGCCCACCGCCGCCGCCCGTGCAGCGCGGTACTCAAGTATAACGATGCGATTACGCTGATAGACGCGGGGCTGCCTGACCTGATGGACAGCTGGCAGCCGGGGGATTTTCAACAGTTTTTGCTCACCCATTACCATATGGATCATGTCCAGGGGCTGTTCCCGCTGCGCTGGGGCGTAGGCGAAAAAATCCCGGTTTACGGTCCGCCGGATGAACAGGGCTGCGACGATCTGTTTAAGCACCCCGGCCTGCTGGACTTTAGCTATACCGTCGAGCCGTTTGTCGCCTTTACTTTGCAGGCGCTGCGCGTCACGCCGCTGCCGCTCCTGCACTCAAAGCTGACGTTTGGCTATCTGTTTGAAACAGCCTACAGCCGACTGGCCTGGCTGAGCGATACGGCGGGGCTGCCGGACAAAACCCTGAAGTTTCTGGCCGCCAACCGCCCGGAAGTGGTGGTGATAGATTGCAGCCGCGAACCCCGGTCTGACACCCCCAAAAATCACTGTGACTTAACCACGGTTATCGCGCTGAATGAGCAGATTGGCAGCCCCCGCGTCGTGCTGACCCACATCAGCCACCAGTTTGATGAATGGCTGATGCACCACGCGCTGCCTGCAGGGTTTGAGGCAGGTTTTGACGGCATGGAGATCGTGCTGGACTAGCGATCGTCGTCGTCCTGCAAACGGCTCTCTTCGTCATCCAGCTGCTGGCGCTCGCGGTCAAGCTGGTTCTGGCGTTCATCAAGGCTGCGGCGCCGATCCTCCAGTTGCCGAAAGCGGACTTCATCCTGACGGCTGAGCCGGCGCTGATTCGCCGGATCATCATTGTCATCGTGATAAACGCGGTCGCCGCCCGGCTTGTAAGCATCGCTAAATGCCTGCTGGATATTGCCAATCGCGTCATCAATCACGTCGGCCTGCGCGAACGGCGAGGCCAGGTAAAGCGTGCCGAGCAGCAGCGCGGCGGCATAAGATTTCATCGGTCAGTCTCCGGGATGGACTGGCCTCAGCGTAGTCAGCCGGCCTCACGCACAGTAGCGGAGGAATCTCAAATTCTCGGCGACTCCAGCGCGCCGATGGCTTCGATCCGAGCCTGATGTCGCCCGCCTTCAAACTGCCCGTTTAACCACGCATCGACGATCATTTTGGCCAAATCCAGCCCCACCACCCGAGAGCCGAAGGCCAGCACGTTGGTGTTGTTGTGCTGGCGGGAAAGCAGCGCGGAATAAGGTTCACTGCAGACCACTGCCCGGATACCGGGAAACTTATTGGCGGTGATCGAGATCCCCACGCCGGTGCCGCAAATTAAAATGCCGCCTTCGGCTTCGCCGTTCACCACGGCTTCCGCGACCGCGCTGGCGTAGAGCGGATAATCGGTGCGCTCACCGGACCAGGTGCCCTTGTCCAGCACCTCAATCCCTCTTTCCTGAAGATGCGCCACAATCTCCGTCTTCAGCAGAAAGCCTACGTGGTCACAGCCAAATGCAATTTTTTTCATTTTATCCTCACCGTTGCCGTTACTTTACGAACCCGACAATTTTCGTGATTTAAGACCGGTTCACTGCCCAATTAATCGGCAAAATTGCCGGGTTCGTGGCCATTTCTACACCGATTATCTTCACAACACAATGCATGAACTTGTCATCCATGTGTCATAAAACGACTTCCATTAACGCTGAGAATTAAATTAATTCATTATATTTCATACAAATAAGTAAAATTAAGCGTTTACCTTACTTCACAAAAAGTAAAACTTTATGAATTAATTATTTTTGTGAAGTATGCAGCATATTTTCTGCACATGCTGTGGTGTTATAGTGGCGTCTTCACTCTACGGACACGAGAGAACAGGATGAGTCAGTCAGATATTGATTCACAGCCGCCGTTCGGCATCGGCCTTGCCCCCTGGCTGCGCATGAAGCAGGAGGGGATGACGGACAACGAAAGCCGCATCGTCGACTGGTTGTTGAAGCCCGGCAATCTGAGCGATGCCCCGGCCATTAAAGACGTTGCCGAATCCCTTGCGGTGTCGGAAGCGATGATCGTTAAAGTCTCGAAGCTGCTGGGGTTCAGCGGCTTCCGTAACCTGCGCAGCGCGCTGGTCACCTACTTTTCCGAGTCAGAGCAGGTATTGCCCACCGAGCTTGCCTTCGACGAAGCGCCGCAGGATGTGGTCAATAAGGTGTTTAACATTACCCTGCGCACCATCATGGAAGGGCAGTCGATCGTCAACGTGGACGAAATCCACCGCGCGGCGCGCTACTTCGCGAAGGCAAAACAGCGGGATTTGTACGGCGTTGGCGGCTCAAACGCCATTTGTAACGACATCCAGCACAAGTTTTTGCGCATCGGCGTGCGCTGCCAGGCTTACCAGGATGCCCACATCATGATGATGTCGGCCTCGCTGCTAAAAGAAGGCGATGTGGTACTGGTGGTGTCCCATTCGGGGCGCACCGGTGATTTAAAAGCAGCGGTTGAGCTGGCGAAAAAGAACGGCGCAAAAATAATTTGTATTACTCATAGCTATCATTCACCGATTGCCCGGCTGGCTGACTTTATTATTTGTTCACCGGCGCCCGAGACACCTTTATTGGGCCGAAACGCCTCGGCACGTATATTACAATTAACGTTACTCGATGCATTTTTTGTTTCAGTCGCACAGCAAAATATTGAACAGGCAACATTAAACATGCAAAAAACCGGCGCAATTGTGGATTTCTTTTCCCCAGGCGCGTTGAAATAAAAAAGAGATCCCGCCTCAGCGGGATCTGACTGTACCCTACACTGAGAATATTATTATGAATAAATATCTGAAAATATTCAGCGGCGCTGCTATGGGCCTGATGTTATCCACCAGCGCTTTTGCGGCTGCCGATTATGCGGTGGTATTAAAAACATTATCCAATCCTTATTGGGTGGATATGAAAAAAGGTATTGAAGATGAAGCCAAAACCCTGGGCGTTAGCGTAGATATTTTTGCTTCACCTTCGGAGGGGGATTTCCAGTCGCAATTACAGCTTTTTGAAGATTTAACCAATAAGAAATACAAAGGCATCGCTTTTGCGCCGCTCTCTTCGGTAAACCTCGTGGTGCCGGTCGCGAATGCCTGGAAAAAAGGCATTTACCTGGTCAACCTCGATGAAAAAATCGATATGGATAACCTGAAAAAAGCCGGCGGCAACGTCGAAGCCTTTGTCACTACCGATAACGTGGCGGTCGGCGCGAAGGGTGCAGGCTTCATCATTGATAAGCTCGGTGCCGCAGGCGGCGACGTGGCCATCATCGAAGGCAAAGCCGGGAACGCCTCCGGCGAAGCCCGCCGCGTGGGTGCCAGCGATGCGTTTAAGAAAGCCAGCCAGATCAAACTGGTTGCCAGCCAGCCCGCCGACTGGGATCGCATCAAGGCGCTCGATGTAGCCACCAACGTGCTGCAGCGTAACCCTAACCTGAAAGCCTTCTACTGCGCGAACGACACCATGGCAATGGGCGCCGCTCAGGCGGTGGCCAACGCCGGGAAGACCGGGAAAATACTGGTTGTCGGCACCGACGGCATCCCGGAGGCCCGTAAGATGGTAGCTGACGGACAGATGACCGCCACCGTGGCACAGAATCCGGCAGATATCGGCGCAACGGGCCTGAAGCTGCTGGTCGATGCGGCGAAAACCGGCAAGGTGATTGCGCTGGACAAGTCCCCGCAGTTTAGCCTGGTGGATTCGGTGCTGGTGACGAAATAATTAAGGTTTGAGTGGCTTTATCCCCTCACCCCAGCCCTCTCCCCAAAGGGGAGAGGGAGAAAGAAGGCGTGCCCCTCTCCCTCAGTGAGAAGGAAAAAAAGGGGTGGCTCTCTCCCGCAGGGAGTAAGTGAAAAAACGGAGCCTTCGCCCACGGGCAAAGGTGCAAAAAGAGTACTAAAAGAAAAGCAGTGGCAGCAGTTATGCCCTCTCCCTTCCGGGGCGAGAGAGAAAACCAACACCCGCTCGGTACCGTCCCCTCTCCCCCGTGGGGAGAGGGTTAGGGTGAGGGGAAACCTTCGCTAAAAATGATTGAGGCTCGTCATGGTCACGCCATATATTGCAATGGCGGGGATCGGCAAATCCTTTGGTCCGGTTCACGCATTAAAATCGGTTGATTTAACAATATTTCCCGGCGAAATTCATGCGCTGCTCGGGGAAAACGGTGCAGGTAAATCAACCCTGATGAAAGTCCTGTCGGGTATTCACGAACCGACCAAAGGCACCATTACGATTAATGACGTTAATTATGAAAAACTTGATCATAAATTAGCGGCACAGCTCGGCATTGGGATTATTTATCAAGAACTCAGCGTTATTGATGAATTAACAGTTTTAGAAAATCTTTATATTGGCCGTCATACCACTAAAAAAGTCTTCGGGATTAATATTGTTGACTGGAAAGAGATGCGTATTCGCGCCGCGATGATGCTTTTACGTGTCGGCTTAAAAGTGGATCTCGATGAAAAGGTGGGTAATTTATCCATCAGTCACAAGCAAATGTTAGAAATTGCCAAAACATTAATGCTGGACGCCAAAGTCATTATTATGGATGAACCCACCTCTTCGTTAACCAATAAAGAAGTGGATTATCTTTTTCTCATCATGAACCAGCTGCGGAAAGAAGGCACGGCGATGGTGTACATCTCCCATAAGCTCGCCGAAATCCGCCGCATCTGCGACCGCTACACGGTAATGAAAGACGGCAGCAGCGTCTGCAGCGGCCTGGTCAGCGACGTCTCCAACGATGACATTGTGCGCCTGATGGTTGGCCGCGAGCTGCAAAACCGCTTTAGCGCGATGAAAGAGAGCGCCGGGAACGTGGAGCCTGACGTGGTGTTTGAAGTGAAGAACGTCAGCAGCCGCGACCGCAAAAAAGTGAAAGATATTTCGTTCAGCGTGAACCGGGGCGAGATCCTGGGCTTCTCCGGCCTCGTCGGCTCCGGGCGTACCGAGCTGATGGACTGCCTGTTCGGCGTGGACAAACGTTCCTCCGGGGAAATTCTGCTTAACGGTAAAAATATCTCCCCCAGCTCGCCGATGGATGCGCTGAAAAAAGGCATGGGCTACATCACCGAAAGCCGCCGCGATAACGGCTTTTTCGCCAACTTCTCCATCGCGCAGAACATGGCCGTCAGCCAGAGTCTCAAGCGCGGCGGTTATAAAGGCGCGATGGGCCTGTTTAACGAAGCCGAGGAGCGCCAGACTGCCGAAGCCCAGCGCCAGCTGCTGGCGCTGAAGTGCCACAGCGTTGACCAGAACATCACCGAGCTTTCGGGCGGCAATCAGCAGAAGGTGCTGATTTCTAAATGGCTGTGCTGCAACCCGGAAGTGATCATTTTCGATGAGCCTACCCGCGGCATCGACGTCGGCGCGAAGGCCGAAATTTACAAAGTGATGCGCCAGCTGGCGGATGACGGAAAAGTCATCCTGATGGTGTCGTCTGAGCTTCCCGAAATTATCGCCGTCTGCGACCGCATTGCCGTGTTCTGCGAAGGGCGACTGACGCAAATCCTGACCAATCGCGACGATATCAGCGAAGAGGAGATTATGGCATGGGCATTACCACAAGAATGAAACGCGAAGAAAGCGAAAAAAAACCGTTCAATTTCGCCCAGTTTTGGGACAAATACGGCACCTTCTTCATCCTCGCGATTATCGTCGCCATCTTCGGCACGCTCTCCGCTGAGTACTTCCTGACGGCCAGCAACATCAGCGCCATCTTTGTGCAAAGCTCGGTGACGGTGCTTATCGGCATGGGGGAGTTCTTCGCCATTCTGGTGGCGGGGATCGACCTGTCGGTGGGTGCGATTCTGGCACTTTCCGGCATGGTCACCGCCAAACTGATGCTGGCGGGCGTCGATCCGTTCCTTGCGGCGCTGATTGGCGGCGTGATTGTCGGCGGGCTGCTGGGGGCGATTAACGGCTGCCTGGTGAACTGGACGGGGCTGCATCCGTTCATCATCACCCTCGGTACCAACGCCATTTTCCGCGGCATCACGCTGGTTATCTCTGATGCCAACTCGGTGTACGGCTTCTCATTCGACTTCGTGAACTTCTTCGCTGCCACGCCACTCGGCATTCCGGTGCCGGTGATCTTCTCGCTGATTGTCGCCGGGATACTGTGGTTCCTGACCACCCGCACGCGGCTGGGCCGCAATATTTACGCCCTCGGCGGTAATAAAAACTCGGCGTTCTACTCCGGCATCGACGTCAAGTTCCACATGCTGGTGGTGTTCATCATTTCCGGTATCTGCGCCGGGCTGGCGGGCGTGGTCTCAACCGCCCGCCTGGGTGCCGCAGAGCCGCTGGCAGGCATGGGGTTTGAAACCTACGCCATCGCCAGCGCCATTATCGGTGGCACCAGTTTCTTCGGCGGCAAGGGCCGGATTTTCTCGGTGGTGATTGGCGGCCTGATCATCGGCACCATCAACAACGGGCTCAATATTCTCCAGGTACAAACCTATTACCAGTTGGTGGTAATGGGCGGGCTGATCATCGCCGCGGTGGCCCTGGATCGGTTAATCAGTAAATAAGAACGGCAGATGCGTTGGCTGCACCCGCTGTCAGAAATCCATAGAATTACAGGAGCTTGTAATGAAAATTTCCCCCTCGTTGATGTGCATGGATCTGGCAAAATTCCAGGAACAGATTGCGTTTATCGACCTGCACGCGGACTACTTCCATATCGACATCATGGACGGTCACTTTGTGCCGAACCTGACGCTGTCCCCGTTCTTCGTCGGCCAGGTCAGGAAGCTTGCCAGCAAGCCGCTGGATTGCCATTTGATGGTCACCCGCCCGCAGGATTACATCGTCCCGCTGGCGGAGGCCGGGGCGGACATTATCACCCTGCACCCGGAAACCATTAACGGCCAGGCCTTTCGCCTCATCGAAGAAATTCGCCGCCACGGCATGAAAGTTGGCCTGATTTTGAACCCGGAAACGCCGGTCGAGGCAATGAAGTACTACATTCATAAGGCGGACAAGGTGACGGTAATGACCGTTGACCCGGGGTTTGCCGGCCAGCCGTTTATCCCGGAAATGCTGGACAAAGTGGCCGAGCTGAAAGCCTGGCGCGAGCGCGAAGGGCTGAGCTACGAGATTGAAATTGACGGTTCCTGCAACGCGGCAACCTATGAACGACTCATGGCCGCCGGGGCAGATGTGTTTATCGTCGGCACTTCCGGGCTGTTTAACCACGCCCGGGACATCGACGAGGCCTGGCAGGTGATGAGCGAGCAGATCCTGGCGGCCAAAGACGAGGTTATGCCCCATGCCAAAACCGCTTAACGTGGTGGCCGGAGTGGATATGGGCGCCACCCATATCCGCCTGTGTTTACAGGACGAATCCGGCACGGTGCTGCACTGTGAAAAACAGCGCACGGCAGACATTATCGCAGGGGGCGTGGTCTGCGGGATCGCCCATCTGTTAAACGACCGGTTAGAACGCCTTAACGCCCGCTGCCGCGGCATGGTGATGGGGTTCCCGGCGCTGGTAGGCAAAGACAAGCGCACGATAATTTCCACGCCGAATTTGCCGCTTTCCGCGCTGGAACTGAACGAGCTGGCAGGTAAGCTGGAGGATGCTCTCGGCTGCCCGGTCGAGTTTTCCCGGGATGTAAACCTGCAGCTCTCTTTCGACGTCGCGCAAAACGGCCTGCAGCATCAACAGGTGCTTGGCGCTTACCTTGGCACCGGTATGGGCTTTGCCGTCTGGCTGAACGGCGCCCCCTGGATCGGTGCCCACGGCGTTGCCGGGGAACTGGGCCATATTCCTCAGGGCGATATGCACCTGACCTGCGGCTGCGGTAATGCAGGCTGCCTGGAGACGGTGTGCTCGGGGATTGCCCTGAAACGCTGGTACGACGCCAGCCCGAAAACGTATGAAATTGGCGAGCTGTTTACCTTTGCCGCGCGGGAGCCGTTTGTCGCCGCCCTCCTCGACCACGCGGCGCGCGCCATCGCTACCAGCATCAACCTTTTCGACCCGGATGCAGTGATCCTCGGCGGCGGCGTGATGGACATGGTCGATTTTCCGCGTGAGGCGCTGGTGGCACAGACAAAACGCTATCTGCGCCGCCCGTTGCCGCATGATGCCGTGCGCTTTATCGACGCATCTTCCTCGGCCTTCAATGGCGCTCAGGGTGCGGCTACGCTTGCCCGCGCCTGTTTCCTGCCCGCGCTTTACGTAGCGCCTCAGCAAGCTGCGCTCGGGTAAAGGGCTTACGCAGCAGCTCCACATCGGGCAGGTGCTGTTCGCTGCGGCGAAGGTCCTGCCCGCTGATCAGCAGCAAATCCAGGTGAGGATGATGGCGGCGAGCCTGCTGCAGCACATCCGCGCCGCTTAGCTCGCCGGGCAGCATCAGGTCGCTGATCGCGAGGCCGATGTCCGGTACCTCAGCCATTAACTCCAGCGCCTGCTGGCTGTCGCTGGCTTCCAGCGTCAGGTAACCCAGCTCGTGCAGCTGTTCGCACAGCGTCTGACGCACGTCCGGCTCGTCTTCGAGCACCAGCACCAGCTGGTCGGCGATATCAGCCTGTTCACCGGCCAGCGGCAAGGCTTCCGGCTGCACCTCCGCAGAAGCACGAGGCAGCTGCAGTCGGACCCGAGTCCCTTTGCCGGGCTCGCTTTCAATCTGCACGCGTCCGCCGGACTGGCGCACAAAGCCATACACCATCGACAGCCCCAGCCCGCTGCCGCTCCCGGTCTGTTTGGTGGTAAAGAACGGCTCAAACACCTGCGCTTTTACGTCGTCCGTCATGCCGTGGCCAGTGTCGGCCACTTCAATCACCACCATATCCTGTTTGCGCCCTTCGCCACGCACCACGCGCTGGTTCCAGGTACGGATCTTAATTTCCCCGCTGCGGCCTTCCATCGCGTCCCTGGCGTTCATCACCAGGTTGATGATCGCGTTCTCCAGCTGGTTGACGTCTATCCACGCGGGCCAGGCGGGCTGCTGGGCTTCTACGGTAAGCGTGAGGTGGGCGGGCAAAGAGTGGCGCATCAGCGGGTCGAGGTTTTCCAGCAGGCTTTTCATCGCCACCGCCCGAGGATGCAGCGATTGCTTACGGGAAAAGGCAAGCAGCCGCTGGGTAAGCTGCGCCCCGCGCTCGGCGGCCTTAAGCGCGCGCTGAATGCGCACGGCGTCCGGTGAGTCTGTCGCGGTCAGCTCCAGGCTGCCGATGATCACCGCCAGCAGGTTATTAAAGTCGTGCGCCAGGCCACCGGTGAGCTGCCCCACCGCCTTCATTTTCTGGCTGTGCACCAGCGCCTCTTCCAGCGCCTTGCGCTCGCTGCGCTCCAGCACCACGTTCACCATGCCCCGCCCCGGCACCGGACTAAAGCGCAGTTCGATGGTGCGTCCGTCCGCCAGCCTCAGTTCCTGCGGCTTCGGCAGAGGCCGGGAGAGATTCCCCAGCATATGCTCCTGCAGCGGCGTGACCTGCTTGAGCAGCCCAAGATAGTGCTGGCCACGCTGCAAGCGCTGCGGATCCAGCCCCAGCAGCAGCGGGTACTGTTGGTTCCAGACCACCAGGAAACCGTCGCTGTCGAACAGCGCAAAGCCATCACGCATGGCGTGGAAGGTGGTTTCCAGCAGGGTGCTTTTCTCCTTCAGCAGGCGGGAGGTGTGCTCCAGCGACGCCGTATTGCGGGCAAAGACGTTAAACGCCCTGGCCAGTTCACCCAGCTCATCGCGCCGCTGCTGGGCGGGCACGCTGACCTCTTTTTCACCCTTCGCCAGCCGCGTCATCGCCTGGGAAATGGCCGTTAAGTTAGAGCCCAGGTTGCGGTAGATATACAGCCCGGCAAAGCCGGTGATCACCAGCGCCAGCAGGGCGAACAGGCCGATAAAGGCGATAATGGACTGTAAATCCCGGTGGCTTTGCTGGCTGCGCTGTCGGGATTCTTCCCCGACTTTTTGCACGTACAGGTTGATGTCCTGATTCAGAAAAGCCACCAGCGCTTTGATATGATACATGTGCCAGGCGATGCCCAGGTCACTCTCCTCAAGCTGGGCGGAGAGCGGTGGCAGCTGCTGCAGGCCGCTTCTGAACTGCTGCAAAATACTGTCCGCCAGCGGCGACGGCGCTCGTTCGGGCAAAAGCCGCATCACTTCGCTCAGCTGGCGTACCGCTGGCCTCGGCGAGGAAGACTGAATCGCCACCAGCATCAGGCGATCCATTTCTTTGAGCAGCGCGGCATCCGGCACGTTCAGCCCTTCGCGCGCGTTGACCTCCTGTAAGTGCTCAAGATAGCTCTGGTTCTGGTACAGGGCGCTTAGCAGCAGGTTGCGCTGCAAGTGGCGGCGGTGCCCCATCACCAGCATGTTGGTAACGCTGCTTTCCAGCTCGTTGCTGCGGTCAATTATCCGGCTGACCAGCTGCGGTTCACGCCGGGCCAGCGGCGCGGTGGCCAGATGAGAAAGCGAGTTTTGCAGCGAAAGCTGGGTCTGTTTCAGGCTTGCCGCTTCGCTCTGGTATTCCAGCGCGCCGACGACCTGAGAAAGCCTGACCGCCGCCGTCGCCACGTTGGAGGTGTCACGCGCCAGCTCCATGCTGCCGGACATGTCGAGCAGCGTTTGCCCCTGCACCTGTTCCTGGAGGCGGCTGGCGTGTTGAAAGCCGAGCACCGCCACGCCGCAGACCATCAGCGTGACCGCCACTACCAGCAGGTTGAAAAACAGCAGGCGGCCACGGGCGCTGGCGAAGAAGGACGGACGAGGCTGGGTCATAGGGGCTCCGTGGTTGTTTTTTTCCCCTCACCCTGACCCTCTCCCCAGAGGGGAGAGGGAAAAAAGGGGGTAACCTCTCCCTAAGTGGCACAGGGAAAAAGGGGATAGCCTCTCCCCGAATGGCATTGGGAAAAAGAGGGCAATCTCTCCTCAATATGGGCGGGGACAAAGAATAGCGCGCCGCCTTTCCCCCTCTCCCTTTCAGGGAGAGGGCCGGGGTGAGGGTCACACATTCACTCCAGTTAAGCATTGCACGGATTTTGATAAATATTTCCACACCGGGAATGTGATCCAGGTTAACTATTCAACTCTATGACAAATATGAACGGCGGCTGACATTTTGCATTTACCGGCGCGTGGTTGACTGGCCTTATAAATAACCATCACAGGCGCCGCACCATGAGCAGAGTCCCCATTCTGGAAATGCGCAATATTGCCAAGTCTTTTGGCAAATTTTATGCGCTAAAAGGCGTTGATTTAACGGTCTTTCCCAGTGAAATTCATGCGTTAATGGGCGAGAACGGCGCGGGCAAAAGTACCCTGATGAAGATCCTCGCCGGGGCTTACATCGCCACCAGCGGCGAAGTGCTGATTGACGGTGAACCCTACGCCATCAAAGGCCCTAAAGATGCCCTCAATGCGGGCATCACGCTGATTTATCAGGAAATGCAGCTCGCGCCAAACCTTACCGTCGCAGAGAATATTTTCCTCGGCAGCGAACTGGCGCGCGGCGGCCTCGTGCAACGTAAAGAGATGGCGCAGCAGGCGCAGGCGGTGATTGACCGCCTCGGGGCGCAGTTTAAAGCCACCGACCTCGTGATGAAGCTCACCATTGCCGAGCAGCAGCAGGTTGAGATTGCCCGCGCGCTCCAGCGCAACAGCCGCATTCTGGTGATGGATGAACCCACCGCCGCCCTCTCCTCTCGCGAAACGCATCGCCTGTTTGAGCTGATTTTCCGCCTGCGCGATGAAGGCATGGCGATTATCTACATCAGCCACCGCATGGCGGAGATTTATGAGCTTTCTGACCGGGTCAGCGTCCTGCGCGACGGCCAGTATGTCGGCAGCCTGACGCGCGAAAACCTGAACGCCAGCGAGCTGGTGAAAATGATGGTGGGCCGGCCCCTTAGCGACCTGTTTAACAAAGAGCGCGATATCCCGCTGGGCAGCCCTCGCCTGAACGTTCATCACCTGACGGACAGCGGCAAAGTGCAGCCGGTGAGCCTGCACGTGCGTTCCGGGGAAATAGTCGGCCTGGCGGGGCTGGTTGGCGCGGGACGTTCGGAACTGGCGCAGCTGATCTTCGGCGTGCGCAAACCTACGGGCGGATCGATTGAGATCGACGGCGAGCCGGTGACGCTTCACTCACCACGCGAGGCGATTCAGCACGGCATTGGCTTCCTGACCGAAAACCGCAAAGAGCAGGGGCTGTTCCTTGAGCTGGCCGCGCAGGACAACATCACCATGGCCACGCTGGAGCGTGACGCCCACTTCGGCATGCTCGACCGCAAAAAAGCCCAGACCATTTCCGACGACGCCATCAGCCTGCTGAATATTCGCGTCCCACACGCGCAGGTTCGCGCCGGGGGTCTGTCCGGCGGCAACCAGCAAAAACTGCTGATTTCCCGCTGGGTTGCCATTGGCCCGCGCATCCTGATCCTCGACGAGCCTACGCGCGGCGTGGACGTAGGGGCTAAAAGCGAGATTTACCGCATCATGAACCAGCTGGCCCGCCAGGGCGTGGCCATTTTAATGATTTCCAGCGAGCTGCCCGAAGTAGTGGGCATGAGCGACCGGGTGTATGTCATGCGCGAAGGCAGCATTGCCGGCGAGCTGCTGCGCCACGACATTACGCAAGAAAATATTATGACCCTGGCTACCGGCGTGACCGAGGCCCATAAGAAAGAGGTTTCCCATGACTAACTCAGGCACGCAACCGGTGGCGAAATCCGCCTCACTCAAAAAAGCCCTGTTCGGCGATTTGATGCAAACCGTCGGCATTTTGCCGATTCTGGTGCTGATCATCGCCGTCTTTGGCTTTGTGGCACCTAACTTCTTTACCGAGTCTAATCTGCTCAACATCGCCCGGCAGTCATCCATTAACATCGTGCTGGCGGCGGGGATGACCTTCATCATTCTGACCGGCGGCATCGACCTGTCCGTCGGCTCCATCCTCGGCACCACCGCAGTCACGGCGATGGTCGTGTCGCTGATGCCCGGCTGGGAAGGCCTGTCGATTCCGGCGGCGCTGCTGATGGGCACCGGGCTGGGGTTGTTTAACGGCATGCTGGTCGCCTGGGCGGGGCTACCGCCGTTTATTGTCACGCTTGGGACCTATACCGCGCTGCGCGGCGCGGCGTATCTGCTGGCCGACGGCACAACGGTGATTAACTCCAACATCAATTTCGAGTGGATTGGTAACGCCTATCTCGGCCCGGTGCCGTGGCTGGTGGTTATCGCCCTGCTGGTGATTGCGGTGTGCTGGTTCATTTTGCGCCGCACCACGTTGGGCGTTCATATCTACGCGGTGGGTGGCAACATGCAGGCGGCACGCCTGACCGGTATCAAAGTGTGGATGGTGCTGCTGTTTGTGTACGGCATGAGCGGGCTGCTTTCCGGCCTGGGCGGCATCATGAGTGCGTCGCGTCTTTACAGCGCCAACGGTAACCTCGGCGTGGGCTATGAGCTGGACGCTATCGCCGCCGTTATCCTCGGCGGAACCAGTTTCGTGGGCGGGATTGGCACCATCACCGGCACGCTGGTGGGGGCGCTGATTATCGCCACGCTCAACAACGGCATGACGCTGATGGGCGTCTCCTATTTCTGGCAATTGGTGATCAAAGGGGCGGTGATCATCATAGCGGTGCTGATCGACAAATACCGTACCCGTCACAATCAAAGTGCATAACAACAAAACCCTACCCTACGAGTGAGGAAAACAGCATGCGTTTGAAACCTATAGTTACTGCGTTACTGGCTGGTGCAATGATCGCAGGCGCGCCGTTTGCCCAGGCGAAAGAGTTAAAGTCGATCGGCGTGACGGTGGGCGACCTCGCCAACCCGTTCTTCGTGCAGATCACCAAAGGTGCCGAGCTGGAAGCCCGTAAGCTCGCCGGCGACAACGTGAAGGTGACGCTGGTCTCCAGCGGCTACGATCTTGGCCAGCAGGTGGCGCAGATCGACAACTTCATCGCCGCGAAGGTGGATATGATCATCCTTAACGCCGCGGATTCCAAAGGGATCGGCCCGGCGGTAAAACGCGCGAAAGACGCCGGGATCGTCGTTGTGGCGGTGGACGTTGCGGCGGACGGGGCCGATGCCACGATCACCTCCGATAACACCCAGGCCGGGCAAATGGCTTGTAAGTACATTTCGGATCGCCTGAAAGACAAAGGCAACGTGGTGATCATCAACGGGCCGCCAGTTTCCGCCGTGCAGAACCGCGTTGAGGGCTGCGAAACCGAATTCAAAAAACACCCGGACATTAAGATCCTTTCGTCTAACCAGAATGCTAAGGGCAGCCGCGAAGGTGGCCTGGAAGTGATGACCTCGCTGCTGGCGGCGAATCCGAAGATCGACGGCGTGTTTGCGATCAACGATCCGACGGCGATCGGGGCCGATCTGGCGGCCAAACAGGCTCAACGTAGCGAGTTCTTTATTGTCGGTGTGGACGGCAGCCCGGACGGCGAAGAAGCCCTGAAGCGCGGCGGCAGCTCGCTGTTTGTGGCGACCCCGGCCCAGGATCCGCAGGTGATGGCGGCGAAAGCGGTCGAGATCGGCTATGACATTTTGCAGGGCAAACCCGCGCCGAAAGGCCCGGTGCTGATCCCGGTGACAATGATCGATAAGAGCAATATCGGCAGCTACAAAGGGTGGACGGTGAAATAATTTGCCCCTCACCCCGGCCCTCTCCCCAAAGGGGAGAGGGAGAAAATCGTTAGTCCTCTCTCCCTTCCGGGGTTAGGGCGAGGGTTTATCCTCTCCGGTTGAATCAGAACACCGCCAGTCCCCTCTCCCTCCAGGGAGAGGGTTAGGGTGAGGGTCCACATCAAAGGAAGGCCAGATGAAACGCTCCGAGGTCAATCAGTACCTGAATGAAACCCGGCAGTTTTTTGCCCGCCACGGGGTACAACTGCCCCCATTCGCCAGCTTCTCGCCGCAAAAATGGATGCAGGTTAACCCCCGCAGCTGGCAGGAAGTCTTTGATCTGAAGCTAGGGTGGGACATCACCGACTTCGGCAGCAGCGACTTCCTGACCATGGGTCTGACGCTATTTACTCTACGCAATGGTTCCCCGGAAGGCGCGCCCTACGCCAAATCCTACGCCGAGAAAGTCATGCACGTGCGTGATAACCAGATGACGCCGATGCATTTTCACTGGAGCAAGCAGGAAGACATCATCAACCGCGGTGGCGGTAACTTGATTGTCGAACTGTGGCAGTCAGATCCCTTTGAACAACCTGACGAAACGGACATTACGGTGGTGATTGACGGCTGCCGCCAGACGCACGCGGCGGGCAGCCAGCTGCGCTTATCGCCCGGAGAAAGCATCAGCCTGGTGCCCGAGATGTACCACAGCTTTTGGGGTGAACCGGGCTATGGCGACGTACTGGTCGGCGAAGTATCGATGGTCAACGATGACGACCACGACAATCGCTTTTTAAAACCACTTGAGCGCTTCAGCACCCTCACTGAAGATGCCGCCCCGACGCTGCTTTTATGCCATGAATACCGGCAGTTTATTTAGCCGGAAAGCTTCGCGGCCGCCGCCGCAGAATCTGCCACGGCCGCTTTGCCTCTGGCAAGCATCAGGCGTTCATAATCAACTATACCGGACAGACCTTTGCCGTGAAGCATGGCAGCCAGATCGGCGGCATCTCTCAGCGCAGTATTCGCGCCAATTCCGCCTGCGGGGCTCATGGCGTGGACGGCATCGCCCAGCAGCGTAACGTTTCCGGGCTGCCAGGCGATGTCCGGATTGCCGTAGCGAACCGACAAGGTCGCAATATGTTCTGGCCAAGTCCGTTGTATAAGCTTTTGCAGCATCGGAGGAAGAGACAAGCTATCTAAGGGAACAGCTAACCGCGAGCCAGGGCCTATCAGCGCCCAGTAAAGATAATCTTCGGTCTGCGTGAGACTGCCGTTAAAACCCGCCTTTGCCGCGAGCGCCGTAAAATCCTGCCGAAAGCGCATTTCATCAATAATGGCGCTGAACCCGTCGCAAAACACTACGCTGGTGCCTTCATATTCGGCCTTTTCTGCCGTTAAAGCGCTTTTACCATACAGGCAGAGATAAACGGAATCCGCCGGTCCGGCATCAGGGGCAAGCTGTGCCCTGACCCGGGAATTTACGCCGTCCGCGCCAACCAGAAGCTTGCAGCTTGCGTCAGCCATATGAGCAAACCGTAGCCCTACCCGGCCTTCACTTGCCTGATGGTAACCTTCAAAGGTGTGGCCGCAGCGCAGAGTCCCTTCGAGGCCGCACAGCAGGATTTCCCGCAGCGTCTGGCGATGAATGCTTAAATCTGGCGCGAGATCGGCGTTTTGCCCGGCCTGATGCCAGCCTTCAGGCTGACGGCCATTGGCCTCATGCCCGGCGCGATCCAGAAAATACCCTTCCGTGCTGGCTACCGAGGCCGTTTGCCGGAAAAGCTGATAAAGCGCAGGAGGCAACACCCTGGCAAGTGCCTGCTGCCCTTGGGCGTCGATTCTAATCCGGTAGCCCTGGATACGGCTGTCGGGCGCCGGATCCGCCTCGTAAATGGTGGCGCTAATTCCGTGATTTTTCAGACCCTGAGCAAGCGCCAGCCCGCCCAGCCCCGCACCAATAATTGCAACGTCTGAAGTACTCATGAGGCTTCCCCTGTGGTTTGTTCTGGTTCCACAAAAGAGTTGCACGGCTCACCGGCGCAAGGATAACGTTATACGGACGAAAAATAGTGAAAACCGGCCATGATAAAAAATCCTCCTCAGCCACCAGCCCCCGATTACAGCGAATGGCTTAGCGGCCCGCCGCTGATTGCTCTTGAAGGCAGCGTCGCCCCTGAAAGTGAATATCTGCTCGGCACGCGGGAGGTGGCCTGGCACCAGCACCTGCGCGGCCAGGTTTTTTACGTGGAGTCTGGTTTACTGCACGTTCACACCGCTGAAGGAGCCTGGTTTTTGCCGCCCCATCGCGCCAGCTGGCTGCCGCCTGGCGTCACCCACAGGGTCAGCATCAGCGGAGCCGTGAAAGGCTGGACGCTGCTGATTGCGCCTGAAAGCTGCCCGGGGTTGCCGGAAAAGCCCTGCGTGATTGCCGTTTCGGAGGTGCTTCACGCGCTCGCCCGTCGCGCCTGCGAATGGGATAAGCAGGCAAAACCCGAGCCGGAACATCAGCGTATGGCCGCCGTTATTTACGATGAGATTTGCCGGGCCCCGCACGAAGCGCTGCACTTGCCGATGCCGACGGACAACCGGCTGAAAAAAGTGGCTTCTGCACTACTCGCCAACCCCGGCGATGAGCGGACATTTGAAGCGTGGGCGACATTCGGGGCGCTTTCACCCCGCACTCTGCGTCGCCTTTTTGTGGCGGAAACGGGCCTGAATTTTGCCCAGTGGCGCAGGCAGGTTCGGCTGACCCACGGGCTGGATAAACTGGCACAGGGGATGTCGGTGGCGGAGGTTTCAGACTGGCTGGGCTATGCGTCGCCGGGCAATTTTATTCATATGTTCAAAAATGCCTTTGGCACTTCACCCGCCCGCTATTTTTCAGCAGGGAAATAACCGCTAAACCACATTGTTTTCGCCGTGGGTGATGTCGGCGGCAAAAACGTAGCCCACGCCGCGGATGGTGCGAATTAGCGTGGGCTGGTGCGGGTTAACTTCAATTTTACGCCGCAGGCGCATGATTAATACGTCGATGGTGCGGTCGAACACTTCGAGGCTTTCGCTGTGGGTGAGCTCAAGCAGCTTCTCCCTGGACAACACTTTCCTCGCGTTCTGTACCAGGGAAAGCAGCAGACCATATTCTCCCTGAGTGAGATCAACCTGCTGTTGCTGAGCATTCATCAACTGGCAGCGGTCGGTGTCCAGCCGCCAGCCGTTAAACTGCAGCCCGCTGGTTTTGGTCGGGCTACTTTCTACGGCTAGCGCCCCGCTGCGCCTCAGCACCGCTTTGACTCGCGCCACCACTACGCGGCCATTAAACGGTTTGGCGATGTAGTCATCGGCGCCCATTTCCAGGCCCACCACCACGTCGGACTCGCTGCCCATGCCGGTCAGCATCACCACCGGCAGGGAGGGACGCAGTTTCTGCACCTGCTGGAGCACCAGCAGGCCGTTGGTATCCGGCAGCATCATGTCCAGCAAAATAAGCGCAACGGAAGGCTCTGCCGCCACAATATGCAGCGCTTCATTGCCGCTATGGCATACCAGCACATCAAAAACGTGTTCACTGAGCACATCGCGCAGCACGTCGCAAATGGCCTTGTCGTCGTCCACCACCAGGATTGCAGGTTTCATTATTTTCTCCGGAGGGGAGGAGGTTCTTTTAGTGTGAGCGATTGTTGATTGCGCGCCGCAGAAAGAACACAAATCCGTGCAGAATTTTCTATCACTGTCACAAATGGCCGTCAGTTCGACACGTCATTTATGACGAAATCCCCCGGCCTTTCGTCAGCCCGCTCGCCAGATACCCGCCAGCCCCGCACCAATACCCACTCACTCTATATGGCATAGATAATGCATTGAGTGGCGCAGCAAGGCGGTTTGCATTTATCGCCGTACTTAAATGACAGCATTGACTGGAGCAACATGATGAAAAAAGTCGTCACGGTTTGCCCCTATTGCGCCTCGGGTTGCAAGATAAACCTGGTGGTGGATAACGGCAAAATCGTCAAGGCGGAAGGCGCACAGGGTAAAACCAACCAGGGCGACCTGTGCCTGAAGGGATATTACGGTTGGGATTTTATCACCGACACCAAAATCCTCACTCCGCGCCTGAAAACCCCGATGATTCGCCGCGAGCGCGGCGGCAAGCTGGAAGCCGTTTCCTGGGATGAAGCCCTGGATTACGTCAGCTCACGCCTGAGCGAGATCAAGGCTAAATATGGCCCGAACGCCATTCAAACCACCGGCTCCTCACGCGGAACCGGTAACGAAACCAACTATGTGATGCAAAAATTTGCGCGCGCCGTTATTGGAACCAATAACGTCGATTGCTGCGCACGTGTCTGACACGGCCCATCGGTTGCAGGTCTGCACCAGTCGGTCGGGAATGGCGCGATGAGTAACTCCATCGTTGAGATTGAGGATACGGATTTAGTCTTTGTGTTCGGGTACAACCCGGCAGATTCGCACCCTATTGTGGCGAATCGCGTGATTAAAGCGAAGCAGAAAGGGGCTCAGATTATCGTTGTCGATCCGCGCAAAATTGAAACCGCGCGCATTGCCGACATGCATTTAAGGTTACGTAACGGCTCAAACATCACGCTGCTGAATGCGATTGGCCACGTCATTATTGAAGAGAATCTTTACGACCACGCTTTCGTCGCTTCTCGTACCGAGGGCTTCGAGGAGTATCGCAAAATTGTTGAAGGCTACACGCCGGAATCCGTTGAGGAAATCACTGGCGTCAGCGCCGGGGAAATCCGTGCGGCGGCGCGCATGTACGCCAAAGCCAAGACGGCCACCATCCTGTGGGGCATGGGCGTAACCCAGTTCTACCAGGGCGTGGAAACCGTGCGCTCGCTCACCAGCCTGGCGCTGATGACCGGCAACCTCGGCAAGCCTAACGTGGGCGTGAACCCGGTTCGCGGCCAGAACAACGTGCAGGGTGCCTGCGATATGGGCGCGCTGCCGGATATGTTCCCCGGCAACCAGTACGTTCGTGACGCGGCAACACGCAGCAAATTTGCTGCAGCCTGGGGCGTTGACGCGCTGCCGGAAGCTAACGGTTACCGCATCAGCGAACTGCCGCACAGGGTCGAGCACGGTGAAGTGCGCGCGGCCTATATTATGGGGGAGGATCCGCTCCAGACCGACGCCGAGCTTTCCGCCGTGCGCAAAGCGTTTGCCGGGCTTGAGCTGGTCATTGTGCAGGACATCTTCATGACCAAAACCGCCGCCGAGGCCGACGTTATTTTACCGTCCACCTCGTGGGGCGAGCATGAAGGCGTCTTCACCGCCGCCGACCGCGGCTTCCAGCGCTTCTTTAAAGCGGTTGAGCCGAAGTGGGATCTTAAAACGGACTGGCAGATTATCAGCGAAATCGCCACCCGCATGGGCTACCCAATGCACTATCGCAATACCCAGGAAATCTGGGACGAGCTGCGCCATCTGTGCCCGGACTTCTATGGGGCAACCTACGAGAAGATGGGCGAGCTGGGCTATATCCAGTGGCCTTGCCGGGACACTTCCGACGCGGATCGGGGCACCTCTTATCTGTATGAGAGCAAGTTCGAGCGCCCCGGCGGGCTGGGGCAGTTCTTCACCTGCGACTGGGCACCACCTATCGATCGCGTCACCGACGAGTATCCGATGGTACTTTCCACGGTGCGCGAAGTGGGCCACTACTCTTGCCGTTCCATGACCGGCAACTGTGCGGCGCTGGCAGCGCTGGCCGATGAACCGGGTTATGCACAAATCCACGTCGAAGATGCCGCCCGGCTGGGCATTGAGGATGAAGCGTTGATTTGGGTGAGTTCGCGCAAAGGCCGGGTCATTACCCGGGCAGCGGTCAGCGAGCGTCCGAATAAAGGCGCGGTGTACATGACCTATCAGTGGTGGATTGGCGCCTGTAATGAGCTGGTGACGGAGAACCTGAGCCCGATAACAAAAACGCCGGAGTACAAGTACTGCGCCGTGCGCGTCGAGCCGATCGTCGACCAGCAGGCCGCCGAGCAGTATGTGATTGATGAGTACAATAAGCTGAAGGCCCGGCTGCGCGAAAGCGCGATGGGGTAAACGGGGAGCACGAGTCCCAGCGTAAAGCCCGCGCACATAGCGGGCTTTATTTTTGCCTAAACCGTGAAATATCTGAATCATTTCGCCCAACATTAAACCATATTAAAAATGTGGTTTAATGTTGAAATTCATCAAAGGGAGAAAGCTGATATGGATACGGTTGAAGAACGCAATGGCACATATTTTTATAAAGGCGTAAGCAACATTTCTGCTGGGGAATTGTTCTTCTGGATCTTACTTGATGTTGAATTACCTTTTCGGTTGCCGACCTTTACCAATGCAAGTCTTCGGTATTTAAAACCAATGTGGGTGAATAATTTGGGTAAATTTGTTGGGCGGGCGGTTCCCGTTCTTGGCTGGGTTCTTTTGGCTAGTGACGTGGCCACTATCGTCTATAAAGCCACATCACATTACAACAGAATAGCCCGGGGCAACGATAAAATATGGTGACTGATGACGAGGTATTGGCGTTTTTCCGGGGAGAACTCTCGCTAATGACCACGTTAGCTATGAAGCCAATCCCTATAGAAATGGACACACCACTACAGGGCTATGCCCCTGATGACGAGTTGGGTGACGCGATAGAAAAATATGATGAAGTTTTTGGGATTGATGTGTCCGGGATGGATATGACGCATTACTATCCGTGGAAACTTGAATGGTTTTTTCGTAAGTGGTTTACCCGCACGCCCATTAAGCAAACCAAACGGCCTTTAACTGTCCGAATGTTCGCGGAATCAGCAAAAGCAGGCCGCTGGCTTTATGATTAGGGGCTTAATCCCCTACATTACCTGGATACCGCTCGTTCGCTCCAGGCATCGATAAAGATGGCGTTCCCATCGCAATACTTCCAGGTAATTTTTGCATAGCGGAGCTGGGGGCTTCCGATATGCCCGAAGCCTGGAACGCCATTGATATCGTGCGTAACCGGTGTTTATGAAATATTCAATTCCCTGTGCTCAAGGTACAAAAGCTTCAAGGCCACATTCAAAGTCATCGAGCCAGGTCTTTCTGAGGCAATAGCCGCCGCCATATTCTTTTATAAAAAATCGGCAAGGATTCCGTTGACCTGTTTGAAATCTTCAGAGCAAAAAGCGCAACAAGTTAAGGGCAATATTGCGAAATAACATATACCTCCCCCACAACAGGCTTTTAGCTGTTCTGAGAGAGGTATTTACTTAACTATTCGCCTTACTGTCAAACTTCCCAAAAAGCTCGCGCTCATAGGCCTGAGCTTTTTTATGGTCGAATTTATGCTCCCACTTGGCGATAACCAGCACCGCCAGCGCGTTGCCGACCACGTTCAGCGCGGTTCGCGCCATATCCAGAATACGGTCGACCCCGGCAATAAACGCCAGGCCTTCCAGCGGAATTCCGACGCTGCCAAGCGTGGCCAGCAGCACCACGAAGGAGACACCCGGCACGCCGGCAATCCCCTTAGAGGTCACCATCAGCGTCAGCACCAGAATGATTTCCTGCCACAGCGACAGCTCAATACCGTACAGCTGAGCGATAAAGATCGCCGCGATGCTCTGATAAAGCGTGGAACCATCCAGGTTAAACGAGTAGCCGGTCGGCACCACGAAGCTGGTGATCGACGCCGGAGCACCATAGGCTTCCATCTTCTCGATGATGCGCGGCAGCACGCTCTCGGAGCTGGCGGTAGAAAACGCCAGAATCAGTTCATCTTTCAGGATGCGCATCAGAATAGTGATTTTCAGCCCGCACAGGCGTGCCACGGCGCCCAGCACCACCAGCGCAAAGAAGGCAATCGCCACGTACACCAGCAGCACCAGCTTCAGCAGCGGCCAGAGCGACGCAAACCCAAAGTTAGCCACGGTCACAGAGATCAGCGCGAAAACGCCCACCGGCGCATAGCGCATCACCATATGCGTCACTTTGAACATGGTTTCAGAGATGGAGCGGAAAACGGTCACCAGCGGCTCGCGGTGAGTCGCGGGCAGCGACGACAGCCCCAGGCCAAACAGCACCGAGAAGAAGATGATCGGCAGCATCTCACCTTTCGCCATTGACGCCACGATGTTGGTTGGCACGAGCGACAAAATAGTGCCCATCAGGCCGTGAGAATGGCTTTGTACATCCTGCGCCGTATGCTGGTATTTCGAAATATCCACGGTAGCAAGCTGCGACATATCTATGCCGTGGCCCGGCTGGAATACATTCGCGAGCGTAATGCCCAGAATGATGGCAACCGTCGTGATCACTTCGAAATAAATGATGGTTTTAGCGCCGATGCGGCCAAGCTGTTTGGCGTCGCCAACGCCCGCAATGCCGACCACCAGGGTGGAGATCACAATCGGCACGACGATCATTTTGATCAGGTGGATAAAGATATCACCCGCCGGTGACAGCAGGTTAGCGACCAGCCACTCACGGCTATCACTTTGATAATGCAGAAAACTTCCCAGGATAATGCCCAGCACCAGCGCCAGCAAGATTTGCCAGGCCAGGCTCATTTTAAAGTTTTTCATAACGACGACAGTTCCTCAAAAAAACGCCATTCCCATGCTGTTGACTCAGGAGAAGGTCACAAACTGAAAGGGGGTATGACAAACATCAGGTGTTAAGCGGGGTTTTTTAAAGCGCCGTATCAGTACCATCCCGATAGCCTGCTGCGCAACCCTTCATTTCCAGGGTTATGCACTTACATTGCATAGATAAACAGGATTTTGCAGCTGAATATGAATATAACTTATTGTTATGGAAAAAATTTCATTATTTGTTTTTGGAAATAAGTACCAAAGGTAATTATTTCTTATGATTCATCTGTTTGAACAATTTTTGTGCAATTATTTTAATGCGTGATCTGCCGCCCAAAAAGTAAACAAAGCTGTCAATACCCCTACTATTAACGTTTGTGTGACATATTATTAACATCCTAAAGGAGAAAAAAAGCCATGAGCCAAGTACACAAACACGCTATTCCCGCAAACATTGCGGACCATTGCCTGATAAACCCGGAGCAGTACCAGGCCATGTATCAACAGTCGATACAGGACCCGGATGCGTTTTGGGGCGAACAAGGGAAAATTCTCGACTGGATCAAACCGTACAAAAAGGTGAAAAACACCTCGTTTGCGCCGGGAAACATCTCTATCAAGTGGTATGAGGACGGCACGCTTAATTTAGCCGCAAACTGCCTCGACCGGCACCTGAAAGAACGGGGCGATCAAACCGCCATTATCTGGGAAGGGGATGACGCAACCCAGAGCAAAAACATCACTTATCGCGAGCTGCATCGCGATGTCTGCCGTTTTGCCAACACTTTGGTCGAACTGGGCATTAAGAAAGGCGATGTTGTCGCGATTTATATGCCAATGGTGCCGGAAGCTGCCGTTGCCATGCTGGCCTGCGCGCGCATTGGCGCCGTGCACTCAGTCATCTTTGGCGGCTTCTCACCGGAAGCCGTAGCCGGGCGCATCATCGACTCCAGCTCTCGCCTGGTGATCACCGCCGATGAGGGCGTGCGGGCCGGGCGCTCAATTCCGCTGAAAAAGAACGTGGACGACGCGCTTAAAAACCCAAATGTGAAAACCGTTGAGCACGTTATCGTCCTGAAGCGCACCGGCGGCAAAATCGACTGGCACCAGAACCGCGACCTGTGGTGGCACGAGCTGACGGAGAAAGCCAGCGACCAGCACCAGCCGGTGGAAATGAACGCCGAAGATCCGCTGTTCATCCTCTATACCTCCGGCTCTACCGGCAAGCCAAAAGGCGTGCTGCACACCACCGGCGGCTATCTGGTGTATGCCGCGACCACCTTTAAATATGTCTTCGATTACCATCCGGGCGACGTCTACTGGTGTACCGCCGACGTGGGCTGGGTGACCGGGCACAGCTATCTGCTTTACGGCCCGCTGGCCTGCGGCGCGATCACGCTGATGTTTGAGGGCGTGCCTAACTGGCCGAAGCCAAACCGCATGGCGCAGGTGGTCGACAAACATAAAGTGAATATCCTCTACACCGCCCCGACCGCCATTCGCGCGCTGATGGCCGAAGGGGACAAAGCCACCGAAGGCACCGATCGCTCTTCGCTGCGCATACTTGGCTCCGTGGGCGAGCCTATCAACCCGGAAGCCTGGGAGTGGTACTGGAAGCACATCGGCAATGAGAAATGCCCGGTGATGGACACCTGGTGGCAGACGGAAACCGGCGGCTTTATGATCACCCCGCTGCCCGGCGCGACCGAGCTGAAAGCGGGCTCCGCGACTCAACCGTTCTTTGGCGTTCAGCCTGCATTGGTGGATAACGAAGGCAATCCGCAGCTGGGTGCCACCGAAGGCAATCTGACCATTACCGACTCCTGGCCAGGCCAGGCGCGCACGCTGTTCGGGGACCACGAGCGCTTCGAGCAGACTTATTTCTCCACCTTCAAAAATATGTACTTCAGCGGCGACGGCGCCCGCCGTGACGAAGACGGCTATTACTGGATCACGGGCCGCGTGGATGACGTGCTGAACGTATCCGGCCACCGCCTGGGCACCGCCGAGATTGAATCGGCGCTGGTGTCTCATCCGAAGATTGCCGAAGCCGCGGTGGTAGGTATTCCGCACAATATTAAAGGCCAGGCGATTTACGCCTACGTGACGCTGAACCACGGCGAAGAGCCGACGCCGGAGCTGTACGCCGAGGTGCGCAACTGGGTGCGGAAGGAGATTGGCCCGCTTGCCACGCCGGACGTGCTGCACTGGACCGATTCGCTGCCGAAAACCCGTTCCGGCAAGATCATGCGCCGTATTTTGCGCAAGATTGCCTCCGGCGACACCAGCAACCTGGGCGATACCTCCACCCTTGCCGATCCGGGCGTAGTGGAAAAACTGCTGGAAGAAAAACAGGCCTTAACCATACCTTCGTAACCTTGTTTTACCCCTCTCCCGCACAGGGAGAGGGTCGGGGTACTGTACCTTTCCCCTCACCCTAACCCTCTCCCCACAGGGGAGAGGGGATAAAAAACCTACAAAAACCTCTGGAGATTCTGTGATGAATGACACCATTTATCAGCGGATAGAAAGCAGTGCGCATTTCAGGGAGTTGGTTTCCAAAAGGCAACGGTTTGCCGCCCTTCTGTCACTGATTATGTTAGTGATTTACGTTGGTTTTATTTTGCTGATTGCCTTCGCTCCCGCATGGCTTGGCACCCCGCTGCATGACGGCACCAGCGTCACGCGGGGCATTCCTATCGGTATCGGCGTGATCGTTATTTCCTTCCTGCTCACCGGGGTTTATGTCTGGCGTGCTAACGGCGAATTTGACCGCCTGAACAACGAAGTGCTGCGTGAAGTGGGGGTTAAATGAAACGTTTTCTTGCGGCCTTTGTCGCTCTGCTGCCTGCCGGTGCCTTTGCCGCCGATGCCATAACCGGCGACGTGCAGCGCCAGCCAACTAACTGGCAGGCGATCATCATGTTCCTGATTTTCGTCGCGCTGACGCTGTATATCACTTACTGGGCGTCCAAGCGCGTTCGCTCCCGCAGCGACTATTACACCGCGGGCGGCAACATTACCGGTTTCCAGAATGGCCTGGCGATTGCCGGTGACTTTATGTCGGCGGCCTCGTTCCTCGGGATTTCCGCGCTGGTGTACACTTCCGGCTACGATGGCCTGATTTACTCCCTGGGCTTCCTGGTCGGCTGGCCGATTATCCTGTTCCTGATTGCCGAGCGCCTGCGTAACCTGGGCCGCTATACCTTCGCCGATGTAGCCTCTTACCGACTCAAGCAGGGGCCAATCCGCACGCTGTCGGCCTGTGGCTCGCTGGTTGTCGTTGCCCTTTATCTCATCGCCCAGATGGTTGGCGCCGGGAAACTTATCGAGCTGCTGTTCGGCCTCAACTACCACGTCGCCGTGGTATTGGTGGGCGTGCTGATGGTGATGTACGTGCTGTTTGGCGGCATGCTGGCGACGACATGGGTGCAAATTATCAAAGCCGTGCTGCTGCTCTTCGGCGCAAGTTTCATGGCGTTTATGGTGATGAAGCACGTCGGCTTCAGCTTCAACAACCTGTTCAACGAGGCAATGGCGGTTCACCCGAAAGGCGCGGCGATCATGAGCCCTGGTGGGCTGGTGAAAGACCCAATTTCTGCGCTATCTCTGGGCCTCGGCCTGATGTTCGGCACCGCTGGCCTGCCGCACATTTTGATGCGTTTCTTCACCGTCAGCGACGCCCGCGAAGCGCGTAAAAGCGTGTTTTACGCCACCGGGTTTATGGGTTACTTCTACATTCTGACCTTTATCATCGGTTTTGGCGCCATCATGTTAGTAGGTGCTAACCCAGCGTTTAAAGACGCGGCGGGCGCGCTGATTGGCGGCAACAATATGGCGGCGGTTCACCTTGCCGACGCGGTGGGCGGGAACCTGTTCCTCGGCTTTATCTCTGCGGTTGCCTTCGCCACCATCCTCGCGGTTGTGGCCGGGTTAACGCTGGCGGGCGCTTCGGCGGTGTCCCACGACCTTTACGCCAACGTCTTCCGCAAAGGGGCTTCTGAACGCGATGAGCTGAAAGTGTCGAAAATCACCGTTCTGGTGCTGGGCGTGGTGGCTATCCTGCTGGGTATTCTGTTTGAGAAACAGAATATTGCCTTTATGGTGGGACTGGCATTCTCCATTGCTGCGAGCTGTAACTTCCCGATTATCCTGCTGTCGATGTACTGGTCGAAGCTGACCACGCGCGGCGCCATGATCGGCGGCTGGCTCGGCCTGCTGACTGCGGTGGTGCTGATGATTCTGGGCCCGACTATCTGGGTGCAGATCCTCGGCCACGAAAAAGCGGTCTTCCCGTATGAATACCCGGCGCTGTTCTCTATTCTAATTGCGTTTGTCGGCATCTGGCTGTTCTCGATTACCGATAATACGCCGGAAGGTAAGCTGGAGCGGGAGAAGTTCCGCGCGCAGTTTATTCGCTCTCAAACCGGTATCGGCATCGATCAGGGGCGGGCTCACTAGTTAGTAAGCACTTACCGGGACTATCTCTGCCCCGGTAAGTTAAAACATCAGCCAGCTAACCAGCGGCGCGACAAGTACCGTCACTACGCCGGACAGCATCATCACCAGGCTGGCAATCACCCCTTCCTGCGGCCCCAGCTCATAAGAGCGAGCGGTACCCGCGCCGTGAGAAGCCGCGCCGAAACCGGCGCCTTTAGCTATCCCTTCCCTGATCGACAGGCGCAGAAACAGGACGTCGCCTACCGCCATCCCGAACACGCCGGTGATCACCACAAACAGCGCCACCAGCTCTGGCTCGCCGCCGATGGGCTTAGCGGCCGCCAGGGCAAAAGGCGTGGTAATGGAGCGCACCGCAAGGCTGCGCTGAATGCCGTCCGGCAGGGTAAATAAGCGGGCCAGCCAAATCGAGCTGGTCACCGCGACTATCATGGCCGTCAGCACGCCCGCAGAAAGCGACATCCAGTGGCGTTTTATCACTCTCAGGTTGTCATAAACCGGCACCGCAAAGGCAATGGTGGCAGGCCCAAGTAACCACAGCAGCCAGTGCGCCTCTCCCATGTAGTTGCTGTAGGAGATATGGCCGAAGACGAGCATCCCCACCAGCAGCACCGGCGTAAAAACCAGCGGCATCAGCGGCAGTTTGCGAAAACGGCGATACAGGCGTTTATTGGCAAAGTAGAACACCAGCGTGACCACCAGGCACAGCACGCTGAGCTCAAAGTTAGTCATTGCGGCACTGCCTGCGGGCTTCGCGCGCCAGCTCAAAGCGGTAGACTTTTTCCACCACAAAGGCCGTACTGCCGAGTACCAACACGGTGCTGACCGCAATCACGGCAAAAATGCGCCAGCCTTCCACCATCAGCAGCTGCGAGTAGTTCACCACGGCCACGACCGCCGGGACGAAGAACAGCAGCATCTCGGCCAGCAGCCATTTCGACCCTTCCCTGACCCATTTTAGCGGCACGATGCGGCACACAATTAGCGCCAGCAGCAGCAACATCCCCACCAGGTTCGCGGGCAGCGGCAGATGCCCCCACGTGACCAACTGTTCGGCAAAAACAAAAAGTCCGGCGTACAGCGCAACCTGCACGGGGACACGCAGGCTATGCATTACAGCAGGCGTAAAACGGCCTAACGCCAATGCCATGATCGGTGCTCCAGAAAAAATACCAGCCCCGATTATAGAGAGCGGTTCATCGCTACTGAAATGAATTAAAATCATTGCAGGTATAGTTAACGGGAATAGTTATGGACATCAGAACGCTGCGTTATTTCGTTGAAGTCGTCCGCCAGCAGAGCTTCACCCGGGCGGCGGAGAAGATGTTCGTCACGCAGCCCACCATCAGCAAAATGCTGCGTAATCTCGAGGATGAGCTGAACTGTACTTTGCTGATCCGCGACGGCCGCCGTCTGCTGCTGACCGACACCGGCCAGGTGGTGTTCCAGCGCGGGCTGGCTATCCTCGCAGAGTTTCGCCAGCTCGAAGCCGAGCTGGGCGATATCAAGCAGCTCACCAACGGCGTGCTGCGCCTCGGCATTCCGCCAATGGTCGGCACGCTGATGACCGGCCCGATAGGCGTGTATCAGCACCGTTACCCCGGCGTGGAGTTCAAGATTTCCGAGTTCGGCGGGCTGACGGTGCAGCAGGCGGTGCTTAACGGCGACCTCGATCTCGCGATAACGGCCATCCCTGTGGAAGACGAAGGTGCGCTGACCGTAATGCCGCTGTTCCGCCATCCGCTTTGCGTGCTGGTGCCTCGCTCCGGCCCCTGGCCTGGCCGCACCAGCGTTGACCCGGCTGAGCTGGCGGAGCACCCGCTGCTTATCTACAACGAAGATTTCTCCCTTAGCCGCCAGCTGATGCAGCTGTTTGCGGACAGCGGCTTTACCCCACGCATTGCGGTGCGCAGCGGGCAGTGGGATTTCCTGGCGGCGATGGTTCAGGGCGGTGTGGGAATTGCCGTGCTGCCGGAGCCGATTTGCCGCAAGCTCGACCAGACCACGCTAATGTGGCTGCCGTTGAACAGTAATCTAAGCTGGCAGTTAGGGATGATTTGGCGTGAAGGGGTCTATATTTCGCAAAGCGCGCAGGCGTGGATTGATTGCTGCAGAGAGTTCTGGCCGGAGGTTGAAACCGGCCAGAACTAGCGGGATTACTCTTTCTCGATCAGCAGCGCTTCCAGCAGGTCGAGATCGTGCAGGAGTTTTTGCAGAGTCTCGTTGCTGATTTGCTGGGTGGCGCGCAGGTGGTAAAGCTCGGCGCGCTCTGAACGCAGCGCCGTCAGGCGGAAGCGGCGCTCAAGGTTCTCTTCAAGCTCGCTGCTTTCGACGTCATTACGCCCGTCTACGCGGCGGCGCAAATTCCCGATAACTCGCGAACTCACCTCTTTCAACAGCTGGTCGTCAATGTTCTCTTTGCTGTCCGCGGCCAGGCGCTCTTCCATTTTCTGGATAGCGACAATCGCCACTTCTGCCGTCGCGGAACGGGCCAGCCGCTCTTCTTTACGCGCCAGAGATTTATCCCCCACTTCAACGTTTCGCAGCAGAATCGGCAGCATGATGACCCCGGCAAACAGCGAGAACAGGATCACGCCTGCGGAGAGGAAAATCAGCTCATAGCGCGCCGGGAAAGGCGTGCCGTCATTCAGCAGCAGCGGAATAGAAAGCACACCGGCCAGGGTGATGGCCCCGCGCACGCCGGCAAAAGAGGCAATGCACAGTTCGCGCGTGGTAAAGGCGCCAAACTCCAGCGGGCGTTTTTTCATAAAACGCAGGCTCAGGCGCTTCATCGACCACAGCCACAGGAAACGCACCGCAATCAGGGCAAAATAGATCATCGCGACGTCGAGGAACAGCATCCATAGCTCAACGTTTGGATCGGCATTAGCCGCCGCAACGGACGTTTCGAGAATGCCCGGCAGCTGCAGGCCCAACAGCAGGAAGACCATGCCGTTGAACACAAACTCCAGCATCGCCCAGACGCTGTTCGCCCGCAGTCGCATGGTCAGCGGGGCGCTACGCAGCACGCCGGAACGGGTAATGGTCATCCCCGCGGCCACCGCCGCCAGAATACCGGAAACCCCGATATGTTCAGCAATCAAATAAGAGGCGAACGGCAGCAGAAGCAGCAGCAGGATTTGGGTGGCGGGTTCGTCGCCGCTCCAGCGGCTCATCAGACGCAGTGATTTGCCGTACAGCCAGCTGACCGCAATCCCCGCCAGCAGGCCGCCAATGGCAACTTTGAAGAACTCCAGCGAGGCTCCGCCAACGCTAAAGGCCATCGCTCCCACGGCGACCGCCACCGCAAGCTTCAGGGAAACCAGGCCGGAGGCGTCGTTCATCAACGCTTCGCCCTGCAATATCCCCATGATCTTCTTCGGAATCCGCCCTTCGCCGACAATCCCGGACAGCGCCACGGCGTCCGTCGGTGACAGCACGGCAGCCAGCGCAAAAGCAGGCACCAGCGGAATACCCGGTACCAGGAAGTAAATCAGGAAGCCGATCCCGACCACGGTGACCAGCACCAGCACCAGCGCCAGGCCAATAATTTCGCGGCCATGATGGAGAAATTCGTGGGTGGGCGTTTTCCAGCCGTCGGCAAACAGCAATGGCGGAATGAACAGCACCAGGAACAGCTCAGGGTCGAATTCAACGTGTAAGCCAAAGTGAGGCCAGGCAAGCAGCGCCCCGATGGCGATTTGCATTAACGGCAGTGGGATCTGAAACGGCAACATACGTGTTACCACCCCAGAGAGGGAGACCACGAGGGTCATAATTAAGATTGTGAAGAAAATTTCCATGTTTTCCCTGAACGTGATGTGTGATTTGAAGCGTCACTCTTAGCGGTTGTTTTAATAATAAAACAACTTTTTGCATCACATTGGAACCGGAAATGCCCGAACCGGGCGAAAGCGGCGGGTTACAGAGCGCAACCCGCACGAATTGAAAATCAGATAGCCCAGCCGCCGGCGTAGAACGCCACCAGCGCAACGGCAATAACGACGGTGCCGATGTTCAGCTTGCGCCATTCACCGGACACTACGCGGCCAATCACCAGAGAAGCAAAGCCGATCATGATCCCGGTCACGATGTTACAGGTCAGCACGATGAACACCGCGGTGATCAGCCCCGCCATCGCATCCACGAAGTCCGCAAAGTCGATTTTAGCGACGTTGCTCAGCATCAACAGGCCAACATACATCAGCGCAGGTGCCGTGGCGTATGCCGGTACCAGGTAAGAGAGCGGAGACAGGAACAGGATCAGCAGGAACAGCACGCCAACGGTGATTGCCGTCAGGCCGGTTTTGCCGCCTGCGGCGGTACCCGCGGCAGATTCGATATAAACCGCTGCCGGGGCTGCGCCCACCAGGCCGGAGAACACGCTGCTCAGGGAGTCGGTGGTCAGCGCTTTGCCGCCGTCGATGATCTGGCCGTCTTTGTCCAGCAGGTTTGCCTGACCGGCTACCGCGCGGATAGTCCCGGTAGCGTCAAACACGGCGGTCATCACCAGCGCCAGCACGCTTGGCAGAATGATCGGGTTCAGCGCGCCCATGATATCCAGGCTGCCAATCAGCGAGTTGCCTTTGTCATCGCTCAGCGACGGCATAGCGAAAATGCCGGAGAAATGCACGTTCGGGTCGAAGATCAGGCCAACGATGGATACGCCGATAATGGTCAGCAGAATGCCGCCCGGGACCTTCAGTTTTTCCAGACCAATGATCACCGCGAGGCCAATCAGCGACATGATCACCGGGAAGCTGGCGAAATGGCCCAGCGCAACCGGCAGCCCGTCCAGCGGGTTTTTAATCACCAGGCCGACGCCGTTCGCGGCAATCAGCAGCAGGAACAGGCCGATACCAATCCCGGTGCCGTGCGCCACGCCCATCGGCAGATTGCGCAAAATCCAGCTACGAATGCCGGTAGCAGAAATAAGGGTGAACAGAACGCCCATCAGGAACACCGCACCCAGCGCAACCGGCACGCTGATGTGCTGGCCGAGTACCAGGCTAAAGGCGGTGAAGGCGGTCAGCGAGATAGCGCAGCCAATGGCCAGCGGCAGGTTCGCCCACAGGCCCATCACGATGGAGCCCACGCCCGCCACCAGGCAGGTGGCCACAAAGACCGCCGCCGGTGGGAACCCGGCTTTGCCGAGCATCCCCGGCACAACGATCACCGAGTAAACCATAGCGAGGAAGGTTGTCAGACCGGCGACAACTTCCTGACGCACGGTGCTGCCACGTGCAGAAATTTTGAACCAGGCGTCGAGCGAACCGCCGGCGCGAGGAGAAGGTGTAGACATAGTGAAAAATCCCCTGAGATTTTTAGAATGACGTTTGTCCGGGTGGTGGACAACCCGCTGCCAGTTAAACGTTGTCTCCCTGCGCTACGATTGTGACAAAAGGGGTGTCACAAAAAAGCAATCGTTTAACTCCACACGGACAAATCGGTGTATCAAATTTAAGGCAAACGATTATCCAGCCATCCTGACGGGATTTTCAACTTAACTTTTGCGATTTTCGCGGAAAATATGCTCAGCTGATGAATTATTCGCCTTAGGGTGCGCAAACGTTATCGTCAATGCGCAATTTCGCAACAAAAACGCAAAAAAGTTAGGCTGGTTTTCCTCGCTTTGCTTTTGCGGCGATCATGCCCCGGGGATTTCAAACGGGCCGCCTTGATTTAATGCTCGCTGCCAGGCGGGTCGCGTCTGCACGTTTTTCATCCACGCCTGGGTGTGCGGCATGTCGTTGACTTCCCCTCTCGCCAGCAGCGCGGCCACCGGGAAACTCATCTGAATATCTGCCGCGCTAAACTGCTGCCCGGCGAACCACGGGTGCTGGCTCAGGCGATCTTCAATAAAGCGGGCATGGGTACTGAGCTGCTTATTCAACCAGGCTTTCTGCACGCCCTGCCCCAGCGCTTTGCCCACCGGGCGCAGCGGCCAGGGCACCGGGGCTTTGCCGAGACGGCCAAACACCAGCTTCATTAACAGCAGCGGCATCAGCGACCCTTCGGCGTAATGCAGCCAAAAGCGGTACTGGATTTTGTCATTCATATCCTGCGGCTTCAGGTGGTTTTCGCTGTCGTAGGTTTCCTGCAGGTATTCAAGAATAGCGCCTGATTCCGCCAGGATATGGCCGTTATCTTCCACGACGGGAGATTTGCCCAGCGGATGGATTTTTTTTAGCGCTTCCGGGGCAAACATGTTGGGTTCCCGCTGGTAACGCACGATCTGATAGGGCTGCGCCAGTTCTTCCAGCATCCAGAGTACGCGCTGGGAACGGGAGTTATTGAGGTGATGGACCGTGAGCATGAGATAACCCTCTGTTTAGCCAGATGGAATAACTATAGGAAAGCCGTACACGAATCACATGTCAAAAAAATGAACAAAAAAAGAACAATTGACCTTGCAAAGTGAAGGGACAGGCCTACACTTAAATTGTCGGTGCAGACCGGAACCTCCAAAGTCAGTGAAGTGTGTACGTAGATATGTGTAAGCGTTATCGAGGGGTGCCGACGTCGGGGGAAACCCTCCTGTCAGAACGGGATAGAGCGAAAGACAAAGACCGGAAAACAACTAAAGCGCCCTTGTGGCGCTTTAGTTTTATATGGCAACGGATGATCTCTGTTAAGCAATGCAGCTACTGAAGACGCCATTAATAAACCGGGAAAATCAATTCATTGATTTTCGGCTAATAACAACAAAGAGGGAAAAACCACGCTTTTTCCCTCTTTGTTAGCCGTCTTTAGCACCCTTGTGGCGCTTTAGTTTTATGTTTGAAAGATAATTTTCAATCTTCCAGCAGCCTGGCGCCGGTACCCTGCTCGCCCAGCTTGTCTCCAGGGTTACGCAGCGGGCATTGCGCCCCCGATAAACAGCCGCAGCCAATACAGCCATTCAGTTCGTCACGCAGCGCGGTCAGCGTGGCAATGCGGTGGTTCAGCTCCTCGCGCCATTGCGATGACAGCTTCTTCCAGTCGTTTTTGTTGATTGAATGCCCGTCGGGCAGGACACCAAACGCATCTCCAACGGTGCTCAGCGGAATGCCAATGCGCTGCGCAATTTTAATTATCGCCACCGTTCGCAGCACATCACGCTGATAACGCCGCTGATTGCCTGCATTTCTCGTACTTTTGATCAGACCTTTGCTTTCGTAAAAGTGAAGCGCAGAGACGGCCACGCCGCTGCGCTTCGCCACTTCTCCGGGGGTTAACAGCGTTTTTATTCGGGGTAATTTCTTTTCCATAATGCTCTTTACCTCAAGTTAACTTGAGGAATTATACTCCCTGGCAATGAAACTAGCTAACCCGGAAATGAGGACGACTCATGGCTCACCAGGACATCATTTATACGCTGACTGAATGGATTGATGAACATATTGACCAGCCGCTGAACATCGACGTGGTGGCGAAAAAATCAGGTTATTCAAAGTGGTACTTGCAGCGAATGTTCCGCACCGTTATGCACCAGACGCTGGGTGAATACATCCGTCAGCGCCGCCTGTTGATGGCCGCCACGGCGCTACGCACCACCCAACGCCCCATTTTTGATATCGCGATGGACTACGGTTATGTTTCGCAGCAAACTTTCTCCCGCGTGTTCCGCCGTGAGTTTGACCGCACCCCAACGGATTACCGCCATCAGGCATAAGAAAACCAACAGGAGTGGGAGTGAAAAAGTTAAGTTTCGCCATTTTGGCCATCGGGTTTGTTTCAATGGCCGCGCAGGCTGCGACCGTTTATACCGAATTCCCGGACAACGTTAACCCGAAACAAAAATACGTTTTTTATACGCATGGCAAGGTGTTAGAGGGGAACACTGACCGGCCAAGTAATCCGAACAAACCGCAGTGGGGCGTTTACGATTTTCCGGCGGTAAAAGAGAAGCTCAGCGATGATGGCTACAACCTGATTGCTTATCACAGGGCCAAAGACACTCAGCCAGATCGCTACGCCGACAAGCTAAAGCATGATGTGAATACGCTGATTGCCAGCGGCGTCCCGGCTAAGAATATTACGCTTGTCGGCTTCTCGCGCGGCGGTGAAATTACCATTCTGGCGGCAAGCAAATTGCAGAATAAGACGCTCAACGTCGCCATTCTGGCGGGATGTACACATTCCATTCAGGATGACGCCCACAATCGCCTGTACGGTAATGTGCTTTCCATTTATGAAGCCTCGGATGAAGTCGGTTCTTGCCAGACGATTGTTAACCACAGTCCGGGGATCGTTCATTTTAAAGAGATAAAGATCTCTACCGGCCAGCAGCACGGGGCATTTTTCCGCCCTAATCCTGAATGGGTCGTTCCTTTAAAGCAGTGGATCGCGAGCAACTGAAGCCTTGCGAACAGGGATCCCGCCTGGCGTATATAGCCAGGCGATAAACTCTTGCGGAGGCAGCGCCTTCGCAAAATACCAGCCCTGGCAATACTCCACGCCGTGATCCACCAGCCATGCCACCTGCGCTTCGGTTTCAACCCCTTCTGCAATTGTCGTTAAATTCAGGCTGTGGGCAATTTCAATGATGTGTTCCACCAGTAAATGGCTGGCCCGCTCGCTGGCGAGAGAATCAATAAAGCTTTTGTCGATTTTTAAAATATCGACGTTCAGGTACTGCAGGTTATGCAGATTCGAATACCCGGTGCCAAAGTCGTCAATGGCAACTTTAAAGCCTGCATTGCGGAACTCCTGAATAAACGGTCTGGTTTTTTCAACGTCAATAAACCCCCGCTCGGTCACTTCAATTTTTATCTGTCCCGGACGAATATTGTAGGTTTTAATCCGTTCTGAAAGTACGGTTATTAAGCGTGAAGAGTGAAAGTCAGACGCCGAAAGATTAATCGAAATATAAAGCCCTGGATGGTCGGCAAGAAATTCACCAAAATCTTTAAATACCGCATCAACCACATAGTCCGATATTTTGTGAATCAACCCTTCGGACTCTGCCAGCGGAATAAACGTCCCGGGGCTGATGGTTTGTCCGTTAAAATTCACCCACCGCAGTAATGCTTCCGCCCCCACGCAATAGCCGTTCTGAATATCAATGATCGGCTGGTAGTGAAGTTTGAGCTGTTTTTTAGCCAGCGCTCTTAAAAGCAACCGGCGCGGGGAATTTAACTGCTGACGGGTTCGGGACCACATAATTAATATCAACAGGCTGCAAATAACGCCCAATGGAAGCGTCAGCGTCAGCTGGTGATACCACTGGCGGTTAAACAAGGTTTCTGACGTGGAAACAATCACCGCAATCGGTCTTTTAGCCGACTGGTCGACGGTGTAAAAACGATTATCCTCGGTAAACGCTTTCTCTTTACGCAGAATAAAACTGTGCAGCAGGTCGCTGTCGGCCCCCGGGCTTAAAGAGAAAAAGCTGCGGGTGACGGTGTCGTACACGCCATAAATCAGCGAGCCATCTTCGGATAATACTTCTGACCAGGTCAGCGGGTTAATGACCGCCATATAATGCCCACGCTGCATGTAGGTCATTTTATGTCCGGCATAAAACGGCGTATCCAGATAATAATAAATGGCAACATCCGGTTTACGGGTATAAGAAGGAAGCGGCGCTGGCAGCGGTTTTATCGGCTTGTAGCTGGTCGAGCACAGCAGCTTATCGCCGCTGACGTAAATTAAATCGGCGACAAAAAGTTTACCGCGAACAACATCCAGCATATTTGCCATATGCCGGGGGCTGCATATTTCCCCTGAAAAACGTTCCGCCTCGCTGCGCGCCTCATTAACATGGCTAATGACAATTTCCGTTTTTTCCATCACCAGTTTGCCAAAAGAGTGCAGATGCTGCTGGGTGTCGCTGGTGGCGCGAACATGGGCAAAATAGATCGCCAGCATTATCGGCAGGCAAACGATCAGGACAAACCCTGAGGTACGCAACGCCTTGAGATAAATTCGTTTCACCATGATGCCCACACGTCTCTGCTTTTATGCGCCTGTTTTATGCTTTATTAGAACAACCTGATGACCGCCGATTACGTTGCATCATAAAGTCCGCTTTAGCAATAGTCTTCAGCCGTTAACTCTGCGGAAATTAATTTGCGCAACAATGAGATAAGAGGAACCCGGATGCTGTTTAGCTTAAGATTTAACCCACCGCGTTAATATGAGTTTTTCTGGAGTTAAAGCAGCAGGGAATGATTATTTAAACGAAATTGTGGTAAACGTCAGATAAACAAAATGTTCACGCTATCGGCGCCATGATTTTCCTAAAAAACCCCCCTCCCCGATCTCAAAACCGCGCAAAAAACCACCACGGCACTGGTGATTAAACACACAAAAGTGATACACTTCACATTATCAGTGCAACAGAAAATTAAATTGCAGTTTTTGAGGAACAAGCTCCATGGCAACAATCACCACCGGCGTAATGCTCATGCGCTGGCCACTGTTCAGTGCGGTTTTGATGTTTTTGGCAAGCAGCCTGAATATTCAGTTTCGCCGCTCGGATTATCGGGCCTTAGCCGTGGTAAGCAGCGGGCTGGGGATTGCCGCATCCTGCTGGTTTGCCATGGGTTTATTGGGTCTCACGCTCGGCGACTTCCCGGTTATCTGGGCGTCGTTTAAAACGGGGCTGGTCGAGATCATCGCCAGAATGCCACCCGAGTGGCCGACGATGATGCCTTAACAGGCTGAGAAGCATTAAAAAAACCGCCTTCATCGGCGGTTTTTTTACTTTCAGGCGACAAACCCGTAATTACACAGTGTTTGCCGCGCTGCGTCCGAAACCAGGAACGCCCGCAGCGGTTCCGCCCTTTCGTCGCGCACCGCCAGCCCATAATCGGCCTGAATATTGTAGGACTCTGGGATCTCAAATACCCGTAGTTCACGGTGAGCCTGCAGCGCAGCGGCATAGCTTCGGTAACCAATCATCAGATCGGCCAGCCCGCTGGCAATAATCCACTGCGCCGCAAGCCTGCCGTCGGGCACGGCCTGCGAGTCCGCCGCGCCGACCAGCGCTAAGGCTCGCGACTGCAGGGCGATGCCAAATTCGGCTTCAAATCTGGCAAAGAACTGCCAGGTATAATCCCCGGACGGATCGCTGCCCGGGGTGGACGTACCAATACGTAGCCCCGGATCGCTCAATAGCGTAAGCCAGGTACTTTGCTCAGCCACGCAGTGCGCCGCCGCCGTCAGGCAAAGGGCATTCCCGGCAAACCGCTGAACCGCCCGCGCTTTGCCCTGCTCCAGCAGCGCTTGCGGGTGCGCCATGTTTGCCGACGCAAACAGCGAACAGTTTTCACCGGCTTCTATACGCGCCCTTAGCAGGCCCGCAGGCCCAAACTGCGTCTCTGTCTGCAGGCCTGTTTCCTGCTCAAACTGCGCCATAAGCGGCTGCCAGACCCGCCGCAGGCTTCCCGCCGCCAAAATCTGTAAGGCCATTACTCCACGCCTTCATAGTGGGTTCGGTAAAAACGCTGATACCAGCTGTCGGCCACTTTCTTCATGTCGATGTCTTTAAATCTGGCGGGATACAGTTTTTTCGCCATCCACAGTTCGCCAATCGCCATCGCTTCCGGCATCGGATAGCCCCAGGCTTTGGCGTATTCCGGCATCAGCCAGACCTGACGGTTTTTCACCGCGTCGATCGGCTGCCACTCGGGTTTACTGACGATCTCATCCACCACTTTGGGGTAACGATCCTGCACGAAGATCACCTGCGGATCCCAGGCGATCACCTGCTCCATCGACACCTGCTTGAAGCCTTTTACGGTCGACGCCGCCACGTTCAACGCGCCCGCGTGAGCCATCATCAGGCCGGTATATTTCCCGGAGCCGTAGGTAGTCAGGTCGGGGTTGGCCATGTAAGCACGCACCCGCTGGCTGGTCGGAATATCTTTCAGGCGATCGCTGACCAGCTTGCGCTCGGCAAAAGTGGCGTCGATCAGCGCTTTGGCCTGCTTCTCTTTATTAACCACTTCGCCAATCAGCACGATGCCTTCTTTCAGGCCGAGGTTGTAGGCTTGTTCTTCGTCCCCCATCGACGGGTTCAGCTTGCCCTGTTCGCCCGGCACGTCGTGACGCAGCGAGATCGCAATAACCGGGATACCGAGTTTGCTAATGCCGTCGATCATCTCCTGCGGCGCATAGTTGGTGACAAACACGACCTGCGGGTGCAGCGCCACCAGCTTTTCGGTGTCCACGCTGGTTAAATCCCCTAGCTGAGCTTTGTGCTCAAGCTCCGGGGCCAGGCGAGCGTAGCCGCTGCCGAGCTGCTGCTTCCAGTTCGCCAGAATGCCAACCACTTTATCGGTGGCGTTCATTTGCACCAGCAGGTTGAGCGTTTGGTGCTGGAGCACCACAACGCGGTTAACCTCGTCGGGGATCGTGACCTGGCGGCCAAGCTGGTCGGTGAGCGTGCGGTTCGCCAGCGCGGCGAGCGGGAAAAGTACTAATAATGCGCCCAGCGTCAGGCGGCGGGTAAATCGGTTCACGGCGGGAGTCCTTATGATCGTTGTGTATGGAAATATACAGCGATGACTCCCCCGCGCCCAGCGCTTTTAAGGAGTAGATCTTACTCCGCGAGCAAACTCGCCTTGCCTCCACCAAACGACCAGTCCTCAGCATTGTTATGGCGAATGACGACCATAACGTCGTTGGGATGAATGCCCGGTGACGCGGCAAGTTGTTCGGTAATAACCCGGTAAAAACGTTGCTTCGTCTCAATACTCCGAGGCTTACCGGCCGTTATCTCAATCAGAAGCCAGCTATCGCTGCGTGGCCCCGCCATATAATGGCGATCAAACCGCAACGCTGATTTATCTTGCTCGTGAAAAACCTGAAACAGATCCGCCTCCGGCACATCAAATGCCGCCACCAGCGCCCGCTGTATGCTGGATGAAACCGCCGCCAGCCAGGCCTCCGTTTTTCCTTTTAATAAGGTGACATGAAGTACCGGCATTTATTGCTCCTCCCTACTGCATCCGACGATCAGCTTATCCAGCACCTTTAGCGCGCTGTGGGCAGCAGGCCAGCCCGCATAAAAAGCCAGATGGGTAATCAGCTCAGTTAATTCCTCATCGCTGACGCCATTTTTGCGCGCTAAATCGAGATGAACCGGCAGCTGTTCCAGCCGGTACAGCGCCAGCAGCGCCGCCACGGTGATCAGGCTGCGATCGCGTTTATTCAGCTCTGGTCTTTCCCAGATATCCTGGAATAACAAGTCATTGCTTATGCTGGCGAGTTTTGGCGCCCGGCTCAAAACCCGCTGAATGTCGTGTGATGTTTCACCCATGGGACCTCCCGGCTGTTGTTGACAACCTGAGCATACTCATCGAGTATCATTCTAAAAATCAGATATTTTTTAACCAACAATCCTGATTTTCAGGACAATAATCATGACGAATTTAGATCTCGACGTTCTACGCACCTTTGTTACCGGCATGGCACTCGGCAGCTTTGCCCAGGCGGCGGACCGGCTGGGGCGTTCAACCTCAGCGGTCAGCGCCCAGCTGAAGAAACTGGAGGAGCAGGTCGGCAGGCCGGTCGTCAAAAAATCAGGCCGGGGCCTGGCGCTGACGCCGACGGGTGAAATTGTGTTGAGTTATGCAAAACGCCTTTTGGAGCTGAACGATGCCGCAATGGCCGCGGTGGCCGACACGCAGCTGAGCGGGCTTCTGCGGGTAGGGTTTCAGGAGGACTTTGGTGAAGGTCTGTTAACCGAGGTTCTTGGTTCATTTAGCCGCGCCCACCCCGCCGTCATCCTTGAAGCACGTATCGCACGAAATGCAGAGCTGGAATCCGCCCTCAACCATTCACAGCTGGATTTAGCCTTACTCTGGCAAACGCCATCGGCTTCCGTAAAAAATGAGACAGGTAAAATCCCGCTGCACTGGATGGGCATCCCCGAGCAGATAGAGAAGTGCCTTGCCAATGGGCAGCCGCTGCCTTTAGTGGTTTTTGATGCCCCCTGTATTTTACGTCGCCACGCCATTGAGGCACTGGATTGTGCGGGGATCCCCTGGCGGATAGCCTTTACCAGCAGCAGTCTGAACGGCCTGTGGGCAGCGGCACGAGCCGGATTAGGCGTGACGCCCAGAACGCAGGTAGGAAAACCTGCCGATCTTCCGGTGATCCAGAACCTTCCCACCCTCCCTTCGTTAGGCATCTGCCTACCGCGGGCATCATCTGAACCTAACCCGATTCGGGATTGCCTGGCAGACATTATCGAAAAACAGGTGGGCGTTTTTTGCCGCTGAAACTGAACAGGCCCCAGGTTTACGGGTAAAAAGTGCAACCCCCGTTGCCAATCAATGTCCCAGGGTAATTTTTTGTTGTTAATTATTTCTATCCAGCAAAACCTGGTCTTTCCAGACCGTTTTAATACGCCAAATTAGGCCTTTCAGAGGGCTTTTTTTCCTGCCATTGCCAATAGTTGAGAGATCGGATGTCTGGATACCCGTCAAAAGAGTCTTCAATCCATTGATTTTAAATTAAAAAAATCGGAAAAAATTAATGATTGAGCGGGGGGGTAAAAAGCCATATATTGGCGGCGTTTTATGCACCCTAACCGATACCTATACTCTGGATAATTCGAGTTTCAACTTGAAGCATGACGAGTATTGTTTACTTAATTCAGCCGCTGCGCTCATGCCGACGGTTGTAGGAGAGATATGATGACGGATAAAGTCCGTATTGATACTTTAGATGCAAAATCTGCAAACGCTACCAACGAAACCTATTTGGCACGACAGGCTGAATTCGAATCGAATGTCAGAAGTTACCCGCGCAAATTACCGTTCGCTATAGCCAAAGCCCAGGGCGCCTGGATCATCGACGTGGAAGGTAACCGTTACCTTGACTGTCTGGCCGGTGCGGGCACGTTGGCGCTTGGCCATAACCACCCTGACATCCTGCAAAGCATCCAAAACGTCATTACCAGCGGCTTGCCGTTACATACTTTGGATCTGACTACGCCGTTAAAAGACGAGTTCTCAGAATACCTGCTCTCTTTACTGCCGAGCCAGGGTAAAGAGTACTGCCTGCAGTTCTGTGGCCCATCCGGCGCGGACGCAGTAGAAGCCGCTATCAAGCTGGCTAAGAAACATACCGGCCGCAGCGGCGTAATCAGCTTCTCCGGCGGCTACCACGGGATGACCCACGGCGCGCTGTCCGTGACCGGCAACCTGTCTCCGAAAGCGGCCATCAACGGCCTGATGCCGGAAGTGCAGTTCCTGCCATACCCGCACGAATACCGCTGCCCGCTGGGCATTGGCGGCGACGCGGGCGTGAAAGCGCTGACCTATTACTTCGACAACCTGATCAACGACGTTGAAAGCGGCGTGCGCAAACCTGCGGCCGTGATCCTCGAAGCGGTTCAGGGCGAAGGCGGCGTGAACCCGGCGCCTGCAGAGTGGCTGCAGCGCATCCGCAAAGTGACCAAAGAGCACGGCATCGTGCTGATCATCGATGAAGTTCAGGCTGGCTTTGCCCGTACCGGCAAGCTGTTCGCCTACGAACACGCTGGCATTGAGCCAGACATCATCGTGATGTCCAAAGCCGTTGGTGGCGGTCTGCCGCTGGCCGTACTGGGCCTGAGAAAAGAGATAGATGCCTGGGAACCTGGTCACCACACCGGCACCTTCCGCGGCAACCAGCTGGCAATGGCCACCGGCCTGACCACCCTGAAGTACCTGAAAGACAACAAAGTCGCAGACAAAGTTGCCGCTCAGGGCGAATGGCTGAAAGGCAAACTGTACGATCTGCAGAAACGCTACCCGGCTATCGGCCACGTTCGCGGCCTGGGCCTGATGCTCGGCATTGAGATCGTGAAGCCAGAAGAAGCACAGGATCACATGGGTTGCTACCCGGCTGACGGCGCGCTGTCTGCTCTGATTCAGAAAAAATGCTTCGAAGCGGGCCTGATTCTGGAGCGCGGTGGCCGTAACGGCTGCGTGCTGCGCCTGCTGCCGTCCCTGCTGATCAGCGACGACGAGCTGGAAATCTTCCTGAGTAAATTTGAAAAAGCCTTGTTAGCCGCTGGCGCAAAAGCTGTCTGACTGGAGTAATAAATATGTCCCGATCTAACCCGATTCTGGCCTCCTCTGCCCAGAGCATTGAGGAATACCAGCAGGCGATCGCCCAGACCAGCCAGGCCGTAGTGGAATGGCTGCAGCAGCCCCAGATGTACCAGGGCAAAACCGTCGCCGAGCTGAAAGAACGCATTCAGCTCGACTTCAATCCTCAGGGCCTGGGCAACCAGGTCGCGATTGAACGCGCGATTGAGTATTTCTTAAAAGACAGCCTGCTGGTGCATCACCCGCAGTGCGTGGCGCACCTGCACTGCCCAAGCCTGGTGGTTAGCCAGGCCGCAGAAGTGCTGATCAACGCCACCAACCAGAGCATGGACTCCTGGGACCAAAGCCCGTCGGCGACCATCATTGAGATGAAGCTGATCGAATGGCTGCGCGCGCAGGTCGGTTATCAGCCTGGCGATGCGGGCGTGTTCACCAGCGGTGGGACCCAGAGCAACCTGATGGGCCTGATGCTGGCGCGTGACGCTTACTTTGCGCGTCAGGGCCACTCTGTGCAGCAGGATGGTCTGACCGGTGATATCCGTAAAATCAGAGTGTTGTGCTCTGAAAATGCCCACTTCTCCGTGCAGAAAAACATGGCGCTGATGGGCATGGGCTACCAGTCGGTCACGCTGGTGAAAACCGATGAGTTTGCCCGCATGGACGTTACCGACCTGGCGGCTAAAATCGCCCAGGCGCAAGCGAAAGGCGAGCAGATCATGGCTATCGTCGCCACTGCCGGTACGACCGATGCAGGCGCTATTGATCCGCTGCGTGACATCGCGAAGCTGGCCGCAGAGCACCAGATTTGGGTACACGTTGATGCAGCCTGGGGCGGCGCGCTGCTGCTGTCCGAGAAGTATCGTGATTACCTGAACGGCCTGGAACTGGTGGATTCCGTTACCCTGGACTTCCACAAGCAGTTCTTCCAGACCATCAGCTGCGGCGCGTTCCTGCTGAAAGATGCTCGCCACTACGAGCTGATGCGTTACCAGGCGGCCTACCTGAACTCCGAGTTTGACGAAGAGCAAGGCGTACCGAACCTGGTGTCCAAGTCGCTGCAGACCACCCGTCGCTTTGACGCTCTGAAGCTGTGGATGGGCCTGGAAGCGCTGGGGCAGAAGCAGTACGCCGAAATCATCGATCACGGCGTGACCATGGCGAAGAATGTGGCGGCCTACGTGGCTGACCACGCTTCTCTGGAGCTGGTAATGCAGCCTCAGCTGGCGAGCGTGCTGTTCCGCTTCCGCCCGGCAAGCCTGGCTGGCCGCAGCGATGCGGAAATCGCGCTGCTGAACCAGAAAATAGGCGATGCGCTGCTGGAGTCTGGCCGCGCGAACGTTGGCGTGACCGAGCATAACGGCGTGACCTGCCTGAAGCTGACCCTGCTGAACCCAACCGTCACCCTGGAGGACGTCAAAGTCCTGCTGGCGCTGGTGGAGAAAACTGCAGAGCCGCTGCTGAACGCGTAATTTTTACGAATGAATAAAAGCCGGAAGCGAGCAATCGCCTCCGGCTTTTTTTATTGCTTTTAGTTCTCCAGCCTGAGCTGGCGGCGAATAAATTTCGCCACTTCGTCCACCAGCTCTCTGTCTTCAGGCGTTCCCATAAATCCACCGTGCGGCATCGCCTCAAAGACGTGCAGCTCGGCTTCAACGTTCGCTTTTCTCAACACCCGGTGCAGCCTCACCGCATTCGACAGGAATAGATCCCGCGTGCCGCTTTGAATCATTGTAGCCGGGAAACCACGGGTAAAGTCGCCAAACAGCGGCGAAAGATAAGGATGCGTTAACTCAGCGCCCGCGGCATAAAGCAGGTTGTTTTCCCTCAACGATCCCGGCAGTACCACATCCACAAGTTGGTTCACCTGGAAGCTGTCGCCGGACTCGGTCAGATCTGCCTCCGGGGACAGCAGCACTAAGGCACCTGGCAACGGCAAGCCTTCATCACGCGCCCGCAGTACCATCGCAGCGGCCAGATTACCGCCAGCCGAACGCCCGGCAATCACGATATTTTCCGGGGCATAGCGCTCCAGCAGGTAACGGTATGTGGCCAGGCAATCATCCAGTGCAGCCGGATAAGGATGCTCGGGCGGCATGCGGTAATCGACGCTGTAGCAACGGAGCCCATACTGCACAGCCTGGGTGCTGGCACTGGCCTTGCAGGCTTCACTCCCGCCAAAGGTAAACGCCCCGCCGTGGAGATCCACCAGAACGTGATACTCCGATGACAGCGCGCCGGGCGTAGCAATATGCACCGTAGCCTGCTCAATCTGCAGTGTTTGTGGTTCTGGCTCATCGCTCGCTGGCCTGGATTTCATGGTTTCGGCATACCAGGCCGCCGAAGTGGCCTGAATCTGCTTCCAGGCTTCACCATCGGTGTGGGATGGCATCGCAAATTGCACGTTGTGGGGCACACCGTTCTCGTCAACCTGGCGACGCAGAGCAGCCTGTGCCTCCTCACTGATGGAATCAGGGAACGGGATAATGTGCTCGGGGCGCAGAACGCCATCAATTTTGTCTGTCATTGCCTGACCTGTGATTAGTGTCTGCCGCCAGCTTTCGCTGGATAGAGAGTAGCGTGCGCCGCCTGATCCAGCCACTGGCCGGACGAATGAGCATCCAATAGAGAGCGAACAGGGCTTTCACGCGGGGCGTTGGGCAATAGACAAAGGTTTCGGTACGTAATACCGCCGAGCCGTTGTTCTCAGGCGTGACATCAAAGCGCAAGACCAGCTTAGCCGCGCGTGAGTCGGCAAAATGCTTGAAGGCTTCGGCATCTTTCAGAGACTCGACGTCAAGCAACGGTCGCCAGAAACGCCCGGCCAAACCAAAAGAGACTTCCTGGCTGCTTTGATGCAGCAGAGTGAAAGAGCCAAACCCGAAGGTATCGGCTGGTTCCGTGCTCTCTGACTTAAACAACGCCCGGCGCAGGCGGCGAGGGAGCTGGCGCAAACGGAGTAGCCGACGGATAACCGGATCGTCTTCCATATTCAGCGCCAGAACGGCCTGAATAATGGCTTCAGGCGTACCTTCAATAGGCGGGGAGTGATGCTTTTCATAAAAGCTAAATGAAGGCAGCCATGGCGTGGCGTCCGCCTGACGCCGACACGCTCTCTCACTGACAAAACCTAAAAATGCCACGGCATCTTCCTTATCCGAGGGTCGCCTGTCCGGCAGATTTCATACCGCCTTATAATAGAAAAAAACCCTGCCAGGCAGGGTTTTATTTGTTCGTCACGTACAGGTTTACACCCTGAGGGGATCAGAATGGGATATCGTCGTCGAAATCCATTGGTGGTTCGTTAGATGGCGCTGGCGCGCTCTGCTGCTGCGGGCGAGACTGCGCGCCGCCGCTGAACTGGTTGCCGCCCTGAGGCTGCTGAGGCTGACCCCAACCGCCCTGCTGCTGGCCGCCGTTGCCGCCTGCCGGTGCACCGCCGCCCTGACGGCCGCCGAGCATCTGCATGGTGCCACCCACGTTTACCACGACTTCGGTGGTGTATTTTTCTACACCAGCCTGGTCGGTCCATTTACGGGTTTGCAGTGCGCCTTCGATGTAAACCTGAGAACCTTTACGCAAGTATTCACCGGCCACTTCGGCCAGTTTGCCGAACAGCACCACGCGGTGCCACTCGGTTTTTTCTTTGGTTTCGCCGGTTTGCTTATCACGCCAGGACTCTGACGTGGCCAGTGTAATGTTGGCGACAGCGCCCCCATTTGGCATATAGCGTACTTCCGGGTCCTGACCCAGATTCCCAACGAGAATCACCTTGTTTACGCCTCTGCTGGCCATGTTCGTGTCTCCTGAAACGTTTTTAAATAGTCTAAACCGGGGATTCTACACTATGCCACCCACAATGTTTATAGCTGCGAGGGACATTCAAGAATGTCGGCTAAGTATAGCTCGTTTCATTAAAACACTGGATATTCATTCAGGTTTTATTGTGTCATAATTAGCCGTTTCTGGCCGTCGGTTGTCTCTCTACATACATACCAGGCGCATGCAGTCATTATTCCGGGAAAGGTGAATGGATAAGATCGAAGTTCGGGGCGCCCGCACCCACAATCTCAAAAATATCAATCTCGTCATCCCGCGCGACAAACTGATTGTTGTCACCGGGCTTTCGGGTTCAGGCAAATCCTCACTGGCATTCGACACCCTGTACGCAGAAGGGCAGCGCCGCTACGTTGAGTCCCTTTCGGCCTACGCGCGTCAGTTCCTGTCGCTGATGGAGAAGCCGGACGTCGATCATATCGAAGGGTTGTCCCCTGCGATTTCTATTGAACAGAAATCCACGTCCCATAACCCACGTTCCACCGTCGGCACCATCACGGAAATTCATGACTACCTGCGTCTGCTTTACGCCCGCGTAGGCGAACCGCGCTGCCCGGATCACGACATCCCGCTCGCGGCTCAAACCGTCAGTCAGATGGTGGATAACGTGCTCGCGCAGCCGGAAGGCAAGCGCCTGATGCTGCTCGCGCCGATCATTAAAGATCGCAAAGGCGAACACGCCAAAACGCTGGAAAACCTGGCCAGCCAGGGCTATATCCGCGCGCGTATCGACGGGGAAGTCTGCGACCTGTCCGATCCGCCAAAATTAGAGCTGCAGAAGAAGCACACCATTGAAGTGGTCGTCGACCGCTTTAAGGTGCGTGAAGACATCGCCCAGCGCCTGGCCGAGTCGTTTGAGACCGCGCTGGAGTTGTCCGGCGGGTCTGCGGTTGTCGCCGACATGGACGATGAAAAAGCGGAAGAGCTGCTGTTCTCCGCCAACTTTGCCTGCCCGGTCTGCGGCTACAGCATGCGCGAACTGGAACCGCGCCTGTTCTCCTTTAACAACCCGGCCGGCGCCTGCCCAACCTGCGACGGTCTGGGCGTACAGCAATATTTCGATCCCGATCGCGTGGTGCAAAACGGCGAGCTGTCGCTGGCCGGTGGCGCTATCCGTGGCTGGGATCGCCGTAACTTCTATTACTTCACCATGCTGCGCTCGCTGGCCGATCACTATAAGTTCGACGTGGAAGCCCCGTGGAACGCGCTGACCGACGCGGTGAAGAAAGTCGTCCTGCACGGCTCGGGCAAAGAAACTATCGAATTCAAGTACATGAACGATCGTGGGGACACCTCCGTGCGCCGCCATCCGTTCGAAGGCGTGCTGCACAACATGGAGCGCCGCTATAAAGAAACCGAATCTTCCGCCGTGCGCGAAGAGCTGGCGAAATTCATCAGCAACCGCCCCTGCACCAGCTGCGAAGGGACGCGCCTGCGCCGTGAAGCGCGCCATGTGTTTGTGGAAAACACCGCGCTGCCGACGATTTCCGACATGAGCATCGGCCATGCGATGGAATTCTTCCAGAACATGAAGCTCAGCGGCCAGCGGGCGCAAATCGCGGAAAAAGTACTGAAAGAGATCGGCGATCGCCTGAAGTTCCTGGTGAACGTCGGCCTGAACTACCTTTCCCTCTCCCGTTCGGCGGAAACGCTGTCCGGCGGTGAAGCCCAGCGTATTCGTCTGGCAAGCCAGATTGGCGCCGGGCTGGTTGGCGTGATGTACGTGCTGGATGAGCCGTCCATCGGCCTGCACCAGCGCGATAACGAGCGCCTGCTGGAAACGCTGATTCACCTGCGTAACCTCGGCAACACCGTGATTGTGGTTGAGCACGACGAAGACGCCATTCGCGCCGCCGACCATATTATCGACATTGGCCCTGGCGCGGGCGTGCACGGCGGCCAGGTGGTCGCGGAAGGCACCATGAAAGACATTATTGCGGTGCCGGAATCCCTGACCGGGCAGTTCCTGAGCGGCAAACGCGAAATTGCGGTGCCGAAAAAGCGCGTTGCCGCCGATCCGTCGAAAGTGCTCAAGCTCTCCGGTGCGAAGGGGAACAACCTGAAGGACGCCACGCTGACGCTGCCGGTGGGGCTGTTTACCTGTATTACCGGGGTGTCAGGCTCCGGCAAGTCGACGTTGATTAACGACACGCTGTTCCCGATTGCCCAGCGCCAGCTGAACGGGGCGACAATCGCCGAACCGGCACCGTACCGTGAGGTCCAGGGGCTGGAGCATTTCGATAAGGTCATCGACATCGACCAAAGCCCGATTGGCCGCACACCTCGTTCCAACCCGGCGACCTACACCGGCGTGTTCACCCCCGTGCGCGAGCTGTTTGCTGGCGTACCAGAAGCGCGTTCACGCGGCTATACGCCGGGACGCTTTAGCTTCAACGTGCGCGGCGGGCGCTGCGAAGCCTGCCAGGGCGACGGCGTGATCAAAGTGGAAATGCACTTCCTGCCGGATATCTACGTGCCGTGCGACCAGTGCAAAGGCAAACGCTATAACCGTGAAACGCTGGAGATTAAGTACAAAGGCAAAAGCATTCACGAAGTGCTGGATATGACCATTGAAGATGCCCGAGAGTTCTTCGATGCCGTTCCGGCGCTGGCGCGTAAGCTACAAACGCTTATCGACGTGGGTCTGTCCTACATTCGGCTTGGCCAGTCGGCAACCACGCTGTCAGGCGGTGAAGCACAGCGCGTTAAGCTGGCGCGTGAGCTGTCTAAGCGCGGCACCGGCCAGACGCTGTATATCCTCGATGAGCCGACTACCGGCCTGCACTTTGCGGATATCCAACAGCTGCTGGAAGTGCTGCATCAGCTCAGGGATCAGGGCAATACCATTGTGGTGATTGAACACAACCTCGACGTGATTAAAACCGCAGACTGGATTGTGGACCTGGGGCCGGAAGGCGGCAGCGGCGGCGGCGAGATCCTGGTATCCGGCACGCCGGAAACCGTCGCCACCTGCGAAGCATCTCATACCGCGCGGTTCCTCAAACCCTTGCTGAAGCTGAAATAGTCAAACCGACAATTGCTGCCTGAGTTGTTCAGGCAGCAATGCCACCGCCTGCTGATACGAAGCATCCACCAGATAGTAAATTTGCGAACCGGGCAGCGCGCCGTCCAGATAGAGCGTGCTCCAGTGTGCCTTATTCAGATGGGCGCTGGGGAAAACGTCCTGATGCTGCTGACGCAGAAGCTCTGCCAGATCGGGCGTGGCTTTGAGGGAGACGGCCGGGCGCTGGTTCTCTGCATGCACCATGGCAAACAGCACATCGCCGACTTTGATCTGCGTGGCTTTCCAGTCGCTGTGCACGCTCTGCTCTGCGCCGGGTTTTTTCATGCAGTATTCTAAAAGATCCGAATGGGTCATCTTAATTTCCTCGTCCAGGATATTTACCGGAAGCATTCGCGGCAGCATTAAGTGTGCGCCAAAAGCGGATAACAGACGAGATAATTGATTAAAAAAACGGCAGCCAGTTTACATTAGCTGCCGTTCTTCTCAGTGGGATCAGTACTCAGAGTTGACGATAACTTCTTCGCCAAACGAGCCTGCTTTCGGCAGCGGCTGGTAGCTGGAGTTCGAGGCACGCAGGATGCGAATGCCGCGTGCGCCAACGTCCTGGGCTGCGGTGATGTCGTTATCTGAATCGCCGTAGAAGATTTTGATCTTCTTCTCTTTCAGCCACTGCGTTTTGGTGTTCTGGCCTTCTTTATCGCCGGCAAAAATCACCGGATTGACGCTCGGCTCCGGGATCAGGAAGTCGCTTTGCAGGGTTTTGGTGACGGTTTCGGTTTTGGTCTGGCTGCGCCCGGTGACGAAGTACACGCTGTCACCGCGCTTGAGGTGCATGGTGATCAGGCTTTTTGCCACCTCTTTGGGCATGCTGAAGTCATCCCAGCCGTTGTTCATCTTTTCCCAGAAGGCCGGATTTTTCAGGTAGTCCTGCTTACCCGGAGAAAACTCTTTTTGCCCGCGATAAAAGCCTGGGCTTGAAAACAGCACGGTATCGTCGATATCAAACCCGACGGCGATAGGCGCGCGGCCCAGCAGGCTATTTTCAATTTGCGCCACGGAAACCCAGTGGATTGGCACCTGCTGCGCCAGCTGCGCCACGGTGACGCCAGGATTTAGCGGAGCGGGTGCAGATTCGGTTGCCAAAGCGGCGTGATTGAAGCCTGCCAGCAGGCAGACGGCACTGAGTGCCAGGGCGATCTTACGCATTGTTTTCCCTTTAATTTTCTGTTTTTAATCGTTGTTAAAATGAGCAGCCTTGCCATAAAGCCTTCCGACCATACCCGCCGGGGACCGATCGACAAAGATTTTTTTCAGTTTAATGTCGCAGAAAACAGGAAAGGTCACAGAACGAGAGAGCAATTTCCTCTCCCGGACGGGAGAGGAAAAGGAGACAAATTAAGTTGGCGAGCACTTACATTACTGCAGCGAACGCCTGCGCCACGCGCTGAACGTTGCTGTGATTAAGCCCAGCAACGCAGATACGACCGCTGGTGAGCAGGTAAATGCCAAACTCTTCGCGCAGGCGGTCGGCCTGAGCCGCGCTTAACCCGGTGTAGCTAAACATACCGCGCTGTTTCACCAGGTAGTCAAAGTTGCGTCCCGGCACGGCTTTAGTCAGGACTTCCACCAGCACCTGGCGCATTTCCAGAATACGCACGCGCATGGTTTCCACTTCGGCAATCCAGCTGGCTTTCAGCTTCTCGTCATTCAAAACTGTCGCCACGACCTGCGCCCCAAAGTTCGGCGGGCTGGAGTAGTTGCGGCGCACGGTGGCTTTGAGCTGGCCCAGCACACGCCCTGCAGCATCGCTGTCTTCGCAAACCACGGAAAGCCCGCCCACGCGTTCGCCATAGAGAGAGAAGATTTTAGAGAAGGAGTTGCTCACCAGCATCGGCTGCCCGGAGGAAGCTATCGCGCGAATGGCATAGGCATCCTGCTCCATGCCAGCGCCAAAGCCCTGATAGGCGATGTCGAGGAACGGGATCAGATTGCGTGATTTAAGAATTTCCGTGACGGCATCCCACTGGCTGTCGGTAAGGTCGGAGCCGGTTGGATTATGGCAGCAAGGGTGGAGCAGCACGATGCTGAGTTCAGGCAGCGTATTCAGTTTTTCCAGCAGTGCTTCAAAGCGCACACCGTTGGTTTCGCTGTCGAACCACGGGTACGTATTCACGGCGAAACCCGCGCCTTCGAAGATCGCGACGTGGTTTTCCCAGGTAGGATCGCTGACCCACACCTGCGAATCAGGGAAATAGGTTTTCAGGAAGTCAGCGCCGATTTTTAAGGCACCGGAACCCCCGAGCGTTTGCACGGTGGCAATGCGGCCTTCCACCAGCGCCGGATGGTTTGCGCCAAACAACAGCGGCGCAATGGCGCTGCGATAGCTGTTCAGGCCTTCCATCGGTAAATAGAGAGAGGCGCCGTGAGCCTGCGCGTTCAGGCGAGCTTCTGCTTCTGCCACGGCCTGTAACTGCGGGATCACCCCGTCTTCATTGTAATAGAGGCCGATGCTGAGGTTGACCTTGTCGCTGCGCGGATCGACTTTAAAGCGTTCCATGAGGGAAAGGATGGGGTCGCCAGCATAGGCGTCAACTTTTTGAAACACGGTGAGGTTCTCCTGGTTTACAGTTCGCGGATTTCCACTGTAAACCAGGCGAGGACACTCAGTCCAGATACTTCATTGTAACCCTTGACGTCAGGCGAGTGATAAGTTCGTAAGCACTTACATTTGAATATTCGGCGATGCGTTCGACCGGCAAACCTTTACCCCAAAGTACCGCGCTATCGCCCGGTTTATCCGTGGCATTCGGGCCTAAATCGACACAAATCATGTCCATGGCAACGCGCCCCACGATAGGCACTTCGCGGCCATTGACCAGCACGGGGGTGCCGGACGGTGCGCTACGCGGATAACCATCGCCGTAGCCCATGGCCACCACGCCAAGGCAGGTGTCACGCTCAGCGGTCCAGGTCCCGCCATAGCCTACCGGTTCCCCGGCTTTATGGTCGCGAACTGCGATCAGGCTCGAGGTTAAAGACATCACTGGCTGGAAGCCAAAGTCTTCACCCCACGGCTTTTGTTCCAGCGGCGAGACGCCGTAGAGGATGATGCCGGGACGAACCCAGTCCATATGCGAGTCTGGCCACAGCAGAATACCGCCCGATGCGGCGATAGAACGCTGCCCTGACTTGCCCGCGGTGAAAGAATTAAAGATATCGAGCTGGCGCGGCGTGGCATCGGATTCAGGCTCATCGGCGCGGGCAAAATGGCTCACCACGTTCACCGGCTGGCTAACGTTTTTGCAGGCGACCAGCCGCTGATAGAAAGCTTCTGCCTCTTCCGGGCGCACGCCGAGACGGTGCATCCCGGTGTCCAGCTTCATCCAGACGGTGATGGGCTGGCTGAGATCGGCCTGCTCCAGCGCTTCAAGCTGTTGAATGCTGTGGATAGCCGTTTGGAAGTTTTGGGCGGCAATCGCCGGCAGGTCTTCAGCATTGAAGAATCCTTCCAGCAGCAGAACGGGTTTAGTGATGCCACCTTCCCGCAGGCGCAGGGCTTCTTCCAGGCGGGCCACGCCGAAAGCATCGGCATTTTCTAAAGTGCGGGCGGTCTCCAGCAGACCATGCCCATAGGCGTTTGCTTTCACGACTGCCACCATGCGACTGTTCGGAGCCAGTTCGCGCAGGCGTTGCAGGTTGTGTCGCAGAGCGCGGCGGTTAATGACAACGGTTGCCGCTTGCATGTTCGTTCCTTGCTCAGTGTTTGAATTAAAGGTTATCCATTTTCTTCATCATTCAGGTCACAGCGAGGCGGCAAGAGAACTCAGCCCGATGAGCTTACTTAAGCAAGTGATTCGGGCGAGTAAGTGCAGCCCACGCCGCTGCGGCTTGAAGGATGGCGAGGATTTTTATTCTTCGTCGTACTGCGGTCCGGCGTAGTTATCGAAACGCGACCACTGACCGTTAAAGGTCAGACGTACGGTACCGATGGGGCCGTTACGCTGCTTACCGAGAATGATTTCAGCGATGCCTTTCAGGTCGCTGTTCTCGTGATAAACCTCGTCGCGGTAGATAAACATGATCAAGTCGGCATCCTGCTCGATGGAGCCGGATTCACGCAGATCGGAGTTGACCGGACGTTTGTCGGCGCGCTGCTCCAGGGAACGGTTAAGCTGCGACAGCGCCACCACCGGCACCTGAAGCTCTTTTGCCAGCGCCTTGAGCGAGCGGGAAATCTCGGCGATTTCCAGCGTACGGTTGTCGGACAGCGACGGGACGCGCATCAGCTGCAGGTAGTCGATCATGATCAGGCTAAGCCCGTCATGCTCACGGTAAATACGGCGGGCACGGGAACGGACTTCGGTCGGCGTCAAGCCGGAGGAGTCGTCGATATACATGTTACGCTTCTCCAGCAGAATACCCATGGTGCTGGAGATGCGTGCCCAGTCCTCGTCGTCCAGCTGGCCGGTACGGATTCGGGTCTGGTCCACGCGCGACAGCGACGCCAGCATACGCATCATGATCTGCTCGCCGGGCATCTCAAGGCTGAAAATCAGCACCGGTTTGTCCTGCAGCATGGCGGCGTTTTCGCACAGGTTCATCGCGAAGGTGGTTTTACCCATCGACGGACGGGCCGCCACGATAATCAGGTCAGAACGCTGGAGGCCAGCAGTCTTCTTGTTCAGATCCTGGTAGCCGGTATCCACGCCCGTGACGCCGTCGTGCGGCGTCTGGTACAGGGACTCGATACGCGACACCGTGGCTTCCAGAATCTGATCGATGCTCTTCGGGCCTTCGTCTTTGTTAGCGCGACTTTCAGCAATCTGGAAGACGCGAGATTCCGCCAGATCCAGCAGGTCTTCACTGGTACGCCCCTGCGGGTCGTAGCCGGCATCGGCAATTTCATTGGCGACCGCAATCATTTCGCGGACAACGGCACGTTCACGCACAATATCCGCATAGGCGCTGATGTTTGCCGCACTTGGCGTGTTTTTAGAAAGCTCAGCGAGATAAGCAAAACCGCCGACGCTCTCAAGCTGGCCCTGGAGTTCCAGAGATTCAGAAAGCGTAATCAGGTCGATGGGTTTGCTCATTTCGAGCAGACGCTGCATTTCGGTGAAGATCATGCGGTGCGGACGGCTGAAGAAGTCGTTGGCGACCACGCGCTCGGCGACGTTGTCCCAGCGTTCGTTATCCAGCATTAAACCGCCCAACACCGACTGCTCCGCCTCAAGCGAGTGCGGCGGCATCTTCAGCCCTTCTACCTGACGGTCGCGGGGTTCGTTCGGTTTGTTGAAGGGTTTATTTCCTGCCATAGTGAGGGAGCTACCAAATTCATAGTGAGAGACCGGGAAGTATAACCATTCTTGTCACTCTTCGACACCAGGAGTTTCCATGGCAACGCGCATCGAATTTAGCCAACACGGCGGACCCGAAGTATTAAAAGCCGTTGAGTTTACGCCGCAAGATCCGGCGGAGAACGAAGTTCAGGTTGAGAATAAAGCGATAGGTATCAACTATATTGATACCTATATCCGCAGCGGGCTTTATCCGCCACCGGCACTCCCGAGCGGTCTGGGAACCGAAGCGGCTGGCGTTGTCAGCAAGGTTGGCAGCAAAGTCACTCACCTGAAGGCTGGCGACCGGGTGGTTTACGCACAGTCTGGCCTCGGGGCCTACAGCAGCGTCCACAATGCGCCGGCCGATAAGGTCGCTAAAATCCCGGATGTTATCTCTTTCGAACAGGCAGCAGCTTCTTTCCTGAAGGGCCTGACTGTGTTTTATCTGCTGCGGAAAACTTACGAAATTAAAGCCAATGAAACCTTCCTGTTCCATGCGGCGGCGGGTGGCGTGGGCCTGATCGCCTGCCAGTGGGCAAAGGCGCTGGGCGCAAAACTGATTGGTACCGTCGGTTCAGCACAAAAGGCCGACCGGGCGTTGCAGGCAGGTGCATGGCAAACCATCAACTATCAGCACGAAAATATCTCTGAGCGCGTCAAAGAGCTAACCGGCGGCAAGAAAGTGGCGGTGGTGTATGACTCCGTCGGGAAAGAGACCTGGGAAGCCTCGCTGGATTGCCTGCAGCGCCGAGGGCTGATGGTGAGCTTTGGTAACTCTTCCGGGCCGGTAACCGGCGTGAACCTTGGCATTCTAAACCAGAAAGGATCGCTGTACGTGACTCGCCCTTCTCTGAACGGCTATCTCACCACTCGCGCCGAGTTCGATGAAGCCTGCCACGAGCTGTTTTCGCTGATCGCCAGCGGCGCGATTAAGGTGGATGTCGCGGAAAACCAGAAATTTGCGCTGAAGGACGCGGTGCTTGCTCATCAAACGCTGGAAAGCCGTGCCACGCAGGGTTCGAGCCTGTTGATCCCGTAACCCGTTCAAAATTCAGAAAGAATTAGGGCTTCCCGAAGGAAGCCCTTTCTTTTTTGTTCGTGCTGTATGTAGGGTACAGCGCGATGAATTCTTGATACTGCGGAAGGATAGTCGCAGATTTAATAAGTAAAAGAAATGACGCCGCCGGGATTAAATTCAGGCTTGTGATCGGCTCCGCAATACCAGAATTATCCCGGCAAGCTTATGACTAAAGCTGGCGCTTATCGGCCACCAAAGACAGCGCGTGTTCAACCACTTCAATGCCAGCCCCGGCTTTATGGGCGTTCTCGCTTAAGTAACGGCGCCACTGACGCGCGCCCGGTATTCCCTGGAATAAACCGAGCATATGGCGAGTTACATGACCCAGGTAAGTGCCGTTTGCCAGTTCGCGTTCAATGTACGGGTACATTGAACGCACCACGGCAACGGGATCGCTGTCCGCAATCTCTGCCCCGAAAATTTCCCGGTCGACCGTCGTCAGCAAGCCTGGGTTCTGGTAAGCCTCACGCCCGACCATCACGCCATCCAGATGCTCGAGGTGCGTTTTAGCTTCTTCCAGCGTCTTAATGCCGCCGTTAATCGCCATGGTCAGCTGGGGGAAATCACGCTTGAGCTGGTAAACACGCGGGTAATCCAGCGGTGGAATTTCACGGTTTTCTTTTGGACTCAGGCCAGAAAGCCAGGCTTTACGCGCGTGGATGATAAACATCTCGCATTCACCCTTGCCTGCCACCGTACCTACGAAATCACAGAGAAACTCGTAGCTGTCCTGATCATCAATCCCGATGCGGGTTTTTACCGTCACCGGGATAGAAACCACATCGCGCATCGCTTTAATACAATCGGCAACCAGCTGCGCCTCGCCCATCAGGCAGGCACCAAAGCGCCCGTTCTGCACCCGGTCAGACGGGCAGCCTACGTTCAGGTTAATTTCGTCGTAGCCGCGCGCTTCGGCGAGTTTCGCGCAGTGCGCCAGCGCCTGCGGATCGCTGCCGCCAAGCTGCAGCGCAATCGGATGTTCTTCTTCGCTATAGGCCAGATAGTCCCCTTTACCGTGAATGATCGCCCCGGTGGTTACCATTTCGGTGTACAGCAGCGTGTGGCGGGACAGCTGACGCAGGAAATAACGGCAGTGGCGATCGGTCCAGTCTAGCATCGGCGCAATGGAGAAACGGTGCGGCTGGAAAGGAGTCTGGTTGCTTTGTGAGGACATACGTTTACGCAGGCTACGATTTAAAAAGGGTCGCTACTATAGCATAAAGCAGCGCCGGGGCATCAGGCTGCCCCGGCATTCAGCATCAGAAGGCCACGCTCAACTGCGCCCCCGCTCCCCAGGTTTGGTCTTCGCCGTACAGGCCCATCAAATCGATATTGACGTGTTTGCCTGCCGCGAACCCTACCCCGCCGGTAAAAACGTTGCTGTCATTGCTTTTCACATCCGCACGATAGCCGGCACGCAGCGCCAGCCAGGAAAGCGGCCTCACCTCAGCGCCAACACCCACATACTGAGAGTTGGCTTCGCTTTTAAAGCCTTTGGTTTCGGTCAAATCGCCGTCCGCGCTCAGGGTCACCAGCTCGTTATGCCAGGCTACCCCGGCGGTCACCAGCGGGCTGATTTGCCAGGTATCTTTGTAGTTCCGTACTTCGCCGGTACGCCCGTTAGTGATGCGAATATCTTTCGTGTCGATATCGCGGGACACCAGGTTCTGGCCGCTCAGGCCGACTGTCCAGTTCTCGCCAAAATCGGCCGCCACGCCTGCGTCAAGGTTGAATCCAGTGTCATCGTTGCGGTACTGGCTGTTCTTCCAGTCGCCGCTGCGATAGTCGTAAATGGACGTGGTGTAGTTATACAGCCAGGTCTTCTGCAGCTTAGGCGTGACGCCGACTGACACCGGCACACCGCCAACGTCAAACTTGTGGGCAAGAGCAATCCCATAATCAGAAACAATGGCCGCGCGGCCGGAAGCGGTTGAATTCAGGTTACGGGTAATCTGGCCGGAGCCATTTTGCAGCGCATCAAACGCCACGCCTCCCGCTACCGCACTGGAGTTCTGGATACTGCGCAGGTAATTGATGTCGTTCTGATCGATATCAGAGCTGACTTTCGCTCGGGCGTAAGCTTTGGTGACGAAAGCCACGGAGAGTGTGTCATTTGGGATGCTAACCGCAATCCCCGCGGCGGCTTTGGCCTTTGCCGTATCGCCCCGCAAATCTTCGAGTTCCCCTGCTAAATCCCCTGCTGCGCTGCGAAACTGATTTAACGTTCCGTTCGGATTAAAAAGTATATCCCGCAGCGTTAACGATCCAATAGATTGTTTATAGTTATCAACTTTGTCGCTGATATCGTCGATGCGATCCTGAAGGTTGTCCTTATCCGTTATTTGCGCCCCGACAGACGGTAAAATAACGGTAATATTGTCATCTGGTTTGGACCGGGCTAATAGCGCCGGGTTGATTAATACGCCGCTGCCATAATTAGCAGAAGCCACGCCCGTGCCCCCCATCGCATCGTTTCGCGCTTCGGACCAGGTCCCTGCCGCCCCGGCCTGATGGGCAATAAAGAAAGTTGCGGCGAGTGTCGCCACCGAAGATTTTATTTTATTCATTCACAGCACGCCCGTCTGATTGTCAGATGAAGTAATTCGCCCCCGACAGTTATGACTGAACAGAGGCAGACTATTGCTGTGAATAGCGCGATAAAAAGATGGATATTTGAACCATCAGGATCCCAGATATATCCTTAGGGTTAACGTCTTATTGTTTCCATGCTAATTAATTTATAGTTTACCCTTTGTCTTTCGTGAAGGAAGACCGTTGTGCGGGCCAAAGAATTGAGGAGGATGATCTATCCAGCGATCCTTACGCTGCATGGCATAAGACTGATTTAGCGGGTAATAAATTTTATTTTCGGCTTTATTCGCTTCGCCAACGACCAATAGCCGCACATCCTGTTCGGTATTATTAATAAAGGTATGGCAAATACCGGTTCCAGCAGGAAATCCCACGCTATCGCCAGGTTCAAGCGCCCAGAGATGGCCATTGATCCACACTTCCGGGTGCCCTTCGAGCACATACGCGAACTCTTCTTCGCTGCTCTCCGCATGGGGATAAGAGGTTCTGCGGCCTGGGGGAATGCGCTCATGGTGAATACCCAGGCGGGTTAAACCTAAATTACGGGCCAGAGGAGCGCCAATAGAAAAAAGCTCCACGCTGTCCGGGTAAGTTGCGTCATCCTCGCCTTCCAGCTCACGCCAGTGACGAATACAATCGGGTTTTTGCATCACTTCCTCCTGGGTAGATAGGGTCAGTATGCACCAGGATTCGGCGTTTTATCCGCATTATGGTAAAGTATTGCGTCAATGACCGGGAGAGGCTGATGGATACCACAACTTCGCAAAACGTGTTAGCTCAGGCGGAAAAGCTCTGTCTGCAACGCAATGTACGCCTGACGCCACAGCGCCTCGAGGTTTTGCGCCTTATGGCCGAGCAAACCGGCGCCATCAGCGCCTACGACCTACTGGATCTCCTGCGCGTTAGCGAGCCACAGGCTAAACCTCCTACGGTTTATCGCGCACTGGATTTTCTGCTGGAGCAGGGGTTTGTGCACCGCGTGGAATCCAACAACAGCTACGTGCTGTGTAATTTTATCGATCATCCAACCCATTCTTCCGCCATGTTTATCTGCGACAGATGTGGCGCAGTGAAAGAGCAGGCGGCTCAGGGTGTGGAAGATATTATGCAGAAACTGGCGTCCCAAATGGGGTTTACCCTGCGCCATAACGTGATTGAAGCCCACGGATTGTGTGCTGATTGCTCGGAAGTCGAGGCTTGTAGCCACCACGGCGCCTGCGATCACGATCATTCAGTACAGCCGAAGAAAAAGCGTTGAGAGGGAGTGGTACGTCCTTGTACCCGGGCAGGATAGGTCTTACTGATTAGCACATTTGAGGGGCCGCCAGGTTACCAGCGGTATTTATTTCCGGACTCCCAGTCCTTCACCTCTTTTTCTGCCTGGTCTCTGGCGTAACCGTAACGCTCCTGGATTTTACCTACCAGCTGGTCACGCTTCCCTTCGATGACGGTCATATCGTCATCGGTCAGCTTACCCCATTTCTCTTTGATCGTACCTTTGAACTGCTTCCAGTTACCGCCGATTTCGTCCTTATTCATCGTCATCTCCTCATCGTTCGGTTTAGATTTTTGCATCCGGACTGCCGGATGCTGACTTTCTGGAAAACATCCACTGTCTGCTGGATGTAGAGATAATTGTAGACAAGGATTCTGAGTTAAAATTAAAACTCAGAATCTTTAACCATTTCCAGAAAAAATCGCATGCTGACTCCTGTCCGTAAAAACGAGAAATCAGCATGATAGAAGATGGGTTAACGAAGGGCAGGAAACACACTCAATGGCTGCCATGCGCGGCAAACCAGGTGTTATTACGCCAGTGGCGTCGCCAGATGACGCCCAGCGACAGACCGCGCAAGGCTAAAAACACCGCCAGCGACAGCCACAGGGCGTGGTTACCCCACAAAGGCAGCGTAAGCATCGTCACGCCAAAGCCCAACGCCGCCACCGCCATGCTGTTTCGCATTTCGGCACCCCGCGTCGCACCAATGAACATACCGTCCAGCAGGTAGCACCAAACGCCCACGACCGGCAAGATCACCTGCCAGGCAAGGTAATGATTTGCCAGAACGCGAAGCTCCGGCAGGGAAGTAAGCAGCGCGACGATTTGCTCCCCGGCAAAGGCATAAATTGCGGCAAACGCGATCGCAACCAGCCCAGCCTGCCTGCACGCGGCCCCCCAAACCTCGAGCAATTGCCCACGGTTACGCGCCCCGTAAGCCTGCCCTGAATGGGCCTCCACGGCGTAAGCAAAGCCGTCCAGCGCGTAGGCGGTAAAGGTTAGCAGCGTCATCAGCACGGCGTTAACGGCAACAATTTCACTGCCGAGACGCGCGCCAAAGATGGTGATAGAAGCAAAACAGATTTGCAGCAGCAGCGAACGCAGCATGATGTCGCGGTTAAGCGCCAGCAGCTTGCGTAAATTTCCCTGCCACGCCGTTTTAAGGCGAGCCCAGCTAATGCCCCGCAGCTTCAGTACCTTCCGCACCATCACCAGGCCGATGATAAACGTGGCATATTCGGACACCGCCGTGGCCAGCGCCGCCCCCTGCACGTTCATGTGCAGCCCCATCACCAGCCAGAGATCGAGCACGATATTAATCAGGTTGCCGACGACCAGCAGAATGACCGGTGCCCGCGCGTACTGCACGCCCAGCAACCAGCCTAACAGCACGAGGTTAGCCAGCGATGCGGGGGCGCTGAGCCAGCGAATCTCCAGGAACCGCCTTGCCTGATACAGCACCTCGTCATTGCCACCCACAACGTGCAGAGCCAGGTTGATCAACGGGTAACGCAGCACCACGATAGCAAGCCCGGCTATCAGCGCCAGCATCAGGGGCTGAACAAGCGCGCGCGCCAGCCGCTGCGGATCGTTCGCACCAAATGCCTGCGCCGTTAACCCGGTGGTGCTCATGCGCAGAAACAGCAGCAGCATAAAGAGGAAGCTGGTCGCCGTGGCACCAATAGCCACCCCGCCGAGGTAGGTCGGGCTATCGAGATGGCCAATGACCGCGGTATCGACCAGGCCCAGCAGCGGCACGGTGATGTTGGAAAAAATCATCGGCAGCGCAAGCCGCCACAGCGCACCATCCGTTGACGAAAAAAATCGCATGGAAATGATCCAGAGGACAGAGGAAGATAAAGGGGAAATTTAAAGCAGGTGGCACGGCATATTTACCGCACCACCGGAAGAGGCGTTACAGCCATTCACCGTTGCGGATAACCCCGACGGCCAGGCCTTCAATGCTAAAATTCTGCTCGCGAAGATCGACCACAATCGGCTGGAACTCGCTGTTTTCTGGCAGCAGATGCACGGTGTTGCCCTGCTTTTTCAAGCGTTTGACCGTCACTTCATCGTCGATACGCGCGACAACGACCTGGCCGTTGCGTACCTCCTGGGTTTTGTGCACCGCTAACAAATCACCGTCCATGATGCCGATATCTTTCATCGACATGCCGCTGACGCGCAGCAGGAAATCGGCATTCGGCTTGAACAGAGAAGGGTCAACCTGGTAATGGCCTTCAATGTGCTGTTGCGCCAGCAGCGGCTCACCGGCCGCAACGCGACCCACCAGCGGTAGGCCATTTTCTTCTTCAACCAGCAGGCGAATGCCACGTGATGCGCCTGAAACAATCTCAATGACACCTTTACGCGCCAGCGCTTTGAGATGCTCTTCCGCTGCGTTTGGAGAACGGAACCCCAGACGTTGTGCAATCTCGGCGCGCGTAGGTGGCATGCCGGTTTGGTTAATATGATCCCGAATGAGATCAAACACCTCTTGCTGCCTGGTAGTTAGTGCTTTCATTCCGCCCCCTGGGTGTTTATACAGTTATGCTGTGAGTATATACAGCCCCGGGCGATTTTGAAACCACAAATTAAGCAAAAAACCAGCGACTTAAACTATTCTGGAAGGGCTATCGCAAATGTGACCAGAGCAAGGTGGCCCAGGTTGCAACCGCAAGGATAATCGCTATCAATACGGCGGCGGAACCCATATCTTTGGCTCGCCCTGAAAGCTCGTGGTACTCGGTGCCGACGCGGTCAACCAGCGCCTCAATGGCGCTGTTGAGGATTTCGACAATCATCACCAAAACAACCGAGCCAATCAGTAAAATACGCGTGATGGGGTCCACATCCAGCCAGCAGGCGATGATGATAGCGATAACTGCCGCTACGCCCTCCTGACGAAAGGCGGCTTCGTTGATCCAGGCCGCACGGAGCCCTTTCCACGAGTAGCCTGCAGCCTTAATAATTCGGGTGATGCCGGTGGTATTATTCGCCATTCAAGGAAACCTTTTTAAAGATTGAGCGTCAATGCTCACTAAGTCTAAATCGCAGCGCCACAGAAATTCCCCAGAGTTTCTGATATCCTTGCGGCGCATTTGCATTATTAACCTGAGGCTTTACATCATTTATGTCAGGCTGGCCAAGAATTTACTACAAATTACTGAATTTACCATTAAGCGTTCTGGTAAAGAGCAAGTCTATCCCGGCGGATCCGCAAACCGAACTCGGTCTGGATCCTTCACGCCCCATTATGTACGTCCTGCCCTACAATTCTAAGGCAGACTTACTGACGCTGCGTGCCCAATGTCTGGATCACGACCTGCCCGACCCGCTGGAACCTCTGGAAATTGACGGCGCATTGCTGCCGCGCTACGTGTTTATCCACGGCGGGCCGCGCGTCTTTACCTATTACACGCCAAAAGAAGAGTCGGTAAAACTGTTCCACGATTATCTGGATTTGCACCGCAGCAATCCCGATCTCGATGTACAGATGGTGCCGGTTTCCGTGATGTTTGGCCGCTCGCCAGGGCGCGAAAAAGGGGAAATCAACCCGCCTTTACGTACGCTGAATGGTGTCCAGAAATTCTTTGCGGTTTCGTGGCTGGGTCGCGATAGCTTCGTGCGTTTTTCTCCGCCGGTTTCGCTTCGCCGCATGGCAACCGAACACGGTACGGACAAAATTATCGCCCAAAAACTGGCTCGTGTGGCGCGCACTCACTTTGCCCGCCAGCGCCTGGCCGCCGTTGGTCCGCGCCTGCCGGTTCGTCAGGATCTCTTCAACAAGCTACTGGCGTCAAAAGCGATTGCCAGAGCGGTAGAAGATGAAGCCCGCAGCAAGAAAATATCCCACGAGAAGGCGCAGCAAAATGCCGTCGCGCTGATGGAAGAGATTGCCGCCAACTTCTCCTACGAAGCCGTCCGTCTGACGGACCGCGTTTTAGGGCTAACCTGGAACCGCCTCTATCAGGGCATTAACGTGCATAACGCCGAACGCGTGCGTCAGCTCGCCCATGAGGGGCACGAAATTGTCTATGTGCCCTGCCACCGTAGCCACATGGATTACCTGCTGCTCTCTTACGTGCTTTATCACCAGGGGCTGGTTCCGCCACACATCGCCGCCGGGATTAACCTGAACTTCTGGCCGGCAGGCCCAATTTTCCGCCGTCTGGGCGCGTTCTTTATTCGCCGTACCTTCAAGGGCAACAAGCTTTACTCCACGGTGTTCCGCGAATACCTTGGCGAGCTGTTCAGTCGCGGCTATTCCGTTGAGTACTTTGTCGAGGGTGGTCGCTCTCGTACCGGCCGCCTGCTGGATCCGAAAACCGGCACGCTGTCGATGACGATTCAGGCAATGCTGCGCGGCGGTACCCGCCCGATTACTCTGGTGCCGATTTACATCGGCTACGAGCACGTTATGGAAGTGGGAACCTACGCCAAAGAGCTGCGCGGTGCGACCAAAGAAAAAGAGGGCTTCATGCAGATGGTTCGCGGCCTGAGTAAGCTGCGCAACCTGGGTCAGGGTTACGTCAACTTCGGCGAACCGCTGCCGCTGATAACCTACCTCAACCAGCACGTGCCTGAATGGAAAGAGTCGATCGATCCTATCGAGGCGATTCGCCCAGCCTGGCTGACGCCAACGGTGAATGATATTGCCGCCGACCTGATGGTACGCATCAACAACGCAGGGGCAGCTAATGCCATGAACCTGTGCTGTACCGCGCTGCTTGCGTCACGCCAGCGTTCGCTGACCCGTGAACAGCTCACCGAACAGCTAGACTGCTACCTGAACCTGCTGCGTAACGTGCCGTATTCTCCGGATGCCACCGCACCAACGGTGTCCGCCGCTGCGCTGATCGACCACGCGCTGCAGATGAACAAGTTCGAGGTCGAGAAAGACACCATCGGTGACATCATCATTCTGCCGCGCGAGCAGGCCGTGTTGATGACCTATTACCGCAACAACATCATGCATATGCTGGTGTTGCCGTCGCTGATGGCGTCCATCATCACTCAGCATCGCCATATCTCACGCGCGGAGCTGCTGCGTCAGATAGAAGTCATTTATCCGATGCTGAAAGCCGAGCTGTTCCTGCGTTGGGAAAAAAGCGAGCTGGGCAGAGAAATTGATGCGCTGATCGCCGAGATGGAGCGTCAGGGTCTGGTCATGGTTGTCGGTGACGAAGTGCAGATCAATCCTAACCGCTCACGGACTTTGCAGCTTCTGGCGGCGGGCGTGCGCGAGACAATCCAGCGGTATGCCATCACCTTCTGGCAGTTGAGCGCCAACCCGTCGATCAACCGCGGAACGCTGGAACGCGAAAGCCGCACGGTGGCGCAGCGCCTCTCCGTTCTGCACGGCATTAACGCCCCGGAATTCTTTGATAAAGCAGTCTTTACCTCGCTGGTCCTTACCCTGCGCGATGAAGGCTATATCAGCGACACCGGTGATGCAGACGCGACCGAGACCATCAAGGTTTACCAGATGCTGGCGGATCTTGTGACCTCGGATGTACGTCTGACGATTGAGAGCTCAGCGTCCCAGGACGCGGTTTCTTAATTTTGTAGAAACAAAAAAGGCGGGTCATTACCCGCCTTTTTTAATGCCTGCAGACTGACTCAGAAATGCAGGTAGCTCAGCGCCAGGCCAAGGAACAGCACCAGCCCGACATAGTTATTGTTCATAAACGCTTTAAAGCAGCCTTCACGCTCGCGTTTGGCAATCAGCTTCTGCTGGTGCACAAACAGCCCGCCCGCCAGCAAAATTGACCAGTAAAACGTGCCGCCCAGCCCATTGAGCCAGCCCACAATACCCATTAACAGCATAGTGGCGATTTGCAGCAGGCCGATGATCAGCTTATCGTTGCGGCCAAACAGAATCGCCGTGGACTTAATGCCTATCTTCAGGTCGTCGTCACGGTCGACCATCGCATACTGCGTGTCGTACGCCACGGTCCAGCAAATGTTCGCGAGGAACATCAGCCAGCAGCTTAACGGCACCGACTCACTGGCGGCAGCAAATGCCATCGGGATAGACCAGCCAAAAGCCGCGCCAAGCACCACCTGAGGCAAATGGGTATAGCGCTTCATAAACGGATACACCCACGCCAGCGCCAGGCCGGCCACGGACAGCAATATCGTCATGGTGTTGAGCGTCAGCACCAGCAGGAAGGCCAGGCCAACCAGCACCACAAACAGAATTTTCGCTTCTTTCTCAGAAACTGCGCCGCTGGGCAGCGGGCGCTGTGCCGTACGCTTAACGTGGCCGTCAAATTTGCGGTCGGCATAATCGTTTACCACGCAGCCCGCCGCACGCATCAGCCAGACGCCGGCGATAAAAACAACCAAATTCAGCAGCGAGGGCAAGCCCGGGGTAGCCACCCACAGGGCCCACAGCGTTGGCCATAGCAGCAACAAAGCGCCAATCGGCTTATCGGTACGCATCAACCGGTGATAAGCCAGAAGTTTTCCCTGCTTAAGACTCCACTCCATTATTTTTCCTCTTCATACAGCGGAGATGCCGGCAGGAACAGTTCGGTCAGCAACAAAGGCTTACCGGAAAGTCTCAGCCGGGAACGGCGTCCCCACAGTTCGGCGCTGCGGCCAATCTCAATATAGTCACGCGTCAGGGTCGATGAACTGAAAAGGTAGCGCCCGAGCGGCGTGTCGCCAAGCTTTTGCAACGCCAGTTCAGGGCCATCAAGCGTGCTTTCAGGCACCACGGTACGCCCCAGCAGCCAGGGTTCATCATCTCCGCAGAGAATAATTTCCCGCAGCCAGTAACGCTCAGTGGCAGGTAATAAATCGGCTTCGGGCAAATCATGGCCTGCAGTAACAAAACCTTCGCGCACAATGCGGACGGTGACTTTTCGGCAGTGCTGTTCGAAGCGTTTAGTCATCGAGTCTTCCAGCAACAGCCAGTCGAGATAAGCGGAGCTAAGCCCTTGCGGGACCTCCGTGTAGAAATTCAGGGCGCGCAACGGCGACAGCGCGTCGGACATGGGGATGCTCTCCGATACATAACCTGATGGCATTGTAACGCAGAACATCTCTGTGCGGGCAGACAATGGCAACACACTCGGCAAATACCGCAACAATTGAGCAACAGCAACTTAAAGCTTTTAGGCTACGGAAAAAAAAGGTGCGCCTGAGCGCACCAATACTTCAAGCATCAGCAACGTGGGGAAGTCGTTACCCCTTGCCTTTTACACTGCTGATAAAAGTTTTACGGGCGGAGGTGGAACCCAGACGCTCGGCTTCATTCAGCAGTTTCAGGGCCTTGTCGATGTCGCCTTTATCCACCGCCTGTTTAATGGCGCGGTTAAAATAGCTTTCCGTATCATTGAGCATTGGTTCACTCTTCGTGGCCGATGCCGGAGCAGGCGCAGCCGCTGGTGCTGGTGCTGGTGCGGCGACAGGGGCAGAATAAGCCGTCGGCGGCGCTACGTTACCGACCACAACAGGTTTGGTATCTGACCCACCAAAGATCTTACCGATCATGATGTTGCCACTGTTTTGTTCGGTTTTCAGCTTCACCGTCAGGTTACCTTGCCCACTGTGGCTGGCGATCGGGTCAGCCACATCAGGAATGGCGTTACTCGCCCCTTCGGCATAGAGTTTCGCCGGGTTAATCATGCGGGTGGTTTCTGTCAGATCGCGTTTCGTGGTGTACACCAGCATATAAATCTGTTTCTGCCCCATCATTGGAGTCAGCTTCATAACATTTTCCAGACGGTTACCGGAGGTCATACCCGGTTTCTGGTACTGGAAGTAGCTGCTCGGGAAGAAAGCAGAAGGCTGCATCTGCCCGTCGAGAATAAGGACATTTGGCGCATACACGCTCAGGTCTTTCACCAGGCTTGTCAGCGTGATTTCCAGTGAGCCCTGATCCGCTGGCAACACGAAGGCGGCCACACTTCCGGTGAGTTCCCCTACGTTAAGGCTGGCCGAAGAAGCAGTCAGCACCACGTCCTGGCTAACGGGCGGCATCAGCGGGATCCACGGCAGGCTCTGTAATTTTTCCGCAGGAATAGACGGTGCGGTTGAGATGTTTTGCGGGTTAATCGCCGAATTAGCGGCAAAAGAGGCCGGCACGGACGATAAGCCCAGAACGGGAAGCAGGCAAAGCGCGAGAAGATGTTTTTTCATTGTTTTATCCTCGAAGCGAACCCGTCTCCTTCAGGCAAAAAAGAGACGGGTCAGGCATGTGAAACTGGCGGGCGCTAAGCACCCGCGCAGCGGGTTAACTTACCACCAGACTTCCATCTGAGCACCGAAGGTGACTTCACTGTCATTGCCGCGGCTGAAAGTACGGGCGCTGGTATCGCTGAAAGCAATGCCGGATGGCGTGCCAGCTACGTAGTTAGCGTCGTTGGAATCACTGGAGGAATAGCCCCATTTCTCATCCCACTTGGCGTAGGTTGCAAAGACGCGGATAGCCGGACGAGACCAGATGCTATTACCCGCCTGCCACTGCTGTGCCAGGGTAATTTTGTACTGGTTGTTGGATTTGTCTGTCAGCTGAGACTTCACGTTGTCGTAGCCGACTTCCAGCAGGGTGCTCATGATTGGCGTCCATTTGTACATAGGACGAACGCCCACGGTCCACCACTGGGTACCGTTCTTATCATCACGGTTGATATCCTGGTACATACCCACGTACATCAGGCCCCAGGTATCGTTGAAGTCGATCGCCCCGTGGTCGATCACGCGCAGCATTTTACCGTCGTTGTTTTGGAAGGTATTTGGGCGTCCGGTACCGTTGGTTTGCGCCATCGCGTTAGTGCCGTACTGCACCACAAATTTGTTCAGGCTGGTGCCGAGGAAGGTCTGGGTATGTTCCACGGTACCCAACCAACCATTTTTGGTCGGATCCACGACGCCAAAATCGTAGTGCTTGCTGGTATTGGCGCGGCCGTAATCAAAGCCAACTTCCAGAGAACCGCCTGGGTTCACTTCCATTTGGCCTAAACGGATATCAAAGATATCGTTCGCCAGATCTTGTTTTTTGGTCGTGCCGTTGATGAAGGCTTCTGAACCGCCCGCTTCACCATTACGGGTTGCGGCCAGAGAGAGTTTACCGAAGCCCAGGTTAATATCTTCCAGGCCAGCACCCGGGCCAGAAACGTCCCAGTAGTAGAAGTCGATCATGTGGACGTCATGACGTTTGTAGTAACGCTTACCTGCCCAAATATTCGCGCCTGGCAGCGCGTCAATCAGGTTTTTACCCACCACGTTCATCTGGCGCACGCGCGGGCCACCGTTGGTGTCCTCGTCATCGTTCAGCTGGTTGGTGGCGTAACCAATCATAGTGTCAACATAGAAGCTTTTATCGGCTTCCTGCCAAACTTGCTGACCTAATTCAATTTCAGCATAAGTTTCACATTCGTTACCCAGACGGTATTTAGAACCGGCACCTGTCGCTTTAAAACACTGCTGCTGGCCGCCGCTGCCTGTCCAGCCAATACCAGAACGTGCATAACCCTTGAAGTCAACGGCGCCGGCCTGTGCAGACACGATGCCTGCAATCACGGCGACCGCCAGTGGGAGTTTGCGCAGAGTAATCATCATTCTATCTCCTGAGATCATTGCTTTTCTTTTTTATGGGAATGCTTAAACGCCGGGCTCTTGATGCAACCGACGACATGCGGTGCCATCTTCTCGGAACAGATGGCAGCGCTCTGGCGGCAGGCCAATAGCGAATGTGGCACCCTCTTTTACCAACACCACGTCGTTCTGGCGGTAAACCAGGTTTTGACGAATGGCGGGGATTTGGATGTGAATCTGAGTCTCATGTCCCAGCTGCTCAACGACCTGCACTTCCCCTTCAAGGGTGACGTCAGCAATGTCGCTCGGCAGCAGGTGTTCCGGGCGAATGCCAAGTGACATATTGGCCCCCACCTGAACGTTGCGGCTTTCCACCGGCAGCCAGACGTGCTGACGGTTTGGCAATTCCACCTGCACCTGGTCAATGGCCGTCGCGGTCACTTTTACCGGCAGGAAGTTCATTTTTGGCGACCCGATAAAACCCGCCACAAAGCGGTCTGCCGGGTAGTGATACAGCTCTAGCGGTTTCCCGACCTGCGCAACGCGGCCGGCATCCAGCACGACGATTTTGTCGGCCAGAGTCATCGCCTCAATCTGGTCATGGGTGACGTAAATCATCGTGCGGCCCAGACGCTTATGCAGACGAGAAATCTCAATCCGCATCTGTACGCGCAGCGCGGCATCAAGGTTTGAAAGCGGCTCATCCAGCAGGAAGACTCGCGGTTCCGCGACCAGCGTACGGCCAATTGCTACGCGCTGGCGTTGCCCACCTGACAGCGCCTTCGGTCGGCGGTCCAGCAGATGCGCGAGCTGCAGCGTTTCAGAAACCTGGTTCACGCGCTGGTTGATATCGTCTTTTTTTGCCCCGGCAAGCTTCAGGCCAAAGGACATATTTTCCGCGACAGAAAGATGGGGATAGAGGGCGTAAGACTGAAAGACCATACCCACGCCACGCTCTGCGGGTGGGATGTCATTCATCCGTTTTTCACCAATCATCAACTCACCGCTGGTGATGGTTTCAAGCCCCGCAATCATTCTCAGCAGGGTTGACTTACCGCAGCCGGATGGCCCGACAAAAACCACGAATTCTCCTTCATCGATGTCGAGATTGATGTCTTTCGACACCACCACGTCACCCCAGGCTTTTGTTACGTTCCGTAGCTGCACGCTCGCCATTACCACTCCCTCATTACTGCCGCCTGCCGTCGGGCAGGTGCTTCAAGATGTGTCCGACTATGAGGGATGGATACATTTGGTAAATCCTCCACCCTAAGGCTTTTTTATGGGGGAGGAGGCGGGAGGATGAGAGCGAGGTATCTGCAACCGGTTGCAGGTGGCACAAGGGATTTTCGTGATCGCGGCTTCAGTTTTCGCTGCATTTTTATGTGCGCCAGGACACATAACGGCCAGTTATGCAAAGCAGATCACAGATAACTGACCTGGGGCGTAGAGCAAAGGAGGATGAGAAGCGCTTGTCATCTCCGCAGACTTAACCCCGTGAATCTGCACTACCCTATGAAGCGCACACCACCACTCAAAAGGATGGGAACATGAAAATGAAAACCGGCGCCCGCGTTCTCGCTTTGTCAGCCCTGGCAACGATGATGCTTTCCGCCTCTGCACTGGCAAAAATCGAAGAAGGCAAACTGGTCATCTGGATTAACGGCGATAAGGGCTACAACGGCCTGGCCGAAGTCGGTAAGAAGTTTGAGAAAGATACCGGTATTAAAGTCACCATTGAACATCCTGATAAACTTGAAGAAAAATTCCCTCAGGTGGCGGCAACTGGCGATGGTCCGGACATTATTTTCTGGGCTCACGACCGCTTCGGTGGCTATGCGCAATCTGGCCTGTTGGCCGAAATCACCCCAGACAAAGCCTTCCAGGACAAACTCTATCCGTTTACCTGGGACGCCGTACGTTACAACGGCAAATTCATCGCGTACCCGATCGCGGTAGAAGCCCTGTCGCTGATTTATAACAAAGACCTGGTGCCAAACCCGCCGAAAACCTGGGAGGAGATCCCAGCCCTGGATAAAGCGCTGAAGGCGAAAGGTAAGAGCGCGCTGATGTTCAACCTGCAGGAACCGTACTTCACCTGGCCACTGATTGCGGCAGACGGCGGGTATGCCTTCAAGTTCGAAAACGGCAAATATGATGTGAAAGATGTGGGCGTAGACAGTCCGGGGGCAAAAGCTGGCCTCGGCTTCCTGGTCGATATGATCAAGAACAAGCAGATGAACGCCGACACCGACTACTCCATCGCCGAAGCCGCCTTCAACAAGGGCGAAACGGCAATGACAATCAACGGTCCGTGGGCCTGGTCTAACATCGATAAGAGCAAAATCAACTACGGCGTAACGCTGCTGCCAACCTTTAAAGGCAAGCCGTCTAAACCGTTTGTCGGCGTCCTGAGCGCCGGCATTAACGCCGCCAGCCCGAATAAAGAGCTGGCGAAAGAGTTCCTCGAAAACTACCTGCTGACCGATCAGGGCCTGGCCGATGTGAACAAGGACAAACCGCTTGGTGCCGTGGCGCTGAAATCGTTCCAGGAGCAGTTGGCGAAGGATCCACGCATTGCCGCCACCATGAATAACGCCCAGAAGGGCGAGATCATGCCGAACATTCCTCAGATGTCTGCCTTCTGGTATGCCGTGCGTACAGCGGTCATCAACGCCGTTAGCGGTCGCCAGACCGTTGATGCTGCGCTGAAGGATGCTCAGGGGCGTATCACTAAGTAAACCTTGCCCCTCACCCCGGCCCTCTCCCCATAGGGGAGAGGGGGAATTCAGATTGAGTCCGGTCCTCTCCCTCAAGGGAAAGGGAATTCGGATTGAGTCCGGTTCTCTCCCTCAAGGGAAAGGGAATTCGGATTGAGTCCGGTTCTCTCCCTCAAGGGAAAGGGAATTCGGATTGAGTCCGGTTCTCTCCCTCAAGGGAAAGGGAATTCGGATTGAGTCCGGTCCTCTCCCTCAAGGGAGAGGGAATTCGGATTGAGTCCGGTCCTCTCCCTCAAGGGAGAGGGAATTCGGATTGAATCAACTCCCCCGCTGGAGTGAGAAAACTGGCCCTTTCTGTCCCCTCTCCCCCTTGGGGAGAGGGTTAGGGTGAGGGGAAATAACACGCTGTAGAGGAACACCCCATGGATGCAGTTAAAAAAAGCCGCTGGTGGCAAAACGAGGGACTGAAATGGTCAGTCATCGGGGCATTGGGCCTGCTGGTTGGCTATCTCGTGGTTTTAATGTACGCCCAGGGGGAGTACCTGTTCGCCATCATGACGCTGATTTTAAGCTCACTTGGCCTCTATATTTTTGCTAACCGCAGGGCATACGCCTGGCGCTACGTTTATCCCGGCATGGCCGGTATGGGGCTGTTCGTCCTCTTCCCGCTGATCTGTACCATCGCTATCGCTTTTACCAACTACAGCAGCACCAACCAGCTGACGTTTGAACGCGCGCAGCAGGTGCTGATGGACCGCCAGTACCAGGCGGGCAAAACGTTCAACTTTGGCCTTTATCCCGACGGCAATGCATGGACGTTAGCGCTCACCGACGGGGAAAGCGGGAAAAATTATGTCTCTGACAAGTTTTCCTTTGGCGGTGAACAAAAAATCCAGCTGAAAGAAGCAGACGCCCTGCCCGCGGGCGACCGCGGCAATCTACGAGTCATCACTCAAAACCGCCAGGCGCTGAGCCAGATAACCGCCGTGCTGCCGGATGAGAGCAAGGTCGTTATGAGCTCGCTGCGCCAGTTCTCCGGTACTCGCCCGCTCTACACCCTGACGGAAAACGGCGAGCTGACCAATAACCAAACCAGCGTGAAATACGCCCCGAACGACCATATCGGTTATTACGAGTCGGTGAACGCCGACGGCAGCTGGGCCGGTGAGCAGCTAAGCCCGGGCTATACGGTCACCATCGGCTGGAAAAACTTCCTGCGCGTTTTTCACGATGACGGGATCCAAAAACCCTTCCTGGCTATCTTCGTCTGGACGGTCATTTTCTCCGTATTAACGGTCGTGCTTACCGTCGCGGTGGGGATGGTGCTGGCCTGCGTGGTGCAGTGGGAAGCACTCAAAGGCAAGGCGGCTTATCGCCTGTTGTTAATTCTGCCCTATGCCGTCCCTTCGTTTATTTCAATATTGATTTTCAAAGGCTTATTCAACCAAAGCTTCGGCGAAATTAACATGATGCTGAGCGCGCTGTTCGGCATTAAGCCCGCCTGGTTCAGCGACCCTACCACGGCTCGCGCAATGATCATCATCGTCAATACCTGGCTGGGTTATCCCTACATGATGATTCTGTGCATGGGGCTGTTGAAAGCCATTCCTGACGATCTGTATGAAGCGTCGGCCATGGATGGTGCGGGTCCGTTCCAGAACTTCTTTAAAATCACGCTGCCGCTGCTGATTAAGCCGCTCACGCCGCTGATGATTGCCAGCTTCGCCTTTAACTTTAACAACTTCGTCCTGATTCAGCTGCTGACCAACGGCGGCCCGGACAGACTCGGAACGACCACGCCAGCCGGTTATACCGATCTGCTGGTGAGCTACACCTACCGCATCGCCTTTGAAGGCGGCGGCGGCCAGGACTTTGGCCTGGCGGCGGCTATCGCAACGCTTATCTTCCTGCTGGTGGGCGCCCTTGCGATCGTGAATCTGAAAGCCACCCGTATGAAGTTCGATTAAGGAGACGACGATGGCCATGGTGCAACCCAAATCTCAAAAGCTGCGTCTGTTTCTCACGCATTTTCTGCTGCTGCTATTTATCGCGGCAATCATGTTCCCGCTGCTGATGGTCATCGCCATCTCGCTGCGTCCGGGTAACTTTGCCACCGGGAGCCTGATCCCGGACCAGATTTCATGGGAGCACTGGAAGCTGGCGCTGGGCTTTAGCGTTGAACACGCAGACGATCGCGTCACGCCGCCGCCGTTCCCGGTCCTGCTCTGGCTGTGGAACTCGATAAAAATTGCCGGGATCACGGCGATAGGTATCGTTACCCTTTCTACAACCTGCGCCTACGCCTTTGCCCGTATGCGCTTCCCCGGCAAAGCCACGCTGCTGAAAGGGATGCTGATTTTCCAGATGTTCCCGGCGGTGCTGTCTCTGGTGGCGCTGTATGCCCTGTTTGATCGCCTGGGCCAGTACATTCCGTTTATTGGCCTGAATACGCATGGCGGGGTGATCTTTGCTTATTTAGGCGGAATTGCGCTGCATGTCTGGACGATTAAGGGCTACTTCGAAACGATTGATGGCTCGCTGGAAGAGGCCGCCGCGCTGGATGGCGCGACGCCGTGGCAGGCATTCCGTCTGGTGCTGCTGCCGCTGTCGGTACCGATTCTGGCCGTGGTCTTTATTCTGTCGTTTATTGCCGCGATTACCGAGGTGCCGGTGGCTTCGCTGCTGCTGCGCGACGTGGACAGCTACACGTTGGCCGTGGGGATGCAGCAATACCTTAACCCGCAGAACTACCTGTGGGGCGATTTTGCCGCCGCGGCGGTGCTCTCCGCGATACCGATTACCGTTGTGTTCCTGCTGGCCCAGCGCTGGCTGGTGAGCGGCCTGACCGCTGGCGGGGTGAAAGGTTAACGTTTATCCCTGAAAGTCATTAGCTTCATCTTTATGCCATACCACTGCAACCCTCACTTTGACCTTAGCAGTTTATTCCGGCGGCCCCAGGGCCGCCCTTTTTTATTCCCGCTTCAGGCGCTGGCTGTTACACAACCAAAGCGTAATCACCAGCACCAGAATCGCGGCCGAGTAGATCAGCACGTCCAGCGGCGAACTGTGGTCAATGATAATCAGGCGAACAACTGCGGTAATACCGATGTAAATAAAGTAGCGCAGCGGGAAGTGATAGCCCGACTGAAAATACTTCACAATCAGCGCGATAAACTCAAAATAGAGGAAGTAAACCACCAGCCCCTCGATAAACAGATACGAGCTGGCGTCATCTCCCGGCGCAAACAATACGGTCGCCAGGTGAATGGTCTCTTTGCCGAGGAAAATAATCAAAATCAGCCCAAGGGCCAGCAGCCCCAGATTAAGCACCGTCTGCATGACGGTAGAAATCCAGGAAAAACGCGGTGTCGCAGGCATAACGGCCTCTCATTTTTATTGTGGTCTTGAGAGGCTGTTATACGTCTAAAATGTGATCTTGATCTAGTTTATTTACTTACCTTCGTTAGCGGAAATTTTCGCTGCGATCGCTGGTCACCCCATACAGGTCAAACTTACGGCCCAGCATCTGCCCGCCGTCACGCGTCAGCGGCGTCCAGGTCACCTGCGCCCGGCTGCGGGTTGGGTAAGCCGAGAAGATATCCAACGGCACATTGATGTAGAAACCTTTGGTGAAGTCGCCCTCGCCGTACTCTTTCTTCGACACGTTAGTGATGGTGGCGTAGGTGCCCACCACGATCCCGCTGTCAAAGTGTTTGGAGATCTCCAGCGTGCCGCCTTTATCCTGAGCCAGATACTGGCCGATGCTGAGCTTCACCAGCACATCCTGAGCAAACGGCGGCGTCCAGTAGCCGGTGATATGCCCGGTCTTCGCGCTGTAGTCGGTAAATTTCATCATATCCTGCGAACTGCGCCAGTCACGCTGTTTGACGTAATTGCCGTTGACGCCGATCGCCCAGTTGCTGTCCACCGGACGGTAAAGCAGCTCAGCCCCCGCGCCGCCGTACATGGTTTCCAGGTAGCCCGCATAAACCTGGCCGTAGATTCCATGCCCAAAGTACTGGAAGTAGTTGGCCTGCAGGTTGTTGATGTAAACATCGTTTTCTACATATTCGCGAACGTGGGTACGCACGCGCGGCAGCGTAGAATCCATTGGCGGATTGGTGTAGTTAAATTTGTCGTAGTTATTGGCGACGTTGGCAAACAGGCTGCCGCTGGTTAACAGGTGATCCGTCAGCCAGTAATCGACGTTCCCCATCACCCCGACCTGGTACATATAGAAGCTTTCCGGGCCGCCGATAGACTGGTTGAGAATCGGATCAATTGAATAATTAAAGCGCGACTTCTCGATGTAGTATCCCTGTTCGGTGCTTTCTGGCACTACCGGCTCAACGCGTTTTTGTACCAGCGTTGTTTCCTGCCCCAGCGGTTCCCCCTCAAGGTGCCGACGCAGGCTGGCCACGTCCGTTTCAGTGGTAACCTGCGGCATATTAATCCGGCTTTCGGTAATGCGGATGGTGCGAATATTATCCGGCAGGTCATTCATCACGATGCGGTTGGCGCGTTCGATGCCTTCGCGGGAGTTGCGGTATTTCACCTGCTCGCCCGTGACGTAGAGCGTATCCCCTTTGACCTGAATGTTCGGGTTGATCAGCCCGGCGTTGTATTTCAGGTCGGTCAGCTGATTGGCCACCACGTTGTGCTGCAGAATTTCATCCTGCGGGTGCGGCTGGTATTCAGGGCGACGCGAGTCGCTATACCCTGATTTAAGGTCGTTGAAATTGGTGCGGAGCGTCACGCCAAACATAAAAGTGTTGCCGCGCTCGTAGCTCATGTTCACGTCGGCCCAGTCGGTTACCCGGTAGATTGCGCCGACATTAACGCTGCTGCGCTGGTCTATTTTCCCCGCAAACTCATGGCTGTAGTTGTTGCCCTCATACTCAACTTTCAGCCTGAGTGGCTGCCACGGCGTCTGGTACTCGACGCCGCCAAACAGCGACGTCGGGCCGTGGAACATGCCGCTAAAGTTGAAGGAACCCGCCATTTGGTAGCTGTTATCCCGATGGCAGTACTTGTCGCTGTATTCGCAGAGTGGGTTTTTGATGTTGCCGCTGGTGCCTAAATACCCCCAGCCCATGCCAAGGCTGAAGTCGAATGGCCCCCAGGCTTTGCTCGCCACCACATATTCACCGTCAAACAGCCCGGTGCCGCCCAGGTCACGAATACCGGCAGAGACCTGAGGCAGCCAGTAGCCCTCTTCCCACAGGCGGAATTTCACGTCAAACGCTTTGTCTTTATAGGTCTGGTCACCCGAGAAAGCCTTCACGCTACTGTAGTGACGTGTGCGCACGTCGGTGTAGCGCAGCGTGGCTTCCATCCACGGGAAAAGCTGCATGGAGGCGGAGTAGAAGCGGTACTGATCGTTGTCGCGGTAGTTGAGGTTAAATTCGCCCTCAGGCGCCATACGCGCCGTCGGCGTTTGCAGCAGACCCGCGCCGCCAAAGTCTGCCTGCGAAGGGCCAACGGGTGCCGGATACGTTTCGGCGCGGCAGGCGGAAGTCACCGCCAGCGCAATCAGGCTATACAGGTAACGTTTTTTCATTAATCCGGTATCCGATGGGTCAGGGTATTAAGAATCTGCTGGTTCAGCTCGTCAAAGGTGGCGCTGAAAAGGCGGTTAGAGAATCCCACAAAGATGAGGCTACCTGGCGACGGTTCTCTATGGCGTTTATTCCAGTAAGCAACTGGCGCTTTTTCGATTCTGCCGTCCGGGTAAATCACCCAGGCATAACTTCTTTCGGCTCCGCTCAACAGGCTGACGTCGTCCAGATAGGCATCCACGCTGCGTCCGGGGGTAAAAGGTTTCACGCCGGGCGAACTGACTAATCCCACCAGGGTGATGGTTGTGGGCTGCGGGCCGGCCCAAAGGCTGTATTCCCCCTGAAGCGGCACGTTTGACTGCGGGCGAAGGCGAACCCAGTCGGGATCCAGATTGACAAACTGCCGCCCGGTCACCTGCATAGCGCTGAGCTGCTGACGCAGCCCGTTGATGGCGGCACCGTCATTTCCGCCTTCGTCTGCAGCCACCTCAGCCAGCCGGGCCAGCAGCTGCTGATGTTTTTGCTCTTCTGCGGCGCTTGCCTGCCGGGTGCTAATCACCGCCGCCGGCCACCAGGTGCGGCTTAACGCAGGGTTAGCCACCAAATCCGCCAGCCGGGCGGCATCTTTAATCACCCGCGGCTGCGTTTGCGGCTGGGTATAGACCGTTACGGTACTTTCTGCGTGGGTAAAGGCGCTGGCAAAAAGCAGAGCCATAAACGTAAAGGGGAGTTTTTTCATTGTTTTGCCGCCTTCACAAGAAGCGTGGTAATGGGCCAGTAGCCGGGGCCAAGATACTGTTTTGATTTGCGGATTTGGCCTTCATCGTCCACCCAATAGCGGTTCGTCCAGCTTTTCCCGAGCGCGGTCACCTCTTCTTCCAGGACGCGTACTTTGGTCACGCTACTGCCAAGCTTCACCGTGTCGGTGCCGTCAAATTCAAAGGTGGACGTTGCGGTGGCGTAGCGAACCTGCTGGTGCTCAGTCCAGGCCATTTGCCGGGTCCAGCTCGCGCCATCCTTAATCTGTTTCACGTTCGTAAGCGGGTCGCTGGCCAGGTTGGTCACTTCCGTCAAGTTGTCGCCCAGCCCGGAGGTTTTCACAATGCGGCCGTTTTGCGTGACGATGACCGACCTGTCCTGCGTCACCCACTTCTGCTGGCCATTTTCGTTATAAGCGAGCACCACAAACAGCTGCGGGCCGTTGTTGATGCTCATGTACTGGCTCGCGTAGCGCATCTCGGCAATTTCATCGTCGGTAAGCTGCACACCCCCGCCCCCGGCGATACTGTTCCAAAGCGAGGTGCCAAGCCCTCTGGTGGTCGCTGAGCACGCCTGGAGTAACAGACAAACAAAGAGTATTGCGAGTCGCTGCACGGTGGTTCCCCGATTTAAAATAACCACACCGAAGTGTGGTTATGGTTAAAAACACCCAAACGTTAACGGGTGGTGGTGCTGGTCGTCGTGGTTGTGGTGGTCCCGGTGTTTGAACCGTCGCCGCCACCGGTTGCGGCTAATGCCACACCGACCGCAGACCCAACAGTGCTGGCGCTGGTTGCAGCAGAACTGCCTGCAGACACAGACGTCGCCTGCGCGCCGGCCGCATCACCCACTGCAACAGGGTCAGCATTCGCCGCGCCGGCGGCAGCCAGCGTAAATATGGCTAAAGCGCCATAAAGGGTTTTTCTCATTACAATTTCCCTTCATTGAATGAATGGAGATTTACCTGAAAAGGTTTCAGGCGCGATCGAGTATACACAACACAATGTGATGAATTAGCCTGTGGGAAATAAGGATGGGATTTTAAGAAAAAGAGTAAAAATTAAGGCGATAACTATATTTAAAAGAAAATAAAATCATTTAAACCAATGCATTACAGAATAAAAATGATGGTAACAATTAAATAAAACCTTAAATTAAAGACCCGACAAAGAGGCAGGAAAATCATTTTTCGGATTAACCTCAGGGTGGCAATATCGAGAATTATGACGGCAAGGGGATAACTCTTATAAAAAATATGCCAGCACGAGGCTGGCATATTTACATCACGCGGTTTAATTAATCACGCCATGCTTTATAGCGGTTAATCAGGCCGTTGGTTGAGCTGTCGTGGCTGGCGATTTGTTTGTCGTCGCCCAGCTCTGGCAGGATGCGGTTAGCCAGCTGTTTGCCCAGCTCCACGCCCCACTGGTCGAAGGTGAAGATGTTCAGGATTGCGCCCTGGGTAAAGATTTTGTGCTCGTAGAGTGCAATCAGCGCGCCCAGGCTGAACGGAGTAATTTCACGCAGCAGGATGGAGTTGGTTGGGCGGTTGCCCTCGAACACTTTGAACGGCACAACGTGGTCCAGCGTGGCCGGGTCTTTACCCTGGTCACGGTATTCCTGCTCAACCACTTCACGGGATTTCCCGAACGCCAGCGCTTCGGTCTGTGCGAAGAAGTTAGACAGCAGTTTTGGATGATGATCCGACAGCGCGTTATGGCTGATGGCCGGCGCGATGAAGTCGCAAGGCACCATTTTGGTCCCCTGGTGGATCAGCTGGTAGAACGCGTGCTGCCCGTTGGTGCCCGGTTCGCCCCAGATAATTGGGCCAGTCTGGTAGTCCACGGCGTTGCCGTTGCGGTCAACGTACTTACCGTTGGACTCCATGTTGCCCTGCTGGAAGTAGGCGGCAAAGCGATGCATGTACTGGTCGTATGGCAGAATCGCTTCAGTTTCAGCACCGAAGAAATTGTTATACCAGATGCCGATCAGCGCCAGCAGAACCGGCAGGTTTTGCTCGGCAGGCGTGGTGGAGAAGTGTTTGTCCATCGCGTGCGCGCCGGACAGTAGTTCAACAAAGTTGTCGAAGCCCACGGACAGAATGATGGACAGGCCAATTGCGGACCACAGAGAGTAACGGCCGCCAACCCAGTCCCAGAATTCGAACATGTTTGCGGTGTCGATACCAAATTCACCGACGGCTTTACCGTTGGTGGACAGCGCAGCGAAGTGTTTTGCCACGTGCTTTTCATCGCCAGCGGCACGCAGGAACCAGTCACGTGCGCTGTGGGCGTTGGTCATCGTTTCCTGAGTGGTGAAGGTTTTTGAGGCAACCAGGAACAGCGTGGTTTCCGGGTTAACTTTCTTCAGCACTTCGGCAATGTGGGTACCGTCAACGTTGGACACAAAGTGCATGTTGAGGTGGTTTTTGTATGGACGCAGCGCTTCGGTGACCATGAATGGGCCGAGGTCAGAGCCGCCGATACCGATGTTAACCACGTCGGTGATCGCTTTACCGGTGTAACCCTTCCAGCTCCCGCTGATGATGCTTTCGGAGAAGGCTTTCATCTTCTCAAGCACCGCGTTCACTTCCGGCATCACGTCTTTGCCATCGACCAGGATAGGCGTATTGCTGCGGTTACGCAGCGCAACGTGCAGCACGGCGCGGTCTTCGGTGCGGTTGATTTTCTCGCCGGCGAACATGGATTTGATCGCGCTCTGCAGATCGGTCTCTTTCGCCAGAGCCTGCAGTTTTTCGAGGGTTTCGGTGGTGATGCGGTTTTTGGAGAAGTCCACCAGCATCAGGTCATCGAAGGTTGCGGAGAACTTGCTGAAGCGGTCGTTATCTTTCGCGAACAGGTCGGAAAGCGTAACGTCTTTCATCTCATCGTAATGTTTCTGGAGTGCCTGCCAGGCAGAGGTCTGCTTCGGGTTGATGTTTTTCATAGCAATACTCTTCTGATTTGAGAATTGTGACTTCGGTCGATTGTAGCGCCTGCAGGCAAAAATTGTGATTGATTTTATGCCATTAACCGAGGGTTTCCCGTAACCCCCTAAAAAGCGGCAAAAATACCCTCTTATAAGTTAAATTCCTGATTACAGATTTAACATGAAAAATCCGCATAACCCCGCAGTTGACATGCCTTCGCTGAAGCTTTATTTATTAGGCGCTACCTGCGCATGCGCAGGCCAGAAGAGGCGCGTTGCCCAGAAAATCGTATCCGAGGAACCAGTAACAAGGACGATACGTGAGGGGGTGCAACGCCGAGATGATGAAGCGGCTGGTCACGCTTATTGTCGGCTACAGGGGCTGAATCCTCTGGGTTGTCACCAGAAACGTTCGCAGTCGAGCGTTTCATATCCGGCGCCAAAAGCCGGATAGACAAGGTGGAGCACTTCTGGGTGATATCGTAGTTCTCCTGCTCTGCGCCCACCCGTTTACCGCTCTTCCCTTGTGCCAAGGCTGAATACTTTTTTGCCAGTTGAATGGCCCCTGACACGAGGTAGTTATGTCTCAAACCGTAGTCGCCAAATTTGGTGGGACCAGCGTCGCCGATTTCGACGCGATGAACCGCAGCGCCGATGTGGTGCTGGCCGATAGCCACGTTCGCGTGGTGGTGCTTTCCGCCTCCGCTGGCGTGACTAACCTGCTGGTTGCTCTGGCTGAAGGCCTCGAAGCGACCGAGCGCTTCGTCAAGCTCGATGCCATCCGCAAAATCCAGTACAACATCGTTGAGCGTCTGGCGAATCCGGACGTTATTCGTGAAGAGATCGACCGCCTGCTTGAAAACATCACCACCCTTGCGGAAGCCGCCTCTCTGGCAACCTCCACCGCGCTGACCGATGAACTGGTCAGCCACGGCGAACTGATGTCCACCCTGCTGTTCGTGGAAATTCTGCGTGAACGCCAGGTGGAAGCGCAGTGGTTCGATATTCGTAAAGTCATGCGCACCAACGACCGCTTTGGCCGTGCAGAACCGGATATCGCCGCGCTGGCGGAACTGGCAAGCCAGCAGATGATGCCGCGCCTCGCGGAATCTCTGGTGATCACTCAAGGCTTTATCGGCAGCGAAGAAAAAGGCAGAACGACCACGCTTGGCCGCGGCGGCAGCGACTATACCGCTGCGCTGCTCGGCGAAGCGTTGAATGCCGCTCGCGTGGATATCTGGACCGACGTGCCGGGCATCTACACCACCGACCCGCGCATGGTGCCTGCGGCAAAACGCATTGATCGCATCGCCTTTGAAGAAGCCGCCGAAATGGCGACCTTTGGCGCAAAAGTGCTGCACCCAGCCACGCTGCTGCCCGCCGTGCGCTGCGACATTCCGGTCTTTGTCGGTTCCAGTAAAGATCCTGCGGCTGGCGGCACCCTGGTGTGCAAAAAAACGGAGAATCCGCCGCTGTTCCGTGCCCTTGCGGTGCGTCGTAAGCAAACGCTGCTGACGCTGCACAGCCTGCACATGCTTCATTCCCGTGGTTTCCTGGCGGAAGTGTTTAGCATTCTGGCTCGCCACAATATTTCCGTGGATCTGATCACCACCTCCGAAGTGAGCGTGGCGCTGACCATGGACACCACCGGCTCAACCTCCACCGGCGACAGCCTGCTGACCACCGCGCTGCTCACCGAGCTTTCGTCGCTGTGCCGCGTGGAAGTCGAAGAAAACCTGGCGCTGGTGGCGATCATCGGCAATAAGCTGTCCCAGGCCTGTGGCGTAGGCAAAGAGGTGTTCGGCGTGCTCGACCCGTTCAACATCCGCATGATTTGCTACGGCGCTTCCAGCTACAACCTGTGCTTCCTGGTGCCTGGCGACGATGCCGAACAGGTTGTCCAGAAGCTGCACCGTAACTTGTTTGAATAACAGATAAATTCATGCCATGAATACAGAAAGCCGGGCTCGCACCCGGCTTTTTTATAACCATAAAACAACACACTCTCTGCAAGGACACCGCTATGATCGCCACCCTAACCCGGCTGTTCCCGCTCTGGGCGCTGCTGCTCTCCGTCGCAGCGTATTATACGCCCTCAACCTTTACCCCGATTGGCCCGTGGGTCAGCACGCTGCTGATGCTCATTATGTTTGGCATGGGCGTCCACCTGCGGCTTGAAGACTTTAAACGCGTGCTGTCGCGCCCGGCACCGGTAGCTGCAGGCATTTTTCTACATTACCTGGTGATGCCGCTGGCCGCATGGCTGCTGGCGATGTTGTTCCATATGCCGCCCGACCTGTCAGCCGGGATGGTGCTGGTCGGCAGCGTAGCCAGCGGTACGGCGTCCAATGTCATGATTTATCTGGCCAAAGGCGACGTTGCGCTCTCCGTAACGATCTCTTCAGTCTCCACGCTGGTCGGCGTTTTTGCCACGCCGCTGCTCACCCGTCTCTATGTTGACGCCGACATTAAAGTCGATGTGATGGGCATGCTGGTTAGCATTCTGCAAATCGTCATCATCCCGATTGGCCTTGGCCTGATTGTGCATCACCTGTTCCCACGCCTGGTGAAGCGCGTGGAACCGTGGCTGCCCGCGTTTTCCATGCTTTGTATTCTCGCCATCATTAGCGCGGTTGTGGCTGGCTCGGCGTCACACATCGCCTCCGTTGGCCTGGTGGTGATTGTCGCGGTGATTCTGCATAACACCATTGGCCTGCTCGGCGGCTACTGGGGCGGACGCCTGTTTGGGTTTGACGAGTCGACCTGTCGGACGCTGGCCATCGAAGTGGGGATGCAGAACTCCGGTCTTGCGGCCACGTTGGGTAAAATTTACTTCTCGCCGCTCGCCGCGCTGCCCGGCGCGTTGTTCTCCGTCTGGCACAATCTGTCCGGCTCTCTGCTGGCCGGGTATTGGTCCGGCAAAGCGATAACGCCGAAGTCAGACGACAAAAAATAATCGCTAAAAGCCTGCTGATGCAGGCTTTTTTGTCTCGTCGGCGCGGTGGGTTTGTTTTACACTGAGAGTCCTTTCCTGGGAGATTGCAACGATGGCCACAGCCAGACTGACACAGCAAGACATGACGGAAAGCGAACAGCGTGAGCTAAAAACGCTGCTGGATCGCGCCCGCATTGCCCACGGTCGTACGTTGACCAACTCAGAGACTAATCAGGTAAAAAAAGAGTACATCGATAAGCTGATGGCGGAACGTGCGCTGGCGGCTAAGAAAGCTCGCCAGCTGAAGAAACAAAATGCTTTAAAACCGGATACCACGACGACGTATTCATGGTCAGCCAATAATCACACCCGAGGCAAACGCTAGCCTAACGGCCCTTTTTCTTGCGGCCAGGGGAAGCAAAGCGTTTACGCGAGGCAAGCTCAGCGGGCGTTTTAGCTGAGCTTTTCGGGCCGCTCACCAACGGTTTTTTCACCGCCGGGCTGGCCGTTTTGGGCTTCGCTTTTTTGGTGGCCGGTTTAGCCTCTGAGGACGAATCCTCAATCAGCTTAAACAGCGCAATCAGTTCATCATCCGTCAGGTCGCGCCACTCCCCCAGCGGAATACCGGTGAGATTGACGTTCATGATGCGCGTACGCTCCAGCTTCGTCACTTCGTAGCCAAAATGCTCACACATGCGGCGGATCTGGCGGTTTAACCCCTGAACCAGGGTGATACGAAACGCAAACGGCGCTTCTTTTTTGACTTTGCATTTCTTGGTGACGGTGCCCAGAATCGGCACGCCTGCCCCCATACCGCGAATAAACTCGTCGGTAACCGGCTTGTTCACCGTGACCACATACTCTTTCTCATGGTCGTTCCCGGCACGCAGGATTTTATTCACCAGGTCGCCGTGGTTGGTCAGGAAAATCAGCCCCTGAGAATCTTTGTCCAGGCGACCAATGGGGAACACGCGCTTGCTGTGGTTCACATAGTCAACGATGTTGTCTTTCTCGCCGTCTTCCGTGGTGCTTACAATCCCCACCGGCTTATTCAGCGCAATCAGCACCAGGTCTTCTTCGTTGCGGGGTTCGATGAGCTGACCATTCACCTTCACGCTGTCGCCGGTAAAAACCTGATCGCCAATTTTGGCGCGCTTGCCGTTAATAAAAACGTTGCCCTGTTCGATGTAGCGATCGGCGTCGCGGCGTGAGCAGATCCCGCTCTCGCTGATGTATTTGTTAAGACGGGTTGATGACTCTGGCAGCATAAATTCTCCTGTAAAAGCGAAATATTACCTCACCTCAACAGCGATAAAAATCATCTCGCTTTGTTCCCTGAGCACTGAGTGTGATCTGACGCGCCTTTCAGGACAAAAGTGCACGCCACCAACGAAAGCAACTTTGCCTGATGAAATAAAGCAGAATCAACCCATTACAAGCAAATGCACAAAAGTGCCATCAACAGGCTTTCTGTTCATCAAATGTGCAACATAAGCCACCGTAGAACCACAACGAAAACGAAGATAATTTCTTTAAATAGCGGCAAAGCTGAGGTTATATCAGATTGTGTTCGGAAGAACAGGATTTGCACAAATGTGCAGGAGTCGGCAGATGACGATGGAAAGTAGCGATGATATCCGCCTGATAGTCAAAGTCGCTCAACTCTATTATGAGCAAGAGATGACCCAGGCGCAGATTGCGCGCGAGCTGGGAATTTACCGGACGACCATTAGCCGGTTGCTAAAGCGCGGCCGTGAACAGGGTATTGTTACTATCGCTATCAACTACGACTACAACGAAAATCTGTGGCTCGAGCAGCAGCTTAAGCAAAGGTTTGGCCTCAGGGAAGCGGTTGTCGCCACCAGCGACTCCTTGCAGGAAGACGATCAGCTCAACCTTATGGGCCAGCACGGGGCCCAGCTGGTCGACAGACTGCTTGAGCCCGGTGATATTGTAGGTTTCTCCTGGGGCCGCGCGGTACGTGCGCTGGTAGAGAATCTGCCGCAGGCCAGCCAGTCTCGTCAGGCTATCTGCGTCCCAATCATCGGTGGTCCGTCAGGAAAACTGGAAAGCCGTTACCACGTCAATACGCTGACCTACGGCGCGGCGGCGAAGCTGAAAGCGGAATCGCATCTTGCCGACTTTCCTGCACTGCTCGATAACAAGTTAATTCGAAACGGTATTATGCAGTCCCGACACTTTAAAACCATCGCCTCTTACTGGGATAACCTGGACATCGCGCTGGTGGGAATAGGTTCCCCGGCCATCCGGAACGGCGCGAACTGGCATGCTTTTTACGGCAGCGAAGAGAGCGATGACCTCAACGCCCGCCACGTGGCCGGTGATATTTGCTCCCGTTTTTACAATATTGATGGCGCAATGGTTGAAACTGCCATGAGCGAGAAAACACTCTCTATTGAGATAGCGAAACTCAAGAAAGCGCGTTATTCAGTAGGTATTGCAATGGGCGAGGAAAAATACTCCGGTATTCTTGGCGCATTAAACGGAAATTACATTAATTGCCTGGTGACAAACAGAGAAACCGCCGAGTCGTTACTGAAATAAATTGAAAGAAGATGATTTCACGCAGCGCTACCGCGGGGAGATCCCTTTATCTAAAGAAAACAGGAGTCGATAATGGATACGTGGTTAAATTTAAAAGACAAAATTATGATTATTACCGGTGGTGCGTCGGGAATTGGCCTGGCCATCGTAGATGAGCTATTACTCCAGGGCGCCAGAGTGCAGATGATAGATATTCACGGCGGCGATAAACACCAGGATCTCGAAAGTTATACTTTCTGGCCAACTGATATTTCCAGCGCAAGCGAGGTAAATAAAACTGTCGACAGTATTATTCAACGCTTTGGTCGTATTGATGGGCTGGTGAATAACGCGGGTGTTAATTTCCCGCGTTTATTAGTCGACGAGAAATTACCCACCGGTTGCTATGAGTTAAATGAAGCGGCATTTGAAAAAATGGTCAATATCAACCAGAAAGGTGTCTTTCTGATGTCGCAGGCGGTGGCCCGCCAGATGGTTAAACAACGCGGCGGCGTGATTCTTAACGTTTCGTCGGAAAGCGGCCTGGAAGGCTCTGAGGGCCAGAGCTGCTATGCCGCGACCAAAGCCGCGCTGAATAGCTTTACCCGCTCCTGGTCGAAAGAGCTGGGCAAATACGGCATCCGCGTAGTAGGCGTTGCGCCAGGTATTCTGGAAAAAACCGGACTCCGTACGCCGGAATACGAAGAGGCGCTGGCCTGGACCCGTAGCATCACCGTCGACCAATTGCGCGAAGGCTATACAAAGAATTCGATTCCAATTGGGCGCTCAGGTCGTCTTTCTGAAATCGCTGATTTTGTTTGTTACCTACTCTCAGAACGCGCCAGCTATATCACTGGCGTAACCACTAACATCGCGGGCGGAAAAACGCGCGGCTAAGGGGGAAAAATGGTTAACGTCATCTTCTGTGCCCACGGCCAGCTTGCTTGCGCCATGCTCGACTCGGTGCGTATGGTCTACGGCGATGTCAACGTCAGCACCGTGGAGTTTGTACCCGGTGAAAACGCTGGCGATATCGCCATCAAGCTTGAAAAGCATGTAGAAACTCGCAAAGAAGAGCAGTGGCTTGTCGCCGTTGATTTACAGTGCGGCAGTCCGTGGAATGCCGCTGCGGGGCTAGCGATGAGCAACCCACAGCTGCGGGTTATCAGCGGCCTGTCGCTGCCGCTGGCTCTGGAGCTGGTGGATAATCAACAAACGATGAACGCTGACGAACTCTGCAATCACCTGGAGACTATTGCCAGCCAGTGCTGCGTCACCTGGCGGCAGCCGGAGACCGTTGAGGAGGACTTTTGATGAACATTACGCTCGCTCGTATCGATGACCGTTTGATTCACGGTCAGGTCACTACTGTCTGGTCGAAAGTGGCTAACGCCCGGCGAATTATTATCTGTAATGACGATGTTTATAACGACGACGTTCGCCGCACGCTACTTCGTCAGGCTGCGCCTCCGGGCATGAAAGTCAATGTGGTGAATATAGAGAAAGCCGTCGCCGTATATCACAATCCTCAATATAAAGACGAAACTGTTTTTTATTTATTTACCAACCCGCAGGATGTTTTAACTATGGTTCAGAAGGGTGTGAAAATAGTGCACCTAAATATCGGTGGCATGGCCTGGCGACCGGGTAAAAAACAACTCACCAAGGCTATCTCATTAGATGAAATGGATATTAATTCATTTCAACAATTAGATAAGCTGGGTGTAAAACTCGATTTACGCGTAGTGGCCTCCGACCCGTCGATAAATATTCTCGATAAAATAGCAGAACTGTCCATTACAGAATAATAAAGTGCGCCTGTAGTTATATGCCGTAACAGGCAGGGATCCTTATACCTCCAAGGTGACAGATTATGGAAATCAGTACCCTACAAATAATAGCCATATTTATTTTTTCCTGTATTGCCGGGATGGGCAGCGTGCTGGATGAATTCCAGACTCACCGCCCGTTAATCGCCTGTACCGTGATTGGCTTAATTCTTGGCGATTTAAAAACCGGAATTATGCTCGGCGGTACTCTGGAACTGATCGCGCTGGGCTGGATGAACGTCGGCGCGGCGCAGTCTCCAGACTCGGCGCTGGCCAGCATTATCTCGGCTATCCTGGTGATCGTTGGTCATCAAAGCATTGCAACCGGGATAGCAATCGCGCTCCCGGTCGCCGCCGCGGGCCAGGTGCTCACCGTATTCGCCCGCACTATTACCGTAGTGTTCCAGCACGCCGCAGATAAAGCCGCTGAAGAGGCGCGCTTTGGGACAATCGATCTTCTGCACGTCTCAGCGCTGGGCATCCAGGCACTGCGCGTCGCCGTCCCCGCGCTGGTGGTTTCGCTGTTTGTCAGCGCCGACATGGTCAGCAATATGCTGGATGCCATTCCGGAATATGTCACCCACGGTTTACAAATCGCTGGCGGTTTTATCGTGGTGGTCGGCTACGCCATGGTGCTTCGCATGATGGGCGTGAAATATCTGATGCCTTTCTTTTTCCTTGGCTTCCTCGCGGGCGGCTATCTCGATTTCAGCCTGCTGGCCTTCGGCGGCGTAGGAGTCATCATCGCGCTGATTTATATCCAGCTGAACCCGCAGTGGCGCAAGCCTGAACCCCAGGCCACAGCCACCACTTCCACCGCCCTTGACCAGCTTGACGACTGATGGAGCCCAACATGGAACAGAGAAAAATTACCCAAGGGGACTTGGTGAGCATGTTTCTGCGATCCAACCTGCAGCAGGCGTCATTCAACTTCGAACGTATCCACGGGCTAGGTTTTTGCTACGACATGATCCCGGCCATTAAACGCCTCTATCCACTAAAAGAGGATCAGGTTGCCGCGCTAAAGCGTCATCTGGTGTTCTTCAACACCACACCAGCGGTCTGCGGCCCAGTTATTGGCGTGACGGTAGCGATGGAAGAAGCGCGAGCTAACGGTGCGGCTATAGATGATGGCGCAATTAATGGCATCAAAGTGGGCCTGATGGGGCCGCTGGCAGGGGTTGGCGACCCGCTAGTGTGGGGCACATTGCGGCCAATCACCGCCGCCCTGGGCGCATCGCTGGCGCTCTCCGGCAATATTCTCGGCCCACTTTTGTTCTTCTTTATTTTCAATGCGGTACGCCTTGCCATGAAGTGGTATGGGCTACAGCTGGGCTTCCGTAAAGGGGTCAATATCGTCAGTGATATGGGCGGAAACCTGCTGCAAAAACTGACCGAAGGTGCCTCCATTCTTGGCCTGTTTGTCATGGGCGTGCTGGTGACCAAGTGGACCACCATCAACGTGCCGCTGGTGGTCTCGCAAACACCGGGTGCCGATGGTTCCACCGTCACCATGACCGTACAGAACATCCTCGATCAACTCTGTCCCGGCCTGCTGGCACTGGGCCTGACGATGCTGATGGTGCGCCTGCTCAATAAGAAAGTGAATCCGGTGTGGCTGATTTTCGCCCTTTTCGGCCTGGGGATTATCGGTAACGCGCTGGGCTTCCTGTCCTGATTATTCCGCCCCGGCGATACCGGGGCTACCGTGCTAAATAAGAGGTGGTTTATGCAAACAACAGCCCTGCGCCTATACGGCAAACGCGATCTGCGTCTGGAAACCTTTGAACTCCCGCCGATGCAGGAAGATGAAATCCTCGCCCGCGTAGTTACCGACAGCCTGTGCCTCTCGTCGTGGAAAGAGGCGAATCAGGGTGAGGATCACAAAAAGGTTCCTGACGATGTGGCGACTAACCCGATCATCATCGGCCATGAGTTCTGTGGGGAAATTATCGCCGTCGGCAAGAAGTGGCAGCACAAGTTTCACGCCGGACAGCGCTATGTGATTCAGGCCAATCTACAGTTGCCGGATCGCCCGGACTGTCCCGGCTATTCATTCCCGTGGATCGGTGGAGAAGCGACCCATGTGGTGATCCCTAACGAAGTGATGGAACAAGATTGCCTGCTCTCCTGGGAAGGTGATACCTGGTTTGAAGGCTCGCTGGTGGAGCCCCTTTCCTGCGTGATTGGCGCTTTCAACGCCAACTATCATCTGGAGAAAGGCAGCTATAACCCTGTAATGGGCATTCGCCCTCAGGGACGCACGCTGATTCTCGGCGGCACCGGTCCAATGGGCTTGCTGGCTATCGACTACGCGTTGCATGGCCCGATTAACCCAGCGCTGCTGGTGGTGACCGACACCAATAAGCCTAAGCTCAGCTATGCACGTCAGCACTATCCGTCCGAGCCGCAAACATTGATTCACTATATTGATGGCCATGATGCCTGCCGCGAAACGCTGATGGCGCTCTCCTGCGGCCACGGTTTTGACGATATCTTTGTCTTCGTCCCCAACGAGCAGCTTATCACTATGGCTTCATCGCTGCTGGCACCCGATGGCTGCCTCAATTTCTTTGCTGGCCCGCAGGATAAGGGGTTCAGCGCCCCCATTAACTTTTACGACGTTCATTACTCCTTCACCCATTACGTAGGCACCTCAGGCGGCAATACTGACGATATGCGTGCCGCAGTTGAGCTGATGCAGACGAAAAAAGTCCAGACAGCAAAAGTTGTGACTCATATTCTGGGGCTTAATGCGGCGGGCGATACCACGCTGGACTTACCGGCGGTTGGCGGCGGTAAAAAGCTGGTTTATACCGGGAAAAAAATGCCACTAACGCCGCTGGGGAAAATTAGCGACCCAGCGCTGGCAGCAATTATGGAGCGTCACCGCGGCATCTGGTCAAAGGAAGCGGAGGAGTATCTGCTGGCCCACGCGGAGGATATTGTTTCCGATTAATCGATACCCGCTAATGGTGAAAAGAAAGGCAGCCTGATGGCTGCCTTTCAAGTACATCATCGCCCTTCTTGCACAAGAAGGCGATTTCGTAGCCCCGGCTCCTGAAATTAACGGTGCCATACGGGCGATCAATATTCATCCCGTTCGTCGTCATCGTCCGGCTGGTCCAGCACGCTGTAGGCGACGGAACAGAACAACGAGTTCAGGCGCTTCATATCCCCCAGCAGCCCGAGGTGCAGCGAGCTGGTCTCGATGCTCTGCACGTTCTGCTGGTGCAGACGATCGACGTGAGCATGAGAGTAGCGGCGGTTCATGATACGGAAGCGGTGTTTGTTCCGGCGCAGCCGGCGGGCGCTGCCCAGATCGCTTGAGAAGAACACCGACAGGCTCAGCTGCAGGTTGCTGATCAGCTGCTGGAGCAGATTATCCAGCTCGGTCAGGCCATCCGGCGAGAAGGCCCGGCGCGCGGCGAGGGACTTATCTGCGACTTCGCTGCCCATACGTTCGATGATGTCCGCCGACTGCTCCAGGTTGAGCGACATTTCAATGATTTCCGCCCAGCGGCGCGATTCCATTTCCGCCAGATCTTCCTTCGGCATCTGCGCAAGGTAAAGCTTAATGGCGGTATACAGCACGTCCACATCGTCGGCCAGCTTGCGCAGCTCTTTTTCCTGGCGCGGCTCGCCGTGCATCACCTTGCTCCAGGTTTCCAGCATCTGCTCAAGTACGTCGCCCATTCTCAGGGTTTCACGCGCAGCGTTGGACAACCCTAGCGCGGGAGTATCCAGCGCCGTAGGATCGAGGTGTTTAGGCTTCATCCGGGCGTCAACTTCCGGCGCTTCACTGATCACCCGGCGGCAGAAGCGCGCCATCGGTTCGGCAAAGGGCACCATCACCAGACAGCGAATCAGGTTGTAGAACACGTGGAAGTAGATAACCAGTTCAGATTCCGGCAGCGGCAGGTGGTGCATCAGCCGGGCCAGGATATGCACGAACGGCAGCACCAGCAGGCTGCCCACCAGTTTGAACAGTAAGCTGCCCAGCGCCACACGACGGGCGGCAGCATTCGCAGCGCTGTTGTTGATCATTGCCAGCAGGCCGGAACCGAGGTTAGCCCCGATGACCAGACACAGCGCTACATCAAACGAGATCACGCCGGTAGAGGTCAGCGTGGCCGTCAACAGGACGGCAGCCAGGCTGGAGTAGCTAATGATGGCGAACATCGCGCCAATCAGCGCGTCGAGCATGATGTCGCCGGTCAGGGAGGCGAAGATCACCTGGACGCCGTTCGCCTGGGTAATCGGCGTAACGGCTCCCACAATCAGCTCGAGCGCCAGCAGAATAAGACCCAGGCCAATCCCCACGCGGCCAAGCTGCCCGGCGCGAGTCTGCTTGCGGCTGAGGAAGAAGATTACGCCGATGAAAATCAGCAGCGGCGAAAGCCACGAAAGATCGAAGGTCAGGATACGCGCCATTAGCGCTGTACCCACATCAGCCCCCAGCACAATCACCAGCGCAGGGGCGAGCGCCACCAAATCCTGGGCAACGAACGAGGTCACCAGCATGGTGGTGGCATTACTGCTCTGCACCAGCGCGGTAACGCCGATCCCAGCGCAGAAGGCGAGCGGTTTCTTTTCTACGCTGTGGCTAAGCACACTGCGCAGGTTGGCACCGTAAACGCGCATGATACCGGTGCGCACAATGTGCGTGCCCCAGACCAGCAGCGAAACGGCGGACAGCAGGTGTAACAACGTCAGCACGGATTCTTGTTCTCCTTATATACCCGTCATACTTCAAACCGCAGGTGCGTTGACTGCACCCGCCCACCCCAGTCACATAGTTAGCTATGCTCCCTGGGATTGTCGGTCTTGTCGCCTTCCTGCAATTCGAATTATTTAAGGTGTAGTTTTTAGGGTTCCTGAAGCAAAAATAGCCACCACCCTTCAGTATAAGGGTTTAACTTCAATAAAGAGACAAGGCGCCCCCAGAGCGCCTTGTAAGTTGTAAGGAAAGATAACAGGTTTGTGAGTCAGTCCGCGTCATACCCGAGGTTCGGCGCAAGCCAGCGTTCAACCTCGCTGACCGGCATGCCTTTGCGTCGGGCGTAATCTTCGACCTGGTCGCGCTGAATTTGCGCGACGGCGAAGTACTTGCTGTCCGGGTGGCTGAAGTACCATCCAGAAACAGACGCACCGGGCCACATGGCGTAAGACTCGGTGAGCTTCATGCCGATCACGTTTTCGACGTCCAGCAGCGCCCAGATGGCCGCTTTTTCCGTGTGCTCGGGGCAGGCCGGGTAGCCCGGTGCCGGGCGAATGCCTTGGTAATTCTCACGAATCAGTTCCTCGTTGCTGAGGTTTTCCGTGGCCGCATAGCCCCAGTAAACTTTACGCACGCGTTCGTGCAAATACTCAGCAAAGGCTTCGGCCAGGCGATCCGCGACGGCTTTCACCATGATTTTGTTGTAATCATCGTGCTGTGCATCGTAGGCGCCCGCCAGCGCGTCCTCTTCAATACCGCCGGTGACCGCAAAAGCACCGATGTAGTCGGCTTTACCGCTGTGTTTAGGCGCCACAAAATCGGCAATGCAGTAGTTCGGGAAGCCGTTCTTTTCCGTTTGCTGGCGCAGATGGCGGCTGAAGCCTTTAACCTGAGAGCGTGTTTCATCGGCATAAATCTCCACGTCGTCCCCCACGCGATTCGCCGGGAACAGCCCGACCACGCCGCGCGGCGCCATTGTTTTCGTCCGGTGGAGCATATCCAGCATGTCGTTAGCGTCTTTGAACAGCCGTTTTGCCTCCTCACCCACAACCTCATCTTCCAGAATGCGCGGATATTTCCCGGCCAGCGACCAGGTCATGAAGAACGGCGTCCAGTCGATGTAGTTCCTCAGCGTTTCAATACTGGCGGTCACTTCCTGCACGCCCAGCCGGTGCGGAACCGGAGGCGTGTAGCTTTCCCAGTCAAAAGGCAGATCGTTATCCCGTGCAACTTCCAGCGTAACCGGCGGCGTGCGCGGTTTTTTACGCGCGTGCTGCGTACGAACAACTTCGTATTCTTTGCGGGTGCGGGCGACAAATTCACCGCGCTGGGTTTCTGAAAGCAGAGCAGAAACCACGCCGACGGTGCGCGAGGCGTTCTGCACGTAGACGGTTGGCCCGCTGTAGTTCTGCTCTATTTTCACCGCCGTGTGGGCTTTTGACGTGGTTGCCCCGCCGATCAACAGCGGCAGCGTAAAGCCCTGCCGCTCCATCTCTTTGGCCACGTTGACCATTTCGTCCAACGATGGGGTGATAAGCCCGGACAGGCCAATGATATCGGCCCCCACTTCACGGGCGGTTTTCAAAATTTTCTCGCCGGGCACCATCACGCCAAGATCGATAATCTCGTAGTTGTTACATTGCAGCACTACGCCGACGATGTTCTTGCCGATGTCATGCACGTCGCCTTTAACTGTCGCCAGCACGATTTTACCGTTGCTGCTGCCCTGCTCTTTGCTGGCTTCGATGTACGGCTCAAGGTAAGCCACCGCCTGCTTCATCACGCGGGCCGATTTCACCACCTGCGGCAGGAACATTTTCCCTTCGCCGAACAAATCCCCCACCACGTTCATTCCCGCCATCAGCGGGCCTTCAATCACTTCAATGGGGCGAGCCGACTGCTGACGGGCTTCTTCTGTGTCCGCTTCGATGAACTCGGTGATACCTTTCACCAGCGAGTATTCGAGACGTTTCACCACGTCCCAGCTACGCCATTCCGCCTGTTGAGCATTGGCGCCGTCATCGCTTTTGCTGCCGCGATATTTTTCAGCCAGATCCAGAAGGCGTTCAGTGCTGTCGTCGCGGCGGTTAAGAATGACGTCTTCAACGGCATCCCGCAGCTCGGCGGGAAGATCGTCGTAAATAGCCAGTTGCCCGGCGTTCACAATCCCCATGTCCATGCCGTTGCGAATTGCGTAGTAAAGGAACACCGCGTGAATGGCTTCACGCACCGGCTCGTTGCCGCGGAAGGAGAAGGAGACGTTAGACACGCCGCCGGAGATCAGCGCATAGGGCAGCTCGCGCTTAATGTCTTCGCAGGCGCCGATAAAATCCTGGGCATAGTTGTTGTGCTCTTCGATGCCGGTCGCTACCGCGAAGATGTTCGGATCAAAGATGATGTCTTCCGGCGGGAAGCCCACCTCTTCGGTAAGAATTTTATAAGCCCGGCGGCAAATCTCTATTTTACGTTCGCGCGTATCGGCCTGGCCTGTCTCATCGAACGCCATCACCACCATCGCCGCACCGTAGCGGCGTACCAGCTTCGCATGATGGATAAATGGCTCAATGCCTTCTTTCATGGAAATAGAGTTAACGATGCCTTTGCCCTGAATGCACTTCAGCCCTTGTTCGATCACCTCCCATTTCGAAGAGTCGATCATGATAGGCACCCGGGCGATATCCGGCTCACCGGCAATCAGGTTCAGGAAACGCACCATCGCCGCTTCGGCATCCAGCATTCCCTCATCCATGTTGATGTCGATGATCTGTGCGCCGCTGGCGACCTGCTGCAGCGCCACGTCCAGCGCTTCGCTGTATTTTTCTTCTTTGATCAGCCGTTTAAACTTTGCCGAGCCGGTAACGTTGGTGCGTTCCCCGACGTTAACGAACAGGCTGTCTGCGCCGATATTCAGCGGCTCAAGCCCGGCCAGGCGACAGGCCACCGGCAGTTCGGGAAGTTGACGAGGCGCAACGCCTGCCACCGCTGCGCTCATCGCGGCGATATGCGCAGGCGTCGTCCCGCAGCAACCGCCGACAATATTCAGGAATCCGGCCTGCGCCCATTCCCCTATCTGCTGCGCCATCACTTCCGCGTCGAGATCGTACTCACCGAAAGCGTTCGGCAGACCCGCATTGGGGTGAGCCGTCACGTAGCACTCGGCAATGCGCGACAGTTCAGCCACGTACTGCCGCAGCTCATCAGGCCCCAGCGCACAGTTAAGCCCGAAGGAGAGCGCATCGGCGTGGCGCAGGGAATTATAGAAAGCTTCCGTCGTCTGGCCGGAAAGCGTGCGGCCTGATGCATCGGTAATGGTGCCGGAAATCATGATCGGCAGGTCAACACCGAGCGCGTCAAACTCCGCCTTTACGGCGAAGATGGCGGCTTTGGCGTTCAGGGTGTCGAACACTGTTTCGATCATGATCAGGTCGGCCCCGCCCTCCACCAGCGCCCTGGTCGATTCACGGTAAGCAACGACCAGTTGATCAAAGGTGATGTTGCGGAAGGCCGGGTCGTTCACGTCCGGGGAAATCGATGCCGTGCGGTTGGTCGGGCCAAGAACACCGGCGACATAACGCGGTTTTTCCGGCGTGCGAGCCGTCCATTCATCGGCACAGGCACGCGCCAGCTTCGCGGCTTCGTAGTTAATTTCCGCCGACAGCGACTCCATTTGGTAATCCGCCATCGCAATGGTCGTGGAGTTAAAGGTGTTGGTTTCGACGATGTCGGCACCCGCTTCAAAGTAGGCATAGTGAATCGCGGCGATAATTTCCGGTTTGCTGAGCACCAGCAGGTCATTGTTGCCCTTGAGGTCACACGGCCAGTCGGCAAAACGCTCGCCTCGGAAATCACTCTCATCAAGACGGTAGCTTTGGATCATGGTTCCCATGCCGCCGTCCAGCACCAGAATACGCTCACTCAGTTGTTGCTTCAGCTTCTCTACGTTGTTGCTCACGCTCACTCCCACCTGTTTCCCTGCCTGCCGGATATGCCATCCCATACTTGCACAATCTATAGGGTCGTAAAAGCCGCTCGTCGGGAACATGAGAGATGTTCAGCATCACTCCTCCGATCAGTCTGAGTAGCGGTTGCAAATTCGCCAAATAAAACGAAAATGATTTCCACGATACGAAAAAGGAGTCCGGTATGGTTGCTACAGTCCCCGCTAAACGAGGTAAGAAACCCCGCGCCGCAGCCGCTGCGGCGCCGGCTGCTACCGGGCAAGTGCAGTCCCTGACCCGCGGCCTTAAGCTGCTGGAGTGGATTGCCGAATCTCACGGTAGCGTGGCGCTCACAGAGCTTGCCCAGCAGGCTGGCTTACCCAATTCCACCACCCATCGCCTGCTGACCACGATGCAACAGTTAGGCTTTGTGCATCAGGTGGGCGATCTGGGACACTGGACGATCGGCGCGCACGCATTTGTCGTCGGCAGTAGTTTCCTGCAAAGTCGTAACCTGCTGGCCATTGTGCACCCTATTCTGCGCAAACTGATGGAAGCCTCCGGTGAAACCGTCAACCTCGCGGTGCTCGACAAGAGCGATCATCAGGCGATTATTATCGATCAGGTTCAGTGCACCCAGCTGATGCGGATGTCAGCGCCTATTGGCGGCAAGCTGCCGATGCACGCGTCCGGCGCGGGCAAGGCGTTTCTGGCTCAGCTGAACGACGAAGAGCTGGTGGGCCTGCTGCACCGCAAAGGTCTGCACAGCTACACACCGGCAACGCTGACTTCGCCACTGCATTTAAAAGAAGATTTAGCGCAAACCCGCAAGCGCGGTTACTCGTTTGACGATGAAGAACATGCTCTGGGGCTGCGCTGCGTGGCTTCGTGCATCTACGATGAACATCATGAGGCATTCGCGGCGATCTCTATTTCTGGCCCGATTTCACGCATCACCGATGACCGCGTGACGGAGCTGGGAGCGCTGGTGATCAAAGCCGCGAAGGACATTACTCTGGCTTATGGCGGCGGGCGCTAGCCCGCTCGCTTTACTTCCCCAAACCGCTGGCTGAAGCGCTGGCGGCGGCGATAAGCATAAACATCTTCGACATAGCCATCGCGGATGCGGGTTTGCAAAGCGCGCCAAAAGTCGGCGCGGAACAGGTCGGCGTGCATTTCATCGAATAGCGGGCGAATGCGTTTGTCCGCACAAAGATAGTGCCGGAACTCTTCCGGGAAAACATCTCCCGGCGAGATGCTGTACCACGGCTCTGAAGAGAGTTCATCTTCAGGATAACGCGCCGGCGGAATATCCCGGAAATTCACCTCGGTCATGTAGCAAATTTCATCGTAATCGTAGAACACAACTCGCCCGTGGCGCGTCACGCCAAAGTTTTTAAATAGCATATCGCCAGGGAAGATGTTGGCTGCCGCCAGTTGACGAATGGCGTTGCCGTACTCTTCCACCGCATCCCTGAGCTGCTGGCCTTCTACCTGCTCCAGCCACAGGTTAAGCGGCACCATTCGCCGCTCAATGTAGAGATGGCTGATGGCAATGCGGTCGCCAAGATCGGTCAGTTTTTCAGGCACTTCTTCCTGCAGCAGCGCCATAAGATCGGCACTTATCTGCCGCTTATCCAGCACGAAGTTTTCAAACTCCTGGGTATCCGCCATGCGCCCCACGCGGTCGTGCTCTTTTACCAGCTGGTAGCAGGCGCGAACCCTTTCGGCGGTGACTTCTTTCTGCGGCGCGAACTTGTCTTTTATCACTTTAAACACGCGATCAAAGCCCGGCAGCGTGAACACCAGCATCACCATGCCGCGAATACCCGGTGCCTCAATAAACTGCTCGGCCGTGCTGTGAATGTAGGTCAGATATTCGCGATAGCTTTCGGTTTTGCCGTGCTTCTGGCAGCCAATCGCCATATACAGTTCGGCGGTTGTTTTACCCGGTAAAATCTCGCGCAGCCACTCGACAAGCGCGGCGGGGAAAGGGGCATAAACCATGAAATAGGAACGCGCAAAGCCAAAGACGATGCTGGCTTCGGGGGAACTGGTCAGGCAGGTATCCACCATTAATCGGCCATCATCGGTGCGATGGATTGGCAACAAAAAGGGGATTGTTCCTGCAGGTAAAACCAGTTTGCCAACCAGCCAGGCCGCTTTATTGCGATAAAACAGTTCATTAGCCACTTCCAGCGTGGCCGTCCGCAATGTTTCTGCGCCGAAGGTTTCATATAGATGGGCGAGGATAAAACCCACATCCCGCGCAATATCCTGCCAGGGCAGGCGCAGCGGGAGATCGGAGAGCAAGGTGGTGAGCAACGTCGTCCAACCTTGCTCAGGAAAAAATGTTTTCGCCAGTGGACGAGGCAGCGGCCGAAGCTGCTTGCCTGCCTGTGAGCTGAAGATAAAAAGCCGCTCGGGAGTAAGCGAGCGGTGGTCGAAGAGCCGACAATAGACAGAATTAAAAAAACTTTCGGCAATTTCAAAACGCGGGTAATCCGGCAGTAGCCGGGTGTATTGCTCTTTCACGCGCAGTAAAAAGGCCGCGTCGGTGTTCTGCCCGCCGGTAATGCAGCGAAGCTGTTCTACGACGAGACCGACGTGGTGATCGTACAGGTTGATGCGGCTTTTCATCGCCTGTTGAACGGCGTGCCAGTCGGCCTGTTCAAAGCGCTGCTGGGCACCCGCGGTGACCTCCAGAAATCGACCGTATTGCGCGTCGAACCCCTGCAGGATGGTGTGGGCAATTAACAGCTCCAGCCTGTGTGACATTTATTTCTCCCCTCACCCCGGCCCTCTCCCAAAGGAGAGGGGGAAAATAAAGTTTGTTCAGAACTGCTCTTCTTCCGTCGAACCTGTCAGCGCCGTGACGGAAGATGCGCCGCCCTGGATGATGGTGGTTACGCGATCAAAGTAGCCGGTGCCCACTTCCTGCTGGTGAGAAACGAAGGTGTAGCCTTCAGAAGCGGCGGCAAATTCAGGCTGCTGTACCTTCTCAACGTAGTGGCGCATTCCCTCCCCCTGCGCATAAGAGTGCGCCAGATCGAACATGTTGAACCACATGCTGTGGATCCCCGCCAGGGTGATGAACTGGTATTTGTAGCCCATGTCCGACAGCGCTTGCTGGAAGGACGCGATGGTTTTGTCATCGAGATTTTTCTTCCAGTTGAACGACGGCGAACAGTTGTAGGCCAGCAGTTTGCCAGGGAAGCGCGCGTGGATGGCTTCCGCGAAACGGCGAGCCTGGTCCAGGTCAGGTTTGGAGGTTTCACACCAGACCAGGTCGGCATAAGGCGCGTAGGCCAGGCCACGGCTGATGGCCTGCTCAATGCCAGCGCGTGTACGGTAGAAACCTTCCTGCGTGCGCTCACCGGTGATGAATTCGCGGTCGTATTCGTCGCAGTCGGAGGTGATCAGATCTGCCGCGTCAGCATCGGTACGAGCGATCAGTAACGTTGGAACCCCCATCACGTCAGCCGCCAGACGAGCGGCAGTCAGCTTCTGGATAGCTTCCTGAGTTGGGACCAGGACTTTGCCGCCCATGTGGCCGCATTTTTTCACGGAAGCCAGCTGGTCTTCAAAGTGCACCGCAGCGGCACCCGCCTGAATCATCGACTTCATCAGTTCGAAGGCGTTCAGCACGCCGCCAAAACCGGCTTCTGCATCGGCAACGATAGGCAGGAAGTAGTCAATGTGGCGTGGATCGCCCGGTTCAATATTGGATGCCCACTGGATCTGATCCGCACGCTGGAAGCTGTTGTTGATCCGATCGACAACCGCAGGGACAGAGTTCGCCGGGTAGAGCGACTGATCAGGGTACATGCTGGACGCCAGGTTAGCGTCCGCCGCAACCTGCCAGCCGGAGAGGTAGATGGCTTCGATACCCGCTTTCGCCTGCTGTAAAGCCTGCCCGCCGGTTAACGCCCCCAGACTGTTTACGTAGCCTTTTTTCGACTCGCCGTGCAGCAGGCGCCAGAGTTTAGCCGCCCCGTGCTGCGCCAGAGTACATTCCGGGGTTAGCGAACCGCGCAGTTTCACGACGTCTTCTGCGCTATAGGTACGCTTAATGCCTTCCCAACGCGGCTGTGTCCATTCTTGCTGTACTTGTTGAATCTGTTGGCTACGAGAGGTTTTCATTTCAGATGCTCCATTTTTATAGGGTTAGGTTCAGGCAAGCAGGCGGTAGCCCGGCAGCGTCAGGAAGTCGATTAACTCTTCTGAGGTGGTAATTTGTTCCATCAGCCGCGCAGCTTCATCGAAGCGTCCCTGGCTAAAACGCTGGTCGCCCAGCTCGTCCTGAATCACCAACATCTCTTCGGCAAGCATCTGGCGGAACAGCGCTTTCGTCACGGTCTGGCCGTTGCTGAGCGTCTTTTGGTGATGGATCCATTGCCAGATGGAAGTACGGGAAATTTCAGCGGTGGCGGCATCCTCCATCAGCCCGTAAATTGGTACGCAGCCGTTGCCGGAGATCCACGCCTCAATGTACTGCACCGCCACGCGGATGTTGGCGCGCATGCCTTCTTCGGTGCGCTCGCCAGGACAAGGCTCAAGCAGCTGCGCCGCAGTAATGGGCGCATCTTCGCTGCGGCTGATGTCCAGCTGGTTCTGGCGTTCACCCAGCGCTTTGCCAAACACCTCAACAACCGTGTCCGCAAGGCCCGGATGCGCAATCCAGGTACCATCATGGCCGTTATTGGCCTCCATCTCTTTGTCCGCTTTGACTTTGTTCAGTACCCATTCATTGCGCGCGCTGTCTTTGCTAGGGATAAAGGCCGCCATGCCGCCCATCGCAAAGGCACCGCGACGATGACAGGTCTTGATCAGCAGGCGCGAGTAAGCGTTCAGGAAAGGCTTATCCATCGTCACGGATTGTCTGTCCGGCAGAACGCGATCCGGATGATTTTTCAGGGTTTTGATGTAGCTGAAGATGTAGTCCCAGCGACCACAGTTCAGGCCCACGATGTGATCTTTCAGGGCATGCAGGATCTCATCCATCTGGAATACCGCAGGCAGCGTTTCGATCAGTAAAGTCGCTTTAATGGTGCCGCGTGGCAGATCGAAGCGATCTTCCGTGAAACTGAATACTTCGCTCCACCAGGCCGCTTCCTGCCATGACTGGGTTTTGGGCAGATAGAAATAAGGGCCGCTGCCTTTAGCCAGAAGGGCATCCACGTTGTGGAAGAAATAGAGCCCGAAGTCGAACAGGCTGCCAGGGATCGCTTCCCCGCGCCAGGTCACGTGTTTTTCAGGCAGATGCAGGCCACGCACGCGGCAAACCAGTACCGCCGGGTCTGGCTTCAGCTGATAGATTTTTCCCGCTTCGTTTGTCCAGCTGATGGTGCCGTTTATCGCGTCGCGCAGGTTGATCTGCCCGTCAATGACTTTGCTCCAGCTCGGCGCCAGGGAATCTTCGAAGTCGGCCATAAAGACTTTTACGTTAGCATTCAGCGCGTTGATCACCATTTTTCGCTCAACCGGCCCGGTAATTTCTACCCTGCGGTCGAGCAGATCCTGCGGAATACCGCGAATCTGCCAGTCACTTTTACGAATGGAATCTGTTTCCGAATTGAAATCAGGAAGCTTCCCGCCGTCGATGGCCTGCTGTTCAGCAATGCGAGATGCCAGCAGCCTGTTGCGCTGTGGAGTAAAGCGGCTCACCAGCTCGCCGAGGAATTCTACGGCTTCCGGGGTGAGGATCTGCTTCTCTTGCTCACCAAACGGCTGGCTAAAGGCCAGCGCTTCGCTAACTGTCTGTTGTGTCATTCGGTTACTCCTTCGTCTTATCCCGTCGAGACGGCCAAAAGTGAATCGCGCACGGCTGTGCAGTTTTCATGCAACAGAATTAAGACTACTTGATGAATTTTTAAAATCAAAAACAATTTCCATTTTTGATTTTAAATTGATTTATCCAATTGATATTTATGAGATTAAAGTTTGATCAAGGAGGGAAGTGGTTTTCAGAATAAAAAAAAGGCGCCAAAGGCGCCTGGGGTGGGAAGCTGAAACGCTTAATCGAGCGTCGGGTTCATGTGACGCAGGTCGAACGGCGTAATTTGGTAGACGTAGTAGTTCAGCCAGTTAGTGAATAGCAAATTGCCATGACTGCGCCAGGTCGCGTGAGGTTTCTTCGCCGGATCGTCGCCCGGGAAGTAGTTATACGGTACTTCAGGCTGAAGCCCCGCATCGACATCGCGGAAGTATTCGCCGGACAGCGTTAACGCATCATATTCCGGGTGGCCAGTCACGAACGCAATACGCTTATCCCTGCTGCCAAACAGATAGGCATCGCCCTGTTCTGTCTCGGCAAAGATCTCCAGATCGGTGTAGTCGCGGATCAACTGCGCAGGGAAGTCGGCATAGCGAGAGTGAGGCGCCAGGAATGAGTCATCAAAGCCGCGCGTCAGCAAAGCATGGGGCTGGGTAACATTGTGCTCGTAGACGCCAGAAAGTTTTTCATCCCGGGTTTGCTTTGGAATGCCGTATAAAATATTTAGCGCAGCCTGAACGGCCCAGCAGATAAACAGCGTCGAGGTAACATGATCTTTGGCCCATTCCAGCACCTGCTGGATCTGCGGCCAGTAAGCCACATCATTAAATTCAACCAGCCCGAGCGGTGCCCCGGTGACGATCAATCCGTCATAGTTGTCGTGTTTAATGTCGTCAAAATTACAGTAAAAGTTATTGAGATGCTCGCCAGGCGTATGGCGAGATTCACGACTGTCGATGCGCAGCAGCTGGATATCCACCTGCAGTGGAGAGTTGGAGAGCAGCCGCAGGAATTGGTTTTCCGTCTCAATTTTCTTCGGCATCAGATTCAGGATCAGTACCTTTAACGGACGTATTTCCTGATTGCTGGCGCGCGATGTCGTCATCACAAAGACGTTTTCTTCACGCAGGAAATTGACGGCTGGTAGCTCGTCCTGCACCCGAATCGGCATAACCTTATATCCTCAAAGCATACGTTTAAACGTTTAGACATCCAGACACCTGACGATACCGAGTTTATGGATCAATGTCGAGTCAGAAGCGAAAAGGTGAAAATGTTTCATTTAAGAGCGATGATGAAGAGTAGATATTTACGCTGGATTTAAGGCAGGAACGCAGTGAATAAATCTGTCGTAGAAAGATAAAAATATGAAGAATACAAAAAGCAAAAAACCCCGGCCTTTCGGTCGGGGTTAATGCTAATTTGATGCCTGGCAGTTGTATGCCGGGCTGTCCTGCCCGTCACCCTTCGGGCAGCCTCCGGCTGTGCAAATCCGTTCCCGACGGATTTGTCCTGCTCAGGAGAGCGTTCACCGACAAACAGCAGATAAAACAAAAAGGCCACCCGTTAAGGTGGCCTTGATGTTTTATTTGATGCCTGGCAGTTCCCTACTCTCGCATGGGGAGACCCCACACTACCATCGGCGCTACGGCGTTTCACTTCTGAGTTCGGCATGGGGTCAGGTGGGACCACCGCGCTACGGCCGCCAGGCAAA
>NZ_VWWV01000004.1 GCF_011752815.1 Enterobacter sp. Cy-643
TATTTTCGCTTTCGTCTGACTGACGCCGGGGTTGTTAAGCCGCTTTCGAAGCCGCTTCACCGTGTCAGTGGAGGCGCATTATAGGGAGTTCTCAGAGCCTGACAACCCCTAATTTGAAAAAACTTTCTGACCGCATTCTTTTTCACCAACGACGCGCAGAAAGCCAGCAAATCAGGGATATTTGCTGCATAAATCACCGCAAAATCATCGCCGGTGGCATACTAGGGTAAGAAATACAGCTAAAGGAATTGCGTCATGTCTTTATCCACTCAACAGCTCGCCGCCCAAAAAAACCTTTCTTATGTACTGGCGGAGAAAATAGCCCAGCGAATTCTTAAGGGTGAGTATGCGGCAGGCAGCATTCTTCCGGGCGAGATGGAACTGGGCGATCTCTTTGGCGTCAGCCGGACGGCCGTTCGTGAAGCCGTCAAGACGCTAGCCGCTAAAGGCATGCTGTTGCCTCGTCCAAGGATTGGCACTCGCGTTATGCCCCGCAGCCACTGGAATTTCCTTGATAAGGAACTGATAGCCTGGTGGATGACCAAAGATAACTTCAGCCATGTAGTAGAAGAGTTTTTGATTATGCGTAATAGCCTGGAACCGCAGGCCTGCGCATTAGCCGCTATTAATAGTAATGAGGAGCAACGCACCAGGCTGGCTCAACTGATGGCGCAAATGACGGAACTGCAGACGGCCTTTGACCGTCAGCGGTGGATTGAAGTGGATATGGCCTACCACGAGCTCATCTATGAAATGAGCGGTAACCCTTTCATGACATCTTTCGCGAACTTATTCAGATCGATTTATTACACTTACTTCACCGCGATTACCGATAACCAAGTCATTAAGCTCGATTTGCATCAGGCGATTGTTGATGCCATTACTCAGGGAGAGGACCAGGTAGCCTTTAACGCCTGCCTGGCGCTATTAAAGGAACCCGTCGTTCATCGGTAGTTAAAGGCGTACATAACCTTCAGGATAATAATGACGAAAACAGCACGCAGTATGGCCGGCTTGCCGTGGATAGCCGCAATGGCGTTCTTTATGCAGGCGCTGGATGCCACCATCCTTAACACCGCGCTACCGGCAATAGCCCATAGCCTGAATCGCTCCCCGCTGGCCATGCAGGCCGCCATTATTAGCTACACCTTAACCGTCGCCATGCTTATCCCGGTAAGCGGCTGGCTAGCCGATCGCTTTGGCACACGCCGCGTATTTATGGTAGCCGTTAGCCTGTTTACTCTCGGCTCCTTTGCCTGCGCCATGTCGGGATCTTTAACCGAACTGGTTATCTTCCGCGTGATTCAGGGAATTGGCGGCGCAATGATGATGCCGGTTGCGCGTCTGGCATTACTTCGGGCTTACCCACGCAGCGAGCTATTGCCTGTACTCAACTTTGTGACCATGCCCGGCTTGGTCGGCCCCATTATTGGCCCACTGCTCGGCGGCGTTCTGGTGACCTGGGCAAGCTGGCACTGGATATTTTTAATCAATATCCCGATTGGCATTCTGGGTCTGCTGTATGCCCGCAAGTATATGCCCAACTTCACCACACCGAAGCGCGGGTTTGATATGAGCGGCTTCCTGCTGTTTGGTGCGGGCCTGGTTCTGATCTCCAGCGGGGTTGAGCTGTTTGGCGAGCGAATCGTTGCCAGCTATATAGGGATGTTAGTCATTCTGGGCGGTATTTTATTGCTGCTGGCTTATGTCTGGCATGCCCGCCGCGTTCCAACGCCGCTTATCCCCCTTCCTCTCTTTAAAACGCGTACCTTCTCCGTTGGCATAGTCGGCAATATAGCCTCTCGGCTCGGCACCGGCTGCGTACCTTTTTTAATGCCGCTTATGCTGCAGGTCGGTTTTGGTTACTCGGCACTGCTGGCTGGCTGCATGATGGCACCTACGGCGGTGGGTTCGTTACTGGCTAAATCGACGGTGACTCAGGTGCTGCGCTGGCTGGGCTATCGTAAAACGCTGGTCGGGATCACTCTGGTCATCGGTCTGCTGATTGCGCAGTTCTCGCTGCAGTCACCGGGCATGGAGGTCTGGCTGCTGATCCTACCCCTCTTTATATTAGGGATGGCAATGTCGACGCAGTTTACGGCCATGAACACCATTACCCTTGCGGACCTGACGGATGAGAACGCCAGCAGCGGTAACAGCGTGCTGGCCGTGACTCAACAGCTCTCAATTAGCCTTGGGGTTGCCGTTAGTGCCGCGGTGCTACGTGCATGGGAAGGAATAGACAGCGTCAATACCATTGAACAGTTCCATTACACGCTGCTGACGATGGGCGCGATAACGCTAGTCTCTTCGGCGGTATTTCTGCTGTTGCGCCCAAAAGACGGGCGCAACTTAATAAAAGAACGTCACAAGCCTTAAACGGAGCTTCGCTCCACCAGCTCTGGCGTGAGCAGTAAGCGTTGCTGCGCCAGGTCTGGCTGCCCCATTCGGTGAATCAGCACATCCACGGCCAGCTCGCCGAGCTCATCTTTAGGCTGATGAATGGTCGTCAACGGCGGTGTCATGTAGCGCGCAAGTTCAATATCATCGTAGCCAATCACCGCCATATCCTGCGGAATGCTAAGACCAGCCTGATACAAAGCATGGTAGGCCCCAACGGCCATGGCGTCATTTCCCATGAATACCGCGTCCGGCCTGTCCGCCAGGGTAAGCAGTTCGCTCATGGCGCTAAATCCCCCCTGAAACTCGAAATCACCGATAATTTCATATCCTGGATGAATAATTAGCCCGGCCTGCGCCATTGCCTTACGGTAGCCTTCAAGGCGCAGTCTGGCCGGTGTTTTGTCCTGCGGCCCGGCGATGCAGGCAATACGGGTATAGCCATTGTCGATCAGGTGCTGCGTGGCCATTTCTCCTCCGAGCAGCGAGTTATCCTGAATCACATCGCTTTGTCCTTCAAACGGTGCCCAGTCCATCATCACGGTCGGAATAGTTGGGTAGCGGTTGATGATTTCAGGCGAGGGCTGATGTGTTTCGGTACACAACAGCAGTAATCCATCGACGCGCTTTTGCAGCAACGTTTCCAGATTTCGATTCATGCGGTGTTCATCGCCTTCGGTGTTGCACAGCACCAGGCTGTAGCCGCGCTCAAAGCAGCTACGCTCCACGCCGCGAACCAGTTCGGAATAAAAGGGGTTGCTACTCGCGGTGATCAGCATACCGATGGTATGCGTTTGATTCAGCTTGAGGCTGCGAGCCAACGCAGAAGGCGCATAATTCAGCGTTTTTACCGCAGCCTCAACCTTCTGGCGAATGGCATCGCTAACAAAGCGATCGTTATTAATGACGTGAGAAACGGTAGAAGTAGAAACGCCCGCCAGGCGGGCGACGTCTTTCATGGTAGCCATGGCTTACCTCTGCTGCTGCAGGAACTCATCTATTTCCTTGCGCCACGGCACGGACGGCTGAGCACCTTTTCGCGTTACGGCAATTGCGGCGGCAGCGTGAGCAAATCGCACGGCGTCTTCCATCGGCTTATCTTCCAGCAATGCAGTCACCAGCGCACCGTTAAAGGTGTCGCCGGCGGCGATAGTATCGACGGCTTTAACCTTAAAGCCTGGTACACGTTTGCCGTGACCTTTTTCACTTAGCCATACGCCACGGCTGCCGAGCGTGATAATCACCGTTTCGATTCCCTTACCGTGCAGCACTTCTGCAGCTTTGGCAGCATCTGCATCGTTCTCAACGCGCACGCCGGTCAGTTTTTCTGCTTCCGTTTCGTTCGGCGTGATCATATCTAACAGAGAAAGAAGCTCATCAGAGAGTTCACAGGCCGGGGCCGGGTTTAGAATCACTTTGGTCTGGTGTTGATGGGCAATTTTCGCCGCCGCCAGCACGCTTTCAAGCGGGGATTCCAGCTGCATTAATAATGCCGAAGCATCAGCGATTTTTTGCCGTTGGGCTTCAACCAGCACAGGGGTCAATACCGCGTTAGCGCCTGCATGAATGCCGATCACATTTTCACCTGCACCGTTGACAAAAATTAGTGCCACGCCGGTCGCTTCATCTTTAATGGTACTGATTGGCGAAGTATCAATATTATCGCTGGCAAGCTGCTTACAAACGCGGCCACCGGTATCGTCATCGCCCACACAGGCAATAAACGCAATGTCTGCTCCACTGCGCCCTGCCGCAACGGCCTGGTTCGCACCTTTACCGCCGAACGCCACCTGATACCCCTGCCCGGTGACGGTTTCACCCGGCGTTGGGAAATGTTCGAGGTTGAGGATATGGTCAGCATTGATGCTGCCAAGAACGACGAGTTTGCCTGTGCTTTTCATATCTTGATATCCAGTTTGAGTGCGCCGCTCATGCCTGAGCGGCGCGTTGCCCTGCTTTTCTTTAATTCTTATTTGGTGATCAGTTTTAAATCAACCGGGATTTTCGCATCCACTTTCTCGCCTTTGAGCACTTTATCAGCGGTTTCCACACCGATAACGCCGATCTGGTCAGCCATCTGAGCCACTGTCGCGCCCAGTTTGCCGCCTTCAACCGCTTTCACACCGTCAGCCGTACCATCGAAACCGACGACCAGCACATCAGATTTACCCGCGGTTTGCAGCGCACGCAGGGCACCCAATGCCATTTCGTCGTTCTGAGCAAACACAGCCTGGACGTTAGGGTGTGCAGTCAGCAGGTTCTGCATAACGTTCAGACCTTTAGTACGATCGAAGTCAGCTGGCTGGCTGGCCAGCACGTCAAATTTATGTGCCGCAACCGCCTGTTTGAAACCTTCGCCGCGTTCACGGGCTGCGGAAGCACCAGCAATACCCTGCAGCTCAATAACTTTCGCGCCGTCGCCCAGTTTCTTAGCGATGAAATCACCGGCCATTTTACCGCCAGCAACGTTATCAGAAGCAATGTGGCTCACCACGGTACCCTGGTTGGCCATACGGTCGAGGGTGATCACCGGGATTTTAGCCTGGTTTGCCATCTTAACGGCATTGCCCACCGCGTCGGAATCCGTTGGGTTAATCAGCATTAATTTGGTGCCGCGAACCGTTAAGTCTTGCACGTTGGCCAGCTCTTTTGCCGGGTTGTTTTGTGAATCCAGCACCACCAGGTTGTAGCCCAGTTTGTCAGCTTCTTTCTGCGCGCCATCTTTTAGCGACACGAAGAACGGGTTATTCAGGGTAGACACTACCAGCGCGATGGTGTCTTTTGCCATGGCGTTTGCGCTTACGGTGGCGCTCAGGGCGACAGCGGAAACCAGGGTAGCCAGTTTTTTCATGTTCATAGTCAGATGTCCTGTAGGGTTATGGTTTTACTGCTTTTTATTGTCCACCAGCACCGCCAGCAAAATTACCACCGCTTTGACGATCATCTGGTAATAAGAAGAAACACCTAATAAATTCAGACCGTTGTTCAGGAAGCCGAGGATCAATGCCCCGATCAGCGTGCCGACAATCCGGCCTTTGCCGCCCGCCAGACTGGTACCGCCCAGCACAACCGCCGCAATAGCATCCAGTTCATATCCCGCACCCGCCGTTGGCTGCGCAGAGGAAAGACGTGCTACTTCGATGATCCCAGCCAGCGAGGCCAGCAGACCACACAGAGAGTAGACGATGATTTTCACTTTGTTGACGCTAATACCTGACAGGCGCGTTGCCGCTTCGTTGCCGCCGAGGGCATAGATATAACGCCCCAGGCGAGTGTGATGCAGCATGTACCATGCGGCCAGGAAAACAATCGCCATGATCCAGACCGGCGTCGGGATCCCCAGCGGGCGGCCAATACCGAACCAGCCAAACAGGTCAGCATTATCCGAGAAGCCGGTGTTCATCGGGCTGCCGTTGGTGTAAACCAGCGTCACCCCGCGCAGCAGCAGCATCATCACCAGGGTGGCAATAAAGGCCTGAACCCGCCCTTTCGCTACAATCACGCCCGTTACGGCACCAATTGCGGCCCCGAGAGCCAGCGCAGCGGCAACGGCCACCAGTGCATTCACCTCAAAGCCCACAATCGAAGCCGCTACCGCTCCGGTCAACGCCAGAAGAGAACCGACGGACAGGTCGATCCCGGATGTCAGAATGACCAGCGTCATTCCCACCGCCATAATGGCGTTCACCGACGTTTGCTGCAGGATGTTGAACAGGTTATTCACGGTAAAGAAGTTCGGGCTCAGGGCCGAGACAATCGCAATCAGCACCAGCAGAGCGATCAGCGATTTTTGCTCCATCAGCCACGCTTTGGTGAACCAGCGACGGGTGGACACGGTCTGGGTACTCATTTATCTAACTCCTGATTCACTCGATGAAGCTTACCAACGGCCGCGGCCATCAGCGCCTCCTGGGTGGCCTCTTCACGGGAGAATTCACCGCTCAGTCGACCTTCGTGGATAACCATTATACGGTCGCTCATGCCCAGCACTTCCGGCATCTCGGACGACACAAGGATGATGCTCAACCCTTCGGCTTTAAACTGGTTAATTAACTGATAAATTTCTTTTTTCGCCCCAACGTCCACGCCACGGGTTGGCTCGTCGAGGATCAGCACTTTCGGGCGGGTCATCAGCCCGCGCGCAATGGCGACTTTCTGTTGGTTACCACCGGACAGCAGGCCAATCGGCTGCTCCATAGATGGCGTTTTGACGTTGAACAGGCGAATAAAGTCCTGCACCGCCTGCTGCTCATCTTTATGCTTCAGGCTGCCCGCCCCGCGGCTGAAATAACGCAGCGCGGTCAGCGACATGTTCTCCTTCACCGACATCCCCAGAACCAGGCCATCACGCTTGCGGTCTTCAGAGATATAAACGATGCCGTTAGCCAGCCCATCCTGCGGAGAGCGAGTCACCACCTCACGGCCATCCAGCGCCACATAGCCGCCGGTTCTCGGCAGCGCGCCATACAGCACTTTCATCAATTCGGTACGCCCGGCGCCCATCAGTCCGGCAACGCCGAGGATTTCGCCTTTGCGCAGCGTGAAAGAAACCGCCTTCACGCCGGGGCCGGAGACGTTATCGACCCGCAGGCGAATATCGCCGGGCTGTTTGTCCAGATGCGGATACTGGTCTTCCAGCTTGCGGCCAACCATCATTTCGATCAGGGTATCTTCGGTAAGCGAGGAGACTTCACGCTCGGCAATAAACTGCCCGTCGCGCAGCACGGTAACATCGTCGCACACCTCAAAAATTTCTTTCATGCGGTGGGAGATATAAACAATGCCGCAGCCCTGGGCCTTCAGTTCACGGATAACGCGGAACAGCGACTCGGTTTCCGTGTCGGTCAGCGCATCGGTAGGCTCATCCATAACGATGACTTTAGACTCAAAGCTCAGCACTTTGGCGATCTCAACCATTTGCTGATCGCCAATCGACAGCTCACCCACCAGACGCTCGCTGGTGTAGCGTAAATTCAGCTTCGCCAGCAGCTTGTCGGCTTCGCGGTACATCTTCTTCCAGTCAATGTTGCCAAAATGCCCGACAAACTCGCGGCCAAGGAAGATGTTCTCCGCAATGCTGAGCTGCGGGATCAGGTTGAGTTCCTGGTGGATAATCCCGATACCGGCTTCCTGAGACGCTTTGGGCCCGCTAAAGGCGGTTTCTTTTCCCAACCACAGCAGTGAACCGGCATCCTTGGTATAGATCCCGGTCAGGACTTTCATCATCGTGGATTTGCCGGCGCCGTTTTCACCCACCAGCGCCATAGCACGACCCGGATAGACGTTCAGCGCCGCGCCAGACAGGGCTTTCACCCCAGGGAACGATTTATCGATCCCTTTAAGTTGCAGTAAGGGTTCCATGCTGACCTCCTCAGAAGGTTACGCCGGCACAGAGAATGATATTCGCATACGGGGAACACTCCCCGCTGCGAATAACCGCATGTGCATCCGCGGTGTGCTGCTTGAACTGCTCATGGCTGATGTAACGAATAGTTATGGTGTTTCCCTGGTGTTTTTGCAGCTGCTCAATATGGCTGAGCAACGTTTCGTGAAGCGCGGGATTATGTTGTTTGATTTCAGAAGCAATGATTGCCGCCTCAACCTGCATTTCCTGCGTTACCACATCCACGACCTGCATAAAGCCCGGGACGCCGTGAGTTAATGCCAAATCAATGCGCTGGGTATGACGCGGAATTGGCAGTCCGGCATCGGCAACCACCAGCATATCGGTGTGCCCCAGACGGGAGATAACGGCCGAAATATCAGCGTTAAGAACGGTACCTTTCTTCATTTTCCTGCTCCACTAGCGAAACGTTTCGCTGATAATGAGTGTAGGAAAAGAGGTGGCGGTTAAACAACCACTAGGTTAAAGAAGTGTGATCGACATCGAAACGTTTCGCTAATAAATGCAAAACGGCACCTGAGTACCGTTTTTTAGTCTTTGCGCCCTCTCCTTGTGGGAGAGGGTCGGGGTGAGGGCATCAGGCCAGTAAAGACTGGCTGACTTAAATCTCGACCTGGGTTCCCAACTCGATAACCCTGTTCGGTGGGATCTCAAACTGGTCAGGCGCGCGCAGTGCATTTCGCTGCAGGGCCAGGAACAGCTTTCCGCGCAGGCGGAGGTACCAGGGGCGTTTGCCGATAATCAGCGACTCATGCGACATGAAGAACGAGGTTTCCATCATCCGGCAGCTCAGGCCTTCCAGACCACAGCGGTGGAAAATCTCTTCCACGTTCGGCGTTTCACGCCAGCCGTAGCTGGCCACCACGCGCCAGAAGGTGGGCGACAGCTGCTCAATAGAAACGCGCTTAACGTTGTGAACATAGGGGGCGTCTTCGGTGCGCAGCGTCAGCAATACGACTCGCTCATGCAGCACTTTGTTGTGCTTCAGGTTATGCAGCATAGCAAACGGGATCACGTTCAACGCGCGGGACATATAAACCGCTGTACCCGGCACACGAACCGGCGGCGATTTCTCAAGGGACGCAATCATCGCTTCCAGCGAGTTACCGTGCTCGTGCATACGCCGCAGCAGGCGGAAACGCTCGCTTTTCCACGTCGTCATGATGGTAAACATGACAAGCCCCAGCGTAAGCGGCAGCCAGCCACCGGAGACGATTTTCTCGAGGTTAGCAGAGAACAGCGGCACGTCGATAAACAGGAAACCCACGCACATCAGGAGCACGGCAATTTTATTCCAGTGCCAGTTTTTGCGCGCAACGGTACAGCAAAGAATCGAGGTCAGCACCATTGTGCCGGTTACTGCGATCCCGTATGCCGCCGCCAGGTTACTTGAATGTTCGAAGCTAACGATGACGATCACCACGGCGATATACAGAATCCAGTTAATCGCTGGAATGTAAATCTGCCCGGATTCCATTTCCGAGGTATGGATGATACGCATTGGCGAGAGATAACCCAGGCGAACCGCCTGACGAGTCAGCGAGAATACGCCGGAAATCACGGCCTGAGATGCGATAACCGTTGCCAGCGTTGCCAGAACCAGGAGCGGGATCAGCGCCCAGTCAGGAGCCAGCAGGAAGAACGGGTTTTTAATCGCTTCCGGGTTCTTTAATAGCAGGGCGCCCTGGCCAAAATAGTTCAGAACTAATGAAGGCAGAACCGCGATAAACCATGCGATACGAATCGGGAGCTTACCAAAGTGCCCCATATCGGCATATAGCGCTTCAACCCCGGTTATAGCCAGCACAACAGCGCCGAGAGCAACGAACGACACGGCTTTGTACTGCACGAAGAAATTCACCGCCCAGGCCGGGTTAAGCGCCTGCAGAACTTCCGGGTTGCCGATGATACTGCGCGCGCCCAGAACAGCGAGCGTCAGAAACCACAGCAGCATAACCGGCGCAAACAGCTTGCCCACGATGCCGGTACCGTGTTTCTGAATCATAAACAGCAGCGTCAGCACAATAATAGAAAGGGGAACGATGTACTGATCGAGCTGCGGCGCGGCTATCTCCAGGCCCTCTATGGCCGACATCACCGATATCGCCGGCGTGATAACCACCTCGCCGTAGAAGAAGCTACCGCCAATCAACCCCATGATTACCAGTACAGAGGTCATTCGCGCCGTCGTATTACGCCCGGCAAGCGACATTAACGTTAAGATCCCGCCTTCTCCGGCGTTATCCGCCCGCATCACGAAGGTGAGATATTTGATGGAAACGACCAGTACCAACAGCCAAAAAATTAACGATAAAAAGCCAAACACGGCGTCGCGTTCAACGCCAAACCCAAACTGCCCGGACAGGCATTCTCGAAGGGTATAAAGCGGGCTGGTACCAATATCACCGTACACAACCCCGATAGCAGCCAGCGTAACTGCCGGCAATGATTGTTTATTATCAGCGCTCATAGACTAATCTTTTGTTGGAATCCCGAAAACGTGTGCTTAGTCCCTTGGCCCACAAAACGGCGCACAGTATGCACGATAATTGTGTAAATCGTACTCCTAAATGCATTTGACTTATCCCAGCTCAAACGCTGCATGCGGCATAATCAGCACATTAACTGGCTAAAAATAAACGCTATACTCGCGTTTCTCCACAGGGTTAACCGCGTAAGGATGCAAAGCTAATTATGGCTCAATCACATTTGCTGGCCGAAAGAATTTCTCGTCTCAGCCAGGCGCTGGAAAAGGGACTTTTTGAACGTCAGCACGCCGTTCGCCTCTGCTTGCTGGCGGCGCTGAGCGGCGAAAGTGTCTTTTTACTTGGCCCGCCAGGTATTGCAAAAAGCCTGATCGCCCGCCGCCTTAAATTCGCCTTTCGCGAAGCCCGCGCCTTTGAATATCTAATGACTCGCTTCTCAACGCCAGAAGAAGTTTTTGGCCCGCTTTCTATTCAGGCGCTGAAAGATGAAGGCCGCTATGAGCGCCTGACCGCCGGCTACCTGCCGGAAGCCGAGATCGTGTTTCTGGATGAGATCTGGAAAGCCGGCCCGGCAATTTTAAACACCCTGTTGACCGCCATTAACGAACGTCGCTTCCGCAACGGCGCCAGCGAAGAAAAAATCCCCATGCGCCTGCTGGTGGCGGCCTCCAACGAATTACCCGAAGCGGACAGCAGCCTGGAAGCGCTGTATGACCGTATGCTGATCCGCCTGTGGCTCGACAAAGTGCAGGACAAAGCGAATTTCCGCTCAATGCTCATCAGCCAGCACGACGAAAACTTCAATCCGGTCACCGAAAACCTACAGGTCACCGATGAAGAATATTTCGCCTGGCAGCAGCAAATTGGCGGCGTCGCGCTGCCGGACGACGTTTTTGAACTGATCTTCACCCTGAGGCAGTTGCTTGAGGCGACGCCTGGGGCGCCTTATGTATCCGATCGCCGCTGGAAAAAAGCCATTCGTCTGCTGCAGGCCAGCGCCTTCTTTAACGGCCGCGATACCGTGGCACCTATCGATCTTATCCTGCTCAAAGACTGTCTGTGGCACGACACGGCGACCATGAATTTGATGCAGCAACAGATTGAAGTTTTGATGACCGGGCACGCGTGGCAGCAGCAGGCCATTCTGAGCAAACTCAGCGCCATCGTACAGCGCCGCCTTCAGCTTCAGCAGCAAAGCAGCGATCGCGATGCTTTTACCGTGCTCAAGCAAACCGGCATGTTCAGCCGCAAACCGCAGTACCAGCTCCCGGATGAGTTAACAGGCGAAACGCTGACGCTTTTACTGCAAAAGCCGCTAAAGCTTCACGATATCGAAGTGATCCATATCACTCTGGCGCGTGAGGCGCTGGCGCAGTGGCTTAATAAAGGCGGCGAGATCCGCGGCAAACTGAACGGTATCGGCTTTGCGCAGTTGCTTAACCTCGAAGTGGACAACAGCCTGCACCTGACCATTCGCGATGTCAGCCTTCAGGCCACGCGGCTGGCGCTGCCGGGCCACCAGCAGCAGGGCGTACCTGATGAGATCAAAAAGCAGTTTGACGATCTCGACGCCGCGCTGCACCAGCAGCACGAGCGCTTTAACGATCAGCAAAAATGCCTGTTTATTGAAAGCAACTGGCTGGGAAAAATTGAAGCCAGCCTGCAGGACGTCGCGGCACAGCTGAAACAGGCCCGGCAATGATAAGCGTTGAAACGCTGGATATGATCCTGGCTATTGGTGAAGGTGAACTGATAGAAGAGATCATTATTACTCTGCTGGCTGCCCCGCAGCTGGCGGTGTTTTTCGAAAAATTCCCGCGTTTAAAAAAAGCCGTTAGTGAAGACTTACCTCGCTGGCGAGACCAGCTTAAAGGCCGCCTGAAGGACGGACTCGTTCCGGATGAGCTGGCACAGGAAGTCCTTTGCTACCAGCAAAGCCAGCTGCTGACGACAGGACAACTCATCATCCAGCTGCCGGAAATTATTCAGCTGCTGCATAAGCTCGGCTCGCCGTTCTATGAACAGGCCAAAGCGCTGGTGGCCGATAATCCACACTTTACCCCGGCGCAGCATACGCTGTTTCTGCAGCGCTGGCGGTTGAGCCTGGTTGTACAGGCCACGTCGCTTAATCAACAGCTGTTAGAAGACGAGCGCGACAAGCTGCTGGCGGAGATTCAGGAACGTCTGGCACTTAGCGGGCAACTTGACCCTGCACTTGCCGAAAACGATAAAGCCGCGGGCAAGCTGTGGGACATGAGCGGCGGCACGCTCAAACGCGGGGACTACCAGCTGATTGTGCAATACGGCGAGTTTCTCACCGGCCAGCCGGAGCTAATGCAGCTTGCTGAACAGCTGGGCCGCTCCCGCGAGGCAAAATCCGTCCCACGGAAAGACTCACCCACGGAGCCCTGGCGTATGCTGGTTCGGGAACCTGCCACCGTGCCCGAACAGGTTGATGGCCTGCAGCGCAGCGACGATATCCTGCGCCTGCTGCCGCCAGAGCTGGCAACCCTGGGGATTACCGAACTGGAATTTGAGTTCTACCGCCGTCTGGTGGAGAAGCAACTGCTCACTTACCGTCTGCACGGTGACGCATGGCGTGAAAAAGTCATCGAACGTCCGGTTGCTCATCAGGACTTTGACGAACAGCCTCGAGGGCCATTTATTGTCTGCGTGGACACTTCCGGTTCCATGGGCGGGTTCAACGAGCAATGCGCCAAAGCCTTTTGCCTCGCACTGATGCGTATTGCCCTCGCCGATAACCGGCGCTGTTTCATTATGCTGTTTTCCAGCGAAGTGGTGCGCTATGAGGTCAGCGGGCGGGACGGCATCGATCAGGCGATCCGTTTTTTAAGCCAGCACTTCAGCGGTGGGACGGATCTGGCCAGCTGTTTTCGCTCAATCCTGGAAAAAATGCAAACCGGAGACTGGCATGACGCCGATGCGGTGGTGATCTCAGATTTTATCGCCCAGCGGCTGCCGGACGATGTCGTCAGCAGCGTGAAGGCGCTGCAGCGACAGTATCAGAACCGCTTTCACGCGGTCGCCATGTCGGGCCATGGAAAGCCCGGTATCATGCGCATTTTTGACCATATCTGGCGCTTTGACACCGGGATGAGAAGCCGCCTGCTGCGTCGCTGGCGGCGCTAAGACTTACAGCAGGTCGCTAACCTTAGCCTGTACTTCTGGTGCCCAAACGCCGCACTGAACCTGGCCGATATGCGGCAGCTGAAGCAGCAGCATCGTCAGGCGGGACTGGCCGATACCACCGCCAATGGTTTGCGGCATTTCACCTTTCACCAGCGACTGATGCCATTCGAGCTGAAGCCTGTCTTCGTCTCCGGTGATCGCCAGCTGGCGCTTCAGGGTGTCCGCATCCACGCGGATCCCCATTGAAGAAAGCTCCAGCGCATCTTCCAGCACCGAGTTCCAGACAAGAATATCGCCGTTCAGCCCCGGTAAACCGGCTTCTCCGCCCGTTGACCAGTCATCATAATCCGGGGCGCGAACGTCGTGACGCTTCCCGTCCGACAGCTTGCCCCCGATGCCGATTAAGAAAACCGCACCCAGCTCTTTAGCGATCGCCCGCTCGCGGCCTTTTGCGTCCAGACCAGGAAAGCGCTGCAATAACGTTTCGCTGTGAACAAAATGGATTTTCTCCGGCAGCAAGGCGGCCAGGCCAAACCGTTCACTCACTTCAGCCTCGGTAGCCTTAATTGCCGCCCAGATGCTTTCTACGGTTTGTTTTAGCGTGCCGGTGTGGCGTTCGCCGTCACCCATCACGCGTTCCCAGTCCCACTGATCGACATAGACCGAGTGAATCGGGGATAAACGGTCTTCATCGGGGCGAAGAGCTTTCATGTGCGTGTAAAGCCCTTCGCCCGCGCTGAAGTCGTGCTGGCCGAGCGTTTTTCTTTTCCATTTGGCCAGCGAATGCACCACTTCAAACTGCGCCTGCGGCAAGGTTTTCACCTTGACCTGCACTGCTTTCTCGCTGCCAGAAAGGTTGTCCTGTGTGCCATCCCCCACGCGGCTGAGGATCGGGGCCTGTACTTCTATCAGGCCCAGCTTCTCTTCCAGCTGACGGGAAAAATGGGTTTTCACAAAACTGATCTGACGTTGTTTAGCAATCCAGGCGGTTTTCATGGCTTTTCTCTTTGTTGTGGTGTTTCTGTCATCGATTAAGCAACAAAAACGTCACCGTATTCAATAATCAACAATAAAAAAGGCCAGCCTCTTTTTAATCGACGAATTTAAGGCTATAAAAAATGGAAAATCGGCATTTATCATAGGAAAAAACGATGGATAATTATCAGATCGACAATCTCGATCGCGGCATACTCGAAGCATTAATGGCAAATGCCCGCACCGCATATGCAGAACTGGCCAAACAGTTTGGCGTCAGCCCGGGTACCATTCACGTTCGCGTCGAAAAAATGAAGCAGGCGGGAATAATTACCGGCGCGCGCATCGACATCAGCCCGAAGCAGCTCGGCTACGATGTCTGCTGCTTTATCGGCATTATTCTGAAAAGCGCCAAAGACTATCCTTCCGCCCTCACCAAGCTGGAGAACCTGGATGAGGTGACCGAGGCTTATTACACCACTGGCCACTACAGCATCTTTATAAAGGTAATGTGCCGCTCCATTGATGCCCTTCAGCAGGTACTTATCAACAAGATCCAAACAATCGATGAAATTCAATCCACTGAAACGCTGATCTCGCTGCAGAACCCGATCATGCGTACTATCCGGCCCTGATCGTTAATTTTAATACCCATATTATCCACAGGTAGATCCCCGCTCTTTCACAGCGTACAATACGCGACGATTTGAAAAGGCGGGACACAATGGCTGATATCACTCTGATTAGCGGCAGTACGCTGGGTAGTGCCGAATACGTAGCAGAACACCTGGCAGAGAAGCTTGAAGAAGCGGGACATGGCACTGAAATGCTGCACGGCCCTCTTTTAGAGGATCTGAAAGCCAGCGGTATCTGGCTGGTGGTCTCTTCCACGCATGGTGCTGGCGATCTGCCGGACAACCTGCAGCCTTTCTATGACGCTATAAATGAACAGCGTCCGGATCTGAGCGACGTAAGCTATGGCGCGATCGGGATCGGCAGCCGCGAATACGACACATTTTGCGGTGCTATAGAGAAGATCGATCTGCTGCTGACCGAATGTGGTGCGACCCGCATAGGATCTTTGCTCAAAATAAACATCCTCGATCACGACATTCCTGAGGATCCAGCCGAAATTTGGGTAGGTTCCTGGATTAATTTACTCCCTGAAGTGTAAATATTGCGCGATCAGATGTGGATAACTCTGGTTAAAAGCTTGGATTAACCCGTAGTTATCCAAATAACAACTGTTGTTCACTTTTTGAGTTGTGCATAAACCTCAATTCTGATCCCAGCTTATACGGTCCGGGATCACCGGTAGTACACAGCAAACGATCCTTTCCAGGTTGTTGATCCTAAAATGGATAAATGGCTTATCCACAGAGGTGGTCGATCCTAATAAGAGATCACAATAAAGAGATCTTTAAATAAAAAAGATCTTCTTTTAATTACCGAAGATCCCGACGCTTTCTCGAAAGACTAAAGTTGAGTAGAATCCCCAGCCCGGGAAGTCACAAACCCTCATTCGCGAAACCGAGGCAGTTACCATGTTTTATCCAGATCCTTTTGACGTCATTATCATCGGCGGGGGTCATGCAGGCACAGAGGCGGCAATGGCCGCAGCTCGTATGGGTCAGCAGACCCTGCTTCTGACACACAATATCGACACGCTGGGACAGATGTCCTGTAACCCGGCTATCGGCGGTATTGGCAAGGGACATTTGGTTAAGGAAGTGGATGCCCTCGGTGGCCTGATGGCTACCGCGATCGATCATGCGGGTATTCAGTTTAGAATACTAAACGCCAGCAAAGGCCCGGCAGTCCGAGCCACTCGTGCTCAGGCGGACCGCGTGCTTTACCGGCAGGCCGTTCGCACTGCGCTGGAGAACCAGCCCAACCTGATGATTTTCCAGCAGGCGGTGGAAGATCTTATCGTTGAGAACGATCGTGTCGTCGGGGCGGTTACCCAAATGGGGCTCAAATTCCGCGCCAAAGCGGTGGTGCTGACCGTAGGGACCTTCCTGGATGGTAAGATCCATATCGGGCTGGACAACTACAGCGGTGGCCGTGCAGGGGATCCTCCGTCGATCCCGCTCTCACGCCGCTTACGTGAACTGCCGCTGCGCGTCAGCCGTCTGAAAACGGGGACACCTCCGCGCATTGACGCCCGCACTATTGATTTCAGCGTACTTGCTCCGCAGCACGGGGATAACCCAATGCCGGTTTTCTCCTTCATGGGGAATGTGAACCAGCATCCGGAGCAGGTACCTTGCTACATCACGCATACCAACGAACAAACCCATGAGGTGATCCGCAATAACCTCGACCGCAGCCCAATGTATGCGGGGATTATCGAAGGTATCGGCCCTCGCTACTGTCCGTCTATCGAAGACAAAGTCATGCGTTTTGCCGATCGCAACGCGCACCAAATTTTCCTCGAGCCAGAAGGGCTGACCAGCAACGAGATTTACCCGAACGGGATCTCCACCAGCCTGCCGTTTGACGTTCAAATGCAAATCGTTCGTTCGATGAAGGGGATGGAAAACGCGAAGATCGTTCGTCCAGGCTACGCGATTGAGTATGACTTCTTCGATCCGCGCGATCTGAAGCCAACCCTGGAAAGCAAATTTATTCAGGGGCTGTTCTTTGCGGGACAGATCAACGGTACCACCGGGTACGAAGAAGCCGCTGCTCAGGGCCTGCTTGCCGGTCTTAACGCTGCCCGTTTCTCTGCTGAGAAAGAGGGCTGGGCACCGCGTCGCGATCAGGCTTACCTTGGCGTACTGGTCGATGACCTGTGCACTTTGGGGACCAAAGAACCGTACCGCATGTTTACTTCTCGGGCTGAATATCGCCTGATGCTGCGTGAAGATAACGCCGATCTGCGTCTCACCGAAGCAGGCCGTGAGCTGGGTCTGGTGGATGATGCTCGCTGGGCTCGTTTCAACGATAAGCTTGAAATGATCGAACGTGAGCGCCAGCGCCTGAAAGATATCTGGCTGCACCCGAACGCTGAGCAGGTCGCAGAGGTGAACGCGCAGCTCAGTGCCCCGCTTTCCAAAGAAGCTAACGGCGAAGATCTGCTGCGTCGCCCTGAAATGACCTACGCTGCGATGACGCAGTTGTCGACTTTTGCGCCCGGTCTGGAAGATCCTCAGGCTGCCGAGCAGGTTGAGATCCAGGTTAAATACGAAGGCTACATCGCGCGGCAGCAGGACGAGATTGAAAAGCAGCAGCGTAATGAAAATACGGTGCTGCCAGCTACGCTTGACTATAGTCAAGTGAGTGGGCTGTCTAACGAGGTGATCGCGAAGCTTAACGATCACAAACCCGTTTCAATTGGCCAGGCATCCCGTATTTCGGGGATCACCCCGGCGGCAATCTCTATTTTGCTTGTCTGGCTTAAGAAACAAGGGCTGCTGCGACGCAGTGCTTAAAAACAGACGACAACAGGCCTGGCAAACCTGGCCTCTTTTTTTGATGGATTTACGACGTGCTGACTAAATTATCTCGCCTGCTGAAAGAAGCGGGCATCACTCTCCCTGAAAATCAGCAGCAGCAACTGGTGGGTTATGTTTCGCTGCTCGACAAATGGAACAAGGCCTATAACCTCACTTCGGTGCGTAATCCTGATGAAATGCTGGTGCGGCATATTCTGGATAGCATTGTGGTCGAACCGCATTTGCAGGGCAGCCGGTTTATCGACGTTGGCACGGGCCCTGGTCTGCCTGGGATCCCGCTGGCAATCGTGCGCCCTGATTCGCATTTCACTCTGCTGGACAGCCTCGGCAAACGTGTGCGATTCCTGCGTCAGGTACAGCACGAGCTGAAGCTGGAAAACATTACTCCGGTACAAAGCCGCGTGGAGGATTTTCCGGCGGAACCTCCGTTTGACGGCGTTATCAGCCGGGCTTTTGCCTCGCTAAGCGACATGGTGAACTGGTGTCACCATCTGCCTGCCGCGCACGGGAAGTTCTATGCGCTGAAAGGGGTACGTCCGGACGAAGAAATAACCCAACTACCTGCCGGATTCACCGTTGAAAATATCGTCAAACTCAATGTGCCGAGCCTGGAAGGGGAGAGGCATTTGGTGCTGATTAAGGCAAACAAAACTTAATATTTATCAAAAAACGACGCGATAGAGATGTTTCACTGAGGTTAAAAAGCGACGGGGCGATCGATGTAATGGTTGGTTACATTTAACCAACTTTTAACTAGGATTTATCCTTCTTTTAACTTAGAAGTGATTAATTACCAGGGTAATAATTTTATTCGAAAATATCATCCGGCTAAAATTATGCCGAAAAACGGCCTTTGTCGGATGTTAAAAGTTTAACTGGAATGTCAATGAAAGGTTTTTATGATGTTTCAGCTTGTTTTAAACAGAGTGCACATTAATCAGCTTAATTATCAGTCATCTGTAATTAGTGCTTTCTTAGACGGCAAAATAATGTCTGCCGATAAGATGTTTAATTTGTGATCGTGTGCACGCTTTGCTGTCAGGGATTTCGGCCTATTTGCACTTTTTGAGGAAGCCGATGCGATTCATCAAAAGTCAGAAAATGGCTGTGCAGAAAATTAATTAAACATTTGTTCACCTTTTCGCTACTTATTGTTTGAAATCACTGGGCCGCACCGTATAATTTGCTCGCTTTTTGAGGCTTGACTCAGCGTCGCAAAGACAGTTTTATACGACACGCGACATACCTCATAGGTAGCAGGAGTTAGGAAACGTCATGTCTGTGTCGCTCTTGAGTAAGAACGTAGCCCGCAAGCTATTGTTCATCCAACTTCTGGCTGTAGTAGCAATTGGACTGCTGTTTTGCCTTAAAGCGCCTTCTTGGGGCGCTTCCGCGCTCGGCGGAGGCCTGGCGGTTTGGCTGCCAAACGTGCTGTTTATGATTTTTGCCTGGCGCCATCAGGCGCATACACCCGCTAAAGGCCGCGTGGCCTGGACATTCGCTCTCGGCGAAGTGCTAAAGGTGATTGCGACCTTCATCATTTTAGTGGTGGCGCTGGCGTACTTTAAGGCGGTGGTATTGCCGCTAATAGTGACGTGGGTTTCGGTGCTGGTTGTGCAGATACTCGCACCAGCTGTAATTAACAACAAAGGGTAAGAGGCATCATGTCTGCAGGAGAAATCTCTACACCGCAGGAGTATATAGGTCACCACCTGAAGAACCTTCAGTTGGACCTGCGTACTTTCTCGCTGGTGGATCCGCATAACCCCCCGGCTACCTTCTGGACGCTCAACATCGACTCCATGTTTTTCTCAGTATTTCTGGGTCTGGTGTTCCTGGTGTTGTTCCGTAAAGTGGCGAAAACCGCAACCAGCGGTGTCCCGGGAAAATTCCAGACTTTTGTAGAGCTGATTATTGGCTTTGTACATGGCAGCGTGAAAGACATGTACCATGGCAAAAGCAAGGTTATCGCTCCACTCGCCCTGACGATTTTCGTCTGGGTCTTCCTGATGAACTTGATGGATCTGCTGCCTATCGATCTGCTGCCATACATTGGTGAGCACATCTTTGGCCTGCCAGCCCTGCGCGTGGTGCCGTCTGCGGACGTGAATATCACCCTCTCTATGGCGCTTGGCGTGTTTATCCTCATTCTGTTCTACAGCATCAAAATGAAAGGCATTGGCGGCTTCACGAAAGAGCTGACGCTGCAGCCGTTCAATCACTGGGCATTTATTCCTGTCAACTTAATCCTTGAAGGGGTAAGCCTGCTGTCCAAACCTGTATCACTGGGTCTGCGACTTTTCGGCAACATGTATGCCGGTGAGCTGATTTTCATTCTGATTGCTGGCCTGCTGCCGTGGTGGTCACAGTGGATTCTGAATGTGCCTTGGGCCATTTTCCACATCCTGATTATTACGCTGCAAGCCTTCATCTTCATGGTTCTGACGATCGTCTATCTGTCGATGGCGTCTGAAGAACATTAATTTACTTACCACTACTGCGTTTAACTGAAACAAACTTGGAGACTGTCATGGAAAACCTGAATATGGATCTGCTGTACATGGCTGCCGCTGTGATGATGGGTCTGGCGGCAATCGGTGCTGCGATCGGTATCGGCATCCTCGGGGGCAAATTCCTGGAAGGCGCTGCACGCCAACCAGATCTGATTCCACTTCTGCGTACTCAGTTCTTTATCGTAATGGGTCTGGTGGATGCAATCCCAATGATTGCTGTTGGTCTGGGTCTGTACGTGATGTTCGCCGTCGCCTAGTGAGCGATGTTTGAGTCATCTAGTAATATCAGAACGTTAACTAACAAAGAGGCATTGTGCTGTGAACATTAACGCAACAATCCTCGGCCAGGCCATCGCGTTTGTCCTGTTTGTTCTGTTCTGCATGAAGTACGTATGGCCGCCATTAATGGCAGCCATCGAGAAGCGTCAGAAAGAAATTGCTGACGGTCTTGCTTCTGCAGAACGTGCACAAAAGGACCTTGACCTTGCACAGGCCAACGCGACCGACCAGCTGAAAAAAGCCAAAGCGGAAGCTCAGGTGATCATTGAGCAGGCGAACAAACGCCGTGCCCAGATCCTTGATGAAGCGAAAACTGAGGCAGAGCAGGAACGTAATAAAATCGTTGGACAGGCTCAGGCAGAAATCGACGCTGAGCGTAAACGCGCTCGTGAAGAGCTGCGTAAGCAGGTCGCTCTGCTGGCAATTGCCGGTGCCGAGAAGATAATCGAACGTTCCGTAGATGAAGCTGCTAACAGCGACATCGTCGATAAACTGGTCGCTGAACTGTAAGGAGGGAGGGGCTGATGTCTGAATTTGTTACTGTAGCTCGCCCCTACGCCAAAGCAGCTTTTGACTTTGCCGTCGAACACCAGAGCGTAGACCGCTGGCAGAACATGCTGGCGTTTGCCGCCGAGGTAACGAAAAACGAACAAATGGAAGAGCTTCTTTCCGGTGCACTGGCACCAGAAACGCTCGCAGATTCGTTCATCGCCATTTGCGGCGAGCAGCTGGACGCCAACGGCCAGAACCTGATTAAGGTGATGGCTGATAACGGTCGTTTGAAAGCGCTCCCGGATGTTCTTGAGCAGTTCGCGCATTTGCGCGCGCTGAGTGAAGCGATTGCAGAGGTTCAGGTAACCTCCGCGTCTGAACTTAGCCATGAACAGCTTGCAAACATTACGTCCGCAATGGAAAAACGTCTGTCACGCAAAGTTAAGCTGAATTGCAAAATCGATAAGTCTGTTATGGCGGGCGTTATCATCCAGTCGGGTGATATGGTCATTGACGGTAGCGTACGCGGCCGTCTTGAACGCCTTGCAGACGTCTTGCAGTCTTAAGGGGACTGGAGCATGCAACTGAATTCCACCGAAATCAGCGAACTGATCAAGCAGCGCATTGCTCAGTTCAATGTTGTGAGCGAAGCTCATAACGAAGGTACTATTGTTTCTGTAAGTGACGGTATTATCCGCGTTCACGGCCTGGCCGATTGTATGCAGGGTGAGATGATTTCCCTGCCGGGTAACCGTTACGCTATCGCACTGAACCTGGAGCGCGACTCCGTAGGTGCGGTAGTGATGGGTCCATACGCTGACCTCGCCGAAGGCATGAAGGTTAAGTGTACTGGCCGTATTCTGGAAGTACCGGTTGGCCGTGGCCTGCTGGGCCGCGTGGTGAACACCCTGGGTGCACCAATTGACGGTAAAGGTCCGGTTGATAACGATGGCTTCTCGCCAATCGAAGTTATCGCGCCGGGCGTAATCGAACGTCAGTCCGTCGACCAGCCGGTTCAGACCGGTTATAAATCCGTCGATGCGATGATTCCAATCGGCCGTGGCCAGCGTGAGCTGATCATCGGTGACCGTCAGACCGGTAAAACCGCGATGGCAATCGATGCCATCATCAACCAGCGTGACTCCGGCATTAAATGTGTGTACGTGGCTATCGGCCAGAAAGCGTCCACCATTTCTAATGTGGTTCGTAAACTGGAAGAGCACGGTGCACTGTCCAACACCATCGTTGTTGTGGCAACTGCTTCTGAATCCGCTGCACTGCAATATCTGGCACCATACGCCGGTTGCGCAATGGGCGAGTACTTCCGTGACCGCGGTGAAGATGCGCTGATCGTATACGATGACCTGTCTAAACAGGCCGTTGCTTATCGTCAGGTTTCCCTGCTGCTTCGTCGTCCACCAGGTCGTGAAGCCTTCCCGGGCGACGTGTTCTACCTCCACTCCCGTCTGCTGGAGCGCGCATCCCGCGTTAACGCTGAATACGTGGAAGCTTTCACCAAAGGTGAAGTTAAAGGTAAAACCGGCTCCCTGACCGCTCTGCCGATTATCGAAACCCAGGCGGGTGACGTTTCTGCGTTCGTTCCAACCAACGTAATTTCGATTACCGATGGTCAGATCTTCCTGGAAACCAACCTCTTTAACTCCGGTATTCGTCCGGCGGTTAACCCAGGTATTTCGGTATCTCGTGTTGGTGGTGCTGCTCAGACCAAGATCATCAAGAAACTGTCCGGTGGTATCCGTACCGCGCTGGCACAGTATCGTGAACTGGCTGCGTTCTCTCAGTTCGCATCCGATCTGGACGAAGCCACCCGTAAACAGCTGAGCCACGGTCAGAAAGTGACCGAGCTGCTGAAACAGAAACAGTATGCCCCAATGTCTGTTGCACAGCAGGGCCTGGTGCTGTTCGCGGCTGAGCGCGGTTACCTCGAAGACGTGGAACTGGCGAAAATCGGTAGCTTCGAAGCCGCTCTGCTGGCTTACGCTGACCGTGATCACGCTCCGCTGATGCAAGAAATTAACCAGACCGGTGGCTATAACGACGAGATCGAAGGCAAGCTGAAAGGCATCCTCGACTCCTTTAAAGCAACCCAGTCCTGGTAACGTCTGGCGGCTTGCCTTAGGGCAGGCCGCAAGGCATTGAGGAGAAGCTCATGGCCGGCGCAAAAGAGATACGTAGTAAGATCGCAAGCGTCCAGAACACGCAGAAGATCACCAAAGCGATGGAGATGGTCGCCGCTTCCAAAATGCGTAAATCGCAGGATCGCATGGCGGCCAGCCGTCCTTATGCAGATACCATGCGCAAAGTGATTGGTCACCTTGCCAACGGTAATCTGGAATATAAGCACCCATACCTGGAAGAACGCGACGTTAAGCGCGTGGGCTACCTGGTGGTGTCGACCGATCGTGGTTTGTGCGGCGGTTTGAACATTAACCTGTTCAAAAAAGTGCTGGCGGATATGAAAGAGTGGTCCGATAAGGGCGTTCAGAGCGAACTCGCGATGATCGGCTCCAAAGGCGTTTCTTTCTTCAACTCCGTTGGCGGCAACGTGGTTGCTCAGGTTACCGGCATGGGAGATACCCCTTCCCTGTCAGAACTGATCGGCCCGGTGAAAGTGATGCTGCAAGCCTACGACGAAGGTCGTCTGGACAAGCTGTACGTTGTCAGCAATAAATTTGTTAACACCATGTCTCAGGTTCCGACCATCACTCAGCTGCTGCCGTTACCGGCATCAGAAGATGAGGAGCTGAAGCGTAAATCCTGGGACTACCTGTACGAACCGGACCCGAAAGCGCTGCTGGACACCCTGCTGCGTCGTTATGTCGAGTCTCAGGTTTATCAGGGCGTCGTAGAAAACCTGGCCAGCGAGCAGGCCGCACGTATGGTGGCGATGAAAGCCGCAACCGATAACGGCGGCAGCCTGATTAAAGAGCTGCGGTTGGTATACAACAAAGCTCGTCAGGCCAGCATTACTCAGGAACTTACCGAAATCGTCGGTGGTGCGTCCGCGGTTTAAACCAGGTTTATTACCCTAAATAGTTCGGTTTGCAGAAAGACGCCAACTGAGCAAATCCTCAAGAGCTTACTTCAGTAAGTGACGGAGGTGAGGGAAGGCAGTCAACGCATCTGCAAATTGAAATATGACGGGTAAACGAATTACGTAGAGGATTCAAGATGGCTACTGGAAAGATTGTCCAGGTAATCGGCGCCGTGGTGGACGTCGAGTTCCCTCAGGACGGCGTACCACGCGTTTATGACGCGCTTGAGGTACAGAACAACAATGAGAAGCTGGTGCTGGAAGTTCAGCAGCAGCTCGGCGGCGGTATCGTGCGTACCATCGCAATGGGTTCCTCCGACGGTCTGCGTCGCGGTCTGCAAGTCAATGACCTCGAGCACCCGATCGAAGTCCCGGTAGGTAAAGCGACCCTGGGCCGTATCATGAACGTGCTGGGTCAGCCAATCGACATGAAAGGCGACATCGGCGAAGAAGACCGTTGGGCTATTCACCGTGCAGCACCTTCCTACGAAGAGCTCTCCAGCTCTCAGGAACTGCTGGAAACCGGCATCAAAGTTATCGATCTGATTTGTCCGTTCGCTAAAGGCGGTAAAGTTGGTCTGTTCGGTGGTGCGGGCGTAGGTAAAACCGTAAACATGATGGAGCTGATCCGTAACATCGCGATCGAGCACTCCGGTTATTCCGTGTTTGCGGGCGTGGGTGAGCGTACTCGTGAGGGTAACGACTTCTACCACGAAATGACCGACTCCAACGTTCTGGATAAAGTAGCCCTGGTTTACGGCCAGATGAACGAGCCACCAGGTAACCGTCTGCGCGTAGCGCTGACCGGTCTGACCATCGCGGAGAAATTCCGTGACGAAGGCCGTGACGTTCTGCTGTTCGTTGATAACATCTATCGTTATACCCTGGCCGGTACAGAAGTATCTGCGCTGCTGGGTCGTATGCCTTCTGCGGTAGGTTATCAGCCTACGCTGGCAGAAGAGATGGGTGTTCTTCAGGAGCGTATTACCTCCACCAAGACCGGTTCTATCACCTCCGTACAGGCCGTTTACGTTCCTGCGGATGACTTGACTGACCCGTCTCCGGCGACCACCTTTGCGCACCTGGACTCAACGGTTACGCTGAGCCGTCAGATCGCATCTCTGGGTATTTACCCGGCAGTTGACCCGCTGGACTCCACCAGCCGTCAGCTGGATCCACTGGTAGTTGGTCAGGAGCACTACGACACCGCGCGTGGCGTTCAGTCTATCCTGCAGCGTTACCAGGAACTGAAAGACATCATCGCGATTCTGGGTATGGACGAACTGTCCGAAGAAGACAAACTGGTTGTAGCACGTGCGCGTAAGATCCAGCGCTTCCTGTCTCAGCCATTCTTCGTAGCAGAAGTCTTTACCGGTTCTCCAGGCAAATACGTTTCGCTGAAAGATACCATCCGTGGCTTTAAAGGCATCATGGACGGCGAATACGACCATCTGCCAGAGCAGGCGTTCTACATGGTTGGCTCCATCGACGAAGCCGTTGAGAAAGCGAAAAAACTTTAACGCCTAATCGGAGGGTGACATGGCTATGACTTACCACCTGGACGTCGTCAGCGCGGAGCAGCAAATGTTCTCCGGTCTGGTCGAAAAGATCCAGGTAACGGGCAGCGAAGGTGAGCTGGGTATCTACCCAGGTCACGCCCCGCTGCTCACCGCCATTAAGCCTGGTATGATTCGCATCGTTAAACAGCACGGACATGAAGAGTTTATCTACCTGTCCGGCGGTGTTCTGGAAGTGCAGCCGGGTAACGTAACCGTCCTGGCTGACACCGCGATTCGCGGTCAGGATCTCGACGAAGCGCGTGCCCTGGAAGCGAAACGCAAAGCTGAAGAGCACATGCACAGCTCCCACGGTGACGTGGATTACGCTCAGGCTTCTGCTGAACTGGCTAAAGCGATCGCCAAACTGCGCGTTATCGAGTTAACCAAAAAAGCGATGTAACTACCTGCTTGAAAAGACAAATGCCAGTCCGGGAAACCTGACTGGCATTTTTTTATTCCGCAGCTTTATTCCATGCTCAAAATAACCATAAAACCAGCTAGATAGCGGTTTTCTCGAGGTGTTTAGCCCCTGTTTCGGCCTTAATTCTCATGGATTCTACCGCAATTACTGCTATAAAAGACGCAGACAATGTCAAGGCGGTTAAATTAGCAGCAACGTATTTTTTGGTGCAAAATATGTAGAATTTTCAAGGCTAAATCGCTTTACTTCACACACTAAACAGATTCAGGACACGTATGTCAAACAGCGCAATGAGCGTGGTTATCCTTGCCGCCGGCAAAGGAACCCGCATGTACTCAGATCTTCCAAAGGTGCTGCACACGCTGGCTGGGAAGCCAATGGTTCAGCATGTCATTGACGCCGCTAATAAATTGGGCGCCCAGCGGGTAAACCTGGTGTATGGCCACGGCGGCGACCTGTTAAAGCAAACCTTGAATGACGGCTCGCTTAACTGGGTATTGCAGGCGGAGCAGCTGGGAACCGGCCATGCGATGCAGATGGCGGCGCCGTTTTTTGCCGATGACGAAGATATTCTGATGCTGTACGGCGATGTGCCGCTGATCTCCGTCGAGACTTTACGGCGCTTGCGTGAAGCCAAACCGCAGGGCGGCATTGGTTTGCTGACCGTTAAGCTTGATGATCCTACCGGCTATGGCCGCATTGCGCGGGAAAATGGCAAAGTCGTTGGCATCGTTGAGCATAAAGACGCCAGCGAAGAGCAGCGCAAAATCAATGAAATCAACACCGGGATTCTGGTGGCTAACGGTGCAGATCTGAAGCGCTGGCTCGGTAAACTGGACAACAACAACGCCCAGGGCGAGTTTTACATCACGGACATTATTGCTCTGGCTCATGGTGAAGGGCGTGAAATTGCCGCCGTTCATCCGGATCGCCTGAGTGAAGTCGAAGGCGTGAATAACCGCCTACAGCTTTCTCGCCTGGAACGCGTTTACCAAACGGAGCAGGCCGATAAGCTGCTGCTGGCGGGCGTCATGCTGCGCGATCCGGCTCGTTTCGATCTGCGCGGTGAATTAACGCACGGGCGCGATGTTGAAATCGATACTAATGTCATTGTGGAAGGCCGCGTTACGCTGGGTAACCGCGTGAAGATCGGGACCGGCTGCGTGATTAAAAACGCCGTTATTGGCGATGACTGCGAAATCAGTCCGTATAGCGTGATTGAGGATGCGACGCTTGAAGCAGCCTGCACCATCGGACCATTTGCCCGACTGCGACCTGGCGCTGAACTGGCGCAAGGCGCTCACGTCGGCAACTTTGTTGAAATGAAGAAAGCTCGTCTGGGTAAAGGCTCCAAAGCTGGTCATTTGAGCTACCTCGGTGATGCCGAAATTGGTGATAACGTGAACATCGGTGCCGGCACTATTACCTGTAACTACGATGGCGCGAACAAACATAAAACCATTATTGGTGATGACGTGTTTGTTGGTTCTGATACTCAGCTGGTGGCCCCGGTCACCGTGGCCAGTGGCGTTACAATTGGCGCCGGAACGACTGTGACGCGCGACATTGCTGAAAACGAACTGGTGATCAGCCGCGTAAAACAGAAACACATTCAGGGCTGGCAGCGTCCGGTGAAGAAAAAGTAATTTCCCCTCACCCTAACCCTCTCCCCTAAGGGAGAGGGAACTGGACTGAGATGGCTTTCCCTTCCTCTCAAAGGGCCAGGGAGCTGAATCAAACACGGATTTTCTCCCTCTCCCCAAAGGGGCATGGGAACTGAACAAAACACGGATTTCCTCCCTCTCCCCAAAGGGCCTGGGAGCTGAATAAAACACAGATTTCCTCCCTCTCCCTTCCAGGGAGAGGGTTGGGGTGAGGGTCGTTCTTGAAAACGCCCCACCCAAAAGCAGTAACCATAAAAATAACCCCACTCTCTACAAGGCTCGGGGCTCCGGAAAACCGGAATAAACAGGTCAGCGACAACACATGGCTAACGCCATTATCAGGACTTAAAAATTATGTGTGGAATTGTTGGCGCAGTGGCGCAACGTGATATCGCTGAAATCCTTCTCGAAGGGCTTCGTCGTCTGGAATACCGCGGGTACGACTCCGCGGGCCTGGCGGTTGTTGACGAGAAAGGTCAAATGACCCGTCTGCGTCGTCTGGGTAAAGTACAGAAGCTCGCAGAAGCGGCAGAAGAAACCGCTCTGCATGGCGGCACCGGGATTGCCCATACCCGCTGGGCAACGCACGGCGAACCTTCAGAAATTAACGCTCACCCACATGTTTCCGACCATATTGTGGTCGTACACAACGGCATTATCGAAAACCACGAGCCGCTGCGTGAAGCGCTGCAGTCTCGCGGCTACACGTTTGTCTCCCAGACGGATACCGAAGTTATTGCTCACCTGGTGCACTGGGAGCTGGAGCAGGGTGGCACGCTGCGCGAGGCGGTCCTTCGCGCTATTCCTCAGCTTCGCGGCGCTTACGGCACCGTGATTATGGACACCCGCAACCCGGATGTTCTGCTGGCCGCGCGCTCCGGTAGTCCGATGGTTATCGGTCTGGGCATGGGTGAAAACTTTATCGCTTCTGACCAACTGGCATTGCTGCCGGTGACCCGCCGCTTCATCTTCCTTGAAGAGGGCGATATCGCCGAAGTGACGCGCCGCGCAGTGACCGTTTTTGATACCAAAGGCGAGCAGGTTCAGCGCCCGGACATTGAATCTAACCTGCAGTATGACGCTGGCGACAAAGGCATTTATCGCCATTACATGCAGAAAGAGATTTATGAGCAGCCGAATGCCATCAAAAACACCCTGGCCGGGCGCATCAGCCACGGTGAAGTGGATTTGACGGAGCTGGGGCCAAAAGCCAACGAAATGCTCTCTCAGGTTGAGCATATTCAAATTGTCGCCTGCGGCACTTCCTATAACTCAGGTATGGTTTCCCGCTACTGGTTCGAAGCGCTGGCCGGCGTGCCTTGCGATGTTGAAATCGCCTCTGAATTCCGCTACCGCAAATCTGCCGTGCGCCGCAACAGCCTGATGATTACCCTTTCCCAGTCTGGTGAAACGGCAGACACGCTGGCGGCGCTGCGCCTGTCTAAAGATCTGGGCTATCTCGGTTCGCTGGCGATTTGTAACGTGGCAGGCTCTTCTCTGGTGCGTGAATCCGATCTGGCGCTGATGACCAATGCCGGAACGGAAATCGGCGTGGCTTCAACCAAAGCGTTTACCACTCAACTGACCGTACTGTTGATGCTGGTGGCTAAGCTGAGCCGCCTGAAAGGCGCTGACGCTCAGATTGAGCAAGATATCGTGCATGGCCTGCAGGCGCTGCCAAGCCGTATCGAGCAGATGCTGTCCCAGGACAAACGCATTGAGCAGCTGGCGGAAGATTTCTCTGATAAGCATCATGCTCTGTTCCTTGGCCGTGGCGATCAGTACCCGATCGCCATGGAAGGTGCGCTGAAGCTGAAAGAGATCTCCTATATTCACGCTGAAGCCTACGCGGCAGGCGAGCTGAAGCACGGTCCGCTGGCGCTGATTGACGCCGATATGCCGGTTATCGTTGTGGCACCGAATAACGAGCTGTTGGAAAAACTGAAATCCAACATCGAAGAAGTTCGCGCCCGCGGCGGCCAGCTGTATGTCTTCGCCGACCGTGATGCCGGCTTTACCAGCAGCGACAACATGCACATCATCGAGATGCCGCATGTGGAAGAGGTGATTGCACCAATCTTCTACACTGTCCCGCTGCAGCTGCTGTCCTACCACGTGGCGCTGATCAAAGGCACCGACGTGGACCAGCCGCGCAATCTGGCGAAATCGGTAACGGTTGAGTAATTTTTTGTCACTAATCAGTCGCGATTAGCGGATGGAAAAGCCGTTTCTCACCAGATCAATAATGCTATAAACGAAGCTAACCTCGGGCGAGATACCGGGTTAGCTATCGCATCCACCCTGCGAACGGCGAGTTTGCAGGGTGTTTTTATTTCTGAGCGGGAAACAACAAATGTCGGCAAACAAACCTCACTGTCGGCTGGTCAAGCCGCAGCCAGTATTTATCGGTAAGCAGGGGCTTTCTTATCAGGTAGGTGTTTCAAAGGAGGCCGTCGATTCGCAGCATATCCATATGCAGCTGGCGACCATTCCTCCTCGTTCGCAGGCTAAAGCCCACAAGCACGAACACCATGAAACCGCAATTTATGCCCTGAGCGGAACTTCGTCGGTGCTTTATGGCGATGCGCTGGAGCATTTTCTTGAGCTTCCCGCCGGCAGCTTTCTTTATATCCCGATGGATACCCCGCACCTGCCTTACAACAATACCGATGAGCCTGCGGTGGTGATTATTTCGCGGACCGATCCTAACGAGCAGGAGAGCGTGGTGATGATGCCCGAGCTGGACAGAGACGTGCTCTAGCGTCGCCGGATAAATTGTCGCGGAGTCATAGATAAGCCCTCAACTGCGTAGAGGGCTTTTTTGTTATTTAATTTTCTGGGCGAGTTCATCAATCTTGCGGGAAAGCTGCTCGTTATCCCGCTTCAGGCTGTCCATTTTGGATTGCTGCTCATTGGCTTTACTTTCCATTTGAGACAGTTTGTTTTTCATCTCATCCAGCCTGCTTTCCTGCTCATCTATTTTCCTGACGCTACCGTCGTAATTTGACTGCAACTTTTCCAGGCGATTCTTCATCTCGACAATTGTGCTTTCCTTAATCGATGTCGGGACGATCGTACTACTGCCTGCAAAGGTGGCGAGCGTAGAGGTGAAAGAATCCGTATTGCGTGCCTGAACGGCATCAGCGTAAACGGTAGAGGCTGTCATAATGAGTGATATCGTACATAATACAGACAGATAGGCTTTCATTTTTACACACCTTTTTAAACAAACTGAATTTAATGATGCTTTAAAAAACATGGGGTTGTGTGTTTTTTTATGACACTGAGCGGATTGTCATAAAACTGTCATAATTCGTACATTTAACTGTCACCAAACTGTCCTATTTTCTACCCTGTATTTAATTAAACAACAATTTACGAACATCTGGCAGGAGACATTATGAACGTTATGCGTACCACTGTCGCAACTGTTGTCGCCGCGACCTTATCTCTGAGCGCTTCTACTGCGTTTGCAGCTGCAAGCCTGACTGGCGCTGGTGCAACCTTCCCTGCGCCGGTGTATGCCAAGTGGGCAGATACCTACCAGAAAGAAACTGGTAACAAGGTGAACTATCAGGGTATCGGTTCCTCCGGCGGCGTGAAGCAAATCATTGCTAACACCGTTGACTTCGGCGCTTCTGACGCCCCTCTGGCGGATGACAAATTACAGCAAGAAGGCCTGTTCCAGTTCCCTACCGTAATCGGTGGCGTAGTGCTGGCGGTTAACCTGCCTGGCTTCAAGTCTGGCGAGCTGGTCCTGGACGGCAAAACCCTGGGCGACATCTACCTGGGCACCATCAAAAAATGGAACGACCCGGCGATTGCTAAGCTGAACCCAGGCCACAAACTGCCGGATCAGAACATCGCGGTTGTTCGTCGTGCTGACGGCTCCGGTACTTCCTTCGTGTTCACCAGCTACCTGTCTAAAGTGAACGAAGAGTGGAAATCTAAAATTGGCGCAGGCTCTACCGTTAACTGGCCAACTGGTCTGGGCGGTAAAGGCAACGACGGCATCGCGGCCTTCGTACAGCGTCTGCCAGGCTCCATCGGCTACGTTGAATACGCTTACGCTAAGCAGAACAACCTGACTTACACCAAGCTGCTGTCCGCTGACGGTAAGCCAGTTAGCCCGACCGAAGCAAACTTTGCTAACGCGGCTAAAGGCGCTGACTGGAGCAAATCCTTCGCACAGGATCTGACCAACCAGAAAGGTGACGAAGCGTGGCCAATCACCTCCACCACCTTCATCCTGGTTCACAAAGAGCAGAAAAACCCTGAGCAGGGCGCAGAAGTGCTGAAGTTCTTTGACTGGGCATACAAATCCGGCGCGAAAGAAGCTAACGCCCTGGATTACGCAACGCTGCCGGCCTCTGTGGTTGAGCAAGTTCGCGCTGCATGGAAGACCAATGTAAAAGACAGTTCCGGTAAGGCGCTGTACTAAGTGCAAAAATCTGGGGTAACAGGTATGTTACCCCGGTTTATTCAGCAACTACGAAGAGTACGCTATGGCTGTGACTAAGCCGACGTTTAAAGCCCCTGGCAAACAAGGCGATGTAATTTTCAGTGCGCTGGTAAGACTGGCTGCGCTGATTGTGCTATTTCTGCTGGGTGGGATTATCATCTCGCTGTTTATCTCCTCGCTGCCGAGCATTGAGAAGTTTGGCTTCTCTTTCCTCTGGTCTAAAGAGTGGGATGCCCCTAATGAAGTTTTCGGCGCGCTGGTGCCGATTTACGGAACCCTCGTTACCTCGTTTATCGCTCTGCTGATTGCGGTTCCGGTGAGCTTTGGTATCGCCCTGTTCCTGACAGAACTTGCGCCCGGCTGGCTGAAGCGCCCGCTGGGTATCGCTATTGAACTGCTGGCGGCCATTCCAAGTATCGTGTACGGCATGTGGGGCCTGTTTATCTTTGCTCCCCTGTTCGCGACCTACTTCCAGGAACCCGTAGGCAACGTGCTCTCTGCCGTGCCTATCGTTGGCGCGCTGTTCTCTGGCCCTGCGTTTGGTATCGGCATTCTTGCCGCCGGCGTGATCCTCGCCATTATGATCATCCCTTACATCGCCTCCGTGATGCGCGATGTCTTCGAACAAACGCCAGTGATGATGAAAGAATCGGCCTACGGCATCGGCTGCACCACCTGGGAAGTTATCTGGCGCATTGTTCTGCCGTTCACCAAAAACGGCGTTATCGGCGGCGTGATGCTTGGCCTTGGCCGTGCGCTGGGCGAAACCATGGCGGTGACCTTTATCATCGGTAATACCTACCAGCTCGACAGCGCCTCGCTGTATATGCCGGGCAACAGTATTACCTCTGCGCTGGCGAACGAGTTTGCCGAAGCGGAATCCGGCCTGCATACCGCCGCGCTGATGGAGCTTGGCTTAATTCTGTTTGTGATTACCTTTATCGTACTGGCTATCTCTAAGTTCATGATTATGCGCCTGGCGAAAAACGAAGGGGCTCGCTCATGACCACGATGGAAATGCAAAGCAGCGCGGCACTGGCTGAGTCGCGCCGCAAAATGCAGGCGCGTCGCCGCATGAAGAACCGTATCGCCCTGACGCTCTCTATGGCGACCATGGTGTTCGGTCTGTTTTGGCTGGTGTGGATCCTATTTTCCACGGTAACCCGCGGCATCGACGGCATGTCGCTGGCGCTGTTTACCGAAATGACGCCTCCGCCTAATACCGCGGGCGGTGGCCTGGCTAACGCCCTGGCGGGCAGCGGCCTGCTGATCCTGTGGGCGACCGTTATCGGCACGCCGCTGGGCATCATGGCCGGGATTTATCTGGCGGAGTACGGACGTAAGTCCGCGCTGGCCGAAGTGATTCGTTTTATTAACGACATTCTTTTGTCTGCCCCGTCGATTGTGGTCGGCCTGTTCGTTTACACCATTGTGGTGGCGAAAATGGAACACTTCTCCGGCTGGGCGGGCGTGATTGCGCTGGCGCTGCTGCAGGTGCCTATCGTCATTCGCACCACTGAAAACATGCTGAAACTGGTGCCGGACAGTCTGCGCGAAGCAGCTTACGCACTGGGAACACCAAAATGGAAGATGATCTCCGCGATTACGCTTAAGGCGTCCGTCTCCGGGATTATCACCGGCGTGCTGCTGGCGATTGCGCGTATCGCTGGCGAAACCGCTCCGCTGCTCTTCACCTCCCTCTCCAACCAGTTCTGGAGCACGGACATGATGCAGCCTATCGCCAACCTGCCGGTGACCATTTTCAAATTTGCGATGAGCCCGTTTTCCGAGTGGCAACAGCTGGCCTGGGCAGGGGTGCTGATTATTACCCTCTGCGTGCTGCTGCTGAACATTCTGGCGCGCGTGATTTTCTCGAAGAGTAAACACGGTTAAATTTTACGGCGCGGCTCTCGCGGCGCCGGACGGAGATTAAGACACAGATGAGTAAGGTTGATTTAGCCCCAGGCAAAATCCAGGTTCGCGATCTGAACTTCTACTACGGTAAGTTCCACGCCCTGAAGAACATCAATCTGGATATCGCGAAGAACCAGGTTACCGCCTTCATTGGGCCGTCAGGCTGTGGTAAATCCACCCTGCTGCGTACCTTTAACAAAATGTACTCGCTCTATCCTGAGCAGCGTGCAGAAGGTGAAATCCTGCTGGATGGGGAAAATATTCTCACCCAGAGCCAGGACATCGCCCTGCTGCGTGCCAAAGTCGGCATGGTCTTCCAGAAGCCGACGCCGTTCCCAATGTCCATCTACGACAACATCGCTTTTGGCGTGCGTCTGTTTGAAAAGCTGTCCCGCAGCGACATGGATGAACGCGTGCAGTGGGCATTGACCAAAGCCGCGCTGTGGAACGAAACTAAAGATAAACTGCACCAGAGCGGCTACAGTCTCTCCGGTGGCCAGCAGCAGCGTCTGTGCATCGCTCGCGGCATCGCAATCCGCCCGGAAGTTCTGCTGCTGGATGAGCCGTGTTCCGCGCTTGACCCGATCTCCACCGGGCGTATCGAAGAGCTGATCACCGAGCTGAAAGAAGACTATACCGTAGTGATCGTGACCCACAACATGCAGCAGGCGGCGCGTTGTTCTGACCACACGGCGTTTATGTACCTCGGCGAGCTGATCGAATTCAGCGAAACCGATACGCTGTTTACTACGCCAGCGAAGAAACAAACCGAAGATTACATTACTGGCCGCTACGGTTGATTTGGAGAGCGCGATGGATAACCTCAACTTAAACAAACACATTTCTGGCCAGTTCAACGCCGAGCTGGAGTACATCCGTACTCAGGTGATGACGATGGGCGGGCTGGTGGAACAACAGCTCTCCGACGCGATCACCGCGATGCACAACCAGGACAGCGAGCTGGCGAAGCGCGTTATTGCCGGTGACCAGAAGGTTAACATGATGGAAGTGGCGATCGATGAAGCCTGCGTGCGCATCATCGCCAAACGTCAGCCAACCGCCAGCGACCTGCGTCTGGTGATGGCTATCATCAAAACCATCGCCGAGCTGGAACGTATTGGTGACGTAGCGGACAAAATCTGCCGCACCGCGCTGGAGAAATTCTCCCAGCAACACCAGCCGCTGCTGGTCAGCCTGGAATCGCTGGGGCGCCACACCGTGCAGATGCTGCACGACGTGCTGGACGCTTTCGCGCGTATGGATCTGGATGAAGCGGTACGTATCTACCGCGAAGACAAGAAAGTTGACCAGGAATATGAAGGCATCGTGCGTCAGCTGATGACCTACATGATGGAAGACTCCCGTACGATTCCAAGCGTGCTGACCGCGCTGTTCTGCGCCCGTTCTATCGAGCGTATCGGTGACCGCTGCCAGAATATCTGCGAATACATCTTCTACTTCGTGAAGGGGCAGGATTTCCGTCACGTGGGCGGCGATGAGCTGGACAAGCTGCTGGCAGGTAAAGATCCGAAAGAGTAAGCATTTCCGTTCCCTCTCCTTTTAGGAGAGGGTTCGACGCTTCTTTCCCCCCTCTCCCTTTTGGGGAGAGGGTTGGGGTGAGGGGACGTTACTTCCCGAACAAACGCCGCGAATTATCCTCGATCTTCCCTGAAATTCTGCGCTTCTGCATCGTTCTGCTCCAGCTTACCGACAGTCCCGCCGCCGACAAAAGCCGATGATATTGCGAGTCATCAAACGGCATATGCCAGGCAATGGCGATAGCTTCTGCCACCGTCACGTCGCTAACGCGAGAGGCCAGTTCCAGCGGTGCATCGGCGGAAACATTCCCCGCCAGAATCACCCGATAAAGCCAGCCGCAGTAGCCCGCTTCTTGCATCCGCGTTGCCATATCCTCCACGCCAAAATGGTAGTTCAGCTTAAAGCACGGGGAACGAGGCTGCGTTACCTGAATCAGCGCCTCACCCCAGCGGTAAATATCCCCCATAAAGACGTTCTTTTCCGTCATCCCTTCTGTCGACAGATTTTCACCGAAGGCCGGGGCGTTAAACAGCTCCGCTTTATCCGGGAAGAGTTGCGCCCAGTGCTGATAATGCTCGCGCGGATAGTGGCACAGCGCCCTGTCTGGTCCGCCGTGAATCACCTTCTCCGCCTGCTCGTCTCCTTCCAGCCCAGTCTCGGTCAGGCGAAGTTCGCCGTCCACCTGAACTTTGGCGATGGCGCTGGGCCGACTCCCTTCGTAATCACGAATTTGGCCGGCGTAAACCTGAAGCGGATAGCGGTGCATAAGCGACTCCCTGCGAAATAGACATAAAAAAAGCGAGCCATCAGGCTCGCTTCTCTAAGGTCGTATTGCAACCTTATTTTTTAGCGGCGAAACGTGCTGCTGCTTCGTCCCAGTTAACCACGTTCCAGAACTCTTTCGCGTAGTCCGGGCGACGGTTCTGGAATTTCAGGTAGTAAGCGTGTTCCCAAACGTCCAGGCCTACAATCGGGAAGCCGGAAGCGCCGGAGACAGCTTCACCCATCAGCGGGCTGTCCTGGTTTGCAGTAGACACTACAGCCAGTTTGTCGCCTTTCAGTACCAGCCACGCCCAGCCGGAGCCGAAACGGGTAGCAGCTGCTTTTTCGAACTCAGCTTTGAACGCGTCAACGCTGCCGAAATCGCGCTCGATAGCGGCTTTCAGGTCACCCTTCAGCTCGGTGCCTTTTTTCAGGCCTTTCCAGAAGAAGCTGTGGTTAGCGTGGCCGCCGGCGTTGTTACGCAGTACGGTTTTCTTATCCGCTGGCAGCTGATCCAGTTTGGTAATCAGCTCTTCAGCAGACAGGCTGGCAAACTCAGGCAGGGATTCCAGCGCGGCGTTCGCGTTGTTAACGTAGGCCTGGTGGTGTTTGCTGTGGTGGATTTCCATGGTTTCTTTATCGAAATGCGGTTCCAGCGCGTCGTAAGCGTAAGGCAGGGATGGCAGTGTATAGCTCATATTCATCGTCTCCATTAACGTAGAGCGGCTGTAGTGCTGTTAACGCCGCGTAATCAGTCGGTTCATTATAGTTAATTAAATGATATTGAAAATGTTTATCAATGCCGTACTTAGCGTGTGGTTATAACTTTTCTTCATGAAACCACGGCTTACGGCTATAACGCAGCGGGTAAAAAGTCCCTCTTCGCAGAGTAGCGACGGATTGTTACCCGGTCGTGACGTTAAGCTTTGGCAGGGAAAGGGGGATAACAAACTGTGATCGCCATCAGCAGCATTCTCTGATTTTTGCCAGCTTCCCCCGGCGTGCGGCACTGCCCTAAAGGTTAGCCGGTTGCTCACTCTTTAGACTCGTTGATATTGCAGGCTGTCGCAGAGGCGACGGCCCAAAAACAGCGAGGGTTAATCATGAGCAATGCAATCACGATGGGGATCCTGTGGCATCTGATCGGTGCCGCCAGCGCCGCCTGTTTTTATGCCCCGTTTAAAAAAGTGCGGCACTGGTCCTGGGAAACCATGTGGTCCGTCGGCGGGATTGTCTCCTGGCTTATCCTGCCCTGGGCGGTGAGTGCCGTACTGCTGCCCGATTTCTGGGGTTATTACGGCTCGTTCAGCGCGGCCACGCTGCTGTCTGTGTTTTTGTTTGGTGCCATGTGGGGCATCGGTAATATCAATTATGGCCTGACGATGCGCTATCTGGGAATGTCGATGGGGATTGGCATCGCCATCGGCATCACGCTGATTGTCGGCACATTACTGACCCCGATCATCAATGGCAAATTTGCCATGCTGACGGGTACGCCAGGCGGACGCATGACGCTCCTTGGCGTGCTGGTGGCGCTTATCGGTGTGGCTATTGTGACCTGGGCAGGCCTGCTAAAAGAGCGTCAGATGGGGATTAAAGCGGAAGAATTTAACCTGAAAAAAGGGCTGCTGCTGGCGGTGATCTGCGGCATTTTTTCCGCCGGTATGTCATTTGCGATGGATGCAGCGAAGCCCATGCATCAGGCGGCGTCGAATCTTGGCGTCGATCCGCTTTATATTGCCCTGCCAAGCTATGTGGTGATCATGGGGGGCGGGGCCGTTATTAATCTGGGCTTCTGCTTTATCCGGCTGGTAAAAGTAAAGAAATTGTCGGTAAAAGCTGATTTCTCGCTGGCAAAATCGCTGATTGTCACCAACCTGATTTTATCGGCACTTGGCGGCCTGATGTGGTATCTGCAATTCTTCTTCTACGCCTGGGGGCACGCTAAAATTCCGGCACAGTATGACTACATGAGCTGGATGCTGCATATGAGTTTCTATGTGCTCTGCGGCGGGCTGGTAGGGTTAATCATGAAGGAGTGGAAGTCCGCGGGGCGCAGGCCGGTTGGCGTACTGGCGATGGGCTGCCTGACGATCATTCTTGCCGCCAATATCGTCGGTATGGGCATGGCTAACGGATGAGGCTTAACGAAAACGCTGGCGCCATAACCTTGGCGTTACGCCCGTCTCTTTAGTGAACACCACGGAAAAATAGTTACTGTCCTCGAAGCCGCACTGGGCGGCAATTTCGCTGATCAGCAGTTCGCTGTGGCGCAGCAGATACTGCGCCTGGCAAATACCGAGCTGGCGCAGGTACTGGTTTAGCGTCATGCCCGTTTGCTGGCGAAACAAGGCACGCATCTGCCGCTCTGTTACCTGATGGTGGTGGCAAAACAGCTTGAAATCAAACGGCTCGTCAAGGCTGTTTCCTAGCGCGGCCATCAGCAGATCCAGCGTTTCACCCTCACGCAGGCTGGTGGCATCGGCCACCCGGTAGCGATGGCGGCGCAGGGTTATCAGCAGTTGTAAAAACAAGCTTTCCGACAGGCAGCGTGACAGTGGGTCCGTTTTCGGGCTTTCATGCTCAAGCTGCCCGATTATCTGACGTACCTGCGCCATGCCCTGGCTGCTCAGACGCCAGCGCGGATCGCTACCGTCAGGCATGGCTGGATTATGCAGAAGATCGGCCCAGTCGACGTTTAGCGCCAACCTTTCCGGGCAGTAAATGATGTTATGTAGCACCAGCTCATGCACCGACTCATAGCCGTGCCGATCCTCCGCGCGGATATAAAACAAATCCCCGCAGGTAATACGCCAGGGCCTGCCGTTAAGCATGTGCAGCCCGTTGCCGCGCCATACTACGACCAGTTCGCAAAAATCATGGGTATGCTCGGCAAAAACGTTTTGCGGATAGCGGTCGGCCACCGCTACCGGCTGCGCATCCGAGGCAAAAAAATCCGCTTTCTTTAGTATCAACTGGCCTGGCACAGACATTGCTCCGTTACTGAATGACCTGAAAGTATTGAGTTTTTTTGCCTAAAAAACGGTGATGGTCTCCGCGTTACGCAAATTCGCGATCGAGTCCCTGGCGTACGGCGCGAGGGCTGCAGGAAAACTCGCGTTTAAACAGCGTGGAGAAATGGTTGCTGTCGCCAAAGCCGCACTGGAAGGCGATATTCGTGATGTTCTCTTCGCTGTGGCGCAGCAAATAGCGCGCTTTAATCAGGCGTAGCCGGTTGAGGTAGCGCTGCGGCGTCAGGCCGGTTTTCTGCTTTAGCTGGCGGTGCAGCGTACGAAGGGAGAGCGTAAAAGACGCTGCCAGCTGCTCCCAGCAAACCTCCTCGGCATAATTCTCTTCAAGCCAGGCGACAAGCTGGTTTAAGCGCTCGTCGGCTCCGCCCCCGTTCTCTGCCTGATTAGCCTGCCGGAGCAGCATCAGAAGCTGCATAAACAGAAGCTCACGGTTGGCAACCGAGTGGTCGTCGCTTGCGCCGCTCAGGCTCTCAAAGCGGTCAATAAACCCTTTAACCTGATGCAATACGCTCTGGCTTATGCGCCAGTGGGCGGGGTAGTTGCCGTCCCGTTCCTGAGGGAGCAGCTTTTCGAATCCGGAAAGAAAACAAAAAGCCTGAGCTTCCCGATGGAGGATGTTTGTCAGGCAAAGATTTTCGGTGTGCTCAAACAGGTGACGATCGTGGTCGCGAACAAAACAGACTGAGCCGCCGCTCAGGGTATAGGGTTGCCCGTTGAAAATGTGGCATCCGGTGCCGTGCTCCACGATAATAATTTCACTAAAATCATGGTGATGCTCAGGGAAATCTGGCTGAGGCAGGCGAGGTTCAATGGTCACTGATATCGAGGTTTCCGGGAAAAAATCAACGCTGTGTAATACCGTCATGACTGCCTCCTGCCGTACTGAATGTCGCTCGATAGTAGAGAACGCTGCCCGACAGCACCTTAAATTTTTGACGCAAAATCGCGCAAAAAGCGCTCGTTTTTGAAGATAAGACGGGCTTTGTTGGAAAATGCGCGTGCGGTCACAGGCCAGGGCACAGACCGCTCTGAGGCGGCTAAAGCAAAAGTGTGAACTGCCTTTCGTTCACCTTTGCCTCCTTGCCAGACGTGGCTGGCCGCTGTCAGTAAGGCGAAGGTAGGGGCAGACTGACATTTTTAGACTGATGGGTAATGACTCCAATAAGGACACCCATCATGACCCTTCGCCACAGCGTTGCCGTTGACCTCGGTGCCTCCAGCGGCCGCGTAATGCTGGCCCGTTTCGACGCGTCCTCCCGGCATCTCTCCTTGCGTGAAATTCACCGCTTTACCAATCGCCTGGTCCGCATTGACGGCTATGACTGCTGGGATCTGGATAGCCTCGAAGCTGAAATACGTTTTGGGCTACAACAAGCCTGCGATGAAGGCGTACGCATTGAAAGTATTGGTATCGATACCTGGGGCGTGGACTTCGTGCTGGTGGACGAAAACGGCAGCCGGATTGGCCTGCCCGTCTCCTATCGCGATAGCCGAACGGACGGCGTAATGGCGCGAGCTGTGAGCGAGCCTGGGCGTGAAGAGATTTACCGCCGCAGCGGCATCCAGTTCTTACCCTTCAATACGCTGTATCAACTTCGTGCTTTGGTTGAGCAACGCCCTGAGTGGGTGAAGCGAACGGCGCATGCTCTGCTTATCCCAGATTATTTCTGTTTTCGCCTGACCGGCGTGCTGAACTGGGAATACACCAACGCCACCACAACCCAGATGATAAATATCCACACCGACAGCTGGGACAGACAGCTGCTGGCGTGGGCTGGCGTTCCTGAGCGCTGGTTCGGAAAGCCAACCTACCCCGGCGTGGCGATCGGGGAATGGGTCTGTCGCGAAGGTAACAAGATCCCGGTAGTCAGCGTTGCCACGCACGATACGGCCAGCGCGGTGATTGCTGCTCCGCTGACGGGTAACCATGCGGCTTATCTCTCCTCCGGTACCTGGTCGTTGATGGGCTTTGAAAGCAAAACGCCCTGCGTCAGCGAGGCCGCGCTGGCGGCCAATATCACTAACGAAGGCGGTGCGGAAGGACGCTACCGGGTACTGAAAAACATCATGGGGCTGTGGCTGCTGCAGCGTGTTTCCCGCGAAAGATCGATCACGGATATCGCAGAGCTTATTGGCCTCGCTCAGCAGCTACCCGGCTGCCGCTTTACCATCAACCCCAACGACGATCGCTTTATTAACCCCGAGAGTATGTGCCGTGAGATTCAGGCTGCCTGCCGCGAGGCGAACCAGCCCGTGCCGGAAAGCGATGCAGAGCTTGCGCGCTGTATTTTCGACAGCCTGGCTTTGCTCTATGCCGGGGTACTGCACGAGCTGGAAATGTTGCGGGGCCAGGCTTTTGACTGTCTGCATATCGTCGGCGGCGGTAGCCAGAATCATTTTCTCAACCAGCTTTGTGCTGACGCCTGCGGGATCCCCGTTGTTGCCGGGCCGGTGGAGGCTTCAGCGCTGGGAAACATTGGCTGTCAGCTGATGGCGCTGGACGTTATTCCTGACGTAAACGCTTTTCGCCATCTTGTGCGCCAAAACAGCAATCTCATTTCCTTCATGCCGACCCCGGACAGTGACATTTGCCGCCACGTCGGGCTGCAACGGCAAAACATTCAGACACGTAAGGAGCTTTACGCATGACGACACAAATCGAAGAAGCATGGGCCCTGGCGAAACAGCGTTTTGCCGAGGTAGGCGTTGATGTGGAAGAGGCTTTACGCCAGCTCGACCGCCTGCCCGTCTCCATACACTGCTGGCAGGGCGATGACGTGGCCGGGTTTGAAAACCCCGAAGGTGAGTTAAGCGGCGGCATCCAGGCAACGGGCAACTACCCGGGTAAAGCGCGTAATCCGGCTGAACTGCGCGCCGATCTGGACTGCGCCCTGAACCTGATTCCGGGACCAAAGCGTCTGAATTTGCATGCGATTTATCTCGAGTCCGACGAACCTGTCTCTCGCGATCGCATCAAGCCCGAGCATTTCAAAAACTGGGTTGCGTGGGCTAAAAAACACGGTCTGGGGCTGGATTTTAACCCTTCCTGCTTCTCTCACCCGCTGAGTGCGGACGGTTTTACGCTGTCACACGCCAATGATGAAACCCGCCAGTTCTGGATCGATCATGTGAAAGCCTGCCGTAAAATATCGGCTTACTTCGGCGAACAGCTGGGAACGCCATCGGTGATGAATATCTGGATCCCGGACGGCATGAAAGATATCACCGTCGACCGTCTCGGCCCGCGCAGGCGCCTCGTGGAGGCACTGGATGACGCTACGGCTGAAAAACTTAACCCGGCACACCACATTGATGCGGTGGAAAGCAAACTGTTCGGTATCGGCGCGGAAAGCTACACCGTTGGCTCCAGTGAATTTTACTTCGGCTATGCCACCAGCCGCCAGACGGCCCTGTGCCTCGATGCTGGCCATTTCCATCCCACCGAAGTGATATCCGACAAAATCTCCAGCGCCATGCTCTACATCCCTCGCCTGTTGCTGCACGTCAGCCGCCCGGTACGCTGGGACAGCGACCACGTTGTGCTGCTGGACGACGAGACCCAGGCTATCGCCAGCGAAATCATCCGTCACGACCTGTTTGACCGCGTCCATATTGGCCTCGACTTCTTTGATGCCTCAATCAACCGCGTTGCCGCCTGGGTTATCGGCACGCGCAACATGAAGAAAGCCCTGCTACGCGCCCTGCTTGAGCCTACCGCACAGCTTCGTCAACTGGAGCTGGCAGGTGATTACACCGCCCGCCTGGCGCTGCTTGAAGAGCAGAAATGTCTGCCGTGGCAGGCCGTCTGGGAGATGTACTGCCTGCGCCACGACACTCCAGCGGATGCCTCCTGGCTGAGCACTGTTCGCCAGTATGAACAGCAAATTTTAGCGCAGCGCGTGAATTGACCCTCATCCCGGCCTCTCCCTGAAAGGGAGAGGGGGAAACCGACATGCTTACTGAACAATACCCTCGCCCCTTTGGGGAAAGGGTCAGGATGAGGGGCCGTCTTCATCCTTCTTTAAGGAACACGAAACAATGCAGAACATCCTCAATTCATGGTTTATTCAGGACATGGTGAAGGCCACCAGCGATATGTGGCTAAAGGGCTGGGACGAGCGCAACGGCGGCAATATTAGCCTGCGGCTGGATGCCGAAGACGTCGAATATTACCGCGACCAATTCAGCCAGGCACCGCACTGCGTCGCGCTAAGCCAGCCCGCAGAAATGCTGGCGGGAAGCTGGTTTTTGGTGACCGGCTCAGGCAAGTTTTTCCGTAACGTTCAGCTCGATCCGGCGGACAACCTGGCGCTGCTGCAGGTCAGCGGTGATGGCCAGTCCTACAACATCCACTGGGGGCTGACCAACGGCGGGATGCCAACGTCAGAACTCGCGGCACATTTCCAGTCCCACGCGGTACGCAAGCTCATCTCCGGCGGGAAAGATCGGGTGATCATGCATTGCCACGCCACCAACCTGATTGCGCTGAGCTACGTCCTGCCGTTGGAGAACGCAGCCTTCACGCGCCAGCTTTGGGAAGGCAGTACCGAATGCCTGGTGGTCTTCCCGGAGGGTATCGGCATTGTGCCGTGGAAGGTACCTGGCACTGACGACATAGGCAACGCCACCGCGGATCAAATGCGCGCTCACAGCCTGGTGCTGTGGCCTCATCATGGCATTTTTGGCACCGGACCCACGCTCGACGAAGCCTTTGGCCTGATAGACACCGCAGAGAAGTCCGCTGAAATTCTGGTGAAAGTCTATTCGATGGGCGGCATGAAGCAGACTATCACTCGCACGGAACTGGTGGCACTTGGCGAGCGTTTCGGCGTCACGCCGCTTGCAGAGGCACTTAAGGATTGAGGAGCAAAAGATGAGTTTTATGCTGGCACTACCCAAAATCAGCCTGCACGGAGCGGGCGCCATTGGCGATATGGTGGAACTCATCGCCGAAAAACGCTGGGGCAAAGCGTTAGTGGTAACCGACGGACAACTGGTGAAAATGGGGCTATTAGATAGCCTGTTTGCGGCGCTGGACGCGCATCACCTGCCTTACGAACTGTTTGATGAAGTGTTCCCCAACCCGACCGAAGCGCTGGTGCAAAAAGGCATCACAAGATTTAACCTGGCCGACTGCGACTACCTCATTGCTTTCGGCGGCGGCAGCCCGATTGATACGGCGAAAGCGGTGAAAATCCTAACCGCAAACCCGGGGCTTTCCGTGCATTATTCCGGTGTAGGGAAAGTAAAAAATGGCGGAGTTCCTCTGGTGGCGATTAACACCACGGCGGGCACGGCGGCGGAAATGACCAGCAATGCGGTGATTACCGACAGCGAGCGTCAGGTGAAGGCGGTGATCATCGACACCAACCTTATCCCGGATATTGCCGTGGATGATGCCAGCGTGATGCTGAATATTCCGTCCTCCATTACCGCTGCAACGGGGATGGATGCGCTTACCCACGCCGTTGAAGCCTATGTTTCCGTTAGCGCACATCCGCTAACGGATGCCAACGCGCTGGAGGCTATTCGCCTGATAAACACCTGGCTGCCGAAAGCCGTAGAGGACGGGCAGAACCTGGACGCGCGTGAAATGATGGCCTACGGCCAATACCTCGCGGGGATGGCGTTCAACAGCGCGGGGTTGGGACTGGTACATGCGATGGCACACCAGCCGGGCGCGACGCATAACCTGCCGCACGGCGTTTGTAATGCGATTTTGCTGCCGGTTGTTGAAGCCTTTAACCGACCCAATGCGGTGTCTCGCTTTGCCCGCCTGGCGCAGGCTATGGGGAATGATACTCAGGGGCTGACAGACGAACAGGCAAGCTATAAAGCCATCGAAGCGATTCGTGTGTTATCCGCCAGGGTTGGCATCCCGTCCGGCTTTCGGGAGCTTGGCGTTCAGCCTGCCGATATTGAAGGCTGGCTGGACAAGGCGCTGGCCGACCCGTGCGCGCCGTGTAACCCAAGAAACGCCTCGCGTGAAGAGATTCGCCAGCTTTATCTGGAGGCGCTGTGATCAGGAAAGCTTTTGCTATGCAGGTTAATCCTGACGCCCACGAAGAGTATCAGCGCCGTCATTCGCCGATTTGGCCCGAGCTGGAAGAGGTGCTTAAACGGCACGGCGCTCATCACTATGCGATCTATCTGGACGAACAGCGTCATCTGCTGTTTGCCACGGTAGAAATTGAGTCCGAAGCGCTCTGGAATGCCGTGGCCGGGACCGAAGTTTGCCTGCGCTGGTGGCAGCATATGCGCGACATCATGCCCTGCAACCCGGACGGCAGCCCGGTCAGTCAGGCGCTAAAAGAAGTGTTCTGGCTTGAATAAAAAAACAAGGCCCGGTTTCCGGGCCTTTTCTCATCTCTTAACGCGTGGCGGCGTCTTCCAGCGCTTTGTGAATCACGGAAGACAGCTCGGCGACGTCAAACTTGGCGACATAGCCGTTGGCGCCGACTTTGCGGACGTGATCTTCGTTGGCGCTGCCGGAAAGCGAGGAATGGATCACCACCGGAATGTGCTTCAGCGAAGGTTCGGTCTTAATGTTGCGGGTCAGGGTAAAACCGTCCATCTCCGGCATCTCGATATCGGTCAGCACCAGGCCGATTTTGTCGGTGATCGGCGTGCCGGATGCTTTGGCATCGGCAGCAATAAGTTTGATTTTTTCCCAGGCTTCCAGGCCGGTTGCGTGCATGATGGCCGGAATGCCCATCCCTTTCAGGCCCTGCTCCAGCATTGATCGCGCGACTTTGGAATCTTCGGCAACAATAGCCACCGCGCCAGGCTTCAGGGTATACGTTTTCTCTTCTATCGCGGCAATATTCACATCTCTCCCGGATGGGATAATGTCATACAGGATCTGCTCCACGTCCAGCACCAGCGCCAGGTCTTTGCCGGTTAGCGGGTCGTCAATATTGGCGATGCTGGTGATATTGCGGCTGCTGACCCCGGCCTCGGCGGCGTGCACCTGGCTCCAGTCGAGGCGAATAATGTTCTCCACGGACTCCACGGCAAACGCCTGGGTGCTGCGGGCATATTCGGTGATCAGTAATAAATTCAGGCCGGTGGTCGGCGTGCAGCCGGTGACCGCAGGCAGATCGATAACCGGGATAATCTGGTCGCGAATATTAGCCATGCCCAGCAGCGGTGATTCCATGCCTGCGGCACGGTTAATCTTCGGCATCGGCACAATTTCACGCAGCTTAAAAACGTTGATACCGTACAGCTCGGACTTGCTGTCGTGCTGGCTGGTGCCTAAGCGGAACAGCAGCAGCTCGAACTTGTTGGATAACGCCAGGTTGGCCCTTTCATCGATATCTTTCTGAAAACTATCCATTTTAACCTCAAGTGATAACCCGGCCTCAGAACCCAACCGTACGGAGTGAATGCTTGTCTAAGTTATCGGCAGCGTCTGGAAAAAATGAAGGGAAAAGGCGAAATGATTTCGCTTAGAGGGACGTGATATCCCTCTGAGCGGACGGCGCTTACTTTTTCTTGTTCAGCATCGCTTTGAGGTCGGCAAACGGATTATAGGTTGCTTCGCCTACATCCTTTTGCGCGTCCTCTCCGGCAATCACCGTGGAGCCGTACTGGTCGGCCTCGGTGTATTTAGAATGTTCATGATCGTGGCAGTACAGGCATAAAAGCTCCCAATTGCTGCCATCTTCCGGGTTGTTGGTGTGATCGTGATCCATATGGTGAACGGTCAGTTCGCGCAGATTGGAATAAACAAACTCGCGCGAGCAGCGCCCGCAGACCCACGGGAAAAGCTTCAGCGCCTTTTCGCGGTAGCCGCTTTCCAGTCGCGTATAGTTCTTGGGGATAATCGCCATGATTCAGGTTCCAGACAAAAATGTAGGGTTATGCCCAGTTTCCGGCTAAAGCGCGTCTTTATCAATCCCCAGGCGCTTCATCCGGGAAAGTAACGTAGTGCGCTTCAGTCCTAATCGCTGGGCAGCGCCGCGAGGCCCGGCCACCACGCCGTTTGCCTCTTTCAGCACGCGCAGGATGCGCTGGTACTCGTCCTCATCTTCCCGCCTCTCTTCTTCCACACCCGGAGAAAGATGGCGTTCCAGAGGAGGGCGGTGATCCATTTCCGGTAGGGAAAGATGCAGCACGCTGCCCCGGGTTAACAGCACCGCCCGCTCAATCACGTTTTCCAGCTCGCGCACGTTGCCCGGCCACTCCATGCGGCTCAGGGCGCGCAGCGTTTCCGCCGGGATACTGTCGATGTTGCGGTTCAGGCGGCGGGCGATTTTAAAGGTGAAGGATTTCACCAGCAGCGGGATGTCCTCCGGGCGTTCGCGCAGCGGCGGCAGAGTGATAGGAAAAACGTTCAGCCGGTAATACAGATCGCTGCGAAACTCCCGGTCGGCGACCATCTCTTTCAGGTTGCGGTTAGTGGCGGCGATCAGACGCACGTCCACTTCCTGAATCTTATTACTGCCGAGGCGTTCGAACTCCTGCTCCTGCAGCACGCGCAGTAGCTTGGGCTGTAGCTCGAGGGGCATATCGCCCACTTCATCCAGAAACAACGAACTTTTATCCGCCAGCTCAAAGCGGCCGATGCGCTGATTGTTCGCCCCGGTAAACGCCCCGCGCTCGTGGCCGAATAAATCACTCTCCAGCAGCCCGGCTGGCATGGCAGCGCAGTTGATCTTCACCATCCGGCGGCTGTTGCGTTCGCTCAGATTATGGATCGCCCGGGCAATCAGCTCTTTACCGGTGCCGGTCTCGCCGAGGATCAGCACCGTGCTGTCGCTGCTGGCGACCATTTCAACCTGCTTCAGCACGATAGACATCGCCTCGCCGCGCCCGATAATTTCGCCAAAATCGCTGTCGACGTTATTAATCTGCTCGGTAAGGTAAAGGTTTTCATCCACCAGGTTCTCTTTCAGGCGGTTGATTTCCTGATAGGCAAGGGCGTTATCCACCGCGATGGCAATGCGTTCGGCGATCTGGCGCAGCAGTTTAAGGTTGGCCGGCGTAAAGCCCTGCTCGCTGCATTTGGCAAGCTTCAGGACGCCCAGCATATTGGGGCCGAACTTCAGCGGCAGCAGGCAAAGCGTCTGCGGTTTGTTATCCCACATCTCCAGCAGCATCCGCTCATACGGTGCCAGTTTGTCGTCAGGGCAAAGGTTGAGCAGCAGCATTTCGCCACTTTTAAAGACGCGTTCTGACAGCGTGCCTTCCTCAAGTACGTCACTTTGATCGTGAATCGGCGAGGCTTCATCAACAAAGTGAGTGGAATAGAGCGTGAGCCGCGACTTGCGGCTGCTTTTCAGCACGATGCTGATGGAATCAATGGCGAAGTGATAGTGAATTTCCCGGGCAATCTCGCCGATCAGTTCGTCCAGGTCCAGCTTCGACAGCACCGCGTTGGTGACGGCCACCAGAATGCGAAAATCGTCGCGCTCCCGGCATAACAGCTGGTGATCGTGGCTCGAATTGAGCCGGGTCTGGATCTGCTCGGTCACCAGGCTCACAATTTGCGCCAGGGTATAAAGCCGGTTCAGTTCTTTTTCAGTCCAGGCCTCCGCCCGGTTGCGGATAAATTCGCAGCCGCCGAAAATTTTGCCTTCAGAGGCCAGCGGCAGCAGGCAGTAACGGCCAAAAGAGGCGTACAGATCGAGGCTCGCCATTTGCGGCCAGGTTTCATCGAATTCTTGCTGGCTGCAAATCAGCGCCTCCGGACGCGACAGTATGCGGCGTACCGGGCCGTTGGCCAGCGCCATTTCATCTTCGTAGTGCAGTTCCTTGCCGTGTTTATCCTTGCCATAAAAGCTCACCCGCTGATGCCGGGGATGGTAAAGCAGAATGTTAACGCGATCGGCCAGCGCACCCTGTTTCACCAGCTGCGTCAGGCTGCTGGCGAGTTCGTTGATATCGGGCTGCTGGAGTAGCGTGCGGGTGATATCAAATAATCCCTGCTGCCCGAGATCGCTCATCGGCGTGTATGACATTTTTGCTTTCCATTGAAATGCCCTGCGGCGTGCGCAGGGCCAAAAAATATTATTAATATAAATATTGTTTAAGTTTAGTCAGCGTTGCGTGAACGCATACTGGTGCAGGTCAACAAATGCGCGGTAAGGGTTCAAAATGCGGCAGATCCAGCGTGCGTTTTACGCCATAAAGTCCCGTCACGCGCACGCCTTTTCGTGCCACAACTTCGCCCACGATAGCCGCCTGTTTGCCGCATGGATGCTGCTGTAACGCCTGAATAACGGCCGCGGCAGACTCGGGAGAAGCGGCGATAACCAGCTTGCCTTCATTAGCAAAATTTAACGCATCCAGCCCAAGCAGTTCGCAGACGCCGCGCACCGCCGGGTTCAGGGGCAATTTATTTTCGCTGATTTCCATCCCGCAGCCGCTGGTTGCGGCAAACTCATACAGCACGGCGTTTACCCCGCCGCGCGTGGCGTCCCTCAGCGCTTTTACGCCGGGAATTTGCAGCAGCGGGGCGATCATCGGCGCCAGCACCGCACAATCGCTTTGTAGATCGCCGTCCAGACCCAGCTTCTCGCGCAGGTTGAGGATGGTTGCGCCGTGATCGCCGAGCGTGCCGCTCACGATAAGCAGATCGCCGGCGTTAATCTGAGCCGCGCCCCAGTTAACGCCGGCAGGAATAGCGCCGATCCCGGCGGTATTGATAAACAGTTTGTCTGCCGCGCCGCGCGGTACGACTTTGGTGTCGCCGGTGACGATGGCGATATTCGCCGAGCGAGCCGCGTTTGCCATGCTGATGACCACACGCTCCAGCGTTTCAAACGGCAGGCCTTCTTCCAGAATGAAGCCGCACGACAGCCAGCGTGGCGTAGCGCCGCTTACCGCGACGTCGTTTGCCGTGCCGCACACGGCCAGCTTGCCGATATCGCCGCCGGGAAAAAACAGCGGGTCAATAACGTAGCTGTCGGTAGAAAATGCCAGCCGGTCGCCGCTGGCGGTAAGTTCTGCCAGCGAAAGCCGGGCCTGATCTTCCTGCTCCGCCAGCCACGGATTATCGAAGGCTTGCATAAACAGGCTGGCGATAAGCTGCTGCATTGCCTGTCCGCCGCTGCCGTGAGCCAGCTCAACGGTTTTCATACTTCACACTCCTGAGAACGGTACTGATACCACGCCGCGCAGGCTCCTTCGGAGGAGACCATCAGCGCGCCGAAGGCGTTTTGCGGATTGCAGTCGCGGCCAAACAGCGGGCATTGCTGCGGCCTGCAGCGCCCGGTGAGCACATCGCCGCAGCGGGCTTTCGGGTCGTCGTAAACCCGCTGAGGTGTGGGCTGGAAATGCACCTCTGCATCAAACTGACGATACGCTTCGGTGAGCTGCACGCCGGAATCGCCGATGACGCCCAGGCCGCGCCATTCCGCTTCGCCGCGCACCGTAAACACGTCGCTTATCGCCTTCTGTGCAAGCAAATTGCCTTCCTCCGGCACGACCCGACGGTACTGGTTTTCTACCTTGCTGTGCTGCTGGATTTTTTGTTCCACCAGCATCATTACGCCCTGCAGCAGATCGAGCGGCTCAAAACCGGCCACCACCAGCGGGCGCTGGTGTTCAGAGGCAATAAAGTCATAGGCTTCGATACCAATCACCATGCTGACATGCCCCGGCGCCAGAAAAGCGCCGATGCCGTTATCGGGCCGGGAAAGCAGGCTGCGCAGCGTCGGGATCAGCGTGATGTGCTGGCAGAAGAAAGAGAAGTTATCGATGCCCTGCGACTTCGCCTGTTGAAGCGTGATTGCCGTGGCGGGCATGGTGGTTTCGAAGCCGAGGCCAAAGAACACCACTTTTCGCTCCGGATTCTGGCGAGCCAGCGTCAGCGCGTCCATGGGCGAGTAAATCACCCTGACGTCCGCGCCTCGCGCTTTGGCCTGCATCAGCGAGCCGTTTTTACCCGGGACGCGCATCGCATCCCCAAAGGTGCAGAAAATCACTTCCGGGTGGCTGGCTATCTCAATGCAGCTGTCGATTCGCCCCATCGGCAGCACGCAAACCGGGCAGCCGGGGCCGTGGATAAACTCGATGTTTTCCGGCAGCAGCCGATCGAGGCCGAATTTAAAAATGGCGTGGGTATGGCCGCCGCAAACTTCCATGATGCGCAGGGGGTGGCTCGCCGTGTAGTTGAGCTGCGTGGCGCGGGCTTTCAGCGTCTCAATCAGCTGCATCACGCGGTCTGGATCGCGGTATTCATCGACGTAGCGCATCAGCGACGCTCCTCGCCGTAAAGCAGCGCGCCGACGTCCGGCTCAACCTCGAACATGTTTTGCAGGGCATCCAGCGTGTCCCGCGCCTCCGCTTCGTCGATAATGCTCATAGCAAACCCGACGTGAACCAAAACCCATTGCCCCACGACGGCGTCGCCCACCAGGGTTAAATTCACGTCGCGCTGCACGCCGCAGACGTCCACTTTCGCGCTGCCGTCGGCCTGGCGCTCAACAATTTGCCCTGGAATGCCTATGCACATTGCTCCGCCTCCAGCCAGCTAAGCCACTCGTCCATCCCTTCGCCGCTGGTCGCTGAAACCAGAATGATTTTGATGTCCGGATTGACCTCGCGGGCAAAAGCTAAGCACTTGCTGACGTCGAACTGCAGGTACGGCAGCAGGTCAATCTTGTTCAGCAGCATCAACGACGCTGCAGCGAACATGTGCGGGTATTTCAGCGGCTTATCTTCGCCTTCCGTCACCGACAGCACCGCGACCTTATGGCGCTCGCCTAAATCAAAGCTCGCCGGGCAAACCAGGTTGCCGACGTTTTCGATAAACAGCACGCCGTCGCGCTCAAGCGGCAGGCGCAGCATGGCATCGCGAATCATCTGGGCATCAAGATGGCAGCCTTTCCCGGTATTCACCTGAATGGCCGGTGTGCCGGTTTCGCGGATGCGCGCGGCGTCGTTCACCGTTTGCTGATCGCCTTCGATAACCGCGCACGGCACTTTGGCATTCAGGCGCTTCAGCGTTTCGGTGAGCAGGGTGGTTTTGCCGGAACCGGGGCTGGAGACGAGATTCAGCACCAGTTGATTCTGGCTGGCGAAACGGTCGCGGTTATGGGCGGCGAGCTGGTTATTTTTGTCGAGCACGTTCAGCTCGATCTCCAGCATCTTACGCTGAGTCATCCCCGGCGCGTGGGTTCCCGCCGCGCCGTGGCCGTAATGCAGGTCACCCTGTTCGTCGGCCGTGGGGGCAAATTTGATGCCGGTTATCTGCTGCATCGGGCGTGCCGCCGGGGCAAACGGGGCGCTGCGAAAGCCAGAGTGGGGATTGCGTTCGTCCCCTTCAATGTACAGGTTGCCTTCGCCGCAACCGCAAGTGCTACACATGAGCTATCTCCTGATCGATTTCCAGACGTTTAATCTGCATGCCGTCATCCGCCACGATGCGCAGGTTGCTGCCGTTACAGTTGGGACAGCACTTCACGCGCTGAGTCAGTAAGGTGACGAACTGCTGGCAGTCGTGGCACCAGCATTCGGCTTCCTGCTGGTGGATATGCAGCTCGCAGCCTTCCGCCAGAGTGCCGCGGCAAACAAGATCAAAGCAAAACTCCAGGGCGCTGGTTTCCACGCACGAAAAGGCGCCGACCTCCAGCCAGACGCCGGTCACGCGACGGGCATTGTTCTGGCGGGCGTGGTTTTCGATAAGTTCGACTGCGCGCTGGCAAAGGGTGATTTCGTGCATGGGGCCTCCGGGGTTAACTGGGGCGGATAATGCAAGGACGGTGCCAGGCTTTTTCTGTGCCCCTCACCCCGGCCCTCTCCCCGAAGGGGCGAGGGAGAATTCTTTTAAGAAAAGGGAACGTTTATCCCGTCTCCCTTCCGGGAGTAGCCTGGATTGCTTTTATCCCCTCTCCCTTCCGGGGAGAGGGTAAGGGTAAAAAAGTGCCGTCAGCCAAAGTCAAAGATGACGAAATGACACGCCACCCGTCATTTCCCCGGCACAAATTTCAATGAAAAACATTTAAAAACAATAAATTAAAAACATGGCACGAAACGTGCCTTACGGAGGGACAAGCACTAACAGAGCGAACAAAACATGAACATTTGGGAACTGAGCGAAAAAGCCGAGTACATCGCCGACAAGCACCAGCGGCTGCTTTCGCAGTGGCATCTGTACGGCAACACCCTGATTCAGGGGATCACCTTATCCAAAGCGAAGCTGCATCACGCCGTGGGCTGCAACCCGGACGAAAGCCTGCGCTTCTTCTTATTTGACCACTTCGTCATTCAAATCAATCTCGCCGAAGGCTTTAACAGCCACACCATCGAGTACAGCATCGAACTGCGCGACGGCAGCGATAACGTGCTGATTGCCAAGGCGACTATCGACGATAACGGACTGATTGATAACGCCGTCAGCAACCGCGATCGCGAGAAAGTGCTGGAACACTATCTGGAGCTTATCCGCCCGGTGTACGACAGCCTTTATCTGGCCGTGCAGCAAAACACCCCGCTATCCATGGCGCTGCTGCAAAAGTCCGCCGTGGCATGAAGAGATCTGGGGTGTCGAGAACTGTCGAACCGGCAGCTTTTCGGCATGTTTTCGTCAAAAATGACGATTGTCACCTGAGGAAGAACTGGTGAACCGTTTTGTAATCGCTGACTCAAAATTGTGTATGGGCTGCCATACCTGTGAAGCGGCCTGCGCCGAGACGCACCGCCTGCACGGTCTGCAGTCCATGCCGCGCCTGAAAGTCATGCGCAACCTGAATGAATCTGCGCCGCAGATGTGCCACCACTGTGAAGACGCCCCCTGCGCCGGGGTTTGCCCGGTCAACGCGATCACCAGCGTGGACGGCGCCGTACAGCTGAATGAAAGCCTGTGCGTAAGCTGCAAACTTTGCGGCATCGCCTGCCCGTTCGGCGCCATTGAATTTTCCGGCAGCCGCCCGCGGCATATTCCCGCCAACGTGAACAGCCCGAAAGCCCCGCCTGCGCCTCCGGCCCCGGCTCGCGTCAGCCCGCTGCTGGACTGGGTTCCCGGCGTTCGCGCTATCGCCGTGAAATGCGACCTGTGCAGCTTCGACGAAAGCGGCCCGGCCTGCGTTCGCACCTGCCCGACCAAGGCGCTGCGGCTGATCGACACCAAAGACATCGCTCAGGCCAGCAAGCGCAAACGTGAGCTGACCCTTGGCGCAACGCTTGGCGACCTGACCCTGTTTACCCAGCCAGAGGCGAGAAAATGAATGCTTTTTTACTGATTCACTGGGCGCTATTGGGATTTGTCACCAGCGCTGTGTTAGCCGGCGTTCTGGCATTTTCCAGGCCTGTGAGCGGCTTTATCGGCGGCGTTGGCGGTGCAATTAGCGCCGTAATTTTGCTGGTGGCCGGTATTCAGGCGCTGCTCGGCTTCAGCGGCGATGCACAAATCTGGCACTGGCACCTGCAGCTCAACGCCTTTAACGGCGTCTGGCTGGTAACGGTAGCAATCAGCGGCCTGTTTATTTCCGTCTATAACTGCGCCTGGCATTGCCACCCTGAAGTAAAAGCCAACGGCCTGCTGATTAACTTAATCCTTGCGGCAAGCGTGGCTGCGCTGGTGGCCGACAACTTTGTCACCCTGGTGGCGATGGCGGAAATTATCTCCCTGGCGGGTTATTTCCTCACCGGCTGCCAGCAGTCCGGGCAGCTGTGGTTTGCCCTTGGTCGTCTGGGCACCGTGCTGCTGGCGATGGCCTGCTGGCTGCTGTGGCAGCGCTACGGCACCCTGGAGTATGGCTCTCTGCGTCATCTGCTCGACGGCGCGCCGCTGCCTGCCCCGGTGCTGATCCTCGCGCTGCTCGGTTTTGGGCTGCTTGCCGGGATTATTCCGCTACACGGCTGGGTGCCGCAGGCGCATGCGAATGCCTCCGCGCCGGCAGCCGCGTTGTTCTCCGCCGTGGTGTTGAAGATTGGTCTGTACGGCATTATGAGCTTCTCGCTTATCAGCAATACGCTGCCGCTGTGGTGGGGCGTGCTGGTGGTGGTGGTCGGCATGATCACCGCGTTTATCGGCGGGCTTTACGCGCTGATGGAGCACAACATCAACCGCCTGCTGGCTTATCACTCCCTTGAAAATATCGGCATTATTTTGCTGGGGCTGGGCTGCGGCCTGATCGGTATCGCGCTGCATGAGCCGGTGCTGGTGGCGCTGGGCATGACCGGCGGTCTTTATCACCTGTTCAACCATAGCCTGTTTAAAACCACGCTGTTCCTTGGCGCTGGCGCGGTGTGGTTCCGTACCGGACACCGTGACATCGAGAAGCTGGGCGGGATCGGCAAACGTATGCCGGTTATTTCGCTGGCGATGCTGGTTGGGCTGATGGCGATGGCCGCGCTGCCGCCGCTGAACGGCTTTGCCGGGGAATGGGTGATTTATCAGTCGTTCTTCCGTCTCGGCAGCCTGCCGATGTTTGTGGGCCGCTTTATCGGGCCGTTGCTGGCCGTGGGGCTGGCAATCACCGGCGCGCTGGCGGTGATGTGCATGGCGAAAGTGTATGGCGTCACCTTCCTCGGTGCGCCACGTACTCAACAAGCGGAAAGCGCGACCTCTGTGCCGTGGCTCATGAATGTCTCCGTCGCCCTGCTTGCCGCGTGCTGCGTGGTCGCCGGGGTTGCTGCCCCGTGGCTGCTGCCCCTGCTTCAGCACGCCGTACCATTGCCTCTGCAACCGGCACATACCGCCGTATCCCAGCCGATGATAACGCTGCTGCTGATCGCCTCTCCGCTGCTGCCGTTTATTTTGATGATCGTTTTCCGCGGCGACCGTTTGCCAAACCGCTCTCGCGGCTCGGCCTGGGTCTGCGGCTACGATCACGAACAGGCGATGGTGATCACCGCGACGGGCTTTGCTCAGCCGGTAAAAGCGGCGTTTGCGCCTTTGCTTAAGCTGCGCCAAACCCTGAACCCGGTGAAGTGGATCCCTGGCTGGCAGGGCGAGTGTCTGTCCGGCACGTTCCGCCGCCTGGCGATGGTTGAGCTGGCGGTCTTACTGGTGGCGGTAGTTGCCTGAGGAACTGATATGACTACGTTTTTATTTGCTTTAATCCAGGCGCTGGCACTGTTTTTTGCTGCACCGCTGCTGGCCGGGATTACCCGCGCAACGCGTGCCCGCCTGCATAATCGCCGTGGTCCCGGCGTGCTGCAGGAATACCGGGATCTGTTCAAACTGCTGGGCCGCCAGAGCGTGGCACCTGCCGCCTCAGGCTGGGTTTTCCGTCTGATGCCGTTTGTGATGGTGGGCGTGATGCTTACCATCGCCACCGCGCTGCCGGTCGTGGCGATTGCTTCCCCGCTGCCGTCATTAGGAGACCTGATCACCTTAATTTACCTGTTCGCCATCGCCCGCTTCTTCTTCGCCATTGCCGGGCTGGACACCGGCAGCCCGTTCACCGGGATTGGCGCGAGCCGCGAAGCGATGCTGGGTGTGTTGGTCGAGCCTATCCTGCTGCTTGGCCTGTGGGTGGCCGCGCAGGTGGCCGGCAGCACGCACATCAGCAATATCGCCGGGGCGATTCACGCCTGGCCGACGACGCAAAGCCTGACGCTGGTCCTGGCCTTCGCTGCCTGCGCCTTCGCCACCTTCATTGAAATGGGCAAGCTGCCGTTTGACCTCGCCGAAGCCGAGCAAGAGCTGCAGGAAGGGCCGTTGTCCGAATACAGCGGCGCGGGTTTTGCGGTGCTGAAGTGGGGCATTGCTCTTAAGCAACTGGTTGTGCTGCAAATGTTTGTCGGCGTGTTCCTGCCGTGGGGACAGATGAGCGCCTTTAGCTGGGGTGGGCTGGTCCTTGCCCTGGCGCTGGCCGTTGTGAAGCTGGTGGCGGGCGTGCTGATTATCGCGCTGTTCGAAAACAGCATGGCGCGCCTGCGGATGCTGGAAACCTCGCGGATTACCTGGGCCGGTTTTGGCTTTGCCTTTTTAGCCTTCGTCTCCTTGCTGGCGGCGTGATTTAAGAGAACCTATCAATGTCTGAAGAAAAAATTGGTCAACACTATCTCGCCGCGCTGCATAAGCAATTCCCGAATGCCGTGCTCGACGAAGCCTGGCAAACGAAAGATCAAATCACCGTCACCGTGAAGCTCAACATGCTGCCGGAGGTGGTGGAATGGCTTTACTACCAGCAGGGCGGCTGGCTTTCGGTGCTGTTTGGCAACGATGAACGCCAGCTGTGCGGCAGCTATGCGGTGTATTACGTGCTGTCGATGGAAAGCGGCGTGAAGTGCTGGATCACCGTGCGCGTGGAAGTGGACGCCGACAAACCAGAGTTCCCATCCGTCACGCCTCGCGTTCCTGCCGCCGTTTGGGGCGAGCGCGAAGTCCGCGATATGTACGGCCTGCAGCCGGTTGGCCTGCCCGATGAGCGTCGTCTGGTGCTGCCGGACGACTGGCCTGACGATCTTTATCCGCTGCGTAAAGACAGCATGGATTACCGCCAGCGCCCGGCACCGACCACCGACAAAGAGACCTACGAGTTTATTAACGAACTGGGCACGAAAAAGAACAACGTGGTGCCGATTGGCCCGCTGCACGTCACTTCTGATGAACCCGGCCATTTCCGCCTGTTCGTCGATGGCGAAAACATTATCGACGCCGACTACCGCCTGTTCTACGTCCATCGCGGCATGGAAAAGCTGGCGGAAACCCGCATGGGCTACAACGAAGTCACCTTCCTGTCCGATCGCGTGTGCGGTATCTGCGGCTTTGCCCACAGTACCGCCTATACCACCTCGGTGGAAAACGCGATGGGGATTGTGGTGCCGGAGCGCGCGCAAATGATCCGCGCCATCCTGCTTGAAGTTGAGCGCCTGCACAGCCATCTGCTGAACCTCGGCCTGGCCTGCCACTTTGTCGGCTTCGATTCCGGTTTTATGCAGTTCTTCCGCGTGCGTGAAATGTCGATGAAGATGGCGGAAATCCTCACCGGGGCGCGGAAAACCTACGGCCTGAATCTGATCGGCGGCATCCGCCGCGACCTGCTGAAAGACGACATGATCCAGACCCGCCAGCTCGCCCAGCAGATGCGCCGGGAAGTGCAAGATCTGGTGGATATCCTGCTGAGCACGCCGAACATTGAGCAGCGCACCGTCGGCATTGGCCGACTCGATCCGCAAATCGCCCGCGACTTCAGCAACGTCGGTCCAATGGTTCGCGCCAGCGGCCACGCCCGCGACACCCGTGCCGATCACTCGTTTGTGGGTTACGGCCTGCTGCCGATGGAAGTGCATAGCCTTGACGGCTGCGACGTGCTTTCCCGCCTGAAAGTACGCATCAACGAAGTCTTCACCGCGCTGAACATGATTGATTTCGGGCTGGATAACCTGCCGGGCGGCCCGCTCGCCGTGGAAGGCTTTACCTACATTCCAAACCGCTTTGCCCTGGGCTTCTCGGAAGCGCCGCGCGGGGACGATATCCACTGGAGCATGACCGGCGACAACCAGAAGCTGTACCGCTGGCGCTGCCGCGCGGCGACGTATGCCAACTGGCCAACGCTGCGCTACATGCTGCGCGGCAATACGGTATCGGACGCGCCGCTGATTATCGGCAGTCTTGACCCTTGCTATTCCTGCACCGACCGCATGACGGTGGTGGACGTGCGCAAGAAGAAAAGCCAGGTGGTGCCGTACAAAGAGCTGGAGCGCTACAGCATTGAGCGCACCAATTCGCCGCTGAAATGATTTTGATGCCTGGTGTTTGAGGGAAACCCCCTCACCCTAACCCTCTCCCCAAAGAGGAGAGGGAACTGCATCGAGCCAGATTTCTCCCTCTCCCTTTCAGGGAGAGGGCCGGGGTGAGGGTCAATCATTCAGGCCAGGCAAACAAGGAAAACGCATGTTTAATTTCATCAAAAAAGCCATCAAGGGCGGCGTGGCAACCGAGTCTTATCCGCTCCAGCCGATTGCCGTCGATCCGAATTTTCGCGGCAAACCGGAGCACAATTCGCAGCAATGCATCGGCTGTGCGGCCTGCGTGAACGCCTGCCCGTCCAATGCCCTGAGCGTTGAGACCGATCTTGCCGCCGGTCAGTTGCAGTGGAGCTTTAACCTCGGACGCTGCATCTTCTGCGGGCGCTGTGAAGAGGTTTGCCCGACGGCCGCCATCAAACTCTCACAGCAGTACGAGCTGGCTGTGTGGAATAAAGCCGACTTCCTGCAGCAGGCCAGCTTCCCGCTGTGCAACTGTCGCGAATGTGGCCGCCCGTTTGCCGTGCAAAAAGAGATCGACTACGCCATTGCGCTGCTTGAGCACAACGGTGATTTCCGCGCGGAAAGTCGCCGTGGGGCATTTGAAACCTGCCCGGACTGCAAACGCCAGCAAAGCCTGGTGTCGTCCGACCGGATCGACTTTAGCCGTCAGATGAGAGAGGCCAGCTAATGAGTAACCTACTTGGGCCGCGCGACCACAATGGCATTCCGGTGCCGATGACGGTGGACGAGTCTATCGCCAGCATGAAGGCGTCGCTGCTGAAAAACATTAAACGATCCGCCTACGTTTATCGCGTGGACTGCGGCGGCTGTAACGGCTGCGAAATCGAGATTTTTGCTACGCTTTCGCCACTTTTCGACGCAGAACGCTTTGGAATCAAAGTGGTTCCTTCCCCGCGCCATGCCGATATTCTGCTGTTTACCGGGGCGGTAACCCGCGCGATGCGTTCCCCGGCGCTGCGTGCCTGGGAGTCGGCGCCTGACCCTAAAATCTGTATCTCCTACGGCGCCTGCGGCAACAGCGGCGGGATTTTCCACGACCTTTATTGCGTCTGGGGTGGCACCGACAAAATCGTGCCGGTCGATGTTTATATTCCCGGCTGCCCGCCAACGCCTGCTGCCACGCTGTACGGTTTCGCGATGGCGCTTGGCCTGCTGGAGCAAAAAATCCATGCCCGCCCGGCAAGCGAACTGGACGTTGAGCCTGCAAAAATCCTCCATCCGGATATGGTCCAGCCGCTGCGTGTGCGCATTGACCGCGCTGCTCGCCGCCTGGCCGGTTACCGCTATGGCCGCCAGATTGCCGACAGCTACATGACTAACCTGACGACCGGGGGCGACGCCGTTCAGCAGTGGCTGAGCGCGGAAAACGACCCACGCCTGACGGAAATCGTCACTAACCTTGAGCAACTGGTTCATCAGGAGCGCGCGTAATGAGCGAGTCGGTGGTGTTCTGTCAGCTCAGCCGCAAGTTTGTCGACGAGAACGACAACACCCCGGCTGACGCTCAGCAGGTGGTCTACTACAGCCTGGCGATTGGCCACCATTTGGGGGTGATCGACTGCCTGAAAGAGAGCCTGGTTTGCCCACTGGAAGCCTATCAGGCGTGGATTGCCACGCTTGACGCTGACGGCGAGGCCTGGCGAAAAATGAACGGCGTGCCGCGCTACGGCGAAATCGTTATCGACCAGAATCACGTGGTGATGCTGGCCCGGGCTCTGGATGCCGTTAAGCCGACGCAGACCCCGGAACAGCAGGCCTGGAGCCAGGCACTGCTCGACATGCTGCAGGCCATTCAACAAGAACCCGCCATCTACCTGATGGTAAGGAGACGCTATGACTAAGGTACTGCTTTGCGTAGGTAACAGCATGATGGGTGACGACGGGGCTGGCCCGCTGCTGGCCGAGAAGTGCCTGGCTTCTCCGCAGGGAGACTGGGTGGTGATTGACGGCGGCAGCGCCCCGGAAAACGATGTGGTGGCCATCCGCGAACTGCATCCGGAACTGCTACTGATTGTGGATGCCACCGACATGATGCTCAACCCCGGCGAGATCCGCGTCATTGATCCGGACGACATCGCCGAGATGTTTATGATGACCACCCACAATATGCCGCTTAATTATCTGGTCGATCAGCTGAAAGAGGACGTGGGGGAAGTGGTGTTCCTCGGCATTCAGCCGGATATCGTCGGCTTTTACTACCCGATGACGGAGGCGATGAAAGCGGCGGTGGAGCAGGTTTATCAGCGGCTGGCGACGTGGACTGGCTTTGGCGGGTATGAGCCCCTCACGCTTTCAGAGAGCGAAACGTCTTTCTAGTCTTTCCCCTCACCCTAACCCTCTCCCCAAGGGGAGAGGGGATCAGAACGGCAGTACTACTTTTCCCCTGCTTACATGGGAGAAAGGGCACGATTCTTTTCCCTTATTTACATGGATGAAGGGCGCGACTCTTTTCCCCCTCTCCCTTCCAGGGAGAGGGCCGGGGTGAGGGTCATTAATGACCAGTGTTACCAAAATGACATCGTCAAAAGTGTCGAATATTCCTCTGACCTCTCATCAAACCCGCTAACCACGCGGCCTGTAAACCTGGCACGCTTTATGAATAACCCCACGCAATAACACACTTATTGCAGGAGTTTATGATGAACCGCTTCATCATTGCCGATTCGGGCAAATGCATCGGCTGCCGCACTTGTGAGGTGGCGTGCGTGGTCTCTCACCAGGAGAATCAGGACTGTTCGGCGCTGACCCCACAAACCTTCTTGCCGCGCATTCACGTCATCAAAGGCGTGAATGTCTCTACCGCCACCATGTGCCGCCAGTGCGAGGATGCACCCTGCGCCAACGTCTGCCCTAACGGCGCCATCAGCCGTGACAACGACTTTGTGCACGTGATGCAAGAGCGCTGCATCGGCTGCAAAACCTGCGTCGTCGCCTGCCCTTATGGCGCGATGGAGGTCGTCGTGCGGCCGGTTATTCGCAATAGCGGTGCCGGGCTGAACGTGATGGCGGAAAAAGCCGAGGCCAACAAATGCGACCTTTGCTACCACCGTGAGGCTGGCCCGGCCTGCCTGGAAGCCTGCCCGACTAACGCCATCCTGTGCGTGGACCGTAACCGGCTGGAACAAATGAGCGCGGAAAAACGTCGCCGTGCCGCGTTGGATGCCCCTGCGGCGCTGACTTTCTAATCCCTTTGCATTTCAACTTTTAACAGGTCTGTTACTGATGAAAAAAATTACCAGCGTCTGCCCTTACTGCGGGGCCGGCTGCAAACTGAAACTGGTCGTTGAGAACAACAAAATTATTCGCGCCGAAGCGGCCGGGGGCGTGACCAACCAGAACGAACTCTGCCTGAAAGGCTACTACGGCTGGGATTTTCTTAACGACACCAAACTGCTGACGCCTCGCCTGACGCAGCCGATGATCCGCTACGAAAAGGGCGGCAAGCTGCAGCCGGTAAGCTGGGAAGAGGCGATTAGCTATACCGCTGCGCGCCTGAAGGCGATCAAAGAGCAGTTCGGCCCCCGCGCCATTATGACCACCGGTTCTTCACGCGGAACGGGGAACGAAACCAACTTTGTGATGCAGAAATTTGCCCGCGCGGTGCTGAACACCAACAACGTCGACTGTTGCGCCCGCGTGTGCCACGGCCCTTCAGTTGCAGGGCTGCAAGCAACGCTGGGTAACGGGGCGATGAGCAACTCCATCGGCGATATCGAAAACTCCAAATGCCTTCTGGTGGTGGGCTATAACTGTGCCGATTCGCACCCTATCGTGGCTCGTCGGGTGATTAAAGCCAAAAGCAACGGCGCGAAAATCATTGTCTGCGACCCGCGCCGCATCGAAACCGCCCGCATAGCCGATCAGCATCTGCAAATCAAAAACGGCTGCAATATGGCGCTGGTGAACGCCTTTGGCTATGTCCTGCTGGAAGAGCAGCTGTACGACAAAGAGTACGTCGCCAAATATGCCGAAGGCCTGGAGGCCTACCGCGAAACCGTGAAGGACTACGCGCCGGAGGACGTCGAGCATTTAACCGGCGTCCCGGCTCTGCAGGTTCGCCAGGCGATGCGGACCTTCGCCGCAGCGCCTTCCGCCACCATCATGTGGGGCATGGGCGTGACCCAGTTCGGCCAGGCGGTGGACGTGGTAAAAGGGTTGTCCAGCCTGGCGTTACTCACCGGCAATCTGGGCCGTGAAAACGTCGGCGTTGGCCCGGTGCGTGGGCAGAACAATGTGCAAGGCGCCTGCGATATGGGCGTGTTGCCTAACCAGTTCCCTGGCTATCAGGATGTGGTGGATCCTGAAGTGCGCGCGAAGTTTGCCCAGGCCTGGGGCATCGACCCGGCGGTGATGGATGACAAAGTTGGCGTGCGTATTACCGAAGTACCGCACCTGGCGATAGAAGGCAAAGTCAAAGCCTACTACATCATGGGGGAAGATCCGCTCCAGACAGAAGCGGACCTGGGCCTGGTGCGCAAAGGATTTGAGGCGCTCGACTTTGTGGTGGTACAGGACATCTTCATGACCAAAACCGCCGAGGTTGCGGACGTGCTGCTGCCCGCCACGTCCTGGGGGGAGCACGGCGGCGTCTTTACCTGTGCCGACCGGGGCTTCCAGCGTTTCGAGAAAGCCATCGAGCCGAAGTACAACGTGAAGCGCGACTGGGAAATCATCAGCCTGCTTTCGACGGCGATGGGCTACCCGATGCACTACGAAAACAACCAGCAAATCTGGGATGAGCTGCGCGAGCTTTGCCCGCTGTTTTATGGCGTTACCTACGAAAAAATGGGCGATATGGGGCACGTGCAGTGGCCTTGCCCGACGCTGGACCACCCCGGTACGCCGTATCTCTACAAAGACAGCAAATTCGACACGCCGAGCGGAAAGGGCCAGCTGTTTGCCGCCGCCTGGCGTGCGCCCGCCGAAGTGCCTGACGATACCTACCCGCTGGTGCTTTGCACCGTCCGCGAAGTCGGGCACTACTCCTGCCGCTCGATGACCGGCAACTGCGCGGCGCTGCAAACCCTCGCCGATGAGCCCGGCTTTGTGCAAATCAACCCGCTGGATGCGGATACGTTAGGCATTAAGGACCGACAACTGGTCTGGGTAAGTTCGCGTCGCGGCAAGGTTATCAGCCGCGCGGACGTGAACGAGCGCATCAATAAAGGCTCCGTCTACATGACGTATCAATGGTGGATTGGCGCCTGTAACGAGCTGACGCAGGACAACCTCGACCCGATCTCCAAAACGCCGGAAACCAAATATTGCGCGGTGAACGTTAGCGCGATTGAGGATCAGGCGTGGGCGGAGAACTATGCGCAAACGACCTATAACAGCATGAAAGCGCGGCTGCGCGAGGCGGTGGAAGCGTGATTTTTACCCTCACCCCGGATGGAGGAAACGTGGAGTCTGAACGCGATTTTTCCCCTCGCCCCTTTGGGGAGAGGGTTAGGGTGAGGGGCACCGAACTCCGCATTCGCGGCAAAGTGCAGGGCGTTGGCTTCCGCCCCTTTGTCTGGCAAATCGCCCAGCGGCTGAAGCTGGTGGGCGATGTCTGCAATGATGGCGAAGGCGTTGTGGTACGTCTGGCGGCCAGCCCGGAAGCGTTTCTGAACGAGCTGTACCAACATTGCCCGCCGCTGGCGCGCATCGACAGTGTGGCGCAGCAGCCAATTTTCTGGGACGTTTTGCCCCAGGACTTTAGCATTCGTCACAGCGGCCATGGCGCGATGGACACCCAAATCGTGCCGGATGCCGCTACCTGCCCGGAATGTCTGCGGGAGCTTAACGATCCGACGGACCGCCGCTATCGCTACCCGTTTATCAACTGCACCCACTGTGGGCCGCGCTTCACCATCATCCGGGCGATGCCTTATGACCGCCCGTCTACGGTGATGGCGGCTTTTCCGCTCTGTGCCGCCTGTGAGGCCGAGTATTGCAGCCCGTTGGACAGGCGTTTTCACGCTCAGCCGGTAGCCTGCCCGGACTGCGGGCCGCAGATCTACTGGCAGCAGGGCGAGCAGCGACTGGATCGCGAACAGGCAATCGCCCGGGCCGTTGCCGCGCTGCAGGAAGGTAAAATCGTTGCGGTAAAAGGCCTCGGCGGTTTTCACCTTGCAGTGGATGCCCGTAACGATGCCGCCGTTGAACGCCTCCGGGCACGTAAGCAGCGGCCAGACAAACCGCTGGCGGTGATGATTACCACGACCGAAGGGATGCCTGATGAGGCCGTGGCGCGGCTTTCAACGCCTGCGGCGCCGGTGGTGCTGGTGGCCAGTGATTTTCTGCCTGAGCTGAGCGCAGCCGTGGCGCCGGGACGAAACGAAACCGGCGTAATGCTGCCCGCTAATCCGCTCCAGCACTTGCTGGTTCAGGACTTCGGTGGCCCGCTGGTGATGACCTCCGGGAACCTCAACGGCAGGCCGCCGGCCATCGACAATGCTCAGGCGCTTCAGGATTTGGAAGGCGTTGCCGACGGTTTTTTGCTGCATAACCGCGATATTCTTCAGCGCATGGACGACTCGGTTATGCGTGCCAGCGGTGAAATGCTGCGCCGTGCGCGAGGTTTCGTACCGGATGCGCTTCCTTTGCCTGCAGGCTTTCAAGATCTTCCGCCGATTCTGGCGCTGGGGGGAGATCTCAAGAACACCTTCTGTCTGGTTCGCGGCGGGCAGGCGGTGCTCAGTCAGCATTTTGGCGATCTGGCCCAGGAGGGCGTTGAGGCCCAATGGCAAAGTTCGCTGGCGCTGATGAGCGAAATCTATGGCTTTAAGGCAGAGCATGTCGCGCTCGACGCACATCCTTGCTACCGCAGCGCGCGGGTTGGGCGTGACATGGCGCTTCCGGTTACTGAAGTGCTGCATCACCACGCGCACGCGGCGGCCTGCCTGGCCGAGCACGGCTGGCCGCTGAACGGCGGCAATGTACTTACCCTTGCGCTGGACGGTATTGGCTATGGCGAGGCCGGCAAGCTCTGGGGAGGCGAATGTCTGCTGGTAAATTACCGGCGCTGCGTCTCTCTCGGCGGGCTGCCCGCCGTGGCGTTGCCGGGGGGAGACCTGGCCGCCGTGCAACCGTGGCGTAACCTGCTCGCCCAGTGCGAGGCCTTTGTGCCCGGCTGGCAGCGTTATCCCGAAACAGAAGGGGTGCGAGCGCAGGCGTGGCGACCTCTGGCGAAAGCGATGGCTCGCGGAGTTAATGCTCCACTGGCCTCCTCCTGCGGGCGACTGTTTGACGCGGTTGCCGCTGCGCTCAACTGTGCACCGTACCAACAGAGCTATGAGGGCGAAGCCGCCTGCCGCCTTGAAGCCCTGGCGCTGGACGCTGGCCCTTGCTCGCACCCTGTCACGCTGCCGTTGGTGAACGGTCATCTCGACCTGGCGGCCTTCTGGCGGCAGTGGCTGGGCTGGCAGGGTGAGGCTGGAGCGCGGGCCTGGGCATTTCACGATGCGCTGGCGAAAGGCCTGTCGGCGCTGGTTCGCTATCATGCCCTGCTCACCGGCGTGACCACCGTGGCCTGCTGCGGTGGCGTACTGCACAACCGCCTGCTGCGCGAGCGCCTGGCGTTCTACCTCTCCGATTTTACAACGCTCTTCCCAACGCGACTCCCGGCCGGCGACGGGGCGCTTTCCCTGGGGCAGGCGGTGGTTGCCGCTGCCCGCTATTTGAATCACCACAAGGATAAAAAAGATGTTAATGCGTGTCCTTCGTGACAACCCGCGCGCCGGCCTGCTGCTGGCGGTTTTAGTGGCGGCGAACGTTGCCGCCTGGGCCTGGGCGCTGGCGGCGTTTAACCACATCCCGGCGCTGATGGCAGCCAGCCTGCTGGCCTGGGGCTACGGCCTGCGCCACGCGGTGGATGCCGACCATATTGCCGCGATTGATAACGTTACGCGCAAAATGATGCAGCAGGGCAAACGCCCGTTTGGCGTCGGGGCCTGGTTTTCGCTGGGCCACTCAAGCATTGTAATCCTGGCTTCTGTCGCCATTGCGGTCGCGGCGGCGGCCTTCCAGCAAAAAATGAACTGGTTCCACGACGTTGGCGGCGCGATCGGCACCGCCGTATCGGCCTGTTTCCTGCTGGCGATGGCGCTGGTCAACCTGGTTATCCTGCGTGGCGTGTGGCGCAGCTTCCGCCAGCTTAAGCGCGGTGAAGCACTGGCCGCAGAGGCGACGGAAATAACCGGCGGCGGCATGATGAGCTGGCTGTTTAACTCTGTTTTCCGCCTGATCGGCAAAAGCTGGCATATGTACCTGGTCGGCTTCCTGTTTGGCCTGGGCTTTGACACCGCCACCGAGATTGGCGTACTGGGTATTTCTGCCGCCAGCGCCTCCAGCGGCATGTCCATCTGGTCGATTCTGGTCTTCCCAGCGCTGTTTGCCAGCGGTATGGCGCTGGTCGATACCCTCGACAATGTGATTATGGTGGGCGCTTACGGCTGGGCGTTTAACAAACCGCAGCGCAAGCTCTACTACAACATGACGATTACCGGCACTTCTGTGATAGTGGCGCTGTTTATCGGCGGGCTTGAAGCGCTGGGCCTGCTGGCTGATAAATTCCAGCTTGAGGGCGGGATCTGGCCGTGGGTTGGCGCGCTCAATGATAACCTCGGCAATGCCGGATTTGTTGTGGTCGGGCTGTTTATCGCCTGTTGGGGGATTTCGATGCTGAACTACCGCTGGAAAGGCTATGACGCTTTAGCGGTGAGATAAGAAAACGGGGCATTACGCCCCGTTTTACATTGTTGCTCGTTACTCGGCTTCCGCCCAGGCTCGCTCAATCTCTTCGGCCAGAATTTTTACCCCCGCCTCGATCTTCTCCGGCTCCGGGACATAGTTCATGCGCATGCACTGGTGCGTGTGCGGCCACGGCTTGTCCAGCCCCGGGAAGAAGTAATCGCCCGGCACCATCAGCACGCCGCGCTTTTTCAGGCGCTGGTAGAGCAGCTCGGTGGTGATCGGCAGGTCTTTAAACCACAGCCAGAGGAAGATAGCGCCTTCTGGCTTATGGATCAGGCAGCGTTCCGGCGACAGATAACGGCGGATCACGGCAATAGTTTCGTGCACGCGCTGGTAGTAGAACGGCTTGATAACCGTTTCGGACAGGCGCAGCAGATCGTTGCGCTTAATCATTTCGCAGGCCATGGCCGGGCCAATGCCGCCCGGTGCCAGGCTGATGATGCCGTTCATGTTGCTGATGGCGGAGATGATTTTCTCGTTAGCGATAATTATCCCGCAGCGGCTGCCCGGCAGGCCGAGCTTGGACAGACTCATGCAAAGGATGATGTTCGGGTTCCACAGCGGGCGGGCTTCGCTGAAGATGATGCCAGGGAACGGCACGCCGTAGGCGTTATCGATCACCAGCGGAATACCGTGCTGGTTCGCCAGCGCGTCCAGCTTCATCAGCTCTTCGTCGGTGATCACGTTGCCGGTGGGGTTAGTCGGGCGAGAGACGCAGATCATGCCGGTATCTTCGCCGATATGCAGATGTTCGAAGTCTACGTGGTACTTAAACTGGCCTTCCGGCAGCAGTTCGATGTTCGGACGGGTGGAGACAAAGAGCTCCTCTTCCAGCCCTGCATCCGCGTAGCCAATGTACTCCGGCGCCAGCGGGAAAAGCACCTTTTTGGTGCGGCCATCCGCATGACGTCCGGCGAAAAGGTTAAACAAGTAGAAAAACGCGCTCTGACTGCCGTTTGTTAGTGCAATATTCTGTGGTTCGATGTCCCAACCCAGTTCATCGCGCAGCATACCGGCAAGCAATTTTAGCAGTTCACTTTTCCCCTGCGGACCGTCGTAGTTGCATAGCGTGTCGGTCAGTTTACCGCTGGCCAGCATCTCGGAAAGCAGCTGCTGGAAGTAGTCGTTCATCGCCGGAATCTGCGCAGGGTTGCCGCCGCCAAGCATGATGGCGCCTGGCGTGCGCAGGCCGTCGTTGAGATCCTCCATCAGGCGGGTGATGCCTGCATGGCGGGTGAATTTATCGCCGAAAAGTGAAAACGTCATAACGTGGGTCTGCTGAATACTTTTGAAAAGAGGCTAACCATAGCGCTACAAATAACGCCGTGCAAACCCGGTAAGCATAGCCACTGTTGGCGAATATGCTGTGTGATTTGTGCTGTGCAGCAGGATATGTTGAAGCCGGGCGCTCTTTTCAGGGATGTGGCGTTATTACCCTCACCCTAATCCTCTCCCTCACGGAAGGGGAATAAACCGCTTATTTTCTCCCTTGCTGAGGGGCTTTAACGCCTATGGATTGCCCGCCCACACCACCATCACTTTGTCAGCGCCGCTGACCCGGCTAAAGGCATAGCCCTGCTTCACGCTCAACGTGGTTTGTTTCCCTGCTCCAATAGCCTGGTGGCGGGCGCGGAACTGGCTCAGCTTCTGCCAGTGGGCAAGCGTTGCGGCCTGTTTGCCGGTGGTATCCTGCCAGTTCATGTCCGAGCGGGTGCCCTGCAGCGGGTCAGAGCCCGTGGGGCCAAACGGCCTTTGGGTTTCATCCCCGTAGAAAATCTGCACCGTGCCTGGCGTGAGCAGCAACAGCTCCGCCGCTTTTTGTCCGCCTTCCCGGAACAGACGGGTATCGTGGGAGGAGAGGTAGCTCAGCACGTTGAATTGCTGGAGTTTGTCTGACATTTGCTGCCAGGTTGGGTCAATCGTGGCCAGGCAATCTACCGCTTTGGCCGCCTGTTCCTGATAGTCGAAGTTGATCATCGCGTCGAAGCCGCTGGCGTAGTAATCGCTTTTCATCACGCCGTGGCCCCAGGCTTCGCCGGTCATCCAGAATGGTGCGTCATCGATTTTTTTGTCCGGGTTGGCCCGCTTCCATTCGGCCAGTGCCGCGCTGGACTGTGTTTTTAATTGCTGCCAGGCCGCTTTTTCGACGTGTTTTGCCGTATCGACCCTGAAGCCATCAATGCCGTAGTCACGTACCCACTGACTTAGCCAGTGAGTCAGGTAATCGCGAACCGTGTAGCCGGGTATCGCGCTCGCGGCGGTATCCGGCTTGTGGCGGTAAAACACCGGTAATTCTGCCGGAGCGGTCGCTTCGGTTTTCAAATCGGGCAGGAAGGCGAGCGACATCGTTAAGTCATCAAAGCCGGGATTGTCGTAATCGCCAATATCCGTTCTGATCCAGGCTTTGCCCCACCACTTATCCCACGCGGCCTTGTCGCTGAAGTTGATGTAATCGTTAAAGCTGTGCCAGCTTTGTCCCGGCGCTGGCTTCCAGTCAGTCCAGCGCTCGCCGAGGTTTTTTTTAAGTTCATCGCCTTTGAGATAGAGGGCGCCAAACTGGTACTCCTGCATGTCGGCGAGCGTCGCGTATCCGGTGTGATTCATCACGACGTCAAACAGAATGCGGATCCCGCGCTGATGGGCTTCATCCACCAGTTGACGGAGATCGGCTTCGTTACCCATGTTGGCATCAAGCTTGGTCCAGTCCTGAGTGTAATAGCCGTGGTAGGCATAGTGGGGGAAATCGCCTTTGGTGCCACCGCCCACCCAGCCGTGTATTTGCTCCAGCGGGGAGCTTATCCAGAGCGCGTTCACGCCAAGCTGCTGCAGGTAATCCAGCTTGCTGGTCAGCCCGGCGAGATCTCCGCCGTGGAAGGTACCTATCTCCTGCATGCCGTCTTTGTGGCGGCCATAGCTGTGGTCGTTAGCCGGGTTGCCGTTTTCAAAACGGTCGGTGAGAACGAAATAGACCGTCGCATTCCGCCAGCTAAACGGGGCCGGCTTCTCCACGGCGGCAGACTCCAGCAGCAATAAACCGCCGCTTCCGGCCGCGGGCATGAGTATGATGCGGCCCTGCTCAACCTTTGCCGTATTCCCGCTGTAGAAATCCCGCACCAGTGCACCTTCCGGGAAGGTGCTGCTGACCTCAACGGTGAGCGGCTTTCCGTCCCATTTCGGGCACTGCGCGACAGCTTGCTGGGGCTGACCGCTGGCCTCCGGCTGAAGGGTCAGCATCAGCGTTGGCGTCCCGCTGCGGGTATCTATTTGCGCCAGGTACTCTCCGGTGCGAAAAAGCCGCCACATCGGGGAATCTCCGGCGCAAGGCGTCAGGGACAGCACCTGATTAAGTTTGATGGTCTCTGAGGGCTGCCAGCATTGATTATCCAGCGTCAGCCTGAGGGGAATAGAGCCTTTATCGAGGCGTGTTGAGCTGGCAAACAGGCCGGGACTCGTGGCCTGAAAAGGAGAAAGCCCAGGCGCGTTCCAGCCCGCGTATGCCAGGCAGGGCGTGAACAACAGGCAAAGAGAAAGTCGTTTCATACGCATCATCCAGCGAGGGTTTATTGCGCAGTTTGCCATGCCCCTGAAAACATGCGCTCATCCTGCCCATGCGTTTTGCAGGGTGTAGCCGCCGGGGTGAGTGACGGCGTTAACGTTTTTATTTGTTCGTTAACCAGTGGCCGAAGTGCGCGCTCAGCGTGTTGCGGGTGGCGAGTAGCTCATCAATTGTTTTGGTGAGCCTGGCATTCAGGGTTTCACACTGCTCAAAGCTGTAATGGTTATCGGCGCGCAGATTCTCGAGTTTTTCGTGCAGGTGAGCCACTTCCGCTTCCGCTTTGTAGCGCGCTTCCTGCTGGGTTTTAATCAGTTCGTCGGCGGCTTCCAGGCGCTGATGCAGCTCGGCCTTTTCCCGCTGATGTGTCTCAAGCTGGTCGGAGCCGGACTCTTTCTGACGGTTCAGCAGGCTTTTCAGCTCGTCGATTTCCCGCTGCATCACGCTGCGCACCAGAGCGGATTCTTTCAGGTGCATTTCCTGGCTGATATTCAGCGCTTTCTGGAGCTCCGCGACCTGTTTTTCATATCTTTGCAGACGGGCGGTTGTTTCTACGGTGTTACCCTGAGCGGAGCGCTGCTGGGCTTCTCGCAGCTGGGCAAGCAGGCTGGTGGAGAGTGACTCAGCTTCTTTCAGGCGACGGAGTGTTTCTGGCGAGTCCTGGTAAACCGTTTTGGTTTGCGGCGGTTTTTCACTGATACGAACGAGATTAACGTTGACTAATGCCGCGCTAACTTCGGCCTGAATCTGCTCTTTATTATGCGCTTTCATACGGTTGCATGCGCTGGCAAGGAAGCTAGCGGCTTCGTTAGCGTTCGCCGTCGCAAAGGCTTTTTTTATCAGGTTCTGCACCAGGCTCATGTTGCCAGTTTTCCTGTATCAAATGTTATTTGAGCGCCTTAATCCCGGTCGTACCGCCGCCAGGCTATTGCCGCCGCCACCTTAAAAATATAACCAATAATCTCACTCTCTAAACGCGGGAATCATCCTTCGACGTGCATTTTTTTGCTGTGCCGCGAAGTGTGATTAAGCCCCGAATTTTACAATACTTTTTATCACCATAAGAAGTTCCAGGGTGACATTGTTTCGGAATAGTACTATTTCTAAAGGTGCTCTGAGCGGTTAATTTTGATATAATTCGCCTCTATTTTTCTAAAACCTTTTAAAAAATAAGGCACTGGAAACGATCGATCCGACCAGGAGAGCTAATGATATCACCCCCATTTCGACGATTCGGGGCCGCGATACTCATGCTGCTGACCGTGGGCTTTTCAAGTCACGCGCTCGCCAGTAAACATGAGCCTAAATCGCACAGCAAAGCCCACATAACGAAAGTAAGCAGCAAGAAAGCGGTAAGCAGTAAACTGGCAAGTAGTAAAAAAGAGTATTCTCGCAATAGTGAAAATGGTTCGCTTCCTGATTTGCGAAAATACCCTTCCGGGACACCAAGGAAAAAAGCGTTTCTCCGGACGGTCATGCCATATATTACCCGCCAAAATGCAGCGATAACTGCCGACCGTAACTGGTTGATTTCAAAGCAGTACGAGAAGCGCTGGTCGCCAACTGAGCGTGCACGTCTGAAAGAAATCACCCAGCGTTACAAGGTGGCGTGGCGCGGCAACACCAACCGTGTGCCGTGGAACAGCCTGCTGGAAAAAGTCGATATCATTCCTACCAATATGGTGGCGACAATGGCCGCGGCGGAAAGCGGCTGGGGCACATCTAAACTTGCCCGCAGCAACAACAACCTGTTTGGCATGAAGTGCACTAAGCGCCATTGCAACAGCGAGCCGGGCAAAGTGAAAGGCTACCTGCATTACGGCTCTCTGAATGAAGGCGTGAATGCTTACGTCGCTAACCTGAATACCCATCCGGCCTATTCTTCGTTCCGTAAAGAGCGCGCCAAGCTGCGCAAAGCGGATCAGGAAGTGACGGCTAATAATATGATTCACAAGCTGAAAGGGTATTCGGCGAAAGGCTCAAGTTATAATAATTTCCTGTTCGCGATGTATCAGAGCAATCAGCGTTTAATGCTGCCGAATTAATTATCATTGCCTGAATGAAATAAACAATGCCCTCTTCGGAGGGCATTGTTATTTAGAGGTTTAAACTAAAATTTCACTAAAGCGATCGCGGTGTTCTTTAGGCGTGGCGTCATACTCTTTTTTAAATACCGAATAGAAATATTGCAAAGATGGGTAGCCGCACATCTGTGATATTTCATTGATAGATAAAGAGGTTGAAATCAGCAGGCTGCGCGCTTTTTCCAGTTTTTCGGCGTGAATCACCGCGTGAATCGTCTCGCCGACCTCTTCTTTAAAACGTTTCTCCAGGTTCGAACGTGAGATCCCGACCGCATCCAGCACTTGCTCGACTTTAATTCCCTTGCAGGCGTGATTGCGGATGTAATGCATCGCCTGGATCACCGCCGGGTCGTGCAGCGAGCGATAATCCGTGGAGCGGCGTTCCACAACCCTCACCGGCGGCACCAGTACGCGCTGCAGCGGCAGGATTTCGCTGTCCAGCAGGCGATGCAGCAGTTTGGCCGCCTGATAGCCCATCTGGCGCGTGCCCTGCGCCACCGATGAGAGCGCAACCCGCGATAAATAACGGGTCAACTCCTCGTTATCGATGCCGATCACGCAAAGCTTTTCCGGGACGGGGATATGCAGGTGCTCACAGACCTGCAGCAGGTGGCGGGCGCGGGCGTCCGTGACCGCAATAATGCCGGTTTGCGGCGGCAGCGTTTGTACCCAGTCCGCCAGGCGGTTTTGGGCGTGCTGCCAGTTTTCTGGCGCCGTTTCGATGCCCTGATAAACCACGCCCCGGTACTTCTCCTTCGCTACCAGCTGACGAAAAGCGTGCTCGCGCTCGGCGGCCCAGCGTTTGCCGCTCGAGCCGGGCAACCCATAAAACGCAAAACGCTGCACGCCTTTCTCTTTCAGGTGCAGGAAGGCGCTTTCCACCAGCGCGTGGTTGTCGGTCGCGATGTAATGCACTGCGGGATAGTGCTCCGGCGTGTGGTAGGAGCCACCGACGCCGACAATCGGAACGTCTGCGCCTTCCAGCAAGTGTTCAATCTCCCGATCGTCAAAATCGGCAATCACGCCGTCGCCCAGCCACTCCTTGATATTATCGATCCGGGCGCGAAAGTCCTCTTCGATAAAAATATCCCATTCTGACTGAGAGGCCTGCAAATATTCCCCCACGCCTTCAACCACCTGGCGGTCATAGACTTTATTGGCGTTGAATAACAGCGTGATGCGATGACGTTTCTCAAACATGCCAATAGTTTCCCGTAGCTAACCTGATGTCTGAATACCACAGCCGCGAGCGAGCCGGGGAACGCCACCCCGGCAGTGTGATCGTTTGCACGTTTTGCCCGGCAGGCCTATTACGCCCGGCGTTTGGTCGCAGAATCCATCCACACCGCGAGCAGCAAAATGGCGCCTTTGACGATGTACTGCCAGAAGGTCGGGACGTCCATCATGCTCATGCCGTTGTCGAGCGAAGCCATAATAAATGCCCCCATCACCGCCCCGGCGACGCTGCCTATGCCGCCAGCCAGGCTGGTTCCTCCGATGACGCAGGCGGCGATGGCATCCAGTTCGGCGATATTCCCGGCGGAAGGTGAACCTGCCCCGAGGCGCGAGCTAAGGATCAGCCCGGCAATCGCCACCATCAGGCCGTTTATAGCAAACACGGCCAGCTTGGTACGCTCGACGTTTATTCCCGACAGGCGCGCAGCATCAATATTGCCGCCAATGGCGTAGATGCGGCGGCCAAACGCGGTTCGGGTGGCCATAAACATCCCGGCGAGCAGGAGCAGCGCAAGGATCAGCACCGGCGTGGGGACGCCGCGATAATCGTTCAGTAGCCAGATGGCTCCAAGCACGATGACTGCGGTGATGGCCTGCCGGCCAACCACACCCCCCGACGCGGGCGTAGCAAGGCCCAGAGCCTGGCGACGCATACGAAGCCGCCACTGCCAGGCGACAAAACCCATCAACCCAAGAACGCCAACAATAAAGCCAATGCCGTCTGGCAGGTAGCTTTGCCCAATTTGAGACATGGCACCGCTGGTCGGCGACACGGTGGTGCCATTGGTGATACCGATCAGAATGCCCCGGAACGCCAGCATGCCCGCGAGCGTGACGATAAAGGAGGGGACTTTGCGATAGGCAACCCACCATCCGTTCCATGCCCCGAGAATCAGGCCGAGGGCCAGCGTGACAACAATCGTGAGTGGCAGAGGCCAGCCGAGCCAGACGTCAAAAATAGCCGCTACGCCGCCCAGAAGACCCATCATTGAACCAACCGAGAGGTCTATTTCAGCCGAAATAATGACAAACACCATCCCCACCGCCAGGATGCCGGTAATGGCCGTTTGCCGAAGCAGGTTGGAGACGTTGCGGGCGCTCAGGTAGGCGCCGTCCGTCTGCCAGGTGAAGAACAACATGATGACCAAAATAGCGGCAATCATGACAAAAACCTGCAGATTCAGCGATTTTAATGCCCCAACGGAGCCGCGGCCTGGTGCCGTCATTTTCATTTCAGACAAATTGCTTTTCGACATGGGGGTCACTCCTCAGGGCGGCTTCCATGACCTTTTCCTGGGTCAGATTATGGTTAATCAAATCGGCTTTTATGCGGCCCTCATGCATCACCAGCACGCGGTCGCTCAGGCCGAGTACTTCCGGCAGTTCAGAGGAGATGACAATGACGGCGATCCCCTGCTGTACCAGTTGATTGATAAGCTTGTAGATCTCGTACTTCGCACCAATGTCGATGCCTCGCGTGGGTTCATCGAGTATCAGAATGCGTGGATTGAGCAGCAGGCAGCGGGCAAGAATTGCTTTTTGCTGGTTCCCACCGCTCAGGCGGCCAATCGCCAGGCTGGGTGATGACGTTTTGACTTTCAGGCGACTCAACGACTGCAGCATACAGTGCTGCTCTTGCGCTTCATCCAGGTGGCTCAGTGCGCCAGTAAACTGACCCAATGCGGCAAGCGTGATGTTTTGCCCTACGGCCATGACCGGCACGATGCCGTCCTTCTTACGGTCTTCCGGCACCATGGCGATGCCGTGAGCGATAGCCTGCTGACAGTTATTGATATGAACCTGCTGCCCGTCGATGTAGATATTCCCTTCCCAGCGCCCCTGCCAGACGCCAAACAGGCACTGCACCGCTTCGGTTCTGCCAGCGCCGACCAGCCCGGCAATGCCCAGAATTTCCCCTTTTCGCAGAGAAAAAGAGGCATCGTTGACCCGCTTGATGTGCCGGTTGACCGGATGCCATGCGGTCAGGTGTTCGACGCGCAGGACCTCATCGCCGGTTTGGTGTGGTTCGCTGGGGTACAGCGCGGTCAGTTCCCGGCCAACCATCATGGTGATGATATCGTCCTCGCTCATCTGCTTCGCCTCACGAGTGCCAATGGGCTGCCCGTCGCGAATGACACAGATGGTGTCGGAAATGGCTTTCACTTCATTAAGCTTGTGGGAGATATAAATGCAGGCGATGCCGTGCGCCTGCAGATCGCGAATAATCCCGAGCAGCACGGCGGTTTCCTGCTCGGTGAGCGAGGCGGTGGGTTCGTCCAGAATAAGCAACCGAACCTGCTTGTTCAGCGCCTTCGCGATCTCAACCAATTGCTGCTGCCCCAGCCCCAGGTCGCCCACACGTGTTTCCGGAGACATCGTCAGGTTCACCTGGGCAAGTAGCTTCTGGCAGCGCAGCGTCATGGCATCGAAGTCCAGCAGGCCGCGATGCGTAATCTCTACGCCCAGGAAGATGTTTTCCAGCACCGTAAGATGCTTCACCAGCGCCAGTTCCTGATGAATGATGGCGATGCCTTTGCGTTCAGTATCGCGAATATGGTTTGCCTGAAGCAGTTCACCGGCAAACCAGATCTCACCTTCATAGCTGCCGTGAGCGTAAATACCGCACAGCACTTTCATCAGCGTGGATTTACCCGAACCATTTTCACCGCACAGCGACATGACTTCTCCAGCGTCCAGGGCCAGACTCACGTTATCCACGGCTTTTACTGGCCCAAAGGATTTGGTGATGTTTTTCATTTCCAACAAATGAGGCATTAGGCTCCTCCTGGTGAAAGAGAAGGCCCGCATATACGCGGGCTAGGTGGCTACAGATCGCTTTTTTTGTGGAAACCATCGGCGATAACGGTGCTGTCGATATTGGTTTTTTCCACCTCAATAGGCGTCAGGAGGCGGGAGGGAACATCTTTCAAGCCATTATTTAATGTGGCATCTGCAGCCGGTTGTTTACCTTCACCCAACTCGACGGCAATTTCAGCGGCGGTATCGGCCAGTTTGGTAATAGGCTTATAGACGGTCATTGTTTGGGTGCCGGCAATAATGCGCTTAATGCCAGCGAGATCGGCATCCTGGCCTGAAATAGCGACTTTCCCTGCCAGCCCTTGTGCGCTAAGCGCCTGGATTGCGCCGCCCGCAGTGGCGTCGTTAGACGCGACTACGGCATCAATCTTGTTATTGTTCGCCGTCAGGGCATTTTCCATAATTTTCAGTGCGTTTTCCGGCAGCCAGCCGTCAACCCACTGATCGCCGACGACGTTAATTTTCCCATCGTCGATATAAGGCTTTAATACTTTCATCTGCCCGGCGCGGAATAATTTTGCATTATTATCCACCGGCGAACCGCCCATTAAGAAATAGTTCCCTTGAGGCACTTTACTCACGATGCTTTTTGCTTGTAATTCACCGACTTTTTCATTGTCGAAAGAAAGATAAAAATCAATATCAGCATTATTAATCATGCGGTCGTAGGCGAGCACTTTAATGCCTTCGCGTTTGGCTTCTGCTACCACGTTGCTTAATACCTGGCCGTTGTAGGGAATAATGACCAATACATCAACGCCGCGGTTAATCATATTTTCAATTTGCGACATCTGGGTTTCTTCGTTGCCATTGGCGGACTGGACAAAAACTTTCGCCCCTAACGATTCCGCTTTTTTCACAAAAATATCGCGATCTTTTTGCCAGCGCTCCAGGCGAAGGTCGTCAATCGCCATACCGATTTTCACTTCTTTTGCGATGCCGCTTACGCTGGTCAGGATAAGTGAGGCGCATATCGTGACTAAGAGGTTCTTTATCTTCATGTTATTTACCTGTAGGGGAAAGTGTCTTATCGGAATAAAGAGTGATTCATATCAGCAGCCGATTTGAATTGTTATCGTTCATGCAGAAAGCATCAATTACTGATTTTTATCTTCGCGTTATGTTTTTTTGTTTAATCGTAAAATTATGATGGCGATCTGATTTCATATTGAATGGCCTGCCTGTTGCACTAATTTATGGAGGCGGTTACGCGATGTTTATTTATTATTTTATTCGTTTTTTGCGAGGTGACGCACATTTGAGTATTCTCTCAATCCAAGAGTGAAATAACGTAATTGAGCAACCGTCAGGGAAAATTCAGGATGAGCTGACCAGCTATCCTGCCGCAGTTTTCTGATGACGGAGTTAACTATGCAAGCTTATTTCGACCAACTCGATCGCGTACGTTTCGAAGGCCCTAAAACCACCAACCCACTGGCGTTTCGTCACTACAATCCGGATGCATTAATTCTTGGAAAACGCATGGAAGAGCACCTGCGTTTTGCGGCCTGCTACTGGCACACATTCTGCTGGACGGGCGCGGATATGTTTGGCGTGGGCGCTTTTGAACGCCCGTGGCAGCAGGCCGGAGACGCGATGGCGCTTGCGAAGCGCAAGGCCGATGTGGCGTTTGAGTTTTTCCAGAAACTGGGCGTGCCGTATTACTGTTTTCATGATGTTGATGTGTCGCCAGAAGGCGCGTCGCTGAAGGAATACCTGAACAATTTTGCACAGATGACGGAAGTCCTGGCGCAAAAACAGCAGGACAGCGGCGTGAAGCTGCTGTGGGGCACGGCTAACTGCTTTACCCACCCCCGCTACGGCGCTGGGGCAGCAACGAATCCCGATCCCGAAGTGTTTACCTGGGCGGCGACGCAAGTCGTGACGGCAATGAACGCCACCCATCAACTTGGCGGGGAAAACTATGTGCTATGGGGCGGGCGTGAAGGGTATGAAACCCTGCTGAATACCGACCTACGGCAGGAGCGTGAGCAAATCGGGCGCTTCATGCAAATGGTCGTTGAGCACAAGCATAAAATTGGATTCCGCGGCACATTGCTTATCGAACCGAAGCCGCAGGAACCGACCAAGCATCAGTACGATTTCGACGTGGCGACGGTCTACGGCTTCCTGAAGCAGTTTGGTCTCGAAAAAGAGATAAAGGTAAACATTGAGGCTAACCACGCGACGCTCGCCGGTCACTCATTCCACCACGAAATCGCCAGCGCGATTGCACTGGGTATTTTTGGCTCGGTGGATGCTAACCGCGGCGATCCGCAGCTGGGCTGGGATACCGATCAGTTCCCGAACAGCGTCGAGGAAAATGCGCTGGTGATGTACGAGATCCTGAAAGCTGGCGGGTTCACGACCGGTGGCCTGAACTTCGACGCCAAAGTGCGCCGCCAGAGCACTGACAAATATGACCTGTTCTATGGTCATATCGGCGCCATGGATACGATGGCGCTGGCGCTGAAAGTGGCTGCCCGCATGGTTGAAGACGGTGAGCTTGATAAACGTGTCGCCAAACGCTATGCCGGGTGGAATAGTGAGCTGGGCCAGCAAATTCTTAAAGGGCAGATATCGCTCACGCAGCTGGCGCAGTACGCTGAGCAGCACAAGCTGGCTCCGCAGCATCAAAGCGGGCATCAGGAGCAGCTGGAAAACCTGATCAACCACTATTTGTTCGATAACTAAACTTGCCTGCGCCGCTGAAAAGCGGCGCGATATTAAGGAGCTACCATGTATATCGGCATCGATCTTGGCACCTCAGGCGTGAAGGCGATCCTGCTCAGTGAAGCAGGTGAGGTGATGGCTACATGCAGCGAGCCGCTGACTGTATCCCGGCCTTATTCCCTGTGGTCTGAGCAAGATCCCGAACACTGGTGGCAGGCAACGGACCGTGCAATGCGGGCGTTGGGCGTGAAACATGCACTCAGCGGTGTACAGGCGATTGGTCTTGCGGGTCAGATGCATGGGGCAACGTTGCTGGACAGCAAACAGCGCGTACTTCGCCCGGCTATCCTTTGGAACGATGGCCGCAGCGGCGAGGAATGTGCGCTGCTGGAGAGCAACGTAGAAGAGGCAAGAGCGATAACCGGCAACCTGATGATGCCCGGTTTTACCGCGCCTAAGCTTTTGTGGGTCGAGCGTCATGAGCCGGAGATCTTTGCACAAATCAATAAGGTGCTGCTGCCGAAGGATTATCTGCGTCTGAGAATGACCGGAGAATTCGCCAGCGACATGTCCGATGCGGCAGGCACGATGTGGCTGGATGTCGCTAAGCGCGACTGGAGCGACACGATGCTCGACGCCTGTCGCCTTTCCCGGCGGCATATGCCTGAATTGTTTGAGGGCAGTGAAATCACCGGGGTGCTAACGCGTGAAGTCGCAGAGGCCTGGAAAATGCCTGCAGTGCCCGTTGTTGCAGGCGGGGGCGATAATGCCGCTGGCGCGATCGGTGTCGGCATGGTTGATGCCGGGCAGGCGATGCTCTCGCTCGGCACATCCGGGGTTTATTTTGCCATCAGCGACGGTTTCCGCAGCAGGCCGGAAAGTGCAGTACACAGTTTTTGCCATGCGTTACCCAACCGCTGGCATTTGATGTCCGTGATGCTCAGTGCGGCCTCCTGTCTTGACTGGGCAGCTAAGCTTACTGGCCTCGGCAGCGTACCGGCTCTACTGGCGGCGGCGGAGCAGGCCAGTCAGGATGCTGGCGTGGTTTGGTTCCTGCCTTATCTTTCTGGTGAGCGTACGCCGCACAATAACCCGCAGGCTAAAGGCACCTTTTTTGGTCTGACCCACCAGCACGGCCCCGCCGAGCTTGCCCGTGCGGTGCTGGAAGGCGTGGGCTACGCGCTGGCGGACGGCATGGACGTTGTGCACGAATGCGGGATTACGCCGGACAGCGTCACGCTGATTGGCGGCGGCGCACGTAGCCCGTACTGGCGCCAGATGCTGGCGGATATCAGCGGCCAGGTGCTGGACTACCGGACCGGCGGCGACGTTGGGCCCGCGCTTGGGGCGGCGCGCCTGGCGCAAATTGCGCTCTCACCGGGCCAGTCTTTGCAGGCTCTGTTGCCTCAGCCACCGCTGGAACAAAGGCATCAGCCTGATTTGGCTCGCCACCAGCGCTATGCCGGGCGCCGACAGGTCTTTAATCAGATTTATCAGCAGCTGCTGCCGCTGATGTCCTGAGCGTCGTGTTCATCTTCCCCTCACTCCAAAGGGGAGAGGGAGAAAACAAAAGCCATGGGAAATCTTGTTTATTCCCTCTCCCTTCCAGGGAGAGGATTAGGCTGAGGGCACAAATTGCGGTTGAAGAAGATGCCGGACGTACAGCGAGCCGTTCATCGTCTCAAACCAACATCATCCTGTCCGTTTTTGGTCTTATCATCCGCGGCTTCCCTTGTCAGAATGGTTTTAACCTCACTAGCAAGGAGTCCGAAAATGTCTCGTTCAGCCCTGATCAATATTGATACCCAACGGTCCTTCTTCCACCGGAATTACTGGCAGGAGGACGATGTCCCTGCATTCCAGCGGGCGATGCTAGAGCTTATTACGGGCTGCCAGCAGAAAGGCGTGCCGGTGGTGGATATCTTCCATGTGGATGAAGATGATGTCTTTTCGCTGGCCTCCGGGTTTGTTACGCCGATGCCATTTTTACGCCATCAGCCAGCGGTCAGTTTTCAGAAACATGTCCATAACGCCTTTACCGATACCGGACTGGATCATTGGCTCCGTGTGCGAGACATCAACCGTCTGATTATCTGTGGGATCCGTACCGAGCAATGCTGCGAAACTACCGCGCGGGTGGCGTCAGACTTGGGATACCGGGTTTCTTTTGTTAGCGAGGCGATGCTGACCTTCCCGATGAGCTGGAAAGGCGTTACGCTGGACGCCGTCACCCTACGCCACCGCACGGAAACCGTGCTGGCAGGGCGGTTCGCCGAAATTCAAACTGTAGCCGAGTGCCTGGAGTCGCTGGAATGCGTGTAGGGGTCTGGTTTGTGGTGCTGCCGGGGGTTTTGTCCCTCGATCTGAGCGGCCCGGCGGAAACGCTGGTGCTGGCGAGGAACGCGTTTGATCTGCACTACATTGGCCCGGACCCTGAGGTCGAAACCTCTATCGGCCTGACGTTCAGCGGCATTCAGCCGTTACCCGACAACCTTCCCGCCGGGAGCCTGCTGGTGCTGCCCGGCGTATGCGATTCAAACCGATTCTTTGCCACACCGCAGGCGGAAGACGTCCGGTGCTGGTTAACCCGCCTGCAGCCGCAGATCCACAGCCAGCAGCTTACTCTGATGTGCGTTTGTTCCGGGGCATTGTTGGCAGCCCGCGCGGGTTTGATGCACGGTATTCAGTGCACAACGCACCATGACGTGCTTGAAAGGCTGAAAGCCGCTGCGCCGGGCGCGCAGGTGAAAGATAACCGCATTTTTGTGGAAGACAGGGGCATCTGGACCAGCGCAGGGATTACATCGGGGATCGATCTCGCTTTGCATTTGATTAACCGCTACTGCGGCCCGCGGATGGCACTCGATGTTGCCAGAGAGATGGTGGTCTGGTTCCGCCGCTCGGGTGACGACCCGCAGCTTTCGCCCTGGCTCCGTTACCGGAACCACATTCATCCGGCGGTGCATCGTGCGCAGGATCTGCTCTCGGCTGCGCCTGAGGCGGCCTGGCCGATCCCGGAAATTGCTAACCGGGTGCACGTTAGTCCCCGACATTTATCCCGCCTGTTTCAGCACCACCTGGGCATTTCCGTACGCGACTATCTGGAGCAACTGCGGCTGGCGGTGGCGGAACAGCGGCTGCAGCAGGGGCAGCGTATGGAACAGGCGGCCAGCGCCGCCGGGTTTTCCTCTTTGCGCCAGTTCCATCGAGCCAGAGGCCGGAGCCGCGACGCTTAGCTCACCAGCTTTTTGCGATCGAGCTTTCCAACGCCAACGGCCAGCAGCAGGCTGCCCGCCAGGGTCGCGCCGAAGATCCACAGAATATCCAGCACCGGCCAGTGGGTCAGCTCGATATTATGGGTGCGCAGGTAATGGATAATCAGCGCATGAAACCCGTAAATACCCAGCGAGTAGCGTGAGATAAACGTCAGGCCGGGCAGCGGGCGCTGGTTCAGGCAGTTTTTGGCGACGACCAGCAGGCTGATGGCGGCGATAAACACCAGCGGGCCGCAGTAGACGTAAAAGGTTTCGGCGAAGTTTTTGTTGATTTCCAACAGCCGATGCGTGCCCAGCGCAATGGCGATGACGCAAATCACAAACAGGCTGCCCGCCAGGCCACTCACACCTTTTCTTTGGGTATCGAGCATCCCAATCGCCCGGCCAAGCAGCCCATAAAGCACGTAATAGAAGGTGTCACCGTTTATATAAAGGTTAACGGGTAGCCAGCGCATATTGCCTAACGTCTGCGGTACCGTGTTGGGGTTGGCCACCACGCCGAGCAGCACCATCAGCCCCAGAATTGTCACGGCGCTGACCTTCTTCACCTGAATCAGCGGTGAAAGCAGGTAAATCACCATAATCGCGAAGAAAAACCACAGGTGATAGAACACAGGCTTGACCAGGATGTAGCGTAGCGCAAGGCCGGTGCTGATGGGGGTAAACAGCCAGATATACAGCAGCGCAATGGCGCTATAAAACAGCAGGCAGCTGGCTATCCGTAGGAAGTGGCGCTGCTGCGCGCTGCGTTCACCAAAAAACAGGTATCCAGAGATCATGAAAAACAGCGGGACGCTAACGCGAGAAGCCGAGTTCAGAACGTTGGAAAAGTCCCAGCTGAACGCAGTGACGGTGTGTGGATTCGTGATGTACCAGGTCGTGGTGTGGATCATGACTACCATCAGGCAGGCGATGCCCCGAAGGTTATCTATCCAGTTTATTTTTTGCTGCATTCGTTCCTCTGAACCCGTTTGCTTACCCGTGTCCGGAAATATCTGAGTTTGCCCGGCGCATCTTGCTATCCCCGTGGCGGCTTCGCAAAATGCCTGCTGCACGAGGAGTTGATATAAGAAACCGAGTTTAACGTACTGGTAGCAAATGATGATGGCAGAAAGAAAAAATAGGCTCCTCTTAACCGCTTTGCTGGCGTTAATGCTCAGCGCCTGCAGTTCTACGCCACAACAAGGCCAGGCCGCGCAGAAGCTGCACCCGGTGGTTCACACCGAAGCGATGGAGCTTGCCTGTAAAAATCAGGCCGCTTATCGCTACAACACCCAGCCGCAGCGCATTAACCTGTCAGACTTTAAGCAGTATCAGGCCAGCTACGAAATGATGGGCAGCACCGCCCGCAAAGAGGGTTTTACCTGTTCGTTTGATGAAAGCGGTCAATTTTCACACCTTTCCAGCCGCGAAAACCTCAACCAACGCGCAACAACCTGACGCCTTTCTCCCTCACGGCCGTTCCGTTGCCGTGTTGATACAACTCGACCGCGTTTGCGTATATACTGGCCGCTTCTCTTAAATCCACCGAACGCGTGCGAATTCAACATGCAAAAGTTTGATACCAAGACCTTTCAAGGCCTGATCCTGACTTTACAGGACTACTGGGCTCGCCAGGGCTGCACCATTGTTCAACCTTTGGACATGGAAGTGGGCGCAGGCACCTCTCACCCGATGACCTGTCTGCGTGCCTTAGGGCCGGAGCCAATGGCCACCGCTTATGTGCAGCCGTCCCGCCGTCCTACCGATGGCCGCTACGGCGAAAACCCGAACCGTTTACAGCACTACTACCAGTTCCAGGTAGTGATTAAGCCTTCTCCGGACAACATTCAGGAGCTGTACCTCGGGTCACTGAAAGAGCTGGGTATGGATCCGGAGATCCATGACATTCGTTTCGTGGAAGATAACTGGGAAAACCCAACGCTTGGCGCGTGGGGCCTGGGCTGGGAAGTCTGGCTCAACGGTATGGAAGTGACGCAGTTCACCTATTTCCAGCAGGTCGGCGGCCTCGAGTGTAAGCCGGTAACCGGTGAGATCACCTACGGCTTAGAGCGCCTTGCCATGTACATTCAGGGCGTAGACAGCGTTTACGACCTCGTCTGGAGCGACGGCCCGCTGGGGAAAACCACCTACGGCGACGTGTTCCACCAGAACGAAGTGGAGCAGTCCACCTATAACTTCGAATACGCTGACGTGGACTTCCTGTTCACCTGCTTCGAGCAGTACGAGAAAGAAGCGCAGCAGCTGCTGGCGCTGGAAACTCCGCTGCCGCTCCCGGCCTACGAACGTATTCTGAAAGCCGCTCACAGCTTTAACCTGCTGGATGCGCGCAAGGCCATTTCCGTGACCGAGCGCCAGCGCTACATTCTGCGCATTCGCACCCTGACCAAAGCCGTGGCTGAAGCCTACTACGCTTCTCGTGAAGCGCTTGGCTTCCCGATGTGCAATAAGAAAAACTAAGAGGCCGCCATGTCTGAAAAAACTTTTCTGGTGGAGATCGGCACTGAAGAGCTGCCACCAAAAGCCCTGCGCAGCCTGGCTGAATCCTTCGCTGCCAACGTTACCGCCGAGCTGGATGCGGCCAACATCGCCCACGGCGAAGTAAAATGGTTTGCTGCCCCGCGTCGTCTGGCGCTGAAAATCGCGAATCTGGCGGCTTCACAGCCGGATCGAGAAGTCGAAAAACGCGGCCCTGCAGTGTCTGCGGCGTTCGATGCCGAAGGTAAACCAAGCAAAGCCGCCGAAGGCTGGGCTCGTGGCTGCGGGATCACCGTAGACCAGGCCGAGCGTCTGGCGACCGACAAAGGCGAGTGGCTGATGTACCGCGCCCACGTGAAGGGCGAAAGCGTGCAGGCTCTGCTGCCGAACATGATCGCCACTTCTCTGGCGAAGTTGCCGATTCCTAAGCTGATGCGCTGGGGCGCGTCCGATATCCAGTTCGTGCGTCCGATTCATACCGTGACGCTGCTGCTGGGTGACGAGCTGATCCCTGCCACTATTCTGGGCATTCAATCCGCCCGCGTCATTCGCGGCCATCGCTTTATGGGCGAGCCAGAGTTCACCATCGACAATGCCGACCAGTACCCGCAGATCCTGCTGGAGCGCGGGAAGGTCATTGCCGATTACGAAGCGCGTAAAGCCGTCATCAAACGTGATGCCGAAGAAGCTGCCCGTAAAATCGGCGGTCAGGCCGATCTGAGCGAAAGCCTGCTGGAAGAAGTTACCTCGCTGGTGGAATGGCCGGTGGTGCTGACCGCGAAGTTCGAAGAGAAATTCCTGGCCGTGCCTGCCGAAGCGCTGGTTTACACCATGAAGGGTGACCAGAAGTACTTCCCGGTCTACGCGGCCGACGGCAAACTGCTGCCGAACTTCATCTTCGTGGCGAACATTGAGTCCAAAGACCCGGTGCAAATCATCTCCGGTAACGAGAAGGTGGTTCGCCCACGCCTGGCGGACGCCGAGTTCTTCTTCAATACCGACCGCAAAAAGCGCCTGGAAGACAATCTGCCGCGTCTGGAAACCGTGCTGTTCCAGAAAGAGCTGGGCACCCTGCGCGACAAAACCAACCGTATCGAAGCCCTTTCCGGCTGGATTGCGGGCCAGATTGGTGCCGACGTGAACCACGCGACCCGTGCAGGCCTGCTGTCCAAGTGCGACCTGATGACCAACATGGTGTTCGAGTTTACCGACACCCAGGGCGTGATGGGCATGCACTACGCGCGCCACGATGGTGAAGCGGAAGACGTGGCGGTTGCGCTGAACGAGCAGTACCAGCCACGCTTTGCGGGCGATGCCCTGCCGTCTAACCTGGTAGCCTGTGCGGTGGCGATTGCCGACAAGATGGACACCCTTGCGGGCATCTTCGGCATCGGCCAGCATCCGAAAGGCGACAAAGATCCGTTCGCACTGCGCCGTGCCGCGCTGGGCGTGCTGCGTATTATCGTCGAGAAAAACCTGCCGCTGGATCTGCAGACCCTGACCGAAGAAGCGGTTCGCCTCTACGGCAGCAAGCTGACCAACACCAACGTGGTGGATGAGGTTATCGACTTTATGCTGGGTCGCTTCCGCACCTGGTATCAGGAAGAAGGCCACGCGGTTGACACCATCCAGGCGGTACTGGCGCGTCGTCCTACCAAACCGGCTGATTTCGATGCCCGTATGAAGGCGGTTTCTCACTTCCGTACTCTGGAAGCGGCGGCGTCTCTGGCGGCGGCGAACAAGCGTGTTTCCAACATTCTTGCCAAGTCTGACGAAGTGCTGAACGACACCGTACAGGCCACCGTGCTGAAAGAAGCCGAAGAAATTCGCCTGGCGACCAACGTCGTCGTGCTGCGCGATAAGCTACAGCCGTACTTCGCCGAAGGCCGTTACCAGGAAGCCCTGGAAGAGCTGGCGAACCTGCGCGAGCCGGTGGATGAGTTCTTCGACAAAGTGATGGTAAACGCAGAAGATAAAGATCTGCGTATTAACCGCCTGACGCTGCTGACCAGGCTGCGCGAGCTGTTCCTGCAGGTGGCGGACATCTCTCTGCTGCAGTAATCGCTTTGCTTTAAGCAGAAATCCTTAAACCCGCTTCGGCGGGTTTTTTATTAATTTTTTTACTTTCAAATATCAATGGATTAACAAAAAGTCGCGTCTGGGGCGGTAAGGTAAATTTGCGCCGAACCGATATATCTCATATCGGCCATTACTTCAGGAACGTTGGGCGCTATGAAAAATATCAAAGTTATCACCGGAATTGTCACTACGCTGGGGATCTTCAGCGTGCTCTTGCTGGTGACCGGGGCTCTGTACTACTCCTCCGTCAGCAGCGATCGCCTTAACTTCCAGAATACCGGCCTGCTGAACTACCAACAGCAACAGCTGGGCGGCAGCTTCCAGACGCTGGTTGAAACTCGCGTCACCATCAACCGCGTGGCGATCCGCGTGCTGAAAAATCAGCGTGACCCTGCCTCGCTGGAGGCGATGAACAAGCTGCTGGCGAATGCCGGTGTGCTGCTGGCGGATGCGCAAAAGCAGTTCTCCAGCTACATGGATTCCGACGATGTGCCGGGCCAGGATAAAGCCCTGGACGACAAAGCGGCGGCCAGCTTCAAGCAAATGCACGACGTCATGGCTCAGTCCATTCAGTTCCTGAAGGCCGATAACTACCAGGCCTATGGCAACCTCGACGCCCAGCAGGCTCAGGACGATTTCAAAGCCGTTTACGGCCAGTGGCTGACTCAGAACACCCGGCTGTTGAAGGCCGCCAGCGCGGAAAACCAAAGCAGCTATACCGGTATGCTCTGGACGCTGGGCACCATTTTACTGATTGTCATCGCGGCGCTGGTGGTTATCTGGCTGGGGCTGCAGCGCGTGCTGCTGCGCCCGCTGAAAAACGTAATGGGGCATATCCAGGCGATCTCTGAGGGGGATTTAACTCGCGCGATCGACGCCGAAGGGCGCAGCGAAATGAGCCGCCTGTCTGCCGGGCTTAAATCCATGCAGCAATCGCTGGCGAAGACCGTGAGCGTGGTGCGCGACAATGCGGACTCCATTTACACCGGCGCCAGCGAAATCTCTGCCGGCAGCAGCGATCTTTCCTCCCGCACCGAGCAGCAGGCGGCGGCGCTGGAGGAGACGGCGGCCAGCATGGAGCAGCTCACCGCGACCGTGAAACAGAACACCGATAACGCACGTCAGGCAACCGGCCTGGCGAAAAACGCCTCCGAAACCGCGCAGAAAGGCGGGCGCGTGGTGGATAGCGTGGTCAGCACCATGAATGAAATCGCCGAAAGCTCCGGTAAAATCGTGGATATCACCAGCGTTATCGACAGCATTGCCTTCCAGACCAACATTCTGGCGCTGAATGCCGCGGTAGAAGCCGCGCGTGCGGGCGAGCAAGGGCGTGGATTTGCCGTGGTTGCCGGCGAAGTCAGAACGCTGGCCAGCCGCAGCGCCCAGGCAGCGAAAGAGATTAAAGTGCTGATTGAAAACTCGGTGTCGCGCATTGATACCGGCTCCAGTCAGGTGCGTGAAGCCGGGGCCACCATGAAGGAGATCGTTTCGGCGGTCACCCGCGTGACTGACATCATGGGCGAAATAGCGTCGGCCTCTGAAGAGCAAAGTAAAGGCATTGAGCAGGTCGCGCAGGCGGTATCCGAGATGGACAGCGTGACCCAGCAGAACGCCTCGCTGGTGGAAGAGTCCGCCTCTGCCGCTGCGGCTTTGGAAGACCAGGCGAGCGAGCTACGCCTGGCGGTGGCGGTGTTCCAGCTTCAGCAGACCGGCGGGCGCCGCGTGGAGGCGGTGCAGGAAAAACTCCGCCCGCAGCCAGCGACATTAAAACCGCAAGCGGCCTCAGCCTCTGATGCAAACTGGGAAACGTTCTGATTTTTTTCGTTGCCAGCGCTGAACGAAGAGACTCTGGGGGTGGTTTCCGAAGGTACAGGACTTCCGATTCCACCCCCGCGAACAGGCATGATTCATCCTGCTGACGGCTGGCAGGATGACACTTTAAATTGTCCGGGCGTCTTGCCAAATCTCAACCGAAACGCCTCTATGTAAGCGCTGATATTGCTGTAGCCACTTCGCTCGGCGACTTCACTGATGGGCAAACCCGACGTTATCCACTGGAGTGAGGACACTATTTTCGCCTGTTGCCGCCACTGGCTGAAACTTAATCCGGTTTGCTGATTGAACAAACGGCTGAGATTTCTGACGCTTAGTCCCCATTGCTGAGCAAGCTGCGCCTGATCGAGCCTGGTGGCGGGGTGTCTCAATAATTCCTCTGCAACGTTACGCGCCCGGCGATCCGAAGGCAAAGTGAGCTCGAGAGGCCATTGTGGGAGCTGCTTTATTTCATGGCTCAGGAGCGTGAGAAGGTTACATAAATAATCAGATGACAGGGGCTGGTTAGCATTAAGTTCTAAACGCGCCAGCAGCGCAAACACAAAATGGTCCGCCCCGTAAACCCCCGGTTCAGGTGGGAATAAGGAGCAGGAGGCGGCAGAGAGATAAAGGCTGCTTCCTTTGACGTTGCCCGGAAACCAGGCCCGGTGCTCTATTCCGGTGGGAAACCAACCCAGCGTGCCGGCGGTAACGTGCCACTGCGCCTGTAGCGTTTCAATCACCATCACGCCCTGCTCAAGCCAATAAAGCTGCCCCGAGGTATGTTTGTGCCAGGGCGTTGAGTGTTGACGCAAATAATCAATTTTTTGTGTTTTTATCATTTGGCTGATTAACCGTAAAAGTTGTCTTGATACGGATAATATCCAGTTGTTAATGCTTTGTAGACTGGGGGCTCCAACAAAAGGAGTTTTCTATGAAATCGCAAAGCCAGAGCGTCATTGACGCATTGCAGGAAATTATTTGTCGCCCCGAGCATGATGAACAAAAAATTGCACAGTACTTTGCTGCGGATTACCGGCAAATCGTCGATGGCAAATCACTGAGCTATGATGACTTCATTAATCATATGCGCGCGCTAAAAGTGCAGACCCAAAAAATGCATCTGATAGTTAAGGCCGCCGTTGGGGAAGGAGACACCGTATTTACGCAGCACTATGTCAAGGTCGAGAAAAGTGAGACTGAATGGAGTGAATTCGAAGTGTTTGCCCGATTTACCTTACTGGCTGGAAAAATTCATCGTTGCGAAGAGGTAACCCGGATGATTCACGGGGTGAGCGAGGACAGTGATTTTGGCAGCAGGCGCTGATTTTCTTTAGTACCCACCACGATGTTGCCAGAGACAGGAGCTAAGACGGTGGCTTCTTAATGACAAACCCCGCATCATGGCGGGGTTGTTTTCTTGCGGTACAGCGGTTTTCTAACTGATTAACTGTTTACTAAGGCCTGGGTTGGCCTGAATCAGACGCATTAATTTCAGTTCGGTGATGGAGGGCTTGAGTCGTCTGGACTCCCATTCCTGCACCATCGTTACGCTAACCCCCATCACCTGAGCAAAATCATCGATTTTTAGTCCGGTACTTTTACGTAGCTGCTCAAACTCCGAGAAGGCGCTGGGTTTCTGACTCAGGCTAACGGCCTGATTATCTTTAAAAACAATCTGCTCAAGACTGCTAAGCAGCTCAATCATTGGATCTTTATATTCCATTGAGAACTCCTCATAAATCACACAGCGAGAACGTGAACGCAAAGAAGCCTATTAACTGTAGCTGGATTTAAAGCGTGCGTGGGATCACGCGAGTGGCTAAACGTGCTGCAAAAAATGCTTATGCGTTTCAGCTGAATACGCAGTCGAAGTAAGCGCTTGAAAAGCCATAGATGCAGGCTTTTAGTATAAATATGTAAATAGTTATGCGGTTTATGACATCATGCCTGAGGCAGAGGTGCTGGCCGCAGCGGGCAAAGATAAAATTTTGCTGGACTGTCTAATGTACTCACATTAAAAAATAACTCATCCGCTGATGCGGTACAAAACCAAATAAAATTAGATTGGCCGTTATTAATTAGATGTCTAATGAATTAATTGTGTGTTTTGTTTTGCTGTCGTTTATTTATCCTGCGTTTCACTGTCGGTGCTATACGTTGTATTTTGCGGTATCTGAATATAAAAAGATGTGTTTTTAACATTTACCATTAATTCAATGATTTCAATTCCTTAATACCTAATCGTGGTTTTAAATAAAGGAACTTTATTTTGAAAAAATCTCTGGCAATCTCGGCATTTGCTTTATCTCTTTTATTTCCTGTATTAGCCCAGGCTGAAGATGGAAAAGCTTATTTAACCGTTGGCGGCGGCGTCGCGTTTGCGCCGGCTTATCAGGGGGCGGATAAATATCGGCCAACGGCGCTTTACGATTTGAGCATCGGCTACAGTCACGGAAGCTGGGGCAGCGTGAGTCTTGGGAATAATGGCCTTAGTTGGGCGCTGCCGCTGGATGAGCCTTTTGGCGTGGCGCTCTTGCTTGATTACGACTCAGGCCGGGATGAAGTTATTAAGACGCTCGATGGCAAAGACAGAACGCTTAAGGGCATGGGCGACCTGGGGGGCGCTTTGCAGGCGGGCGTGGAGCTAAGCTATCTGTTGGATCCCTTCCGCAGCTATGTAAAGGTGCTACAGGCGACGAAGAAAAGGCATTATGGCGGAGAGGATTTAGGCCGCACTTTACTGGCTGAGCTGGGGGTTGGCACCGTAACGCCTCTTAACGATCGGTTCTCTCTGCAAACAAATCTCTCCACAACGTGGGCGAACAGCGGCTATCAACGCGGCTATTTTGGCGTGACTCCCGAGCAGGCGCAGCGCACGGCCTTTTCTACCTGGCGACCAGGCAGTGGTTTTAAGGATGTCACGCTGACCGCAGCGCTAAATTATGAATGGACCCAAAATATTGCGCTACAGGCGGGGGCGGGAGTCACCGCCTTAGTGGGTGATGCCGCCGACAGCCCAATTGTTGCAAAGAAAGTGGCCACGCTGAGTTTTGTCAGCGCCAGCTACAGTTTCTGATATTAGTCCTGGACGAGAATGTGTTTGCATAAGCGGCCAGATTAGCGGCCGCTTTATTATTTACTCTGCATGACTAAACCTTGCAAAATAGAAGGTCTTTGTTATTCCTCAGCCAGTGCCTTGCCAAAGTTCAGGCTGAGAGAGGCAAAGCTTGCTCAGAGCGGAAAGAGATTATCGCGAAAGGGTATCTTGCGAAGGGCGGTTGGACTATTCTTAGCATCGTTATTGGGTGGCATTTGCCAGGTAGTGCATTGGTGACAGGAGTAGAAATGATGGCGACAGGTAAGTCCTGGTCTCGCTGGTTTGCGCCGCTGGCGGCGTTATTAATGGTGGTGAGCCTGAGTGGTTGCTTCGATAAAGAAGGCGACCAGCGCAAGGCGTTCATCGATTTTCTGCAAAACACGGCTATGCGTAGCGGCGATCGCCTGCCGACGCTAACGTCCGATCAGAAAAAACAGTTTGGCCCGCTGGTCTCTGACTACGCCATTCTGTACGGTTTTTCCCAGCAGGTTAGCCAGGCCATGGACGAAGGCATGAAGCCGGTTGTGGATAGCGTGAACAGCATCCGCGCTCCGCAGGATTACATGACCCAGCGCGACGCGCTGCGCCAGGCTAACGGTTCGCTGAACGTTTTGGGTCAGCAGGTTCAGAATGCCAAGATGCAGGCCGACGGTGCGCTTGCAGCGCTGAAGCAGCCTGACGATCTGAAAACCGTTTACTATCAGGTTTACCAGAAAGTTGTCACCGGCCCGGCGAACGCTATGGCACCGCTGATCCCAGCCGCGCAGACCCTGACCCAGCAGCTGGTGCAGGTGGGTGATTTTATCGCGCAGCAGGGAACGCAGGTTGGCTTTGCTAACGGCGGGATTCAGTTCCCGACTTCCCAGCAGGCAAGCCAGTACAACTCGCTGATTGGTCCGCTGTCCGCTCAGCACCAGGCATTTACTCAGGCCTGGGCCGCAGCGCAGACGGCTACGCAGTAAGTTTTATGCTCTAAGAAAAAGCGGAGCGCTTCACGGCGACTCCGCTTTTTTTATGGCTGATATTCTCGATAAAAGTATGGCCTGCTGGGTTATTTAATAAACGCTTTTTATTTACTTGCCGGATTTTAAAATATACCCTTTTAAAAGGACTTAATAATTAGCACGGAGCGGCTATGTATTACACATCCTGCTTTACTGAAGAATACAAGGATGTGTGCCAGCAGCAAAAAACTGAAGATATCAGATTTACTAAGGGTGTTATTTATCTGTTAAAGAATGGTGGCGTTATTGGTGATATGTTGAAGATTTACTTTTCCGAGCTTTTTAAATTTAAGACATCTGCACAACTAAAATACATCCAGAAAAAACTGATGGCTGTAAATGTCCATGTTGCTACTGGAGCCTTTATCAAGAGTGGGTTTGCATTAGCTATTGCAAGTTCAGTTGCTATTAAAATGAGGTTGAGTTTCAACATACAGATGTTAGCAGGCCATATGTCGAGTGGAGTAATAATGGCGACGGGCATGTATGGTTCAGTTCAGAAAGCCGCAGATAGTGCACAGCGACTTAGTGCCTCGTATCCTGGCTACTATGCTGCGCTATACGCACAAGGTCTGGAAATGATGTATTTCCTCATAGAGCCATTGTTTCAACATTCTCGTGCACGGGATGTACTTCGAGCATCAGATGACGAAATTATCGACATTGTCACTGGCATGGCTCGATAACTATGATGAATCTGATAAAGAGATTTTTTAGGCGGGTGTTTAAGTCTCTTGTTGGGCTATATGCCCCGCAGTTAATCATCATTGTATACGCAGTAGTGCAGATTCACTTTTTTCCAGGTGCTCCACTTTGGCTTGTGCCAGTTTTCGCTATATTCATAATTTATATATTTGCACGCTATGTAAGATGGTAGTGGGCATATTGCTTCTTAATTGCAGGAAATGATTCCATAGTTATGATGAATATGATTAAAAGATTCCTTAAGCGACTTTTTAGATCTTTATTGTTCCCCTCTATTCCTACAGCAGCAACGGCCTTGTTCGCTATTCTCTGGATCTATTTTTTTCCTGATGGCCCCATCTGGCCTGTTGGTGCTTTCGCCATGTTTATGATTTATATCGTTGCCAGATACTTAAGATGGTGATGTGCAGGGCAATCTATCGTGGCTTATTGATAAAATAATTATATTTATATGCGCGTAAACATAAATACAGGAAATGATTATGCGGTATAAGACTTAGGCTGAGTCCGTCTTATACCGGCATAACGTCATTTATTCGACGGGCTAGCTTTTTTCTGGCCCGCCGAAAAAACTATTTCAGCACCTGCGGATTGACGCAGTTCACTTCCACCTTGCCGGTTAGCGCGGTAATCAGGTTTTCCACCGCGCATTCCGCCATGCCGTAGCGGGTTTCATGGGTGGCGGAACCGATGTGCGGCAGGGCGACTACGTTCGGCATGCCGAGCAGCGGGGAATCCAGCGGCAGCGGCTCCTGTTCGAACACATCCAGCCCGGCGGCGTGAATTTTTCCCGCTTCCAGCGCCTGAATCAGCGCTTTCTCGTCCACCACCGGGCCGCGGCCGACGTTGATTAAAATGGCGGAAGACTTCATTTTCGCGATTTGTTCTGCGCCAATCAGGTGGCGGGTTTCGTCGCTCAGCGGCAGCAGAATACAAACGAAGTCAGACTCGGCCAGCAGAGTATCGAGGTCACAGTAGCGGGCGTTAAAGCGCTCTTCCGCTTCTTTATGCTGGCGGCGGGCGTTGTACAGAATCGGCATGCTGAAGCCGAAATGCGCCCGCTGCGCCAGCGCCAGACCGATGCGCCCCATTCCCAGAATGCCGAGCGTTTTATGATGCACGTCGATACCAAACCAGTCAGCGCCAATACTGCTTTGCCATTCGCCCACCTTCACGCGCTCGGCCACTTCCACCACGCGGCGTGCGCTGGAGAGGATCAGCGCCATGGCGGTGTCGGCGACGGTTTCGGTCAGCACCGTTGGGGTGTGCATCAGCACAACGCCGCGTTCGTTCAGGGCGTCCACATTGAAGTTATCGTAGCCGACTGAAACGGTAGAAGCCGCGCGCAGCTTTGGTGTATTAGCGAGAAACCCAGCGTCGACTTTGCCCCCAGATCCTAAAATCCCTTCTGCATTGGCGAACAGCGCTGCGTTCGCTTGCACGGTTTCCGGGCTGATGTCGTCCAGTTGAGTGACGGTAAAGTGGCTTTCAAGGCGGGACAGCAGGTTGTCAGGCAGCGCCTTGTAGAGGATGACGGACGGCTTCATGAGATTCTCCGTTTTCGGTTAAACGCGAACCGGGCGACAGAGCGCCCGGTGCGGAGTCAGGCGTGATGTGCGCCGGACGGGATTTGTTGATGATGAGCAGGCTTCACAATCAGAGTAAGCCATACCGAGGCGAGCAGCGCCAGCCCCATAAAGACATAGGAGGCAGACGGGCTGCCGGTGGCACCGTTCAGATAGCCCACAAACCAGGAGCCGACGAAGGAGCCCAGCGCGCCCATGCTGTTAATTAAGGCCATCGCGCCGCCGGCAACGTTCTTCGGCAGCATCTCCGGGATAATGGCGAAGAACGGGCCATAAGGGGCGTACATGGCCGCGCCGGCGATCACCAGCAGCGTATAAGACACCCAGAAATGGTTGGCGCCAACCAGCCACGAGCCGAGGAACGCCAGAGCGCCAATCAGCAGCAGCGGCCAGACAAACAGCTTCCGGTTTTGCATTTTGTCCGACGCCCAGGAGACGGCGATCATCGCGATGGTCGCGGCCAGATAAGGCACGGAAGAGAGCCAGCCGACCTCCACCATTCCCATGCCTGCCGCGCCCGCGCTGCGGATAATCGACGGCAGCCACAGCACGAAACCGTACACGCCGATGCTCCAGGCAAAATACTGCATACACAGAATAACCACGTTACGTGACCGGAAGGCTTCACTGTAGTTACGCACGGCTTTGATACCTTCCTGCTCTTTCTGTAACTGCGCCTGCAGTGCGGATTTTTCACTGTCGGACAGCCAGCCCACCTGGGCCGGTTTATCTTTTACCAGCATCCACCAGGCAAACGCCCAGATAACCGCCGGGATCCCTTCGATGATAAACATCTCGCGCCAGCCGAAGGCCTGAATCAGGTAGCCCGAAACGACCGACATCCACAGCACGGTGACCGGGTTGCCGAGGATCAGGAAGGTATTGGCGCGTGAGCGTTCGGATTTGGTAAACCAGTTGCTGATGTAAATCAGCATCGCTGGCATCACCGCCGCTTCTACCACGCCGAGGACAAAGCGGATGGCGGCCAGCATTGGAATGTTACTCACCACGCCGGTGAGTGACGCACAGCCACCCCACAGAATCAGGCAGACGAAGATAAGTTTGCGCACGCTGCGGCGCTCGGCGTACATCGCCCCGGGGATCTGGAAGAAGAAGTAGCCGAGGAAAAACAGCGCCCCCAGCAGCGATGAAATGCCTTTGGTGATGCCGAGATCGTCGTTGATGCCTGCGGCGGAGGCGAAACTGAAATTAGCGCGGTCGAGGTAAGCCAGGCTATACGTGATAAACACGATAGGCATGATGTACCACCAGCGCTTTGGCGCGATTGTCTGGTTTTTCATGAGAAAGCCTCTGTTTTGAGGTTAACCGTATCGCTTTGTATGTAGGGTACAGAGCGATGGGGTCGGGTTTATTCGCCCAGTGCGCTTCGGGTCGGTAGCCCTTCGCTGTCACCGATGACCTGTATTGCCAGTGAGCCGATTTTGTTGCCCCGGCTGACGGCCTGATGCAAAGATTTCCCTTCCAGCAGGGCGCTTATCACCCCGACCGCAAAGCCGTCTCCGGCCCCCACGGTGTCCACTACGTTTTCCACTTTTACCGCCGCGACGGCGCCTTTCTCGCCGTCTGCGGTTTTATACCAGGCACCATCCGCGCCGGTTTTTAGCACCACGACCTTCACGCCCTGATGCAGATAAAAATCGGCGATCCCTTCAGGCGTGTTTTGACCGGTCAGCACAATGCCCTCCTTAACACCGGGCAGCACCCAGTCGGCCTGGAATGCCAGCTGATTAATCTGCTTCACCATTTCGGCTTCGCTGCGCCACAGCACCGGGCGCAGATTTGGATCGAAGGAGAGTGTTTTTCCCTGCTGTTTCATCGTTTTGGCCGCGTGGTTCAGCAGCGCCAGAGAGGTTTCTGAGAGTGCCGCCGCCACGCCGCTCAGGTGCAGATGGCGAGCCGAAAGAAAGTACTCCGCATTGAAGTCAGCCACCGACAGATGGCTGGCGGCAGAGTCTTTACGGAAATATTCCACAATGGGATCGGTTCCATCTTCGACTTTGGATTTGAGCTGAAAACCGGTGCGATACTGCCCATCGACGTTCACACCGCGGCTGTCGATGTTTTCTTTCGCCAGCTGTTGCAGCACGTAGCGGCCAAAGGAGTCATTGCCTACGCGGCTTACCCAGCCCACGTTCAGGCCCAGGCGAGCCAGCCCCGTGGCGACATTTAACTCCGCGCCAGCCGCGCGTTTCACAAAATGTTCGGCGGCGGCAAGATCGCCGGTTTCGCTGGCGACAAACATCGCCATCGCTTCACCTATCGTGATGACATCCAGCTGATGCATGGTTATTCCTCGCGTAAAAGATTGACGTAATGACGGGTAACCGCGACCAGGTCTCGTCCTTCCAGCGGAAACTCAATGCCGCGTGGGACATCTCCCGGCAGCATATCCAGCAGCCCTTTCCAGTCTGAACTGGCGTCATCCAGCGCTACAGCGCGGTAACGGTTATGCCGGGCAGTCGCTGTTTTAACGTGGATATAGCTTACGGAAGGTGCCAGCGCGCTGGCGGCCTGCTGTGGAGAGTCGTCCACCCACAGCCAGTTGGCCATATCGAAGGTGAGTGTCACCGGCAGATTGTGAACGCCGCAGGCGGCCTGGAAGCGCTGCATCGGCGCAAGTTTGCCGCCGTCGGTTTGGTCGTTTTCCACCACCAACGCAACGGGGCTTTCGCTGAGCCACTGTTTCAGCGTGTCGAATGCCCGGGTATGGTTAAAATGCCCCAGAGAGAGCTTCAGCCAGCGGGCTTTTAACTGGTGGGCTTCCTGCAGAAGCGATGGGATCAGCGGGTTTAGATTGCCTTCACCCGTGAACAGCGGCTCCGGTGCGGAATAGCAGGCCTCAAGCCCGTTCTGGGTAATTTCGCCGGCCACGGTCGACAGAAAATCTAGCTGGCTGGTGGTGAACAGTTCGCGGCGGATTTCGACGCCGTCGGCCCCCGCTTCAGCAATGATGGGCAGCACCGCCTGTTGGCCACCGAGGGCGGCAAGGCGGTCGTGGCCGTAGGCGGCGGTGACGACAATAATTTTTCGCGGCATGGTGGTCTCCAGGCGATAACAACGAACGACGGATGCTATTTACGCTAGATGGAACCGGTTCCAAAGAAAAGATCATGCTTACCAATTTTTGAGCGCCATCACGAACAAAATATTTAGCGAGAGGTGGAGCCGCGCACGATAAGCTCGCCGGAGAATAGCTGTTCACGTACTGTTTCAGCGGCGCCCTCAATGCGCCTCACGACCTGCTCCAGCGCGGCGTAGCCTATTTGCCAGGTGGGTTGCTTGAGCGTGGTAATACCGACCCCGGCAAGCTCCGCCCACTCCAGCTCGTCAAACCCCAACAGCCCGATATCGCTGCCCCAGCTCAGGCCGAGGCGGCGCATTGCGCGGGCAACCTGCAGCGTTAGCGCGCCGTTGGCGGAGATCACCGCTTTACGCATACCGCGGTGGCGGGAGTGGAACTCGCGAAGCGTGTTGTCTATTCGTTCTGCTTCATGCAGCGGTGTTTCGGCATTTTCGGCAATTATGCCGGAATGGCAGGCTAATGTGCTGCGAAATGCTCGCAACCGCTCATGGCGGGTGTTCACCATGCCAAGCGGTTCGCTCAGGAAAAGGAGAGCTTCGAAGCCCTGCTCGATGAGATGTTCGGTGGCGGTTGTCGCGGCCTGAATATTATCCAGCCCGACCATATCACAGGCAAAGTCCGGGATTTTGCGGTCGATAAGCACCATCGGCAGCGCGGACTGTTGCAGGCGGTTAAGCCCCTCTTCACGCATGCCGACCGCATTGACCACGATCCCCTCCACCTGGTAGCTGCGCAGCAGGTCGAGATAATGTAGCTCCTGATCGACTTCGTTGTTGGTATTACACACCAGTGGCGTAAAGCCTTTCTCGCGGCAGGCGGCTTCTATACCGCTCAGCACGTCAACGGAATAGGGGTTGGTGATGTCGGCAATGATCAGCCCGATGAGGCGGGTGCGCCCTCGCTTCAGGCCGCGTGCCATCTGGCTCGGGCGGTAGTCGAGTTCGGCAATGGCGCGCTCAATGCGCCCACGAAGGTCATCAGACAGCGCATGCTGCTCACCGTTAAGGTAGCGGGAAACGCTGGTCTTTCCGGTCTTCGCCGCTTTCGCGACATCGCTTATCGTAGGGCGCGCTGCCTTGCCGTTCATAGCCGTCTCCAGAGGGTTAACCCTGCGGAGAGTAACATATTTTTATGCGGGGAAAAGTGAGGTGGCGTCTTTACACCGGTCAGGTAAACCGCGCCACGGCCCATTCAATAAATACCCGCAGCCTGGCGCTAAGGTGGCGGTTGGAAGGATAAACCAGGTACATCTGTTCCAGCGGCGGTGGGTAAGCCTCAAGCACGCTGACCAGCCTCCCGCTGTCGAGATACGGCTGGGCGGCAAAGCGAACGACCTGGGTTAAGGCCGCCCCGGAAAGCGCGATGGCGAGATGGGCGTTGCTTTCGTTGACGCTTATCTGATAGCGGTGCTGCATCTCGATGGTTTTTCCCCGATCGACAAAGCGCAGCGGAGAGATGCGGTCATTGCGCGCGTGGCGGTAATGCGCCAACGGGTATCCCTGTTCAAGTTCTTCTGGCCGGGAAGGCGTGCCGTAGCGCTGAAAGTAGTCCGGCGTGGCGCAGGTCACCCAGTCCATAGTAAACAGGCGGCGGGCAATCAGCGTGGAATCAACCAGTGGGCCGCTGCGTATCACGCAGTCCGCATTGTCGTTGATTAAATCGACCAGTCGGTCGCTGACGCCAAGATCTATGGAGATACCCGGGTAGCGTTCAAGAAATTCCGGCAGCGCGGGAATCAGTATCTGGCGAGAGAAAGATCCGCCGACGTCCACGCGCAGCACGCCCTGAGGCTCGGTTTGTGATTCGGTCATGCTGCCTTCCATCTGCTCCAGGTCGGCCAGCCATTTTACGGTGCGGCGGTAGTAGCATTCGCCCTCTTTGGTAACCGATACGCTGCGGGTTGTGCGCTGAAACAGCTTGGTCTGCAGGTGGTTTTCAAGATTTTGAATCAGCTTAGTGACGGTCGCTTTCGGCATGCTCAGAGAGTCAGCGGCACGGGTAAACCCGCCGGTTTCCACCACCCGATTAAACACCCGAATAGCCAGCAAATGATGATCCATAGCTGTCCTCAACGAAAAACCCTGCCTGCGGCAGGGTTTTGTTTATCCACGTAAACAATCATCCACATTGTTTAGCGCTAATCATCCGGCTGTGCAAGGAGAGGCCGAAAACCAGCGTAGCCGAGAGCATCAGCGCCCCGCCAAACAGCATGGCGCTGCTTACGCCATGCCAGTCCACGACTTCACCGCCGATCAGCGCACCTGATGCCAGGGCAATCTGAATCACCGTGACCATCAGCGCCTGGCCTGCTTCCGGCGCGTCCGGCACCGCTTCAAACATCCAGTTTGTGGCGCAGACCGGCACGGCCCCAAAGGCCAGGCCCCACACCAGCACCATTACCGTTGCGCCCGCAAGGCCGCTAAGCAGTGGGGAAACGAGCAGGATAATGGCCAGCATCGCCGTCGCCAGAATGAAGGTCCCGCGCAGGCTGCGCTCCGCCAGGCGTTCCCCGATAAAGGTACCCAGCAGGCCAACTGCGCCGTAGGCCAGCAGCTGGAAAGTGATCGCCGACGGGCTGAGCACAAAGACCTGCTGCAGCAGCGGACGCAGGTAGGTGTAAGCCGAGAAATGGCCCACAAACAGCAGCACAATGGCGATAAGCCCAATGCGAGCCATCGGCAGACGCAGCGGAGAGATCAAATCCTGAACGGTGAGCGCCCGGCCAGGCGGAACGGAAGTCAGCAGGCGAAACTGGGCCAGCAGCGTGATGGCGGCTAAACAGGCGCTGGCAAAGAATGCCGTACGCCAGCCGAACAGGTCGCCGATTAATGCCCCGGCAGGGACGCCGCACACCGCGCCGACGGACACGCCGCTAATGATCAGCGCCACGGCGCGCCCCTGACTCGCTTCCGGCACAAGGTGACGGCCATAGTTCATCGAGAAGGACCAGAACCCGCCGACGGAGATCCCCAGCAGTACGCGACCCAGCAGCATCATCGGGAAGTTAACGGCCAGGGCGGACACCAGGTTTGAGACGACCAACAGCAGCGACAGGCCAAGCATCAGCAGGCGGCGGTCGAGGCTGCCGGAAGCCAGGCTCAGCACCGGGGCCGCGATGGCGGCAACGATGCCTGGCATGGTCACCATCAGCCCGGCGGTGCCGGTGGAAACATTCAGGGAAGGTGCGATGTTGGTCAGCAAACCGATGGGGAGAAACTCGGTGGTAACCATGACAAAGCAGGCCACGGTCAGGGAAAAGACCGCGATCCACGGGGATGTTGCAGGTTTATCTTTATTATTCGACATAGTATTGCGCTTCCGCAGAGACATGCATGAGTGACAGGGATCACAATTTACTCAGTCAACGGCGGTGGATAAATGCAGGATTTATGATTTCACTGTTTCTGTGGGGGAATAATCGAGGGATTTTGTCTGGGAGGAACTTAGAGATATTCCAGGAAGTGTGCCAGCGGTTCCATGTTTTGGTGTTGAGTAAAAATGCATCTATTTAACATGGGAAGTAGGAACTTGAAATTAGTATATCCCATTGACATATCCCGTTGTGAGGGTAGTCTATAATGACGATAAAGTGAACACATCAGGAGGCCGTTGATGGAAAAAACCACCGTATTTAAAAGTAACCGCAGCCAGGCGGTTCGCCTGCCTAAAGCGGTTGCCTTACCGGAAGATGTGAAACATGTCGATATTGTCGCTATTGGCAGAACACGGGTGATCACGCCGGCGGGCGAAAGCTGGGATAGCTGGTTCAATGGCGACAGCGTGACGGCTGATTTTATGTCAGACAGGGAACAGCCGGGCGAACAGCTCAGGGAAGAGTTTTGATGCTTAAATACATGCTGGATACCAATATTTGTATCTTTACCGTAAAGAATAAGCCGCAGATCGTCCGCGAAGCCTTTAATCGATATTACGGGCAAATGTGTATTAGCTCGGTTACGTTGATGGAACTTATTTATGGTGCTGAGAAGTCGCTCTATCCAGAAAAAAATCTGGCCGTTATTGAAGGATTTGCGGCCCGTCTTGAGGTGCTGCCCTACGGCACTGATGCGGCAATACATACCGGGCAGGCTCGGGCTGAACTGGCCAAAAAAGGGACACCGATTGGGCCTTATGACAGCATGATAGCCGGGCATGCTCGATCCCTTGGTCTGGTTGTCGTGACCAATAATCTTCGGGAATTTGAGCATGTACCGGGGCTAAGGTTGGAAGACTGGACTGTGCAGTAACATCGTCTGTATGAACTAAAAAACCGACGCTCTCACGTCGGTTTCGTGGTAAATGAGAGTACTGAATGTGCGTAATTGAAAATCAGAGCCAGCCTGGCTGTGCTTGACTATTTATCCTTGCTAATCCATCGGTCGTTCTGACAAAACGCGGCGTTTTTAAATCTTCAGCCAGCAGGTGAATGAGCTCAAACAGCAAACCGGTAATGTGCTGCTGAGTCTCCACTGAACTTTGCCTGGTCAGCAAAACCACAGTTAAGGCACTGCAATATCCACGTATCGACTCTGAGTCATCGCAAATCGAGTGGGTATTGTTCTTGAAATAATTATCTTCAACCGTGAGCTGCTGAATAAGGTGATCCGGTAAAGGCGCTTCGCACGTCCAGCCCCGCCAGAAGGCGGCCACAAAGCGCCATGCAATCGGTGACATCTTTGCTCTCAACCAGCTCATCAACATAGGCCTGGCTGGCTTCCAGCAGCTCGAACAGATCGTGGGAAGCGCCGAGCGGGGCTTTTATTAACGTCCCTATTGCGGATTCAGTAACTGGTTGAAAGACCAGATTTTCAGTATTAGCGGTTGTGGTACTATCGGCGTTAACCATAGCGTTACTCCTAATCAGTTAACGTTTGTGGTTAGCCCTCGTCTGGTACTCTTAATACCTTTCGGGGGCGTTCTTTTTCAGGAAATCCTGTGCTAGGGTGTGTACCTTTCAGGTCAAACCTTAACCTCGAAGGTACATACAAATTAATGGTCAAATATGACGAAAAACACCCTGGAGCGGGTCGAAATCCTGCTTTTCAGATACGGATCGCACCAGAACTGAAAGCGCAGTTTGAAGTTGCAGCGAAAGAGGCCGGAATGAGTCTGGGAAACTGGCTGAAAACGCTTGGACGGAAGGAGTTGGAGCAAAATGGAATTGAACCTAAAGGATAGTTTCCACACTCTTAGCTCTGTTATATATTTAAAATCTAATTCAAGATATAACACTAAATATTAATTGGAAAAATATATATAGTTTGAGGTTTTATGGACGTTAAAAAAATACAGGATCCATTTTTTTCACTGAAATCGCCGTTCAATATTTTTTCTTCTGAAGAAGAATTGAGTAAATTACTTCTTAATTCCTCACATATTAAAAATATTCTATATCAGCCAGAGAAGTTGTCTATAAAATCTATAGATGGAATAGTTTTTGAGAATGTATCACTGTCAAAAACAACCTTGAGTAATATCACAATAAAAAAATGCAAATTTATTGATTGTCTTTTCATTGGTTGCGTTTTTGATGATGTCAGATTTCATGATTGTATTTTTGAAAGATGTAATTTTTTTAGAGTTAAATTTAATGCATGCTATGGGCGACCATCTCAGTTTGAGAATGCAATTAGAGATAAGAAATATGCAAATATAGCAGTTCATCTATTTGATCAATTAAGGTCTCTTTATAGAATTGAATCTCAAAAAAGATATAAGTCGGAAGCGGAGTATCATTTTAATAAATGGAACTATATTCTTTCTTTCAGTAAAAAACCGCAAAAGAAAGATCTGTTATTTTTTTATGCAAAAAAAATAGTTGTCAAAACATACGGGATTCTTTTCGGCTATGGCTATAGGCTTCGAAATTTAGTCAGAACTACGCTAGTGGCTATTTTGGGGCTAATGTCTGTTAATTTTATTTTTGGGGCTCAGTTGTTTGAGTCTGGTGCTATTGATACTTTTGAAAAAACCATATATTTCACACTAACTACTATGTTCACTTTAGGAGCGTCAGGTTTTGAGAGTCCTACGAATTTAGGCATGTGGTTAATTTTATTAAATATGATATTAGGTATATCACTTTTAACATTTACTGTGAGTGCATTATTTAACAGGATTATAAAATAATGATTGCGGTAGAGTTTGGTAGTAAACATAATGGATTTCCATCTCTCTTATCTGACCGGGATTTACTTATTGTGCACGAGGATTGGAGTCAGGTTGATAGGGAGATGAACAGATTTAAATTATTGGGTTATGATATATCAATTATGCATAGAAAGAAGATGGGTTTCCTATGCGCATCAGGAAGTCTGTTTATGAAACATATAATAGATCAAGGGGTTGTGATTTTTGGTGGAGAGGGTGAAATAAATAGGGCAAGAAAGGAATGGACACCAAAATTAAATTACCAAACAGAGATAAATGAGAATCTTGAACTGTTAGAACTTCTCGGTTTTCTACCTAAAAACAATTATTCTTCATTGTTTGCAATAGATTTGCTAATTATTAGTATAAGGAATATTCTCATTCGTAGATTTGCTGCGGAGGGTATGTATATATTTTCATGGGAACAACTTTTTGATAGTGCTGTAAAATTTAAATGGCTAAGTGAAAGAGATGTTTCAATATTACTAATCTCAAGAAAAATAAAAAATGCGTATAGGAATAAAATATATTTTAATGTAGGGAGAAGTTTTCTAGATGTTTTGATGTCTATAGCTAGGAAAGTCATTGGGTTGAATTTTTATTTGGGGTTTTGTAATAACAAGAAAACAATCTTATCTCTTCCGGAAAGATTTGCTGATAGATCTTATAAGCAACTTCGATCTATTGAAATTATATGCTCTTATTATGGTTATGGACATAATGTAAATCATTTACATGAGATGGTGGCGTCTCCAAGTTATTTCTGTAATGCGAAATTGTAGAGATGAGTAAGTGGAAGTTTATATAGCATTAAGGTTTCTATGAAAGTAAATATCATAAAGTAAAAGGTATATATCTTAAATTAATAAGAGTGCTGTGAATGAAAATTTTTGGACTTACTAATATTCTGTTGCTCTGAGTATGGCTGTTAATGAAAAATATTATAATTCATGGGGTTGAGGTTATGTTGTTGGAGGTGGATTCAGCAATGGTTACTTGGTTTTGAAATTATTTACTAAATTTTTCAGTGTCAAATAGAAATTGATGTTGTTACATTCTTTGCATTAAGGTATCAAATCGAGATGGTTTTATTCTCTGAATGGTTTTTATTTAACTTAAAAAAACCGACGCTCTCACGTCGGTTTCCTTTTTTCCTGCTGAGAAATTAACGCAGTTCCCCGTTCACATCCTGATCGACCGCGAAGCAGGCCACCAGCTGGCCGTTGCCGTAGTCTTTCAGCTGCGGCTGAAGCTGGGTGCATGGCCCGAAGCGGCGGCTGCAGCGGGCGTTAAAGGCGCAGCCCGGCGGCGGGTTCAGCGGGCTTGGCAGCTCGCCGGTCAGCTTGATGCGTTCGCGACGTTCGTCCGGGTTCAGGCGCGGCGTGGCGGACAGCAGCGCCTGGGTGTACGGGTGGCGCGGGTTAGAGAAGATCTGCTCTTTGCTGCCTTTCTCCACGCAGCGGCCCAGGTACATCACCATCACTTCATCGGCAATGTGCTCCACCACCGACAGGTCGTGGGAGATGAACACGTAGGACAGCCCCAGATCCTGCTGCAAATCCATCATCAGGTTCAGTACCTGAGCACGAACGGACACGTCCAGCGCGGAGACTGGCTCATCGGCAATCACCACGTCCGGGTCAAGCATCAGGCCGCGGGCGATAGCGATACGCTGGCGCTGGCCGCCGGAGAACATGTGCGGATAGCGGTCGTAATGCTCGGTTTTCAGACCGACTTTCGCCATCATCTCCAGCGCTTTTTCACGGCGCTCGACTTTGCTCAGGCTGGTGTTGATTTGCAGCGGTTCTTCCAGGATCTGCCCCACTTTTTTACGCGGGTTCAGCGAGCCATACGGGTTCTGGAAGACGATCTGGATTTTCTGCCGGCGCAGCTTTTCCGCCGAGGCGTCCGGGATCAGCAGATCCTGGCCCTGGTAGTAAAGCTCCCCGCCGGTCGGCACTTCGATCATGGTCAGCAGGCGGCCGAGGGTGGATTTCCCGCAGCCGGATTCACCGACGACCGCCAGCGTTTTGCCGCGCTCGAGGGTAAAGCTTACGCCGTCCAGCGCTTTTACCAGGCGTTCAGGAGCGAAAAAGCCCTTCTTCACCGGGTAATGTTTTTTCAGGTCGATGGCCTGCAACAGCGGTTGCGTGGTGGCCTGTGGGGTACTCATAGGGTTGGCCTCCCGGCATCATCGAGTGGGTAGTGGCATTTGGACTGACGCCCGTCTGCCAGCAGGGTTAACGCAGGCTCTTCGCTGCGGCATTTGTCGGTCGCATACGGGCAGCGCGGGTTCAGCAGACAGCCGTTCGGGCGGTCGTATTTGCCCGGTACTACGCCCGGCAGCGAGGCCAGACGCGCTTTATCCTGAGCAAATTCCGGCAGCGCACGGAGCAGAGCCTGGGTGTACGGGTGGCGCGGCGCACGGAAGATATCGTGGGACGAACCTGCTTCCACGACCTGGCCTGCGTACATCACGATGATTTTATGGGCGGCTTCGGCAACCAGCGCGAGGTCATGGGTGATCAGGATCAGCGCCATGTTCTCTTTTTGCTGCAGCTCCAGCAGCAGTTCGATGATCTGCGCCTGAATAGTTACGTCGAGCGCGGTGGTTGGCTCATCGGCGATCAGCAGCTTAGGACGGCAGGCGATCGCCATAGCGATCATCACGCGCTGGCTCATGCCGCCGGAAAGCTGGTGCGGGTAAACGTCAAGACGTGAAGCCGGGTCAGGAATCCCCACCTGGGTCAGCAGGTCGATTGCGCGCTGGCGGCGGGTTTTCTTGTTGCCACCCTGGTGCACCTTAATGGCTTCCATAATCTGGAAACCGACGGTGTAGCACGGGTTCAGGCTGGTCATCGGGTCCTGGAAGATCATCGCCACTTCGGCGCCCACCAGGTTGCGGCGCTCTTTCTCAGAAATGCGCTTCAGGTCCCGGCCGTTGAATTCCAGTTTTTCCGGCATCACGCGGCCAGGGAAGTCGATAAGCCCCATAATAGCCAGCGAACTGACGGATTTACCGGAGCCGGACTCGCCCACGATGCCGACAACTTGCCCCTGATCCACGCTATAGCTAATGCGGTCCACGGCACGGAACGGTGCGTCTTCGTCGCCGAAATGCACCGATAATTTATCTACATTTAATAACGCCATCTCGAACCTCTTACTGCTTCAGTTTGGGATCGAGCGCGTCACGCAGACCGTCACCCATCAGGTTAAATGCCAGCACCGTTAGCAGAATCGCAACCCCTGGGAAGGTCACAACCCACCAGGCACTCTGCGCGAACTGCAACACGTCGGCGAGCATGGTGCCCCACTCCGGTGTTGGCGGCTGCGCACCCATGCCGAGGAAGCCAAGGGCGGCCATATCGAGAATGGCGTTCGAGAAGCCGAGCGACGCCTGAACGATCAGCGGCGCAAGGGTATTCGGGAAGATATTCACAAACATCTGGCGAACCGGGCCAGCGCCTGCCACTCGGGAGGCGGTCACGTAATCACGGTTAACTTCCACCAGCACCGCAGCACGCGTTAAACGCACATAGTGCGGCAGCGCGACGAAGGTCAGCGCCAGCGCGGCGTTACCGATGGACGGGCCGAAGATAGCCACCAGCACCAGCGCCAGCAGCAGGCTTGGCAGCGCCAGCATGATATCGACCACGCGCATGATGATGTTGTCCACCACGCCACCGAAGTAACCGGCGACCAGGCCCAGCACAATCCCCATCACCAGCGACAGGACGACCACCAGGCAGCCGACCAGCAGCGACAGGCGAGCGCCGTACATCAGGCGGGAAAGCACATCGCGACCGACGTCGTCGGTGCCGAGGATGTAGCTCCAGCTGCCGCCTTCCTGCCATACCGGCGGGTGCAGCAGCGCGTCGCGGAACTGCTCCGCAGGCGCGTGGGGCGCGAGGAAGTTAGCGAAGATGGCGATGAAGATCATGATGGCGACGTACACCAGGCCGATCACTGCGCCTTTATTGCGTTTGAAGTAGTGCCAGAACTCCTGGAAAGGCGTCATCGGCTTGGGTGCTGCCACCACTTTATTTTCTGTCAGTTGCGTCATGATGGCCCCTTATTTCTTATGGCGTATACGCGGGTTCACCACGCCGTACAGCAGGTCTACCAGCAGGTTGACGAGGATAATCATCGTCGCCACCAGCAGCACGCCGCCCTGGACTACCGGGTAGTCACGACGCTGCAGGGCGTCGATGAGCCAGCGGCCAAGACCCGGCCAGGAGAAGATAGTTTCCGTCAGGATGGCGCCCGCCAGCAGAGTACCGACCTGCAGGCCGATAACCGTGACGACCGGCAGCATCGCGTTGCGCAGGGCATGAACGACGATCACGCGCATGCGGGTCAGACCTTTGGCGCGCGCGGTGCGGATGTAGTCTTCACCCAGCACTTCCAGCATGGAAGAACGGGTCATACGCACGATAACCGCCAGCGGAATAGTACCCAGCACAATGGCAGGCAAAATCATGTGGGCGACGGCGTCAATAAAATCACCCGGCTGGCCCCAGATAGCGGTATCTATCAGCGCAAACCCGGTGAGCGGCAGGGAGTCATCAAGGAACACGGTATCGCTGATGCGTCCGGACACCGGCGTCAGGTTCCAGTGAACCGACACCAGCATGATGAGCATCATGCCCCACCAGAAAATTGGCATGGAATAGCCGGTCAGCGCGAGGCCAACGGCGGTGTGGTCGAAGATTGAACCCCGCTTCACGGCGGCAAGGACGCCCACCGGAATGCCGACGGCAACGGCGAAAATCATCGCGCAGATGCCGAGTTCCAGCGTCGCTTTAAAGCGCGGCACGAACTCGTCCCAGACCGGGAGGCGGCTCTTTAATGAAATGCCCAGATCGCCATGCATTACGCCCCAGATGTAATGGAGGTACTGTTGCCACATTGGCTTGTCGAGACCCATCTCGGCCAACAGTTGAGCATGGCGCTCAGGAGAAATACCGCGCTCTCCGGCCATAATCATCACCGGGTCTCCGGGGATCATATGCACGAAAGCGAAGGTGAGTAGGGTAATACCTATAAACGTGGGGATGACTAACCCCAGTCGTCGGAGGATGAACTGCAGCATATCCCGGATTCTCTGTAGTGACGGAAAGCCTGGTAACTGTTCCGTCTGTATTGCTCACAAATGTTTCCCCCTCTCCCTTTGAGGGAGAGGGTCGGGGCGAGGGTGGACAACGCCAATATCCCTCACCCTAACCCTCTCCCCATGGGGGAGAGGGAATAAAGCACGTTACTTTTATTATTCGACGGACACGTTTTCGAAGTGGTGTTTGCCCAGTGGATCAACCACGTAGCCTTTGACTTCTTTACGTACTGGCTCGAACACGGTGGAGTGAGCGATGATCAGCGCTGGTGCCTGATCGTGCATCACAACCTGAGCCTGTTTGTACAGTTCTACACGCTTGTTGTGGTCGTCGGTGGCGCGAGCCGGCTGAATCAGATCTTCAAACGGCTTGTAGCACCAGCGAGAGTAGTTGGAACCGTCTTTCGCTGCGGCACAGCTGAACAGGGTGGCGAAGAAGTTATCCGGATCCCCATTGTCGCCGGTCCAGCCCATCATGACGGCCTGGTGTTCACCCGCTTTGGCACGCTTCAGGTACTCGCCCCACTCGTAGGTCACGATTTTGGCGGTCACGCCAACTTTCGCCCAGTCAGCCTGAATCATCTCAGCCATGCGGCGAGCGTTCGGGTTGTATGGACGCTGAACTGGCATCGCCCACAGGTCAACGGTGAAGCCTTTATCCTGGCCCGCTTCTTTCAGCAGCGCTTTCGCTTTTTCAGGATCGTAGGTGTAGTCCTTCACGTCATCGTTGTAGCCCCACATGGTTGGTGGGATCAGGTTTTTAGCCGCGGTGCCCGCGCCCTGATAAACAGCTTTGATGATCGCTTCTTTGTTCACTGCGTAGGTCAGCGCCTGACGCACTTTCACGTCGTCAAACGGCTTCTTCTCGGTGTTGAAGGAGAGATAGCCCACGTTCAGGCCAGCCTGTTCCATCAGATTGATGTTCTTGTCTTCTTTCATGCGGGCAATGTCGGCCGGGTTCGGGAACGGCATCACCTGACATTCGTTTTTCTGCAGTTTGGCATAACGCACGGAAGCGTCAGGCGTGATGGAGAAGACCAGGCGATCGATCTGTGGCTTGGTACCCCAGTAGCCCGGGAAGGCTTTATACAGAATACGGGAATCTTTCTGGTACTGCAGCAGCTGGAATGGACCGGTACCGATTGGGTTCAGGTCGGTTTTTTCCGGAGTGCCGGCTTTCATCATGTTGTCCGCATATTCTTTAGAAAGAATAGAGGCGAAGTCCATGGCCATGTCCGCGAGGAATGGTGCTTCCGGACGAGCCAGTACGAACTGCACGGTATTATCGTCGACTTTCTTGATGTCGGTGATCAGGTCAGGCAGGCCCATACCTTCGAAGTATTCGTAGCTGCCGCCAGAAACTTTGTGATACGGGTTATCTTTGTTTTTCTGACGGTCAAAGGAGAATACAACGTCGTCTGCGTTGAAATCGCGAGTCGGTTTGAAGTCTTTATTGTCCTGCCACTTCACGCCTTTACGCAGGTGGAAGGTGTAGGTTTTACCGTCCGGGCTAACGTCCCATTTCTCAGCCAGGCCTGGGATGATTTCGGTGGTGCCGGTTTTAAATTCCACCAGACGGTTATAAATCGGTACGGAGCTGGCATCGTAAGTCGTGCCGGAGGTGAACAGCTGTGGGTTAAAGCCCTCTGGGGAACCTTCTGAACAGTAAACCAGGGTTTTGGCTTGTACGCTTGCTGCAACGGTCATGGCAACCAGGCTCAGACCAAATTTCAGCATCCCTGACTTCTTCAAGGAAATACTCATTATTCTGCTCCAATTATGTGTCGTGTTGTGTTTTGTAACCGTCTGACCATTGTTATTTGTGGGTGGTCGGTACGGTGTGCCCGGAGGCGGTGGTGAGGCTAGCAGTTCCTTTCGCGAGTCATGCGTGGAGGTAGCACAGACGGTCCGTAAATAGCCCCTCTCGTCCTACAATCTGTCAACAGATTAAGGAAACGTCAATACAGGTCACGGGGATTTACAAGCAAGGTGGGATTCGGCGGGCAAAGATTAAAAAAACCTTCCGGGGACATTTCCAGCAGGGAAATTTATGCTACAGGCTTGTTACCAGAATATTGCACTGCTTAATTTGCAACCTATAGCGAGAATCAATTGTCAGGAATAGGTAAAATTTTGTGTTAAACGATGAATTGTTGCACGATTTATTTTGTGATCTGCATCGCCTACAGCGGAAAATGCTGTCAGCCATCATAAGCGACGGCGCAAAAAACCACGGTTTTCCATAACCAAATACGATGCATTATCCCCCGCATAGTGAGACGGCGCAGGACGCAGGGAATGACATAATTATCAGCGAGCGGGATACGACGTTGGGTGGGGCACTGGTGAGCACGGAGGCGGTAGGTGAGCTCATATAAAATGGCTCTTATGTTTATAATTCAGGTAATTAGTTTATATGCTTTTTGAGATGTACTGCCGCATTAAATAATACATAATGTTTCTGTCGGTATAATATTATTACTTTGTTGTCATTTTACTCTGGAGATACAATGAACAAAGGATCCTTTGTTTTTTCAGGCGTTTTCATCGCCCTGCTTAGTGCATGTTCATTTCAGGCCGCAGCGGAAGACTATAGCCGCGTTGATTGCAATCAGGTGGAAGTCAGAAAGGCGCTGATTGAAGCCTATAACGATGTGCTGGATTCCAATAACGCCGGGGTAAAAGTGATTGATGCTTACGATCAGGTCACGGTTAAAGCCGGCAAGGATAAGCTCGAGTGCACCGGAACCTACGATTTCTCTGATGGCGATTCTGCTAAAGTAAAATACAGAACCTACCTGAACAGCATGGGCGAGCCGATTGACGAGTTTGTGCCTGTAGAATAATCACCATGAATGCACCGTCAGGTGCTTTCAGGCGACGAAAAAGCTCATGACCTTCTGGGGTTTTGAGCTTTTTTCATTCTGCGGTAGGGGGCAGCCCCACACAATACTTTCCTCTCTATATACCGGGCTGATTGTCATCGCCGGGTTCGCTTCCGGGCTGCTCTGCCAGAAAATCATCGGCGCTGATACCGTTACGCAGGTGCGCAGTGGCATAGCTAACCAAGGCTCTGAGCTTGGGCAGGGACTGGTGGCGGCCAGGATAATAAATATTTAACCCCGGCACGCTGCGGGCGCTGTTCTCCAGCACGATTTCTAGCTGGCCTTGCGCAAGGTAACGGCTAACCAACGACCGTACCGTATAGATCATCCCGGTTCCGCGCAGGGCAGCCTGAATCAGGCTCAACGGATCGTTCAAGATCAGGGGGCCGTCGACTTTTACCTTCACCGGCCGGCCTTGTTGCGTCAGTTCCCAGCTGTTTACGGCCTGGTTGTGGCGGCTTATCAACAGTGCCGGCAGCTTTTGCAGCTCTTCTATATTCTTTGGTCGGCCGTAGCGCGCCAGGAGGGAAGGAGCACAGACGACAAGATACTCATCCGGCGGTGTTAGCCAGACGGCAACCATATCCCTTTCCACCACATGCCCGAGTCGAATCCCGGCATCAAATCCGCCTTCCACGATATCAATAAACTCGTCTTCGGCCCGGAGCTCCAGCCGGATGTTCGGGTACTGCTCGTGAAAACCCGGCAGCAGGCGATTAATTAATAGCGGCAGGCTGGCGCGGGTGGTATTGATCCGCAGGTTGCCGCCCGGTTGTTCACCGAGTTCCCGGGCTGAGTCCAGGCCGGCGAGAAACATCCCGGCTGCAGGCTTCGCATGCTCAAACAAGCGCTGCCCGGCCTCAGTTAAGCCAACGCTGCGCGTCGTGCGGGAAAAAAGTGGGGCGCCGATACGCTTTTCCAGACGGCTGACCTGCTGGCTTACTGCAGAGGCCGTTAAGCCCAGGCTCCGAGCCGCTGAGCGAAAACCTTGATGCTCCGCCACGGCAAGAAAAACCGCGATACCGTCCAGTTCAGTTGGATCCATTGTTAAGCCCTGCTGCACAAGTTGAGTACATTGGGTCATATTATCAAACAGTCTGGCCGATGTAATACTCCTCTCGCCTACAGAAAGCGGGCCACTCGATGCGGTGTCTAATCCGTTCCGCGGCCTGTCGTTCAATATAAACAGAAGAGTAAACGATGAAACTATACGATCGCCCCGGTTTCCCTAATCCTGCCCGCATTCGCATTGTTATTGCCGCTAAGTCAATGGAACCTGCCATGGAGTTTGTTTCTGTTGATTTAATTGGCGCTGAACACAAGCAGCCAGTCTTTCTTCTGAAGAACCCCATGGGCGTCTTGCCGGTGCTTGAGCTTGATGATGGCACGCTAATCAGCGAGTGTACGGCTATCACCGAATATCTTGATAATTTTGACAACCAACCGTTATTAACCGGGAAAACGGCCAAGGAAAAAGCGGTTATTCATATGATGCAAAAAAGGGCTGAAGCCTGGGTCATGGATCCGGTTGGCGTTTTTTTCCACTACGCTACGCCGGGGCTGGGTGAAGTCCTTCAGGCTTTTAAAGAACCTGACTGGCATGCCCGCCAGGCATTGGGGCTACGCGCAGGGCAGCAGTTAAAAGCGGGGCTGGAATATTTCGAGCAGTTGCTAACCCGTCAGCCTTTTTTGACCAGCGACACGTTTTCAATGGCCGATATTACGCTTTATTGCGGCCTGACGTTTGCGGATGTGCTTGGTTTAATCGGGGAAGAATTTACGACGTTAAGGGCATGGATCAATCGCGTCGCGGAAATACCGTGCGTGCAGCAGCGCAGCGGCCAACAGTTTGTTTATGACGATCTCAAACGTATGGGATTGGTTTAATTACTTTCCTGAAAATGACCTGCTGCTTTGCCCGGTAGCGCCGCTCACTGTGTCGGTTTACCTGAGCAGTCTGTGCTTATCGGATGAGCGGAAACGCTGCACCGGTTAACGAGCAACTGATTGCTCGCAGGCGTGAGGAAGAGACACCGTTCAATATTGGCCGAGCGTTGGAGCGCGATAGTCAGGTGAATTTGGCCGATATTCATATTTAATTTTCTATTTATAAATAGAGTATCTATGTTAACGCGGCGACATGACGTCGCCGCGTTTTACTTAATTCACGGCTTTATCCGGCACGTGACACCAGTTGTTATTCTCGTTTATGCCGCCGTTGGGCGAGGTATAGCCCAGGCAGCCGAGAATGGTGTCGAACAGCTCAACGTGGCGATGCGGCACCTTCATTGCTGCCTGCTTTTGCAGATGTTTAAAGGCGTCGGCAGCCGTTGGGTTTTCCAGGTATTTATCCGAGGCCCAAACCAGCAGCGGGACGCGGAATTGCTCCGGCGGGGCCATTTTCCGCGGCGTGCCGTGCAGGTGCATGGAGTCGCTGATGGATTCACCGTGGTCGGCGGCGTAGAAGACTATCGCTTTCTTGTCGCGCAGCTGATCGAGCACGCTGTCGATCATCGTATCGACATAAAGCACCGAATTATCAAAGGCGTTAATCAGCATCTCCTTTGAACAGCCTTTGCCAAGATCAATACATTCGGGCGTCCATTTCGCATAGCTGCGCGGGTAGCGCTGGGCATAGGAGAAGTGGGATCCTTTGGTATGCAGAATAATCAGATGCTTGCCGTCAGGATTTTGCTCGAGGGATTGTTTCATTTCGTCCACCAGCAGCATGTCGTCTACCGTTCTGCCGCGATTGCGGGGCTCGGCGGCGATTTGTTCGCGGAAGGCAAGGGTGTCCGGCATGGCGTTTTTGTAGAACCAAATTTCGCTCTGCATGGCGTAAAGGTCGGCACTAAACCCCAGCTGTTTTAAGACCGCGAAAATGTTTTGCTCTTTCAGCGTACGCTGAGGGTTATCTTCTGCCCCGCCTTCACGGACGAACATACAGCGCAGCGAGAGTTTGGTGGCGGTGTCGCAGGACTCTCCGCGGAAGGCGACCAGATTTTTCTCTCTGGCGAGCTTTGGCGTGGTGTCGCGATCATAGCCAAATATCCCCATGTGATCCCAGCGCGTCGTTTCGCCAATAATAAACACCACATAAGCATCGTCCAGCCCAGGAGGCGTCACATAGGTGAACGTTTTCGTGGGATTCATCAGCGAGCCGTTGCCGGTGGATTCGTCGGCATTTGCCCAGGCAAAAAGCCCCAGGGAAGAGACCCAGTTGACCGGCACATACGAGCTGGCCACGACGCCGCCGTAGCTAGCCATATCCGTCGTTGAACCCCGTTCATCGTCGGACTGCATTTCGCCCAGTATGCGCAGCGGCGCCCAAACCAACAGCCCTGCGCAGAGCAGGATAGCAATGTTTTTAACGCGCTGGCCGGGGGTTTTTAACTGCTGAAGCAGCGTGTCTTGCGACCTGTTGACCCAGATAAGAAACAGCGGGATAGCGCTGACAAGCCCCATCCAGAGCGCAAAGTGATAACCCACCACCTCTTTCGAAAGGTCGATATCGGTGGTCATCACCGAGGCAATGATGCCGTAGCCGATCACCACGTTGAAGAAGGTCATGTAGTAGCTGGCCGCCACGGAACAAACCACCACGAAGGAGGCCAGGACTCGCCAGAGATGACGGCCAAAAAGCGACAGCAGGCGTAACAGGAAAAATGTCACCAGCAGGCAAGCGATAAACTCTGCGGCGGCGGCCATACCTTTCCAGGCGATAAAGATCTGGGCACGACTATCAAAACGTTGGTAGAAAACAGAGATATTCAAAAACCAGCCAATGTATACCCCAAGCAAAAGGCACAGCTTTTGCTGGGAGAGTGTTTTTATGTAATTCATTCAGGCATCCAGGCGATATAAAAATATAAGCGCTATTCAGACCGTGGAGTCGTCAGCTAGTTCGGAATGGTTGACGAAACGAAGAGAATTCCTGGGAAGAGGTCAATATTTGAAGGAAGTGGCCGCTTTTTAATAAAAAAACCCCCCTGGCTTGAAGGGGGCTTTTGCAGTCTGCTTAGCAATAAGGATCAGGGTTTCGATGCCGCATGCAGTTCATCGTAAACATAATGCCGGTAGCTATTAAACAGCGTTGTGTCCGGGCAATCATTCAGTCTGCCCTGGCATAAATGGCGCATATCGATATTGGCCTGATAGAACGGCGACACTTTTAGCTGGGCCTGTTCGAGCAACATCCCGCCAAGGAATGCTATGTCGGTGATGGTGCCCAGGTCTGCTACCGGCGGGGCATTATAATTATCCCGTAGGCTGAATTGCGACAGATGGGCCGGATCGTCCTGTTCTGTGGTGTAGCCATTAGCCCAGTCTATGGCTGGCTGGTGGTCGCCAAAGTACATAAACATTGTCGGGCGCTGGCGCTGGTCAACGAACTGGAAGAAGTCAGCCAGCGCGGTTTCTGATTTTTTGATCTTCTCAACATAATGGCTGAATTTCCCGGCGGCATCCTCGTTCTTCATCGCTGAAGTGAGCTGGTAATCATCGGCATGTCCAGCATCATAAGGGCCGTGTTCATACATCGTTAAGGCATAAACAAACACGGGTTTATCGGTGTGATCGGCAAGGAGCTTTTTAACATAGCCCAGGATATCCGCGGTGGGAATGTGCCAAAGGTTATCCGCCAAATCACCCGGGTAGCCCAGTTCCTGCGGCTGAATGATTTTATCCACGCCCATCATGGTGTAGGCGTGGCCGGCGTTATAGGCCGATTTGTTGAATGGCGTCAGAACCACGGTGTAATACCCGTTATCTTGCATTTGCTTGAACAGGCTGTCGTTGACGTGATCAACCGCTGAATAAAACACTGAGTTTTTCATCGCCCCAAAATCATCGCTGCGCATTCCCGTTAAGGCCGCGAACTCTGACAGCCAGGTGCCGCCCCCGAAAGTTTGCACGCGCATCAGCGTGTGGGCCTTCACCTTGCTGTCCTGCTCAAACATAGAAAAGTGCGGCAGGAGTTTAGGATCAGGCACCTTATACAGGCGGGGATCTACCGTCGACTCCTGCAGCAGCAGAACGATATCAGGCCGCACGCTTGCCGATGCGGTCGTCTTGTTATTCAGGGCCGCCGCGCGGGAAACAAATTCCTGAGACGTTGCCTGCGGGAAGGTCGGTGAGTCATAGCTGGCCTGGATGCCGGACAGCGCCAGGTTCGACAGCACGCCGGTGCCGCCAGGCAGTTTGGTGGCCCAGTCGTGCTGATTCTTCAGTACGCTGTGGCTAAGCGTCGACGCCGAACCCAGCATCACGCCGAGGGCAACCAGCGGGGCGATCATCCCTTTACGGCGAGGTACGGCGCGCCAGCTGATGATAAGCGTCAGGATAAGCAGCGCTATCATCGTCGCAACGGCAATGCCGGCGGAGGGATAATGCAGCAGCGTGCCCGCATTGGCCGGATCGGCCATCAGGAAAAAATCGCTAAACAGCAGCTGGTCTTTGTAATAGTGGACCTTAAGCTGGTTACAAAATTGCAGCAGGATCACCAGCAGGCTGCTGGTCCCGACGGCAAAAATGAATCTGGCGGAGAGTAAATACAGTAATCCGCAGGTAAAAATAAAGGCACTTGCCGCGATAACAAGGGGATAGATATCACGCGGTGTATTGCCCGCAATGATGATCAGCGCTGCAATAAGGAGCAATGTGACATAAAGGTATGTCCAGAGCGATTTTCGGCTGGTTTTTTTTACCATGATGCTCGTTTTCTCAGTGGGACTGTTCTGGATAGCAAATGCTGTCTCAGGAGAGACATCCCTCTGCTGGCCTGACGAGTGAAAAGAGGATAAGGCGATGAGAAGGGGGATTATCCTGGCCGGGATAATACCGCTTGTGGTGGAAAAGTCTCCCTAAAGACGGTTATTTCATTGCTACCGTTGTGGTTCTGTTTGAAGAGAGTCAAACGAGGCGGTGATGAACTGCGTTAAGGCCGCCCTGTTCGGCGGCCTTAATATGGAGGTTGCGAGGACTATCAGGCGTGGGCGTGCTGATGATTGAGTACGGTGCGTACCGGCTGGCGAATTGTGGTGGAAATCGCCAGCGACAGAATCAGCAGCGCGAAGATGACGCAGAAGGTCACGTAGAAGCCGCCGAACAGCGAGGCGATGATGGAGCCACAGATGCTGCCGATGCCGAAGCCCAGGTAAATCACGCCGTAGTTTTTGGTCAGGTTGTTCAGACCAAAGAATTCGCTGACCAGCGAAGGATAAACGGTGATGGTGCCGCCAAAGTTAAAGGCAACGCAGGCGATGGCCGCAAAGAAGGTCGCTTCGTTCAGCGGGGCAAACAGCAGGGCCGCCATACCGACCAGAGAAATCACCTGACCAAGGGTTATCACGCGAATACGGGCAATTTTATCGGACAGAATGCCGAGCACCAGGCGGCCGCTCAGGTTAGCAATGGAGATAACGGTTACCGCGTTGGCGGCGGACATAGCATCCAGGTGAACCATGCCCTGTGCGATATCTTTTGCAACGCCGATGACGTACAGGCCGCTCATGCAGGCGGTGAGGAACATCAGCGCCAGCATCCAGTATTGCGGCTGGCGCATTGATTCAGCGAGAGTGAAATCGGTTTTCGCCGCGCCGTTTGCGGATTTAGTTTCCTGCAGCGGAGCATCTTTCATCATGGTGGCGCCGAACAGCACCATCACCATCGCCAGGCCACCCCAAATCATAAAGGTGTTTTCCAGCCCGTAGGCCGCCAGCAGGTGGGTATCAATATATTTAAAACCGAGGCTGCCGAGGCCATAAGCCCCGATGGAGAAGGCAGAAATCAGGCCTTTACGCTCCGGGAACCACTTCACGCAGTTCGACAGCGTCAGCAGGTAGCCAGCGCCGTCCGCCAGGCCAACCAGCACGCCAGCCGTGAGCCAGAGCATCATCAGGTTGTTGGCGTGTGCGGTGAAGAATAACCCTGCACCGAGCAGCACACCCGCCGCCATGGTGACTTTACGCACGCCAAAGCGGTCCTGCAGTTTGCCCGCCACGGAAGAAGAGATGGCGAGGCCGAGGCTTAGCAGGCCAAAGGAGAAGGCGACCTGGCTGATTGGCGCGTCCAGTTTCTGGGACAGCGCGCTGTTGAACAGGCTCCAGGTATAAACGGATCCCAGCGCGAACTGAGTAATGATGGTTCCGATGAGGGTTAACCAGCGAGTACGGTTGTAGGTGGCAGTGTTCATGGCAGATGTCCTGCGAATCTAAGGGAAGTTATCTGCCGCCTACGATAGCGAAGCGCCGTTTATTCCAGGAAAAAACGGCATGAAATGCATGGAGAACGGAATGAAATGCCTCTGGGACGGTATGAATGGCCTTCCCGGTGCACTTTATGTTTTGTTGGTTAGTGCTTGCTATCATTGTGATGTGCGTGTTTGCTGTATATTAAATGTTAAATCATAAATGAGACATAGTTAACACTTTGCAAAATTACCGGTATTGAATGCCCTTTCTTTGATCTCATCCGGGGTTGCGAAATATCCCGGATTCACTATTGTCAGAGGGTAAAATTTCACCGCGTTCGGCAGGTTACAGGGAGAGCAAAATGGAACGTTGTGGCTGGGTCACTCAGGATCCGCTGTATCTGGAGTATCACGACAAAGAATGGGGCGTGCCGGTTACCGACGGGCAGAAGCTCTTTGAGATGATTTGCCTGGAAGGTCAGCAGGCCGGGCTGTCGTGGATTACCGTGTTGAAAAAACGCGAAAATTACCGCCAGCGTTTCAGGAATTTTGACCCCTATGCCGTCGCGTTGATTCAGCCGGAAGAGGTGGATGCGCTGATGCAGGATGCCGGCATTATTCGCCACCGGGGGAAAATCGAGGCGATTATCACCAACGCCCGGGCTTTTCTCGCGATGGAAGCCAACGGCGAGAGCTTCCCGGATTTTGTCTGGGGATTTGTCGACCATACACCTCAAGTGTCACATCCCGCCTTGCTTAGCGAAGTCCCGGCTTTTACGCCGACGTCAGATGCGCTGTCTAAGGCGCTAAAAAAGCGCGGGTTCAAGTTTGTGGGGTCGACAATCTGCTATTCGTTTATGCAAGCCTGCGGCCTGGTCAATGACCATGTAACCAGCTGCTTCTGCCACCCTGATTTTCGCCAATGATCCAGCCTTTTAACATTGGGGAAATGGATGCGCTCATGGCGCTCTGGCTGGAGAGCACTATCGGCGGCCATCCGTTTATCCCGGAAAGCTACTGGTACGAAAGCCTAAACCTGGTGCGCAATGTCTATATCCCTCAGTCAAAAACGTGGGTTTATCTGCACCAGCGGCAGACGGTGGGGTTTATCAGCGTGATGGATCGGCAGTTTATCGGCGCGCTGTTCGTGGCGCCTTCTTTTACCGGGCAGGGGATCGGCGGTGAATTGCTGGAGAAAGTGAAGGCGGAATACCCGGCCTTAAGTCTCGAGGTGTATCAAAAAAATCGCCGGGCGGTGCATTTCTACCACCGCCACGGCTTCCACATTGAGGAGAGCGCGTGGCAGGAAGAAACGCAGCACCCGACGTGGATTATGAACTGGCAGGCGGATCAAACGCCGTCACGACAGGCGCCGGGCCAATAAATTTCTCCGCCCAGACGAGGGAGTTATTTGCCGCGCAGCCGTTGGCCAACCGCGAAGACGGGATATCCATGGTGAGCACGTTCACCGCCCCGTTTTTACACAGTTGGTCTTCATCCAGATCGGGCCACGCGCCCTGATGGATACACACCACGCCAGGCCTGATGCCGTCGGTTACCTGAGCGCCAACCAGCACCTGTCCGCGAGCGTTCCATACCCGCACTAAATCACCGTGAGCGATGCCGCGCGCTTTGGCGTCCTCCGGATGCAGCGTAATAGGCTCTCGCCCGGCAATGGCGTACTGGTCGCGCAGTCCGGCATAGTTCAGCTGGCTGTGCAGGCGATGAGCCGGATGGGAGGAAAGCAGCTGTAGCTGGCCTGAGGCGGCATTGCCCTGCCATTCGTCCGGTGCCAGCCAGCTTGGGTGCGGCGGGCAGTCGTCATAACCAAAGCTGGCGATGCGCTCAGAGTAGATCTCAATCTTACCGCTCGGCGTTTTGAGTGGGTTTGCTGCAGGATCTTCCCGAAAAGCGGCAAAGCGAATAAATTCGGCGTTTTTCGCATTTTCTGGCATTTCTATCAGCTGGTTCGCTGCCCAGAACTCACTGAAATCCGGGAGCTCGATCTGCTGCGTAGCGCCGCGCTGACGGGCGATATCATAGAAAGACGCCAGCCATTCAAGCTCACTTTTCCCTTCGCTGAACCGTGCTTCACCGCCAGATTCCCATCGCTCGCTTAGCTCTGCAAAAATATCAAAGTCGTTCCTTGCTTCTCCCTGCGGGGCGACAACCTGTTTCATGGGGACCAGATGCTGATTGCTGTAATCACCGGTCATCGTCATGTCGTTCCGCTCGAACGAAGTGGTCACCGGCAGAACAATATCGGCGTGTTTTGCCGCTGCGGTCCAGAAGCATTCGGAGATAACGATCAGCTCAGGCTTTTGCCAGGCTGCGGCGAGGCGGTTGGTGTCCTGGTGATGGGTGAAGTTACTGCCGCCGGCCCACCACAGCATACGAATGTCCGGGAAGGTGTGCCGTTGCCCGTTGTGCTGGTAATCCATGCCGGGGTTTTCCAGCGCCTCGACGATGCGCGCCACGGGGATTTTCTCCACGGCATCGGTGCCGCCTTTAAGAGAGCCCTGCAGGGAACCGAGAACCGCTGCGCTGCGGGTCGGGTTGCCGCCGTTGGCAAAGTGGTAGGAAAGACCAAAGCCGCCGCCCGGGGTGCCAATCTGGCCCAGCATGGCGGCCAGCGTGACCAGCATCCAGTGTTTCTGTTCGCCGTACTGCTGGCGCTGCATACCCCAGCCCGCCATCAGCATGGTGCGCTTGCGGCTGAAAAGATCGGCCAGTTTCTCGATGGTTACCGCGGGGATACCGCAGATCTCAGCCGCCCAGGCCGCACTTTTAGGCGTCCCGTCCGTGTTGCCGAGCAGGTAAGCTTCAAATTTGTCGTAGCCATAGGTGCAGCGGGCGAGGAAAGCGGTATCGTGCCTGCCGCGAATGACCAGCGTATGGGCAATGCCGAGCATCAACGCTACGTCGGTCCCCATATGCGGCGCTACCCATTCGGCTCGTTCCCCAAAGAAATCCACTGTTTCAGAGCGCATCGGGTCGATGGCGACGATCGTTTTGCCGCTGTTTTTTAGCTGTTCGAAGAACTTCACGCCCTGTTCGTCGCTGGCATTCCACGCAATTTTTAGCGTGTTAAGCGGGTTCGCGCTCCACAGCACCACGACTTCGCTGTTCTCAAGCAGCAGCGGCCAGCTGGTCTGTTGCTGGTAAACCTCGTTAGAGCCCACTACGTAGGGCATGATCACCTGCGCAGCACCGGTGGAGTAGTCGCCGGAATGCCCGGTATAGCCGCCTGCGAGACTCATGTAGCGCTGAAGCAGCGTGGAGGCTTTGTGCAGCACGCCGTTGGAGCGCCAGCCGTAGGAGCCTGCAAAAATGGCCGACGGGCCGTGGCTCTCGCGAATGCGCTTGTGCTGCTGGTGGATAAGCGCTAGGGCGTCATCCCAGCTGATGCGAACGTAGTCATCTTTGCCGCGAATACCCTGCGGATTATTTGGGGAGGCCAGGAACCCTTTCCGGGCCATAGGAAACGCCACGCGAGCTTTGCTGTGAACCTGGTCGGGCACGGCGCTTTGTAGCGAGTTTTGATGACCGGTTTCAAGCGCGCCGCGAGAGTGGTAAACCCGCTGTCCGTCGGTTTCGACCAGCATGGGGCCCCAGTGTGCGGCAGTGAGGATCTGTTTACGTGCAGGCGATGTATTGGCCAATTTGGGCTCCGCGATGGCAGGTGCTGGGCTCTGTGCCCACGCATTTAGGTTCACTATTCAGAATTCTTACCGGAATTTTCTACACGATTTGCCGTCATAATCAATCGCCGGGCGCATATCCGGCAAAGGATGAATAAGGATAGAAGGAAATAAGATGAAAAAACGCGTCATGATTATGGCCGCCGTCGTGTGTGGCACCTTAGCGGTTTCTGGTTGCACGACCAATCCGTACACCGGCGAAAGCCAGGCTGGAAAATCTGGCATAGGCGCCGGGATTGGTTCGCTGGTTGGGGCGGGCGTGGGGGCACTTTCGTCATCGAAGAAGGATCGCGGCAAGGGCGCGCTGATTGGTGCCGCGGCTGGTGCAGCCCTCGGAGGCGGCGTCGGCTACTACATGGATGTGCAGGAAGCTAAGCTGCGCGACAAAATGCGCGGCACCGGCGTGAGCGTGACCCGCAGCGGCGACAACATCGTGCTGAACATGCCGAACAATGTCACTTTTGACAGCAGTAGCGCCACCCTGAAACCGGCGGGTGCCAATACCCTGACCGGCGTGGCGATGGTGTTGAAAGAGTACCCCAAAACGGCGGTTAACGTGGTCGGCTATACCGACAGCACCGGCAGTAATGCGCTGAATATGCGCCTGTCACAGCAGCGTGCAGACGGCGTAGGAAGTGCGCTGATTACTCAGGGCGTTGAGGCCAGCCGTATTCGCACCACCGGTGCAGGCCCGGCGAACCCGATCGCCAGCAACAGCACCGCGGATGGTAAAGCTCAGAATCGCCGCGTAGAAATTACCCTGAGTCCTTTGGGCTAACGTAATGTCCGGCGGTGGGCCTGGCAGCATCCCGATATGACGTCTTTTTCTTGCAGGGATCCCTCTCGCTGAGGAATTAGGCCTATTGCAGTTGTTGCACAGTATTTTCGATTTTCGCCATAAAAAAACCGGCGCACCAGGCACCGGTTTTTGGTTTTCTAAACACAGAGTTATTGCGGATACGGTACCCAGTCACCCCCGCTCAGGCGGACATAAGGCTTATCCTGGTACTTCAGTACCACGGCCGTTGAGTTTTCCGAAACCGGGGCGGTTTGTGGCAGATTGCTGGTGAGCGCGCTCCAGTCCACCTGGTCGGCAACAAAGTTTTTGCCGTCCACCGAGCGGGAAACCAGCTCTGAAATCGCCAGATAGCTGCTTGGCTGGTTGATTTCAATGGCATCGCCGCTATGCGGGGCTTTCATACCGATGAATTTCACGCCCGCCGGTACGTGGGTGATATCAGGACTCGGGATGTCGCGCAGCCCGGAAACCTGCATTTTATCCCCCTTCAGCGCCGCACCGTGTTCCGGCACAATCACCACCATGACTTTGCGGTTCGACTTCTCAAGCTCGGTCAGGAAGGAATCCAGCTCATCAAACAGCTTCTGCGCACGCGCTTTATAGTCGGCCGTTTTATTGTTGCCCGGGTAATGGTTACCGTCGTGTAGCGGCACCAGGTTGTAGAAGGTCGCCGTGCGCGGGTTCGCGCCGTCATTCTGCTCACCCTGCAGCCAGCGCTGCAGTACGGCGGTGTCGTCGTAGATTGGTGAATTATCAAATGCCAGCAGATCGCTCGGCAGCCCGCTTTGGTCCATCAGCGGAACCTGAATGCCGCCGTTTTCCCGTACTTCTTTCAGGAAGTTACCGAAGACGCCGTTGTGATCCATCATCAGCTGCTGTTTGAAGCCGAGACGCGCCAAATCATCAAACAGATAGCATTGATTGCCAGCAGGCTCATAAAGCCCTTTGTGAGACGACTGTCCGCAGCTTGCCCGGAGCAGGCGGATAGCCGCCGGGCCGCTGTATGACGTCGCTGAGTTGAAGTTTTTGAACAGAATATCAAAGTGTTTCCACAGCGGATGCGAGTCAAGGCCGACGGCCTCGATGTCGGACCATGAGAGGGAGCAAATATTGATAATCAGCAGTTCAAATGGCTGCGCGTCGGCCGGCAGCGCGTCCGGGAATTTGGTCTGCCGCTTGGCTTCGCTGGCGTAGAAGCTGTTCAGCCAGGCGGTAATATTGTCGCTTGTTGGCGGGGCTGTTTGCGCCGGGATATCGCCGGAAGCCGGGGCTGCCGTAGTGGCGGCAGTCGTTGACCCGGAGGTGCCGCTGGCACTGACGGAGGCCGTGGTTTGAGACGTGGAAGGCAGTAAAGAGATAGCCGGGCCGGCCACCGTCAACACGTTGAGCCAGACCAGGATAGCCACGACGAACACCGTGACGCGAAGCCACTGGGAAACAAAAAGCCAGGCAACCAGCAGGACAAACGCCGCGCCGATCATTTGCCAGTTAATAAAGCGGGTTACCAGGTCGAGAAGGTAGTCTGCGCTGAAGCCGACGACCTGCGAGCCCTGGCTCATCATGCTGTCGAGGCCGGGCAGCCAGGTATCGTGCCAGAAAAGGCCGATCCCCACGGGAAGGGCTATCCAGTTACGCAGTTTGTGCAGCTTCAGCGGCGGCAGCGGGAACAACAAAAAGGCAAGAAAGACCAGGTTCGCCAGCGGGTGAAAATTCAGATAGCCGGTCCACAGCAGCCCGAACTTCAGCAGAAAGTAGTAGTTCCAGCCACCCAGGCCACGCCAATACTGCAGAAAATGAGTCGGCGATTTTGCCGATTGAGAGTGATTAGTCATGTTGGTTGTCTGCCCTGGCGGAAGATCGGCGCAGCGTCCCGGCCGGTTTAACATAGCGTGGTTTTAAAAACATTAACCGTACCGCGGCGGTAAAACGGGGAAGCCAGCGGTGAGCGGTGTAGCCCAGCGGAAAAAAAACTATCGCGCAAAGCACGACGAGCTGAATGATGTCAGTGATGTTCATCATTGTGTCTGTTCCCTCGGGGTGTCATCCAGCAGCGTGACAGGCGTGGGCTGTCTGCGCCAGCTATGCCCTTCGCGGCTGGCGTGGCGAACGCTGTTCAGGTCGAGCGTGGCGGCCAGTGGTTTCACCCATTTTTCCGGACGCATGGCCTGCATTTGAAGGATTTCGGCGGCGATTTGGCTGTCTTCAAACCACACCATTCGGTTGGTAAAAATGTCGTTCACCGGCAGTGGGAAAATGTGGTTTAGCGCGGTATCGAGATCGTTAATGCGACAGAAAGAGAGAAACAGCATCAGCCGGTTTTCTCCGATGGTCACGATATCGCCCATGCGGTTTGGGCGGCATAACGTCAGCGCTTGCTCAACGCGCAGTCCCGGCACCGGGCGCAGTGCGACCATCACGCCTTTGCCATCTTCCGGCAGCAGGGCGTTGTTCATTAGCGCGCTGATACCGTTGCAGAAAACGTCCCATTTCTGGTAGCCGCGCAGTTTTAGCGGCTGCATCTGGTCGATCAACACGGTAATGTCTTCCGGGACATGGCGGGTAAACTTCGCACCCTGCACGCTTTCGATCATTGTCAGGCAGCGTGAAAGCGGCGCATTCCACGGAATAATTAGCGTGGCCCCGCAGCCCAGTAAAAGCCGTTCATCGGTGGCTCGCAGGCTGGCCTGGTTTTCTCGCACGATCAGTTTCAGCGCGCTGCCGCGCTGGCGGCGGAGGGCATGAATCTGGCGGGCGATACTGTTGATTTGGCTATTCTGGGTCAGCGAGAAAATAATGGTGGCGGCCTGTGCAGTTCGCGCGGCGTCAAACAGTTGCTCATTGTTTTCAAAGAGCTGCCAGTTTTCCGACAGGGCAGGAGCACCTTCCAGAACAGCAATGTGGCTGAGAACGCGTTTTTCATCGCTGCGCGGCTGAGGCGCGCTTTCGGCATCCTCTACAACCTGCCACGCCCCGTTTTGCCAGTGGACGTTGAGCTGTTGATCGGCAGTAACGCCTTTTTCATTACACCAAAAGGCAATGTCATAGCGATGGATATCGCTTTGCGCCCGCAGGCTGGCAAGCCCGGAAAGACTGCGATGCTCGCTGACTAATAATGAGAATTGTTTGTCATTGTTATTTCCAACATTAACAAAAAGCAGACTGCACTTATTGCGTTTAGTCCATTTTCCCATTAGGGCGAGCCAATGACGTAAGTCCTCTGGGGAAATATTTTCCCAGACGTTATCCGAGCTTAAGAGTATAAAAAAGTAGTTTTCAGGATTAATACTGCACATGAGATCGCGGCGCAGCGCGTTGAGCCCATTGATGGATGAGGGCATGGTAAAAAGGCGTACTTTTTCTGGCCCTTTAGTCGGATCGAGCTTTATGGCTTGCCCAGACTTTGCTGACATCGAAATGACGGCAACCTTTGCCGTCGATTGTTGGGAGGCAACTGTCTGATTAACAATACTTATTGCATCATCCTGACTTTCTGCGTTCAGCCACCACACGCCCCCTGCGGGCATATGATTCAATTCGTTCCATAATGAACGGATGCCAAGCGAAAATATGGGTTCCATGGCGTCCCCTGGAGATAAATTAGTATGTATGTCAGTTTACTAGCGTAAGCTGAGAAAGAAACCTACCATTGAAAATAAACAGCATCAGTTTTAGCATTGTAAAACATTTTTCGTTTTCCAGGCATTTGCCGTTATCACTGCTGACGAAATCTGACCAAGAGATGACAACTAAAATGCAAGATGAAGAGACTGGCAATGCTCAGGAAAACAAGCTTGTTTATGCCTTCCAAAATGATTTTCTGGCGCTGAGTAAAGCATTTTCATTGCCCGAAATAGATTACACCGATATATCGCAGCAGGAACAACTGGCGGCGGCAATTAAACGTTGGCCGTTGCTGGCTGAATTAACGCAACAATAGGGAGTAGGCCTGATGGCTGTCATTGGGTTGCAAGGGCTGCGTGGTGGCGTAGGGACGACGTCTATTACCGCAGCGCTTGGTTGGTCGTTGCAGCAACTTGGGGAATCGGTACTGGTGGTGGATATCTCGCCAGATAACCTGCTGCGCCTGTTTTATAATATTGATTTCGCAGAGCCGAGGGGCTGGGCGCGCGCCATGCTGGATAACGAAGACTGGCATAAATGCGCATGGCGCTATACCAGCCATCTCGACGTGCTACCGTTCGGCCAGCTTAGCCCGGCTGAGCAGGAAACGTTCGACGCGGTGGAAAAAGCCCTTGGCAACTTCAGCCATTTTCTTGCTGACCTGAAAGCGAGCCAGCGATACCAGTGGATATTACTGGACTTGCCCCACGGCTTTAACGCCCTGACCCGCCAGATTTTGGCACAAACCGACAGCGTGGTGACGGTGGTTAAACCGGACACCAACTGCCATATTCGTTTGCACCAGCAGGCTCTGCCTCAGGGGGCGCATCTCCTGGTGAACTATCTGCTGGTAGCCAGTCAGCTCCAGGATGATATTTACCAAATTTGGCTGCAAAGTCAGCGTACGATGATCCCTATTGTTCTTCACCGGGATGAGGCGATGGCCGAAAGTGCGGCGGTAAAACAGCCTCTGGGTGAATACCGTCCGGATTCATTGATTGCCGAGGAAATCATGACGCTTGCCAACTGGTGCCTGTTGAACCTTGCAGGGAAGAAGGCATGAGTCATCTGGCCTCCTGGCTGTTACTCCCTGCTGCCAGCCAGCGGCTGGGTGAGCGTTATCGGACTTTTCGCCGCAATGGGGCCCCGATGCTCAGTGCGATGCTGGGCTGTATCGTGTTGATTCTTGCCTGGGTTTTTCTGCCGCTTGAAGGCCCCCGCTGGCAGCGCATACGCGCCGGACATGACCACTTTTATCCGCATATTAACCCGGACAGGCCGCGTCCGCTGGACGTGGTGCGTTACGGTATTCAAAGCCTGTGGCTGCTGCTCCGCGCCGGCAAGCAAACCGGGCGCCCGCAGGTACGCTCTTTTGGCCGGATGCAGGCCTGGCGTGATAGCTGGCACGGCTGGCTTGATAAACTGCCGGAAAACATTAGCAACCGGACGCAGCATCTCGATGAAAAGAAAGAATTAAGCCATATCAACCACACAACCCGGCGCATCATTCTGGGCGTGATTGTTGTGTTTTCGGCCATTCTTGCTCTGCTTTGTATTACTCAGCCGTTTAACCCGCTGTCACAGTTTATTTTCCTGATGCTGTTGTGGGGCGTGGCCCTGATCGTTCGGCGTTTACCGGGGCGTTTCTCTGCCTTGATGCTGATTGTGCTGTCGCTCACCGTATCCTGTCGCTACATCTGGTGGCGCTACACCTCGACCCTGAACTGGAACGATCCGCTCAGCCTCGTCTTCGGTCTGGGGCTGCTGTTTGCCGAGACCTACGCCTGGCTGGTGCTGGTGATGGGGTATTTCCAGGTGGTGTGGCCGCTTAACCGCCAGCCGGTGCCGATGCCAAAAGACATAAGCACCTGGCCGGTGGTGGATATTTTTGTGCCGACCTACAACGAAGAGTTGCACGTCGTGAAGGGAACAATTTATGCCTCACTGGGCATTGACTGGCCAAAGGACAAGCTGAATATCTGGATTCTGGATGACGGCGGGCGCGACGAGTTTAAGCAGTTTGCCGATATGGTCGGGGTCAATTATATCGCCCGTCCGACGCACGAGCACGCAAAGGCGGGGAACATCAACAACGCGCTGAAGCACGCGAAGGGCGATTTTGTCGCTATCTTCGACTGCGACCACGTGCCCACGCGCTCCTTCCTGCAGCTCACCATGGGTTGGTTCTTCAAAGAACAATCGCTGGCAATGATGCAGACTCCGCACCATTTCTTCTCGCCTGACCCGTTCGAGCGCAACCTGGGGCGTTTCCGTAAAACGCCTAACGAAGGGACACTGTTCTACGGGCTGGTGCAGGACGGGAATGATATGTGGGATGCCACATTCTTCTGCGGCTCTTGTGCGGTGATTCGACGCGGGCCGCTGGATGAAATTGGCGGTATTGCCGTTGAAACCGTGACCGAAGATGCCCACACATCGCTGCGCCTGCACCGGCGGGGTTACACTTCGGCGTATCTGCGTATTCCCCAGGCTGCAGGGCTGGCAACGGAAAGCCTTTCCGCGCACATCGGGCAGCGTATTCGTTGGGCGCGCGGGATGACGCAGATATTCCGTCTCGATAACCCGTTTTTCGGCAAGGGGCTGAAGTTTGCCCAGCGGCTCTGTTATGCCAACGCGATGTTCCATTTCCTGTCGGGGATCCCGCGGCTTATCTTCCTGACGGCGCCGCTGGCGTTTCTGCTGTTACACGCCTATATCATTTACGCCCCGGCCATCATGATTGCGTTGTTTGTTTTGCCGCACATGATCCACGCCAGCCTGACCAACTCCAAAATTCAGGGCAAATATCGTCACTCTTTCTGGAGTGAGATTTACGAAACGGTGCTGGCCTGGTATATCGCTCAGCCTACGCTGGTGGCCTTGTTTAATCCGCACAAAGGGAAGTTCAACGTGACCGCAAAGGGCGGGCTGGTTGAAAACGAATATGTGGATTGGGTCATCACGCGTCCGTACCTGATTTTAGTGCTGATTAACCTGCTGGGCGTTGCCTTTGGGGCATGGCGCTTCTTCTACGGCCCGGAAAACGAAGCGTTAACGGTGGTGGTGAGCCTGCTATGGGTGTTCTACAACTTGATAATACTGGGCGGCGCGGTGGCCGTTTCCGTTGAGAGTAAACAGGTCCGGCGCGCGCATCGCGTTGAAATCGCCATGCCGGCGGCGCTGGCGCGTGAAGATGGCCACCTCTTCCCGTGCACCGTGCATGACTACTCAGACGGCGGGGTAGGGATCAAGATTCATGGCCCTACACAGGTGCTGGAAGGGCAGAAAGTGAATCTTTTGCTGAAGCGTGGGGCACAGGAGTTCTTCTTCCCGGCTCAGGTGATGCGCGTCTTTGGCGATGAAGTCGGCCTGCAGCTGGCGCAAATGACGACCAAACAGCACATCGACTTTATTCAGTGTACTTTTGCCCGCGCCGATACCTGGGCGCTGTGGCAGGACAGTTTCCCTGAGGATAAACCACTGGAAAGTCTGGTGGATATTCTCAAGCTTGGTTTCCGGGGTTACCGGCACCTTGCGGAGTTCGCTCCACCGTCTTTGAAGTTTGTTTTCCACGCGATCACCATGCTGGTGGACTGGATTGTGTCGTTTATTCCGCACAGCCCGACCGCCGAACCAGCAAAACGGCGGACCTTGTCTGCCCTGGCTTAACGAAATTGCTCACCAAAAGGGAAAAAGCGTGGTTTTTCCCTCTTTGTAGCCGGCAACTGAAATCACGAATTGATGTTCTCTGGTGTGTCTTCTTTCGCCTGAGGTTTGTCAACCGATTGATTAATTTGATGATAACGCGATGAAAAGAAAAATATCCTGGTTTTATGCAGCAGCGGTAGGCATCAGCGCCCTGCCTGTTACAGTGGCAAATTCGGCTGACTCGACGCCGGCTCCGACGGTTCCTGCTGTGGCAACAGCAAATCAGGCGGTAGTGACGCCTGCGCCGGGTTCAACCGAGGCGATCGTTCCGGCAACGCCAGCCGATGGTGTCTCTACGGTTGGACAAGTCTTACCGGGTGTTCCTGGTGCAAATGCGCCCATCGTCGCCGAAAATGCGCCTTCTCGCGATGTAAAACTGAATTTTGCACAAATTGCGCCACCGCCGGGCAGCATGGTGTTGACCGGCGTGAACCCGAATGGTGGGGTGGAGTTTGGGATGCGTCGGGATGAAATCGTCTCGAAAGCGCTGCTGAATCTCGAATATACCCCTTCGCCTTCGCTGCTGCCGGTGCAATCACAGCTAAAAGTCTATCTCAACGACGAACTGATGGGCGTTCTGCCGGTGACCAAAGAGCAATTGGGCAAAAAGACCTTCGCTCAGGTGCCGGTTGATCCGCTGTATATCACCGACTTTAACCGCGTGAGGCTGGAGTTTGTCGGCCACTACCGCGACATCTGTGAGAACCCGGCCAGCACTACGCTGTGGATGGACGTTGGGCGTAGCAGTTCGCTGGCGCTAACCTACCAGCGCTTGCCGGTCCAAAACGATCTGTCGCATTTCCCGGTGCCCTTCTTCGATTCGCGAGACGATCGCCCGCTGACGCTGCCTATCGTTTTTGCTGCCAGCCCGGATATTGAGCAGCAGCGTGCCGCTGGGATTGTCGCCTCGTGGTTCGGTTCCCGTACCGCATGGCGTGGGCAGAGTTTCCCGGTGCTCTTCAATCAGTTGCCGACCAGCAACGGGATCGTGTTTGCGACCAACGATAAGCGCCCGGATTTCCTGCGCGACCATCCTGCCGTGAAGGCGCCAACCGTTGAGATGATGAGCCATCCGGATAACCCGTACGTCAAACTGCTGGTGGTGATGGGCCGTGATGATAAAGACCTGGTGCAGGCTGCAAAAGGCATTGCCCAGGGGAATATCCTGTTCCGCGGCAGCAGCGTCACCGTGGATGACGTGAAGCCATTGTTGCCACGTGAACCTTACGATGCGCCAAACTGGGTGAGAACTGACCGTCCGGTGACGCTGGGCGAAATGAAAACTTACCAGGAGCAGCTGCAGTCCAGCGGCCAGGAACCGAGCGCCATTAGCGTGACGATGAATCTGCCGCCCGACCTCTATCTGTTGCGCAGTAACGGCATCGATCTCAATCTGAAATATCGCTACACCGCGCCGGCGATGAAAGACAGCTCGCGCATGGACATTAGCCTGAACAACCAGTTCTTGCAGTCGTTTAATCTGACGCCGAACGAAGAGAACAATAAGCTGCTGCTGCGCCTGCCGGTGCTGCAGGGCCTGCTGGACGGCAAAACGGACGTGTCGATTCCCGCGCTGCGTCTGGGCGCCGCCAACCAGCTGCGCTTTGACTTCTCGTATATGAACCCGATGCCGGGCGGCTCGATAGAGAACTGTATTACGTTCCAGCCGGTCCAAAACCACGTCGTGGTGGAAGATGAGTCAACCATCGACTTCTCGAACTACCACCACTTTATTGCCATGCCTGACCTGCGCACCTTTGCGAATGCGGGGTTCCCATTCAGCCGCATGGCCGATCTTTCGCAAACCATTGTGGTGGTCAACAAAGAGCCTAATCCGGCCCAGGTTACCGCGCTGCTGGATGCGCTCGGCACCATTGGCTCACAAACTGGCTTCCCGGCGCTAAGCGTGAACCTGACGGATGATGGCAGCACCATTCAGGGCAAAGATGCGGATATCATGATCATCGGCACGATTCCACCGACGATGAAAGATGACAAACGTATCGATCTGCTGGTTGAGGCCACGCAAAGCTGGGTGAAAACGCCGGTTCGCCAGACTCCGCTGCTGAACGGCGTTTCCGATCCAAAAGATCGCGCGGCGGATACGCAAACGGAGGTCACCTCCAAAGGTGCCATGGCCGCGATCGTCGGCTTCCAGTCGCCATACAACGACCAGCGCAGCGTTCTTGCTTTACTGGCCGACAGCCCGCGAGGTTACGAGCTGCTGAACAATGCGCTCAACGACAGCGGCAAACGGGCGGCGATTTCCGGGTCGGTAGCGGTGATTCGTGAATCCGGCGTGGATAGCCTGCGCGTCGGCGATATTTACTATGTGGGTCACCTGCCGTGGTTTGAGCGTATCTGGTACGCGCTGTCGAACCATCCGGTTCTGCTGGCTATCTTCGCCGCGATAAGCGTCGTGCTGTTGGCCTGGGTGCTGTGGCGTATCCTGCGCATCCTTAGCCGCCGTCGTATCGATCCGGAAGACGAGTAATTGCGATGAAAATCAGCGCCGCACTGCTGATGGTCGGGCTGATGCTGACAACCGTTTCCGGGCAGGCCGCCTGTAGCTGGCCTGCCTGGGAGCAGTTTAAAGCCAGCTATATCAGCGACCAGGGCCGGGTGATCGATCCCAGCGATGAGCGGAAAATCACCACTTCTGAAGGGCAGAGCTATGCGCTTTTCTTTGCGCTGGCGGCCAACGATCGGGCGATGTTCGACAAGCTGCTGCACTGGACGGAAAACAACCTCGCTCAGGGGGCGCTGAAAGACCATCTTCCCGCCTGGCTGTGGGGCAAAAACGACAAAGATGCGTGGACGGTTTTAGACAGTAACTCCGCCTCCGATGCCGATATGTGGATTGTCTGGAGCCTGCTTGAAGCGGGGCGTCTGTGGCATGAGCCTGCCTATAGCCGCCTCGGTGAAAAGCTGCTGAAGCGCGTGGCGAAAGAGGAAGTGATTAAAATCCCGGGGCTGGGATTTTCGCTGTTGCCGGGGCGAGTGGGGTTTAATCATTCTCCTGACTGGCGGCTGAACTCCAGCTATCTCCCGCCGCAGGTACTGCAGCGCATGGTGCGTTACCGCGGCCCCTGGTCGGCCATGCAGGTGGCAAACCAAAGATTACTGCTCGAAACCGCGCCTAAAGGATTTTCACCCAACTGGGCCGACTGGCATGAAGGCAAAGGCTGGCAGTACCAGACCGACGATGCCCGCTACGGTAGCTATGACTCGATACGCGTTTACCTGTGGGTTGGCATGATGGCCGACGATGACCCGCACAAAGCCGCGTTGCTGAAGGCCTTCCAGCCGATGGCGGATATCACCATCAAGCAAGGTTTCCCGCCGGAAAAAGTCGATGTGCAAACCGGCAGCGTGCAGGGCACTGGCCCGGTGGGGTTTTCCGCCGCCATGCTGCCCTTTTTACAGAATAGCGAAGCACGGGACGTGCAGCGTCAGCGGGTTCAGAGCAATTTCCCCCAGGCCGACGCCTATTACAGCTATGTTTTAACGCTCTTTGGTCAGGGATGGGATCAAAATCGTTTTCGCTTCAATTCTCGGGGTGAATTAATCCCTCGCTGGGGTCAGGTATGCGCAAGTTCTCATTAAGTTTAGTCACTCTCTCATTGGGCATGGCGCTGATGCCGGTGGCTCAGGCCGCGTTGACGCCCCAGCAGCAGCTGCTGGAGCAAGTGAGAATGGGGGAGGCCAGCAAACGCGAAGATATTGTGCGTCAGTCGCTGTCCAGGCTGGAGCTGATGGCGCCGGACGATCCGGACGTGATTGCGGCCCGAATGCGCTATCTGCTTCGACAGGGTGATAACGCAGGGGCGAAAGCACAGCTTGAGCGTCTGGCAAAACTGGCCCCCGGCTCTGCCGAATATAAACAATCCCAGGTTACGTTGATGCTGACCGGCGCGGATGGGCGCCAGCAGCTGCAGCAGGCGCGTTTATTAGCGACCAGCGGACATACCGAAGAGGCGATTGCCGCCTATGAAAAGCTGTTCGACGGCAACCCGCCTGAAGGTGATTTAGCGATCGAATACTGGATGCTGATGGCGAAGCGCCCGGCAACCACCAACCAGGCGATCGATAAACTGAAAGCGCTGAATGCCGCGGCACCGGGGAACGGCGAACTGCGTGGCAATCTGGTGCGGCTGATGTTTGCCAACGGCCGCAGCGCTGAGGCTTATCAGGTGCTTGAGCAAATGGCGAAATCCAACGGCAGCCGGGAAGATGCCGCTGCGTTATGGTATGGCCAAATCAGTAAGTTACCGACAGGGCCACAAAGCGTCGCGGCCCTGCAGCGTTTTCTTAATGTCTTCACCGAAGGTGATACGGTGGCCACCGCGCGTGACAGGCTTGCGCAACAGCAAAAACAGCTGGCGGATCCGGCTTTCCTCGCTCGGGCTAAAGGTCTGGAAGACGTGGGCGGTGGTCGTGGGAATCAGGCTATTCCGCAGCTGAAAGAGGCGTTAAGCTCGAAGCAAAACGACAGCGAAGTGGTTGGCGCGCTGGGGCAGGCTTATTCTCAGCAGGGAAAACGCGCCCTCGCGGTACAGCAGTTTGAGAAAGCCATTCAGATGGACCCGCAAAGCGACAACCGGGGCAAGTGGGACAGCCTGTTAAAAACCAACCGTTACTGGCTGCTGATTGAACAAGGCGATGCTCAGCTCAAAGCCAATAACCCGGATGCCGCGCTGCAAAAGTATCAGCAGGCGCAGAAGGTGGATAACACTGACAGCTACGCTGTGCTAGGATTTGGCGATGTGGCCGTGGCCAAAAAAGATGATGCCGGCGCAGAACGTTATTATCAGCAGGCGCTGCGTATGGATCGTGGTAACAGCAACGCGATTCGTGGCCTGGCGAACGTCTATCGCCGTCAGTCTCCGGCGCGTGCAACGGCGTATATTCAGAGCCTTTCGGCCAGCCAGCGCAAAAGTATTGATGATATTGAACGCAGCCTGACCGGCGAGCGTCTGGAACAGCAGGCTACCGCGCTGGAAAGTCAGGGGCAGTGGGCAAAAGCGGCGGAGATCCAGCGTCAGCGGCTCAAACTCGACCCGGACAGCGTGTGGATAACCTACCGCCTGTCGAACGATCTCTATGCCGCCGGAAAACACAGTGAGGCAGACAGCCTGATGCGTGGCCTGGCCCAGCGTAAGCCCGGCGACCCGGAGCAGGTCTTCGCTTACGGCCTGTATCTTTCAGGCAATAATCACGATGCGGCGGCGCTAAGCCACCTCAATACGCTGCCCAAAGCGCAGTGGACCGACAATATTCATGAGCTTGCTGACCGGCTGCAGTTTAACCAGGTGATGCAAACGGCTAACCGACTGCGGGACAGCGGCAAAGAAAAAGACGCCATTGCGTTGCTTCAGCAGCAGGCGCCGTCCGATCGCGTCGACTTAACGCTGGCCGACTGGGCCGCCGAACGTGGCGATCGCCCCACGGCGAAAGCGCAGTATCAGAAAGTCCTGCAGCGTTCACCCGGCAACGAAGATGCGCTGTTAGGGTTAACCGAGATGCTGATTGCCGAAGGGAATAAACCTCAGGCCCGCGATCTGCTGGCGAAGCTGCAGAAAGCACCGGCGGGTGAAACACCGTCCATCAACACCCAGCGCCGCGTGGCGAACGCCTGGGCGGCGCTGGGCGATAACGAAAAAGCCGCGCAAACCTACGCGCCAATTCTGGTCGCGGCCAAAACCCAGCCGCCGTCTATGGAAAGTGCGCTGGTGATGCGTGATGCCGCGCGTTTCCAGGCCGCAAGCGGCCAGCCGCAGCAGGCGCTGGAGACTTACAAAGACGCTATGGTCTCCTCGGGTATTACCCCGCAGCGCCCGCAGGATAACGACACCTTCACTCGGCTGACCCGCAACGATGAGAAAGATGACTGGCTGAAGCGCGGTGTGCGCAGCGATGCCGCCGATCTTTACCGCCAGCAGGATGTGAACGTGACGCTCGACCACGAATACTGGGGCTCAAGCGGCACGCCGGGTTACTCCGATCTGAAAGCGCATACCACGATGCTGCAAGTGGACGCTCCGCTTAGCGACGGACGCATGTGGTTCCGGACCGATATGGTGAATATGGATGCTGGCTCGTTCAAAGATAACGGGGCGGGCTACAACGAGCGCTGGGGAACCTGTGCGGAGCATACGTGTTTCGGCAGCACCAAACAGCGCGCCAGCGGGGCAAGCCTTGCCGTTGGCTGGAAAAATGATACCTGGCAAACGGATATTGGCACCACGCCGCTGGGCTTTGACGTCGTGGATGTTGTCGGCGGAGTCAGGTACAGCAACGATCTGGGGCCGATTGGCTACACGGTTAATGCGCATCGTCGCCCTATCTCCAGCTCGCTGCTCTCCTTCGGCGGGCAGCGGGATCCGAATACCAATACCGTGTGGGGCGGCGTTCGCGCGACCGGCGGTGGCGTGAGCCTGAGCTACGATAAGGGCGAGGCCAACGGCGTCTGGTCCAGCCTGGATGCAGACACGCTGACCGGTAAAAACGTGGCCGATAACTGGCGCGTACGCTGGATGACGGGCTACTACTACAAGCTGATTAACGAGAATAATCAGCGGCTAACCGTGGGCCTGACCAACATGGTCTGGCACTACCAAAAAGACCTTAGCGACTACTTCCTCGGCCAGGGCGGCTATTACAGCCCGCAAAAATATGTGTCGTTTGCCGTGCCGGTGACCTGGCGTAAACGTACCGAGAATTGGTCCTGGGAACTGGGCGCTTCCGGCTCTTGGTCTTACTCCCATAGCAATGCGGGCCAGCGCTATCCGCTGCGTAACCTCGTGCCAAATAACACTAACCCCTACCCGGAGGATCTCCAGGGCTATCCGGACCGCAACGATCCTTTCTCGGCCAGCAGCAGCAACGGTTTTGGCTACACGGCCAGAGCGCTGGTCGAGCGCCGAATCAGCTCGCACTGGTCAATCGGTGCCGGGATTGATATTCAGCAGGCCAAGGACTACACCCCAAGCCACGCGCTGATTTTCGTTCGCTACTCTATGGCGGGCTGGCAGGGCGATATGGATATGCCGCCGCAGCCGCTGGTGCCTTATGCGGACTTCTGATTAGCGGTGATGCAGGGCGGCGGGTTAGCCCGCCGTTTGCGGTTTTTTGCTCAGAATTCGGCGCAAAGTTGCCCATAAAAGCAGAATTAACCGATTCTCCAGAGGCCAGGATTAAAAAGAGCGGCAATGCAGTATACTCTGCGGGCATAAGAATATCCTGATGCCGGGCGTGGCGCAGGTTAAGCAAAAGCGGAGAGTCAGCTTGCGAGTCAGTCGTTCCCTAACGATAAAACAGATGGCGATGGTGTCAGCCGTGGCCCTGGGGTTTATTTTCATTTTTATCGTCATTCAGCTGTTCCATTTTGTGCAGCAAAACCGCTACGACACCGCCACGCAAATGGAGAAAATCGCCCACTCCGTGCGTCTTCCGCTGTCTGAGGCCATTCTGCGCGCAGACATCCCGCAGGCCGAGGCGATTCTTCATCAGATCCAGCCTTCGGGCATCATCAGCCGGGCCGATGTCGTGCTGCCCAATCAGTTCCAGGCGCTTCGCATTAGCTTTATGCCGGAGCACCAAATCCCGATGCTCATCGCCCGCGTGTTTGAGCTGCCGGTGCAGATTTCCCTGCCGCTTTATTCCCTCGAACGCCCGGCAAACCCGCAGCCGCTGGCTTACCTGGTGCTACAGGCTGATTCCTGGCGCATGTATCGGATTATCGTCAGCACGATTTCCACCCTGCTGACCACCTATTTGCTGCTGGCGCTGATTCTGACCGTGGCGATCAGCTGGTGTATTAACCGGCTGGTGGTGCATCCGATCCGTAAGATTAGCCGTGAGCTGGATAATCTGAATCCTCAGCAAGCGGGTGAGCACCAGCTCACGCTGCCGCCGCTGCACCATGACGATGAGATTGGCATGCTGGTACGCAGTTATAACCGTAATCAGCAGGTTACGCAGCGCCTCCAGCAGCAAATGAACGCATTGAGTACCCATCATCCAGTCACGGAGCTGCCAAATAAGGCGCTGCTGATGGCGCTGCTTGAACAGATGGTGGCGAACGAGAAGCGCGGCGCGTTGATGTTAATCGGGAGCGAAACGCTGCAGGATGCGGCCGGCGTCCTGAACGAAGAGCAGCGTGAGATGCTGCTGCTGACGCTGGTCGAGAAAGTTAAACTCGTGTTGCCGACCAACACAGTTCTGGCCCAGCTGAGTCAGAATGATTTTGGGCTGCTGCTCTATGGCGTCAGCGACCCGTGGAATGCCATGACGCTGGCGCAGAAAATCATGGAAACGCTCAACGCTCGTTTACCCATCCAGGCGCTGCAGCTGAAACCGACCGCCAGCATTGGTATTGCGATGTTCAGGGGAGGTCTCAGCGCTGAACAGATCTATCGCCGGGCAGCTTCGGCAACGCTTGCGGCTCGCCGCTTCGGGAAAAACCAGATTCAGTTCTTCGACCCCGATCAGATGGAAAAGGCCCAGCAGCGTCTGACCGAAGAGCACGATATTTTGAATGCGCTTGAGAAGCATCATTTTGCCGTCTGGCTACAGCCGCAGGTGGATATGCGTGACGGAAGCGTAGTCAGTGCTGAAGTTCTGCTGCGCCAGCGCCAGGCTGACGATAGCTGGAGCCTGCCGGAAGGACTGATTGAGCGCATTGAAGCCTGCGGGCTGATGATCACCGTTGGTAACTGGATCCTCGAGGAGTCCTGTCGCACGCTGTCTGCCTGGCAAAGTAGGGGCGTTACGCTGCCGCTGTGCGTCAATCTTTCTGCGCTCCAGCTGCTGCATGAAGCCATGGTGCCTTCGCTCCTGGAGCTACTCAGACGGTACAGAATCCAGCCCGGCACGCTGATTCTTGAAGTCACCGAGAGCCGCCGCATTGATGATCCGCAGGCGGCGGTCAATATTTTGCGGCCGCTTCGCCAGGCCGGGGTGCGTATTGCGCTGGATGATTTTGGTATGGGCTACGCCAGCCTGCACCATCTGCACCACATGAAAGCGCTGCCGATTGACGTGCTGAAGATAGATAAAAGCTTCATCGAAGGGCTGCCGGAAGATAACGCGATGGTGAGCGTGATTATTGCGATGGCCAGAGCGCTGGATCTGAAAGTGGTGGCTGAAGGCGTGGAGCAAGAAGCCCAGCGCGAGTGGCTGGTGCAGCAGGGCGTGATCTACGCGCAGGGGTTCCTGTATGCCAAAGCGCGCACCCTCGAGCAGTTTGAACGTGAATTTCTTACTGCATAAATGAAAAACAATAGTTACAAATGTTATAAGCTGGATCGGTTCAGTTCATGTTTTTAACAGTTCCGTTAACAAAATCGATCCAGGCCACTTCTGCGTTTTTTTTAGGGTGATATGTTGACTGCCGCAGTCGTACCGGTTCCTGAGCCGGGGCTGCGGTTACTCTCCGTTCAAGGATACTCTAATGAAAACCTCACTCTTCAAAAGTCTGTATTTTCAGGTGCTGACCGCAATTGCCATCGGCATTTTGCTGGGTCACTTTTACCCGGAATTGGGTGCCCAAATGAAACCGTTTGGCGACGCGTTCGTTAAACTGATTAAAATGATTATTGCGCCCGTCATCTTCTGTACCGTGGTGACCGGGATTGCTGGCATGGAAAGCATGAAAGCCGTAGGCCGTACCGGCGCGGTAGCGTTACTTTATTTTGAGATTGTCAGTACTATTGCGCTGATTATCGGGCTGGTTGTGGTCAACGTGCTGCAGCCTGGCGCCGGGATGAACGTGGACCCGGCGACGCTGGATGCCAAAGCGGTTGCGGTTTACGCTGAACAAGCGCAGCAGCAGGGCGTTATTGCCTTCTTGCTCGACGTTATCCCAGGTAGCGTGATTGGCGCGTTTGCCAGCGGTAACATTCTGCAGGTGCTGCTGTTTGCCGTTCTGTTTGGCTTTGCGCTGCATCGCCTGGGCCACAAGGGCCAGATGATCTTTAACGTCATCGAAAGCTTCTCTCAGGTTATCTTCGGCATCATCAATATGATCATGCGTCTGGCGCCAATCGGGGCGTTTGGGGCCATGGCGTTCACCATCGGTAAGTACGGCGTAGGTTCTCTGGTGCAGTTGGGACAGCTGATCGTCTGCTTCTACATTACCTGCCTGCTGTTTGTGATTCTGGTTCTGGGTTCTATCGCCCGCGCTACGGGCTTCAGCATCTTCAAGTTCATCCGCTACATCAAAGAAGAGCTGCTGATTGTGCTGGGGACATCTTCTTCCGAGTCTGTCCTGCCGCGTATGCTCGATAAGATGGAGAAGCTGGGCTGCCGTAAATCCGTTGTAGGCCTGGTCATTCCAACCGGTTACTCCTTCAACCTGGACGGCACCTCGATTTACCTGACTATGGCGGCGGTGTTTATCGCTCAGGCGACCAATAGCCACATGGATATTTTCCATCAGATCACGCTGTTGGTTGTGCTGTTGCTCTCTTCTAAAGGGGCGGCCGGGGTTACCGGCAGCGGCTTCATCGTGCTGGCGGCAACCATTTCTGCGGTAGGCCATTTGCCGGTTGCGGGCCTGGCGCTGATTCTGGGTATTGACCGCTTCATGTCCGAAGCGCGCGCGCTGACCAACCTGGTAGGTAACGGCGTGGCGACCGTCGTTGTCGCGAAATGGGTAAAACAGCTGGACGAAAAGCAGCTTCAGCAGCAGCTGGATAATCCACAATCTGACAAAAAAGTGACCGAAGTCTCTCACTAATCCGACCAATTGCCCGCAGCGACTTGCCCTCGCTGTGGGCGACTCTGCATAATTACCTTCCTAAACATTCAACATTCTCTATTTTTCACTTTCTTACGTGACGTTTTCGCAGAAATGCGGTCAAACGGATTGGTGAAACGTCACCTATGTCGGTCTGCGGACGTCGAATGCCGCGCCGATGTGCTACTTTTAACCAGGATTGTTTTTAGGGGTTCACATGCAGGGCACCAAGATTCGACTTTTAGCTGGCGGGTTGCTATTAGCCGCAACGGCCAGCAACGTGCAGGCAGAAGCGCTCCAGCCGGACCCGGCCTGGCAACAGGGAACGCTTTCTAACGGCTTCCAGTGGCAGGTTTTGGCCACCCCCCAGCGCCCAAGTGACCGCGTTGAAATTCGCCTGATGGTGAATAGCGGGTCGCTCACAGAAACCGCCCAACAAAGCGGTTACAGCCACTTTTTACCGCGCATGCTGCTGACGCAGACCGGCGGTCTGCCGACGAGCCAGGCGCGCTCGTTATGGCACCAAAGCAGCGACCCGGAGCGTCCACTTCCTCCGGCTATCGTCTCCTATGACTTCACGCTGTTTAACTTGAGCTTGCCTAATAACCGCAATGATTTGCTGAAAGAAGCGCTGACGTTTATGTCGACCAATATCGGGTCGCTGGCGGTGACGCCGGCAACCGTCACCGCGGCACTGCATGTGCCGGATATGGTGGCAACCTGGCCGATGAACACCAAAGACAGCTGGTGGCGCTATCGCCTGAAAGGCTCCACGCTGCTTGGCCACGATCCGGCTGATAATCTCAAGCGCCCGGTGGATGCCGCCCAGCTGAAAGCGTTTTACGACAAGTGGTACACCCCGGATGCCATGACCCTGATCGTGGTTGGCAACGTCGATAGCCGTAACGTAGCGGAACAAATCAACAAAACCTTCGGTGAGCTAAAAGGCAAACGCGACACGCCTGCGCCGGTGCCAACGCTTTCCCCGCTTAACCCTGAACCGGTCAGCCTGATGACCGACAGCGTGCGTCAGGACAGGTTGTCCCTGATGTGGGACAACGCCTGGCAGCCGATTCGGGAGTCCGCGGCGCTGCTGCGCTACTGGCGTGCCGATCTGGCCCGTGAAGCGCTATTCTGGAATGTGCAGCAAAGCCTGAGCAAAAACGGCGTTAAAGACCTCAATCTGAGCTTTGATTGCCGCGTGCTTTATCTGCGTGCCCAATGCGGGATCAACATTGAATCCCCGAACGATAAGCTGAACGCCAGTCTTACCAGCGTCGGGCGTGAGCTGTTGAGAGTCCGCGATAAGGGCCTCTCTCAGGAAGAATTCGACGCGCTGATCGCGCAGAAAAAGAATGAGCTGACGAAGCTGTTTGCCACCTACGCGCGCACCGACACCGACGTGCTGATCGGCCAGCGTTTACGTTCGCTGCAGAATCAGGTGGTTGATATTGCGCCGGAGCAGTACCAGAAACTCCGACAGGATTTCCTCGACAGCCTGACCGTGTCGATGCTCAATCAGGATCTGCGTCAGCAGCTGTCTCAGGAGATGTCTATGGTGCTGTTGCAGCCAAAAGGCGAACCTGAGTACAACATGAAGGAACTCAAAGAGACGTGGGATAAGGTGATGGTGCCAGCTGCGCCGCCGCCGGTGACCGACGATCCTAAGCAGGATGTTTCGGATATTCCTCCTGCTTCTTAGCGGTGGGATTGCCCCTCACCCCGACCCTCTCCCCACAGGGGAGAGGGGGAATTCTTGAAGATGTCTTATTGTCGGCCCCTCACCTTTAGTAAGAGGGGGAATTCGCCAGACGCTTTCTTTTTATTCCCCTCCTTTAGCAAGAGGGGAGTTCGTCAGGTGTTTTCTTTTCGTCCCCTCTCGCTTCCAGGGAGAGGGCTAGGGTGAGGGTCATCTTATTTGGGCATTGCATCCAGCGGGATAATCGCCCCGCGATATTGAATCACCGTGCCCGCCGTCAAATGACCGCGCTTCGCGGCTTCTTCCGCCGTACCCCCGGTTAACCGCACTGCCAGATAGCCCGCGCTAAAGGAATCTCCTGCTGCGGTAGTGTCCACGATTTTCTCTTTTGCCAGACGAATTGCCGGTACGTCGAGTAGATCCTCGCCACTCATCGAGACCAGGCAAGACTCAGCGCCTCGTTTGATGACCACTTCTTGTACGCCAGCAGCATGCGTCCGGCGAATCACTTCCTCTGCCGGAGCTGAGCCCCATAGCGCGTCTTCGTCGTCCAGCGTCAGGAACGCAATATCCGTGCAGGCCAGCATTTGCCGGTAAACACGCTGTGTCTCTTGCGGGCTGGCCCATAAGCGCGGCCGATAGTTATTGTCGAAAATGACTTTGCAGCCGTTCGCTCTGGCCTGCTTCAACATCGCGAAAAGCTTCTCCCGGCTGGTGTCATTGAGGATGGCCAGGCTAATGCCGCTCAGATAGAGGTAATCAAACCGGGCCAGCTCCGCGCATATTTCGTCTGAACGCTCGCTTTCCAGCCAGAACCGCGCCGCAGCTTCGTTACGCCAGTAGTAGAACGTCCGCTCGCCGTGGCTATCGGTTTCGATGTAATACAGGCCCGGAAGGCGATGCTCCAGCCGCTGAATCAATGTCGTGTGCAGGCGTTCCCGGCGCCAGGTGTCCAGCATTTGCTGACTAAAGCTGTCCTCGCCGAGCGCGGTGACATAATGCACTTCCAGTGCGCTTTCGCTGACCTGGCGGGCGAGATAAACCGAGGTATTTAACGTATCGCCTCCGAAACCTCGCTGAAGCTGGGCTCCGCTTTGAGACAGTTCGATCATGCATTCGCCGATCACGGCAATTTTCTGAGTGAGCATAAGAGACCCGGTGGTTAAATGAACAAAAACACTGTTTTTTTGCATTCTCCGCCGTGGCGAAAAGTGAGTCAAATATTTTAAAACAGCGTTTCGAAAATGTTTGATGTACGCCAGGTTATTGTGATTGTGACAAAAATCGTTCTGGCGCATTTTGCTGCGAAAGCGAGCATAAAGTTCTCTATTCCGACGCCGATAACCTTTCGACGAGCCATGTAGAGTTATCAGGGCAAACAGGATGTACAGATGAAGTTGAAGCAGATCACTCACCGGCTGCATACGCTTGAGGCGAGCGTTGAAAGTTTGCAGGAGCGACGATTTTGGCTGCAATGCCAGCGGCGCTACACCTTTCAGCCGATTTACAGAACAGACGGGAAATTGATGGCAGTTGAACTGCTGACGGTGGTCACGCATCCGGCTGAGGCAGACGTACGTATCCCGCCTGACCGCTATTTCTCTTCGATCCCCAGCCGCCAGCGTCTTGCGGTGGTGGAAGAACAACTGCGTCTGTTGGAAGCCTGGGAGCAGACCTTTATCGGTCACGGCATCCTGGCGTCGGTTAACGTTGATGGCCCAACTTTGATCGCCATGAAGCAGCATCAGCCGATTCTTGATTTGATCGCCAGGCTGCCGTGGGTACGTTTTGAACTTGTGGAGCATATTAACTTGCCACAGGCGGCAACGCTGGCCGGTATGCATGAGTTTGGCCCGCTCTGGCTTGATGATTTTGGCACTGGTCTGGCTAATTTCTCCGCGTTGAGCGAAGTCCGCTACGACTATATCAAAGTGGCGCGCGAGCTTTTTATCATGCTGCGTAAAAGCGATGAAGGGCGTAATTTGTTTACCATGCTGCTGCAGTTAATGAACCGGTATTGTAAGGGTGTAATTGTGGAAGGCATTGAAACAGTTGAAGAATGGCGAGATGTTCAGTCTTCACCTGCTTATGCTGCCCAGGGTTATTTCCTGTCTCGCCCAGTCCCTTTCGAAAACCTGGAAAACGTTCTGATTCGCCTTCCCTGATGTCGTTTCGGTCACGCTGGACTATCTTTTAGTCAGGCAGACCGGCATCAGGAGAGGTAAGAAGGATGACAAAAACGGGTAAAATTAGTAGCGCAATCGCCGGGATTTTCTTGTTGTTGGTTGTCGTAGCGATCGTGGCGATCGCCACGTTCGACTGGAACCGGCTGAAACCAACCATCAACCAAAAAGTCTCGACGGTGCTGAACCGCCCCTTTGCTATTCGCGGTGATTTAGGGGTGGTTTGGGAACGAAATAAAGACGAGCCCGGCTGGCGTAGTTGGGTGCCGTGGCCGCACGTTCATGCCGAAGATATTCTGCTTGGTAACCCGCCTGACATTCCCGAAGTCACCATGGTTCATCTGCCCGGCGTCGAGGCAACGCTTGCCCCGCTTTCGCTGCTAACCAAAACGGTTTATCTCCCCTGGATTCGCCTGGTTGAGCCGGATGTCCGTATTATCCGCCTGTCGGAAAAAAACAATAACTGGACCTTTAACCTTGCCAGCTCAGGCGACAAAGATCCGAATCAAAAGCCCTCCGGCTGGTCTTTCCGGCTAGACAATATCCTGTTCGATAAAGGCCGGATCGCGGTGGACGACAAGGTCACAAAAGCCGAGCTGACGGTCCTGGTTGATCCTTTGGGTAAGCCGCTGCCGTTCAGCGAAGTGTCCGGCCAGAAACCACAGGGTAAAGATGCGGCGAAAGCGGCAGATTACGTTTTCGGCCTGAAAGTGAATGGCCGCTACAACGGCCAGCCGGTTGAGGGCAGCGGTAAGATTGGCGGTATGCTGGCGCTACGTAGCGAAGGCGATAGCGCATTTCCGGTTCAGGCCGACGTGCGTTCCGGGACGTCGCGAGTGGTCCTGGTTGGCACCGTTAACGATCCGATGCAAATGGGCGGCGTCGATCTCCGGCTCAAGTTCTCCGGCGATTCCCTCGGTAATCTTTACGCGCTAACCGGCGTGCTGCTGCCGGATACGCCTCCGTTTGAAACGGACGGTCACCTGCTGGCAAAAATCGACACGGATAAAGGCTCCGTCTTCCGCTATCAGGATTTTAACGGGCGCATTGGCGACAGTGATATTCACGGCTCCCTGACCTACAGCCAGGGGAAACCCCGGCCTAAACTTGAGGGGGATTTGGTCTCTAAGCAGCTGCGGCTGGCCGATTTAGGGCCGCTGATTGGCGTTGATTCCGGGAAGGGTGCCGAAAAGACGAAAAAAGCCAGACAGCAGCGGGGCGACAGGACGGTGCAGCCAGCCGATAAAGTGCTGCCTTACGATCGCTTTGAAACGGACAAATGGAACGTGATGGACGCCGATGTGCGCTTTAAAGGGCAGCGCATTGAACACAGCGGCACGCTGCCGCTGAGCGACCTCACCACCCACGTGATCCTGAATAACGCTGACCTGCGCCTGCAGCCGCTGAAATTCGGCATGGCGGGCGGCTCCATCAATGCCAACATCCACCTTGAGGGCGATAAAAAGCCGATGCAGGGGAAAGCGGATATTCAGGCGCGTCGTCTGCAGCTGAAGCAGCTTATGCCGAAGGTTGAGTCGATGCAGAAAACGCTGGGCGAGCTGAACGGCGACGCCAATCTGAGCGGACGCGGTAACTCAGTCGCCGCGCTGCTGGGCACCAGTAACGGCAGCCTGAAGCTGTTGATGAACGACGGGCTTATCAGCCGTAACCTGATGGAAATCGTTGGCCTTAACGTGGGTAACTACATTGTCGGCAAGATTTTTGGTGACGATGAGGTGCGGATCAACTGCGCCGCCGCGAATCTGGATTTACGCAACGGGATCGCGACGCCGAGGATTTTTGCCTTCGATACTGAAAACGCGCTGATTAACGTCACCGGGAGCACAAACTTTGCCAGCGAGCGCCTGGATCTGACCATCGATCCGGAGAGCAAAGGGATTCGTATTATTACTCTGCGCTCCCCGCTCTATGTGCGTGGCACATTCAAGAACCCTGATGCGGGCGTGAAGCCGGGGCCATTGATTATCCGTGGTGCAGTGGCTGCCGCGCTTGCCACGCTGGTCGCTCCGGCGGCGGCGTTGGCCGCGCTGATATCGCCTTCTGAAGGGAGCGATAATCAGTGCCGGACGATTTTGGGGCAAATGAAGAAGTGAGTTTGCCCCTCACACCGGCCCTCTCCCCAAAGGGGCGAGGGGGAAAAGAGAAGGCAAAACTGATATTTCCTCTCCTTTTAGCCAGCCTTCCTCTTTCGTCCCAAAGGGGCGAAGGGGAAAAGAAAAGGTCACCAGGGAAGGCAAAACTGATATTCCCTTCCTGTTAGCCAGCTTTCTTCTTTCATCCCCTCTCCCTTTTAGGGAGAGGGTTAGGGTGAGGGTAAAAATTACAGCGACTGATGGCGGGTCTCTTTACTCAGCAGCAGAGCAATCAGCGTCAGTGCCGACATCGCCGCCAGATACACGCCGACATAGAACAGACCATAATTAGCCTGCAGCCATGTGGCGATATACGGTGCGACAGAGGCGCCAAGAATGGACGCGACGTTGTAAGAGAATGACGCGCCGGTGTAGCGGACTTCCGTCGGGAACATCTCCGGCAGCAGTGCACCCATCGGGCCAAAAGTCAGGCCCATCAGGCTCAGGCCAATCAGCAGGTAGGCCATCACCAACGCCTGGTTCCCGGAGCCCAGCAGCGGCGGGAAGACGAACAGCGCAAACAGAATCATCAGGCTGGTGATCACAATCATGCTCTTACGGCGGCCAAAAGCATCCGCCAGGTAACCCGCAATCGGCACCATCACGCCAAAGCCAATCACCGCCATCATCAGCATCCACAGCACCTCATTGCGCGAGAAACCGAGGCCAGCTGGCACAGGCGCGGTGCTGAAGGTCATGGAATAGACCGTCATGATATAGAACAGCGTATAGGTCGCCAGCATGATGAAAGTGCCGAGGATCGTCGCCTTCAAATGTTTGGTCAGCAGCGTGCCCAGCGGGACTTTAACCTGCTTCCCGGCTTTGGCAATCTTCGCGAAAACGGGCGTTTCATGCAGCGAAACGCGGACATAAAGCCCGATAATGACCAGCACCGCAGAGAGAATGAACGGCACGCGCCAGCCCCAGGACATAAATTGCTCGTCGGTCAGCAGCCATGAAAGCAGCAGGAAGGTGCCGTTGGCGAAGAAGAAGCCTATCGGCGCGCCCAACTGCGGGAATGAACCGTACAGCGCGCGTTTGCGCGGCGGGGCGTTCTCGGTCGCCAGCAATGCCGCACCACCCCATTCACCGCCCAGGCCAAGACCCTGGCCAAAACGGGCCAGCGCCAGCAGAAGCGGGGCGAAGATACCGATGCTGGCATAGCCCGGCAGCAGTCCGATGACGACGGTCGAGATCCCCATCGTGAGCAGGGAAGCGACCAGCGTGACTTTGCGACCGACGCGGTCGCCGAAGTGGCCGAAGAGCGCTGAACCAATCGGGCGAGCCACAAAGGCGATGGCGAAAGTGGCGAGGGACTGTAACGTGGCGGCCGTCGGGTCACCCTGCGGGAAGAAGATGTGCGGGAAGACAATCACCGCCGCGGTGGCATAAATGTAGAAGTCGAAGAATTCGATGGCCGTGCCGACCAGCGAAGCGACAACGACTTTTCCGCGTGAGTTTACGGGCGTAGCGTCAGCCCCGGTATCGAGAGTTGTGGCAACGGATGCTTGCATAGATTTTTCTTATTTATGGCGAACGAAAGTCCATTTACGCATAGCAAAAGAAGCATTTCAACGCGCCGCACCGGGCGAAATGGCTCAAAAAACGCGCATTAAGTGGATAATTTTTAAGCCAGCCCGTAATCTTCTATGAAATGCTTCACAAAATTTTCAAAATAGAGAATAAAACTGGTTTTAGGTTAAATAAAAGTTACCAGTTAGATTTATCTGCTGAGTTGGTCGGCTTGTCCCAGCGAGCGCAAAAACTGGCTATCTCACCGGACTGAAACTCCGGCAGGTGCGCCATTAATTTCTCCAGCGGCCAGTCCCACCAGGCGATGCGCCCCAGGCTTTCAGCCACCTCCTGCGGGAAACGGCTGCGAATAGGTTTGGCTGGCACGCCGCCAACGATGGTGTACGGCGGGACATCTTTGCTGACCACCGCGCCCGCGGCCAGTACAGCGCCGTCACCCACCGTCACGCCGGGCAGGACGATAACGCCGTGGCCAATCCACACATCGTTACCAATTATCACCCGGTCCTCGCGGCGATGCGCAAAGAATGAGGTATCCCGGCCAACATCAGTGGCGTAGTACTCGGGGCAGTAGGTAAAGCGGTGCTGTGAGGGGCGATCCATCGGGTGATTGGGGGCGCCAAGTCGAACGTGGTTGGCAATGGCGGTGAATTTACCGATCTCGCTGTCGGCTACGCAGCAGTGTTCCCCGAGGTAGGAGAAGTCGCCGAGGGTGCTGTACTCCAGCACGCTGTTGGCGAGTATTTCACACTGTTCGCCGACGTGTGTTTCGCGCAGGCGAACGCTGGGATCAATAACAGTTTTCTGAAGTTTGGGCACGGAGGCTGTGGTCATGGCATGTTCTCTGGTCGGAGGTTTAGACAAGTGGACCTGCTAACCTGAAGGTCGGCAGGCCACCTATCCTGACCGGAAATCATGACAGGATTATTTATGTGTTTTCCCCGGCATCCTCGGGTCGTCTTTGTATTCTGCGGTGGCAATCCAGGCCGCGCAAAATAGCGTCAGCCGGGCGAAGAAGTAGAAGAAGGCCATCAGCCCCAGCACCGAGCCAAAAGCGGCCCCGGAAGGCGAACTGACGAGCTTCGGCAGACTGTAGGTCATAATGATTTTAATCACCTCAAAGCCGATGGCCGCAATCAGCGTGCCGCGAATGAGCGCCTTACGGCGCGGGCGATGGCGCGGCAGACGCCAGAAGATCCAGAAGAACAGCAGGTAGTTAGCAAAAATCGAAATCGCCAGGCCGACCAGATGCCAGGCCGGCTTTAGCCATTCGATATCGCCCAGATGCAGCAGGCGTATCAGCAGCGTCTGGGCGGAGCCGGAAATAGAGGTGATAGACAGCGTGACGATCAGCGCAATCAGCAGACCAATCAATGAGATAAAATCACGCAGGTATTTTATCCAGAATTTTTCCTGATCCTGCGGGGTGCGTTCCCACTTATCCCGCGACTGAGCGCGCACCGCTTCGCGCAGGTTGCCCATCCAGTTAATGCCGGAGTAAAGCGCAACCAGCAGCCCGACCAGGCCAACGGTGGTGCGCTGTTGAACCGCGGTATTGATGGTGTTTTTCAGCGTGGCGGCAAGCGTCGGGTCGCTGACGTTCTCAAGGATTTTGGCAAAAATATCTTCAAGTAGCGTCGGGTGTGAGGCAAGCACGTAGCCGCCTGCCGCGAAGGCGACCATCATGATGGGGATCAGCGACAGAAACGAGAAGTAAGTAATGGCGGCACCAAACTGGTTTCCAAGCCGATCGTTAAAGCGTTCTGCGGCGCGGAGCAGGTGGGCAACTATCGGCTGCCTGACCGTTTTGTTGACCGCAGATATGGTGCTGTTCACCGCGGCGTTGCTGGTTTTCAGCTTCACCAGGGGTTCATTCTCTGTTGCTTCGCTGTGAGCTTCATCCTGCTGAGTATCGATATTCACTACAGGCTCGTACTCGAGCTCGTGGGTTGGGCGTTTTTCGCGGTTATCCGTCGTCGTCATCGGGTCAATTTTCCTTTTGCTGTGGCAGGATCTTAAGGAAATTATAGCCATAACGCTAATCGACATAGGCTTTGAGTACGCCGCTTAGCCATTCCATAAACAAATGTACCCGCCGGGAGAGGTTGCGGCGATGCGGATAAAGTAGCGAAATCGGCATTGGTTCGGCCCGATACTGGGGCAAAATTTCCACCAGGCTGCCCTCTTTGAGCTGGATTTTCACACCCGCGCGAGGAACCTGAATGATGCCCAGCCCGGCGGCACAGGCGGCCTGGTAGGTTTCCGTGCTGTTAACGGTTATCAGGCCACCGGTTTTCACCCACTGCGTTGTTTTATCCAGCCAGACTTCAAAGCCTTGTGGGCGGGTGCCGAGATTCTGCGCGTAATGCACCATTGCATGCGAAGCCAGGTCGTCCAGGCTTTCGGGATAGCCAAAGCGGCTGAGGTAGTCCGGGCTGGCGCAGTTGATCATGGTAAATTTCCCCAGCGGCCTTGCCACCAGGCCCGAGTCTTTGAGGTGGCCCACGCGCAGCACGCAGTCAAACCCTTCCCGAACAACATCCACCATTCTGTCGCTGCTGCTAAGCTCTAGTTCGATACCGGGGTACTGCTGCAGGAAACCTGGCAGTTTCGGCATGATCAAGCCGCGCGCCAGCGTAACGGGCATATCGACCCTGATGCGCCCGCTGACGCTGGCGGGATCGGTCTGGAACAGGCCGTCGAGTTCATCGAGATTACTTAACAGATCCCGGCAGCGTTCGTAATAGACCATGCCGTCCTGGGTGAGCTGAACCCGGCGAGTGGTGCGGTGCAGCAGGCGTGTGCCGAGTGACGTTTCCAGCGCCTGAACCTGGCGAGAAACGCTGCCCTTCGGCAGCCCAAGCGTGTCTGCGGCGCGGGTAAAGCTCTCCAGCTCCGCAACCCGCACGAAGAGCTGCATTGCGTGTATTTTATCCATCTTATCACCACATTGTTGTTATTAATGAAACAGTGATGCGCATCTGGCCGTATTTATTGATTTTGTATCAGCTAATAAGCTGTATCTCAATGTCCTGACAGCCAAATAAGGGGTTTATCATGAGTCAACGCATTGCTTTAGTGACCGGCGGCAGCCGCGGTTTAGGTAAAAATGCAGCGCTGAAGCTGGCCTCACGCGGCATCGGTATTCTGCTGACCTACAATAGCCAGCGTCAGGAAGCCGAAGATGTTGTGCGTGAAATTGAGCAAAAAGGCGTGAAAGCTGCAGCAATTCAGCTCAACGTCGGTGATTCTTCTACCTTTGCTGGATTTGTTGAGCAGGTGAAAGAAACGCTGCACCGCGTCTGGCAGCGAGATACGTTTGATTATTTATTGAACAATGCGGGGATCGGTCTTGAAGCGTCATTCGCCGAGACCACTGAAGCGCAGTTCGATGAAATAATGAACATCCACCTGAAAGGGCCTTTTTTCCTGACTCAGGGCCTGCTGCCACTGATTAAAGACGGCGGCCGCATTCTGAATGTCTCCACTGGCCTGACCCGCTTCTCGCTGCCGGGTAAAGCCGCCTACGCCACGATGAAAGGGGCGATGGAAGTACTGACTAAGTACCAGGCCAAAGAGCTGGGCTCGCGTGGGATTGCGGTGAATATCATTGCGCCGGGTGCTATCGCTACCGATTTCAGCGGCGGTATTGTGCGCGACAATGAGCATGTGTCTAAGGCGATTGCCGCGCAAACCGCACTGGGGCGCGTAGGGCAGCCGGATGATATCGGCGATGCGATTGCTGCCATTCTTAGCGATGAGACGGGCTGGATGAACGCGCAACGCATTGAAGTGTCCGGCGGGATGTTCCTTTAGTTTTTTGACCCTCTCCCTAAAAGGGAGAGGGGATCGACCGCAGCCTGCTTTCGTGCAGTCGGGCAGCCAGAAAGAAGGGGGTGAGGGGCTGTTCCTACGCCGTGATTTCCCAGCCGCGCGCTTTCCACAAGCCCGGTAGCTCGGCCAAATCGGTAAATGTCGTCACCTTTGGATGGTCGATCGGCTTGTTATGCGGATCGGCACAGAAGTAAAACACCTCCATTCCCGCAGCAATGCCCGACTGCGCCCCTGCCATAGAATCGTCCACCAGAATGCAGCGCTCTACGCCCACCTTCATCTGCTCCGCCGCGTGGAACATCAGAGCCGGGTCCGGCTTCCAGCGCTGAATGTCGTAGCCGCTGTAAAGGGTATCCGGAAAGTAGTTGAGCATTCCGGTTTTGCCGAGAGAGTGCTGCATTTTGCTGACCGGGCCGTTAGACACCACGCACATCGGCTTGTTGATTTGTGCCAGCAGCGTGTTCGCCCCGGCGATGGCCTGAAGTTCGCTGTCAAACAGGCGAGCAACTTCGGCGCGGTAAATCGCTTCCAGCTCGGGCTTAGGCAGGCTGGTGCCGTACTCAGCGTTGATTGTGTCGATAATTTCGTAGAGTTTGACGCCTTTGAATGTTTTGAACACATCATCCAGCGCAAGTTGAATGCCGTATTGCGCAAACATATGTACGTAGGCTTTGGAGCAGATGACCTCGCTGTCGACCAGCGTTCCATCGCAGTCAAAAAACACCGCTTCTATCCGGGACATGCCATTTCCTTTCTCTCAGGTTTAACGTTTACTCTATGCTTTTTGCGCAACGCAATCGATCCCGTTGCGGTAATTTCAGCGAAAAAAGTGGATGATTTGCGTTATCCCCCGCCAATTTTGGTATAGGATAGCGGCGTATTTTTTCCTCTTTTAGTTCGGAAACCGATAATGAGCCAACCACAGTCCACTCCGGAAACAACGCCGGGGCTGCTCGAACGCGCGTTCAAATTACGCGAACACGGTACTAACGCCCGCACCGAGGTGATCGCCGGGTTCACCACCTTCCTGACGATGGTGTACATCGTTTTTGTTAACCCACAGATCCTCGGCGCAGCCGGGATGGATACCCAGGCGGTCTTCGTCACTACCTGCCTGATAGCCGCCTTTGGCAGCATCCTGATGGGTATTTTCGCCAACTTGCCTGTGGCGCTGGCACCGGCGATGGGCCTGAATGCCTTCTTCGCCTTCGTGGTCGTCGGCGCGATGGGCCTGTCCTGGCAAGTCGGCATGGGCGCTATCTTCTGGGGCGCCGTGGGTCTGCTGCTGCTGACGATTTTCCGCGTTCGCTACTGGATGATCGCGAATATTCCGCTTGGTCTGCGTGTCGGCATTACCAGCGGTATCGGCCTGTTTATCGGCATGATGGGGCTGAAAAATGCCGGGATCATTGTCGCCAATAAAGAGACGCTGGTCAGCATCGGGAACCTGACCTCCCACAGCGTGCTGCTGGGGGCGCTGGGCTTCTTTATCATTGCGATTCTCGCTTCCCGTAATATTCACGCGGCGGTGCTGGTTTCTATCGTGGCGACCACGCTGCTGGGCTGGCTGCTGGGCGACGTGCAGTACCACGGCATCGTGTCTGCGCCGCCAAGCGTGAGCAGCGTTGTCGGGCAGGTGGATTTAGCCGGATCGCTGAATCTGGGTCTGGCAGGGGTGATCTTCTCCTTCATGTTGGTGAACCTGTTTGACTCCTCCGGCACCCTGATTGGCGTGACGGACAAAGCCGGATTAACCGACGAGAAGGGCAAGTTTCCGCGCATGAAGCAGGCGCTGTTCGTGGACAGTATCTCTTCCGTTACGGGTTCCTTTTTCGGCACCTCTTCGGTTACCGCCTACATCGAAAGCTCGTCCGGCGTTTCGGTCGGCGGCCGCACTGGCCTGACGGCTATCGTGGTCGGCCTGCTGTTCCTGCTGGTTATCTTCCTGTCACCGCTGGCGGGTATGGTGCCTGCGTATGCGGCCGCAGGGGCGCTGATTTACGTTGGCGTGCTGATGACCTCCAGCCTGGCCCGCGTGAAGTGGGATGACCTGACCGAAGCGGTACCGGCGTTTGTTACCGCCGTAATGATGCCGTTCAGCTTCTCCATTACCGAAGGCATCGCGCTGGGCTTTATTTCCTACTGCGTTATGAAGTTGGGCACCGGCCGCTGGCGCGAGCTGAGCCCGTGCGTGATCATCGTGGCGCTGCTGTTCGTGCTGAAAATTGTGTTCGTTGATTAAAGCCAGACGCTAAAAATAAAAACGCCAGTCATGTGACTGGCGTTTTTTTTGGCCTGGAATCAGGCTTTAACGCGCTTGATGTAATCGCCAAAGGCGGTGAGCTGCCCGGTCAGATGGTCGAGCGTGCTTTGATCCACCACTTCGCCGCTCTGCGGGTCGACTTTGTTCTGAATTACACCGCCCATAAACTCAGGCTTGTTCATCACCATCGCATCCAGGAAAACGAGGATCTGGCGCAGATGATACTGGCAGCGCGCGCCGCCGATAGCGCCCATGGAGCTGGTTTGAATAAGCACAGGCTTGCCGGCGAGCGGCTGCTCAGGCAGGCGAGAAAGCCAGTCGATAGCGTTTTTCAAGCCACCCGGCACGGAATAGTTATATTCAGGCGTCACAATCACTACGCCATCCGCCTGGCGGATTTGCTCAGCAATGGCTTCCACGCTCTGCGGGAAACCGTCTTCCTGCTGAATGTCGGCATCGTACAGCGGGATATCGCCGATGGAAGGCAGGGCATCTATCTGCATGCCTGCCGGGGCGATGTTCGGCAGCGTACGGGCGACCATCGCGTTAAATGAACCCTTACGCAGGCTCCCCAGTAAAGTCACTATCTTCAACGAATCAGACATTGGTACTCCTTTATGTGTCAGGACGTTCGGGAAAATGTGTTATGCGGCGTTGCTGCCTCTGATGATATACCCGTCAGGCGAATGATGCGCGCCTGAGCGCTTCGGCTGCGAGCTTCGGCATCCGGCAGGGCGTTCCAGCCCTGTTGGCCGTCGAATTCCCACAGCTTCAGGCGCTCCACGCCTGGCGCTACGGTACAGCCCCAGATAAGGATATCTTCCGCATCGCTGATAGCTTCAATATGCGGCTCGTTTATGACGCGCAGGCGACCAGAGCCCGGCAATAATTGTAGTGTGCTGAGGCTGGTCTGGGGATTGTCCGTCAATTTCAGAACGCTGCGGCGCAGCGTATGCAGCTGGGTTCGAGCTTCATTGGGATCGTTTTGGTTGTTGATCCAGGTAATTTCGCTGCTGCTGGACTGCGACGGCGGCACAACCGGGGACGGTGCCTGGAAACTGCGGCGGAGCTCCATGTCCAGCCCGCAGCGCCCTTCGGTTGCCAGCAGTACGCCCACCATGTTGCCGGCATAGGCGATGCTGAAATCCGGCAGCTCCGCGTCGGCAAAGCGCGGGCGTCCTGCCGTAGAGGTGATGATTTGCGGCAGGTGCTGGGTGCCATACAACATAAACATCATCTCTGCGACCAGCGTACGCGACGCGAGATAGCGCGTGCGGCGGTGCTCCGGCATCAGGCTGGCTGCGTTAAGAATTTCGTCGTTCAGTCGGGGTGAAGTGAGGTTGGGAGGGTTCAGAGCCCATCTTGCAAAATGCGTCGCCATTTGTCGCTCCTTGATAATGGTCTGTCGATGTCATGCTGCTTCGGGTGGCTGAAACAGCGCTCCGCTTCCGATTCTGAATCTTGTCAGGGATCGAATAGTAGTCTCTGGCTCAATGCGTTGTCATTGATGCTCTTCAATAGAGTGACCTATTTTTTGAGCAATATATTATATATTCAATTCTGGGAAAATTCTTAGTGGTTTGCGTAAGTTGAGCACTTAAAAATGTCGATATGAAGACATCGTCTTGAAATGATGAAGTATTTTAAATGTGAGGAAAATGCCCCGCATCCTGAAGTGTGACGCGGGGCGACGGCAGGGGATTATTTTCCGATACAGAAGCTCGAGAAGATACGCCCTAACAGATCGTCAGAGCTAAATTCGCCGGTGATTTCACTTAAGTTCTGCTGCGCCAGGCGCAGCTCTTCCGCCAGCAGTTCGCCGGCCCAGGCACCCAGCAGCTGGGCTTTGCCCTGTTGCAGGTGGGTCGCAGCTTGCTCAAGCGCCTGTAGATGACGGCGTCGGGCGAGGAAGCCGCCTTCCATATTAGTTTCGAAGCCCATGCTCTCTTTCAGATGCGCGCGCAGCACGTCGACACCTTCCCCGGTACGGGCGGAGAGCCTGACAAGTGAGTGACCATTCACTTCGCTCAGGCCAAGCGTCTCGCCGGTGACGTCGGCTTTGTTGCGCACCACGGTAATCGGCAAACGCTCAGGCAGGCGAGCGATGAAATCAGGCCAAATTGCCGCCGGGTCAACGGCGTCGGTGGTGGTGCCGTCCACCATGAACAACACACGATCGGCTTGCTCAATCTCTTTCCAGGCTCGTTCAATCCCGATGCGTTCAACTTCGTCACTGGCTTCGCGCAGGCCCGCGGTATCAATAATATGCAGCGGCATCCCGTCGATGTGGATATGTTCGCGGAGGACGTCACGCGTAGTGCCAGCAATGTCGGTGACGATAGCCGCCTCACGCCCGGCCAGGGCATTCAACAGGCTGGATTTACCGGCGTTTGGACGCCCGGCGATAACGACTTTCATGCCTTCACGCAGCAGGCTCCCCTGGCGGGCTTCGGCGCGTACCGCATCAAGATCGCCAATGACCTGATGCAGCTGAGCTTCGATTTTACCGTCGGAGAGGAAGTCGATCTCTTCGTCCGGGAAGTCGATAGCCGCCTCCACGTAAATACGCAGGTGAGTCAGCGCTTCCACCAGATGGTTAATACGCGCGGAGAAAGCCCCCTGCAGCGAATTAAGCGCTGAGCGAGCGGCCTGCTCGGAACTGGCATCGATCAGGTCGGCGATCGCCTCCGCCTGCGCCAGGTCGAGCTTATCGTTCAGGAAAGCGCGTTCCGAAAACTCACCGGGCCTGGCGATGCGCAAACCCGGCAGCGCCAGAATGCGTTTGAGCAGCAGGTCGAGGATGACCGGGCCGCCGTGCCCCTGCAGCTCGAGGACATCTTCACCGGTGAAGGAGTTCGGGCCAGGAAACCACAGCGCAATGCCCTGATCCAGCGCGCTACCGTCGGCATCGCGAAACGGAAGATAATCCGCGTAGCGCGGCTTCGGCAGCTTACCGAGCACCGCTTCTGCGACCTCGCGCGCCTGACGGCCGGAAATACGCAGGATACCTACGCCGCCACGCCCCGGCGGAGTAGCCTGGGCAATGATAGTGTCATGATTGCTCATCGTTTATCTCAGACCTTGAATCAAAAAGAAAAAGGCGGTCAACTGACCGCCTTTCGTAAGCTTAATGCCAAATATTATCAGGTCTTTTTCTTGTCGCGGCTATGCAGGCCACGCTTTTCCAGACCGCGATAAATCAGCTGCTGCTGAAGGATGGTCACCAGGTTGCTGACGATATAGTACAGCACCAGACCTGACGGGAACCACAGGAAGAACACGGTGAAGATGACCGGCATAAAGGTCATGATCTTCTGCTGCATCGGGTCGGTTACGGTGGTCGGCGACATCTTCTGGATGAAGAACATCGTGGCGCCCATCAGAATCGGCAGGATGTAGTACGGGTCCTGTGCAGACAGGTCGTGGATCCACAGTGCAAACGGCGCGTGGCGCAGTTCAACGGAGCCCATCAGCATGTAGTACAGCGCCAGGAAGATTGGCATCTGGATGATCAGCGGGAAGCAGCCGCCCAGCGGGTTAACCTTCTCAGCTTTGTACAGCGCCATCATTTCCTGGCTCATACGCTGCTTGTCGTCACCGATACGCTCACGCATGGCCGCCAGTTTTGGCTGCAGCATACGCATTTTGGCCATCGAGGTGTACTGCGCTTTGGTCAGCGGGTACATGATGCCACGAACGATAAAGGTGATAACGATAATGGAGAAGCCCCAGTTACCGATGAAGCTGTGGATAAATTTCAGCAGCTTAAACAGCGGCTGAGAGATGAACCACAGCCAGCCGTAATCTACGGTCAGGTCAAGGTGTGGCGCAACGGCCGCCATTTTGTCCTGAATTTCCGGGCCGACCCAAAGAGTGCTGCCCATCTGAGCCGTCTGGCCTGGCTGCACTACCTGAGAAGCAGATTTGTAGCCAATCGCCGCAACGTCGTTGTTCAGCTTGGTGGTGTAGAAGTTGTTCGCGCCCTGAGTATGCGGCACCCATGCGGTAGCAAAGTACTGCTGTAGCATCGCCACCCAACCGCTGTTGGCGTTGACGTTCAGGTTCTCACCGTCAGCGATGTTGTCGAACTTAACTTTTTCGTATTTCGCGTCCGGAGTGGAGTACGCCGCGCCACGGAAGGTATGCAGCGCAAAGTTGCTGCTGCCGGTATCGCGATGAGAAGGCAGATTGATGGACTGCTTCAGCTGACCAAAGGTTGCCAGCTCCAGCGGTTTCTCGCCCACGTTCTTCACGTTGTAGTCCACACCGACAGAGAACTCACCGCGTTTCAGGGTGAAGGTCTTGGTGAAGGTGTTGCCTGCCGCGTCGGTAAACGTCATCGGCACAACCAGTTCGTTCTGGCCATCCGCCAGGGCGAAGGTATCGGCAGTGACGTTATACAGTGGACGGTCACCGTTCGCCGGGTTATCCGGGCCATCACGACCGGTCAGGCCGCTCTGCGCCTGGTAGATAAATTCAGGCGTGGTTTCCAGCAGTTGGAACGGCTCTGCGGATTTCAGCTCTTTCGGGTAGGTTGGCAACAGCGCTTGTTCTACATCACCACCGCGGGTGTTGATGGTCAGTTCAAGAACGTCAGTTTTAACCGTAATGAGTTTTCCCTGGCCACTGGCCGGCACACCCTGATTAGCGGCGTTACCCTGGCTGTTCGTCGTCTGCGTGGTCTGCTGCACCTGAGGTTGAGGAGCGTGGTCCTGCTCCCAGGCTTGCCAGATCATGAAAGACACGAACAACAAAGCGATGAGAAAAAGATTGCGTTGCGAATCCATCGTTAGTGTTCTCTGGTATCAAAAGGTCCGGGCGGAACGGGATCGTCTCCACCAGGGTTCAAAGGGTGGCATTTTAGTACGCGTTTCATCGTTAACCAACTGCCTTTTAACACACCAAACCTGCGCAAGGCCTCAATTCCGTAGTGAGAACAGGTTGGGGTGAAACGGCAATGCGGCCCGAGAAGCGGACTAATCAGGCGTTGATAGACCCTGATAAGGGCTATCAGGACCCGCGAGCCTGGCGACAATGGCGGCGCCATAACTTTTCCAATGCTTCCGATAAAGCCCGGTTATCCAGGTCGGCAACCCCTTTTTTCGCTACTACCACGAAATCCATTGACGGCAGTTCGTGCTGACGCAGACGGAAGCTTTCACGCGTCAGACGTTTAATCCGATTGCGTTCATGGGCGCGTTTAACGTTTTTCTTAGCGACGGTGAGACCGATACGGGGATGCCCCAGCGTATTCAGGCGGCCGAGAATGGTGATTTGCGGCGTGCCAGCCCGTTGTGGCTGCTGGAAGACGAATGTGAAATGATGGGGAGTTAACAAACGTAACTCCCTGGGAAAAGCTAGCTTAACCACGCAGGGGTTAGCTTTTATTACTTAGAAACGGTCAGACGGGAGCGGCCTTTAGCACGACGACGTGCCAGAACCTGACGACCATTTTTAGTAGCCATACGAGCACGGAAGCCGTGAGAACGGTTGCGCTTCAGTACAGACGGTTGAAAAGTGCGTTTCATGGCGATTTCTACCTAAACTATTAAATTTCACTGGATTTGCGTAACGCCCTACAGGGTCTGCGAACGACTTACGCTTCAGTGTGGCTGATTAAAGAGGCCGGATTGTAATAATTGTACACTCCGGAGTCAATTCAATTCCCTTACTGCTGCGCCCTTTTTGACCCCGAAAAGAGGCCCGGATCTCCGCTGAAGTACAGCGGCATTACGCGACGGGTGGAGAATTATACGGGCTTGCGGCGAAAGCGCAAGGATCCGCGAGGATCTTCATCAGATCTCTTTAGCGATATTTGTGCGCTAGTCATTAAATTTTCCAATATGAGACGGTTATACGCTGCACGTGTGGCAGGATCGATTACACTTAACCCGCTAAAACCGCCCTGTGGATAATTCGTGAAGAATCTGTGAGAAACAGAAGATCTCTGCCGCGCTTTAGGCTATGATCCGCGGTCCCGATCGTGATCCAGCCTTCACCGGGGAAACCGCAAATAGCGGTTCGCGCGCCTCCCACAGCCTGAGAGCGTGTGTCAACAATCATGAATGTATAACTTTCAGTCTTCGTCTTTTTATCGACTTTGTTCGAGTGGAGTCCGCCGTGTCACTTTCGCTTTGGCAGCAGTGTCTTGCCCGATTGCAGGATGAGTTACCAGCCACAGAATTCAGTATGTGGATACGCCCCCTACAGGCGGAACTGAGCGATAACACGCTGGCTTTGTACGCGCCTAACCGTTTCGTGCTCGACTGGGTGCGTGATAAGTACCTTAATAATATCAATGGCCTGCTCAACGATTTCTGCGGCACCGATGCGCCTTTGCTGCGCTTCGAAGTCGGCAGTAAGCCCGTGACGCAGCCCGTTGCAGAGCTGGCTACTACCGCAGCCCCTGCCCAGGTTGCTCGCGCTGCGGCACCGATGCGCCCAAGCTGGGACAATGTGCCCGCACCGGCTGAACCTTCTTACCGTTCTAACGTTAACCTGAAACACACCTTTGATAACTTCGTTGAAGGTAAATCGAACCAGCTGGCCCGTGCAGCGGCACGCCAGGTGGCCGATAATCCAGGCGGCGCGTATAACCCGCTCTTCCTTTATGGCGGTACGGGTTTAGGTAAAACGCACCTTCTACATGCGGTGGGTAACGGCATCATGGCCCGCAAGCCGAATGCTAAAGTGGTGTACATGCATTCCGAGCGCTTTGTTCAGGACATGGTTAAAGCGCTGCAGAACAACGCTATCGAAGAGTTCAAACGCTACTACCGCTCGGTGGATGCGTTGCTTATCGATGACATCCAGTTTTTTGCCAATAAAGAACGTTCGCAGGAAGAGTTTTTCCACACCTTTAATGCCCTGCTGGAAGGGAATCAACAGATCATTCTGACGTCGGATCGCTATCCAAAAGAGATCAACGGCGTGGAGGATCGTTTGAAATCCCGTTTCGGATGGGGGCTGACGGTGGCGATCGAGCCGCCGGAGCTTGAAACCCGCGTGGCGATCCTGATGAAAAAGGCCGACGAGAACGATATCCGTCTGCCTGGAGAAGTGGCCTTCTTTATTGCCAAGCGACTGCGCTCCAACGTTCGAGAACTGGAAGGGGCGCTGAACCGCGTGATTGCCAACGCCAACTTTACAGGCCGGGCGATTACCATCGACTTCGTGCGTGAAGCGCTGCGCGATCTGCTTGCGCTTCAGGAGAAGCTGGTCACTATCGATAATATTCAGAAAACGGTGGCCGAGTATTATAAAATTAAGGTCGCTGACTTGCTGTCCAAGCGTCGCTCCCGTTCCGTTGCCCGCCCGCGCCAGATGGCGATGGCATTGGCAAAAGAGCTGACCAACCATAGCCTGCCGGAAATTGGCGATGCTTTTGGTGGACGCGATCACACCACGGTTTTACATGCCTGCCGCAAGATTGAGCAGCTGCGTGAAGAAAGCCACGATATCAAAGAAGATTTCTCCAATTTAATCAGAACATTATCTTCGTGACGCTATGAAATTTACCGTTGAACGTGAACATTTATTAAAACCGCTGCAGCAGGTAAGTGGTCCCCTCGGAGGCCGCCCGACTCTGCCTATCCTGGGCAACCTGCTGCTGCAGGTGGCTGAAGGTGCACTCTCTTTAACCGGTACCGATCTGGAAATGGAGATGGTGGCGCGCGTGGCGCTGGTACAGCCTCATGAACCTGGGGCCACGACCGTACCGGCACGTAAATTCTTCGATATCTGCCGTGGCCTGCCGGAAGGGGCGGAAATTGCGGTACAGCTGGAGGGTGACCGCATGCTGGTGCGCTCCGGGCGTAGCCGCTTCTCGCTTTCCACGCTGCCGGCGGCGGACTTCCCGAACCTGGACGACTGGCAAAGCGAGGTAGAATTTACCCTGCCGCAGGCGACCATGAAGCGCCTGATCGAAGCCACGCAGTTCTCTATGGCGCATCAGGACGTTCGCTATTATCTGAACGGCATGCTGTTCGAAACCGAAGGCGAAGACCTGCGTACCGTTGCAACGGACGGCCACCGCCTGGCGGTCTGTTCGATGCCGGTTGGGCAGCCTTTGCCAAATCATTCGGTCATCGTGCCGCGTAAAGGCGTGATTGAGCTGATGCGCATGCTCGACGGCGGAGAAACTCCGCTGCGCGTGCAGATCGGCAGCAATAACATTCGCGCCCACGTCGGCGACTTCATCTTTACCTCCAAGCTGGTGGATGGCCGCTTCCCGGACTATCGTCGCGTACTGCCGAAGAACCCGGATAAACACCTCGATGCGGGCTGCGACCTGCTGAAACAGGCGTTTGCCCGTGCGGCGATTCTGTCGAACGAGAAATTCCGCGGCGTGCGCCTGTTCGTCAGCGCAAACCAGCTGAAAATCACGGCAAACAACCCTGAGCAGGAAGAAGCAGAAGAAATTCTGGACGTTTCCTACGACGGTACCGAGATGGAAATCGGCTTCAACGTCAGCTATGTGCTGGACGTGCTGAACGCCCTGAAGTGCGAGAACGTCCGCATTCTGCTGACCGACTCCGTTTCCAGCGTGCAGATTGAAGACGCGGCCAGCCAGGCGGCGGCCTATGTTGTTATGCCAATGAGACTGTAGATGTCACTTACGCGTTTGCTGATTAAAGACTTTCGCAACATCGAAAACGCGGATCTCGCTCTTTCTCCTGGCTTTAATTTTCTGGTCGGTGCTAACGGCAGCGGCAAAACCAGCGTGCTTGAGGCGATTTATACTCTCGGGCACGGCCGCGCTTTTCGCAGCCTGAAAATTGAACGCGTGATCCGCCATGAGCAGGACGCTTTTGTTTTGCACGGGCGGCTTCAGGACGGTGAAAGGGAAACCGCTATCGGCCTGACCAAAGACCGTACCGGTGACAGCAAAGTACGTATTGACGGCAGCGACGGCCACAAAATCGCCGAACTGGCGATGATGATACCGATGCAGTTGATTACCCCTGAGGGGTTTACTTTGCTGGGCGGCGGCCCCAAATACCGTAGAGCTTTCCTTGATTGGGGCTGCTTTCATAATGAACCCGGCTTTTTTGTGGCCTGGAGCAACCTCAAACGCCTGCTGAAGCAACGTAACGCCGCGTTGCGCCAGGTGACACGCTACGCGCAGCTGCGCCCGTGGGATCAGGAGCTGATTCCGCTGGCCGAGCAAATCAGCCGCTGGCGCGCCGACTACAGCGCCGCCATTGCGGAAGATATGGCCGATACCTGCGCACAATTTTTACCGGAATTCGCCCTTAGCTTCTCCTTCCTGCGCGGCTGGGAGAAAGAGAGCGACTATAGCGAAGTGCTGGAGCGCAATTTCGAACGCGACCGGATGCTGACCTATACCGCACACGGCCCGCATAAAGCGGATTTCCGTATTCGCGCCGACGGTGCGCCGGTAGAAGATACGCTCTCGCGCGGGCAGCTTAAATTACTGATGTGCGCCTTACGACTGGCGCAGGGTGAGTTTCTCACCCGGCAGAACGGGCGGCGTTGCCTGTATCTGATAGATGATTTTGCCTCTGAACTGGATGATGCCAGGCGCGGCCTGTTGGCCAGCCGGTTAAAGGCCACGGAGTCACAAGTTTTTGTTAGCGCGATCAGCGCCGAACATGTGATGGATATGGCGGACAAAAATTCAAAGATGTTCGCCGTGGATCAGGGTAAAATAGCGGATTAACCCAAGATTAAATGAGCGAGAAACGTTGATGTCGAATTCTTATGACTCCTCCAGTATCAAAGTCCTTAAGGGACTGGATGCGGTACGTAAGCGCCCGGGCATGTATATCGGCGATACGGACGACGGCACCGGTCTGCACCACATGGTATTTGAGGTCGTGGATAACGCTATCGACGAAGCGCTCGCGGGCCACTGTAAAGACATCGTGGTCACTATCCACGCGGATAACTCCGTCTCGGTAACCGATGATGGCCGTGGTATTCCTACCGGTATTCACCCGGAAGAGGGTGTTTCTGCAGCGCAGGTTATCATGACCGTACTGCACGCTGGCGGTAAGTTTGATGACAACTCCTATAAGGTGTCCGGCGGCCTGCACGGCGTAGGCGTCTCGGTGGTTAACGCCCTGTCCCAGAAGCTTGAGCTGGTCATTCGCCGCGAAGGTAAAGTGCATCAGCAAACCTACATCCACGGTGAGCCTCAGGCTCCGCTGGCAGTGACCGGTGACGCCGATGTGACCGGGACTCAGGTGCGTTTCTGGCCGAGCCATGAAACCTTCACCAACGTAACCGAATTCGAATACGAAATCCTGGCTAAGCGCCTGCGCGAGCTGTCGTTCCTGAACTCTGGCGTGTCTATCCGCCTGATCGACAAGCGCGACGGCAAGCAGGATCACTTCCACTACGAAGGCGGTATCAAGGCGTTTGTTGAGTACCTCAATAAGAACAAAACCCCGATTCACCCGAATGTGTTCTATTTCAGCACTGAAAAAGACGGGATCGGCGTGGAAGTGGCGCTGCAGTGGAACGACGGTTTCCAGGAAAACATCTACTGCTTCACCAACAACATTCCTCAGCGCGACGGCGGGACTCACCTTGCGGGCTTCCGCGCGGCGATGACCCGTACCCTGAACGCCTACATGGACAAAGAAGGCTACAGCAAAAAAGCCAAAGTTAGCGCCACCGGTGACGATGCGCGTGAAGGCCTGATTGCCGTCGTTTCCGTGAAAGTGCCGGATCCGAAGTTCTCTTCCCAGACCAAAGACAAGCTGGTTTCTTCGGAAGTGAAATCCGCAGTTGAGCAGCAGATGAACGAACTGCTGGCCGAATACCTGCTGGAAAACCCGTCTGACGCGAAAATCGTTGTCGGCAAAATTATTGATGCGGCGCGCGCTCGTGAAGCTGCTCGTCGCGCACGTGAAATGACCCGCCGTAAAGGCGCGCTCGACCTGGCTGGCCTGCCTGGTAAGCTGGCGGACTGCCAGGAACGCGACCCGGCGCTGTCTGAACTGTACCTTGTGGAAGGGGACTCTGCGGGCGGCTCTGCAAAACAGGGGCGTAACCGTAAGAACCAGGCGATCCTGCCGCTGAAAGGTAAAATCCTGAACGTTGAGAAGGCGCGCTTTGACAAGATGCTCTCTTCTCAGGAAGTGGCAACGCTTATCACCGCGCTGGGCTGCGGCATTGGCCGTGACGAATACAACCCGGACAAGCTGCGCTACCACAGCATCATCATCATGACCGATGCCGACGTGGATGGTTCGCACATTCGTACGCTGCTGCTGACCTTCTTCTACCGTCAGATGCCGGAAATCGTAGAACGCGGTCACGTCTACATTGCACAGCCGCCGCTGTACAAAGTGAAGAAAGGCAAGCAGGAACAGTACATCAAAGACGATGAGGCGATGGACCAGTACCAGATCGCTATCGCCCTCGATGGTGCGACTCTGCACACCAACGCCAGTGCACCTGCTCTGGCTGGCGAACCACTTGAGAAGCTGGTGGCGGAATACAACACCGCACAGAAAATGATTGGTCGCATGGAGCGTCGTTATCCACGCAACCTGCTGAACAACCTGGTTTATCACCCGACGCTGCAGGTGGCTGACCTGGCCGATGAAGCGAAAGTGACGCAGTGGATTTCTGCACTGACCACGACGCTGAACGAAAAAGAGCAGCACGGCAGCACCTGGAAATACGACATTCACCATAACGGCGAGCTGAACGTGTTTGAGCCGATTGTACGCGTGCGTACTCATGGCGTGGACACCGACTACGTGCTGGAAAAAGAGTTTGTGGAAGGGGGCGAATATGGCCGTCTTTGCGCTCTCGGTGACAAGCTGCGTGGCCTGATTGAAGAAGATGCGTTTATCGAACGCGGCGAACGTCGTCAGCCGGTAACCAGCTTCGAGCAGGCGCTGGAGTGGCTGCAGAAAGAGTCCCGTCGTGGTCTGGCAATCCAGCGTTATAAAGGCCTGGGCGAGATGAACCCGGATCAGCTGTGGGAAACCACCATGGATCCGGACAGCCGCCGTATGCTTCGCGTTACCGTTAAAGACGCGATTGCCGCGGACCAGCTGTTCACCACCCTGATGGGCGATGCGGTTGAACCTCGTCGTGCGTTTATCGAAGAGAACGCCCTGAAAGCGGCGAACATCGATATCTAAGGTAAATTGTTCTAATCCAGGAGCCGTGCTTTTAGCACGGCTTTATCTTTTTGACAAAGAAGGAAAAAGCATGGTTTTTCCATCTTTGTGGTTAGCAGTCGAAAATCAATGAATTGATTTTCCTCGTTTATTTTTTGGTGCTCTCTGGTATCGCATCAATATTTTTGTATCACCATCGTGATGGAGCCGTGCTTTTAGCACGGCTTTTTTTATGGGCGCTATACTTTCCGGTGTCGAATTTCTACATCACAGAGGCAACTCCCATGGGACTTTTTGATCAGGTTGCGGGCTCGCTGCTGAACGGCGACGCCGGTAAATATCAGGCCATTCTAAGTTGGGTTGAGCAGCAGGGCGGGATTCAGGCACTGCTGGACAAGCTGCGTCAGGGCGGCTTAGGCGAAATCGTTTCCTCGTGGCTCAGCAGCAACAGTACAAACCAGTCGCTGAGCGGCGATCAGATAACCCAGGCGCTGGGTTCACCGTCCGTTGCGGCACTGGGGGAAAAACTGGGCGTGGATACCGACTCGGCTTCCGCTTTACTGGCGGAATATTTGCCGAAGGTGATCGACGCGCTGTCGCCAAACGGCGAAGTCACGCCGGAAGCCCATAACGACCTGCTAAGCGCGGGTGTTAACCTGTTGAAAGGTAAGTTGTTCAGCTGACCTTCTTGTTGGCCCCGGCATTCTGTCCGGGGCTTTTAAAAGAGGAGTTTGCCCGCCGCCTCTCATCCCCCTTTTCCCCGGCGTTTGCTGCTGTTTTTTGAGCGGAATCGCGTTAGCATGAGGTAAATCCATTACCTCTGAAGATCCCATGGCCATAAAACTGATTGCAATTGATATGGATGGCACGCTGCTGCTGCCAGACCACACCATTTCCCCGGCGGTAAAACAGGCCGTTGCGGCGGCACGCGAGCGCGGCGTGAACGTCGTCATCTGTACCGGTCGCCCGTTTGCAGGCGTTGAAAGCTACCTGCGTGAGCTGCAGATGGATAAGCCCGGCGACTACTGCATCACCTACAACGGGGCGCTGGTGCAGAAGGCGAGCGACGGCAGCACCGTCGCCCAGACGGCGCTGAACTATGACGACTATCGTTTCCTGGAAAGCCTGTCCCGCGAAGTGGGTTCGCACTTCCACGCGCTGGATCGCCATACCCTTTACACTGCGAACCGCGATATCAGTTACTACACGGTGCATGAGTCCTTTATCGCCAGCATTCCATTGGTGTTCTGCGAAGCGGAAAACATGGATAAAAACGGCGAGTTCCTGAAAGTCATGATGATTGACGAGCCGGCTATTCTCGATGAGGCCATCGCCCGAATCCCGGCCGACGTCTTTGAGCGTTATACGCTGCTGAAAAGCTCCCCTTACTTTCTGGAAATCCTCGACAAGCGCGTCAATAAAGGCACCGGCGTGAAGTCACTGGCGGAGAAACTGGGCATTAAGCCGGAAGAAGTGATGACCATTGGCGACCAGGAAAACGACATCGCAATGCTGGAATACGCCGGCATGGGTGTGGCAATGGACAACGCGACCGACAAAGTGAAAGCCGTCAGCAACTTCGTCACCAAATCTAACCTGGAAGACGGCGTGGCCTACGCTATTGAGAAGTTTGTACTGAACTAACGCGTTCTTCTCTCGCCTGCTGCCCTGGCTCTGCCGGGGCTTTTTTTTATCTTTTCGTTTATGGGTTGTCTATTATGTGATCCATATTGTAGTACAGCATTGATATATTGTACTACATTGGGCGTCATGAAACGGCAGCGGGTTTCACATTTGTACTTCAAAAATGCGGTGAAATTCGGCGGGAGCGGTAAAGTAGCGGGTAAGACTTTGTGAACAAGGAACCCGTCATGACCCTTAATAAAACCGACCGCATCATCGTCACGCTGGGCCAGCAAATCGTTAGTGGTAAATACGCGCCGGGAGCGGCATTACCGGCAGAAGCCGACCTGTGCGAAGAGTTTGAAACTTCGCGCAACATCATTCGGGAAGTGTTTCGCTCGCTAATGGCAAAGCGGCTGATTGAAATGAAACGCTATCGTGGCGCATTTGTTCAGCCCCGTAATCAGTGGAATTACCTCGATACCGAGGTGTTGCAGTGGGTGCTGGCGAACGATTACGACCCGCGCCTTATCGCCGCGATGAGCGAAGTGCGAAATCTGGTTGAACCTGCCATTGCCCGCTGGGCGGCCGAGCGGGCTACATCGAATGACCTGGCGCGGATAGAAGGCGCCCTGAACGATATGGTGGCGAATAACCAAAGCCGCGATGCGTTTAACGAGGCGGATATTCGCTACCACGAAGCGGTCCTGGAGTCCGTGCATAACCCGGTTTTGCAGCAGTTGAGTATTGCTATCAGCTCCCTGCAGCGGGCCGTTTTTGAGCGAACCTGGATGGGGGATGAGGCCAATATGCCGAGGACCCTGCAGGAACATAAAGCGCTGTATGACGCGATCCGTCACCAGGACAGCGCGGCAGCGGAGCAGGCGGCGCTCACCATGATCGCCAGCTCCACTAAACGACTAAAGGACATTACATGACAACTCGCTACATCGCCATTGACTGGGGATCGACCAACCTTCGCGCCTGGCTTTACCAGGGTGAAGCGTGCATCGACAGCCGCAAAAGTACTTCAGGCGTTACGCGCCTGGGCGGCAGATCCCCGGAGGCGGTGTTTAGTGAGATTGTTGCAGGCTGGCGAGACACGCCCACGCCTGTGCTGATGGCCGGTATGGTCGGCAGCAACGCAGGCTGGAAAATTGCTCCGTATCTGCCGTGCCCTGCGCGTTTTGCTACTTTCAGCGAGCAGATGACCGCCGCGGCTGAGCAGGTGTGGATAGTCCCTGGCCTGTGCGTTCAGCGCGAAGACAACCAAAACGTGATGCGCGGCGAAGAAACCCAACTGCTGGGCGCCCGCTCGCTGCAGCCTGCTCCGCTTTACATTATGCCCGGCACCCACTGCAAATGGGTGCAAACAGATGAAGAGTCGGTGCTCGATTTCCGCACCGTCTTGACCGGCGAACTGCATCATCTGCTACTTCAGCATTCCCTGATTGGTACCGGTCTGCCGGAACAGCAGGCCAGCCCCGAGGCGTTTAACGCCGGGCTCGAGCGTGGGATCAATGATGACAACCTGCTGCCGCAGCTCTTTGAGATCCGCGCCGCGCACGTCCTGGGCCAGCTTCCGCGAGAGCAGGTAAGCGACTTCCTTTCCGGGCTGTTGATTGGCAGCGAAGTGGCGACAATGACGCGCCGTTTCGCTTGTCCGGTCGGGCAGCCTGTCACTATTGTTGCCAACCCGGCGCTTAGCGCTCGCTACCAGGTGGCTTTATCTCAGCTCGGCTTTAGCAGCCAGGTGATAGATGGCGACAATGCTTTCCAGGCAGGAATAAGGAGTATTGCAAATGCAGTGGCAAACTAAGCTTCCGCTGATCGCGATTTTACGCGGTATCACCCCGCAGGAGGTTAAGGCGCACGTGGCTGCGCTGCTGGACGCCGGGTTTGATGCGGTGGAAATTCCCCTCAACTCACCGCAGTGGCAGCAAAGCATCGCTTCGATGGTCGCAGAGTTCGGCGATAAAGCGCTGATCGGGGCGGGCACGGTGCTCAAGACGGAGCAAGTGGATGAGCTGGCGGCGATGGGCAGCAAGCTGATGGTCACACCCAACACACAGCCGGATGTGATTCGCCGTGCCGTGGCAAACGGTATGACGGTTTGTGCGGGCTGCGCGACGGCCTCTGAAGCTTTTTCCGCACTGGATGCGGGCGCTCAGACGCTGAAAATTTTCCCTTCTTCTGCCTTCGGGCCGGACTATATCAAGGCGCTGAAAGCCGTGCTTCCGCCGGAGGTGCCGGTGTTTGCCGTCGGGGGCGTCACCCCGGAAAACCTGCACATCTGGCTGCAGGCCGGCTGTGCAGGTGCGGGTCTGGGGAGTGATTTATACCGCGCCGGGCAGCCGGTGAGCCGCACCAGCGAAAGGGCAAAAGCATTTGTTAAAGCGTATCAAGAGGCCGTGCAATGAAAATTACCAAACTGACGACGTACCGTTTACCGCCCCGCTGGATGTTCCTGAAAATTGAAACAGACGAAGGCGTAGTGGGCTGGGGGGAACCGGTTATTGAAGGCCGCGCCCGCAGCGTTGAGGCGGCGGTGCATGAGTTAAGCGAATACCTGATTGGCCAGGATCCTGCCCGCATTAACGACCTGTGGCAGGTGATGTATCGCGGTGGATTTTACCGCGGCGGACCGATTTTGATGAGCGCTATTGCCGGTATCGACCAGGCGCTGTGGGATATTAAAGGTAAGGTGCTCAACGCGCCGGTATGGCAGCTGATGGGCGGCCTGGTACGGGATAAAATTAAAGCCTACAGCTGGGTCGGCGGCGATCGCCCGGCGGATGTGATCGACGGGATTAAATCTTTACGTAAAATTGGTTTTGATACCTTTAAGTTAAACGGCTGCGAGGAGATGGGCATTATTGATAATTCCCGCGCCGTTGATTCTGCGGTAAATACTGTCGCGAAAATTCGAGAAGCCTTCGGCAATGAAATTGAATTTGGTCTTGATTTTCATGGGCGAGTTAGCGCCCCAATGGCGAAAGTATTAATTAAAGAGCTGGAGCCGTATCGCCCCCTGTTTATTGAAGAGCCGGTTCTGGCTGAACAGGCAGAATATTACCCACGGCTGGCCGCACAGACGCATATTCCTATTGCGGCGGGTGAACGTATGTTTTCTCGATTTGAATTCAAACGCGTACTGGAGGCAGGTGGGATTGCTATTCTGCAGCCGGATCTCTCGCATGCAGGTGGCATCACTGAGTGTTACAAAATTGCAGGCATGGCAGAGGCTTACGATGTTTCTCTGGCACCGCACTGCCCGCTGGGGCCGATTGCGCTGGCCGCCTGTTTACACATCGACTTTGTTTCCCACAATGCGGTATTCCAGGAGCAAAGCATGGGCATCCACTATAACAAAGGCGCCGAGCTGCTTGATTTTGTAAAAAATAAAGAAGACTTCAAAATGGACGGCGGTTATTTCCTGCCGTTGATGAAGCCGGGTCTTGGCGTTGAAATTGATGAAGAGCAGGTGATTGCCCGCAGTAAAAACGTTACCGACTGGCGCAACCCTTTATGGCGTCACGCCGACGGTTCCGTGGCTGAATGGTAAAGAAATAACGCCAGACGTCAGCAGTAAACAATAAAACATTATAAACACCCTCTGTATAACAGGGCATGGTGATGAGATTCCCCATGCCATATTTTGGAGACGAAATATCATGGATATTTCTGCAACTGCGGCGAAACCTACGCGCCGCCGTTATTTAACGTTGGTGATGATCTTTATTACGGTGGTGATTTGCTACGTTGACCGCGCCAACCTCGCGGTCGCGTCGGCCCATATTCAGGAAGAGTTTGGCATCACCAAAACGGAAATGGGTTATATCTTCTCGGCCTTTGCCTGGCTTTATACCCTGTGCCAGATCCCGGGCGGCTGGTTTCTCGACCGCGTGGGTTCCCGACTGACCTACTTTATTGCCATCATGGGGTGGTCCGTTGCCACGTTATTCCAGGGGTTTGCGACCGGCCTGATGTCGCTGATTGGCCTGCGTGCGATCACGGGTATTTTTGAAGCGCCGGCGTTCCCGACCAATAACCGTATGGTGACCAGCTGGTTCCCCGAGCGTGAGCGTGCCTCTGCCGTGGGCTTTTACACCTCCGGGCAGTTTGTTGGCCTGGCGTTCCTGACGCCGCTGCTGATCTGGATCCAGGAGATGCTCAGCTGGCACTGGGTGTTTATCGTTACCGGCGGCATTGGCATTATTTGGGCGTTGATCTGGATAAAGGTTTATCAGCCGCCGCGTAAAAGTAAAGGTATTAACGCCGCTGAGCTGGAGTATATCCGTGAGGGTGGTGGTCTGATAGACGGCGATGCGCCGGTTGAGAAAAAGGAGCGCAAGCCGCTGAGTGCCGCCGACTGGAAGCTAGTGTTCCACCGCAAACTGGTGGGCGTCTATCTGGGCCAGTTCGCGGTTGCCTCTACGCTGTGGTTCTTCCTGACCTGGTTCCCTAACTACCTGACGCAGGAAAAAGGCATCACCGCGTTGAAAGCAGGTTTTATGACGACGGTGCCGTTCCTGGCCGCTTTCTTTGGCGTGCTGCTGTCCGGATGGGTTGCCGACCGCCTGGTACGTAAAGGATATTCGCTGGGGATTGCGCGTAAAACGCCGATCATCTGCGGTCTGCTGCTTTCTACCTGCATTATGGCCGCCAACTACACTGAAGATCCGATGTGGATCATGATCCTGATGGCGATTGCCTTCTTCGGCAACGGCTTTGCCTCTATCACGTGGTCACTGGTGTCTTCCCTGGCACCGATGCGCCTGATTGGACTGACGGGAGGCGTGTTTAACTTTGTGGGCGGCCTGGGTGGGATTACCGTGCCACTGGTCGTCGGTTATCTGGCTCAGGGCTACGGATTTGCCCCGGCGCTGGTGTATATCGCGGCGGTTGCTCTGCTGGGCGCACTTTCCTACATCCTGCTGGTGGGAAAAGTGGAAAGGGTTGGTCAATAAGAAAGTCGGGGGCGCCGGGCGCGCTCCCGAACTGTCGGATGCAGGGGGATGTATGAAAGACTGCTTTCCCGAAAAATTTTGGTGGGGTACGGCGACCAGCGCCACGCAGTCAGAGGGGCGAGCTGAGGGCGATGGTAAGGGGGTGTCGCGCCCGGCGAGATCAAAGCGGTGATGGTACCGGATGAGTTTGTCGGTGAGGTTAGCAAGCTGCTGGGGCAGCACGCTGATACCTCTCACATTCGAGTGCTGCCACATTCCGCGATTACGACGTAGGTTTTAAACGGTTCAATCTCCGCCGCGAAAACGATCTGTTCCTTAGCCCGTTTGATATGCGGCAGCCTGGCAAAGTGGAAAGGGCGGGCCAATTCTTTTACCCTGAGGCGTACTCAGCGCTTCAGGGCAAAACCGTGATCAAACAACTCACCTTCGCACCGCGTCATCATCAGCTGACGAACATTAACACTTGGACGCCGGACGGCCAGTGGCTGGCCTTTGACGTACGGCCCTCGGGTGCGTCTTTCACCGGCTCAACTATTGAACGGGTCAATGTTCTGACCGGCGACGTGGAGGTGGTCTATCGCGCCCCTGAAGGCGCGCACGTTGGCGTGGTGACCGTGAACCCACGGCAGCCGGAACGCTATGTCTTTATTCACGGCCCGGAGAACCCGGATGCCGACTGGCACTATGACTTCCACCACCGCCGCGGGGTGGTTGTAGAGCAGGGTCAGGCCAGCAATCTTGATGCAATGGATATCACCTCACCCTATACCCCAGGCGCGCTGCGCGGCGGCAGCCATGTTCACGTCTGGAGTCCGGACGGCAGCCGCCTGAGCTTCACCTACAACGACCACGTTATGCATGAGCTTGATGCGCGTCTCGACCTGCGTAACGTCGGCGTCGCGCTGCCTTTTGGCTCCGTGACGCCAGCCAAACAGCATCCTCGAGAATACGACGGAAGTCATTATTGCGTGCTGGTGAGCCGCACAACGGCAGAGCCTCAGCCCTGCAGCGATGAGATTAACCGCGCCTACGAAGAAGGCTGGGTTGGGGAGCACGGTTACCGGAAGCCAGACGGGCGCATTCAGCGCTGGGCGCTGGCGTTTATCGGCGATACCCGGTCGCTGAGCGGTGAAAAAGTGCCAGAGCTGTTTATCGTAGATCTGCCAGACGAAGCACAGGCTTATCAGCTTGCCGGAGGCGAACCGCTGTGCGGCACCGATACCACGCTGCCCGCACCGCCAAAAGGCGTGATGCAGCGCAGGCTGACCTATACCCACGAGCGCCGTTATCCGGGCCTGGTGAATCAGCCCCGGCACTGGATCCGCAGCAGCCCGGACGGCAGCCAGCTTGCCTTCCTGATGCGCGATGACGGCGGCGTGGTGCAACTCTGGGTTATTTCCCCGAACGGCGGTGAGCCCCGGCAGGTGACCGAGGGGCAACATGGTATTCAGTCGGCCTTTAACTGGCACCCTTCAGGTAAAGCTCTTGGGTTTGTGCAGCAGGGACATGTGGTGCTGTGTGACGCGCAAAGCGGAGCGATGACAACATTAGGTGCAACTGAAGGGGAAGCGCCTTCCGGGGACGCTATCGTCTTTTCCCCAGACGGCAAGCAGGTTGCCTGGATGCAGGACATCGATGGTTTCCGCCAGCTATGGTGTGCGGAAACCGGTCTTTAAGTGGCTCAGTGAGGCAGTTCTGCCGGTGGGATAACGGCGTTGGTGGCCAGATTCTGTTGCTCGCTGGCTTCAACGCGCGATCTCACCGAGTTGTCCTTACGGAACATATCCCACGGTAAAAGCACCGTATCCAGCACGGCAGTAAACGGTAGATCAAGCGCAACCAGTGGTTTTATCGCCCAGCTTGTTTCATCGTCGCCAAGCGTTGCCGCGCTGGCTCGTGTGCCCGGATACAAACCTTCTTTGCCGCCGCTGTGTGACATCATGCTGGAGCAGCCGGTCAGTAATAACAGCCCGCTGCTAAGCACCAGAGTTGGAAACCAGTTTCTCATTATCATTTTGCTGTCATCTTCAATGGTTGGCGGAGTACCAGCCCCAGCGGAGTTATAACACTCGCCTGTGATTTAAAAATGCCCATCGTTCCGCTCTGCGGCGGCTATCGCATATTTTTAACCTTTTATGCTGTTTGCCAGTCTAAGTAAGGAAAGCCGTTCACGCAAAAAATTTGCGTTCAGGCGCCTTGAAAAATTTTAGGCAAGCCACATTTTAATAAGGCAACCAGAGAGAGTACGCCGATTGGGTACTCAGGTTCATGGCCTGTCCAAAGGGAAGGCTTTTACATCTTACTCGCTGATTTCAGGAGCTTTTTATTATGCGTAATTTCGATCTTTCTCCGTTGTACCGTTCCGCCATCGGTTTTGACCGTCTGTTTAATTTGCTGGAAAGCAATCAGAGCCAAAGTAACGGCGGTTACCCTCCGTACAACGTTGAATTAGTGGACGAAAACCACTATCGCATTGCTATCGCCGTTGCCGGTTTCGCCGAAAGCGAACTTGAGATCACTGCCCAGGATAACTTGCTTATCGTCAAAGGGGCACACGCGGGCGAGGAGCAGGAGCGGACTTACCTCTACCAGGGCATTGCCGAACGCAACTTCGAGCGTAAATTCCAGCTGGCGGAAAATATCCACGTCCGTGGCGCAAACCTGGTCAACGGCCTGCTGTACATCAGCCTGGAACGTGAAATTCCAGAATCGATGAAGCCTCGCCGCATCGAAATCAACTAATTCATCGGGTCGCGCCGCGCGCGGCCCGTCATCAAGCTGGCTTGCCGTCAGGGAGCCAATGCCCGTTCGCATGCGGGCAGGTTATTTCTTGCTTCAAAGAAGGAGAAAACACGATGCGTAACTACGATTTATCCCCACTTCTGCGTCAATGGATCGGCTTCGATAAACTGGCCAACGCGCTGCAGTCCAGCGGTGAAAGCCAGGGCTTCCCGCCGTACAACATCGAAAAAAGCGACGATAACCATTACCGCATCACGCTGGCTTTGGCCGGTTTCCGCCAGGAAGATCTTGATATTGAACTGGAAGGTACCCGCCTGAGCGTAAAGGGCACGCCGGTTAAACCGGAAAAAGAGATCAACTGGCTGCATCAGGGGTTGGTCACTCAGCCATTCAGTCTGAGTTTCACCCTGGCCGAGCATATGCAGGTCTCAGGGGCGACGTTCACCAACGGTTTGCTGCACATTGACCTGGTGCGTGAAATTCCTGAAGACGTTGCTCCGCAGCGGATCGCCATTAGCGAACGCCCGGCGCTGAATAGCTAAATAATTTTCTTATATTAAGTATTAAGGCCCCTGAAAATGGGGCCTTTTTTGTGCTCCGCACCCCATTATCCTCCCCGTAGCTCTGCCAGAATCCTTAGTAATAATAATGTTATTCACAGGGATTATATATGAGTGGAATAGCGTTAACCGTCAGCATGCTGGCGCTGGTCGCCGTCGTGGGACTGTGGATCGGCAATATCAAGATCCGCGGAGTGGGGTTCGGTATCGGAGGCGTGCTGTTTGGCGGCATCATTGTCGGCCACTTTGTCAATCAGGCCGGGATTGGCCTGAACGGTGACATGCTGCACTTTATCCAGGAGTTTGGGCTGATCCTGTTTGTTTACACAATAGGCATCCAGGTGGGTCCAGGCTTCTTCTCATCCCTGCGCGTTTCCGGCCTGCGGCTAAATCTGTTCGCTATTTTGATCGTCGTGCTTGGCGCGTTGGTCACCGCCGTGGTCTACAAGCTGTTTGATGTGCCGCTGCCGGTGGTGTTGGGGATCTTCTCCGGTGCCGTCACAAATACTCCGGCGCTGGGCGCCGGGCAGCAGATCCTCACCGATCTCGGTACGCCCGGGCAATTGGTTGACCAAATGGGGATGAGCTACGCGATGGCCTACCCGTTTGGGATTTGCGGCATCCTGCTGACCATGTGGCTGTTACGCATGGCCTTTCGCGTCAGCGTTGACAAAGAAGCGCAGCAGTTTGAGGCCAGCAGCGGCCAAAATCACGCCCGGCTGCACACCATGAATATCTGCATCGCCAACCCAAACCTGAACGGGCTGGCGATTCAGGATGTCCCAGGCCTCAACAGCGACGAGATTATCTGCTCCCGGCTCAAGCGCGGAGAGCTGCTAATGGTGCCTTCCCCGGGGACGATAGTTCAGACCGGCGACCTGTTACACCTGGTTGGGGCAGAAAAGGATCTGCACAAAGCGCTGCTGGTGATCGGCAACGAAGTGGATACCTCGCTTTCCACGCGAGGCACGGATCTGCGCGTGGAGCGCGTCGTGGTAACCAACGAAAAGGTTCTGGGCAAGAAGATCCGCGATCTGCACCTGAAGCAGAAATACGACGTGGTGATTTCGCGCCTTAACCGCGCCGGGGTTGAGCTGGTGGCCAGCAGCAACGCCAGCCTGCAGTTCGGCGACATCCTCAACCTGGTCGGACGCCCCCAATCGATAGACGCGGTTGCGGCAGAAGTCGGTAACGCGCAACACAAGCTGCAGCAGGTGCAAATGCTGCCGGTGTTTATCGGTATCGGGCTTGGCGTGCTGCTGGGATCCATTCCGCTGTTTATCCCCGGTTTCCCGGCGGCGCTGCGCCTTGGGCTGGCCGGCGGGCCGCTGATTATGGCGCTGATCCTCGGGCGCATCGGCAGCATCGGCAAGCTTTACTGGTTTATGCCGCCGAGCGCGAATCTGGCGCTGCGCGAGCTGGGCATCGTCCTGTTTCTGGCGGTGGTCGGGCTTAAGTCCGGCGGAGATTTTATTGACACGCTGCTGGTGGGCGACGGGGTCAGCTGGATTGGCTACGGCATTCTGATCACTGCGGTGCCGCTGATTACCGTCGGCCTGCTTGCTCGCCTGCTGGTGAAGATGAACTACCTGACGCTGTGCGGCATGCTGGCGGGCTCGATGACAGACCCGCCTGCGCTGGCCTTTGCCAACGGGCTACATGCTACCAGCGGAGCCGCCGCGCTTTCTTATGCCACGGTTTACCCGCTGGTGATGTTCCTGCGCATCATTACACCTCAACTGCTGGCGCTGCTGTTCTGGGGGCTATAGCTGACTGCCGTCCGGCTGGCCGGGCGGCACCCTCGAATGATCCCTGCGTAAGTGGTAATCCACCTGATATTCGCTGGCATTTCTGAACATCACCGAATAGTTAAGAAACTCGCCTTTGTCGCTGTAGGAGAGCGAGGTGATGCGCAAAATCGGTGTCGCCTCCGCGATGTTCAGCAGTTTTGCCGTTTTGGCGTCGGCGAGCACCGGCGTCAGCGTTTCATAGTTGCCGCTGATGACAACCTGGCATTCATCTTCGATATAACTGAATTTTGACCCCTCAAGATGGGCCAGGGACAGGTTACGAAAGAGTTTGACCGGCATATAGCTGTCTTCCACCATCAGCGGCTTGCCGCCCACGGCGCGCACGCGGCGGGAGTAATAAATTTTTTCGTCGATCTTAATGCGCAGCAGGCTGGCTATCGCCGGGGGCGCGGGCATCACGTTAAACTCCAGCACCTCGCTCAGAACCTCTTTTCCCTGGCTGCGCATCACTTCCACAAAACCCGTGAGGTTAGTGGTTTCGTGGTGAACATCTTTTTTGGTGACCCAGGTGCCGCTGCCCTGGCGGCGATTAACCAGACCCCAGCCCACAAGCAAATCCACCGCTTTACGAATCGTCATGCGCGACACGCCAAATTCTTCAGCCAGCTTCTTTTCCCCAGGGAGCGGGCTGCCGATGGTGTAGTCGGCGGAGTTAAGCCGCAGCCGTAGCCTGTCGGCAATTGATTTGTAGATCATAGCTGGACATCTCCAGGCATTATCACGCCGTTATATGTCGGTTAATTGTCTAGTTTTAACTCTAAAAGTAGACAACTTTGATCAAATAAAAACCATGAATACGATCACGAATCGCGGCGCCTGACGCGGCGAGCCACCGCCCGCGCTCATATCCTCAGCTTCAGGCCAACTAAAAAAATAAGGCCGCCTCTTACTCTACGAAGTTGTTACATGAGGATTTAAAAATGCTCAGTCAAATACAACGCTTTGGTGGTGCAATGTTTACCCCGGTTTTGCTGTTCCCCTTTGCCGGGATCGTGGTCGGACTTGCCATTATGCTGCGCAACCCGCTGTTTGTTGGCGAAGCACTCACTGCACCTGACACTCTGTTTGCTCAAATTGTTCATATCATCGAGGAAGGCGGCTGGACGGTGTTCCGCAATATGCCGCTGATTTTTGCCGTGGGTTTGCCCATCGGCCTGGCAAAACAGGCTCAGGGACGCGCCTGCCTGGCGGTGCTGGTGAGCTTCTTAACCTGGAACTACTTCATCAACGCGATGGGGATGACGTGGGGGCACTACTTCGGCGTCGACTTTAGCCTCGAACCCACGGCGGGCAGCGGCCTGACGATGATGGCCGGAATTAAAACGCTCGATACCAGCATCATCGGGGCGATCGTTATCTCCGGTATTGTCACCGCGATTCATAACCGCTATTTCGATAAGCCGCTGCCGGTGTTCCTCGGTATTTTTCAGGGCAGCTCTTTTGTGGTGATAGTGGCCTTCCTGGTGATGATCCCCTGCGCCTGGCTGACGCTGCTCGGCTGGCCAAAAGTGCAGCTCGGCATCGAATCGCTGCAGGCGTTTTTACGCGGTGCCGGAGCGCTCGGCGTCTGGGTATACACCTTCCTCGAGCGCATTCTGATCCCCACCGGGCTGCACCACTTCGTCTATGGCCCGTTCATCTTCGGCCCGGCGGCGGTTGAAGGCGGCATTCAGGTGTACTGGGCGCAGCACCTGCAGGCGTTCAGCCAGAGCACCGCTTCGCTAAAATCTCTGTTCCCGGAAGGCGGCTTCGCCCTGCACGGCAACTCGAAGGTGTTTGGTTCGGTGGGTATCGCGCTGGCGCTCTATTACACCGCCTCGCCGCAGAACCGCGTGAAGGTTGCCGGACTGCTGATACCCGCGACGCTGACAGCCATGCTGGTCGGCATCACTGAACCGCTGGAATTTACCTTCCTGTTTATCTCTCCGCTGCTGTTCGCTGTTCACGCCTTCCTGGCCGCCTCGATGGCAACGGTAATGTACATGGCGGGCGTGGTGGGCAACATGGGCGGCGGCCTGCTTGATCAGTTCCTGCCGCAAAACTGGATCCCCATGTTCCATAACCACGCCTCGATGGTCTTTACCCAGATAGGCATCGGCATCGCCTTTACCGGCGCCTACTTCGTGGTTTTCCGCGCCCTGATCCTGCGCTTCAACCTGAAAACGCCGGGTCGGGAAGACAGCGAGATCAAACTCTACAGCAAGGCAGACTACCAGGCCGCACGGCAGCAAACCAGCGCGGCAGTCAGCCAGGATGCAAAACACGGACAGGCGCATGGCTTCCTGCAGGCGCTCGGCGGCGCGGCAAATATTTCCAGCCTGAACAACTGTGCCACCCGACTGCGTATCACGCTCGGCGATATGGCCTTGACCGAAGCCGACGAAGTGTTCAAAGCCCTTGGCGCCCACGGCGTGGTGCGCAGCGGCAACGGTATTCAGGTGATTGTCGGACTGCATGTCCCGCAAATCCGCGACCAGATTGAAACCCTTATCAAAGAGCAAACTTCAGACGAACACCCATCCATGACGGAGGCAGTATCATGAAAAAATTCTCGGTAGTTGTAGCAGGCGGCGGCAGTACTTTTACTCCAGGCATCGTGCTGATGCTGTTGGCTAACCAGAACCGCTTCCCGCTGCGGGCGCTGAAGTTCTACGATAACGACGGCGCGCGTCAGGAAACGATCGCCGAAGCCTGTAAAATCATCCTGAAAGAGCAGGCCCCGGATATCGACTTCAGCTATACCACCGACCCGCAGGAAGCGTTCAGTGACGTGGATTTTGTGATGGCGCACATTCGCGTGGGCAAATATCCGATGCGTGAAAAAGACGAGAAAATCCCGCTGCGCCACGGCGTGCTCGGCCAGGAAACCTGCGGCCCGGGAGGGATAGCTTACGGCATGCGCTCCATCGGTGGCGTGCTGGAGCTGGTGGATTACATGGAAAAATATTCGCCGAATGCCTGGATGCTGAACTACTCCAATCCGGCGGCGATTGTGGCGGAAGCGACCCGGCGCCTGCGCCCAAACTCAAAAATCCTCAATATCTGCGATATGCCTATCGGCATCGAAAGCCGCATGGCGCAGATTGTGGGCCTGAAGGATCGCAAAGAGATGAAGGTGCGTTATTACGGCCTGAATCACTTTGGCTGGTGGACCCACGTTGAAGATAAAGACGGCAATGACTTGATGCCGAAAATTCGCGAATATGTGGCTAAATATGGCTATGTGCCGCCAAAAGACGAGCATGGCACCGAAGCCAGCTGGAACGACACGTTTGCCAAAGCAAAAGACGTCTGGGCGCTTGATCCGGACACGCTGCCGAACACCTACCTGAAATACTACCTGTATCCGGATTACGTGGTGCAGCACTCCAACCCAGAGCGTACCCGGGCGAACGAAGTGATGGATCACCGTGAGAAGCACGTGTTTGGTTCCTGTAACGCCATTATCAGCGCCGGAAAATCCTCCGCGGGCGAGCTGGAAATTGATGAGCATGCTTCTTACATCGTTGACCTTGCTACCGCGATTGCCTTTAACACCCAGGAGCGGATGCTGCTGATTGTGCCGAATAACGGGGCAATCAATAACTTCGATCCGGAGGCGATGGTGGAAATCCCTTGCCTGGTGGGCAAAGACGGACCGGAACCGCTGGTGGTGGGGAACATCCCTCAGTTCCAGAAAGGGTTGATGAGCCAGCAGGTTGCCGTCGAAAAACTGGTGGTGGATGCCTGGGAACACCGCTCTTATCAGAAACTGTGGCAGGCGATCGCGCTGTCGAAAACCGTGCCGAGCGCCTCCGTCGCCAAAGCGATTCTTGATGATTTGATCGAAGCGAATAAAGACTACTGGCCTGAATTGAAATAAGTTTTCTTAGGCTCTTACGGAGCGCGGCGGAGGCGTCGCGCTTTTTTTATGGCAAACGGTCCCGGCATTCTGTTAAAAGAAGCACGATCCTTTCAGGTAATCCTTCACACTCGGCATCACGATTAATTTTTTATTGCAATCCTCACTCCCCGCAAACGGGAAAAGCATGCTAAATATTAGTTTTCCTTCGCTAAGTAACGTGTCGCCGATGTTAAAGCCAACTCTTATTCTGGTTGCCCTCTCTTTCTGTGCCAGTTCGTTTGCTGCGCAGCAGGACGTCTTACCGCCCACCTGGACCAGCCAGCTTGGGGTGGGAATGAACGTTGACTGGGCGGTGACGGAGCGAGGCATTCGTGAATTTGACCCCCTCACGGTGCGTGACTTTCAGCAGCGAGGCTTTGGCCATGTTCGTATTCGCGTGGCGGGGCCGATAACCCATCAGAAACTGGTACATTTACGCCGCATCGTTGATGCCTGCGAGCAGTACCATATCGTACCGGTGATCAGCTACCGGGCAGCGGAGCTGAAAGCGAAGCCGACCGCTGAAAATGCAGAAGATATTGTTGAGTGGTGGACGACCGTGGCGCGCTTTTTTGCCAAAAATGACGACTCGCTGGTGTTCGATATTATCGGGCAGCCGGAGGAGAAGCTCAGCGCCAACCCTCAGTTGCTCAACCAGATTTACGACAAGACCGTGAAGGCGATTCATAAAATCAGCCCTCAGCGCCATATCTTTGTGGCGCCGCGCAACCACGCCTCTCCGGAGGCGCTGGCTACGCTTAAAATTCCCGAATCCCGCCACGGACTGGTCATGGCTGACTGGCACCTGATGCCGGGAGGCCCAAAAAACTGGAACGGCAAGACCTGGAACGGAAAAAACCAGTGGACGACGGGTACGGATGCGGAAAAAGAGGCTATCCACGCCCGCATCGAAACGGCCGTGCACTGGCAGCAGAAAACCGGCCATCTTTCCTGGGTCGGCAACTGGTCTCCTGGCAGTAAACTGCCGGTCGATCAGCAGGTTGCGATGGCGACGTTTGTCGCCTGCGAATTGCAAAAAGCGCAGATTCCGTATGCAGTCAACGGTGATGAAAAATACTACGATGGGGAAGAGGGCGCCTGGCGGCCTGATATGGCGCCAGTGCTGGACGCTATTCTGAAGCCTCAGTGTCAGTAATTATCACTCAGCGCGAATTATCTGTTGCTGCATTTCGGGTAATTATGTATTTTTATGCAAATTAATTGCATAAAAACATCATATATCCAGGGGCTTCTATGTTAACTAAAGCGATGAAATCAGTAGTGGCTGGCGGGTGTTTGCTCGCGGCATTGTTCAGTTCTGCTCAGGCGCTGGCGCAGACCTACGTTGTGGGATCCGGCGGCACTTACCGTCCGTTTGAATACGAAAACAGCCAGAAACAGCTGGAAGGTTTCGATATCGACATCATCAAAGCCATCGCTAAAGCCGAAGGGTTTGATATCAAGCTGGTTAACACGCCGTGGGAAGGTATTTTCGCCACGCTGAACTCCGGCGATCGCGACATCATCATTTCCGGTATCACCATCACCGACAAGCGTAAAGCGATGGTCGATTTCTCCACGCCGTACTTCCCGGCAGAGCAATCCATCGTGGTGCCGACCGACTCTAAAGTCGATTCCGTTACCTCCCTGAAAGGCAAAAAAGTGGGCGTGGTTAACTCCAGCACCGGCGACATTGTTGTGTCCGACGTTTTGGGTAAAAACAGCACCGACATCAAGCGCTTTGACAACACGCCGCTGATGCTGCAGGAACTGACTGAAGACGGTATCGACGCCGCCGTAGGCGACGTGGGCGTGGTGAAATACTACATCAAATCCCACCCGGAAAAACCGCTGAAGCTGGTGCCGGACAGCAAGTTTGAGCGCCAGTACTTCGGCATCGCGGTTGCCAAAGGCAACGCCGAGCTGAAAGGCAAAATCGACGCCGGCCTGAAGAAAATCATCGCCGACGGCACCTACGCTAAAATTTACGCCACCTGGTTCGACAACAACGTTCCAACCCTCCCGGCAGAGTAATTATCAATCGGGGCCGCTCCGGCCCCAAAAAGGACAGGTATGACCGGATTTCGCTGGGAGATAATCTCAGAATACGCGCCGTTGTTTATGCAGGGCGCGCTGATGACCATCAAGTGCACCATTATCTGCGTGATTTTAGGCACCACTTGGGGACTATTGCTGGGGCTTGGCCGTATGGCTCACGCCGATGACGGTCCGTGGAAGCACGTGCTGCGTTATGCCGTGCAGTGGCCGGTGCGCGTTTACGTCAGCGCGTTTCGCGGCACGCCTCTGTTCGTGCAGATCATGGTGGTTCACTTTGCGCTGGTGCCGCTGTTTATCAACCCGCGCGACGGGATTATGATCACCAGCGGAATGATGTCCGTGGACTTTGCCCGCGACCTTCGCTCCGAATACGGCGCATTTCTCTCCTGCGTGGTGGCGATCACCCTCAACGCCGGGGCCTATGTGTCCGAGATTTTCCGCGCCGGTATTCAGTCCATCGACAAAGGGCAGATGGAAGCGTCACGCGCGCTGGGTATGGGCTGGGGCAAAACGATGCGTAAGGTTATCCTGCCGCAGGCGTTCCGCCGCATCCTGCCGCCGCTGGGCAACAACGCGATTGCCATTGTGAAAGACTCGTCGCTGGCGTCCGCCATCGGCCTTGCCGACCTGGCCTACGCGGCGCGTACCGTTTCCGGCGCTTACGCGACTTACTGGGAACCGTACCTGACCATCTCCGTGGTGTACTGGGTGCTGACGTTCCTGCTTTCGCTGCTGGTGCAACATATGGAAAAGAGGTTTGGCAAAAGTGATTCACGTTAAGGATTTACAGAAACAGTTTGGCAAAACCCACGTGCTGCGCGGCATCTCCTGCGATATTGCACCTCAGGAAGTGGTTTGTGTGATTGGCCCTTCCGGCTCCGGCAAAAGTACGTTTTTGCGCTGCCTGAACGCGCTGGAAAAACCGGACGGCGGCGAAGTCGTGGTTAACGGTTTTGCGGTACACGACCCAAAAACTAACCTCAACACGCTGCGCGAAGGCGTGGGCATGGTGTTCCAGCGTTTTAACCTGTTCCCGCACATGACGGTGCTGGAAAACCTGACTATGGCGCCCATGTCACTGAAAGGGCTCTCCAAAGCGGAAGCGGTAAACCGTGCCGAAAAGCTGCTGCAAAAGGTGGGGCTGCTGGACAAAATCGACGCCTGGCCTTCGAGCCTCTCCGGCGGCCAACAGCAGCGCGTGGCGATTGCCCGTGCGCTGGCGATGGAGCCGTCGATTATTCTGTTCGACGAGCCGACGTCGGCGCTGGATCCTGAGCTGGTTGGCGAAGTGCTGGCGGTGATGAAACAGCTGGCGCAGGAGGGGATGACGATGATCATCGTGACCCACGAAATGGGCTTTGCCCGCGAAGTGGCGGACCGGGTGATCTTCATTGACCAGGGCGTGATTCAGGAACAGGGCGTGCCTGCACAGATCTTTAGCGCGCCGCAAAACCCGCGAACTCAGGCCTTCCTCAGCAAAGTACTGTAATAAAGGGCGCTTAAGCGCCCTTTGACGTTGCTGACAAAGAGTGAAAAAGCGTGGTTTTTCCCTCTTTGTGGTTATCAGCCGAAAATCAACGAATTGATTTTCCTGTTTTTTAACGAGTCGTCTGGTGTTTCTTCTATCACCAGAGTTTGTTAGCAGTAATAAAGGGCGCTTAAGCGCCCTTGTTTTTTTTTATGCAAACTGGCGGATATGCCGGTCAATAAGCGCCAGCAGTTTGTGGTTATCCACGGATTGCAGCAGCTTCACCGGCTTGCCCTGCGGCGCGTCAACGTTCACCGCCAGCCGCAAATGTTCCGGGCCATAGCGCAGGGTTCTGCCGCGGCTCAGTCCGTTCAGGCTTACATCCACGTAATCCTCCGTCCAGCTCACCAGCTCCGGCTCAAGCAGCCAGGCGACGGTCAGCACGTCGTGGATCCAGCAGCCCGGCAGGTGACGGGTCTGCATGGAAAAATCCATCCACGGGCGAATGGTATCCACGAGAAAACGGCTCAGGCGGTTATCGCAGGTAGCCAGCGCATCCAAATCGCTATGGGTCATCATGGTTTGGGTCGTCACGTCCATCGGCACCAGAACGATGTTTGCGCCGCTGGTTAGCACGGCGTGTGCGGCTTCCGGATCGACGCCAAAATTAGTGTCCTTCAGGTAGCCGTCAACGTTAAACACGCCGCCCATAATCACAATCTCTTTTACCGCGCTCGCCATCCGCGGATAAAGCTGCAAAGCCAGCGCCACGTTGGTCAGCGGGCCGATGGCAATCAGCGTGATTTCACCGGGATTCGCGCAGATAAGCTCACCCATCTTATGCACCGCCAGCGGGGCCACTTCGGCCAGCATTTTTGGGGCATTAACGTCCTTCCACAGGTGGCGCAGACCCACTTTATCGACTTTGTGATCCAGGTGCTCGCGCCACGGGGCAGAAGGCTCAATCAGCGCACGTGAAGCGCCGCGGGCGACCTCAACGGGCATACCCAGGCGAGCGACTAAATCTGACGCAACGGCGTAGCCCACTTCGCTTGGGGTATTGCCGGACACGGTGGTAATCAGCTCCAGAGAAATCTCCGGCGCCGCCAGCGCCAGGGCAAGGGCCAGACCGTCGTCTACGTTAGCCCCGGCAACGCCGTTACCCGGATCGCAATCGATAATTAAACGCGTCATGTTACTTATCACTTCCTGCTGTCGTGAGGGAGCGGCAGCCGCAGGACTCGCCAATCTCCAGCTCAAAATCGAATTCGTGTTTATGCGGCTGTCCGTCCCACTTTTTCAGCATTTCGATGGCCTTCTTAGCCATCTGCGTGACGGGCTGGCGAACCGTCGTCAAAGAGGGAACGTTGAAGGCCGATTCCAGTGTGCCGTTGAAGCACACCAGGGCCAGGTCTTTCGGCGCGGAGAGCCCGTGTTCAGACAGCGCTCTCAGGCAGCCAAAGGCCTGTTGCTCATTGGTGGCAAACAGCGCCCGAGGCAATTCGCCAGCCAGCATTTTCTTTGTTGCGTCGTAGCCGCCCCGGCGGGTGTAGTCCGTTGAAAAAATCCATTCAGGGCGAACGGCAAGGCCCGCTTCTTCCAGCGCCAGCCGCCAGCCGCTGATACGATCCTGAGTGTTCAGCATCTCCTGCGGCCCGCAAATAATGGCGATATCGCGATAGCCGTGCTCAATCAGATGGCGGGTTGCACGCCGCGCGGCATGCTGCTCATTAACCTGAATTGAGCAAACGTTCAGCTCCGGCTCAACTCTGTCCAGCATCACGCACGGCGTACCGCTGGCCTGGATAAGATCGATGTAAGGGTGCCTGTCGACGCTGGTATAAATCAGCCCGTCAACCTGACGATGTAGCAGGTTATTGATAAGCTCCAGCTCGCGGGCGCGGTCATCGCCGGAGTCGCCCAGCAAGAGCACCCGGCCATCGGCAAAAGCCTCCTGCTGGAGCGCGTGCGCCATGGACGAGATAAACGGGTTGGCAATATTGGGAACGACTAAACCATAGGTGCGCGTGGTGCCGCTGGCCAAAGCCCTGGCAATGCCGTTCGGGCGGTAGCCCGTTTTCTTGATGGCGGCGAGCACGCGCTCACGCGTGGCCTGCGCGACCGGACGCGGGCCGTTGTTAATCACGTAGCTGACGACCGCGACGGAAGTCCCTGCTTCTTTGGCGACTTCAGCGCGGGTAACGCGGTGTACTTGAGGCTTAGTCACTGAATACCTGCTTTATTTGGCTGGCGGGCGATAAACGGAGCCACAGCATAAAGCTTTGCTCCGTAAAAATCGCCGTCAACTCTGTGACAAATCAAATAGCGTCTTCCGGCAGATTGAGGTCGCGACCTCGGGTCTCCGGCGCAAAGAAGGTGGTCACCAGCCCGATGCCCGCCATCACCGCGAAGTAAAGCGCGATTGGCCACCAGTGCCCGGTCCAGGAGAGCAGCGCGGCGGCAATCAGCGGCGCCGTTCCGCCGGAAAGCATCGACCCAAGCTCTTTGGCAAACGCCATCTTGGTATAGCGGTTCGTCACGCCGAAAAGCTCCACGCCCCAGGCGGCCTGTACGCCAAAAATGCCCAGCGAAGCCAGTCCCATGCCGACGACGATGGTTGGAATAACGATCATCGGCTCGCGAGAGTCCAGCAGCATAAAGGCCGGGAAAGCGTAGAGAATCAGCAGCAGGCAGAACCAGCGATAAACGATACGGCGGCCAAAGCGGTCGGAGAGCCAGCCGGCAAAAGGAATAATGGCGAAGCCCAGCACCGAGGCAATCAGCACCGCCAGCGTGGGGACAGATTTATCTACCGCCAGCACTTTGGCGACGTAGCCAATGATAAAACCCTGGGCGAGATAAGAAGGGCCGTTTTCACCAATGCGTAGCCCGACCATGGTCCAGAAGGCGCGGGTCCGCTGCCAGAAGCTGCGCGGATCTTTCTGCTGCCGGGCCAGCCCCTTTTCCAGCACCTGTTTACGCTCGGCTTCCAGCAGCGCTTTTTGACGCTCAAAAACAGGCGTTTCACGCAGATGCTGGCGAATAATCAGGGCAACAGCGGCAATCAACATGCTGCACAGGAACGGAATACGCCAGCCCCAGGCAAGCAGCGTCTCTTTATCCATCTGCAGCACCAGCAGCCAGGTCAGAGAAGCCAGCAGCGTGCCGCTGTTGGAGCCCAGCCCGATAATGGATGACACCAGGCCGCGGCGTTTTACCGGCGCATATTCACCCAGCATCACGGTGCCGCCGGACAGCTCTGCACCCGCACCAAGCCCCTGGGCAAAACGTAGAATAACGAGACAGGTTGGCGCCCAGACGCCAATTTGCGCGTAGCTCGGGATCAGGCCAATCAACGTGGTGGAGCAGCCCATCAGCGCAATCGTTATGACCATCACCATTTTTCTACCGTAGCGGTCGCCAAGCCAGCCAAACAGCAGGGCGCCAATTGGCCGGGCAACAAAGCCCACTGAGTAAGCGGCAAAGCTGGAGAGCAGCGCCATGACGGGCGTGGCATCCGGGAAGAATACATCGCCAAAGATGATCCCGGCCGCCAGGCCATAAAGCGCGAAGTCCGCGTATTCCATCGTGGTACCGAGCCAGCAGGAGAAGGTGGCGCGAATAAAATCACGTTTACCTTCCGGCGTGGCCAGGCGTTCTTCCGCCGCGTGCTGCGCATCGCTCGGGGGAGGGGAAAAAGTGCTTGTCGTCATTAGAGTTCTCACAGAGATCGAACGTTATCTGTTGGCGAAGATGCCATTTTTAATCATTTCCCGCAGTGTATCTACGCGCGTAGATTGATCAAATAATTAAACCGGAAGTGAGAGTAAGGTAACTAAATGACAAAAATATGACGGAAGAAGTGACCCTAACCCTCCCCCGGGAAGGGAGAGGGGACAGAACAGCACTCAGGCCAAAGATGCGGGTTTTCTTCCGCCCCTTATTAGGTGAGGGGCCGATCGGGAGCAAAATATGCCGGGATTTTCTCCCTCGCCCCTTTGGGGAGAGGGTCGGGGTAAGGGGCTAATCAGCGAGCCTTCGCTAAATACTGCGCCATCTCAGCCTCTGGAACCATACCGCCCCCTGTGGCCCAGACCAGGTGCGTCGCGTTATCAAGCTGTTGGGCGCTGAAGCCCTGCAGCTCATGGTAAGACGTCGTCGCGCACACGCGCTGCGGTCCGGCCATTCCCGCCAGGGCCGACGGCTCCAGGCGAATATTTTCTTCTTCCGCCAGCCAGCCGAGCATGTCGTAAAGCGATTGATCGTCCACGGTATAGAAGCCGTCCAGCAGCCTTTGCATTGCTCTGCCGACAAAGCCGGAAGCCCGCCCCACGGCCAGACCGTCGGCGGCAGTCAGGTTATCGATGCCGATATCCTGCACGGAAACCGCATCATGCAGGCCGGTGTAAACGCCCAACAGCATGCAGGGAGAGTGGGTTGGCTCGGCAAAAATACAATGAACGTGGTCGCCGAAGGCCAGCTTCAGCCCAAACGCCACGCCACCGGGGCCGCCGCCAACGCCGCAGGGCAGATAGACGAACAAGGGATGCTGCTCATCAACGGGAATAGCCTGTCGTGAGAATTGGTCTTTCAGCCGTTGCCCGGCGACGGCGTAACCAAGGAACAGCGTGCGGGAATTTTCATCATCGATAAAGAAACAGTTGGCGTTCGCCTCAGCGGCTTTTCGCCCTTGCTCAACGGCGACGCCGTAGTCTTCGGCGTATTCAACCACCTCAACCCCGTGGCTACGCAGTTTGGCTTTTTTCCATTCGCGGGCGTCGGCGGACATATGCACCGTGACGCGGAAGCCAATTCGGGCGCTGATGATCCCAATCGACAGACCCAGGTTGCCGGTAGAACCAACGGCGATGCTGTAGCGGCTGAAAAACTCGCGTAATTCAGGAGAAAGTAACTTGCTGTAGTCATCTTCAGGACTCAGTAGCCCTGCCTCGGTAGCCAGTTTTTCCGCGTGAGTCAGGACTTCATAAATGCCCCCGCGAGCCTTAATTGAGCCAGAAATAGGCAGATGGCTGTCTTTTTTCAGCCACAGTTTGCCGTAGATTTTCTGCCCATTTTCTTTTTCCAGCCGTTTTTGCATTGCCGGAATGGCGGCCAGCTCTGACTCGATAATACCGCTGGTTGCTGCGGTTTCCGGGAAGGCTTGAGCCAGGTAAGGCGCAAAGCGATCCAGCCGGGCGTGCGCTTCTTTCACGTCCTGCTCAGTCAGGTCAACATGCGGTAAGCCCTCGGCAAGGGAGGTTGCTCCCGGGTTAAACCAGGTCGTTTCGTTCAGGGCGATAAGCTCGCTGAGCAGCGGGAATTTTTCGGTTAACGCGTGTAATTCTGTCGATTTCATAACGAGCCTCCTGGCGCTCAGATGATAAAGGAAAGCAGGAATGTGCCAGCCAGTGCAACTAAAGAAGCGATGAATGTCGCCGTGGTGTAGTACTTAAAGGTTTCATGGAGCGTGGCACCGCAATATTGCTTCACCAGCCAGAACAGCGAGTCGGTCACAATGGTGCAGCCGATGGCGCCGGAGCCGATGGCGAGCGTAACAATCTCGGGGCTGACGTTGGGATAGAGCGGCAGCAGCGGGGCAACAATAGCGGTAGCACCCATCATCGCCACCGTGGCGGAACCGACGGCGGCGTGAAGAATAAGGGCAACCAGCCAGGCGAGCAGGATCGGGTGCAGATGCAGGCCGGAAAGACTCAGCGCGAGGCTGTCGGCCATGCCGCTGGCCTTGAGAATGGCGTTAAACGCGCCGCCGGCCCCGATGATCATCAGGATATTCGCAATGGAGCCAAAGCCGGTTTCGGTATGGCTCAGCAGCGTAGTGATACTCATGTTCTGTCGCAGGCCCAGCAGATAATAGGCCACGAAAACGGCGATAAACATGGCGGTAATCGGGTTGCCGATGAACTCCAGCGCGGTATACGCCGTGCTGCCCGGCGTCATATTCAGTTCCGCGAGCGTCTTCGCCAGCATCAGGACAATAGGCAACAGCACGGTAAACAGCGTGGCGCTCAAAGACGGGAGAGAAGCCGCGTCGCGTGTTCGCAGATCCGAAAATTCGGCGGGAACGGATTTAAACGGCAGGCGATTGCCCAGACACTTCAGGAAAAGCGGACCACCCACCAGAGACGCCAGCAGGCCAACCGCTAAGCCATACACAATCACGGTGCCTACGTCGGCGCCGAGTTTATTGGTCACGAACAGCGCCGCCGGGTGCGGCGGCACCACGCAATGAACCGCCATCAGCGCGGTACACAGCGGGATCGCCAGTTTCAGCAAAGAAATGTGGGTCTTTTTGGCGATGGAAAAGGCCAGCGGGATGAGCAGCACCACGCCAACCTCAACGAACAGCGTAATGCCGCAAATCAGGCCGACCAGCACCATAATCACGTCGGCGGAAAGCCAGCGGCAGCGCTGCAGCGCCAGGCCAATGCGCTCGGCGGCACCGGAAACTTCCATCATTTTTCCCAAAATGGTGCCCAGCCCGATGACCGCGGCTAAAAAGCCCAGCGTGCCGCCGATGCCGTTTTCCACCGCGTTAACCATCTCCAGCGGCCCCATTCCCATCATTACGCCGACGAAAAAGCTCGCCAGCAGCAGCGCGAGGAAAGGATGAAGCTTCAGTTTTACGATGGTCAACACGATTAACACGATGCTGGCAAGCAGCGTACCCACCACCCAGATTTGCGATCCCATTAGCCCTTCTCCTGTGCATCATTTGCGGGCTATTGGATAAAAATCCATCCGGGCTGACAAACGATAAAACTGGCCTTTCGCATGAGATGGATTGAATCAAAAGAGTGATTTGTGTCGAAATAAGGCGATGAATTGTGTTTCAGATTCGGTTTTATTCAACTAAATGCTGCTGGTTAGCGGCAGATTTTTTAAACTTGGCCGCGGGAAATGAGAAAGAGGTCACGATGGAAACGTCACGCGAAGGGCGCAATCGGTTATTAAACGGCTGGCAGCTGTCGAAGCTGTACACCTTTGAGGTGGCGGCGCGCCATCAATCTTTTGCGCTAGCGGCGGATGAACTGTCGCTGAGCCCCAGCGCGGTTAGCCACCGGATAAACCAGCTGGAAGACGAGCTGGGGATCCAGCTTTTTGTTCGCTCGCACCGTAAAGTGGAACTGACGCACGAAGGCAAGCGGGTGTTCTGGGCGCTGAAATCTTCTCTGGATACGCTGAATCAGGAGATTTTGGATATCAAAAACCAGGAACTCTCCGGCACGCTGACCGTGTACTCAAGGCCGTCGATTGCCCAGTGCTGGCTGGTGCCCGCGCTGGAGGATTTTACCCAGCGCTACCCCTCTATCTCGCTAACCATTCTGACCGGGAACGACAACCTGAATTTACAGCGCGCAGGTATCGATCTGGCACTCTATTTTGACGATGCGCCTTCCTCGCAGCTGAGCCACCATTTTCTGATGGACGAGGCGATTCTGCCGGTTTGCAGCCCGGAATATGCCCGCCGTTTTGAACTTCATTCCCGGCCTTCTCAACTGCGCCACTGCACTTTGCTGCATGACCGGCAGGCATGGAGCAACGATTCCGGCACCGACGAGTGGTACAGCTGGGCGCAGCAGTTTGGCGTTGAGCTGCCTGCCTCAACGGGCATAGGCTTCGATCGCTCTGACCTGGCGGTGATTGCCGCGATGAACCACGTTGGCGTGGCGATGGGGCGAAAAAGGCTGGTGCAGAAGCGGCTGGCGCGGGGCGAGCTTATCGCCCCCTTTGGGGATAAAGCGTTAAAATGCCATCAGCATTACTACATTTCGACCCTTGCTGGCCGACAATGGCCGAAGATTGATGCTTTTATCAGCTGGCTTAAGGCCCTGGCCGAAGAGGCGAAATAATTTACACCGCCTCGCCATGATGCTGGAAACGCTGCGCCAGCGGCAGCCAGCAGCACAGGATCAGCACGCCCATTGCGGTCATCAGCATGCCGATGCTGTATTGCCCGGTTTGCGGCATCAGCGCGGAGAACCAGGCCATCACGCCGGAGCCGATGTTTTGCAGGCCGCCAACCAGCGCCCCTGCGGTACCGGCGAGGAACGGGAACGGCTCCATCGCGCCGCTGGTCGCCAGCGGGAACAGCATGCCCGCGCCGAAGAAGAACAGCGCCGCAGGCACCAGCAGCGTCCAGATATTCATGATGCCGAACCAGCCGGGGATCCACATCAAAATCCCGGCGAACAGGCAGCTTAATACCGCCTGCCACATCAGGCTGGAAAAACGTACATTCTGGCGGCCCGCGTACCAGGAGCCAAAAAACGCCGCCGGAATGGGCAGAATAAACAGAATGCTGACCACCACGCCATTCAGGCCGAGTACGCCGCCCATCAGTACGCCGGAGCAGGCTTCAAACACCGCCACGCCCGCCAGCCCGCCGACCAGCATCAGCAGATAGCAGTTGAAGGAGATATTGCCGAGCAGCATTTTGTAGCTGCGCATCAGGCGAGGCGGCGCTGCGTTCGCCGGGCGGGTTTCGGGCAGCCAGCGCCACATCGAGAAGGCGACAATGGCACACAACAACAGCAGGAAACCGTAACAGGCCCGCCAGCCCCAGACGCTGTCCAGCATCCCACCAATAACCGGTGCCAGCAGCGGACTTACCAGAATGCCCATGTTCAGCAGGCTGTTGGCCTGGCGTAAATCACCGCCTTCGTAGAGATCGCGCGGCATGGTTCTCGCCATCACGCCCGCGACCCCGGTGCCCATGCCCTGCAGGGCGCTTGCCAGCACCAGAATATGCAAATTCGTAGTAAACAGCGCGCCGAGCGTTGCCAGCATAAAAATCACCATGCCGGCGAGGATCACCGGGCGGCGGCCAATGCGATCGGAAAGCGGGCCATAAAACAGCTGCGACACGCCGTAGGTAAACAAATAGGCCGCCATCACGCGCTGAATCGCGCCGCTGCGCACGCCCATTTCATGAGCCATATCGGGAATAGAAGGAATATAAATCGTCTGTGTCATCTGCCCGACAGCAACCAGCAGAATCAACATCATCAGCAGGTGGATATTGGCTAACTTTCTCATGGCGTCCGATCGTTTACCTGAAAAAAGAGAGAGGCTTCGCAGCGTATTTTGCTGTGTATGTTTTGAAAGCGAGAGGAATCTATCACAACCTATGCAATAAGCCAGATGATGAGGCTGTTTTAACAACAAATTTACGTGTTGGTTTGTAAAGCGAAAGCGGCAATTTTTATTGCCACCAAACGCCCTTTTTTGCCCCGTAACGGTGCAATCTTCGTTAACCCTCAGAGAATTACATTTGTTTACAGGTTAAATACAAATGCGTATATTTCTCATCCGCATTTAATGATGCGCGTCTTTATAAAAATCAAAAAAGTGCCGGCCAGGGAAACCGCCGCAGCACTGCAAAAATGAGGGTTTAACATGGCATTTGTTAACTTCTCCAGGGATCGGTTCACGTTACGGGCAGGCGGCCCATCACTCCTGGCGGCGGCCATTGCGCTGGCGCTGCTGCCTTCTGCGCAGGCAGAAGATACCATCACGGTGAATACTCAGGCGGATAACCCGCTGGCGGGACAGGAACAGGATTACAGCGTCAAAACCACCACCACCGGCACGAAGCTGCTGCTGGTTCCGCGCGATATCCCGCAATCCGTCAGCGTCATCAGCCAGCAGCGTATTCAGGATCAGGATCTGCAAACCATCGGCGAGGTGCTGGATAACACCACCGGCATCAGCACCAGGCTGGTGGACAGCAGCCGGGCGACCTACTTTGCGCGCGGTTTCTTCATCAGCAACTATGCCTATGACGACATGCCCACGCAGGTTAGCGACGTCTGGGACTTCGGCGACACCGGCTCGGATACCGCCGTGTTTGAAAATATTGAAGTGGTGCGCGGCGCGGCGGGGCTGATGAGCGGCAGCGGCAACCCTTCGGCGTACATCAATATGGTGCGCAAGCACGCCGACAGCCGCGAGTTTAAAGGCAACGTGTCCGCCAGCTACGGCAGCTGGGACAAGCAGCGCTATGTGGCCGATCTCTCCGCGCCGCTGAGCGAGTCCGGCAACGTGCGGGGCCGCGTGGTCACCGGCTACCAGGACAACGATACCTGGCTGGATAAAAGCCATTACCGCAAGAAATTTATCTACGGCGTAGTGGATGCCGATTTGACCGATTCCACCACGCTTTCCGTTGGCTACGACTACCAGGAAAGCAATGACGACAGCCCGACCTGGGGCGGCCTGCCCACCTGGTATGCCGACGGCAGCCGGACGCACTTTAGCCGCAGCGCCACCACCGCGCCGGACTGGGCTTACTCCAACAAAGACGCCACCAAAGTGTTCGCCAACCTGGTCCAGCGCTTTGATAACGGCTGGGAAGCGCGTATCAACACGCTGCACGCCGAAACCAACTTCGACTCCAAGCTGATGTACGTCACCGGTTTCCCGGATAAAGTGACCGGCGCGGGCACCAGCGCCTACGGCGGCTGGAACCGGGGCGAGCGTAAACAGGATTCGGTGGATGCGTTTGTGCGCGGCGGCTTTGACCTGTTTGGCCGCCAGCACGAGCTGATGTTCGGCGGCAGCTACAGCCGCCAGCGTAACCACTACGACAACGCCATGCCGAACACCGGCTTGCCTTACGGCGGCATCGCGATGGACAGCTTCTACAGCAGCGTCGCAGACCCGAGCTGGTCAGCCTTCTCGCTGTACAGCAAAGATGTGGTGCGCCAGCAGGCCGCTTACACCGCAGCGCGTTTCTCACTGGCTGACCCGCTGCACCTGATTGTGGGCGCCCGCTATAGCGAATGGGATGCGGACTACAATCCGTCCACCGCGCCGCAAACCAGCCTGAGCAGCAAAAAACACGACGTCACGCCCTATGCGGGGCTGGTTTACGACATCAACGACACCTGGTCGGCCTACACCAGCTACACCTCCATCTTCCAGCCAACCGACAAGCGCGACGTCAACGGTAATTACCTCGACCCAACCACCGGGAAGAGCTACGAAGCGGGCGTGAAAGCGGACTGGTTTAACACGCGCCTGACGACCTCGCTGGCGGTGTTCCGCATCGAACAGGACAACGTTGCCCAGTCGCTCGGCACGCCGGTTAACGGCAACCCTGGTGAAACGGCGTATAAATCCGTGGACGGTACCGTGAGCCGCGGCGTGGAGTTTGAGCTGAACGGCGCGCTGACCGATAACTGGCAGCTGACCTTCGGGGCTTCCCGCTATGTGGCAGACGACAATAACGGCGACGCGGTAAACCCGGACCAGCCGCGCACCACGCTGAAGCTGTTTACCCGCTACCAGCTGCCGATGCTGCCGGAAGTGACCGTGGGCGGCGGTGTGAACTGGCAGAGTAAAACCTGGCAGGATGCCTACGGCCCGAACGGCAACACCCGCATCAAACAGGGCAGCTACGCGCTGGTGGATCTCTTCACCCGTTACCAGGTAACAAAAAACTTCGCCGTGCAGGGCAACATCAACAACCTGTTCGACAAAGAATATGAATCCTGGCTTTCCGACTATGTGGTTTATGGCGCCCCGCGCAGCTTCTCGCTGACGGCAAACTACAGCTTCTAAGCGTTATGGGGAGGTCATTGGCCTCCCTGACTGCTTTCCCGCGCCAGCGCCAGGAAAGCGGCAAGCCCGGCAGAAGGATACCGCCTGCCGGAATAGTAAAGGCAAAGCCCCGGGAAGGGCGGGGTCCATGCTTCCAGCAGGCGCACCAGTTTGCCGGCGCGAATATCATCGGCGACGTTTTGCTCCATGAAAAAGCCCAGTCCGATACCTTCCAGAACCGCCTCCCGCGCCAGCGAGGCTTCGTCCAGCGTCAGCGGTCCCTGCACATCGATTTGCGCGATTTCGCCCTGCTTTTCCAGATGCCAGCGGTAGAGCGAGCCATCCGGCAACCGGACGCGAATACAGGCGTGATTCAGCAAGTCGCCCGGCGTTAACGGCGCGCCGTGCGCCGCCAGATAAACCGGAGACGCGACAACGGCGAAGCGCTGCGGCTGGCCGAGAGAAAGCGCAATCATATCGGCAGGTACCAGCCCGGCTACGCGCACGCCAAGATCGAACCCTTCCGCAACGATATCGACCAGCTTTCCTTCGGTCACCATATCGACCTGCATCTCCGGATAGCGGCGTAAAAACTCAAACACCAGCGACGAAAGTACCTGGCGAGCGGCAAAAGGCGGCGCGTTGATGCGCAGCAGGCCGGACGGCGTATCGCGGTGCGCCCGCACGCTTTCAAGAGCGTCGTTCAGCCCCTGAAGAGACGGGCTAACTCTCTCAATAAACAGCCTCCCGGCCTCCGTCAGCGACACGCTACGGGTGGTGCGGTTAAACAGGCGCACGCCAAGTTCGGCCTCAAACTTTGCCAGCGTATGGCTGAGCGCCGTAGTTGAAACGCCCAGGTCGATAGCCGCCGCGCGGAAAGATCCCCGGCGGGCGATGGCCTGTACGGCTTCGATATCGCCGAGGGCTATGCGCGACATTGTCCCGATTCCTTCATCATTTCATCCCGGTTTGTCCCAATTGTTTAAATTATACCGCGTTCTTAGAGTAGTGATCCGACAGGTAAATCGACTTTCTGGAGAACGTAAAATGACTGACTTTTTGACGCTGAAGGGCAAGAGAGCGCTGGTGACGTCCGGCACGAAGGGCGCAGGCGCGGCGACCGTAGCGCTGTTCCGCGAGCTGGGCGCGCGGGTGATGACCGTGGCTCGGCATGCGGCTGATAATATTCACAACGATGAGTTTGTCGCGGCGGATCTCGCCACGCGTGAGGGCTGCGAGGAGCTGGTAAACGCCGTGCAGGCGCGACTCGGTGGCGTGGATATCATTGTGCATATGCTCGGCGGCTCATCGTCCCCCGCCGGCGGCTACGCGGTGCTGGACGATGAACAGTGGCAGCGCGAGCTGGCGCTTAACCTCTTCCCGGCGGTGCGGCTGGACAGGGCGCTGCTGCCTGGCATGACGGCGCAGGGCTCAGGTGTGATTATCCATGTTTCATCCATTCAGCGGATTTTACCGCTGCCGGAGGCTACGACGGCCTACGCGGCGGCCAAAGCGGCGCTTTCCGCCTACAGCAAAAGCCTGTCGAAAGAGGTTTCTCCGCAGGGCGTGCGAGTGCTGCGCGTGGCGCCGGGCTGGATTGAAACTGAGGCGTCTGTTCGCCTGGCGGAGCGGCTGGCGCTGCAGGCTGGCACGGATTACGAGGGTGGGAAGCAAATCATTATGGATTCGCTGGGCGGGATCCCGCTGGGTCGCCCGGCAAAACCAGAAGAAGTGGCTAATCTGATAGCCTTCCTGGCCTCAGACCGTGCCGCCGCGATCACCGGCACGGAGTACATCATTGACGGCGGAACGGTGCCGACCGTTTAGAAATGCACCGGCTGGCCAAAGCCGTCGCCGCTGTCGGTACTGTTATCCCTGCGCCCTCTGGCTTCGAGCTGGTCGGCGCGGATGCGGTCGCGAATGTCCTGGCGCTGTTCCGGCGTCAGATAGCGGCTGTTGTAGTAGGGATCGGGCCACGGCGAGCGCATAAAGCTGTCGTCCAGCCGCTGCCTGTCCTGGCGATCCATCCCTGAATTGTCCGATGACGAACAGGCGGCCAGCAGCAGCGGAGCCAGCAGAACGAGTGCATATTTAGAGGCCATTTTTCTTCCTGAAGCGGCAAGCAATGAAAGTGAGGCAGTATCGCGCATCCATCTGGTGATGTGCGTTATCTGTCGCCAATATTGCACAGCTTATCACGAAATAGTGAACCGCTCAGAATGCCGACAGCGCCCGCGAACAGGCCATGCCGTGCTGATAAAGCTCGTCTGCGTAAAAGTCAGGTACCTGGCTCTCTTTAATCGCCTGGGCCACGGCGGCGACGTCATAATTTACCGTTTGGATAGCCAGTTTTAACTTCCCGTGATGGTAATGTCCCATCAGCCAGGTGGCCTGCGGTTCGCCGGGTTTTATTCGCCCGACTGCGCCGGTGTTGGCGACGGTAAACCTGCGGCCATCGCTGCGGACCAGCTCGCGAACATCCGCGTAGTGCGTATGCCCGGAAACCATCACGTCGAACTGATGTGCGGTTTGCCACTTCATTAGCTGGCTGCAGGAGAACTGGCGATGCACGTACTCGGACAGCGAATCCGGGCTGGCGTGAACCAGCAGAATTCTGAGCGGCCCGGCGTGAAACGCTCTCGACCGTGGCAGGGCACTGAGCCAGCGGCGATTCTCCTCCGTCAGCGTGCGTTTGCTCAAGGCAATGGCCTGTTCACGAGCCTGTTGCTCTGTCGTGGAGTGTTTGGCGAGCGGCGTGACCGGCTCGTCCATTGCCACGCGGCGGTCGTGGTTGCCCATGACTACCGGAATCGCGCGGTGGCGAAGCAGCGTTATCACTTCGTTGGGCCATGGCGCGAAATCAACCAGATCGCCCAGGCACCAGATTTGCTTGATGTGGTGACGGTCAATGTCCTGCAAAACGGCCTCAAGTGCCGGTAAGTTGGCATGAACATCGCTGAAAAGTGCAAAACGGAAATCAATATCTTTAGCGTTCATTGGGCTGACTCCCGGTGCGGTCCCGCACGGTGAGAACGACAATTAGCGCAACGAAGAAAGCGAACAGCGCGGCGCAAACCAGCATCAGCGAGAAGCCGCTGGCGTAGCTGTGGCGGATGAGCGTGCTTAGCGTCTGAGCCTGTTGCTCCGGCCATAGCGCCAGGGCGCGCTGCACATCTCCGGCCACGACCTGAGTCAAAAAATCGTCCCGTACCGGCAGGTTGTTAGCCTGCATTACGGAGGTCAGCGTATGGCGCGTATGCCCGGCCAGAATCGCCCCCAGCAGCGCAAAACCTTGCAAAATGCCGGAGAACCGCGCCGTGGTGCTGATCCCCGAAGCCATCCCCGCCCGTTCGTGAGGCACGGTGCCCATAATCGCCTTCTGCGTTTCGCCGTTGAGGATGCCGCCACCGCTGCCCAGCACGGCCATACCGGCGATAACCAGCCAGGGCCACTGCGCCAGCACGCCGCCGGCGATAATCAGGTTGCCGACGCCAACCAGCGCTAATCCAGCGGCTAAGATCCAGCGGGCAGCCATACGATGTGCCATCCAGCGAGCCACCATCGGGAAGAACAACATGGCGAGGGCGAACGGCAGCATGCCGACCCCGGACGCCAGCGCGGTTTTCCCCTCGACGTTTTGCAGCATCAGCGGCAGCAGGGAGGTCATCACCTGTGCCGTCGCCGCGTAGGTAAACATGGCCAGCACCGCACCAATAAACGGCAGTGAACGGAACAGGCGAAGATCGAGCATCGGCTGAGTTTTGTAACGTTCGACCAGCGCAAAGAACAGAAAGAACCAGGCTGAGGCGATAAAGCGCCCCATCACTTCGGGGCTTCCCCAGCCGTGCTCCGGGGCGAGGATCAGCGCCCAGGTGAGCGAAAACATGGCGGCGATAAACAGTGAAATACCGTGCACGTCCGGCTTACCGGCGGCTGGATTACGGGACTCTTCTATGGTGCGCAGCACCGCCATCGCCAGTAGCAGGCAAATGGGGATGTTGATGTAGAACGCCCAGCGCCAGCCAAAATAAGCGCTGATGATCCCGCCGGCCAAAGGCGCGAGCACCATGGTGATGCCCATCATGCCGCCCCAGATGGCCCAGGCGCGACCTCTGGCCTGCGGCTCACGGAAAGTGTGGCCGATGATCGCCAGCGCCGGAGCCAGTAAAAAGGCCGAGCCTACGCCCTGCAGCGCGCGGGCAATGTTTAGCATCAGAATGGTGGTAGCCGCCCCGCAGGCGAGCGACGCCAGGGCAAACAAGGCGATGCCGAATAAAAAGATCCGCCGCCTGCCGAAGCGGTCCGCCAGCGAACCGGCGGGCAGCAACAGGGAAGAGAAGCACAGCACGTACGCGCCAATCACCCACTCCATATCGGCAAACGTGGCGTCCAGCCCGCGGGCGATGGTCGGCAGCACGACACCTACGATATTTGTGTCGATGACCGTCATCGCGCAGCCCATGGAGGCAACCAGCAGCACGGTGGTGTCGTTTTTGGCCACGGGCGCGGCCAGCACAGTAGACATAAAAGCTCCGAAAACGCGGGAAAAACACGCTTTAAGCTTCGCGATCCGGGGCGCGGTATTCAATTTCTACGTTCGGCATTATTATTAGTTAATACCTAATAATCAGGAGTAAGCATGGAGCTTCGCCACCTGCGCTATTTTCTCGAAGTTGCCCGAACGCTCCATTTTGGCGCGGCGGCGGAAACGCTGAACATCTCCACGCCGACGCTGTCGGTGCAAATCAGCCAGCTCGAGCGGGAGTTTGGCACGCCGCTATTTTTACGTACCAAAAGGCGCGTGCAGCTGACCCAGGCCGGGGAGATTTTCCGCGAAGAAGCCGAAGCCACGCTGCGGCAGGCTGAATTGACGCGTGAGCGGGTGCTTAGCGCCGCACGCGGCGAGCAGGGCTACATTCGCGTCGGCTACGTGGCGTCTTCGCTTTGGTCGGGCACGCTCAGCGCGGTGATGGGGGCGTTTCGGGGGCGATATCCGGATATCTCTCTTGGCGCACGAGAAGTGCTGATGGACAGCATGGCGGCGGCGCTGGTGGAGGGCAAAATCGACGTTGGGTTTGTGCGCGCCCCGGTTGCGCTGCCATCGGAAGTCGGGCATTTGCTGGTGCAAAGCGACTGTTTTTGCCTGGCGCTCCCCGCTTGCCATCGTCTGGCTTCCCGCACGGAAGCTATCGACCCCGCCGTTCTGGCCGGGGAAAGTTTTATTCTGCCGGAGCAGACTTCCGGCTCACATGAAGTCGCCCGCCGGGGCGGATTTGTGCTCAGCGATGCCATCCGCTCCAGCACGCTGACCGAAGTGCTGGCGCATATCGCGCTGGGCAACGGCATCGCGGTAATCCCGGAGATCATGGCGAAAACCATCGGCGTGCCGGACGTGGTCTACCGCCCGATTGCCGGGGCAGAAATCCCTTCGGCTATCTGGATGCTGTACCGCAAGCGGGAGCGCACGCCGCTGATTAAACGTCTTATCCGCTTTGCAAAAGAGCACGTTTCGGGTGGGTCAGGAAACGTTTGAACACACTCTTTCACCCCTGGGATGCATTTGGCGGTTACGCTTGATCCAGAGCAGTCCTTAATCTGACCTGAATCCTGGAGAAAGCATGATCAAGCCTCGTTTGTTTATCCCGGCCTTAAGCCTCCTGCTGCTGAGCGTTGGCGCTGCGGCGGCGGACAATGTCATCACCCCGGTGCGCGGCACCATTGATACAGTCAATGATTCCTCGCTGCAAATCACCACCCGGCAGGGGGAAAAGCTTTCCGTTGGCCTGACGGACAACACCCGAATCAACGGCGTGAGCGAAGCGAAGATGAGCGATATCAAGCCCGATAGCTTTATCGGCACCGCCGCCGTGCCGCAGGCAGACGGCACGCTGAAGGCGCTGGAAGTGCACGTTTTTGCCCCGAGCCTGCGCGGTTCCGGGGAAGGGTTTAATCCGTTTGAATCCGCCAACGGCCAGGTGAATACCATGACCAACGGCACCGTCGGCACCCTCGTGAACAGCCACGGACGCACGATGACGGTGAAATTCCACGGCCAGCAGAAAACCGTGCAAGTGCCGGACGACGTGCCGGTGGTGCTGATCAGCCCCGCCGACAAATCCGTGCTGAAGCCGGGCGCGAAAGTGGTGCTGTTCGCCACCAAAGACGACAAAGGCCAGGCCGTCGCGCGCGGAATTTCCGCCGGGGTTAACGGGCTGACGCCGCCGATGTAGCAGGGTTCAGCGCGTTAATCTGCTCCCGCATCCAAAGGTGCCCGGGCGTTTGACTTAACGCTGGGCCGAAGTAAACCTTCAGGGTGTAGCTGGGCATTGGGAACGGCGGGGTGAAGACCGCGAGATTTTGCATGTCGAACAGCGTGCTAATGCCCCTTTGCGGCAGGGTGATCGCCAGGTCTGTCTGCGAGACAATCGGCGGGGCGATCATCAGGCTCGGTAGCTCCACGGCGATGTGCCGCCTGAGCCCCTGACTTTCCAGATAGCGATCTATCGCGCCGCGCTGGCCCGGCCACGGCCTGACCACCACATGTCCCGCACTCAGATAAAGCTCTGGCGTTAGTCGTTGGTTTATCGTCGGATGTTGGCGGCGCACGGCAACCCTGTAGTCGTCGGTAAAGCAGGTAAAGGACTCAATGCCCCTTCGGGCTGGAACTTCCCCCTCCTCAAATCCCAGTGCAAAATCCACCTTGCCGGAAAGCAAATCCTCATCGGCGTTGAATCCTTTCGAATACACTAGCCGAATGGCGATTCCCGGGGCCAGGCGATTCACTCGGGCGATCAACCCCGGCATTACCACTGCTGCCGTATAGTCCGTTACCGCAAACGTGAACGTCTGGCTGCTGCTTCGCGGCTCAAAAACATGTTTTGTCGCCAGGCTTGCGGAGAGTGCGGAAAGGGCGGCTGAGATCCCGGCGGCAATGCTTTCGGCCTTTGCCGTTGGCGCCATTTGTTTGCCGCTGCGCACGAACAGAGGATCGCCGAGTGACTCCCGCAGGCGGTTAAGCGCATGGCTCAAGGCAGAAGGGCTGAGGGCCAGTTCGCCGGCAGCCTCGGTGACGCTGCGATAGCGATAGAGCGCGTCAAAGACCAGCAGCAGGTTCATGTCCAGCCTGCGCAAAATGGAATGCATACTGTTCATCCTGTATGTGAAGAAAATGCAGCGTAAGCATCAGTCTAAGAAGCTACTATGACGACGTCCAGATGATTACGAAGAGGTTCAAAAATGCCCGCACCGCTGTTCCGCCAGGCCACGCTCGCCGACGTTGACCGCTGCTACGAGATTGAAATCACCGCCTACGAAGGGGATGAGGCCGCCACGCGGGAGAAAATCACCACCCGCATCAGCCAGTACCCGCAGGGCTTTATGTGCCTGGAATTAAGCGGGGAAGTGATAGGTTTTATCAACGCCGGGTGCGCGCATCACGTGGTGATGTCCGACGAAGAATTTAAAGAGCTTATCGGCCACGACCCGGACGCACCCAACGTCGTGATTATGTCAGTCGTGCTCGACCCGGCTCAGCAGGGAAAAGGCTATGCCTCGCTGATGATGCGTGAGTTCGTTGCGCGTATGAGCGCCATGCACAAGCAGACCATTCACCTGATGTGCAAAGAGCGCCACGTCCCGCTCTACGCCCATTTTGGTTTCGACTATGTGCAGCCCTCCGCCTCCGATCACGGCGGCATGGCGTGGCATGAAATGGTGATGATGCTGTAGGGATCTTGCCTGAGGTTTGCCATCAGTCTCATGTATGATGCTCTGCAGACCATCAGATTCCTGCGGAGAGCACGTCATTGACAGCACAAACGGGCGATATTCTTTTTAACGGCCAGCGCTTTGCGGCCTTCTTCTTTGATATGGACGGCACCATTCTGACCTCCATTCGCGTGGCAGAGCGCATTTGGGGGGAGTGGGCCGTGCGTCACGGCCTCGATCCGGCCACTTTCTTGCCAACCATTCACGGCGTGCGTGCGGTGGAGACGATTGCCCGTCAAAATCTGCCCGGCGTGGATGCTGAGGCCGAAGCGCAGCTGATCACTGAAGCTGAAATTGCCGATGTGGATGGTGTGGAAGCCATCGACGGTGCCCGAGAGTTTTTACAGGCGCTGCCGCCTGAACGTTGGGCGATCGTCACTTCAGCCCCAAGAGCCCTGGCGCTGCGCCGTATTCAGGCCGCCGGTTTGCCTGAACCCAAAGTCATTATTGCTGCGGAAGACGTCAGCCGCGGTAAACCGGCCCCGGATGGTTATTTCCTGGCAGCTGAAAAGCTGGGCGTGAACGCGGGCGATTGCCTGGTGTTTGAAGATGCTCTGGCCGGCGTGCAGGCCGGTGAGGCGGCAGGTGCGCAGATTTTTGTTATTTCCGGCACCAACGGCCACCATGCCGGGGAACTCTCTCGCTATACCAGCGCGGAAAATTACCATGCTTTGCGGGTTGAGATGCAGGGCGCGGGTATTTCTCTGCGGCGGAAGTAATTTATTCAGGCTCTCTCTTTCGGGGGAGAGCCAGACGAAGACTCTGTCCGGATTTAGCGTTGATTATTGCCAGTTTTTTTCTTGAATTCGCCTCAGGAAAATAAAAAAAGCCTGATTTTTAAATTTTAACATCCCTTTTTATTTATGGTGATTATTATATATTTTATTACGCATTTCTTTATTTAAAATGAAATTAATCCCGGCTATTCCTTCCCGATTTTAATCATAGTTAGACGTTATTTATTTGCGATTTGTCTGCCCAAAATGCCCTCACGGGCACCCGCATGCAGAAGTAGAAGGCGCGTCACGTTATGCGTAACATCCTTCTGTAACAGCCATTAAGTGTGACATTCATCACGATTCAGGCTCGGTAAAAGCCGTTAAATAGCGCTCAGTTTCACCCGCTGACTATTGAGGCATTGATGAAAATTAACACCGAATCCTGCGTGATCTCAGGGAAGCAAACTGTTTCCGTTAGCCACCAGGAGATTGAATGGAATAATAAAGGGACGTTGCTGAAAATTTCCCGGGGAGGCATTTGCGGGTCTGATTTACATTATTATCAGGACGGTAAGGTCGGTAACTTTGCCGTAAAAGCCCCAATGATTCTGGGCCATGAAGTTATTGGCACGGTGGTACATACCGATTCCCCTGAATTACATGAAGGCCAGACGGTCGCTATTAATCCATCCAAACCCTGTGGACATTGTAAATATTGTCTTAGCCAGCACGAAAATCAATGCACAACCATGCGTTTCTTCGGCAGCGCCATGTATTTTCCGCACGTTGACGGGGGGTTTACCCGCTTTAAAACCGTGGATAGCGCCCAGTGCATCCCTTACCCCGCTGATGCGGATGAAAAAGTGATGGTGTTCGCCGAGCCGCTGGCGGTAGCGATTCACGCCGCGCACGAGGCGGGCGACCTGCAGGGAAAACGCGTGTTTATCTCTGGCGTAGGGCCGATAGGCTGCCTGATTGCCAGCGCGGTCAAAACGCTTGGGGCGGCGGAAATTGTGTGCGCCGACGTCAGCCCACGTTCGCTGTCGCTGGCTGCGCAAATGGGCGCCGACACGCTGGTGAACCCGCTGCACGACAGCTTTGAGAGCTGGAAACAGGAGAAAGGCTACTTCGACATCAGCTTTGAAGCCTCCGGCCACCCTTCGTCAGTAACCACCTGCCTGGAAGTGACCCGCGCAAAAGGCACCATGGTGCAAGTGGGGATGGGCGGCGCGGTGCCTGAGTTCCCGATGATGATGCTTATTGCCAAAGAAATTTCCCTGAAAGGCTCCTTCCGTTTCACCACGGAGTTCAACACCGCCGTCTCGTGGCTGGCGAACAAGGTCATTAACCCGCTGCCGCTGCTGAGCGCGGAGTATGCCTTTACCGACCTGGAGCAGGCGCTGATCTTTGCCGGGGATAAAACCCAGGCCGCGAAAGTCCAGCTGGTTTTCTGAAGCCTGTTAATAAGGAAAAAGGCAATGAACGATCTCTTTTCACTCAAAGGTAAAAATATCCTCATTACCGGTTCCGCGCAGGGGATCGGCTACTTACTGGCGACCGGACTGGGTAAATACGGCGCGCACATTATCGTGAATGCCAGCACGCCAGCGAAGGTCGAGGTTGCGGTGCAAAGCCTGCGAAATGCGGGAATAAAAGCCGTGGCCGCACCGTTCGACGTCACGCAGAAGCAGGAGGTGGATGCCGCCGTCGAGCGTATTGAGCAGGAGACCGGCCCGATCGATGTGCTGGTGAATAACGCAGGGATCCAGCGCCGTCACCCCTTCACTGAGTTCCCCGAGCAGGACTGGAATGATGTGATTGCGGTGAACCAGACCGGCGTCTTCCTGGTTTCGCAGGCGGTGACCCGCCGGATGGTGGCTCGCCAGGCCGGGAAAGTAATCAATATTTGCTCCATGCAAAGCGAGCTGGGGCGGGACACTATTACGCCTTACGCCGCTTCCAAAGGCGCGGTGAAAATGCTCACCCGCGGCATGTGCGTTGAACTGGCTCGCTACAACATTCAGGTCAACGGCATCGCGCCGGGCTACTTCAAAACGGAAATGACCCAGGCGCTGGTGGACGATGAAGCGTTCAGCGCCTGGCTGTGCAAAAGGACGCCCGCCGCGCGATGGGGCGATCCGCAGGAGCTGATTGGTGCCGCGGTGTTTCTCTCTTCAAAAGCGTCTGATTTCGTTAACGGACACCTGCTGTTTGTGGATGGCGGCATGCTGGCCGCGGTTTAACCCTGCCAGGCGGTTGCTGGAAAATAAAGGCAGGGAACGGTAAGGGCGGAGGGACGGTTTTTTCCCGCCGCCGAAAGCTGAAAATCAAGGGATTGGTTTTCAGCTTTTTTTAACGGTGCCGCGCGTCCCGGGATGACCATAAACCTGCGGCGCTACGCGCTGCTTTTTTTGCACTGATTAAGAGATAAGCGTATGCCATTACTCATTATTGCCGCAGGCGTCGCCCTGCTGCTGGTCCTGATGATCGGTTTTAAAGTGAACGGCTTTATCGCGCTGGTTCTGGTGGCGGCGGTGGTTGGGTTTGCGGAGGGGATGGATCCCCAGGCGATTCTGCACTCCATTCAAAACGGGATTGGCGGCACCCTCGGCGGGCTGGCGATGATCCTTGGCTTTGGGGCGATGCTCGGGAAGCTGATTTCGGATACCGGGGCGGCGCAGCGCATCGCCACCACCCTGATCGAGGCCTTCGGCGCGAAGCGCGTACAGTGGGCGCTGATGATTGCCGGGCTGGTGGTTGGGATGGCGATGTTCTTTGAGGTCGGCTTTGTGCTGCTTTTGCCGCTGGTGTTCACCGTTGTCGTCTCGTCCGGACTGCCGCTGCTGTATGTTGGGGTGCCGATGGTGGCCGCGTTGTCGGTCACGCACTGCTTTCTGCCGCCGCACCCGGGGCCGACCGCGATTGCCACCATGTATAACGCCAACCTTGGCACCACCTTGCTGTATGGGCTGATTATCAGCCTGCCGACGATTATCGTTGCCGGGCCGCTGTTCTCCCGTTTGTTAACCCGGTTTGAAAAGCAGCCGCCGGAAGGACTGTTCAGCTCGCGGGTGTTCAGCGAGGCGGAAATGCCTTCGTTCTGGAACAGCCTGCTGGTGTCCATCACGCCCGTGCTGCTGATGGCCATTGCCGCGCTTTGTAACGTGGTGCTGCCTGAAAAAAGCGGGCTCAGATCTTTCCTCGACTTTATTGGTAATCCGGCGGTCGCGCTGTTTATTGCCCTGACTATCGCCACCTTTACCCTCGGCTGGCGTAAGGGACGCAGCATGGAGCAGGTGATGAACATCGCCGGAGATTCCATCGGCGCTATCGCGATGATTGTGTTTATCATCGCCGGCGGCGGCGCCTTTAAGCAGGTGCTGGTCGACAGCGGCGTAGGGCAGTACATCGCGCACCTGATGAACGGCGCGCCGCTCTCCCCGCTGCTGATGTGCTGGACGGTAGCCGCTCTGCTGCGTATTGCGCTGGGTTCGGCAACCGTGGCGGCGATCACTACCGCAGGCGTGGTGCTGCCGATCATCAGCGTGACCCACGCCGACCCGGCATTGATGGTGCTGGCGACCGGGGCGGGGAGCGTGATTGCCTCCCACGTTAATGACCCAGGGTTCTGGCTCTTTAAGGGCTACTTTAACCTGAGCGTAGGGGAAACGCTGCGCACCTGGACGGTGATGGAAACGCTAATCTCAGTCATGGGGCTGCTGGGCGTATTGACGATAAATGCCGTTTTGCATTAAATCGTTGTATGACCCGCCGACAGGCCACCGGAGGCGCGTATTGCGCCGCCGGTATTGAGAGAGCCGATGAGAAACCACAGAATTTCTTTGCAGGATATCGCCACGCTGGCTGGGGTGACGAAAATGACCGTCAGCCGCTATATCCGTTCGCCTAAAACGGTCGCAAAGGACACCGGGCAGCGCATTGCCAGAATCATGGCAGAGATTGATTACGTGCCCAATCGCGCGCCCGGCATGCTGCTCAATGCCAGAAGCTATACGCTCGGCGTGTTAATTCCTTCCTTTCAAAACCAGCTCTTCGCCGACATCCTGGCGGGGATTGAGTCCGTCACCTCCGGGCAGAATTACCAGACGCTGATCGCCAACTACAACTACAACCGCGAGTCGGAAGAGGAGTCGGTGATTAACCTGCTCTCTTACAACATCGACGGCATTATCCTCTGCGAGAAGTACCACACCTTCCGCACCGTGAAGGTCTTGCGCTCCGCGGCGATCCCGATCGTTGAGTTGATGGATATTCAGGGCGACCGGTTGGATATGGAAGTGGGGTTTGATAACCGCCAGGCCGCGTTCGATATGGTCGGCACCATGCTGGACAAACGCCAGCGGCGCAGGATTATCTACCTCGGTTCAAAAGATGACGTGCGCGACGAGCAGCGCTTCCGGGGTTACTGCGAAGCGATGACGCTGCGCGGGCTGGCGCCCCAGCGCATCAATCCGAAAGCCATTTCATCCATCCATCTGGGTATGCAGCTAATGCGCGACGCCCTGGCCGCTTACCCTGACCTGGACGGCGTATTCTGCACGAACGACGATATTGCCATGGGGGCACTGCTGCTATGCCGCGAGCGCGGCCTGCCCGTGCCTGAACAAATCTCGATTGCCGGCTTTCACGGGCTGGAAATGGGCCGGCAGATGATCCCCAGCCTGGCCAGCGTGATAACCCCGAGGTTCGATATTGGCCGGGTGGCGGCCAGAATGCTGCTGGATAAGATCGGCAATGAAGACCTGAACCACAACACCATCGATTTGGGCTACCAGATTTACCACGGACAGACGCTGTGAGTGGCGTTCGCGGATGTTGAGGGGGAAAGCGCGGCGTGCCGAAGCACCGAATTTTTCCCCTCTCCCTTCCAGGGAGAGGGTGAGGGTGAGGGTCATAATGTCTAATGAATATTATTTCCGGACTGGCTATCGATCATTGCGAGGCCGGAATCTGTGCGAACAAAGCGGGGCGCTCGCAGGCTGTCGTTCAGGACGTTAATCAGCTCGAATAACAGGCCGGTAATCGTGTCCTCTTGCTCGGTGGACTCCTGCTGGTTCAGCAGCACGAGCGTCAGGGCGCTGCAATATTCCCGCAGCAGGTCAGACTCTGTCGTAAGGGGAAAGTCATAGCTCTTAATATCGCTATTTTCCGCGGTGATAGATGCAATCAGATGTTCCGGCAGCGGTTTATCCAGCACGACTTTCAACACTTCCAGCCCGGCATACAGGCGGCCACACAGCGCCATGCGCTCTGTAATATCGTTATTTTCAATCAGGGCGTCAGTGTATCGCTCGCAAATATCCAGCACCTGAAAAAGATCGTTGGAGGTACCGAGCGGGGTTTTTAAAAGCGTTGAGATCTCAGATTGGGTAACTGGTTGAAAGCCCAGGCTTTGGGGATTAGCGGTTGTGGTACTATCGTGGTTAGCCATGGCGTTAACTCCTTTAACGTTGTGGTCAGCCCTCGTCTGGTACTCGTAATACCTTTCGGGGGCGCTTCTTTGTTTTAACACTCTATGATAGGGTGTCACTTGACAACTCAACATTAAAGCTGAGGTATGGACATGTCAACAGTGAAAAGGGATGTAAGACCGCCAAAATCCGGTAAATCTCCGGCATTTCAGATGCGTATCACACCGGAACTGAAAGCTCAGTTTGAAGTTGCAGCGAAAGACGCTGGCATGAGCCTTGGGAATTGGTTGAAGACCTTGGGAAGGAAGGAGTTGGCGCGGTTGAAGCGTGGTATACATAAAGGTAAAGATAGCGTTACTCTTTGATTATTAGTTATTTCTTACCTTTATAAGGTAGGGTGATGCCCCTACCTTATGAATATGAAACTTACTTAGCATTGCCAGATTGAAATGAGATCATGTCTGAGTGAGGGGCTTTAACCAATTCGTGTGCGGGTTGAGAATTTCTGGCTGGAGCATTCAAGCCACTTTTTTTCCAGTCAGGCCATTTGTCAACTGTCTCGCTTGCTTGCTTAAGAAAAGCTAAAAATTCCTCTTTATTGTTCACTTTGCAACCTCTCTGCTAGTCTCGCTACAATATTAGCCGAGACAGATTCTCTTTCGATATAGGATGATGGTAGCATCTGCATACGCAATCTTCCATCCTTTCTTGACCAGTTAAGTTTATTACCATCTTTATCCTTTCTCTTTATTTTATACCCAATTCCTTGGTTTATTGAGAATAAATTAAAGAAACATCTTGGCCCAACACCAACAAATGGTTCAAATACTACACGAGTTTTACAGTTTTCAGTGTCTGCTGTAGAAATGGAATCGGGATGAAAATCAAAGGCTTTACTTTTAGGATAGGGTTCAATGTAAAAAACGCGATTAATACCACTGGCAACAATATGTTTCGCACAGTTATGACAAGGAAATGTTGTACAATACAACACACCATTATTTGTACTAATGTTACTTCGCGCGCATGCTAAAATGGCCTCCATTTCTGCATGAACTACTCTACCATACTCAGTGATATATTTTAATTTGCTATTCTCTAATATTTCTCTTAGACGTTCTTTTTGATCATCTTCTATATTACTAAGTATGTCATTAATAATTTCTTTTCTCTCCTTTACATTTGAATCTTGTCCTAATGTGTAATCTCTACCATTTTCATGATCTTGTATTTTTCCATTGATATACTCTGGCCAATATAACCCTCCGCCATAGGCAGGAACGTCGTTTGCGCCTGTAGATACTATGTTTTTATTTTTAGTGAGTACTGCACCGACCTGACGTGATAAGTCAGCTGACCTGAGAGATGCGGAAAATGCCATAAACATAGCATATTCATCAAATGTGGGAGTGATATACGGATTGCCGAAGATTAAATCGAGAATTCTCCATAAATCATGATTTATTTTATCTATGCTGCCAGTATAATTTATGAAAAAATCAGAAAGTTCATAGGTGTCACGTGTGTGCTGTCCCCAGTCATCTAATTCTTCTGAATCCCTGGCTATCAATTTTTTTGCATTTTTAAATTCAATAAGTTTGTTATCTACAAGATAATCAGTTCGTCGATCTTCATCTGCATAAATGCCTATGAGGTAAAAGCCATTCGTATAAATATCTCTGAGCATTTTAACTTCATCAGGATGCTTTAATGAACTTATTATATATGCTTTTCTTGGGGAAGGTTGCGAAATTATATTCTCCCCTTCAGTAATTTTTACTCTTCGTTGATTTATTTTGGCGGCAACAACTCGTGCTAATATCGAGTTGTCATTGCTTATTTTTCTAAGTTCATTCCCGGCAGTCATTAAACTACTTATTTTTTCGAAGTTATCGTTGGTTTCTGGAGGATCTCTAAATATAGATATTATATCTGATGATATTCTTATTTCTTCGGTGGTATATCTGAACGCATTTAGCCTTTCTTTTATTGCATTTCTGATATTATCCATATCGGTGCCAACTGCACCAACTAAACCAATAACTAGCTCCGAATTTCCCTCATTATTGGAAATGTTATCTTCAAGTCTTTTAATTATTTTTAGTGACATCTGAATTCCTTTTAGAAGAGTTTTGGGAAATTTTCATTATATAATATTGAGCATTAATGCTTAAGTTTCAAGTGATTTTACTGAATGGAATGGGATTATTATGAGCTAGATCCCATATTTATTATGAATGCTTAATTTAAATATAGCTGATGAGTTTGTGATTAATATAACGAAATCTTGAGCTGATTGCTAAGAGATATTAGTTGGCGGAAAGTCACAGGAGTCGAACCTGCCCGGCGCCGCTGGCGGCACCAACTGGAGTTGAAGTCCAGTCGCCTCACCGGAGACGACGACCTTCCGCGCCTGCATTGCTACATGGAGGCGGGCGCAGTATACCGGGTTTCATGCTGCCGCCCAATGGGTCAGTAAGAATATATCCTGCGTCCAAAGTGAAATTATTCACCAAATCAATATAACGGCTCATAAGCTGCTCGTCCCGGCAGGGTTTGCCGGGCTTCATTTTGTACAGCTTACCCCAGAAACCCGCCTGGCAAACATGGGCGCGGCAGCGGTGATTCAGCCAAAAAAGAACCACGCCGTTTTTATCAGCCCGTTTTCTACTTCGAAAACTGCCATGCTTTCAATCGGTTCATCGCTCAGGCCGTGGATCTTCTCATGATCGAACACTTTGTTGCCCATTGCGGTGCGGGAAATGATTTCTGCTCGCAGGGCCGGGTTATTGAAGCGGTGCTCTTTATAGAAGGCATAGAGAGCGTCTCGACCTTGCAGAGAAGGCGTCACGGCTGGCGGGCGGTAAGCGGTGAAGTCTTCGCTAAAGCAGGCGGCAAAGGCCTCGAGGTCGTGGGCGTTGTACGCCTCGAACTGACGGATGACGGGGTCTGTGACTGGCATAAAAGTATCCTGATGGAGAATTAGGCTGGCTGCCAAAGTGTTGTTGTGTGCCGGGACAGCGTCTCTTACCGGAGGGAAAATGTCCAACGAAAGGAATGGTGCCGTGGCTAAACCCAGTCTCCCTTAGCAATACTCGTTAACAACAGGTTGCATTTCCACCAGCTACAATCCAGCGTCTAAAAACAACAAAGGGTTAGCAAACATGAAAAAACTGTTCGGGATGATGTTGGTTGGCGCGGTGGCGTTCTCGGTTGTGGCCTGCTCCAGCAGCTACGTAATGGCGACTAAAAACGGGGAAATGATCGTCACCAAAGGTAAACCAGAGGTGGATAAGCAAACCGGACTGACGCGCTACTATGACGCGCAGGGCGTGGAGCATCAGATCCAAAACGATCAAATTACCCAGCTGATTAAGCGCGGCTGATCGTTAGAAAAGAAAACTACCGGCCAGCGCAAGCTGGCCGGTAGGGTAGTTTTATTCCCCTTCGCCAGGGAATAAGAACGGATTGATGCTGCTGCGGGCGAAGCCTTCCTGCTCCATGCGGGCGTCAAGCACCAGCGAGGCCAGGTCGTCGGCGACGGCTTCCACTTTCGGGTCCTTTTCCTGATAGAGAATTTTCAGGTAGGTACCGCAGTCGCCGCAGCTTTCGGCTTTGATGGCCGCCTGTTCGCTGTCCAGCGACCAGTAGTTTAAGTCGCGGGTCTGCTCGCAGTTGCTGCACTTCACGCGCACTACATGCCATTCAGTTTCGCACAGGTTGCAGTGCAGATAACGCAGGCCGTTCGTGGTGCCGATATGCACCATGCTGGAGACCGGAATCGAGCCGCAAACCGGGCAAAACTGCCGCTGTTCGCCGTATTCAGCTTTGGCTTTACCGGGGATAAGCGTCGCCATTTGCGCCCAGTAGAGCGACAGCGCGGCCCAGATAAACGGCGCCTTGTCGCTGCTGACGAGCGAAAAGTCGGCGTTGAACAGCGCGGTGGCCATCTCTTCCAGCTCCTGCGAAGACGCCTTTTCAAGATTTTCAATCACCGCTAACGCCGGGCCGTCCATCTCTGGCTTCAGCTCGGCAATCAGCGACTGCAGCAGGCGCTGCCAGTGCGGGTCGCGCGGCAGAACGTGAATATCCAGCGGCGGCTTGCCGGTTTTGGCTGCTTCTGCAATCAGGGCGGTTAAATCCATCTCCAGCGGGTGGTCGTACAGCACCACTTCCTGCGCGTGGGCAATCAGCGCGGCAAAGCGCAGATAGTCACCCAGCGGGTTGCTGGCAGCCAGCTCGCGCAGGCGTTCAGCGCGGCGGTTGTAGAGATTTTTGAGCCTGGGGAATAATAACGGCGGAATCACTTCCGCCGTGCGTTTCTCGCTCTTCTCCAGCTGATCTTGCGGGATTATGCGAATACTCATTCAGATGACTTTTCCTGTTTCCGACGGACTTCGCGGTACCATTTCGGGTGATGTTTCTTCGCCCACGTCGTGGTAACCCAGCCCTCCACCATCGCGGTGATGGTGCCTTTTACCCAAAGGGCGGCGTAAATATGCACCATGATAACCACAATTAACGCTACCGCGGCAAATGAATGCAGCATTAACGCAAATCGAATAACCGGAATTGGGAAGGCTGGCGCAAAGTAAGGACGCCAGATAATCACGCCGCTCGCCAGCAACAGCACCAGGAAAATAATCGCCGCCCAGAACACGCATTTCTGGCCGAAGTTATAGCGCCCGGTGTCTCCCACTTCCTCGTTGACGACGATCTTACGAATATTCTTCGCCCAAAAGATATCATCCCGATTGATTAGGTTGTGGTGCCAGTAACGGAAAAACATGATGATGAAGGAGGCGAACATTACCACCCCAACGAACGGGTGGAGGATGCGCGCCAGCTGCGGCGTGCCGAGAATGCCCATCAGCCAGTTGAAGGACGGGAAGAAAAAGCCCAGTCCGCTCACCGCCGCCAGCACGAAGCAGAAGGCGGTGATCCAGTGGTTGATGCGCTCCGGCGCGCTGTAGCGCTGAATGGTCGGTTGCTTTTTCATTTACGCACCTCGTCGTCGTCATGGTGCAGATTATCGTCCTCTTCATCGGCACGGTTCGGGCCGACCCCAACGTAGTGGAAGACGCTGGCGGCGAAGGTCGCCGCAAAGCCGATGGCGGCCAGCGGTTTCCAGACGCCTTTCCAGAACTTCACGGTTGGGCTGATGGACGGGTTCTCCGGCAGGCCGTGATACAGCGTCGGCTTGTCCGCATGGTGCAGCACGTACATTACGTGCGTCCCGCCAACGCCTGCCGGATCGTACAAACCTGCGTTGTCATAACCACGGGTTTTCAGTTCCGCCACGCGCTCGCCGGCGAGGGTCTTCATATCCTCTTTCGAGCCGAAATGAATCGCCCCGGTCGGGCAGGTTTTCACGCATGCTGGCTCCTGACCTACGGTGACGCGGTCTACGCACAGGGTGCATTTGTAGACGCGGTTGTCTTCCGGGTTCAGGCGCGGTACGTCGAACGGGCAGCCCGCAATACAATAGCCGCAGCCGATGCACTGCTCGGACTGGAAGTCGACAATGCCGTTGGCATACTGAATAATCGCCCCTTCCGACGGGCACGCCTTCAGGCAGCCCGGATCCGCGCAGTGCATACAGCCGTCTTTGCGAATCAGCCATTCCAGTTTGTCGTTCTGCTCCACTTCCGAGAAGCGCATCACCGTCCAGGATTTGGCGGTCAGGTCCGCCGGGTTGTCGTACACCCCGACGTTGTGCCCCACTTCATCACGGATGTCGTTCCACTCCGAGCACGCCACCTGGCAGGCCTTACAGCCGATGCAGGTGGTGACGTCGATAAGCTTGGCGACCTCTTGCTGGTGATCCCGCGCCTGAGGCGCGGGCGTGAAGCCGTTAGTCGCGGAACGGCGGATCACATCCTGAGATTGATAAGTCATAATTCGTCTCCGTTTACCCCTCATCTTTCTACTTGCAGGTTCGTTGGTTGCCTTATTCATCCCGGTCACGTAGTGCCGCTACGCTCCCGGTATTCATGGCGTTACCGTCTGCCTGCAATCAGAAATCTATTGGGTATCCACCTTTTCCACGTTGACCAGGAACGCCTTAAATTCCGGCGTTTGCGTGTTGGCATCCCCGACAAACGGCGTCAGGGTGTTGGCGATAAAGCCTTTCTTCGCCACGCCCTCGTAACCCCAGTGAATCGGGATCCCGATGGTGTCCACTTTCTGGCCGTGAACGTCCAGCGTGCGGATACGCTTGGTCACCACCGCTTTGGCCTTGATATAGCCGCGGTTGGAGGAGACCTTCACCGTATCGCCGTGGGCGATGCCGAGTTTGTTGGCCAGCTTCTCGCCAATCTCGACAAACTGCTCCGGCTGCGCGATGGCGTTCAGCAGCGCGTGCTTGGTCCAGTAGTGGAAGTGCTCCGTCAGGCGATAGGTAGTGCCGACATACGGGAATTTGTCGTGCTTGCCCATCGCGTCCAGGTCATCTTTAAACACGCGTGCTGCCGGGTTGGAGACCACGTTCGGGTGCAGCGGGTTGGTGCCCAGCGGCGTTTCAAACGGCTCGTAGTGTTCCGGGAACGGCCCTTCTGCCATCTTGTCGAGGGCAAACAGGCGACCCAGTCCTTCCGGCTGCATGATAAACGGCCCGACGCCGCTGTCCGGCGCAGCGGTGCTGTAGTCCGGCACGTCGATGCCGCCCCATTTCGCGCCATCCCAGGAGATCAGGCGGCGTTTTTCATCCCACGGTTTCCCCGACGGGTCGGCGGAGGCACGGTTATACAGAATGCGGCGGTTGAGCGGCCACGCCCATGCCCAGCCGAGCGTGTTGCCCAGGCCTGACGGGTCGGCGTTGTCGCGGCGTGCCATCTGGTTGCCGTCCGGTGTCCAGCTCCCGGCGAAGATCCAGCAGCCACTGGACGTTGTCCCGTCGTCGCGCAGTTGCGCAAAGGAGCTGAGCTGCTGCCCTTTTTTCACCAGCACCGCGCCGGTGGCCGGGTCAATCAGGTCTGCCAGCGCTTTGCCGTTGCTTTCCATGGCCACTTCTTCCGGCGCGGGGTTATCCGGCGTCAGGTACTGCCAGGTCATGTTCAGCACCTGCTCAGGCACTTTACCGCCGTCGCGCTCGTACATGCGGCGCAGGCGGGTGAAGATGCCGGAGAGGATTTCGCCGTCGTTCAGCGCTTCCCCCGGCGCATCCGCCCCTTTCCAGTGCCACTGCAGCCAGCGCCCGGAGTTAACGATGGATCCGTTCTCTTCCGCGAAGCAGGTGGACGGCAGACGGAACACCTCGGTCTGGATTTGCGACGGATCGACGTCGTTCATCTCGCCGTGGTTCTGCCAGAAGGTGGACGTTTCGGTGTTCAGTGGGTCAATGGTGACCAGGAACTTCAGCTTCGAAAGCGAGGCCACGACCTTGTTCTTGTTAGGGAACGAGGCCACCGGGTTAAAGCCCTGGCACAGATAGCCGTTGACCTTGCCCTGGCTCATCATCTCGAAGTACTGCAGCACGTCGTAGCCTTTGTCCCACTTCGGCAGCCAGTCGTAGCCCCAGCCGTTTTCTTTCGTCGCTTTGTCGCCAAAGAAGGCTTTCATCATCGAGACGAAGAATTTCGGGTAGTTGCCCCAGTAGTTCACCTGGCCTTTCAGCAGCGGTTTCGGCGTGTTGGCCGCCAGATAGCTGTCGATATCCACCTGTTTTTCGCTCGGCAGGTTCATGTAACCCGGCAGGCTGGTGGAAAGCAGGCCGAGGTCGGTCAGACCCTGAATGTTGGAGTGGCCACGCAGGGCGTTAACGCCGCCGCCCGCCATCCCCATGTTGCCGAGCAGCAGCTGGATCATCGCCATGGTACGGATGTTCTGCGCGCCGATGGAGTGCTGTGTCCAGCCCAGGGCGTACAGGAACGATGCGGTTTTGTCCGCCACGCTGGTTTCGGCGATGTACTCGCAGACCTTCAGGAAGTCTTCCTTCGGCGTCCCGCAGATGCTGGTGACCACATCCGGCGTGTAGCGGGAAATATGCTCTTTCAGCAGGTTCCACACGCAGCGCGGGTGCTGAAGCGTCAGGTCGCGTTTGGCGAAGCCTTCTTCATCCAGCTCGTAGTTCCAGGTGGTTTTGTCGTACTTGCGGTTTGCCGCGTCGTAGCCGGTGAACAGGCCGTCGTCGAAGCCGAAGTCCTCACGCACAATCAGGTTGGCGTTGGTGTAAGACTCGACGTACTCGCGGTTGAATTTGTTGTTGTTTATCAGGTACAGCAGGACGCCCGACAGGAATGCAATGTCGGTCCCGGAACGGATAGGCGTGTAGAAATCCGCCACCGAAGCGGTTCGCGTAAAGCGGGGATCGATCACAATCAGCTTCGCACCGTTGTGAATTTTGGCTTCCATCGCCCAGCGGAATCCCACCGGATGCGCTTCTGCCGCGTTCCCACCCATTACCACGACGAGGTTGGCGTTTTTGATATCAACCCAGTGGTTGGTCATCGCACCGCGACCAAATGTTGGAGCAAGACTTGCTACCGTTGGTCCGTGTCAGACACGCGCCTGGTTATCCACGGCAAGCATGCCGAGGGCGCGGGTAAATTTCTGGGTTAAATAGCCGGTTTCGTTGCTGGACGCGGAGGCGCACAGCATCCCCGTGGAGAGCCAGCGGTTGACCGTGGTACCCTGTTCGTTCTTTTCGATGAAGTTGGCGTCGCGGTCTTCTTTCATCAGCTTCGCGATGCGGTTAAAGGCATCGTCCCAGCTGATGGGCTGCCACTTATCGGAGCCTGGCGCGCGGTAAGAAGGCGTTTTCAGGCGGCTTTCGGAGTGGATGAAGTCCACCAGACCGGCCCCTTTCGGGCACAGCGCGCCGCGGTTTACCGGGTGGTCCGGGTCACCTTCGATATGGAAAATTGAGGCTTTTGCGTTTTTTGCGCCGTCGCCGAGGCTATACATCAATAGCCCACAGCCCACGGAGCAGTATGTGCAGGTGTTACGGGTTTCACGGGTGCGCAGCAGCTTGTACTGCCGGGTTTCCGCTAGCGCAGCGCCGGGGGCAAAACCCAGTGCTGCTGCCGTGGTGCCTGCCATACCGCCAGCGCAGATCTTAAAGAACTGCCTTCTGCTGACCTGCATGGATCGCTCCTTACATTTCGACATTTCACATTGCTTAGGATTTATTTTGCGGGGTAACCCGCAAAGGTTCACAATGAGAACCAGTATAGATTTTGATGGCTTTCTTCCCTTCATCCGGAAGGGGTATTAAGTAGAATACCACAATGGTCCTGAGGGTGTTCTCGAATGGTTAAAACTAAGTGAACAAATTTCGCTACTCTGAAAAAGAAACCGTGGCGCAGATCGCAGGTGCCAGCACCGTTGAGCTTTGGCACCGGGGCAATCTCTCCGTGGCAGAAACCGACTGGCTGGCGGAGGAAGTGCCCGTGGCGCTGGTTTACAACGGCATTTCACACGTTGTGATGATGGCTTCCCCCAAAGACCTCGAAGCGTTTGCCCTCGGGTTTTCGCTCTCCGAAGGCATCATTGAAAGCCCCGCGGAGATTTATGGGATGGATGTCTCTCCGTCCTGTAACGGTATTGAAGTGCAAATTGAGCTGTCCAGCCGCCGCTTTATGGGGCTGAAAGAGCGCCGGCGAGCGCTGGCCGGGCGAACCGGCTGCGGCGTTTGCGGCGTCGAGCAGTTAAACGATATTGGCCGCCCGGTACCGCCGCTGCCGTTTACCCAGACATTTGCTCTGGAAAACCTGGATGCAGCGCTGAAGAAAATGCGTGACTACCAGCCCGTCGGCGAGCTGACCGGCTGTACCCATGCGGCACTTTGGCTAGATCCAGAGGGCCACATCCTCGACGGAAGGGAAGATATTGGCCGCCACGTAGCGCTGGATAAAATGCTCGGCGTTCGCAGCCGTAATCCGTGGCAAAACGGTGCCGCGCTGGTGTCGAGCCGGGCTAGCTACGAAATGGTGCAGAAGGCCGCGATGTGCGGCATTGAAATCCTGTTCGCGGTGTCTGCGGCCACCTCATTAGCCGTTGAAGTTGCGCAGCGGACAAATCTCACGCTGGTGGGCTTTAACCGGCCCGGGCGGGCAACGGTTTATACGCATCCTCAGCGGCTGCGTTAGATTTTAGCGGACGGATTTCATCCGTTCGCTGGCAAGATTATAAACCTGGCTTCTTTCGCGTTTCCCAACGGCAACGACGGCGATCACCAACACTTCATCAATAACCTGATAGACCAGCCGGAACCCGCTGGATTTCAGTTTGATTTTGTAGCAATCCTTCATGCCACGAAGTTTTGCGGCCGGGATGTGTGGGTCCTCGCAGCATTTCTTTAGCTTTTTGGCGAACTGCTGTTGGATGGCTTTATCAAGTTTGTGCCATTCTTTCAACGCGTCTTCCCTGAACTTCACCGTATAGCTCATAAATAACTGTCCAAATCCACGTCAATCAGTGGCTGGTTGTTACGTTCATTGACCAGCTTCACCAACTCATGGTCATCCAGCGCATCAAGCATTTTTTCATAAAGCTCGGCTGGTACGCAGTAAAACGCCGGCTGGTTGCGATTTAGTATTGCAACCGGGAAGCCGTCTCCAGCGCTAACCGTCGCCATCGGATTTTTTTTCAGTTCGCTAACGCTGGCGCTGGTGTCGCTCAGGATGATGCTAGGCATAAGTCACCTCTTAAGACTGTTTAACGGGTCTTTATTATAGATCTAAGAGACCTGTTAACAAGTCTTTTGGGCGTTTTTTGTTCTTTTTTAGATAGCGGCTATAGTTACTGCGAGTGATAAGGGATAAAAATTAACGATGTTTTTCTTCCCTAACTAAAACTTAGTAGTATCTTTATAAACCCTATTTGGTTTTAAATAAATTATGTCTCTACATCTCAGCAAATATCAATTATCTGGGAGCTCCATGCCATGGAATTTATAGAAAAATTAAATACACTTTCAGCAAAAATAAAACAGCAAGCTGGCGCTATACAGACGGAGGAGGCAACAAAAACGGCCTTTGTTATGCCATTTATCCACAGCGTGCTTGGTTATGATGTTTTTGATCCGACTGAAGTTGTGCCTGAATTTATATGTGATGTTGGAACGAAAAAGGGCGAGAAAATCGATTATGCCATTCTTAAAAATGGAGAAGTGCAGATATTAATTGAATGTAAGAAGATTGGTGAACCACTTAATATTAATCATGCATCGCAACTTTTCCGTTACTTCCATGTTACTAATGCACGCATCTCTATTTTAACCAATGGGCAGCTTTATAAGTTTTACACCGATCTCGACTCACCTAACAAGATGGATGAAAAACCCTTCCTTGAGTTTGATTTGCTGGATATCGACGAGTACGTTCTGCCTGAGCTGCTAAAGCTAACAAAGTCTGCATTTGACGTTGAGTCGATTATCAATGCAGCGGGTGAATTGAAATATGTAAGTCATATTAAAAAATTGATAGCACTGCAGTTTTCTGAGCCAGAAGATGACTTTGTGAAATTTTTCGCTTCCAGAGTTTATGATGGCATGATCACGCAGAAAGTCAGGGAGTCATTTACCGAACTTACGCGTAAGGCCGCTAGTCAATTTTTAAATGACCAGGTCAATGAGCGACTAAAGTCAGCAATGAGTGGCATACAGCCTTCGGGTGTGAAAGATGTTCAGCTATCTGTTAATGACGTGGAGACAGAGGAAAAAACAGAAGACAGTGAAATCGTCACCACGGTTGAAGAGTTGGAGGGCTACCATATTGTCAAAGCGATTGTTCGCACCGTTGTTGAAGCTAATCGTATAAATCATCGTGATACAAAAAGCTACTTTGGTATTTTGCTGGATGATAACAACCGCAAGCCTATATGCCGTCTGCATTTTAATCGCGCGCAAAAATATATTGGTATTTTTGACGAGGCTAAAGCTGAGACACGACATCCTATATCAAGCCTTGATGATATTTATCTCCATGCAGAAATATTGAAAGCTACCGCTTGTTCCTACAATTAAAGAGCATACTCTTCGTTCCTGAAGGATAAGGCGAAAAACAGGGAGAGGAGAGTGTGTATCCCCTCTCCCCGCCAGGGAGAGGGTCATTCCTCAGAACAGGCCCAGCGGCTTATCGGAATAGCTCACCAGCAGGCACTTCGTCTGCTGGTAATGCTCCAGCATCATCTTATGGGTCTCGCGCCCAATCCCGGACTGTTTGTAGCCCCCGAATGCCGCATGCGCCGGGTAGGCGTGGTAACAGTTGGTCCACACGCGCCCGGCCTGAATGCCGCGCCCCATTTTGTACGCCAGGCTGCCGTTGCGGCTCCACACGCCCGCGCCCAGGCCGTATTCGGTGTCGTTCGCCAGCTCCAGCGCCTCTTCCACGGTTTTAAACGTAGTGACGGCGAGCACCGGGCCGAAAATTTCCTCCTGGAACACACGCATGTTGTTTTTACCGAACAGGATGGTCGGCTCAAGGTAGTAGCCCGCCTGCAGGTCGCCCGTCAGCGCTTTTCTGCGCCCGCCGGTGAGTACATCCGCGCCTTCTTTCTTGCCGATGTCGATATAGTTGAGGATGGTTTCCATCTGCCCCTGAGACACCTGCGCGCCCATCTGGGTGCGGCTGTCCAAAGGGTTGCCGCTGCGGATGGCTTCTACCCGGCGAATGGCCCGCTCGATAAAGCGCTCGTAGATAGATTCCTGCACCAGCGCGCGGCTTGGGCAGGTACAGACCTCACCCTGGTTGAAGGCGAATAGCGCAAAGCCTTCCAGTGCCTTGTCAAAGAAGGCGTCTTCCTCTTCCATCACGTCGGCAAAGAAAATGTTCGGGGATTTGCCGCCTAACTCCAGCGTGACCGGGATAATGTTCTGGGTGGCGTACTGCATGATCTGCTGGCCGACTTCGGTGGAGCCGGTAAACGCCACTTTAGCGATGCGTTTAGACGTCGCCAGGTATTCACCAATGTCACCGCCCGCGCCGTTGACCACGTTAACCACGCCCGGCGGCAGCAGGTCGCCAACCAGCTCCATCAGCAGCAGCACGGAGAGCGGGGTCAGCCGCGCGGGTTTAAGTACGATGCAGTTGCCCGCCGCCAGCGCTGGCGCCATTTTCCAGCTCGCCATCAGCAGCGGGAAGTTCCACGGGATAATCTGCGCCACCACGCCCAGCGGTTCGTGGAAGTGATAGGCGACGGTATCTTTATCCACCTCGCTGATGCCGCCTTCCTGGGCACGAATGCAGGAGGCAAAGTAGCGGAAGTGGTCGATAGCCAGCGGCACGTCGGCGGCGCTGGTTTCGCGAATCGGTTTGCCGTTGTCCCAGGTTTCTGCCGTCGCCAGCAGCTCAATGTTTTGCTCCATGCGATCGGCAATTTTCAGCAGAAGGGTGGCGCGCTCCTGCACGGACATTTGCCCCCAGCCTTTTTTGGCTGCGTGGGCGGCATCCAGCGCCAGGTCGATGTCGGCCTTGCCGGAGCTGGCGATTTCGCACAGCGGTTGGCCGGTCACCGGGGTGAGGTTTTCATAATATTGACCGCCAACCGGGGCAACCCACTGGCCGCCGATATAGTTGTCATAACGAGGTTTAAGCTTGAGCGGGAAACCATACTCGCCGGGGATAATACGGGTATCGGGAGGATTGTTTGTCATGGCCGTCTCCTTGTGATGGTTCACTCACAAGGGTAGTTCGGGCTGCCTGTTTCTTCGCCATTTCACGCCGGCTTTACGACATGCTTCACGGATTCCTTATGGAGAAGAGGCAAAACCTCTTCTCGCTCAAAGGGGAATTACGCAGCTAAAAACAGGGCCCTGTCGCGCAGCAGATGGTCGTTGCCGCGCCGACGGGTGAAGCCAATTTTGTCGAAATACTCCAGAATCTGAATCGCCAGTTTGCGGCCCACGCCTAATCTGTCGCGGAAGTCGGCGGCGTTGGTCGCGCCGTGGGTTTGATCCAGCTCGCGGATCAGATTGGCAAACGCCTGCAGGCGATCGTTGCGGTAATAACGATCTTTCAGGATCGCGGTGACCAGCCCCTGCTGGGCGGCGGATCTTAGCAGCTGACGCATGGCCTGCTCTTCCTCACCGGTTTCTTTGGCCAGGTCGCGCACCCACCACGGCTCGTCGCCAAACAGGGTGTCGACTTTATCCCACACGGCCTGCTGTGCTGTGGAAAATCCAGGCTCATGCCCCGGCAGATGCAGCCAGCCCTGGCGGCTCATCAGCAGGCCTTCGCCGCGCATTTTTTCGATGAGCGACAGCACCAGGCCTTCGTCCTCTGCGGGCAACGCCATACGGCGCAGGCGTTCTCGCCCCGGCCCCGGCTGATCGTCATGCTGCTGGTGATAGCGTGCCAGCGCGTCGAGCAGTTTCTGCTGCCAGAGAGCGGCCACGTCTGGGCTTAACAGCGCGTTGCCCGCCTGCAAATAGCCCGGCTTCGCAAGTAAGGCCTGAAGCCCTTGCGTTGTTAACTGACGCGCCCAGCTAAATTCGTTGAGCAAAACGGCGCCTCGCGCCAGGTGAGATTCCAGCGCCTGCTGGTCATCGGTGGCTTCTGCCAGCTCACCCAGCCAGCTCAGGAAGGCAGGCTGGCGTTTACCGCGGCGTGGCGCATGAAGCAGCACGGCACGGGCACCGGCGAGCGTGGTACGGGCGCTAATATCGCGCAGCACCAGGCGGTCGTTGTCCGCCAGCCACAGCGGCACATCCAGCACCAGCTCGGCCAGATTGCCTGCAAGCAGGGAAATTCTCCCGGTTACGTGGCGGGCTGCATGATGAATGTGCAGCGGCTGCCACTGCTGGAGCGGCTGCAGCGTTTGCAGCTCGACGATGACGCGTTCAACCGGCTGCAGCGGTTTGTCGCTCAGCAGCCAGTCGCCCCGGCTGATGTCGGTTTTTTCCGCGTCACCGCTGATGTTCAGCGCAATGCGCTGCCCGGCCATCGCGTGGGTTACCGGCTGGTTTTGAGCGTGGAGGCCGCGCACGCGCATCGGTTTTTCTGCGCCCGTCAGCCAGAGTGAATCGCCGATATTGACTTCGCCGCTCAGCGCCGTGCCGGTCACCACCAGTCCTGCGCCTTTGACCGTAAAGGCGCGGTCGATGGCGAGGCGGAAGCGGTGCGCAGTGGCATGAGGGCGTTCGCTCAGCGCTTTGAGGTGCTGCTGTAGCGCCTCGATACCTTCTCCGCTGGTGGCGGCGGTCACAAAGATTGCGGCCTGGGTATCACCCAGGAGTGCAGTAACTTCATCGCGGACTTCCGCAATGCGGCTGTCGCTCACGCGGTCGGCTTTGGTCAGCGCGACGGTAATCTTCGGGCTGCCCGTCAGCTGTAAAATCGCCAGGTGCTCGCGGGTTTGCGCCATCACGCCGTCGTCACAGGCGATGACCAGCAGGGCATGATCGATGCCGCCGACGCCCGCCAGCATGTTGGCCAGAAATTTTTCGTGCCCGGGCACGTCGATAAAGCCGATAACCCGCCCATCAGGCTGCGGCCAATAGGCGTAGCCCAGGTCGATGGTCATGCCGCGTTTTTTCTCTTCCGGCAGACGGTCCGCATTCACGCCGGTAAGAGCCTGAAGCAGAGTAGTTTTGCCGTGGTCGACGTGCCCGGCGGTGGCGATAATCACTGAGCGATCCCCTCCAGCAGCAGAGCTTCGTTTTCGAGGCAGCGTAAATCCAGCCACAGGCGGCCCTCGGCCACGCGGCCAATCACCGGCCTTTCCAGCTCGCGCAGGGTTTGCGTCAGCGCGGCGAGCGTTGTGCCACGTCCGTCTTTTGGCGTGAAGGTCAGAGCGGCACCTGGCAGGCGGTCAACGGGCAAAGAGCCGCTGCCGATTTGCGACAGGCATGCTTCAACGCGCACGTCGAATAGCTCGCCAAAGCGCTGCTCAAACGCGGGCAGCAGGCGGGTTGCCTGCCGGTGGATATCTTCGGCGCTGCGGGTCAGCAGGCGCAGGGTTGGCAGGCGTTCAACCAGCGTTTCCGGGTGCTGGTACAGCCGCAATGTGGCTTCCAGCGCCGCCAGCGTCATTTTATCGGCGCGCAGCGCGCGCTTCAGCGGGTGGCTCTGAATACGCTCGATCAGCGCCTTTTTGCCGACGATGATCCCGGCCTGCGGGCCACCGAGCAGTTTGTCGCCGGAGAAGCTCACCAGGCTCACGCCATCGGCAATCAGCTGCTGCGGCATTGGCTCAGGCGGCAGGCCCCACTGGCTTAAATCCACCAGCGAGCCGCTGCCCAGATCGGTGACGACCGGCAGGTCGAGTTCGTTGCCCAGCGTAACCAGCTCGGCCTCGCTGACGGCTTTGGTGAAGCCTTCAATGTGGTAGTTACTGGTGTGAACCTTCATCAGCAGCGAGGTGTTTTCCCCCGCTGCCGCGCGGTAATCTTTCAGGTGCGTGCGGTTGGTGGTGCCAACTTCAACCAGTGTGCAGCCGGCCTGGCGCATGACGTCGGGGATGCGAAACGCGCCGCCAATCTCCACCAGTTCACCGCGCGAAACCACCACTTCACCGCCGTTTGCACAGGCCGCCAGCATTAACAGGACCGCCGCCGCATTGTTATTGACGATGCAGGCGTCTTCCGCCCCGGTCAGCTCACAAAGCAGGTCGGCGATGGCGCGATCCCGGTGGCCGCGCCCGGCATCGTCCAGCGAATATTCCAGCGTGACGGCGGAGCGCATGGCCTCCGTCACAGCCGCAATAGCCTCTTCTGCCTGTAATGCCCGGCCAAGATTGGTGTGTAGCACGGTGCCGGTCAGGTTGAACACGGGCTGAAGAGCGCTGCGCTGGCTGGCTTCGAGCACGCTCCGCGTTTTCTTCGCCCAGTCCTCGCTCCAGTCCGGCAGCTTGCTTGCTGAGCGGATGTGCTCGCGCGCTTCGTTTTGCAGCATTCTCAGCGTGGCAACCACGCGGGTGTGGCCGAACTCGGCAAGCAGGGCGGTAAAGGCGGCGTCGCGCAGCAGGCGATCGGTCGCCGGAAGATGGCTAAAAAGTGTTTGAGCTGTCGTCATGGCAGGGACTGAATGTAAGAAGTTTGTGGACGATATTACAGGGGACAGCGTCCCCTGTCCTGGCCGCAGATCATGCCGCGGGCGGTTCGGTACGGGCAAAACTCTCGCGCTGGAACAGCTGTTCCACCAGCTTGACCAGGTGAGGGCGGTTCACGCACCAGCCCGGCGAAACGCGGCGGAAATTAAGATAGCCCACGGCGCAGGCTGCAGAAATACTGGCCAGATTGAGCGGTTCTGCGGTCAGCGTGCCGTCGGCGGCGTATTCTTCCAGCAGGTCGAGGGCGCGGCCTATCTTCTCGCGCTGGCGTACCAGGACCTCTTCAGACTGCTGTTCCGCCGGGCGCAGTTTCTCACGCACCGATGTTAACGCCGCGTCCAGAATGCCGTCGGAAAGCGCCTCAAGCTGCCGCACTTTCAGCGCGGCTTTCGGATCGTGCGGGATTAGCTCTGGCGCAATGTTCAGCAGCTCAAGATATTGGGCAATGACCGGTGAATCAAACCAGCGCTCGCCTTCATCGGTGATGAGCGTAGGGACTTTGCCTAGCGGGTTGTACTGCGGGGCCGGACTATCGCCAACCCACGGGTTGACGTTAATAAATTCAAAACTGAGGCCTTTTTCAAGCAGAATAACCGAGATCTTTCGTACATAGGGGCTGGTGTAATTACCGATCAGTTTCATGACATTATCCGTTTTTGCCAACTTGAGGTAAGTATGAAACAGATACCCAACATTGGTGAAAAAGTCTACGCCTGCGGCGCTTTTATATAATCGACAAAGGTGCGCAGTGCGCTGGGCATGTACTGTCGATTGGGGTAATAGAACTGGAACGGCGGCAGCTCTGGCAGCCAGTCTTCGAGCATAGAAATCAGCCTGCCGCTTGCCAGATGTTCTTCTACCTGCTGCTTATAGAGATAGCCGATGCCTGCGCCGCACAGCACCGCCGACAGTTCGGAGTCGAGATCGTCCACAACGATGTTGCCGCACGGCGTCACCTCCAGCTTGCCTTCCGGCCCGTAAAACTCCCAGCAATAGGGGCGCCCGCTGTGAAAACGAAAGATGACGCTGCAGTGATTAACCAGCTCGCGAGGGTGCATTGGCGCAGGGTTTTGCGCCAGGTATTCCGGCGTGGCGACGACGCAAATCCTCGCTTTTGGGCCGATGGGAACGGCAATCATATCTTTTTCCACCGTGGTGCTGAGGCGTATGCCTGCGTCGTACTCCTGCTTCACGATATCCACCAGCCTGTCGTCGGTGGTCACTTCGACTTTGATGTCCGGATAACGAGCGGTAAATCCGGCGACCAGCGGCATGAGTACAAGGCGTGAAGCCAGCCGCGAACTGTTGATTTTGAGGGTGCCCATCGGGGTATCACGAAACGAATTCACCTCATCAAGAATGGTATGAATTTCGTCGCAGGCCGGGCGCAGGCGCTCGTAGAGGTTGCTGCCCGCCTCGGTCAGCGAGACGCTGCGGGTGGTGCGGTTGAACAGCCGGATTTTCAGCCGCTGCTCGAGCTGCTTGATGCCGTGGCTAATCGCCGAAGGAGACAGCCCCAGCTCGTCCCCGGCGGCGCGAAAGCTTTTGTGCCGCGCCACGGCAATAAAGGTTGCGAAGTCGGTAAAATTCAGCGGCATTAGTGAAAATCCTTCATTAACCCATATCAAATACTACGTTTTACAGAATTATTCAGCGGTCGTAAAGTGAACGCACATTCCCACTGACTGAGATAACTCCATGAAATCAGAGAATATGTATATTGTTTGGGCGCACCCGCGCAGTGAGTCGCTAACCGCGCAGGTGGTGCAGGAAATTCAGGGCGAGGCGACCGAGCGCGGCATTAACGTCTCCTCCCTGGATCTGTACCGCAGCGGCTTTAACCCGGCGCTGGGCGTGGAAGACGAGCCGGACTGGAACAACCCACAGAAGCAGTACTCCCCGGACGTTCACCGTCTGTTTGGCGAGTTAGAAGATAAAGACACCCTGGTGGTGGTCTTTCCTGTGTGGTGGTACAGCTTCCCGGCCATGCTCAAAGGTTATCTGGATCGCGTGTGGAATTACGGCCTGGGCTACGGGCCAGGCAGCACGCTGGGAAATAAGAAAATCCGCTGGGTGGCGCTGGTCGGCGGTTCACAGGCCGGTTTTGTGAAATATGGCTGGGAAGAAAACATGGCCGATTATATTCACGGCTCAATGGGGTATCTGGGCGTGGAAGATGCAAAAATCGACTTTCTTTATAACACCATCGGCGTGGAAGAGGGGATTGGCGACAGCGACGCACATTACCAGCAGCTGTTTGCTCAGGCGCGCGGCATTGTCGCGGATTTAGATAACTAACTTTTCATTCCAGCGCGGCATTCAACGTCGCGCTTTCTGCCAGCCGCTTCGCTGTAATTTACTTTCATCCCTTTCTTGCCCGCCGTTTATTGTCAACGCCCAGATTTTAACTGGATCACATTAGGGTTAATCTGCTTAAAAATACTTTGTGAGTTAGATCACAAATAAATAACAAAGATGTCATAACTAAATGTGATGTTGGTCACATTAAAGGGTCAATCAGGGTTAAAAATTCCACGGTGTACTTTTTTTACACTGCAGTTGTGTGATCGTGATCACTCAATGCGGATGGGTTATCCCTGAATATTAGTGATCTAAATCACATAATTGGGCGGCTGCTGGACAGCTTAACGATTCAGTGCCAGATTCGCGTCACTTTACTGCATAAGGCCGGCGACCCTGCCGCTACGTTAACAATAAACCTCGGGCTGCTTTTCAGCGCGGAACACCAACAAGGGGTATGTGTATGTCATCCGATATCAAGATCAAAGTGCAAAGCTTTGGTCGTTTCCTCAGCAATATGGTTATGCCAAATATCGGGGCGTTTATCGCCTGGGGTATTATCACGGCCTTATTTATTCCTACCGGATGGTTGCCAAACGAAACGCTGGCGAAGCTGGTAGGCCCGATGATCACTTACCTGCTGCCGCTGCTGATCGGCTTTACCGGTGGTCGCCTGATTGGCGGTGACCGCGGCGGCGTGGTGGGTGCGATTACGACTATGGGCGTTATCGTCGGGGCTGATATGCCGATGTTCCTCGGCGCAATGATTGCGGGTCCTCTGGGCGGCTGGGCAATCAAGCACTTCGACAAATGGGTCGACGGTAAAATCAAATCCGGCTTTGAAATGCTGGTGAACAACTTCTCTGCCGGTATCATCGGGATGATCCTGGCGATTCTGGCGTTCCTCGGCATCGGCCCTGCGGTTGAAGTCCTGTCCAAAGTTCTGGCGGCAGGCGTTAACTTCATGGTTGTGCACGACATGCTGCCGCTGGCATCTATCTTCGTAGAACCAGCCAAAATCCTGTTCCTGAACAACGCCATCAACCACGGTATCTTCTCCCCGCTGGGTATTCAGCAGTCCCACGAGCTGGGCAAATCCATCTTCTTCCTGATTGAAGCGAACCCGGGTCCGGGTATGGGTGTTCTGCTGGCGTACATGTTCTTCGGGCGCGGTAACGCCAAGCAGTCTGCGGGCGGCGCGGCTATCATTCACTTCCTGGGCGGTATCCACGAAATTTACTTCCCGTATGTGCTGATGAACCCACGTTTGATCCTGGCCGTTATCCTCGGCGGCATGACCGGCGTGTTCACCCTGACCGTGCTGAACGGCGGCCTGGTATCTCCGGCGTCCCCAGGTTCCATCCTGGCGGTGCTGGCGATGACCCCGAAAGGCGCGTACTTCGCTAACATCGCGGCCATCTGTGCGGCAATGGTTGTCTCCTTCGTGGTCTCCGCCATCCTGCTGAAAACCAGCAAGGTGAAAGAAGAAGACGACATCGAAGCTGCGGCTCGCCGTATGCAGGAAATGAAAGCAGAATCTAAAGGTGGTGCAGCGCCGCTGGCGGTAGGTGCAGGCCTGTCTAATGATCTGAGCCACGTGCGTAAAATCATCGTAGCCTGCGACGCAGGGATGGGCTCCAGCGCCATGGGCGCAGGCGTGCTGCGTAAGAAAGTGAACGATGCTGGCCTGAAAAACATCTCCGTGACTAACTGCGCGATCAACAGCCTGCCGGACGACGTTGACCTGGTGATTACCCACCGCGACCTGACCGAGCGTGCGATGCGCCAGGTGCCGCAGGCGCAGCATATCTCCCTGACCAACTTCCTCGACAGCAGCCTCTACGCCAACCTGGTTGAGCGTCTGGTGGCTTCCCAGAACCTGAGTCAGAAAGAAGAAAAAGTCATGCACAGCCTGGAAGACAGCTTTGTTTCCAGCGAAGACGCGGTGTTCAAGCTGGGCGCGGGTAACGTGTTCCTGGGCCTGAAAGCCAGCAACAAAGAAGAAGCGATTCGCTTTGCCGGTGAGCAGCTGGTGAACGGCGGCTACGTGCAGCCGGAATACGTGGACGCGATGTTTGAGCGCGAAAAACTGACCCCGACCTACCTGGGCGAAGGTATTGCGGTTCCTCACGGCACCGTGGAAGCGAAAGACCGCGTGCTGAAAACCGGCGTGGTGTTCTGCCAGTACCCTGAAGGCGTTCACTTCGGTGAAGAGCCGGAAGACGTGGCCCGCCTGGTGATCGGTATTGCTGCCCGCAATAACGAACACATCCAGGTGATCACCAGCCTGACCAACGCGCTGGATGATGAGTCGGTGATTGAGCGCCTGGCGCACACCACCAGCGTCCAGGAAGTGCTGGATTTGCTGGCCGGTAAGAAATAAGAGCCTCACCCCGATCCTCTCCCTAAAAGGGAGAGGAAGTAAAAAGGGGCGGTTCTGGATGTACCCTCTCCCCAAAGGGGAGAGGGCTAGGGTGAGGGGATTCGCATACAGTATCCTTACCCCAGCCCTCACGGGTGAAATAATCAGGAAGGTTAACGCAATGAAAGCATTACATTTTGGTGCAGGTAATATCGGTCGTGGCTTTATCGGTAAACTGCTGGCGGACGCCGGTCTGCAGCTGACTTTTGCCGACGTAAACCAGGTGGTTCTGGATGCCCTGAACGCGCGTCACAGCTACCAGGTTCACGTAGTCGGCGAGCAGCAGCAGATTGATACCGTCTCCAACGTGAATGCCGTCAGCAGCATCGGTGACGACGTTGTGGCCCTTATCGCTCAGGTCGACCTGGTAACCACCGCCGTCGGCCCGGTTGTGCTGGAGCGCATCGCGCCAACGCTTGCCAAAGGCCTGGAGCTGCGCCGCGCGAACGGCAACGAAACGCCGCTGAACATCATCGCCTGTGAAAACATGGTGCGTGGCACCAGCCAGCTGAAAGAGCACGTCAAGAAAGCGCTGTCTGCTGACGCGTGGGCGTGGGTAGAGCAGCACGTTGGCTTTGTCGATTCTGCGGTTGACCGCATCGTTCCGCCGTCTGAATCCGCCACTCACGATCCGCTGGAAGTGACCGTGGAGACTTTCAGCGAGTGGATTGTCGATAAAACCCAGTTTAAAGGTGACCTGCCGAACATTCCTGGTATGGAACTTACTGATAATCTTATGGCGTTTGTCGAGCGCAAGCTCTTCACGCTGAATACCGGGCATGCTATAACCGCGTACCTCGGTCAGCTGGCCGGGCACCAGACTATCCGCGATGCCATTCTTGATGAGAAAGTGCGCGCCGTAGTGAAAGGGGCGATGGAAGAGAGCGGCGCGGTACTGATTAAGCGCTACGGCTTTGAAGCCGACAAACATGCCGCGTACATCAAGAAAATCCTCGGTCGTTTCGAAAACCCGTATCTGAAGGATGACGTGGAACGCGTTGGCCGCCAGCCGCTGCGTAAACTCAGCGCGGGTGACCGCCTGGTTAAGCCGCTGCTTGGGACGATTGAGTACGGTTTGCCTCACGCTAACCTGATCAAAGGGATTGCGGCGGCAATGCACTACCACAGCGAGCAGGATCCGCAGGCGCAGGAGCTGAAGCAGCTTCTGGCAGATAAAGGCCCGCAGGCGGCGCTGGCGGAAGTGTCCGGTCTGGATGCGAACAGCGAAGCCGTGACTGAGGCGGTGAAGGCGTATAACGCCATAGCATAACCCTATGCAGGCGCGGTGGATGCCGCGCCTGAAACATGTTTAGTGATGCAGGCAAAAATGGAAGAAACCCAGGCCTTTGAAAACCGCGTGCTTGAGCGACTGAATGCCGGCAAAACCGTACGAAGCCTGCTGATTGCTGCCGTCGAGCTGTTAACCGAAGCGGTAAATATCCTGGTGCTGCAGGTGTTCCGCAAGGACGACTACGCGGTGAAATATGCGGTTGAGCCACTGCTGGACGGCGACGGCCCGCTGGGCGACCTGTCGGTACGCCTGAAGCTTATCTACGGGCTGGGCGTACTGAATCGCGCTGAGTACGAAGACTGCGAGCTGCTCATGGCGCTCCGGGAAGAGCTGAACCACGACGGCAACGAATACAGCTTCACCGATGATGAAATGCTTGGCCCGTTTGGCGAACTGCACTGCGTGACGGCGCTGCCGCCGACGCCGACCTTCGTGGACGGCAGCGATCCTGAACTGCTGGCGATGCAGCGTCAGCGCTACATGCAAATAGTCCGGTCCACGATGGTACTTTCTCTGACAGAGCTGATCTCAAGGATCAGCTTAAAAAAAGCCTTCCAAAAATAGCCGCCTTTCGCCCTGTCCCTCAGGATCGTGTATCCTTGCCAGCAAGCCATCTTTATTCACGGTAAGTCAAAATGAAAGAAATCGAAAAAGCAGAAATTAAACGCCTTAGCGACCGTCTGGACGCTATCCGCCACGAAATGCCAGGCCTGCACCTGATCAACGAAGCGGAAAAATATGCCGAACTGGAAAAAGAGCGGCAGAAGCTGGAAATCGAAATCGCTCGCCTGCAGGCGGTGCGTAACCAGAAGCTGAGCAAAGAAGCGCAGAAGCTGGTAGCGCTGCCGTACAAGCGTGCGATTACCAAAAAAGAGCAGGCCGATATGGGCAAGCTCAAGAAAAGCGTGCGTGGCCTGGTGATTGTCCACCCGATGACCGCCCTGGGTCGCGAGATGGAACTGACCGAAATGACCGGTTTTTCCCGCACGGAATTCTGACCGCGCTCTCTTTTCGGTGAAATAAGCCGATAAAATCTGCCTCATCAGCCTGTTAAATCCACACCTGGCTCTATAGTTAAGTGCCGGGTGTAGATTTCTTCTGCCCCAGACCCACCACTGGACAATTTGCCCGCTTCACCGCGAAGCCGCAGGGATCGCCCACCCGTTGTTTATCTTTCTTGCTGCGAGAGTAAACATGAAAAATAAGGCTTTGACTCTGGTTCCTGTCTTTCTGGCCGGTTTAACCGGCGCGCTCCCCTTTTCCGCCATTGCCGCCTGTTCGTCGTCAGCGCCGAATAGCGGAGACACCGTGACCTGTAGCGGCTCGGGTATTCCGCCCGTGGTAGCCACCACCGGCAGCAATAACGTCACGATTAACCTCGACTCAACCACCGCTGGAAGCTATTCGCTGCCCGCTCAGGCGACGCCGTTTTCGGTGGACAGCGGCAGCGCGATGACTAACGGTGGGGCGCTCACTCTGTCTGGGAACGGTACTGGCGTGGCGAACCGTGGGGCGCTGCTGCTTGGCGTGAACAACGGTAACACGCTGACCAACGGCGTGACGGGCACGCTGACCACTACCGGCGCCTACAACGACGGTATGGCGGCCAACGGCAATAACAACACGCTGATCAACAACGGCACCATCACCACCAGCGGCAGCAATTCATACGGCATGACCGCCGCCTGGGGGCAAAGCAATCCAGGGGCGGCGGGGAATACCATCACGAATACCGGGACGGTCTCGACATCGGGGAATAACGCCAGGGCTATTTCGCTGCTGGGCGGCAGCGGCACGGTGAACAACAGTGGGACGCTGACCACGTCCGGGCGGGACGCGCCCACGGTGTTTTTGCAGGGCAACAACGCCACGCTAAATAACAGCGGCCTGATTCAGACCACGGGAACCGCGTCCTCCAGCGGCAGCGTGGACGGCGTGGTAGCCAACACGCTCGGCAGCAGCTTTAACACCACGATCAATAACCTGGCCGGCGGGCAGATCGTCAGCAATAACGGCATCGGTATTCGTTCGACTAACGGTAATATCACCATCACCAACGCCGGGCTGATTCAGGGCGGAAGCGGCACGGCAATTCTGAGCGGCAACGGCAGCATTTCGCTGATCCTCCAGACCGGCTCACAAATTGTTGGCCTGGCGGACGGCGGACGGGGAAACAACAGCGTGACGCTGGAAGGATCGGGAACGGCCTCCAACGCCTTCACCAATTTCCAGACGCTGACCATGACCGGCAGCGACTGGACCTGGGCGGGTTCCGGCGCGTTTACCACCGCCCTGGTGCAGAGCGGTACGCTGGATCTTACCGGCACGCTCGGCACCAGCCTCGCTTCAGTGACGGCCTCGGTCAGCAACGGCGCGACGCTGCAGGCAAACTCAACCAACCTGCCGCTGTCGGTCACTAACGACGGGCTGGTGCGTTTCCTGCAAAACAGCGACGGCAGCTATTCCGGGGCGATGACTGGCCGTGGAGCCGTTGAGAAAAGCGGCAGCGGCCTGCTGCAGGTGACGGGCACTAACAGCTACAGCGGGGGAACGACGCTGAGCGGCGGCACGCTGCAGGCCGCCGCAGACAGTGCGCTCGGTGCGGCTGCAGGTGGGCTTATCTTTAACGGGGGCATGCTTCAGCTCGGCAGTTCGTTCGATCTTGCGCCATCCCGGGCGGTATCAGTCACCGCCAGCAATGGGACGTTCGATACGCAGGGGTTCACCTCCGTTGTCGGGCAGGGCATTACGGGGGCCGGGGCGTTAACCAAACTGGGCAGCGGGACGCTGGTGCTCAACGGCCTTAATCGCTATGCGGGCGGTACGGCAATTAAGGCGGGTACGCTGGTTGTGGGTGACAGCCCTCAAGCTTCTGCGGCAGCGGCAGGCGGAGCAAAGGTTGCCGCAGGCGCCACGCTGGGTGGCTACGGCACGGTAAACGGAGACGTGACGAACAGCGGCACGCTGGCAGTGGCCAATGCGCTACCGTTTCTCTCCGCTGGCCCACAGGGCAATTTCCAGATCAACGGCAATCTGACCAACGCGGGGCTTGTGCAGCTCGGTGGCAGCGGGGTGGGGAACAGCCTGACCGTCGCGGGCAACTACAGCGGCCAGAATGGCGTGATTGCGCTGAATACGGTGCTGGCAGGCGATGGAGCCGCGTCTGACAAGCTTATCCTTAGCGGCGGCAGCGCTTCGGGCAACAGCACGCTGAAAGTCACCAATATCGGCGGCGCCGGGGCGCAAACTCTGTCCGATGGTATTCAGGTCGTTCAGGTCACTAACGGCGCGACCAGCACGGTGAATGCCTTCAGTCTCTCGGGGGGCACCGTCAGCGCCGGGGCATATTCTTATTATCTCGCCAAAGGCGGCGTCTCTGACGCCAGCGGCGGGAGCTGGTATCTGCGCAACACGGTTGTGCCGGACTCGACAACATCGGTCACTCCGGCGGAAGAAACGCCTGAGTCCATCGTGAATGCCTCTCACGGTGACGAGACGCTGAACGTCTACCGGCCAGAGGTTGCGCTGTATGCCGAAGCGCCAGCCGTTGCCCGCCAGCTTAACCTGCAGCAGATAGACACCTTCCACGATCGTCAGGGCGAGCAGAGTTTGCTGAGCGGCAATAACAAAGCGCCAGCTTTCTGGGCCAGAAGCTGGGGCAGCCACGCGGATATTCATCAAAGCGGGGATGTGAACCCGTCCTTCAACGGCACATTGTGGGGGCTCCAGCTGGGGCAGGATTTGTATACCGCCACAGAGGATAGCGGGGCGACGCATCATTTCGGCATCCTGTTCGGATTCTCCAGAGCGACCGGGGATGTCGACGGCTTTGCGCTGGCAAAACAGGGCATGCGCGTTGGTAAACTACAGCTGAATAACTACACCTACGGCGGCTACTGGACACGGGTTGCAGCCTCCGGCTGGTATACGGACGCAGTATTGATGGGCAGTGCGCTGCGGCTGACGACTAACTCGGTCAACGAGGTGAATGCTTCTTCCAGCGGCAAGGCGGTGACCGGCTCTGTAGAGACGGGGCTGCCCGTTTCCCTCGGCGAAGGGGTGACGCTTGAACCTCAGGCACAGCTGGTCTGGCAAAGAACCTCCCTGGATTCGCTGAATGACGGCGTCTCCGATGTCCGCTGGAACAAGGGCAATACCTGGCAGGGGCGGGTTGGGGCTCGGCTGCAGTGGGCGTTTGAGGCGAGCGGCGTGAGCTGGAAGCCTTATCTGCGCGCTAACGTACTGCGGTCATTCGGCCAGGATGATGAAACAGCTTTCGATGGCAGCACAACGATCGCCAGCAATGTCGGGCAAACGGCCGGGCAGATTGGCGCGGGACTGGTGGCACAGGTTAGCCAGAACAGCAGCCTTTATGCCACGACGGGCTACCTGACTAACTTTGGCGGCGAGCGTCAGCGCGTAGTGACCGGCAATGTCGGCGTGCGCTGGCATTGGTGACTACCCGGCGGCGCCCGGGCTTTGCCGGCGCCGCTTTTAATCGGGTTACTTTGTTTTCAGTTTTTTTGAAAGAGATGAGCGAATTGTTCCGCTAACAAACAAAACGCTGCGGCGCTATTCTTATCTCATCGAAGGCAGTCAGCCTTCCAACTAAACAAAATGCAAAGGTAACCATCATGAAAAGCATCAAATATTTTGCCGTAGTTATGACTCTCGCTGCTTCCTTCTCCGGCTTTGCGGCGGAAACCCAGCCAGCTGTCAGCCAGAAAATGGGCACCGTATCGGTAAGCGGCGCTTCTAACCTCGACAGCCTGCAACACCAGCTGCAGCAGAAAGCCGAGCAGGCAGGCGCGAAGTCTATCCGCATTGTTTCCGCCGGCGGTGATAACAAAATGTACGGCGTGGCTGAAATCTACAACTAAGTCTTGAATCACGCAGTATGGGCCGCCTCGAGCGGCCCGTGTTTTATCTGAACTCTCGCGCCAACAGGCCAAAAATCCAGTCATCCTGCCAGCGCTTATGCAGCCAGTAGTTTTCCCGCAGCGTACCTTCCTGCTGAAACCCCACTTTCTCCAGCACTTTCTTTGACGGAATATTTCCGGCGGTGACCGTGGCCACAAGCTTGCGGATGCCAACCTCCGCAAATGCAAAGGCGCACACCTCGTACAGCGATTCATAACCGTAGCCCTGACCGTGAAACGACGGGTCGAGTAAAAAACCGACTTCCGCAATGTCGTCCTCGCGCAGGATAAAGCCGGTGACGCCAATCGGCACGCCGGTTTTGCGGTGGCGCATCGTCATGCAGAGCCAGTGGTTGCTGCCCGGCTGCCATTCGGGAAGACGGGCGTCGAAAGCGTGACGGATCTCATCCTCGGTTCGGTTTTCCGCGACGTAGCGCATAACGTCCGGCTGCTGTTGCAGGTAGCGGAATAATGGCCAGTCGGCCTCAACGATCTGATCGAGCGCCAGGCGCGGCGTCAAAAGCGTCGGCATGACGTTAATCCACAATAAACAGGACGGCACCGGATGCCGTTGAGGAGCGGTGAGGCTCCGCGCCGTCGGCCACCTGGTAGCTCATGCCCGGGGTCAGCGTAAACTGGCGACCATCTTCCAGCTCAGTTTGCAGCTCGCCCTTCAGGCACAGCAGAACGTGCCCTTTTTGACACCAGTGATCGGCCAGATAGCCTGCGGTGTATTCCACCATGCGCACGCGGATCGGGCCAAACTGCTGCGTGCGCCATAGCGCTTTGCCGGTAATGCCGGGGTGTTCGGTGGGGATTATCGCTGCCCAGTCGGTGGTATTAAAAGGCAGATCGGTGATGTTCATACGGCTCCTGCTCATTGTTGCGGTTGTGTTGTTCTCCTTTTGATAGCAGTAAATAAAAAACGGTGCCAGCGTGTGGCACCGCTTATGTGCTAATCCCAGCGTGATAAATCATCCCTCGTCAGCCCCATATCCCTGAGTTGGTTCGGACTCAGCTCGCGCAATGCCCGTAAAGCCCGGCGGCGCTGCCGGCTGCGGCGAAAATACTGGTAAAGCATCACCAGGCCATAAAACGGCCTGCAGGAGTGGTTCTCTTCAAAGCCCATGACGTTATTCCTCGCTGTTTTCCTGGGCTTATCATGCGGCGAGCGGGCAAAAGCAGACAGATTCAAAAATTACTTTTCTTTAACATACAGAAGGGCTAAAACATGAAGTGAATGGCATTTATAGCACCATTCTGTATTGGTTTTTCCTTCTGTATGGTTCCCGGTGAGGATACAGCATGACGCGTTACCAACAGCTCGCCACTCTGCTGGCAGAGCGTATTGAACAAGGCTTATATCAAAGCGGAGAACGCCTGCCTTCGGTGCGTAGTCTGAGTAGCGAACATGGCGTCAGCATCAGCACCGTACAGCAGGCTTATCACGTGCTTGAGGACCGGCAGCTAATCTCCCCTCAACCCCGCTCTGGTTACTACGTTACGCCCCGTAAAGCGGTCCCACCGCTGCCTCGCCTGACCCGCCCGGCGCGCTGGCCGGTGGAAGTCAAACAATGGAGCGAGGTGCTGGAGTTGATCAATTCCCGCCACAGCGAATGTACACCGGGATTTTTCAGCGGTGCGCCGGATCTCACCCAAAGTACCGTCAAGCCACTTTGGCGTGAGATGGGGAGGTTGAGTCAGCATCAGGCCGCCGAGATGCTGGGCTATGACCAAATTCAGGGCACACGAATTTTGCGTGAGCAAATCGCTCGCCTGCTGCTGGACAGCAACTGTGTGGTGAATCCCGAAGATATTGTGATCACTAATGGCTGCCATGAGGCTCTGTCGATTGCCATTCGTGCGGTGTGTGAGCCGGGAGATATCGTTGCGGTTGAGTCGCCGTCGTTTCACGGCACGATGCAGATGCTGCGAGGTTATGGGCTAAAGGTCGTAGAGATTCCTACCGATTCCGCCACAGGGATGAGTCTGGAGGCGCTGGAACTGGTCCTGGAACAGTGGCCGATTAAAGCGATCTTTTTAGTCCCTAATTGCAATAATCCTCAGGGCTTTATCATGCCTGACGCACGTAAAAAAGCGGTGCTCAATCTGGCAAAACGCTATGACATTGCCATCATCGAGGATGATGTTTATGGCGAACTTGCCTACGAGTATCCGCGTCCGATGGCGATTAAATCACTGGATGTAGGGGACTGCGTTTTACTCTGTGGCTCATTTTCCAAAACCCTTGCGCCAGGGTTGCGTATTGGCTGGATTGTCCCCGGCCGCTATCTCGATCGCGTCCTGCATATGAAGTACATCGGCACCGGAAGTACTCCGGTCTTTACACAGCGTGCCATTGCCGGCTTCATTCGCGAAGGTCACTATCACCGCCACCTGAGGCGAATGCGGCAGTATTATCAGCGTAACCTTGAACATTTTACCTGTCGTGTTCGGCAGTATTTTCCCTGCGGGATTTGCGTGAGCCGGCCCCAGGGCGGCTTTCTGCTTTGGGTTGAATTGCCGGAAAGTATCGATGTGGCGCGTTTCAATCGCTTGTTACGTGAGGAAAATATCTACGTTGCTAACGGCTCGCTTTTTTCCGCCTCTGGAAAATATAGCCATTGTATGCGGCTGAACTATGCTTTGCCTCTGGATCCCGCCGCAGAGGCTGTGTTGAGAAAGGTCGGCGAAATCGCCGAACAAGCGCTAGAAAATACCTGACAAAATCGCTCTTTTTATCGCCATTGATTCCCGCCGGGCTGCTTTACACTCGGCTGTAATGGCGAATTTTGGCCTTGGCATTAATAAACATAAAAAAATAGCCGCCTGGGGCGGAAAAAAGCCGTTTTTTCTGCGTTCGGTAGCGTGAAGCCGGACATCGACAAAGGACTATCATGAGCAGCGCAACATTGCAGATGCGGGAGCACTTTGAGACGTGTCTGGGGATTATTCGGCAGGCCTCGCTCCAGATCCTGCCTCTACTGAATATTCGTGCCGCCGAAGGCAAAGATCCGCAATGGTTTTTCCAGCAGCTGGAGCAGGCCCGGATGGCGCTGGGCAGTTGGGGAGCGGTGGCAAAGCGGCTGAACCTTAACGACTCTGAGATTTCACAATTCACGCTGTTGCTGCGCCATTTGCAGCAGCTGGTGCCGCAGTATGAAAGCGGGCAGGAGGTTAGCCAGAATCAGCTCCTCGCCGCCTTGCGCTTCACCAGCTACCTTGAGCATGTGCGGTTCAAGCAGCCGCTGCTGGGCTATTCCACCGAATTATCCTCTGATGTTGATGGCCTGCAGAAAGGCGCCCAGCAGCAAATGCGCGCCATCGAACTGATGCTAAAAGGGCTGGTCAATCAGGCATGGGCAAGCCAGGCGGACCTGGTCAATCAGCTAAAAAGCCAGTTTGGGGCTGACAAAGTTCGCCGCTGGCTGAAGCGGGGTGAGCGGGGCGACGTGCTGAGCGGCATGAAGTTCAGTGAACTGGCGTTGATGCTGGTGGATAAGAAAGAATTCGCCCACCACTACGCAAAAATTTACCAAAACTCGCCTCAGCTGGGTTTTCTTATCGATCAGCGTAAAACCCTGCAAATTTTCCTCGATGGCACCCGTCAAATCCGCAACGATCTGATGCACAAACAGCCGCTGACGACCGTGCAGGTGGCTTTGCTGGATAGCTATTTCGGTGAAATCAGTGGCCCGGTACAGAAAGCCTTCAGTGAAGGCCGCACCAAAGTGAATCCAGCCTCGCTGTTAGACGCGGATGATGCCGCGCTGCAAAGCTACCTTGAGCAGGCCCGTAAAAATCATGGGGCTCAGGGCGGTGACCCGGAAGAGATCAGAGAATCCATTGAGCGTTATGACCCCCGCACGGCCAAAAAACAGCATGATACTACCGACATGATCTCCACCGCGCTGTGGGCATCGGTAGGGATTGTGGTGGTGGCAGTGGCGGTGATTGGTCTCTATCTGTTAAGTGATGCCACTTCAAAACCTGAGGTGACGGCGGCTCCGCCAATAGTGACTACGCCGGTGCAGCAGAAAGAGCGGCCGGAATCCAACAGCCCGCGGGATATGCTTGCCAATATGGGCATCACCTGGGACGAAAATAACCTGCGGGCGGCGATTAACCGTAATGACGCGCGTATTGTGCGCCTGTTTATGCAGGGTGGGATGAACTGGAAAGTCTATTTTGCCGAGCAGGCGCTGGCGGCGGATGACCGCGATGTGCTGACCATTTTGCTGCAATACCGCCCGCAAATGGACGAAACCCGGCCCTGCCGCAGGCTGATTGGCTCCACCGAGTTAGGCATGAAGAAAGGGCAAAAGCTGACTTCGCTGAGAAAGCAATTCCTCGCCAGCTTCTGCAGTTCAGCCCCGGCAGTACAGCGCCAGAAAGAGGAAGTAGAGCGCGCTCAGCTGCGCCTGGCGGCGCAGAAGCAGCGCTATGAAGATGCGACCGCCCAGGGGCTGGAGCCAGAGCCGGTGGATGAGCAGACCGTCAAAATTCAGCAGGCGATATACAACGCGATGCGCTAGGCGTGCCGGGCAGCCTTCGGGCTGCCCAATGCATTACAGCAGCCCTTTATCACGGAACGTCGCGGCGGTGGCTTCATTCAGATCGTAGCTCGCCAGATCCTGTGGGCTGACCCACGCGTACTGCTCAAATTCTTCGTTAAGGATTATCTCGCGGTTTTCGCTGATGCAGTCGAACATCAGGTAAATCATGTACACCTGCTCCTGGCTGCCGTCGGCGTAGGTTTTCACCCGCACGTCATCGCGGAAGGTCCACGGCTCAATGTGCGAGATAATCAGCGCTTCACCCAGCTCTTCCCGGATCTCACGCCGTAGCCCTTCTGCCATGGTTTCACCCGGCTCAATGCCGCCGCCGGAGAGCGCCCACTGGCCGGGAAACACCCCGCGATCTTGTGGCATTTTGCACAGCAAATATTGGCCCTGGTTCTGGATAATCGGACAGGCAATCACTCTTTGTCGCATGGTCATCTCCCTGAAAATAAGCGGCTGAGTTATAGCACAGATACGAAAGAGGGTCTGTGCCGTGACAGACACCTGGGGGAGAATTTTATCCGTTAATACAATAATATTTTTATAATAATTTCATTCAATATATTAATTAGATGAATGCATAAAGATAAATAAAGTAATTTTGTTTTATGTTGTGAGTGAAAATAATGATTGAGGTCTAAGTTTTACTGCAAATATAAAAAATGTGACGCGCCATATGTATCTGCCGCTTATCATAAGTGACGCTCAAGATGAGTCTCGTTAACAATATACCAGGAAGGTCTTTATGCCGGCACTTCAGTTTCCCTGTACGATATTCAAAACCCAGAAAAAGATGGATGACTATACCGCCAGCGATATGCACTGCGGCGATCTGTCCGAAATTGATTTGAGGGCGCGGTTTCATCTGTTAGACGTTTCCACCAGAGTGAACCCTTACACGTTAACGGCAATCAGCCCCTTCAGCCAGCCGCACTCAATGTTCCATGGCTCCCGAGGAGAAGGTAAAAAACTGACCCAGAGGGAGTGTGCAGAGATCCTTTTTGATGAGTTTCGGCACCTATCCCGTCCGTTTGCGTGTCACCCCCCTTACAACATGCTGATTAAGCTGATGATTTCCCATATGCAGAAAAATAGCGACAAATCGTTCTGCCATCCATTACTGGATAGCGCCTTGAAGGCGCATATTTTAAGTGATAGTTCGTCTGAAAACAGTACAAGGCTCCGTTTGCAGAAAGTTTTCGGACGGTATATTGACTGGGAGAAAGGCTGTTATCCTGCAGAGAATCTGGGGCAACTGACTGAAGCGATTATGTTTGCACGTCTACCAAAATTTGACCGCTTTCAGGATAACTTTAACGGACTGGGCATCACCGTGCACGATACCTGGGCAACACATATCACGATTAAGTCTCTGGTGGTTGGTAAAGCGCGCTATCGTGCCGTTGTGCATTATAAAGTCCAGGACCATTTTGGGCTGGATGATGAGGATATTTCAAAGGTGAAATTTAACCAGTTCCGGTTTTTCCGGATCTGGTTTGTCCTCCAGCGCTACAGCGAGTTTGCCTTTAAACCCTTTATGACCAATATGCAAGCTAGCATTGACATTACCGGGGGGCGAAATGACATTCAAAAATAAGAAAGCACTTTCCTTGCTAGTTTTTGCGAGCTGTGTGTTAGCAGGTTACCTGCTATGGGAGTCACTTCGCCCGGTGGAGATTGTCGCCGTGCATCAGAGAAATTCCTATAGCAGTGTTTTAGTTAAAAATTTCCCTTTTACGAGTAGAGGTAAAATAAACTGGTGGCTGGAAAATAAAGAGATGCTTAAAGCGAAGTATGATATCCCAAGACCTGCATCTTACGGTGGCTATACGATTGATTTTTGGCTATTCGGTGAGGGCTATAAAGAAGAGGGGAAGTATGACCGACTCTGTTTCGATGATATGAAAACAAAAGTTAACTGCATTGATAAGGATGTGGTTTTCATTGTTGACTACAGTAAAAATATGGGGTTAGAGCTCACTGTTAATGGCAGTGTCTACAGGCTGGAAGAAAATGGCAATCTTATAAAAATATATTGAGAGCACTTTTTATTGATGATTAATGTCACGGGGATAATTGATATCACAGGGGGCGCAATGAAATTAAAAAATAAGAAATCACTTTCCTTGCTAGTTGTGGCGAGCTGTGTGTTAGCAGGTTACCTGCTATTGCAGTCATTTCGCCCGGTGGAGATTGTCGCTGTTCATCAGAGAAATACCTATAGCAGTGTTTTAGTTAAAAATTTCCCTTTTACGAAAAAAGGGAAAATAAACTGGTGGCTGGAAAACAAGGATATGCTGAAAGCCAGGTATGATATCCCCAGACCTGCATCCTACGGTGGCTACACTATTATTTTTTGGCTGTTCGGTGAGGGATATAAAGAGGAGGGAAAGTATGATCGACTCTGTTTCGATGATATGGAAACAAAAGTCAACTGCATTGATAAAGATTCAGTTTTTAGAATCAGCAACAGCAAAAATAGAGGGGTTACGTTCACGTTTGATGATGGTATTTATAGGCTGGAAGAAAATGGCAATCTTATAAAGATATATTGATGACCTCTTTTTTATTAATGACTACTGTGGCGGGCGTCATTAAATATGCAGAAAGGAAAAAAATAATGAAGTACTTTCTCTGCTATTCAAGCATAAGAACATCTCTCAGCCCGGCTGGTGAAAATCACACAATCCGGGCTGAGTTTCCTCAACTTGATCTGCAAAACCCTTTAGAAGCGATACTGAATTCCGACGCCATAGGTGTAGCTGTCGTTACTCAGGCCCGCTGACCCGCTGCCCTGGGTCCAGGTTTCCCCGGTATTATTATCGTGGGTTTTGGTTGAAGCTTTTGCTTCAGCAAAACGTGTCCAGGTTAATTCCGTGTACAGCCGGGTATTTGGTGTGACGTAATAACCGGCCGAGACGGTTGCAGCGTAATAATTGGAATGGCTACTTTTTTCGCTAAAGCTCAGCTGACGCATATAGTGCTCGTCATTATCCTGCGCGTTAACCAGCGGGCTGAATTTAAATTGCCCTGCAATATCAAAATCCTGATAGCGATAGCTGCTGGTCAGCCCAATATACGGCACGCTGAATTTCTGGCTATAACCAATCCCCGGTTTCCCGGCAGGGAATTCACCGACAAGTGCACCGTTGAAATAATTATATGAGCCGCCTCTGGCCGTCCAGCTATAGCGTGTTTCCTGGTAACCGGTGACGATGCCGAGATTATAAGTCGGTTCCTTCAACAGCCAGCCGGTCAGGTTGAGATCGAACTGATTGGCGTAATTCAGGCTGGTATCAGGGTGGGTGGATTTGTCACTCCAGCGGCTCTGGCCAGGCGTTTGCCAGTCATAGTCGGACATATGTGAGCCGCGAGAGGCGAAGGTTGTCCAGCCGTTAGCATTGAGGGTGATGTAGCGCTGTGCGTCCCAGCTAATACCGCCTTTAATAATAGGGGTATTTTTTATTTTCCATTTTAGTTCACTTAATTTACTGCCATCGCCTTGATTATAAACGAGCTCTTTAGATTCTCCGTTTAAAACGCTGGTGGAAATATTCGTGGTAACTGCATCGGGTGAAAAATTAAAGCTGGTTGAAGCGAGCAGCGCCGGGCTAAACAGCAATGCGGCGGCTACAGGCAGGTATTTTTGCTTGTGCATGATGTATCGTTCTGTTTTCTATCACATTGGTTTGGTGTTGCAAAAAATAAACCTGTACGGACAGGTATAAGGCCGTAAGGATTTATTGTTGCGCGATAAATTATGTTGTTGAAAATTATTATTAGTTTGTCTTGCCAGGCAAAACGGAAGCTATTTTATGGACCGTTCCTTGACAGGGGAAAGATTATTTTCTACCGGCTAATATTTGAGCGGTGAATCGTTTGATTTTAAAGAAAATTAAAATTGTAGCTTTTTGTTACAAGGATATATCATAACTATTCATATGTATTTATTGAAGAAATTTAACTTAAGTCGCGTTTAGTGAATTTAAATATGTAAGCGAACTAATAATTATTTGGCGATGAAAGCTCTGCTGCCCGTAGCATATTCATTTCATTCTCTTTTTTACAGGGTACGCGCTACCGTGCGGCTGAGCACTCGGCGTAATATCGATAAAACGTTAAGCTGCTACCCTGCAGACCGACACTACACACTTTGACCAGGAATGACTTATGGAGCCGTTACTGACCACCCCGCGCCTGACGCTGCGCAAGTTTACCCGTGCCGATTTACCCGTTTTTATTGAATACCGCAACCAGCCGGAAGTCGCTCGCTACCAAAGCTGGGACGACTTCAGCCAGGCCGATGCCGAGGCGTTCTATGCCCAGCAAGAGCCGCTGGACTTTAATACCGACGAAAGCTGGTTCCAGATTGCGGTGGTGCGCAGTGAAGACCAGCGTTTATTGGGTGACGTTGCCGTGCACTTTTTTGATGAAGGCCAGCAGGCAGAGTTAGGGATGACCTTTGACGAACGCCATCAGCGTCAGGGCTTTGCTTTTGAAGCTTTGCGCGGCACGATTGATCTGTTGTTCACCACCTTCAACAAGCATCGCCTGGTGGCGACGGTTGATGCCAGGAATGACGCCGCCGCTGGCCTGCTGGAAAAGCTAGGTTTTCGTCGCGAAGCACATTTTCACAAGAATATTTTCTTTAAAGGTGAGTGGGGGGATGAATATGCCTATGCGCTATTGCGCAGCGAGTGGAAATAAACAATGGCCTGCTTAGCGGGCCATTATTGTTATTTCACAGCAATAATAGCCAAAATAGTCGTGAGCTACTGCAATATTCACCGATCGTTATTTTATGATTTTGTGCGTTTTAATTTAGCACCCAAGGCGATGTTTAGCTTTTGTTTAACTTTTAATTTACATTCTTACTATACTCGCTCTAATCCCTTTCAGGTATGTATTCGCTGTCTTCCGGCGGCGTGGTTCTATTCGTCTTTCAAAAAATAACATGTTCCGGAAATTCATCTGTTAAAGACATTGTCCGGAGCAGTGGCAAGGACATCAATATGTCAGATTTAAACATCACTCTTGATACCGCGGCCCTGACGCATCCGCTTTCTCAATGGGGCAATACGGCGGCTGAATCCGTTGTGAGCGAGCTGGAGCAGGGCAAAGTTGTCTTTCTGCCGCAGCTGGCGTTTGCGCTGACCGAACAGGAAACCGCGCTGCTGAACCCGGCTGTTGTTGACCCGAAACGTAAAAACATTAGCTACCAGCCCCTAAAGGATAAACTGACCGGCGTGGCTGTAGCCGAGCAGGAGCCAGAAGTTCGCGCCCTGCTAAAACGGCATTACGAATCTTGCCTGCAGCTGATTGCCACTCTTCTGCCGGAATACCAGCAGGTGCTACATTCGCCGACCAACAGCCTGCGCCTGCACCCCGTTAAGCAGTGGACGCAGAACACTTCCTGGCGTAAGGACGACAGCCGCCTGCACGTGGACGCGTTCCCGTCCCGGCCTAACTATGGCGAGCGCATCCTGCGTATTTTCACCAATATCAATCCGGCCGGTGAGAGCCGTAGCTGGCGCGTAGGCGAAGCGTTCCCGACGCTGGCCGAGCGCTTCCTGCCGCGCCTGAAAAGCTATTCCCCGGCCAGCAGCTGGCTGCAGAACGCCGTCGGCATCACCAAAACTCGCCGCAGCCACTACGATCACCTGATGCTGCAGATGCACGACGCCATGAAGGCCGATGCGGATTATCAGAAGCAGGGCCCGCAGGTGGCCATTGATTTCCCACCGGGCAGCAGCTGGATCTGTTTCTCCGACCAGACGCCGCATGCCGCGATGGGCGGGCAGTTTATGCTGGAGCAGACGTTTTTACTGCCGGTAGACGCCATGCAAAATCCACAGCATTCCCCGCTGAAGGTGCTGGAAGGGCTGCTGCGTCAGCCGCTGATTTAGTCATAATGATCGCGTGCAAAAAGCCGCTGTTGCGGCTTTTTTATTGGTAATCCGTAGAGGCAAGACTAAGACTGCGCTATTTATTTTCTGAAGTAAGTCATGATTTTCTGTAGAAATGACGGTAATACTTCTTTCTTTGCCCATGATGGATTAAGTAAATCATCGGACGACAAATATAAGTTGCCCTCATCGTCCAGGACTTTTGCATTGAGCGCGGCGGCGATATCCAGCATTTTGCAATACAACCCCTGAGCAGGCGATTTTGCAGAAATATTCCCTGTATGCCAGTCCAGCCAGTTAATTTCATCCCCTCGCCAGATGACATGATAGGGTCCATTTATGGGCGAAAAACTGAGCTCAGGATCGTTATTTACATACTGAACCCATTCTTCTGCAAGAATAGAATTACTCTCCCCATCCCATGCATGTTCCGTCCTGGTGATATGCATTTCCCAGCCCATAATATATCTCCGCTTTGTACATTATTTTTGATATCAGTTTATGCAAAGATAAATATCATGGCTGGGTGTTTTTCCACAGATATAAAAAAGGCCAGAGTGACCTCCAGCCTTTTTTGTCTATCCCGAGAGGGATTAACGCATGGTGACAAACTCTTCCGCTGCGGTTGGGTGGATCGCCACGGTGTTGTCGAAGTCTTTCTTGGTCGCGCCCATTTTCAGCGCCACGGCGAAGCCCTGCAGGATTTCATCCATGCCGAAGCCAATGCCGTGGATCCCGACGATTTTCTCGTCCGGGCCCGCACAGACCAGCTTCATGCGGCACGGCTGGCGGTGAGAGGTCACGGCGGTGTACATGGCGGTGAAGGAGGATTTATAGACCTTCACGTTGTCGTCGCCGTACTGCTCGCGCGCCTGGGGTTCGGTCAGGCCAACTGTACCGATTGGCGGGTGGCTGAACACCACGGTTGGCACATTGCTGTAGTCCAGATGCTCGTCCGGCTTGTTGTTAAACAGGCGCTCAGACAGGCGACGACCGGCGGCAACGGCAACCGGGGTCAGCTCAACCGCACCGGTGTTATCGCCCACGGCATAAATGCCCGGCACGTTGGTGTTCTGGAACTTATCTACCTTGATGTAGCCTTTGGCGTCCAGCTCAACGCCGGTTACCTGCAGGTTGAAGTTATCGTTAGCCGGTTCGCGGCCGATCGCCCAAATCAGGGTGTCGACGGTTTCCGCCCGGCCATCTTCCAGCTCAAGCGTCAGGCTGCCGTCTGCATTCTTCACGACCGCTTTCGGAATCGCGTGGGTGTGCAGGGTTGGGCCTTCTGCTTCGATGACTTCCAGCAGTGTTTCAACGATCAGCGGGTCGAAGGTGCGCAGCGGCGCATGTTTGCGCACGAACAGGTGCGTTTCTGAACCCAGCGCGTTAATCACGCCCGCGATTTCCACCGCGATGTAGCCCGCGCCAACAACCGCCACGCGTTTTGGCAGGCCCGGCAGCTCAAAGAAGCCGTCGGAGTCGATGCCGTACTCAGCGCCAGGGATGTTCGGGTGGCTTGGGCGGCCGCCGGTAGCGATCAGAATATGGTCTGCGGTGATGGTTTCGCCGTTAACTTCCACGGTGTGGGCATCAACGAACTTCGCAAAGCCGCGGATCACGTCCACTTTATTCTTGCCCAGTACGTTGTCGTAAGAGGTATGAATACGGTCGATATAGGCGGTGCGGCTGGCGATCAGCTTGTCCCAGTCGAAGTGGTTCAGCGTGGTGTCAAAGCCGTAGTCCGGGCCGTAGTTGTGGATCGCTTCGGCGATCTGCGCCGCATGCCACATCACTTTTTTAGGCACACAGCCGACGTTCACGCAGGTACCGCCCAGATCTTTCGCCTCAATCAGGGCGCATTTCTGCCCATACATGGCCGCACGGTTAATCGAGGCGATACCGCCGCTGCCGCCGCCAATGGCGAGGTAGTCATAATGTTTGGTCATGATGTTTCCCTTTTGAGTCGAAAATTAGGCGCGATTGTAACGCGCCGGGATAAAGGTTCTACCGATTACTGTAATAGCCACGTCATACTTCAAGCTGTAGCGCGGTTGGCTGCAGCTCGAATTATCGGGGGGCTAGCGTTCTTATTCCGGCACAATCCAGCTCAGCGTGGTGGAACCGGTGCCCGCTGGCACCAGCTTTTTGTGCAGCCACGGCAGCACGTTCGCCATTTGCTGTTCCAGCTTCCACGGCGGGTTAATCACAATCATGCCTGAAGCCGTCATGCCCCGCTGGTCGCTGTCCGGGCGAACCGCCAGCTCGATCTGCAGGATGCGGCGGATGCCGGTCTCTTCCAGGTCGCGGATCATGCGTTTGATTTGCTGACGCAGCACCACCGGGTACCACAGCGCGTAGGTGCCTGTGGCAAAGCGCTTATAACCTTCGGCAATCCCTTTCACCACGTCCTGGTAGTCGGTTTTGATCTCATACGGTGGGTCGATGAGGATCAGGCCGCGACGGGAAACCGGCGGCAGCTTGGCTTTCAGCTGCTGGTAGCCGTCGGCGCGCTCGACGCGGGCCCGGTCGTCTTTCTGGAACTCAGAGCGCAGCAGCGGGAAGTCGGACGGATGCAGTTCGGTCAGCTGCAGGCTATCCTGCTCGCGCAGCAGGTGGCGGGCAATCAACGGAGAGCCAGGGTAATAACGCAGGTTGCCGCTGCGGTTCAGATGCTTCACCGCGCCAATATAGGCTTCCAGTTCGGCAGGCAAATCGTCCTGCTGCCAGATGCGGGAGATACCTTCCAGATACTCGCCGGTGCGCTCCGCATGTTCGCTGCTCAGCTGGTAACGACCGGCGCCTGCGTGAGTGTCGAGATAGAGAAACGGTTTCTCCTTCTCTTTAAGCGATTCAATAATCAGGCTTTGAACGGTGTGTTTTAGTACGTCGGCATGGTTACCGGCGTGAAAGCTGTGGCGATAGCTGAGCATGAGGGATGGTGTTCCGCAAATAAGAAAACAAATTTCCCACAGTTTACCGCAGATTGCGGCGGATTACCGCCCGGGCGCGGCGCTGTTTCAGTTGGGGAGAAAGCGTTTCAAAACATAACGGTGTCATAAAAATGTCAAATCACCAGGATAGCGTCGCTGCCAGGCAAGGTAATCGTTTGAATAAAAGGAAAAATAATGAAACTTCGTATTTCTGTGCTGGCCGCCGCGTTAGCCGTCTCTCTGCCCGCGCTGGCGAAAGATGTGTCTCTTCCTCAGGCCGCGGCGATAGCCAATAGCGTCACGCCGGCAAACAGCAGCCAGGCGTTTGATGAGATTGAAATGCAGTCTCTGGCGGGGCTGCGCGCTGCCCTGAAAGGCGATGCGGATAAACTGACCCGCGACCAGCTGGATAAAGCGAAGCAAAGCAAAAAGCTGGCGGATACCGCCTGGCTGAAAGCGAGCGGCTATGACTTCCAGACCAAAGCCAACCAGAAAGCGGGCATCGAGCTGCTTTCCGCGTTCAGCAAACTGCCGGAGCCTGTGATTAAGCAGAACCTGGACACGGTCACCAACATCAACCTGAATGCCGTACAGACGACCCGCCATCAGGCGCTGGCGGATGCCGAGGGCATCAACCACCTTTATTTCCTGAGCGATGCCATGGGGCCGCGTCTGGGGAAAGCCTTCCTGGCCGCCTACGATAAAGGTGAGCTGAGCAAAGCCGCGGCGCTGATTAAAGCCTCCGAAGTCAGCACCAGCGCAGCGAAGAAGCACTTCAATAACCCGCGTCCGTTCCTGATCCAGGGCAACACCATTCACCTCGTGCCGGACGATGTGGTGATTAAAGACAACAAACCGTACACCGCAGACGGCGGCTCCTTCCCAAGCGGCCACACCAACACCGGCTACACCGACGCGCTGCTGATGGCCGAAATGGTGCCGGAGCGCTTTGAAGCTCTGGTTGAGCGCGGCGCGCGTTACGGTTACTCGCGCATTGTGCTGGGCGTGCATTACCCGCTGGACGTGATGGGCTCCCGCATGGTGGCGCAGCGCAATGTCGCCAACTACCTGAACGACCCGAAATACCGCGCGTTGTTTAACGAAGCTCGCGATCAGCTGCGTACCGCGCTGGAAAAAGAGTGCGGCACTACTTTGGCTGAATGTGCGAAATCTTCCGCGAAAGACGATCCTTATCGCGCCCCGGCGATGAAAGAACTTTACCGCTTCACCATGACTTACGACCTGCCGCAGCAGAAGGGCGAGAAGCAAGCCCTGAAAGTGCCGCAAGGGGCGGAAGTTCTGCTGGAAGCCGCGCTGCCTAAGCTTTCCGCCGCCCAGCGCCGCGACCTGATGGTGAAAACCGCGCTGCCTGCGGGCTACCCGCTGTCCGGCACGACGGCAGATCAGCAGTTCTGGCAGCGTCTGAACCTGCCCGCGGCCTACGCAATGGCCGCGAAATCCCACTGATTGACCGCCCGGGGCAGCACCTGCTGCCCCCTTTCCCGGCGACCACAGCGCAACGCCCGGGATTGAAATTCGCTACACTTAACCCCATGCTAGACTCCATGCACAAAGCGCCGCTTGAGCGCTTCTCTCTCCCTTTTAATCAGGAACGCGCTTATGACCAATCCTTTACTGACCTCTTTTGAGCTGCCGCCGTTTTCCGCCATCAAACCTGAGCATGTTGTTCCGGCCGTGACTAAAGCGCTGGCCGACTGCCGGGCGGCGGTAGAAAGCGTGGTTGCGCAGGGCGCGCCTTATAGCTGGCAGAACCTGGTGCAGCCGCTGGCGGAAGTGGACGATCGCCTGGGCCGCCTGTTCTCCCCGGTCAGCCATCTGAACTCGGTACAGAACAGCCCGGAGCTGCGTGAGGCCTATGAGCAGACGCTGCCGCTGCTGTCCGAATACAGCACCTGGGTTGGCCAGCACGAAGGGCTCTATAACGCCTACCGCGACCTGCGCGACGGGGCGAACTATGCCAGCCTGAGCGTCGCCGAGAAGAAAGCGGTGGATAACGCGCTGCGCGACTTCGAGCTGTCCGGGATTGGTCTGCCAAAAGACAAACAGCAGCGCTACGGGGAGATCTCCGCCCGCCTCTCCGAGCTGGGGTCCACCTACAGCAACAACGTGCTCGATGCCACCATGGGCTGGAGCAAACTGATTACTGACGAAGCCGAGCTTGCCGGAATGCCGGAAAGCGCCTTAGCCGCAGCGCGCGCTCAGGCGGAAGCCAAAGAGCAAGACGGCTGGCTGCTGACCCTGGATATCCCAAGCTACCTGCCGGTGCTGACCTACTGCGACAACCGTGCGCTGCGGGAAGAGATGTACCGCGCCTATTCCACGCGCGCTTCTGACCAGGGCCCGAATGCCGGGAAGTGGGATAACACCCCGGTGATGGAAGAGATTCTGGCGCTGCGCCACGAGCTGGCTCAGCTGCTGGGCTTTGACAACTACGCGGAAAAATCGCTGGCCACCAAAATGGCGGAAAATCCGCAGCAGGTGCTGGAGTTTCTGTCCGATCTGGCCAAACGTGCCCGCCCGCAGGGTGAAGCCGAGCTGGCTCAGCTGCGCGCCTATGCGAAAGAGCATTACGGCGTGGAAGCGCTGGAGCCGTGGGACATCACCTGGTACAGCGAAAAACAGAAACAGCATCTCTACAGCATCAGCGACGAACAGCTGCGCCCGTACTTCCCGGAAGAGCGCGCGGTGAACGGCCTGTTCGAAGTCGTGAAGCGCATCTACGGCATCACCGCCAAAGAGCGGAAAGATATCGACGTCTGGCACCCGGACGTGCGCTTCTTCGAGCTGTATGACGACCAGGGCGAACTGCGCGGTAGCTTCTATCTTGACCTTTACGCTCGCGAGCACAAACGCGGCGGGGCGTGGATGGATGATTGCGTGGGCAAAATGCGCCGCGCCGATGGCTCGCTGCAAAAACCGGTGGCCTATCTGACCTGTAACTTCAACCGCCCGGTGAACGGCAAACCTGCGCTGTTTACCCACGATGAAGTGATCACCCTGTTCCATGAGTTCGGTCACGGTCTGCACCATATGCTGACCAAAATCGAAACCGCAGGCGTGTCCGGTATTAACGGTGTGCCGTGGGATGCGGTCGAGCTGCCGAGCCAGTTTATGGAAAACTGGTGCTGGGAACCGGAAGCGCTGGCGTTTATCTCCGGCCACTATGAAACCGGTGAATCTCTGCCTGTTGAGCTGCTGGAAAAAATGCTGGCGGCGAAAAACTACCAGGCGGCGCTGTTTATTCTGCGTCAGCTGGAGTTCGGCCTGTTCGACTTCCGCCTGCACGCGGAATTCAACCCTGAGCAGGGGGCGAAAGTGCTGCAGACGCTGGCCGAAATTAAGAAACAGGTTGCCGTAGTGCCTGGACCGAGCTGGGGCCGCTTCCCGCACGCCTTCAGCCACATCTTTGCCGGCGGTTACGCGGCGGGTTACTACAGCTACCTGTGGGCCGACGTGCTGGCGGCGGACGCGTTCTCTCGCTTCGAAGAAGAAGGCATTTTCAACCGTGAAACCGGCCAGTCGTTCCTCGACAACATCCTGACCCGTGGCGGTTCGGAAGAGCCGATGGAGCTGTTCAAACGCTTCCGTGGGCGCGAGCCGCAGCTGGACGCGATGCTGGATCACTACGGTATTCAGGGTTAAGCCACCACGTGAAAATCTGTTTACTGACTGAAGCAGGCGCCGACTCCGGCGCCTTATCTGTTTTGAGCAGCCGCTGGCAGCTCGAGCATGATGCAGAGGCGCAGATGGCGCTGGTGCTGACGCCTGAGAGGCTGGAACTACGCAAACGCGACGAGCCAAAATTAGGCGGTATTTTTGTTGATTTTGCCTCCGGCGCGATGGCGCACCGCCGTAAGTTTGGCGGCGGGCGTGGCGAAGCGGTAGCAAAAGCCGTGGGCGTGAAGGGCAGCTATCTGCCGGATGTGGTTGACGCGACGGCTGGGTTAGGGCGAGATGCCTTTGTGCTGGCGTCCGTCGGCTGCCGCGTGCGGATGCTGGAGCGCAATCCGGTGGTTGCCGCGTTGCTGGATGACGGCCTGCGGCGTGGCTACGAAGATCCTGAAATCGGCGGCTGGCTGCAGGAGCGATTACAGCTGATTCATGCCTCAAGCCTGACGGCGCTCAGCGATATTACGCCGAGGCCGGATGTGGTGTATCTCGACCCGATGTTCCCCCATAAACAAAAGAGCGCGCTGGTGAAGAAAGAGATGCGCGTTTTCCAGTCGCTGGTGGGGCCGGATCAAGATGCGGACGGGCTGCTTGCCCCGGCCAGATCGCTCGCGAAGAAAAGAGTCGTTGTGAAGCGCCCGGACTACGCGCCGCCGCTGGCCGACGTCGCCACGCAGAATGCGGTGGTGACCAAAGGGCATCGGTTTGATATTTATGCCGGGACGCCGGAGTAATTACGAAAACGCTGGAAAGTGCCTCGCAGAAGAGATTGCTTCCCCTCGCAACTTTACGGCTGCATTGGCATGTTGTATGCCATGCAGCCGATCCGACGTTATGCCCGCCAGCTCAGGCACCAGATGACTCCCGAAGAGAACTTGCTGTGGTATCAACTCCGCAGCAGGCGTTTTGCCGCGTATAAGTTTAGCCGTCAGCATCCTGTTGGCGCTTATATCGTTGATTTTGCCTGCTGTGCTGCGCGGCTGGTGATCGAACTGGACGGTGGGCAGCATGAGGTGCAAAGAGGTTACGATGAGCGAAGAACGAAGTACCTCAATGAGCAAGGGTGGCGAGTGAGGCGGTTCTGGAATAACGAGCTGCGAGAGAATCAGGAGGGGGTGTTGATGGTGATTCTGCAGGATTTGAGTGAGCTGTGACCCTCACCCCGGCCCTCTCCCTGGAAGGGAGAGGGGGGAAATCAAAGGATTGTGCACTATCGAGTCCCCTCTCCCCTTTGGGGAGAGGGCTAGGGTGAGGGGCAATAAAGACGGTTACTCGTCTTCGTCATCACGCAGCGGAACAATCAGCATATCCACATGCACGGTATTGATCAGCTGGCGCGCAGAGGACATCAGCTTGCTCCAGAAATCCTGGTGATGACCACAAACCACTAAATCCATATCGTATTTTTTAATGGCATCAACCAGCACCTGGCCCAGATCGCCGCTGCCGCTAAGGGTTTCGGTAATCGGGTAACCTGCCCCGGTAGACAGTTCGGTGAGCGCGTGGTGAGTCTCTTCGGAAATGCGTTTCTGCATATCGCCCAGATTGACATCAATCAGCCCGGTATACAGATCGGAGTAATTCACATCGACATGAATCAGGGAAACTTTCGCGTTGTAAGGCCGAGCCATGGAGACGGCTTTTTCTACCAGGACTTTACTCTCAGGGGAGAGGTCAACCGCGATCAGAATGTGTTTATAAGCCATAATGTTACTCCTTCCATAAGTTATCGATGACTCTCGCCGTCATCTTTTAAACCGTAGCGGCATGAGCGACGGTTACCCGATCTAAAGACTTCAATTGTAGATGGTATTTCGCTGTTATCGAGCATTTCTCTGCCCGACAATGCGCTATCCCTTAATCACATTCAAGCGAAAAATGAATGCGGCCACTTTGATAAAGATTAACGCGGTGGTAAAAAAATTAAGGGATCTCCTACACTATTAAATGAGCCGGGCGGGAAGAGATCTGTGACCTGTATCGGTTATTCGTTGCAGTATTGTCTGACAGGGTTTTCGGGGAGAGCGGTTGTCCCGAAGCAAAGGCTTCGAGGGCTTCGCCGGGAGGGGTACATGATCAGCACCGTCGCGCTGTTCTGGGCGCTTTGTGTAGTTTGTGTCGTGAATATGGCGCGCTATTACTCTTCACTGCGCGCGTTACTGGTGGTGCTGCGCGGGTGCGATCCGCTGCTGTATCAATACGTTGATGGCGGCGGTTTTTTCACCTCACATGGTCAACCCAGCAAGCAGGTCAGGCTGGTACGTTATATCTACGGCCAGCGCTATGTCGATCATCATGATGAAGAGTTTATTCGCCGCTGTGAGCGTCTTCGCCGCCAGTTTATTCTGACGAGCTCGCTGTGTGGTCTGGTGGTGATTAGCCTGATTGGATTAATTATCTGGCACTAGTTTGTAGGGCAGCATTATGGATAAGCATAAAAAAAGCGGGCCAGTTTCCTGACCCGCTTTTTCTTTGGCTGCCGCTTACACGAAGCGCAGCGCAATCCAGTACAGCCCGCCGGAGAGCAGAATCGAAGCCGGTAGGGTAAATATCCACGCCATCAGGATATTGGTTACCGTCTTACGCTGCAGGCCGCCGCCGTCCACGATCATTGTCCCCGCCACGGAGGAAGAGAGCACGTGGGTGGTGGAAACCGGCATCCCGGTGTAGCTCGCCAGACCGATAGAAACAGCGGCCGTCATCTGCGCGGACATCCCTTGCGCATAGGTCATGCCTTTCTTACCGATCTTCTCACCGATGGTGGTCGCCACGCGACGCCAGCCGATCATTGTACCCAGACCAAGAGCCAGAGCCACCGCCAGAATAATCCAGACCGGCGCGTACTCGATGGTGCTAAGCATGTCGCCTTTCAGTTTCTTCAGCAGGCGCTGGTCGTCCGCGCTCACTTCCGGCAGCTTCGCCACTTTATCGGTGGTGTCGGAGATGCACAGCATAATGCGACGCAGCTGGCTACGCTGCTCAATGCTGAGCTTGTCGTAGCTTTCGATATCCGTCAGCATCAGCTTCGCGCGATCCAGCGCGTTAATCGCGTTGGCCGGGTGGCAGTGGAACTGAGCCGGTTCAGTTGCGCCCGCTTCCGGAGAAGGGATCAGCTGTTCCGAGCCGGTGGCTTTCTTCAGCAGGTCAGGACGTTGCTGGAAGAACGTTTCGACGTTGTTCACCGCATCGCGAGTACGGGTGATTTCGTAGCCGGAAGCATTCATGTTAACCACGAAGCCCGCCGGCGCGACGCCAATCAGCACCAGCATAATCAGACCGATGCCTTTCTGGCCGTCGTTAGCGCCGTGAGAGAAACTCACGCCGATAGCGGACAGAATCAGCGCGATACGCGTCCAGAAAGGCGGTTTTTTCTTGCCGTCTTGCTTTTCACGTTCCGCAGGCGTCAGGTGAATACGCTGCTTTTTCTTGGTGTTGCTCCAGTAACGGCGCAGCAGGAAAATCAACCCACCGGCAATTACCAGCCCGACAATCGGGGACAGAATTAAGGAAGCGAAGATCCCAATCACTTTCGGGATATTCAGCGCGTCGACAACCGAGGTGCCGGTCAGCAGCGCGTTGGTCAAACCGATACCGATGATGGCACCGATAAGCGTATGGGAGCTGGAGGCCGGCAGACCAAAATACCAGGTGCCGAGGTTCCAGATAATAGCGGCCAGTAACATAGAGAAGACCATGGCGAGACCATGAGAAGACCCTACGTTTAACAGCAGATCTGTAGGCAGCATATGCACAATGGCATAGGCTACGCTCAGCCCACCGAGCAGAACGCCGAAGAAGTTAAACAACGCAGCCATTGCCACCGCAAGTTGCGATCGCATAGCGCGGGTATAAATTACCGTTGCTACTGCGTTGGCCGTATCGTGGAAACCATTAATAGCTTCGTAGAACAGCACAAATGCCAGAGCAAGCAAAAGTAAAAGCCCGGTGTGAAGATCCAGGCCGGCAAACAAATGTAGCATAGACGTTACGCCATTTTGAGGACATGAACGCGGCGCATTATGTAAGACAACCTCTACCGCGGCAAAGTGAAATCTGGACTTTTTTTGATTTTAGTCGCCATCTGGCGCACGGGTGGAATGATTTACATTTTGTTTATCAATCACCTGCATTTGTTATCCACCTTAAAGCTGGTGCGACCAGCCTCAGGTCTTTACAATCCGTTGCCTTAAGCATAGTCGGGAGTCGGTCGTGGAAAAGTTTGATGCCATTATTATAGGTGCGGGTGCAGCGGGAATGTTTTGTGCGGCGGTTGCCGGGCAGGCGGGCAGCCGCGTATTGCTGATTGATAATGGCAAAAAACCGGGCCGTAAAATCCTGATGTCAGGCGGCGGACGCTGCAACTTTACCAACCTTTATGTCGAGCCTGCGGCGTATCTGAGCCAGAACCCGCATTTCTGTAAATCTGCGCTGGCGCGTTACACCCAGTGGGACTTTATCGACATGGTGGGCAAGCACGGCATCGCCTGGCACGAGAAAACGCTTGGCCAGCTGTTCTGCGACGATTCTGCCCAGCAGGTAGTCGATATGCTGGTGGCTGAATGCGAGAAAGGCAAAGTAACAATGCGCCTACGCAGCGAAGTGCTGAGTATTGAACGCGACGAGCAGGGTTACACCCTGCAGCTAAACGGCGGCAGCGTGCAGGGCGCGAAACTGGTTATCGCCAGCGGCGGTCTGTCGATGCCGGGGCTGGGTGCGACGCCATTCGGCTATAAAGTCGCCGAACAGTTTGGCCTGAAGGTATTGCCGACCCGCGCGGGTCTAGTGCCGTTCACGCTGCATAAGCCTTTGCTCGAACAGCTGCAGGTGCTGTCCGGCGTCTCGGTGCCGTCCGTCATTACGGCAGAAAACGGCGTCAGCTTCCGTGAAAGCCTGCTGTTTACCCATCGCGGCCTGTCCGGCCCCGCCGTTCTGCAGCTTTCCAGCTACTGGCAGCCGGGTGAATTCGTCAGCGTCAACCTGCTCCCGGACACCGATCTGGACGGTTTTATTCACGAGCAGCGTAACGCGCATCCAAATCAGAGCCTGAAAAACACGCTGGCGATGGTACTGCCCAAGCGGCTGGTGGAATGCCTGCAGCAGCTGCAGCAAATCCCGGACGTGACGCTGAAGCAGCTCAACAGCCGCCAGCAAAGCGAGCTGGTAGACACCCTACAATGCTGGCGCGTTCAGCCCAACGGCACCGAAGGCTATCGCACGGCGGAAGTGACCCTCGGCGGCGTGGATACCAACGAACTTTCCTCCCGCACCATGGAAGCCAAAAAAGCCCCTGGCCTCTATTTTATCGGCGAAGTGATGGACGTCAGCGGCTGGCTGGGCGGCTATAACTTCCAGTGGGCCTGGAGCTCCGCCTGGGCGTGCGCGCAGGCGCTGGTTGAGGGCTAGCCCGCGCTTTTCGGCTGCGATGATAGATTGTGATATGTTATGCACTATTGCAGCTATTTGAGGGCTAAACGTGACAGATTATGACGCATTGCCTGAACAGCGCCAGGCGATGATCCACCAGATCCTGACCGAAACGGGCAGGGTGATCGGGGCCGATGTGGCGCGGAAGCTGGGCGTGTCCGAACATACCATTCGCCGGGATCTGCAGGAGCTGGCGCGTCGCGGCCTGTGCAAAAAGGTCTATGGTGGTGCCATCAGCCAGTTCCAGCAGTCCGCCAGCTTCGAAACCCGCGTATCGCAGGATGTAGGTGAGAAGTCTCAGGTGGCGCGAAAGTGCGCCGGGATGCTCAAAGCCAACACCTGCGTGTTTCTCGATGCCGGCTCAACCTATCTGGCGATGGTGGAGTTTATCCCCGAAGAGCTGGATCTCACGATTGTCACCAATTCCCCGCAGATTGCTGCCGCGCTAAGCGGGCGCACGCGCGGCGAGCTTATTCTCTTGGGCGGAAAAGTTAACCCGCTGACCGGCAGCACGCTGGGTTCCGACACGGTAAATCAGCTGCGCGGCATGGTTTTCGACCAGACCTTTATCGGCGTGTGCGGGCTGGATCCGCAGGCCGGCCTGAGCGCGGTGTATTACGAAGATGCCTGTTTTAAGCGCGAAGTGCTGAGCCAGAGTAATGAGGTGATCGCCGCCGTGACGGCCAATAAGATGTCCCAGGTGGCTCGCTATAAAGTAGCACCCTGCGAAGATATTGATATTGCGGTGGTGAGCGCCGAAACCAAAATTGCTGATTTCGGCGGCGTTAACCTGCGGATTGAAATCGCGGGCTAGCGAAACGGGCGGCGACGATCCCGCCCTACTTCAGACTTTACTTTGCAGCGCCATCAGGCTTTTTATCGTGTGCTGGACCGCGCTTTCATCATTGCTGCCGGTAATAAATCGGGCCGCGGCCTTTGTCTCTTCAAACGCATTACGCATCGCGAAGCTGTATTCCGCCTGAGCCAGCAGTTCCAGATCATTATAGCCGTCGCCAAAGGCGAGAGTCTCCGCCGGGCTGACGTTCAGTAGCTGCTGGAGCCTTTGTACCGTTGTCCCTTTATGCACGCCATAGTTCGCAATATCTATCCACGCCGCTTCGGACACCACGATGTAGACATCCTGCTCAAACGGCTTAAGCACCGGGCGAGTCCGGGGGCAGTTTCCGGCTTCGTCATAGACGCTGATCTTCACGAAATCACATTCGAGTTCGGCAAAAGAGTCCACCTGCGCCAGGCTGGCGTAGGACTGGCGCATTTTGTCCTGCAGCCGCTGCGGCACGTCTTTGCGAATAAACGCGCTTTCGCTGCCGCAGGCAACAATCACGTGGCTGTGGCTGGCGGCCTCCAGCGTGTCGATAATGCGTAATCCAAGCGCATTATTGATAAGCGATTCGTAGACATATTCGCCGTTCCTTTTAATGCGCGTGGCGCTGTCGCCGACGATCCATAAATCCTCGCGGTAATCGGCGAACAGCTCTTCCACCCGCTGGCACTGCTTGCCGGTACAGGCGGCAAAATGAACGCCTTGCTCGGCCATTAAGCGGTGAGTCTGGGCAAATAATTTACGGTCATAGTCGCCGTGGCTATTGAGAAAAGTGCCGTCCAGGTCGGTAATAATTAGCTTTATCATGTTGTTATCCCATCGGTAAGTGTTCTGTAGGCGTTTATGTTTTTAGTTTTGAAACGAAGGGCAGGTTGCGATACTTGTTTTGCCAGGGCATGCCGTAGCCAATGAGCAGATCGTCGTTGTCCATGATCCAGGCATAACATTGCTCGACGGGGATCTCCACGCGGCCAGGCTTCACAAATAAGGTGGCGATGGAGAGCGATTTCGGGGCGTAATGTTCGATTAAATGCTCGACCAGACGCTTCATGGTGCCGCCTGACTCAATGGCGTCATCCACCAGGATAACGTCTTTCCCCCTGATGCCAATATTGTCGTGGTAAACGATGGTGGAGCAGTTATTTCTGTCGCCGGGCGTGTGCGGGCAGGAAATATAGTCCATTGAAATATCGAAAGTTAACTGCCTGACCAGGTCGGCGGTAAACAGGATCCCACCGGGTACGACCGCGATCACCACCGCTTCGTGATAGCGACAATTCAACTGCCTGGCGACTTTGGTGACGCCATCGGCAATCGTCGACTCATTCAGCACGATCTGTCCTACATGATTGTTTTCCACTGCTGCGTCCTCGCTAAAATGTCACTGCTCGTTGTTGCTCGGTTAAAATAAGATCGAATGCTCGATTGTGCAACATTAGCGTGATGATAGCGTGTTTTTTGTGATCTAAAACGATCGTGCAGGCGGGATATGCTCAATGCTGCATTACCGAGCATTGAGCAAAGGGATCTACTGGCGGAGATCGAAGCGGATCGGCAGCGTGAGGGTGATTTGCGACTGGCCTGGCGCGATATCGTCCGTGGGAGCGGGTAGCGGTACCGCGCGAGCCGGTAGGGCAAGGGCTTCCCGATCCAGCGTTGACGTGCCGCTGCTTCTTTCCAGCGTTACGCTGAGGACCTGACCCTCTCTGTTCAGCGTCAGGCTCAGGTAAACCACACCTTGTGCCTGCTGACGCAAAGCCTGAGCCGGGTAACGTTTGAAGCGGTCGAGCCGCTGGCGCAACAGGCCGACCCAGTTCACTTCACCTGGGCTGGGAGCGCTTACCGCACTGCTTCCTGCTCTGCCGGCGCTTTGCTGCGGGTGGCTGGCTGGGGCGTGAGTTTCGGGTGCAGGTGGCGCAGGGGCTGGCGGCGCTTCCGCGTCGTGCGGCTTAACCGGCTGAGATTTGGCGATGACCTTATGGCGCATTTTTTTAGCCACAACGATCTCCGGATTCGGTGCCTCCACGCTTTTCACCTCTTCTTTCGACTCGGCCTTTTCCTGAGGTGCCGCCGACCGGATTTGTTTGATCGTGTCGGGCTGCTTTTCTGGCGTGGCAACAGAGGCTGGATCGTCTGTAGGGAGGATCATCAGCGCAATGGGCGGCGGCGCGGTGGCCGGCTGCTCCTGCGCGGGTCGGTTAGTTAGCCAGAGGAAAACGCCCGCGTGCAGCAAGAGCGCCAGAACCAGTCCGATGCTGCGGCGTGAGGGAGGCAGGCCGTCGGACCAGGCAGGAAATGGCTCTCTTATCGGCAGGGTAGAAGGCATGACAAAATACTCCGCAGCCGGGCTAAAGGCTGTTGTTCCAGTGGGGATAAGAAAGAGGACACGCGAAACGCCCAGACGGGCAGCTTGTCATGAATAACGAGACAACTGACATGGATTACTCAATCAAGAAGCATTATTCACTGCGTGAAAGGCTAACCCAGTAACGCGACAGCGTATTTATTCTGACAGGCAGAACGCGGGGTAACGCAGCCAGAATCCGATCGGTATCCGCCAGCGGGAAAACGCCGGACAGCCTCAGAGCCGCAATATTCTCGTCGCAGCGCAGGATGCCGGGGCGGTACCGGTTAACTTCCCGCAGAAAATCGCCCAGCGGCATATTGTCGGCCAGCAGTTTGCCGTGCACCCAGCCTGGCTCCTTTTCACCGCCGTGCAGGCCTCCTGATTCAGCCTCGCTAAGCCATGCGCCCTGGCCCGCCGCGAGCTGCATTCCGGCGAGACCCGAACTGTGCGGATACAGGCGAACCGCGCCGTGGTAAACCGCCACGCGGGTGAGCCCCGGCTCCAGCTTTACCCGGAATTGGGTGCCCAGCGCGAGCACTTTGCCCTGTGGCGTCGTCACGCTAAAAGGCCGGGGCCATGCCGCCAGCTTTTCCTTTTGCCCGGTCGTAATCAGCAGGTCGCCGCCGAGCAGCTCAATCTGGCGCTGTTGCCCGGTAAAATGCACGTTCAGTGCGGTTTGGGTGTCCAGCAGCAGCCGGCTTCCTTCACTGAGCTCAACCTGTCGCTGCTCGCCCGTCCCGGTGCGGTAATCGGCTATGAGCGATTCCCAGCCGTGCTGCTGTCGCCCCCATTCCAGCGATCCACCGACCAGCAGCAGAGCACCTAATCCTTTTAGCGCCCGACGTCTGCCGCTGTTTTTTAACGAAGAGAGACTCTGCCGCGCCAGTTTGCCGTCAACCTGCCGGAAACTGGCGCAAACGGCCTCAACGTGCTGCCAGGCGCGTTGATTTTCGGCGCTGGCCGCCAGCCACTTTTGCCAGTTGATTTTATCCTGCTCGCTAACGTCGTCCGACATCATCAGCGTCAGCCATGAGGCGGCGGCCCAGGCGCTGTCCCGGTCGATCGCTTGCCCGTTTTGGTCAATAAAAGGATGGGAGGTCATTAGCTTAGCGCGAAGAAACAGTGCAGGTTGGCGCGCTGGAGATACTGCTTCACGGAGCTGCTGGAAACGCGCAGGCGCTCGGCGATATCGCAATAGCGCATCCCCTGCAGGTGGGCCAGCAAAAAGGCTTCCCTTACCTGCGGCGGCAGGCCGTCCAGCGCCGCATCAATCTGTTCCAGCACTTCCAGAATCAGCAGCCGGGTTTCAGGGGACGGATGCTCCATTTCCGGCTGAGCCGCCAGCGCATCCAGCCAGGCCTCTTCGATTTTCTTGCGGCGGTAATGATTGGCAATCAGCCGTCTGGCGACCGTGGCAAGAAAAGGGCGCGGCTGGCGAATGGAGGCCAGGTCTGGGCTGACCAGAATATTAATAAAAGTGTCCTGAGTCAGATCCTGCGCCTGTTCCGGGCAGCCGACTTTATTGCGAAGCCAGTGGTAAAGCCAGCGCTGATGGTCGCAGTAAAGTTGCTGCGCAACCTGTTGGGAACGGGACATGATGTGACTCACCATTGATCGGTATCAGGGCGTGATGATATTTAAATGATAATCATTATTATTTTCATTTCTGTATTTTTATGTCAAGAGATTGCGAGGTATTAATGTATTTTTGCGGGCAGTCATAATGCAGCGCCAGGGCTGGCGCTGCGGGTAAGGTATTAGAATTTCTGTGAAATGCTCAGCTTAACGTTGCGGCCGATACCGGAGACGGATTCACCCAGGTACGGGTAGTAATCGGTGTTAAACAGGTTGTCGACGGCAATGCGGGCTTCCATGCCTTTCACCTGCTCCGGCTGCCAGGAGGCAAACAGGCCCTGTAGCGCGTAGCCGCTGGTTTTTGGCAGCGCCCAGATGCCCGCTAACGGGTCGCCATCCTGCGGGGAGCGATCCTGTTTCCGTACCATGTCCATGGTCCAGCCGAACGTCATGTTCCACTCCGGGGCTTTTACGCCCAGCGTAGTGTGGGCGGTGACCGGTGGAATTTCTGCAATCCAGGTTTGGTTGCCCCAGGGATCGCGCGGTGAGGCGTCACGCTGACCCCGAATGGTAGAGAAGGAGAAGCTGCCAAAGATGCGGCGGCTGTCGTAAAACGACTCGATCTCAAGGCCCTGAATGGTGTAGCCCGGCAGATTACGGTAGTTCGACAGTGGAGAGCCGCAGTTCGCGCCACTTTTCACCGACTGCGCCTCGCACAGCACGCCGCGACGGTAGAATATTTCGTCTTTACCGCGGTTGCGGAATAGCGTGGTGCGGATTTGTACGCTGTCGTCGTCCGCCAGCAGATTATTGAAGTTCAGGATCATCCCGCCGCGAACGCTGTTGATGGTTTCCACTTTCAGGTCGCGGCTTGAGCCGGACACGTTAGACAGCGCGTACTGCACGGTGTACTGCTCATCAATGGTTGGTGCTCGCCATGTGCGGGTCACATCGGCAAACAGCGACACATTCGGCGTGGCCTTCCAGACCAGACCAAGCGCAGGCGTAAAGCCGTGATAACTTTTGTTGCTGTAGTCGTGGCCGACTTTAGGATCGCTGCTGTTGTACATCCGGGCGATGTTTGGCTCGCCGGTATTGGTGACGCTGTCGTAGCGCACGCCCGGCGTTACGGTGACGCTGCCGAGCGTCATGCTGTCCTGCAGATACAGGCCACGCGTTTGCTGCTCCCCGGCGGGCATGTAATACGGCTGGAAGTAGCCGTAGTTGTAGGCGGCGTTCTTCTTGTAGCCCGGATAGTACATCAGCGCATTACGCTGGTTTTTATGCCAGCTTGCGCCAATTTCTACCAGATGATCCACCGGCCCGGTACTGAAGCGGCTCTTGTTGCTGACCTCCACCAGGTTGTCTTTGTAATCCACCCAGCTCTCATTGCCGAGCGAGCCCAGGAAGCTGGAGGCCCCGGCGGAGTTGGGGCGGGTATCATGCTGTTTGGTTTTGGAGTAAGCGTAGCTCAGCGTCAGATCCAGCCACGGCTTGTCCGCCGGGGCCAGGTTCCACTTCACGGAGTAGTTTTCGTCGGTCTGGTTACGGTACACCAGTTTCCTGCGCCAGGCCTCGTCTAACCCGTATTTGTCGACATCCGCCTGGCTCGGGGCGGCGATGTCGTCCCGCTTGGCGGCGAAGGGCTGCCAGCCGGTGGATTCCGAATGCATGGCTGAAAGCGTCAGCGTCTGTGCGTCGGTCAGGTAAAGGTTGGTTTTGGCCAGCCAGGTGCCCTGGCGGTTGGCGGAATAATCAAAATGCGTGCCGTCCGGGCGGGTAATATTGCCGCCGTCGCGTTTGCTGGCGTAGATCATGCCGTCGGCAAACCCTTCCGGCGTTCTGCCGTACAGCGCGCCGCTGTAGATATTCTGGTTGTCGTTGGTGTGGAAACCGTACTTCAGCATGCCGCCAAAGTTTTCGCCGGGCTGCAAGAGGTCGGCCGCGTCTTTGGTGACGATTTTGATGCTGCCGCCGAAGCCGCCGTTGCCGTTGGCCAGGTTAAACGGGCCTTTATCCACGTCGATTTGTTTGATGAGTTCGGGTTCGATAAACACCGAGCCCTGACGGTACTTTTCAAACCCTTTGGGCGCGCCGTCCAGCGTCACTTTAATATCTTCCATGCCGCCCATGCCCCAGATATTCAGGCTTTGCCCGCCCGGACGCGGTGAACCAGCGGAAGAAACACCCGGCAGTTTATCCAGCAGGGCGGCGACGTTATCGGCCTGAATACGCTCGATATTCTCTTTTTTCAGCGTTGAGCGCCCGGCCACGACGCTGTCATCCAGGCCGCTGAGCACGGAAAGCTCCGGCACAACAATCGGCGCGGTCTCTCCGGTGGCTGCCGGAAGAGAAACAAGCCGATAGCTATTGCCATCGCGTACGGCTTGCAGGCCGCTGCCCGCCAGCAGATGATCGAACGCGCTTTGTACGGAATAAGTCCCTTTGAGGCCTGAAGTCGTTTTGTTGGACGTCTGATCCGGGGTGAAGACCAGCAGCACGTTGGCGTCATTCGCCAGCGTTTGCAGGGCGCCGCTCAAAGGCCCGGCAGGCACGGAAAATGCCTGGCTGGCGGCTGAGGAGGCTTCTGCCGCCCAGGATAATGTCGGTAAACCAGTTGCCAGCGCCAGCAGGCCGGATAAGGCGATGCCGGACGCAAGCGGGGCGCGAGGGAGCTGTGCAGGTTGGCTCGCGTCGGAAATGGCCGTAGCCTTTCCGTTATTTTTTATCGTCATGATGTATCCCTGAAGGTGAGTCACAAGAAGTACTGCTTCAGAGAGGTCACGCGAGACTGAAAATCAGGCAGAAAATTTTTTAAATTAAAAACGGCCGCCGGGTTCTACATCGTGAGCACTATGCGGAATCGTGCCTTGCCGGACTTCATTTTTTGCCACGCTTCGTTGGCCTGTGCCAGCGGGAATATTTCCGTCATCGGCTGCACGTTATGCCGCAGGCTAAAACGCAGGGCGCTTTCGGTTTCGTAGGGCGTGCCGGTAAGCGAACCTTCAACGGACAGCTCCCGGCCAACCAGCATTCCCGGAGAAAGCACGAGCGGTTGCTGACCGACGCCGAGCACCATCAGCTTGCCTTTGGGCTGCAGGGCGGGCAGCAGAGAGGACGCGATAGCGTTGTCCGTCACCGTGGTGACGATCGCGGTTACACCGCCGAGCTTTTTCAGCGCTTCGGCAGGGTTGCCCGCGGTGCTATCGAGGTAATCACTGGCTCCCAGCGCCAGGGCAGCTGGTGCTTTATCGTTCCCACGCCCGATGGCGATAACCCGGAGCCCCATTTTGGCGGCATATTGCACTGCCAGGTGGCCTAAGCCGCCGATGCCGAGGACTGCGATGCTGTCACCGGGCCGTGCGCCTGATTTACGCCCCGCGTTAAAGGTGGCTATTCCGGCGCAAAGCAGCGGCGCGGCGGTCACTGTGCTTAGCGCATCCGGGATAGCCACAAGGCCGGTCGCCTTCGTCAGCATCATTTCGGCATAGCCGCCGTCCTGCGAACTGCCGACGATCGGTTGATGATTGCAAAGCGTGAACTCGCCGCGACGGCAGGCATCACATTCATGGCAATGTCCGCCAAGCCTGCCCACCCCAACCCTTTGCCCAACACGCAGGCCAGACGGTACGCCGCTGCCGAGTTTGACCAGCGTGCCGACAACCTCATGCCCCGGCACGCGCGGGTAAGTCACGTTCTTTTCTTGGCCGTCGATAACGCCGCCGTCAGCGCCACAGATGCCGCAGGCTTCTATTTTTATCAGCACTTCGCCTGCGCCAGGCTCAGGTATAGGGCGTTCAACAAGCTCCAGGCTGCCGTTGCCGCTGGCCTGCATCGCTTTGTAGGTCATTTGCTTTCTCCGGTGAAAAAAACGGCACCCTCAGGAAGGATGCCGCTTAGGCTCAGGCTTTTGGCAGCGCGTCGAACGCGTCCAGGGCGTGAGCGGTGTAGGTCAGCGCCGCTCCGGTGTTCAGCGAAATGGCGACCGCCAGCGCTTCGGCAATTTCTTCCCGGGTTGCGCCGTGTTTTGCGGCGGCTTTTACGTGCACCGACAGGCAGCCGTCGCAGCGGGTGGTTACCGCCACCGCCAGCGCAATCAGCTCGTGGGTTTTGGCGTCCAGGTGGCCCATGGCGGAAGCGCCCGCGTCCATCTTCATCAGCCCTTTCATAAACTCCGGCTGCAGCTTCGCGTAATCGCCCACCACACCCAGTAATTCTTCGCGATGTTCATTCCAGTTCAGCAACATACAAGCCTCTCAGTTAATTTCAGCCGACGCTATAAATGCGGACTTCCGGGGCGGCGTTCAGGAACGGTTTCAGCGCTTCAACCACGTCGCGGGTAAACAGTTCCGAACTCAAATAGGCTTCGGCCTGAGCGGCGGTGTTAAAGCCGTGCAGTACCTGGACGTCCTGCTCGCGGATCAGCAGTTCCTTGGAAACTGCACCGTCGATGGTGGTCAGGAAGGCCGCTTTGTACTGCTGGTAAACGCCCGCGGCTGCGGCGCGATTTTGCGCGCTGATATCAAGGGTGATTTGCAAATAAGCCATGGTTTACTGCCTCTTGTTGTGTGGCTCATGCCGTTGCACGAGCGGAGATGAGGGAGGAAAAGCGACAGAGCGAAGAAGAAAAAGGCTGCCGCTTGCCTCTCCGTGTTGGCGCATTATGTGAATCAGCGTGAGGGTTAACAAATGACTTAATCTTGACTGTCGAGATAGATTTTCTTCTTTGCTGGGCGGGATTTTTGCTGGCCTGGTGATTCTTGTTCATTGTGGATCTGTTGGCCGCGCGGCGATTGCGCAGAATGGAAAACCAATCTGAAGACCCGGAGTTGCTATGCACATCAAAAACACGTTGCCGCTAAGTCAGCCGACAACTCACCCGCAAACCCGAGGCTGGATCAGCGGCTTTTTGGGGATGCTTATTTTTAGCGGTTCGCTGCCTGCGACGCGCGTTGCGGTGCTGGAGCTTGATCCTCTTTTTCTGACGGCGATCCGGGCCACTCTTGCGGCGCTGCTGGCGGCCGGCACGCTGCTGATTTTGCGGCAGCCGCGGCCGCTGCGGAAAGATTGGTTGCCGCTTTGCCTGGTGGCTGTCGGCGTGGTGCTGGGTTTCCCGCTGCTGACTGCCCTGGCTTTGCAGCACACGACCTCTGCGCATTCGCTGGTTTATGTCGGCCTGCTGCCGCTGGCGACCGCCTGTTTTGGCGTGCTGCGCGGAGGAGAAAGGCCAAAAGCGGCTTTCTGGCTATTTTCTCTGGTAGGGGCCGCGCTGGTGGCGGGTTTTGCTTTGCGCCACGGGACAGCGAGTAGCTGGCAGGGCGATGCGCTGATGCTGGGCGCCATTGCGCTGTGCGGGCTGGGTTATGCCGAAGGAGCGGTGCTAACCCGGCGGTTGGGCGACTGGCAGGTGATTTCGTGGGCTTTGGTGATTTCTCTGCCGCTTAGCGCCGTGGCTGCTGCTTTTACCGTCCCATCGGCGGAGACTTCCATCAGCGCTCAGGCGTGGTTCGCGCTGGGTTACGTGTCGCTGTTCAGTATGTGGATAGGGTTTATTTTCTGGTATCGCGGCCTGGCGCTGGGCGGGATTGCCGCCGTCGGGCAACTGCAATTGTTACAGCCCTTTTTTGGTCTGTTGCTTGCAGGACTGCTGCTGCATGAAGAAGTACATACATCGATGATCGCCGTGATGCTTGGCGTGCTGGTTTGCGTGTTCGGCGCGAAGCGCTTTTCCCGCTAAAAAGAAAAACCGCCGGTGAAGGCGGTTTCTCAGAGGTTAGTCGATATTCAGCTCGGAGAAGCTGGTAATGACTTTGCCGACAATCCCGTAGTCGATAGCTTCTTTCGGCGACATCCAGTAGTTACGGTCGGTGTCCTGCTTCACCTTCTCCAGCGGCTGGCCGGTAGCTTCTGAGATCATCTTGTTCACGCGGTCGTGCATGCGAATAATCTCTCTGGCTTCGATCTCAATGTCCGTGGCCTGGCCGCGCACGCCGCCCAGCGGCTGGTGGATCATAAAGCGCGTGTTTGGTAACGAATAGCGGTGCTTTTTGTCCGCCGCGAGGAAGATGGTGATCCCGGCGCTGGCAACCCAGCCGGTGCCGATGATATGGACTTCCGGCTTGATGAATTTGATCACGTCATGAATGGTGTCCGCCGCCTCAACGTGGCCGCCCTGGCTGTTGAGGTACAGCTTGATTGGCTTGTCGTTAATGCTTTGCAGTAGCAGAAGTTGGGCAACCACCTCTTTGGTGATCGCCTGAGTGATTTCGCCGGAGATAATAATTGAGCGGGAATCCAGCATTTTTTGCTGCATCAGCCCCGACGCATTGGCAGGGGTGGCGCTTTCTTCAGGTTCATCTTTTTCTAAATAGGTCAGCATAATCAGGCTCCTGCCAGTTTCATTGTGTAATCAGGGATGCACTTGAGCATAGCACTTCATTCAGACGCTGCACGGCGCGAACGATCTCTTCGTCGCTGTAGCCGCCGAGGCCAAGCAGAATGCCGGATTTCTGCTTTTCTGGGGTAAACATGTGCGACACCGCGCGAACGGCGATTCCGGCCCGCATTGCCCGCTCCACAACATGATGATCGTCCAGGCCCTGACGCAGCCAAAGCACCATGTGCATGCCCTGGTCGCAGGGCTGAAGCCAGGCCACGTCCGGGGAAATGTATTGTTCTACCGCCGCCATTAATACGCGGCGTTTTTCAGCATAAACACCGCGCATTTTGCGCAGGTGGCGATCGAGGTGCCCCTCCGAAATAAAGCTCGCCAGCACGTGCTGGTCGGCCCCTGGCGGCTGCCTGTCCATCAGAATTCGCGCCCCGCAGAAGGCAGAAACCAGCTGCTTTGGCACTACGGCGTAGCCAAGGCGCAGCGACGGGAAGAGGATTTTGCTGAAGGTGCCGAGGTAGATAACGTTCTCCGGCCCCAGGCCCTGCAGCGCCGGGAACGGGTGGCCCGCGTAGCGCATCTCGCTGTCGTAGTCGTCTTCAATGATCCAGGCCTGGCTTGCCTGCGCCCATTCCAGCAATGCGGCGCGGCGCGACATGCTGAGCGGCATGCCTAACGGGTACTGGTGCGAGGGCGTGACAAACGCAGCGCGGGCATTGGGAGCCAGCTTTTTCCCCAGTTCAACGTCCAGTCCTTCGTCGTCCACGGCGACTCTGACCATTGTCCGATCGCGGAACATCGTCTCAAACAGCGAGGTGGCCCCAGGGTAGCCAGGCTCCTCCATCCAGACGGCATCGCCCGCTTCCAGCAGGATTTGCAGCGTCAGATACAGGCCGTGCTGGTTGCCGGAGGTGATAATGACCTGCTCCGGGGTGCAGCGCACCGAGCGCGACTTTCTGACGTATTCACAGATAGCTTCACGTAAAACCAGAACGCCTTGCGGGTCGGCATAGCCCGACGGGGCACCTGCGCCTCGTGCCCGAATGCGGTTGCCTAACCTGCGCCACACGTCGTCCGGAGCCGTGTCCCCAACCGGAACGGAAACGGCAAACGGCTTCGGCGCCAGCGTTTTAAGCTGCTCGCCAACTCTGGCAAAGGCCTGAGCCTGGGCAGACAGCGGGATGGCTGCCGCTGTACGAGCCGCCGGTTCGGGTTGCGGGCTTTCCGGGGCGTAGGCCACGCGGGTGCCAGAGCCGTGTTTCGACTCCAGAAACCCTTCTGCAACCAGCTGCTCGAACGCTTCCAGTACGGTGCCACGCGCCACGCTAAGGGCGCCCGACAAGACGCGGGTGGAGGGCAGCAGATCGCCGCTTTTCAGTTCACCTTTGTGAATGGCGTTTTTCAGCGCTTTGGCCAGCTGCAAACTAAGCTGCCCGCTGCGGCGGTCAAGCTCGCCAATGGCGGGGATATCTACGGCTCGGGCTTTACGTGACATGAATTGTGGCTCGGTCATATTGCTTTAATCTGGTTCTTTATCATAAACCACTTCGAACATAAGCTGGGCAAAATTAGCGCAAATAAAGGTCTGTCCATGTATATTCCTCGCCCTTTTCAGGAGCCCGATATTGCTGTGCTGCGGCGGCTAATTCAGGCCAATCCTCTGGGTCTGCTCATCGTGCCAATTGAAGGCGTGCTGGAAGCGTTTGATATTCCCTTTGAGCTTTGCCCTGATGCGGGTGAATTCGGCACGCTCCGCGCGCATATCGCCCGCGCGAATCCCTTATGGCGCGGCCTTCAACCCGAGCAGGACGTGCTGGTGGTGTTCCGTGGCGCACAAGGTTATATCTCCCCGAGCTGGTATCCGGGTAAGCAGGAGCATCACAAAGAGGTGCCGACCTGGAACTACCAGACCGCGCAGGCGCGGGGGAGGATTGCGGTGCGGGACGATGCGGATTTTGTTCTTCGGCAGATAACCAGTCTGACACAGCAGCAGGAAGCGCGGATGAACCTCCCGTGGCAGGTAAGCGATGCGCCTCCGGCGTTTATCGGCGCTATGCTGAAAGCGATTGTCGGCATAGAAATCCCGCTGACCTCGCTTGTCGGCAAGAACAAGCTCGGGCAGAACAAGAAGCGGGAGGATCAGGCCGGGGCGGCAAAGGGGTTGATGGCAAACGGCGAACTGGGTATTGGCGAGGCCATGCTGGACAGCCTCGCCGGGCGCGAGAAAGAGTAACCGGCATTATCCCGGCAGGCGTTTTTTCGGCCTGCCGGGGCCCAGCAGAATTGCCAGCTTCGCTCCGCCCTGGGTCGATTCCATGAGGATCTTACACACGCTGGTGAGTGGCACCGAGAGCAGCATGCCTACCGGACCGAGCAGCCAGCCCCAGAAGAGCAGGGAGAGAAATACCACAAAGGTCGACATCCCCAGCCCACGCCCCATCATGCGGGGCTCCAGAATATTCCCCAGCACCATATGCACCACCAGGAACAGCGCCCCGACCATCAGCATCTCATAGGTGCCGTTGAGCAGCAGAGCCTGAATCATCGGCGGCACGGCGGAGATAACCGACCCAATGTTGGGAATGTAGTTGAGCAAGAAGCCCAGCACGCCCCACATCAGCGCAAACTGCACGCCCAGCAGCTTTAGCCCCAGCCAGATAACGATCCCGGTCAGTAAACTGATAAAGGTTTTCAGCGCCAGATAGTGGGTAACGCCTTTCAGCGCGCGGTGCATGCCGGCGATATGCAGCTTAGGGTTTGCCAGGGCAAAACGGAGTTTATAAGGCACATGGCGCACCTCAAACAGCATAAAAATCACCGTCATTGCCAGTAAAAGAACGCTGGCCATTGCCCCGGAAAGCCCGGTCATCAGCGCTGTGGCAAAGGTCATTAGTTTGTCGGAGTCCAGCTTTTGCAGCAGGCGTTCCGGCGACAGCGGCAGGTGTAAAAACGGCATCGCGTGCTCGATTTCACGCACTTTCTGCGTCAGCAGTTTGTTGAACTGCGGCATCTGTTCCATGAAGTCATTCATCGATGTTGCCAGGACGCCGACCAGCAGCGTGAGCATCACCAGCATGACCAGCACCACGATGCCGATCGCCAGCGGGCGATTAACGCCGCGGCGCATAAACCAGGTCACCAGCGGATTGAGAACAATGGCGAAAAATACGGCCAGCAGCAGCTGAACGATGATGTCAGCCGCGGCGTGAATACCGGCGAGAATGATCACCAGTGCCGCGAGCTTGAGCAAAATATGCAGGCCGGTCTTATCAGGTTGTGGGGCTGTCATGCAGACGTCCGATCGGGAAAAGGTGCTTTTAGTGTAGTGCTTCCTGGCGGGGTGGCGGTGGCATTCTGTCTGAAAATGAAGGAAAAAAATGGCCCCGCGAAGGCGGAGCCATTGATGTATCGTGCGGCGATTATTTGATGGCGATGGTGTTGATGATGTTTTCCGCGTTGGTCTGTGCCAGCTGCTGGTTATCCGCAGGCAGGGTGATCTGCATGGTCAGCAGTTTATCGTCCACTTTGCCAATGATGATGGAAGAGTAGGCGGTCTGCCCTTTGGCGGAGATCACGCTGTCCAGCTGCTGCAGCGTGTGGCCTTTAATCTCGATGGATTTGTTGGTCACAACCTGAAGCTGCGGGTCGCGCGCGCGCTGCTGCTCTTCCAGGCCTTTTGCCAGCGTGGCAAGGTCGCTAGTAGGGTTGTCGCTGACAATCACGATCACCGCTTTCTGGCCGGTTGCGTCAGAATAAACGTGCATGTTGTTGGACTGGGTGCCCACCTTGCCGCTCTGATCGCTCATGTCCGCTGGCAGAGCAAAGCTCAGCTTGCCGTCCAGCAGTTCAACAGGCTGACCGCTGGCGCTGCTGGCTTCCGGCGCGCCGGCGGTGGCGGTTTTGCTGTCGTTATTATCACAGGCGGCAAGACCCACTACCAGCAGGCCAATACCGACATATTTTACCAGTTTGCGCATCGCGTTCTTCCTTTCCGTTAGCAAGCCAAAAGGCTAATCCTTGCATCTTAACACAAGATATTCAGCCCGCGTTTAACCAGGCTGCAGCGCGGAGATTTCAGATTTATCTGCGAGGCGTTTCAACAGCATATTCAGCAGAACGCCGTACATCGGCAGGAAGAATACCAGGCTGATAAGCACTTTGAAGCAGTAATCGACCACGGCGATTTCTACCCAGTGCTGGGCCATAAAGGCGTCCGGGCTGCGCCAGAAAGCGATAAAGAAAAACGACAGCGTATCGCTCACGTTACCGAACAGCGTGGATACCGTAGGCGCCAGCCACCAGCAGTGATTCTGGCGCAGGCGGTTAAAGACGTGCACGTCCAGAATCTGGCCGAGCGCGTAAGCCATGAAGCTGGCAACCGCGATACGGGCAACAAACAGGTTGAAGTGGGTTAGCGCTTCAAAGCCCTGCCAGCTTCCCATGTAAAACAGCGAGGAGATGCCGTAGGAAATCACCAGCGCCGGGATCATCACCGCGAAAATAATCCGCCGCGCCAGCGGAGCGCCAAAAATACGCACCGTGAGGTCGGTCGCGAGGAAGATAAACGGGAAGCTGAAGGCGCCCCAGGTGGTATGAAACCCGAAGACGGAGACCGGAAGCTGAACCAGATAGTTGCTGGAGGTGATCACCAGCAAATGAAAAAGCGATAGCCAAAACAGCGCATTAGTGCGCTGGCGAGTGCTGAACTGCATCATGTTGTAGCCTTTTTAGTAGTGGGGTGAGGGAACCCAGTCAAAAATGTAAAGCACGGGGATGATACTGCTTTAGTTTCTCAATGCAATGGTTAATTTTAACGCAATCGTTCACGCGGCTTGCGCCAGATTTTACCCGGCGTAAACTAGCGCGGTTTTTGACGACCTGAGAGTACTATGACCGATTTGTTCGCAACCCCTGACCACACGCTGGATGCTCTTGGCCTGCGCTGCCCGGAGCCGGTGATGATGGTGCGCAAAACCGTGCGCAATATGCCCGTCGGTGAAACGCTGTTGGTGATCGCCGATGACCCGGCCACTACGCGCGATATCCCCGGTTTCTGCCGCTTTATGGAGCACGAACTGGTGGCCAGCGAAACCGACGCGCTGCCTTACCGCTATTTGCTGCGTAAAAGTCATTAAACGAGGCGCATGTTCGCGCCCCGTTATCTCTCGAAAACTATTTCTTCCGCAGCAGGCGAATGGCGTTCACCGTGACCAGTGCGGTAGCGCCTGAGTCTGCCAGCACCGCCAGCCACAGGCCGGTCAGGCCGAGCAGGGTGGTGACGAGGAAAATTCCCTTCAGCCCCAGCGCAATCGTCACGTTCTGACGAATGTTGTTATGGGTCGCTCTGGCGAGCCGCACCATACCGGCCAGTTCGGTCAGGCGATTGTGGGTCAGGGCGGCATCTGCCGTTTCCAGCGCGACGTCGGTACCACTGCCCATCGCGATGCCGATGGTGGCCGCTTTCATCGCCGGAGCATCGTTGATGCCGTCGCCGACCATCGCCAGCGGTGCGGTAGCGTTCAGTTTGTTCACCGCCGCCACTTTGTCTGCCGGGAGCAGGCTGGCACGGTACTCAATACCCAGTTCATTGGCTATTGCCGCCGCCGCGCGTGGGTTATCCCCCGTCAGCATCACGCCCTGAATGCCCAACTGATGGAGTGCCAAAACAGCTTCACGGGCATCGCTGCGCAGAGTATCGCGCATGGCGATGGTACCCAGCAGTTGCCCCGAACGCAGTATCACGATAACCGTCTGGCCTTCTTCTTCCTGCTTCGCGATACGTCTTTGCCAGGTTTCGCTGAGTGTCTGGCCGTCCAGTTTAGACGGTGAACTGAGCAACAGCGTTTCGCCCTGAATGCTCGCTTCTACGCCAACCCCGGCGAGCGCGCGGTGGTTTTCTGCGGCGACAGGAGGCAAGTTGCGCTGCTGCGCCGCGTTGACAATGGCCTGCGCCAGCGGGTGGGTGGAGCCTTGTTCAACCGCCGCAGCAAGCGCCAGAAGCTGGTCTTCTTCTATCCCTTCTTCCACCGCAATGGCCGTAACCTGAGGCTTACCTGCCGTCAGGGTGCCGGTTTTGTCGAACGCGACCTGCTGGATTTGACCGAGACGCTCCAGCGCGGCCCCGCCTTTAATCAACGCGCCTCGGCGAGCCGCTGCGGCAAGACCTGAAGTAATGGCCGCAGGCGTGGAGATAACCAGCGCGCATGGGCAGCCGATCAGCAGTAGCGTCAGGCCCTTATAGATCCACGGCTCCCAGCCCTGGCCGAAGAACAGCGGCGGGATCACGGCGGTCAGCAGCGCGAGCAGCATGATGATCGGCGTGTAAATCCGGCTAAAACGATCGATAAAGCGTTCGATAGGCGCGCGGCGTTCCTCGGCTTCTTCAATCAGCCGCAAAATGCGGTCGATAGCGCTGTCGCCGGGTTCGGAAATGACCTCCAGCTGAACAAGGCGATCCACGCTGGTGCTGCCCGCAGCGACCTTTTCACCTTGCTGGCGCTCTACCGGTACGGATTCCCCGGTTAAGGCGCTTTCGTCGAAGCTGGCAAAACCGCTGAGCAGGCGTCCGTCGGCGGGCAGTCTGCCTCCGGCGGCAACTTCAATCACGTCGCCTGGGCGAAGATCGGCCTGCGCGACGGTTTCGCGCTCGCCGTCCCGGAGGCGAATAGCGACGTCCGGCTTTAGCGCCATCAAGGCGCTTACCCCGCGGCGTGCGCGGCTGGCGGCATAGGATTCCAGACGCTCGCCGATGAGGAACAGCAGCAGGACCATCGCCGCCTCGGCGGTGGCGCCAATGAACAGCGCGCCAACGGCGGCGACGCTCATCAGCGTTTCAATGGCGAACCAGTTACCGCTGCGGATCAGGCGCACGGCCTGACGTGCTATCGGCCACAGGCCAACCAGGGTGGTAGCGATAAACGCCAGGTTGCCGAGCGGATGGTTGAATTGCTCGAGCCCCCAGCTGATCGCCATCAGGACGATGAGCAGGATCAGCGGCAGGTTCTCTTGCAGGCTGCTGCTTTTTTCCTGTTTCGGTGCATTGCCTGCATTTAAGGTGTAGCCTGCGGCCTTGACCGCTTTTTCAACGTCACTGCGAACATCGCGCGGAGCGCTGACCAGCAGTTTTTCGGTAGAAAATACCACCTGAACTTGCTGCACATCTCTCACCTGTTTCACCGCATTTTCCACTTTGCGTGCGCAGGCCGCGCAGTCCATGCCCGCGACGTGCCAGCTGTAGCGGCTGCCGTTGTCGGCAATTTCTGGCTCTGGTTTTTGTGCAGAGCAGGCGTCATCGGCGCAGCAGGAGGGGCCTTCCGCCTGCAGTGGGCTAAGTTTGGCAAACGCAAACTGCGGTGGCTTTTTGCCGTCTTGAGGTGTGTTGAGCATGGCGCCCTCCGGTAATGATAATTTTCTCATTACCGATGTTACTCTCTGGAGTTGACTCCAGAGTCAAGCGTCTTTTTTAGCGCCGGATGTTTCTGGCTGGCCAACGGCAGTTTTCAGGATTGGTCTTTGCTTCCCCACGGCGCTTCCCCTAGTATTATCCGCAGGTCGGGATGAGAATGAATAGATGAAAAAACCACTGACAATCAAGGATATTGCGGAGCTGGCGCAGGTGTCTATCGCCACAGTCTCCCGGGTGCTCAACAATAACAGCTGGGTGGCGGACAAAACGCGTAGCCGGGTTGAAAAAGTGATTCAGGAGCATAACTTCAGCCCGAATCTGCTGGCGCGGGGGATGATTTCCAAGAAAACCCAGACGCTGGCGATTGTCGTTTCCGATATCAGCAACCCCTACTTTGTGATGCTGGTGGCGCAGATTGAGCACGAAAGTTTACGGCTGGGCTACAAGGTCACGCTGTACGACACCCAATCGGCAAACAGGACCTCCCGCGAAGCGCCGGTGGTGCCCGAAGAGCATATTTTTAATTCCATTACCGACAGCCAGATAGACGGCGTGATTATTCTCGGCGGTAATATCGACTACAACGACATTGCCGCAACCTATCTGCAGGAGCTGAAAAAGCTGATTGCTGCCGTGCCCGTTGTGGTGGTGGGTCGCCAGCTGCCGGGGGTGGAATATGCCTGCGTTGAACGCGATCAGGCGGGGTGCGTGCGCTTAGCCACTCGCCAGCTGATTGAGAAAGGTTACCGGCGCATTGGTTTTATCGGCGGGTCAAAGAATGTGTATATTACTCGCGAGCGAGAAGCTATATTTCGGGCAGAGCTGGAAGCTGCGAAATTACCGATAGAAAATAGTTTTATTGTCCTGAATAACTTTTATTTACAGCATGGCTATGAGGCGATTGAAACACTGATTTCAACGAATGAAGTCTTGCCGGAAGCCATTGTGGCAATTAACGATCATGTCGCTAAAGGCGCGATCCGTGCGCTGAAAGATCACAATCTTTCTGTGCCAGATAATATCGCCATAGTGAGCTGTGAATATTTCCCTGGCAGCGAGTATTTTATTCCCCGCATTACCACCGTTGACCACCAGAATGCGTTAATTGGCAAAGAGGTGATGGCAAGGTTAATGGCTATTTTGAATGAAAATGCTGCCGGTACCGCAGCAGAAAAAATCCCTCTTACCCTGCTTAACGGCGAATCCTGTTAGTTTTCAACGGCGGATCTCTTTTCCAGGCATCCGCCCGTTTCTTTCCTTCTCGTTATTTTTTGATCCCGCTAACAGTTGCGCGATCTGGCGTTGACAAGCCTTGCCTGACTCCTCTAGCCTAAAACCTGAAAACGTTTTCAGGTTTTGATTACAGGAGAGCCGATGAAACCGACAATGATGACTTACATCCATGAAGAGCAGGCGACGTTAAGCGCCATGTTGTCTCGCTATCCGTCCGATCTTCCGGTGCTCGGTGGGCAGAAAGAGTGGCTGGTACTGGCCACGGGCTCCAGCATTAATGCGATCAATAGCGCGAAATACTACGTGGAAAAACTGACGGATGTGCGTATCACCGTCGAGGAGCCGTTCCACTTTCAGCATTACGAAAAATTCAGTGAAGCTACCGATCTGGTGATAGGCGTTTCCCAGAGCGGGGAGAGCACTTCCACCATCAACGCGATTCAGCATATTCGCCAGACTCATTCGGTCAAAACGCTGGGCATCACCGGTAAAATTGCGAGCGAGCTTGCCCGTGCCGTGGACCACGTTATTGATATCGACATCGGCGAGGAACGCGTGGGCTACGTCACTAAAGGCTACGTTGCTACGATCCTGAAATTTATGCTGCTGGGTGTGTTTGTCGCACGCCGCAGCGGGAAGATCGACGCCGAACAGGAAGCGGCTGAATTGCATAAGCTGGACGTTGCGGTGAAATCTATTCCGGACGTGATTGCCGGTACCGAAGCTTTCTTCACCAAATGGCAGGACGAACTGGTCGCTTCCCCGCGCTTCACCTCAATTGGCTACGGGCCGAGCGTCGGCGTTATCAAAGAGATGGAAACCAAGTTTGCCGAGACGATCCGCGTGCCGTCCCAGGGCATTGAGCTGGAAGCGTTTATGCATGGGCCGTATTTCGAAGTGAACGGCAACCACCGAATGTTCTTTATTGATACGCCGGGCGTGGCTCGTGAACGCTTATTACTGCTAAAGGCTTATGAGCAAAAATATACCGACTACGTATACACCATCAAATTAGGTGAGGATAACGATCCGCGTACGCTGTCGATTAAAGCTGATGTTGATGAATTTATTGCTCCGCTGATCGTGGTTATTCCTTTCCAGATATTGGCTCATCATATTGCTGAGGCAAAGGGTAATAATCTGCCGCAGCGAATCTTTACCGATTTTGGCGTGTCCGTAAAAAGCAAAACTAAGCCAGGCGATTACGCCTGAGGTTCAGTATTCCCTACACAATAATAATGTCCCTACCTTGCTACTGAGGAATGATTATGGCTACCTTCAGTCAACTTGCCCGACAGATAATTCAGCATGTCGGCGAGGCAGAAAATATAGAGCATCTTACCCACTGCGCAACCCGTTTGCGTTTTACTATCAAAGATAAAAGTAAGATCAATAAAGACGCGCTTTATAAGCTGCCGGAGGTGGTCAAACTGGTTGAAAACCCGGGACAATTCCAGATTGTTATCGGGCCGAAAGTTGAAAAGGTCTTTCAGGCAATCACGGCGCAGATGGGAGAACCATCCTCAGAAGCAGAGTCTGTGCCGCAGGGCTCGATGATTAACCGCCTGCTGGCCACGCTTTCCGCTATCTTCACGCCTTATATCGGCGTGCTGGCGGGCGTGGGTGTGGTGAAAGGGATTGTGGTTTTACTGCAAACAATGAATCTGGTGGATACCCATTCGTATGTATTCACCGTGTTCAATGCGCTTTCCAGCGGCGTTTTCGTCATGCTGCCGCTGTTTATCGCGGTAACGGCCGCGGAGCGTTTTAAGGCCAATAAATTTAGTGCCCTGGCGCTGACGGCGGCGATGATTTTTCCGCTGACGGATGCCAGCGTGCCCGGCGCCTTCCACGTTATGGGTCTGGCGCTGAACGTGAAAATCTACGGCGGGGCGGTGATCCCGGCGGTGTTTGCCGTGCTCTTCCTGAGCCACGTCGAGCGCTGGCTGAAGAAGGTGATCCCGGAGATCGCCGCGCTGGTGTTTGTGCCCTGCTTGTCGCTGATCGTCAGCGGCTTTGTGGTGTTTACGGTGATTGGCCCGGTGGCTGACTATGTTGGTGTTGGCATTGCTAACGGCTACGCGTGGCTGTACAACCTCAGCCCGGTGATTTCCGGCGCGCTGCTGGCGGGGATCGGGCAGCTGTTCGTGGTGTTTGGCGTGCACTGGGGCATTATTCCGCTGGCGCTGATTAACATTCAGGTCAACGGCTACGACACTATTATGGCGATGTTTATGTCGGCGGTGATGGGGCAGTTTGGGGCGGTGTTTGGCGCCATCTTTATTGCCCGTAACCTGAAAGATAAGCAGATTGCGATTTCCGCTTCGCTCTCCGCTTTCTTCGGTATTACCGAACCGGCGCTGTACGGTGTGAACCTGAAATACCGCATGCTGTTTGTTTTCGGCTGCATTGGTGCGGCGCTGGGCGGCGGGATTACCGGGCTGCTGGGCGTGAAAACCTACAGCTTCCTGCCGGTGCTAAATGTGTTCGAACTGGGTCTGTTTAGCGGGCCGGAATCGAAGATGATTTATGAGGTGATTGCTATCGCGGTGGCGTTTACGGTGCCTGCGGTGTTGACCATTATCTATGGCAAAACCCGCAGGCTGGAACCTGCCTCCCTGGCGGAAGACAGGCGTTAACTTCAGATATACAGGGCGCGAACGATCATAAAGTGCCCGGCAAAGTAGCAGGCGGCGGCAATGGCGCTGTCGCCTCTGAAGCGGTGACGATAGTGGCTGACCAGCCAGACGATATTGCCCAGCAGCAGCAGGCTGGCCCCCACAAACCCGGAGAAGCTGGGATCCGTCGGGCGGAAGAAATAAAGCTCGGCGGCAAGCCAGACCATCACCAGCGTCATGCCGATAAACGTCAGAATGGGAACGCGCAGTGCGTCCAGCCGTGTCCAGATAGTGGCAACCAGCAACGCGCCAACGATCAGCAGAGCCAGCGGCAGCGGCCAGAAGATGGCTAAGGTCATCTGACTGGCAAAATAGATGGTGTACAGCAGGTGCGAAAGGAAGAAAGCGCCCACGGCGTACAGCAGACGCTGGGTAGGCAGTAGCGTGAGCGCATCACCAACCAGCGTTGCCAGGAGACCCGCCACAATCAGGTAGCCCGTCGCTTCAAACATCGGTGCCTGCCAGGCCAACAGCAGCAGGAGCAGCAGGGTGAGCGGCTTGAAAAGCCAGCGCTGCCAGGTGGAGCCGCGCCAGGAAGCATCAATGTAAATCCAGGCCGATAACGCAACAGCAATAAATGACCAAAGCATGGCATATCCTTATTTTAATTGTTGGCGTAACACCGTTCAGTCTAGTGGCTAAGCGGCACAGATGACAACGGCGCGGTGCCAGGGTTATGCTGAAAAGTGTCTGACAATTAGAGAAAAAGCCATGAGCAAGCCCCCTGTTTTTATTATCGCCATCGTCGTCGTTATCGTGCTGGCCGCCTCTTTTCGCTATTTTCAGCAGCGCCGCGAGACCAGGGAAAACGATGCCGCGCCGCTCAGCGTGAAAAAAGTGGTGGTGGCGACCAAGCGTGAAAAACCATCCAACGACCGACGTTCTCGCCAGCGTGAAGTCACTCCGCCGGAAGACTCAATCCGCTATGAGGTTTGGTTTGCGCCGCAGAGCGGCGGGATGGAAATGAAAATGCGCGTTGAAGCGGCGGAATACCATGCGGTGACGGTGGGGGATAAAGGTACGTTGAGTTACAAGGGGACGCGCTTTGTCAGCTTCGTCCCCGAAGAGACTCACTTGCCCTGACGCAGCTTTTTCTGCCAGACCAGCAGCTCAAACACGCCAAAAACAAAAATCTTAATCTGTTCACCACGGGCAAGCGCCGGGCCGTCTTTGGGCTGCGTGGCTTTCAGCAGACTGAGCTGCAGGCCGTGCATAATCACCATGAAGATCAGCGCAACGTTAACAAAAATGTTCAGCGGGCGAGGATAAGGGTGAATCAGGTTAAAGATCAGAAAGCCCCAGACGCAAAGCATCAGCAGGCGGCCAAAGTTAATCAGAATCGGCATTATGCGGCTCCTTGAGCTTCACGAATAAACAGGCGATAAGCCACCTGACCGGCGACTTTTTCTCGGTGCAGTGCCCAGCTGGCAGGCACCGCTGGCAGACCATTTTCTACTTCACTCTCTACGTAGATTAGCGCGTCATCTGCGAGCCAGCCGTTTTTCTCGAGCAGGTTGAGCGTTTCATCCAGCAACCCCTTACGGAACGGCGGATCGACGAAGACGACGTTGTGCTGCGTGCCGGGCTGCGCGAGCACATTCAGCGTATTGGCGTTGAGCACCTTGCCATTGCTGGCTTTTAAGGTCGCGAGGTTCTTTTGCAGCTGCTGGGAGACAGCGCGATCCATTTCAATCAGCGTCGCGCTGGCGGCATAGCGAGAGAGCGCCTCCAGACCAAGCGCGCCACTGCCGGCAAAACAGTCGAGGCAATGAGCGTCCACCATCGACGGTGCCAGCCAGTTGAAAAGCGTTTCGCGCACGCGGTCGGTCGTCGGGCGCAGGCCGGGGCTGTCCGGGACCGGGAGTTTTCTGCCGCGCCATTGGCCGCCGATGATGCGGATCTGGCCGGAACCAGAGGATTGGGGTTTCTTCATTGCTCTCACTGCGATGCTAAATTTTGCGGCTATTCTAGCGGCGCTCGCCCGGCCAGGAAACCTTAATCCACTGGCGTGATGCCGCGCCGGGAAAGTGATAGACTAACGCACTATTTTTTATGCCCGTGGCAAGCAGAATCGGGTCTGTGCCATGAATTAACAGCGAGGAGTGTAGTCGCAAATGGCGAAAGAGAAAAAACGTGGCTTTTTTTCCTGGCTGGGATTTGGTCAGAAAGAGCAGCAGCCGGACGTCGAAGCAGAACAAAAAGTAATAGAAGAACAACCGGTTACTGAACAGGCTCCCGCGCAGGATGAACCTCAGCAGCCTCAGGCTGTGGAGCAGGAACAGCAGGATTTAGTAAGTGAGCACTCACTGGAGGAGTCCGAAAAGTTTGCTGAGCAGGTCGTGGACGTTAACGCCCAGCTTGCAGAAGAAGCGGAAGAAAAAGCGCTGGCTGCCGGGCCGGAAATGATTCCTGAACCGGAAGCGATTGTTGAGCCCGGGATCGTGGCTGAACCAGAGCCTGTGGCGGTTATCGAGCCAGAACCCGCTGTTGAACCTGAGGCCGTTGTCGAGCCTGAGGTGATTGAGCCTGCGGCTGTCGTCGCAGAGCCGGAAGTCATTGAGCCGCCTGCCGCGGCCGTAGAGCACGAAACGCTGCCGTTGCCGGAAGAGGTCGCCGAAAATGTAGGGAAGCCTGACGAGTGGCAGGCCGAGCAGGACGAAATCGTCAACGAAGAAGTGGCTGAAGCCGAAGCGCTGTTCGCGCACGAAGCGGCCGTTGAAGATGAAGCCGTGGCTGAAGAAGCTGTTGATGAAGAGCCGGAAGAAGAGGCTGTCGAAGAGACTGCTCCGGTTGCCGTGCAGCAAGAGCAGGAAAAACCAACCAAAGAGGGCTTCTTTGCTCGCCTGAAGCGTAGCCTGGTCAAAACCAAACAAAACCTCGGTTCCGGATTTATCAGTCTTTTCCGCGGCAAGAAAATCGATGATGATCTGTTTGAAGAGCTGGAAGAGCAGCTGCTGATTGCCGACGTTGGGGTTGAGACAACCCGGAAAATCATCACCAACCTGACCGAAGGCGCAAGCCGCAAGCAGCTTCGTGATGCGGAAGCGCTGTACGGCCTGCTGAAAGAAGAGATGAGTGAAATCCTCGCTAAAGTGGACGAGCCGCTGAGCGTGGAAGGTAAAACGCCGTTTGTTATCCTGATGGTGGGCGTGAACGGCGTGGGTAAAACCACCACCATCGGCAAGCTCGCGCGTCAGTTCGAGCAGCAGGGCAAATCCGTGATGCTGGCGGCGGGCGATACTTTCCGTGCGGCAGCCGTTGAGCAGTTGCAGGTTTGGGGCCAGCGCAACAATATTCCGGTTGTGGCACAACACACCGGCGCGGACTCCGCTTCGGTTATCTTCGATGCTATTCAGGCGGCGAAGGCGCGTAATATTGATGTGCTGATTGCCGATACCGCAGGGCGTTTGCAGAATAAATCGCACCTGATGGAAGAATTGAAGAAAATTGTCAGGGTTATGAAAAAGCTGGACGAAGATGCCCCGCATGAGGTTATGCTCACCATCGATGCCAGCACCGGTCAGAATGCCATAAGCCAGGCTAAACTGTTCCACGAAGCGGTGGGGCTGACGGGCATCACCCTGACCAAACTGGATGGTACCGCCAAGGGTGGCGTAATCTTCTCTGTGGCTGACCAGTTCGGCATTCCGATTCGCTACATTGGCGTCGGCGAACAAATTTCTGATTTACGACCGTTTAATGCGGGCGACTTTATAGAGGCACTTTTTGCCCGAGAGGATTAACAATGATTCGCTTTGAACACGTCAGTAAAGCCTATCTCGGTGGGAGACAAGCGTTGCAGGGAGTGACCTTCCATATGCAACCGGGCGAGATGGCCTTTCTGACCGGCCATTCTGGCGCAGGGAAGAGTACTCTGCTCAAGCTTATCTGCGGTATTGAACGGCCCAGCGATGGGAAGATTTTTTTCAGCGGCCATGATATTAGCCGGCTGAAGAGCCGTGAAGTGCCGTTCCTGCGTCGTCAGATTGGGATGATCTTTCAGGATCACCATCTGTTGATGGACAGAACCGTGTACGACAACGTGGCCATTCCGCTGATCATCGCGGGGGCCAGCGGCGAAGATATTCGCCGCCGCGTGTCTGCGGCATTAGATAAGGTCGGCCTGCTGGACAAAGCGAAGAACTTTCCTATCCAACTCTCCGGCGGTGAACAGCAGCGCGTGGGCATCGCTCGCGCCGTGGTGAACAAGCCTGCGGTGCTGCTCGCCGATGAACCGACCGGTAACCTTGATGATGCGCTGTCGGAAGGTATTCTGCGCCTGTTCGAAGAGTTTAACCGCGTGGGCGTAACGGTGCTGATGGCGACCCACGACATGGGGCTTATCTCACGTCGCAATTACCGTATGTTGACCCTCAGCGACGGCCATTTGCATGGAGGCCTGGCAGGTGAATAAACACAGTGCGCTCAACCATATCAAACGCTTCAGCAACAAGCTGGATAAAATCAACCAACTGAATAAGTTAGGCGATCTTGGCCGTTCGGTGAAAAAACGTGGCAAAGGGCCGCAGTCTAAAAGTAAAGCCCTGAAAGGCGGCGTGAATGAGCAGTTCCGCTACGCCTGGGAAGGGGCGCTTCAGGATCTGAAGAGCAAGCCGCTGGCGACCTTCCTGACGGTAATGGTGATTGCCATCTCCCTGACGCTGCCTAGCGTTTGCTATATGGTTTACAAGAACGTAAACCAGGCGGCGACCCAATATTATCCGTCCCCGCAAATCACCGTTTACCTCGATAAGGCGCTGGACGATAACGCCGCGCAGCAGGTGGTGGGCGCGATTCAGGCGGAGGAGGGCGTGGATAAAGTTAACTACCTCTCGCGCGAAGAGGCGCTGGGCGAGTTCCGTAACTGGTCGGGCTTTGGCGGTGCGCTGGATATGCTGGAAGAGAACCCGCTACCCGCGGTGGCCGTGGTAAATCCTAAACTGGATTTCCAGAGCACGGATCACCTGAATACGCTTCGTGACCGCGTGGCGAAGATTCATGGCGTTGATGAAGTGCGCATGGATGACAGCTGGTTTGCCCGTCTTGCGGCGCTCACCGGGCTGGTCGGGCGCGTAGCGGCGATGATCGGTATTCTGATGGTCGCCGCGGTGTTCCTCGTCATTGGTAACTCGGTGCGTCTGAGCATCTTTGCCCGCCGTGACACTATTAATGTGCAGAAGCTTATCGGGGCGACCGACGGCTTTATTCTGCGTCCGTTCCTTTATGGCGGTGCTCTATTGGGCTTTAGCGGTGCATTCTTGTCGCTGATCCTGTCTGAGATTCTGGTGATGCGCCTCTCTTCGGCGGTGACGGAGGTGGCGCAGGTGTTCGGGACTAAGTTTGATATCAGCGGCCTGGGCTTTGACGAATGCCTGCTGCTGTTGCTGGTCTCGTCGATGATCGGCTGGCTGGCAGCCTGGCTTGCCACTGTGCAACATTTACGCCGTTTTACGCCGGAGTAAAAAGTTTTTGATATACTCATTCCCTGCTACGATAACGTCGTCCGCAGGGAGTGCGTTTTACACCGTAGTGACCCCTGCGATGCTGCAATAACCGTCACACTTTGTGTGTAATCTATTCACAGCTTTACATTGAACTTGTGGATAACATCACTGTCTGAGAGTACAGTGAATGGTACGGTCTGGCCTCTGACGTGTTGTCGGTGCGCCTCAGCCACTTGAATGGCAAGCCGTACGTAGTCTCTAAGAGAGGGTTTGAATGACCAAAGAAATGCAAAATTTAGCTTTAGCCCCTGTTGGTAACCTGGAGTCGTATATCCGGGCTGCAAACGCCTGGCCGATGTTAACGGCTGAGGAAGAGAAGGAGCTGGCTGAAAAGCTGCATTACCAGGGCGATCTGGAAGCAGCGAAAAAGCTGATCCTGTCTCACCTGCGCTTTGTTGTTCATGTTGCGCGTAACTATTCCGGCTACGGCCTGCCGCAGGCAGACCTTATCCAGGAAGGCAACATCGGCCTGATGAAAGCAGTACGCCGTTTTAACCCGGAAGTGGGTGTCCGCCTGGTCTCCTTTGCGGTGCACTGGATCAAGGCTGAAATTCATGAATACGTGCTGCGTAACTGGCGTATTGTGAAAGTCGCAACCACCAAAGCACAGCGTAAGCTGTTCTTTAACCTGCGTAAAACCAAGCAGCGCCTGGGCTGGTTTAATCAGGACGAAGTCGAAATGGTGGCCAACGAGCTTGGCGTGTCCAGCAAAGACGTGCTCGAGATGGAGTCACGCATGGCGGCGCAGGATATGACTTTCGACATGTCGAATGACGACGACGCTGACGGCCAGCCGATGGCGCCGGTGCTCTTCCTGCAGGATAAGTCTTCCAATTTTGCCGACGGCATTGAGGACGATAACTGGGAATCTCACGCCGCAGACAAACTGAGCGATGCGATGCAGGGCCTGGATGAGCGCAGCCAGCAGATCATTCGCGCACGCTGGTTAGATGAAGACAACAAAAGCACGCTGCAGGAACTTGCCGACCGCTATGGCGTCTCCGCCGAGCGCGTTCGTCAGCTTGAAAAGAACGCGATGAAAAAACTGCGCGCCGCGATCGAAGCTTAACGTCGATACGCACGTCGTACCCGAAGGCGCCCCACTTTATGTTGGGGCGTTTTGCTTTTTATGCTCCGGCATACACCCCAGCAGCACGGCAAACGCCGCTTCCATTTCGCTTTCCGGCAGGCTGGCAAATCCCATCAGTAATCCTTTCTTGCGCCGTTCGGTCAGGTAGTAACGCGACAATGGCCGTACCAGAATATTGCGGGCGTTGGCGCGCTCAGCAATCGCCACATCATCGGCCTCATCCGGCAGGTTCAAAATCAAATGCAGCCCGGCGTTATCGCTGAAGTCTGACAGCGCCTCTGGCCCAAAGTGGCGGGATATCAGCTCGGTCAGGAAGGCGCGACGGCGGCCATAAAGCAGGCGCATTCGGCGAATATGGGCCGAATAGTGCCCGGCGGTAATAAACTCGGCCAGCGCCTGCTGAATAAGCGAATGACCGCCGCGATACAGTTCCGCATGGGCGGTTTTCAGATCACTGACCAGCGGGCGCGGCAGCACGACGTAGCCGAGCCTGAGCCCTGGATAAAGCGTTTTACTGAACGTGCCGATATAAACCACCGGCGCTTCGGTAACCAGTCCCTGCAATGCCGGAATAGGCTGGCCGGAAAAGCGAAATTCGCTGTCGTAGTCATCTTCAATAATCCAGCTGCCGTGCTGGCGGGCGAGTGCCAGCAGCCTCTGGCGGCGCTCCAGGCTCATCACCGCACCAAGCGGGTACTGATGAGACGGCGTGACGAAAATTAAGCGAGGTGCTTCGGCGACGTTCTCTGGTGGGCAAAGCCCGCTCCCATCGACGGTGAGCGGTGTGACCCGAACGTCATTCATCGTCAGTACGTGACGGATACCCCAGTAAGAAGGTTCTTCGATCCATGCCAGTTCGTCTCTGTCGCACAGCATCCGGGTGACCAGATCGATAGCCTGGTGGATCCCCTCGGTGATCAAAATTTGGTCGACCTGGCAGCTTACTCCCCGCGAGACACGCAGATAGTCGACCAGCGCATGCTGTAGTTCAGGTGTGCCGCCGTTACAGCTATAGCTCAGGCGCTCCGGTTTAGGGCGGCGGCTGATGCGCGCCTGGATCTTACTGAATAGCGGATGAGGGAAGGCGTTGACGTCCGGCACGCCAGGAATAAAAGCTCCCCACTGGCGCGGGCTGGCGCTCACCTGTGAAAGAAGATGCTGGCCGCGGCGGGAAATCGGCACCTCGGGGGCAGGCACCACGCCACCTTCACCAGTGCTGCCCGTGGAGGTGAAGCGATCCGGCAGCGTTTTTTCAACAAAAGTGCCGCTGCCCTGGCGGGATGAAACGTATCCCTCGGTCATAAGCTGCTCGTAAACTGTTAATACAGTGTTACGGGAAATACTGAGTTCGCTGGCTAAATCGCGGGAGGCGGGCAGGCGGCTGTGGGGCGGCAATGAGCCATCCAGAATGGAACGGCGCAGCGCGTTATAAAGACGTTTATGCAGCAGGATATCGGTCTCTGCCTGCAGCCTGACAAGAATCAAATCACCCACTAAGTCTCGCAATTGGATCCCTCAGATAAACTGAATTGGCACTCGATTATAGAGCCAATACCTGTGTAAATAAACGACATTGTTTCTGATTTGTTGCGATAAAGTGACTGACTTAACAGGAGAGACCAAGGTGAAAAGTGCAGAGCTGAATCAGCGTCGTTTACAGGCCACGCCGCGCGGCGTGGGGGTAATGTGTAACTACTTCGCAGAGAAGGCGGAGAACGCCACCCTGTGGGATGTGGAAGGCAATGAAGTGATCGACTTCGCTGCCGGGATCGCGGTGCTGAACACCGGGCATCGTCATCCGAAGGTGATTGCCGCCGTGGAGAAACAGCTGCAGGCCTTTACCCACACGGCTTACCAGATTGTCCCTTATGAAAGCTATGTTTCGCTGGCCGAACGTATTAACGAGCTGGCGCCGATTGCCGGCCCGGCGAAAACCGCGTTCTTCACCACCGGTGCAGAAGCGGTTGAGAATGCGGTGAAAATCGCCCGCGCTTATACCAAACGTCCCGGCCTGATCACCTTCGGCGGCGGCTTCCATGGCCGTACCTTTATGACCATGGCGCTGACCGGCAAAGTGGCACCGTACAAAATCGGTTTTGGCCCGTTCCCTGGCTCTGTCTACCACGCGGTTTACCCGAATGCCGCTCACGGCGTGACGACGGATGATGCGCTGAAAAGCCTGGATCGCATCTTTAAAGCCGATATCGCCGCGGACCAGGTGGCGGCCATCATACTGGAGCCGGTTCAGGGAGAAGGCGGTTTCAATGTGGCACCGCCTGAATTTATGCAGGCGCTGCGCCAGCTGTGCGACACCCACGGCATTTTGCTGATTGCCGATGAAGTACAGACCGGCTTCGCGCGTACCGGCAAGCTGTTTGCGATGGACTATTACGACGTCAAAGCCGACCTGATGACGATGGCGAAAAGCCTGGCCGGTGGTTTCCCGCTGTCCGGCGTTGTGGGCCGTGCTGAAGTGATGGATGCCCCTGCGCCCGGCGGGCTGGGCGGGACCTATGCGGGCAACCCGCTGGCGGTTGCGGCGGCGCATGCGGTGCTGGATGTGATCAAAGAAGAGCAGCTGTGCAAGCGTGCCACCCAGCTTGGTGAACACCTGAAAGAAGTCCTGAATCAGGCGCGCCAAAGCTGCCCGGCGATTGTTGACGTGCGTGGACAGGGCTCGATGGTGGCGGTGGAGTTTAACGATCCGCAGACCGGGAAACCTTCGCCAGAATACACGCGTGAAGTTCAGCTGAAAGCGCAGGAACAAGGGCTGCTACTGCTGAGCTGCGGCGTCTACGGCAACGTTATCCGCTTCCTTTATCCGCTGACCATTCCTGATGCTCAGTTCACTAAAGCGCTGGCCATTCTGTCCCTGGTGCTTAAGGGCTAATCCCTCTGTAGTTTGCGGCGGCAGGGAAGCCCGCCATGACACGAGGCGGCCGCAGCGCTTTTTGCCCAGCGTGAAGTGGTTTATCACCCTGATATCCCCTGTTTTCCGGCGGGCGTTGCCGCCGGAGTAATACGGAAAATATTATGTCTGAAAACTCCACCTTCTCTCCCGCCGTTGCGCGCGGGGAGCGGATAGCTGTCCCCGGAAAATCTCTGAGTTTCGTTGAAGGCGTGTCGATGATTGTCGGCACTAACATTGGCGCGGGCGTGCTTTCTATCGCCTATGCCTCGAGCAAAGCGGGCTTCTGGCCGCTGCTATTCTGGCTGGTGCTGGTGGGCAGCCTGACCACCGTGACGATGCTTTACGTCGCTGAATCCACTTTGCGTACCCGCCAGCATTTGCAGCTCAGCGGGCTGTCGCTGCGCTACGTCGGGCGCTTTGGCGCGTTGATGATGTTCCTTTCCGTCTGCGTAAACAGCGTTGGGGCGTTGACCGCCTATATGACCGGCAGCGGTAAGCTACTGCACTCTTTGTTTGGTCTCTCTCCGGCCCTGGGCAGCGTGCTGTTTTTCATCCCGGCGGCGGGCGTGCTGTACATGGGCCTGAAAGCCATCGGGCGCGGGGAAAAGTTTATTAGCGTCGGCATGGTGGTGATGATCGCGGTGCTGGTGATTGCCACTTTGCTGAAAGAGACGACCAGCGTCGGCTACCTGCTGGAAGGCAACTGGCTTTATATGGTGCCAGTGTTCAACGTGGTGGTGTTCTGCTTCTCGGCGCAGTATATCGTGCCGGAAATGGCGCGTGGTTTTGCCGACAAGCCCGAAAAGTTACCGAAAGCCATCATCGTTGGCATGGTGGTGACCTTCGCGCTGCTGGCTCTGGTGCCGATGTCGGTCATCATGCTTAACGGGCTGGACGATATCTCTGAGGTGGCGACGATTTCCTGGGGAAAAGCGCTGGGAGAGTGGGCATTCTTCTCGGCGAACCTGTTCGCACTCTGCGCCATGCTGACGTCGTACTGGGGGCTGGGCGGGAGTTTCCTGACCAATATCTTTGACCGCTTCCGCCTGGGCAGCGATGAGCCTTCTCTGAAGCGTTTTCTGGTACTGCTGGTGGTCGCGATCCCGCCGTTTGTGCTGGCCTACAGCGGGCTGGTGTCGTTCGTGAATGCGCTCTATTTTGCCGGCGTGTTCAGCGGCGTGATTTTATCGATTATGCCGATCCTGATGATTAAAGGCGCCCGCCGCAGCGGCGATGTCACGCCAGGCTGGACCTGCCCGGCGTTCATGACCCACCCGCTGATCCAGATTTTTATCGTGTTGCTTTACCTCTGCAGTGCCGTTTATGCGGTTGCTTCCGCTCTGGGATATTTGCCGGCAGGTTGGTGATTCCGAGGCTTGCTCCCCCGCGCCCGGAGGCTTTCCGGCGCGGTTGTTTTTTTGTCACATTCCCGTTATCTAACCTTCAAATATGTCTTTCCAAATTATCGCAAATGGCGCTATGTTTAGCATAGTGTGCTGCCGTAGCGCCGGCTGTCGCCCTTAAGTTAGCTATCATATGCTTTTCTTATGCCTACAAACAGAATAATGCGCTAACAAACAACAACACAACAAATTCAATAACCATAACAATGGGGACTCTCAGGATGAAAATGACGGGTAAAGCCTTACTGGCAGGATGCATTGCACTGGCAATGAGCCACGCGGCGATGGCAAAAGATATTAAGGTCGCGGTAGTAGGGGCAATGTCTGGGCCGGTCGCGCAATATGGCGATCAGGAATTTACCGGTGCCGAGCAGGCGGTGGCTGACATTAACGCCAAAGGCGGGATCAAAGGCGACAAACTGGTTATCACCAAATATGACGATGCCTGCGATCCGAAACAAGCGGTAGCGGTAGCGAACAAAGTGGTGAACGACGGCATCAAGTATGTTATCGGGCACCTGTGCTCTTCTTCTACTCAGCCAGCGTCTGACATCTACGAAGACGAAGGTATTCTGATGATCACCCCGGCGGCTACTGCTCCGGAACTGACCGCGCGTGGCTATAAGCTGACTCTGCGTACCACCGGTCTGGACTCCGACCAGGGCCCAACCGCGGCGAAGTACATTCTTGACCACGTCAAACCTAAGCGCATTGCCGTTATCCACGATAAGCAGCAGTACGGCGAAGGCCTGGCGCGTTCCGTGCAGGACGGCCTGAAAAAAGGCGGCGCTAATGTGGTGTTCTTTGACGGGATCACTGCCGGTGAGAAAGATTTCTCCACCCTGGTTGCTCGCCTGAAGAAAGAAAATATCGACTTCGTTTACTACGGTGGCTACCACCCGGAAATGGGGCAGATCCTGCGTCAGTCCCGCGCGGCTGGCCTGAAAACGCAGTTCATGGGGCCGGAAGGCGTGGCGAACGTTTCCCTGTCTAACATCGCCGGCGATTCCGCAGAAGGCCTGCTGGTGACCAAGCCGAAGAACTACGATCAGGTTCCGGCCAACAAACCGATTGTGGACGCGATCAAAGCGAAGAAACAGGATCCAAGCGGCGCATTCGTCTGGACCACCTACGCAGCCCTGCAGTCGCTGGCTGCTGGCCTGAACCAGAGCGCAGACCCGGCGGCAATCTCTAAATACCTGAAAGGGGCGACCGTGGATACCGTGATGGGGCCGCTGTCTTGGGATGAGAAAGGCGACCTGAAAGGCTTTGAGTTTGGCGTGTTCACCTGGCATGCCAACGGCACAGCCACTGACGCAAAATAAACTGCAAACGGCAACCAAAGGGTTGCCGTTTTAGTGTTTTCGCGGGCGATGAGCGCCGGGTTACAATTTAACCCTCACCCCGGCCCTCTCCCAGAGGGAGAGGGGGAAAACGGCTGACGGGGAACATTGTTTATTCCCTGTCCCAGAGGGAGAGGGGGAAAACGGCTGACGGGGAACATTGTTTATTCCCTGTCCCAGAGGGAGAGGGGGAAAATGGCCGACGGGGAACATTGTTTATTCCCTGTCCCAGAGGGAGAGGGGGAAAATGGCCGACGGGAATATTGTTTATTCCCTCTCCCTTGTAGGGAGAGGGTTAGGGTGAGGGTAAACAAGCAGCGACGTTGTGGATGAGGGAAAAGCCGTACCTTCATAGAGCGACTTATCTGCTGCAAGGATGCAGGTGGGAAACCCGCTTACTTCCCCCAACCGCCGCTCTGCTCGCGGAACCCGGAAGCCTGCATAAACGCCGTCATCACGGCATGATCCTCTACGCCGACATCCGCCAGCCACCAGCGTGCGATAGTCGGGTTATCCCGCATAACCTCTTCCAGCAAATACTGCCCCACGCCTCTGCGGCGGGTAATTTCGCGAACTCGCAGAGAATCCAGCGCTCCGGCATCCCCTGTGAGCGTGACGCGCACCGCGCCGAGCAGGCGCTCGTTAAATTTTGCGGCGTAAATCCTTTCATTGTCGCTAAGCGTCAGCGAACTGCTGGAGTATTCCGGCCAGATCTTGCCGAGGTCAATTTTATCCTGAGCGCTAAACTCAAACAGACGAATGATAGTGAGTTTCATAAGTGACCTAACCAAAAAGCGGGAAAACCTCGAGTGTAACCAATTTATTTGCCTCAGACGCTTTATCTTTTTTATGTCGTTCAGCAGTTGATTACTTTTTGGCGTAAAGATAAGCCAGCCTTTAACGCGGCAGATTGAATCCTGACCAGGATAAAGCACTGAAATCCAGTGAATTGTTCGGCTCTTTGTACCGCTATTTTATGCTGGTTTTGGTGCTTTTTTTTGTTTAACTATGGCGAAATACAGAATATTATCTCTACTTAATCGCCTGAAAAATAGAGAGTTTAGCCTGATAAATTGTAAAATTTACCGCTAACTCCTTAAAGGCACTGATAAAAATGGTCATTGATTATAAAAGGTACTGAGTGCTTTTTAACCAAGTTATGGGGATGGAACGAATGAAGATGAACGCGAAGACATTACTGGCCGGGCTGGTGGCGTTGGCCGTGTCTCACGCGGCAACCGCGGGTGATATCAAAGTGGCTGTTGTCGGGGCAATGTCAGGCCCGGTCGCGCAGTGGGGCGACATGGAATTTAACGGCGCTCGCCAGGCTATCAAAGACATCAACGCCAAAGGCGGAATCAAAGGCGACAAGCTGGTTGGCGTCGAATATGACGATGCCTGCGATCCAAAACAGGCCGTGGCGGTTGCCAACAAAATCGTTAACGATGGCGTGAAGTACGTTATCGGCCACCTTTGCTCCTCCTCCACTCAGCCGGCTTCCGACATCTATGAAGATGAAGGCATCCTGATGATCACCCCGGGTGCGACCAACCCTGAGCTGACCCAGCGCGGCTACGGCATGATCATGCGTACCGCTGGCCTTGACTCTTCCCAGGGCCCAACGGCGTCCAAATATATTCTGGAACACGTTAAGCCGCAGCGCATCGCGATCATCCACGATAAGCAGCAGTACGGCGAAGGTCTGGCGCGCTCCGTGCAGGATGGCCTGAAAAAAGGCGGCGCTAACATCGTGTTCTTCGACGGGATCACCGCCGGTGACAAAGATTTCTCCACCCTGGTGGCGCGCCTGCAGAAAGAAAATATCGACTTTGTTTACTACGGTGGCTATTACCCGGAAATGGGGCAGATCCTGCGCCAGGCACGCGCCGTTGGTCTGAAAACTCAGTTTATGGGGCCAGAAGGCGTAGGTAACGCTTCTCTGTCCAACATCGCTGGCCCTGCGGGCGAAGGGATGCTGGTCACCATGCCTAAGCGCTATGACCAGGATCCAGCCAACAAAGCTATCGTTGATGAGCTGAAAGCGGCGAAGAAAGACCCGAGCGGCCCGTACGTGTGGATCACCTACGCGGCAGTTCAGTCTCTGGCAACCGCCATGGACCGCACCGGCAGCAAAGATCCTGCTGCGCTGGTGAAAGATTTAAAAGCGCACGGTGCGAACACCGTCATTGGGCCGCTGAACTGGGATGAGAAAGGCGATTTGAAAGGATTTGAATTCGGTGTCTTCCAGTGGCACGCCGATGGGTCGTCCTCCGTCGCCAAATAAGGCGACCACTCGTCATACTTCGAGCCGCAGGTTTGTTGGCTGCACATGTCCACCTCAGTCACATACTTATGTATGCTCCTGAGGATGAGCAAGCTTGCCGCCTTCCTGCGACTCGAATTATTTAGAGTGGATTCAATATCCCGTCCATACGGGTTTGGAAAGGTTAAGTTATGTCCGAGCAGTTTCTCTACTTCCTGCAGCAGATGTTTAACGGCGTCACGCTGGGCAGTACCTACGCGCTGATCGCCATCGGTTATACGATGGTGTACGGCATTATTGGCATGATCAACTTCGCCCACGGTGAAGTGTATATGATCGGCAGCTACGTCTCTTTTATGATCATCGCCGCGTTAATGATGCTCGGAATTGATGTGGGCTGGATGCTGGTGGGCGCAGGCTTTATTGGCGCCATTATCATCGCCAGCGCCTACGGCTGGAGCATTGAGCGCGTCGCCTACAGGCCTGTCCGCAACTCCAAGCGCCTGATCGCCCTGATTTCCGCCATCGGGATGTCCATCTTCCTGCAAAACTACGTCAGCCTGACGGAAGGTTCGCGCGACATCGCGCTGCCAAGCCTGTTTAACGGGCAGTGGATTGTGGGGGCGAGCGATAACTTCACCGCCACCATCACCACCATGCAGCTGGTTATCTGGGTGGTGACCTTCCTGGCTATGCTGGCGCTGACGCTGTTCATCCGTTATTCCCGCATGGGGCGCGCCTGTCGTGCCTGTGCTGAAGACCTGAAAATGGCCAGCCTGCTCGGGATTAATACCGACCGCGTCATCTCTCTCACCTTCGTCATTGGTGCCGCAATGGCGGCGGTAGCCGGCGTGCTGCTGGGCCAGTTCTACGGCGTAATCAACCCGTACATTGGCTTTATGGCAGGGATGAAAGCCTTTACCGCGGCGGTACTTGGCGGCATCGGCAGTATTCCTGGCGCAATGATTGGCGGCCTGATCCTCGGCGTGGCCGAAGCGCTGACCTCAGCCTATCTGAGTACGGAATATAAAGACGTCGTCTCCTTCGCGCTGCTGATCGTGGTGCTGCTGGTGATGCCTACCGGGATCCTCGGTCGTCCGGAGGTTGAGAAAGTATGAAACCGATGCACTTTGTTTTTTCGCTGCTCTCTGCGGCCATGTTCTTTGTTTTAGCATCGGTATTTATGGGCGTTCAGCTGAGCCTGGACGGCACCAAACTGGTGGTGAACAGCGCGCCTTCCGTGCGCTGGGAATGGGTCTTCATCGGCACCGCTGCAGTGCTGGTGTTCCAACTGCTGCGCCCGCTGTTCCAGAAGGGCATGAAGAAAGTGTCCGGACCGAAGTTTGTGCTGCCGGCGCTGGATGGTTCCACGGCTAAGCAGAAGCTGTTCCTGGTGGCGCTGCTGGTTGCTGCGGTGGCGTGGCCGTTCCTGGTGTCGCGCGGCACCGTGGACATTGCCACGTTAACCATGATTTACATCATCCTCGGCCTGGGGCTGAACGTGGTGGTGGGGCTGTCTGGCCTGCTGGTTCTGGGCTACGGCGGCTTCTACGCTATCGGCGCTTACACCTTTGCGTTACTGAATCACTATTACGGCCTGGGATTCTGGACCTGCCTGCCGCTGGCGGGGCTGGTGGCTGCTGCCGCAGGCTTCCTGCTTGGCTTCCCGGTGCTGCGCCTGCGCGGTGACTACCTGGCGATTGTGACGCTGGGCTTCGGGGAAATCGTCCGCATCCTGCTGCTGAACAACACCGATATTACCGGCGGCCCGAACGGCATCAGCCAGATCCCAAAACCGACCTTCTTCGGCCTGGAGTTTAGCCGTACCGCCCGCGAAGGCGGCTGGGATACCTTCAGTAATTTCTTTAACGTGGCCTACGACCCGAGCGACAGGATTATTTTCCTGTACCTGGTAGCGTTGCTGCTGGTGGTGCTGTCGCTGTTCGTGATTAACCGCCTGCTGCGTATGCCGCTTGGCCGCGCCTGGGAAGCGCTGCGTGAAGATGAAATCGCCTGCCGTTCACTGGGCCTGAACCCAACCCGTATCAAGCTGACTGCGTTCACCATCAGCGCAGCTTTTGCGGGCTTTGCCGGGACGTTGTTCGCCGCACGCCAGGGTTTTGTCAGCCCGGAATCCTTCACCTTCGCTGAGTCGGCATTTGTGCTGGCCATTGTGGTCCTGGGTGGGATGGGCTCGCAGTTCGCGGTCATCCTGGCCGCTATTCTGCTGGTGGTTTCCCGCGAACTGATGCGTGACCTGAACGAGTACAGCATGCTGGTGCTCGGTGGCCTGATGGTGCTGATGATGATTTGGCGTCCACAAGGCTTGCTGCCGATGACGCGTCCGCATCTGAAGCTGAAGAAAGAGCAAGTGAAAGGAGAGCAGGCATGAGTCAGCCATTGTTATCCGTAAGCGGTCTGATGATGCGTTTCGGCGGCCTGCTGGCCGTCAACAATGTCTCGCTTGAGCTGCATCCACAGGAAATTGTTTCACTTATCGGCCCGAACGGCGCCGGTAAAACCACGGTGTTTAACTGCCTGACCGGCTTCTATAAGCCTACCGGCGGCACCATTTTGCTGCGCGACCAACACCTGGAAGGCTTACCCGGCCAGCAGATTGCGCGCATGGGCGTGGTGCGTACCTTCCAGCACGTTCGCCTGTTCCGTGAAATGACGGTGATTGAGAACCTGCTGGTGGCGCAACATCAACAGCTGAAAACCGGTATTTTCTCTGGGCTGCTGAAAACCCCAGGTTTCCGTCGCGCCCAGAGCGAAGCGCTGGACAGGGCGGCCACCTGGCTCGAACGTATCGGGCTGCTGGAGCAGGCTAACCGCCAGGCAAGCAACCTGGCCTATGGCGATCAGCGTCGCCTTGAAATCGCTCGCTGCATGGTGACCCAGCCGGAAATTCTGATGCTGGATGAACCTGCCGCCGGCCTTAACCCAAAAGAAACCCATGAGCTGGATGAGCTGATCATGGAGCTGCGCAATCACCACAACACCACGGTGTTGCTGATTGAGCATGACATGAAGCTCGTCATGGGCATTTCTGACCGTATCTACGTGGTGAACCAGGGAACGCCGTTAGCCAACGGTACGCCGGAGCAAATCCGCAACAACCCTGACGTCATTCGCGCCTATCTGGGTGAGGCTTAAGATGGAAAATATAATGCTGTCGTTTGACAAGGTGAGCGCCCACTACGGCAAAATTCAGGCGCTGCACGACGTCAGTCTGCATATTAAACAGGGCGAAATCGTGACGCTCATCGGTGCCAACGGCGCGGGGAAAACGACGCTGCTGGGCACGCTTTGCGGTGACCCACGTGCGACCAGCGGCCGCATCGTGTTTGATGGCAAAGATATTACAGACTGGCATACCGCACGCATCATGCGTGAAGCCGTGGCAATTGTGCCGGAAGGGCGGCGCGTTTTCTCCCGCATGACGGTGGAAGAGAACCTGGCGATGGGCGGCTTTTTTGCCGAGCGTGACCAGTTCCAGTCGCGCATTAAGCGCGTCTACGATCTGTTCCCACGCCTGCATGAACGTCGTATCCAGCGGGCGGGCACCATGTCCGGCGGTGAGCAGCAGATGCTGGCGATTGGCCGTGCACTCATGAGCCAGCCGCGTCTGTTACTGTTAGATGAACCGTCGCTGGGGTTAGCGCCGATCATCATCCAGCAAATCTTCGACACCATTGAGCAACTGCGTAGCGAAGGGATGACCATCTTCCTCGTAGAGCAAAACGCCAACCAGGCGCTGAAGCTTGCCGACCGGGGCTACGTGCTGGAAAACGGCCACGTGGTGCTGGAAGATACCGGCGATGCGCTGCTGGCGAACGAGGCTGTAAGAAGCGCCTATCTGGGCGGCTAATAAAAAGCAAAACGGCAACCTCGGTTGCCGTTTTTTTTGTTTGTACCCTCTCCTCAAAGGGGAGAGGGTACAGCATGGGTTGAGTTTGAATTATTCAGGGAATACACGGGGAAAGAAAAATATATCTCCCGTCGACAAAGAAACATTTCATTCACTCAGCTGTAACTATTCTGTCATCCAGCCGTTATTTTTCTGTCATTCGAGCGTGTCATGTTACCTCGCGAGCATAAAACGCGTGATTTCGCGCATCCGGCACAACAAGAGAGATAACCGAATGACATCGTTACGACACACAGCTTTAGCGCTGACGCTTGGTCTGGCATTTGCCTCCCAGGCGATGGCCGTTACCACGATTCCTTTCTGGCATTCAATGGACGGGGAACTGGGTAAAGAAGTGGATTCTCTGGCAAACCGTTTCAATGAAACGCACCCTGATTACAAAATTGTGCCGGTTTATAAAGGCAACTACGACCAAAGCCTGGCGGCGGGTATCGCGGCCTACCGTTCCGGTAACGCTCCGGCCATCCTGCAGGTGTATGAAGTTGGCACCGCGACCATGATGGCTTCCAAGGCGATCAAACCGGTCTATGAAGTATTTAAAGACGCAGGTATCAAGTTCGACGAATCTCAGTTCGTCCCGACCGTGGCCGGGTACTACACCGACTCTAAAACGGGCCACCTGCTGTCCCAGCCTTTCAACAGCTCCACCCCGGTGCTGTATTACAACAAAGACGCTTTCAAGAAAGCCGGCCTGAACCCGGATCAGCCACCTAAAACCTGGCAGGACGTGGCGGCATACAGCGCCAAACTGCGTGCAGCGGGCATGAAGTGTGGCTACGCCAGCGGCTGGCAGGGTTGGATCCAGCTGGAGAACTTCAGCGCCTGGCACGGCCTGCCGTTCGCCACCAAAAACAACGGTTTTGACGGCACTGACGCGGTTCTGGAGTTCAACAAACCTGAGCAGGTGAAACACATCGCGCTGCTGGAAGAGATGAACAAGAAGGGCGACTTTACCTACTTCGGGCGTAAAGACGAGTCCACCGAGAAGTTCTACAACGGTGACTGCGCGATCACTACCGCGTCTTCCGGCTCCCTGGCTGACATTCGTCAGTACGCGAAATTCAACTACGGCGTAGGCATGATGCCTTACGACGCAGACGTGAAAGATGCGCCACAGAACGCCATCATCGGCGGGGCAAGCCTGTGGGTAATGCAGGGTAAAGACAAGCCAACTTACAAAGGCGTGGCCGAGTTCATGCAGTTCCTGGCTAAGCCAGAAATCGCCGCTGAATGGCACCAGAAAACCGGCTACCTGCCAATCACCACCGCCGCTTACGAACTGACTCGCAAAGACGGTTTCTACGATAAGAACCCGGGTGCAGATACCGCTACTCGCCAGATGCTGAACAAGCCACCGTTGCCGTTCACCAAAGGCCTGCGTCTGGGCAACATGCCGCAGATCCGTACCGTGGTTGACGAAGAGCTGGAATCCGTCTGGACCGGGAAGAAAACGCCACAGCAGGCGCTGGACGCTTCCGTCGAGCGTGGTAACCAGCTGCTGCGCCGCTTCGAGCAGTCTACCAAGTCTTAAGTTCTACCCTCGTCCCCTCCCGAAAGGGAGGGGACTGAGTACCGCGCTCTCTGTCACAGGAGAGCGTTGTGCTAAGGGGCAAAGCATCGCCTGTTCTAACATTAACCGAGTAACCCTATGTCATCATCTCGCCCGGTGTTCCGTTCAAGTTGGCTACCTTATGCGCTGGTTCTGCCGCAGCTGATCATCACCGTCATTTTCTTTATCTGGCCGGCGGGTGAAGCCCTCTGGTACTCGCTGCAAAACCTTGACCCGTTTGGTCTGTCCAGCCATTTCGTTGGCCTGGATAACTTCGTGCAGCTTTTCCACGATAGTTACTATCTGGACTCTTTCTACACCACCATGATCTTCAGCGGGCTGGTGGCGGGCTGCGGGCTACTGGCTTCGCTGTTCTTCGCCGCGCTGGTGGATTATGTGGTGCGCGGCAGCCGTTTTTATCAAACGCTGATGCTGCTGCCTTATGCCGTCGCACCCGCCATTGCCGCGGTGCTGTGGATCTTCCTGTTCAACCCAGGGCGCGGGCTGATTACCCACACGCTGGAAGAGTTTGGCTACAACTGGAACCACGCGCAGAACAGCGGGCAGGCCATGTTCCTGGTCGTGTTCGCGTCCGTGTGGAAGCAGATTAGCTACAACTTCCTGTTCTTCTTTGCCGCTTTGCAGTCGATTCCGCGTTCGCTGGTGGAAGCCGCAGCCATTGACGGAGCTGGCCCCGTGCGCCGCTTCTTCTTTATCTCGCTGCCGCTGATTGCCCCGGTGAGCTTCTTCCTGCTGGTGGTGAACCTGGTGTATGCCTTCTTCGACACCTTCCCGGTGATTGACGCGGCAACCGGCGGTGGCCCGGTGCAGGCAACGACCACGCTTATCTACAAGATTTATCGCGAAGGGTTTACCGGGCTGGATCTCTCTTCCTCGGCGGCGCAATCCGTGGTGCTGATGCTGCTGGTGATTGTCCTGACGGTGGTTCAGTTCCGCTTCGTTGAACGTAAGGTGCGCTACCAATGATTGAGAACCGTCGCGGGCTGACTATCTTCAGCCACACCATGCTGATTCTGGGCATTATCGTCATTCTGTTCCCGCTGTACGTGGCGTTTGTTGCCGCGACGCTGGACAACAAAGCCGTCTTCGATACGCCGATGACGCTGATCCCCGGTACTCACCTGTGGGAAAACATCAGCTACATCTGGACCAATGGCGTGGCGGTCAACAGCGCCCCGTTCGGCCGGATGCTGTTTAACAGCACGGTGATGGCGCTGGTGATCACTATCGGCAAAATTGCCGTGTCTATGCTGTCGGCCTTCGCCATCGTCTGGTTCCGTTTCCCGCTACGTAACCTGTTCTTCTGGATGATTTTTATCACCCTGATGCTGCCGGTCGAAGTGCGTATTTTCCCGACGGTTGAGGTTATCTCTAACCTGAAAATGCTCGACAGCTACACCGGCCTGACGCTGCCGCTGATGGCGTCGGCCACGGCCACGTTCCTGTTTCGCCAGTTTTTCATGACGCTGCCAGACGAGCTGATGGAAGCGGCCCGCATCGACGGCGCCTCGCCGATGCGCTTTTTCTTTGACATCGTGCTGCCGCTGTCCAAAACCAACCTGGCGGCGCTGTTCGTGATCACCTTTATCTATGGCTGGAACCAGTATCTCTGGCCGCTGCTGATTATCACCGATGCCGATTTGGGCACCGCCGTGGCGGGTATCAAGAGCATGATTGCCAGCGGTGATGGCGTGACGCAGTGGAACCAGGTGATGGCAGCGATGCTGCTCACGCTTGTTCCACCGGTTGTTATTGTTTTAGTTATGCAGCGCGCCTTTGTGCGTGGTCTGGTTGATAGCGAGAAGTAGGAACCTTTCATGGCTGGTTTAAAATTACAGGCAGTAACCAAGAGCTGGGACGGTAAAACCCAGGTGATTCAGCCGCTGACCGTGGACGTCGCGGATGGCGAATTCATCGTGATGGTCGGGCCTTCTGGCTGCGGGAAATCTACGCTGCTGCGTATGGTCGCCGGGCTGGAGCAGGTGACCAGCGGGGATATCTGGATCGACAGCCAGCGCGTCACCGACATGGAGCCCAAAGAGCGTGGCATCGCCATGGTGTTCCAGAACTATGCGCTCTATCCGCACATGACGGTGGAAGAGAACATGGCCTGGGGCCTGAAAATTCGCGGTCTGGGCAAAGAACAGATCCGCCAGAAAGTGCTGGAAGCCGCCCGTATTCTGGAGCTGGACGCGCTGTTAACTCGCCGCCCGCGCGAACTTTCTGGCGGCCAGCGCCAGCGCGTTGCCATGGGCCGCGCCATCGTGCGCGATCCGGCGGTATTCCTGTTTGACGAACCGCTATCCAACCTTGATGCCAAGCTGCGCGTGCAGATGCGTCTTGAGCTTCAACAGCTTCATCGCCGCCTGAAAACCACCAGCCTGTACGTGACGCACGACCAGGTTGAGGCTATGACCCTCGCCCAACGCGTGATGGTGATGAACAAAGGCGTGGCGGAGCAGATTGGTACACCCGTCGAGGTTTACGAGCGCCCGGCGAGCCGCTTTGTGGCAAGTTTTATTGGCTCTCCGGCAATGAACCTGCTGGATGGCAACATCAGTATCGACGGCTCACGCTTTGAGCTGGACGGCGGCGATGCGTTGCCGACCGGCAGCCAGCGTCTGCAGTGGGTTGGCCGCCCGATGACCTTGGGTATCCGCCCGGAACATATTGCGCTAAGCTCACAGGCGGCAGGTGGCATCCCGATTGTGGTGGAAACCCTTGAAATGCTGGGGGCTGATAACCTGGTTCACGGCCGCTGGGGCGGTCAAAAAGTGGTGATTCGCCTTGGGCATCAGGAACGCCCGCAGCCGGGCACCACGCTTTGGGTCCACCTGCCGGAAGAACATCTGCACTTCTTTGATGGCAAAAACGGACAACGTTTATGAGCAACTGGCCTTACCCAAAAATCGTCGCCCACCGCGGTGGCGGTAAACTTGCGCCGGAAAACACCCTCGCGGCAATCGACGTCGGGGCTCGTTACGGCCACACCATGATTGAGTTTGACGCCAAGCTCTCGCGCGACGGGCAAATCTTCCTGCTCCACGACGACACGCTCGAGCGTACCAGCAACGGCTGGGGCATTGCCGGTGAGCTAACCTGGGACAATCTGCTGAAAGTTGACGCGGGAAGCTGGTTCAGCCGTGACTATGCGGGCGAGCCGCTGCCGCTGCTTTCTCAGGTGGCTGAACGCTGCAAAAAGCACGGCATGATGGCCAACATTGAGATCAAGCCAACCACCGGCCTGGAAACCGAAACCGGCAAAGTGGTTGCGCTGGCCGCCCGTGAGCTGTGGGCCGGGCAAACGGCACCGCTGCTTTCTTCCTTTGAGATCGAGGCTCTGGAAGCCGCACAGCTTGCTGCTCCTGAACTGCCTCGCGGTCTGCTGCTGGATGAATGGCGTGATGACTGGCAGGAACTGACGACCCGGTTAGAGTGCGTGTCTATTCACCTGAATCATCAACTGCTTGATGAAGCTCGGGTGAAAGCGTTGAAAGCCGCTGGACTCTATATTCTGGTTTATACCGTAAACGTTCCCCATCGCGCGGCCGTGCTGCTGCAGTGGGGCGTCGATGCCATCTGTACCGACCGCATCGACGAGATAGGCCCGGACTTCTCCGCATAACGCCTTACGGCGTGACTGGCGGCGGCAGCGTTGAACCGTTTGGCTTCAACATGCCGCCGTTATTTCCTTTTAGCATCCCACCATTGGTGTTCGCCAGCGGGTTCATGCCCGGCTGCGACTGCAGGACACGCTGCTGATTGTTGTTGAGCTGCGTCTGAAGCTGCTGTTGTTGAAGCTGATTTTGCGATTGTCTCTGCTGCTTTAACATCCCCTGCTGCTGAGACTGCTGCGTTTGCATCTGCGTCAGCATCCGCTGCTGGCTCGGGTTCTGATAGTCCGGCAGATTAGGGTTGTTGGTGTTGTTAAGCGGCTGTGCGAGCGCGGTTAGCGGCAGCAAGGCTGCCAGAAGCCATACCTTTTTCATCGTTATCTCCTCCCATCAGGGGTTGCTTAAGTTTACTCCGTTTCCTTTATCACGGTGATTATTTCGGATTTGTGAACCAGGCTTAAGCGGGGAATTTCCCCGGGTAAATGAGGATATAACGATGATAAAGCAGTGGAAAACTTTGCGTTGGGTAGCGATTCCAGCCATGACAATCGGGCTGTGTTTGACGGTTATAGCCGCTCCTCCGCCGGTCTCTTATGGCGTGGAAATGGACGTTTACCATCCGGTGCGCGCGGAGCACGGCATGGTGGCTTCGGTGGACGCAGCTGCGACTCAGGTGGGCGTCGATATTTTAAAGCAGGGCGGTAATGCGGTAGATGCCGCGGTCGCCGTGGGTTATGCCCTTGCGGTCACGCACCCGCAGGCGGGCAATATCGGCGGCGGTGGTTTTATGATGCTGAGCACCAAAGACGGCAAAACAACCGCGATAGACTTCCGGGAAATGGCGCCAGAAAAAGCCAGCCGGGATATGTTCCTCGATGATAAAGGCAATGCGGACAGCAAGAAGTCGTTGACCTCTCATCTCGCTTCCGGCACCCCAGGCACGGTGGCCGGGTTTAGCCTGGCGCTGGAAAAGTACGGCACCCTGCCGCTGAATAAAGTCGTGCAACCGGCTATCAAACTGGCGCGGGACGGCATCATTGTGAACGACGCGCTGGCGGACGATCTGAAGCAGTACGGCGCGGAAGTGATCCCGAATCACGCCAACAGCAAGGCTATCTTCTGGAAAGCGGACGGAGAGCCGCTGCAGAAAGGTGACAGGCTGGTGCAGGCCAACCTGGCGAAAAGTCTGGAGATGATTGCCGAACAGGGGCCGGATGCTTTCTACAAAGGGGCGATTGCCGACCAGATTAGCGAAGAGATGGCGAAGCACGGCGGGCTGATAAGCAAGGCGGATTTGGCCAACTACAAGGCGATTGAGCGTAAGCCCGTCAGCGGCGAATACCGTGGCTACGAAGTCTATTCCATGCCGCCGCCGTCCTCCGGCGGGATCCACATCGTGCAGATCCTCAATATTCTCGAAAACTTCGATCTGGCGAAATACGGCTTTGGCAGCGCGGATACCCTGCAAATCATGGCCGAGGCGGAAAAATATGCCTACGCCGACCGCTCGGAGTACCTCGGCGATCCGGACTTTGTGAAGGTGCCGTGGCAGGCGCTGACCAGCAAGGCTTATGCGAAATCGCTGGCGGAGAAAATTGATATCAACAAGGCTCGCCCGTCGAGCGAAATCAAGCCGGGTAACCTGGCCCCGTACGAAAGTAACCAGACCACGCATTTTTCCGTGGTGGATAAAGACGGTAACGCCGTGGCGGTGACTTATACGCTGAATACCACCTTCGGCACCGGGATCGTGGCCGGTAATACCGGCATTCTGATGAACAACCAGATGGATGACTTCTCCGCTAAGCCGGGCGTGCCGAACGTCTACGGGCTGGTCGGTGGGGAGGCCAACGCAGTGGGGCCGCACAAGCGTCCGTTATCTTCGATGTCGCCAACCATCGTCGTGAAGGACGGAAAAACCTGGCTGGTCACGGGCAGCCCTGGCGGGAGCCGAATTATTACCACAGTACTGCAAATGGTGGTCAACAGCATCGATTTTGGCATGAACGTGGCAGAAGCGACCCATGCGCCGCGCTTCCATCACCAATGGCTGCCGGATGAACTGCGGGTGGAGAAAGGCTTTAGCCCGGATACGCTGAGGTTGCTGAAAGAGAAGGGGCAAAACGTCGAGGTAAAGGCTGCGATGGGCAGCACGCAGAGCATTATGATTGCGCCGGACGGGAAGCTGTATGGCGCGTCTGATCCACGTTCGGTGGATGATTTAACCGCGGGGTATTGATTGCCCCCTCACCGAGAGGGCGGCAATAAACACGCTTGTTTTCCCCCTCTCCCTAAAAGGGAGAGGGTCGGAGTGAGTTTTACCCTCATTCCGGCTTAAAACGCGCCATAAAATACGCATCCACATACTCTCCGTCGCGCAGCGCAAATCGCTTCCCGGTGCCTTCAACTTCGAAGCCAAACTTGCGGTACACCGCCAGCGCAGCCGCGTTATCGGTATACACCGTCAGCTCGATGCGCTCGACGCGCAGCCACTTATCGCACAGGTCAACCATTTCTTTAAGCAAAGCCGAAGCGATGCCTTTCCCTTGATGATCGTAATGCACGCCCATGCCGAAAGTGGCGACGTGGCTGCGGCGCGGGGACTGTTCCACCGTGACCGTTAGCTGCCCCACAATCTCATCGTCGATACATGCCACCAAATGTCGGCTCCCCGGTCTGGGGTCGGTAATTCGGTCCAGCCAGGCTTTTAGAGGAGGATGAGGTAGCTGCAGCGTGTCGCGGTAAAGCGCCGGATGGGCATACATTCTCTGTAAAGCTTCCGCATCGCCGGGTTCGGCGTGACGCACAACAACTGATTTCATCCTTTTCTCCTCAATGAGTTATAGAAAACCTTTTAAACATCATTGACTTTGAACAACAAGTCAACGCTATTTTTTTCAAAAAACACTTTACAAGTGCGAATGATAATGATTATTATTGCCATGCGTTCAGGGGAGACCCCTACGGAGACATCCTGAAAGCACGACATTGCTCACATTGCTTCCAGTATTACTTTAGCCAGCCGGGTGCTGGCTTTTTTTTTGCCCTTCTTATTTGAACCCGTAGCCGCGTTGGCTACGCCCGACCTTTAAAATTAAAGATGGTTTGAAGTCTGCGGCTATAACGTGGCGCGGCTTTGCAGTAAGGTACAGTCAGCTCAAATCAAAAAGGATAATGAAATGACTCTGCACTGTGCCTTCATCGGCTTTGGTAAAAGTACTACCCGCTACCACCTTCCGTTCGTTCTGGTTCGTAAAGACAAACTCAACGTGGCCCATATCTTCCGCCGCAGCGAAAAGCCGGAACTGGAACAACAGCCGCAGTACGCGGGCATTCACTTCACCAGCCAGCTCGATGACATTCTCAATGACCCGTTGGTCAAACTGGTGGTGATTTGCACCCACGTTGACAGCCATTTTGAGTACGCGAAAAAAGCGCTCGAAGCGGGTAAAAACGTGCTCGTGGAAAAACCTTTCACCCCGACGCTTGCCGAAGCGCGCGAGCTGTTTGCGCTGGCAAAAGAGAAGGGCCTGGTCGTGACGCCTTACCAGAACCGTCGCTTTGACGCCTGCTTCCTGACGATGAAAAAAGCCATCGAGAGCGGCAAGCTCGGCAAGATTGTGGAAATTGAAAGCCACTTCGATATGTATCGCCCGGATGCGCCTGCGAATCCTGGTAAACCGGCGGACGGCGCTTTCTACGGCCTGGGCGTGCACACCATGGACCAAATCATCTCCCTGTTTGGTCGCCCGGACCATGTCGCCTATGACATCCGCAGCCTGCGCAACAAAGCTAATCCGGACGATACCTTTGAAGCCCAGCTGTTCTACGGCGACCTGAAAGCGATCGTGAAAACCAGCCATCTGGTGAAAATCGATTACCCGAAATTTATCGTGCACGGGACCAAAGGTTCGTTTGTGAAGTACGGCATCGACCAGCAGGAAACCAGCCTGAAAGCCTACATCATGCCGGGTGAGCCAGGATTCGGGGCAGACAGCAGCGTGGCGACGCTGGAGTACGTTAACGAAGCCGGGGAAACGGTGCGCGAGGAGTGGAAACCGGAAGTGGGCGACTATGGCCGCGTCTATGATGCGCTGTACGACACGCTGATCGGCGGCAAGCCTAATTACGTCAGAGAAATTGAAGCTCTCACCAATCTGGAAATCCTCGAGCGCGGTTTCGAACAGCCTTCTCCTGCGACAATAAGCCTCGGCTAATAGCATTTGGGCTCCTCTGACTCGTTCATTTTTTTTGAACAGAGGAGTCAATTTTCACCCTCTATGATCCTCCGCGAAATGGGTCCACACTTATCCCATCAAACGAATTGCGGAGGACATACCATGATCTACTTAAGAAAAGCACAGGACCGCGGCCATGCGAACCACGGCTGGCTGGACAGCTGGCATACCTTCTCTTTTGCCGACTATTATGACGCCAACTTTATGGGCTTCTCGGCGCTGCGGGTCATTAACGAAGACGTGATCGACGCGGGCCAGGGTTTTGGGACCCATCCGCACAAAGACATGGAAATCCTGACCTATGTGCTGGAAGGTGCGGTTGAGCACCAGGACAGCATGGGCAACAAAGAACGTGTACCTGCGGGTGAGTTTCAGATTATGAGCGCCGGAACTGGGATCCGCCACTCTGAGTACAACGCCAGCCAGACCGAGCCGCTGCGTCTGTACCAGATTTGGATTATTCCAGAAAAAACCGGGATTACGCCGCGCTACGATCAGCGCCGTTTTGATGCGCCTCAGGGGCGCCAGCTGGTGCTTTCCCCGGATGCACGCGACGGTTCGCTGAAGGTTTACCAGGATATGGAACTGTCCCGCTGGGCGCTGGCTAAAGACGAGCAGTCGGTTTATCAAATTCCGGCCGACCGCCGCGTCTGGATCCAGGTCGTAAAAGGCGATGTGTCCATTAACGGTACGCAGGCAAAAACCAGCGACGCGATCGCCGTATGGGATGAACAGGCGATTTCCGTTCACGCCAACGAAGCGAGCGAGATCCTGCTGTTCGATCTGCCTCCGGTATAACGTTACCCGTCACAACCTGCCCCTGAAAAAGGGGCGGGTTTTCTTTTGTCCGTGCTAAACTCGGCTGTCGAAACTTCACAAGTCGCGCAGGACAATGAAAAAGAAAAGACCGGTACTACAGGATGTTGCAGATCGCGTTGGGGTGACCAAAATGACGGTCAGCCGTTTCTTACGCAACCCGGATCAGGTGTCTGCCGCGCTGCAGGTTAAAATTGCCGCCGCGTTAGATGAACTGGGCTACATTCCGAACCGTGCGCCGGATATTCTTTCTAATTCAACCAGCCGGGCCATTGGCGTCCTGCTGCCATCCCTGACTAACCAGGTATTCGCCGAAGTGCTGCGCGGCATTGAAAACGTCATTGATGCCCACGGTTACCAGACCATGCTGGCTCACTACGGCTATAAGCCGGAACTGGAGCAGGAGCGTCTGGAATCCATGCTGTCCTGGAATATCGACGGCCTGATCCTGACCGAGCGCAACCACACGCCCAGAACGCTGAAAATGATTGAAGTTGCCGGTATTCCGGTGGTGGAGCTGATGGACAGCGTTTCTCCTTGCCTGGATATCGCCGTAGGTTTTGATAACTTCGAGGCGGCTCGTCAAATGACGGCCAGCATTATTGCCCGTGGTCATAAACACGTGGCCTACCTGGGCGCGCGCCTCGACGAACGTACCCTCATCAAGCAAAAAGGCTACGAGCAGGCGATGCTCGACGCCGGTCTGACGCCGTACAGCGTGATGATTGAAAACTCCTCGTCTTATTCCACCGGCATTGAACTGCTGCGCCAGGCAAAACGCGAATATCCGCAGCTCGACAGTATCTTCTGCACCAACGATGACTTAGCGATTGGTGCGGCATTTGAATGCCAGCGCCAGGGGCTGCGTATCCCGGAAGATATGGCGATTGCCGGTTTCCACGGCCACGATATCGGGCAGGTGATGGAGCCGCGCCTGGCGAGCGTGCTGACCCCGCGAGAGCGCATGGGGCGTATCGGGGCGGAGCGTCTGTTGGCGCGTATTCGCGGCGAAATCATTACCCCGAAAATGCTCGATTTAGGCTTTACGCTGTCGCCTGGTGGCTCGATCTAGGCCAAAATTTTTATTTGATGCAGCTCACACTTATACACTTTGCAAGCTAATGGTTATTGCTTAATGCTCAGCCAGGCTGGAAAATGTTATCGGTAACAGTTACCCGTAACAAAACCAGGCGCATTGCTTTGTGTCAGAGTCGGAGCCATCATGAGCACTACTAACCACGACCACCACATTTACGTCCTGATGGGCGTCTCCGGCAGCGGTAAATCCGCCGTTGCCAGCGAAGTTGCCCATCAGTTAAACGCCGCGTTTCTTGACGGCGATTTCCTGCATCCCCGCAGCAACATTCTGAAAATGGCCTCCGGCGAGCCGCTGAACGACGACGACCGTACCCCGTGGCTGAAAGCGTTGAACGATGCCGCGTTTGCGATGCAGCGCACCAACAAGGTTTCGCTGATCGTCTGCTCGGCGCTGAAAAAGCACTATCGCGACCTGCTGCGTGACGGTAACCCGAACCTCTCCTTCATCTACATGAAAGGTGATTTTGAAGTGATCGAAAACCGCCTGAAGGCGCGGAAAGGCCACTTCTTCAAAACCCAGATGCTGGTGACCCAATTTGAAACCCTGCAAGAACCGCAGGCGGATGAAAAAGATGTGCTGATCGTGGATATCGATCAGCCGCTGGACGGCGTCGTCGCCAGCACCCTCGCATTGATCAACCAAGGCAGCGCAGAGTGAGTACATTAACGCTTGTTTTAACCGCGGTCGGCTCCGTGCTGCTTCTGCTGTTTTTAGTGATGAAGGCGCGTATGCACGCCTTCGTGGCTTTGATGGTGGTTTCTATTGGTGCCGGGCTTTTCTCCGGCATGCCGCTCGACAAAATCGCCGACACCATGCAGAAAGGTATGGGCGGGACGCTGGGCTTCCTGGCGATTGTGGTGGCCCTCGGCGCCATGTTCGGCAAAATTCTGCATGAAACCGGCGCGGTAGATCAGATTGCCGTCAAAATGCTGAAATCCTTCGGCCACAGCCGTGCGCACTATGCGATTGGCCTGGCCGGCCTGATTTGCGCGCTGCCGCTGTTCTTTGAAGTGGCTATCGTGCTGCTGATTAGCGTGGCATTTTCAATGGCGCGCCACACCGGGACGAACCTGGTGAAGCTGGTGATTCCTTTGTTTGCTGGCGTCGCTGCCGCTGCGGCGTTCCTGCTGCCGGGGCCTGCGCCAATGCTGCTGGCCTCCCAGATGCACGCTGACTTTGGCTGGATGATCCTGATTGGCCTGTGCGCCGCGATCCCGGGCATGATTATTGCCGGGCCGCTATTCGGTAATTTCATCAGCAAATTTGTTTCGCTGGAAATTCCGGAAGACATCTCCGAGCCGCATCTGGGGGAAGGCAAGCTGCCGTCCTTTGGCTTCAGTCTGTCGCTGATCCTGTTGCCGCTGGTGCTGGTTGGCCTGAAAACTATCGCCGCTCGCTTTACCACGCCGGGCTCTACGCTGTATGAATGGCTGGAATTCATCGGCCACCCGTTCACCGCGATTCTGGTGGCTTGCCTGGTGGCTATTTATGGCCTGGCGTATCGTCAGGGCATGGATAAAGAAAAAGTGATGGCGGTGTGTGGCCAGGCGCTGCAGCCGGCGGGCATTATCCTGCTGGTTATCGGTGCCGGGGGCGTGTTCAAACAGGTGCTGGTTGACTCCGGCGTGGGTCCGGCACTGGGCGAAGCGCTGACCGGGATGGGCCTGCCTATCGCGATTACCTGCTTCGTACTGGCGGCGGCGGTGCGTATCATTCAGGGTTCCGCTACCGTGGCCTGTCTGACGGCGGTTGGCCTGGTGATGCCGGTTATCGAGCAGCTGAATTATAACGGCGCTCAAATGGCGGCTCTGTCGATTTGTATCGCCGGCGGTTCTATTGTGGTGAGCCACGTGAACGACGCGGGCTTCTGGCTGTTCGGTAAGTTTACCGGCGCAACTGAAGCGCAAACGCTGAAGACATGGACAATGATGGAAACCATCCTCGGTACCACCGGGGCGATTGTCGGGATGATTGCGTTCAGCCTGCTGAGCTAAAGTATTCTGACCAAAAAAAGGCAGCGCTCTTCGGAGGCTGCCTTTTTTATTACTCCTGACCAGACTTTCTCCCAGAGGGAGGGATGTGCTAGCCCCGCATCCAGGCGCGGATGCCGTCCAGGAACATCTGGGTGGAAATCATCACCAGCACCAGCCCCATCAGGCGCTCCAGGGCGTTTACCCCTTTCTCACCCAACAGGCGCAGGAACAGCGAAGATTGCAGCAGAATCGCCACGGTACCGCCCCAGGCCAGCATCAGCGCGGCCACTAAATGCCCCATTTGATTTGGGTACTGGTGCGACAGCAGCATCAGCGTCGCCAACAGAGAAGGGCCGGCAACCAGCGGAATCGCCAGCGGCACGATAAACGGTTCTTCACCCGCAGGCAGACCGGATGAACTGCCTTCCTGGCCCGGGAAAATCATCTTAATGGCGATCAGGAACAGGATAATGCCGCCTGAAATCGACACGGTTTCAGCGCGTAAATTCAGGAAACCAAGAATTTTTTCCCCGGCAAACAGGAAGATAAGCATCAGCAGCAGAGCAATAAGCAGCTCGCGGATCATAATGGCCCGGCGGCGCTTTGGCTCCGTGTGTTTCAGTACCGACATAAAGATCGGCAGGTTACCCAGCGGGTCCATAATCAGGATCAGGAGTACCGCGGCGGATATGATTTCAGTCATCTGTTTTCCCCAAAATCTGGCAAGTTGTTTCTGGTAATAAGCTTTGTTTCTGACACGGTGGATATCATTGATTAATTTCACTTGCGACTTTGGCTGCATTTTGTAAGGTGGAGTGATGTTCTGGCCCACGGCCAGCGCTTACACACGCAATCATCTCTGCAGGATTAAGTCGCTATGAAAAATGTTGGTTTTATTGGCTGGCGCGGTATGGTCGGCTCTGTACTCATGCAACGCATGGTGGAAGAGCGCGATTTTGACGCCATTCGTCCGGTTTTCTTCTCCACTTCCCAGCTTGGGCAGGCAGCCCCTACGTTCGCCGGCACCACCGGCGGTACACTGCAGGACGCATTTGATCTGGAAGCGCTGAAGGCGCTGGATATCATCGTGACCTGCCAGGGCGGCGATTATACCAACGAAATCTATCCAAAGCTCCGTGAAAGCGGCTGGCAGGGTTACTGGATCGACGCAGCTTCTTCTCTACGCATGAAAGATGACGCGATTATTATCCTCGACCCGGTAAACCAGCACGTTATCCAGGAAGGGCTGAACAAAGGCGTGAAAACCTTCGTCGGCGGTAACTGCACCGTCAGCCTGATGCTGATGTCCCTCGGCGGCCTGTTTGCCAACGACCTGGTTGACTGGGTTTCTGTGGCAACTTACCAGGCGGCGTCCGGCGGCGGCGCGCGTCACATGCGCGAGCTGCTGAACCAAATGGGCCAGCTGTATGGCGAAGTTTCTACCGAGCTGGCAAATCCAGCCTCCGCCATTCTCGATATCGAACGTAAGGTCACCGAACTTGGCCGCAGCGGCAAACTGCCGGTGGATAACTTTGGCGTGCCGCTGGCCGGGAGCCTGATCCCGTGGATCGATAAGCAACTCGACAACGGTCAGAGCCGTGAAGAGTGGAAAGGCCAGGCGGAAACCAACAAAATTCTTGCGACCTCTGCGGTGATCCCGGTTGACGGTCTGTGCGTGCGCGTAGGCGCGCTGCGCTGCCATAGCCAGGCGTTCACCATCAAGCTGAAGAAAGACGTGTCTATTCCTACCGTAGAAGAGCTGCTGGCCGCGCATAACCCGTGGGCGAAAGTGGTGCCAAACGACCGTGATATCACCATGCGTGAACTGACGCCTGCCGCGGTAACCGGTACGCTGTCGACGCCGGTTGGCCGCCTGCGCAAGCTGAACATGGGGCCGGAGTATCTCTCCGCCTTCACCGTTGGCGACCAGCTGCTGTGGGGCGCCGCCGAACCGTTGCGCAGAATGCTGCGGTCGCTCGCATAATTACACTTATTTACCAGAGGGGCTTTGTGGCCCCTCTTTTTTTGCCTGCAATTTAAGGTACAACGGAAGTCATTAATTAATTTCACGAGGAGTTAATAAAGCGTTGGCTATGCTTAAGTCATCACGCGCAAGCGTTTTGGCGAGTATTGGGCGAACTGGCTTACAGGAGTTGCGCGCCGTTCGTCAGGGTCAATGATAAGTGTCGTATCCGCACGCAGGCGTAGGGCGGGTCATCGGTGACACATAAAAAAGGAAAATGCCATGTCTGTTCTGCCGGAAAAAGACGTGATTAATGCGCTAATTGCGGGTCATTTTGCCGATCCGTTTTCCCTACTGGGAATGCACCAAACTGACGCCGGGCTTGAAGTTCGGGCGCTATTGCCTGATGCCACTGAAGTGTGGGTGATTGAGTCTAAGACCGGCCGTAAAATTGCCCAGCTCGACTGCTTCGATTCCCGTGGCTTCTTCCGCGGGCTAATTCCTCGCCGTAAAAACGCTTTTCGCTACCAGCTGGCGGTTGTCTGGCACGGCCAGGAAAATCTGATTGACGATCCCTACCGTTTTGGCCCTTTAATTCAGGAGCTGGATAGCTGGCTGCTCTCGGAAGGCACGCACTTACGCCCTTACGAAACGCTTGGTGCACATGCAGATACCATGGACGGCGTGACCGGCACACGTTTCTCACTTTGGGCCCCCAACGCCCGTCGCGTTTCCGTGGTGGGGCAGTTTAACTATTGGGATGGCCGCCGCCATCCGATGCGGCTGCGGCGCGAAAGCGGCATTTGGGAGCTGTTTATCCCCGGAGCACACAACGGCCAGCTTTATAAATTTGAGCTGCTGGACGCCGAAGGGCGGCTGCGTATTAAAGCCGACCCTTACGCCTTTGAAGCGCAAATGCGCCCGGAAACGGCTTCGCTGATTTGCGGCCTGCCGGAAAAAACCTCCCTCGGCCCAGAACGGCAAAAAGCTAACGGCTTTGACCAGCCCATCTCAATTTATGAGGTGCATCTTGGCTCCTGGCGTCGCCACACCGACAATAATTTCTGGCTTAGCTACCGTGAACTGGCGGATCAGCTGATTCCCTACGTGAAAGAGATGGGCTTTACCCATCTTGAACTGCTGCCGGTTAACGAACATCCGTTTGACGGCAGCTGGGGTTATCAGCCGCAGGGGCTTTACGCGCCGACGCGCCGTTTCGGCACCCGCGATGACTTCCTCTATTTAATCCGAACCGCCCACGAAGCCGGGCTTAATGTTCTGCTGGACTGGGTACCAGGGCATTTCCCGACGGATGACGCCGGGCTGGCGAAGTTCGACGGCACCGCGCTGTATGAGCACGGCAATCCGCAAGAGGGCTACCATCAGGACTGGAACACGCTGATCTACAATTATGGCCGCCGGGAAGTCAGCAACTATCTGGTGGGCAACGCGCTCTACTGGATTGAGCGGTTTGGCATTGACGGCCTGCGTGTGGATGCCGTGGCTTCGATGATTTACCGCGACTATAGCCGGGAACGCGGCCAATGGGTGCCAAATGAGTACGGCGGGCGTGAGAACCTGGAAGCCATTGAGTTTCTGCGTAGCACCAACCGTATCATCGGAGAGCAAACGCCGGGCGCGGTGACCATGGCGGAAGAGTCCACCGACTTTGCCGGGGTCTCTCGCCCACCGAGTATGGGGGGGCTGGGGTTCTGGTTTAAGTGGAACCTGGGCTGGATGCACGACACGCTCGACTACATGAAGCTCGACCCGGTTCACAGGCAATATCATCACGACAAAATGACCTTTGGCATGTTGTACAACGGCACCGAAAACTTTGTATTGCCGCTGTCGCACGATGAAGTCGTACACGGCAAAAAATCGATTCTCGACCGTATGCCGGGAGACGCCTGGCAGAAGTTTGCCAATCTTCGCGCTTACTATGGCTGGATGTGGGCATTTCCGGGCAAAAAGCTGCTGTTTATGGGTAACGAATTTGCCCAAGGGCGCGAGTGGAACCATGACAGCAGCCTCGACTGGCACCTGCTGCAGGGGGGCGACAACTGGCACCACGGCGTGCAGCGCCTCGTGCGCGACCTGAATCATACCTACCGGCGTCACGCGGCCTTGCATCAGCTGGATTTCGACGTCTACGGTTTTGAATGGCTGGTGGTGGAAGATAAGGCCAATTCCGTCTTTATTTTCGTGCGGCGTGATGCCGAGGGCAATGAGGTGATTGTCGCCAGCAACTTTACGCCGGTGCCGCGCTACCATTATCGCTTCGGGGTCAATCAGCCGGGGCGCTGGCGTGAAGAGCTGAATACCGATTCCATGCACTACCACGGCAGCAATGCCGGTAATAGCGGTACGGTGCGCAGTGAGGCAGTGCCGAGCCACGGTCGTGACCATTCGCTGTGTATTACGCTGCCGCCGCTGTCCACGCTCTGGTTGATCCGCGAGGGGGATGCATGACGCAGCTTACCCAAGGCAGCCCGGCCCCCTTCGGGGCGTATTTCGACGGCAAAGGCGTTAACTTCACGCTCTATTCCGTGCATGCGGAAAAGGTCGAACTGTGCCTGTTCGACGAGCATGGCCACGAGCGCCGCTACGACATGCCTTCGCGTTCTGGGGATATCTGGCATGGCTATTTGCCGGATGGCAAGCCGGGGCAGCTGTACGGCTACCGGGTTCATGGCCCCTGGGCGCCGGAACAGGGCCACCGCTTCAACCCTGCGAAGCTGCTGCTCGATCCCTGTGCTCGCGTGGTCGTCGGCGGGGCAGAAGATCATCCGCATTTTCACTGCGGCTACGATGAGCCCAACCTCGAAGACAGCGCGCCGCACATGGCGAAGTGTGTGGTGGTCAGAGAGAAATTTGACTGGGAGGACGACCGGCCGCTCCGAACGCCGTGGGGCAACACGGTTATCTATGAAGCCCACGTTCGCGGGCTGACGCTGCTTCACCCCGGCATCCCGGAAGAGCAGCGTGGCACCTATGCGGCGCTGGGGCACCCGGTGATGCTCGACTACTTCAAGCGCCTGGGCATCACGGCGCTTGAGCTGCTGCCCGTGGCGCATTTTGTTACCGAGCCCCGCATTTCACAGCTTGGGCTGAGTAACTATTGGGGTTACAACCCGCGCGCTTTCTATGCCGTTGAAAGCTATTACGCGATAGATCAAAACCCTCACACCGCCGCCAATGAGCTTCGAGGCGCGATTAAAGCGCTGCATCAGGCCGGTATAGAAGTGATCCTCGACATTGTGCTTAACCACAGCGCGGAGCTGGACAAGGACGGCCCAACCCTGTCGCTGAGCGGAATCGACAACCGTAGCTATTATTGGTTAATGGACAACGGCGATTACCAGAACTGGACCGGCTGCGGGAACACCCTGAATCTCAGCACGCCGGGCGTGGTTGCCCTGATGATCGACTGCCTGCGCTACTGGGTAGACAGTTTTCACGTGGACGGTTTCCGGTTCGATCTGGCTTCGGTGATGGGGCGCACGCCCGAATTTCGGCAGGATGCCCCGCTGTTTGAGGCGATCAAAAACGATCCCCACCTGTCGCAGGTAAAGCTGATTGCTGAACCCTGGGACATCGGGCAGGGCGGCTACCAGGTCGGCAACTTCCCGCCTCTGTTTGCCGAATGGAACGATCATTTCAGGGATGGGATGCGCCGCTTCTGGCTCCAGCAGGATCTCTCCTTAGGCGGCTTTGCCTGTCGCTTTGCCGGCTCAAGCGACGTTTATCGCCACGGTGAAAGACTCCCCTCCACCAGCATTAATTTAATCACCGCTCATGATGGTTTTACGCTGCGGGATTGCGTAAGTTTTAACCAGAAGCATAACGAAGCCAACGGCGAAGATAACCGCGACGGCACCAACAGCAATTTTAGCAATAACTATGGGTTTGAAGGGCTCGAAGCCAGCCTGATTATCAAGGAACGGCGTCGCGACAGCGTGCACGCCCTACTCACCACGCTGCTGCTCTCGCAGGGCACGCCGATGCTGCTTGCCGGGGATGAACACGGGCATAGCCAGCACGGCAACAACAACGCCTACTGCCAGGACAACGTGCTGACCTGGCTTGACTGGGAGCAGGGAAACGACGGCCTGACCGCCTTTACTGCGGCGCTGCTCCACCTGCGGCAGGCTATCCCGGCGCTGACCGCCAATCGCTGGTGGGAGGAGGGCGATGGCAACGTTCGCTGGCTGAACAAAGAGGCGCAGCCCCTGAGCGTCGACGAGTGGCAAAACGGCGTACACCGCCTGCAAATCCAGCTGTCTGACCGCTGGCTTATCGCAATTAACGCGACCGAAGAAGTTGCGGACATCGTTCTACCTGAGGGGGAATGGCGCGCCGTTCCTCCGTTTGCCGGAGAGGACAACCCGGTCGTGATGGTTGTATGGCATGGTCCTGCGCACGGAGTTTGCGTGTTCCACAAGTCATGAAAAAGGAGTTCGTTATGGTCAGGTTTGAGAAAAACGATCCGCTGATGCTGGCCCGCCAGTTGCCCATTAAATCCGTTGCATTAATTTTGGCCGGCGGCCGCGGGACTCGACTGAAGGATCTCACGTCGACGCGCGCGAAGCCTGCTGTTCACTTTGGCGGCAAGTTCCGCATTATTGATTTTGCGCTATCCAACTGCATTAACTCCGGCATTCGCCGCATTGGGGTGATTACTCAATATCAATCGCACACCCTGGTGCAGCATATTCAGCGCGGCTGGTCTTTCTTTAGCGAAGAGATGAACGAGTTTGTGGATTTGCTGCCCGCCCAACAGCGTGTGCACGGCGAGAACTGGTATCGCGGCACGGCGGACGCCGTAACCCAGAACCTCGACATTATTCGCCGCTACGACGCCGAATATGTGGTTATCCTGGCCGGCGATCACATCTACAAGCAGGACTATTCGCGCATGCTTATCGATCACGTCGAGAAGGGCGCGCGCTGCACCGTTGCCTGTATGCCGGTGCCGGTGCATGAAGCGTCCGCGTTTGGCGTTATGGCGGTGGATGTCGACGAAAAAATCATTGATTTCGTGGAGAAGCCGGAAAACCCGCCGACGATTCCCAACGACAGCAGTAAGTCTCTGGCCAGCATGGGTATTTACGTTTTTGATGCGGATTACCTGTTCAGGCTTCTGGAAGAAGATGACCTGGATGAAAACTCCAGCCACGACTTTGGCAAAGACATTATCCCGAAAATTACCCGCGCGGGAGAAGCCTACGCCCATCCGTTCCCGCTCTCCTGCGTGCAGTCCGACCCTAACGCCGAACCTTACTGGCGCGATGTGGGCACATTAGAAGCCTACTGGAAGGCAAACCTTGACCTGGCCTCGGTGATGCCAGAACTGGATATGTATGACCAGGCCTGGCCGATCCGAACCCATATGGAGCCGCTGCCGCCCGCTAAATTCGTTCAGGATCGTTCCGGCAGCCACGGCATGACGCTGAACTCGCTGGTGTCCGGCGGCTGCATTATTTCGGGCTCGGTCGTGGTGCAGTCGGTGCTGTTTCCTCGCGTGCGTATCAACTCGTTTTGCAACATTGATTCGTCCGTCCTGCTGCCGGACGTCATTGTTGGGCGCTCCTGCCGATTACGCCGCTGCATCATCGACCGCGCCTGTGTGATCCCCGAGGGAATGGTGGTTGGCGAAAATGCTGAAGAGGACGCGCGCCGTTTTTATCGCTCTGAAGAGGGCATTGTACTGGTCACGCGTGAGATGCTGGCGAAGCTGCAGGGCTGAAACGCGTAGAAGATTGGCCTGCGCACGGTGATGCCGTGCGCGGTTATTTTATCGTTCGGCGTTGCCTGGTGATTAAGACACAGCGCCGCGACTTTCCATATGGGAGCGATAATGCAGGTCTTACATGTCTGTTCCGAGATGTTTCCTTTGCTGAAAACGGGCGGCCTTGCGGATGTGCTGGGCGCTTTACCCGCGGCACAGATTGCCGGCGGCGTTGATACGCGCGTCCTGCTGCCCGCCTTTCCTGATGTCAGGCGAGGAATCGAAGATACTCAGGTGGTTGCCCACCGACAGACGTTCGCAGGGCCAATGCGCTTGCTCTACGGACACTACAACGGCGTTGGTATTTATCTGATTGATGCCCCCCATCTTTATGAACGCCCGGGCAGCCCATACCACGATACAAACCAGTTCGCTTACCAGGACAATGTGCTGCGCTTTGCACTCCTTGGCTGGGTTGGCGCGGAAATGGCCTGTGGCCTGGATCCTTTCTGGCATCCCGATGTGGTGCATGCCCACGACTGGCACGCCGGGCTGACGCCGGCCTACCTCGAGGTTCGCGGTCGGCCAGCCAGGTCGGTATTTACCGTCCATAACCTTGCCTACCAGGGAATGTTCTATGCTCATCACTTAAGTGAAATTGATTTGCCGTGGTGGGTCTACGACATGAATGGGCTGGAATTCCACGGCCAAATTTCGTACCTGAAGGCCGGGCTTTACTATGCCGACCACATTACCGCCGTCAGCCCAACCTATGCCCGGGAGATTACCGACCCGCATTTTGCCTATGGCATGGAAGGGCTGCTGCGTCAGCGCCAGCGTGAAGGGCGGCTGTCGGGCATTTTAAACGGCGTGGACGACAAGATCTGGAACCCGGAAAGCGACCTGCTGCTGGCCTCACGGTATAACCGCGATTCGCTGGAGGAGAAAGCCGAAAATAAACGCCAACTTCAGGTGGCGATGGGGCTAAAAGTTAACGATAAAGTCCCGCTGTTTGCGGTAGTCAGTCGATTAACCAATCAAAAAGGGCTAGATCTGGTGCTTGAGGCGCTGCCAGGGCTACTGGAGCAGGGCGGGCAGCTCGCGCTGCTCGGCGCCGGGGACTCCGTGCTTCAGGAAGGATTCCTGGCGGCAGCGGCTGAGCATCCTGGTCAGGTCGGGGTCCAGATTGGCTATCACGAGGCATTTTCCCACCGCATTATGGGCGGTGCCGACGTGATTTTAGTCCCGAGCCGTTTTGAGCCCTGCGGCTTAACGCAGCTCTATGGTCTGAAATATGGCACCTTGCCGCTGGTGCGGCGAACCGGCGGCCTGGCCGACACCGTGTCTGATACATCGCTAGAGAATCTGGCCGACGGTGTGGCTACCGGTTTTGTGTTTGAAGACAGTAATGCCTGGTCGCTGCTCCGCGCGATCCGGCGTGCTTTCGTGCTGTGGTCCCGCCCGTCGCTGTGGCGTTTTGTGCAGCGGCAGGCAATGAATATGGATTTTAGCTGGCAGGTAGCGGCGCAGGCATACCGCGACCTTTATCAACGCTTGATGTAATTACCCATATGCCCGTCATACTTCAAGCTGCATGTGCGTTGGCTGCACCCGTTCACCCCAGTTACATAGTAAGCTATGCGCCTGGGGATTCCGGTCTTGCCGCCTGCCTGCAACTCGAATTATTTAGGGTATTCACCAGGAATCACTGATATGAACGCACCCTTTTCCTATGCATCACCCACGCTGAGCGTCGAGGCGCTTAAACACTCGATTGCCTATAAGCTGATGTTTACGGTGGGGAAAGACCCTGCTATCGCCAATAAACACGAGTGGCTTAACGCGACGCTTTTTGCCGTGCGCGACAGGCTGGTGGAGCGCTGGCTACGTTCCAACCGCGCCCAGCTTTCGCAGGAAGTACGCCAGGTTTACTACCTGTCGATGGAGTTTCTGATCGGGCGCACGCTGTCGAACGCGCTGCTTTCTCTCGGTATCTATGACGATGTGAAAAATGCCCTCGAAGAGATGGGCCTTGACCTCGAAGAGTTGATTGACGAGGAGAACGACCCCGGCCTTGGCAACGGCGGTTTGGGGCGTCTCGCCGCCTGTTTCCTCGATTCGCTGGCGACCCTGGGGCTGCCTGGGCGTGGCTACGGGATTCGTTACGACTACGGGATGTTCAAGCAAAACATCGTCGATGGCCGCCAGAAAGAATCGCCGGATTACTGGCTTGAGTACGGCAACCCGTGGGAGTTTAAGCGCCATAATACGCGCTACAAAGTGCGTTTCGGCGGGCGTACTCAGCAGGAAGGGAAAAAGTCTCGCTGGGTCGAAACCGAAGAGATTCTGGCGGTCGCCTATGACCAGATTATTCCGGGCTATGACACCGACGCGACCAACACGCTGCGGCTGTGGAACGCCCAGGCGAGCAGCGAGATCAACCTCGGTAAGTTTAATCAGGGTGATTACTTCGCGGCGGTGGAGGACAAAAACCACTCCGAAAACGTCTCCCGCGTACTGTATCCCGATGACTCCACCTACTCGGGGCGTGAGCTTCGCCTGCGTCAGGAGTATTTCCTGGTTTCGGCCACCATGCAGGACATCCTTAGCCGCCATTATCAGCTGCATAAAACCTACGCCAACCTTGCGGATAAAATTGCGATTCACCTGAATGATACCCACCCGGTGCTGTCGATTCCGGAGCTGATGCGGCTGCTGATTGACGAGCATAAGTTTGAATGGGAGGAAGCGTTCGAGGTGACCTGCCAGGTCTTCTCGTACACCAACCACACGCTGATGAGCGAGGCGCTGGAAACCTGGCCGGTAGACATGCTCGGCAAGATCCTGCCGCGCCATCTGCAGATAATCTTTGAGATTAACGACTACTTCCTGAAAACCTTGCAGGAGCAGTACCCGAACGACACGGGGCTGCTGGGCAGGGCATCTATTATCGACGAATCCAACGGCAGGCGAGTGCGGATGGCCTGGCTCGCGGTGGTGGTCAGCCATAAGGTTAACGGCGTGTCTGAACTGCACTCTAACCTGATGGTGCAATCTCTGTTTGCCGACTTCGCCAGTATCTTCCCGATGCGTTTTAGCAACAAAACGAACGGCGTAACGCCGCGCCGCTGGCTGGCGCTTGCCAACCCGGCGCTGTCTGAAGTGCTGGATGAGAATATTGGGCAGACCTGGCGGACGGACTTAAGCCAGCTGAACGATCTGAAGCAGCACATTGACTACCCGACGGTGCATCAGGCGGTGCGTAAAGCCAAGCTCGCGAATAAAAAACGGCTGGCGACCTACATCGGGCAGCAGCTCAACGTCGTGGTGAGCCCGGATGCCTTGTTCGACGTGCAGATTAAGCGCATTCATGAATATAAGCGCCAGCTAATGAATGTGCTGCATGTGATCGCCCGCTATAACCGCATCAAGGCCGATCCGGAGGCGGAGTGGGTTCCACGCGTGAATATTTTTGCGGGTAAGGCCGCATCGGCCTACTACATGGCGAAGCATATTATCCACCTCATCAACGATGTTGCGGAGGTCATCAACAACGACCTGCAGGTTAAAGATAAGCTGAAGGTGGTGTTTATCCCGAACTACAGCGTCAGCCTCGCCCAGTTGATTATCCCGGCGGCAGATCTCTCCGAGCAAATTTCGCTGGCGGGAACCGAAGCTTCCGGCACCAGTAACATGAAGTTTGCGCTTAACGGGGCGTTGACCATCGGGACCCTGGACGGCGCCAACGTTGAGATGCTCGACCACGTCGGTAAAGACAACATCTTTATCTTCGGCAACACCGCAGAAGAGGTGGAGACACTCCGCAGCAAAGGCTACAACCCTCGGGAGTATTACGAGAAGGATGAAGAGCTGCGCCAGGTACTGACGCAAATCGCGACGGGGGCATTCAGCCCCGGAGAGCCAGGGCGCTATCGGGACTTAGTCGACTCGCTGATTAACTTTGGCGATCACTACCAGGTGCTGGCGGATTACCGCAGCTATGTGGACTGCCAGGACAAGGTGGATGAGGTTTACCTGCAGCCGGAGGAGTGGACTATCCGCACTATGCACAATATCGCCAATATGGGCTATTTCTCGTCCGACAGGACGATTCAGGAGTATGCCGACGAGATTTGGCATATTAAGCCGGTAAGACTGTAGTTTGCTCCTCACCCTAATCCTCTCCCCACGGGGGAGAGGGGATCAGAATAGCGGTGCTTTTTCATCCTCGATCTTCACGGGGGAAACGGGCTCGGAATAGTGGTGCTTCTTCCTCCCCCTGCTTAGTCGGGAGAAAGGAGCAGATTCTTTCCCCCTCTCCCTTTTAGGGAGAGGGCCGGGGTGAGGGTAAAACTCAGCACAGCTCCAGCTGCACGTTATTCTCTTTAATCACCTGCATCACTCCCGCCGGCGGCACCACGTCGGTGTATACGGTATCCACCAGGCTGATGCTGCCCAGGTTCACCATCGCATTACGGCCAAACTTCGAATGATCAACGACCAGCAATACGCTGCGAGAGTTTTCGATAATTGCGCGCTTGGTGCGGACCTCGTGGTAATCAAACTCAAGCAGCGAGCCGTCGCTGTCGATGCCGCTGATGCCGAGAATGCCGAAATCGAGGCGGAACTGGGAAATAAAGTCCAGCGTTGCCTCACCGATAATGCCGCCATCGCGGCTGCGCAACTCTCCGCCGGCCAGAATGATACGGAAATCTTCTTTGGCCATCAGCGTGTTCGCCACGTTGAGGTTGTTGGTCACAATGCGCAGATTGCTATGATTAAGCAGAGCATGTGCCACAGCTTCCGGCGTCGTGCCGATGTCGATAAACAGCGTGGCGCCATTAGGAATTTGGCTGGCAACCTTCTGCGCAATGCGCTCTTTTTCTGCGGTTTGCGTTGCTTTTCGGTCATGCCACGGCGTGTTGACCGAGCTGGAAGGCAGAGCCGCCCCGCCGTGATGGCGTAGGATCATGTTCTGATCGGCCAGGTCGTTTAAATCCCGGCGGATGGTTTGCGGGCTGACGGCAAACTGTTCCACCAACTCTTCGGTACTGACGTATCCCTGCTGCTTAACCAGCTCAATAATCGCGTCATGACGTTGTGTCTGCTTCACAAGCTACTCCAGCATTGTTATGTTCGTTTTCGCGCATTCAGGGTATCTACCAGCGCCATTGCCAGGCCGACCAGCATGCCGGTCAGGTGTGCTGGAATGACAGCGGACTGAGTAAAGACCTCAATAACCAACCAAATCACCGCAAACGCCAGCAGCCCGCGCTGCATCTGAATGCCGCTGTCGGGATCGCGCTCTCCACGCAGCCAGACATAGCCCATCAGCGCAAACACCGTGCCTGAAAGGCCGCCAAACAGCGGGCCGGTAAATTTTGCCTGCATAAAACCGCTCAGCAGGGTGGAGATAAGCGTCAGCGTCAGCAGTTTGCCGGTGCCGAGGCGTTTTTCCAGCGCGCCGCCTAAATACCACCACCATAGTAGGTTAAAGAGGATATGCAGCAAGGAAAAATGCAGCAATCCGTGCGTGAAATAACGCCAAAACTCAAAGCGCTGCTCGGGTACGAGCGGCCAGCCAAGCACGGAGATCACCGGGCCGAAGCCCACGATATTGAGCAGGACAAACAGCGCGATACACACGCCGATGACGATAAGCGTCAGCGGGCCGGCGCGCTCTTTGATGGTGGCGAAAAATGGATAGCGTTTATAGCTGAAACCCACGCCGCTGTGGCCGGTGCTCCAGCTGGCGGCCTGGTAGCGCGGGTCGCCAGGGTTTGCGACGAACTTTTCCAGCTCGGCGCGGACATACTGTACCTGGTTCTCATCCGCCAGCCAGACATCGCTTTGCGTATGTTGCTGAATCGTAAGAATAACGCCCTGAGTTGCCATGTAATCGACAAAAGCCTGCGCCACGCGCGGGTTGGCGAAAGAGGTAATCATGATCATGAAAGTTTAACCAACTTCGTCTATTTACCCGTCATACTTCGAGCCGTAGGCGTCAGGTTTCCTACGACTGAAATTATTTAGGGTAAAGCTTTTATTAAGGCAAGCAGTATACCTGCAGGGAGCGACAAGGGCTGAACTTTACGCGCCGTGAGCGACTTCAGCCGGGAAATGGCGGTGCCAGGCATCAAAGCCCCCATCGATGCTGTAGACCTGGTCATAGCCTTGCTGCAGCAGATATTGAGCGGCGCCTTTGCTGCTGTTGCCGTGGTAGCACATCACCATGACCGGCGTGTCGAAGTCGGTTTGCTGCATAAAATTCACCAGCGTGTCGTTGGTGAGGTGGTAAGCCTCCGGCGTGTGTCCCATGGCAAAGCTCTGCGGATCGCGGATATCCACCAATACCGCCTGCTGCTGCTGGAGTTTCTGGTGTGCTTCTTCCACACCAATACATTCAAATTGATCCATGGTTTTACTCGTCGAGAAAGAAAGGAAACAAGGGGCATGTTAAGGCATCGCGCCCCGCTGGCGCTGATATTAACGCCAATATGTTATCCATATCACGTAGAAATGTTTTTATTTCGTTACCAAAGCGAGCGAACACTTGCTATCATGAGCGATATCGAACATTTTTGAGCTTTAACGAAAGTGCGTGAGGGCAACATGGAAACCAAAGATCTGATTGTTATTGGCGGTGGAATCAACGGCGCCGGTATTGCGGCGGACGCCGCTGGCCGCGGGTTATCCGTGTTGATGCTGGAGGGACAGGATCTGGCCTGCGCGACCTCTTCCGCCAGCTCGAAGCTGATTCACGGCGGCCTGCGCTACCTGGAACATTACGAGTTTCGTCTGGTAAGTGAGGCGCTGGCCGAGCGTGAAGTGCTGTTGAAAATGGCGCCGCACATTGCCTTCCCTATGCGCTTTCGTTTACCGCACCGGCCGCACCTGCGCCCGGCGTGGATGATTCGCACCGGTCTGTTCATGTACGACCATCTGGGGAAACGCACCAGTTTGCCTGCCTCTACCGGCTTGCGTTTTGGCGCAGATTCAGTGCTGAAGCCTGAGATTGTGCGCGGTTTCGAATATTCGGACTGCTGGGTGGATGATGCTCGCCTGGTGCTGGCCAATGCCCAAATGGTGACCCGAAAGGGGGGTGAAGTGAAAACGCGTACCCGCGCCACCAAAGCTACCCGCGAAAACGGGCTGTGGGTCGTTGAAGCGCAGGATATTGATACCGGCGAAACCTTTACCTGGCGCGCGAAAGGCCTGGTGAACGCCACAGGTCCGTGGGTGAAAACCTTCTTTGATGAAGGGCTGCACCTGCCTTCGCCTTACGGTATCCGCCTGATCAAAGGCAGCCACATCGTGGTGCCGCGCGTGCATACCCAGAAGCAGGCCTACATCCTGCAAAACGAAGATAAGCGCATTGTGTTCGTGATCCCCTGGATGGATGAGTTCTCCATCATCGGCACCACCGACGTGGAATACCACGGCGATCCTAAAGCGGTGCAGATTGATGACAAAGAAGTGAGCTACCTGCTGAACGTTTATAACGCGCATTTCAAAAAGACGCTGACCAAAGACGATATCGTCTGGACCTACTCTGGCGTGCGTCCGCTGTGTGATGACGAGTCTGATTCTCCGCAGGCGGTGACCCGTGATTACACTCTCGATATTCATGACGAAAATGGCCAGGCACCGCTGCTGTCTGTCTTCGGCGGTAAGCTGACGACATACCGTAAGCTGGCCGAGCATGCGCTGGATAAGCTGGAGCGTTACTACCCGAATATCGGCCCGGCCTGGACCAAAGATTGCCGCCTGCCCGGCGGTGATATCGGTGGCGATCGCGATGATTATGCGGCAAAACTGCGTCGTCGGTACGGTTTCCTGACCGAAAGCCTTGCCCGCCACCTGGCCCGCACCTATGGCAGCAACAGCGATCTGGTGCTGGGCGATGCCAAGAGCTTGAGCGACCTGGGCGAAGATTTTGGCCATGAGTTTTATGAAGCCGAGCTTCGCTACCTGGTTGAACATGAATGGGTCAGATGTGCGGAAGATGCGCTGTGGCGCCGCACTAAACTGGGCATGTGGCTGGATGAAGAGCAGCAGGCGCGGGTGGCGCAGTGGCTGGTAAAGCAGGCGGCTAAAGCGGGATTGTCGCTGGCGTCTTAAAGAGAGTTGAACCCTTTTCAGTCCGAGTGTTGGCAGGTTCCGCTCATCTTCAGATTTTTATCCCCCCTCTCCCCTATGGGGAGAGGGCCGGGGTGAGGGGCTGAAACTAGCCTTCAGAACATTTTCGGCTAAACCCCATACCCCATCATCTTCAGCAATTTCTGTGCATGCAACACCGCGTCCTGGCGGTGCGCCACGCCCAATTTCTGATACAGATTCCGGATATGCGTTTTGATCGTGGTGGCCGCGACATCCAGCTCCCCGGCGATCTGCTCGTTGCTATAGCCGGAATAAATCAGCCCCAACACCTGCCATTCTCGCTGCGTCAGTGGACTGGTGCGGATAAGCTCGGGCACTTCCGGGTGATTCAGCAGGCGGTTCACAAAGCTTTCATCAAAGTGAGCAAACTTATGGCGGTGATGCTGGTTTATCTCTCGCAGGATACGCTGAGCGCGGTGCTGATCCAGCTCCGGCAAGGTGTTGAGCTGAATAAGCTGGCGCAGCTGCTGCGCCATCGCTTCGCCTTCAATCACAAAGTGGCTGATAAACCCGGTGCGGTTTGCCAGCGCCAGAGCTTCCAGCAGCACGCGCTGAGCGTCACTCTTTCTGCCCGCCTGCCAGTAAAGCTGGTTGAGCAGCAGCAGGTTGCGGTTAAGGTCGCTCATCAGACGCAGGCTACGGGCGTTTTCGTTAAGTTCTTCCAGCACTATTTCCGCCGGTTCGTATTCACCCAGCAGGATTTGTACGCGGGCGATATTACGCCATTGGCTTTGCAGGAAATGATTATTGGCAAATTCAGGCTTCGGCGTCTGGCGCAGCCAGTTTGCTGCCGATTTTTTATCGCCAGTCATCTGCCAATAAATCACCCGCACCTTGTCGGCATTGGAAACCCAGTCGCTGTGCCAGGGACCGTTCCCAAGCAAATTTTCGAGGCGGTTAAGGTGATTGCGAGCATTATCCAGGTCACCGCGCGCCAGAGAGCATTGTACCAGCAGCGCCAGGCACTGGAGCTGTTGCTGCGGCTGGAAGCTGGAAAGTACCTCCATCCCGCTGCGGGCTGCCGCTTCGGCCTCATCCAGCCGGGCCCAGGCCCAAAGCAGCTGAGCGCGGATACGCTGTAAAAACTCATGCAGAGGCAATTGCTCGAGGTGCTGTTCGCGGATCAGCACAAAGGCTTTTTCCTGGGTTTCCCAGGCGGCCTGTAAGAACCCCTGAGCCAGCAGAATTTCGCTTTGCTGTATCAGGCTCCACAGCGCGTAGTGCCAGACATCGTGGCGGCGGGCCATTTGCTCTGTCTGCTGCATAACGGAGAGCGACTTCGTAAGATCGCCTTTGCAGTGCAGCACTTCGCCGTGAACCGAAGTCGCCACGATGCGGCTGTAAAAATTGGCCAGCGGCAGCATTTCCAGCGCGACCATGGCAAGGCGCTCGGCTTCCGCCGGATCGCCGGCGTTGATGGCAACCTGGGCTCTCAGGGCGTTGAATTCGCCGTGCAGCGTGTCGTCGATAACCAGGTTCATTTCCTGTTCGGCGCGAGCCAGCAGGGTATTTACTTCGCCATAGCGGTGCTGGCTTTGCATCAGCCAGGCCTGCAGCAGCACAAGTTTTGGGTTTTCCAGCAGGCTTTCCCAGGGCAGCGCCTTAAGCGACTCCTCGAGGAGCGTCAGTTCGCTGTGGTTAAACAGCGCCCAGGCGTGGCCCAGCAAAATATCGCGCAGCATATTGGCGTCGCCTGCCGCCAGCGCGTGGTGAATAGCCTCGCTGGGGAAGCCTTGCGTCATCCAGCTTTCGGCGGCCGCCCGATGAATATCCGGCAGCTCTGCGGCCAGTTCCCACTGGCAGCGCTGGCGAAGGAAGCTGCCAAACAGCGGATGGAAGCAGAACCATTCGCCGGAATCGTCCATTCGCTGCAGGAACAGGCCCTGACGCTCAATCTCTTCCAGCCGCATCTGGCCATTTTCTTCGCCGGTGACCTGGATTATCAATGCGTCATTCATTGAGCGCAGGATGGAGCTTCTCAGCAGGAAGTTGCGGGTATCGGCATCAACGTTGTTCAGAACTTCATCCACCAGGTAATCTGAAAGATGGCTGGCGTTAATGCCTGACAAACGGCGGGCAGAATGTTGAGCCGGGGTATTGCTCTGACGTGCGGACAGGGCAATTAACTGGAGCGCCGTCACCCAGCCTGCAACGTCATCACACAGGCGACTGCTGTCCGCTTGTTCAATCGGCGTTGTCAGGCGGTTGTCGAAGAACTGTTTGGCTTCCTGATGCGTAAAGGCGAGCTGCTGACTCCCTATTTCCAGCAACTGGTCGCGCACCCGGAGATTGGCAATGCCAAGCTGTGGGAGATTGCGCGACAGAATCACCAGCGTCAGGTTTTCTGGCTGGTGACGAATGAAAAAGCGCATGGCTTCATGAATAACCGGGTTGGCAATCAGATGATAATCATCAATTACCAGGTACAGCGGTTTGTCCCATCCCGCCAGCTCAATGAACAGCTGAGAAAAGAGCGAAGACAGGCTGGCATATTGCCGCTTTTGCGCCATGATTTCGCTACTGGCGCAGTGGCCGCCGGTGGCGTGCTGCACGGCGGCAATCAGGTAGCTGGCAAAGCGCTCCTGCTGGTTATCTCCCTCATCAAGGGAATACCAGCCCAGCTCTTTTCGCCCCGCCGCCCACTGCGAGACGAGGGTTGTTTTACCATAACCGGCCGGGCTGGCGATCAGTGCTAACCGATAGTTGGCGGCAGTTGAAAGCTTCACCAACAGGCGGTCGCGAACCACAGTGTTTTCCAGCCGAGCGGGGCGACTTAATTTGGATGGGATTAACATAGTTGATCACTTCACTGTGTATAAATTTCCCCGACGTATTCCGCGCCGCAAGGCGGTCTAACCGCACTGCAGAAGGAATCATGGAGGGAAATATTCAAGGATGCGATTTTTTTTACGCTTCGTAATTAATGCTTACGGATAAGGTCTGCCAGAATGCTTTTTATTGCAAGGTTGTTGAACTTTCCGTGCTCGGTAAGTTGCACCCTGTCACAGTTCCATTTTTTTCATGAATACGTTTGCTCACTCCCTATGGCAACACGGCTGAAACCTGTTACATCGCCGCATCGAGTGGCAGAGATCACATTTTTCACTCATCCTCGCTACTCCTCCCCGCGTAATCCGCGCCGGGAGGAGGAAGTCCCCCAGGCTGCCCGGCACACTAGCGGGTAATGATTTTCGAACATTACAGGACCGATTTCCTATGTCACAGCCGATTTTCAGTAAAGAACAGTTCCAGTCCGCTCTGACGCGCCAGTGGCAGCGTTACGGCCTCCATGATGCCAGTGAAATGACTCAGCATCAGTGGTGGCAGGCGGTTAGCGGGGCGCTTGCAGAGCTTTTAGCGGCTCAGCCAGCGGCAAAACCTGAAGCCAGACAGCGCCACGTAAACTACATCTCGATGGAGTTTCTGATAGGCCGTCTGACGGGGAATAACCTGCTTAATCTTGGCTGGTTCACTGAAGTGGGCGATGTGCTGAAGGATTACCAGATAAACCTCACCGATTTACTGGAAGAAGAGACGGATCCGGCCTTAGGCAACGGCGGGCTGGGCAGGCTCGCGGCCTGCTTCCTGGACTCAATGGCCACGGTCGGGCAATCGGCCATCGGCTACGGCCTCAACTATCAGTACGGATTGTTCCGCCAGTCCTTTAAGTACGGCAAACAGCTGGAAGCCCCGGATGACTGGCAGCGCGGGAGTTACCCCTGGTTTCGCCACAACAGCGCGCTTGATGTGCAGGTGGGCATTGGCGGGAAGCTCGTGAAGGACGGTAAGCATTCGCGCTGGGAGCCAGCCTTTATTTTTCAGGGCGAGGCGTGGGATTTACCGGTGCTGGGCTACAGAAACGGCGTGGCTCAGCCGCTGCGCCTGTGGCAGGCAAAGCATGCCCATCCGTTTGATCTGACGAAATTTAATGACGGCGAGTTTCTTAAGGCCGAGCAGCAGGGCATTGACGCTGAAAAGCTAACCAAGGTGCTCTATCCGAATGACAATCACCTGAACGGCAAAAAGCTACGTCTGATGCAGCAGTATTTCCAGTGTGCCTGTTCGGTGGCTGACATTCTACGCCGCCATCATCTGGCAGGCCGCAAGCTCGCCGAGCTGCCGGACTACGAAGTGATTCAACTGAACGATACCCATCCAACTATCGCTATCCCTGAGCTGCTTCGCGTGCTGATTGACGAGCATCAGCTGAGCTGGGACGACGCCTGGGCGATGACCAGTAAAACCTTCGCTTACACAAACCACACTCTGATGCCTGAAGCTCTGGAGTGCTGGGACGAGAAGCTGGTGAAGGCACTGCTGCCGCGTCATATGCAAATCATCAATGAGATTAACAAACGCTTTAAGCTGCTGGTCGACAAAACCTGGCCAGGAGATGAAGCCGTTTGGGCGAAGCTTGCCGTGGTGCATAGCAAGCAGGTTCGTATGGCTAACCTGTGCGTGGTCGGCGGCTTTGCGGTGAATGGCGTTGCAGCGCTTCACTCTGAGCTGGTGGTCAAAGACCTGTTCCCGGAATACCACCTGCTGTGGCCCAATAAATTCCATAACGTAACGAACGGCATAACGCCGCGCCGTTGGATCAAACAGTGTAACCCGGCGCTTGCCGCGCTGTTCGACAAGACGCTGAAGAAAGAGTGGGCGAATAACCTCGATGTGCTGGAAGGGCTGGAAAAGCACGCTGACAACGCCAAATTCCGCCAGACCTGGCGTGACATCAAGTATCAGAACAAAGTGAAGCTGGCTGCATTTGTGAAGGCTCGTACCGGTATCGTGATTAACCCGGATGCGTTGTTCGACGTGCAAATCAAACGTCTGCACGAATACAAACGTCAGCACCTGAATCTGTTGCATATCCTGGCGCAGTACAAAGAGATTCGTGAGAATCCGAAAGCAGACCGCGTGCCGCGCGTTTACCTGTTTGGCGCGAAGGCGGCTCCGGGCTATTACCTGGCCAAAAATATTATTTTTGCGATCAACAAAGTGGCCGAGGCGATCAACAGCGATCCGCTGGTAGGTGACAAACTGAAGGTCGTTTTCCTGCCGGACTATTGCGTCTCTGCGGCGGAGATCATGATCCCGGCGGCAGATATTTCCGAACAGATTTCGACTGCCGGGAAAGAGGCATCCGGCACCGGCAACATGAAGCTGGCGCTGAACGGCGCGCTGACGGTGGGGACGCTGGACGGTGCTAACGTTGAAATTGCGGAGAAAGTGGGTGAAGAGAATATCTTTATTTTCGGCCACACCGTCGAACAGGTTAAAGCCCTGAAAGCCAAAGGTTATGATCCGGTGAAATGGCGCAAAAAAGATAAAGTGCTGGATGCCGTGCTTAAAGAGCTTGAGCAGGGCAAATACAGCGAAGGAGATAAACACGCCTTCGATCAGATGCTGCACAGCATCGGCAAAGAGGGCGGCGACCCTTATCTGTTGATGGCGGACTTCAGCGCCTATGTCGACGCGCAGAAGCTGGCCGACAAACTTTATCTGGACCAGGAAGCCTGGACGCGCGCGGCAATTCTGAACAGCGCTCGCTGCGGCATGTTCAGCTCCGATCGCTCAATCCGCGATTATCAACAACGTATCTGGCAGGCAAAACGCTAAGGGAGCGCCATGGAGAGCAAACGTCTTGATAACGCCGCTCTGGCGGCGGGTATCAGCCCGAACTACATCAACGCCCATGGCAAACCGCAGGCTATTCCCGCGGAGACAAAACAGCGTCTGCTGGAGGCTATGAACCGTACCGCTGTGCCAAAAAAGTCTGCCGATCCTGTGCCAGCGGTTCAGGTTTTCACTGCCGGGCAGCGGATGCAGCTGGCGCTGGACGGTGAGGGTGAATTTAGCTGGGTGCTGACAACTGAAGAAGGCTATGTTCATCACGGACAGATCTCCGGTGGGAAGAAACTCACGCTGCCGGCTAAGCTGTCGGAGGGCTATCACTCTCTGGTGGTAACCCGACAAAAGCAGAGCTGGACGAGCCGAATTATCGTCGCCCCGCCGCGCTGCTATGAGCCGGACGCGTTACTGCAGGGCAAAAAGCTGTGGGGGGCATGTGTGCAGCTTTACACGCTGCGCTCGGCGGCTAACTGGGGCATCGGCGACTTTGGCGATCTGAAGCAGATGCTGGGGGATGTGGCGAAGCGGGGCGGCGCGTTTATTGGCCTCAACCCGATTCATTCGCTTTACCCGGCTAACCCGGAGAGCGCCAGCCCGTACAGCCCTTCGTCACGCCGCTGGTTGAATGTCATCTATATCGACGTCAACGCGGTAGAAGATTTCCAGAACAGCAAAGCGGCGCAGGCGTGGTGGAAAAAATCCACCGTGCAGAAACAGCTCCAGGACGCGAGAGATACTGAGTGGGTGGATTATTCCACCGTTACGGCCCTTAAAGTTGCGGCGCTGCGTTTAGCGTGGCGGCAGTTCTCGCTGCGTAAAGTCAGTGATGAACAGGTTGTCGCGTTTGGTCGGTTTGTTGCGGAAGGAGGAGAAGGGCTGTTCTACCAGGCCGCCTACGATGCGCTTCATGCCAGCCAGGTTAACGAAGATCCTCTGCGCTGGGGCTGGCCGGTTTGGCCGGAAGGCTATCGCGACGCCCATAGCCCAGAAGTGAAGCAGTTTTGCGAGCAACATCATGATGAGGTTAACTTCTGGCTGTGGCTGCAGTATCTCGCCTGGCGTCAGTTTAAGGCCTGCTGGGATGCCAGCCAGCAAGATGGGATGCCGATTGGTCTTTATCGCGACCTTGCGGTGGGCGTGGCGGAAGGTGGCTCTGAAACATGGTGTGACCGTGAACTCTATTGCCTGAAAGCCTCCGTTGGCGCACCGCCGGATATTCTTGGCCCGTTAGGCCAAAACTGGGGGCTGCCACCGATGGATCCCCACGTGATGGCCGCTCGCGGCTATCAGCCGTTTATCGAACTGCTGCGCGCGAATATGACCCACTGCGGCGCCCTGCGCATTGACCACGTTATGTCGATGCTGCGGCTGTGGTGGATCCCCTACGGCGAGACGGCGGATAAAGGCGCCTATGTGCAGTACCCGGTGGACGATCTGCTTTCGATTCTGGCCCTGGAAAGCCAGCGTCACCGCTGCATGGTGATTGGTGAGGACCTCGGTACCGTACCGGTTGAAATCGTCGGCAAGCTTCGCGACAGCGGCGTTTATTCTTACAAAGTGTTGTACTTCGAGCACGACGGAGAGAAGCAATTCAGAGCCCCGGCAACATGGCCAAAGCAGTCGATGGCGGTCGCTACAACGCATGACTTGCCTACGCTGCGTGGCTACTGGAATAGCGGAGATTTAACGCTGGGCAAAACGCTGGGGCTTTATCCTGATGAAGAGGTGCTCGCGGGGCTGTATGAAGACCGCGAAAGGGCCAAACAGGGATTGCTGGACGGGCTGCATCAATACGGCTGCTTGCCGAAACGGGCGGGGCATAAGGCCGCGTTAATGACGATGACCGACACGCTCAACCGTGGCATGCAGCGTTATATCGCCGACAGCCATAGCGCGCTGCTGGGGCTGCAGCCGGAGGACTGGCTGGATATGGCTGAGCCGGTGAATATTCCTGGTACCAGCTCCCAGTATAAGAACTGGCGGCGCAAGCTAACCGTCTCGCTGGAAGCGATGTTTGCCGATGAGCGAGTGAATAAGTTGCTGAAGGATTTGGATAGGCGGCGTAAGAAGACGTAGTTTCGTCTCACGTTTCTCGGTCTATTCCCTCTCCCTTTTAGGGAGAGGGTTAGGGTGAGGGTCAAACTAATAGTAAGAGTGCTCACCGCGCTGGTGTTCGGTCAGGTCGCGAACGCCTTTCAGCTCAGGGAACTCAGCCAGAAGCTGTTTCTCGATCCCTTCTTTCAGCGTCACATCCACCATAGAACAGCCGTTGCAGCCGCCGCCAAACTGCAGAATGGCATAGCCTTCGTCGGTAATTTCCATCAGCGTGACGCGGCCACCGTGACCAGCCAGCTGTGGGTTAACGGTTGCCTGCAGCATATACTCAACGCGCTCCATCAGCGGCGCGTCGTCAGAAACCTTACGCATTTTTGCGTTAGGGGCTTTCAGCGTCAGCTGGGAACCGAGCTGGTCGGTGACGAAGTCGATTTCGGCATCTTCCAGGTAAGGTGCGCTCAGCTCATCAACATAAGCCGTTAACTGCTCGAACGGCAGCGCCGTGTCGGTCGCTTCAACCGCATCCGGCGGACAATAAGACACACCACACTCCGCATTCGGGGTGCCAGGATTGATTACGAATACGCGGATTTGCGTCCCTTCTTCCTGATTTGCCAGCAGCTTGGCAAAGTGGGATTGTGCAGCATCGGAAATACGGATCATAACGATTGCTCAATAGTTGACTATTTTAGTCGGTTATAATACGCCCATCGTCGAGGGTCTACAAGGTTCGACACAGGCACCATACCTGGACAGTCGCCGCGCCCTGCCTTTTCAGCAATCGCGCTATCTCCGCAACAGTACTACCCGTCGTCACGACATCATCCACAATCGCCATATGGCGACCCGCGACGGGAATTTCAACCCTAAAGATGCCTTTCAAATTCCTCTGTCGCTCCTTTGCCGTCAGCGTGTGCTGGGCTGGCGTAGAGCGTATGCGTTTGATTGCAGAGGGATAATGCTCCCGGCCCAACCAGTGTGAGAGTGGGGTAGCAATTAGTGCGCTTTGGTTATAGCCGCGCCGCCACGCTCGGGTGTGGTGCAGCGGGACACTCAAAATAGTATCTGGCAAATGAAGCCTGCCCTCTCGCCTGGCAGCCAGAATACGCAGCAGCAAAAGACGGGCTAAGGCCGGTGCCAGCGAGGGCGTTCCGGTAAATTTCAGGTGATGAATCAGCGTGCTTAACGGCGGCAGGTAGTCTGTTACAAAGGCCATTTCGTCCCACTCAGGCGCGCTTCGCAGACAGCGTCCGCAGGGCAAATGACCGCTCAACGCCGGTAAACCGCACTGCAAACAGCAGGCCAGGGGCTGAAGCAATGAGGTAGTGCAGCATGAGCAAATGCCCCATTTCGGGCAGGCAAGCGGTAACCGGCATAGCCAACAGCGGCCAGGGATTGTTAGCATAGCGTTCTCCTTGCTGATGAAAATGAGAACGGTAACTGATGAGTGAGCTGTGGTGGCAAACAAAAGGTGAAGGAAAAAACGATCTTGTGCTGCTGCACGGATGGGGGCTGAATGCGGAGGTCTGGCACAACATCGAAGCAGAACTCGGCTCGCAATTTCGGCTGCATCTGGTCGACTTGCCGGGGTATGGCCGGAGCAAGGGGTTTGGTGCGTTAACGCTGGAGCAAATGGCCGACATCGTGCTGACTAAAGCCCCTGAACAAGCCATTTGGCTTGGCTGGAGCCTTGGCGGGCTGGTGGCAAGTCAGGTAGCACTCGTCAGGCCTGAGCGTGTTAAGGCGCTGGTGACGGTGGCTTCCTCACCCAGTTTTACCGCCTCAGAAAACTGGCCGGGTATTAAACCTGACGTGCTGACCGGGTTCCAGCGGCAGCTAAGCGAAGACTTTCAGCGTACGGTGGAACGCTTTCTGGCGCTGCAAACCCTCGGCACGGAAACCGCGCGCCAGGATGCTCGCCTGCTGAAAACCGTTGTGCTGGGGCAGCCGATGCCGGAGGTGGCCGTGCTTAATGGCGGGCTTGAGATCCTGCGAACCGCCGATCTGCGAGAGGAACTTTCGCATTCTGCAATACCGCATTTACGCCTGTATGGCCGACTTGACGGGCTTGTACCACGTAAAGTGGTTCCGCTGCTGGACGCCCTGTGGCCACAGTCCAGTTCGGTAATCTTCGACAAGGCTGCCCACGCGCCGTTTATCTCTCATCCGGCTGAATTTTGCCAGACGTTGCTAGCCTGGGAACAACAACTTTTTTAGCGGCCGGGCAGTAAAAAGGCGGAATAATCCGCCTTTCATTTTAGCTTAACGCAGCGCCCACAGTTCCCGGGCGCACTGTTTTCCTTCCGGACAGCTTTTGCAGCTTCCCGTCAGGCAACTGCTCGGGTCTTCGCTGATGCGTATGGCTTTGCCCATTGCTTCCAGGCGATCGAGCATGGCGGCGACCAGCGGCAGAGGTGTGGCAAGCTGCTGGCTAATCTGCTTCGCTTCCAGGCGGCCCTGAAGCGCCAGGGCGTTACGGATATCAATCAGGCTTGCCATCATCGCACCTTAGTGGCAGTCGCCGGCGCTGCTCTGGCAGCAGGACGACGGCGTTTTTCTGGTGGACAGCAGGGATACATCTACGCGGCTTCTTGCCCGGCGCAGCCCGCCAAGCAGCAGGACGTTGAACAATACCACCGCGAGGATGCAAACCAGGCTGAACTGCGGGTGCTCGCGGAAGGTGACGCTCTGGTAGTAAAGCGTGGAGAGCGAATAGGCAATGTTCAGCCCCCAAAGCACGGAAAATGTCATCCAGCCCCGGCTCGATTCGCGGGCGATGGCCCCCATCACCGAGATGCACGGAATATAGAGCAAAACGAAAATTAGATAGCTGTAGGCGGCGGCTTCGCTGCCGAATTTTGTGCTCATCACGCCCATCGGCCCGGAAGACATTTCGCCGTCGCCTTTGCTTGCCTCAATCGGGTTCGCCAGCACGCTCAGGCTGAAGGTGTTTTTTAGCCCCTGCCAGGTTTCATCGGCGGCAGCGCCCAGTTCATCAAGCAGGTTAAAGCTTGCGGCATCAAACTCTTCATTATGAATATCTTCGGCGGTATAGAGGGTATTTAACGTACCGACCACAACTTCTTTGGCCATCGCACCGGTGAACAGCCCAACGGTAGCCTGCCAGTTGTCATCATGGACACCAATCGGCTTAAGCAGCGGCGTTAATACGCGGCTGACGGAGGCAAGGGCAGAATCGTTGATGCTATCTACCGGCTTGCCGCTAAAGGAGAAGCTGTTCAGGGCACCGATGAAAATACTGACGATCACGATGACCTTCCCGGCGCGAAGCACGAAGCCTTTCAGGCGCTGCCAGGTTTGTAAAATCAGGCTCTTGAGGTGAGGGACGTGGTAAACCGGCAGCTCCATGACAAACGGCGAAGCTTCGCCGCGCATGATGGTATGCTTCAGCATCAGGCCGGTGAGAATAGCCATGACAATGCCGAGAATATAAAGTGAGAACACCACCAGCGCGCCCTGCTGGCCGAAGAATGCGGCAGCAAACACCGCGAAAATCGCCAGGCGGGCGCCGCAGGACATAAACGGCGCCATCATGATGGTCATCAGCCTTTCGCGCGGCGCATCAAGCGTGCGGGCACCCATGACCGAAGGCACGTTACAGCCGAAGCCGACAATCAGCGGCACAAAGGATTTACCCGGTAAACCCAGCGACTGCATCAGGCGATCCATCACAAAGGCTGCGCGCGCCATATAGCCGGAATCTTCGAGGAAGGAGAGGAACAGGTACATCATGCCGATTTGTGGCACCAGCGGCAGCACGGTATTGATCCCGCCGCCGATGCCCTGGGCCAGGAAAATCGTCAGCCATTCCGGGAAGTGCAGCGTATAACCGAGCCACTGGATGCCGTGAATGAATATCGCCACCGAGCCGCCATCAAAAATGGGCTGCAGCGCGCCGCCGATGTTAATCGCCAGCAGGAACATCAGGTACATCACCAGCATGAAGATTGGCAGGCCGAGATAGCGATTGAGGATGATTTTATCCATCGCCACCGTCAGTCGGTTTGGTTCGGCGGTCAGGCTATTACTCACCGCGTCGCAAATGGAAGCGATGCTTTGGTAACGGGCATCCGCGATCAGCAGCGCGGGATCGTCAACTGTTTCAGCCAGGCGCGCGCGCGCTGCGTCAAGTTTGTCCGTGAAATTGCCCGCATAAGCGAGGCTGTAGATATCGCCTTCCAGCATCTGCAGCGCCAGCCAACTGCGTTGCGTCACCGGCATTTCCTGCGGCATATCCTCGGCCAGTTTTTTTGCCTCTTGCTGTAAAACCTGCGGATAGTGCACCAGCTCGTTTTTCTCGTTGGGCTGCTTGCGGTCAATGGCGAGCTTCAGGCTTTCAATGCCGCGCCCGCGAGTAGACACCAGCGGCACCACAGGGCAGCCAAGGCGAGCGGCAAGCGCGTCGATGTCGATGCGAATCGCCTGTTTCTCGGCAATATCCAACATATTGAGCGCCACCACGCACGGGATACCCAGCTCGAGAAGCTGCAGCGTCAGGTAGAGGTTACGCTCAAGGTTAGAAGCATCCACTACGTTGATTAACAGATCGGCATCGCCGCTCAGGATGTAGTGACAGGCGATTTGCTCATCAAGCGAAGTTTGCGACGAAATGGTGGTGAGGGAATAGGTGCCGGGTAAATCAACCAGCGTCACCTGGTGCTCAAGGGTGGAAAACTGACCTTCTTTGCGTTCTACGGTAACGCCAGCCCAGTTCCCCACGCGCTGGCGGGCACCCGTCAGCTGATTAAATAAGGTGGTTTTCCCCGAGTTAGGATTGCCGATTAAACCTATGGTTAAGTTTTTCATTTTATTCGTGAACTTCGTTGAGTGTGCAAAAAGCGCGGACGCTTCCCCGCCATTACGCTACGGCTTCAATATTGACCAGCGCGAGATCTTTTTTACGCAGCACCAGGCTTACGCGGCGCGTTTCGATATGAATAGGGTCGCCGAGAGGCGCCACGCGGACGACGTTGAATGAAGAACCCGGCAACATGCCGAGGGATAATAATTTTTGGCGATAAGCCGGACTGATTTCACTGGCGAAGCCGGTAATTTTCCACGCGCTATTCGGTATGAATTGCATAAGACCTACTTAGAGCTGGGCTCTGCATTGACGCTGACTGAACGATCGTTTTTTTTCACGAGTCATGCATGTAATAAAAACGAATTAAACTATCGGAAGAAAGAGAAGAAATATCGTCCAATGCAATGATAATGAGAATGGTTACTGTCGACAATATATATTTTTCTTAGCGAATTTAACCAAAAATACGTATTTTTCTGGCTGGTTTTGCGGGGTGGCCATTAATGAACTAAAGCGGATAATTTCTTAATTATATGAAAAATAGAAGAATGGCTTATCGTTGGTGAGCGATGAATGTTATTTCGCTATTGCCGATGTTACAAGGATGATAATTACTGGTTTCACGGTGGAGTAATTATTGAAAATTGATTTAGATCAAGAGTCGGTTATTTTTCTGCCTTTGCAGGCGACTGCAGAAATAAAACCTCTCCCCGAAGGGAGAGGTTAAACAATTAACGCTTCTTGCCCATCGCGGCGGCGAGTGCATCCATCATCGCGCTGTTTCCACCGCTGGCATTTTCGCGCCCGCGCGGTTTTTGCTGCGCTGCTGGCCTGCCTTTTTGCTCGCGAGGTGCGTTGTTGCCCCCATTACCGCGACGGCTGCCACCTTCGCCAGGCTGCTCGTCAAGACGCATGGTCAGGGCGATGCGTTTCCGCTGCAGATCGACTTCCAGGACTTTGACTTTAACGATATCGCCCGCTTTCACCACTTTATGCGGATCGTCGATGAATTTGTCCGACAGGGAGGAGATATGCACCAGGCCGTCCTGATGTACGCCGATATCGACAAAGGCGCCGAAGTTGGTGACGTTGGTCACCGCGCCTTCCAGCACCATACCCGGCGTCAGGTCGTTCATGGTTTCCACGCCTTCGGCAAACTGTGCGGTCTTAAACTCAGGGCGCGGGTCACGGCCCGGTTTTTCCAGCTCTTTAATAATGTCCGTCACGGTAGGGACACCGAAACGCTCATCGGTAAACTGGCTGGCCTTCAGATCGCGTAATTCGCTGCTGTTGCCCATCAGGTCCTGCAGCGCCTGCTGAGTGGCGGCCAGAATACGTTCGACCACCGGATAGGCTTCCGGGTGTACGGTAGAGGCATCCAGCGGGTTATCGCCGTGGTTGATGCGCAGGAAGCCCGCACACTGCTCAAAAGCTTTGGGCCCCAGGCGGCTGACTTTCAGCAACTGCTGGCGGTTCTGGAAGCGGCCATTTTCGTCGCGCCAGTTGACGATGTTCTGCGCCATCATGCGGGTCAGGCCAGCCACGCGGGTCAGCAGCGGCACGGAAGCCGTATTGAGATCCACGCCAACGGCGTTCACGCAATCTTCGACGACCGCATCCAGTTTTTTCGCCAGCTGAGTCTGGCTGACATCGTGCTGATACTGGCCTACGCCGATAGATTTCGGGTCGATTTTCACCAGCTCGGCGAGGGGATCCTGCAGACGGCGGGCAATGGAGACTGCGCCGCGGATGGACACGTCCAGATCCGGGAATTCCAGCGCCGCCAGCTCGGAAGCTGAGTAAACGGAAGCGCCGGCCTCGCTGACGATCACCTTCTGGGCGGTGACTTTCGGGAACTGTTTTTGCACATCCAGGAAGAAGCGCTCGGTTTCACGGGAGGCTGTACCGTTGCCGATAGCGACCAGCTCGACGTTGTGTTTTTCACAAAGGGCAGCCACGGCCACGGCGGCTTTTGCAGCCTGACCGGTATGCGGATAAATAGTATCGGTTGCTACCAGCTTGCCGGTGGCATCAACCACCGCGACTTTTACCCCGGTACGCAGGCCCGGATCGAGACCCATGGTGGCGCGCAGGCCAGCCGGAGCTGCCATCAGCAGATCGTGAAGGTTGCGGGCGAAAACGTTAATAGCTTCGTCTTCGGCGCGTTCGCGCACGGTGCCCATTAGCTCGGTTTCAAGGTGCATTAACACCTTGATGCGCCAGGTCCAGCTCACCACGGCCTTGCGCCAGCTATCGGCAGGGGCATTGTTCAGGCGCAGACCCAGATGATTAATGATCAACTGCTCGCAGTAGCTCTCGCGCGGCGGCTCATCAAACTGCGGATCGGCATTCAGCGACAGCTGTAAAATACCTTCGTTACGTCCGCGGAACATCGCCAGCGCACGGTGGGAAGGAACGGTGGCAATGGCTTCGCGGTGGGCGAAGTAGTCGCGGAATTTGGCGCCTTCTTCCTCTTTGCCGCTTACAACGGCGGAAACCAGATGCGCATTTTTCCACAAATAGTCGCGCACTTTCGCCAGCAGCGCGGCGTCTTCAGCGAAGCGCTCCATCAGAATGTAGCGTGCGCCGTCCAGCGCGGCTTTGGTGTCGGCCACGCTTTTGTCGGCGTCCACGAAGCGAGCAGCTTCCTGCTCCGGGTCGTGTGAAGGTTCGTTCCACAGTAAATCCGCCAGCGGCTCAAGACCTGCTTCGATGGCGATTTGCCCGCGGGTACGGCGCTTGGGTTTGTACGGCAGGTAAAGGTCTTCGAGTTCGGTTTTGCTCAGCGTGCCGTTGATGGCACCGGCAAGTTCGTCACTCAGTTTACCCTGCTCGGCAATAGATTTGAGGATGGACTGACGGCGCTCCTCCAGCTCGCGCAGGTAGCTAAGACGAGTCTCCAGTTGACGCAGTTGCGTGTCATCCAGACCGCCGGTGACTTCCTTACGATAACGTGCAATAAACGGCACGGTATTCCCTTCATCCAGCAGGCGAACGGCGGCTTCCACCTGTTCGTTTCTGGCCTGAAGCTCACCCGCAATAATGCGGCAAAGCGAATCATTCATCATGGCTTTTCATCTGTGTAGTACGGAAAATTCAGCAAACAGTTATACGGATCGGGGCGCGAAAATGCCAGCCGACGACCCACGGATATTGGGTTTCAGACAGTTCTGTGCACATTACTCGGGTTTAGGGTACTCAATTTCATTGACGTACCACTGCGCCTCTCCCGCCGGCGTTTGCACCACGGCTAAATCACCCACTTCTTTTTTGAGCAGCGCGCGTGCCATCGGCGAATCAATAGAAATGTAGTCCTTGCGGCCAAAGATTTCGTCGTAGCCGACGATGCGAAAGCGCAACAGGTCGCCGTCGTCGTTTTCGATTTCGACCCACGCGCCGAAGAAGACTTTGCCTTCCTGCTGCGGTGAGTAATCGACGATTTTCAGTCGCTCAAGAGATTTGGTGATGTAGCGAACCCGGCGGTCAATTTCACGCAGGCGTTTTTTGTTGTACTGATAGTCGGCGTTTTCGCTGCGATCGCCGAGGCTGGCGGCCCAGGTCACTTTTTTGGTCACTTCGGGGCGCTCTTCACGCCACAGATAATCCAGCTCTTTTTTGAGCTTTTCGTAGCCTTCGCGGGTGATTAACGGCGTTTTCATCTTTCTGCCCTACAGCCTGTAAAATCAGAGTGTGATTTAAACCGATGCTCAATAAGGAATGCAACCGGCGCATTTTGGGAAGCAAGTCACCAAATTTTGATTTAAAACGTTGATAACCGACTGTTTAATATGCTTTGTAACAATTTCGACTAGAATGTATACCAGAATTGACTGGTTGTATTAGCGCAGTTTTTTAAGAATACACACTCAACTGTTCGAGCCTTTGGGAGTACAAACGATGCAAGAGAACTATAAAATTCTGGTGGTCGATGACGACATGCGTCTGCGCGCGCTGTTAGAGCGTTATCTCACCGAGCAGGGCTTCCAGGTTCGCAGCGTCGCTAACGCCGAACAAATGGATCGCCTGCTGACCCGTGAATCCTTCCATCTGATGGTGCTGGATCTCATGCTGCCGGGCGAGGATGGTCTGTCTATCTGCCGCCGTCTACGCAGCCAGAGTAACCCGATGCCGATCATCATGGTCACTGCGAAAGGCGAAGAAGTTGACCGTATCGTCGGCCTGGAAATCGGCGCGGATGACTATATTCCGAAGCCGTTTAACCCGCGTGAGCTGCTGGCCCGTATTCGTGCGGTTCTGCGTCGCCAGGCGAACGAACTGCCGGGTGCGCCTTCTCAGGAAGAAGCCGTTATCGCTTTCGGTAAGTTCAAGCTGAATCTCGGCACTCGTGAAATGTTTCGTGAAGACGAGCCAATGCCGCTGACCAGCGGTGAGTTTGCGGTGCTGAAAGCACTGGTCAGCCACCCGCGCGAGCCGCTTTCCCGCGACAAACTGATGAACCTGGCCCGTGGCCGTGAATACTCCGCGATGGAACGTTCTATTGACGTGCAAATCTCCCGCCTGCGCCGCATGGTGGAAGAAGATCCGGCGCATCCGCGTTATATCCAGACCGTTTGGGGTCTTGGCTACGTCTTTGTCCCGGACGGCGCTAAGGCATGAGGCGAGTTCGCTTCTCCCCCAGAAGCTCGTTTGCCCGTACGCTGTTGCTGATCGTCACCTTGCTGTTCGTCAGCCTGGTGACGACTTATCTTGTCGTTCTGAACTTCGCGATTTTGCCGAGCCTGCAGCAGTTTAATAAGGTGCTGGCGTACGAAGTCAGAATGCTAATGACCGACAAACTGCAGCTTGAAGACGGCACCCAACTTGTGGTGCCGCCTGCGTTTCGGCGAGAGATTTACCGCGAGCTGGGTATTTCACTTTACTCCAACGAGGCGGCGGAAGACGCTGGCCTGCGTTGGGCGCAACATTACGAGTTTCTGAGCCAGCAAATGGCGCAGCAGCTTGGCGGCCCGACCGAAGTGCGCGTTGAGGTGAACAAAAGCTCCCCGGTTGTCTGGCTGAAAACCTGGCTGTCGCCGAATATCTGGGTCCGCGTTCCGCTGACCGAAATCCATCAGGGCGATTTCTCCCCGCTGTTCCGCTACACGCTGGCGATCATGCTGTTGGCGATAGGCGGTGCATGGCTGTTTATTCGAATACAAAACCGACCGCTGGTCGACCTGGAGCACGCTGCGCTGCAGGTCGGTAAAGGAATTATTCCTCCTCCCTTGCGCGAATATGGCGCTTCGGAAGTGCGGTCTGTGACGCGGGCGTTTAACCATATGGCCGCGGGCGTTAAACAGCTGGCCGACGATCGCACGCTGCTTATGGCGGGCGTCAGCCATGACCTGCGCACGCCGCTGACGCGTATTCGCCTGGCGACCGAAATGATGGGGCAGGAGGATGGCTATCTGGCCGAGTCGATTAACAAAGATATCGAAGAGTGTAATGCAATTATCGAACAGTTTATCGACTACCTGCGCACCGGGCAGGAGATGCCGCTGGAGATGGCGGATCTCAACAGCGTGCTCGGGGAAGTGATTGCGGCAGAAAGCGGCTACGAGCGAGAAATCGATACCGACCTGCAGGCCGGCGAAATTCGCCTGAATATTCATCCGTTGTCCATCAAGCGTGCTGTGGCCAACATGGTGGTGAACGCAGCGCGCTACGGCAATGGCTGGATCAAGGTCAGCAGCGGCAGCGAGTTAAACCGCGCCTGGTTCCAGGTGGAAGATGATGGTCCGGGCATTGAGCCAGATCAGCTTCAGCATTTGTTCCAGCCGTTTGTGCGTGGCGACAGCGCCCGCAGTACCAGTGGTACCGGGCTGGGCTTAGCCATCGTGCAGCGCATCATCGACAACCATAACGGAATGTTGGATCTCGGGAAGAGCGAGCGGGGAGGGCTGCGAATCAGGGCTTATCTCCCGCTGCCGATAACCCGGGTGGTAACTCACCGGGAAAGCTAGCTGGCCTGTGGCCCAATAAAAAACGAACCCCGAAGGGTTCGTTTTTTTTCGCCTAATGCTTCAGATTTACAGCTTCGGGCCGGCTTCGACCAGAGCTGCACCGGCAGGAGTATCGGTGTATTTCTCGAAGTTCTCGACAAACAGCTTCGCCAGCTGCTCAGCTTTTTCCTGCCACTGCTCCGGAGACGCGTAGGTATTACGCGGATCCAGAATCTGGGTATCAACGCCCGCGAGGGAGGTTGGAATGGCAAGGTTAAACATCGGCAGCGTAAAGGTTTCTGCGTCGTCCAGCGAGCCGTCGAGAATCGCGTCGATGATCGCGCGGGTGTCTTTAATTGAGATGCGTTTGCCGGTGCCGTTCCAGCCGGTATTCACCAGGTACGCCTGGGCGCCGGATGCCTGCATGCGTTTCACCAGCACTTCAGCATACTGCGTTGGGTGCAGCGACAGGAACGCCGCGCCGAAGCAGGCGGAGAAGGTTGGCGTTGGCTCAGTCACGCCGCGTTCGGTACCCGCCAGTTTGGCGGTAAAACCGGACAGGAAGTGGTACTGAGTCTGGTTCGCGGTGAGGCGGGAAACCGGTGGCAGTACGCCGAAGGCATCCGCAGTCAGGAAGATAACTTTGGTTGCGTGGCCCGCTTTCGATACCGGCTTAACGATATTGTCGATGTGATAAATCGGGTAAGAAACGCGGGTGTTTTCCGTTTTGGACGCATCATCGAAGTCGATGGTGCCATCAGCACGGACGGTCACGTTCTCCAGCAGCGCATCGCGGCGAATTGCGTGATAGATATCCGGCTCTGCCTCTTCTGACAGGCGAATGGTTTTGGCGTAGCAGCCGCCTTCAAAGTTAAACACGCCGTCGTCGTCCCAGCCGTGCTCATCGTCGCCAATCAGGCGGCGTTTCGGGTCGGTAGAAAGCGTTGTTTTACCGGTGCCGGACAGGCCGAAGAACACCGCCACATCCCCTTTTTCACCGACGTTTGCCGAGCAGTGCATGGAGGCGATGCCCTTCAGCGGCAGCAGGTAGTTCATGATAGAGAACATCCCTTTTTTCATCTCGCCGCCGTACCAGGTGCCGCCGATAAGCTGCATACGCTCAGTCAGATTAAAGGCGACAAAGTTTTCGGAGTTCAGGCCCTGTTCTTTCCAGTCTGGATTGGTACATTTAGCCCCGTTCATCACCACAAAATCAGGCTCAAACGTCTCCAGTTCTTCGTCCGTTGGGCGAATAAACATGTTTTTCACGAAGTGGGCCTGCCAGGCAACTTCGGTGATAAAACGCACTGACAGGCGGGTATCGGCGTTGGCGCCGCAAAATGCGTCGATAATAAACAGGCGTTTGCCCGAAAGTTGATGAGTGACGAGCCCTTTAAGCTGGTGCCAGGTCTCTTCGGAAAGCGGTTTGTTATCGTTTTTGCCTTTACCGTTGTCAGCCCACCATAAGGTGTCGCGGGTGGTGTCATCGCGGACGATGTATTTATCTTTTGGAGAGCGGCCGGTGAAGATCCCGGTATCTACGGAGACGGCGCCTAATTTAGTGACCACACCGCGCTCAAAACCCTGCAGATTTGGGTCGAGCTCTTCGCGGTAAAGAGTGTCGTAATCGGGGTTATAGACGACTTCGCTGACGTCATGAATGCCATAAGCCTTGAGATCTTGCGGGGTTATGCCTTTAACTCGCATTTCACTGCTCCTTAGCCAATTTATACTGCCGAATATTGTAGGGTTGTTTAGGGGGTGTTAACCGCGACCACTATCATAAATTTACGCGCCTGCTTAAATTTAACAGGGGAAATGCACAGGGGATGCCGCAACGGGGGCAGAGTATGGCAGGAATTCTCTGGCTTTCGGGGAAAATATGGTGGATATGTTAATAATTAGGATAATAACGGAGAACTTTGTGAATGAACGCGCTCTCATGCGCAACGCAATGAAACAAGAGCGTCATTTGCAAGTCGCAGCAAGCCGTTACACTAACTCAAAAATGAGCTCATAAGGGATGACAACCATGTTCATGTCAGAACCGTTACCTAAGGCGACCCGCTGGGGTATTTTGCTGGTGGGGTTTCTTTTAGGCGTGGTGCTGTACCTCACCGAAGGAGATAGGGTGAGTAGCATCTGGCTGCGAGGGGATAATCAGGCCCTGTACCTGCGCTCGCTGTCCGTGGTGCTGGCGGCAACGCTGGCGCTAATCGTCCAGCGTTTCAATGACCTGCGATTTTGGAGATGGGTGCTGCTTCCCTTGCCGATCGTGGCATTGATGAGCGGCTGGGTGAACTGGACGACCCAGGGGCTGGAAAGCTGGAACCGGCACGATATCGTGCTGGGGTATCTGTGTTCGCTGGCGGCGATGTTGTTTCTGGCCTTGCCCTGGCTGCAGGGGCGGCTGTATTCGAATCGCGGTTGGGGAGGCTGGCAGATGTTCTACGGCCAGCTCTGGCGGAATGGCATTACTCTGCTGCTGACCGGGCTGCTGGTACTCTTTTTCTGGGGCGTGCTGGCGCTTTGGGCCGGTTTATTTAAGCTGGTGGATATCACCTTCTTTGACCGCTTGTTCTTTAGTTCTTCGGCGTTTGCCTGGATTGCCACCTGTATGGCAGCATCGCTGGCGGTAACGCTTTGCCGTGACCAGATCCGGGCCATAAACGCGGTAAAACATTTCTTCAGCATTTTTGCGACGGGACTTTTACCGCTGCTATCGCTGATCTCTCTGATGTTTTTGGCGACGCTGCCGGTGGTCGGCCTGGGGTCTATTTCACTGCATTTTTCCTGTAACGCACTGCTCAACACGCTGACGCTGATGGTGATGGGCACTGCTGCAGTGGCATATCATCCGGAAAGAGAAAGCCGGCCTTATCCCGCTTTGCTTGATGGCGCGATAAAGCTGACGCTATTGCTGTCGCCGATTTATGCCTTGCTGGCAAGTTATGCGCTGTGGCTGCGCGTTTCGTCATACGGCTGGACGCCGACGAGGGTGTATGCGGCGCTGATAACTTTCACCGTGCTGGTGTGGGCTTTCGGCTATGTTGTCACGCTCGTTCGCCAGCGTCGGGAGCCTGTTCTACAGCCGGGGGGGATTAACCGCGCGGTGCTTTTGCTGGCGCTGGTTCTGTTGGTTGCGGTGAATTCTCCGCTTTTGGACCCTTACCGGATCAGCGTTAATAACCAAATGGCGCGTTACCACAGCGGCGTCCTGAAGCCCGAGAAGCTGAGTATGAACATGCTGCAATACGCCGGGCGGCGGGGCTATGATGCGCTCAGCGAGCTGCAAAAAGACCCGGTGTTTGTCGCCAGCCCCGATCGCAGAAGGCAATTGGCTATGCTGTTGAGCAACGGCAAAGCTGGCAGCGTGGCTGCGGTGAAGCTTACTGTTGAATCTTTGCGCCAGCGAATCGTGCTGGCGGATAAAAACCGTGTACCGGAAAACGCGTGGTGGCAGGCCATGGTAAAAGATGAAAGTTACCAGGCTCGTGAGTGTCTGGATGACGAGGATAAGTGTCTGCTGGTTGGGATGGATCTGAACGGCGATGGACGGGATGAATGGCTGCTTTGCCAGCCGGAAATGAGCTACTGCAAAGTTTACGGCAAGATAGACGGAAGCTGGAAGGATATCGGCCAGGCCCGGGATCTGGATAAAAACCAGATGATGTCAGCGCTGAAGCAGGCCGCTTCTGAAGGAAAACTGACGGCGGCGCCGAAGGTCTGGCAGGACGTGATGGTGCAGGGGCAGCGGGTTAAAATCGACTATTACCGCTGAAAAAAAACGCCTCCGATTGGAGGCGTTTTGCAAACTTAGTGAACCTGCGGATCCGCCGGAGAGGCATTGTTGCGAATCGCTGCGATATCCATGGAGTCAAACACATAGCGGCTGCCGCAGTAATCACAGTTCATGTCGATTTCGCCGTCTTCGGCCAGAATACTGTCGACTTCTTCGTCCGGCAGCGTGCGCAACGCGTCAGCACAGCGCTCGCGTGAGCAGGTGCATTTGAACTCTACGTCCTGCGGATCGTACAGCGTGACTTCTTCTTCGTGGTACAGACGCCATAGCACATCGTTTGCCGGCAGCGTCAGCAGCTCTTCAGCCTTGATGGTTTCGGTGAGCGTCGCCAGGTGGTTAAAGTCGTCGGTTTCGGCGTTCTGCGCTGGCAGAACCTGCAGCAGCATACCGCCCGCCGCCGCTTTACCGTCTACTTCACCGGTACGAATAAACAGACGAGTTGGCAACTGCTCGGAACGCATGAAGTAATCTTCCAGGCAGGCGGCCAGCGTATCGCCTTCCAGGCCGACCACACCCTGATATCGCTCGCCTTCGGCTGGGGTGATGGTAATCACCAGATAGCCGTTACCCACCAGATCTTTTAACGCAGCATCCGCCGGAATATCACCCTGCACACGCGCTACGCCGCGCATTTGCTGCTTGTTGTTGCCGTTAATCACGGCCAGCGTCATCGGGCCATCGCCCTGAAGCTGAACGGTGATATCTCCGTCAAACTTCAGCGTGGCGGTCAGCAGGCTGGTGGCGACCAGCAGTTCGCCCAGAATTTTTTTGACCGGCTGCGGATAGTCATGGTTTGCCATGATCTGCTGCCAGGTTTCGGAAACCGTCACCAGCTCGCCGCGCACGGCGTGGTTTTCAAACAGATAGCGGTGTAGTTGGTCGTGTTGAGTCATCGTCATCTCTCTTACTGGTCGGCGAATTTACGCTTCGCCACCGTGTTTAAATTTCATCAAATCTCGCCGCTCTTTTTTATCCGGGCGGCGATCGGGATGCGGCATGGTCAGCGCGTTCATTTTGCGTGCCTGCGCCATTTTTTCCCGTTTGGCGATGCTTTCTGCCGTCTCTTCATAAAGCTGAGTGGCTTCCGCGGCTGGCCTGCGCTGTTCGGTAATACCCAGGACGATTACGGTGCGCTCGTCATTTCCCTGACGCAGCGTGAGTACCGCGTGAAGCTCAACCAGTTTGCTCGGCTTGCTGCGTTGGCCGTTGTAATGCACTTTCCCGCCTTCAATCATTTCCCGCGCCACCGCGCGGGTTTTATAAAAGCGTGCGGCCCACAGCCATTTATCCAGGCGTACGCCCTCGGCGGTTTTTTCTTTCATTACGCCTCCTTAAGCGGAAAGCGACGGGATCAGGCTACGGTAATCGCTTAGGCCTGGGTGGCGCTCAAACGTTTTTTCCGCTTCACCTGAGTCCGGGTTGAGGACGCCAAAGCAGTAGCGAATCCCAAACGTTGCGGCTGCATCAAGAATCGCTTCGCTGTCGTCGATAAAGACGGTTCTGGCCGCATCGAATCCGGTATGCCCGGCTACCGCCTGCCATAAACGCTGATCTTCTTTCGGATACCCAAATGTGTGGGTGGAAAGTAATAAATCAAGGTGCTCGTTCAAACCCGTGTGCTCAAGCTTCACCGCCAGGTTGTGCGGGTGCGCGTTGGTGAGCAGAATTCGGCGCTTGCCGCTGGCTTTCGCAGCTTCAAGAAATGGCACGGTATCTTCACGCAGCGCGGCTTTTGGCCCCTGTTCGGTGGTCATGCCACAGATATCAAGGCCGAGGCGTTCGCTCCAGTAGTCGAGACAGTACCAGTTTAGCGTATGCTGCACGGCGTGGTACTCGCGGGAAATCAATTCATAGGCATCCTGAAGCGGAATACCGCGCTGCAGGCTAAGGGTTTCCGGCACCAGCTTTTTCCAGAAATGGTTATCAAAGGCCAGGTCCAACAGGGTCCCGTCCATATCCAGCAGCAGGGTGTCCACGTCCTGCCAGGCAATAGCACCAGACATAGCTTTAGTCTCGATTGAGGGAAAATAGCGTACCAGGGTAGCATAACCCGGTACGCAAAGTTTACCCGTAGCGGCTACTTCAGCGGCGCGGGCGGGGTCAGTGTGGGGTTGAGGCAGCTATCATAATAGCGCTGTATTTCAGCCAGTCGCGTACTGGCGCGTCGATAGCGAGACACCGCCAGAACGCCGTTTATGGCTGCGCAGGCCAGCATCGCGATCAGCATCAGAGAAATACCGATGTAGCTCCAGAGGCTATGCGTGTCGGAGATCCGATGCAGGGTGACGTGCTGCGTGCCGTTGGCATCCGTATAGATGCCGGTAATGATCCCTTCGGCGTGGAACGGCGTGTGCAGCAGCATTTCCGCCAGTCGCTGGAATTCGGTCCATTGTTCCTGGGCCGGGAAGTCATACAGCGACATTGGCGGCAGCGGCTGGTCCACAAAATCACCACCTTCGTCGTTGATGATAATATAGCCGCCAGGAGCAGGGCTATTTAATGCCTGTGCGGCCCGCGCCGTTTCACGAATAAAGAAGGGGGCGGTTGAGGTGGTCACCAGATTATCCAGCGACTCGGCGCTAACTGGCCGCAGCAAAACATTCACCCCGGTCAGTTTTCCTGAGTCCGCGCGCTTGATCAGCGAATCCCAGTCTTTGGTGTTACCCAGGTTCACAAGCGCATTCTTCAAACGTACGCACTCTTCTTCTGCAGTACACAGTGCCTGGGTTTTTTTCACAATCCCGGCAAAATCATCCAGCAGGACCATGCCTGATTTCTGAATGGCGTCCGCGAGCTGGGGGTTAACTTTGCTGTCACCTTCTCCACCCTGAGGATGAATTTGCCCGCTGACGGCTTTGGTCAGAGCGACCGCTTTATCCATGATCTCGGACTCCGGCAAGGGCAGAGGGCGGGCGGTATTCCATATAATCTGCGAGCAGTCGAATGGCGTGAATGGGAAGTTTTGGCGCGAATGATAGCCGCCTGGCGTTTGAATATTACACATCCCCGTCCCGTTAACTCTCAGCGTATCGCCTACCTGCAGCTTGTATTTAGCGAGCTCCTCAACGCTGGTGGCTTCAATGGACTGAGCGCCCTTCAGCCATGAGGCGCTAAGCTTGATAGGCATTTCCAGCGGCACCCAAATAGTCATCATCAGCAGGACTAGCAGCGCGCCGGCGGCAATCAGCAGGTTACGCACCCAGTGCTGTAGCGGGAAGTTACGCACTTCATCATGGAGCGAAAGGAAACGCCCCTGACGCACCACATGGCGATCAAGATAGATATCAATATTGGTTTTCTGCCCCAGATCCTGAGCCACAAAAGGCTGCCAGTGCGGCGGATAAACCAGGTCGATAATGCCCAGGGAGATGTTGTTCATCTGGTCCTGGTCAGACTCGCCGAACAGCCCCCAGCGTTTAGGTGTGCCGCGCAGGCAGTGGATCTCGCGCAATGCCGTTTTTGCCGGCGGAGCAAACAGGCCCCACAACCCGGCGGCAATCAGCAGGACGGCTCCGCCAATCAGCCAGGGGAGAAACACCGACGGCGTCACGAGGCTCAGGAACAGCATGATAAAAGCGATGCAAATAAGCGCGGCTTCGCGTACGCCGTCGGGACGGCTCAGGGAATACTCTTCCTGAGTTTCCTGACGAATGTTTAGTAGTTCGATTTGCTCGCTTTCTTCGCCACGAATGGATGCCTGAGTGCCTGAGTAGCCTTCCAGGGCATACTGCTGAACATCCATCGTATCGTTTTGCAGCGTATTGCCATTGAGCGAAATCACCAGCGGGATGCTGCTCGTTCGAATCAGCTCTACGTCGTTATCGTTGGTGATGTACTGCTCCCACAGCGGCGGGAGGTGAACTTCAACAGAATCAAGATAATAACGCCATTTATTGGCGTCATCGGCAGAGAGGCCGTAGCGAGTGATCGACCGGGTCAGGGAGAAAACCGTACTGCTTTGCGCGGTGAGCGTTAGCCTTGGCGGTGGGTTGCTTGCGCCGGAGGGGCCAATCAGCTCCTGGGAACGCGAATAGCGCTCGAGATAATTTTCGACGGCAAGGCGCTCTTCCGGGGTGAGTTTGCGCGTGGTGGCACCGGTGAAGGAACGATCGTGCGAAACCTGGGCACGTAGTTTCAGGCTTCGCCAAATCAGCCATCCGGCAATGACCGCGCAGGCCAGCATAGCAGCTAACAGAAATAATAAGGTGCTCATGCTTTCCCCATCAAACAATCGTCTTTTTCATCAAACTCGGCAAAAGATCGGCCTTTCAAATGGTTAAGAGTTCAGAAGTCATTATCGGCAGGTAAAGCTGCAAACTTGAGCTATTTTTAAGGTGACCGGCCTACAGTAACACAATGTTAGCAAAGCGACTTCGTCCGAAATACAAGTAAATTCCTATTCAATAATACCTGCCTTGACAGACTGGCGTATTACGTGTTTTAGCGCGCCAAACGTTACAAAAATGTAAATAATAGCCAATGCTCGTTGCACGATATGTGCGGCATGCCGCACAATAACTTACCTCTTTCACTGTTGATCCCGGCCACATGAGCAAATCACTAATAAAACCAACGATTTTAAATGTCGAAACCGTGGCGCGTTCGAGGCTGTTTAATGTCGAAACGGTGGATCTGGAATTTAGCAATGGCGTTCGCCGCGTCTACGAACGCATGAAACCGTCTTCCCGTGAGGCGGTAATGATAGTGCCTGTTGTTGATGACCACCTGATCTTAATCCGTGAATACGCAGTTGGCACAGAATCCTATGAACTTGGGTTCTCTAAAGGGCTGATCGATCCGGGCGAAACGGTATTTGAGGCCGCTAACCGTGAGCTAAAAGAAGAAGTGGGCTTTGGCGCGAATCAGCTAACGTTTCTGAAAAAACTGACGATGGCACCGTCCTATTTCTCGAGCAAAATGAACATTGTGATTGCGGAAGATCTGTATCCCGAATCCCTGGAAGGGGATGAGCCGGAAGAACTGCCGCAGGTGCGGTGGCCGCTGGCGAAAATGATGGACTTGCTCAATGAAGATGATTTCAGCGAGGCGCGTAACGTCAGCGCTTTGTTCCTTGTTCGGGAATGGTTAAGACAGCAGGGCAGGCTGTAAATCTGACCGCTAAAGCGTGAAAAGGGCCGCTAAGCGGCCCTTTGCTATTTTGCTATGGGTTAGAACAGCTCGTGCTCTTCCCCGTTATCGATAAGCGTCGTACCCACTTCATGCACGGCCTGTTGCGTAGGCTGCGTACCTTCGATGAAATACTCCTCACGACTGTTACCGCCGTTGGCTAGCTGCCCGGTACTGCGGTCAATATTGACGGTGACGATACCCGGCGGTGGCGTCATCGGCTCTTCCGGTACGCCAGCCAGCGCGATTTTCATGAAATCATCCCAGGCGGGCTGGGCGCTCTTAGCCCCGCCTTCGTAGCCGGAGATCTGATCTTTAATCGCGCCTGAAGCGGTGGTGCGACCAAGATCGCGGCGATGGTCGTCGAACCCAATCCATACCGACGTGACCACGCCAGGGCCGTAACCGGAGAACCAGGCATCTTTCGAACTGTTGGTCGTCCCTGTTTTGCCGCCGATATCCCGGCGTTTCAAATCACGGCCTGCTCGCCAGCCGGTTCCCTGCCAGCCCGGTTCGCCATAAATGTTGCTGTTAAGCGCACTTTTTATCAGGAACGCCAGCGGCGTGTTGATCACGTGTGGCGCATACTCCTCGCCCTGTGCTTTCGCCACCAGAGCGCTGTTAGCTTGCTCCAGCTGAGGCATGGGTACGCTGCTGTTTTGTGGCGTTTGCGAGATGGCAACGTCTTCTACGTCCTGGTTTTCCAGAACCGTTGATTTAGGCGTATCGCCGTAGATAACTGGAATATCACAGCTGGCGCAGGCAATTTTAGGCTTCGTCTCAAACACGGTATTACCCGCGTCATCGACAATTTTGGTGATGTAGTAAGGGTCAACCAGGAAGCCGCCGTTTGCCATCACGGAGTAACCGCGGGCAACCTGCATTGGCGTAAATGAGGCAGAGCCCAGTGCCAGCGATTCGGTATGAACAATGTTTGCCGCAGGGAAGCCAAAACGCTGCAGATATTCTGCGGCATAATCTACGCCCATTGCCCGCATTGCGCGTACCATCACCACGTTTTTGGACTCACCCAGCCCCTGACGTAGACGGATGGGTCCGGCATATTGGGCTGGAGAGTTTTTCGGCCGCCAGTCGGAACCTGCCCCGGCATCCCAGCGTGAAATAGGCACGTCATTGAGAATGCTTGCCAGCGTCAGGCCTTTGTCCATCGCTGCGGTATACAGGAAAGGTTTGATGTTTGACCCTACCTGGCGTAGCGCCTGGGTCGCGCGGTTAAATTTGCTTTGGTTAAAGTCAAAGCCGCCGACCAGCGCCAGCACGGCACCATCATGCGGATTGAGCGAAACCAGCGCTGAGTTCACGTCGGGCACCTGGCTAAGCCACCACGCATCGTCCACTTTACGAACCCAAATTTGCTGGCCTGCCTGAACCACATCGGTCACTTTGCGTGGCGTAGCGCCTTGCGCGGTGTCGGAACGATACGGACGCGCCCAGCGCATGCCTTCCATACCCAATGAAACGGAGCTGCCGTCTGCCAGCATGGCCGTGGCTTCATCAGGCACTGCGCGGGTGACAACTGCCGGGAACAGCGGGCCATAAACCGGAAGACTTTTCAGCGAATCGGTGATTTTTTTCTTATCCCAGGCGCTTTCCCCCACTTTCCACAACACATTATAGGGGCCGCGGTAGCCATGGCGCATATCGTAGGCGATGACGTTGTTGCGAACGGCATCCTGAGCACCCTGCTGGATTTTACGGCTCAGCGTGGTGTAAACCTTGTAGCCATCTTCGTAGGCTTTGTCACCATAGCGGGCGACCATGTCCTGACGCACCAGCTCTGAAAGGTATGGCGCGGAGAAGGCGATTTCAGGCGTATGGTAGCTGGCGTCAATCGGCTGATTGCGCGCTTCATCGTACTGACTTTGGCTGATGTAACCTTCGCTCAGCATGCGCGACAGCACCACGTTACGGCGTGCCGTAGAGCGATCCATGGAGTATAGCGGGTTAAAGGTTGACGGCGCTTTAGGCAACCCGGCAATCACCGCAATCTCGCTCAGGGTCAGCTGATCCACCGTTTTGCCGAAGTAAACCTGAGCGGCAGCGCCGACGCCGTAGGCGCGGTAACCGAGGTAGATTTTGTTCAGGTAGAGCTCAAGGATCTCGTCTTTGTTGAGCATCTGTTCGATGCGCACCGCAAGAAACGCTTCCTTAATTTTGCGCATCAGGGTGCGTTCGGGGCTAAGGAAGAAGTTACGCGCCAGCTGCTGCGTGATGGTACTTGCTCCCTGAGAAGCATGGCCCGAGAACAGCGCCACGCTTGCAGCACGGAAGATGCCCACCGGGTCAACGCCGTGGTGCTCGTAAAAGCGGCTGTCTTCTGTCGCGATAAACGCTTTTACCATCACCGGAGGGATCTGGTTCAGGGTCAGAGGAATACGGCGTTTTTCGCCGTACTGAGCGATCAGCTCGCCGTCAGCGCTGTAAACCTGCATTGGAATCTGCAGTCGCACGTCTCTCAATGTCGCCACGTCAGGCAGCTGGGGCTCAATGTATTTGTATAAACCGTAAATCGAGCCAGCTCCCAGCAGAACGCAACAGACTGCAAGGATTAATAAATACTTTACGAACTTCACCTTAAATTTCCCATCAGGTTTCAATTGGGCAGTTTCTAAACAACCGCGCGGTAGTATAAAGGCAAGCCAGAAGCTTTGATATACCCGTTACTGTTTCGGGGTCAGGGCTGTTCATCATCCGGATAAGGAGATCGAAACCATGATGTTTCCTGGTTGGCGGATTGGCCTGGATATCCAGGCGGAGGGCGTACGTGCCGCAGCGGTTCAGTGGCACCGGCAGGGGTGGCAGCTGCGCCATTGGTGGCATTTACCTTTCCCGAAACAGACACTTGCGGACGGCATGTTACCCGAACCCGACATGCTGCGCGAGGCGCTTGCGGCATGGCGTAAAGAAATCCCTGTACGCCATCATCTGCGGGTTGGCTTTCCGGCACAGCGGGCTTTGCAGCGGCAGGTTCCCAGACCTCCAGGGCGGTTACAGGAATCAGTTCAGGAGAAGTATATCTCGGGGGCAACGGCTCGCCAGTTGCAAATGTCCGCGGAACAACTCTGCTATGACTATCTGGAGGAAGATTCGTCATTTTCCGTGACGGCGGCTAAACGGGCGGATATTGCTTCATTGCAGGCCATTTTTGCCAGCATGAAGCTCTTTCCCCGGACAATAACGCCGGGAGACAAAATTCTGAGCGCCTTGCCTCAGGATTGCTATCCAACACATTGTCGTTTTCTGGTTCATGAAGAGCCGGGTTACTGGTTGTGGGCATCAGTCAATAACCTCGAACGTTCCGGCTGGCTGGATAAACGGCAGACAGTGGATTTCCCGGCTCTATGTCAGCAGTTGGAGGCCAGCGCCGACGAAATTGCCTTTAGCCATGCCGATGCCGGGCGCTCCTGGCCTGCCGGAGCAGAAAGGCTAAATACCTGGCAACCCATTGTCCGCCAGCAGCCGCCGTTGCCGCGTCATGGCGGGCTTTACACGCTCGCATTGGGGCTCGCTCTGGGAGCCGAACGCTAATGATGCCGCTGATAAACCTTCTGCCATGGCGGCCGTTAAAACGCCGTCATCGGCTAAAACTTTGGGGCAGCCTTCTCATATGTGGCGTGCTTTTAGTTATGGGGCTGATGCTGCTTTGGGCTCAATCTCTCGGCATGAAAGTGCGCTGGCAACAGGCCCAGACAACCGAATATGAGGTGCAGGAATCCGCCCTGAAGGCGCTGTTATCACGTCGGCTAACAGAGTTGAAAGATAATCAGCAGCGGCTGGCGATATTGCAGGCGGAGGTGGTGCGCACAGGCAATATTTCCCGTTGGGAAAGCGTGCTGAATGTGCTGGCCTCACGGTTGCCTGAGAACAGCTGGCTACAGAGCGTTAGCTGGCAGAACGAAAGCGCTATCGTCTCTGGCGTGGCGGGAGATGCACGCGAACTGGAGCGGTTTGAGGCAGTTTTAGCCGATTTGCCGGGAACGTTTGAGGTCAAGCCTGGTGAGCTGCGTGATGAAAAAAACAAAGGTCTGGTCTTTACCTTCACCTTAAACCCTCAGGGGGGCGAACATGCTCAGTAACCTGGATCGCCTCATTGATGGGCATGTTGCCTGGCGGGCATTGAGCCTGTTGGTATGTTTGTTGTTCATCGCTTTAGCCTGCTTGTGGCTGCTGGTTTGGCCCCTGCGACAAGAATTGCAGGCTAAACAACAGCATCACCATCAGCGCTGGCAGCATGTGCTCTCGCAGCAGCGGGAAATTGCAGCCTTGCCGAAACCAGAGCCGCTGCCCGATGTCGTGTCTCTGGAGAGGTTTTCTGCCATGGCAGCGGTAAAACGATCCGGCGGGAGGCTGGTGACGTGGCGGCCTGAACCTCAGCATTCTGTGTTGGAAATGCTGATTCCCTGGCCCAATGTGCCGCCCCTTTTTAGAGAACTGGCTAACTATTCAAGCCTGAAGCTGCCGGCATTTATCTTGAGTGAAGCTGGGGAAAAGGTGCGGGTTTTGCTCACACTGGAGTTTACTGATGAAAGCCGCTAGTTGGATGTTACTGGTCGTGCTCAGCTCACCCCTGCAGTCGTCGCCGCGTAATCCTTTTCTTTTACCCGTCTCACCCTGTGAAGCGCTGCTCAAGCGTCTTGATGGCTGGCAGTTACGCGGCGTGTTTTACCCGACTGGCTCTGCAGACAGCATTGCTTTAATGAAATTCTCGGGGAAACGCTGGCAAAGGGTAAAAGAAGGTTTTTTTCTGGAGCCTGGCGTGCAGGCGATCGCGCTTCATGAGCGGCAACTGAGAGTTTCGCTCAACGGCGCCTGTGAAGGGCGTCATTACCACTGGGAAATAGAGGGAGGAGTCAATGATAAGGCACATCGTGGCAGGCATACTGATGCTGATGCCCCTGACGGGGTGGACGAATAATCGCGTTACTCTGACGTTAGATGAAACACCGGTCGTGCAGGTTTTGCAGGCGCTGGCCGAGCAGCAAAACTTTAACGTGATGATTGCGCCTGAGGTGACGGGGAGTCTTTCGCTACGTTTGGCTGATGTGACGTGGGAGCAGGCTTTCCAGCAGGTACTCAGATTAGCAAACCTGACTTCGTCGAAAACGGGCAATATTCTTCAAATCCAGCAGAAACAGGATCCGGCGCAACGACGTGCTCAGCAAGAGGCCACTCGTAAGCAAAAAGCGCTTGAGCAGCCGCTGGTACAAATGGTTTATACGCCGCGTTATGCTGAAGTTGCCGACCTTGCCGCGGGGATAAAAGCCCATGAAGAAAAACTGCTTGGTCCCCGGGGCAGCATTACCGTAGATAAGCGCACAAACCGGCTTGTGGTCCGCGACAGCCAGCAGGCACAAAAACGAGTGGCAGCCTGGATTAAAGATATGGATGTTTCGATGGGGCAGGTCGAGCTGTCCGCGCATATTGTCACCATCAACCAGGACAAGCTTCGAGAGCTCGGCGTGAAGTGGAGTGCCCCGGCAGGTGAGACTGAATCCGGACTATATCAGGCCACAACAGTCTCAAGTGAGTTAGCAGTAAACGCGGCAACCACAACGGTAGGATTTAATATTGGCCGGATCAACGGCCGTATGCTTGAGCTGGAACTCAGCGCGCTTGAGCAGCAGCAACAGCTAGAAATCATCGCCAGCCCGCGCTTGCTGGTGGCACACCAGCAGTCTGCCAGCATCAAACAGGGCACTGAAATTCCCTATCAAATCTCTAATGGTAAAAATGAAGCCACTTCGGTGGAATTTAAGGAGGCGGTGTTGGGGATGGAGGTTATGCCGACGATAAGTCACCACGGGACAATTCGCCTGCAGCTTCGCATCAGCCAAAATATGCCTGGGCGCAGCATCCAACACGCAGATGGGGAAGCACTCGCCATTGATAAGCAGGAGATTGAAACGCAGGTCGAGGTGAAAGACGGTGAGACGCTGGCGTTAGGCGGAATCTTCCAGCAGCAGAACAACCACACCAGGGATAGCGTTCCTTTGCTGGGAAATATTCCTTTTATCGGACAATTGTTCCGGCACGACGGGAAAAAGCACCAACGTCGGGAATTAGTCGTGTTCATCACGCCCAGATTAATTGCATTACCTTAGGTTTTTCCTCTTCCCCCTGCGGGTTTTTCTGCCAAACAGCGCCCAGGTGTTTGACGACAGAGAGGAATTAGCTTACAAGGTGTACCGTTTCGGGAGGCTGGGTATTGAGAGCCTGTGGTCGGTAAAGCTGGCGCACGCTTTTCGTCCCGAGCCGGGCGCCAGGTGATTTATTCGGTTGCCAAACCCCCTTGAGTGTTGAGATAATTTTTAGTCTGATTCTCGAACTCACGCTTATGAGGTTTCAGTTCATGTCCCGCCGCAGCAAGTTGTTACCGGGCGGGTTTATCATCAACGAATTGTCTTAGTAGTACCGAAAAAATGGCAGAGAAACGCAATATCTTTCTGGTTGGGCCTATGGGTGCCGGCAAAAGCACTATTGGGCGTCAGTTAGCTCAGCAACTCAATATGGAATTTTTCGATTCTGATCAAGAGATTGAGAAACGTACCGGAGCTGATGTGGGCTGGGTATTCGACGTTGAAGGCGAAGAAGGCTTCCGCGATCGCGAAGAAAAAATCATTAACGAACTGACTGAAAAACAGGGCATCGTGCTGGCTACCGGTGGCGGCTCTGTGAAGTCTCGTGAAACCCGCAATCGTCTTTCCGCCCGTGGCGTAGTGGTTTACCTTGAAACCACCATTGAGAAACAGCTTGCTCGTACTCAGCGCGATAAAAAACGTCCGCTGTTGCAGGTTGAGACTCCACCTCGTGAGGTGCTGGAAGCACTGGCCGGCGAACGCAATCCGCTGTATGAAGAGATTGCCGATGTAACGATTCGCACCGATGATCAAAGCGCCAAAGTGGTCGCAAACCAGATCATTCATATGCTGGAAAGCAACTGATTCTGGCTTAATTAAGAAACGCCTGCGGGCAAAGCAACAATAAGGTGGGCTCCGCGTAATGGAGAGGCTGACAGTCACTCTCGGGGAACGTAGTTACCCTATTACCATTGCCGCCGGGTTATTCAATGACCCGGCTTCCTTTTGGCCGCTGAAGGCTGGCGACCAGACCATGCTGGTTACCAATGAAACCCTTGCACCGCTCTATCTGGACAAGGTTCGTGGTCTTCTGGAACAGGCAGGCGTTAAAGTGGATACCGTCATTCTTCCGGATGGCGAGCAGTTTAAAAGCCTCGCGGTGCTTGATACCGTCTTTACGGCACTGTTGGAAAAACCTCACGGCCGCGACACCACCTTGATTGCTTTAGGCGGTGGCGTTGTGGGCGATTTAACCGGTTTTGCCGCAGCGAGCTATCAGCGCGGGGTGCGTTTTATCCAGGTTCCTACCACACTGCTTTCGCAGGTGGACTCCTCCGTTGGCGGCAAAACGGCCGTTAACCATCCCCTCGGCAAAAACATGATTGGCGCATTCTACCAGCCCGCTTCGGTGGTGGTGGATCTCGACTGCCTGTCGACTTTGCCTGCTCGGGAACTGGCTTCGGGCCTGGCGGAAGTCATTAAATACGGCATTATTCTGGACGGCGAGTTCTTTGACTGGCTGGAAGAGAATATCGACGCATTGTTAACGCTGGACGGCAAAGCAATGGCGTACTGCATTCGTCGTTGTTGTGAGCTGAAAGCCGAAGTTGTTGCCGCAGACGAGCGAGAAAGCGGCTTACGTGCTTTACTGAATTTGGGTCATACGTTTGGCCATGCCATTGAAGCTGAAATGGGCTATGGCAACTGGCTGCATGGCGAAGCCGTGGCGGCCGGGATGGTGATGGCGGCGCGGACCGCTCAGCGTCTGGGTCAATTCAGCGAGGCAGAAGTTCAGCGCGTGATCGCGCTGCTGGTACGAGCCGGTTTACCGGTTAACGGGCCGCAGGAAATGTCCCCTGACGCGTATATGCCCCACATGATGCGTGACAAAAAAGTATTAGCCGGTGAGCTGCGTTTGATTCTGCCGCTGGCGATAGGGAAGAGTGAAGTGCGCGGTGGAGTACCGCACGATGTCGTTCTATCAGCCATCGCTGATTGCCAGCAGGCTTAACAACTAGAATTTTTATAGTATTTAACTTCGGGCGTGATGCAGAGATGAGCATACGCCTTTGAGTGGGGTGTTAAATGGATGAGTTTAAACCAGAAGACGAGCTGAAACCCGATCCAAGCGATCGTCGTCCTGGGCGTTCCCGCAAACCTGACGAGTTCGATAAAGAACCGCAGATCAACGTTGATGACGTCGATCTTGATGCGGACGACCGTCGCCCTTCACGTGCTCGTCGTGAGCGTGAAGAAGAGGTTGAGGAAGAGTACGAAGGTGATGACGGCCTGGCCGCGGAGCCTCGTCCGGCGCGTGGGCGTAAAAAGGCAGCGAAACAGAAAGCGCCTGCTTCTCGTCAGCACATCATGATGGGCGTCGGGATTCTGGTTCTGCTGCTGCTTATCATTGGTATCGGCTCAGCCCTGAAAGCGCCTTCATCCACCCCAGATACTGCCGAGCAAAAACCAGGCGCCGAGAAGAATATCGATCTTTCCGGTTCTAACGGTGCGGCACCTGCCGACCAGGCCAACGCCGCTCAGCCATCGTCAGGAAATACTCCAGTTGCTGGCCAGCAGAATCAGCAGGATGTTTCACTGCCGCCTATTTCTTCTACACCAACCCAGGCTCAGACGCAGCCGCAGCCGGAAGGGCAGCAGCGCGTTGAGGTTCCTGGAAATCTGAATAACGCCCTGACTCAGCCTCAGCAGCAGGGCCAGATTGACAATGTGGTGAGCAATTCCACGCTGCCTACTGAACCGGCTACAGTCGCGCCAATCGCTGGCAGCAAAACCGAGCCTCGCAAGCTGGCTGGTACCCAGGAGCCAACCCGCGCCGTTGAATCTCGCCCTGAGCGTAAGAAAACGGTCATTGAGCCTGTGCGTAAAGCCGAGCCTAAACCGCAAGTGAAAACTGAAAGCAAGCCAGTTGCAACGGTGAAGCGTAGTGAACCTGCACCGGTGGTTTCTGCTCCGGTAACGGCACCATCAACCAGCGCGGCCACTTCAAACCCGGCACCGAAGGCGACGGCATCTACTGCACCAAAAGCAGCACCGCAGGCTGCCGCGACGGCAAGCACTGGCGGTACAGTCGCGGGTGATGCGAGCGCGATTAAGAGTGCGCCCGGCAGCCACTACACGCTGCAGCTGAGCTCTTCTTCAAACTCCGCAAACCTGAATGCGTGGGCGAAAAAAGAGAACCTGCAACATTATATGGTTTACCAGACTCAGCGTAACGGCCAGCCCTGGTTCGTGCTGGTGAGCGGTGTTTATGCCACGAAAGACGATGCAAAACGCGCGGTGACAAGCCTTCCGGCCGACGTTCAGGCTAAGAATCCGTGGGCAAAACCTATTCATCAGGTGCAGTCTGACCTCAAGTGAAAATAAGCGCAGTCGCTGTCGGAGCCTTTCCACAGCTGGATAAGGTGTAAATAGTAAGACAGCATGAAAAAAAATCGCGCTTTTCTGAAATGGGCAGGGGGGAAATTCCCCCTGCTGGAAGATATAAAAAAGCATCTGCCGGAAGGCGACTGTCTGATTGAGCCTTTTGTTGGCGCCGGGTCGGTATTTCTTAATACCGACTACTCACGCTACGTCCTCGCCGATATCAATAGCGATCTGATTAACCTCTACGATATTGTCAAAAACCGTGCAGATGAGTACGTGCGGGAGTCTCGTTTGCTCTTTACTAAAGCGCAAAACGAGGAAGCGATTTATTACGCTTGCCGGGCCGAATTTAACCAGTGCACCGACGAATTCCGGCGTGCGGTGTTGTTTTTGTACCTTAACCGCCATTGTTACAATGGCCTGTGCCGTTATAATCTGCGCGGTGAATTTAACGTTCCGTTTGGCCGTTACAGTAAGCCTTACTTCCCTGAAGAAGAGCTGTACAACTTTGCCGAACGGGCTAAAAATGCCACTTTTGTCTGCCAGTCTTATGATGTCAGCATGGTAAACGTTGCTGCGGGTTCCGTAGTGTATTGCGATCCGCCCTATGCGCCGCTTTCCGCCACCGCCAACTTTACCGCTTATCACACGGACAGCTTCAGCATGGTGCAGCAGCAGCATCTGGCCGAACTGGCTGAAAGACTGCGGGAGCAGAGTATTCCGGTGCTGATTTCGAATCATGACACCGAGCTGACTCGCCTGTGGTATCAGAACGCTACCGATTTCCATAAGCTGCAGGTTCGCCGCAGCATCAGCCGAAACGGTGGTAAACGTAACAAGGTGGACGAACTTCTGGCCCTTTATAGAGTAAAGGTTGCCTGAGCCGTTTCGCCCGCCGCCGAAAGATGAATGACTCCTGGAGATGCGGATGAAACAGTATTTGATTGCCCCCTCAATCCTCTCTGCCGACTTCGCCCGACTGGGCGAGGATACGGCTAAAGCGCTTGCCGCAGGTGGTGATGTCGTCCATTTTGACGTCATGGACAACCACTATGTTCCCAACCTGACGATGGGGCCGATGGTACTCAAGGCGCTGCGCGATTACGGCATCACTGCACCTATCGACGTTCATCTGATGGTGAAGCCAGTGGACCGGATCATCCCCGATTTTGCCGCTGCGGGCGCCAGCATTATTACTTTCCATCCTGAATCCTCCGAACATGTCGATCGCTCTCTGCAACTGATCAAAGAGCACGGTTGTAAAGCGGGTCTGGTGCTTAACCCGGCGACCTCGCTTTCCTGGCTGGATCACGTCATGGACAAGCTGGATGTCATTTTGCTGATGTCCGTCAACCCAGGGTTTGGCGGGCAGTCGTTTATTCCACACACGCTGGAAAAGCTGCGCCAGGTGCGCGAACGCATTGATGCCTCCGGCTATGATATTCGCCTTGAAGTGGATGGCGGCGTCAAAGCCGACAATATCGCGGAAATTGCCGCAGCGGGCGCGGATATGTTCGTTGCAGGTTCTGCTATTTTCGGCCAGCCTGATTATAAAGCGGTCGTTGATCGCATGCGTTCTGAACTGGCTAAGGTAAGTCATGGATAAGTTTCAAAAAATTCGGGGTGTTGCCTTTGATCTCGACGGCACGCTTATCGACACGGCGCTTGGCCTGAGTCAGGCCGTTGATCTCGCGCTTTATGCGCTTGAACTGCCTGTGGCAGGTGAAGATCGCGTCGTCACCTGGATCGGCAACGGTGCAGATATCATGATGCAGCGGGCGCTTAAGTGGTCGCTGAAGGATAAAGAGCCCGATCTCGCCCAGCTGAATATGGCGCGCAAACTGTTCGATCGCTACTATGCGGAAACGGTTGAAGAGGGAAGCTTCTTGTTCCCGGGCGTAGCCGCAACGCTTGCTGCGCTGAAAGAAAAAGGTCTGCCGCTCGCCGTCGTTACCAACAAACCCACGCCTTTTGTCACCCCGCTGCTGGAAGATCTGGGCATTGCCGATTATTTCCAGACCATCATCGGCGGGGACGATGTGAAAGAGAAAAAGCCGCACCCGGAAGCGCTGTACAAAGTCATGGAAACCCTGGGGCTGGCCGCGGATGAGCTGCTTTTTGTCGGCGATTCCCGCAATGACATTCAGGCTGCGCAGGCGGCCGGTTGCCCAAGCGTCGGTCTGACCTGGGGCTATAACTATGGTGAAGCGATTGGCCTGAGCAACCCGGACGTTGTGTTCGATCGTTTCGAAGACTTATTGCCCGCTTTTGGGCTACCACCTTTAGCAAATCAGGAAGCAGAACATGAGTAAGCCCATCGTATTTAGCGGCGCCCAGCCGTCAGGCGAATTAACTATCGGTAACTACATGGGTGCGCTGCGTCAGTGGGTAAGCATGCAGGATGATTACCACTGCATTTACTGCATCGTTGACCAGCATGCGATCACCGTTCGTCAGAACCCGACCGCGCTGCGCAAAGCGACGCTGGACACTCTGGCGCTGTATCTGGCCTGCGGCATTGACCCGAAAAAAAGCACTATCTTTGTTCAGTCCCACGTGCCTGAGCACGCTCAGCTGAGCTGGGTGCTTAACTGCTACACCTATTTCGGCGAGCTGAGCCGCATGACGCAGTTCAAGGACAAATCTGCCCGCTACGAAGAAAACATCAACGCCGGCTTGTTTGACTACCCGGTGCTGATGGCCGCAGATATTCTGCTGTACCAGACCAATCAGGTGCCGGTGGGCGAAGATCAGAAGCAACATCTGGAGCTGAGCCGCGACGTTGCCAGCCGCTTCAACGCGCTGTACGGCGACATCTTCAAAGTACCTGAGCCGTTTATTCCTAAGTCCGGTGCCCGCGTGATGTCCCTGCTGGAGCCGACCAGGAAGATGTCCAAGTCTGACGATAACCGCAATAACGTCATCGGCCTGCTGGAAGATCCGAAATCCGTGGTGAAGAAGATCAAACGCGCGGTAACCGACTCCGAAGAGCCGCCTGTCGTTCGCTACGACGTGAAAGAGAAAGCGGGCGTTTCTAACCTGCTGGACATTCTTTCCGGCGTAACCGGCAAGCCGATTCCTGAGCTGGAGGCCAGCTTTGAAGGCAAGATGTATGGTCATCTGAAGGGCGAAGTGGCGGAAGCCGTGTCCGGTATGTTGACCGAGCTTCAGGAGCGCTACCACCGTTACCGTAACGACGAAGCTTTCCTGCAGCAGGTAATGAAAGAGGGCGCTGAAAAAGCCCGTGCCCGTGCCGCGGAGACATTGAAAAAGGTCTACGAAGCGATCGGTTTCGTCGCTCACCCATAATCTTTCCCTATGAATAACCCGTCATCCGGCGGGTTATGTCTTTTTTGTGACTTCATTCTCCTTTTGTCATTTTCCCCTTTGCCATCTATATTCAATTTTATGAAGATATATTCATTCAATAAATTGAAGATAACAAATGAGCCGCAGCTTTATTAAAAAAGAGGGCGTTGCCCAGTCCAGTCTGGCCCGTTATTTACTGGGTGAGAAATGTGGTAACAGGCTGAAAACCATAGATGAATTAGCTGGTGAATGCGGCTTTTCCGTTGGCCTGACGCAGGCCGCGTTGAAGACGCTGGAGAAGGCCGGAGCCGTGAGCGTTGAACGCCGCGGTCGCAACGGAAGCTACCTGCTGAGCATGGATAACAAAGCCCTATTGGCGTTTGCGGATATCGGCAATGTAGTGTGTGCTATGCCGCTGCCGTACACCCGGCTTTATGAAGGACTTGCCAGCGGTCTGAAGGCGCAGTTTGACGGGATCCCGTTTTATTACGCCCATATGCGTGGGTCGGATGTTCGCGTGGAATGTTTGCTGAATGGCGTTTATGACCTGGCCGTTGTCTCCAGGCTGGCAGCGGACAGCTACCTCAGCAACCCGGATCTTTTTATCGCGCTGGCGCTGGGGCCGCACACTTACGTGGGCGAGCACAAGCTGATTTGCCGCGCCGGGCAGCAGGAGAGCATCCGCCGTATTGGAATTGATCCACGTTCGGCGGATCAGCGCATCATGACGGATGTTTATTTCTCCGGACAGGATGTGGAATTGCTTGATGTGTCGTACCACGAGTGTCTGCACAGAATCGCGAAGGGCAGCGTGGATGCGGTGATTTGGAACGTCAGCAACGAAGCCGATTTGACGGCACTGGGGCTGACGGCACTCCCTCTAAGCGGGGATAAATGCTTCCTGGCGGCATCGGAAGCGGTGGTGCTGACGCGCAGCGAAGATATCCCCATTCAGCAATTGCTGAGAACGGTGGTGGATAAGAATGCCCTGCTGGCTCATCAGCAAAGCGTACTGAGCGGCGAACAGGAACCAAGCTATTGACAGAGGTAATCAGTATGGAAGACCGGCTCAATCTGCTCTGTGAGGCAGGCGTCATCGACCGGGATATTTGTGATGGCATGAAAGTGGTTGTGACACAGTTGGAAACCCGTTGGGCTATCCCGCTGCAGAACGACCAGGGAGCAATGGCGATCACCCATATGGCTAACGCGCTGATGCGCAGTCGCCGGGGGGAAGCGGTGAACCCACTGGACGAAGAGCTGCTGGCGGAGATCAAAACCGACAGCGTCTTTGGTGACGTGGAGCAGGTTCATCACGCATTGCTGGCGCCGTTCAACGTTCAGCTACACCCGAACGAAGAAGGGTATCTGCTGGCCAACCTGTTCAGCCTGTGGCTGATTCATAAGGGCTAACGGATTAATGAGCAGCGTTATTTCTTAGCTTAAATATTCAAAAAAATGATTATTTAAGAAGTTTATTTCTCAGGTCGCGAGGCAAGGCATGTTTATTGAGGCACTCAAGGCACAGAACCCGGCGTTGATTGATGCCGCCAGAACGCTTTGGCGGCAGGGGGCAGTACTCCCCGATACCTGGATTATCGATGTCGATCAGGTTCTGGAGAACGGACGGAAACTGCTCGCGGCGGCGCAAAAGCATGGCATCACGCTCTACTTTATGACCAAGCAAATCGGGCGTAATCCATGGCTTGCCAACAGGCTGGTTGAGCTGGGCTTTAAAGGCGCCGTGGCGGTTGATTTTAAAGAAGCCCGAACGCTGCGTGAAGCCAATGTGCCGGTTTCGCATGTGGGCCACCTGGTGCAAGTGCCGGTGGCTCTGGTGGAAGAGAATGTGAACGGCGAGACGGAAATCATCACGGTGTTCTCGCTGGAAAAAGCCCGTGAGGTGTCTGATGCCGCGCTGACGAGCGGGCGCGTTCAGGCGGTGATGCTGAAGGTATTCGCCGAATACGACCGGCTTTATCCGGGTCAGGAAGCCGGTTTCCCGCTGAGCGAGCTGGACGATGTGGTACGCGCCATTCGCGCGATGCCGGGCATTCGTCTTGCCGGATTGACGCATTTTCCCTGCCTGCTCTGGAACGAAGAGCAGCAACAGACGCAGCCAACCCGCAATTTGTTCACGCTGCTGAAAGCGCGCGACCTGCTGCACGAACAGGGGATTGAGATAGAGCAAATCAACGCGCCGTCGGCCTCAAGCAGCAGCACTTTCTCCATTCTTGCTGAGCACGGGGTGACCCATGCTGAACCGGGCCATGCGCTAACCGGCACCATTCCGGCGAATCAGCATGGCGATCAGCCCGAGGCGATTGCCATGCTCTATCTGACGGAAATTTCCCACCAGTTTCAGGGCAAAAGCTATTGCTTCGGCGGCGGATATTATCGCCGGGGCCATGCCCAGAATGCGCTGGTGTTCAGCAGCGATACACAGCCCGCGCAGGCGAGATTGCTGCCGCCAGATAACACCAGCATTGATTATCACCTGGCGCTGGAAGGCAGTTATCCCGTTGGCAGCCCGGTGGTGATGTGCTTCCGCACGCAGATTTTTGTTACCCGCAGCGATGTGGCGCTGGTGTCCGGCATTCAGAGCGGGAAACCGGTACTCGAAGCGCTGTACGACAGCCTTGGTCATCCTATTCCGGGAGGTCAGCATGAGTAAGTTTCTGGTGCTGGTGATAGACAGTTTTGGCGTGGGCGCGATGGATGATGTACCGGAAGTCAGGCCGCAGGACATAGGCGCGAACACCTGTGGGCATATCCTGCAGCATTTTCCCGATCTGCGTTTGCCTGCGTTGGAGAAGCTGGGCCTGATTAACGCGCTGGGCTTTACGGCCAATGTGATGCAGCCGAACGCCGGTGCCGTGTATGGCACTGCGGCGCTGCAGCATGAAGGCGGTGACACCTTTATGGGGCACCAGGAAATTTTGGGTACGCGGCCACAAACGCCTTTACGCATGCCGTTTTCTACAGCGATCGATGACGTTGAACGTGAGCTGATCGCTGCCGGTTGGCAGGTTGAACGCAAAGGCGGCGAGCTGCAGTTTCTGTGGGTAAACCAGGCCGTCGCCGTGGGCGATAATCTTGAAGCCGATCTCGGGCAGGTGTTTAACATCAGCGCCAACCTTAGTGCCATACCGTTTGAGCAGGTACGCACCATTGGTGAAGTCGTTCGCCGTTGCGTCAAAGTGGGTCGGGTGATTGCCTTTGGCGGCCTGCTGGAGAACAGCGAACAGTTGATTCACGCCGCGGAAGAGAAACAGGGGCTTTATGTTGGCATTAATGCCCCTCGTTCCGGGGTATATAAAAGTGGATTCCAGGTGGTGCATATGGGCTACGGCGTGGATGCGAGCGTTCAGGCTCCACAGCAGCTGCATCAGGTCGGCGTTAAAACCGTGCTGGTGGGTAAAGTGGCAGATATTGCGATTAATCCTCACGGAACCAGCTACCAGAATCTGGTCGACTCACAGAGCATTCTCGATATTACCCGGGATGAGTTGAATAAGCCTGGCAGCGCGTTTATTTGCACCAACATTCAGGAAACCGATCTGGCGGGGCACGCCGAAGACGTAGCGCGCTACGCCGAGCGGCTTGAGCTTGTCGACAAAAACCTGGCTTTGCTGATGGCGGACATGCGCGCCGGAGATTGCCTGGTTGTGATGGCGGACCACGGGAACGACCCGACGATTGGCCACAGCAAGCACACCCGGGAAAACGTACCGTTGCTGGTTTGGCAGCCCGGTATAGCAGGCGCTTATCTGGGGGCACGCGCTACGCTTTCTGATGTGGGCGCCACGGTTTGTGACTTTTTTCGGGCAGCCGCGCCGCAGAACGGAACGTCGTTCCTGCCGCTGCTGAACATCTCTTCAACAGGTGGAGTGAATCATGACGGGGCATAAGCATATCGATCCATCGGGCTATACCTATGCCCACGAGCATCTTCATATCGATCTTTCCAGCTTCAAGGACAATATTGATTGCCGGCTGGATCAGTACGCGCTGATTTGCGGTGAAATGAAGTCACTCTACGCGCAGGGTGTCCGCAATATTATCGAAATGACCAACCGCTACATGGGGCGCAACCCACAGTTTCTGCTGGATATTATGCGCGATACCGGCATGAACGTGATGTCCTGCACCGGTTACTACCAGCACGATTTCTTCCCGCCGCATGTGGCCACTACGCCGGTAAAAACACTGGCGCAGGAAATGATTGATGAAATCGAAACTGGCATCGACGGCACGGCGTTAAAAGCCGGGATCATCGCGGAAATTGGATCCAGCGTGGACGTTATTACCCCAGTGGAGAAGCGAGTTTTCCAGGCGGCAGCCATCGCGCATCATGAAACCGGCAGGCCGATTTCTACCCACACGTCATTCAGCACCATGGGGCTGGAACAGCTTGCGCTGCTGAAATCATGGTGCGTGGATCTTTCCCGCGTCACCGTCGGGCACTGCGACCTGAAAGACAATCTGGACAACATCCTGCGGATGATCGATCAGGGCGCCTATGTGCAGTTCGATACCATCGGCAAAAACAGCTATTACCCGGACGAAAAACGCATTGCGATGATAAGCGCGCTTAAAGATCGCGGGCTGCTCGACCACGTCATGCTGTCGATGGACATTACTCGCCGCTCTCACTTAAAAGCGAACGGTGGGCTAGGTTTTGATTATTTACTCACCACGTTTGTGCCGATGCTGCTGGAGGCCGGTTTCAGCCAGCCAGACATCGATTTGATGTTACGTGACAACCCCTCTGTCTTTTATAAGTAAGGATTTTCCATGAAAAAGATCGGTGTCGCTGGCCTACAGCGCGAACTCATCAAACAAACCATCGAAACCGCCGCCCCGGGCAGCTTCGAAGTGTTTATCTATAACGATATGGACGCCGCGCTGAAGGTGAAATCCGGCCAGCTTGATTACTACATTGGGGCCTGTAATACCGGGGCGGGAGCGGCATTGTCTATCGCTATCGCCGTGATCGGTTACAACCGCAGTTGCACCATCGCCAAGCCCGGTATTAAAGCTAAAGAAGAGCAAATCGCCCGCCTGGTCTCAGAAGGCAAAGTGGCATTTGGCCTTTCCGTGGAGCATATCGAGCATGCCATCCCGCTGCTGGTTAACCATTTAAAATAAAGGCATCCGTATGGAATTTTACCTTCACCTTGTTGTTGTTGCCTTGCTGACCGGGATGACGGCTTTGCTGGCGCACCGCTCTGCGGCGGTGTTCCACGACGGGATTCGACCGATTCTGCCGCAGCTCATTGAAGGCAATATGAACCGCCGTGAAGCGGGGAGTATCGCCTTTGGACTGAGTATCGGCTTTGTGGCCTCCGTCGGGATCTCCTTCACCCTGAAAACCGGCCTGCTCAACAGCTGGCTGCTGTTCCTCCCGACCGACATTCTCGGCGTGCTGGCGGCTAACAGCGTGCTGGCGTTTGGGCTGGGTGCCGTCTGGGGGATTCTGATCCTCACCTGCCTTGTGCCGGTGAACCACCTGCTGACCGCGCTGCCGGTAGATGTTCTCGGCTCGTTGGGTGAGCTGAGCTCTCCGGTGGTATCTGCCTTTGCGTTGTTCCCGTTGGTGGCGATTTTCTACCAGTTTGGCTGGAAGAACAGCCTGTTCGCGGCGGTGGTTGTGCTGCTGACCCGCGTGCTGGTGGTGCGTTTCTTCCCGCAGCTTAACCCGGAGTCAATCGAGATCTTCGTGGGCATGATTATGCTGCTGGCGATCGCGATTTTTCAGGATCTGCGCTCGAGGGATAAACATGAACACGATGCCCACGGGCAGTCAGTGTTTGAAGAGCGGACGTCCAGAATTATCAAAAATTTGCCGTATATCGCCATCGTTGGCGGGCTGATCGCTACCGTTGCCAGCATGAAGCTATTTGCCGGCAGCGAGGTGTCCATCTTTACGCTGGAGAAAGCCTACAAAATTGGGCTGGATCCGACGCAGTCTCAAAGCCTGATTGATCAGGCCGCGCTGGCCGAGTTTATGCGTGGCCTGGGCTTTGTGCCGATGATTGCCACGACGGCGCTGGCGACAGGCGTTTATGCCGTGGCCGGGTTCACCTTTGTCTTTGCCGTCGGCTACCTGATTGCTAACCCGCTACTCGCTTTTGTGGTCGGGGCGCTGGTGATTTCCGCTGAGGTTCTGCTGCTGCGCTCCATCGGGAAATGGCTTGGCCGTTATCCTTCGGTACGCAACGCCTCGGACAACATCCGCAACGCGATGAACATGCTGATGGAGATGGCGCTGCTGATTGGCTCTATCTTTGCCGCTATCAAAATGGCGGGCTACACCGGCTTCACCATTGCGACGGCGCTGTATTTCCTGAACGAATCATTGGGTCGCCCGGTGCAGAAAATGGCCGCGCCGGTTGTGGCGGTGATGATAACCGGCATTGTGCTGAATATTCTGTTCTTCTGCGGCCTGTTTATCCCGGCCTAAGGGGGTTGTGTGGAAAGCTGGCCGTTGCAAAGCCTGAGCCTGGCTCAGGCCCAGCAAAAGCAGTTTCAGCTGGTGGATATTATTTGCCGTCATTTTCCCGGGGCTGATTTTCTAAGCCTGGGGGATGTCGGCCTGGTACCCGGTCTGAATCAGCCCAACACTACGCAGCGGGTTGAGGCCGTGCTGGCTGATTTCTTCTCTGCGCCAGCCGCCGCGCTGGTGCAGGGAGCCGGCACCGGGGCTATTCGTAGCGGGCTGGCAGCGTTGCTAAACGCTGGCGATAAGCTGCTGATTCATCAGGCTCCGCTGTACCCTACCACGGCGGTTATTGCCGAACAGATGGGGCTGGAGCTGATTCGTGCCGACTTCAATGAGTTAAATGACGTGGAGGCCGCTATTGCGGCTTACCGTCCGGCTGCAGCCTTGATTCAGCACACCCGCCAGACCCTGGAGGACGCTTATTCGCTCGCTGAGGTTTTGGCCTGCTTTAATCGCCACGCTTTGCCGTCGCTGGCTGACGATAATTATGCGGTGATGAAGGTCGACAACATCGGCTGCGAGTGCGGAGCCACGCTGTCGACCTTCTCCTGCTTTAAACTGTTTGGTCCGGCGGGCGTCGGCGCCGTGGTCGGTGAGAAACTGGCCGTGAAGACGGTGCGGCAGAGCATGTACTCCGGCGGCAGCCAGGTTCAGGGCTTTCAGGCTATGGAGGTGCTGCGTGGCTTAGTTTTCGCCCCGGTGATGCACGCCGTTCAGGCGCAGGTGAACGATACCCTGGTTGATCTATTATCACAGGGCGCTGTGCCCCAGGTTAAAAGTGCATTTATCGCCAATGCGCAATCGAAGGTCCTGCTGGTGGAGTTTCATCGGCCGATTGCCGAAAAGGTGCTGGCCGTGGCGCAAAAGTTGGGCGCATTGCCTTATCCGGTAGGGGCAGAATCTAAATATGAAATCCCGCCGCTGTTTTATCGGGTTTCCGGGACGTTCAGGCAGGCTGCGCCGGCGCTGGAAAAGCGAATGATCCGCATCAATCCCAACCGCAGCGGGGCGGAAACCGTGCTGCGAATTTTGCGGGAAAGTTGTGCTGAGGCAGAAAAGTAAAAGGGAGGCTGCGGCCTCCCTTGGTATTTAATGGTTTGAGAACCAGTTTAGCTTGTCCCGAAGGCCCACGACGCGGCCTACAATAATCAGCGCCGGGCTGCCAACCTGGGTGGCCAGCTCGCCTAATTGGTTTAGGGTGCCGTCCACGACGCGCTGATTCACCGCCGTGCCGTTTTCTACCAGCGCAACCGGCATGCTCTCTTCCATTCCGTGGGCGATCAGCTGCTGCTGAATAGCGGAAGCCTGGTTCAGACCCATATAGAACACCAGCGTTTGCTTCTCTGCCGCGAGGTTGGCCCAATCGAGTTCGCCCCCGGTTTTTAAATGACCGGTGACCAGGCGTACGCTTTGGGCGTAATCCCGGTGAGTAAGCGGAATACCTGAGTAGGCGGAACAGCCGGAAGCTGCGGTGATCCCCGGGACGACAGAGAACGGAATTCCGCCGTTGCACAGCGTTTCCAGCTCTTCACCACCGCGCCCGAAGATAAACGGATCGCCACCTTTCAGGCGCACCACGCGTTTACCTTTTTGCGCTTCCCGCAGCAGGATCTGGTTAATTTCTTCCTGAGGTACGCAGTGGTAGCCCGCGCGCTTGCCTACGAACACGCGGTCGGCATCGCGGCGGACCAGATTCATGATGTCGTCCGACACCAGGCGGTCATAAACCACAACGTCAGCCTGCTGAATTTGCTGCAGGCCTTTCAACGTCAGCAAGCCAGCATCACCGGGGCCTGCGCCGACAAGCACCACTTCGCCGCGGTGATCGAGCGGAGTGGAGAACAGTGATTCCGTCTCTTTTTCAACGGCAAGCTGGTCTTCGTTGGCCAGATACTGCGCCAGGCGATCGTTAGTGAAGAACTTCTCCCAGAAGCGACGACGCTCGCCCATGGTGGCAAAAGTTTGTTTCACGCGGCCACGCAGAGTGCCTGCAAAAGCGGCGATTTTACCCAGATGCAGCGGCAGGCTGGCTTCCAGCTTTTCGCGCAGCAATCGGGCCAGAACGGGGGACGTACCGCCGGAAGAGACGGCGACCATCAGCGGGGAGCGGTCGATAATCGACGGCATAATGAAGCTTGCCTGTTTCGGCGCATCCACCACGTTGCAGAAGATCCGGCGGGATTCAGCGGCATCGCTAACTTGCTGATTAACTTCATCGTCGTCGGTGGCGGCAATCGCCAGCCAGCTTTCGTCCAGCAGCGTTTCTGAGAATGCACCTTCGGCCAGCGTCAGCATATTTTGCTCAGCCCACACCTTAAACTGTGGGCTGAATTCGAGGGCGTTAACGGTGATGCGTGCACCTGCCTCCAGCAATAAACGCGCTTTGCGTTCAGCGACATCGCCACCGCCTACCAGCAGGCAGGCGCGGCCACGTAACTGACAAAATATCGGCAGGTGATCCACGGTCAATCCTCAATTAATTACGGGCGGTTTCCGCTGCGCCTGCGGCGGCAGGCTGCGGACGTTCGGCTTTCGGCGTAGCATACCAATAACCCAGACCCATGAATACCACGCCGGAAAGGGTGTTCCCCAGCGTAACCCACAGCAGGTTATGGCCGATGCCGGACAGCGTATAAGCCTCGCTATGATGGCCAAACCATGACAGGGCAAACAGCGTCATGTTGGCGATGGAGTGTTCGTAACCGGAGGCGATAAACGCCAGCAGGCACCACCAGATTGCGATGAACTTCGCCGCACCTTCGGTACGAATCGCCATCCAGATTGCCAGGCAAACCAGCCAGTTACACAGCGCGCCCTTAAAGAACAACACCATCGCTGGCGCGGTGGTTTTTGCCAGCGCTACAGCGTGCACAATGCTGGTGTCCACCGGTAACAGGCTACCGCCGCCCCAGCTATACAGCAGCGCGACAAATACCGAACCAACCAGGTTACCCAGCCAGGTTTGCGGCAGAATTGCCCACATCTGGCCGTGAGATATCGTGCCGGCTTTTACGCCGAAGGTCAGAAACATGGTGTGGCCGGTGAACAGCTCCGAACCGGCAATAATCACCAGCGTCAGGGCGATCCCGAAGGTCGCGCCCATCACCAGCGGACGAATGGCCGGGTCGAGTAAATTACCGAGGGTGAAGATCAGGATGATACCGAGGCCAACGTAGGCTCCAGCCATGGCGGAACTCACCCAGAAGCCCAGAGGGTTTGTCTGCGAAAGACGGTTAATGCGCGCGGCATTCGCCGCACATTTATTGATAGTGTCGGTGAACATTTTTGCTATCCCAATGAAGTTAAAAATAAAAATTAAAAAAAGAATTGATTTCCCCTCACCCTAACCCTCTCCCAGGGGGAGAGGGGATCGCCGGAGAAGCCTTTGTGACTTTCTCCCTCTCCTGGAGGGAGAGGGCCGGGGGTGAGGGCGAATGGATTACGCTTTTATCTGCACCAGCCCGTCCTGCACGCGAGCTTCATAGTGCGGCACGGAGCGGCTTTCATCCTCCATGCACAGGCCGTCCCGCAGGCGGAAGTGCTGTTTTTTCAGCGGGCTGGCAACCCACAGTTCGGCCTGATGCTCTGCAATCAGCCCGCGCGATAGCACGCTGGCTTCGAAGAACGGGTCGATATTGCTGATGGCGTAAACCTGCTCGTCTTTACGAGGACGGAAAATAGCCACCTGTACCGAACCAACCAGGGCGCAAACGCCGGTTGCTGGCAGGATATCGTCTAGCTGACAAACGGTTGTCCACTGGCTCATGCGTGTTCCTCCACTTCTAACAGGGTGACCGGAATACGCTCATGCGGCGTGGCCGGACGGTGTTGATCGCGCTCGCCAACAATTTGCACATTCGGGTCGCGCTGCGGGCTGTTGATAAAGTGTTTGAAGCGCACCTGCGCCTGCGGGGTGTTCACGGTCTCCGTCCACTCGCAGATCACTTTCTCGCGCAGGCGGTTGAGCTCTGCCTCAAGCTGAGCGTTCAGGCCCAGCTTGTCATCGACAATCACGCTGCGCAGGTAATCAATGCCGCCTTCCAGGTTCTCAAGCCACACGGATGTTCGGGTGAGTTTGTCGGCGGTGCGGATGTAGAACATCATAAAGCGGTCGAGATACTTGATGATGGTATCGTGGTCGAGATCCGCCGCCAGCAGGTCCGCATGGCGCGGTTTCATGCCGCCGTTACCACACACGTACAGGTTCCAGCCCTTCTCAGTGGCGATAATACCCACGTCTTTGCCCTGCGCTTCCGCACATTCGCGGGTACAGCCGGATACGCCAAACTTCATTTTGTGCGGGGTGCGGATGCCTTTATAGCGATTTTCCAGCTCGACGCCGAAGCCTACGCTGTCGCCCACGCCGTAGCGGCACCAGGTGCTGCCGACGCAGGTTTTCGCCATACGCAACGCTTTGGCATAGGCGTGGCCGGTTTCGAACCCGGCTTCAATCAGCTGACGCCAGATTTCCGGCAGATCGTCCTTTTGTGCGCCGAACAGACCGATGCGCTGGGAACCGGTGATTTTGGTGTAAAGGTTGTATTCACGGGCGATACGCCCCACTTCCATCAGCCCTTCAGGCGTGATTTCGCCGCCTGCTGAGCGTGGGATCACCGAGTAGGTGCCGTCTTTCTGGATGTTGCCGAGGAAGTTATCGTTAGTATCCTGTAGCGGCGTCAGCTCAGGCTGCAGGACGTAGTCGTTCCAGCAGGAAGCCAGCAGTGAACCCACGGTGGGTTTACACACTTCGCAGCCGTAACCCTTGCCGTATTTGTGCAGCAGCTGGTCGAAGGATTTGATCCCTTCGACGCGGATCAGGTGGTACAGCTCCTGGCGCGAGAAGGCAAAGTGTTCGCACAGGTTGTTGTTTACTTCGATACCGGCTTTGGCCAGTTCGGCGTTCAGTACCTGCGTCACCAGCGGAATACAGCCGCCGCAGCCGGTCCCGGCTTTGGTTTCGGCCTTCAGCGCCGCCACGGTGTGGCAACCTTTATTGATGGCTTTGATCAGGTCGCCTTTGGTGACGTCAAAGCAGGAGCAAATTTGCGCGCTTTCCGGCAGTTTATCGACGCCGATTGACGGTTTGCCGCTGCTGGCATGAGCCGGCAGGATGAGCGAATCCGGGTTTTCCGGCAGCTCAATCGCGTTTAGCACCAGCTGCAGCAGATTACCGTAGTCGCTGGTGTCACCCACCAGTACCGCGCCAAGCAGAGTTTTGTTGTCTTCGCTGACCACCAGACGTTTGTAAACCTCTTTGCTTTCATCGAGGTAAACGTAGCTGCGGGCGTTTGGCGTGCGGGCATGAGCGTCGCCAATCCCGCCGACATCAACGCCCAAAAGCTTCAGCTTGGCGCTCATGTCTGCGCCTTCAAAGGCGTTGTCGCTACCGAGCAGGTGGTCGGCCGTGACCTGAGCCATTTTATAACCCGGTGCGACGAGCCCGAACACGCGGTTATTCCAGCTGGCACATTCCCCGATGGCATAAATATCCGGATCTGAAGTCTGGCACTTGTCGTTAATGGTGATCCCGCCGCGCTGGGCCGTTTCGAGTCCACATTGCGTCGCCAGTTTGTCCTGCGGACGAATACCGGTGGAGAAAACGATGAAATCTACTTCCAGCTCGCTGCCGTCGGCAAAACGCATGGTTTTACGAGCTTCGGTGCCCTGTTGGACGATTTCCTGAGTGTTTTTGCCGGTATGCACACGCACGCCCATGCGTTCGATTTTGCTGCGCAGCTGTTCGCCGCCCATGCGGTCAAGCTGCTCGGCCATCAGCATTGGCGCAAATTCGATAACGTGGGTTTCCACGCCGAGGTTTTTCAGCGCACCGGCCGCTTCCAGCCCCAGCAGGCCACCGCCGACGACGGCGCCGCGTTTGCTTCGGCGGGCGCAGGACTCAATGGCGTTAAGATCTTCGATGGTGCGGTAAACGAAGCAGTCCTGGGTTTCAGAGCCTTTAATCGGCGGGATCCACGGGTAAGAACCGGTCGCCATCACCAGTTTGTCGTAATAAACGGTGCGGCCGGTATTGGAGTGGATCACTTTTTCCTGGCGGTTGATGGTAATCGCGCGTTCGCCAACCAGGACTTTTACGCCATGTTTTTCGTAGTAGCCGTCGCGGACCAGGGAGAGTTCTTCGGCGGTATGGTGGGAGAAATAAGAAGAAAGGTGTACGCGATCGTAGGCTTTACGCGGCTCTTCACAAAATACGGTGATGTCGAACTGGTCCGGCGGGGCCTTATCAAGTAAGTCTTCGATAAAGCGATGGCCAACCATGCCGTTACCGATAACTGCGATTCTGACTTTGCTCATAATTGCCTCAATTTCTTTTCTATTACCGCCTACCTTAACGATTCAGCTCGGGCGATTATTGATGCAAATCAAATGCGCCTTTATATACCCATTAAGAGGTATATCATTGATTTTGATGCGTTTTTGTAAGTTATGGAATTGGCTGGTTTTTCGCCAGGTTTAGACGGGGAGGATTCTTCAGCTCAGCAGAGGGTTAGCGCGTAGGCGGGCGACGATCAGATCTACAAACGTGCGGACTTTGGCGGAAGCATGGCGACCTTCGGTATGCACCACATGAATGGGGAAGGGTTCGAGTTCGTAATCACTCAGGACGATGTGCAGCGTGCCCTCGCGCAGTGCCGGTGCAATCTGATAATCCAGAACCCGGGTAAGGCCCCAGCCAGCTTTTGCGGTGGCAATGGATGACTCGTTGTTGTTGCACTGGAGCGCAGCGTTGATCATCACTCGCTGGTCTCCCGCAAAGCGCCACTCCGGTGAGGCCCAGGCGCTGGCCGAAGAGGCAATACGATGGTTTTTAAGGTCCGCAGGCGTCAGCGGTGTGCCGTGTTTCTCCAGATAATCTGGCGACGCGCAGACAACCCGGCGCACGGTGCCGACTTTGGTTGCTGTTAACCCTGAGTCGGGCAGGTGTCCAATGCGGACGGCGACATCAATGCCTTCTTCGATGATGTTCACCTGACGATCAACGAACAGCGACCTGGCGCGCATGGTTGGCCAGGCATCAAGATAATCGGTAATAACCGGCAGGACGAATTTCTGCCCAAAGAGTACGGAGGCGGTGATCGTCAGAATCCCGGACGGCGTGGCGTAAGAGCCCGCCGCTGCGGCTTCGGCCTCCTCTATGCTGGCGAGGATTGTACGGCAGTCGGCGAGATACCTCAGGCCAGGCTCTGTCAGCTTAACGGTTCGGGTAGTGCGGATGAAGAGACGTGTGCCGATGGTCTCTTCCAGCGCGGCAATCGCGCGCGTTACCACCGGGGCACTGATATGAAGCTGGCGTGCCGCAGCGGCAAAACTCTCTGTTTCTGCGACTTTGACGAAAATTTTCATCGCCTGCCAACGATCCATGCCCAACCTCATCACCTGCCTGTAAGGAACTTCAGTATCGACTATTCGCCGGGGATGGCGCAATCGCGATGTTACAGCTCAAGCTGAATGCGGTTTTCTTCGCCTGCGGGCAACTGTGCCGGGACTGCGCAGCAAATCAGAACCTCATTTTCCCCTCTGCTGGCCGAGGGCATTTTGGGGTAGGTGACCGAGCCTTTGAGCAGTTTGGTCCGGCACGTTCCGCAGTGGCCTTCCCGGCAGCTGAACTCCGGACTTAATCCGCGGGCTTCGGCCAGGTCTAAAAGTGAACCTGAATCCGGCATCCAGCGAGCCTCTTTTAGCGATTGCATAAAAGCAACCGGTACGGGGCTGGTGGCCGGAGGCAGGGCGTCAGATTTTGGGGCGGAGGCGTCTATGGTACGCGTCAGCGATGAAGGGCCAAAGGCTTCCGCGTGGATCCTGTTATCACTGATGTCGTATTTCCGCAGCCCATCATAAAGAGACTGAGTAAACGCCGCCGGGCCACAAAGATAAAAATCGTAGTCGTTAAACGGCAGGCGGCTCGTGAGCAGCGACATATCAATATGGCCTTGCACGTCATAGTCTTTATCTGGCCGGGTATCGCCTGGCTGGCTGAGGACGCGAATTACCTGCACGGCGCCTTTAGCCGCCGCGACCAGCTCGTTAAGTTCGTGAGTAAACGGCAACTCTTCTGCCTGTCTTGCAGCCTGGAACAAAAATGTTTGCCGAATACGCTGTTTACGCAGCCCTTCATAAACAATATGCCGCACCATGGCGAGCATCGGAGTAATGCCGACGCCACCCGCCAACAGGACGGCCGGACGCGGCTCGTGGGCATTCAGGGTGAAATCACCCGCCGGAGCACGGACGTCAATGTTATCGCCAATGGAAACGCTGTCGTGCAAGTGCCGGGAAACACTTCCGTCCCGCTTAACGCTGATGCGGTAAAAAGCATCTGAGGGAGCGGAGGAAAGCGTGTAAGTGCGGATAACCGGCGCTTCTGCGCCATCAGGCTTCACGCGAATGGGTAAATGCTGCCCGGCGAGATGAGGCAGCAGGCCAGCATCGTCGTCAGGTTGAAGATAGAAGGAGCGAATCGAGCGGCTCTCATCCTCAATCTTCGCCACGCGAAAAGGCCGCCAGCGGGTGGCGAGTTCCGTCGCTTTCAGGCGATTGCTGGCTGCCTGCCAGTCTCCGGTCATCAGCGAATGAGGAGAAAGCCCCTCGGCTTCAAACTTCCAGCGCAGCGCCAGCGCGTTGCGGCGGCGTACAATCCGGCGGGCTTTAAATGTCCATAGCCGTTCTGCCCCCTGAAAGGCGGCGATTTCTGGTGAGTCCAGAATCACTTTTGCTTCGCCGGTCATTTGCAGCATGTCGCCGGTGTTAAAGTCCACGAACAGTAGGCCAGCCTGGCCGTTAAGCAGGATGTTACCGAGCGTGGCAAAAAAGAGATTACCGTTGAAGTCGGGAATGGTCAGCGTGCCGTCGTCGCTAACCCGAATGAAGCCCGGTTTGCCGCCGCGGTGGGAAACGTCGGCCTGTCGCTTACCTTCTCTTTCGGCCCAGGAGGCGACAAAAAAAGCGTCGGCCGACTCAATCACTGTCCTGGCTTCAGTATCAGGTTCTGCCAACGTCTCAACCTCACCCCTGGCCGGGCTGCCAGGTTTGCGGCTAAAAGTGAACTCGCGGAGCTGAATATAGCGCGGGCAGTTGCCAAAGCTTTGGTCGACCTCGACCTGAAAACCTTTGTCCGTTTGCAGGAGCGTGCCGTTCATCCGGTTACGCCGCCGGGTATGAAGCTCGATTCCCAGCAGGCCAATGGAGGCGCGATCCTGCATTCCTTCGGCGGCCGGATCTTCCGTTGTCAACGACGCCGTAATTGTCAGACGGGTCGACGTCGGAGATGTGATAAAACCGGGATCCCCTTCCAGAAATGTTGCCCACGCTTCACCCGTTGGGGAGACGCTGCCGATGACGATAAAAGGCAGCTGAGCGTAGAAGTCACGATGCTGCTCGGGCATGTGATCGCGTATCACTCGCTGGCCTACCTCCGCCATGCGTTCAGTTACGCCGACCTTGTCCTGAAGGAATATTTCACCTTCATGCCAGACGGACTTCTTCGCCAGCTTATCGCTCATTTATTTGCTCTCCCCGGAAGCTCGAGATCAGGCGACGGCGTTCAGGCCGGCGGCCGTTTTCACGAAAGGCACAAATCCCGGCAGTGCTTCGATACGGCGCAGGAAGGCGTTAACGGCCGGGTAAGCAGAAAGATCAACATTCCCTTCAGGTGCGCTGGAGGTGTAGCTGTAAATGGCAACGTCGGCGATGGTAGGGTGGTCGCCGACCAGCCATTCACGGCCGGCAAGATGTTGCTCAAGGCGCCCCAGAACCACGTGTGCCCGGGCAATCACCTCATCGGGGTTAAATTTTGCGCCGAAAACCGTCACCAGGCGCGCAGCTGCCGGGCCAAAAGCGAGATCTCCCGCCGCGACGGAAAGCCAGCGTTGAACGGCTGCTGCACCCTGCGGGTCTTCCGGTAACCATGCACTTTGGCCGCTTTTTTTCGCCAGGTAGACAAGAATGGCATTGGAGTCAGGGATCAGCGTGCCTTCGTCATCCAGCAGTGGCACCTGTCCAAACGGGTTAAGCGCCAGGTATTCCGGCTGTTTGTTGGCACCCGCTTTCAGATCCAGTTCAACAACTTCATGGGGGAGACCGAGCAGGGAAATGAATAAGCGTGCGCGGTGGGCATGGCCTGAGAGAGGGAAGCTATAGAGTTTCATGCTTAGAGTCCTGATTGGCTGAGCGGGAAGATCCCCGAACGATGCAAACAGGTTGCCACAGACAATAATTGGCAGGAATAAGCCTTATCGGCAATTCATTATTGCGGAAAACGTAATAATAGCGGGAGGGGGAAGGTATCCTCTCCCGTTTGGGAGAGGATACCTTCCAGGGCAATTAGTGCGCGGCAGCCTCTGTGCCATGGCGGCGGTGTTTGGTCACGAAACCTAACAGCAGGCACATAACGAACACCACAGCGTACAGGCCATTGGCGGTGTGCAGAGCAGCCAGAGGGCCGCTCTGCGCCACGATTGGGCCAGTGACGATGAAGGTCAGCATGGTGCCCACGGTGCCGCAGGTCAGCACGAAGTTAACCAGTTTCGGTGAAGACACTTTGGTCTGCTGTGAACCCAGAGTAATGATGGTGGTGTAAATGGCGCTGGAGAAGAAACCGAGCGACAGAATAAACCAGGCCAGGTGAGCCGGGTCACCGTGGTTGAACAGGTACATCAGCACGGTGGCTGCGCCGGCGAGCACGGTCAGAATGCGCTGCAGGTCGAAGAAACGCAGGATGAAGCTGAACGCCCACATACCGAACATGTAAGACATCCAGAAGTCACTCACCAGTTTACCGGCATCGTTGATGCTCATGCCCAGGCCTTTGGCATATTCCGGAACCCAGGAGATAAAACCCAGCTGGCCGAGGATGTAGCACAGCGCCGCGATGGACAGGAACAGCACGCCGATGCCCCATTTTTCTTTGGTGACAGGCTGGTCGTCTTTCTTCGCATGTTTGCCCAGCGCCGGGAACTCGCAGCCCAAGGTCAGCAGGAAGATAGCGACGTAGACCAGGCCGATACACACGTAGACCCAGTACCAGTTGATGCTGCGAGCCAGCAGAATTGCGGCGACCATCGGGAAAATCATCCCGGCCATGCTGAAGAAGGAGTCGGTAAACAGCAGGCGGGAACCGCGCTGACGCCCTTCATACATGTGGGTGATCAGGAAGGTACCAATCGACATCGTTATCCCGCTCACCAGACCGAGGACGAACATGGAGGCGGAGAAGATAGCCAGGTTATGACCGAAGATAAGGCCGGCGACGGCCAGCACCATCAGCAGGAAGCCAAAGCGCAGCTGGGTTTTCAGCGGTACGATTTCCATCAGCCAGGCGTTCAGGAAGATAGAGATCAAAATACCGGCATTAAGGAAAGTAAAGGTATTACTCATGCTGGACACCGGCAGATTAAAGTACTCTGCGATGTTTCCCATCACCATCCCGGTGACGATCACCAATGCCCCGGTCAGGGCGTAGGAGAAGAAGCTAATCCATAAGAGCTTGGTTCGGTTGCTGTTAGTCATAACGAGCCTGTGCAAGGAAATGTAAAGCGCATTGACAGCGCGGCGGACGGGCAGATTTTAGTCATTTGCGTGATCTATTTAAATGAATTATGAATTTATTGCTGAAATAAACTGATCGAATCATGAAGTGCGTCACATATTTCAACCTGTTTCAGTATGTTGGCGCTGCAACTTGTTGATTTGCGTAAAAGTAAATAACAGTAAATGGCTGGCATCGACTGCGGTGCCTCTTTACAATCAAGCCACTTGCTTCACTCACTGCCTTCGTAAGGAATTATTCATGCTCAAATCGACACTGGCGGCTGTTGCAGCTGTATTCGCCCTCTCTGCGCTTTCCCCTGCGGCGCTGGCTGCAAAAGGTGACCCGCACGTTCTGTTGACCACCTCGGCTGGCAATATTGAGCTTGAGTTAAATAGCCAAAAAGCCCCTGTTTCGGTCAAAAACTTTGTGGATTACGTCAACAGCGGTTTTTATAACAACACCACCTTTCACCGCGTGATCCCGGGCTTTATGATTCAGGGCGGTGGCTTCACCGAAGATATGAATCAGAAGCAGCCTAACCCGCCTATCAAAAACGAAGCGGACAACGGCCTGCGCAATACCCGTGGCACCATTTCTATGGCGCGCACCGCAGACAAAGACAGCGCCACCAGCCAGTTCTTCATCAACGTGGCCGACAACGCGTTCTTGGATCATGGCCAGCGCGACTTTGGCTATGCCGTATTTGGTAAAGTGGTCAAAGGCCTGGACGTTGCCGATAAAATTTCCCAGGCACCAAGTCATGACGTCGGCCCTTACCAGAATGTGCCGACTAAGCCTATCGTGATCCTCTCCGCGAAGGTTCTGCCTTAATATTTTTGGCGCGGGCCTTTTCGTCCGCGCTGCCCCTTCCTGAAGCAGAGAATTTCAATAAGTGGTGAGCCTGGCGTGGGAATGCGACTAGAATAGCGCGTTCTTTTTTTGCCCTGGAGCCGCCATGTTACTGCTTATCGACAACTATGATTCCTTCACCTGGAACCTTTACCAGTATTTTTGCGAGCTGGGCGAGGAGGTGCTGGTTAAGCGTAACGACGAAATTGGGCTGGACGATATTGAGCGCCTGGCTCCGGGCAAGCTGGTGATCTCTCCTGGCCCTTGTACCCCGACTGAGGCAGGTATCTCCCTTGCCGCTATTAATCACTTCGCCGGACAACTCCCTATTCTGGGTGTTTGCCTCGGGCATCAGGCCATCGCGCAGGCGTTTGGCGCGAGTATTGTGCGGGCCGAGCAGGTGATGCACGGTAAAACATCCGCCATCAGCCACAGCGGCTGCGGCGTGTTTCGTGGACTGAATAATCCGCTGACCGTGACGCGCTATCATTCACTGCTCATTGATCCCGATACTCTGCCTGGCTGTTTTGAGGTCACGGCCTGGACGGACAAACAGGAAATCATGGGCATCCGTCACCGCTCGCTGGATCTGGAAGGCGTGCAGTTCCACCCGGAAAGTATTCTCAGTGAACAAGGGCATGTACTGCTGGCAAATTTCCTCCAGAGATGAATTGTCACTTGCCTGAGTTTGGTTTTTTATGCATATTTTATGATTATATTTTCATTCATATCTAACGCATAAAAACGGGTGGCGAATAAATGGCAACTGAACAATCAGCGGTTAGGCGGGCAACCTTCGATGAAGTGATTCTGCCGATTTATGCACCAGCAGAATTTATTCCTGTGAAAGGGAAGGGCAGCCGCGTGTGGGATACCGCCGGGAAGGAGTACGTGGATTTCGCCGGAGGAATCGCCGTAACCGCGCTGGGACACTGCCATCCCGCGCTGGTGGAGGCGCTGAAAACTCAGGGCGAAACCCTGTGGCACACCAGCAACGTCTTTACCAATGAGCCTGCCCTCAAGCTTGCCCGTAAGCTGATTGATGCCACCTTTGCCGAGCGCGTTGTGTTTATGAACTCCGGTACAGAAGCGAACGAAACGGCCTTTAAGCTGGCTCGTTACTACGCTTCGACCCGCTATAGCCCGTATAAAAGCAAAATCATCGCCTTCTACAATGCGTTTCACGGCCGTTCGCTGTTCACCGTTTCCGTGGGCGGACAGGCTAAATATTCCGACGGCTTCGGCCCGAAACCTGCCGATATTATTCATGTGCCGTATAACGACCTCGCGGCGGTGAAAGCGGTAATGGACGATCATACCTGCGCGGTAGTGGTGGAGCCGATTCAGGGCGAGGGCGGAGTGACCGCCGCGACGCCGGAATTCCTGCAGGGGCTGCGCGATTTGTGTGATGAGCACCAGGCGCTGCTGGTCTTTGATGAAGTGCAGTCCGGCATGGGCCGCACGGGCGAGCTTTTCGCTTATATCAACTACGGCGTCACGCCAGATATTCTGACCAGTGCGAAAGCGCTTGGTGGCGGTTTCCCGGTGAGCGCAATGCTGACCACCCATGAAATTGCCTCCGCGTTCCACCCAGGCAGTCACGGCTCGACTTACGGCGGCAACCCACTGGCCTGTGCGGTGGCCGGGGCGGCTTTCGATATCATTAACACACCAGAAGTTCTTAAAGGTGTGGCGGCTAAACGTCAGCTTTTCGTTGAACAACTGCAAAAGATAAACGCACAGTTCGATCTGTTCAGTGACGTTCGCGGCATGGGGCTATTGATTGGTGCAGAGCTTAACGAGAAGTACAAAGGCCGCGCCCGCGAGTTTCTCTATGCCGGAGCGGCGGCAGGTGTGATGGTGTTGAACGCCGGGCCGGACGTCATGCGTTTCGCGCCTTCGCTCATTGTCGAGGAGGCGGATATCCTGGAAGGAATGCAGCGCTTCGCCAAAGCGGTTGCCAGCGTGGTAGCCAGCTAAGGCTAACCCGAGCGTCGCAGACGTCGGCTGAGCCAGATCCCATGATGAGGCCGCTGGCGCCAGGCTACCGAGGAGATGGTATGCATGGTGTTCAGGTGGCCAATGATTCGCTGTAAATGCTGCTCCATGGTGCTTAACGGCCCTGTGGGCAGCGTATCCGGCTCCAGGATATTCGCGTCGTTCGACCCACCAGGCCCGTCATACTCCAGCCTTTGCTGGCAGCGCTGTAATCCAATTTCACAAGACTGCAGGTACTTCTGTGCCAGGTCCGGCGTCAGCATGTTGTGTTCGCGCGCCAGCGTGGTCATGGCGTTGATATGCTCGACGATGAACTGGCTATGCGTCACCCACAATTTCATGTCTGCCAGGTAGTGAGAGTTAAAGCCTGGCTCCTGCATTGCCTGATTGAGCGAGTTGAACAGCGCATTGTGCGCCTGGTTGACACGCATACGCTGCCAGGCCAGCGGCGTGGGCTCCGGATCGTTGCTCAATATCAGTCGGATAGCGTCCTGATCCGCCTCCAGCGCGTCGTGGGCGTTCTGACGCAGCAGGCCGGTTTGCCACTGTGGCCACAGCCAGATCATGCCGCCAAAGGCAATCAGGCAGCCGAGCAGAGTGTCTATCAGCCTGGGAATGATGTAACTCTCGGCGCTGAGGGTGATGAGCTGCAGGGTATATACCGCCGTGACGGTGAAGCCGATGGTGGCCCAGCCGTAGCTTTTGCGGATAAACAGGTAACTCACCAGCGTAATCATTAACATCGCCATCAGGGTGTAGCTGTCCGGGACATGAAAGTGCAGGGTAATGCCAGCAATACATAGCCCCGCCATGGTGCCTGCCGCTCGGTGAACAATGCGCACTCGCGTTGCACCATAGCCATTCTGCGTGACAAACATGACCGTCATCAGGATCCAATACGGCTTTGGCAGGTGTAAGAAGGAGCCCAGCAGACTGGCAATGGTCAGCATCACGCCTAAGCGCGCGGAGCTGCGTAAAGCGGAAGATTTGAACGAGAGATAGCTTTTCAGGGCCGGGAAAAACGGCAGACGTCGCTCCCGGTCTTCCATTAAATCCCTCACGTACAGCGGCCGCTGGGTTTTCAGCACGCGGGCAATGCGGCTGAAGTGATAATGGCAGAACTGCCCGACCGGGTTATCCGGATTCTGGCGGGCGATTTTTTCCAGGGCGTCGATCTGCTTATCCATGGTAAAGCGCGTTGGATAGCGGTGGTAAAGAATATCGTCTGCCAGCACGCGCAGGCGCGCGGCAATGGTTTGGGCATTCCAGCGGATCACGGCTTCCGCATGGCTTTGCTCGACCAGTTTTTGCACCTCTTCAGGCTGATGCAGGCTAACCGAAATGTGCTCCTGTAAATCCAGGGCGACCTGGAAAGCGCGTAACAGGCGCTTGTAGCCGTTTTGCTGGTTGGCCGACAGCATATGCAGCTGTTGGTAACAGGTGGTAATCAGGTCGACGGCTTTTTGCTGGCGGGCCAGCAGCGGCGGCAGCGCTTTTTCCGGATCGGTATGCTGGGTTAGCAGGCTGTATTTTGCTTCACAGTAGTCAGCCAGCTGGCGATACAGCAGGCTGAGCGACTCCCTGAGCGGCTGTTCACGCCATAGCCGGAACCAGAACCAGTTGAAGGCGCCGTACCAGATGGTGCCGAAGATATAGAGCACCATGGGTTTCCAGATCGGCATATTCCCGGCCATGCTGAGCGTAAAAATAGCGGCGATCAGCGATGCGGGTAGCAGGCGCGCGTGAAGTGAGCTGATTTCTGCCGTCACGCCGAGCAGCAGAGCCATAACGATCAATATCGCCGGCAGCGGGATGTGGGTGTAAAGCAGCAGAAGCTGCAGGATAAGACTGCTGAGGGCGAACAGGCTGCCGCCAATAATCAACCGTTTGAAGAAGCGTTTGTGCGGCGTGTCCAGCCCGGCAATGTTGCAGCAGGCGGGAACTAACGAGAAGAGCAGACCGTTTTGCAGGCTGCCAAGCAGCAGGCCGACAGCCACGGGAAGACACAGCACCAGCGTTTGCCGCAGCGCGTAGTTAACTTCCGGGTGGTAAATTAATCTCTTCCACATAGCCTGAATTGTAGAGACAAAAAAGGCGTGTTACCGAAGCGACACGCCTTTATAAGGGCTAATTAACGGGTGCCGTAAACGACAATCGTTTTACCGTGGGCGGAAATGAGGTTCTGATCTTCCAGCATTTTCAGAATACGGCCAACGGTTTCGCGGGAGCAGCCCACGATCTGACCGATTTCCTGACGGGTAATTTTGATTTGCATCCCGTCCGGGTGGGTCATGGCATCCGGCTGTTTAGCCAGGTTCAGCAGCGTCTGAGCAATGCGGCCGGTCACGTCGAGGAAGGCGAGGTTGCCTACTTTCTCAGAAGTTACCTGCAGGCGGCGCGCCATCTGGGAAGAAAGGCGCATCAGGATGTCCGGGTTGACCTGAATCAGCTGACGGAATTTTTTATAGGAAATTTCAGCTACTTCACAGGCTGACTTGGCGCGAACCCAGGCGCTACGCTCCTGGCCTTCTTCGAACAAACCTAATTCACCAATGAAATCACCCTGATTCAGATAAGAAAGGATCATCTCCTTGCCTTCTTCATCTTTAATCAGAACAGCTACGGAGCCTTTGACGATGTAGTACAGCGTCTCCGCCTTTTCACCCTGGTGAATCAGCGTGCTCTTCGACGGATACTTATGAATGTGGCAATGAGACAAGAACCATTCGAGAGTCGGGTCTGTTTGCGGTTTGCCAAGCACCATGCGCGGTTATCCTCTGTTATAAACTGGCTACCAAAGACAAGACGCGGAACCTCTTGTCTGGCGTTGCAATCGTGAAATTTTCCCAAGCCCTGGGAGCTGGCGTGCAGGTTAACCCTGCGGCCTGTAATTAGTCGTTTCCTCTGCTTACGGCATAAACGTCTCTGTATCGCAGCAGCATCCGGATTGTTTTAGCATAGCTTTTAGTTAGTGTCTTGTATTGTCTCGTTTCAGCATGACCTGGATCGCCTTACGTTGCCTGTTTTCACGTAGACGCGTAATCTGAAAGAAATTTTTATTACGGGAGTAGGTAAAATGCAGGCACGTGTTAAATGGGTGGAAGGCATGACCTTCCTCGGCGAATCCGCTTCTGGCCACCAAGTTCTGATGGACGGTAATTCAGGGGACAAAGCGCCAAGCCCGATGGAAATGCTGCTGATGGCCGCGGGCGGCTGTAGTTCAATTGACGTGGTGTCGATTCTGCAAAAAGGCCGCCATGACGTGACGGATTGTGAGGTGAAGCTGACTTCCGAACGTCGTGAAGAAGCACCTCGTCTGTTTACCCGCATCCATCTGCATTTTGTTGTGACCGGTAAAGAGCTAAAAGAGAGTGCGGTTGCCCGTGCGGTTGAACTGACCGCAGAGAAATATTGCTCGGTAACGTTGATGCTGGAGAAAGCCGCAGAGATTAGCCATAGCTACGAAATTATTGAAGCCTAAGTAGAAAAGGGCGGTGTGCAAACCGCCCTGACGCCATCAGGCAATTTTCCTGCCTTCCGCCAGCCGCTGCACCAGCGGGGCCATAATCAGCTCCATCGCCAGCCCCATTTTCCCGCCCGGCACCACCAGTGTATTGATGTGGGAAATAAACGAGCCTTGCAACATCGCCAGCAGATAAGGGAAGTCAATGTCGTCCAGCCCACGGAAATGAATGACCACGAAGCTTTCGTCCAGCGACGGAATGGCTCGCGCGGCAAACGGATTAGAGGTATCCACCGTCGGGACACGCTGGAAGTTAATATGGGTGCGTGAGAACTGCGGGGTAATGAAGTTGATGTAATCATCCATGGAGCGCACCACGGAATCCATCACCGCTTCCCGTGAATGACCGCGTTCGCTGGTATCGCGTACCAGTTTCTGGATCCATTCCAGGTTAACAATGGGCACCACGCCTACCAGTAAATCGACGCAGTCGGCGACGTTATGCTGAGGGGTGACCACGCCGCCGTGCAGACCTTCATAAAACAGGACGTCAGTGGGCTCCGGGAGCGGCTGCCAGGGTGTAAAAGTGCCCGGCACCTGGTTCCACGGCACCGCTTCATCGTAAGTATGCAGATATTTACGCGATTGCCCTTTGCCGGTCTGCCCGTACTCGATAAAGGTTTGCTCCAGTAACCCGAAGTCGTTGGCGTCTGGCCCAAAGTAGCTAATATGGCGGCCAGCATCGCGTGCTTTGCGGATAGCCATGTCCATTTCCGGGCGGGTATAACGGTGGAAACTGTCGCCCTCAACTTCGGCGGCGCGCAGGTTGAGCTGTTGAAAAATCTTGCGGAAAGCGAGGCTGGTGGTTGTTGTTCCGGCGCCGCTGGAGCCTGTGACCGCAATAACCGGGTGTTTGGCTGACATAGGGTGAAAACTCCGTGAGGGATCAGAAAGAGGTCTGTATCTGCTTGTTATACTTTTCAGCCAGTATAGATCACCCCGCCAGTTAGCGATCAGCCGCGAAACTGCCCGCGCGGCATAATGTTCACCGTTTCATGGAGTTCAGACCAAACCAGCACGGCCTCGCCGCTTTGTAACTGGCGCTTCACGTCGGCGACTTTTTGCGTCAGCGAGCGCTCCTGCTCACCATAATCGGTGCCCTCCCGTAATACAAAAGATTCAATCAAATTGTCGAGCGTTTCAGGGTCGAGATCTTGCCAGGGAATGATCATTTCAGTGGTCCAGGAAGCGGGTTAGCCAGTCGGGAATGCGTTGCTCAAGCCACATCTGTGGGCGCAGCAAAGTCCCGCCGACAAACCCAACGTGGCCGCCATAAGTGGTGAGTTGGTACTGGATATTTGGCGGCAGCGTTTCGCGATCCGGGATGACGTGGTGATCCATAAACGGGTCGTCTTTGGCGTGGATAATCAGCGTTGGAGCGGCGATTTCAGGCAAAAGCGGCATGGCGCTGCACTGGCGATAGTAGTCCAGCGCGTCGGCAAAGCCATGGATCTTCGAGGTAATCAAATCATCGAATTCGCGAATGCGGCGCAGACTTTTCAGCTTGCGGAGGTCGATAGGCAGCGAGCCTGGGTAGCTCTTCAGCTTACGGGCGGCATTTTTCTTCAGCAGATTCAGCAGGTAATGCTGATAGACGCGCGAGAAGCCCTGCTCCATGTGGTAGCAGCACTGCTCAAGCATCAGCGGAGCGGAGACAATCACGCCGGCTTTCAGCGTGCACGCGGCGCCCTGTTTTGCCATCAGGCATGCGAGCATGTTCCCGCCCAGCGAGAAGCCAACCGCCGCGGTGGGGACTTCGCCGTAGCGCTGATTCAACCATTCGAGAAAGTAGGTGCCGTCTTCGGTTTCGCCGGAATGGTAAATACGTTCCTTGCGGTTCGGCACGCCGCTGCAGCCGCGGAAATGCATCACCACGCCCAGCCAACCGCGTTTTTTCGCCGCTTCTATCATGCCGTGAGCATAGGGGCTGTGGAGGCTGCCTTCCAGCCCGTGAAACACCACGAGACGCGGTTTGTGCATGGCGGTTTGCGGATCTTCGCTCCACGCAAGATCGACAAAATCCCCGTCCGGCATATCTAATCGCTGCCAGTGGGGTTTGAAATTGATTCGACGACGAATCAAACGTGGGATCATGGTTTGCAGATGCGGGTTACTGAGTCCGCGCATCGGGCGGAAATCGTCACCTTCATCATGATGAATATTCAATTCTAAAGGACTTGTACTGGCCATATCACACTGTTAGTTTCGTTTAGTTCGCTAATTATTCTTCGGGTGTGGAGCACCCAATTCATGGACTTAACGCTTTTTCTTTCGATGCTGGGCTTTCTCTGGGTCGCCGCCATCACACCTGGCCCTAATAATACGCTACTTACCGCATCCGGGGCGAATTACGGTTTCTTTCGCAGCCTGCCGCTAATGATTGGCATCATGCTCGGGATGCAGTGCATTTTAGTGCTTGTTGCTTTCGGCGTGGGGAGTTTAATCCTGCTTTACCCCGCTCTGCACCTTATCCTGAAGATTGCCGGGAGCGTTTACCTTTTGTGGCTGGCCTGGAAAATTGGCACCGCGAAATACGAGCGCCTGGAAACGGATGCTGCGCCGCCATCTCCGGTGCCTTTCTGGCAAGGTGGCCTGCTGCAGGTGATTAACCCTAAAGCGTGGCTGATGGCGCTGGGCGCCGTCGCCAGTTTTAGCCTGGCGGGTGCTGCCTACCTGCATTCCGTGGCGATGATTAGCGTAGGGATTGCGCTGGTGAATATTGTGGCCGGCGTTATCTGGATAGCCTTTGGCAGCCTGATTGGCCTGTTCCTGCGCAGCCGTCGCTCCTGGGCGATTTTCAACGTCAGCATGGGCGTGTTAACCGCCGCCTGCGTGCTGCTTATCTGGCGTTGAGGGCAAACCCTCTCCTTGCGAGGAGAGGGAAACCCTGGCGTTTAGTCGCCCTGCAGCATCTGTTCAAGCTGTTCCTGAATATCCAGCCATTCCATCTCGCACTCTTCCAGCGCCGACTTCACTTTTACCTGCATCTGCAGGCATTCGTTCATTTCGGCTTTGCGGCTCTGGTCGTAGATCGCGCTGTCTGCCAGCTTATCTTCTACCTCTGCAAGCTGAGCGTTGAGCTTTTCCATCTGCTTTTCGAGCTGGGTGATTTGCTTGCGCAGCGGCTGGGTTTGGGTACGAAGTTCGGCCTCACGGCGCTTCTGGTCCTTGCGGGCCTGGGCGCTGTTGGCGTTATCCTTCGCTGATTCCGCGGGCTGGTTTTCCTGCTTTTGCAGGTCACTCAACCACTGTTGGTAATCCTCGAGATCGCCATCGAAAGCTTCCACTTTGCCGTCGTGCACCAGATAGAGATCGTCCGTGGTGGAGCGCAGCAGGTGGCGGTCGTGCGAAACCACAACCAGCGCGCCCTCAAAGTCGATGAGCGCTTCGGTCAGCGCCTGGCGCATGTCGAGATCAAGGTGGTTCGTCGGTTCATCGAGCAGCAGCAGGTTAGGGCGCTGCCAGACAATCAGCGCCAGCACCAATCTGGCCTTTTCACCGCCGGAGAAACGCGCCGTTTGCTCCGTGACTTTATCGCCCTGGAAACCAAAGCCGCCCAGATAATCACGCAACTGCTGTTCCAGCTCGCGTGGGGCAATGCGAGCCAGATGCTGAAGAGGCGATTCATCGGCGCGCAGGTATTCCAACTGATGCTGGGCGAAGTAGCCGAGCTTGATGCCTTTAGCGAGGCCAATGTCACCCTGCAGCGGCTGTAATTCACCGGCCAGCAGTTTGATTAACGTGGATTTACCCGCCCCGTTTCGGCCCAGCAGGCCAATACGTGAGCCAGGGACAAGATTCAGTTTGATGGAGTTGAGGATCACCCGCTCGCCGTAGCCTGCGCTGACCTTTTCCATACGCAGCAGCGGATTGGGCAGGTTTTCTGGCGCTCGGAAGCTGAAGTGGAACGGATTATCGACGTGGGCCGGGGCAATCAGCTCCATGCGCTCCAGCATTTTCACGCGGCTCTGCGCCTGCTTGGCTTTGGACGCTTTAGCTTTAAAGCGATCGATAAAACTTTGCAGGTGGGCCACTTTTTGCTGCTGGCTTTCGTACATCGACTGCTGCTGAGAAAGGCGAGTCGCACGCTGGATCTCAAACGACGAATAGTTGCCGGTGTACTCGAACATATTTTCCTGTTCGATGTGGATAATTTTATCGACCACCGGATCGAGGAAGTCCCGGTCGTGAGAGATAAGAATCAGGGTACCCTGGTAGCTTTTCAGCCAGCGTTCAAGCCAGATGACCGCGTCCAGATCGAGGTGGTTGGTCGGTTCATCGAGCAGCAGCAGGTCGGAACGGCAAATCAGCGCCTGGGCAAGGTTAAGGCGCATGCGCCAGCCGCCCGAGAAATCGCTTACCGGGCGTTCCAGCTGTTCATTGCTGAAACCCAGGCCGTGCAGCAGGCTGGAGGCACGGGAGCGAATGGTCCACGCATCTACCGCATCCAGCTTGCCGTGAACCAGCGCAATGGCATGGCCGTCGTTGCGTTCGTTGGCGACGTTTAGCTCGGCTTCCAGCTTGCGAAATTCGCGATCGCCGTCGATCACATACTCTATGGCCGGCATCGCAAGAGCGGGCGTTTCCTGATTCACCCAGGCAAGCTGCCAGGTGCCGGGGAAGCTTGCGCTCCCGCCGTCGGCGCTTATCTCGTTTTTCAGCAACGCCAGCAGCGTGGATTTCCCACAGCCGTTTTTACCCACCAGGCCGACTTTTTGCCCGGGGTTGATGGTGGCGGTGGCGTTATCCAGCAGAACGCGGGTGCCGCGACGAATTTGTAACGAGGAGAAAACAATCATAAAGCGCCGTATGTTCAGAGTATGTTAAATTGTCATTGTAATTCGTTAACATGTCGCCTGGGCAACAGGTCGGGCTGCATGGTAGCCCAAAATAATGACTATGACGACGCCCTGGAGGGTAATGATGTCGCAGCCGCCGAAAGTTTTGCTGCTGTATGCCCATCCGGAATCCCAGGACTCGGTGGCAAACCGGGTTTTGCTTCAGCCGGCTCTGCAGCTTGAAAATGTGACCGTGCACGATCTCTATGCACATTATCCCGATTTCTTTATTGATATTTACCACGAACAGTCATTGCTGCTGGAGCACGATGTCATTGTTTTTCAACATCCTCTTTATACCTACAGCTGCCCTGCGTTGCTGAAAGAGTGGATGGATCGCGTCTTAAGCCGGGATTTTGCCAGCGGTATCGGAGGCAATGCGCTGGCGGGAAAGTACTGGCGTAGCGTGATCACCACCGGCGAGCCGGAAGGAGCCTATCGCTATGACGGCTATAACCGCTTTCCCTTAACCGAAATTTTGCGACCCTTTGAACTCACCGCTGCGATGTGCAAGATGCACTGGCTGATGCCGATTATCGTTTACTGGGCGCGCCGCCAGTCTAAGCAGGAGCTGCAAAGCCACGCGAAAGCCTATGGTGAGTGGCTGGCGAATCCGTTGCCGATGGGAGGCCGCTGATGGAAGGTTCTGATTTACTGTTGGCGGGGGTGTTGTTTCTCTTCGCGGCGGTTGTTGCTGTCCCGGTTGCCGCACGTTTAGGTATTGGCGCCGTGCTGGGCTATTTGCTGGCAGGTATTGCTATTGGCCCTTGGGGCTTAGGGTTCATCAGCGATGTTGATGAAATCCTGCATTTCTCCGAGCTGGGCGTGGTGTTCCTGATGTTTATCATCGGCCTGGAGCTGAATCCGTCGAAGTTGTGGCAACTGAGGCGCTCGATCTTTGGCGTTGGGGCGGCGCAGGTGATTCTCAGCGCGGTGGCGCTTGCGGGCCTGCTGATGCTGACGAATTTCTCCTGGCAGGCTGCAGTGGTGGGCGGTATCGGCCTTGCAATGTCCTCCACGGCGATGGCGCTGCAGCTGATGCGCGATAAAAGCATGAACCGCAGCGAATCCGGCCAGTTAGGCTTTTCGGTTCTTTTGTTCCAGGACCTGGCGGTGATCCCGGCGCTGGCGCTGGTGCCGCTGCTGGCCGGAAACGGCGACGATCATACCGACTGGATTAAAGTTGGCCTGAAGGCGCTGGCGTTTATCGGCATGCTATTGGGTGGGCGCTATCTGCTTCGCCCGGTTTTCCGCTTTATTGCCAGCTCCGGGGTGCGTGAAGTCTTTACCGCGGCTTCGTTATTGCTGGTTCTTGGCTCGGCGCTGTTCATGGACGCGCTTGGGTTTTCTATGGCCTTGGGGACGTTCCTGGCCGGTGTGCTGCTGGCAGAAAGCGAATATCGGCACGAGCTTGAGATTGCTATCGATCCGTTCAAAGGTCTGCTGCTGGGACTGTTCTTTATCTCTGTTGGCATGGCGCTGAACCTGGGTGTGTTGTTCACCCATTTGCTGTGGATTGCAGTGAGCGTGGTTGCGCTGGTGGCGGTGAAAGCCTCGATTTTGTATGGCCTGTCGCGGGTGTATGGTTTGCGTAGCTCTGAGCGGCTGCAGTTTGCGGGTGTGCTAAGCCAGGGGGGCGAGTTTGCCTTCGTGCTGTTTTCCGCGGCCGCCTCGCAGAAGCTGTTCCAGGGCGACCAAATGCCGCTGCTGCTGGTGACAGTGACGCTGTCGATGATGACCACGCCGCTGCTGATGAAAGGCGTTGATGCGATTCTTGCCCGGCGCTTTAATCCCGGCGAGGAAACCGAGGAGGCACCTTACGTTGAGGATGACCATCCGCAGGTCATTATTGTCGGGTTTGGGCGCTTTGGTCAGGTGATTGGGCGCCTGTTGATGGCTAACAAGATGCGTATCACCGTCCTTGAACGGGATATCAGCGCCGTAAGCCTGATGAGAAAGTACGGCTATAAAGTGTATTACGGCGATGCGACAGAAGTGGAACTGCTGCGTTCGGCGGGAGCGGAAGAGGCCAAATCCATTGTTATCACCTGCAATGAGCCGGAAGATACGATGCGGATAGTCCATCTCTGTCAACAACACTTTCCACATCTGGCCATACTGGCGCGTGCTCGTGGCCGCGTTGAGGCACATGAATTGTTGCAGGCCGGCGTTAAACTGTTCTCGCGTGAAACCTTCTCCAGCGCCCTTGAACTTGGACGTAAGGCATTGCTCACGCTGGGTATGCATCCGCACCAGGCGCACCGGGCTCAATTACACTTCCGCCGGCTGGATATGCGTATGCTACGTGAACTGATGCCTATTCACACGGACAGTGCGCAGATTTCCAGGGTGCGGGAAGCCCGGCGCGAGCTGGAAGATATTTTTGAGCGTGAAATGCAGCAAGAGCGTCGGCAGCTGGACGGCTGGGACGAATTTGAATAAAGGTGAAGCCAATGTCAGTGCGTAAGCGTTTTATTGCCGGGGCCGTTTGTCCCAAGTGTCAGGCGAAGGATTCCCTCGCGCTGTGGCGCGAGAACAACGTTGATATCGTTGAGTGCGTAAAGTGTGGCCATCAGATGCGAGAGGCCGACAAGCAGGTTCGCGAGCACGTTCGCGAGCAGGAGCAAGTGATAGGGATTTTTCATCCCGACTAGCGAGATGGAGCAGCTTTTTTTAAGCTAGAGGGTACAGCGGCGCAGATTTCCGCTACAATCGGCGCCAGTTTTTTCCCTACGCTCGTTCAGGAGATATCATGAAAGTAGCAAAAGACCTGGTGGTCAGCCTGGCCTATCAGGTACGTACAGAAGACGGTGTGTTGGTCGATGAGTCTCCGGTGAGCGCGCCGCTGGACTACCTGCACGGTCACGGCTCCCTGATTTCTGGCCTGGAAACGGCGCTGGATGGTCACGAAGTTGGCGACAAGTTTGACGTTGAAGTGGGCGCGAACGACGCTTACGGTCAGTACGACGAAAACCTGGTGCAGCGCGTACCGAAAGACGTCTTCATGGGCGTTGACGAGCTGCAGGTTGGTATGCGCTTTATGGCGGAAACCGATCAGGGTCCAGTGCCGGTCGAAATTACCGAAGTGGAAGACGAGCACGTTGTGGTTGACGGTAACCACATGCTGGCTGGCCAGAACCTGAAATTCAACGTGGAAGTTGTTGCTATCCGCGAAGCGACCGCTGAAGAGCTGGCTCACGGCCACGTTCACGGTGAGCACGATCATCATCACGACCACGATCACGAGGGTTGCTGCGGTGGTCACGGCCACGATCACGACCATGGCCACGAGCATGGTAAAGGTGGTTGCGGCAACGGCGGCTGTGGTTGCCACTGATCGCTGTAAAAGAGAAAAGGCCGCATTAGCGGCCTTTTTTACGTCTGTTATTCAGTAATGCGGCGGTGGTGTCTCTTCAGATTCAGAGGCGATCATTGACGGCTGGCTGGCTTTCAGCTTTTCAACCAGCAGGCGGAAATGCTCGCGAAGTTTGACCATCTCAAGCTCGTGCGCCGTCACGGTCTGGTTCAGCTCTTCAATCGTAATCTCCTGAAAGGCGAGACGACTCTCGAGATCTTCCAGCCGTTGTTCGGTGGATTTAGTGTGCATGGCGGTTCCTCTTTTGCCTGCGCGATGGACAATATGCGGTGATTTTACTGAAAATGACCCAGCTTTACAGCGCAGAAGCACGTTGAAGGAAACTTCTTTAAACAAAAAGAATCTCAATTTGACTCGATAACTCGCTGAGAGATTGTGTAGATTTCTTTCACGACGTTATAGTACGTCACTTAGTTTATTTGAAACCCTGGGGTGAGAGGCCCCGGCCCTTGGAGAAATGGATGAAATCATTATTTAAAGTAACGCTTCTGGCGACCACAATGGCCGTTGCCCTTAATGCCCCTGCTTTTGCGGCGCCTGCTGCTGCGAAAGATGCCCCTGCAGCTCAGGCTGACAGCAAAGTGGCTTTTAAGAACGACGACCAGAAAGCAGCCTATGCATTGGGCGCATCGCTTGGGCGTTACATGGAAAACTCCCTGAAAGAGCAGGAGAAACTGGGGATCACCCTGGACAAAGCTCAGCTGATCGCGGGCGTACAGGATGCGTTTGCGGATAAGAGCAAACTGTCTGACCAGGAAATCGAACAAACTCTGCAGGCGTTCGAGACTCGCGTAAAAGCCTCCGCTCAGGAGAAAATGGAGAAAGACGCTAAAGAGAACGCGGACAAAGGCAAAGCCTTCCGTGATGCTTTCGCCAAAGAGAAAGGCGTTAAAACCTCTTCTACCGGCCTGATGTATAAAGTTGAGAAAGACGGTACCGGCGATGCGCCGAAGGATACCGATACCGTGGTGGTTAACTACAAAGGCACGCTGATCGACGGTAAAGAGTTTGATAACTCTTATACCCGCGGTGAGCCACTGTCCTTCCGTCTTGATGGCGTCATTCCTGGCTGGACCGAAGGCCTGAAAAACATCAAGAAAGGCGGCAAGATTAAGCTGGTTATTCCACCAGAGCTGGCTTACGGCAAAACCGGCGTGCCGGGGATCCCTGCCAACTCTACGCTGGTGTTTGACGTTGAGCTGCTGGACATTAAACAAGCGCCAAAAGCTGATGCTAAGCCAGCCCCTGCTGCGGATGCTAAGGCCGCTGACGCAGCTAAAAGCAAGTAATTAGCAGGTCGTTTGAGCCGCCGCCCACCGGGCGGCGGTTTTGTTTTTGGTACCGGTGTTTATTCCCCCCACGCGTAATGAGGAGAATAAAGACTGGAAAGCACGTCTTACGTTGTATTACCTTAGCGGGCAGCGTTTCAATCGAGTATGAGTCTGCCCTGACACCATCAAAGCGCGACAGGCTCTCTTTAGAGTAAATTGCTGGCAACGTCTTTTATCCATAACACGCTCAATTTGTAGCAATAAAAATAATGGACGAGGTCTTCTGATTTACCCCAAACGCCCGCGAACCCCGTTTCCGGACGTTTGTCATCAATCTGAGAGGGTGGTATTTTTTCATGTCCAATTCGCTTTTAACCAACGAAACCAGTGAACTTGATTTGCTGGACCAGCGTCCTTTTGAACAAACCGACTTCGAAATATTAAAATCCTATGAAGCGGTCGTGGACGGGTTAGCGATGCTGATTGGCTCCCATTGCGAAATCGTTCTGCACTCCCTGCAGGATCTGAAATGTTCAGCCATTCGTATCGCGAATGGTGAACATACCGGGCGAAAAATAGGCTCGCCAATTACCGATCTGGCTCTGCGCATGCTGCACGATATGACCGGGGCCGACAGCAGCGTCTCTAAATGCTACTTCACTCGTGCAAAAAGCGGCGTTCTGATGAAATCGGTGACGATTGCGATTCGCAACCGCGACCAGCGCGTGATTGGTTTGCTTTGCATTAACATGAACCTAGACGTGCCGTTCTCTCAGATCATGTCGACCTTTGTTCCACCAGAAACTCAGGATCAGGAAGTGCCGTCCTCGGTGAACTTTGCGTCCTCCGTGGAGGATCTGGTGATGCAAACGCTGGAATTCACGATTGAAGAAGTGAATGCCGATCGCAACGTCTCAAATAACGCCAAGAACCGCCAGATAGTGCTCAACCTCTATGAGAAAGGGATCTTTGACATCAAAGATGCCATCAACCAGGTGGCCGATCGGCTGAACATTTCCAAACACACCGTTTATCTCTACATTCGTCAGTTCAAAAACGGTGACTTCCTCGGTCAGGATAAGTAATGCGCTTTGCATTAATGGTCACCGGCCCGGCTTATGGGACGCAGCAGGCGAGCAGCGCATTGCTGTTTGCCAGGGCACTGTTGGCGGAAGGACATACCCTGGGTAGCGTTTTTTTCTACCGTGAGGGGATTTATAACGCTAATCAGCTGACCGCTCCGGCAAGCGATGAGGTTGACCTTGTGCGCGAGTGGCAGAGCCTGAGCGTGCAGCACGGTGTGGCACTGCATATTTGCGTTGCTGCGGCATTACGTCGCGGCGTGACCGACGAAGAACAGGCGAAATCTTTGGGACTCAAGGTGAGTAATCTCCAGCCCGGCTTTACGCTTAGTGGTCTGGGGGCGCTGGCAGAAGCCGCGCTGACCTGCGAAAGAATGGTGCAGTTCTGATGAAACGTGTTGCTTTTGTTTTTCGATCTGCGCCGCACGGCAGCACCTCTGGCCGGGAAGGGCTGGATGCATTATTGGCGACGTCGGCCCTGTCAGAAGACATAGGTGTGTTCTTTGTGGGCGATGGTGTTCTACAGCTGCTGCCCGGGCAGCAGCCGGCTAAAGTGTTAGGCAGAGACTACATCGCGACCTTCCGCGTTTTGCCGCTGTACGATATTGAGCAGTGTTTCCTTTGCGCAGCCTCAATAAGGGAAAGGGGGCTGTCGGATCGGTCATCCTGGGTTATCGATGCGGAAGTGCTTGAGCCTGAAGCGCTTCGGGAAAAACTGAACCCGTACGATGTGGTACTTACCTTCTGAGGCACCTATGCTGCATACCTTACGCCAGTCGCCCTTCCAGTGTGATATCGCCGAGATTCTGCGCCTTGTCCGGCCGGGTGACGATTTACTGCTGATTGAAGATGGCGTGATTGCCGCGCTGAATGACAGCCGGGCGCTTGAATTACTGCTTTCCGTCCCCATTACTGTTAGCGCTCTGCAAGAAGATGTTGAGGCCAGAGGCTTGTCTGCTCAAATTTCGTCCAAAATTGAGCGTGTCGGCTATACTGATTTCGTCAGAATGACGATAAAACATAGCCAGCAGTTCGCCTGGTAACGGCGGATCGCTGTATATTTCTTGACACCTTTTCGGCTCAGCCCTAAAATTCTGCGTCCTCATATTATATGAGGCCGTTTTATTACGTGTTTACGAAGCAAAAGCTAAAACCAGGAGCTATTTAATGGCAACAGTTAACCAGCTGGTTCGCAAACCACGCGTACGCAAAGTTGCAAAAAGCAACGTGCCTGCGCTGGAAGCTTGCCCGCAAAAACGTGGTGTATGTACCCGTGTATATACCACCACTCCTAAAAAACCAAACTCCGCACTGCGTAAAGTTTGCCGTGTGCGTTTGACTAACGGTTTTGAAGTCACCTCCTACATCGGCGGTGAAGGTCACAACCTGCAGGAACACTCCGTGATCCTGATCCGTGGTGGTCGTGTTAAAGACCTGCCAGGTGTTCGCTACCACACCGTTCGTGGTGCGCTTGACTGCTCCGGCGTTAAAGACCGTAAGCAATCTCGCTCCAAGTATGGCGTGAAGCGTCCTAAGGCTTAATGGTTCTCCGTTAAGTAAGGCCAAACGTTTTAAATTAATGTCAAAATAAACTCTTTGAGTTTTGGACAATCCTGAATTAACAACGGAGTATTCCTATGCCACGTCGTCGCGTGATTGGTCAGCGTAAAATTCTGCCGGATCCTAAGTTCGGATCAGAGCTGCTGGCTAAATTTGTAAATATCCTGATGGTAGATGGTAAAAAATCTACTGCAGAATCTATCGTTTATACCGCGCTGGAAACCCTGGCTCAGCGTTCTGGTAAAAACGAGCTGGAAGCTTTCGAAGTCGCTCTGGACAACGTCCGTCCGACCGTCGAAGTTAAGTCCCGCCGTGTAGGTGGTTCTACTTATCAGGTTCCAGTTGAAGTTCGTCCGGTTCGTCGTAATGCTCTGGCAATGCGTTGGATCGTTGAAGCTGCTCGTAAACGCGGTGATAAATCCATGGCTCTTCGCCTGGCGAATGAACTGTCTGATGCTGCAGAAAACAAAGGCACTGCAGTGAAGAAACGTGAAGACGTTCACCGTATGGCTGAAGCCAACAAGGCGTTCGCTCACTACCGTTGGTAATAAATCCTTCGTAGTGTTACCCAAGCGGGCGCTTCATGAAGCTGCCCGCTTTGGGTTACTTAACTTGAACGTCCCAGGATATAGAGGAATCAAATGGCTCGTACAACACCCATTGCACGCTACCGTAACATCGGTATCAGTGCACACATCGACGCCGGTAAAACCACGACTACCGAACGTATTCTGTTCTACACCGGTGTAAACCACAAAATCGGTGAAGTTCATGACGGCGCTGCAACCATGGACTGGATGGAGCAGGAGCAGGAGCGTGGTATCACCATTACCTCCGCTGCAACTACTGCATTCTGGTCTGGTATGGCTAAGCAGTATGAACCGCACCGCGTAAACATCATCGACACCCCAGGGCACGTTGACTTCACCATCGAAGTAGAACGTTCCATGCGTGTTCTTGACGGTGCAGTAATGGTTTACTGCGCAGTTGGTGGTGTTCAGCCACAGTCTGAAACCGTATGGCGTCAGGCTAACAAATACAAAGTTCCACGCATCGCGTTCGTTAACAAAATGGACCGTATGGGTGCAAACTTCCTGAAAGTTGTAGGCCAGATCAAATCCCGTCTGGGCGCGAACCCTGTTCCGCTTCAGCTGGCGATTGGTGCTGAAGAAGGTTTCACCGGCGTTATCGACCTGGTGAAAATGAAAGCCATCAACTGGAACGATGCAGATCAGGGCGTTACCTTCGAATACGAAGATATCCCAGCTGACATGCAGGACCTGGCTGACGAATGGCACCAGAACCTGATCGAGTCCGCTGCAGAAGCCTCTGAAGAGCTGATGGAAAAATACCTGGGCGGCGAAGAGCTGTCCGAGGAAGAAATCAAGAAAGCTCTGCGTCAGCGCGTTCTGAACAACGAAATCATCCTGGTTACCTGTGGTTCTGCATTTAAGAACAAAGGTGTTCAGGCGATGCTGGATGCGGTAATCGATTACCTGCCAGCACCAACCGACGTACCGGCAATCAACGGTATTCTGGATGACGGTAAAGACACGCCGGCTGAGCGTCACGCAACTGACGACGAGCCGTTTGCTGCTCTGGCATTCAAAATCGCAACTGACCCGTTCGTTGGTAACCTGACCTTCTTCCGCGTTTACTCCGGTGTTGTTAACTCCGGTGATACCGTGCTGAACTCCGTTAAAGCTGCTCGTGAGCGCTTTGGCCGTATCGTTCAGATGCACGCTAACAAACGTGAAGAGATCAAAGAAGTTCGCGCAGGCGACATCGCGGCTGCTATCGGTCTGAAAGACGTGACTACTGGTGACACCCTGTGTGATCCAGATTCGCCTATCATTCTGGAGCGTATGGAATTCCCAGAGCCGGTAATCTCCATCGCCGTTGAACCAAAAACCAAAGCTGACCAGGAAAAAATGGGTCTGGCTCTGGGCCGTCTGGCTAAAGAAGACCCATCATTCCGCGTATGGACTGATGAAGAATCTAACCAGACCATCATCGCCGGTATGGGTGAGCTGCACCTCGACATCATCGTTGACCGTATGAAGCGTGAATTCAACGTTGAAGCGAACGTCGGTAAACCTCAGGTTGCTTACCGCGAAGCGATTCGCGCTAAAGTTACCGATATCGAAGGTAAACACGCCAAGCAGTCTGGTGGTCGTGGTCAGTACGGTCATGTTGTTATCGACATGTACCCACTGGAGCCGGGCTCTAACCCTAAAGGTTACGAGTTCATCAACGACATCAAAGGCGGCGTAATTCCTGGCGAATACGTCCCTGCCGTTGATAAAGGCATCCAGGAGCAGCTGAAATCTGGTCCACTGGCGGGTTACCCGGTTGTAGATCTCGGCGTGCGTCTGCACTTCGGTTCTTACCATGACGTTGACTCCTCCGAACTGGCGTTTAAACTGGCCGCTTCTATTGCCTTCAAAGATGGCTTTAAGAAAGCGAAACCAGTTCTGCTTGAGCCTATCATGAAGGTTGAAGTTGAAACTCCGGAAGAGAACACCGGTGACGTTATCGGTGACCTTAGCCGTCGTCGTGGTCAGCTGAAAGGTCAGGAATCTAACGCTACTGGCGTACAGATTCATGCTGAAGTTCCGTTGTCTGAAATGTTCGGGTACGCAACTCAGCTGCGTTCTCTGACCAAAGGTCGTGCATCTTACTCCATGGAATTCCTGAAGTATGATGACGCACCTAACAACGTTGCTCAGGCCGTAATCGAAGCTCGTGGCAAATAAGCCAACGCTTTTAACACAATGATCCCGTGCTCTCTCCGATCGGTGAGAGCACAATAGTAAGGAATATAGCCGTGTCTAAAGAAAAATTTGAACGTACAAAACCGCACGTTAACGTTGGTACTATCGGCCACGTTGACCACGGTAAAACCACTCTGACCGCTGCAATCACTACCGTTCTGGCTAAAACCTACGGTGGTTCTGCTCGTGCATTCGACCAGATCGATAACGCACCAGAAGAAAAAGCTCGTGGTATCACCATCAACACCTCCCACGTTGAAT
>NZ_VWWV01000005.1 GCF_011752815.1 Enterobacter sp. Cy-643
CTGGCTGAATATAACAACGAGCGCCCTCATGAATCCCTGAATAACCTGACGCCGGAAGAATACCGGCTGATAACTGAAAACCCGGAAATCTCAAAAAGTGCGTGGAACTAAAACGGGTGTACTTACAATTACAACGGATGAAACGCTGTCTTTTTGTAGTAAAAAGCCTTGATTTAAAGTAATACGTTGTTGTAATTTGATTGTGAGATTTATTTTACAACAAGAGAGTGTAGAATGGCGAACATTGGTTACATGAGGGTATCGACCACACAACAGCATACAGACCGCCAATTGGTTGGTGTGGCGCTGGATAAGGTCTTTGAAGATAAGGCTTCAGGAAAGAACACTCAGCGACCACAATTTGAAGCCATGATGAACTACATTCGTGAAGGTGATGTTTTGCATGTACACAGCATTGATCGCCTTTGCCGTAACACCGCTGACCTGCTGGCAACAGTTGAGCGTTTAACAGAGCGCGGCGTGGTTGTTCAGTTCCATAAAGAAGACTTTAAGACCGGGAAGAACTCTCCAGCAGGTAATATGATGTTGACCGTACTGGCAGCAGTCGCACAGATGGAACGTGAAACGATGCTTGAGCGCCAGCGTGAAGGGTACGAAGCAGCAAAAGCCGCAGGCAGGATCACCGGACGGGGTAAAGGTCGCTCTATTGACCGCGACGCTATCAAGGCAGAACTCGCAACAGGGAAAACCATTCGTGCAATCGCAGAAGGCCACAAAGTGAGCACCAGAACAGTTATGAACATCAAGGCCGAAGCCTGATCACCCCCCAGACACCTCTCTTTGACCTCGCTCAGGCGGGGTTTTTTATTGCCTGAAATCTACACCAGCGCAAGCAATCCCACCGATCCCTCCCTGGCTCCACCAGAAGCGCTACAACGCGTTATCCCCGCACAATGTGAACTGATAAACCGAGAATCCACGACATCTGACAGCGTTATACAGGCGGCTCAATGCATCATGAAATGGACGGATTTTCAGAAGGTTGTGAAGAAAATTTATTTTTTTCTGTATGGAAGGGCGGATCGATAGTGCGTTAAACGCCACTATAAATGGCAGATCTGCCGAGGCCTTACCATTACTGGCTTCGCTGTATACCTTACACCTTAGCGGTTACCACATCCCACAGGCGAGTTAGTTAGGTAAGGTCCAATTTAGGTAAGATTAACCAAATTTATCAGGTATTTAAACTTAATTATTTCCCGCCAAAAATCCAACCGATGACGGCACCGATTACCGCAGAGCGGGTCTCACCTGCTGCTCCTTTGAGAACGTTAATAATAGCATCGCCTGTACCAGGTGCCTGTTGTTGAAGTAAATTCAAACCACGAGGTGTTAACTTGGCGGCGATGTCCATGTCGGTTGAAGAGATTATATCCGTATAACCCATATTGCTTAGCGCCTGGAACGTGTGGCACAGCAGGTCAATCTGAGTTCTGTCTGCTCTGGGCTTCCAACCGAAGTCTGAAAAATCGAAAGATGAGTAAGATGGATAGTCCGCAAACAGTTTCACCAGGATTCCAGTTGCCATCTCGTTAAAGCTGTCTTTGCCTTGGACGAATTCCATATTGTTTCCTTTTGTTCGCTGATTGAACGAGGTTACTCAGTTACGGCATGAAGCACCAGCAAATGGTTATCTTCGGCCTTGTATACAGTAGTTGAGGTGTCTTCTGTCAGAGGGGAGGGTGTCTTCCACTGGAGGGGAGGTGTCTTCTAGGAGACGTGGTATAAAAGCATTATAAAAACAATAATAAAAGAACCTATAAGATCTTAAAGACTTCAGGTCAAAGACTGGTTGAACATGCGTTCAATTGTGAGTGTTAAGTTAAAGAGTGATGCTCTTGTATCGCTTCGCTCTGGAATGGCTGGTCAGCCACTTCAGACTATCTGTGTGGTAATAGGCCATGCCTGTAAACAGTCAGCCCTATAACCCTCATTCACCATTCTGTGATAACCAACCCATCAACAGGCCTACAGCCTGTTTCTGTGTGTGGATATCCCAATCATGGATTCGGGTAACCCGACGGCCTACGCCAACAGCGTTAAACGCTGCTCTGTGTGTTGCTACGCAATGAACCTCCGGTTCACTGGCTCTGCCAGCATGTGTGGGAAATGCGAACCTGTTCGCCTATGTGATGCGAGCACGGCGCAGCGTGAGACGTATTCGAACGGCTTGCACTGGGGCGGCGCGAGTATCTCCAGCAATATCCTTCATTATGGTGCTGTAACGCTCTCTCCGGCGTTCTGAGCCGCTTTCTCAACATATCTGCAATCACCTACCATTTCACTTATGCAGGCGCTTACAGAGCTTCTGATAGATAAATGGCACAAAATGTGCTTTACATTATATTTTAAATTGTGTTATAAGGTCGGTCGTTGTGATGTTCCTATCACATTCATTTGTATAAAGCAATAAAAAACTTGACAAAAAGTGCGATTTATGACATAATGTAATAATACAGCTAGGAATTAATATCAATTGACCATAGGAGACTAAATGGCAAAACCTGCACTCTTTGACTTTACAACCGCGTCCGCTTCAGAAATCGTTGCCGCAATCGACAGCAAAATTACTTCTGCAATCAACCTTCGTGCTTTCCGCACCCGTATTGGTGGTGCAAAGAAAGCTGACAAGATTTATCCCGCTACCCGGCAAGCTCTCGAACTTCTCAAGAAGTTAAAGAAGCAGGCGAAAGACGCAAACACAATCCGCAATATTCTGAAGCCATACTCAGCTGAACTCGCCGCAGGCCGTAATGTTCTCGATGTGATCGAACCGGTATTAGCCGCTTATCGTTTGTACTACGCCTCTCAAGGCATTGGACTTATGAATGAACAGCTCCTCCTGTTGAAAATGATTGAGGCCGCAGGCGAACTTGAAGAGATCACCGGACAATCCATTCTGGATATGGTCGCTATTCACTAAGCATTATCCGGCGAAAGCCAACCCCAACTGAATGTGTCGTTTTACGGCATTAACCCTGATCACTTCATGATCAAAGGGTCGAATCCGCATATCTGACGTACAGGAGAAAAGATGCATGAAACTGACATTTAGCAGTTCAACTATGGACGTGATTATGAGCGAGTGCCGACGCACCGGGACACCTGTTGCAACGTTTATCAACAGACTCGTGGATGCAGAAGCCGACCGCATCCAAACCAATATGAAGAATTCCATTGAAGGAGATAAAAATGACAGAGACAACAGAAACTAAACTCTACGAATCCCTATCGCAGCCGAACCAAGACAAGCCAATTACCATCGATACATTTTCATACTGGTCGATTCCGGTTGCTCGTATCAAACGCTTCAATGGCGTAGTAAACAGCCTTGAGATTATGGCTGTATACAGTCACCTGCTTGGATGGAAGAAAACGACTGGTGAGATCCGCCCTTCTCAACAATACATTGCAGATTGTTGCCTTCTTGGGCTTTCCACTGTTCAGAAGAAGGTGAAGCTACTCGTGAAAATGGGATGGATTACTGCAACCTCGGTCCGTAAACCCGGTAGTAAAGAAATCTCTCATACCACCTACACCGTTAAAGATCCTGAAGTCATCATGGCTGAACTTAACGCCGGATTGTCCCAGCAGGGTGAGGCAGTCGTTACCATCACAAAAAAACAGAAAGTTGAAACCGAGGAGAGCGGTAATAATGACCAAAAGTCTGTTGTGGAATCTTCCGTGGTGGAACCTGCCGCGCCTGTTGCTGAACAAACCGGACCTTTATCTTTTGTGGATGCTAGTGACAATGTTGATTTATCCGGTAGTGATGATCCATCACTGAGTGAGCCTGTCGGGGAAAATGTTGTCGGGATACCGTGGATCGCCAACCCGTTTACCTCTCGTGGGGATTTGGTTCCAGAGGCGCGACGCTGGGCACAATCCCATGGGGCTGCAACGTGGCGGGAAGAGATTAAATTGGTGTGGAAACTGAAAGGCAAAACCAATATGGGCGAGCCTGGAGAGCATATGCGGCCTGATGACATACCCGCACCAGAACCAGCGCTGACAAAGCAACAAGTTAATGGGCCGAATGTATATCACTATGATGAAGACGCTCCTGAGATCCCTTTTTAATACTGGAGGAAAATTGTGTGATGCTGCCAACAGTTTGACGGCTGAAAAAACAAACCAAAATTTAAAACGCCTCTTCAAGGTGCGCCGCCGTAATGAATCAGTTGTTAAAGCCGCAAAAACGCTACTTGTCCACGGTATGACCCCCAACAAAGTAGCCTTGCTACGGCGTCTTGATTCTGAATTTGTTGCTGAACTCGCTAAGACCTGGAACCCCAAGTTCAGACGTGTAACGCATACATCCCAATGGACTACAAAACGTACTGTTAGAGAGTATTTCGACAGCGGGGCGATGCTTGAAAAAATCTGTATTGACCTGCAATTGCCACTTTATAGCGTTGTGCTATTCCTGGAGCGTGACGGAATCACGTTCCAGGAGATGCAAGCCCGCTGGCCTGACCATAATGACCCGTTGGTAGTGGCCTATCATGAAATAGTTTCCAGAAAGCAGACAACACCACAACGGCGATCACCCCGCCTGCACTACTGACCCAACCCCACATCGGCGGCCAATGGACCTTGAAACAATCACTTCTTACCTGCCCGTTTACTGGCTGGCGTATCGCTGTGCCCGTGATGGGCTGTTTCTGCTTTGGAGACACCATAAAATGAAAAACTTAAACGATATCCGCGCTGATATTCTCGCCGCAATGCAGGCCGCTGCCGAACCGGAGAGTAGAAATCTGAATAAAAGCGACGATCAGGTCCTTGCTGATGCTATCGCCAATTACTTAGCCACTCCGACTACATCAGCCAGTGAACCAACTAAAAAACAGAAGGGTATAGCGATCACGCACATGGCACTTCAGGGGGGCGCGGCTAACAATAGAAACGTTCCGTTATTAATGAAAAAAGCCAAGCCCGGTTTTTCGATGGATGTAAATAAGTCAGTGATGCTAACTCCTGAAGATCTCCTTTCGTTAGAAAAACTTGGCTATAAAATGGGGAAATGGATTCAATCGTCCTGACAATTGCATCATGGCTCGGCTCTGTTAATCCAAATCACCAACACGAGCAACTCAATGAGTCCGGTTGGTATTACGATGATATTACTGTGAATGATGGTGCTATCAACGGCCTGATTGATGCAAAGCTGGGAGACCACCAGATGGCGCAGACTAACCTCCTCCTGGGGGCTCCTTATTAATAAAAATGACGGGCGGCAAATTCGTCAGGCATTACAACAAAATTGCTATTAAGTCAATTTATTTCGGCAAATATGCCAGGGTATTGATTGCAAATGAAATAGTAACGTGATAAAATATATATAAGCGATAATACTACAGCCAATTGTTGTTCGCTCTAAATTCTCTGTTGTGAAACAGAGGGTTTGCCAACCCAACGCCTCCTCGTTGGCATCCTGCCTGATGTAAACTGGCCTTGAGCGCGACAGTGAAGATATGAGGTCTCCCGCTGTCGCGCTCTCTTATTTCTTAAGCGTGGTCTACCCACCGCGCTATCCAAATCTCTCCGGTTGCGAGGCAATGAACTAAAGGTTCCCCCGTGAACGGGCATAATCTCTCCATCAGAATAAATTCATCTCTCCGATGATCTCTCAACCGGGGCAGGCGCTTTCCTGCCTCCGGCTCTTTTTCTGTTGGGAACACGAGTAAAAGAATGCCGTCCTATGGACGGTATTTTTTCAACTCAACCCGGCATATTCGCCGGATTATAAAAAAAACTGCCAGTTGTGCAGGTTAACGGGAAACCGTTAATCGCCCTGGCGACATAACTGCATGGAGATACAAAAATATGGCATTCGAACACGAAAGCAAAACCCCTCAGGATGTATTGGTTTATACCGATTCTCCCATCTTTCATAAGCGCACCGTGATTCTTAATCTGGCTGCTGACGTGACTTGTGGTGATGTTATTAACCCGACTACTGGCGCGGCATACGTTGCAGCCGATGCTGATAACTGTGCTGTTGCACTGCAAAACCAACTTGCAGGTGGGGCACGTAGCCTTGTTATCAGTGATACCCAGTGTGTGTTCAATCCATCAGGTCTGGTTGTAGCTGCTGCTGCAAAAGATGCTGCTTACGCTGCCCTTGTTAAGCAAGGCAACCGCATTGCTGATGCAAACATCGCAATCTAATCAAGGAGAGATAACAATATGAAATTAAGCGATTTTACTAACCTTTCCGGTCAGTTCGTGAAGCCAAGCGGTGAGGGGTTCCTTCTGTCCAGCCTAGGGATCTTTACCAGCCGTCCAAGTGACACGCAAATCATCGCGCTCGACACACTGGAAGATGTGCAGCGTGAAGTAACTAAATCAGTTGCCCGTTATGGTTCTGAAATGTCCGGTCTAAATTTCCCTAAAGCGGCTAACGTGACCGTTCAGGCTCCACTGCATGTCTACAGCTCAACCATCACCAGCCAGGATTGGCAGGGGAAACGTCAGCCGGGAACAAATCGCCAGATGACCGCTGAAGATGTAGTTGCTAATCATGCACTGAAGCACTACCTGCAAACCCGCCGTGATGTTGAATATGCAATGGCGAAGAGTTTGCTTCACAATATTGTAGAGGCGACACACCTACGTGAAGGCCCAACCATTCACTGGGACCAGTTCTGGGGTATTAACCAACCATCTACTATGGTGAAAACTGGTACTGACGCTAGCGTCATCACAGAGATGCAAAACGCGGTGACTATGCTGAAGAAAAACCTTGGCGGCTGGTCTTCCAGTATTAAGCAGGTTTATCTGCTGGCGAGTCCGAGTCTGTTCACTGCCATTCAAGGTAACCCGACCGCATACCAAGCGGCCCTATTTGGTGCTACGACCCGTGATATCATTTTCCCGGACACTTTGGGCGCTTACGACCGATTTAATTTAGGGCGTGTAACCGTTGTTCAGGTAGACGATCCGTTATACGGCATTGCAGATGGTGAAGGCTACATGCTGGCGACATTCTCCAACATCGTCGAAGGCGACCTGTCTCCATACATGACTTATCAGACACCGGCGAGCCGTCATGCTGAAGTTGCTAATGGTCCGGTTTACCCGTCCTATCATTACGTTCTGCGTGACAAGTTCATGAACTATGAAGTGGTCAGTGAGCTATCACAGATTCAGATCCCAATGCGTCCGGACTTCGTTCTGAAGATCACTATGGACGATGCGGCGTAAGCAATTCACTTAACTGTATTGGGGGCGATTTGTCCCCACCGTGGCGAGGCAAAGAAGAGGAGATACACGAAATGAAATTGCAACTCATTGGCAAAGGCAACTTACCATTACTGACTTTTATCCTGGATGGTTGCTCTGATGATAGCATTTTAAATATAGCCGCGCTGGCGCGTCGACTGTCATGTTCACGTAGTAGCCTGCTAGATCGCATCCAAAATTATGGATTTGAGAGTGCAGTGAGGTACTACTACCTTAACGAACCGAGACAAAGAAAACTGAAAACATAAGAGCCGGGATTAACCCCGGTTTTTATTTGAATGTAATGAAGTCTTCAAATTTTGTTTTTTGTATTTCAGAACATTTATCAAGATATTCAGTTGTAAGTGCTTCATAGTCTCTATAATGTTGAAATAATTCTGAAAGATCTTCTTTTGAGATTAACTTCCCTTTTGAAGAGTTGATTGCACATGCGAAGAAGTTAGTAAGGTTAACTGATATCTTATTTGTGATACTAACAATATCTTGCACTTTAGAAAAAGATTCACTTTTGAATATTATGTTGAAATTGTTAGTTTTAATAAATAAATTACCGATGCTCATGGAGTTCTGAAAGGCGTTAGAACCTACCTCTTGGATTTGAAAGTATAAGTTTGGAGAGATATTGATATTATTTTTATATAATTCATCCAATATGTTCATCACATAATTTAGGGAGATCCGTATTTGAATATACTTGGCCCGTGTATTTGTTATCTCATCATATAATGCTAACGCTGTATGAAAAGCAACATCATTCTTTTTTACATCAAGATAGTCTTTCAATTTTGACCCGCCAAAAACTATCCCACCAACCACACCTAACGCTGTTACAGAATTCGATGCGATGGAGATAACATTATCCCATGATTGTAGATCCATTTTTGGCGCTCTCCTGAAGTCAATGGGGGCTGATTTGCCCCAGAGGTTTACTCTATATTACCGTAACTTACCAACTCTACATATCCTGATAACTCTAGCATCCCTGCGCCTTTGCTATACGTCCTGAATGCTTCGGTTTTCGCTTTCTGTTCCGTGTGTCCAGTGATGGCTCCGATCCGTTGTTCGGGAACTCCTGCACGGTCCAGGCTGGTGATGAACATCCCTCGCAAAGAGTGGAAGCACTGCCGATCTGTAGCTGTTGGCAAAACGCTATCACGCAGCCGGGTGAACTTTTGGCTGTACCACGGCCCCCGTTTACCATCTTTGCGAATGATCTTGTTTGACTGTGCCAAAAGATATTCACCGCTGTTATTTGCCAGGTGTTTATCAATAATGCCAATCAGAAGAGAGTGAATAGGAACGTATCGCACCCCGGCGAACGTTTTAGATTTGCTAACGAAAAAGCACCGCAGACCCTCCATCATTACAATTTCATCCCGCTTGATGCTGGCGATCTCATCAAGTCGCATTCCTGAATACAGCCCAATCAATATGACATCTCGTAGAACGTCATCCGCTTCTCTAATAAGGACTTGCAATTGTTCAGGTTCAAACGGCTGATAACTTTCAATGGTGCGCCGTGCTTCGAGATTGTGACCGTGAAAAGGATTGCTGTCTGGTATCGAGTCATATCGACGTTTAGCGAACTCGTACAGGCTCCCCAAAGAGGTTAGCCAGTTCTGGACGGTCTGCGGTGCCGCCTTTTTCTGTTGGTCTTCTATGAAGTCTGTAACCGTTCTGCGTCCGATTTTGTTAAGTCCAATATCAACCTTCCCAATACTCTGTAGAAACACTTCTACGGCCCGCGCGGATTTGCTTAGGGTAGAGAATGCCCGACGTTCACTATAAACCGTCATGTATTCATCACGTATGACTGCCAGCGTTGGGAGCGGAGATACTGCTACTGGCGCACTCTTTGCCTGTTTTATTGTAGTGTGGAGTGTGGTGATCGCATTCTGGATGCGAATGTCTTCCCGATCAGGATTCAACAGGGCTTTCAGGTTGTTGAACTCAATCAACATGTGATTTCTGAAGTGTCGAGCCTTAAGTATGTCCTTTGTCCCTGTGGATTTTCGCCAGGCTCGTTTATTGTCGAACAGGTGACGCATGTACGCAGGTACAAATACCTGAAAGATCCATACGCCCGAATGACTTTGAAAAAGATACTGATTGTTCTTGATAGTCATGATTTTGATCCTCTAAAATCACGCTATCAGGTACAGCCATATGTACAATGTTGAGATGGACAAACGAGAGCTTCCCAAGCTCTATACGAGGGTTCGATTCCCTTCGCCCGCTCCAAAAAAACGCTGATATATCCCCTTTTTATTCCCTGGAAGACGAATTTAGCCCGTCAGCAAATCACTGCGTCTGCTTTCCCCAGACAAGCGCCATTCCCTCGCTTTCAGGGCGAACGCTTTTGAAACCGAATTTTTCATACAGCTCAGGCACGTCAGCGACGAGGGTGATATACGCGCCGTCGGGAGCATGCTGCTCAAGCCATGCCATCAAACTCTCCATGACCGCGCGCCCAAGACCTTGTCCCTGATAATCGGGATCGACGGCAATATCGACGATTTCAAAATTTAAAGCACCATCACCGACAATTCGGCCCATGCCGACAACACGTCCGAAATACTCAATATGAACGCCGTAACAGCTTCCCGGTAGCCCTTTCCGGGCAGCTTCTAAAGGGCGGGGACTCAGGCCGGAAATAACTCTCAGGCGGCAGAAATCTTCGGGGGATGGAACCGCGTTAATCAGCGTGTATTTTGAGTCCATTGTTAACCTCATTCTCAGGGGAGCTTATTATCACTAACATTGAATCAGTCACGGCACAATCATGATTTCCCAGGCTTGATTAACGCTTTGCCCTGCGATGTTCGATAAGCGTTGGCATCCCTCAAAGAATAAGCACAGCCGCAATACTCCTGCTGATAAAACTGCTCGCGTTTGCAGATCTCTACCGTGCGCGCGGAGCCACCTTGCTTACGCCAGTTGTGGGTCCAGTAAAACATTCCCGGATGACGCGCCGCTGCTCGCTGGCCGCATTCGCAAACCTGCTGAAAATTCTTCCAGCGTGAAATGCCCAGCGAACTGCAAATCGCCCCGAAGCCGTGTTCAGCCGCGTACAGCGCGGTGCGCTCCAGACGCATATCAAAACAGGCCGTACAGCGCACGCCGCGCTCGGGTTCCCACTCCATACCTTTCATGCGCGCAAACCAGTTATCGGCGTCATAATCCGCGTCGATGAAGGGCACGCCGTGTTGCTCTGCAAACCGCTTATTCTCCTCCTTGCGGATGAGATACTCCTTTTGCGGATGGATATTGGGATTGTAGAAAAAAATCGTAAAGTCGATATCCGAGGCAAGCAAAGCTTCAATCACTTCGGAAGAGCAGGGTGCGCAGCAGGTATGCAATAACAGCTTGTTTGCACCGTCAGGCAGCGTGAGCTTCGGGCGCTTAAATTCGGTGGTTGTCATGATATGTTGGCGGAAAGAAGGAAAACGGCGAGAATTATACCACTAAAATTGTGGTCAATGGGCTTTGCCAGCTTAGGATGAGGCGGGAGACTGTTTCTCCCGCCTTAGCTAACCGTTATTCCTGCCCTGATAAATGCATTCCAACATACCGCTCATAGCGGCTCTTTTTCAGGAACGTTAAATCCACCAGCACCAGCCCATCGACGCAGTTGTTGAAGGCCGGGTCGCTGCCAAAATCAATGAACTGCACGCCGCCCGGCTCGCAGAGTTCCGAATATTGCTTATACAGCGTCGGGATGCCGCAACCCATATTGCTGAGCAGGGATTTTAAGCGGGTGAGATCTTCGCCGTAATCCTCGCCTTTGAACTGCGCCAGCACGTCTGGAAGACTTGCCGGGTAGGGGCTGCGGGACGAGGCCAGCGGATGGCTTGCCGGGAACCACAGCCGGTAAAAGGCGACGAGCAGGTCGCGCGCATCCGGCGGCAGGCCACCGGAAATAGATACCGGGCCGAACAGGTAGCGATATTGCGGGTAACGGGCCAGGTAAGCGCCAATCCCCGACCATAAATAGTCCAGGCCACGGCGGCCCCAGTAGCGAGGTTGAATAAAGCTGCGCCCCAGCTCGATGCCGCTCTGCAGCACATCGTCCATCTTTTCGTCGTAGTGGAACAGGCTGTAGCTGTACAGCCCGGTAACGCCACGTTTTTCAAGCTGCTGAGCGGTAGGCATAAAGCGGTATGCGCCGACAATCTCCAGGTCCTGCTCGTCCCAAAGGATCAAATGCAGATAATCGTCATCATACCTGTCGAGATCCCGACGTTTGCCGCAGCCTTCACCCACGGCACGAAATGCTATCTCACGCAGTCGACCAAGCTCGCGCAGCAGCGGAGCCTCTTCTTTGGTGTCGTTTCGCTGCCAAAGATAAATCACTTTATCGTCGGCGGTTCGGCCCAGACACTCGGCTTTAGCCAGCTCCCGGCGCAGCGTGGCCCGGTCTTCCGCCCGGGCAATGGCGCTTTCCGTTGTGAATTTGCCGGAAAGCCCTTTACCAAGCCGCTGAACGTGCTGGCGGCACTTTTTAGCCAGTTCGCGCGGGATTTGCTGTGGGCTGTGCCAGCTTTCCCAGGGAATGCGCTGGCCAAGCGTGATTGGCAAAGTGGAGTTGCGGCGGCGGAACATTTGCTGCATCAGCAGCAGCAACGGCAGCGCAGGGGAAACCATCGCGCCAGCATAAAACAGGGCGCTGTTACGCGCGTGGATAAAGGCCGGCAGAAGCGGCACGCGGTACTTCGCGGCAAGCTTAATGAAGCCGGTGTGCCAGTGCCCGTCGGCAATGCCTTCGCGGGACAAACGAGACACTTCTCCCGCCGGGAAGAAGATCAGCACGCCGCCGTTTTGCAGCTGCTGTTCCATCTGCACAAGCGATGATTTAGGCGTGCGGCCATTGATATTGTCGACCGGGATAAACAGAGAACTCAGCGGCTCGAGGTGATTGAGCAGGCGATTGGTGACAACTTTAACATCGCGGCGGACGCGGGAAACGGCATACAGCAGCGCCAGTCCATCAAGCGTGCCCGTAGGGTGATTGGACATCATCACCACAGGGCCACTTTCAGGGATATTTTCTAATTCACGGGGAGAGATATTACAGCGGATTTGCAGGTGGTCCAGTACCTGTTCGACCATGTCGAGGCCACGAAGATGAGGGTATTGCCCGGCAAAGGCCTGAAACTCTTCCTCATGCAGCAGGCGTCTTAACAGATTTTTTTGCCAGGGTGCAGGCTTAGCCTGAGGCCAAAGATCGTCAAGTACGTTATCGATACTAAACATGTCATCTCCTCCTAACTTCCTGTTGGTGAAAGTATAAGCAAAAGATGAAGTTTTCGTGTCAGTGAGGTGATGTTTCAGGGATACGCGCAGAAGCGGTGCCGATTTTTTATTCCCCAGTGATACATCGATGGGCGGTTTACGCGATTTTTGGCTTAGGTAATGGGGTAAACCCTGATGAGTTGTAGGTTAATGGCGAGTGGTTCGTGAAAAAGCGTGATTTTTATTTAACATATTGTTTTTAATGAGTTTTGTTTTTAGTTGTTTGAGATTTTATTGTCAAGATAAAAGCGCATTTAATGAGATTTTTATCATGAAAAATGAGAGTTAAGTCGATTTTTAATCTAAAAACCCTCTATTAGACATTAAAGTTACTCTTCGTCCTGATGATTTTTCAACGATCTACGCTAAAGTAGCCGCCGCTGGCTAACGACCAGCCTATGATTAAAAATCTGCAACTGAACGCCGGGAACGGCGTTTTATCAACACCGCATCAAAAAGAGATAACCTATGGGAGTTCACAGATGAGTCACTCTGCGACGAAAACAAAAACATTTTTCGGGCATCCGTACCCGTTAAGTTCGCTCTTCCTCACCGAAATGTGGGAACGTTTTTCTTTCTACGGGGTTCGCCCGCTGCTCATTCTGTTTATGAGCGCCGCGCTGCTTCAGGGCGGGATGGGGCTGCCGATTGAGCAGGCATCCGCCATTGTCGGGATTTTCGCCGGCGGTGTGTATATCACGTCTTTACCGGGCGGCTGGCTGGCCGATAACTGGCTCGGGCAGCGCCGCGCCGTATGGTATGGCTCGCTGATTATTGCGCTCGGTCACCTCTCGATTGCCCTGTCGGCATTCGTGGGCAACACCTTCTTCTTTGTCGGCCTGCTGCTGATCGTCCTGGGAACCGGGCTGTTTAAAACCTGTATTACCGTGATGGTCGGGACGCTGTACAAAAAAGAAGATACCCGCCGCGACGGGGGCTTCTCGCTGTTTTACATGGGCATCAATATGGGCTCGTTTATTGCCCCGCTGATCATCGGCCCGCTGCATGAGAAATACGGCTGGCATATGGGCTTTGGCCTGGGTGGCTTAGGGATGCTGATTGCGCTGTTCATCTTCCGCTTCTACGCCATTCCGCAAATGCGCCGCTACGACAAAGAAGTTGGCCTGGATTCCACCTGGAACCGTCCGACGACCGAGCGTAAAAACGTTGGTAAATGGGTGACCCTTGCCATGGCGCTGCTTGCCGGGCTGGTAGTGTTGATCGCCAACGGAACGATTCCGTTCAATCCGACGGTAATTGCGAAAAGCTCCGCCTACATCATTTCTACCTGCGTGGGCCTCTACTTCCTGTTTATGTTCTTCTTCGCGGGCTTAACCAGCAGCGAGCGTTCGCGTCTGCTGGCCTGCCTGATCCTGCTGATTGCGGCGGCGTTCTTCTGGTCTGCCTTTGAGCAGAAGCCGACCTCTTTCAACATCTTTGCGCGTGACTATACTGACCGCCAGATGGGCAGCTTTGAAATCCCGACGATCTGGTTCCAGTCGATCAACGCGCTGTTTATTATCCTGTTAGCCCCGGTGTTCAGCTGGTTCTGGCCGTCGCTGGCTAGGCGTAATTTGAACCCGAGCAGCATGACGAAATTCGTTATCGGCATTCTGTTTGCGGCGGCAGGTTTCGCGGTGATGATGGCGGCGGCAAACCAGGTGCTAGCGACGCAGAGCGGCGTGTCCCCGTTCTGGCTGGTGGGGAGCATTCTGCTGCTGACCCTCGGTGAGCTGTGTCTGAGCCCAATCGGCCTCGCGACCATGACCCTGCTGGCACCGCAGAAAATGCGCGGCCAGGTGATGGGGCTGTGGTTCTGCGCCAGCGCGCTGGGTAACCTGGCGGCGGGTATTATGGGCGGGCACATCAAAAAAGATCAGCTTAGCTCGATGCCGGAGCTGTTCTCTCACGTCTCTATCGCCCTGGTTATCTGCGCCGTTGTGCTGGCCGCGCTGATTATTCCGGTCAGAAACATGCTGAGAAACGCGGACGCCAACGAAGCCAAATAACGGTTTTTAAGCACCCGGCCCGGTAGCCTTTATGGGGTACCGGGCTTTTTTATTTTGTGGGCCGCTACTGCACATCAGTCGAACGACTTACCGTTTCCCACGCCTCAATATCTGATTCCATTCGCTCAAGCTTCTCTTTGACGAAGGTAACCGCGTCGCTGCCCAGGAGCAGGGTTGCCGGTGGATGAGGGCTGTCGATAAGCGCCAAAATTGCTTTGGCGGCTTTGATAGGATCGCCCGGCTGCTGCCCGCTGCGTTTCTGGCGCGCGTCGCGAATCGGGCCGAAGCTCTGGTCATAATCGCTGATGCTGCGAGGGGTTCGCACCATAGATCGCCCTGCCCAGTCGGTTCTGAAGGAACCGGGCTGCACGGCGGTCACCGCGATATTAAAAGGCTGGAGCTCTTTGCTCAGCGTTTCGGAGATGCCCTGCAGGGCAAATTTGCTGCCGCAGTAGTAGCTGATACCGGGCAGGGTAATGAAGCCGCCCATCGAAGTGATATTGATAATATGGCCCGTACGACGAGTGCGGAACCCAGGCAAAAAGGCTTTTATCATCGCGACGGCGCCAAATACGTTGACGTTGAACTGGTGAATCAGTTCGCTCATCGGGGATTCTTCCATCACCCCCTCGTGCCCGTAGCCTGCGTTGTTGACCAGTACATCAATAGCGCCAATCTCCTGTTCCACCGACGCCGCCAGCGGGGCTGCGGCATCAAAGTCGGTGACGTCCAGAATTCGGGCAAAACACTTGCCGGGCGCCAGCGCCTCAAAGGCTTCCTTCGCCTGGTGATTACGCACGGTTCCAACCACGCGGTGTCCGGCTTTCAGGGCTTCTTCTGCCAGCGAACGGCCAAAGCCGCTGCTGACGCCGGTAATTAAAAATAACTTCGACTTGTTCATTATGATGTCCTCCGTTAATGGGAGGTAAATCGTAGGGCCGGAAGGACTGAGTGAGTAGCCTGGATCCTCTCTGATGTTTGCCTATTTCTATGAGGCGTCTGGACGAGGTGAGGTTTCACTGCCAGACTCTGCCAACATTTCCCTTAGCCAGATGAATCGCTATGACAAACGCCAGCCTTCAGGCCAGTAACCAAATGGTTGAGCTTCTGGATCGGTTAACCCCGCATGAAGGCTACAATCTCACCGCGCTGAACGAAGTCCGTTTCTTACGCTCTAATCGCCCGCTGATGCGAACCCCGGTTCTTTATGAGCCCGGCATTGTGATTGTGGTTCAGGGGCGTAAGCGGGGTTTTTTAGGTGAGGATGTCTATTTATATGATGCCCAGCACTACCTGATGGTTTCCGTGCCCGTACCGTTCACCATGGAAACGGAAGCCAGCGCCGAAGAACCCATGCTGGCTATCTACATGAGGTTAGACTTCACGCTGGCTGCGGAGGTGATGCTGGCGCTCGATGGGCGAGGCACTGAGCTGGCCTGCGAGCCACGCAGCATGATGTCCAGCCCGATGGACGAAGCGATGAGCGCCTCCGTACTGCGTTTCCTCCAGGTGATGTCGACGCCGCTGGATGCCGATCTGTTGGGGCCGGCTATGATGCGGGAGATTTATTACCGGGTACTGACGGGCGCGCAGGGGCAGACGTTACGCAGCGCGCTGACGATGCAGGGACAGTTTGGCAAAGTGGCGAAGGCGCTGCGCAAGCTTCATGCTGAATTTGATGCGCATCTGGACGTTGACGCTCTGGCAAAAGAAGCGGGCATGAGCGTGCCCACATTCCACAGCCATTTCAAAGCGGTGACCAACACTTCCCCCATGCAATATCTCAAATCCACAAGGCTGCATCAGGCGAGATTGTTGATGCTGCGAAACGATCTGACCGCTTCGGCGGCCAGCGCCCGCGTGGGCTACGAAAGTGTGTCGCAGTTCAGCCGCGAATTTAAGCGTCTTTTTGGACTCACGCCGCTTAACGAGGTGGCGCGTATGCGGCAGCATTTTTCCATGCCGGCCCCGCTCGCAGAGTCGGCATTTATCTCTTCCCACTGAAGAAGTTAGTACCGGTATTTCTTATCCAGAATCCGGCAGGTGATGTAAGCGCCGGCGGCGCAGAGCAGCGCGGGAGCAAAATAGCCGTGATCCATATGGGTAAACTCCATCACCAGCGCCACGGCGGTGATTGGCATCTGCATCGAAGCGGCTAAAAACGCCGCGCCACCGACCAGCGCAAAGCTGCCCACGTCCCCGCCAGGGAAGATAAACTGCCAGACCACCGCCAGCAGCAGGCTTAGCAAAGCGCCCACCGTTAAGCCCGGCGTTAGTAGCCCACCCTCAGCGCCGCCTCGCAGGACGGCGAGGATCACCAGCATTTTCAGCGCCAGCAGAATCGCAGCGAAGTTAACGTTCAGGTCGTTGCTGATGGCGAGCTGCATCGGGCCTTTGCCGTTGCCCGGCAGCTGCGGGAACCACAGGCTAAGCGCGGCCAGCAGCGCGAAGGCCAGCAGGCAAAATACCGGCATCTGCCAGTTAGTTTTTACCTGCGTTCTCACGCGTGTTGTCGCCTTGCGGAACAGCCAGGCTGCATAGCCCAGCAGCGGGCTGGCAACAATGGCCCAGCCGATAAACGCGTGGGGAAGCGCAAAAGAAGCGAAGTGATACTGCGACTCATCTCCCAGCCCAAGCGTAGCCACCCAGGCCGCCACTGCCGAAGTAATGACCGCCGCCAGCGCTTTCTCCCAGCTAAACGAGATCAGTAATACTTCCAGCGTGAACAGCGCCCCGGCGAGAGGCACGTTATACACCGCCGCCAGGCCCGCACCCGCGCCGCAGGCAATCAGCGTCCGGGTTTCATCGGGCTGCAGGCTGAATTTCCTGGCGAGAAGCCCGGCCGCCAGCGCGCCCATTTCCCGGGGGGCAACTTCACGCCCGAGCGGGGAACCCAGCGCAACGGTGATGATTTGCAGCAAAGCATGAATCGTGGTGGTGCCTGTCGGCATCGGCACGGCGGGATTTGCCACGGCGGCAGCGATAGACACTCTTTTCTTGCCGTAGCGTGCGAGCAGCCACCAGCCAAACCCGGCGACGGCCCCGCCGCCAAGAATCGCCGCTATCCGGCGCAGATGCGTAGCGTCCGTCACGCCCTCAAGGAATGTCTCGCTGCCAACTAACTGGTCAATGCTGTAGCCAAAAGCCAGGTGCTGAATGGCGTGTAAAATCAGCGCGAGAAGCATCCCCGCGATGCCGGCAAGAATGCCGGTAAGTACGACCGCAATCAGGCGCACAAGGTAGTGTTTAGCGTCAGCCTGTTCAGCTTGCTGGGTCATATCGGGATCCTTAACGCGGGAAAACTCGATGATAAGGGAGAAGAATTAAACAGTTAGTATAAATGTAGCATTCAACCGGCCCGAATCCCTCTCACCTTTCCCCGCGCTGATTCCCCTGATTTAGCCCGTTTTCTGACATGCCGCAATCAGCATACCGGCCACAGCGGCAGCGCCCAGCAGCCGGAAGGCCGTTGCCCACTGTGCTATATCGGGAGCCTGCCCGAGCACGACAGACAGCACCGCCAGCATCATTGCCCCGGCCATATACTGGCTGGTGGCCATCAGGGCGCTGGCGCGTCCCTGTTGATTAAGCGGGGTGGATGACAGCCCCACGGCGAACATCGCCGGGAAGATGAGCCCGTGGCCAAGCCCGCTTAACGCGATACCACTGATAAATACTGCAGACAGCGGGGACGCTAACCCAACGGAGAGCAGCCATAGCCCCAGCGCCGAACAGGCAAATCCGGCGGCCAAAACTGCGGCGCTGCCGTAACGGGTCGTCAGGCGGGTAAATAACGTATTGCCCGCGACGATTAATAGCGCGAGCGGCGCGAACATCAACCCGGTGGTAACGGCATCCTGCTGCAGCGTCTGCTGCCAGAGCAGAGTCATGGCATAAAACTGGCTGCCCACGCTTGCCATATAGCAGGCGCTGCTGAGCCAGCCCGTTTGCAGGCCCGGCAGAGCGCGAAGCGAGCGGGTCAGTAAAGGCTGCGGGGCGAAGCGTTCATGCAGAAGAAACAAAATCCCCATGGCAACGGCGAAGCGGTTGGCAACGTAGTCAGGCTGCCCGGTTTCACCATAGCGCATCAGCGCCCAGACCAGCGTCCCGGCAGCGAAACAGCCGACCAGTGACCCGATGCCCGCCCGCCGTTTTTCTCCCTGCGGGCTGAGCGAGAGATAATCCCGGCGAACCAGCCACAGGGCAAGCAGCCCCGGCGGAATGTTAATAAAGAAAATGGTTCGCCAGTCCAGCGCGGCCAGGACGCCGCCCAACATCACGCCCGCAACCAGGCCCAGCGCGCCGATGGCGCTCCATATCGCCAGCGCCCGCCGGTGCGCCTCGCCGTGAAACCGCTGCGCCATCAGCGCCAGTACCGCAGGTTGCAACAACGCCGCCGCCATCCCTTGTCCGCAGCGGGCAATGAGCAGCAGCGTGCCGCTCTGCGCCAGCCCACCAGCTACCGATGAAAGCAAAAACAGCGCCATGCCGAGGCTGAACATCCGGCGTGCCCCTAGCCGGTCGCAGAGGCTGCCGCCCGCCAGCAAGAGGGCGGCAAACGTCAGGCCATACAGGGAAACCACCCACTGCATCTCGCTGAGAGAAAGATTCAGGCTCTGCGCCAGCGTGGGGAGCGCGACGTAGACAATCGCGTAGTCCAGCGCAATCAGCGCCTGTGCAATGCCGGGCGCGGATAAAGCGCGCCAGGACCCGGCGGCGGGTATCGCATAAGTTTGTGTCATCGACGTTTCCTGCTATTTTCTCTGTGATGAATCATTTTCATCATTTGATGAGCGTGAATAACAGGCTACGCCTTTATTTATGGTGCAATCAAAATCATATTATTCAGCAAAGGATGAGTTAAATTCATTCATGAAAAATCGACGACTCCCGCCACTCGCGGCCATTCGGGCCTTTGATGCCGTGGCACGCCGCGCCAGCTTTAAAGCGGCCGCAGAAGAAATTGGCGTGACGCCTACCGCCATCAGCCACCAAATTCGCCTGCTGGAGGATTCACTGGAGCAGCGGCTATTCATCCGTTCCGCTCGCAGCGTAGCGCTGACTGCGGCGGGGGAGATCCTGTTCCGTGCCTCCGGGAATATTTTCACCACGCTGCGCGAGGCCGTTGAGTCCATAGAAACGATATCTCACCCCGGCACGCTCACGCTCAGTACTACCTCGAACTTCCTGACTAACTGGCTGGTGCCGCGTTTACCGTCTTTACATCGGCAGTATCCCTCGCTGGAGCTGCGTTTTCACAGCGGCGTAGCCCTGGCCGATCTCCGCGGCAAAATGGCGGACTGTGCCGTGCGTTACAGCATGCAGGCCGATGAAGCTCTCGACAGCACGCTGCTGCACTGCGACAGCTTTGTGCTGGTGGCAAGCCCGCAGCTAAAGCTTCAAAGCGTGAAGGATCTCGCGGGGATGACGCTTTTTCATATAGATAACCGGCATGTTCCCAGCCCTGAACCCAGCTGGCAGCACTGGAAATCCGTCTTTGGGCCTGAAGATTTGGATGTGCAGAGCGGTATTCATTTTGACGACGAAACCCATGCGATTCAGGCCGCGATAGCCGGGCAGGGGATCTTGCTGGCAAGCGAGCTGTTGATTCGCCGGGCGTTACAGCAGGGTCTGCTGCATATTGCGCTGCCGGGCGCGTTGCCTGGGGCGAACTATTACTTTGTGAGCAGCCATGAAAAGGCCCGGAGAGAAGATGTGCGGCAGGTCAGGGCGTGGCTGCAGCGGGCGTTTGAGGCAGACGGGGGATGATTGTCCCTCACCCTAACCCTCTTCCCAAAGAGGAGAGGGGACTGGATCGAGTATAGTTTCTCCGCTCTCTCAGGAACGTACAGGAGGGCCGAGGGGATTGGATCGAGTTTAGTTTTCCCCCTCTCCCCGGAACGTACAGGAGGGATGAGTGGGCTGGATCGAGCAGAGATTTTCCGTCAGTTTTTCCCCCTCTCCCTTCCAGGGAGAGGGTCGGGGTGAGGGTCCTGTTATTCCCCGGATTCCCACCGTTTCAACAGCAGGCTGGCATTCACGCCGCCAAAACCAAACCCGTTCGACAACGCGTAGCGCAGCGCCTGTGGCCTGGCGGTAAGCGCCACCAGATTCAGCCCGGCCGCCTCTTCATCGGGATGATGCAGATTCAGCGTCGGCGGCACAACCCGATCGCGCAGTGCCTGAATAGTAAAGATAGCCTCGATGCCGCCTGCGGCCCCCAACAGGTGGCCGGTGGCTGATTTGGTCGAAGTCACCGCCACCGGATGCGTGCCGAAAAGCCCTTTAATTGCCGCCAGCTCGCCTTTGTCGCCTACCTGAGTCGACGTTGCGTGCGCGTTGATATGATCAATTTCCGTGGTGGTGACACCGGCCTGGCGAAGGGCCGCCTCCATTGCTCGCCTTGCGCCGTTGCCGTCTTCCGGCCCGGCGGTCAGATGATAAGCATCCGCGCTGGTGCCGTAGCCGACCAGCTCAGCCAGCGGCGTTGCGCCGCGCGCCAGCGCGTGCTCCAGGGATTCAATCACGATAAGCCCGGCGCCTTCACCCATCACAAAACCGTCCCGATCACGGTCGAACGGGCGTGACGCTACTTCGGGATTGTCGCTGGAGGCGCTAGATAGCGCGCGCGCGGCGGCAAAGCCGGCCAGGCTGACGCGGTGAATGGCTGCCTCTGCACCACCGCAAATAGCAATATCGGCCTCGCCGCTGCGGATCAGGCGGGCGGCATCGCCAATGGCCTGGGCTCCGGCGGCGCAGGCGGTGACCGGGGCACCAATCGGCCCGCGAAAGCCATGGGCGATGGACACATGCCCGGCGGCGAGATTGGCGAGGAAAGAGGGAATAGTAAACGGCGACAGGCGGCGCGGGCCGCGTTCGTCCGTGGTGCGCACGGCATTGGCTATTTCGCTAAAGCCGCCGATCCCGGTGGCAATCACCGTGGCGGTACGATCTTTCTCTTCCTGCGAAGCTGGAGACCAGCCCGCCTGGGCGAGCGCTTCATGGGCGGCAACCAGTGCAAACTCGATGAACCGATCCATCTTTTTACGCTCTTTGGCGGGGATCACGGCCAACGGATCAAAGCCATGCTGAGGATCCTGTTCAACAGACGGCACCTGGCCTGCCACTTTACAGGGAATATCCTCCACGACGTTTTCATCCAGCGCCGAAATGCCGGATTTTCCCGCCAGTAGCGACTGCCAGACATGCTGCACGCCACAGCCCAGCGGGCTGACGATGCCCATACCCGTAACCACAATGCGTTTAACTGAAACGCCCATCATTATTCTCCTGAAATATCAGTGTGGCTGCGGCTTCTTCATTAACGGAACCAGCATCGCAGCAATCAAAAAACCTATCATGATCAGGTAAAAAGCATCCGAAAATGCCTGAGTTCGTGCCTCGCGCAGCGCCAGAGAGGACACATTTTTTAGCGCCCCGCTGGCGGCGGCATCCGGGGACAAGCCCTGCGCGGCCAGGCTGGCGGCGCTGCGCTGGACAAAATCCGTCATCGCGAGATTAGCGGTATTGAGATGGTCGGCCAGGCGGCTGTAGTGCAGGTTGGTTCTGTCATTCAGCACCGTGCCGCACAGCGCAATGCCGATAGCCCCGCCGAGGTTACGCATTAAGTTGAACAGGCCGGAGGCAAGCTTAAGCCGCGCGGGCGGCAGGCTGCCCAGCGTTAACGTCACCGTAGGCGCGACGGCGAACTGCTGCGCCAGGCCGCGAAACGCCTGCGGCAGCAGCAGCTGGTCCGCGCCCCAGTCGTGGGTAATCGGCACGAAGCTGTACATGGAAATGGCAAAGCCGACCAGCCCGGCCATCAGCAGCCAGCGGAGATCCACGCGGTTCGCCAGCCAGGAATAAAACGGAATCGACATCACCTGGAACAGGCCGGTGGAAAACACCGCCAGGCCGATTTCCAGCGCGCTAAAGCCGCGTACGCTGCCGAGATACAGCGGCGTTAAATAGATCGTGGCGAAAATGCCCACCCCGGCCATAAACGAGAAATAGCAGCCGAGGCTAAAGGTTCTGTCTTTCAGCGCCCGCAGATCCATCACCGGCTGGGCGTGGCGCAGCGTGCGAACAATAAAGGCGATGCCGCACAGCAGCGCTATCCAGCCGGTGGTGGCGATGGTGTTATCGTCAAACCAGCCCCAGCGGGGGCCTTCTTCCAGGGTATATTCCAGGCAGCCGAGCGAGGCCGCCAGCAGCAAAATACTGAAATAGTCCGCGCCGCGAAGCAGCGAGAAATCCGGGCTATCTACCTTCACCAACAGCGGCACGGCGACGGCGATATAAATCCCAGGGATGACGTTAATAAAGAACAGCCAGTGCCAGTTGAAATTCTCGGTGATCCAGCCGCCGACGGTGGGGCCAAGCGTCGGGGCCAGTGAGGCCAGGCCGCCGATGGTCGCGGCGGCAATAACGCGCTGTTTGCCCTGGAAGAAAGCGAAGGCGGTAGTAAACACCAGCGGGATCATTGAGCCGCCCGCCAGCCCTTGCAGGGCACGGAAGGCAATCATGCTTTGAATATTCCACGCCCAGCCGCACAGCAGGCTCATCAGGGTGAAGCCTGCCGCCGAGGCGGCAAACAGCCAGCGGGTAGACATCACCCGCGCCAGCCAGCCGGAGAGCGGAATAATAATGATCTCGGCGATCAGGTAGCTGGTCTGCACCCAGACGGTTTCATCATCCCCCGCCGAAAGGCCGCCGCCGATGTCCCGCAGGGACGCGGAGACGATTTGGATATCAATCAGCGCAATAAACATCCCCACGCACATGCTGGCAAAAGCGAAGATCTTTTTTGCCATTGGCATAGAGATGCCCTGCGGCATCGGTGCGGCCTGGGCGGTGCTCATCGCGTGCTCTTTTGATCGACGGTAACGATCACCGACAGCCCCGGACGAAGCACATCCAGTTTTGCGCCGTCACCTTCCAGGGCAATCCGCACCGGAACTCGCTGAACGATTTTGGTGAAGTTCCCCGTGGCGTTTTCCGCCGGAAGAATGCTGAACCGGGAGCCGGTCGCTGGAGAGACGCTGGCAACGTGGCCTTTAAAGGTATGGTTAGGCAGCACGTCGGCCACCACGGTCACCGGTAAACCGGCTCGCATGTGCGCCAGCTGGTTTTCCTTGAAGTTGGCATCGACCCAAAGCCCCTGGGAAGGCACCAGCGAGAGTAGCTGCGTGCCGCTGGTCACGAAGGAGCCGGTCCACGCGCGGCGGTTGCCGATCGCGCCGTCGAACGGGGCGCGAATTTCGGTATAGCTGAGATTCAGCTTCGCCATCGCCAGGTTAGCCTGCGCCTGCTCCAGCGCGGCCTGGGTTTGTTTTTCACGGGCATCAAGCACCGCGAGCTGGCGCTGAGCCACGGCTTTGTCGGCCAGGGCTTTACTTTGTTCCGCTCGCGCCCGGCGATAATCCGCCGAGGCGTTATCGCGTATCTGGGCTGAAATGGCGCTCGAGGCTTCCAGAGCGTTATAGCGGCGGTTGTCGTTGGCCGTTTTGTCCGTTGCCGCCGCCGCTGCCGCTAAGGAAGCGGCAGAACCTTCAATCGTCGCCTGCTGGAGCTGGCGTGTGGCGGCGATATCCGCCAGTGCAGCCTGCTGGGCGGCAACTTCGCCGAGAGCTTTGGCCAGCGCGGCCTGGTAGTCCCGGTCATCAATGCGGATCAGCAGGTCGCCTTTTTTCACCGTCATGTTGTCCTGCACCGCAATCTGCTGAATATAGCCGGAGACTTTGGTTGAAATAGCGCTGATATCGCCACCTATGTACGCGTCGTCGGTAGACTGAATAAAACGTCCGCTATGCCACCACCAGGCGCCATAGCCAGCGGCCGCCAGTACCGCGACACCGAGTACGGTGAGGGTAATCAATTTTTTCTTATGGGCGGCGTTCATCACTGGGGTTCTCTGTAGGGTTCTGGCTGGAATTTAAGCCCGGCATCGCCGGCGTGTTTACGCTGCAGATAGTCGTGGCGGTATTTCATCATCGGAGAAGCTGCCGGGCCCGGCACCATGGCGTATTTTCCCGACACAATCGGCTCGCCGGTTTCTTTATCGGTAAGAATGGGCTCTACCGGGCGCTGGGTTTCGCGCTCAACCAGCTGCATCTGACGCCCTTCGGGCGCGAAGTGGCGGTTGCCCCATTCCGCCAGTGCCAGAATCACCATGCGGAAATCACGCCCGCTTTGGGTGAGATGATATTCGTAGCGCGTTGGCGAGCTGCTGTAGCACACCTTCTCCAGCAAACCGTCATCAACCAGCTCTTTCAGTCGGCGTGAAAGAATATTGGGCGCCACGTTGCTGCTCTTCTGAAATTCATCGAAGCGGGTAAAACCGGCCAGGGCATCCCGCAGGATCATGATGCTCCAGCTGTCGCCGATACGGCCGAGGCTGCGGGCAATGGGGCAAGAAGCGCTGCACAAAGGTTCGTTTTTCATGGATCGATCCGGTTACGGGTTAGCGTTTGGCGACAAATTGGCACAGTGACTTTCAAAATGCAAGTCACTAAGTTCAGCGCTTGCAAAAGTGACCCGGTCGTAACGTCACGGATATATTCAGAAAGGCGTCGTTCTTAAACGAAAAGTGCGGATTTAAAATCTTTTTAGTGGACTTTTGTCGAAATTAAAATCTGATTTATTTTATGGGATGGCTTTTCCATAAATCCAGGTAATAAATAATATACCCGCCCAAGTCTCGCACAGGATTACCTATGCTTAAGAATGCCAGCGTTCGAAGCGTTATTGTCTATTTTTTGGCAATATCCTTTTTAGTTATAGATTTCTTAGCATTCGCTTTATCAGCCAGCGTGCTTGTTTTAGCCATGCTTAATATTGCCTGGGTTGTCTTAATATTCTCCCTGTGGACGTATATGACGATATATCTTGTACGGCCCATTAATAACGTTAAGCGAAGCATTGACGAAATTAACGCAGGAAATTTATCGGTCCATATTCCTGAGTTTGGTAATAATTGCGCCGGACGATTAATTCCGGGCATCAATACGCTTTCCGCTGAGATTACTACCCTGGTAATGGATATTCGCAGGTCGTCCCAGTCGGCCAAAGCGCTCTCGGAAAGCCTGGCGCACCAAAGCGCCACGCTGTCGGTGAAAACCGAACAGCAGTCGGCGATGCTGATTCAAACGGCATCCAGCATGGAACAGATTTCCGCCGGGACCAAAAACAATGCTGACAGTACCCGCGAGCTGAGTGACATCACCAGCGGCGCACACCGTTCGGCCAACCACGGCAGCGACCTGATGCAGAAGCTGACCAGCAACATGACCTCAATCACCGACTGCGCCAACAAAATGACGGAGATCATTACCATCATCGACAGCATTGCCTTCCAGACCAATATCCTGGCGCTGAACGCCGCGGTGGAAGCCGCTCGTGCCGGGGAACACGGCAAAGGCTTCGCGGTGGTGGCCGGTGAAGTCAGGAACCTGGCGCATAAAAGCTCGGAGTCGGCCAAGAACATTAAGTCGTTAATTGATATCACCAACCAAAATGTGCTGCAGGGCGCAAGCCTGGTCTCCGAAGCGGAAAAAAATATGAAGGATATTGTTTCCGGTTCAGAAAATATCGACACGCTGATGGGACATATTTTTATCTCCACCAACGAACAGGAAAAAGGTATTCAGCAAATTACCACGGCGCTCTCCGAGCTGGAAAAAGTCACCCAGGGGAACGTGGCGGTGGTGGAAGAGCTGGCCGGATCTTCAGAAGTGTTGAATAAACAAGTGTTCGAACTGGAAAAAAGGACCAGCAGCCTGCACCTGGGGGAAAACGATGAGGCAAGCGTAATATTATCGCCTCAGCGGGCACCGCGCAGGACGTTAAAAAAAGAAGAGGAACACTGGCAGGCGTTTTAATATTTAATTTCAGAACAAACAATAAAAGGCTCCTTCGCATGAATATGCCGGAGCTTTTTATTTTTCAATAACTTTTTATTGTGACTTGTATCACATTAAAGCATCGCTTTGGGTCAAAATGCTGCTTTATCGACCTTTCCCCCCTGGTTTTTGCCTGCAGAAATAACCGCTACCTCCGATATCGGTTAACAACGTGGTTACAAAACACGCCACTCCCTCGCGCCAGCCGCCGGGGATCTCTCTGGGATGTGGTTTTCTAAGGAACAAGAATGAAACTAACTAATATGCGCGTAGGCGTCAGGCTGAGCGGCGGTTTTTTCCTGCTGTTGTTTTTGATGATTCTGATGGGTATCGGCGCCAGCCTGTTCAGTCGGCACAATGTTCACGCCGTCGATGAGATGATTAACCAGCATTTGCTGAAGGAAAGGCTGGTCGAGGAATGGCTGGCGCAGGTCGACAAGAGCAGCGGGAACGCTATCGCGGCAATGGGGACTGAAAATGTGCTGTTGCGTAAAAAACTGCTCGCCAGTATTGCTCAGAATTCGGCGATAACAACCCGGGTTCAGGCGCAGCTCACGTCTCTGATCGCACTGGAAACCGGTAAGCATCTACTGGCGAATCTTGTGCCCGTGCGAGAAAAGTACCTGCAGGTTCGTTCCGAGGGGTTAGCCCGGACTGAGCGGAATGAACTTGAGGGCATGGATACCTATATCTCGGAACGTTTTATCCCGGTAAGCGAAGAATACCGGCAGGCGCTGCAGGCCCTGCTGGATTTCCAGAAGCAGCTTATCGACCACACGCATGCCAGTATTCAGAAAAACTCTCGTAATAATGAGCTGCTCATGTTGCTACTCGTGGCGCTGGGTGTGGCGCTGGGGGCGGCAACGGCCTGGTACATAACCCGCAGTATAACGCACCCGCTGCAGCAGGCGGTTAACGTTGCAGCCAGAGTGGCGCAGGGCGATCTCACCGCCAAAGTGCATGTGCATGCGAAGGATGAGCTGGGGCAACTCATGCATTCATTGAAGGAAATGATTACTTCGCTTGGGGGGACGGTGAGGAACGTCAGCGCCGGTGCGGAAAGTATCGCTCTGGCAGCGGATGAAATTGATGCCGGGAACCAGGATCTCGCCTCACGAACAGAGGAACAGGCGGCGAGCGTCGAACAAACTGCCGCGACCTTAGAGCAGCTAACGTCGACGATCAAGAGCACCGCCAGTCATGCCCATCGGGTGAATGCGTTGTTTAACGAGTCCGGAGAAATGGTCAAGGCTAACAGCGAACGTATGCATGTCGTCGCCGATGCAATGGGCGAAATCCATGCTGATGCAGGCCGGATGACCGATATCATCACGGCCATTGAAGGGATTGCTTTCCAGACGAATATCCTGGCATTAAATGCCGCCGTTGAGGCTGCCAGAGCCGGAGAGCAGGGACGCGGTTTTGCCGTGGTGGCCGGGGAAGTGAGAACGCTGGCCCAGAGAAGTTCGGCTTCCGCGAAAGAGATTCGTGACATCATTAGCGCGTCCGTGAACAAAATCACCGATGGCCGTAAGCTGGTCACAGAAGCGGATGAGGGGATGCAGGACATTGTTGAAAACGTTGCCCGCGTGCAGCAACTGGTGGATGAAATTGCCAGAGCGAGTCATGAGCAAAGCGACGGCATCGCGCAAATTAATGCTGCAATGGGGCAGATTGATACCACCACTCAGCAAAACGCTTCCCTGGTTGAGCAGTCCTCCGCGGCCAGCGGTTCTCTGAAGGAGCAGTCCGGCTTGTTGCTCAACAGTATTCGTGCCTTCACCCTACATCAGGCGTAGTTCATCAGAGGCAGCTATCCTGCCTCCTTTTTTCGCTATTTCAACTGCTCGTAAATCAGCAGCAGCGCAATGATTACCATGAGGACACCCGAAAGCATACTCACCCTGCGGGCGGCCTGTGGGCGGGTGCTTAACAGCGCTCTTGAACCGTAACCGATCAAGAGATAAATCAGGGTACAGGTCACCAGGTGCATCGCACCCAGAGCGGACATCTGCTGCGCCACTGACCACTTCCCCTGTGGATCGGTAAACTGCGGTAAAAGGGCCAGAAAAAGCAGAAACACTTTTGGATTCAGGCCGCTGATACACATCCCTTTGATGGCCCACTGTTGCCAGTTGCCGTTGTTCTGAGCGGCGGCGTTCAGCCCGGGAGGGCTGCGCAAAATCGTGAGGCCAAGCCAGAGCAAATAGAGCGCACCCAGCAGCGTGAGGACGGATAAAGCGAGCGGATGCCCGGCGAGCAGAACCCCCACGCCGGCAACAACAATGATTGTCGCGATAGCATGGCCCGACATCAGTCCGGCCACGGCGGGAATAATTCTGCGGCCATTGATTCCGGCGCTGATGGTGTAAGCCCAGTCAGCCCCAGGGGTGATGATGAGCAGGAACGAAACCAGCCAGAATCCTGCGGCAAGGCTCATCGCCATGATGGTATTTCTCTCTTGGATAACGGGAAAGAAAGAATACGGTTAATCCCCGGCAATGGGCTTTCAATGTTATGCTCAAAACTCTGGTTAAAAGAGAGAATATTCCAAATGGATAGCGTAGACAGAAAAATTCTTGCTGAACTCCAGGCCGATGGGCGTCTGTCCATTACCGAGCTGGCTGAGCGGGTTAACCTCAGCCTCTCGCCGTGCCATCGTCGGCTCAGAGCGCTGGAGCAAGAGGGGGTCATTACGGGCTATCGGGCTAACCTCGACCCGGGCAAGATGGGCTTTAATTTTGTGGCTCTGGTCTTTGCGACGCTCAAAGAAGGGGACAGAAAGGCCGTCAGCGCGTTTGAAGAAGCCGTGGAAGATATCCCGCAAATTGTGCTGGCGCAGAGACTGTTTGGCGACCCGGACTATCTGATGCAGGTCGTCACCCGGGATCTGCCTTCGTTCCAGGCGCTGTATGACAGAAAACTATCGGCCATGCCTGGCGTGCAGCATCTCCGCTCGACGTTGGTGATGAAGACCGTGGTACAGGACAGGCCCTTTCCGCTGGAGAAGTTAAAATAGGCCTGCATGTTACGATGTGATTTTTCCGCCATCGCTCTCTGGCTGCTTTATGGGCTTATCGGTTGTATTTCACTTTTGCCGCGGGTGCTGAATAACACCAGCGGCACGGCAATGGCGTATACCACAATCACCGACAGCCAGATAGCGCCGGGCCAGGAATCCTGCACCACAAAATAGAAACTTGAGAAGCCCAGTGGGGCAATGATAGAGGCGAGGCTGATCGCCGAGGCCAAAATACCCTGCAGCTGGCCCTGGCTCGCTTCATCTACCCTGCGGGTGGCCAGCGCCTGCAGGGCCGGGGTGCCCACGCCGCCCAGCCCGAACAGCGGCATAATCAGAAACACCTGCCAGCCTGCCTGCACAAAGGCCAGCATCGTCAGCGCAATACACGAACTAAAAATGCCAAACAGTACCGCGCCGCGTTCCCCCAGCCAGCGCGTTATTGGGCCGGGAAGCAGCGCCTGTGTGAGCGTCTGGCAGATACCGTAGGCCCCCAGAGAAAGCCCAATCCACAGCCCGTTCCAGCCGAAAGTATCGGTCCCCCAAAGCGCCCAGCAGGTGCCATACACTTCGCCGGTTGCGCTCAAAATGAAGAAAACCATCGCGATAGGAATAAGCCCTTTCAGGGTGAAAATGCGGCGCAGAGGCTGCAGGGGATTAAGCGTGGCAAAACTGAACCGCTGGCGGGCGGGGTTGCGTGATTCCGGCAGCATACACAGCGCCATCAGCAGGTTAACGGTGTTTAGCCCGGCAGCCGCAATAAACGGCAGCCGCACCCAGGCATCACCCAGCAGGCCGCCCAGCACCGGGCCGATGATAAATCCGGCGCCAAACATGGCGTTAAACAGTCCGAAGCGACGGGCGCGTTTATCCGCCGGGGTGACGTCGGTGATGTAAGCCATCGCCACCGAGACGTTTGCGCTGGTCAGCCCGGCAATGGCGCGGCCCAGCAGCAGCATCCACAGGTGCGGCGCGAAGGCCATGATCAAGTAATTCACGGCGGCTCCGACAAGGGAAACGAGCAGCACGGGGCGGCGGCCATAGTTGTCGCTCAGCGCCCCCAGCAGCGGGGCGAAAACAAACTGCATCAGGGCATACAGCGCGGTCATGATGCCGATCCAGTGGGCGATATCCGGCGTGTGCGTCACCTCTTCCAGCAGGCGTGGCAGAATCGGAAAGATAAGGCCGATGCCGACGGCATCCAGGCAAATGGTGGAGAAAATGACAACCAGCGCTTTGTTCATGTTTACCTGTATCAAGTACCAATATATACTCAGTACATAATTATCCATTCCGCAGGATCCTGTCAATGTCCGTCGATCGCCGAACGCTTAATCGTCTCGCCACCCGTCAGAAAATATCTAACGTCGCCACCCGTCTTTTTCTGGAGAAGGGCTTTGAGCAAGTGACAATTGATGAAATCGCCGCGGCGGCAGAGGTGGGGAGAATGACGGTGTTCAACCACTTTCCGCGCAAAGAGGAGATGTTCTTCGACCGCGAAGCAGAGGGGCTGGAGATGCTGCGCCGTGCGCTGAGTCAGCGGGATAAAAACACGGGGCCGCTGGAAGCGCTGCGTCGCTTTGCTCACCATCTGGTGGAGCAGAATAGCCCGGTGGTGGCTTTCTCCGTGGCGGGGCAGGGGTTTGTCTCGACGATTGAGCACAGCCCGGCACTGAAAGCGAGAGCCAGAGAGATACGGGATGAATTTGCCCAGGCGCTGGCGCATGAGCTGGCCGCCGGGGCCGGCCTTGAAAAAAGCGACCCACACACTCAACTGGCGGCGGGCCTGGTGCTGGCCACGTGGAGCGCGGCGCTGATTCAGGCTCATCGAACTTTTAGCCAGACGCTGAGCAATGCCGCCGCCGCCGCCGTGTTTCTTGACCTGATCGACAGGGGAACCGCGGGCGTTATCGCGGCAATGAACGGGACAGTTTACGGCGAAAAATAACGGCATCAGGGCATTGTCGGCTGAGCTGAATTTCAGTAGATTTATCGTTTTCGGAGTTAGAAAAATGTCCGTCACCGATGCGCTTCTTGCTTTCACGCTAGCTGCCACTCTGCTCACGCTTACCCCTGGTCTCGATACCGCGCTTATCCTGCGAACCGCCGCTGCTGAAGGGGGCAAAAAAGCCTTTCATGCCGCGCTGGGCATCGACGTAGGCTGTTTTGTCTGGGGGGCACTGGTTGCCTTCGGGCTCGGTGCTCTACTGGCTGTGTCTGAATTTGCCTACACTTTGCTGAAGTGGTGCGGCGCCGCGTATTTATGCTGGCTGGGTATTCAGCTGCTGTTGCGTCCTCGCCAGAGTTATAGCCTCGCTTCCGCGGAATCAACCCGGGCCAATAATTGGTTTTTACGCGGCATGTTAGGTAACGTGCTTAACCCGAAAATGGGCGTGTTCTACGTCTCTTTCCTGCCGCAGTTTATCCCCTCCGGCCACTCCCCGATCCTCTGGACTTTCCTGCTGGTTTCTATTCATGTGGTGCTCGGTACGCTTTGGTCCCTGACGCTGATTCTTGCCACGCGCTACGCTTCCGGCGTGCTCCGAAAGCCTGGGGTCGTAAAGTGGATGGATCGCCTTACCGGCTGCGTGTTCCTGCTTTTTGCCGCCAGGCTGGCCGTCAGCCGACGTTAAGCCTGTTTTGCCGTCAGCGCGCCCGGCGTGTGTCCGGTCATGCTGCGGTAAAAATAGATAAAGGCGCTGTCGCTTGAAAAACCGAGTTCACCGGCAATCACGGTGAGGCGTGCGTGGCTGGCCAGCATTTCAACCGCTTTCATCAGGCGCCACTGCTGCCGCCATTGCTGGTAGGAAAGACCCGTTTCCCGGCGGAAGATACGGCCAATGGTGCGCTCGCTTGCGCCGGCTACGGCGGCCAGTTCGTGAAGCAGCGGCGGCAGCGTGTCGCCGGTCAGGTGGCGTAATCGTTTATCCTGCGGGAAGCGAAGCGTCATCGGTTCTTCCCTTGCGGCCTGTAGCTCGGCGACGCACAGGCCGGCCATGTGCATCGCCGCACCCTGCTCCCAGCTTGTTTCCCAGGGGCTGGCCGAGATCCTTTCCAGCAGCTCGCGGAGCAACGGCGTGACGTTCAGCACCTGCGCGTCGGCGGGCAGCGTAGGGTAGCGTACCGGGTCGAACCAGATTGAACGGTAGGCCACGCTATTTTTCATTTCGGCCCGATGGCTTACGCCGCCGGGGAGCCAGGCGACTTTGCCCGGCGGCAGCAAAGACAGCATCCGGCCCTGATGCAGCGTCAACTTCACGCAGCCCTCCCGGGTAAACAGCAGTTGCCCCATTCGGTGCAGATGCAGCCCGGAGTCATGATCCCCCAGTTCGGCCTGCACGCCAATCACGCTGTTATTCAGCATATCGGGGTTAAATTCTGCGTCGGCACTTAGCCAGCCCATAATGTCTGATTTCCGATATTAAATGACCTGATGTTTATAATGATTCATCTGACGTTCTCCTACAATAGCGCCTCTTTTTGAGGAGGATGTATTGTGAAAACACATCGCGGTATGGCGCTCTTAACGGCGCTACTGATGTTTCCGCAGATTGTGGAAACCTTTTATAGCCCGGCACTGACCGATATTGCCGGGTATTTCGCGGTCAGCGCGCAGGATGCATCCTGGACGCTGTCCATTTATTTCCCGGGCTTTGCCCTCGGCGTTCTGGTCTGGGGGCGGGTATGCGATCTGGCCGGCCGTAAGCCAGCGCTGTTGCTGGGCCTGGCATGCTACGCAGTAGGGTCGGTCCTTGCGCTGCTGGCGCACGATTTCAGACTGCTGCTCGCGGCACGCGTTATCGCGGCCTTTGGTGCGGCGGCCGGATCGGTTGTTACCCAGACGATACTCCGGGACCGCTTTAGCGGGCAGACGCTGGCAAAGATCTTCGCTTTTATGGGCATTGCGCTGGCGGTAAGCCCGGCAATAGGCCTGTGGGCGGGCGGGATGCTTGTTTCCTGGGGCGGATTCCGGGGAGTGTTTGATGCTCTTGTGGCGCTTGCCCTGCTGCTCTTTATCTGGAGCGCCTGGCGGCTGGAAGAAACTCGCTCTGCGCAGCATCAGAGTCAGTCCATCGCCAGCGTCGCGGTGCGAATGCTGAAAGATATGCAGATCTGGCGTGCTACGGCGCTGGTCGCGCTGTTTAACGTGAGCCTGTTCAGCTATTACGGCCTGGCGCCGTTTATGTTTGAGCGGTTTGGCATGGAGCCCGGTACATTTGGATTGAGCGGTGTCCTGCTGGCGCTTGGCTCTTTGGCTGGCGCGCAGCTTAACCATCAACTCATCCAGCGCGGCACGAGTTCAGCCACGCTTTTACGCATCGCCTGTATCTGGGGCCTGATCGGGAGCCTGGGCGTTGGCCTGCTGTCGGCCAGCCCGTGGTTTCTGGCACCGATGTTTATGGTGATGCTGGCCTTTTCGATGGCAATTCCGGTGGTGCTTGGCACTGCGCTCAGCGCCTACACGGATTGCCGGGGCACGGCTGGCGCACTTTTCGGCCTGGTCTATTATGTGCTGATTGGCGCCGGGCTTTTCGTTGCCGGCTGGGGACAACGGCTGGATATGACGCTGATCGTATGCGCCGTGGGCATTACGCTTATCGGTTGGAAACATTTACGGAGATAATATGATGCGCCCTCTCCTCGTGGAGAGGGCGCATCGCTAAGGCAACAGTTACAGCAGTCCACCCAGATTCACATACTTGGTTTCCAGGTACTCTTCTAGTCCACAGTCGGCGCCTTCGCGGCCCAGGCCGGACTCCTTCACGCCGCCGAAAGGCGCGACTTCCGTGGAGATAATCCCTTCATTAACGCCGACCATGCCGCTTTCCAGCTGCTGTGTAACCCGGAAGGCGCGAGCCAGATCGCGGGTATAAAGATAGGCTGCAAGGCCAAACGGCGTGCCATTGGCGCGTGCAATCGCCTCCAGTTCATCGCTGAAGCGGAAGCAGGCCGCCAGCGGGCCGAAGGTTTCCTCGCGGGCCAGCAGCATGGCCTCGGTAGCATCGGCCAGCACGGTAGGCTGGTAGAACGATGCGCCGAGGGCGTGACGCTCGCCGCCGCACAGCAGGCGTGCGCCGTGCTCAAGAGCGTCTTTTACATGGGCTTCCACTTTCTCAACCGCTTTCTGGTGAATCAGCGGCCCCTGCTGAGCGCCTGGCGTCAGGCCAGGGGCAACTTTCAGCGCCCGTGCGGCGGCGGCAAGTTTCTCAACAAACTGCTCATACACGCCGGCCTGAACGTAGAAGCGGTTAACGCATACGCAAGTTTGCCCGCTGTTGCGGAACTTAGCGGCCATCGCCCCCTCGACGGCAGCGTCAATGTCCGCATCGTCAAAGACGATAAACGGCGCGTTACCGCCCAGCTCCAGCGACAGTTTTTTCACGGTATCCGCCGCCTGGCGCATTAGCAGCTTGCCGGTTGGCGTGGAGCCGGTGAAGGAGATTTTACGTACCGTTGGGCTTGCCATCAGCGCGCTGCCGATTGCCACAGTGTCACCGGTGACGGCGTTAATCACGCCCGCCGGGACGCCTGCCCGTTCGGCAAGCACGATAAGCGCGAAGGCCGAAAGCGGCGTTTCATTCGCCGGTTTAATCACGGCGGTGCAGCCCGCCGCCAGCGCAGGGCCAAGTTTGCGGGTCAGCATCGCCAGCGGGAAGTTCCACGGGGTAATAGCCGCGACCACGCCGACGGGCTCCTTGAAGGTGAGGATTTGGTTGCCGACTTTCGGGGAAGGAATCGTTTTGCCGTTGGCGCGTTTGGCTTCCTCGGCAAACCATTCGATAAAGCTGGCGGCGTAGGCCACTTCACCTTTGGCCTCAGCCAGCACTTTGCCCTGTTCGGTGACCATCAGTTCCGCCAGTTCGGCCTGATGCTCCATGATTAGCGCGAACCAGCGCTGGAGGATCTGCGAGCGGGCTTTGGCGGTTAATGCGCGCCAGGCGGGCAGGGCGGCGTGCGCTGCAGCGATGGCCGCCTCGGTTTCCTTTGTTCCGGCGTTGGCGACCAGAGCCACCACTTCATCTGTTGCCGGGTTTAATACGGCATAGCGCTCGGCTTCATCCCGCCATTCACCGTTGCAGTACCAGCCGGTACGAACCAGTGCGTCAAAGCTGCTCATGCGATATTCCTTGTGGTTACGTTGTCGATAAACAGGCCGCGAGCGGCACGGCTCTCACGCGCAATACGTTTGCCAGCGGTGTAGTCGTTGATGACGTCGCACGGCGTGTAGTTACGCTCCAGTTCGTAACGCTCATCTTCATCCAGCGTTGTACCGAGCGCAGCAACTGCGCTGTCAATTTGCTGTGCGGAATCGGCACCAACCAGCATGCAGTCCACGCCCGGATGGTTCAGGACCCACGCCTGAGCAATTTGCGCCGGAGGCAGGCCGCGCAGCTGGGCTACATGGCTGACGGATTGCGCGACGTTGCGGGAAGTGATGTCCGCATACATCTCCTGGGTGAAGAAGTCGGTCTGGTTGCGCACGGAGGTAAAGTCACAGCTCAGCAGGCCGCGAGCCAGCGGGCTAAAGACTGACACGCCAAGCCCCTGGTCGCGGCAGAAAGGGATCATTTCCCGCTCTTCTTCGCGGTAGGCGCAGTTCAGCTGCAGCTGCATGTTGATGGGCTTCGCATAGCCGTAGCGCTCGCAGCACCAAAGGATTTTCGCCAGTTGCCAGGTGTACATGGTGGAAACGCCGACGTAGCGTGCTTTGCCGCTGCGCACGATGTCGTTCATCGCCGCCCAGGTCTCTTCGACAGGCGTATTCACGTCGAAGTAGTGCAGCATGTAGATATCGACGTAGTCGGTGCCGAGGCGTTTCAGGCTACCGTCGATGCTTTCCATGATGTGCTTGCGGGAATGGCCCTGATTGTTAAAGCCGGTGCCGATCGGGTAACCGACTTTGGTGGTCAGCACCAGATCGTCGCGGCGGGCAATGCGTTTTAACACGTTGCCGACCACTTCTTCCCCCGCGCCGCTGGAGTAGAAGTCCGCGAGGTCGATAAAGTTAATGCCGGATTCCAGCGCGTGGCGGATCAGCGGCTCGCTTTGGGACTCGTCAAAAATCCACGGTTTCCACTGTTTGCTGCCCATGTTCATGGTGCCGAGGCACAGGCGAGAGACTTTCAGGCCGCTGTGGCCCAGATTGACGTATTCCATTTCGCCTCCTCAGGCTTTTGGGGTGTAGAAAGGGTTACCGAGCTGCGGCAGGGCGTCGGCAATCTGGCCGCGCTGCGGCAGTTTGCCCATCGCCGCGCGGATGGCCTGGCGGCAGGCGCGGTAATTGTTGTGGTACACCGCGTCGATATCGTTGCAGCCGGGATTGACCCAGTTGGCGGTGACGATGCACCAGTTGTCTTCCGCTTCCGGCGGCAGCGTGCCGTCCAGAAGCGCTTCGGTGACCGCTTTGGCGATGGCGGCCTGAGAGGCTCCCCAGGTGGCATTGCCGTGCAGTTCGCCGCTGATTTCCGCTTTGTTGACGTACAGCGTCATCGGTTTGGCCGGAACGTTAGGTTTGATCACCACCATAAACGGGCAATGACCCTGGCTTGGCGAAGCGAGGCTGCTGGAAAACGCCTGGCCAACCACGCCGCTGCGTGGGCCAATCATGATGTTGATGTGCGAGGCGTTAACGCCGTTACCTTCAAACCCTTCTCCGATATACATTTCCACGAGACTTCTCCTGTTAAGCATGAGCGTTATTTAGCCGGTTCAGCGGCGGCATTGCCGTGGCGCTGGGCCGGATCGTGAGCGGCATCGACCAGGGTTAACCCTTTGGTTTCAGGCGCCCAGGCGAGAGAGACAACGGCCCCGATGATGAGGATCAGCGCCAGCATGCCGGTGGTGGCCTGCATGCCGTAATTCAGAATGGCCAGCGGCAGTAAGCCGGTGCCAATGGCGGAGCCGAGGCGGCTCATGGAGGTGGCAAAGCCGACGCCCATCGAGCGCACTTCCGTCGGGAAGCTTTCTGCCGGGAAGACGCCCACCAGGTTGCTGACCGCCGACATCACCAGCGTGAAGGCGGCAAAGAACAGAATTAGCCAGCCGGACTGGCCGACCGGAATAATGCTGAGCATTACCAGGCAGACGGCGAGGAAGACAAATGAACCGATCAGGAAGCCGCGACGCGAGCAGACCACCGTCAACAGGATCCCGAGCAGCGCGCCGACGATCAGCAGGGCGTTCAGCAGCAGGTCGGTGGTGAAGTTATTGTTCAGCCCCATCACCTGCAGAATCGACGGCAGGAAGGTGTAGATGGCGAAATACGGGATCACCAGGCAGACAAAAAACAGACTGTTGAAGGCGGTGCGGCGGCGGTATTTCGGCCCGAACAGCGACATAAAGCGCTGTTTCGAGGCGACCGGTGCTTCATCTACCAGCAGCACGTTAGGGCCGAAGTGTTTATGGACAATCGCCATCGCCTGTTCTCGTCGCCCTTTGCCCATCAGCCAGCGCGGGGATTCCGGCGTGCCGATGCGCATCAGCAGAATAATCAGCGCGGGCAGGGCGGAAGAAGAGAGCAGCCAGCGCCAGGCGTCCGGCCCAAGCGCCGTCAGGAAATGCCCGGCAAAACCTGCGGCGACGTAGCCAAAGGTCCAGATCACGCTGAAGGAACCAAGCAGGACGCCGCGGTGTTTACGGGGGGAAAACTCTGCCAGCATAGTGTGGCCGACGGAGAAGTCGCCGCCGAGGCCGATGCCGACCATTACCCGCAAGAAGAACAACTGTTCTGGCGTTGTCGCGAAAAACTGCAGCGCCGAAGCGAGCGTAATCACCACAAAACTGAAACAGAAGATCTTCTGGCGGCCAACGTAATCGGAGATCCAGCCCAACACCAGGCTGCCGAGAAACAGGCCGATCAGCGCCGAGCTGCCGAGCATCCCTTCCCAGAAGGGCGTTAATCCCATTTGAGGTTTGATCTGGGCCAGGGCGAAGCCGATCACGCCGAGCACGTAGCCGTCGGTAAAGTGCGCGCCGAAGGTCAGGCCGGCGATTTTGATATGGAAACGGTTTAACGGCACGTCATCCATACGGGTGTACTGTTGTGTCAGGTGGGACATGATGCCTCCTCCTGTGAGGTGGTTTTGTAGGGTATTTGTATTTTTTATGCTTCATGTTCGTTAACAATGTGGCAGCAAAACGCATCAGCAGGCGAGTGCGTTTTAGTCATACCCCCAGGCGAAAAACGCATGTGATCCTCCTCCTGTTTTACAGAAATAGGTACGGCGGGGGATGGTGTTTCAGGGCAGGTTAGAAACATATTATTAACATGACTGGCGCTCGCCCGCGGATAATGACAACAATGAGAAAACTTCCGTCACTCAGTATGTTAAGAGTCTTTGAAGAGACCTGCCGGACGCTTAGCTTTAGCAAGGCGGCGCAGGCCTTGTGTATTACTCAGAGCGCGGCCAGCCGGCAGATCAAGCAGCTCGAAGCGTTTCTCGGCAAACTGTTGTTCGTGCGTACCCACAGCGGGCTGGAGCTGACCCAGGACGCGATACTGCTGCTGCCGGTAGTGCGCCAGTCGCTGGATATTCTTGAAGAGGGTTTGTGCCACGTTCAGCTTCGCAATCCCCTGCAGCACCTGCGCCTGCAGGTCGCGCCGACCTTCGCCACGCGCTGGCTGGCTCCGCGGCTGGTAGCGCTTCGCCAGCGCAACGGTCAGCTACAAATTGCCCTCATCAGTGAAACCCGGCAGAAATACAGCGATTTTGACTGTGCCATCCGTTTCGGTACCCGCCAGGAAAGTGAAGGGCGGGGGCAGTGGCTTTGCCATGAAAAACTGCTGCTGGTGGCCAGCCCGCTGCTGATGGTTGACGGTGTTTTTCCGCCGCTGGCTTCACAGCCGCAGCTGCATATCCTGAATGGCGAGATCCGGCTGGATAACTGGTCGCGCTGGCTTGCCGCGACGGGAGAAAAGGACAGCTTGCTTTCCGGCGGGCTTGAGTTCAGCACCGAGGATCAGGTGATCAACGCCTGCGTGACCGGGGCAGGCTATGCGGTGCTCGACAGGATGATGATCCGCAATGAGCTACGGGGCGGATTATTGGTGCCGCTGGCGGAGCTGGAGCTTGAAAGCGGAAATGGTTACTGGCTGGAGATCCCACAGGGCAAGCGGGAGTTACCGCGAGTCGGCTATTTTAGCGACTGGGTTCAGGCCGAGATCGCCCGTTTTTGGGGGGAGGAAGAGGGGGAATCTTCCCGGGCAAAGCTGATTTTTTCCCGTGAAGAACCGATAGCCCTTTCTCTCTAATGTGATCTCAACGAGAGTTAACATATATTTTTTATTCGATTAATTTCCTCAACATGCTGAGAGTATGCTGCGCCAAACTCAGCGCAGTTCTCTGACCCGACACGCCATGAAAAGTGAGTTGGATCGCATTTCTATTTCTGAAAAAAAAACAAACCTCAATATTTGGTGGTTGTTTTTAGGATTATTCTTGGGAATAATGGCGCAACGCTTTGCTTCTCTTCAACCATGCTCGGTTCTATGAATGCGTGGTGTTAAATATCATTGATTATTTTGTTGTTATTTAGCTCTGTGCTCAATCCATTGGTTTCCTGTCGGTATAGTTTCGTCTGGCATCTATTATGAGTTGGTTAACATGTCCGCAATTGAATTAAAAAATGCTCCTGTGGAAGATATCCGTGCGTTTTCGGTGATAACTGAATCGAATCAGGAAATTGATTTGATTCACCTGTTAAGTACCCTTTTCGCGGCAAAAAAAACGATAATTGCCATCACATTTGCTGCTGCATTAGCCGGGTTGGGCGTTAGCTTTTTGATGCCGCAGAAATGGTCAAGCAAGGCCGTTATTACGCCGCCAGAATCCTCTCAGCTCATCGAGTTGCACCGCGCGATGGTTGAGCTGACGGTTCTGGATGCAGCGCCTAATGTCGACGCCGGGCATGTTTATCAAACCTTCCTGAAAGACTTTGACTCGCAGGCGCTGCGTGAAGAGTATTTGGCCAATTCTGAGTATGTTAAAAAGCTTGTTAATGCTGTTAACTCGGACGATAGCGTAAAACTACACCAGGCTATTCAGGAAACGGCTGCAAAATTCAAATCGGTAAATACCGCAGATTCTAAACTGCCGGATGCCACCCCCTATACCTCATGGTCTTTAAGCTTCACTGGACCGAATCCAGAAGAGGCCAGGGACGTGCTGAGCGGTTATATTCACTTTATTGCGCAGCGAGTTAATCAGGATATTGTGCAAAATTTACGCTATAACGTTGAATTAAAAAGCGCAGTAGAGAAAGATAAACTCGAGCTGGATAAGAGAAACCTCGAAAACCAGCATAAAGTGAATATTCAGCGTCTGGGCTACTCGCTTGAAGTTGCTAACGCGGCAGGAATTAAAAAGCCGGTATACAGCAATGGGCAAGCGGTAAAAGACGACCCTGATTACTCGGTTGCGCTGGGGGCTGATGGGCTGGCCGAAAAACTGAAGATTGAATCCGCGCTTAAAGATGTGGCGCAATTAAACGCCAGCGTTCAAAACCGGGAGTACTATCTAACTAAACTGGCGCAGGTCAAGGTTAACGACGTTGACTTCCAGCCCTTCCGCTATCAAATGAATCCTTCTTTGCCGTTGAAAAAAGAAGGTCCGGGGAAATCCCTCATCGTCGTGCTGGCCGCTTTGCTTGGCCTGATTGGCGCCTGTGGCTACGTGTTATTGCGCAATGTCATGGCCGATAGACAGAAAAAGCTGGAAATTGTTTAGCGCGCTGCATTCCTTTTAAAGCCTCCTTTCGGAGGCTTTTTTCTTGTGGGAATAAGGGTTATAACCGAAGGGAAATGGCAAAAGGGGATGACAATGAAAACGATTGGGCTGCTGGGCGGCATGAGCTGGGAATCCACTATTCCCTACTACCGGTTAATTAACGAAGGGATTAAACAGCGCCTGGGCGGGCTGCATTCGGCCAAAATTGTGCTGCACAGCGTCGATTTTCACGAGATTGAGGCCTGCCAGTCTGCCGGCGAGTGGGACAAAGCCGGTGAGATACTGGCCGACGCGGCGCTGGGGCTGCAAAAGGCCGGAGCCGAGGGCATTGTGCTGTGTACGAACACCATGCATAAAGTCGCGGAGCATATTGAATCCCGCTGCTCGCTGCCGTTTCTGCACATTGCCGACGCCACCGGGCGGGTAATTGCCGCTCAGGGGGTAAGCCAGGTCGCGCTGCTCGGCACGCGTTACACCATGGAGCAAGACTTCTATCGTGGCCGCCTGCAGGCGCAGTTTGGTATCCGTTCGATTATTCCGGACGCATCCCAGCGCCAGCGTATCAACCAGATAATCTTCGATGAACTGTGCCTCGGGGTGATTAACCCTGAGTCGAAGCGCTACTACCAGCAGGTGATTCAGGCGCTGCAGGCACAGGGGGCTGAAGGGGTTATTTTCGGCTGTACCGAAATTGGCCTGCTGCTCAGCCAGCAGGACTGCCCGCTGCCGGTGTTTGACACTGCCGCGATCCACGCCGCCGATGCAGTTCGCTTTATGTGCGGTGAGGCGTAAGGTTTTATCTTTTTATATCAATGAAATAAGCGAATTCTCCACTTTACCCCTACGATGCGCCGGGTCATGCCCGGCCGCTCATGTGTTATAAATTTGTTATGTAGCGCACATTATTCCAAAAAGCTGCTCCTCTGAAATCCTCACCTTGCAGGCCGGTGCGTAGCGCACTGGCCTTTCATCATGTTCGTAACCGGGAGTTATACAATGCCTGTTTCCTTACTGGCGCTGGCGATGAGTGCGTTCGCCATCGGCACGACGGAGTTCGTGATTATGGGGCTGCTGCCCGAAGTGGCAGGGGATCTCCACGTCTCCATTCCCGTCGCCGGGTGGCTAATCAGCGGCTATGCGCTGGGGGTCGCCATCGGCGCGCCCATCATGGCGTTGTTGACCGCCCGACTGCCGCGCAAGCTGTCGTTAATTTTGCTGATGGTGATTTTCATCGTCGGTAACCTGCTGTGTGCCCTCGCGCTGAGCTACAACTTCCTGATGCTGGCGCGCGTTATTACGGCGCTGTGCCACGGTGCGTTCTTCGGGATTGGCGCAGTCGTCGCGGCAAGCCTCGTACCTGCCGGGCGCAAGGCTTCGGCGGTGGCGCTGATGTTTACCGGCTTGACGCTGGCTAATGTGCTGGGCGTGCCGATTGGCACCTGGTTCGGGCAACTTTACGGCTGGCGGGCTACTTTCTGGGGCGTGGCCGTTATTGGGGTGATTGCATTCCTGGCGCTGGTGGTCAGCCTGCCGTCGCAGAAAGATGAAGAGGCTACCGACTTAAAAAGCGAAATCAAAGCGCTGGCGCACGGCAAGCTTTGGCTATCGCTCAGTATGACGGTGTTCTTCTCTGCGGCGATGTTCGCGCTGTTCAGCTATGTGGCGCCGATGCTGCTGCAGGTGACGGGCATTACGCCAGAGGGCGTTAGCTGGACGCTTTTCCTGATGGGGGCGGGGTTGACGGTGGGGAACATTTTGGGCGGACGCCTGGCGGACTGGCGGGTGTCTTTCAGCCTGATCCTTAGTTTTAGTCTTATTGCCGTCTTCTCACTGCTATTCCGCTGGACCAGCCACGGCGCATGGCTGGCGGAAATTACGCTGTTCCTGTGGGCGATGGCGGCGTTTGCCACCGTACCGGCGCTGCAAATCAACGTGGTGCTGCACGGTAAAGATGCGCCGAATCTGGTGTCCACGCTGAATATTGCCGCTTTTAACGTGGGCAATGCGCTCGGTGCCTGGGTGGGCGGCACGGTCATTGACCGTGGCTTCGGCCTGACGGCGGTGCCGGTCGCCGCGGCTGCGCTGGCCATTGTGGGCCTGATACTTTGCCTGATTAACTTTAGCAACGGCACGGGGCACCAGCAGCCGGTGACCGGCCAATAAGCTAGCGGTTGAGCAGCGCGTTGAGCGGATCGCTATACAGGTGCATGTTGTGCTGTAAATGGTCGCTGAACGCGCTGACCAGCGCTGAAGCCGGGCGGTGCAGGGGCCGAATCAGGCTAACGGTAAAAGGCACCGTCACGCTGAACGGGCGTACCACCACGCCGCGTTGGTGGTAATCCAGCGCGGTTAGCGGGTTGACGATAGACACGCCGGCCCCCGCCTGAACCATCGCGCAGACGGACGCGGCGCTGTGTGTTTCCACCACCATTCTTCGCTTTACGTCATGTTCCTGAAACAGTGAATCCAGCAGTTGCCGGTAGCTGTCGGTCCGCGACAGGCTGATGTAATTCTCCCCGGCAAAATCCTGCGGCGTGAGTTCTGCTTTCACGGCAAGCTTGTGCCCGGCGGGCAGCACACAAACCTCATTCAGCGTTAGTAAAGTCTGGCGTTCCGTTCCGGCAGGCGTGGTGATGTTTTCCGTCAGTCCGAGATCGTGGCGCTGGGCAGAAAGCCACTCTTCCAGCAGCGGGGATTCCTGCGGCACGATGTTCAGGCTGAGATCGGGGTAGCGGGCCAGAAACGGTTGCATCAGGCGCGGTAAAAAAGATTGAGAAAAAACCGGCAGGCAGGCGATGGACAGCTCGCCCTGGCGGAACTCACGCAGGCTTTCGGCGGCATTAATAATGCGATCCAGCCCGTACCAGGAGCGCTGAACTTCTTCAAACAGCCGCAGCCCCTGAACTGTGGGATAAAGACGGCCGCGGCTGCGCTCGAACAGCTGCAGGCCGATAAGCTTTTCAAAGCGCGCCAGCTCCCGGCTGACCGTGGGCTGGGAGGTGTGCAGCAGGCCTGCGGCTTCGGTGAGGTTGCCGGCCGTCATCACGGCGTGGAAGATTTCGATGTGGCGCAGGTTGATGGCTGGCATGGCTTTGTTCCGCTGATGTTGTTTACCCTCACCCCGACCCTCTCCCTGGAAGGGCGAGGGGGAAAACTAGTTTGCCTGAAGCTGGGTGCGTTCATCCTCACTCTGGCCCTCTTCCTGGAAGGGGGAAACAGAAACTGCATCGGGGCAATTTACTGTCCCCTCTCCCCTCTGGGGAGAGGGTTAGGGTGAGGGGAATTGTCTAAACCATATCATATTTGAATAGACTCGCTAGAAAACGATATTTTTTATCCCTCATTCTCTGTGGCGTAATAGAGGAAATGACGTTTACCCGGAGTTCACCATGCCACGCTCGCTGCACGACACCACCACCGCGCTGAACGCGCAAAATCTGCTGACCCTGCCCGCTGAATTCGGCTGCCCGGTTTGGGTATATGACGCGGAGATCATTCGCCAGCAAATTGCCCAGCTGCGCCAGTTCGATGTCATTCGTTTTGCCCAAAAGGCGTGCTCGAATATCCACATCCTGAAACTGATGCGTGAGCAGGGCGTGAAGGTGGATTCGGTGTCGCAGGGGGAGATCGAGCGCGCGCTGGCGGCAGGCTACAAGCCGCTGGAAAACCCGGACGATATCGTCTTTACCGCTGACGTGATCGACAATGCCACGCTGGCGCTGGTGGCCCAGCAGAAAATCCCGGTCAATATCGGATCTGTGGATATGCTGCATCAGCTCGGCGAAGTCTCGCCGGGGCACCGCGTCTGGCTGCGTATTAATCCGGGCTTTGGGCACGGGCACAGCCAGAAAACCAACACCGGCGGCGAGAACAGCAAGCACGGCATCTGGCTGAGCGATATGCCGAAGGCGCTGGAAGCTATGCAGCGCTACGGCATTCACCTGGTCGGTATTCATATGCACATTGGTTCCGGCGTGGATTATGGCCATCTGGAGCAGGTTTGCGGCGCGATGGTGCAGCAGGTGATCGACTTCGGCCAGGATCTTGAGGCGATTTCTGCGGGTGGTGGTCTGTCCATTCCTTACCGCGAAGGTGAGGAGACGATCAATACCGATCATTATTACGGCCTGTGGAATAGCGCGCGTGAAAAAATTGCCGCTCATCTGGGGCACCCGGTGAAGCTGGAGATCGAGCCGGGGCGTTTCCTGGTGGCCGAAGCCGGGGTGCTGGTTTCGCAGGTCCGGGCGGTGAAAGATATGGGATCCCGCCACTTTGTGCTGATCGACGCCGGATTTAACGATCTGATGCGTCCATCTATGTACGGCAGCTATCACCATATTTCTGCGCTGGCGGGCGACGGGCGGGATCTGGCTGCATTAGAGCCGAAAGAAACCGTGGTGGCGGGGCCGCTGTGCGAGTCCGGGGATGTGTTTACCCAGCAGGAAGGCGGCAAGGTAGAAACCCGCCTGCTGCCGCCGGTCAAACCGGGTGATTACCTGGTCCTGCACGATACCGGCGCATACGGGGCTTCTATGTCCTCTAACTACAATAGCCGCCCGCTGCTGCCGGAAGTGCTGTTTGATAACGGCAGCGCCCGCCTGATTCGCCGCCGCCAGACGATTCAGGAGCTGCTGGCGCTCGAGCTACTTTGATACCTTCCGTCCGGCCTCGAAAAAGGGGCCGGGCGCAACGGAGTCCCTCAGTACCAGCGTCCCCACAAATGGCGGGATGGGGGCTAACGGTTCGCCGCTCGCCAGCTTAATGGCCTGATCGATGGCGGTAATGATCATATTGTCGATGGGCAAATAGACGGATGACAGCGCCGGTTCCAGCCACTGGGCGCTCGGCGCGTCGTCAAAGCCGAACAGCGAAATATCCTGTGGAATACGGATCCCGGCCTGGTGCAGCGCTTTAGAGGCACCCAGCGCCATATCGTCGTTGCAGGAAAACAGCGCGCTGAAGGTCACGCCGCTGGTCAGCAGCTCCTGGCACAGATGGTGCCCTTCGGTCATGCTGGAATCCCCGTATTTCACCCGGTTTTCATCCCACGCAATACCATGCTTTTGCAGTGCTTTCCGGTAACCCATCAGGCGAGCCTTGCCGGTTGGCGTGGAAATAGGCACGGTAATGCAGGCGATTTCCCGGTGGCCTTGCTGGATCAGGTATTCGGTGGCCTGAAAGGCGGCATCCTGCTGTTCGAAGAAGACGCAGCGTTCACGGGCCTGGGTAACATCCCGGTTAATGACGACCAGCGGCACTTGAATAGCATTCATCAGCGACATTAACGCCCGCTCGCTCATAAAACGCGTGTAGAGAACGATGGCGTCGCAGTGCCTGTCCGCCAGCATTTGTACTGCATCGAGCTCTTTTTCAGGCGTGTCATGCCCGTCGGTGACGATCAGCTGTTTACCGTAGAATTCCGTGCGGCGTGAAGCCTGCTGCAGAAGGCGACCGAAGTAGAAGCCATCGAAGGTGGAGACAACCAGCCCGATGCTGTTGCTGCTGCGGTTTGCCAGCGATCGTGCCAGAAAATTAGGCTTATAGCCCAGCTCTTCCATGGCCTTAAACACCTGTTCGCGGGTGCTTGCTTTAACCTGTCCGGTGCCGTTTAACACGCGAGATACCGTCGCTTTGGAAACCCCTGCGCGTAACGAGACATCTAACATTGTTACCATTGTTTCCTTCCCGATCTGGACGCTGTCGCGATTTTCCAGCAGTTTATCACAGGAGTTTCATGCGCAAGCGGCCTTGCCGTTTCGCCGTGCAAATTGTCGTCCCGGATCACGCTTTCAGAATTTGGTGTGGTTTTTTAGGAGTATATCGTTGTGAAAATTGTCCCGTTGTACCAGGCCCCTCAGCACGCAGAACAGGTAACGGAGTGGCTTTGGCAGGCGTTTGGCAGTCAGGAAAGCCGAGGCTTTTTTGCGTCTATTGTTGCCGCCAGCCAGCGGGGAGGGGAAATGCCCCTGACGTTTATTGCGCTGGTGGGCGAAAAGATGGTGGGGACCGTGGGGCTGTGGCGCTGCGATTTGATCAGCCGGCAGGATCTCTGGCCCTGGCTGGCGGCGCTGTATATTGATGAAAGCCAGCGAGGAAAGGGGCTGGGAGAGCTTTTACAGCGGCACGTTGCGGAATATGCCCGCGAGCTGGGTTTTGACGCGTTGTACCTGTATTCGGCCTGTAAAGCCTATTATGAACGGTTTGGCTGGCGCTACATTGGCGACGGGCTGGATTATCCCGACCAGCCCGTGCATCTTTATCAACTTACGCTGTAAGCGTTGTCGCCCGGAGAGGCTACCGAGTGGCGCCGAACCAGCGTCGGGCTGAACATATGGGTGATTTCCGGCAGCGGCAGGTTTTCGGCCAGCGCCAGCGCGAGTTCTGCTGCCTGAGTCGCCATGGTGACAATCGGGTAGCGAACCGTAGTCAGCTTTGGCCGCACGTAGCGTGAAATTAACACGTCATCAAAGCCAATCAGCGAAATCTCACCGGGAACATCAATGCCGTTATCGTTCAGCACACCCATCGCGCCGGCGGCCATTGAGTCGTTATAGCAGGCCACGGCGGTGAAGTTTTTGCCGCGTCCCAGCAGCTCCGTCAGGGCCTGCTCGCCGCCGCTTTCATCAGGTTCACCAAAGGTCACCAGGCGCTCGTTGATGGGGATATTGTGCTCGCGGAGCGCGTCGTAATAGCCCTGGATACGGTCGTCTGCGTCAGAGATTTGATGGTTGGAGCAAATATAGCCGATGCGGGTGTGCCCCTGCTGAATTAAATGGCGCGTAGCAAGCCATGCACCGTAGCGGTCATCCAGCGCAACGCAGCGTTGCTCAAACCCCGGCACAATGCGGTTAATGAGCACCATGCCGGGGATTTGCTTCATCAGCGAAATCAGCTCCTCGTCTGGGAGCTTTTTGGCGTGAACCACCAGCGCTGCGCTGCGGTGGCGAATAAGTTGTTCAATGGCCTGTCGCTCTTTTTGTTCGCTGTGGTAGCCGTTGCCGATAAGCAAGAAGTTGCCGGTGCGGTAGGCAACCTGCTCAACGGCTTTAACCATCGCGCCAAAGAACGGGTCGGAAACGTCGCCCACGATCAGGCCAATGGTTTCAGTGGCTTGTTGAGCAAGGGCTCTGGCGTTGGCGTTGGGATGATAATTCAGCGCTTCCATGGCGCTATTCACCGCCTGCTTAGAGGCATCGCTGGCTTTTGGGGAGTGGTTGATGACGCGTGAAACCGTGGCGACAGACACACCAGCCAGCCGAGCCACATCCTTAATTGTCGCCATGAAAAGCCTTCCTGTTAGGGGTAATCGTTTACATAGCGTTTAGTTTTACGGAAATCCCTTATGACTGCAAGGCAACAACTGATGGGTATATCGCAAAGTAGAGCAAAATCAAGGTGAAAGCGTGTAACGGTTACACTCACTTCACCAGGTTGCCTCTTTTTAGTGCATGTCGCGGATTTTTAAACGTTTCTGCCCAAATCTTTGCTTACATTTTGCAGTCGGCTGTTGCGATTTCAGCATAGCTTAATGGAAGACGCCGCTGCTACATTTGTGGTCCCAGAGGTATTGATAGGTGAAGTCAGCGATTATTTGCTGATCCTATGAATTACACCAACCTGCGCGGATGCGCAGGTTTTTTTTTGCCTGAATCCCGCCGCCTGTAACAAGAATCGAGAATTTAAACACCTGGTTGCACTTGGGCTCATTCGCTTGCTTTTTGCCGCTGGTTTCACCGCTGGCGGCACGAGACAATTCAGATCCCAGAGGTATTGATTGGTGAGAATTCCTGGTACTCTGCTGAGTACAATTCTTTTGCACCAACCTGCGCAGATGCGCAGGTTTTTTTTTGCCATTTTTTGAGCCCCCTCCCGCACTTAACGCAACTGGTGTACTCTGCGACTCTACACTTAATGCTGACCGACAGACGACAAAGAGAGTCGCTATGCTTCTTGCTTTTTTCCGTGCGCTATTTCGCATTCTGTTCCGGGTAACCCTTTCCGGCGATCCGCAGGTGCTTCAACGCCAGCGAGTGCTGATTGTGCCAAACCACGTCTCATTTCTTGACGGGATCCTGGTTGCACTTTTTCTGCCGGTGCGCCCCGTATTTGCGGTCTACTCCTCAATAAGCCAGCAGTGGTTTATGCGCTGGCTTAAGCCGCTCATTGATTTTGTTCCGCTGGACCCGACCAAACCGATGTCTATTAAACATCTGGTGCGTCTGGTGGAGCAGGGGCGCCCGGTAGTGATTTTCCCGGAAGGACGCATCAGCGTGACCGGATCGTTGATGAAAATCTACGACGGAGCCGGATTTGTGGCGGCCAAAGCACAGGCCACGGTGGTGCCTTTACGCATCGACGGCGCGGAGCTGACTTTCTTTAGCCGCCTGAAAGGGCTGGTAAAACGCCGAGCTTTCCCGCGTATTACCCTGCATCTTCTGCCGCCAACCTCCATTGCAATGCCGGAAGCCCCACGAGCCCGGGATCGCCGGAAAATGGCCGGTGAGATGCTGCACCAAATCATGATGGAAGCGCGCATGGCCGTGCGACCGCGCGAGACGCTTTTTGAGGCGCTGCTGGCAGCGAAGGATCGGTACGGCTCGCGTAAAAACTGTATTGAAGACATTAACTTCAAGCCAGATACTTACAGTTCTCTGCTGAAAAAAACGCTGTTTGTGGGACGAATCCTCGATAAATACAGCGAACAGGGTGAAACCATTGGTTTGATGCTGCCAAATACGGCGATCAGCGCGGCGGTGATTTTTGGTGCTTCATCCCGGGGCCGTATTCCGGCGATGATGAATTACACGGCTGGCGTAAAAGGGCTGACCAGCGCGATTACGGCGGCGCAAATCAAGACGGTCTTTACCTCCCGGCAGTTCCTGGATAAAGGCAAATTGTGGCACCTGCCGGAACAGCTGACGCAGGTGCGCTGGGTTTATCTGGAAGATTTAAAGTCCACCATCACCCTGCAGGATAAAGCGTGGATCTTTGCTCATCTGCTTGCGCCTCGCCAGGCCCAGGTGAAGCAGCAGCCGGAAGATGCGGCGATGGTGCTGTTTACCTCCGGCTCGGAGGGCAATCCCAAAGGTGTGGTGCACAGCCATAAAAGCCTGCTGGCCAACGTGGAGCAGATTCGTACCATCGCGGATTTCACCGCCGATGACCGGTTTATGTCCGCGCTGCCGCTGTTCCACTCTTTTGGCCTGACGGTCGGGCTTTTCACGCCGCTGCTGACCGGGGCGGAAGTGTTCCTTTACCCCAGCCCGCTGCATTACCGCGTGGTGCCGGAGCTGATTTATGACCGTAATTGCACGGTGGTCTTCGGCACCTCGACGTTCCTCGGCAACTACGCCCGCTTTGCTAACCCGTATGATTTCTTCCGCCTGCGCTATGTGGTCGCCGGGGCAGAAAAGCTGCAGGAAAGCACGAAGCAACTGTGGCAGGACAAGTTCGGCCTGCGCATTCTGGAAGGTTACGGCGTGACCGAGTGTGCGCCGGTGGTGTCTATCAACGTGCCGATGGCGGCGAAGCCGGGCACCGTGGGCCGTATTCTCCCGGCAATGGATGCTCGCCTGCTGGCGGTGCCCGGGATTGAGCAGGGTGGAAGGCTGCAGCTCAAAGGGCCAAACATCATGAACGGCTATCTGCGCGTGGAAAATCCTGGCGTGCTGGAGAAGCCTGAAGCTGATAATGGCCAGGGTGAGATGGAACCCGGCTGGTACGACACCGGCGATATCGTGACCTTTGACGAGCAGGGCTATTGCGTGATTCAGGGACGTGCGAAGCGCTTTGCCAAAATCGCCGGAGAGATGGTGTCGCTTGAGATGGTCGAACAGATGGCGATCGGCATTTCTCCTGACAAACTGCACGCTACGGTGGTGAAGCATGACGCCGCCAAAGGCGAAGCGTTGGTGATGTTTACCACCGACAGCGAGCTGACCCGCGAAAAACTGCTGCATTATGCGCGTGAACATGGCGTGCCCGAGCTGGCGGTACCGCGTGATATTCGCTTCCTCAAGCAGCTGCCGGTGTTAGGCAGCGGAAAACCAGATTTTGTCACTCTGAAAGCGCAGGTCGATGAAGCGGAGAAAGCCCATGTCTGAACAGGCTGGCAAGAGCAGTTCGTTGTGGTCCCGGGGCATGATGGCGGTCACCGCGGCGCAGTTTTTATCAGCTTTTGGCGATAACGCGCTGCTGTTCGCCACGCTCGCGGTGCTCAAGCAGCAGTTCTACCCGGACTGGAGCCAGCCGGTGCTGCAAATGGTGTTTGTCGGCGCTTATATCCTCTTTGCGCCGTTTGTGGGGCAGGTGGCCGACAGCTTCGCCAAAGGGCGAGTGATGATGCTGGCGAACAGTATGAAGCTTGTGGGTGCGGCGGTGATTGCGCTGGGGCTGAATCCCTTTGTCGGCTACACGCTGGTAGGCATCGGTGCAGCGGCCTATTCACCGGCTAAATACGGCATTCTCGGCGAGCTGACGACTGGCGATCGGCTGGTGAAGGCCAACGGCCTGATGGAGTCCTCTACTATTGCGGCGATCCTGCTGGGATCCGTTGCCGGCGGCGTGCTGGCAGACTGGAACCTGACGGCGGCGCTGGTGGTCTGCGCGCTGGTGTACGGCGGGGCGGTGGTTGCCAACGTATTCATCCCTAAACTTGCGGCCGCACGGCCAGGCCAGTCATGGCGTTTCAGGCCGATGACGCACAGCTTCTTTTCCGCCTGCCGCAGCCTCTGGCGTAGCGGAGAAACGCGCTTCTCGCTGGTGGGCACCAGCCTGTTCTGGGGGGCTGGCGTGACGCTGCGCTTCCTGCTGGTACTGTGGGTGCCGGTAGCGTTAGGGATCACGGATAACGCGACCCCGACTTACCTTAATGCGATGGTTGCTGTAGGCATTGTGGTGGGAGCTGGGGCTGCCGCGAAGCTGGTGACGCTGGAAACCGTCGCCCGCTGCATGCCCGCCGGCATTTTAATTGGCGTTGGCGTACTGATTTTTGCTCTCCAGCATTCACTGCTGCCTTCTTACGCTTTGCTGGTGTTGATTGGACTCTTGGGCGGTTTCTTCGTGGTGCCGCTTAATGCGCTGCTTCAGGAGCGCGGCAAGCACACGGTCGGGGCAGGTAACGCCATTGCCGTGCAAAACCTGGGTGAAAACACGGCCATGCTTTTGATGCTGGGTCTGTTCTCGCTGGCGGTGAAAACCGGGGCGTCCATCGTTGGCATTGGCATTGGATTTGGGGCGGTGTTTGCGCTGGCGATTAGCGCCCTGTGGCTGTGGCAAATCAAACATAAATAGCAAAAAGGCCCTCTTTTGGAGGGCCTTAGTTTTTTACGGTGCCGGGTAAGTATAGATGCGATGCACCGCTTCAATCTCCTCAATCACCTCTTCGCTTAGTGTCAAATGCAGGCTTTCAAGGTTGGTTTTCAGCTGTTCCAGCGTCGTGGCGCCGAGCAGTGTGCTGGCCACAAACGGCTGACGGCGAACGAAGGCCAGTGCCATTTGCGCCGGGTCGAGATTATGGCGTTGAGCTATTTCTACGTAGGCCGCAACGGCTTTTTGCGACTGCTCGCCGCTGTAACGCGTGAAGCGGCTAAACAGCGTGTTGCGAGCGCTCGCCGGTTTGGCCCCGTTAAGGTATTTACCCGACAGCACGCCAAAGGCCAGGCAGGAATAAGCGAGCAGCTCAACGCCTTCGTGCTGGCTAATCTCTGACAGGCCAACTTCAAAGCTGCGGTTCAACAGGCTGTAAGGGTTTTGAATGGTCACGATGCGCGGCAGGTCGTGTTTTTCGGCAAGCTGCAGATAGCGCATTACGCCCCACGGCGTTTCGTTTGAGACGCCGATATAGCGAATTTTCCCGGCACGCTGGCACTCGGTCAGCGCTTCAAGGGTTTCCAGCAGCGTTACCGGCAGGGAGGTCGTGTCGCTCCAGGTGTAGCCGAGTTTGCCAAACATGTTGGTCTGACGCTGCGGCCAGTGAACCTGGTAGAGGTCGAGGTAATCGGTTTGCAGGCGTTTGAGGCTGGCATCCAGCGCTTCGCGGATGTTTTTCCGATCGAGGATCTGGTTTGGGCGGATGCCCGCGTCGTTGTTGCGGGTGGGGCCAGTGACTTTGGAAGCAACAACCAGTTTTTCGCGGTTGCCGCGGGCTTTAAGCCAGCTGCCGACATAGCTCTCGGTTAAGCCCTGGGTTTCCGGGCGTGGCGGCACCGGGTACATTTCTGCCACATCAATCAGATTAACGCCCTGACTGACGGCATAATCGAGCTGTTGGTGGGCATCGGCCTCGCTGTTTTGTTCACCAAAGGTCATGGTTCCCAGCCCCAGCGTGCTGACTTCAAGTGAACTGTGGGGGATACGGTGATAGTGCATAGCCGGCTTCCTGTTGTTCTTTTGACTCGTCAGGCATCGTTACCCGACAAAAGGTCTATAAACATGGCAGAGGCAGGCGCAAAGCGAAAGAGGGGAAAGTAAGAAAAATCATCAGGCCAGCCCTGGGGCCGACCCTGCGAGATTAGCGCTCAATAATCTGGGAAACGTCGTTACGGTTGATCTGCATTTCATTACCTTGCTGGTCACGATAGCTAACCAGACCGGTATCTTCATCGACCTTCGGCTTGCCTTCGGTCAAAATCATTCGTCCATCTTTGGTGGCCATTACGTAGTCGCTGCTGCAGCCTGAAACGGCAAAGGCAAGACCAATGGCGGAGATTGCTACTGCCCATTTAGTCATCGGTATGTTCCTCGTCAGGAAGGGATCTTGTTAATAAGTTTAGTAATAACCTGATGAACAGGGGAAAGAAAGCGGTAAATTCTTAATAGGACGAGGAAAATGTAACATTCCCCGGAACTTACTGACACAACCCTGGATTTTATTCACTACAGCGGCTTTTAAAGCGTGAAGTGTCTTGCGAGAAGGGCTGCGGTGAAATTCTTCTTTAAGTAGAAGCCGCGAGGTAATGTGAGAATAGGTGAGCCGTCAGCGCCAATGGCCTCTGTTAACGCCCGGCTGTTGGCGGCTTTTGGCCGCAGCTGCAGTACTTCGCCGTGACGGGCGGTAATGCGTTCCACCTGGCCCAGCACGATCAAATCCATCAATTCTTCCCAGTCCTGGCGCAGCTGCTGATCTTCTTCTTCTGAAGGGCTCCATAATAGCGGAGAGCCCACGTGCCGTTCGGCAAGCGGGATCTGCCTTTCTCCTTCAACCGGGATCCACAGCACGCGCTTGAGCTTATGTCGTACATGACTGGTTTCCCATATAACGCCGCTATTGCCGGTTAACGGCGCGACGCAGACGAAAGTGGTTTCCAGCGGACGGCCAAGGCTATCCACCGGGATCGTTTTCAACTCGATCCCGAGTGCGGCGAAATCTTGTTCGGGCTTGCTGCCCGCGCTGGCACCCAGCCATAGCTCGAGTAATACGCCAATCCAGCCCTTATCTCGCTTCAGGTCTTTCGGCGTCTTTAGGCCAGCGCAGGCTGCCAGTTCGCCCAGGGTATAACCGGCGACGCTTTGCGCCTGCTGAAGCAGCTCGGCTTCACTGCGTGGGGGCGTGATGAGCGGACGTATTGGTTGCATAACTCGTTGATGTTTTTTTGGTTAAAAAATGAACGCACTTTGTGCACAGCGAAAGCTTAGTTTAATCTTCTGAGGATAAGATTAACAATATTCTGATTTCTAATGAATTTTTAAAGCCAGCGGTTGCGTTGCAGCAACATTAAAAAGGTTTTTCCAAATCTGGTCACTGGCAATGAACAGGATCTTACACCATGTTATCCACAGAAAAGTGGGATAACTGGGAATAAACGCGACTACTGGTTCCATTTACAGCCTTGACGGGGCGCTAAAATACAATTTATCGCCGATTTGTGCCTAACTTGTTTGCACAATCTGTGGATAAAAACGACATTGTTCGATCTTTCATCAGCAGGCGATCTTCATATGTGACGATCATCACATTATGAAACTCGTGTGTCATTTTTATAGTATTATGATTATGAAATTTAAAGGCTTTAATGTGTGACAGGATTGCTCCTAATTTTAGTTGTTCTGAGTTGTCCCGATGTAATTCGGTAGTTCTTCACAGTTATATCCACAGAAAAAGTGAATAAAACCGCCGGTTTTTACTGTCCCCTGTTTATAACCCGGCTATCTTTTGTGAGTTATTCAAATGTTATTCCATGCAGGCGCCGCCGAGAGAGTGGTTTACCGCCTGACACTTGTATGAAACAATCGATGCAATCTAAGTTTGTTTTGAGGTAGTCCGGTGATCGATGATGATGGCTACCGCCCCAACGTTGGGATCGTAATATGTAATCGGCAGGGACAGGTGATGTGGGCGCGACGTTTTGGCCAACATTCCTGGCAATTTCCCCAGGGGGGCATTAATCCTGGCGAGTCCGCTGAACAGGCAATGTACCGGGAGCTTTTCGAAGAAGTTGGTTTACAAAGAAAAGATGTTCGCATTCTTGCCTCGACCCGAAACTGGTTGCGTTACAAATTACCTAAACGTTTGGTGCGTTGGGACACAAAGCCGGTTTGTATCGGCCAAAAACAAAAATGGTTTCTTTTGCAGTTGCTGAGCAGCGACGGTGAGATCAACATGCAAACCAGCAGCACGCCGGAATTTGATGGCTGGCGCTGGGTCAGTTATTGGTATCCGGTCCGTCAGGTTGTTTCATTCAAGCGCGATGTCTATCGCCGGGTGATGAAAGAGTTTGCCAGCGTGGTGATGCCACTGCAGGAAGTTACGCCACCACGCAATAACTCGCCGGCATGGCGACGTAAAAGAGGTTAAGTCACGCGAAAAATGCTCACCCGTCTGCGAGAAATAGTCGAAAAGGTCGCCAGTGCCCCGCGCCTCAATGAGGCGCTGGACATTTTGGTGACTGATATCTGCCTTGCGATGGATACCGAGGTTTGCTCGGTTTATCTCGCCGACCACGAGCGCCGTTGTTTTTACCTTATGGCGACTCGCGGGTTAAAGAAACCGCGTGGTCGCACCGTCACGCTTGCCTTTGATGAAGGTATTGTTGGCCTGGTTGGGCGGCTCGCGGAGCCGATTAACCTTGCCGATGCGCAAAAACACCCCAGCTTTAAATATGTGCCCGCCGTAAAAGAAGAGCGTTTTCGCGCGTTCCTCGGCGTGCCTATTATCCAGCGCCGTCAGCTTCTGGGAGTGCTGGTTGTCCAGCAGCGGGAACACCGGCAGTACGATGAGAGCGAAGAGTCTTTCCTCGTTACGCTGGCAACGCAGATGGCCGGGATATTATCGCAGTCTCAGTTAACCGCCCTGTTTGGACAGTATCGCCAGACCCGTATCCGTGCGCTGCCTGCATCGCCTGGGGTAGCGATTGCTGAAGGCTGGATGGACACAACGGTCCCGCTGATGGAGCAGGTTTTTGAAGCGTCGACCCTGGACACGGCGCTTGAGCGTGAGCGTTTGACCGCCGCGCTGGAAGAGGCTTCCGGGGAGTTCCGCCGCTACAGCAAGCGTTTTGCCGCCGGGGCTCAGAAAGAGACTGCGGCGATTTTCGATCTTTACTCTCACCTGTTGACCGACGCCCGCCTGCGGCGCGAGCTTTTTGCTGAGGTGGATAAAGGTCTGGTCGCTGAATGGGCCGTGAAAACGGTGGTGGAGAAGTTTGCTGAACAGTTTGCCAGCCTTTCAGATAGCTACCTGAAAGAGCGGGCGGGCGACCTCAGAGCGCTGGGACAACGCCTGTTGTTCCATCTCGACGATACGATTCAAAGCCCGAATACCTGGCCTGAGCGCTTTGTGCTGGTTGCCGACGAACTCTCAGCCACCACGCTTGCCGAACTGCCGCAAAATCGTCTGGCGGGTGTTGTGGTGCGCGATGGAGCGGCAAACTCTCATGCCGCCATTATGGTCCGCGCGCTGGGTATCCCAACCGTCATGGGGGCCGACATTCAGCCATCGGCTCTGCATCGCCGTATGCTGATAGTGGACGGCTATCGCGGTGAATTGCTGGTGGATCCTGAGCCAGTTTTACTGCAGGAATACCAGCGCCTGGTGACCGAGGAGAACGAACTTAGTCGCCTGGCGGAAGATGATGTGGAGCAGCCCGCGGCGTTGAAAAGCGGCGAGCGGGTGCAGGTTATGCTTAATGCCGGGCTTAGTCCTGAGCACGAAGAAAAGCTTGGCAGTCGTATCGACGGTATCGGGCTGTATCGCACCGAAATCCCGTTTATGCTGCAAAGCGGTTTTCCGTCGGAAGAAGAGCAGGTTGCACAGTATCAGGGTATGTTGCAGATGTTTAACGACAAACCTGTGACGCTGCGAACGCTGGATGTTGGGGCGGATAAACAGCTTCCGTATATGCCCATCAGCGAAGAGAACCCCTGCCTTGGCTGGCGAGGCATTCGTATTACGCTCGATCAGCCTGAGATCTTTCTGATCCAGGTCCGCGCAATGCTTCGTGCGAATGCTGCCTCGGGGAATTTGAGTATCCTGTTGCCGATGATCACTAGCATCGACGAGATCGACGATGCGCGCAGACTTATCGATCGCGCAGGCCGTGAAGTCGAAGAGGAATTAGGCTATCAGCTGCCGGCGTTTAGGCTTGGGGTGATGGTTGAAGTGCCTTCTATGGTGTTTATGCTTGGGCACCTGGCCGGACGCATTGATTTTATTTCCGTTGGTACAAACGATCTTACCCAGTATTTGCTTGCGGTTGACCGCAATAACACCCGGGTGGCTAGCCTTTACGATAGCCTGCATCCGGCGATGCTGCGCACGCTGAATCTGATTGCCCGCGAGGCGAATCGTTATGACATCGACCTGTGCCTGTGCGGTGAAATGGCCGGTGACCCGATGTGCGTCGCGATTCTTGTGGGCATGGGTTACCGTCATCTTTCAATGAACGGCCGTTCCGTCGCACGTATCAAATACCTGTTACGCCATATTCAGCTTGAAGAGGCTGAAGTGCTCGCTCAGCGTAGCCTTGAGGCTCAAATGGCGACGGAAGTACGCCACCAGGTAGCGGCCTTTATGGAGCGTCGGGGCATGGGCGGCCTGATTCGCGGTGGGCGTTGATCCGTTTACACAGCCCCGGTATCGCCGGGACATTATCCTCTGCTGACAACAAGGGAAAAAGCGTGGTTTTTCCCTTGTTGTGCTTTAACTGCCGTAGACCCGAAAGGGTTTTTCATATTCGTTTTTTTGATGCCTGGCGTTGATTAACTTTTCTTGATACGGCTTGCATTACCCTGAATGCCCCGGTATCAGCGGGACATTACACATCTTTTACAACTTCCGTAATCAATCAATCTGGCTGTTTGTGCTATGATCCGCTGCTTTCGGAGCGCATCGAGAGCGGTGCGTACTTGCCACTCACCTTCTATTTTGGGTGAGGTAACAATAGCTTGTGGTGACAGATGAATAGTGGCTATCTGCGTTTCCCTGAATTTGATCCGGTGCTTTTCTCCATCGGGCCGGTTTCCCTGCACTGGTACGGGCTCATGTACCTGGTCGGGTTCGTGTTTGCTATGTGGCTTGCCGGGCGCCGCGCCAGCCGTCCGGGCAGCGGCTGGACGAAAAATGAAGTAGAGAATCTGCTGTATGCTGGGTTCCTCGGCGTATTCCTGGGGGGGCGTCTGGGTTATGTCTTCTTCTACAATCTTCCGGTTTTCCTTGCCGACCCTCTCTACCTGTTCAAAGTCTGGGACGGCGGCATGTCCTTCCACGGCGGCCTGATCGGCGTTATCTGCGTGATGATTTGGTTTGCGCGTCGTACCAAACGTACCTTCTTCCAGGTCTCTGATTTTATTGCTCCGCTGATCCCGTTTGGTTTAGGGGCTGGCCGCCTCGGCAACTTCATCAATGGCGAACTGTGGGGCCGCGTTGACCCGAACTTCCGCTTTGCCATGCTGTTCCCTGGCTCACGCAGCGAAGACGTTGGCCTGTTGGCTACGCACCCGGAATGGCAGTCGCTGTTCAATACTTACGGCGTACTGCCTCGCCATCCGTCTCAGCTTTATGAGCTGGCGCTGGAAGGGGTTGTCCTGTTCATCATCCTGAACCTGTTTATTCGTAAGCCTCGCCCTATGGGGTCCGTCTCTGGCCTGTTCCTGATTGGTTACGGTGCGTTCCGCATCATCGTGGAATTCTTCCGCCAGCCGGATGCGCAGTTCACCGGCACCTGGGTACAGTACATCAGCATGGGGCAGATCCTGTCGATTCCGATGATTGTTGCCGGTATCATTATGATGGTTTGGGCATACCGCCGTCCGCAGCAGCAACTTTCGTGAGGTGACATGAAACAGTATCTTGATTTGATGAAAAAAGTGCTTGAAGAGGGCACGCCAAAAGCAGACCGCACCGGTACCGGTACGTTGTCGATTTTTGGGCATCAAATGCGCTTTAACCTGCAGGAAGGTTTCCCGCTGGTCACCACCAAAAAATGTCACCTGCGTTCGATCATTCATGAGCTGTTGTGGTTCCTCAATGGTGATACCAATATCGCGTACCTGAAAGAAAACAAGGTGACGATTTGGGACGAATGGGCGGATGAAAACGGCGATCTCGGCCCGGTTTACGGCAAGCAGTGGCGTTCCTGGGCAACGCCTGATGGGCGCTATATCGACCAGTTAACTACCGTGCTCAATCAGCTGAAAAATGACCCCGATTCCCGACGTATTATTGTCTCTGCGTGGAACGTGGGCGAGCTGGATAAAATGGCGCTGGCTCCTTGCCACGCGTTTTTCCAGTTCTATGTGGCAGACGGCAAACTCTCTTGCCAGCTCTATCAGCGCTCTTGCGACATCTTCCTTGGCTTGCCGTTCAACATCGCCAGCTATGCGCTGCTGGTGCATATGATGGCGCAGCAGTGCGACCTGGAAGTGGGGGACTTTGTCTGGACCGGGGGCGATACGCACCTGTACAGTAATCACCTTGAGCAGACCCGCCTGCAGCTCACCCGTGAGCCTCGCGCGCTGCCTAAGCTGGTTATCAAACGCAAGCCAGAGTCGCTGTTTGACTACCGTTTCGAAGACTTCGAGATTGAAGGCTACGATCCGCATCCGGCGATCAAAGCGCCTGTCGCCATTTAACTTGTCGACAGAGTGACAGAACCGGTGCCTGAGTGCGCCGGTTTTTTTTGCCTCGGTTTTGCTTCTTCTGCATTGATTCCAGAGCGTATGCAACTCTCCGTAACGCCTTAATTATCTTCCGATATGTGTCGCATCATCCGATTTGCGAGCTGGCTGATTGAACCTCTGTGGCCCACACTCCTCCCATGAAAATCAACCAACGTGGTTTTAGCGTTATTGAAGTGATGGTGGTGATAGCCATTGTTGCTGTACTCAGCGCTGGTGGGCTTCACGGCTGGCACGAATGGCAGCAGAGAGTACAGCTGCGGCAAACGGCTCAGCAGCTGAGTCACTTCCTCTCGCGGCTAAGAAATGACGCCAACTGGCTCAACCAAAGCCATCTTTTGGCGTTGCACCAATTTGGGAAAAGCTGGTGCCTGACAAGCCGTGCCGTTGAAGAAAACTGTTCGGAAAACCCAGGCCTGATGTTTACGCCTGAGTTTGACGATATCACCGTGGAGGATATGACTGCCGGGTTAGGTTTCTACGGTATTCGCAACACTGCCTGGCCTGGCCACCTTATTTTGAAAAGTAAGGCCGGGCGCTGGAAGGTGACGCTATCTGTTTGGGGGCGAATCCGGCTATGTGAAATGTCCGGAGACAAGTCATGTTGATCGCCCAGAGAGGGTTTACGTTACTCGAAACGCTTATTGCGATGGCACTGAGCAGTGCGCTGTTGCTTGGTTCCTCAAGGCTATTCCCCGCTTTGCAGGGAGAGGTTTTGCGCCAGTACAGCTACGTTGCCCAGCAGGAGGCACTTTGGCAGATGGCTTTCACCGTTGGTAAAAATTTGCAGCGTGCGGGTTATTGTCGCGGGCAGTGTCAGGGGGAGGCCGTAAAGCTTATGAACGGCGGGAGCTGTGTGGTATTGCAGTGGGATGCTAACGGTAATGGCCGGTGGGACTCGGCCGCTGGTAGCCAAAATGAACAAACGGGGTATCGCTTACGGAACGGCAGCCTGGAGACCCAAAAGGGCGTAGAGCATTGTGAAGGTATCGGTTGGGAAAGAATGTCTGACCCTACGCAATTGGTGGTGCAGCATTTTTCCGTGATTCGCCAGAATCGCAAAACCGCCAGGCCTTTATTCCTCATTAGTCTTGCTGCGCATCTGAAGCAAGGTGGGCGCCCTGTAGAGCTTAGCTATACGGTGAGTGGAGAGAATTTATGAGCGGCAAGCAAGAGAAAGGGAGTACCTCTTTGCTAATGGTGTTGATGCTGTTCGCGGTTGGCTCCCTGATGCTGAGTGGGCTGTCCCGGCAACTTGGCGCCCAGCGCTTTGAGGTTGCTGCCGAAATTCAGTTTATTAAAAATCAAACTGCTGCAAGGTCTGCTCTGGCGTGGGGCGAAAACCAAAACTGGCACCCCCAGAGAACCTGGCAATGTCAGTTTGAATCGAGTAATCAGTGGCACGCCTGCCTGCATCTAACTGACAAAGGAGAGGCCTTACTTGCTGCTTCCGGTCCTGCGCTAGCGTTCACATTGTGGCGCTGGGGGGGACTTCAGGGGAACAAATTAGCAGCTTCGGCGCAGGGCTGGCTAGATTTTTGCCCATTATTGGATGATGACTTATGCAAACTGCCTCTTTAGTCCCCCGGCAGGGCGGGTTCAGTCTCCCCGAGGTGCTGTTTGCTTTGGCGCTGTTTGCGATTGTGATGACGGCTCTGCTGGGATACCACCGCGTATTGCAGCAGGGGTTCACCAGCCAATGGCAGCTAAGGCAGCTCTGGCGCGTGGTTCGTGAGCAGACTGAGCCAGAGGTTCCGCCACTTTCTGATGCATGGAATGTACATCGACAGCAGACATCGTCTTTGGGATGTGTCAGCATCGACGTTACTGTAACAAGTCCAGAGGGCCGGATAGCGCAGCTTTCGCGGCTCGAGTGCCCACGGTCAGAACAACGTCAGGAGTAGCGATTTCATGTTGCGTGTCTACCATTCCAACCGCCTTGATGTGCTGGAAGCCATTATGGAGTTCATTGTGGAGCGCCAGCCATTGCCGGACCCTTTTGAGCCGGAAGTGGTACTGGTGCAAAGCACCGGGATGGCGCAGTGGCTGCAAATGACGTTGGCACAGAAGTTTGGCATTGCGGCGAACATCGAGTTTCCGCTGCCCGCCAGCTTTATCTGGGACATGTTTGTGAGGGTATTGCCCGATATTCCGGAAGTCAGCGCTTTCAACAAGCAGAGCATGAGCTGGAAGCTGATGACGCTTATCCCCACTATGCTCCAAAAGCCAGAGTTCAGGATGCTTGGCCACTATCTGCAGGAAGACGACAGCAGCCGTAAGCTGTTTCAGCTTTCTTCCCGGATTGCCGATCTTTATGACCAGTATCTTGTCTATCGTCCCGGCTGGCTAAGCCGCTGGGAGAAGGGAGAGCTTGTCGAAGGTGTGGGAGAGTCTCAGCTCTGGCAGGCTCCACTCTGGGCGGAACTGGTGCGCTATACCGCTGAGCTGGGGCAGCCTGAATGGCATCGCGCCAATCTCTACCAGCGTTTTATTAACGCTCTTGAGAAAAGCGAGGTTTGCCCAGTGGGGCTCCCGCCTCGCGTCTTTATTTGTGGGATTTCCGCACTGCCGCCGGTGTACCTTCAGGCTCTACAGGCGCTGGGTAAGCATATTGACGTTCATGTGCTGTTTACCAATCCCTGCCGCTACTACTGGGGTGATATTAAAGATCCGGCGTTCCTTGCCCGTCTTGTTAGCCGCCGTCGCCGCTTGCATCAGGCCGACCGGGAGCTGACCTTATTTAAGGACAATGACAACGCTTCTTCACTTTTCAATGAGCTTGGTGAACAGGATGTGGGGAATTCCTTGCTCGCCTCCTGGGGCAAACTGGGGCGAGATTACGCATTTTTGCTTTCTGAGCTTGAGCGTTTTGAAGAGATCGATGTTTTTGTCGATTTAGAACCCGATAACCTTCTCCACGGCCTGCAAAATGACCTGTTGGAGCTGAAAGATTCGCAGGTGCTGGGGCTGACGGCTGAGGAGTATGAACACAGTGACGGTAAACGGCTGCTGGATCCTAACGATCGTTCTTTGACATTCCATGAGTGCCATAGCCCGCAGCGAGAAGTTGAAGTGCTGCACGATCGGCTACTGGCGATGCTGGAGGCCGACCCTGAACTTACGCCGCGCGATATCATCGTGATGGTTGCGGATATTGATAGCTACAGTCCTTTTATCCAGGCGGTATTTGGTAGCGCGAAGGATGAACGCTGGCTGCCGTTTGCCATTTCTGACCGTCGGGCGCGCCAGGCTCACCCGGCCCTGCAGGCGTTCATTTTACTGCTTGGCTTGCCGGAAAGCCGTTTTGCGGCAGAGGATGTGCTTTCATTGTTGGAAGTGCCTGCCCTGGCGGCGTGTTTTTCTATCGATGAAGAAGGGCTGCGCTATCTGCGCAAATGGGTGAATGAATCGGGCGTGCGTTGGGGCATTGATGATGACAACGTTCGCGAACTGGCGCTGCCAGCGACCGGGCAGCATACGTGGCGGTTTGGGCTGACGCGGATGCTGCTTGGCTATGCTATGGAAAGCCAGGCTGGGGTCTGGGATTCTGTATTGCCCTATGATGAGTCCAGCGGCCTGATTGCCGAACTGGTGGGGCAGCTTGCGGAGTTACTGATGCAGCTTAATCGCTGGCGTCAGCTGTTAACTCAGGAGCGCCCTTTAGAGGAATGGTTGCCGCTATGCAGGGAAATGCTGAATAGCTTCTTCCTGCCTGATAGTGAAACAGAAGCCGCACTGGCGCTCATCGAGCAACAGTGGCAGGAGATGATTGAAAAAGGGACTGATGCAGCTTACCTGCAACCCGTGCCATTAACTTTGCTCCGCGATGATCTGGCCCAGCGTCTTGACCAGGAGCGTATCAGCCAGCGCTTCCTCGCCGGGCCGGTAAACTTCTGTACCCTGATGCCAATGCGCGCCATTCCATTTAAGGTCGTTTGTTTACTGGGCATGAATGACGGTGTCTATCCGCGAACCCTTGCGCCATTGGGTTTTGACCTGATGAGCCAGCACCCACAGCGTGGGGATCGCAGCCGCCGGGACGATGACCGCTATCTGTTCCTGGAGGCGCTTATTTCGGCTCAGCAGCGGCTGTACATCAGCTACATCGGCCGTTCTATTCAGGATAACAGCAGGCGTTATCCGTCGGTGCTGGTGGAAGAACTGCTGGATTATGTCGCCCGCAGTTACTACCTCCCTGGAGATGCTGAATGTAATGCAGATGACAGCAGTGAGCGGGTGAGAATGCATCTGGTCACGCTTCATGCCCGAACACCTTTCGACAGCACCAACTACCTTGCCGGAGGCGATCGGCAAAGCTTTGCTCAGGAGTGGCTGCCAGCGGCAAGCGGTAGCGGCGTAGCGCATGCCCACTTTATTCAGCCTTTGATTGCGGAGCCCTGGGACGACATTTCCCTTGAGCAGCTCCAGCGCTTTTGGCGGCACCCGGTGCGGGCATTTTTCCAAATGCGTCTGGGCATTAACTTCCGCCTTGAAGATACCGAATTGCCTGATGAAGAGCCGTTCACCCTCGATGTACTCGATCGTTTTCAATTAAACCAGCACCTGCTTAATGCTCTGGTTCAGCAAGACGATCCGCATCAGCTATTTGTGCGTTATCGGGCAGCTGGCATTCTACCTTACGGCGCCTTCGGTGAAATCTTGTGGGAAAACCAGCGCAATGAAATGCAAACGCTGGCTGAAAAAGTGCTGGCCGAACGGCAAAAAGGGGAAAGCCGTGAAGTCGATCTTCACATTGATGGAACCAGAGTGACGGGCTGGCTGTCGGACGTACAGGCCGATGGCTTACTGCGCTGGCGCCCTTCGGTACTGAATGTGGCTCATGGCATGCAGCTGTGGATTGAACATCTGGTCTACTGCGCCAGCGGCCATTCGGGCGAAAGCCGAATGTACGGGCGCAAAGATTCGCAGTGGCGTTTCCCTCATATGGCGCAGGACGATGCTAAAGCCTGGTTATTGCAACTGGTTGAGGGGTATAAAGAAGGTCTCCGTCAGCCATTACTGCTGCTCCATAACAGCGGCGGCGCGTGGATAAAAACCTGTTATGACCCACAAAATAATGCCATTTTATGGGATGAGGAGACGCAGCAGAAAGCCCGCACTAAGCTGCTTGCTGCCTGGGAAGGAAACCATATGGTAGAAGGGGAAGGGGCTGATATTTGGCTGCAACGTTTGTACCGTACCCTTGATGCTGAGTACTACGAAGCGATTATCACAGAGGCCCAGCGCTATCTGCTGCCTCTGTTCCGATTCAACCAATCCTGAACAAGGATTGTATAAAAATTGCACAGCCCGGTGAGTTCCATTATGATGCGATTTCTTGCTCAGGGCTGGCGAAGTATAACAACGGCGTTCGACGGATAGCTTCGAAAAGTTGTTAATGATGAGTAAGTTAGTGAAGACGAGGTTTGTGAATGCCTAAATGCAGCACCTGGTTTACCGCGCTTTTCTTGTTCGTTGCTCTTTGGGCACCCTGCAGTCAGGCAGAGAGCGGATGGCAACCGATTCAGGACACCATCCGTAAAAGTGAAAAAGATCCTCGTCAGTATCAGGCTATTCGTTTAGATAACGGTATGACCGTGCTGCTGGTTTCCGATCCGCAGGCGGTGAAGTCGCTGTCTGCGCTGGTGGTGCCTGTCGGCTCACTGGAAGATCCAGATGCTCACCTCGGGCTTGCTCATTTCCTGGAGCATATGACGCTGATGGGTTCCAAAAAATACCCGGATCCGGATAGCCTGTCTGAATTCCTCAAAAAACATGGCGGTAGCCACAACGCCAGTACCGCCACCTATCGAACCGCATTCTATCTTGAAGTGGAAAACGATGCACTCGACGGCGCCGTAGACCGCCTGGCCGACGCTATTGCTGAACCTAACCTCGCGGCACAATATGCGGAGCGTGAACGTAACGCGGTAAACGCCGAACTGACGATGGCCCGCGCGCGTGACGGGATGCGCATGGCGCAGGTTAGCGCCGAAACGATCAACCCTTTACACCCGGCGGCGCGTTTCTCCGGCGGCAACCTTGAAACCCTGCGCGACAAACCCGGCAGCAAGCTGCTCGATGCGCTGGTGGCGTTCAGAAACAAATACTACTCCGCAAACCTGATGAAAGCGGTTATCTACAGCAACAAGCCTTTGCCTGAACTGGCGAAGATTGCCGCTGAAACATACGGCCGCGTTCCTGACAAAAATATCGAAAAGCCGGTTATCGACGTGCCGGTGGTGACTGACGCGCAAAAAGGTATCTTTATCCACTATGTACCGGTCATGCCGCGTAAGGTGGTTCGCGTTGAGTTCCGCATTGATAACAATAGCGATAAATTCCGCAGCAAAACCGATGAGCTGATTGGTTACCTGATAGGCAACCGCAGCCACGATACGCTGTCGGATTGGCTTCAAAAGCAAGGGCTTGCGGAGAGCGTGCGCGCGGATTCTGACCCGATGGTAGCCGGCAACAGCGGTGTTTTCGCCATCTCCGTCTCGCTGACTGATAAAGGCCTGGCCAACCGTGATCTGGTGGTTGCGGCGATCTTCAGCTATCTCGATCAGTTGCGTGCTAAAGGGATCGATAAACGTTACTTTGACGAGCTTGCGCACGTGCTGGATCTGGACTTCCGTTACCCGTCCATCACCCGTGATATGGACTACATCGAATGGCTGGCGGATACCATGCTGCGCGTCCCGGTCACCCATACGTTGGATTCCGCGAATATCGCTGACCAGTACGATCCTGATGCGATTAAAGCGCGTCTGGATGTGATGACGCCGCAAAATGCCCGCGTGTGGTATATCAGCCCGCAGGAGCCGCACAATAAAACGGCCTATTTCGTTGATGCCCCTTACGAAGTCGACAAAATTCCTGCGCAGACCTTTACCGACTGGCAGCAGAAGGCAGGTACCATCAAGCTTGAGCTGCCTCAGCTGAATCCCTACATTCCCGATGACTTCACGCTTTATAAGCCGCAGAAGCAGTACGATCATCCTGAGCTGCTGATCCACGAGCCGGATCTTCGGGTGGTGTATATGCCGAGCCGCTATTTTGGCAACGAGCCAAAAGCAGACGTGACGCTTGTGCTGCGTAATCCTCAGGTGATGAACAGCGCGAAGAATCAGGTACTGTTTGCCATCAATGATTACCTTGCGGGCGTTGCGCTGGATGAACTCAGCAATCAGGCATCGGTTGGCGGCATCAGTTTCTCATCTAACGCGAATAGCGGGCTGATGATTAACGCCAACGGCTATACGCAGCGTCTGCCGCAACTGTTTGAAGCGCTGCTGAAGGGCTACTTCAGCTATACGCCAACCCAGGAGCAACTGGATCAGGCTAAATCCTGGTATGCGCAGATGATGGATTCTGCAGAAAAAGGCAAAGCTTTTGAGCAGGCGATTGCGCCGGTGCAGATGGTTTCGCAGGTGCCTTATTTTGAGCGTAGTACCCGCCGGGCGCTGCTGCCGGAACTGACGCTTAAGGACGTGCTTGATTATCGTGCGCGGCTGAAAACTAATTCCCGGCCTGAGTTTATGGTCATTGGTAATATGTCTCCGGAGCAGACCAAACAGTTAGCGGAAAACGTCAAAACTCAGTTGGCGCCGAAGGGTAACGAATGGTGCCGCAATGACGATGTGCTGATTAATAAGCAGCATCTGGCTATGTTTGAAAAGGCTGGAAGCAGCACCGACTCAGCGCTGGCTGCGGTATATATACCAAAAGGCTATAGCGAAGCCACCAGCACGGCCTACGGTTCAATGCTGGGGCAAATCATTCAGCCATGGTTCTATAATCAGTTGCGGACACAAGAGCAGCTTGGATATGCGGTGTTTGCTTTCCCTATGTCCATTGGTCGCCAATGGGGCGTGGGGTTCCTGCTTCAGAGCAGCGATAAGCAGCCAGCTTACCTGTATGGGCGGTTTAAAGCGTTTTATCCGGTTATCGAGAAGAAGCTGCGCGGCATGAGCGACGCCGAGTTTGCCCAAATCCAGCAGGGGATGATTGCCCAGATGCAGCAGGCGCCTCAAACGCTTGCCGAAGAAGCGGCGCAGCTTAGCAAAGATTTCGACCGCCGAAACATGGCGTTTGATTCCCGTGATAAAGTGATAGCCGAAATTAAGAAATTAACGCCGCAGAAGCTGGCTGATTTCTTCCATCAGGCGGTGATAGCTCCCCAGGGGATGGCGGTGCTGTCACAGATTTCCGGCAGCCATAACGGCAAAGCAGAGTATGCAGCTCCAAAAGGGTGGAAAACCTGGGAGGGGGCACGCAGTCTGCAGCAGACGTTACCACTAGTAAGCGAGAAATAATGACCGATGTAACCGCGCAGCCCCTTGATCCTTTAAGTTTGCCGTTGTTCGGCGAACGGTTGATAGAAGCTTCCGCGGGGACCGGTAAGACCTTTACCATTGCCGCGCTTTATTTGCGGCTGCTGCTGGGCTTAGGGGGAGAGAATGCTTTCCCCCGTCCGCTGGGGGTTGAAGAACTGCTGGTGGTGACTTTCACCGAAGCGGCCACCGAAGAACTGCGTGGCCGTATTCGGGCGAATATCCACGAATTGCGCATTGCCTGTATTCGTAACCGCACCAAAAATCCACTGATACAAAACTTGCTTGCCCAGATTACCGACAAGCAACTCGCTGCCCGCACCCTGCTGTTAGCCGAACAGCAGATGGATGAGGCCGCTATCTTCACGATCCACGGCTTTTGCCAGCGAATGCTCAGCCTCAACGCTTTTGAGTCCGGAATGCTGTTCGAGCAGCAGCTACTCGAGGATGAATCCTTGCTGCGCCGCCACGCCTGTGCTGATTTCTGGCGTCGCCACTGCTACCCGCTGCCAAAACCCGTCGCGCAGGTGATGAGTGAGGAGTGGTCGGGCCCGGAAGCACTTTTAAGGGATATCAATAGCTGGCTGCAGGGGGAGCAACCCCAGTTGAAACAGCCCCCGGCGGATGACGAAACTCTGCTGGCTCGCCATGAAAAGATTATTTCTGCCATTGATGGGGTAAAAGCCCAATGGCGGGAGGCTGCGGGGGACCTGGCAAGCCTGATCGGGGATTCTGGGGTGGATAAACGCAGCTACAGCAGCAAACATTTGCCGAACTGGCTGGAGATTGTTGGCCAGTGGGCGCAGCTGGAAACCACCAGCTATCAGCTCCCTGAGGCGCTGGCAAAGTTTGCGCAAAGCACGCTTGAAGAGAAAACCAAAAAAGGCGAAGTGCCCCGGCATAGCCTGTTCACCGCCATCGACGCACTGCTTGCAGAGCCGCTAACGCTGCGTGATCTGGTGATTGCCAGAGCGATGGCGGAAATTCGCTATATCGTGCAGCAAGAGAAGCGCCGCCGCGGTGAGCTGGGCTTTGACGATATGCTGAGTCGTCTGGATGAATCTCTGCATCAGCCCGGCGGTGACGCCTTAGCGACGGCTATCCGTGGACGTTTCCCGGTGGCGATGATCGATGAATTCCAGGATACCGACCCGCAGCAGTACCGTATCTTCCGCCGGCTGTATATCAGGCAGCAGGGCACCGCGCTGCTGTTGATTGGTGACCCCAAGCAGGCCATTTACGCTTTCCGCGGCGCCGATATTTTTACCTACATGAAAGCACGTCAGGAAGTTAGCGCCCACTACACGCTGGATACTAACTGGCGCTCGTCTCCCTCAATGATTCACGGCGTAAACACGCTGTTCCAGCAGGTTGATAACCCGTTCTTATTCCGCCAGATCCCGTTCCTGCCGGTTAAATCAGCGTCCCGTAACGGCGGGCTACGGTTTACCGTCCGGGGGGAACGCCAGGCGGCGGTGAAAATGTGGCTTCAGCCAGGGGATGGCGTCGGTGTAAGTGATTACCAACAAGCGATGGCATCGCAGTGTGCCCGGCAAATTCGAGACTGGCTCACAGCCGGGCAGCGAGGGGATGCGCTGCTTTGGCAAGGGGATGACGCCCGTCCGCTCAGGGCATCGGATATGACGATTCTGGTTCGTAGCCGGGGAGAAGCGGCTATTGTGCGCGATGCGCTGGGCGCGCTCAATATTCCATCGGTATACCTCTCTAACCGCGACTCGGTATTCGCTACCGTTGAGGCACGTGAGCTGCTGTGGGTGTTACAGGCCGTTCTAACGCCTGAAATTGAGACCGCCATGCGCAGCGCCATTGCGACAGCCATGTTAGGGCTGGATGCCCAGGACATCGAATCTCTGAATAAAGACGAACTGGCCTGGGATAGCCTGGTTGAAGAATTCTTCGGCTACCGCGAACAGTGGCTTAAGCGGGGCGTGATGCCCATGTTAAGAGCCTTAATCAGCGCGAGAAATATAGCGGAAAACCTGCTGGTTACGCCCGGCGGAGAGCGCAGACTGACGGATATTTTGCACATCAGCGAGCTGTTGCAGGAAGCCTCGGCAGAAATGGAGAGCGAGCATGCGCTGGTGCGTTGGCTGGCGCAGCGCATTGCTGAGCCGGACAGCAACGCTTCCAGTCAGCAGTTGCGCCTCGAAAGCGATAAGCATCTGGTGCAGGTGGTGACCATCCACAAATCCAAAGGGCTGGAGTATCCGCTGGTCTGGTTGCCGTTCGTGGCTAACTATCGCCCGCAGAGCAGCGGCCTGTATCACGACCGGACCACCTTTACCTCGCTTCTGGATTTGAGCAACGACGCGGAAAGTCTGGGACTGGCCGAAGAAGAACGTCTGGCGGAAGACTTGCGTCTGCTCTATGTAGCCTTGACCCGCTCCGTCTGGCACTGCAGCCTGGGCGTGGCGCCGTTGTTCCGCGGTGCGAGGGCAAAAAAAGGCAATAGCGACCTGCACCTTAGTGCCCTGGGCTATTTGCTGCAAAAAGGAGAAGCGCTTGATGCAGAGGGACTGCGCCAGGTGCTTGATGACCTGACAAGCGAAGCCATCGACGTGGAAACACTCTCTTCCGGGGACGATACGCCGTGGCAGCCGCAGCCCGATGTTTTGCCCGAGCTCGCCGCTCGCCAGCTTCAGCGTCGAATCACCGATAACTGGCGCGTAACCAGCTATTCCGGTCTGCAGCAGCATGGCAGCAGTCGGATATTAGATTTAGTTCCGCGGCTGGACGTTGACGCCGTAGGGGAAGCTCCTGAACAAAGTGAGCCATTACTTACGCCGCATACTTTCCCACGCGGGGCTTCACCGGGCACTTTTTTACACAGCCTTTTCGAAGAGGTTGATTTTACACAGCCAGTTCAGCCTGAAGAGACAGAAAAGCACCTGCTTGCCAATGGGTTTAGCGGCGAATGGGGGCCGGTGGTGAGCCGCTGGCTGGAAGAGGTACTTGCCGCGCCGCTCAATGATACCGGCGTTGCCCTGAACCTGCTTTCTGCGAAGGAAAGACAGGTGGAGCTGGAATTTTATTTACCCATCAACAATGCGCTACAGGCACCGGCGTTAGACGCGCTAATCCGCCATTACGACCCGCTGTCTGCTGGCTGCCCGCCTTTGGATTTCCGTCAGGTCAAGGGGATGCTGAAGGGATTTATCGACCTTGTCTTCCGCTGGCAGGGGCGTTACTACCTGCTGGACTATAAATCTAACTGGCTGGGGGAAGACAGCAGCGCCTACACCCAGGAGGCGATGGCGGTGGCGATGCAGTCCCACCGTTACGATTTGCAGTACCAGCTCTACACGCTGGCGCTGCATCGTTACCTGCGCCACCGTATGGCCGGGTATGACTACCAGCAGCACTTCGGCGGGGTTATTTATCTGTTCCTGCGCGGCGTGGAGCAGGGTAAACCCGAGCAGGGTATTTTTTCTACGCGACCGGACGTCAGGCTGGTTGAGGCAATGGATGCGCTGTTCGCCGGGGCAGCAGAGGAGATCCCACTGTGAGTATGTCTGAGCTACTCAACCAGGCTGTGGCGCTGAAAGCCCTCAGACCGCTGGATTCACAGTTTGCCATGATGGTGGCTAACGATAATCAGCCCGCCGTCATGCTGGCCGCAGCGCTGCTGAGTCGTGAATCAGGTGAGGGGCATGTCTGCCTGCCGCTTGAGCGCATCAGGCCTGAATATGCCTTTGCGGGCAAACATCCTGAGCTTGTGGCTCAGCTTTTTGCGGAGGCGGAGCCTGCTTCGGGCTGGCACAGCGCATTGCTGGCTTCCCATTCGGTGAGTTCGGATGATAAACCCACGCCGCTGAAACTCATGGACAACCGCCTTTACCTCAACCGCATGTGGAGTAATGAGCAGCGGGTGGCAGCCTTCTTTGGCGAACATAACCAGCCTGTAGCGGTGGATGAGGCCCGGCTTCGTGAAAGCCTCGACGTACTGTTTGGCAGCAGCGAACAAACGGACTGGCAGAAAGTGGCGGCTGCGGTGGCGCTGACGCGCCGCATCTCGGTTATTTCCGGCGGGCCGGGGACAGGTAAAACCACAACGGTGGCAAAACTGTTGGGCGCGCTGGTTCAGCTTTCCGATGGCCAGCCCGTGCGCATTCAGCTTGCGGCGCCTACGGGCAAGGCGGCGGCACGCTTAACGGAATCGTTGGGGAGTGCGCTGCGCCAGCTGCCGCTCAGCGATGAGCAGAAAAAGCGCCTGCCTGAAGAGGCTTCGACGCTGCACCGGCTTTTAGGCGCGCAGCCGCACAGCCAGCGCTTGCGTCACCATGCCGGTAATCCTCTGCACCTTGATGTGCTGGTGGTGGATGAGGCGTCGATGGTGGATTTGCCGATGATGTCCCGGCTGATTGATGCTTTACCGGAGCAGGCACGGGTCATCTTCCTCGGAGACAGAGATCAACTGGCTTCCGTAGAGGCGGGGGCGGTGCTGGGCGACATCTGCCATTACGTGAACGACGGATACTCAGCGGAGCGTGCGGAACAGTTAAAGCGGCTTACCGGCTGTGACGTGCCCGTTGGAGAGCGTGCCCGGGCAAGTGCGCTGCGTGACGGGCTTTGCCTGCTGCGTAAGAGCTACCGGTTCGACAGTCAGTCCGGCATCGGTCAACTGGCATTTGCGGTTAATGCCAGCGATAGCAGGCAGGTGAAAGCCGCATTTGGACAAGGATTGACGGACATCTCGCTGCAGCCGTTACTGGAGCCTGAAGATTACACGGCGATGATTGCTGACGTGGTCAGCGGCTACGGTGAGTATTTGCAGCTGGTGCGCCAGAAAGCCGGGCCTGCAGAGATAATTAATGCTTTTGGCCGTTATCAGTTGCTGTGCGCCTTACGTGAAGGCCCCTTCGGCGTGAGCGGCCTGAATGAGCGTATTGAGCAGGCGCTTGTACAGGCACGTTTGATTCAGCGGCCTTCACAGGCGCTGTCGCGCTGGTACGACGGGCGTCCGGTGATGATTGCCCGCAATGACAGCTCGCTTGGCTTGTTTAACGGCGATATCGGTATTGCTTTGCTGCGTGAGGAAGGGCTTCGCGTCTGGTTTTCGATGCCCGATGGCTCGGTAAAATCCGTTCAGCCAAGCCGCCTGCCCGCACACGATACGGCCTTCGCCATGACCGTGCATAAATCTCAGGGGTCTGAGTTTGACCATGCCGCGCTGGTATTGCCGAATCAGTTTGTGCCGGTGGTGACGCGTGAGCTGGTGTACACCGCGATCACCCGCGCCCGTAAGCAACTGTCGCTTTATGCCGATGAGCGCGTTTTGAATAAAGCGATAGTCACGCGAACGGAGCGCCGCAGCGGGCTTATGGCTATTTTCTCTGGAGAATAAAAGACAAGGGAAGGCACAATTTATGCCTTCCCTTTTTTCAGGTCAGGTCAGCCATCAGCACTTTTGATTTACGCTGATAGTTGTACATCTCTTTTTTGCTCGCCGGCAGTAGCTCAACGTCCACCGGCAGGAAGCCCCGCTCCTGGAACCAGTGAATGCTTCGGGTGGTCAGGACGAACAGTTTGCTCAGCCCCATTTGCCGCGCCTGGCTGGCGATGCGGTTCAACAACTCTTCGCCCCGGGACGAACTGCGGTAGTCCGGGTGCACCGCAACGCAGGCCATTTCGCCGATGCTTTCTTCCGGGAAAGGATAGAGCGCGGCGCAGGCGATGGTCAGATTGTCCCGCTGAATAATGGTGAATTTGTCGATCTCCATTTCGAGCTGTTCGCGGGAGCGGCGAACCAGGATCCCTTGTTGTTCCAGCGGGCGGATTAGCTCAAGAATACCGCCGATGTCGTTGATGGTGGCGCGGCGGATCTGCTCGGCGCTCTCCATCACAATTTGCGTGCCGATGCCGTCGCGTGAGAACAGCTCCTGCAGCAGGGCTCCATCTTCCTGATAGCTGAGCAGGTGGCTGCGGCGCACGCCGCTGCGGCAGGCCTTCACCGCCCCGCGCAGGAAGCGTACTGTGCCGGAATGATAGTCACCGGCGCTTTCCAGGGCCTCAATACGCTGCTGGGCCTCGTTCGGGAAGAGTTCGGAAATCACATTCCCCAGGTCGTCGGTCACGCCCTGAGCGGAGCAGAACCCAATCATTTTCTCTGCCTTCAGCTTAACCGCAAGCTGGGTGGCGACTTCTTCGGAGGTGAGGTTAAAGCTTTCCCCCGTGACGGAGACCGCAACCGGCCCCATCAACACAATCGCGCCGCTGTCTAGCTGGCGGTGAATGGCTTCTTCATCAATACGGCGAACGCGCCCGCTGTGGCAGTAGTCCACGCCGTCATCCACTCCCAAAGGCTGGGCGATGATAAAGTTGCCGCTGACCACGTTGATATGGGCGCCCTGAAGCGGCGTATTGCCCAGACTCATGGATAGCCGCGCGGTGATGTCGAGCTGAAGCAGCCCTGCTGCCTGTTTCACCAGTTCGAGGGTTTTTGCGTCGGTGACTCGGGTATGCTTATGGTAAACCGGCTCGTGATGGTGTTCGGCCAGGTTTTCGTCAATCTGCGGGCGGGCGCCGTACACCACGACCAGACGGATGCCCAGACTGTGAAGCAGGCCAATATCGTTGACGATGCTGGAAAAGTTTTCATGTTCAATGGCTTCGCCGCCGAGCATGATGACAAACGTTTTTCCCCGGTGGGCATTAATATAGGGAACAGAATGGCGAAATCCCTGGACCAGTTCAGTTCTGCGTTCCTTTACCACGGCACACCCTCATTGCATGATTATTCGTAATTTGTGTATTTTTATTCTTTTATGGCGTTTGGTGCAAGCGTCAATTTTCATCCAGGATAAAATTCCTTCCCCCCGACTTTTTATGACCTTTTCCGAACGTTTACCCTTTTATAGATGACAGTAACCGCGTGTTTCGCTAAAGTTTTTGGCTCAAAAAATAAATTTGTCTATTTAGTGATTATCGCTCAGGGGAGCCATGCCAGATTCCAGTTCGTTAATGAGTCGCCGCCGTCTACTTCAGGGTGCCGGAGCCATGTGGTTGTTGAGCGTCAGCAAGGTCGGTTTTGCTGCCTCAAGCCAGGTGATCGCCGTGCGCGTCTGGCCGGCCTCGTCTTATACCCGCGTGACGCTGGAATCTAACCATCAGCTGAAATATCGCCAGTTTGCGCTCAGCAACCCTGAGCGCGTTGTTGTGGATATCGAAGGGGCGCATTTAAATTCAGTTTTAAAAGGCATTGGCAGCCAGGTTCGCGGGGACGATCCCTTTATTAAATCCGCCCGCGTGGGGCAGTTCGATCCCAAAACCGTGCGCATGGTTTTTGAATTGAAGCAAAACGTGACCCCACACCTGTTCGGACTGGCCCCGGTCGCCGAATTTAAAGAGCGTCTGGTGATGGATCTGTATCCCGCCAATATGAATAGCGAACAAGATCCGCTGCTGGCATTACTGGAAGATTACAACACCGGCCAGTTAGACAAGAAAATGCCGGCGGAAAAAGGGCCACAGCCGGGTAAAGCCGGGCGGGATCGGCCGATTGTCATCATGCTTGATCCGGGACACGGCGGCGAAGATCCCGGCGCGATTGGCCCGAATAAAACCCGAGAAAAAGATATCGTGCTCAGCATCGCGCGCAGGCTTAAGGCCTTGCTCGACAAAGAGGGCAATATGAAGGCGTACATGACGCGTAATGAAGATGTGTTCATCCCGCTGAAAGTGCGCGTTGCTAAGGCGCAAAAGCAGCGAGCCGATCTGTTTGTTTCTATTCATGCAGATGCGTTTACTACCGCCGCTGCCCGCGGATCGTCGGTCTTTGCGTTATCCACTAAAGGGGCCACGAGTACGGCGGCAAAATACCTGGCGCAAACGCAGAACGCCTCGGATTTAATTGGCGGCGTGGGCAAAAGCGGGGATCGCTATCTCGACCATACAATGTTCGACATGGTTCAGTCGCTGACCATCAACGATAGCCTGAAGTTCGGGAAAGAAGTGCTTCATCGGCTGGGGAAAGTGAACAAACTGCATAAAAACAGCGTCGATCAAGCCGGATTTGCGGTGCTAAAAGCCCCGGATATTCCCTCTATTCTGGTGGAAACCGCGTTCCTGAGTAACCCTGAGGAAGAGCGCAAACTGCGCACGGCGAAGTTCCAGCAGGAAGTCGCGGAGTCAATTCTGGCGGGGATCAAGGCTTATTTCTCGGACAGCTCAAGGCTGGCACGACGGGGATAAAACAGGTGGTCAAGGCGGGCGATAAACCTGCCTTTTTTATAAAAGGCAGAAACAAAAAAACACCCGTAAGGGTGTTCTCAATGTTGGTTGCGGGGGCCGGATTTGAACCGACGACCTTCGGGTTATGAGCCCGACGAGCTACCAGGCTGCTCCACCCCGCGTCCGTCATACTGCTTTTTTAATGATTATTCATCATTGCGCCGTTGAATCAGCGACTTTTAATTGGTTGCGGGGGCCGGATTTGAACCGACGACCTTCGGGTTATGAGCCCGACGAGCTACCAGGCTGCTCCACCCCGCGTCCGTCATACTTCTTAATGATTATTCATCATTGCGCCGTTGAATTAGCGACTTTTTAATTGGTTGCGGGGGCCGGATTTGAACCGACGACCTTCGGGTTATGAGCCCGACGAGCTACCAGGCTGCTCCACCCCGCGTCCGTGGATGCGCACTATACTCTGCTCGCTTTTTGTTGCAACCCTTTTTTGGCAGAAATACCTGAATTTCCCACTGGTTGTTGAATTTACCCGCATAATGGCTCTAAACAGACGTTTTTGCTGCGCAGGCCGTTCAACTCGTTTAATTCTGGCGGCGCGTTTGCTATCTTCGGCGAGGCATACAGAGGCAACCAGCAGGGCGAAAGGTAAATGAAAGGACGTTGGATTAAGTACATAGCGGCGGGGGCCATAGTAGCAATGCTGGCCGCCTGTTCATCAAAACCGACCGATCGGGGTCAGCAATATAAAGACGGGAAGTTCTCCCAGCCTTTCTCACTGGTGAACCAGCCTGATGCGGTTGGCGCGCCCATCAATGGCGGCGACTATGCCGAGCAGGTTAACCAGATTCGTTCTGCTTCTCCTCGCCTCTACAATAATGGCAGCGATATTTATAATGCCGTGCAGCAGTGGCTGCGCGCGGGCGGTGATACCCGCCAGCTGAAGCAGTTCGGCCTTGATGCCTGGCAAATGGAAGGGGCTGACAACTACGGTAACGTACAGTTTACCGGCTACTACACCCCGGTGATTCAGGCTCGTCATACCCGTCAGGGCGAATTTCAGTACCCTATTTACCGTATGCCGCCAAAACGTGGACGTTTACCGTCCCGCGCGGAAATCTACAGCGGCGGGCTGAGCGACAGCTACGTGCTGGCCTACAGCAACTCTCTGATGGATAACTTCATCATGGATGTGCAGGGCAGCGGCTACATTGATTTTGGCGATGGCCAGCCTTTGACCTTCTTCGGCTATGCCGGTAAAAACGGCCACGCTTACCGCAGTATCGGCAAAGTATTGATCGACCGCGGCGAAGTGAAGAAAGAAGACATGTCGATGCAGGCGATTCGCCACTGGGGTGAAACCCACAGTGAAGCGGCAGTTCGGGAGCTGCTTGAGCAGAATCCTTCTTTTGTCTTCTTTAAGCCCGCAAGCTATGCGCCGGTGAAAGGCGCGAGCGCCGTACCTTTGATTGGACGAGCCTCCGTGGCGTCTGACCGCTCCATCATTCCTGCAGGTACCACGCTGCTGACCGAAGTCCCGCTGCTGGACAACAACGGGAAATTCACCGGCCAGTACGAGCTGCGCGTGATGGTGGCCCTGGACGTTGGGGGCGCGATTAAAGGCCAGCACTTCGACATCTATCAGGGCATTGGCCCGGATGCCGGGCACCGCGCGGGTTGGTACAACCATTACGGGCGCGTCTGGGTGCTTAAAGCGGCTCCTGGCACGGGCAGCGTTTTTAACGGTTAATGCTGCAACGTTTCCACCCTGAACAACGGGCTGTATAATCAGCCCGTTGAGGTTGCTGACAAAGAGAGAAAAAGCGTGGTTTTTCTCTCTTTGTGGTTAGCAGCCGAAAATCAATGAATTGATTTTCCTGTTTTTTAACGAGCCATCGGGTATTTCTTCTATTGCCTGAGGTTTGTCAGTGGTCTGAGCGGGCTGTAAAATCAGCCCGTTTTTTATTTCTGAGGATTTCACCGATGTCTGTCGTTCTCTCTGATGCCTGGCTGCAACGCTTTGGCGGCACCGCTCGTCTGTATGGCCAGGCGGCGCTTCAGCTGTTTGCCGAAGCGCACGTTTGCGTGATTGGCATCGGCGGGGTGGGCTCGTGGGCGGCAGAGGCGCTGGCGCGGACCGGGATTGGGGCCATTACGCTTATCGACATGGATGACGTTTGTGTCACCAACACCAACCGCCAAATCCATGCCCTGAAAGACAGCGTAGGCCAGGCAAAAACGGAAGTCATGGCCGCGCGTATCAAAGAGATCAATCCTGAGTGTCGGGTTACGGTGGTGGATGACTTTATTACTGCCGACAACGCCGCGGAGCTGCTTAGCCAGGGATTCAGCTATGTTATCGACGCCATTGATAGCGTGCGGCCAAAAGCGGCGCTGATCGCGTATTGTCGTCGCTATAAGATCCCGCTGGTGACCACGGGTGGAGCCGGCGGGCAAATCGATCCAACGCAGATTCAGGTCAGCGATCTGGCCAAAACCATTCAGGATCCGCTGGCGGCGAAGCTACGTGAACGCCTGAAAAGTGATTTTGGGGTGGTGAAAAATAGTAAAGGGAAGCTTGGCGTAGATTGTGTATTTTCCACGGAAGCGCTGGTCTATCCGCAGGCCGACGGATCGGTTTGCGCGATGAAAAGCACCGCCGAAGGCCCAAAACGAATGGACTGCGCCTCGGGCTTTGGGGCGGCGACCATGGTGACCGCCAGCTTTGGTTTTGTGGCAGTGTCTCATGTGCTGAAGAAGATGATGGCGAAGGCGGCGCGAACCGCCGCCTGATTAATTTTCGCGGGCGGCCCGTTGAACCGCCGCGGCCAGAGCCGTAAGCCCGCTGCTGCGGGAAGCGCTTAGCTGGTGGCGCAGCCCCAGATCGTCAAACAGACTTAGCGGATCGTTTTCCAACAGCTGGCGGGCGGTTTTCCCTTCTACAGCGGTCAACAGCACCGCCAATAATCCGCGAACGATGCGCCCTTCGCTGTCGCCGTAAAAGTGCAGCGTTCCGTCCGACTGGCGTTCGTGGCCGAGCCAGACGCGGTTTTCGCAGCCGCTGATTTCAATACTCTCGGTTTTTAATGCCTCCGGCAGCGCCGGCAGCTTCTTACCCAATAAAATCAGCTGGCGGTATTTGTCTTCCCACTGCCGCTGTGCTTCGAAGGTGGTACGCAGCATATCTGCGTTAATTTCTGTGCCAAAGGGATGATTAGCCTGCATTCAGTCCACCAGAATATCGAGGGCGCGATCGACTGCGGCGAGCAGTTCGTGCACATCCTGCTGTGTGTTGTAAGGGGCGAAAGAGGCACGCAGCGTACCGCTAACGCCTAATGCGGCCATCAAGGGCTGCGCGCAGTGCTGGCCTGCCCGCAGCGCAATACCTGACTCGGCCAGAAGCGTGACCATATCGCTGTGATGGACGCCTGCAAAGTCAAAGGCCAGCAGGCTGGAGTCCTGGCAGCGGAAGCTGCGAAAACCAGGGCGCTTCGCCAGCTCTGACTCCGCGAGCGTGGCCAGGCTGCGGCTCCAGTTTTCCGCCTGCTGCAGATCGAAAGCTTCAAGCCACTCCAGCGCGGCGCTTAGACCAATGACGCCCGCGACGTTTGGCGTCCCGGCTTCAAAGCGATAAGGCACTGGCTGAGTTTTAAAACCGTCGAAAGAGACGTGGGTAATCATTTTCCCGCCGCCGAGCCACGGCGACATCTGCTCAAGGAGTTCAGCTTTGCCATAGAGCGCGCCGATGCCGGTCGGGCCATAGAGTTTATGGGCGGAGAAGGCATAGAAGTCGATATCCAGCGCCTGAACGTCCGGCGGACAGTGCACAATGCCCTGAGCGCCATCGACCATCACGACAGCCCCTGCTTCGTGGGCAAGCTTAATAGCCTTTGCAAGTGCAGGGCAGCCTCCGGTGACGTTAGACATTTGCCCAAGTGCCAGGATACGCGTGCGCGAATTCAGCAATGCCGGGAGCTGGTTAATATCGGGCAGAGTCTGATCATTCAGCGGCAGTTTCACCACTTTGGCACCGGTTTGCTCAGCCACTATTAGCCACGGCACAAAATTGGCGTGATGTTCTGCTTCACTCACAATGATTTCATCCCCGTCTTTGAGGCGAGGGCGGGCATAGCATTGCGCAACTATATTGATGGCTTCCGTTGTGCCACGGGTCCAGACCACGGCTTTACCGCTTTCAGCGTTGATCAAGCGTGCTACCTGGTCACGTGCCGCTTCGTAGCGCGCCGTCAGACGCTGTGCTTCGGGAAACTGGCTGCGGTGAACGTTTCCGGCACTCAGGCTGTAAAACTGTTGGGTAGCGTCGATAACGGCCTGGGGTTTTAGCGCCGTAGCCGCACTGTCGAGATAGACGCCTGCATCTGCCAGCGCGGGAAATTGCGCGCGAAAATGAGCGGGGTTAAATGCTGTCATGGGGATCCTCAGTTCAATGCACAGATCGTCGCGCAAAACTGACGCTGGCACAAGGTTTCCGTCTTTCTCGGAATAGTCTGTTTCTGCTGGCAGAATGTGAGAAGCAGGTTATGCTAATTATTGTTGGACTAATATTTAAGCATGTTAGTAGGAAAGACTTAAACAGCATTAAACGCTATCCACAAGGAGAAGAATAATGAACAAATCTATCGCTATTGTTTCTGCCTGTATGATGACCTTTGCACTTGCAGCTTGTTCCAGCCCGAACTACATCATGCACACCAACGATGGACGCGCGATTGTCTCTGAAGGCAAGCCGAAGACCGATGACGAAACCGGGATGATCAAGTACAAAGATGCCAACGGGAATATGCAGCAGATTAACCGTTCGGACGTGAAAGAGATGGTTGAGCTGAAGAAGTAATTCTGCAGGCAAAAAAAAGCACCGCATTCGGCGGTGCTACATTAATCACTATGGACAGACAGGGTAAATGTACAGGAAGTGAAAAGGGGTAGCTTAGCTACCGTGGTCCGAAATGTCAGACCAATTGCAAACACAACAACACAACATCACAACCGTAAGCCAAAAGCCCTCCAGAACACGCATTCCAGACAACTTTTCGTTCCGACTCAGGAAGTGCCGCCACTATAGGTATTTGCTGGTGCATCCTCAACGGACAATTTATAATGGCTCAGATAAAAAAAACTAATAGGTAAACAAACGATATCCGTTTGTAAACTGTTATTAACACTTAAGCCAAATAACCCCATGTCTAAGCGATTACCCCCTCTGAATGCGCTGCGCGTTTTTGACGCTGCGGCTCGTCACTTGAGTTTTACTAAAGCGGCTGAGGAACTGTTCGTTACTCAGGCCGCGGTAAGCCACCAGATCAAGTCCCTGGAGGATTTTCTTGGCCTGAAGCTGTTCCGCCGCCGTAACCGTTCGCTGCTGTTGACGGAGGAGGGGCAGAGTTATTATCAGGATATTAAAGAGATTTTTTCTCAGCTGACGGAAGCCACCCGTAAGCTGCAGGCGCGCAGTGCAAAAGGCGCGCTGACGGTAAGTTTATTGCCCAGTTTTGCGATTCACTGGCTGGTGCCTCGCTTAACAAGCTTTAACTCAGCTTATCCGGGCATCGACGTGCGAATTCAGGCGGTGGACCGCCAGGAAGACAAGCTGTCTGATGATGTGGACGTGGCGATATTCTATGGGCGCGGCAACTGGCCTGGACTCAGAGTTGAGAAACTTTATGCGGAGTATTTGCTGCCGGTTTGCTCACCTATGCTCCTGACCGGCGACAAACCGATTAAAACGCCGGAAGATTTGGCCAGGCACACTTTATTGCATGACGCATCGCGTCGCGACTGGCAGACTTATACCCGCCAGCTTGGCGTGAGTCATATTAATGTCCAGCAAGGACCCATTTTCAGCCACAGCGCAATGGTACTTCAGGCCGCCATTCACGGGCAGGGGATTGCGCTGGCCAATAACGTCATGGCCCAAACGGAAATCGAAGCGGGCCGTCTGGTATGCCCGTTCAACGATGTGCTGGTAAGTAAAAACGCCTTTTATCTGGTTTGTCATGACAGCCAGGCAGAACTGGGTAAAATAGCCGCGTTTCGACAGTGGATCCTGGCAAAGGCGGCCAGTGAGCAAGAAAAATTCCGTTTTCGCTACGAACAATAAGCAACCTTCGCGTGGCGAGACCACGCCTTACTTTAGGGTTACATCATGACCAGCCGATTCATGCTGATTTTTGCCGCCATCAGCGGTTTTGTTTTTGTTGCCCTGGGCGCCTTTGGGGCGCACGTATTGAGCAAGTCTTTGGGCGTTGCGGAGATGGGATGGATCCAGACCGGGCTTGAGTATCAGGCATTTCATACGCTCGCGATTTTTGGCCTTGCGGTAGCGATGCAGCGTCGCATCAGCATCTGGTTCTACTGGAGCAGCGTCTTTATGGCGCTGGGGACCGTATTGTTTAGCGGCAGTCTTTACTGCCTGGCCCTGTCGCATTTGCGGCTGTGGGCGTTTGTTACCCCGGTGGGGGGCGTCAGCTTTCTGGCCGGTTGGATATTGATGTTAATTGGTGCTGTGCGCCTGAAACGTAAGGGCGTAAGCCATGAATAAAGTGATTTTGTACTGCCGTCAGGGATTCGAGAAAGAGTGTGCGGCAGAGATAACCGACAAAGCCGGTCAGCGCGGCGTCTACGGCTTTGCCCGCGTCAAAGAGCACAGCGGTTATGTCATATTTGAATGCTATCAGCCGGAAGAGGCGGAAAAGCTGGCGCGCGAGCTGCCTTTCAGCGACCTGATTTTTGCCCGCCAGATGTTTGTAGCCGGTGAGCTGCTAAAAGATTTACCGCCGGAAGACCGCATCACACCTATTGTCGGCATGCTGCAGGGCGTGGTGGAAAAGGGCGGCGACCTGCGGGTTGAAGTGGCTGATACCAACGAAAGCAAAGAGCTGATGAAGTTCTGCCGCAAGTTTACCGTGCCGCTGCGCGCCAGCCTGCGTGAAGCCGGGGTGCTGACCAACTACGAAACGCCGAAGCGCCCGGTTGTGCATGTGTTCTTTATCGCGCCAGGCTGCTGCTACACGGGTTACTCCTATACCACCAACAATTCGCCGTTCTATATGGGCATCCCGCGCCTCAAGTTCCCGGCGGATGCTCCAAGCCGCTCCACGCTGAAGCTGGAAGAGGCGTTTCATGTCTTTATTCCCGCCGATGAATGGGACGAGCGCCTGGCCAACGGCATGTACGCCGTGGATTTGGGCGCCTGCCCGGGCGGCTGGACCTATCAACTGGTGAAGCGCAATATGTGGGTTTCATCCGTCGATAACGGCCCGATGGCGCAGAGCCTGATGGACACCGGACAGGTCACCTGGCTGCGTGAAGACGGCTTCAAATACCGCCCGACCCGCACCAACATCTCCTGGATGGTCTGCGACATGGTAGAGAAACCGGCGAAAGTGGCCCATTTAATGGCAACCTGGCTGGTAAACGGCTGGTGCCGTGAGACTATCTTTAACCTCAAATTGCCGATGAAAAAGCGCTACGAAGAGGTGTCGCAAAACCTGGCGCAGATCCGCGAAATCCTTGAGAACAACGGCATTAACGCGGAAATCAAAGCCCGCCAGCTTTACCACGATCGTGAAGAAGTGACCGTTCATATCCGCCGTTGGTGGGCGGCCGTGGGTGGCCGTCGCGACGAACGTTAATGACTCACCCCTTGCTCATTCAGGCAAGGGGTGTTCTTCCCCGTTAAGCGGAAGGCAATACGCCCGGCAGCCTTAGCTGCTGTAAGTTCCCGTCGAGCTGTAAATCCGTCTCAAGCCTTGCCACCTGGCGGCTGATAAACGCACTTTCTCTGTGCAGCTCCAGCTTCTTGCGCCATTTCTCCGGAACTTCATCCAGCCGCTGATACAGCGTTTCCAGGTCAGAAAACTGGTTAATGAGCTGTGTGGCGCTTTTCGGGCCAATACCGGGCACGCCGGGAATTTTGCTGCTGCTGATGCCCGCCAGCCCCCAGAAGTCCCCGAGCTGTTCCGGATGAACGCCATATTCCTGGGCAATGAAGGGCGCATCCAGCCAGCGTTTTTGGAAGTAATCACGAATTTGCAGCGTCGGGGCCAGCAGCTGGCAATAGCCTTTGTCGGTGGACACAATGGTTGCCCGGTGGCCGCCGGAGGCAACTTTTACCGCCAGCGTAGCCGCAAGATCGTCCGCTTCGTTGCCTTTTGAGTGCCAGCATTGAACACCGCGGCGGGTAAACGCTTCCCGAAGCGCGGGCATTTCGGCATGAAGATCGTCGGGCATGGGCGAACGGCCCGCTTTGTAGTCGGGCAGCACCTGATGCCGCCAGCCTTCGCGACGTTCTTCGTCATCAAACACCGCCACCGCATGAGTAGGCTGGCTGTGGCCAATAAGCTGGTCCAGCGCATGCAGACATGTATCGACGCAAGGCGAACCCTGCACCGCATGTATGCGGCGAATCAGGTTCAGGGCATCGACGATAAGTAAATGAATAGCCATAAAAATTAACTCGTCACTCTGATGGGTCTACCCTAACACTTCCCGCCACGATCGGCTATTCTCATCGCAGCATTCAGGAATGCCTTTCGCAAAACCTTATGAGAACGGGGTGGAAAGCCATTGCGTAGTTGTTAGCGGGCTATGTATATTTCTAACGCATAAAAAAATAGAGAACATCAATATGAGTAATACTAAACACCTCGCGCAACGCATTCAAAACCTGCAGCCCTCGGCCATCCGCGAACTTCTTAAGCACAGCAAAATGCCCGGCGTGATTTCACTGGCCGGCGGTATTCCATCCAGCGAGCTGTTTGACAAGCAAGGACTGGAGCTGGCGACCCGTAAAGTGCTGGAAGAGAACTTTAACGACGCTTTTCAGTATGGTCTGACCGAAGGCAATTCCGAGCTGCGTGACCAGCTAGTTGAGCTGTGCAAGGCTCGCGGGATTACTACGCGCAGCGACCAGTTGCTCATCACCTCTGGTTCCCAGCAGGCGTTGGATTTACTGATTCGTGCGCTGGCAGACGAAGGTGACGTTTTCGTCGTTGAGCGCCCGACCTACCTGGCCACGCTGCAAATCCTCAGTTTGACCGCCGCGAAGGTTGAATCCGTGGGTGGGGACGAGCACGGCATGATTGTCGATGAGCTGGAAGCTTTGCTGAAAACCACGCGTGTGAAAGGCGTTTATCTGGTGCCAACCTTTGGTAACCCCAGCGGCACAACGCTGAGCACCGAGCGTCGTGAAAAGCTGGTGAAACTGGCTGCCGAACATGATTTTGTGATTATTGAAGACGATCCGTATGGGGCGATTAGCTTTACCGATCGCCGGGAGAAAACCCTGATTCAGGTCGCCACAGAGTTAGGGCATGAAGACCACGTGGTCTATACCTCAACGTTCTCGAAAATTCTGGCTCCGGGGCTGCGTGTCGGCTGGATTATTCTGCCGGAGTGGATGAAGCAAAAGGTCGCCATCATTAAGCAGGCGACTGATTTACACGCTAACTCGTTTACCCAAGCGCTGGCGGCGGCTTACCTGAAACTGGGGCGTCTTGAGCCGCAGATTGAGCTGATTCGTGAGGCTTATAAGCAGAAGTGCCTGACGCTGTCGCGTCTGCTGGAAGAAGAGCTTGGCGAGCACATTACCTTTAACCAGCCGCAGGGTGGGATGTTCCTGTGGGCCGCTTTCCGATACGACTTCGATACCACGGCGTGGCTACAAAAAACGCTGGAGAAAGGCGTGGTGTACGTGCCGGGAGAGTTCTTCTTTAGCGATCATGCGGATAAACGCACGCTGCGTTTCTCCTACGCGACGGCAACCGATGAGCAACTGGTTGAAGCCGTGAAGCGTTTGAAAGCGGCGCTCTAAGAAAAAGGCTCCCAACCGGGAGCCTTAAAGGTTGCTGACAAAGAGGGAAAAAGCGTGGTTTTTCCCTCTTTGTGGTTATCAGCCGAAAATCAATGAATTGATTTTCCTATTTTTTAACCAGTCGTCAGGTCTTTCTTTTTTCAACGGAAGTTGGTCAGTCGCCTGAAAGGCTCCCAATCGGGAGCCTTAATTTTTTAGTCACAGGCGACAATTTTCAGCGCCAGACCACCGCGAGAGGTCTCGCGATATTTGGCGTTCATGTCCTTGCCCGTTTCATACATTGTCTCGATAACCTTATCCAGACAGACGCGAGGCTCGCTGGTGCGGCGCATAGCCATACGTGCAGCGTTCACCGCTTTTACGGCGGCAATAGCATTACGCTCGATGCACGGCACCTGAACCTGACCCGCAACCGGGTCACACGTCAGCCCCAGATTATGCTCCATGCCGATTTCTGCAGCGATACACACCTGAGTCGGGCTACCGCCCAAAAGCTCAGTAAGGCCTGCTGCAGCCATTGAACAGGCTACGCCGACTTCTCCCTGACACCCTACTTCTGCGCCGGAGATAGACGCATTCATTTTGTACAGAGAACCAATAGCACCGGCGGCAAGGAAATAGCGGGCGCAGGAGTTAGCGTTCACCTGACGAATGAACTTGTCGTAGTACGCCAGCACGGCCGGAACAATACCGCAGGCACCGTTTGTTGGGGCAGTGACTACGCGGCCACCGGCAGCGTTTTCTTCGTTCACCGCCAGCGCAAACATATTGATCCAGTCCACTACGGCCATCGGATCTGAGTTGTTTTTATCGGTGGTGACCAGCATGCGGCGAAGCGCAGCAGCACGACGGGGAACGCGCATTTTACCGGGCAGTACGCCTTCTGTAGTAATCCCGCGTTCAATTCCGCTGCTCATCACTTCCCAGACCGCCGCAAAGTGGGCGTCGATCTCTTCCTGGCTATGCAGGGCACGTTCGTTCTGCATCATCAGGCCGGAAAGTGACAGGCCCGTTTCACGGCAGTGTTTTTGCAGGTCAGCAGCATTCTTATACGGATACGGCACGCTGACAGGGTTTTCACTCTGCGCACCAAAATGTGCTTCATCAACGATGAAGCCACCGCCGATAGAATAATAGGTCTGAGAATGCAGCACGTTGTCGCCAGCCAGAGCGGTAATGCGCATGCCGTTTTCATGAAGCGCCAGGTTGTCGGCATGGAAGTTCATGCAGCAGTCCACCGGGAATTCAACTTCATGTTGGCCGTTGGCCAGCATAAGACGCCCGTGGGTATTTACATCCTGGATGAAGTGCGGAATAGCATCGATATCTACGGTGTCCGGCAGGTTACCCGCCAGGCCCATAATAATGGCTATATCCGTATGGTGGCCTTTGCCTGTCAGGGACAGCGAGCCATAGACATCCACAACAACACGAGTGACATCGCGCAGGATCCCTTGCTCAATCAGGTCATCGGAAAATTGCTTACCGGCCTTCATTGGGCCGACGGTATGTGAGCTGGAGGGGCCAATACCGATTTTGAAAATGTCGAATACGCTAATCATAAGATTTCCCTGCGTAAGTGACTCGGGGGAAGAGAGAGTCGCCCAGGCAGGCGACTCTTTAACTTGCTTAGCTGAACAGCGAGTAGAAGATAGCGGAGATAGCAATCAGGCCCATAATCACAACGAAGACGTTGCTGATATGGCCGCTGTACTTACGCATCGCCGGAACTTTCTGAATGGCATACATTGGCATCAGGAACAGAATCATCGCAATAACCGGGCCACCCAGGGTTTCAATCATCCCGAGGATGCTTGGGTTCAGCGTCGCAACAATCCAGGTCGTGATGAGCATGAAGATCGCGGTGATGCGGTTCAGCTTGTTCAGTTCAATGGTTTTGCCTTTGCTGCGCAGAGATTTAATGACCATGCCGTTAAAGCCTTCACGCGCGCCCAGGTAGTGGCCGAGGAAGGATTTGGTGATCGCAATCATCGCAATGATTGGCGCCATCCAGGCAATAACCGGTGCATTAAAGTGGTTAGCCAGGTAAGACAGAATAGAGATGTTCTGCGCTTTTGCCGCGGCCAGGTCTGCCGGGGTCAGGCTCAGCACGCAGCTGAACACGAAGAACATAACTGTCAGTACCATCATGATGTGGGCGCGAGCCAGGATGCTGGAGCATTTTTTCTCAGCGCCTGTGCCGTACTCTTCGCGTTTAGCCACGGCGAAGGAGGAGATGATTGGCGAGTGGTTGAAGGAGAATACCATGACCGGAATTGCCAGCCACAGGGTCATCCACAGGCCGCTGCCGGTTGCCGGGGTTGCGCTGAAGGACAGGGTTTCAAACGCTGCGCCGCTCCAGTTTGGAATCAGGTACAGCGCCAGCAGCATCAGCGCGGCAACGAACGGGAATACCAGGATGCTCATCGCCTTCACGATCATCTGCTCGCCGAAGCGCACGATGGTCATCATGCCGACGATCAGAATCAGGGAAAGGATAGCGCGTGGTGGTGAAGTCATGCCCAACTGGTGGGTGATGAAGCTGTCCACGGTGTTGGTGATAGCCACGCTGTAAACCAGCAGGATCGGGTAGATAGCGAAGAAGTACAGCAGGGTGATGAGCTTACCTGCGCCGATACCAAAGTGTTCTTCTACAACTTCGGTGATGTCTTCACCCGGGTTTTTACCTGACAGAACAAAACGCGTCAGACCACGGTGTGCAAAGAAGGTCATCGGGAAAGCCAGAATCGCCATGATGAACAGCGGGATCAGGCCACCAACGCCGGCGTTGATTGGCAGGAACAGGACGCCCGCACCGATAGCCGTGCCGTAAAGGCCCAGCATCCACATGGTGTCGGTTTTGCGCCATGCGCCTTTTTTCTCAGCAGAGACAATACTGCCGGTTTGAGTGGTTTCCATCTACATCTCCAAAGGAATGTTTCGTGCAATGTTGAAAAATTCGCCGTTAAAGCACCATCAAGGGCTTAACGGTTGAAACTAAATTCTGGCCGCGGGCATTTTTGTAGTAGTTGTGTCCCGTAACTATCGGCGGGCGGAAAGATACATTTATGTCATCACTGTATCAGTGATCGCGATCCCAAATGCGATAATCTACGTTTGTTATGCAACAAATCCGCATAACAGTCTGTTCATGGGTATTAACATAATATTTATGGGCGCGAAGCCTAACACTTGTGGATGATGCAATACATTAAACCTGACCAAATAACTCGGTTTTTGCCAAAGAAAGTGGCTAAAACAGCATTTTTCAACGAGTATTTGCTTCAGGTCGCAATGTTTGTGCTTTTAAGTGTGAGCGCAATCGATTAAATGGCTTTGAGAAAGGTAAAAAGAAGAGCGGCCGATGGCCGCTCTGGTAGATTAACGCACGATTTCATAGCAGGGGATGTAGGCGCTGCCGGGCAGCTTCATGCGATGCTGGGCGACAAAGCCCTGTAGCAGAACATCCATACGTTTCATCATGTCCGGGTCCCCGTGCAGCTTGTAGGGGCCGTATTTTTCGATAGCATGAATGCCTGGCTCCTTCACGTTGCCGGCAACGATGCCTGAGAAGGCGCGACGTAGCGAGGCGGCCAGCTTTTCCGCAGGCTGATCCGGATAGAGTTGCAGGTTAGCCATGTTTTCGTGAGTAGGTTCAAATGGCATCTGCAGATCCGGCGAGATGCGAATAGACCAGTTGAAGCCGTAGGCATCACCGGTTTCACGGCGGTTCTCTTTCACCTGCGGCATGGCCTTTTTCATCAGGCGGGCGACTTCAGTTGCGTCGTCGATGATGATTTTATAATGGCGGCGCGCTTTCTCGCCCAGGGTGCTAACGATAAATTCATCCAGCACGCGGAAGTAATCAGCGCTTTCTTTCGGCCCGGTGAGGATCAGCGGCAGTACCTGATCGTGGTTGTGTGGATTCATTAGAATGCCAAGCAGGTAGAGTAGCTCTTCCGCTGTACCAACCCCGCCTGGGAAGATAATGATGCCGTGGGCAATACGCACGAACGCCTCAAGCCGTTTTTCAATATCCGGCATGATGATCAGTTCATTGACCAGCGGGTTAGGTGGCTCGGCGGCGATGATTGAAGGCTCGGTCAGGCCGATAAAACGCCCTTCTTTATAGCGTTGTTGCGCGTGGCCGACGGCGGCACCTTTCATCGGCGCTTCCATCGCGCCAGGCCCGCAGCCGGTGCAGATATTCAGCTCGCGTAAGCCTAGCTGAGTGCCCACACGGCGGGCATAAAGGTATTCGTTTTCGTTAATGGAGTGACCACCCCAGCAAACCACCAGGTTCGGTGCTTCACCCACGTGCAGCGCACGGGCATTTCGTAAAATAGAAAACACCATATTGGTGATATGAATAGAGTTTTCTTTATTTAAATGCTGAAAACGACCTGCGTTGGTAATTTGGCCGTTAACAAACAGAATATCGCGCAGGACGGCGAACAGGTTAGCCTGCAGCGCGCGGATGATTCGGCCGTCAACAAAGGCGTCTTCCGGGGGATTAATCAGTTCGAGTTTTACGCCACGTTCACGACGTAACACATTGATGTCAAAGTTCTGGTAGCGGGAAAGCAGCTCTTTGCTGCTGTCGGTTTGACTGCCGGAATTAAGGACTGCCAGTGAGCAGTTACGAAACAGTTGATAAAGGTCGCTGCTGGCGGTGCGTTTAAGCATATCGACTTCCAGCTGCGACAACATATCCATTGAGCCAAGCGGGCTAATATGTGTAATCAAGTGAACTCCTTACGGAACGAAAAGTGCCGTTCTCACAGATTACAATAGCCCTGGCTTGTTCACTTTAACAACCCGTAAACCACATTCACTTTTGGCGCTGCGAGCTATTTCGCACTTATTGGCGGGTCAGGCGGCCAAAAGCAGGATGGAAATCGGTATTCGTCCGCCACGGATTAATGTCCAACCCACCCCGGCGCGTGTAGCGTGCGTAGACGCTGAGCGATTGCGGCTGGCAGAAGCGCTGCAGGTCATTAAAGATGCGCTCCACGCATTGCTCATGAAACTCATTGTGATGCCGGAAAGAGACCAGATAGCGCAACAGCTTTTCGCGATCGATTTTCGGGCCGCGATAGCGAATCTGTACGGAACCCCAGTCTGGCTGATGGGTGATCAGGCAGTTGGACTTCAGCAGGTGGCTAACCAGCGTCTCTTCCACGATCTCATCGCCCGCGGCCTGTTGCAGGTAATCGGCGTTAAAGTCGTAGCTGTCGATGGTGATGTCCTGCGCATCGATGCATTCTCCGCTGAACGCTGAGATTTCCTGGCCTTCCAGCTCCTGCAGGCGGAACAGCACTACGCTGACGTCGCCTTCGGCGCAGGCGCTCAGGTCACGCTTCAGTGTTTCCTGGACGGTTTCCCAGTCGGCGAAGCGAGTCTGGTTAAAACTGTTCAGGTAGAGCTTAAAGCTTTTTGACTCCACAAGATTGACGCTGTTGGCATCTAACTGCACATGACCCACGGCGACCTGAGGCAGGCCGTTACTGTTCAGCCATGAGAGTTCGTATAGCGTCCAGATGTCGCCGCCGCTGAATGGCAGGCTGTCGGCGTGGAGGCCAAGTGGGTCGCGATTCAGGCTGCGCGGTACGGCCTGCAGCAGCGAGGGCTGGTATTGATCCTGATAAGCCGTGGGCTTACCCAGCGTCAGGCCACTTAGAGCCTGGTGATTTTCGTAGGACATGTTTCACCGAGATAAAGGTACAATTGGCTTCTATTGTACCCCAGCCTACGCGAGTGAGAAATTAATGAACGAAGTCGCCTTTGCCCTTAAAGAGTTTACCCGCCGTTTTTGCGACCAGTGGCAGGAGGAAACGGGAGGCTGGCCCGCCAGTGAAGCGCTGTACGGCATTCCGTCCCCGTGTATTGTAACGACCACCGGAGGAGACGTACGCTGGCAGCCCCAACCGTTCACGCCAGAAGCAGATTTAAGCGCCGTAGAGCGAGCATTGGATATTTCCCTCCAGCCTGCCGTTGAAGCGTTTTACACCACGCAGTTTGCCGGCGATATGCCCGCCGTACATGGGAATACTGCGCTGACGCTGCTTCAGGCGTGGAGCGAGGACGACTTTGTTCGCGTACAGGAAAACCTGATTGGCCATCTGGTGACACAGAAGCGTTTGAAGTTATCTCCGACGCTGTTTTTAGCGACGACTGACGATGAAATGGAAGTCATCTCACTCTGCAACTTGACAGGTGAAGTGCTGATTGAAAGAATCGGCACCCCGCAGCGGACCGTGCTTTCCGCCTCTCTTCCTGATTTTCTTAATGTCTTAACGCCACAGGTGATTTAGCTTTTTTGCCCAAGGCCTTGTGAGAGATCTCTTACAAGCCGTGTGAGAGATCGCTACATTTGACGGCAGATGAAAGCGCCTCTCATTTATCGATGCTTTTATAAAACAATGAGTTATTTTTGTTTTAGGAAAGTTCCGAATGAAAGTTTTTGTCCGCAGCACCGCTGCATCCCTTGTCACATGCGGGCAAATAGGGGATTCTATATTCATCGACAGGATGTCGGCGTAATGAAGGAGACATTAGGATGATGTCGCTTCTTACTTAAGGATCTCGCCGGGATGGCGTACAAGGAAGGCTTCACAGATGAAGCGCGGATAACTCAGGAAGAGTTAAAGGACACCTCCAGGACGGAGAATGAGAGCCGTAACAGGAGTACGGTAGGTCAGGAAGACTCAAGGATTTCACGTCAGGATGATGTTGGACACCCATCAGGATGATGGCAGCAGGAAGCCCTGGCGATGGATTGCTGGTCAGGAGACCAGAGGACAAAGTTGTCATGGATGAGCAGGGAGCATGAAAAGTAGCCGGATTAGCTGCGAAACGAACCGGGAGCACTGTGTAAACAGTGCTCCCTTTTTTTATGCCTTTTTCACGGGCAGCGAAGAAGTGTTATTCTGTACCGCTCTTTTCCACTGACCTGTGAGGTTTTCATGGAGCGCCAGACGCTAGTTCGCCGCCATTTACTCACCATTGAGCAGATCCTGCGCGATCATTCCCTCTGGCAGGGCCTGCCTCCCGATCCTACTGCATTTGAGAGCACGCAGCCTTTCTGCATGGATACGCTGCAGCCCCACGAATGGCTGCAATGGGTACTGATCCCTCGTATGCACGCGCTGCTGGACAGCCAGCATCCTCTGCCTGACGCCTTTGCTATCGCCCCTTATTACGAGATGGCGCTGGATGCGACGCATGCCGTTCGTGAACCTCTCCTTGCCGTGCTGCTTGAGCTGGATGCACTGTTTGACGCGGAACAGGGTTGATGCTGGAGATTATTTACCAAGATGAATGGCTGGTTGCCGTGAACAAACCGTCCGGCTGGCTGGTTCACCGCAGCTGGCTGGACAGGCACGAAAAAGTCGTGGTGATGCAAACCGTCCGCGACCAGATTGGCCAGCACGTTTTTACCGTTCATCGCCTCGACAGACCAACCTCTGGCGTGCTGCTGATGGGGCTGTCCAGCGAAGTAGGCCGTCTGCTGTCACAGCAATTTGAGCAGCATCAAATGCAGAAACGCTACCATGCCGTGGTGCGCGGCTGGCTGCAGGACGAAGCCGTGCTGGATTATCCGCTGGTTGAAGAGCTGGATAAAATCGCCGATAAATTTAGCGACCAGGACAAAGGGCCACAGCCCGCGGTGACGCATTATCGCGGGCTGGCAACGGTCGAAATGCCGGTGGCGGTGGGGCGCTATCCCAGCGCGCGTTACAGTCTGGTAGAGCTTGAGCCAAAGACCGGTCGTAAGCACCAGCTCCGGCGCCATCTGGCGCATCTTCGCCATCCCATTCTTGGCGATTCCAAACATGGTGATTTGCGCCAGAATCGCGGTGCGGCGGAGCATTTTGGTTGCCAGCGCCTGATGCTGCATGCCAGCCAGCTTTCTTTAAATCATCCTGTTACCGGGGAACCGCTGACGTTAAGAGCAGAGCTGGATGAGACCTGGATGCAAATGCTGACACAATTTGGCTGGCGTGGTCAGCTTCCGGATGTTGAAAATAGTGAGTATGATCCGGCGAGCTGCTAGGACAAGCCTTGTCTCTAATTCTTAAGGAGTTACCGATGGCCGAAGTGGGTATTTTTGTAGGTACGATGTACGGCAATGCGCTGCTAGTGGCGGAAGAGGCCGAAACCATTCTGAAAAAACACGGCCATCAGGCAAAGGTGTTTGAAGATCCCGACCTGACCGAGTGGCAATATTACCGCAACCACTATGCGCTGGTGGTCACGTCCACGACGGGGCAGGGCGATCTGCCGGACAGCATTGTTCCGCTATTTCAGGCCATCAAAGATCAACTGGGTTACCAGCCTGAACTGCATTACGGCTTGATTGCGCTGGGTGACAGCAACTACGACCACTTCTGCGGCGGCGGGAAGCAGTTTGACGCTTTATTGCAGGAGCAGGGCGCAACCCGCATTGCTGAGGTTTTAACGATTGACGCCAACGACCATCCGGAGCCTGAAGTGGTTTCCGGCCCGTGGGTCGAGCAGTGGGCGACTTTACTGAAGTAAGTGATAGCTGGGTGAGTATGCGGCGCATACCCACCCGGAAAAGATCTTAATTAAGCGGCTGTTCGTGGTTGCGGCGGTAGGCGCCGGGAGAGGTATTGAACCGTTTCCCGAACGTGCGGGTAAAAGATTGCTGCGAATCAAAACCGTAGCGCACTGAGATATCGAGGATTTTGTCCTCGGTATTTTTCAGATCTTCTGCCGCTAACTGCAATTTACGTTCACGAATGTAGGCCCCGAGGCTCTTCCCCGCCCAGTCTGAGAACATCCGCTGTAGGTACCACTTCGAGTAGCCGGACTGCCTGGCGACTTCTTCAATACGCAGCGGGCGCTGCATATTGCCATCGACCCACTCAAGCAGAGATTCCATAAAATCTTTAGGCATGGACATATCACCTCCTTCTACATCTTGCTCGTTCGATAATGGATAAATCTATTCCCACCAGGCATCGAAGGCCTGGTGCGATTGGCTGACTTCCAGTATTTGCCCCATTTCTGGCGTGAGCAGCTGATAGCTGCGGCCTGCGCTGGCGGTGGCAATGCGGCGGAAAGGCTCGTCCCAGCTGTGATTCGCCAATGCAAACCGGCCAGCATGCCCCGGCACCATGGTTTTGGCGCCCAGGTCTTCCGTCGCCTGAGCCGCTTCTTCCGGCATCATATGGATGTATTTCCAGCCTTCGTCGTACTGGCCGTTTTCCATGATGGCGAGATCGATATCGCTAAACTGTTCGCCGATTTGCCTGAAATGTGGGCCGTAGCCGGTGTCGCCGCTGTAATAAATTTTTCGCTGTGGCGTGACGAACATGAAGCTTGCCCACAGCGTTTTGTTGCCGGTTAACCCGCGGCCAGAGAAGTGGCGAGCCGGCAGGGCATGAATCGTTAACGCATTGTCAATGGAGACTTTTTCCTGCCAGTCCAGCTCGTGGATTAGCGCCGGGTCGAAGCCCCAGGCGTCAAAATGCGCGCCGACGCCAAGCGGGGTGACTACCTGTTTAATCTTTGGCTTAAGCGCGCGCAGCGTGGGGTAATCCAGGTGATCCCAGTGATCGTGAGAGATGACCAGGGTGTCGATATCCGGCATATCTTCAGCTTGCCACGGATAATCACCCGCAAACGCTTTGTTCAGAAAGGCGAACGGGGCGGCATAGTGGCTAAACACCGGATCGATAAGAATGCGTTTGCCGCCAAGCTGGATAAACCAGGAGGAATGGCCCAGCCACACCACCAGATCCTGCTGTTTATCGAGCGTCGCCAGATCGGTTTTGATCAGCGGCAGAGGACGGTCGGGTTTTACCGTATCTGGTCGGGCGAAAAAGAAATCCCACAGTGCTGCAATACGACCGCGTTTGTCGGTCATCATTGGCGTGTCCTGCTGATTGTGGAACTTGCCGTCGCGGTACTGGGGAGATTGCTGGATGCGTTCAAGGCGGCTGCCCTGCGGCAGTTTGCCAAATTCAGTCATCGGGAACAGCGCAGCGCTAGTGGCAGTAAGGCCTATTAACATAATCACGACCATGAATTTTAGGGTTAACGAACGCTTGCCAGATTGCGCGGCAGCCATAAAGAATTCTCGTAGAAACTGTGCGGGTTATATTGCTATTGAGTGAGTAAACACTCATTATAAGCAGGCAAGGTCAACCGTCAACAAAATTTACGGTATGATAAAGCACATGACATTCAGCGAACGCGGCGATCCCGGTGGCTGAAATCCTATCCACTCAGATAACTGGCTTGTGAGGAACCGTGGCTCGTCCAAAAAGTGAAGATAAACGATTAGCATTACTCGATGCGGCAACCGATGCGATAGCGGAACTGGGATTAGGGGCGGCGACCTCTTTAATTGCCAGAAAGGCGGGCGTTGCCGAAGGGACATTGTTCCGTTATTTCCCGACTAAAGACGAGTTGCTGAACGCCGTTTATCTTCATCATAAGCAAGATCTTGGCAACGAGCTGATGAAAACCTACGATCGACATGCCTCAAGCAAAGAGCGCACCAGGACGGTGTGGGGGAATTACATCGACTGGGGGCTGGTGAATATGAATGCGCGTAAAGCGATGCGCCAGCTGGCGGTTTCCGGCAAGATCACGTCCGAAACGCTGGAAATGGTTTACCTTGCTTACCCGGATCTGCGTGACCTGTCGAAGGAATGTATCACCAACGAGGCGCTGACCGGCATTGAGTCGGCATTTGCCGACGCTATTTTCTTTGGCCTGGCCGAAACCACGATGGAATTTGCCGGACGCGATCCTTCACGCAGGGATGAATACAAATCTGCCGGCTTTGACGTGATGTGGCGCGGCATGACTAAAGGCTAACATTTTTGTAAAAGCGAAGCGGGTTTGCGGGAGCCCCACTTCGCACCGGACTTAAGCTCAAATCTGATATTTCTTCGCTTCCCGCGCGACATTATCCATTTCGTCCAGTAGCTCCAGAATTTCAGGCTCCATCTCCTCTGGCGCTACGCCGTGACGCAGCTCGTGCTCGAGCGTCTGGCAGAGTTTTTTCATCCGAGGGACGCCGCTGTAGCTGCAGCTTCCGTGCAGTTTATGCACGATATCAATTAGCCCTTCGGGCTTGTCGCCCACCAGCTGTTCTTCAAGGACATTTCTCACTTCCGGTAAAAACGCCAGCAGCATTTCAAGCATCTCCCGGGCGAGATCGGCTTTGTTGGCGGCCTGCCGCAGCGCCAGGTTCCAGTCCAGCGTCTTATTGATATTAATCGCCGGCGGGACGGGGTCTTCCGGCTGAACGGGAAGCTGGCCGATATTGCCCGGATGGTAGCGCATCAGCAGGCGATGCAGTTTTTCTTCTTCAATCGGCTTGGCGAGATAGTCGTTCATACCGGCGCTCATGAGTTTCTCTTTTTGCCCCGCCAGCGCGTGGGCAGTGACGGCAATCACCGGGGTTTGCTGGTGATGCGGCAGCTGGCGAATCAGCTCGCAGGCGCGGATACCGTCCATTTCCGGCATCTGAATGTCCATCAGAATAATGTCGATGTTCATTTGCCGGGCGCGCTCCATCGCCTGAGCACCACTTTCACACAGCACAACTTGTTGAACCCTGTCTTCCAGTAACGCGCCGATCAGTTTCAGGTTGGCCGGGTTATCGTCCACCGCCATGACGGCCATCGGCAGCTTATCGCTATGTTCAACGAACGGCAGAGCCAGATTAGCTTTCGGGCAGCTTTCAAGCAGCATCGGGAACAGGCGTGTAGAGGTGATCGGTTTTAACAGGCAGCCCGCCACGCCCTGGCGCTTGAGCTCTTCTGCACCGACCTGGGTATGGCAGGGCAAGGCCAGAATCAGGCAATCTGCCATGGTGACCGCTTTTGCGAGCTTAGGGTTTGCCAGCGTGAGCGTTTCTGTAAAGGTGACGGGAATACCACACAGCAGAATATCGTAGTGCTCATCGGGCAGTCCGGTGAGCGACGGGCTGTGCACGACGTCCAGCGGCGTATTTTGCAGCAAATTCAGGGTGCTCTGCGCGGCGGTCGCATTCGGCTCGACGTAGCCCAGACGTTTACCCGCCAGTTTGTCCAGCACTTGCCTGTCGTTCACGGCGTTCGGGTTCAGATCCAGGCTGATGTGGAACCAGAACGTTGAGCCCCGATTCGGTTTACTGTGGAAGGAGATATCACCGCCCATTTCATTCACCAGCTTCTGGGTGATTACCAGCCCCAGCCCGGTGCCGCCGTGGCGGCGGGAAATACTGGCATCCGCCTGGCGGAAGGCCTGGAAGAGACGCGATTGTTCCTGCTCAGGAATGCCGATGCCGGTGTCGTGAATCTGCATTTCAATCTGAACTTTGTTGTTGCCTTCCGCCCGTTTTTCCACCAGCAGGTCGATGTTGCCGGTTTCGGTGAATTTAATCGCGTTGCCTACCAGATTGGTGACCACCTGCTGCAGGCGCAGAGGGTCACCAATCACATTATCCGGAACATCATTTTTGATGTTTAGCGTCAGCTCAAGGCCTTTGTCGTGGGCGGAATGTGCCAGCAGAGTCACCACCTCATCCAGAGTGTTGCGCAGCGGGAAGGGGATGGATTCCAGCAGAAGCTTGCCCGCTTCAAGTTTGGAGAAGTCCAGCACGTCATTAATGATGGTGAGCAAGTTATTGGCCGAGCGTTCAATCGTGTAGAGGTGGTCGCGCTGGGTTGGCGTCAGGTCGGTTTTTAAGGCCAGACGAGTGAAGCCAATAACGCCGTTGAGCGGCGTTCGCAGCTCGTGGGACATATTTGCCAGAAACTCAGATTTTATACGGGCGGCTTCCTGAGCCCGTTTCTTGGCAAGATCGAGCTCCACGTTCTGAATTTCCATCTGCTCAAGGGTTTCACGTAGATCGGATGTGGCCTGGTCGACGTTGTGCTGCATCTCTTCGTGATACGCCGTCAGCGACATTGCCATCGAGTTGATACCGTTTTTCAGCATATCCAGTTCGCCCAACATAAACCCTTCCACGCGGCTGTCGAGCTGCCCGCGGCGAATGCGGTCCACGGTATTCACCATATTGCGAATCGGCCCGGTCACGTCGCGCATCAGGCGATAGGCAAACAGCATCGCAATGCCAATACAGAACAGCATCATCAAGGTGGAGATAAAGATTTCGCGGTATTGCTGCAGGCGAACGGATTTGAGATCCAGCTCCATGGCGACGTAGCCGAGGGTGCTGTTGCTCTGTTTTACGTTGGTTTCCGCGGACTCATCCGGCGAGTATCTTTCAGAAATAATCGGCATCCGCAGGATCATAATGTCCCCGGCGCGGGTGACGGTGAGATCTTTCGGGAGCTTTTCCCCGTCGGGCAGCTTCAGGCGAGCGGCGTTATGCTGAAAATTAGAGGTGACGAACAGCTTGTTACTGTCATCGTAAATCGAAATACCCCGCACGATATCCGAATGGCGGCGATGGAGCACGCTGACCAACTGACGAATCGACTCCCGGCTGTGGAAGTTCATACCGTATTCGCTGGAGACCGCCAGGGGCTCAATAATACTGGCGCCGGCATCTTCCAGCTGGCGCTGTAAGTCATTGTAACGATGGACAACGAAAAAGATGCTGAGCAGTAAACCGACCAACAGCGTCGGGGCCAGAATCAGGATCATCATACGTGCGCGCAGGCTGTAGTTGGTCATGGGGTTCCGATATGGGACAATAAAAGCAACAGTGACATTTGAGAACACATCTACTTACATCATGGCGCAATTCTACTCTGCAAAGCGACGCGATACGAATCGTGAATTACTTACCGTGACCGTAACCGACCTTGATCCGTTCGGTCAGGGCGTCGCGCGTCACAAAGGCAAAGCGCTCTTTATTCGTGGCGCGCTGCCCGGCGAACAGGTTGAGGTTCGCATTACCGAAGATAAGCGTAGCTACGCTCAGGCAGAGGTAAAGCGTCGTTTAAACGACAGCCCGGAGCGGGTGAAACCGCGCTGCCCGCATTTCGGCGTTTGCGGCGGCTGCCAGCAGCAGCACGCGAGCGTGGCGCTGCAGCAGGAGGCAAAATCTAAGGCCCTTGGGCGCATGATGGGCGAGCGCGAACATCCTCGCCAGGTGGATGAAATCATTTCTGCCGCGGCATGGGGATATCGCCGTCGCGCGCGGCTGGGGTTGAATTATCAGCCCCGCACGCAAACCTTACAGATGGGTTTTCGTAAGGCGAGTGATAAAGCGCTGGTGGATATTCATCATTGCCCCGTTCTGGCGCCCCGGCTTGAAACATTACTGGAACCTTTACGTCAGTGCTTGTCTGAATTAAGTATTGTGAACCGGTTAGGGCACGTGGAGCTGGTCCTGGCCGACGGCGGGCCGCTGATGGTACTGCGCCATTTGGCGCCGCTCAGCAAAGACGACCGGGAAAAACTGGAACAGTTTTCGCATTCCCATGAGGTGGCATTGTTCCTCGCCCCGGACAGCGACAACCTGGAATCACTGGCCGAGGAAGAGCCCTGGTATCATTCAGACGGGCTACGCTTAACCTTTAGTCCACGCGACTTTATCCAGGTTAACGACGCGGTGAATCAGCAAATGGTGGCGCGGGCGATCGAGTGGTTGGAGGTGCAGCCTGAGGATCGGGTGCTAGATTTGTTCTGCGGAATGGGGAATTTTACCCTGCCGTTGGCAAAACGAGCCGCCGCGGTCGTTGGGGTCGAAGGCGTTGCTGCGCTGGTGGCGAAAGGTGAATATAATGCTCAGCGTAATGCGCTGAAAAATGTGACGTTCTTCCATGAAAACCTGGAAGATGACGTGACGCGTCAGCCCTGGGCGCAACAAGGATTTACTAAAATATTGCTCGACCCGGCGCGTGCCGGTGCGGCGGGTGTTATGCAGCACGTTATCAAACTGGCGCCGAGCCGCGTGGTGTACGTTTCCTGTAACCCCACCACGCTTGCGCGCGACAGCGAAACGTTGCTGGCCGCCGGGTACCACATTAAACGACTGGCCATGCTCGATATGTTCCCCCACACCGGGCATCTGGAGTCTATGGCGCTCTTTGAGCGTAATTGAAAGGGTTAATCAGGCGTTTTGGCCTGAGCGTTAGCCCGACAGGAGAGGATAATGGTTGCGGTAAGAAGTGCACATCTCAACAAAGCTGGCGAATTTGCGCCCGAAAAATGGATTGCAAGCCTCGGGATTTCTAACCAGCAGTCGTGTGAACGCTTAGCCGAAACCTGGGCGTACTGTGAACGCCAGACCAAAGGTCATCCTGACGCTGAATTATTGCTGTGGCGCGGCGTGGAGATGGTCGAAATCCTCTCGATGCTGAGTATGGACAACGATACTTTGCGCGCCGCGCTGCTGTTCCCTCTGGCGGACGCGGGCGTGGTCAGCGAAGAAGTGATGCTGGAAAGCGTCGGCAAGCAGGTGGTGACGTTGATTCACGGCGTGCGGGACATGGACGCGATTCGCCACCTGAAAGCAACGCACAACGACTCTGTTTCTTCCGACCAGGTGGATAACGTTCGCCGTATGCTGCTGGCGATGGTGGATGATTTCCGCTGTGTGGTCATCAAGCTTGCGGAACGTATCGCCCATCTGCGTGAAGTGAAAGATGCGCCGGAAGATGAGCGCGTACTGGCGGCCAAAGAATGTACCAACATTTACGCCCCGCTGGCGAACCGCCTCGGTATTGGCCAGCTCAAATGGGAGCTGGAAGATTACTGTTTCCGCTACCTGCACCCGGAAGAATATAAGCGTATCGCGAAGCTGCTGCACGAGCGCCGGATCGATCGCGAGCAGTACATCGACGATTTTGTCGGCATATTACGTTCTTCGATGAAAGAGGATGGCGTAAAGGCTGAAGTTTATGGCCGACCAAAACACATCTACAGCATCTGGCGCAAAATGCAGAAAAAACATTTGGCGTTTGATGAGCTGTTTGACGTGCGTGCGGTGCGTATCGTCGCCGAGCGCCTGCAGGACTGCTATGCGGCGCTGGGGATAGTGCATACTCACTTCCGCCATTTGCCTGATGAGTTTGACGACTATGTTGCCAACCCTAAACCGAACGGCTACCAGTCTATTCATACCGTGGTGCTTGGTCCGAACGGCAAAACTATAGAGATCCAGATCCGCACCAAGCAGATGCATGAAGAGTCCGAACTTGGCGTGGCCGCGCACTGGAAGTACAAAGAAGGCAATGCGCGCAGCGGCAGTTCCGGGCATGAAGATCGCATTGCGTGGCTGCGCAAGCTTATCGCCTGGCAGGAAGAGATGTCCGACTCCGGGGAAATGCTCGACGAAGTCCGCAGCCAGGTCTTTGACGACCGCGTGTACGTGTTTACGCCGAAAGGGGACGTGGTGGACCTGCCTGCAGGCTCGACGCCGCTGGACTTTGCCTACCATATTCACAGCGATGTCGGGCACCGCTGCATTGGGGCGAAAATCGGCGGGCGCATCGTACCCTTTACCTATCAATTACAAATGGGTGACCAGATCGAGGTCATTACCCAGAAGCAGCCGAACCCGAGCCGCGACTGGCTGAACCCAAACCTGGGGTACATCACTACCAGCCGCGGGCGAGCGAAGATCCACAACTGGTTCCGCAAGCAGGATCGCGACAAGAACATTCTTGCCGGACGCCAGATCCTGGACGACGAGATTGAACATCTGGGCATCAGCCTGAAAGAAGCAGAGAAAACGCTGCTGCCGCGCTACAACTTCAACGAAATTGAAGAGCTGCTGGCGGCTATCGGCGGCGGGGACATCCGCCTGAACCAGATGAGCAACTATCTGCAGGCGCAGTTTAATAAGCCAAGCGCCGAGGAACAGGATGCCGCCGCCTTACGTCAGCTGACGCAAAAAAGCTATTCACCACCGCAGTCGCGCAGTAAAGACAATGGCCGCGTAGTGGTTGAGGGCGTAGGGAATCTGATGCACCACATCGCCCGCTGCTGCCAGCCGATTCCGGGAGACGAAATCGTCGGCTTCATAACCCAGGGACGCGGGATCTCGATTCACCGCGCCGACTGTGACCAACTGGCCGAGCTGCAGTCCCACGCGCCGGAACGTATCGTCGACGCCGTTTGGGGGGAAAGCTACTCCAGCGGCTATTCACTGGTGGTTCGCGTCACGGCCAACGATCGCAGCGGTCTGCTGCGCGATATCACCACCATTCTGGCGAACGAAAAGGTCAACGTGCTTGGCGTGGCCAGCCGCAGCGATACGAAGCAGCAGCTGGCGACCATCGATATGACCATTGAGATCTATAACCTGCAGGTGCTTGGGCGCGTGCTGGGTAAACTCAACCAGGTGCCGGACATTATCGATGCCCGCAGGCTGCACGGCTAATTTATTGTCCCCCTCACCCCGACCCTCTCCCCAGAAGGGAGAGGGGGAACAACTTTGCTCAATTTGGTACGCTTTCCAAAGGTTGATGGCGAACAATTCTACTCAGTCCATCCCCTCTCCCTTTTAGGGAGAGGGGATGGTGAGGGTAAAAAAACAAGGAATTACAATGGCTCAAATCGACCGCCTGCTTGGGATCATGCAGCGTCTGCGTGATCCTCAAAACGGCTGCCCGTGGGATCGCGAACAAACTTTCGCCACCATCGCGCCGTACACGCTCGAAGAAACCTATGAAGTTCTCGACGCCATTAATCGCGAAGACTTTGACGATCTGCGCGGTGAACTGGGTGACTTGCTGTTCCAGGTGGTGTTTTACGCGCAGATGGGGCAGGAAGAAGGGCGCTTTAATTTTGAAGACATTTGCCGGGAGATCGGTGACAAGCTTGAGCGCCGCCACCCGCATATCTTTGCTGACGGTGATGCAGCAACCAGCGGGGAAGTGCTGGCGAAGTGGGAGCAAATCAAAATTGAAGAGCGCGCGCAGAAGGCTCAGCACTCGGCGCTGGACGATATCCCTGAAGCACTGCCGGCGCTCATGCGTGCGCAAAAAATCCAGAAACGCTGCTCAAACGTCGGCTTTGACTGGAAAACCCTCGGCCCGGTGCTGGATAAAGTGCACGAAGAGATCGACGAAGTCATGTTTGAAGCCCAGCAGGCCGTGGTGGACGAGGCAAAGCTGGAAGAAGAAGTGGGTGATTTATTGTTCGCCACCGTCAATCTGGCTCGCCATTTGGGCACCAAAGCTGAGGTGGCGTTACAAAAAGCTAACCGAAAATTCGAGGCTCGTTTCCGAAAAGTGGAGGCGATTGTCGCCGCTCAGGGGTTAACCATGGAGCAGGCCGGGCTGGAAATTATGGAAAAAGCCTGGCAAGAAGTGAAACGCCAGGAAACTGAAATCTAAAGCGTTTTTGCTATCAGCTGCACTTTTTAGCGCTTTTTATTTAACAAGCGATTGATTTGCGTCAAAAACATTTATCACGGAAGGGCTATTTTCTTAGCCTGACTGTGGGGCCGGATTGATTTCCGGGGAACAGAATGAATGTTTGTGGCGCCCATGCTGTTCGGGTATACTACTTTCCCGTCCTGGTTATTCCATCGTCTTTAAACCTAACTTCTCAGGTTCAGCATGACAACGAACTATATTTTTGTGACCGGCGGGGTCGTTTCCTCTCTGGGTAAAGGCATTGCCGCAGCCTCCCTCGCAGCTATTCTTGAAGCCCGTGGCCTCAACGTATCCATCATGAAACTCGATCCGTACATCAACGTCGATCCGGGTACCATGAGCCCTATTCAACATGGGGAAGTGTTCGTTACCGAAGACGGCGCTGAAACCGACCTGGATCTGGGTCACTACGAGCGTTTCATCCGTAACAAGATGAGCCGCCGCAACAACTTCACCACCGGCCGTATCTACTCTGACGTTCTGCGTAAAGAGCGCCGTGGTGACTATCTTGGCGCGACCGTGCAGGTTATCCCGCACATCACCAACGCCATTAAAGAACGTATTCTGGAAGGCGGCGAAGGCCACGACGTGGTGCTGGTTGAAATCGGCGGCACCGTCGGTGACATCGAATCCCTGCCGTTCCTTGAAGCGATTCGTCAGATGGCGGTAGAAGTGGGCCGCGAGCACACGCTCTACATGCATCTGACGCTGGTGCCTTACATGGCCGCAGCCGGTGAAGTGAAAACCAAGCCGACTCAGCACTCCGTAAAAGAACTGCTTTCCATTGGTATCCAGCCAGACGTGCTGATCTGCCGTTCTGACCGCGTTGTACCGGCCAACGAACGTGCGAAGATTGCATTGTTCTGTAACGTTCCAGAGAAAGCGGTAATCTCTCTGAAAGACGTCGATTCTATCTATAAAATTCCAGGCCTGTTGAAATCCCAGGGGCTGGACGATTATATTTGTAAACGATTCAGCTTGAACGCGCCGGAAGCCAATCTGGCAGAATGGGAACAGGTTATCTATGAAGAAGCCAACCCAACGGGCGAAATCACTATCGGTATGGTCGGCAAGTACATTGAACTGCCGGATGCCTATAAGTCGGTGATTGAGGCGCTGAAACACGGCGGGCTGAAAAACCGTCTGACCGTGAACATCAAGCTGATTGATTCACAGGATGTTGAAACCCGTGGCGTTGAGCTGCTGAAAGGTCTGGATGCGATTCTGATCCCTGGCGGCTTCGGCTACCGCGGCGTTGAAGGCAAGATTGCCACCGCGCGCTATGCCCGTGAAAACAACATCCCGTACCTCGGCATTTGCCTGGGTATGCAGGTTGCGCTTATCGAGTTCGCCCGTAACGTGGCGGGCATGGATAACGCCAACTCCACTGAATTTGTGCCAGACTGTAAGTACCCTGTGGTGGCGTTGATCACCGAGTGGCGCGATGAAGAAGGCAATGTTGAAGTGCGCAGCGAGAAGAGCGATCTGGGCGGCACCATGCGCCTCGGCGGCCAGCAGTGCCAGCTGACCGACGGTAGCCTGGTTCGCCAGATGTACGGTGAGCCAACTATTGTTGAACGCCATCGCCATCGCTACGAAGTCAACAACATGCTGCTGAAACCGATTGAAGCAGCTGGTTTACGTGTTGCAGGTCGTTCCGGCGATGACCAACTGGTAGAAATCATTGAGGTGCCAAACCATCCATGGTTTGTTGCCTGCCAGTTCCACCCGGAATTCACTTCGACTCCGCGTGACGGGCACCCACTGTTTGCAGGCTTCGTGAAAGCCGCCGGTGAGTACCAGAAACGCCAGGCGAAGTAAGCAGAGTTAGAACGGCAACGCGCGACATTTTCGCGCGTTGTTTGTCTGGAGTTTTAGTTTAACGTTGTGACTTGAGGAAAACCTACTATGTCCAAAATTGTGAAAGTGATCGGTCGTGAAATCATCGACTCCCGCGGTAACCCGACTGTTGAAGCCGAAGTTCACCTGGAAGGCGGTTTCGTTGGTCTGGCAGCTGCACCATCAGGTGCTTCTACCGGTTCCCGTGAAGCTCTGGAACTGCGCGATGGCGACAAATCTCGTTTCATGGGTAAAGGCGTACTGAAAGCTGTTGCTGCGGTTAACGGCCCGATCGCTGAAGCTGTGATTGGCAAAGATGCTAAAGACCAGGCTAACATCGATAAGATCATGATCGATCTGGATGGCACCGAGAACAAATCCAAGTTTGGCGCAAACGCCATTCTGGCTGTTTCCCTGGCTGCTGCTAAAGCTGCTGCTGCCTCTAAAGGCCTGCCGCTTTACGCTCACATCGCTGAACTGAACGGCACCCCAGGCAAATTCTCTATGCCTCTGCCAATGATGAACATCATCAACGGCGGCGAGCACGCTGACAACAACGTTGATATCCAGGAATTCATGATTCAGCCTGTTGGCGCGAAAACCCTGAAAGAAGCGGTACGTATCGGTTCTGAAGTGTTCCACAACCTGGCAAAAGTGCTGAAGTCCAAAGGCATGAACACTGCTGTGGGTGACGAAGGTGGCTACGCGCCTAACCTGGGTTCCAACGCAGAAGCACTGGCTGTTATCGCTGAAGCGGTTAAAGCAGCAGGCTACGAGCTGGGCAAAGATGTTACCCTGGCAATGGACTGTGCAGCGTCTGAGTTCTATAAAGACGGCAAATACGTTCTGGCTGGCGAAGGCAACAAAGCGTTCACCTCTGAAGAGTTCACTCACTTCCTGGAAAACCTGACCAAAGATTACCCAATCGTTTCTATCGAAGACGGTCTGGACGAATCTGACTGGGCTGGTTTCGCATACCAGACCAAAGTGCTGGGCGACAAAATCCAGCTGGTTGGTGACGATCTGTTCGTAACCAACACCAAGATCCTGAAAGAAGGTATCGAAAAAGGCATCGTTAACTCCATCCTGATCAAATTCAACCAGATCGGTTCCCTGACCGAAACTCTGGCTGCGATCAAAATGGCGAAAGACGCTGGCTACACTGCGGTTATCTCTCACCGTTCTGGTGAAACCGAAGATGCAACCATCGCTGACCTGGCTGTGGGCACCGCTGCTGGCCAGATCAAAACCGGTTCTATGAGCCGTTCTGACCGTGTTGCTAAGTACAACCAGCTGATTCGTATCGAAGAAGCACTGGCTGCACAGGGCACCCCAGCACCGTTCAACGGTCTGAAAGAAGTTAAAGGCCAGTAAGTTCTTACTGCTGCTTTAGACTTTGAAAAACCCGCTTCGGCGGGTTTTTTTTCGTCTTTGGTTTGAGCGGAATGAAGCAGGCCGGGAAGATCCCGGCCTTCAGGCTGATGACAGACCTCATGCGGATAAAATTCTGCTTTTACAGCGAGCGGATCACTTCGCGCAGCAGCCGGACCCGGGGTTCGATGCTGTCCAGTTCCAGATATTCGGAAGGGGAATGGAATCCGGCGCCGACAGGGCCAAATCCATCCAGGGAAGGCACACCAAGGGCCGCCGTGTGGTTGGCGTCTGAGCCGCCACCGACAGCCTGCCAGCGGACTTCCACATCGACAGCCTCACCGGCTTTTTCCACCAGCTTCATCAGCTTTTCCGTTTCGGCGGAAGGTGACATTGCGGGCGTTTGCGCCTGTTGTTCGACGGTGGTTAACACATCTGGCTCGAACTGAAGATGGCTGAACGACTGAATGGCCTCGTTGACCCGTCGAAATTCATCGTTATCATTGAAGCGGAGATCGACAATCATCTCCGCGCGATCCGCCACGATATTCGCCCCGACGCCGCCGGAAATCACACCGGTGTTCAGCGTGGTACCTTTCGTGATATCGGCCAGATCGCTGATTGCCAGCACCGCGTGAGCGAGCGCTTTCACCGCAGAACGGCCTTTTTCCGGATCGTTACCCGCATGGGCAGCGACGCCTTTAAAAGCCAGGCGGTAACGGGCCATGCCTTTTCTGGCTTTCACCAGAGAGCCATCGGCTCTTGCCGCTTCGCACACCAGCACGCAGCGGCTGCGTTTTGCTATGCCGCCTATCCATTCGTGCGAATGGGCTGAGCCAGTTTCTTCATCCGGGTTCATGGCCACGGCGATAGCCAACCGCTCAAGGTCGGCTTTGTCCAGGCCGCGTAAAGCCCAAAGAATAGATAACAACCCGCTTTTCATGTCTGACACGCCAGGCCCATAGGCGCGGTCGCCTTCAAGGCTGAAAGGGCGTTCTGAGACGGTTCCCGGCGGGAATACGGTATCCATGTGCCCCACCAGCAAAACGTCGTATTCTGCGGCGTCAGGTTTATTCGTGGCAAACAAACCCGGCCCCACTTTGTTCCCCAAGTCAACGCTGTCACAGTGCCAGTTTTCTGACAGGTACCATTGTTGAAAAATACGGCTGACTTCTTCCACACCCGCAAGGGTGGCGGTGCCGCAGTCGATATTCACGACGCTTTTTAACTCTTGAAGATACTGTTTCAGATCCATGGTTACTCCAGAATAAGCACGCGCATGATCAGCATGGCGCAAAATGCGTTGAGTACGGAAAGGGCTATCATCAGCGGAATGCGTTTTGCCGGAATACCGACCACGCCGAGAATACGCCCGGCGTACTGCACCTGTGAGCCCATCAAATAGATTGCTGGCGCGAGAATGGCCAGATGTTCGCCGCTGAGGATCCCTTTTTCAAACAGGCTGATAGCGACGCCTACGCCGCCGCCCATCGACATCCAGCCGCCGATAAGCACCGCTGCGGCTTCACCCGGCAGCCCAAAGAGTTTCATCACCGGGCCAAACAACCACGCCATGCCCTGCAGCGCGCCCGTCAGCTCGAGCGCATAGATAATAATGAATGCCATCAACACATTAGGCAGCGTGCTGGTTGTGGCTATGTTCCAGCCTTTGCGCGCGCCCGCCACAAAGACATCGGTGATCATCGGTTTTGCGGCATCAGCCATGCTGCACCTCCGTTTTTGTTTTCCGCTCGGTAACGTTCAGGATCAGGCGCATCATGTTTGCCCCGACGATTTTCATAATGAACATCACGGCGACGCACATGCCGATAGAGCTTGGCACGGCCTGGCTGCCGTCAACGGCGATCAGCGTGAAGAGCACGGCTCCGGAAGAGAAAAAGTTGGTGATCATGGCGCCGGCGGAAAACTGGAACATGGTGAACACCGTTTTTTCTTTTTCGGTTATCTGGCCTTCATCGGCAAGCACGCGTGTGAGCGATGCGCCAACGTCGGTACTTTGCAGGCTGCCGATTAGCGCAAGACCCGTGGCACCGGGAATGCCCATCAGGGGCCGAAGCAGAGGGGTCAGCAGTTTTCTTGCAGCACTCAGCGCGCCGTAGTGTTCCAGCACGTTAATCATGCCCAGCGCAAACATCACGGCAGGAATGAGGCCGAAAGCAAAAAGAAAACCGTCCATTGCGCCATACCCGCCGTTGCCGCGGAAGGCGCTTTTGGCGACATCCAGCGATTCTCCGGCGGGATTCACGCCGCTGACAACTTTGCCGAAGGCACCGTTTAGCGTGGTGAAGTCAAACACCCCGTACCAGTTTTTTCCACCCAGCAGGCCAGAGAAAAAGACCATCGCAAACAGCAGGCTAAACCAGGCTGCGGGCCCAACTCTTTGTTGTCCGGGAACAGAGGAATCAACCATTTATCATTTCCTTATGTGATTTCATGGGGAAAGCCAGAGGGATGCTAGAAGTTAGCAATACGTGCTGTTATGACGGCGATCAACATGAGCAGCGAACGTTTAATCACCTTAAGAAAGTTGAGAGCTGGCACACAGTAACCGTGAAAACGGAGGTTCTATGCGCGGTATGGGCATCAGGCACCGCCGTGGCGCAGCCGCTTTCGCATGATCTCCATCGCCAGTTCTGCGATAATTACTTTTTGTGACTATGACTGAGATGATTATGCAGTACCCGATTAACGAGATGTTCCAGACCCTGCAAGGGGAAGGCTATTTTACCGGCGTGCCCGCCATTTTTATTCGCCTGCAGGGTTGCCCGGTAGGCTGCGCCTGGTGCGATACCAAACATACCTGGGATAAGCTCGCGGATCGTGAAGTGTCGCTGTTCAGCATCCTGGCCAAAACTAAAGAAAGTGATAAATGGGGTGCGGCAAGCGCCGAAGATCTGTTGGCCGTTATTGGCCGTCAGGGCTATACCGCGCGGCATGTGGTGATCACTGGCGGTGAGCCGTGCATTCATGACCTCACGCCGCTGACGGATTTACTTGAGAAAAACGGGTTTAGCTGCCAGATAGAAACCAGCGGCACGCACGAAGTGCGCTGTACGGCAAATACCTGGGTGACGGTGTCTCCGAAGGTGAATATGCGCGGCGGATACGACATTCTCTCCCAGGCGCTGGACCGTGCGGATGAAATTAAGCATCCGGTCGGGCGAATGCGTGACGTCGAAGCGCTGGACGAACTGCTGGCTACGCTGACGGATGAGAAAAGCCGCATCATCGCGTTGCAGCCGATCAGCCAAAAAGAGGACGCGACGCGCCTGTGCATCGAAACCTGCATCGCGCGCAACTGGCGCCTGTCGATGCAGACGCACAAGTATTTGAATATTGCCTGATGAGCAAAGCCGGGTGTAGCTATCACACCCGGCGCAAACAGTTAGTTAAGCGTTGGACCAGCTTTGAATTGAGTCCGTGTTATCTAACTCCCCGTGCATCACCTGATACGATTTTTTCAAAATAACGTCAGTATGCTGCGTTAACTCTCTGAAAATGCCTTTGTTTAGCGCCTCATAGCGTTTAGCGTTGTTTTCTATCGGCATAAACACATCTTTGACCCGCACCATTTTTTCGACGGCGGTTTCATAGCTGGTATACAGCCCCAGCCCGACGGCGGTGTTGATTGCCGCCCCCAGACTTGCGCAACCGTTAATCGCGTTACGCCTGATCGGCAGATTGAACACGTCGGCAAAGATCTGCATAAACAGATCGCTGTTGGAGCCACCGCCGGTGATGATCACATGTTTAGCAAAGTGGTCCATCTCATGGCACATATTGTCGTAGTTGTTTTTCAGCGTCAGGGCGATGCTTTCGAGGATCGAACGGTAAATCCAGGCGTAGTCCATGCTGGAATCAAAACCTATCATGATCCCGCGCTTGAACGGCTCCCACGGGTTGGTCAGCCAGTCCAGCACGGTCATCAGGCCGTTGCAGCCCGGCGGCACCAGTGCCGCTTTCTTGTTCAGCAACTCTTCCGGGGAAAGGTTTTGCGCTTTGGCATCCTGGATCAGCGACTCGCCAAGCATGTCCCGCAGCCAGCTTACCGTCCACATTCCTTTGCGGATGCCGTAGCCTTCATACAGCAGCGTTTCAGGAATAGATGACATAATGGGCCAGTAGGCCGCCGGGGCTTTCGGCAGCGCTTTGCCGTTCATCATCAGCGCGATATAGGTGCCGAGGGATATCACCGCCGTTTCATCATCCAGCAGCCCGGCCCCAAGCGCTTCTACCGGCTTATCGCTGGTGGTACAAACCACCGGTAATCCGACCGGGAAGCCCGTAGCCTTCGCCGCGTTTTCGGTAAGATGACCAATGACCGTGCCCGGCATCTGAACATCAAACAGCATGGTGCGCGGAATATTAAATTTCTTCAGCACTTCGCCGTCGTCGCTCCATGACCACGTTTTGTAGTCCACGGGCCACTGGCCAAAATAGTTGGCGATATTGTCTTTAAACTCGCCGGTTAAGCGGTGAGACAGGTATCCCGAGAAAGAGGTAACCCAGGCGACATCAGGATTTGTGTGCTCGTAGGGACGGGTGACGCGGGCATCCTGCCAGCTGATCAGCGGCTCAGCCGGTGTGCCGTCGGCCTTTAATAGGGCGCGGCAGCAGCGTATGGAGCCGAGACCAATCCCGACGATAGCGTTCTTGTCGCCCGTGAAGTGGCTCATTAAATCCTGCCCGGCGCGGCACAGCGAGTCCCACAGGTCGTCGTCAGGGTGCTCGGCGGTATCCGCGTCCGGCGTGTACATCGGCTGAAGCTGCCCCTTGCCTTCGCAGATGATATTGCCTGCCAGATCGTACATCACGACTTTTGTACTCTGGCTCCCACCATCAATCCCAATGATGTATTGCTTCGACATTGCCTTTCTCCTTCAATTTTCCCTCATCACTCGCCCGTAGCGGCCAGCGATGCCAATTTTTTCTGTGCGACGTCGGCGGCGTGAATTTTGCGAATCAGCAAAAAGGCAAACACGATGACCATGCACAGCGCGGCTAATCCCATCAGCCACATGTTGCGGTAGGCTTCCTCAGCCGGCAGGCTGTCCTGCCAGTGGCCGACAAGCGGGTACACGAATACGTCCGGCAAGAAGCCGATGACCGAACAGATACCCACGGTGGTTCCCATAATATAGGGCGGTGTTCTCGCTTCGCCGGGGCAGGCCCAGTAGAGCCCGCGTGAGGCGTAACAGGTGAAGCCCAGCAGCAAAATAAGCCCAATGCCCATGGCAACGGACTGAGGATTGGAATTTGTCGCCAGTAGCGCAATCAACGCAACTGCCCCGACAATCGACAGTAGCTGCACCACGCGAGTGGGCGATTTGATTCTGCTGTAGGTCGTAATAATGCCGCCCAGCGGGCCACAAACGGCGCGAAATATTTTATTTATTACGATGCCCATGTAGCTGGCGGCCACCAGCGACATGCCGTACATCTCGGTCAGGTAGTTGGTGGAATAGCTCAGGATGGCATAAATGGTGTAAACTCCGAAGATCACCATACTGCAATACCAGGTGGTACTTATCCGTAAAACGGACAGGATATCTTTGAGCTGGAAGGCCGGCTTTTTGGCTTCTTGAGTATCCACCGTACGGCCAGTAAAGCCGTCGCTAACAAAGAACCAGCAAAGCACGCCGAGCGCAATATAAACGCCGCTGTAGATAAGAATAACGGCTTTAAGGCTGTTAGCATCTTCCGGTGCGAAGCGCGAGAACACCCACATAGTAAACACCGCCAGCGCCATCACGCCGACGCCGCGCAGGCCTTCCATCCAGCCCATGATTTTCCCCTGTTCGCTATGATCGCCCAACAGGGAAGCAGCTTTAATGGAGACCGACCACAGCATCAGAATGGTGGTCACGGCGAAGGCGACCTGAATGACGATCATCACCCACAGCGGCGGGTAGAAAGCCATCACAATTCCCAACAGGCCGGTGGCAATCATCGCCAGCGTCATCATTACGCGGTGAGAAAACTTATCAGCAATAATTCCACTCGGCGCATAAAGGAGAATTGCGGTTATTCCGAAAGTACTCATAATTAAGCCTATTTCGGTATTGCTAAACCCCATAAATTTTGCCATGGGAATTTGATAAATATACCTTAAATAAGCAAGGTCAAAACTTACACCACCACTGATACTTATTATTGCCAGCGTTAGCCAGCGACGAAAATTTGAATCACGCATGGTGTGCTCTCAGTAATCAGGATTGTTAAAGACAAAAAAAGAGAAAAGTAACCAATCCCTTTTTAAGGGCTGATTACTTTTCTCATGGGCTCTAGTAATTGCGGAGATTATTAACATGCAGAGTGATTTTTTAGTGTGAGAAATATCACGATATTGGTTTTAGTGGTGAATTATTTAGCGATAAAACCTTCCTGTTAATAAGTTGTGAGATTGATCACATAACATGCCACGTTGCTGTGATACTTATTTTAGCCAGTTACTAGAGACGATGAGAAAAGTAACTTCCCTTTCGGGGGGAGCTTGCTTTTCTCATTTTTTTTGCGTTTAAAAAATTTAAGGAGTTCATCATGTCGCTCAGCGCACTCAACGAATTCTCACTGGACTTCTTCTCGCTCAAAGGGAAGACGGCGATTGTCACCGGCGGTAACAGCGGGCTGGGCCAGGCGTTCGCCATGGCGCTGGCTAAGGCCGGGGCAAATGTGTTTATTCCAACGGTGGTGGAAGAGAAAGGCGAAACGCGCCAACTTATTGAACAACAAGGCGTAAAAGTCGCGTTTATGACCGTGGATATCACGGAGAAAGGTGCCCCGGCTCAGGTCATCGCCCAGTGCCTGGAAACCTTTGGTTCGGTGGATATTCTGGTCAACAACGCCGGGATCTGTAAGCTCAACAAGGTGCTGGACTTCGGCCGCGCCGACTGGGATCCGATGATAAATATAAACCTTACCGCGGCGTTCGAATTAAGCCACGAAGCGGCCAAAGTGATGATCCCGCAAAAGCACGGAAAAATCATTAATATCTGTTCGTTATTTTCTTATCTTGGCGGCCAGTGGTCTCCGGCTTATTCCGCCACAAAACATGCGCTGGCCGGTTTAACGAAAGCGTATTGTGATGAATTAGGTCAATATAATATTCAGGTGAACGGTATTGCACCTGGTTATTATGCTACCGATATTACTACCGAAACGCGTAAAAACCCGGAAACCAATAAACGCGTACTTGATCATATTCCAGCCAACCGCTGGGGTGAAACTCAGGATCTTATGGGGGCAATGGTTTATTTATCCAGCCGTGCTTCAGATTATGTTAATGGTCATTTGTTAGTCGTTGATGGTGGTTATTTAGTCAGGTAATTCTTGCAGGGTGGTTCCTGCTTTCTCTTATTTATATCCGTATTCCCTTATTTGTCAGGAAGGAGTTGTCATGTCTTTATCTCGCGAAGCAATTGTGGATCAATTGAAAGAAATTGTTGGTCCGCAGCAGGTTATTACCGATGAAAAAGTATTGCAGAAAAACAGTATCGACCGCTTCAGAAAATATGCGGATATTCATGGCGTGTACACTCAGCCGCTGCCGGCCGCGGTGGTGAAGCTGCAAAGCACTGAGCAAGTCTCCAGCGTGCTGGCGTTTCTGAACAGCAATCACATCACCTGTATTCCGCGTACCGGCGCTTCCGCAACGGAAGGCGGCCTGGAAGCGGTGGTGAAAAACTCCGTGGTGCTGGACGGCTCCGGGCTGAACAAGATTGTCGATATCGATATTGAAAACATGCAGGCCACCGCCCAGTGCGGCGTGCCGCTGGAAGTGCTGGAAGATGCCCTGCGGGCAAAAGGCTACACGACCGGCCACTCCCCACAGTCAAAACCGCTGGCACAAATGGGGGGCCTTGTGGCAACCCGCAGTATCGGGCAGTTCTCAACCCTGTACGGGGCGATTGAAGACATGGTGGTTGGCCTGGAGGCCGTGTTCCCGGACGGCAGCATCACGCGCATTAAAAACGTGCCGCGCCGTGCCGCTGGCCCGGACATTCGCCACGTGATCATCGGCAACGAAGGGGCGCTTTGCTACATCACCGAAGTGACGGTAAAAATCTTCAAATATATGCCGGAAAACAACCTGTTCTACGGCTACATCCTCGACAACATGAAAACGGGCTTCAACATCCTGCGTGAAGTGATGGTGGAAGGCTACCGTCCGTCGATTGCCCGCCTGTATGACGCCGAAGATGGCACCCAGCACTTCACCCATTTTGCCGACGGCAAATGCGTGCTGATCTTTATGGCAGAAGGCTCTAAGCGCCTGGCTGAAGCGACCGGCGCGGGTATCGAAGAAATTGTTGCCCGCTATCCGGAATGTAAGAAGGTGGACAGCAAGCTGATTGAAACCTGGTTCAACAACCTGAACTGGGGGCCGGAGAAAGTGGCTGCCGAGCGCGTGCAGATCCTGAAAACCGGCAATATGGGCTTTACCACGGAAGTTTCCGGCAGTTGGAGCTGCATTGATGAGATTTATCACAATGTGATTGAGCGCATTCGCAATGAGTTCCCACATGCAGGTGATATCACTATGCTGGGCGGCCACTCTTCCCACAGCTACATCAACGGCACCAACATGTACTTTGTGTACGACTACAACGTAGTGGACTGCAAGCCGGAAGAGGAGATCGACAAGTACCACAACCCGCTGAACAAAATTATCGTGGAAGAGACGATTCGTCTCGGTGGCTCGATGGTGCACCACCACGGGATCGGTAAACACCGCGTGCACTGGTCTAAGCTGGAGCACGGTACCGCCTGGCCAATCATGCAGGGCCTGAAAGATCAGTACGATCCGAACGGCATCATGAACACAGGCACGATTTGGCCGATTGAAAAATAACCGTACAGGTCGGCTCTCAGGAGCCGACCTCTTCATTTACGGATCGACAAAGGAATCAGTATGCTCGCCGAACCGGTTCGTATGGATGACCTGCCGCTCAATCGCTTTCATTTACGCATTGCCGGGCTGACCTTTGGCGCTCACCTGACTGACGGCTACGTGCTGGGCGTGATTGGCTTTGCGCTGGTGATGATTACGCCGCAAATGAGCCTGACGCCGCTTCAGGAAGGGTTAGTGGGCGGCTCGGCGCTGTTTGGGCTTTTTCTTGGCAGCCTGGTATTGGGCTGGATCTCCGATCACATTGGCCGCCAGAAAATTTTCAACTTCAGCTTTGTGCTCATCACGCTGGCCTCTTTTTTACAATTTTTCGTCAGCAACGTAGAGCAGCTGATTCTGCTGCGAGTGCTGATTGGCATCGGACTCGGCGGTGACTACTCCGTGGGCCACACCATGCTGGCCGAATTTTCCCCACGCAAACATCGCGGCGTGCTGCTCGGTGCGTTTAGCGTGGTCTGGACGCTGGGCTATGTGCTGGCGAGCCTGATTGGCCATCTGATGGTGGAAAGCGGGCCGGATGCCTGGCGCTGGCTGCTGGCTTCTGCCGCATTGCCTGCGTTATTAATCACTTTCTTGCGCTGGGGCACCCCGGAATCTCCTCGCTGGCTGCTACGCCAGGGGCGCGTGTCCGAGGCGCATCAGATTGTGCGCCGCTGCTTTGGCGAACATGTTGTTATTAGCGATGAGATTGCGGTGCCTACCTCCCGCCATCTCCGCACGTTGTTTTCCGAACAATACTGGCGACGTACCGCCTTCAATAGCCTGTTCTTTGTTTGCCTGGTGATCCCGTGGTTTGCAATTTACACCTGGCTGCCGTCCATTACGGGGCTGCTGGGCATGAAGGATGGTCTGACCGCCAGCCTGCTGCTGAATATGGTGTTGGTGATAGGGGCAATTGCAGGCCTTGTGCTGACCCATCGCTGTTCAAGACGCGGCTTCCTGATCGGCGGTTTTCTGGTGCTGTTCTTCAGCCTTACCGCGCTGGCGCTGGTGCCGGAACAACACGGCACCCTCATCCTGCTGCTGTTCTTTGTTTTTACGCTGACCATTTCGGCGGTCAGCAACCTGGTCGGCGTTCTCCCCGCTGAGAGTTTCCCGACGGATATTCGCTCGCTGGGCGTAGGGTTTGCGACGTCGATGAGCCGCCTGGGTTCGGCAATTAGCACCGGACTGCTGCCGGTGGCGCTGGTCTCCTTCGGGGTGCAAAACACCATGCTGTTGCTGAGCGCGGTTCTGATGCTGGGCCTGCTGGTTTCCGTCTTCTGGGCGCCGGAAACGCGAAACATGAGCCTTGTGGCCGCGTCCGGAAATAAAGAGCAGCCGCCGGGAGTGAATCATGAACATTCTGTTAGCCTTTAAGGCCGAGCCAGACCTCGCCATGCTGGCGGAAAAAGACTGGCTGGCCGCCGGGCAGGGCAGCCTTAATACGGCGATAACGCGTCCTTGCCTGGGGGAAGATGAGTCTGCTGCCGGTGAGATATTACTGCGTCAGGCTGAAGGCCTGAGCCTTACCGCCTTAAGCATTGGTCACGAGCGAGCGGACAACTTTCTTCGCCAGTTCAAAGCGCTGGGGTTCCAACGGGCCGTGCGGCTGCAGCCGGATGACGAGCTGACTTTTTCTCCCGCCTCAGTGGCTGCTTTACTTGCCGCATGGCAGCAGCAACATTCTCAATCTCTGGTGGTCATGGGCTCACGCAGCGCCGAAGGCAACAGTGGGCAGACGGGGTTTTACCTCGCTGAACAGCTGGGCTGGCCGTGCTTCAGCCGGGTCTATGATTTCAAGCTCGACGCTGAACGGCAGCAGGTTTGCCTGAAACAGCGGCATGGCGCAGGGAAACGCAGCCTGACCGTGCGGCTGCCTGCGGTGCTGATGATTGAAAGCGCTGGCGATTACTGCCTGAGAACGCCTGGCTTGCGGCAAAAGCTGGCGGTGAAAGCGTCGGACGTTGAGGTCTTGCCTGCCAAAGCCCTGGATAATGAGGCGGCAGTTTCTCCTCTGAGAGGACTGGTACACCCTCAGCGGCAGCGCGGCGGCTTAATTATTCAGGGTAGCGATGTGCGAGAAAAGGTCCGCAGCCTTTACCGCGACTGGCTAGGTAAAAGGATGAAATCATGAAAATTGCCCTGGTTCTGCCTGAAGCGAGGCAAGCGTCGGCGCTCAATGAGATAGGGCATTTCATTGCGTGCAGTGAAATGGCACCAGAACATGTCGAAGCCTGGCTGCTGCCGGAGAATGAATGCAGCGAGCCGCTGCTGGAGGGGCTGTATACCCACTTCGTGCCTGCTCCAGTAGACATGCTGTTATTTCCTTCTGGCTGGCAGGGCGCAGAGCTTGCCACCCGGCTGGCTCACCGGCTGCAAGGGGAGGCGTGGAGCGCGATTAACGACGCGGATTTTGCCCGGCAGGTGGTGCGCAAAAACGCCTATGGCGGCGCGCTGGTGGCTGAGCTTCAACTGCACAATAAGCCCTGGTGCCTGAGCGTAGCCGCCGCGCCGGGAGCCAAAACCTGGCAGCCAGAGATCGAGTATGTACCGATTCCCGTGGCAGCACAGAAGCCCGTCTGGCTGGTTGAGTCTGCGGCAATTGCCGATGAAGCCGAATACGGCCTGGCTGACGCCAGGCTTGTGCTGGCGGTGGGACGGGGAGTTGGCAGCCCGCAAGCCATGGCGCAGGTGGAGAAGATTGCCTGCGGGTTGGGCATGGAAACCGGCGCCAGTCGCGAAGCGGTGATGCACGCCTGGTGCAGCATGGACAAGCTGTTGGGAATGTCCGGTACCCAGGTTGCCGCAGACGTTTGTATCGCGGCCGGCGTTTCTGGCGCGCCGGCCTTTATCAGCGGCATTGCCCACAGCCGGTTCATTGTTGCCATCAATAACGATCCGCAGGCGGCGATATTCCGCCATGCCGATGTGGGGATCGTGGATGATTTGCTGCCGGTGCTAACCGAGCTGCAAACCTGCGTCAGGGAAGATATTTAGCCAGCTGCCAGACGCCGGTATTGGTGGTGGAAATCGCCAACGCCCCGGCGCTGAGTGCGTTGTTGGCATCCTCCGCGTCGCACACCAGGCCACCGGCAATCACCGGCAGGTCGATTTTTTCTGTGACCCATTTCATCACTTTCGGCATACATCCCGGCAGGATTTCGATGCAGTCCGGGTTCGACTGGGCCACCTGTTTATCGATGTTGTGGTAAGAGATGGAATCGACGATAAACAGCCGGTGAATAGCAAAGAACCCCTGCGCCCTGGCCGCTTTCACCATTGGCGCTTTGGTGCTGATCACGCCGTCGGCCTGGGTCACCAGTTTCAGAAAGTTAATCACAATCTCTTTATTCGATGTCCCTTCCAGTAAATCGACGTGCACCAGCGCGTATTTATTCGCCTTCTTAATTTGCTGCACGATGCCGGTAATGGTGCAGATATTGCCGTACAGCACGGAAATCACCTGGCAGTCGGATTCCAGCGCCAGCTGCAGGCTCTGGTTATCTTTTACCGCTGCAATCAGCGGGTGTTGCTTGAGTAGGGACATCAGGGACACGGCTTGGACTCCATTAACCAAAGCGTAATTGGATCCCGCAGCCTGCGGGCGGGTAGCGCCAGCGGCTGAGGGTTTGTTCGTCGCACAGCAGGCGGCAGGTGCCGCACTCCAGGCAACCGGTTGTATCAATGTGCAGGCTGCCGTCTTCTTTCTGTCGGTATAGCCCGGCGGGGCAGGCGCGTACCAGCAGGGTAAGTTGCTCAATATCGGGATTGTCTGCGGGGACAATGTGCGGTTTTTCCGCCGGCTGCCAGGCATTCCTGGCCAGTTTCTCATGCAGGTTCACAGGTTGCGTCCTCCGCGAAAAATGTCTTTAACCAGTCTGGAAATACCCGTTTTGCGCGCATGTTTCCACAGCAGGCTGCTGAGTCGTGGCGGCGGTGAATACTGGGGATCAAAGATATCACGCTGCAGCTCAGCCAGCAGGTGCGGATAGTCCTGAAACAGCCCCGGCGTTTGTAAAAAATCAGGCATCTTGCGATAGCGTTCCAGCACCGCCCACAGCGAAGTGCGCTCCAGCTGCTGACGGTACGCCTGATGAAGATCGTCTCTGGTATTCTCCAGTAACGTTTGAATCAGGGTCTGCGCCGCCGCTTTTGCCGAAAGCGCAGCCAAATCCATGCCGCGTACGGTGAAACCGGTATTAATACAAAAACGGGCGCTGTCGCCCACCAGCAGATAGCCGGGGCCGGCCAGGTGCTCGGGAAGCCCGTTCAGGCCACATTCAGGAATCAGATGCGCGCCGTATTCCACCAGCTCGGCACGGCGCAGAAGTGGGCGCAGCGTCGGGTGCTGCTTGAAGTTTCCCAGCAGATCGGGAAGTGAAGCAGAGGCAGCCCGAATTGAAGAGAGCGGGCAGACAATGCCGACAGACAGCGAATCGAGATTGGTATAGAGGAACCCGCCCGCAGGCTGTTCGCCGCAGATGCCGCCGGTGAACAGCCAGGCAGCACCTTCGCTACCTTCAAGCGCGAAGCGATTCTCGAGATCTTCTTTCGGCAGCGCCAGCACTTCTTTCACGCCCACGGCAACGCTGTGCTCGGGTAACTTGTGCAACAGCTTGTGCTGTTCCGCCAGCAGGGTATTGGCCCCTTCGGCGATAACCACGGCTTTGGCGCTCAGCACTTCGCCTTCGATCACCACGCCGCTCACCGCGCCGCTTTCAACATGCAGGCTATCGACCTGAGTCGCCGTCAGGCACTGCGCGCCCGCTTGTTCAGCCTGCTGGAACAGCCACGGATCCAGCCGGGCACGCAGCACGCTGTATGAAGCCGCCGAAGGATGTTGAAAACTGAGCGTGGTTGAAGTCTCTGCCGTCAGCGCGGAGAGTTTTTCATGGGTGATACAGCGTTCGAGTGGGGCGGAGCGGGAAAAATCAGGAAAGAGAGCCTCAAATGCGGCAGTATAGAGCCTGCCGCCCGACAGGTTTTTGCTGCCAGGCTGACTGGCTCTCTCAACAAGCAGGACGTTCAGCCCGGCGCGCGCGCACTCTACGGCGCAGCAGGAGCCTGCGATCCCTGCGCCAACGACGATAATATCGAAATCTGTAGTGGCCATCCCGTGCACCTTTTAGTTGCGACGGGCCAGCTTACCAAAGCGGGATGAAAATTAGCTTGATGGGGGGCGCAGAGAGGAAAAGTCCGGGGTGATTTCCGGACTTTTTTTAGCTTATTCGCCGCGGTAGACGCAGCCTGCGGTGCAGGTTTCTTTGATCATCACCGCGCTCAGCAGCGGCACAACAGGTTTCATCTGATCCCAAATCCATTTCGCCAGCACTTCGCTGGTGGGGTTTTCCAGCCCTGGGATATCGTTCAGATAATAGTGATCGAGGCGATCGTAGGTTGGCTTAAACGCGGCTTTCAGCTCGGAGAAGTCCATGATCCAGCCGGTATAAGGATCTACCTCGCCGGTGATTTCCAGGCGCACCATAAAGGAGTGGCCATGCAGGCGACCGCATTTGTGACCTTCCGGGACGTGCGGCAGGCGGTGGGCGGCTTCAAAGGTAAAATCTTTAAACAGGGTGGTGGACATCATTCGACTCTCTGGAATTCAAAAAACCGCCGCATGATAGCGGAATGGACTATTTTTCGCATTAACTAAACGGCGCATTGCCCTGCAGTATGGTGTAAACAGCGGTGAATGCGCTGAAATCTTATATTCTTCATATAGTTAGGTAATCACTTTTAACACTATGATTTACCTGAAAAAACGATTAGTCGTTTTAGTTATTTATTATTTCCATCCCTTCTTTAATTGTTGATAACCTGCTGGTTAACCTTGACTCATTACAGTCTGTAAGCCCTTTTTTTGCCCTTTGCTACTGGAAGCTAAATACGTATGACTTCTCAGGTTCCACCGAGCGCTTTGCTGCCGCTAACGCCGGACCAGCTGGCACGCCTTCAGGCGGCGACCACTGATTTTTCAACCACTCAGCTGGCCTGGTTATCCGGCTATTTCTGGGGAATGATTAACCAGCAGCCAGGTGCGGGCGCGGTGGCTCCTGCGGCCGAAGCGTCGACGATCACGCTAATCTCCGCTTCACAAACCGGCAACGCGCGCCGCGTGAGCGAGCAGCTGCGGGACGACCTGCTAGCGGCGAAGCTGAACGTCAACCTGGTGAACGCGGGCGACTATAAATTCAAGCAAATAGCCCAGGAAAAACTGCTGATTGTTGTCAGTTCCACGCAAGGGGAAGGGGAGCCGCCTGAAGAGGCCGTGGCTCTGCATAAATTCCTGTTCTCGAAAAAAGCACCGAAGTTGGACGGTACCGCGTTTGCCGTCTTTGGTCTCGGCGACAGCTCGTATGAATTCTTCTGCCAGTCCGGCAAAGACTTTGACAGCAAACTGGCTGAATTAGGCGGCGAGCGGCTGTTGGATCGCGTAGATACCGACGTGGAGTACCAGGCTGCGGCCCAGGCATGGCGCAGCAAAATCGTTGAACTGCTGAAATCCCGTGTACCGGCTGAAACCCCGGCTCAGGCTGCTGCGACGGCCACGGGCGTGAGCAACGAAATCTTCACCAGCCCTTACAGCAAAGAGTCACCGTTAACCGCCACGCTTGCGGTGAACCAGAAAATTACCGGCCGCGACTCCGATAAAGACGTGCGCCACATCGAAATCGATCTTGGTGACTCCGGCCTGCGCTACCAGCCGGGCGATGCGCTTGGCGTCTGGTACCAGAACGATCCGGCGCTGGTGAAAGAGCTGACGGATCTGCTATGGCTGAAAGGCGATGAAAGCGTCACCGTCGATGGCAAAACGCTGCCGTTAAGCGAAGCGCTACAGTGGCACTTCGAGCTGACGGTCAACACCGGCAATATCGTTGAAAACTACGCCCAGCTGACCCGCAACACGGCGCTGCTGGAGCTGGTGGGCGATAAAGCAAAATTACAGCACTACGCGCAAACCACGCCGATTGTGGACATGGCGCGCTACGCCCCGGCAGAGCTGACGGCTGAACAGCTGACGGGGCTGCTGCGCCCGCTCACGCCGCGCCTTTACTCCATTGCTTCTTCACAGGCAGAAGCTGAAACCGAAGTCCACATAACCGTGGGTGCGGTGCGCTATGACATCGAAGGCCGTGCCCGTTCGGGCGGGGCGTCTGGCTTCCTGGCCGACCGCCTTGAGGAAGATGGCGAGGTGCGCGTGTTCATTGAACATAACGATAACTTCCGCCTACCGACAAACCCGGAAACCCCGGTCATTATGATTGGCCCTGGCACCGGTATTGCCCCGTTCCGCGCCTTTATTCAGCAGCGCGACAACGACGGTGCGAGCGGTAAAAACTGGCTGTTCTTCGGCAACCCGCACTTTACCGAAGATTTTCTATATCAGGTTGAATGGCAGCGCTACGTCAAAGACGGCCTGCTGACCAACATCGATTTAGCCTGGTCCCGCGACCAGCAGCATAAAATATACGTACAAGACAAACTGCGCGAGAAAGGCGCGGAACTGTGGCGCTGGATTCAGGCAGGTGCCCACATTTACGTCTGCGGCGACGCCAACCGTATGGCGAAGGACGTTGAGCAGGCGTTACTGGAAGTGGTTGCCGTCCACGGTGGCATGGACACCGAAGCGGCAGATGAATTTTTAAGTGAGCTGCGCGTTGAGCGCCGTTATCAGCGAGATGTCTACTAATGAGCGAAAAACACCCTGGCCCTCTGGTGGTCGAAGGCAAACTGGTCGACGCCGAACGACTGAAGCGCGACAGCGATTTTCTGCGCGGCACCATTAAAGAAGATCTGCAGGATGGCCTGACCGGCGGTTTCAACGGCGACAACTTCCTGCTGATCCGCTTCCACGGCATGTATCAGCAGGATGACCGCGATATTCGCGCCGAACGCGCTGAGCAAAAGCTGGAGCCGCGTCACGCGATGATGCTCCGCTGCCGTCTGCCGGGGGGAATTATCACCACCCAGCAGTGGCAGGCTATTGATAAGTTTGCCGAAGATAAGACTATTTACGGCAGTATTCGCCTGACCAACCGCCAGACGTTCCAGTTCCACGGCATTCTGAAGAAGAACGTCAAGCCTGCGCATGAAATGCTGCACGAAGTTGGCCTGGACGCGCTGGCGACCGCCAACGACGTAAACCGCAACGTGCTGTGTACCTCTAACCCGGTGGAGTCTGAGCTGCATCAGGAAGCCTATGAATGGGCAAAAAAGCTTTCCGAGCACCTGCTGCCGCGCACCCGCGCCTACGCCGAGATTTGGTGGGACAAAGAAAAAGTCGCCACCACTGACGAAGAGCCGATTCTGGGGCCGACTTATCTGCCGCGTAAGTTTAAAACCACGGTGGTGATCCCGCCGCAGAACGACGTGGATCTGCATGCCAATGACATGAACTTTATTGCGATAGCGGAAAACGGCAAACTGGTTGGCTTCAACCTGCTGGTTGGCGGTGGTCTGTCCATCGAGCACGGGAATAAAAATACCTATGCCCGCACGGCAAGTGAATTCGGCTACATTCCGCTGGAGCATACTCTGGCGGTAGCGGAAGCGGTGGTGACGACCCAGCGCGACTGGGGTAACCGTACCGACCGTAAAAATGCCAAAACCAAATATACCCTTGAGCGCGTCGGCGTAGACGTATTCAAGGCGGAAGTTGAGCGCCGCGCTGGCATCAAGTTTGCGCCCACTCGCGCCTACGAATTTACCGGCCGCGGCGACCGTATTGGCTGGGTAAAGGGTATCGACGACAAATGGCACCTGACGCTGTTTATCGAGAACGGTCGTATTCTGGATTATCCTGAGCGTCCGCTGAAAACCGGTCTGTTGGAGATAGCCAGGATCCACAAAGGTGATTTCCGCCTGACGGCAAACCAGAACCTGATCGTCGCCGGCGTGCCGGAAAGTGAAAAGGCTAAAATTGAGAAGCTGGCGACCGATCACGGCTTAATGAAGGCGGTCACACCGCAGCGTGAGAACTCAATGGCCTGCGTGGCGTTCCCGACCTGCCCGCTGGCAATGGCGGAAGCGGAGCGTTTCTTGCCGGAGTTTGTCACCAAAGTTGAGCAGGTAATGGATAAGCACAAGGTGCCGGATGAGCACATTGTGATGCGCGTGACCGGCTGCCCGAACGGCTGTGGCCGCGCGATGTTGGCCGAAATTGGCCTCGTGGGGAAAGCGCCCGGGCGCTATAACCTGCACATCGGTGGGAACCGTATCGGGACGCGTATTCCGCGCATGTATCGCGAAAATATCACCGAGCCGGAGATCCTCAGCTCGATTGATGAGCTGGTGGGCCGCTGGGCGAAAGAGCGTGAGGCCGACGAAGGCTTTGGTGATTTCACCGTGCGCGCAGGCATTATTCGCCCGGTGCTCGATCCGGCCAGGGATTTGTGGGACTAGTTTTTTCCCCTCACCCTAACCCTCTCCCCAAAGGGGAGAGGGGATTAAGATACCAGGAATACCGAATCTGACTTTCCCTTCTCCCTGCCAGAAGAAGGTTGGGATGAAAGAATAATTCGGTTTCCCCTCTGCCTTCCAGGGAGAAGGCAGAGATAAGGGAATAATTCGATTTCCTCCTCTCCCTTTCAGGGAGAGGGCCGGGGTGAGGGTCATTGATTACTAAGTGAGGCACGTATGTCCGTACTTGATTTAAACGAACTGAACGCCCTTCCTAAAGTCGAACGCATCATGGCGCTCGCCGAAGTTAACGCTCAGCTGGAAAAACTTAGCGCGCAGCAGCGCGTGACCTGGGCGCTGGAAAATCTGCCAGGCGAATTTGTGCTCTCGTCCAGCTTCGGCATTCAGGCCGCCGTGTGTCTGCATCTGGTCACGCAGCAGCAACCCGATATCCCGGTGATCCTGACCGATACCGGCTATCTGTTCCCGGAAACCTACCAGTTTATCGACGAGCTCACCGACAAGCTGAAGCTGAACCTGCAGGTGTTCCGCGCGACCGAAAGCCCGGCCTGGCAGGAAGCGCGTTACGGTAAACTGTGGGAGCAGGGCGTCGAGGGGATTGAGCGCTACAACGACATCAACAAAGTTGAGCCGATGAACCGCGCCCTGAAAACGCTGCAGGCGCAAACCTGGTTTGCCGGTCTGCGTCGTGAACAATCCGGTAGCCGCGCCAATTTGCCGGTGCTGGCGGTACAGCGTGAAGTTTTTAAAATTCTGCCGATCATCGACTGGGATAACCGCACGGTTTACCAGTACCTGACCGAGCACGGGCTGAAATACCATCCTCTTTGGGATCAGGGCTATTTATCCGTCGGCGATACCCACACCACTCGTAAGTGGGAGCCGGGAATGGCAGAAGAAGAGACGCGCTTCTTTGGCCTGAAACGCGAGTGCGGTTTGCACGAATAAATTTCTTTTATCACCTCTTTCAAAATGCGGGACAAGTGCCCGCATTTTCTTTTCTGCAGCCCTGTTTCTATAAAGCCTGTTATCACGTTTACTTCCGAAAATGGGCTATTCATCACAAAGAAATAGGCGATCGGATATTGACCATTTTTTCTTTAAGGGGATAATTTCATAAAACCTGAAAACGTTTTCAGGTTTTATTGCTCAACAAAAAATAATAATTGATCGAGTAGGTGAAAAAAGACCGCAGGACGTGCGGTTTTATTTTCAGGGAAGGGTTTAGCTAAAGGGAATGAATAATGTCCGTTTTACCTCTTCGTATAAAAAAGAATGGCATAAAAGGCATCCTGCTTCTGTCAGGTCTGATTTCAGTGATGCCGGTGCCCTCTGCGATAGCGGCTGGATTTGTTGATGACAGCCTGGTCACCGGAGCGCTTTATTACTGGCAGCGCCACCGTGAACGCAAAGATATGAACCCCGGCAGCCCGCATTATGGGCAATACCAGACCAACCTGCATCACGGTACTGCCACGGCCCGCCTGGACTACAGCTCTGGTTTTTATGACGATACTGTCGGAATTGATTTAGGCGCATTTGCCACCGTTGATTTATTCGAGGGCGGCACTGCACATCCCAACGAAATAAGCTTTAGCGGCGGGAAGTCTATGTGGCGAGACCGGGGAACCGGAGAGGCAAACGCAGCGGATCTTTATCTGGCCGCGCTCAAGTTCCAAAAGGAAAATTACTGGCTCAGGGCCGGTTATATTCAACCCGTTGGGCAGGGTTTATTAGGCACTCAATGGGGATTTTTACCCGGAACTTACCAGGGGGCTGAAATTGGTGCAGCTTACGATTTAGGGGAGTACGGCACGTTTTCACTTTCTTATTTCTGGGCCAATAAATATAAAGCGCCGTGGTATCGGGAAATGTATGACTTTAAGGAAATAGACAAGAAAACGAAAATTCCTTATTTGCACTCGCTGGGTGGGAAGTTTGATTTTAAAAATGGTGTGATTTGGGAGCTTGCCTTTGGACAATCCCAGGGCTACCTGGATAAGTATTTTACCAAACTAGGCTGGCGGTTCGGTGAGGCGGACAACGAGCTAAGAACCAGCTGGCAGTTCTACGGTTCGCATGATGCGACGGGGCGCCATGACGTCTACGACGAGTTTGCCTGGCAGCAGGGCCTGACTGCTGAATACCAGCGCGGACGGTGGCAGTTCCGGTTAGAGGGGAGCCTGGTTCATGCTCCGGGCAAGCAGGGATATTACACCGTCAGCGCAACGCCCATTTACCCTAACTCGGCGGGGCGCATCGATATGTGGTGGGATGCCCGCTCTGACTACAACGCCGATGGCGAAAAAGCCGTGTTTTTCGGCACGATGGTCGATTTAGGCGACGTCATTTATCCGGGCATCAGCGCCGGAGCATCTCTGGCCTGGGGCTGGGATGGCAAGCCGGCCCGGGGAGGAGACTGGTCGGCCAGGCAGCGTCTGACGGAAAGCGCCTGGAACCTGGATCTCGTCTGGCAAGTCCAGCAGGGCTGGGCCAAAGATGTGATGTTTAAGCTGCATTACACCCGCTACAACAACCATTCCGACAATCCTGACTGGGGCGGCGGCTATGCCAACGTTTTCCAGGATGAAAAGGATATCAAATTCATGATGATTGCTCCTTTCTCAATTCTCTAATGCGACCCACGCTAAGGAAAAATAATGTTGATTCGACAGGCAGGCCTCGGGCTGGCGCTTTCGTGCTGCGCGCTTTTCGTCCATGCACAAACGCATGTTTTAATTAACCAGGTTGGCTACGACCTCAATGGACCAAAATCCGCCGTTATTCAATTGAGCGATGGCGCGAAAGTTAATGCCGGGGACAAGTTTGAGCTGCTGGACAGCGAAAGTAACAAGGTGGTGTACAGCGGTGAACTCGTCGGGCAGGGAAGCGTTCCGAGCTGGGAGAATCGTACTTTTTATCAGGCGGATTTTAGCGGCTGGCATAAAGCCGGGCGTTATGTGGTTAAGGTGGTCAGCAGCGATGGCGATGTGCGTTCGGGGCCGTTTATCATCAATAAAGATTTACTTGAACGCTATACGCTCTCTGATGTGATTGCCTATTTCAAAAGCCAGCGCGTAACGGGGCTTTTTGACAAAGCGGACCGCAAGCTGCCGAAACCGTGGGGCGAGAAAGGTTCGGTGGATGTCCACGGCGGCTGGTATGATGCAACCGGTGACTATGGCGTTCATCTTTCCCATCAGAACTTAACCTCCTGGTTTAATCCTCAACAAGCGCCTTTAGTGGCATGGAGCCTGCTGCAAAGCTACCAGCGTCTCGGGGCGCGTAATGACGTTAATTTCTCCGAGTATCGCCGCCGCATGCTCGATGAAGGTCTTTATGGCGCCGATTTTCTGGTGCGCATGAAGCAGCCGGGAGAATCTTTCCTGCAGGCAATATCATCGCCGGGTAAAGACAAACTGGCGCAGGATCGCGTGGTAGCGAACCCTAACTGGCGCACGCAAATCAAAGAAAAAGAGTCTGATTCGACCATTGTCGAAGAGTCGGCGGTTGGGCGCCTGGCTTATCAGGCGAGCTTCCGTTCAGGCGCCGGGATGTCGATTGCTGCGCTGGCGCTCGCCAGCACTCAGGATGAGGACGGCCAGTATACGCGCGCCCGGTATCTTCAGACTGCGGAAGAGGCTTTTGCCTTCCTGGAAAAAAATAACCTGAAGATGGTGAACGACGGTAAAGAAAACATCGTCGATGACTATAACGTCCTGCTGGCCGCGACTGAGCTGTATAAAGCGACCGAGAACTCGCATTACCTTGAGGTGGCTTCCCTGCGGGCAAAAAGCCTGATGAATCGTCAAATTTCAGAAGGCCAATGGAAGCATTACTGGCGCGCAGATGATGCCAGCCGGCCTTATTTCCATCCTTCAGATGCAGGTTTACCGGTTATCGCTTTGCTGGAGTTTCACGCCGTTGCCCCTGAGAATCAGCGGGCGGCAATCCTCTCCACGGTAAAACAGGCGCTCGACTTTGAACTGACAACCACCGCCGATGTGAATAACCCGTTTGGCTATGCTCGCCAGCTGATTCAGCTGAAAGATGGGAGCAGGCGCACCAGCTTCTTCTTCCCGCATGATACGGAAGCCGCACCGTGGTGGCAGGGGGAGAACGCCCGTATAGCCTCGCTTGCGGCGGCGGCTCGCCAGGCAATGCCGCTGTTTGCAGACGATGCCAATTTTACCCAACGCCTCAACGCCTATGCCTGGAACCAGCTGGACTGGATCCTCGGCAGAAACCCATTTGATGTCAGCATGTTGACCGGCAGCGGTTACCGTCACATTAGCTATATGTTCTTTAATTCCTGGCGCTATACGACCTTGCCTGGCGGGATTGTGAACGGCATTACCGCCGATCCGCAGCAGAACGTGGATGGCATCGCCTTCGACCAGGGCTATGCCGTCACCGGGAAAGATGATGACTGGCGCTGGGCTGAGGGCTGGCTGCCTCATTCTGCATGGTATCTGTATGCGGTGAGCCTGCCGGTACAACAGTAATAAACGGGATGGAGCGGCGCTTTAGCCGCTCCTGCCCGATCACTTTCCGGCCTTCGCCAACTCTTTCACCAGCGGCAGCAGAATGCGCACCGTATCATGGCTGCGACGCTTAATTCTGCCCGGCAGCGCTTTATCCAGATGTTCAAGGTTGTCGAGCGTGGCGTTATGCCAGCTGATGCCGTCTGGAAATGCCTTATTTTTACCGCGCTGCTGATAGCCGTCTTTCGCCCCCAGCGCCCAGTTGGTTGCTTCGACATAAAGCACTGGGATCCCGGCTTTATCGAACGGTTCGCCATCGCTGCAGCAGCCGGTGCCTTTCGGGTATTTCGCATTGAGTCCCGGGTTGCTGGTGGCTTGAATCCCTGCTTGATGAGCAAGGGTGAGCGCCCGGTCGCGGGTTAGCTTGCGTACGGCCGCAGGCGTTGATGTTCCGCTATTGAAATAGAGCTTATCGCCAACGATCAGGCTGTCCAGATTGATCACCAGCAGCGTGTTGGCCTGCTCCTCTTTGCTCATGCGTGCCAGAACGTTTTTCGCGCCCAGGGAACCAATTTCTTCTCCGCTGGTGGCAATAAAGCGGATGCCGTAGCGGGTAGGAATATCTTTCAGGCGCTCGGCCAGCTCCAGCATCACCCCAAGGCCGGAAGCATTATCGTCCACGCCCTGAAGCGTGAGGCCGCCGAGATTATTATCCACGTCTTTATCATTAAGCGGCGTATAGGTGTCCAGATGCGCCATGATAATAATTTGCTGTGGCTGTTTACCTTCCCGGGCGGCAATCACGCTGCTGGTGGTGACGTTATGCCAGGTCTGATGTCCCGCTTTCGTGGTGTAGATATAGCGAGTATTAAACTGGCGAATATCGCTCTGATATCCCCAGCTTTTAAACTGCTGCTGAATATAGTCTGCGGCCAGCATTTCGGCAGGACTGCCGGTCATTCGACCCGGAAAATAGGTTGCGATATGGCGGATTTGCTGGTCGGCAAGGTCACCTTGCTGCGTGACCTTTGCCACTGCGGGAAAGCTAAAGCACGCGCCCAGCGCCAGGCAAATCACCGAGCGGCGCAATGCGGAAAACATAGTACGTCCTTATTCATCTTTATTAGTCGGAAATTTTAAGCGTCGTTAGTATGAAACTGTGAGCCAGGTTAAACAATTTCATTTGCTCTTAAATCCGCGAAAAAACGGCTGGTTAAGCACATTTTGTCGTTAGCTTTGCCGCGGCGTTATTCTTTTCGGGAACTAGTCATTCCAATTCGTAATTTCATAACAAATAAGCCCAAGACTTATAGTCCCCTTAGATTAAATCTCAAGCGGCTGCGATGAACGGCCGCGGCGCATCTGCTTAAAGGGAAGGTTATGGACCAAAAACGACTCACTCACTTACGGCAACTGGAGGCTGAAAGCATCCATATTATCCGTGAGGTCGCTGCCGAATTTTCTAATCCGGTGATGATGTATTCCATTGGGAAAGATTCTTCGGTCATGCTGCATTTGGCCCGTAAAGCTTTCTACCCAGGTACGCTGCCGTTCCCGCTGCTGCACGTTGATACCGGCTGGAAATTCCGCGAAATGTACGAGTTCCGTGACCGCACCGCGAAAACCTACGGCTGCGATCTTATTGTGCACCGCAATCCTGAAGGCGTGGCGATGGGCATTAACCCGTTCGTGCACGGCAGCGCAAAACATACCGACATCATGAAAACCGAAGGGCTGAAGCAGGCGCTGAATAAATACGGTTTTGATGCAGCCTTTGGCGGCGCGCGCCGCGACGAAGAGAAATCCCGTGCCAAAGAGCGTATTTACTCTTTCCGCGATCGCTTCCACCGCTGGGACCCCAAAAACCAGCGGCCTGAGCTGTGGCATAACTACAACGGCCAGATTAACAAAGGCGAAAGCATTCGCGTGTTCCCGCTGTCTAACTGGACAGAACTGGATATCTGGCAGTACATCTACCTGGAAAATATTGATATCGTTCCACTGTATCTGGCGGCACCGCGTCCCGTGCTGGAACGCGACGGTATGCTGATGATGATTGACGACGATCGTATCGATCTGCAGCCAGGAGAAGTGATTGAACAACGTATGGTGCGCTTCCGTACCCTGGGCTGCTGGCCGCTGACCGGCGCGGTGGAGTCAACCGCGCAGACGCTGCCGGAGATCATCGAAGAGATGCTGGTTTCCACTACCAGTGAACGCCAGGGACGCATGATTGACCGCGACCAGGCCGGCTCGATGGAGCTGAAAAAACGCCAGGGTTATTTCTAAGGAGCCGCCAGATGAACACCACTATTGCACAACAAATCGCTGATGAAGGCGGCGTCGAAGCCTACCTGCACGCCCAGCAGCACAAAAGCCTGCTGCGCTTTTTGACCTGCGGCAGCGTCGATGACGGCAAAAGCACCCTGATTGGCCGCCTGCTGCACGACACGCGCCAGATTTATGAAGATCAGCTTTCGTCGCTGCATACCGACAGCAAACGTCACGGCACGCAGGGCGAGAAGCTCGACTTAGCGTTGCTGGTGGATGGCCTGCAGGCCGAGCGCGAGCAGGGCATTACCATTGACGTGGCCTACCGCTATTTCTCCACCGAGAAGCGCAAATTTATTATTGCCGACACGCCGGGGCACGAACAGTACACCCGCAATATGGCGACAGGAGCATCGACCTGCGACCTGGCGATCTTACTGATCGACGCCCGCAAAGGTGTGTTGGATCAAACCCGTCGCCACAGCTTTATCTCCACGCTGCTGGGGATCAAACACCTGGTCGTGGCGATCAACAAAATGGATCTGGTGGCGTTCAGCGAGCAGACCTTCGAGCAGATCAAACAGGATTACCTGACCTTCGCTCAGCAGTTGCCGGCGGATTTGGATATTCGCTTTGTGCCGCTCTCCGCGCTGGAAGGGGACAACGTCGCCAGCGCCAGCGCCCAAATGCCGTGGTACAGCGGCCCGACGCTGCTCGAAGTACTGGAAACGGTAGAAATTATTCGCGGCGTGGAGCAGCAGCCAATGCGCTTCCCGGTGCAGTACGTGAACCGCCCTAATCTTGATTTCCGCGGCTATGCGGGGACGCTCGCTTCCGGCACCGTGAAAGTAGGCCAGCGCGTCAAAGTGCTGCCGTCTGGTGTGGAATCCAGCATCGCCCGAATCGTGACTTTTGATGGAGATTTGCAACAAGCCGGCGCGGGGGAAGCGATCACTCTGGTACTGAAAGACGAAATCGACATCAGTCGAGGCGACCTGCTGGTGGAGGCAACCGAATCGCTGGCTGCGGTACAGAGCGCGAAAGTCGATGTGGTGTGGATGGCGGAGCAACCGCTGGTGCCGGGCCAGAGCTTTGATATCAAAATTGCCGGGAAGAAAACCCGCGCGCGCGTCGATAACATTCAGTATCAGGTCGAGATTAACTCGCTGACTCAGCGCGTGGTGGAAAGCCTGCCGTTGAACGGCATTGGGCTGGTGGATCTCACCTTCGACGAGCCGCTGGTGCTCGACAAATACCAGAGCAACCCGGTGACCGGCGGGCTGATTTTCATCGACCGTCTGAGTAACGTGACCGTCGGTGCAGGCATGGTGCGTGAGCCGCAGGCCGAGGTTTATCAGGAACCTTCGGCGTACAGCGCGTTTGAGCTTGAGCTTAACGCCCTGGTGCGTCGCCACTTCCCACATTGGGGCGCGCGTGACCTGGTGGGAGGCAAATAATGGCCGACCATGATGAAAACGTGGTCTGGCATGCTCATCCGGTGACGCGCGAGCAGCGTGAAGCCTTGCACAAGCATCGCGGCGCGGTGCTGTGGTTTACCGGCTTGTCCGGCTCCGGGAAATCAACCGTAGCCGGTGCCCTCGAGCAAGAGCTGCACAAACTTGGCGTAAGCACGTATTTGCTTGATGGTGATAACGTGCGCCACGGCTTGTGCAGCGACCTGGGCTTCAGCGATGCTGACCGTAAAGAGAACATTCGGCGGGTTGGCGAAGTGGCAGGCCTTATGGTGGATGCGGGCCTGGTCGTGCTCAGCGCTTTTATCTCGCCGCACCGAGCCGAAAGGCAAATGGTACGTGAACGAGCCGGAGAAGGGCGCTTCTACGAAGTGTTTGTGGACACGCCGTTAGCCATTTGCGAAACGCGCGATCCAAAAGGGCTTTACAAGAAAGCCAGGGCCGGAGAATTGAAGAATTTTACCGGGATTGATTCGGCGTATGAGCCGCCATTACGGGCTGAAATTCACTTAGACGGCGAACAATTAGTAACAAATTTAGTGGCCCAAATATTAGACCTGCTGCGTCGCGACGATATCATCAATTGCTGAAGACGCCCGGAAGCACAACGCTTCCGGCCATCAGGGTTATGAAATCAGTTATGCGCAACAGCACGAATATCGTTATATCTCAGGCTGAATCCAGCCCGACGGTCGAGGAAACAACCTGGTCACTGCCCGGGGCGTTTATCGGCTTTTTGTCGTGGCTGCTGGCGCTAGGTATTCCCTTTTTGGTCTATGGCCCCAACACGCTCTTTTTCTTCCTCTACACCTGGCCATTCTTTCTGGCGCTGATGCCGGTTGCGGTGGTGGTGGGTATTGCTTTGCACTCCATTTTGCGTGGCAAGCTGTTGTTCAGCTGCGTGGCTACGCTGCTCTCCGTGGCGCTGATGTTCGGCGTGCTTTTTATGTGGCTAATGGGCTAGCCGTGCCGAACTGCGTCAAACCGTAACAGACTATTTATGAGCAACGTTAAGCTAAACTTGCTGCAATCGCGCATGAATGCGCGTTATGTGGTAAATTCTGGCGCGATTTGGCGGTCAGGCGTGCTTGCCGCAGTGGAGTCGATGAAAAAGTTGTGGGATGATTGTGCCGTTTTTCAGGGGGCAGGATGGGTAAACTAACGCTGCTGTTGCTGGCCTTGCTGGTCTGGCTTCAGTATTCGCTGTGGTTCGGAAAAAACGGCGTACACGATTACACGCGTGTCAGCGAAGATGTCGCTGCGCAGCAGGCAACCAATGCCAAACTAAAATCTCGCAACGATCAGCTTTTTGCCGAAATTGACGACCTCAACGGCGGCCAGGAAGCGATTGAAGAGCGCGCTCGTAACGAACTCAGCATGACCAAGCCAGGGGAGACTTTCTACCGCCTGGTGCCGGATGCCTCCAAACGCGCAGCCAACGGTAATACCTCCAACGCCGGGCAAAATAATCGATAACTCAGCATAAGTGAAAGGCATGGCAGACTCCTTCCCGGACGTAATTGCCGTGGTACCGGCCGCCGGTATCGGCAGCCGTATGCAAACGGAATGTCCTAAGCAGTACCTACACATCGGCGACAAAACGATTCTCGAACACGCGGTGGCCAGCCTGATGGCGCATCCGCGTGTGGGCCAGACGATCGTAGCTCTCAGCCCCGACGACACCTATTTTTCCTCTTTGCCGCTGGCAACCCATCCTCGCGTCACCGCGGTAACTGGCGGCAAGCAGCGTGCAGATTCCGTGCTGGCTGGTCTGCAGGCCGCGGGCAATGCGGAATGGGTGCTGGTGCATGATGCCGCGCGTCCATGCCTGCATCGGGACGATCTGGATAAGCTGCTGGCAATAACCGCCACCAGTAAAATCGGCGGCATTCTGGCGGCTCCGGTTCGCGATACGATGAAGCGGGGCGAGCCGGGCAAAGGGCTGATTGCCCATACGGTTGATCGGGAAGATCTTTGGCATGCCCTGACGCCGCAGCTTTTCCCTCTCGAACTTTTGCGCAGCTGCCTGCTGCGCGCGCTGGATGAAGGTGCCACCATTACCGATGAAGCCTCAGCCCTTGAATATTGTGGCTTCCATCCAGAACTGATTAGCGCCCGCGCTGATAATATCAAAGTGACTCGCCCTGAAGATCTGGCGCTGGCGGCTTTCTATCTTACGCGGTTAACCCAAACGGAGAATTTATAATGCGTATCGGACATGGTTTTGATGTTCATGCTTTTGGCGGCGAAGGCCCGATTATTATTGGCGGCGTTCGTGTTCCGTTCGAAAAAGGGCTGCTGGCTCATTCCGACGGTGACGTTGCTCTGCATGCCCTGACCGATGCTCTGCTGGGTGCCGCCGCGCTGGGGGATATTGGCAAACTGTTCCCGGACACCGATCCCGCCTTCAAAGGTGCGGACAGCCGTGAACTGCTGCGTGAAGCCTGGCGCCGTATTCAGGCCAAAGGTTTTACCCTCGGGAACGTGGATGTGACGATTATCGCCCAGGCACCGAAAATGGCGCCGCACATCCCGCAGATGCGGGTGTTCATTGCCGAAGATCTCGGCTGCCATATGGATGACGTCAACGTCAAAGCAACCACCACCGAGAAACTTGGCTTTACCGGCCGCGGCGAAGGCATTGCCTGTGAAGCCGTCGCGCTGCTGCATAAGGTCAGCAAGTAATGGACATGCAAAACCTGACCTGGCTGCACGGCAAGCCTCAGGGCAGCGGCGTCATCAAGGCCAGCCCGGAAGATTTCGTGGTCATTGAGGATCTGGGTTTTGGCCCGGACGGTGACGGCGAGCATCTACTACTGCGAATTTTGAAAAGCGGCTGCAATACGCGTTTCGTGGCCGATGCGCTGGCAAAATTTCTCAAGGTTCATGCCCGCGAAGTGAGCTTTGCCGGGCAAAAAGATAAACATGCGGTGACCGAACAATGGTTCTGCGTTCGCCTGCCGGGCAAAGAGATGCCGGACATGAGCGCCTTTACCCTTGAGGGATGCCAGGTGCTGGAATTTGCTCGCCACCGCCGTAAGCTTCGCTTAGGGGCGCTGAAAGGAAACCGTTTTACCCTCGTGCTACGTGAAGTTAGCGATCGTAACGAAATGGAACAGCGCCTGCAGGCCGTTGCTGATTTGGGCGTGCCTAACTACTTCGGCAGCCAGCGTTTTGGCATCGGCGGGAACAACCTGCATCAGGCGAAGCGCTGGGCAGAAAGCAATGCGCCGCTGCGCGACAGAAATAAACGAAGTTTTTGGTTGTCGGCGGCACGCAGCGCGTTGTTTAATCAGATTGTTAGCCAGCGCCTGAAAAAAACAGACTTTAATCAAGTTGTTGATGGCGATGCGCTACAATTGGCAGGCCGCGGCAGCTGGTTTGTCGCCACCCCGGAAGAACTTCCAGGCCTGCAACAGCGAGTGAATGACAGCGAATTGCTGATCACCGCTTCGTTGCCGGGCGACGGCGAGTGGGGAACGCAAAACGCAGCGCTGGCTTTTGAGCAGCAATCCGTGGCGGAAGAAGAGATTCTGCTGGGGTTGTTGAAGCGTGAGCGGGTGGAGGCGGCGCGCCGTGCGATGCTGGTTCAGCCGAAAGGGCTGAGCTGGGACTGGTGGGATGATGTCACCGTCGAGCTGAACTTCTGGTTACCGGCGGGAAGTTTTGCCACCAGCGTTGTCAGGGAACTCATGAACACAGCGGGTGATTATGCGAATATTGCTGAGTAACGATGACGGAGTCCACGCGCCTGGTATTCAGGTGCTGGCGAAGGCGTTGCGTGAATTTGCCGAGGTGCAGGTAGTGGCGCCGGACAGAAACCGCAGCGGCGCATCAAACTCGCTGACGCTGGAGTCATCGCTAAGAACCTTTACCCTCGCCAACGGGGATATCTCCGTTCAAATGGGAACGCCGACGGACTGTGTCTATCTGGGCGTAAATGCTCTGATGCATCCGCGCCCGGACATTGTGGTGTCGGGCATCAACGCCGGGCCAAACCTCGGCGACGACGTGATTTATTCAGGCACCGTCGCGGCGGCGACGGAAGGGCGGCATTTGGGGCTTCCGGCCCTGGCCGTCTCGCTGGATGGCCATCAGCATTATGAGACCGCTGCGGCGGTCACCTGCTCTATTCTCCGGGCGCTGGCTCGGGAGCCACTGCGCACCGGGCGCATTCTGAATATCAACGTTCCAGATTTACCGCTGGACCAAATCAAAGGCATTCGCGTCACGCGCTGCGGCAGCCGTCATCCGGCAGACCAGGTGATTCGGCAGGAAGATCCGCGTGGCAACACGGTGTACTGGATTGGCCCACCGGGGGAAAAGCTGGATGTTGCACCGGACACCGACTTTGCCGCCGTCGACGAAGGCTATGTGTCGGTGACGCCGCTGCATGTCGATTTAACCGCACATAGCGCCCATGAAGTCGTTGGCCACTGGCTTGAAAAAGCCGGAGTTGAGGCGCAATGGTAAGCAAACGCGTACAGGCTCTTCTCGATCAATTACGTGCCCAGGGCATCAAGAATGAACAGGTTCTTGAGGCTATCGCGCAGGTGCCGCGTGAGAAGTTTGTCGACGAAGCGTTTGAACACAAAGCCTGGGAAAACACCGCGTTACCTATTGGGTCTGGCCAGACTATCTCTCAGCCGTATATGGTAGCGAGGATGACGGAGCTGCTGGAGCTGACGCCGCAGTCAAAAGTGCTGGAAATTGGTACCGGGTCTGGCTACCAGACCGCGATTCTGGCGCATCTGGTAGGGCATGTTTGCTCCGTGGAGCGTATCAAAGGGCTGCAATGGCACGCCAGGCGTCGCCTGAAGCAGCTGGATTTACACAATATTTCGACCCGTCACGGCGATGGCTGGCAGGGCTGGCAGGCTAAAGCGCCGTTCGACGCTATTATTGTGACAGCGGCACCGCCGGAAATTCCCACTGCGCTGCTGTCGCAGCTGGATGAAGGTGGCATTCTTGTTTTACCCGTGGGTGACGACCGGCAGTTTTTGAAGCGCGTGCGGCGCCACGGAGATGAATTTTTAATCGACACGGTAGAAGCTGTTCGCTTTGTGCCCTTAGTGCGTGGCGAATTAGCATAACCCGGAAATATCCGGTTTTCTTGCTGCCGATTCGGCGTAACGTAGCCGAATTCAGCAAAAGCTGGCGTGGTTTACGCCGCTTTTCTACAGTGTTTTATGCATATCTGGTTGTTATCATTTTGGGGGATAAATGAGCGCGGGAAGCCCAACTTTCACTTTACGCCGGGCGGCGATGTTGACGCTAACCAGCCTCTGGCTGGCAGGCTGTACAAGCAACAATAATACCCAGGCGCCGATCAGTTCCGTTGGCGGCAATGGCAATCCTTCAGGCTCTTCAACCGGCAGCCTGCTGGTGACGAAGCCACCGACAATGTCCGCGCCGATTCAGCAACCTCAGATCCAACCCGTGCAGCGCGTTCAGCAGCCGCAAATTCAGCCGGTTCGTCAGCCTCAGGCCCAGCCCGTAGCGTCAGAGCCTGTGCAGACTGAAAATGGCCGTATCGTTTACAACCGTCAGTACGGCAACATCCCTAAAGGAAGCTACGCCGGCGGCAGCACCTACACCGTTAAACGCGGCGACACCCTGTTCTACATTGCGTGGATTACCGGGAACGACTTCCGTGACCTGGCGCAGCGCAACAACGTACCGGCGCCGTACGGCCTGGAAGTTGGGCAAACGCTTCAGGTCGGCAACGCCTCCGGCACGCCAATCACCGGTGGGAACGCGGTAACCGCCGCAGATGCCCGCGCGCAGGGCATCGCGACGCCGGTTGAACAAAACTCAACCAGGGTAGTTGCTTCTAAACCGACAATTACGTATTCTGAGGATTCAGGTGAACAGAGTGCTACTAAAATGTTACCAGGCAATAAGCCAGCTGCGACTGTCGTCACAGCACCGGTAACGGCACCTGTGGTTAGCTCTACCGAACCGACCGTCAGCAGTACGTCTAACAGCTCGCCAATTTCAACCTGGCGCTGGCCGACCGACGGTAAGATTATCGAAAACTTTGCGGCAACCGAAGGGGGCAACAAAGGCATCGATATCGCTGGCAGTAAAGGACAGGCCATTATCGCGACCGCCGCAGGGCGCGTGGTATATGCCGGTAACGCGCTGCGCGGTTACGGTAATCTAATCATCATCAAACACAACGATGATTATCTGAGTGCCTACGCCCATAACGATACAATGCTGGTCCGGGAACAAGAAGAAGTTAAGGCGGGGCAAAAAATCGCTACCATGGGTAGCACCGGAACCAGTTCTACACGATTGCATTTTGAAATTCGTTACAAGGGGAAATCCGTAAACCCGCTGCGTTATTTACCGCAGCGATAAACCGGCAAAACATTCATTGAGTGTATTGCCCAGGGATCACGGGTAGGAGCCACCTTATGAGTCAGAATACGCTGAAAGTTAACGAGTTAAACGAAGACGCGGAATATGATGAGAACGGAGTTGAGGCTTTTGACGAAAAAGCGCTTGTAGAAGAGGAACCCAGTGATAACGACCTTGCAGAAGAAGAGCTGCTGTCACAGGGTGCAACACAGCGTGTACTGGATGCGACTCAGCTTTATCTTGGAGAGATCGGTTACTCTCCATTATTAACAGCCGAAGAAGAAGTTTACTTTGCTCGCCGCGCGCTGCGCGGGGATGTAGCCTCCCGCCGACGCATGATCGAAAGTAACCTGCGTCTGGTGGTGAAAATTGCCCGTCGCTACAGCAATCGTGGTCTGGCGCTGCTGGATCTGATTGAAGAGGGCAATTTGGGGCTGATTCGTGCGGTTGAGAAGTTCGATCCGGAACGTGGGTTCCGTTTCTCAACGTACGCTACATGGTGGATTCGTCAGACCATCGAACGGGCAATCATGAACCAAACCCGTACGATTCGCCTGCCGATTCATATCGTGAAAGAGCTGAACGTTTACCTGCGTACCGCTCGCGAACTCTCCCACAAGCTCGACCATGAGCCAAGTGCCGAAGAGATTGCCGAGCAGCTGGATAAACCGGTTGATGACGTTAGCCGTATGCTGCGTCTCAACGAGCGCATTACCTCGGTAGACACGCCGTTGGGCGGTGACTCTGAGAAAGCGCTGCTGGATATCCTTGCGGACGAGAAAGACAACGGCCCGGAAGACACCACGCAAGACGATGACATGAAGCAAAGCATCGTGAAGTGGCTGTTCGAACTGAACGCTAAGCAGCGTGAAGTGCTGGCCCGTCGTTTTGGTCTGCTGGGTTATGAAGCTGCGACGCTGGAAGATGTGGGTCGTGAAATCGGCCTGACTCGTGAACGCGTTCGTCAGATTCAGGTTGAAGGCCTGCGTCGTCTGCGTGAAATCCTGCAGGCACAGGGGCTGAACCTCGAAGCGCTGTTCCGCGAATAATCGACTCTTCAAATAAAAAGCGGTGATGCAAATCACCGCTTTTTTTATGCCTGTTGTTCGGTAACTGCTACACCAAACTCTTCAGCCGGTAAATCCATTCCAGCGCCTGACGCGGAGAAAGTGAATCCGGATCCAGGTTTTCCAGTGCTTCTACGGCAGGGGATGTCTCTTCCGCCGGCGTCAGCAGCGACATTTGCGTCCCATCCACCTGGCTTGCGGCCGCATTGCCGGAAATGCTCTCCAGCTCGCGCAGCTTCTGACGCGCGCGTTTGATCACGTCTTTAGGCACACCCGCCAGCGCGGCTACGGCCAGGCCGTAACTCTTGCTTGCCGCGCCGTCCTGTACGCTGTGCATAAAGGCGATAGTATCCCCATGCTCCACGGCATCCAGATGGACGTTCGCTACGCCTTCCATTTTCTCCGGCAGCGTGGTCAGCTCAAAATAGTGGGTAGCGAACAGCGTCAGCGACTTGATGCGGTTGGCCAGGCTTTCGGCGCAGGCCCAGGCTAGCGACAGGCCATCATAGGTTGACGTGCCGCGGCCAATCTCATCCATCAGCACCAGGCTGTGTTCGGTAGCGTTGTGCAGAATGTTGGCGGTTTCTGTCATCTCCACCATGAAGGTTGAGCGACCGGAAGCCAGGTCATCGGCAGCGCCCACGCGGGTAAATATGCGGTCAATCGGGCCGATTTCTGCCTGCTGAGCCGGCACAAAACTGCCGATATAGGCCAGCAGGGCAATTAGCGCCGTCTGGCGCATGTAGGTACTTTTACCGCCCATATTCGGGCCGGTAATGATCAGCATTCTGCGTTGAGGTGAAAGATTGAGCGGGTTAGCGATAAACGGTTCGCTGAGCACTTGTTCCACCACCGGGTGGCGGCCGCCGACCAGCTTAATGCCGGGCTTGTCCGTCAGCGTCGGGCAGGTGTAGTTCAGGGTATAAGCGCGCTCGGCCAGGTTGACCAGTACGTCCAGCTCTGCCAGCGCGGTGGCGCTTTTTTGCAGCGCTTCCAGGTGCGGCAGCAGCAAATCAAACAGCCGATCGTAAAGCTGTTTCTCCAGCGCCAGCGCTTTGCCTTTAGAGGTCAGGACCTTATCTTCGTACTCTTTCAGCTCAGGAATAATGTAGCGCTCGGCATTTTTCAGCGTCTGGCGGCGAACATAGTTGATCGGCACCAGATGGCTTTGCCCGCGGCTGACCTGGATGTAGTAGCCGTGCACGGCGTTAAATCCAACCTTCAGCGTATCCAGGCCCAGGCGTTCGCGCTCGCGGATTTCCAGGCGATCCAGGTAGTCAGTTGCGCCGTCGGCCAGGGCTCGCCACTCGTCCAGCTCTTCGTTATAGCCGGGGGCGATAACGCCGCCGTCGCGCACCAGCACCGGCGGAGATTCGATAACCGCCTGCTCAAGTAATTCGCGCAGTTCTGCAAACTCGCCCATCTGCTCGCGCAGGGTTTGCACATAGTCGGTGCTTACGTCCGACAGGGTTTCCCGCAGGGCAGGCAGTTGCTGGAAGGCATAACGCATACGGGCCAGATCGCGTGGGCGAGCGGTACGCAGCGCCAGACGGGCAAGAATACGTTCCAGGTCGCCTACCTGGCGCAGCGTAGGCTGAATATCGGCGGTGCGCTCCTGCAGAGCCGCAATAGTCTGCTGCCGCTTGATGAGCACATCAACGTTACGCACCGGCATATGCAGCCAGCGTTTGAGCATACGGCTGCCCATCGGCGTCACGGTGCAGTCCAGCACCGAGGCTAGCGTATTTTCCACGCCGCCGGAAAGGTTCTGGGTGATCTCCAGGTTACGCCGGGTGGCGGCATCCATAATGATGCTGTCCTGCTGCCGGTCCATGGTCACGGAACGAATATGCGGCAGAGACGTACGCTGGGTATCTTTAACATACTGCAGCAGGCAGCCAGCGGCGCAAAGCGCATGGTGGGCGTTCTCGACGCCAAAACCGGTCAGGTCTCGAGTGGAAAACTGTAGATTTAGCTGCTGGCGTGCGGTTTCAATCTCGAACTCCCAAAGTGGACGGCGGCGCAGGCCACGACGGCCATCAATCAGGCTCATCTCTGCGAAGTCTTCCGCATACAGCAGCTCCGCCGGATTGGTGCGCTGAAGCTCGGCGGCCATGGTTTCACGGTCTTCAGGCTCGGTCAGGCGGAAGCGCCCGGAGCTGATGTCGAGCGTCGCATAGCCAAAGCCTTTGCTGTCCTGCCAGATAGCCGCCAGCAGGTTATCCTGGCGCTCCTGCAACAGGGCTTCGTCGCTGATGGTACCCGGCGTGACGATGCGAACGACTTTGCGCTCAACCGGTCCTTTGGTGGTCGCCGGGTCACCAACTTGTTCGCAGATAGCCACGGATTCGCCGAGATTCACCAGCTTGGCCAGGTAGTTTTCCACCGCGTGATGAGGCACGCCGGCCATTGGAATGGGTTCGCCCGCAGAAGCCCCACGCTTGGTCAGGGAGATATCCAGCAGCTGTGAAGCGCGTTTCGCATCGTCATAGAACAGCTCGTAGAAGTCACCCATGCGGTAAAACAGCAGGATGTCACGGTGCTCGGATTTAAGACGCAGATACTGCTGCATCATTGGGGTGTGGGCGTCAAAGGTTTCGCTAGTACTCATGGAGTGATGATATCCATTTCGTTGAATTTTAATGGATTAGTGATGTTTTTGGTTCTCATTGTCGCTCACTAATCCGGCGTAAACTGTGCGCGGGCATCGACCCGCAGAGAGTCCATGATAACGGAGTATCAAAGCCAGGAAAACAGCGGTTAAACGACATTGCTGAAAGCCTCGCAACGCGTTGCCGTTCTGATATGTTCTAGCGGCGGCTGGCTGTAATACCGCAGTTTGGCGAACGTTTTCGCCTTCATTCTGTTTAAACGGTTAAATTCCAGGGTGTCTATGAGAAAGTGGGTACTGGCGGGCGTACTGGCAGTGACGGGGTGTGTTTCTTTTCAACAGCTTGATGAGGGGTTACGTGGCCTCGTGGGCCAGGATAAAACCGTCGCATTTAAAATATTAGGTTACCCCGATAATCAGCAAACGTTTGACGACACAAAAGTTTATACGTGGGTAACGAACAGTACGGGAGCCGAGCCTTATATTTCGCCGCAAACGACCACCGGTACGGTCAACGGTAAACCGTTTGAGGCCACGACAACACAAACCACGTTTGTGCCGGTTAACTACAGCTGCAAAATTCAGATCTCTACCGACAGCAAAGGCATCATCAAAGACTATAAATACAACAGTACCGATCCCAGCGTGATGGGCTGCATGAACTACATTAAAAGCCTTAATAATTACTATAAAAGATAGATCCCGCCCGATCCGGCAACGTATTTGAGTTGCCGGATGTTGCGTTTAGACACATTTTTTTCGCTCCGCTTTCAGGAACTCAATTTTCAGTGACCCACTTACCAGAAAACATCCCAACATCGGAGATAGCCATGTTTTCTGCAGTCGGTCAGTCAAATCGCGTTCAGTCCGCCGCTCTTAACGCCAGTGGAAGGATCCATCCAGAGATTAAAATTAAGCCACCGGTAAACGATCCCGTTCAGGCCCTGGCTCACCTGTTCCGTGATAACAAGCTTGCCTATCTGGGTGATGTACATGGTCAGCTTGCAATCCCTGAATTTGTCGGGCATGCCATTCCCGAGTTGAAAAAGGCTGGCGTGGATCTGCTGGCGGTAGAGTTTGTGAAGTACAGCGATAACGCCTTGTTCCGCGAAGCGCTGGCTCATGGAAAAGAGGCGACAAAAAACTTCATCATGAACGCCTGGTCAAAGCACGGCGAGGCCTGGGTGGATAAGGTTGCCGGGGCGCTTTATGAAGCACACAAAGCCGGTATTTCCGTTGCAGGCATTGATCGCCATATTCCCGGCGCGGCGCCAAAAACGCCGATGGAAGCCATCAAATACATGAACAAACGGCTGGCGCTCAATATTGCCTGGAACGCCGCGGCAGAAAAGGAAGAGCGCGCCATTGGCGCTCGTAAAACGCTGGTTTGGGGCGGCGGCGGTCATTTTCATCATAGCCGCGAGCAGGGGCCTAAAGATATGCGTCCCGGCCCCGTGGTTTCCTTCAGCGCGAGCGATACAGCCCCGGGCTGCTCGCTGAATGAGAAGGACGACAACAGCCACCTGGTGATTAATTTCCCGAAATAAACTCGCGGGGAATGACGATTCCCCGTACTTTTTCAATTCAGGACGCGACCTGAAAAACGCTCACGGTTTCCCGCAGAACGCGAGATTGCGTATCGAGAGAGGTTGCCGTTGAAGACGTCACCTCGACCAGTGCGACGTTCTGCTGCAGATTTTTATCCATCTGTGCAACGGCCTGGGCAACCTCATTAACGCCGGTCGCCTGTTCGGCAGAATTATGCGCAATTTCGTTCACGATACTGTTCACCTGGCTGACGGTGGTTAAAATTTTGCTCATGGTTTCCGCCGCCCGATCTATCTCCTGCGCACCGCTGTTTACCCGCTGTACTGAGCCGGTAATCAGGCCTTTAATTTCTTTCGCCGCGGTGGAAGAGCGTTGGGCAAGAGCACGAACCTCAGTGGCGACAACCGCAAAACCCCGGCCTTGTTCACCCGCCCGGGCGGCCTCAACGGCGGCGTTCAGCGCCAAAATGTTGGTCTGGAAAGCGATCCCCTCGATCACGGAGGTAATGTCCGCAATACGCACGGATTCCTGAGTGATCTCGTCCATCGTGCTGACGATCCCCTGCACCATTTCACTCCCCTGGGCGACTTCGGTGGCGGCTGAGCTGGCAAGCTTACTGGCGTACTGCGCGCTTTCCGCATTGTTCCGCACCGTGCTCGCCACCTGATCCATCGCCGCTGAAGTTTGCTGCAGCGCCGCAGCCTGGTTCTCCGTTCTTGCAGAAAGCGAGCTACTTCCTTTGGCAATTTCCGCACTGGCGCTCGCTACGCCTTCGGCGTTCTGGCGTACTTCCAGCACGAGCTGGCGCAGCGCATTTTGCATATGGCTGAGTGAGGCCAAAATACTGGTGGTATCGCGTTTTCGCAGTGCAGGCGATTGTGTCAGATCTCCGGCGGCGATGGCGTTGGTCATATGCAGTAAATCAACCGGCTCACCACCGAGGGAAAGCGTGATTTTACGCGTGGTTGACCAGGTGATTAGCAGGCCAATGACCACGGCAGCTAGCGCCAGGGTGAGCATCAGAAGGTGGAATGTGCGGGCAATTCCGCGCGCCGTATTCGCGAGCGCGTCGTTAAGCTGCGTTTCCATATCGATGAAACCGTTAATGGTGGCCAGCCAGTTAACAAATGCAGGGCGGGCCTGATTCAGGATTATCTGGCGTGCCCCTTCCACGTCACCTTTTTGCTGCAGGGTGATAATTTCATTCACCAGCGGCAGCGTTTGCTGCTCGGCCTCTTTTATCTTTTCATATTGCGTGCGTTCTTCAGCGGTGACATCGTTGCCCTGAGTAAAGATGCCTTCCATCGGCTGGACGGAGGCCTGGTAATCCTGCTCCAGCTTGCGGATGTGTTCGACAACGCCCTGAAGCTCGCCTGCCGGCACTAACGTCACGTCGCGGATGGCAATCGAACGGTCATGCACGCTGCCCCGGAAATTCACGGCGTAGCGTTGTTTAACGTTATTGACATCGTTGATGGCGATCAGCGCGTTGTTTATTTTATTCACCTGCATAATTGCCACCAGCGTTAGCACTACCAGCGTCAATAAAATAATGATAAAGCTGCCGCTTATTCGCGAGCCTACGGAAAGATTTTTAAACATAATTACTCTCTTTTAATTAATATTGAGCGTGATGTTAATGGTGTTGTTAGAGTATTTTCCCGTAGCGAATACAGGAGGGTAAGGTGTCTTGCCGGTTATCAGGTTGGGAAGAAAATTAATCTGCAGGGAAAAAGTTGTCAATAGGGCGGGTTTACACCGATGTAAACGGTGTTGTCGAGGGGGGAATGCTTTATTCTATAAATAACAATAGCGTTTGTTTTTTCTCTCTCTAAGTTAAATTACTTTGTTTTTAATATGTGATTTCACTTTGCGTTTATGCTTTAAACCTGAGTCCGCGAACTTGAAGTTATTATTCTGGCGAGTTAGTTACGTCTGCTAACAAAAATTTATTATTTATTTAAGATTTAAGTTTTTACCTGTTAATGCAAAAGGCAGGACCAATATTTTTAAAATCCATCGACACGGAAAATATGAATATTAATTACAGTAATCTCCCTGTTTTTGATGGTGGAATACAGGCAGTAAAAAATATTTAATCCCTGGGAATAAACGTTCATTTCGTTCGTCCTATGTGCTCAAAAGTTAAATGTCGTTCATCACTGTGAGCCGAACCTATGCGAGAACCCCGCCCGTCTTTCTGCGCGATACTTAAAAATTTGCGCTACCCGCAGCAATTTTTGCTGCGTGGTGCCGTGATAGTCACCATTCCGTTAGCCCTTTGCCTGCTGTTTGCCTGGGCGTGGGGAGCCCTGACGCCGGGACGTTTATCCCCCGACAAGCTGGTTAATTCGTTAGAAAAAACGGGAGGAGAGCACCCCGGTTATCGCCGCAATCATGCGAAGGGCGTCTGCGTGGTGGGGTATTTTGACTCCAACGGCAGCGCCAGCGCCCTGTCAAAAGCAACGGTGTTTTCGCCGGGCAATACGCCGGTTATTGGCCGTCTGGCGATTGCCGGGGGGAACCCCAACGCGCCCGATGGTGCCGTTCCGGTGCGCAGCATGGCGCTGCAGTTTATCACCCGCGATGGCCAGGAGTGGCGCACGGGGATGAACGCGCTGCCGTTCTTTAGCGTTGCTACTCCTCAAGGTTTCTACGATCAGCAAATGGCGGGTATTCCCGATCCTAAAACGGGCAAGCCCGATCCGGCCAAAATGAACGCTTTTATCAGCGCTCACCCGGAGGCAAAACCGTTTTTTGCCTGGGTGAAGAGCTATGTGCCGACGTCGAGCTGGGCCAGCGACAGCTACAACAGCCTGAATGCGTTCTTGTTTACCAATAAAGCAGGGGAGGTTCACGGCGTGCGCTGGAGCATGCAGGCGCAGACTCCCGGCGTACCGGTGACGGCGCAGGACAAGGCGAATCCTTTATTCCTTCAGCAGGACATCAAGCAGCGCCTGCAGCAGGGGCCGCTAAAATGGGATTTGATTATCAGCGTGGCTGAAAAAGGCGACGCGACTAACGATGCGACAAAAGCCTGGCCAGACAGCCACCAAAAACTTAACGCAGGCACGCTGGTGCTGACTTCCGCACAAGATCAGGCCGACGGCAGCTGCCGGGACATCAATTACGATCCGCTGATCCTGCCAGAGGGTATTTCGGGTTCAGACGATCCGCTGCTTAGCGCGCGCTCTGCGGCTTATTCGTCATCCTTCAATCGGCGCACGCACGAAGAAGCTCAGGTAAATAAAGGGGCCGGGTTATGAGCAAAGTGACGTATTTTCACCCTCTATTGCGCGTCGTTCACTGGACGATGGCGCTGATGATCGTGGCGATGTTGTTTATCGGCGTGGGCATGGTGTCCACGGTGTCGGAACTGCATGCTTTTTTATACTCGCTGCATAAACCACTCGGCGTCGCCATTCTGCTGCTGGTTATTCTGCGGGTGTATCTTCGCTTTCGCTATAAAACGCCCTCGCTTCCGGCGCATTTGCCTGGTTTTCAGGTGGCGCTGGCGCATTTATCCCAAGGGTTGCTCTATCTTCTGATGGTGGCTCAGCCATTGGTAGGCTGGGCCATGCTCTCTGCCGCGGGCTACCCGGTGACGCTGGGGTGCGGGATCACGCTTCCAGCGCTGGTGGCGAAAAATATTGAGCTTTATGCCGTGCTTCGGCCATTACATACCTGGCTTGCACTGTTGTTATTCGTTACCGTGATTTTGCACCTGACCGCCGCTCTATTCCATGCGCTGTTATTGCGAGACGGCGTGTTCAGCAGCATGACGGGCTACAAAGGCCGGGACTAACCTCGCGCAGTGGAGTAAATCATGTCAAAACTGAGCGAACAGGAAATACGGGAAATGCTGCCGCATCTGCAGCGTTTCGCCCTATGGCTCACGCGCAATCCTCACGCCGCGGAGGATTTGGTGCAGTCCTGCCTTGAGAAAGCTTTTACCCGAAAAAGGGATCTGGCGGCGAGGGAGAGCCTTCGCAGCTGGCTGTTCTCTATTCTTTACCGGCAATTTATTGACGGCGAGCGCCGAAAAAGACGCTATCAGCGTATTTTGTCGCTGTTTACCGGGGATGAACACCCGGTGGCAGCGTCAACGGAAGAGATGTTGATTAACGACGATATGCTGGTGATGTTCAGCCAGCTCCCCGTAGAGCAGCGCGCGTTACTGCTGCTTATCAGCGTGGAAGGGCTGAGTTATAAAGAGGCGGCTGAGTCGCTGGGTATTCCGTTGGGTACCGTGATGTCGCGCTTGTCCCGTGCCAGAAAACAGCTGCAAAAATGGGATGAAGGCACGTCATCTACCCCGGCATTAAGGAGATTGAAATGAAATCGCGCATACCTGATGAGCAGGATCTCCATGCCTGGGTTGACGGGCAGCTGGATGAAGAGCGCAAAAAGTGGGTTGAGCACTATTTGCAGCAGCACCCCGAGCGGGCCGCACAGGTCAAAAAATGGCAGGCCGATGCCCGGCGTTTACGCCTTTCGCTGGACGAATTTGTGCCGCAGGTTTCTGTTCCTGCCCAGGAAGTACAGCGGGCGCGGCAGCAAATCCAGCGCGCTCGCCGGTGGCGTTTAGCCGTTGCTTTTAGCCTGCTATTCTCCGTCGGCATGGGCGGCGTGGCCGGGTGGCAGCTGCATGCCAGCGAAGTTCTGCGGCAAATTCTACCGATGGAAGATGCCGTGCAGGCCTATCGTCTGGTGAACAGCGGCAGCGTGAAAGCGTTGGACGTCGTGGCCAGCGATCGCGCGGAGGTGAACAACTGGATGAGCCGCTATTTCATTAACGGGGCGCTGGCACCCGACCTCGACAATTACGGTTTTACGCTGGTGGGCGGGCGTTTAATGGTAACTGAGCAGGGCCCTGCGGCGCTGGTGGTCTACCAGGATGCTCAGGGTACGCGGGTGGCGTATTACATTCGGCCTTCCGGCATGTTCACGCTGGGGAAAGGGGAGCGACAGGCTGATAACCTGACGGCGCAATACTGGAGCGATTGCCGCTATAACTACGCGATGATAAGCCCGGCCAATGACAGCCAGACGGTGAGGTTACAACAGGCGGTAGCGCAGTACGCGGGGGATGCGCGAGCGATTTAATGCAGGCGCCGTTTTATTCGCCAATGTCAGAAAAAATATACCATTTTTGCCTGAAGGTCTTATCCTGAATGGAGTGAGGCGGCACTAAAATCCCCGAAACCGCCTCCGTCATTCCTGAAGGATAAAACATGGTATCTACACATATTGGTTTCCCGACCGAAACGGTAGCGGTATTTCTCGCGCTCTCGGTAGGGGCCATTTTCATCGACCTCTTTATGCACCGCAAAGACGAGCCTATCTCGCTGAAAAGCGCCGCATTGTGGTCGGTATTCTGGGTTGTAGTGGCAATGCTTTTTGCCGGTTTTTTATATCTTCATCACGGGGCGGAAGTGGCCAGCCTGTTTATCACCGGTTATGCCCTTGAAAAGGTGCTTTCCGTCGATAACCTGTTTGTGATGATGGCGATTTTTGCCTGGTTTGGTATTCCGGATCGCTACCGGCACCGGGTGTTGTACTGGGGCGTTATCGGCGCGATTGTTTTCAGGGGCGTTTTTGTGGCTATCGGCACCGGGCTGCTGTCGCTGGGGCCTTATGTTGAAATCGTGTTTGCGCTGATTGTGGCGTGGACGGCGGTGATGATGCTCAAAGGCAACGATGGGGAGGATGAAGTTGAGGACTACTCTCAGCATTTGGCTTATCGGCTGGTGAAACGCTTTTTCCCTCTTTGGCCAAAGCTTGCCGGACGCAAATTCCTGCTTAACCAGGCTGAGGTTGACCACGAGCTGGCGAAGCCAGAAAACCAGGCTATCACCGTTGGGCGAGTAAAAAAAGCCACGCTGTATGCGACACCGCTGATGCTTTGTGTGGCGGTGGTTGAGCTTTCCGACGTGATGTTTGCTTTTGACTCCGTCCCGGCCATTATTGCCGTCAGTCGTGAGCCGCTTATCGTCTACAGCGCAATGATGTTTGCGATACTTGGCTTGCGTACCCTGTATTTTGTGCTGGAAGCGTTAAAACAGTATCTCGTTCACCTGGAAAAAGCGGTGGTGGTGCTGCTGTTCTTTATCGCCGTTAAGCTTGGGCTTAACGCCAGCGAACACATCTGGCATCACGGTTACAGTATCTCGGCCACCGCCAGCCTGTACGTTGTGTTGGGCGTGCTGGCCGTGGGCATCATCCTCAGCGTGATGTTCCCGGCGAAAGGCGAATCGAGCGACAGTAAGAGCTGAGCAGGTGACAGGGCGTCCTTATCTGAGGGCGCCCTGACGGCCCCGGTTAGAGGTGTTTATCCAGGCGCAATCTTTCGATAGGTGAGCGACGGCGAGAGCTGGCGCGGTGGAAGTGGCGCCAGTGGTAATCCCTTGCCGCGGTCAGCAATTCATAATCCCCTCGTGAATCCCCCCAGGCGCGCAAATGCAGCTGGTTGAGCGGGCCATAAATCTGTTCCAGACGCTGAATTTTTTGATCGCAGCGGCAGTTATGACCGTTAATGCGGCCGGTTAACACGCCGTCCACCACCTCAAGCTGAGTGCCGATGAGCTTCACGCCCAGACGTTCGGCGAACGGCAGCAGCACGATGGCCGGCGAGGCGGAGCACAGCGTAACTTCAGCGCCAGAACGCAGTTCAGCGGCAACCGCCATCAGCCCACGCGGGCGCATCATTTTTTCGAAGTTTTTCGCGCAATACACTTCGGCTTTTTCCTTAACCCACTGCTCATTCACGCCGGTTAAGAAGGTTGAAATCAGCACTTCTTTTAACTCATCGCGGGTCAGCTTCCGACGCAGGCATTTGAGCGTCGGAATGACCATACGCATCATCTTGCGCGCGAAGGTTTTGCGCCCGAAGGCAAACCGCAGGAACGGGACAAAGCTATCGCTATGGGTCAGCGTGCCGTCAAAATCGAAAACCGACAGGACGCCTGGCGAAGGATCATTCATAACAACCATAGATTCCCAACTTTCCTTTTTATCTGTTCGTCGCGAGGGCATCTTGCGCACGATGGGGAAATTATAAACTTTTAAATCCCGCTACGGAAACCGCCGTGAAATGTGATAGGGTAGCCGAATGAACATAAATCACACCACACTTATCGTTAGCCGCTGGTGGCTGTCTCTTTAGAGGCGGCAGGAATTCGTTCACCCTTTTCTAATAGCCGCCGGAAGGCGGCTATTTCGTTTTAACTGTTCGCCCTCCGGCAAGATTTATCAGCCTCAGGAGGCAGTTATGAGCAGTTCACACGCTTTACAGCAAACCATTCTTACCGGCGACCGTCCAACCGGCCAGCTTCACCTTGGGCACTACGTCGGCTCACTGCGTAAACGCGTTCAGCTTCAGGATGAGCACCGGCAGCACATTTTGGTCGCCGACCTTCAGGGACTAACCGACAACGGCAGCCGCCCGGAGAAAGTCGCCGAAAACATTCTGCAGGTGATGGCGGACTACCTGGCGGTTGGCATTGATCCGCAGAAAACCACAATCTGCCTGCAATCCTCTCTGCCAGCGCTGGCCGAACTCACCATGTTGTATATGAACATCGTGACCGTCGCCCGGCTGGAAAGAAACCCGACGGTAAAAAGCGAGATAGCCCAGAAGGGGTTTGCTCGCTCTTTGCCTTCTGGTTTTCTTGTCTACCCCGTGAGCCAGGCCGCGGATATCACCGCGTTTAAAGCCAGCCTGGTGCCGGTGGGGGACGATCAGCTACCGATGATCGAACAGGCCAATGAAATTGTGCACAAAATGAATAGCCTGACGCCGACGCCGATATTAACCCCCTGCAAAGCGTTACTCAGCCCGGTTAGCCGTCTGCCGGGCATTGACGGCAACGCTAAAATGTCAAAATCCCTGGGCAATACGCTCACCCTTTCCGCCAGCGAGCAGCAGATTCATCAGGCCGTGAGCGCCATGTTTACCGACCCGGATCATCTGCGCGTCAACGATCCGGGAAAAATTGAAGGCAATGTGGTGTTTACCTGGCTGGATGCTTTCCATGAAGACAAAGAGAACGTCGAGGCGATGAAAGAGCACTACCAGCGCGGTGGGCTGGGGGATCGGCAGTGTAAAAACGAGCTGGAAACCTGCCTGCAAAACCTGCTGGCGCCGATCAGAGAGCGGCGAAATCGCTTTATTGACGATAAGCCTTATTTACAAGAGGTGCTGAAAGCCGGGAGTGAAAAAGCGCGAGCGCTGACGCAGCAAACGGCGGACGAAGTGAAACGTGCGCTGGGGCTGCCGGTGCTATTTTAACGGCAGAAGGGCGTGAGAGGGCGAACATCGACGCTTTAGTCAGCCAGCCGGTGAAGTCTGACAGAGCAAGGGCTGGTGGAATACAACCGCCCGCGCTCTCATAATTTTTGAAGAATCTGGCAGTGAAGCGTACCTGTCGGGGCTGAAAAACCACAAAGCTTAAATAGCACGTGGCATCCAGGCAGGTATGCTTACGGCAACATGATGACAAGTCCTAAAACTCGACAAACACGGTGCCGAAGTATCTGCCCTCCGCAATAGCCTGAATGGCCTCTGGGGCCCGCTCTATCCCATTGACGATGACATGTGGAAACACGATATCCCCTGTTTGAAGCCATTCTGCAAATCTCGTATCCCATTCCGCGTGCGCATCCGGGTCGTCGTCAGCGCTGTATCCGCGTATCGTGATCTTTTTCAGGAGGATCTGGACTGAATCGAGCTCGACGGGGGCCTCCCGTCCCGTTCCTGCATCCGCGAGCTGGCCCGACAGAGCCCCGACGATCGCAATTCGGGCACCTGGGCGTGCAGCCACGATGGCTGACTGCAGTTGTTCCCCGCCTACGCAATCGAGCACGACATCAATACCTTCCGGAGCGACTTCACGCAGCTGTGCCACGTCGCTGCCGCTGCCCCGAATCACCGCCGCGTCGTAACCTAATCCCTTAACAAGCCGTTCGGCTTTTTGCCTGGAGCTTGTGCTGCCAATCACGCGTCCAGCGCCAAGCTGTCGGGCGATTTGCCCGGCCATAGAGCCTATTGCGCCTGCCGCGCTGGTGATAAGGACGGTATCACCGGGCCTGATTTCAACGCCTCGCGTCAATGCCGCATAAGCCGTCGAGCCATGCGAAAGGCTGGCGACGTCCGGAGAAACTCGGCTATCAACACGGACGCACTCCGCGAGCGGGACGGCGGCATACTCGCGCCAGCCCATGAAATGCCGAACCCGATCGCCCGGCCTGAGTTCACTTCCAGGGGGAGCCGAAAGGACCTCGCCAAGCGTTTCCTCCGCCAGAGTGTCGCCCGGCTTCAGCGCCGGAAACGGTACGCCAGGAATGGCTTCGGCGCCCTCGCTGATCATCATGCGCAGCGAGGCGGAGACGCGCGAATAACGGTTCCTGACCAGAACCTCATCGTTTTGTGCAACGGGTAAAGCCACTTCGACTATCTCAAAGTCAGAAGCCTTTGGGCGGCTGGCGGGTCTGACCTTAAGTCGGAGTTCACGGCTTGTGGCTGGCAGAGGATGCACCTGACCAATCCTTGTATAATGTGAGCCTGGAGTTCACATTTTGAGTTGGAGGCACAGTGATGTCTACTCGCATTCAGACGCGCGATAACGGGATGCGGAAGCTCCCAAAGCAGAAGCGTTCTCAGGCGACAGTGAGCGCGATCGTCGAGGCTGCGACTCAGGTTTTAGGTGAAAAAGGCTGGCGATACTTCACCACCAATGAAGTGGCTGAGTTTGCGGGCGTTAGCATCGGGTCGCTTTACCAATATTTTCCCAACAAGCTCGTACTCGTAGAAGCCATTAGAAAGAAGCATTTCAGCGATGTTATCAGCGTCCTGCAGGCTGCCAGTGAACACACCGAGGATGTGAACCAGAGCTTCAACCTGCTGATCGAAGGCATGCTGTCGGTGCATGGGGCACATCCCGCTCTACATCGGGCCCTGGTGGAAGACGCTCCCCGGAGCGACGAGGCTATTTCGGCTCACGCCGAATTTGAAAAAAAGTATAACGAGTACTATCTCGCCCTTGTTTCCCGGTATGGGGCGCGACGGAATGCCCAGGATATTCAGACAGCAGCGTGGGCATTATCCGCTGCTATTGAAGGGATTGTGCATCAGGCGGCCTTGCGCGGATTGACCGGTTCATCGGCGCTGAAGCGGGAATTAGTTCAGTTGCTTTTTGGGTACTTAAGAGGGCAGACAGCATAAACACACGCTTTTACTTTCCGCCTGTGTGTCTTTGAATCTTCCCTCCCAGGAAACTTCACCGGCCGGGCATTGGGCGACGAATGGCGGTTTTTAATAACCGGCTTACGCATCTGTTACGCCACTTTTGGACGTAACAGAGCTTTAGCTATCTCGTTTAGCCCGCGATATCGACGTGAGCTAAAAATTTCCGAAGCCATTCACAGATTTTTTAGCTCCCGGAAAGCGTCTTTCATACGGCGCAGTTTGGCAAAGACTTCCCAGTTGGCGCTCTCCATGCAACCCAATCGGGAACGTATGGAAGCCCGATCGACGCGTAGAAACGGATTGGCCGCGAGCTCCGTTGCCAGTGTCGATGGAACGGTCGGCATGCCCGCTTGCCTCTTGTCCTCTATCCGCGCGATCTGCTTCAGCAGAGCGGCGTTGTCTGGTTCGATTGTGAGCGCGAAGCGGGCATTGTCGGCGGCGTATTCGTGCGAGGAATAGATGAGCGTTTCCGGCGGCAGCTTTCTTATTTTATCGATCGAAGTCCACATCTGGGCCGGCATAGCTTCCTGGACACGCCCGCAGCCAAGATGAAAGATGGTGTCGCCGGAAAAGAGAAGCCCAGCCTCCTTGAACCAAAAGGCGATGTGCCCGCTCGTATTCCCCGGCACGTCGATAACCAGGGCAATATGCTCCCCCAATGCTACCGTATCGCCTCCGATCACGCCCCGATCGATACCCGGGATATCATCCACTTCGGCCGCCGGGCCAATGACGCGGGCCCCTGTTTTTCGCTTGATCTCCGTGTTGCCTGAAACGTGATCCCAATGATGGTGCGTATTAAGGATCAGATCTACGCGCCTTCCTTCAAGCACATCCAGTACCGGACTGGCCTCGGTTGGATCAACGACGGCCAGGGCACCTGTCCGTAAATCTTCTATAAGGAAAATATAATTATCTTCGAGAACGGGCAGGATCTGCACCGATAACCCATTGCACTTTTCAACGATCATCCTGGACTCCTGGAAACAATAAAGCGCGGCGCTGTTTGATGAGAAATTAGAGCGCCGCTGAGGCGTTGAACCCCGAATGAGTAACCGCTGCCGCCGGCGCCGGGTATTGGCCGGCGGCTTGCGATCTACTTACTGCTCAGCGCGGGGGCAGACCTTCTGCCGCGCGTGCGGCCTGAACGCTGGGGCGCTGTTCCATGCGCCGCATGAATCGCTCAATGGCCGGGTAAACGGACATGTCGATCCCAACGCGGGGCGGCCAGTTCAGGACGTTATAGAGATAGGCATCAGGTGCCGAAAATTCGTTGCCGAGCACATAGTCGTTGTTCGACAGATGCTCTTCAACAAAGGCGAACCGACCTTTGAGGAATCCTTCGGCGTAGCGGTTTTTCGCCGCATCGTCGAAAAAGGGCTGGAACATCGTCGACATCCCTTTGGCAAGGTCAGTCGCGATGACATTGAGCCATTCCAGCGCACGATAGCGCTCCTGCGTGCCGAAGGCTGGCAGCAGGTTAAGGCCGGGGTTCTGGTCGGCGATCCACTGCAGGATGACTGCACCTTCGGTAATCAAGTCACCGTTATCGAGCACCAGAATCGGAATGAAGCCTTTCGGGTTCACATCGAGATAATTGCCCTCGACAGTCGTCTTCGTGGCGAAGTCTACTTTGACCAGATCGAAGGCAAGGCACGCCTCGCGCAGCGCGATGGCCGGGGAAAGCCCGCAAGAGCCAGGGGAGTAATAGAGTTTCATGAGTCCTCAGATTTAATGTTGAGCTTGTTGGCGGTTATGGTTCGAGGATTTCCAGCGTTTCGACCATGCGGATCGCCCGGGAGAAGTTCGCCAGGTTGACTGACGTTCTTGTCGCCTGGGCGTGTAATTCCTCAACCCGTTCGCGGGTGGCATCAGTGCGCAGGCGCACTACATACCGGATTTCGTCATAGCCGGGATTCACGCTGTCATCCAGGCCCAGGAAACCTCGCAGGTCCAGTTCACCGTCAGTTTCGATTTCAAGGCTGTGGAGGGTGATGCCCATGGCGGCCGCATTCGCCGCATAGCCGACTGACATGCAGGCGTTCAGCGCCGCCATCAGCAGTTCCTGTGGGTTAGGCGCGGTGTTCTGTCCCAGCAGCTGGGCCGGTTCGTCGGCGGCAATCTCGAAATGGCGGGCGTGTTTCTCGCCCCCCAGTTCGTAATGATCGACGCTCGCTACCGTCCGCGTCTGGCCCTGCCATTTCGTTTTAACGTTGAAGCGGATTGCGCCCCTGGCCGGGTTGTCGCGCACGTCCTGGGTGAATTGTTGTAGGTCGGCGACGTTGATACCGTTTACGGTTTTGCCCATCATGTGATTCTCCAGAAGCCGCTCTGCGGCTGGTTGTCGAAGTCAGATTGCCTTGCCGTTTTGGCGGCTTTCTTGCGGCCATCTTAAACATGGCCTGTAGTCGGAAAAAGCCATGTAAATGGATATGACTGTTCGAAATAGCGAACAATGACAGGCAGCCAATTCGGGGCTTGAGCTTCAAGATATGTCCAGCCGGCAGGAGTGTTTCCCGGTCGGGTTACTCTCCCGGGTAGGGCTATGGCTCCGGCCTCAAGCTAGCTGGGATGTGCGGGGCGGGGTCAAGGCAGGTGGGATCGTTTTCGAAGAAGTGGGGGCCAGTGGCAACTCAACGCGATGACATGAGAAGTTAAGTGCGACGGGCACGACGGGCTGTCGCCGGAGCCATACCTGGATGCTTCGCAAAAAGCTCGACAATCCACTCCACAAAAACGCGGACCTTGGTCGATAGATGGCGATTCTGCGGATACACCACATGAATAGGCATCGGATCATTGCTCCAGTCGTCGAGTATCAACTCGAAACGGCCATCTTTCAGCATGGGTTCCATCAGGAATGCCGCCATTTGCACGATGCCCAGGCCGGATAAGCCAGCCGCGGTATATGCATAACTGTCATTCAGTGCGATGGGGCCGGTGAGAGAACGCTTGATACGTTCCCCCTCGCGGGAAAAATGCCAATCAAAAATCTGGCCAGTGCGGGGCGAAAAATAATTCAGGCATTGATGATGCACCAGATCGTCCGGGTGAAGGGGGCGGCCATGACACTTCAGGTAGGACGGGGCCGCGCAGGTCATGTAGTGCATGACGCCTACGCGACGTGCAATCAAGCTAGAGTTGCGTAGCTCGCCGACCCGCACGGCACAATCTACGCCCTCCTCGATCAGATCGACCGAGCGATCGCTGCAGCCCAGTTCTAGCCTGATGTCAGGGAAACGGGCAAAGAAATCAGGCAGGGCGGGCACCAGAACTTCGCTGGCAAGGCCGGTGGGGGCATCGACCCGCAGCCGTCCTTTTGGACTGAGCCTGGTGCTTGAGAGCGATTCTTCCGCTACGCGAATCTCCGTCAAAATGCGTAAACAATGTTCGTAGTAGGCGGCACCGTCTGCGGTGACGCTGCAGTGACGTGTGGTACGGTTTAGCAGCCTGACTCCCAGCGTAGTCTCCAGCGTCTTAATCAGCGTCGACACCGTCACTTTGGGCAGCTTCATGGCTTCCGCCGCACGACTGAATCCGCCGGCGTCAACCACCTGCACAAAGACTTCCATAGCTTGAAATTTATTGTTCATCTCAGGGCTTATTGTTCGCTATTTTGAACGGTTATATCAATTTAGATCACTTTTTTAAATGATATGCCCTGCCGACGCTTCCGGTAACGCATTGCGGCGGTTTAGCAGAGGGAAGATTCATCTCCGGGCTGCCAATAAGTCACGACCAGAGACCCGTCGAGTATGACGTGAGGGGCCAGAGAGACATATTCAGATGAGTGATTATGGATTACCATTATTGCGAAACTTTCGCGAACATTCACAGGGACAGCCCATCAGATGCGTTATTCAGCCGCAGCACTTCTTCCTATGCTGGTTTTACTCTCTGCCTGTAGCAGTAAGCCGAAAACCGCCGATCAGCAGACAACCAGCGGCACGCCGTCTGGCGGTTTCCTGCTCCAGCCGCAGCACGATGTCTTTATGCAAACCGGTGATTTTGCTTACAACCCGGAAGCAGAAAAATTCATCGACAAAATGGTGAATGAGCATGGCTTCGACCGTCGCCAGCTGCATGAAGTGTTGTCCCAGGCCAAACGTCTGGATTACGTGCTGCGCCTGATGGATCAGCAGGCGCCGACGACCGCGCCGCCTGCCGGGCCGAACGGGGCGTGGCTACGCTATCGCGCTAAATTCATCACGCCGGATAACGTACAGAACGGCGTTAAGTTCTGGAACCAGTATGAATCGGCCCTGAACCGCGCCTATCAGGTTTATGGCGTACCGCCGGAAATCATCGTCGGGATCATCGGGGTTGAAACCCGCTGGGGTCGTGTGATGGGTAAAACGCGCATTGTGGATGCTCTCGCGACGCTTGCCTTTGCCTATCCGCGCCGCGCGCAATACTTTGCGGGCGAGCTGGAAACCTTCCTGCTGATGGCGCGCAATGAAGGGGACGATCCGCTGGCGCTGAAAGGCTCCTTCGCCGGAGCAATGGGCTACGGGCAGTTCATGCCTTCCTCATTCAAAGAGTACGCGGTGGACTTCAACGGCGACGGGCACGTGAACCTGTGGGATCCGGAAGATGCCATCGGCAGCGTGGCGAACTATTTCAAAGCGCACGGCTGGGAGAAGGGCGACATGGTTGCCGTCCCGGCCAATGGCCAGGTGCCGGGGCTGGCTAACGGCTTTAACACCAAATACTCCGTAGCGGCGCTGGGGCAGTCCGGCCTGAGCCCGCAGGGCGCTTTGGGCAATCATCAGGAAGTAAGCCTGCTGCGCCTCGATATGGGCGATCGTTACCAGTACTGGTACGGGCTGCCAAACTTCTATGCTATTACCCGCTACAACCACAGCACCCATTATGCGATGGCGGTGTGGCAATTAGGGCAGGCCGTGGCGCTGGCTCGCGTTCAGTAAAGCGTATTATCGCCCCCGTTTGGGGGCGGTAAAGTTGGTTCTCAAATACCTGCCTGGTGAAAATCATGCAGGTTAATTGCCCCCAGCAGCCTGCCGTTTTCATCCACGACCGGCGCCGCGCTAATGCGTTTTTTCATCAGCATCTCTTTGGCATCAATCGCCCGGGTTTCGGCATTCAGCACCGTGCCATTCTTCGTCATGGCATCTTTGATCCCGGCTTCCAGCTTACCACCGCCCACCAGCCAGCGGCGCAGGTCGCCATCGGTAAAGACGCCGATAACTTGCTGTGCTTTGTCACAGACGGCAACCAGCCCCAGCCCTGTGCGACTTAGCTCCAGCATGGCATCCATGACGGAGGCGCTGTCCGCCACCTGCGGAAGCTGTTCGTCGGTGCGCATCAGGTGATGAACCCGGTTTAACAAACGGGCGCCTAACGCACCGGCAGGGTGTGAACGTGCAAAATCCTCTTCGTTAAAGCCACGCTCTTGCATGACGGCCATGGCCAGTGCGTCCCCCATCATTAACGTATTTACCGCGCTGGATGTTGGCGCAAGGCGCATCGGGCAGGCTTCACGCTCTACCGAAATATCCAGCGTGGCAAAGGCCGCTTTCGCCAGCGGCGACTCAGCTTTACCGGTAATCGCAATCAGCTTAACGGCCTTTTCCTGCAGGCGAGGAATAATTAAATCCAGCTCTTTCGCATGGCCGGAATAGGAGATAAACAGCAGAATGTCGCGGCTTTCGATCATCCCCAAATCGCCGTGTAACGCTTCGGCGGGGTGAACGAAGAAAGCCGGCGTGCCGGTGCTGGCAAAGGTGGCGGCGATTTTCTTCCCGATATGCCCGGACTTGCCCATGCCGGAAACAATGACCTTCCCCTGGCAGCTGAGCACGGCGTTGGCGGCGGCGACAAAATCTTCCCCAAGTCTGTCCGGCAGGCGGCTGGCTTCCTGCAATTCCAGCAGCAGGGTTTCTCGTGCGGCGTTAATCATTCGCTGATGCATCTTCTTCTCCGGTGACAATCACTTTCACGCCTTTTTCTTGCAGCGCGGTGAGGAATTCGTGGCTAATGCCGCTGTCGGTGATGATGGTATCGACTCTCTCCAGCCCGCAGACAATATTCGGACTTTTACGGCCAAACTTTGAGGAGTCGGCCATCAGGATCACTTCGCGCGCCGCGTTGCACATCGCTTTGCTGACGGTATAAACCTCGTTGTAGGTTGTGACCCCGGCGTTGAGATCGATGCCATCGGTGCCCATAAAGAGCCTGTCAAAGCTGAAGTGTTCGAAGGCGTTTTCCGCCAGTTGGCCATGAAACGAGGCTGATTTCTTGCGGAAGGTGCCGCCGGGCATCAGGATGGTTTGTTCGTTGTCCAGCTCAGACAGCGCATTGACGATATGCAGGCTGTTGGTCATCACCGTAATGTTATTGAAGTGCTGGAGCAGCGGGACCAGCTGCAAAACGGTGCTGCCCGCATCCAGAATGATGGAGTCGCCATCGTGGATGTACTTGACCGCAGCCTCGGCAATTTGCTGTTTTTGCAGAGTATTGATCAGCGTTTTGTGGTCAATAGGCGGATCGGGTTCGTCTTTACTGAGCACTACGCCGCCATAGGTGCGAATCACTGTGCCAGCCGTTTCAAGCAACACCAAATCTTTACGGATCGTGGTGCCGGTGGTTTGAAAATGCCGGGCGAGATCTTCCACCGAGCATTTTCCCTGCTTTTGCAGATGTTCCAGGATCGCCGCCTGCCGCTGACGTGGTTTCATAGGCTCTTATTACCTTGCAATAAATTTCGATTCGGTAATTTCGCAAGCAATAAGCATTCGAAACGAAATTAACCCTGTTTCAGTTTAAGCGCTAATGATAGAGCATTCTGACAATCACGATCATGGGGAAAGATCACATCGGGCTGCAATTCCTGCCGATTCATGCCGTGTAACTGCATTACTGGCTGTGGGAGAGCAAAAACAGTCAGGCCTTTCATTATCAGGCTGTCGCGGACGTTTTGCTTCTCATCAAAGGCGAGGGCAATGACCACTCTGGGCCGAAAACGCCCGGAAGAACGGCCTACACCAACGGCACCCTGCTGGCATAGTCGGTCAAAAGCCCGATTAAACAGGCGAATTTGCCAGCCGCCGAGCAGTAGCTGGCTGAGCCAGGCGATCGCCGCCAGGGCGATCAGTGCATTCATCATGGATCCTCCTTTAGGCAGCCTCTGGCTGAGGGCCAGAGGCAACCGGTAACCTGATCGTTAAAACATGACCTGCCCGCCGGTGACATTTATTGACTGTCCGGTACAGTAAGAGGCTTTATCGCTGGCGTAAAACAGCAGCGTGTTAAGCACGTCCTGATAGTCGCAGCCGCGTTTTAACGGAACTTTGTCGATGTAATATTGCTCAACCTCGTCGGCAGGAATACCGAGTTTTTCCGCGTACTGCGGCAGCAGAGACTGGAACATCGGGGATTTGAGCAGGTTGCCCAACATGAGCGCATGCACCGTGATGCCGTATTCCGCCAGATCGAGGGCGAGAGACTGCGTCAGCCCCACGCCGCCAAATTTCGCCGCGCTGTAGCCGGAGTTGTGCTTGCTGCCGACCTTGCCGGACTTAGAGTTAATCTGGATGATGCGGCCTTTAATTCCGTCGCGGATCATCAGGCGGGAGAACTCCCTTGCGCACAGGAAATAGCCCACCAGGTTTACCTGCAGCGAGCGGTCAAAATCCCCCAGAGCAAAATCACCAATAAACGCCGCTTTGGCGATACCCGCACTGTAAACCAGCAGATCGACCTGGCCGAAAATCTCGTCCACGCCGTGAGCCAGCGCGGTAACGCTTTGCTCGCTGGTGGCGTCCGAGCCAAATCCCCAGGCAGAGCCTGGCCCGTACTGGGCGTTAATTTCCTGCGCGACGCGGGCCGCTTTCTCACTTTGAATATCCACCACGGCAACTTTGTAGCCTTCCTGGGCCAGCCCATGGCAGAGAAACGCCCCGAGCGTTTGCCCTCCACCGATGACAACGGCAACCTGATTCATGTTTTTCTCCTTTGATTTAATGACAAGGTTTATGCAACAAACTTCAACGTGCAGCCGGGTTCAATGCCCTGAGGCAGCGGGCCAGCGACGTGTACGGTGCCTGGGTATTCCGCCCGGGCTTCACCGTCGAAGCGCAGGGTGATGTGCCCGAGTTCCTGCAAGTTTTGCTGGGCCACGTCGCCTACTGCGGTGACGGCGTAATGCTGGCCGTTGAGTTCAAAGCGGATGCCCGGCTTTAGCTGTCCGGTTAGCTCACCGTGGCAGTGGATAAAGCAGTAATCCTGAATATCCGCCGGGGCACCTTCCCGAAACGTAATGAGCATGTTGTCTGCCAGCGCCTCTCGCGCGCACTCTCCAATCTGGACGATGGTGGTCTGGTAAATGGTTTGCATGGGGCTTTCCTTTATTGGTAGATGAAGCCGGACACCAGCCAGGCGATTAGCACGGTGGGGGCGCCCGTTAGAAAACGCCCGACCAGCACAGAAGGCACGCCGACGCGCACCGTTTCCTGGCGCGCTTCCGCCAGAGACAAGCCAACAGGAATAAAATCGCAGGCGGCCTGGGCGTTAATGGCGAACAGCGCGGGCAGCGCCAGGTGAGGAGGGATATGTCCGAGGCCGATCTGCACCCCAATCAGCACGCCGATGACCTGCGCAATCACCGCCCCTGGGCCGAGGAAAGGTGACAGCAGGGGGAAGGAACAAATGAGAGCGAGCGTAATCAGGCCGAGAGGGTTGTTGGCCAGCGGGGCCAGGCCGTGGGCAATCCAGTCGCCTAAGCCGGACGCCATGATGATGCCAATCAGCGCCGACACGAAAGCCATAAAAGGCAGAATTGTTTTCAGAACCGTGTCGATAGTGTCGCGTCCCGCCTGAAACAGCACGGCGACGGCTGAACCCATTCCCATACCAACTTTAGCCAGCAGGCCGTCGCTTTGTTCGGTGATTTTTTTGCTGGTGTCGTAGTCCCGCGCTGGCGCATGCTTACGTTCGGCCTGCGGTTCGCCATCGGCCCAGCGAATGTTTTCTTCCCGGACGCCTGAAACGTAAATATCTTCAACGATGTACTGCGCCAGAGGACCAGACTTGCCGGTGGCGTGGATATTGATCGTCGGGATGCGGCGTTTGGGGTAGAGCCCGCAGCGTAGCGTGCCCCCGCAGTCTATGATTGCCAGCGCAATTTCTGCCTCCGGCGGCTCGCCGTCTTTAAAGCCGTCTACTGCCTGGCAGCCGGTCATTTCACTCAGCTTATCGACGATTGCGGGGCGCGTACCCGCCGTGATGTAAACGATCTTTTTGCTCGGATCGACCGGGACGATCAGCGGCCCGCCCCATCCACCCTGGCCTTTTTCAATACGAATGCTTTGAGTCATGATTTTTCCTTAGAGACGAACCTGGCGTTCCAGCTCAATGCCCATTTTTTTCTCGAAAATCGAGGTGGTGAGATCGGTTATCCAGCCGCGGAAGAAGTTGGTGACCAGCCCAACCAGCAAATAACTCACCGCGAGGGGAGCCAGCGGCAGACCCAGCGTCGTTAATCCGCTGGCAATGCCCAAATAAACAAACAGTTCGCCAGGATTGATGTGGGGGAACAGGCCGTTCATGGAATGGCAGCTATACGACGCCGCGGCGTAATAGCTCGGCTTGTACTTCTCCGGCATAAACCGGCCAAGGCTGAGCGTCATCGGATTGCAAAACACGAAGGTGCCGATGCAGGGCAGTAAGAGGTAACGCGAAACGGGGTTGCCGGCGCAGCGCTGCGCCATGCGTTCAATGCGGTGCTGGCCGATAAAGTTAATCAGCGCGTTCATTATCACCAGCAGGCTGATCAGCAGGGGGAGAATGCCGGTCACCATACCGGTAAAGACCTCTCCGCCTTTCTGAAACAGGCCAATAAACCACTCTGCCCCGTGGGTAATCATGTTGATCATTTCTGTCTCCTGTAGGGTTATCTGCTCACCGTTGTTCCCGGTGGTGGCTCATATTAATCATTTTGAAAGGCTTAAATATGTTATTTAGATCTCATTGTGAAATGTAAATCTGTCAATTTGAAAGATAGTTGAATGGTAAAAGAGATGGAAAAATGACGTTCTGATTAACGGAAAGGGAAAGTGTGCTTGATTGAGGGTTCGTTTATGCCGAGGTGTAAAACAGGAATTTACAAGGACTATTGGGTAGATTATGTTATGTTATAACGAAACAATATTGGTGCCAGTATGTCTGTTGCAGCTCCTTCTTCACTGTTTAGCCTTTCCGGGCTACTTCGCGCGGCCCTTGTCGCGCTGCTGATCCTCGGCCTGTGGGGCGCCATTCATTGGGCGGTTATCCTGCCATGATCGAACTGCAGAATCTCGAGCTGGGCTATTACGGCAACGTGGTTGTGTCTGCCCTCAGCGGCCAGTTTCGGCGCGGCAGCATGACGGCGGTGATTGGGGCTAACGGCTGCGGTAAATCGACGCTGTTAAAAACCCTGGCCGGGCTACTGCCCCCAATTTCCGGCAGCGTAAAGTTTCAGGACAATATGCGCCCGCGCATAGCCTGGCTGCCGCAGTTAGGAGAGATGGATCGGCAATTTCCCGCCACGGTTTATGACGTCGTTTGTATGGGGAGCTGGCCGGGACGCGGGCTGTTTTCCGGGCTTCGTCGCCAGCACCGTGAACGCGTGCTGGAAGCGATTGAACGCGTGGGATTAAGTGAGCATTACCTGCGGCCAATTGATGTGCTCTCAGGGGGACAGTTTCAACGCATGCTGTTTGCTCGCCTGCTGGTTCAGGACGCACCGCTGGTCCTGCTCGATGAGCCGTTCACCGGTGTGGATGCGCAGACCAGTGAATTTTTAATGGAACTGATGTGCCAGATGCACCGGGATGGCAAGACGCTTATCAGCGTGCTGCATAACAACGAGCTGGTACGCAGGCACTTTCCTGAAGTCCTGCTGCTCACTCCGGAGGGTTACCAGTGGGGTAACGCCGACGACGCCTTAGCGCAATATGCTTCCTTTCGCCCACGCCTGGTACAAACTGCATGATTTATCACCTTTTTATTGAGCCGTTTGTGGCTTACGGCTTTATGCGCCGCGCGCTGGTGGCCTGCCTGTCGCTTTCCCTGAGTACCGTTCCGCTCGGCATTTTTCTTCTGCTTCGTCGTATGAGTCTGGTGGGTGACGCGCTTTCTCACGCCATTTTACCCGGCGTTGCCGTGGGCTATCTGGTTGCCGGTATGTCTCTGGTGGCGATGGGCATTGGTGGGTTTGTGGCCGGTGTGCTGGTGGCTTTACTTTCCGGCTGGGTTAGCGCCCGGACGCCGTTAAAAGAAGATGCCAGCTTTGCCGGATTCTACCTTGGGTCGCTGGCACTCGGCGTGACGTTGATATCATTGCGCGGTTCAAGCGTTGACCTGCTGCACCTGCTGTTTGGCTCAATTCTCGCCGTGGATGGTGAGGCTATTAAGTTTGTGGGTCTCATTGCTAGCGTGACGCTGATTGCGCTGGCGCTGCTTTATCGCGGCCTGGTGCTGGAGTCGTTTGACCGCAGCTTTTTACAGGTGAATAACCGGCTGCTGCCGTCGCTGATACACGGCACGTTTTTGGCGCTGCTGGTGCTTAACCTGGTGGCTGGCTTCCAGATCCTTGGCACATTAATGTCCGTTGGCCTCATGATGCTGCCCGCCATTGCCGCGCGCTGCTGGGCTAAGACATTGCCGGGCTCGATCGCTCTTGCCGTGGTGTGTGGCCTGATTTGTGCCTGGTTAGGGCTGGTGTGGTCTTTCTACGCCTCGTTACCCGCCGGGCCGGCCATTGTGCTTACCGCGAGCGTCGCATTCTTTATCTCAATACTTTTCGGACCGCGCAGCGTGCTTGCAGGGAGCCTGCTGCGTAGGAAATTGGCAATCATAAAGGGGGTTAAATGAAACGTTTAGGGATTGGTATTGCGCTGGCTCTGGCGCTCTCCAGCCAGATGGCTGCAGCGAAAACGCTGAATGTAGTGGCAAGTTTTACCGTGCTGGCCGACATGGCTAAGCAGGTTGGCGGCGAGCACGTCAAAGTCACCAGCCTGGTGGGGCCGGATGGCGACCCGCACAGCTTTGAACCTTCACCAAAAGATAGCGTTGCGCTGCGTAATGCGGATGTGGTGATTGTGAGCGGGCTCGGTATGGAAGGGTGGATGGATCGCCTGGTGACGGCATCCGGCTACAAGGGCAAAGTTATTGTTGCTTCCCAGGGGATTAACACCCGCAGTATGGAAGAAGACGGTAAATCAATCACTGACCCACATGCCTGGAACAGCGCGGCAAACGGGGCCATCTACGCCGAAAATATCGCTGCGGCGCTGGTTGCTGCCGATCCACAGGATGCAGCGGCTATCCGTAAAAGCGGCGATAACTACGCTGCCCGCCTGAAGCAGCTAGACGGCTGGGCGAAAAAACGCTTTGCGGATGTGCCGCAGGCTAACCGCAAGGTACTGACCAGCCATGATGCATTTGGCTACTTTGGCGAGGCTTACGGCGTCACGTTCCTGGCGCCAGTGGGCTTTTCCACTGAAGCACAGGCCAGCGCCAGCGACGTTGCTTCTCTGATTAAACAGTTGAAAGATGAACATATCTCCACCTACTTCATTGAAAATCAGACCGACCCACGTCTGGTGAAGCAAATTGCCAGCGCGACCGGCGCGAAGCCCGGCGGTGAGCTTTATCCTGAGGCGCTTTCAGGCCCAGGCGGCCCGGCAAGTACCTACGAAAAGGCGTTCAAGCACAACGTGAACACCATCGCCAACAGCATGAAGTAGCTTTTCTCCCGGCCAGCTTTCGCTGGCCGTTCCATTTCTGGAATCCTTCCCGAGTATCCCGATGTAATCCCCTGCAACGCCCGTAAAGTGCTATCGTGTTGGCTAATGATATGTCTACAATCGGAGCCAGCATGACAGACAGCGCATTGTTTGAGCTAAGCCAGCGGGTAGGGAATGGCCTTGGGCAGCTTGGGGCCACAGTGACTACTGCAGAATCTTGTACCGGCGGCTGGATCGCGAAAGTGATTACTGACGTTGCCGGCAGCTCAGCCTGGTTTGAGCGGGGCTTTGTGACCTACAGCAATGAAGCCAAACATCAGCTGATCGGCGTGAACGAAACCACGCTGGAAGCCTATGGCGCCGTCAGTAAAGGCGTGGTGCTTGAGATGGCTCAGGGAGCGCTTGCCGCCGCGAAAGCGGATTATGCGGTTTCTGTCAGCGGTATCGCCGGTCCAGATGGCGGCACGCCAGAAAAACCGGTCGGTACAGTGTGGTTTGGGTTTGCGGATAAGCACGGCAGAACGCTGGCAAAAGTGCAGCGCTTTGACGGCGACCGCGATGCCGTTCGCCGCCAGGCCACGGAATTCGCCCTGCAGAGCCTGTGGGACGATTTTCTAAAAAATAAACTTGATACTGTATGACTGTACAGTATAATTGCCTCAACGAAACAGTATTGAGAACGCGGGGGTGCGAATTATCGCATCACTCAGCATGACAGGAGTAGAAATGGCTATCGACGAAAACAAACAGAAGGCGTTAGCGGCAGCACTGGGCCAGATTGAAAAACAATTTGGTAAAGGCTCCATCATGCGCTTGGGTGAAGACCGCTCCATGGACGTGGAAACGATCTCTACCGGTTCACTTTCTCTGGATATCGCGCTGGGTGCAGGCGGCCTGCCAATGGGCCGTATCGTAGAAATCTACGGGCCTGAATCTTCCGGTAAAACGACGTTGACCCTGCAGGTTATTGCGGCCGCGCAGCGCAGCGGTAAAACCTGTGCGTTTATTGATGCCGAGCACGCGCTGGATCCGGTCTACGCCAAAAAGCTGGGTGTTGATATCGACAACCTGCTGTGTTCCCAGCCGGATACCGGTGAGCAGGCGCTGGAAATTTGTGACGCGCTGGCGCGTTCAGGTGCGGTTGACGTCATCATCGTTGACTCCGTTGCGGCGCTGACGCCGAAGGCGGAAATCGAAGGTGAAATCGGCGACTCTCACATGGGTCTTGCGGCCCGTATGATGAGCCAGGCAATGCGTAAGCTGGCGGGTAACCTGAAGCAGTCCAACACGCTGCTGATCTTCATCAACCAGATCCGTATGAAAATTGGCGTGATGTTCGGTAACCCGGAAACCACGACCGGCGGTAACGCGCTGAAATTCTACGCATCTGTCCGTCTCGACATTCGCCGTATCGGTGCCGTGAAAGATGGCGAAAACGTCGTCGGTAGCGAAACCCGCGTGAAGGTCGTGAAAAACAAAATTGCCGCGCCGTTTAAACAGGCTGAATTCCAAATCCTCTACGGCGAAGGCATCAACTTCTACGGTGAGCTGGTTGACCTGGGCGTGAAGCACAAGCTGATTGAAAAAGCGGGTGCATGGTACAGCTACAACGGTGAAAAAATCGGTCAGGGCAAGGCAAACGCCAGCAACTTCCTGAAAGAGAACAAGCCGATGGCGGAAGAAATTGAGAAGAAACTGCGCGAAATGCTGTTGAATAACCAGGACAGCACGCCGGACTTCACGGTAGATGACCACGATGAAGACGCGGTCGAAACCAACGAAGACTTCTAAAACAAGACAAAGGGCTGCTAACGCGGCCCTTTGTGCTTTCTCTCTCCTGATATCGATCTTTGCCACCCGACCCTATGTCCGACAACACCGCTTCTTCCCGCCGCAGCCCTTTTGCCCGCCTTCTGGATAAGGCGACCCGTATTCTGGCCATGCGTGACCACAGCGAACACGAGCTGCGCCGTAAGCTGGCAACGCCTTCTGCCTTTGCGGCAAAATTTGCTAAAGAGGACGAACCTGAGGTCACTCAGGAAGATATTGATAAGGTTATTGCCTGGTGTTACGAACACCGCTGGCTGGACGACGTGCAGTTTGCGTCACGTTTTATTGCCAGCCGCAGTCGGAAGGGGCATGGACCGCAGCGTATTCGGCAAGAACTGAAGCAAAAGGGCATCGAACGGGCCATTGGGGAGTCGGCAATGATGACCTGTGAGATTGACTGGCTGCCGCTGGCGCGCGAACTGGCCGAACGCAAGTTTGGTTCGCCGCTGCCTACAGAGTGGCAAATGAAGGCGAAAGTGCAGCGTTTTCTTCTCTATCGTGGCTTCTTTATGGAAGACATTCAGGAGATCTGGCGAAATTTTGCCGATTAGGGCCACACTGGATTTTACTTCCCACGCCAGAAAACTTATCTTATTCCCACTTTTTTCCAGGTAAGCTGGCCTGAGCCGTCCGCGTTACGGCTGTCATGGCAGGTTTACAACTCTTCGTTAGCTTGATTCCAGGATAATTATGAGCAAGAGCACCGCTGAGATCCGTCAGGCGTTTCTCGATTTTTTCCATAGTAAAGGCCACCAGGTTGTAGCGAGCAGCTCCCTGGTTCCGAACAACGATCCGACTTTGCTGTTTACCAATGCCGGGATGAACCAGTTCAAGGATGTCTTCCTGGGTCTCGACAAGCGTAACTATTCCCGCGCCACAACGTCTCAGCGTTGCGTCCGCGCAGGCGGCAAGCACAACGATCTGGAAAACGTCGGTTACACCGCGCGTCACCATACCTTCTTCGAGATGCTGGGTAACTTCAGCTTTGGCGACTATTTCAAACACGATGCGATTAACTTTGCCTGGGAACTGCTGACTGGTGAAAACTGGTTTGCGCTGCCGAAAGAACGCCTGTGGGTAACCGTCTACGAAACCGATGACGAAGCCTATGAGATCTGGGAAAAAGAAGTGGGTGTGCCGCGTGAGCGCATTATTCGCATTGGCGATAACAAAGGCGCAGCCTTCGCATCCGATAACTTCTGGCAGATGGGTGACACTGGTCCTTGCGGTCCGTGCACCGAGATTTTCTACGATCACGGCGATCACATCTGGGGCGGCCCTCCGGGAAGTCCGGAAGAAGATGGCGATCGCTACATTGAGATCTGGAACATCGTGTTCATGCAGTTCAACCGTCAGATTGACGGCACCATGCTGCCGCTGCCAAAGCCTTCTGTCGATACCGGCATGGGTCTGGAACGTATTGCGGCGGTACTGCAGCACGTGAACTCCAACTACGATATCGATCTGTTCAAAAAACTGATTCAGTCCGTTGCGGAAGTGACCGGTGCGGCCGATCTGTCGAACAAATCCCTGCGCGTTATTGCGGACCACATTCGTTCATGTGCGTTCCTGATCGCGGACGGCGTAACGCCTTCTAACGAAAACCGCGGTTACGTGCTGCGCCGTATCATTCGCCGCGCTATTCGTCACGGCAACATGCTGGGTGCGAAAGACACCTTCTTCTATAAGCTGGTTGGTCCATTAGTCGACGTCATGGGATCTGCGGGCGAAGAGCTGGCCAAACAGCAGGCGCTGGTTGAGCAAGTTCTGAAAACCGAAGAAGAGCAGTTTGCCCGTACGCTGGAGCGAGGGCTCGCGCTGCTGGATGACGAACTGGCGAAGCTGAAAGGCGATACGCTGGATGGCGAAACTGCTTTCCGCCTGTATGACACCTACGGTTTCCCTGTGGACCTGACGGCAGATGTTTGCCGCGAGCGTAACATCAAAGTTGACGAAGCGGGCTTCGAAGCTGCAATGGAAGAGCAGCGCCGTCGCGCGCGCGAGTCCAGCGGTTTTGGCGCAGACTACAACAGTATGATCCGCGTGGATTCTGCTTCTGAATTTAAAGGCTACGACAGCCTCGATCTGAACGCGAAAGTGACCGCGCTGTTTGTTGACGGTAAATCCGTTGACCAGGTCATTGCCGGTCAGGATGCCGTTGTGGTGCTGAACGAGACGCCATTCTATGGTGAGTCCGGCGGCCAGGTTGGCGATAAAGGTACCGTCAAAGGTAACGGCGTTGATTTCGCGGTTGGCGATACTCAGAAATACGGCCAGGCCATCGGCCACCTGGGCAAGCTGGTTTCCGGCGTGCTGAAAGTGGGTGACAGCGTGGAAGCGAAAGTTGATGAAGATCGTCGCGCTCGTATTCGTCTGAACCACTCCGCAACGCACCTTCTGCATGCTGCGCTGCGTCAGGTACTGGGTACCCACGTTGCACAGAAGGGCTCTCTGGTAAACGACAAAGGCCTGCGCTTCGACTTCTCTCATTTTGAAGCGATGAAGCCGGCTGAAATCCGCGCCGTAGAAGATATTGTGAACGCGCAAATTCGTCGTAACCTGCCTGTCGAAACCAACGTAATGGATCTCGAAGCGGCGAAAGCGAAGGGCGCAATGGCGCTGTTTGGCGAGAAGTATGACGACCATGTGCGTGTGCTGAGCATGGGGGACTTCTCTACCGAATTGTGTGGCGGTACTCACGCTTCCCGTACGGGTGACATCGGTCTGTTCCGCATTGTTGCGGAATCTGGTACGGCGGCTGGCGTGCGTCGTATTGAAGCTGTGACCGGCGAAGGCGCACTGGCCAATCTCCATGCGCAAAGCGACCAGCTGCACGACATTGCTCAACTGCTGAAAGGCGACAGCCAGAACCTGAACGAGAAAGTCCGTTCGGTGCTGGAACGTACCCGCCAGTTGGAAAAAGAGCTACAGCAGTTGAAAGAACAGCAGGCTTCGCAGGAGAGCGCAAATCTCTCCAGCAAAGCGGTTGAAGTAAAAGGCGTTAAATTACTGGTAAGCGAGCTGAGTAACGTCGAGCCTAAGATGTTGCGCACCATGGTCGATGACCTGAAAAATCAGCTCGGCTCCGCCGTGATTGTTCTGGCCACCGTGGCAGAAGGGAAAGTGTCTCTGATTGCTGGTGTCTCCAAAGATGTGACCGACCGTGTGAAAGCGGGGGAACTGGTGGGGATGGTTGCACAGCAGGTTGGCGGCAAAGGGGGCGGTCGTCCTGATATGGCTCAGGCCGGTGGTACAGATGCGGCGGCACTGCCGGGCGCACTGGCCGGCGTTGAGGCCTGGGTTACGGCAAAACTCTGAAAATAACTAAAAGTGTAATTGCGCCATAACTGTTCTCCGTTATGGCGTACTACCATTTACACACTATCAATAATGATAAAGTCAGGTTGAAGTTGTGTATATCGGCTAAACTTAGATATAACAGAGTGTAATGCTATGACAGAGTGCATGTTATCTATTTGTCATTCGTTACGATTTCACGTTATATGATGGATAATGCCGGGATACAGAGACCCGACTCTTTTAATCTTTCAAGGAGCAAAGAATGTTAATTCTGACTCGTCGAGTTGGTGAGACCCTTATGATTGGGGATGAGGTGACCGTGACTGTGCTTGGGGTAAAAGGCAACCAGGTCCGTATCGGTGTTAACGCCCCGAAGGAAGTCTCTGTACACCGCGAAGAAATCTACCAACGTATTCAGGCTGAAAAATCCCAGCAAACGAATTTCTAAAAATATTGCGTCTCGCTGCTCTACAGCGAGGCGCATGTTTTCTTCCCGCAGTTCCTTTTATCTCTCCTGCTAACGCCCTTTTTGCTTCCTGAATCAGCGGGCTGTTTCTGCACGTTTATTGCCGTTTGCCTGTTGATAAAACACTCTTTTTGTCTCCAAATTACGCTAATCGAGCGTGATTTGTGCAATCGATAGCGAGTAGGGAAAAATTGTTTGACTTATAAGTCCCAGAAAGTAATATGTGCGCCACGCAGCGACGAGAAGCTCTTACGAGTAACTTGAAGCACTCGAAAGAGGCGTGTGGTGAGGTGGCCGAGAGGCTGAAGGCGCTCCCCTGCTAAGGGAGTATGCGGTCAAAAGCTGCATCCGGGGTTCGAATCCCCGCCTCACCGCCATTTTGCATCCGTAGCTCAGCTGGATAGAGTACTCGGCTACGAACCGAGCGGTCGGAGGTTCGAATCCTCCCGGATGCACCATATTTTCCCTCATCATTAGCGATGATGGTGTGACAGAGAAAGCTACTTTCTCCGCCAGCACCAGGGAGGATAACGTTGCTTCAGCAACGGCCCTTTAGGGCGAGCCTTCGGTGAGTCATCCTCCCGGATGCACCATCTTCATCAATGTTGCGGCATGATGAGCGACATTGAGTCAGCAGTAAAAGTAGTAATCCCGATGCATCCGTAGCTCAGCTGGATAGAGTACTCGGCTACGAACCGAGCGGTCGGAGGTTCGAATCCTCCCGGATGCACCATATTTTCCCTCATCATTAGCGATGATGGTGTGACAGAGAAAGCTACTTTCTCCGCCAGCACCAGGGAGGATAACGTTGCTTCAGCAACGGCCCTTTAGGGCGAGCCTTCGGTGAGTCATCCTCCCGGATGCACCATCTTCATCAGTGTTGCGGCATGATGAGCGACATTGAGTCAGCAGTAAAAGCAGTAATCCCGATGCATCCGTAGCTCAGCTGGATAGAGTACTCGGCTACGAACCGAGCGGTCGGAGGTTCGAATCCTCCCGGATGCACCATATTTTCCCTCATCCTCAGCGATGACGGTGTGACAGAGAAAGTTAATTTCTCCGCCAGCACCAGGGAGCATAACGTTGCTTCAGCAACGGCCCTTCAGGGCGAGCCTTCGGTGAGTCATCCTCCTTGATGCACCATCTTCATCAGTGTTGCGGCATGATGAGCGACATTGAGTCAGCAGTAAAAGCAGTAATCCCGATGCATCCGTAGCTCAGCTGGATAGAGTACTCGGCTACGAACCGAGCGGTCGGAGGTTCGAATCCTCCCGGATGCACCAT
>NZ_VWWV01000006.1 GCF_011752815.1 Enterobacter sp. Cy-643
CTTCAGAACGGCGATGATCTGGTGTTCGGTGAATCGGGCTTTGCGCATGGCGATCTCCTCCGGGGACATAATCAGTATGCCGGAAGATCTCTAAATGTGAATGGTCCGGTTTGCCGGGATGCTTACATAATAAAGCGAGGCAAATTGCAACACAAGCAAACCCGTCTGACGCAGTGGTCGCGCTATGATATTTTGAGAAGATCCTATGAAATTATTAGTCGGCTAATCATTGAACTAAACAGATCATCCAGAGAGCCAAGGATATTTTAAGCATGGGGATGTAAACTGGAACGTGAAGAGAAGTGACACCTATGAGGCGGATTATGGGAATGAAGAGAACCTTACTTTGTGTGCTGGCATGCTGGGCGCATTGCATTAACTTTGGATGAGAAATTGAAGACAGACAGCGCGGAAATCTGCTTATATAGTTGTGCCACTTATGAAAATATAGTGACACTGAAACCACTACAGCTATGCCGCTGCACAATAACCTTAAAGGAGGATCAACTATTGAAAGAGAATAAAGATGTGCGTAACTAAATTAAAAAGGGAGATATTCCTCCCTGTTTTTAATCTGTAATTTTTGTAATTTCTTTGATCAGAAACATAAGCATATGTCGAAAATGATGACCAACTCGATCATACTCCAAAATTTCTTCAGTATCTGAAAAATTATAGTTATCACTACCTTTACAATGGTAATGATACTGTTCGCTTAATATATCCTCGTATCGATTATTTTTCTGATAAATATAAAGATCAATACTTAGATGACTGATCTTATTAAGGAGATTTAACTGAAACTTAAGATCCTCGTTGACCTTAAATAAAAGTAAGTTATGATTTTCGTCTTCTTTTAGTATCTCAATTCCATTACCAAGACTTTTTAACTGTTTAACTGCCTCGGTATAATAAAAACATTTTACATTTTGTATATCTTCAGAAGCTTCGCTAAAACTTCTCATTAAACCCATATCATCTCTATAATCAGAGACTGAAATTTTTTTCACACCCATGACCTCTTTCTCTATGTTAACATTAAAAATAGAATATTCGGTTCAAGCTAAATATGTTATTTTGGATAATAGCTTGCTTCACAGTTTCTACAATACCAGTGTTCACTGGTCCCCCAAGATGGGTTAGCTTTGGCAACACTTAAATGAAACACCAAAGAATTTTTTTCGTAGCATTTAGTGCAAAAAGGTGTTTCATCTCCTTCCAACCAATAAATATTGCCATCAAAAATCGGTTTGTTTTTTCCCTCAAGTTTAGCTTTCAGAGATTGAATCTCTTCTTCTTTGTTTAGCAAAACAGCCTTGAGGCTTATAAATTCGCTTTTTACTTCTACCAAGTCATCCAACAAGTCAATCAACGTATTGCGCATTTCTGCTGCATTAAGTTCATCATCCCCTTTTTTACGGAGATTGCGAACCAAATCAACAGATTTGTTAACAAGCTCAAGAGTACTAGAGATAGCAGCTAAAGAAGCTGGATCAGACATGAAATAACCTCTTTATAAAATTGAGATTGAAAGGATTATAACCATTCCTTCGTGAGGAAAAACCATCTTCCATATAAACCGTCATCTAAACCCTGTAGACATGAAAGAAAGATCTTTAATTTACAATCACTTCAGCCTATATAATATATAGTAGTTACTATTACACTTTATAATCAATTTCTTGATCATCAAGTTCTCCATGCCTAGAAATCTTGATTGAAAAGCGTTTGAATGTTTTGAAAAATTCCTCAAATGTCATTTCAACTTTTTCTCTTCTTAATTCCTGGTTGTCGTCAAAAACATAGGCTTCAACATCAAAGAAACGCTCTGCTGAGTAAAATGAAATACCCTTAACTACCTCACCATCATTCAGCATCCCTTTATTTCTCAGGAAATCACTAAAATCTTCCTGATCAGCGCTATCCGCTGCAACACTACCTTTCCAGTCGTCATACTGAACATGAGCTTTAAAGTGTTCTTTTTCCATATTATTTTTCCTTATCATGTATGTAATCAAAAGAAGATTAGCGTAGATCTTGGATAATACAAGCCATAAAGCCTGTTTAGTGGTAAATGCAACAACCGGAGCTTAACAATTTAATCAGGTTATCAGAGGTATAACACCTTATTACTCAGCATTTTTCTTTGATACGGTAGATATTATACACAGCAGTTACACTGACAACAAGAGCAATGGAATAGAGTAAAGCGCGAAAAAAGCAGCCCCTCCTTAACTTTATTTCTGCCATAATCATTAACCTAGCAATTAGCTTCTAAATCTTTGAAAACAACGTCGATCAATCTCTTCTGCTAATCTGGTATACATCTCTCCATAATTTAATCGTCCCATATCTGAGGAAATTCTCCAACCACACCCCTTGAAATTACACTTAATAATAGGAAATGGGACATAGTTATCGAAATCAACGCTAGAATGTTGGCTAAGAAGGCCTCCACATTTTGGGCACCTCATATGAAGGTTATTTAAAGAATAACCTCTATCTCCTAATCCTCTAATCCATTCCCAGGAAACTATAATTTCAAAAATAGTATCCGATGTATAATCCAAAAAACTCCCTTTCTGCACTGAAGCTTTCGATGAGATACGACGACGCATTACAAATCCAACAGTCGGCAAAATTACTAGCAATAGTATCGATAAGATAAGGATCGCCCATAAAGGCATTGTTACCGAAAAAGTAAGGATGGCCATTAACCATTGGAAGAACTGCTTAACGTAGTTCCATAGCCACACAACGACAGCGATCCCACCTCCACCAGTGATAAGTGCAACAATAACACCCGATATACTGTCTTTGCTAAGGTCTTTCCACCATGCCATAGAAATTCTTCTTATTTAACCTATTCTTTATGCTCAATTTTACAGCGAATCAGATTTAAGACAATAGTAACCATAAAGCCCCGTTAGTGGTATGGAGACAAGCGGAGCATAGCGACTTCATCAGATTGTCAGAAGGATCACACCTTATCAGGGTGCTCGTGTACCTTTCGGAGCGTGAGCGAAACGCTGGCAGAGCCGGATCTGTAGCTACCGGAGCATTAAGCATTACCACTATTTACCTGTTTACGTGACTCATAGGGCCACACATCGGGCTTAAATGCGTATGATCAATCTGTTTGGGAGTTGTGCCAGGTATGCGGCTTTTTGTTCGTTGTTGTGCTGTCGCGGTAAGAACGTGGAACCACCGCCAGCGTGATGATATGCTCCCTTGTACCACAGACCAATCACGCGACAGGTGCGGGCGTAGAACAATGGGTAGTTTAAGTTGTACCTGCTTTAGCGGGGCAACGTAACTAACTGATAAATCGTGATTTATTGATTTATCAGGAGACTGGAGCGGGCGAAGGGAATCGAACCCTCGTATAGAGCTTGGGAAGCTCTCGTTCTACCATTGAACTACGCCCGCTTTGAGGTGTGTTAGGCATTATAGACTTTCAGCTCGCGCTGGCAAGTGTCTTTGTGTCCAGGTGATGGTTTTTCAAGCACTTTTTAGATTAACACGAGGGTTTGAGGTAGCGCTGTGGGTCAATAGCGGTGGCCCGATAGCGAATCTGGAAGTGCAAACGCACCGAATCCGCACCCGTGCTGCCCATCGTGGCAATTTTCTGCCCGGCCTTCACTTTCTCTCCGGTATTCACCAGCATCGTATCGGTATGAGCATAAGCGGTGATGTACTCTTCGCTGTGTTTGATCATCACCAGATTGCCGTAGCCGCGCAGCTGGTTGCCGACGTAAACCACCGTTCCCGCACCGGAAGCATAAATGGGCTGCCCGCGAGAGCCTGAAATATCAATGCCTTTATTGCCTCCGTCACTGTCGGAGAACGGTTCAATAATGTTACCCTTCGTCGGCCACAGCCAGCAGCGAGCCCCCACCGGCGGCGGTGCTACTTTGGCAATGGTCGTATTTTGCGAACGAGAAGGCGCGCTGTTTTTGGCCGTTGCGGTATTTTTCGGTCTGCTTGCAGCGCCTGAGCCTTTGATCCGAATACGCTGTCCTACCTGGATGGTATAAGGCGCAGGGATCCCGTTCAGCCGGGCGAGCTCACCCACGCTGCTGCCGGTCATTCTGGAAATTTTTGAGAGCGTATCACCGCGCTTCACGGTGTAAACCGCGCCGCTGAAGGTGCCTTCGTTTCGGGTACTTTTGGCTGATTTTGAGGAGGAGCAGGCCGTCAGCATCAGGCTCGTCATGATAATGAAAGCGATGATGTGCCAGCGGTTAAAAATGCTTTCCTTGCGCAAACCAGTCCCCGGAAATGTTGATGAGCTTGAGGGAAATCCCCCTCCTTGCGGAGAGGGATGAGGGCGTTACTTAGTCGGACGCAGAGCCGGGAACAGGATAACGTCGCGAATAGTGTGGCTGTTGGTGAACAGCATAACCATACGGTCGATACCGATGCCCAGACCCGCCGTTGGCGGCAGGCCGTGCTCCAGCGCGGTGACGTAATCTTCGTCGAAGAACATGGCTTCGTCGTCGCCAGCCGCTTTCGCGTCAACCTGATCCTGGAAACGCTGCGCCTGGTCTTCTGCGTCGTTCAGCTCGGAGAAGCCGTTGCCGATTTCACGGCCGCCGATGAAGAATTCAAAGCGGTCGGTGATTTCCGGGTTTTCGTCGTTACGGCGCGCCAGCGGAGAGACTTCAGCCGGGTATTCAGTGATGAAGGTCGGCTGAATCAGGTGGCTTTCTGCAACTTCTTCGAAGATCTCGGTCACTACGCGGCCCAGGCCCCAGCTCTTCTCAACTTTGATGCCGATGCTTTCCGCGATGGCTTTCGCAGAGTCAAAGTTATCCAGATCGGCCAGGTTGGTTTCTGGACGGTGCTTTTTAATAGCTTCACGCATGGTGAGCTTTTCAAACGGCTTGCCAAAGTCGAAGGTTTCTTCGCCATACTGCACTTCGGTGGTGCCCAGCACGTCCTGAGCCAGAGTACGGAACAGGGATTCGGTCAGCTCAATCAGATCTTTGTAGTCCGCGTAAGCCATATAGAGTTCCATCATGGTGAACTCAGGGTTATGACGCGGAGAGATGCCTTCGTTACGGAAGTTACGGTTGATCTCGAAGACGCGGTCGAAACCACCCACCACCAGGCGTTTCAGGTACAGCTCTGGCGCAATACGCAGGTACATGTCGATGTCCAGCGCGTTGTGGTGAGTGATGAACGGACGAGCGGATGCGCCGCCAGGGATCACCTGCATCATTGGGGTTTCAACTTCCATGAAGTCGCGGCCAACCATGAACTGGCGGATACCGGCCATGATTTTAGAGCGGATTTTAAAGGTGTTGCGGGACTCGTCGTTAGCGATCAGGTCCAGATAACGCTGGCGATAGCGGGTTTCCTGATCGGCCAGGCCGTGGAACTTGTCCGGCAGCGGGCGCAGCGCTTTGGTCAGCAGACGCAGTTCGGTACAGTGAATGGACAGCTCGCCGGTTTTGGTTTTGAACAGCTTGCCGCGCGCGCCGAGGATATCGCCCAGGTCCCACTTTTTGAACTGCTCGTTGTAGATGCCTTCCGCCAGGTCGTCACGGGAGACATACAGCTGAATACGGCCGCCAACGTCTTGTAAGGTCACGAAGGACGCTTTGCCCATGATACGGCGGGTCATCATACGGCCAGCCACGCTTACCTCAACGCCCAGGTCTTCCAGCTCTTCGTTCTCTTTCGCATCGAAGTCAGCGTGCAGTTGGTCTGAGGTATGATCGCGACGGAAATCGTTCGGGAATGGGATACCCTGCTCACGCAGAGCCACCAGCTTCTCACGGCGCGCTTTCAGTTCATTGTTAAGATCGGCTGCTGCGTCAACGCCCTGTGCTTGTTGTTCAGACATGTTGGTTCCTCATAACCCTGCTTTCAAACTTGCTTCGATAAATTTGTCCAGATCGCCGTCCAGCACCGCCTGCGTATTGCGGGTTTCAACCCCGGTACGCAGATCTTTAATGCGGGAGTCGTCGAGGACGTAAGAACGAATCTGGCTGCCCCAGCCGATATCCGATTTGTTGTCTTCCAGAGCCTGCTTCTCAGCATTTTTTTTCTGCATTTCCAGCTCGTACAGCTTCGCCTTCATCTGCTTCATCGCCTGGTCTTTGTTCTTGTGCTGAGAACGGTCATTCTGGCACTGGGTCACGGTGCCGGTTGGAATATGGGTAATACGTACCGCAGATTCCGTACGGTTAACGTGCTGACCACCCGCACCGGATGCGCGATAGACGTCAATGCGCAGATCCGCCGGGTTGATGTCGATATCAATGTTGTCATCCACTTCCGGGTAAACAAACGCGGAGCTGAACGAGGTATGGCGGCGGCCACCGGAGTCAAACGGACTCTTACGCACCAGACGGTGAACGCCGGTTTCGGTACGCAGCCAGCCAAAGGCATAGTCGCCCTGAATGCGGATGGTCACGGACTTGATGCCCGCCACGTCGCCTTCGGACTCTTCAATAATTTCGGTTTTGAAACCACGAGCTTCTGCCCAGCGCAGATACATACGCTCCAGCATGCTTGCCCAGTCCTGCGCTTCCGTACCGCCGGAACCGGCCTGAATGTCGATATAGCAGTCGGCGCTGTCGTACTCGCCGGAGAACATGCGGCGGAATTCAAGCTGCGCCAGTTTGGCATCCAGCACTTCCAGCTCGGCAACGGCCTCGTTAAAAGTCTCTTCGTCGTCGGCCTCTACTGCCAGATCCAGCAAGCCGGAGACATCTTCCAGGCCCTGAGACATCTGATCTAACGTGTCGACAATGGCTTCCAGCGAGGAACGTTCTTTCCCCAGCGCCTGTGCGCGTTCAGGTTCGTTCCAGACATCGGGCTGTTCCAGCTCGGCGTTTACTTCTTCGAGGCGCTCTTTCTTGGCATCATAGTCAAAGATACCCCCTAAGAACGTCGCTGCGCTCTGTGAGGTCCTGGATGCGGCTTTTTACCGGGTTAATTTCAAACATGCTTAATTTCTTATGTTGATTTCAGAAGACGAAATGCGGTCGTAAACCGGAAAGTTTACCGGATTTACGCCGCATTTTGTAGCATTGTCCCTGATATATAGCCAAGTAATTCACGCTGGAGCAGCGTTGAGAATGCGGGCTAGATCGGCCAGAGATGATCAATTAAAAGCTGCACGCTTCGGTTGCCGCGAAACTCGTTCACGTCCAGCTTGTAGGCCAGCTCAACTTCGCGCACGCCGTTGTCCGGCCAGCGGGTGGTATCCACGTTGAAGGCGATACCGTCCAGCAGTGGGCCACCGCCGACAGGCTCCACCATCACCTTCAGGTGGCGCTCGCCCACCAGGCGCTGCTGGAGAATGCGGAATTTGCCGTCAAACAGCGGCTCCGGGAACATTTGCCCCCACGGTCCGGCATCTCTGAGCATCTCCGCCACTTCGAGCGTCATCTCCTGAGCGGACAGCGGGCCATCGGACCAGATTTCTCCCTGTAACAACGCCGGATCCAGCCACTCACCGACCAAATCACCAAAGCGCTGACGGAACTCCTCAAAGCGAGCCTCTTCCAGCGACAAACCTGCGGCCATGGCATGACCGCCGAACTTCAGCATCATGCCCGGATAAAGCGTGTCCAGACGTTCTAAGGCATCGCGCATATGCAGCCCCTGAACCGAGCGGCCGGAGCCTTTAAGCGTGCCGTCACCCGCAGGCGCGAACGCGATGACCGGGCGGTGGAAACGCTCTTTGATGCGCGAGGCCAGGATGCCGACCACGCCCTGATGCCATTCCGGGTGATACATCGCCAGCCCGTAAGGCAGCGTTTCGCTACTGCGCTCCAACTGCTCGCAAAGAGTCAGCGCTTCGACCTGCATACCCTGCTCAATTTCTTTCCGCGTTTGGTTCAGCGCGTCCAGCTCATTAGCCAGCATGCGTGCTTCGCCAATGTTTTCGCTAAGCAATAACGCCACGCCAACTGACATATCATCCAGCCGGCCTGCGGCGTTCAGGCGCGGCCCCAGGGCAAAGCCCAGATCGCTGGCGGCGATCTTTTGCGGTTCGCGGTTTGCCACTTCGAGCAGCGCGCGAATACCGGGACGGCATTTCCCCGCGCGAATGCGGCTGAGTCCCTGCCAGGTCAGAATGCGGTTGTTGGCATCCAGCGGCACAACGTCCGCCACGGTGCCCAGGGCGACTAAATCGAGCAGTTCAGCCAGGTTCGGAATGGCAAGGCCACGCTGCTCGAACCAGCCGCTATCACGCAGATGGGTACGCAGCGCCAGCATCAAATAAAACGCAACGCCAACGCCGGCCAGGGATTTAGATGGAAATGCGCAGTCGGCAAGATTCGGGTTAATGATGGCTTCGGCGGCGGGCAGTGTTTCCCCCGGCAGGTGGTGATCGGTCACCAGCACCGGGATCCCCAACGCATGGGCGCGTTCAACGCCCGCATGGGATGAGATGCCGTTGTCGACGGTCACGATCACCTGCGCACCGCGGGCATGGGCCTGATCGACCACCTCCGGGCTAAGCCCATAGCCATCCTCAAAGCGATTCGGCACCAGGTAGCCAATATTCTCAGCCCCCATGCTGCGCAGGGCCAGGACGCTTAGTGCGGTACTGGTTGCCCCATCGGCATCAAAATCACCAACAACGATGATACGCAGGCCTTCGCGAAAGGCGTTATAAAGCATGACCACGGCCCGATCGATGCCGCTGAGCTGCTGCCACGGCAGCATTCCTTTTACGCCACGCTCCAGCTCTTGTTCGCCACGCACGCCCCGGCTGGCATACAGCCGCTGTAACAAAGGAGGCAGCGTAGCCGGAAGTGCCACCGAGCTGTCAACGACCCGGCGGCGGAGTTGCGTTTGCTGTTTCACCCGAAATTAACCACCCGCTTTCATTAACTGCTTGTGGGCATCCAGCATTTGCTTCATCTCTTTAGGCCCCTGATAACCCGGGATCATGCTGCCGTTGCTCAGGACGATCGCTGGCGTCCCTTGCACGCCAAACTGCACGCCCAGGTTGTAGTGGTTAGCCAGGTTAATGTCGCAGCTCGCCGGTGCTACATCACCGCCCTTCATTGCGGCATCGAACGCCTTGTTACGATCTTTCGCGCACCAGATAGACTTCATGTCGCTCTCGGCCTGGCTTTGCAGTCCCTGGCGAGGGAATGCCAGATAACGCACGGTAATCCCCAGCGCGTTGTAGTCGCTCATCTCTTCGTGCAGCTTGTGGCAGTAGCCGCAGGTGATGTCGGTGAACACCGTAATCACATGCTGCTCCTTCGGCGCTTTGTAAACGATCATCTCTTTTTCCAGCGCGTACAGCTTGCCGATTAACAGCTGGTTAGTCACGTTCACCGGCTGTGCGCCGCTCACGTCATACAGCGGCCCCTGAATCACATGTTTCCCGTCTTCGGTGACATAGAGCACGCCGCTATCGGTCAGGACTGTTTTCATTCCGGCAACAGGCGCAGCCTGAATCTCAGCCCCCTGCACGCCTAGTTTTGCCAGGGATTGTTTAATAGCGGCGTCATCCGCGTGAGCAAAACCGGAAACGGAAGCGGCCAGCAGCGGAAGCAGCCAAAAACCTTTTTTCATGAGGATTCCTTTATCTCTTGTGGCACTCACGCTCGAGGGTGGTGCTGTTGATGCAGCTGACGTAAACGCGCCGTCGCTACATGTGTATAAATTTGTGTGGTGGACAAGTCACTATGGCCCAACAGCATCTGTACGACACGAAGATCCGCACCATGGTTCAGCAGGTGCGTGGCAAAAGCGTGCCGCAGCACATGCGGAGACAGTTTTTCGCTGTCGATGCCAGCCAGCACGGCATAATGCTTAATGCGGTGCCAGAAGGTTTGTCGCGTCATTTGCTGTGCGCGATTGCTGGGGAAGAGCACATCCAGAGACTGCCCGTTTAACAACTCCGGGCGGCCATATTTCAGGTACTCTTCAATCCAGTACACGGCTTCTTCTCCCAGCGGCACCAAGCGCTCTTTGTTGCCTTTACCGATGACCCGCACCACGCCCTGCCGCAGGCTGATGTCGCTCATTGTAAGCCCAACCAGCTCCGAAACACGCAGCCCGGTTGCGTACAATACTTCAAGCATGGCTTTATCGCGAAGCTCGATAGGCTGATCGACACACGGAGATTGCAACAGCCGTTCAACCTGAGCCTCGCTTAAATCCTTCGGCAAACGCTGGGGCAGTTTGGGGGATGAAAGCAGCGCACTGGGATCGTCCTCCCGCATTTTTTCGCGATACAGGTACTGAAATAACCGCCGCATGGCGCTGAGCAACCGCGCTGAACTGGTGGCTTTATAACCGCCCTCAACGCGCTCGGCAAGCAGTGACTGGAGATCCGAAGCCTGAACGGTTAAAAAACTAAGCTGGTGACGCTGCAGCCACTCGGCCACCATAGTAAGATCGCGGCGATAGGAGCTGAGCGTATTTTCCGCCAGATTTCTTTCCAGCCACAGCGCATCGAGAAACTGTTCTATACGGATCTTATCCTGCTCCACGCTCCACTCCTGATTTGGCGAATTGTGTCCATTATGCATGATGGCGGACGGGATCTGGTACACTTGGCCATCTGCACGCGATTAAAATGAGTTGTTATTGCTATGAACATTGGTCTTTTTTACGGCTCCAGCACCTGCTATACCGAAATGGCCGCCGAAAAAATTCGCGACATCATTGGCCCGGAACTGGTGACGCTTCACAACCTAAAAGACGACGCTCCGGCCATGATGGAGCAGTATGACGTTCTGATCCTCGGCATACCGACCTGGGATTTTGGCGAACTGCAGGAAGACTGGGAAACTGTCTGGCCGCAGCTGGATGAACTGAACCTGGAAGGCAAACTTGTGGCGCTTTATGGTATGGGCGACCAGCTTGGCTACGGTGAGTGGTTCCTGGATGCGTTAGGCATGCTGCACGACAAACTGGCACCGCGCGGAGCACAGTTCATCGGCTACTGGCCAACGGAAGGCTACGAATTTACAAGCCCAAAACCGGTCATTGCCGACGGGCAGCTGTTTGTTGGCCTTGCGCTGGATGAAACCAATCAGTACGACCTAAGCGATGAACGCATTGAAACCTGGTGTGAACAGATCCTTGGCGAAATGGCTGAGCGCTTTGCTTAAACCTGCCCGCTTCTGCTCGCCTGTTGCTGCATCAGCAGGCGGCGCAGCTCTCGCCATTCGCCGATATCCATGCTGTCAGCCGCCAGCCAAAGATGCTGGCAGCGCTGTTTTCCGGCCCGTCGCAGTCTTAGCATCGCCCCGGTATCAATAATCCACGGATTTCCGACGATATCCCAGTCACGACCCTGCCAACGCAGACGAAAATCCGTCAGCAGTTTAATTTCGCCCTGGCGAGCGTGAATGCGGCGCTGGCTGCGTACGCTGTCGAAAACCACAAGGGAAAGCAGCAGCATCCAGACCAGCGTGTAGCTCATCGGCCACGGCATTAGCAGCACGAATAGCGCCACCAGGCCGTGGAGAAGCAACGACATCCATTGCGCACGCCAGGAAACCCGCAGATCAGATTGCCACAGGACCACGTTCTTTATTCCGCGTTTGGATCAGGGCAACCATACGTTGAAGCTCGGCATCTGCTGGTTTACCGTGGTTCATCAACCAGTTAAACAGGTCCGGATCGTCAGACTCAAGCAAGCGAACGAACAACTGCTTGTCGCTGTCGCTGAGCGTTTCGTATTCATGTTCGAAGAACGGCATAATCGAAATATCGAGCTCGCGCATTCCACGGCGGCATGCCCAGTGAATTCGGGCTTTATTATTGATATCCATGTGCACTTTCCTGCTTAGCCATCAAGTTGGGTACGGAGTTAGTGTAACGTGTTTTTGTCACCGGGATTACCTGAATGTTCCATTGTGCGCGTTTTCCCCACGCTAACCCGTGTAACAGCATCGATTGCACCAGATTTTCCGAGGCAACATGCAAACGCACAAATGGCTTTATCAAACTGCTTGCATTGCCCTCTGGCTCTTTTACCATTGAGAAATTAAACCGTTGGATAACCCGGGATCTTTGTTATGGCTTTTAATCCGTTTCCTCCTCGCCAGCCCAGTGCCGCCGCCCGCCTACCGCTGACGTTAATGACGCTGAACGACTGGGCTCTCGTGACTGCCGTGGGTGCAGATGCTGAGAAATACCTTCAAGGTCAGGTTACTGCCGACGTCGCTAAACTTGACGCAGGCCAGCATCTGCTATGTGCCCATTGCGATGCCAAAGGGAAGATGTGGAGTAACCTGCGCCTGTTCCATCGCGGTGAAGGCTTCGCGTTTATTGAGCGCCGAAACCTGCGTGATGCCCAACTCACCGAGCTGAAGAAATACTCCGTCTTCTCCAAAGTCACTTTTAGCGCGGATGACACCAGCGTCCTGTTAGGCCTGGCGGGTTTTCAGGCGCGCTCTGCACTGGCTGCTATCTTTGCTACGCTGCCGGATGAAGAGACTCAGGTTATCCAGCACGGCGAAACGACCTTGCTGTGGCTGAACCTGCCGGCTGAGCGCTTCCTGATTGTCACTGACGAAGAGACGGCTCAGGCGCTAACCGAAAAACTCACTGAAGAAGCGCAGCGCAATGATAGCCAGCAGTGGCTGGCGCTGGATATCGAAGGCGGATTACCGGTCATTGATAGCGTCAACAGCGCACAATTTATTCCACAGGCGACAAATATTCAGGCGCTGGGCGGAATTAGCTTTAAAAAAGGCTGTTACACCGGCCAGGAAATGGTTGCCCGAGCCAAGTTCCGCGGGGCAAATAAACGCGCACTTTGGCTGCTGTCCGGGAGCGCAAGCCGCGTGCCTGAAGCAGGCGAAGATCTTGAATTGCAGATGGGTGAAAACTGGCGCCGTACCGGCACCGTGCTGGCCGCTTCGCGATTAGAAGATGGCCGTCTTGTTGTGCAGGCGGTGATGAACAACGATCTTGAGCCTGACAGCGTCTTGCGCGTACGTGACGATGCAAACAGCAAGCTCGCGCTTGAGCCACTGCCTTATTCTCTGGAAGAAAACTAATCGAACGCTGAGCCCCGAAACCGGGGCTCACTATTTTGACTAGTTTGGCGCGTTAACGGATGTAGAGATAAATCGCGAGGAAATGGCAGACGCTGCCACCCAGTACAAACCCGTGCCAGATGGCGTGGTTGTAAGGAATGCGTTTGCAGACGTAGAAAATCACCCCAAGCGAATAAACGATGCCGCCAATCGCCAGCAGCGTAACGCTGCCGGGAGCCAGTTTGACCACCATCTGGTAGATAACCACCAGCGACAGCCAACCCATCAGCAGATAGGTCACCAGCGATAGCACCTTAAACCGGTGGGCAATGGTGAGTTTAAACAGAATGCCCGCCAGCGCCAGGCTCCAGATAACAATCATCAGCCCTTTTGATAGCGGCGAGTTGAGCCCCACCAGCAAAAACGGGGTATAAGTGCCGGCGATCAGCAGGTAAATGGCGCAGTGGTCGAACTTTTTGAGCCACCGCTTGGCCCGCTCGTGCGGAATGGCGTGGTAAAGCGTTGAGGCGAGAAACAGCAGGATCATGCTGCCGCCGTAAAGACTGTAGCTGGTAATTGCCGTTGCGCTGGCATTGGCATCGACCGCCTGCACCAGCAACAACACCAGGCCAACAATGCCGAACACCAGCCCAATGCCGTGGCTGAGGCTATTGGCTACTTCCTCTGCCAGAGAATATCCATGCGCGATAAGTGGTTTCCGAGCCATCTGGCTCCTCCCGAGATAAAGAAGAATAACGCAGCGTTCCTAGCCTAACTGAGAATGATTCCAGTGAACACATGTAAGCTAAAATAAATATGTGAACGCCTGTGACGACGCCCTTCGTCAGCCTGGAGGATTTCTTTTACAATCAAACGACAGCAAAAACGAGGGGAAACACGATGCAACAGGCATTTGGTGAAATGAGCGCAGTCATCCATTTCCTGATGGAGATTGATAAGCTGAAACTGGTTCAGCGTCGCACCAAAATCATCGGTCATGAAAGACATGAAAACTCTGCCGAGCACAGCTGGCACTTCGCTATGGCGGCAATGAGCCTCGCCCCCTGGGCAGAAAAAGAGGTGAATATTCAGCGCGTGATCCAAATGGCGCTGCTGCACGACATCGTGGAAATCGATGTTGGCGATGTGCTGGTTTATGACATTGCGGCCCGCGAAGCCATCGCCGAAAAAGAAGCGGCGGCAGCGCGTCGTCTGTTTGGTTTATTACCCTCGCCACAGGGGCCAGAATTTCTTTCACTGTGGCAAGAATATGAGGCCGGCACCACGCCCGATGCCCGCTTTGCCGGCGCGCTGGACCGCATTTTGCCTATTTTGCTAAACCTGCATAACGAAGGGCAAAGCTGGCAAGAGAATAATATTTCCCTGCAGCAGGTATTAACCCGCAATGCGCAGGTGGGAGAAAGCTGGCCGGAATTATGGCAACATGTCGAGCGTCAATTATACCAGGCGCAAGAGAAAGGCTGGCTGCGTTAGTTTCAGTCAGCCGTGAGCGCCGAACCAGCAGGAAGAAAAAGTATGTTTACCCATGCGGCAATCGCCACCCTGAACGGCCTCGAAATGATGGTGTACAACTTTGTCATTAAAAACAAAGACAAAGTCATGTATATGACCATCCGTGAGCTGGCGGATGCCGCAGGTGTCTCCACCACTACCGTGCTGCGCTTTTGCCGCAAACTCAACTGTGAAGGATATTCAGAGTTTCGCGTTCGCTTTAAATTATATCTGGAGCAAACCGAAACTCAGCCCGCTAATTTCGGCAGCAGCGAAATTATTAGTTTTTTCAAGAGTACAAATAATGAAGAATTCGATAACTTAATCGAACATGCCGTAGATATTATATGCTCCTCCGAACGTATTATTTTTGTTGGCGCGGGAACATCTGGTGCTTTAGCTAAATATGGCGCGCGGTTCTTCTCAAACGTTGGAAAATTCAGCAATCATATTGATGATCCCTATTTCCCGGTCACCAATGATATGGCACGTAATGCGTTAGCTATTGTGCTTTCTGTTTCCGGTGAGACGGAAGAGATCCTGCGCTTTGCCAGCCAGTTCAGCCTTCACAACTGCAAAGTGATGTCCATCACCAGCCACGAAAACTCATCGCTGGCGAAGCTGGCTGACTTTAATATCTCCTGGCATATTCCACCGGTGCGTATCGCAGGTGTGTATGACATCACCACACAAATCCCCGTTATTTATATTCTTGAAACCATTGGCCGTCGACTGGCAAAAAGAATGCTATAAAAAACACGCTGTTTTTTATTTGTGACAAATCACAATTCGCGCTATTTGTTATATCGTGACAATCCGCTTTCATTTGTTAGACTCCAAAGCAGAAATAATACTTTCAGCGCGACAGTGTAAAACTATGCACATTATTTTATGCGCTAACAATGAGATCAAAGAATATGAAACAACTTAAGTTACCGAAGGACTTTTTATGGGGCGGCGCAGTTGCCGCTCACCAGGTGGAAGGCGGCTGGAACAAAGACGGTAAAGGTCCAAGCATTTGTGACGTACTGACGGGAGGCGCCCACGGCGTCCCGCGCGAGATAACCCTGCAGGTCGAACCCGGCAAATACTACCCGAACCACGAAGCAATTGATTTTCATGGCCGCTACAAAGAAGACATTAAGCTATTCGCCGAGATGGGCTTCAAGTGTTTCCGTACCTCCATTGCATGGACCCGCATTTTCCCTAACGGTGATGAACTACAGCCTAATGAGGCTGGCCTGAAGTTCTACGACGATATGTTCGATGAACTGCTGAAATACAATATCGAGCCGGTCATCACGCTCTCCCACTTTGAAATGCCACACCATCTGGTCACCGAATACGGCGGCTGGACCAACCGCAAAGTGGTCGATTGCTTTGTTCGTTTCGCCGAAGTCGTGTTCGAGCGTTACAAGAGCAAAGTGAAGTACTGGATGACCTTCAACGAAATCAATAATCAGCGAAACTGGCGCGCGCCGCTGTTCGGCTACTGCTGCTCCGGCGTGGTTTACACCGAGCACGACAATCCGGAAGAGGTAATGTACCAGGTGCTGCACCACCAGTTTGTGGCGAGCGCAATGGCGGTGAAAATCGGCCACCGCATCAACCCGGAAATGAAGATTGGCTGCATGCTGGCGATGGTGCCACTTTATGCCTTCTCCTGTAAGCCAGAAGATCAGATGTACGCCCAGGAGTCGATGCGGGAGCGTTACGTGTTTACCGACGTACAGCTGCGCGGCTATTACCCGTCTTATGTACTGAACGAGTGGGAACGTCGCGAGTTCAACATAAAAATGGAAGCCGGTGACGAGCAGATCCTGCGCGAAGGCGTCTGTGATTACCTCGGCTTCAGCTACTACATGACGAACGCCGTTCAGGCCGAAGGCGGCACCGGCGATGCGCTTTCCGGCTTCCAGGGCAGCGTGCCGAACCCGCACGTTAAAGCCTCTGACTGGGGCTGGCAAATTGACCCGGTTGGCCTGCGCTATGCGCTGTGCGAACTGTATGAGCGCTACCAGAAACCGCTGTTCATCGTAGAAAACGGCTTTGGCGCTTACGACAAAGTCGAGGCGGACGGCACCATCAACGATGACTACCGCATTGATTATCTGCGCGCTCACGTTGAAGAATTGAAAAAAGCCGTGACCTACGACGGCGTGGATCTGATGGGCTATACGCCATGGGGCTGCATCGACTGCGTGTCATTTACTACCGGCCAGTACAGCAAGCGCTATGGCTTTATCTATGTGAACAAACACGACGACGGCACCGGCGATATGTCTCGCTCCCGCAAGAAAAGCTTCAACTGGTACAAAGAGGTGATTGCCAGCAACGGCGAGAATCTCTAAAGCAAAAGGCGCCTTCATGGCGCCTTTCAGACAGATGACAAACTTCTGGCAAGAGAAGACGCACCTGGCTGCTCGTAAATAAACAGGAAAATCAATTCATTGATTTTCGGCTGCTCACCACAAAGAGGGAAAAACCACGCTTTTTCCCCTTTGTCAGCAACCTCAAAGGCGCCTTCATGGCGCCTTCTTACTTAAACGGGCAAGCCAAACCGGAAACAGGCCCCCTGCTTTGGCTGGTCCACCAGCGAAATATCGCTGCCGTGCAATTGCAGCATCTGACGAACTATCATCAGTCCAAGCCCGCCCACCCTGAGCCGGGATTGATTCACAATCGAAGGCCGGACAAACAGCCCTTCTTTTAGCTCCTGCGGAATGCCTGGCCCGCTGTCGCTGACCTGCACCATGACTTTATCCACCTCTTTCCACAGCCGGACCGAAATCACGCCTTTGTCCGGCGTATGGCGAATGGCGTTGTCCAACAGATTGGTCAATACTCGCTCAATCATGCTGACATCGGCTTCAATTAGCGGCAATCCAGGCTGAATGTCGGCCAGTAGCTCCAGCTGGCGAGTTTGCGCCGGTAGCTCAAATTTCTGGAACACATCCTGCAGCAATTCGCTCAGGGAGAAGCTCTCTTTATGCGGCTTCACCACCCCGTATTCCAGCCGCGCCAGTTCGAACAGCGACTGCGCCAGCGCCCCAACCTTCTGACTCTGCGCCAGCGCAATATCCAGATAGCGCTTTTTCTCCGCTTCGCTCAGCGTCGCCGACATAACCGACAGGCTTTCCAGGTAACCATGCAGCGACGTTAGCGGCGTTCTCAGGTCATGGGAGATATTGGCGATAAACTCGCGCCGCAGCTGATCTTGCTGGGTCAGGCTATGCCACTGCTCGGAGATTCGCCCGGCCATGGCAATGACCCCGTGGCGCAGTTGAGCAAGCTCATCCCCATCTCCACCCGGTTTTTGCGGCAGAGCCGCCATCGCCTGCATTTCAGCCATTCCCCCTGATTCCAGCGCCTTAACGTGCTGCGAAAGTTCGCGAAGCGGGCGTGTGATCCAGCGAAACGCCAGGCCACCCACTACCAGCCCCAGCACGCAGATCAGGCTGAGCAGAAACAGACTTAGCTTCAGGACGGCATCAAACTGAGCGCTATTGGCAAGCTGATTGTAGGTCTCTCCCAGCAGCACCACGTACAAATAGCCTTCCAGCTTACCGTCCCGCATCATCGGCGCCACGCTAAAGACCTTCTGCCCGTCCAGGCTGCGCGGGTCGTCACCATAAAGCGGGAATTTGCCGCCGTTCAGCGCCGCCCGCAGCGGGGCGAGATCGACCTGATGGCGCTTGATGTGCCCATCCGGCGCCGCGTCGCCAATAATGTTGCCTTGTTTATCCAGCAGGTAAACTTCCACGCTGGGGTTAACGGCCATCAGATGGTCGAACAGCGTGCGAACCGAGTCTTTGTTCAGCCCATCCTGCCCGAGCAGCGGGTAGCTCTGGTTGATATGCTGCGCCAGGTCACCGGAAAGTTGCTGAATCACGGCCTGGCTGTACTGCGTGCTGGTACGCACCTGCAGCCAGCCCAAAAAGGCGCAGGCGGTCAGCAGCAGCACGGCAAAAACCAGCGTCAGGCGACGGGAAAGCGTAAGAATTCGCATAGGGTTACTCACGTATCAGGGCGGTAAACTTGTAGCCTTTACCCCACACGGTGCGAATAAAATTCGGCTCCGCCGGGTTATCTTCAATCTTGATGCGCAGCCGGTTGATGTGGGTGTTGACGGTGTGCTCATAACCTTCGTGCTGGTAACCCCAAACCTGGTTGAGCAGATGCAGCCGCGAAAACACTTTGTCCGGGTTGCGGGCAAAAAAGTAGAGCAAATCGAACTCACGCGGGGTGAGTTCTACGGGCATCTGGTTCAGCCGAACATCTCTGGCCAGCGGATCAATCGTAAGCGGACCAAAAGTTAGCGTGCCGGCGTCTATCTTAAGGTTTTGGCTCATCGCCTCCTGACGGCGGAACAGCGCCTTCACGCGGGCGACCAGTTCGAGCATTGAAAAAGGTTTTGCCAGATAGTCGTCCGCGCCCAGCTCAAGCCCCAGCACGCGGTGCGTTTCGCTGGAGCGAGCGCTGATCATAATAATCGGCGTGTAACGCGTCATGCTTCTGGCAAAGCGGCAAATCTCCAGGCCATCGACGCCCGGCAGCATCAAATCAAGAATCAGCGCATCCCAACCGCCCTGCCTGAGCTTTTCCAGTCCGACATTGCCGTCGGCGGCATGCACAATCTCGAAGCCTTCTTCCCGCAAATGCAGCTGCAGAAGCTCGGCGATATTTTCGTCGTCTTCTACGATCAGTATTTTTTTTGCCTGATTCACTTTGTCTGTCCCCACACGCTGGCATAGCCAAAGTTTACACAACTCGCGTCGGTTAAGTTGTCACATTTAATTTAACTTTGCGTGAGGCAATGGGGAACAAATCTGGCCAATACTCGCTGCATCGAATCACGAGGAAGCCGGACGATGGAAAGCTCAACGCTGCATACCGCCCCAACGCTTATTCACCCGCTATGGCTGAGGCTCTGCCACTGGCTGAATGCGCTGGCGATCCTGATTATGGTCACCAGCGGCTGGCGCATTTATAACGCCTCTCCACTGTTTCATTTCCAGTTTGCCAACGCATTGACGCTCGGTGGCTGGCTGGGCGGCGCGCTGCAGTGGCACTTTGCCGGGATGTGGCTGTTTGCGGTCAACGGCGTGATTTATCTGTTGTGCAATCTCTTCAGCGGCCGCTTTAAGCAAAAATACTGGCCCTTATCGCCTCGTGAATTCTTCCAGGACGCCTTTGCGGCGCTGCGGGGGAAATTAGCCCACGCTGACCTGAGCCATTACAACATGGTGCAAAAGGCGGCCTATCTGTTTGTTATCGCCGACAGCCTGCTACTGGTTGTTTCCGGCCTCGTCGTGTGGAAATCCGTGCAGTTTGCCCTGCTGCGAGAATTGCTTGGCGGCTATGACGCGGCGAGGTTGATCCACTTTTATGCCATGTCCGCCCTGGTCGGTTTCGTGGTGATTCATCTGCTGATGGTGGCGCTGGTGCCCCGCACGTTGCTCGCCATGCTCCGTGGCCGCTGAGGAAGAAACATGAGCGATAAAAACGAAATCATTAAAGAAGCGACGCAGCTGATTAATAAGCAGCTCACGCAGGAAGGCCGCCGTCGTTTTTTAAAGCAGGGCTTGACGCTCGGCGGCATCGCAATGCTCACCGGCTGCGATATCAGCGATAACGCCACGGTTGAAAGTTCTCTCAGCAAGATTTCACGTTTTAACGACCGCATTCAGGCCTGGCTGTTTAACGGCAGCCAACTGGCACCGGTTTACCCGGAAAGCATGATCGACGCTAACTTCCCGTTTAACGCCTTTTACGGCGAGGACGAAGCGCCGGACATCAACGGCGACAGCTACCGCCTGGAGCTTGCCGGGCTAATTACCGACAAGCGCCCGTGGACGCTGGCACAACTTCACCAGATGGCGCAGGTCAACCAGGTGACTCGCCATATCTGCGTCGAAGGCTGGAGCGCCATCGGCAAATGGGGCGGCGTCCCTTTTGCCCTGTTTCTGAAAGGGATTGGGGCCGACCTGCGAGCCAAATACGTCAGCTTTAAATGCGCGGATGACTACTACACCAGCATTGATATGGCCACCGCGCTGCATCCACAAACGCTGATTGCTTTAACCTGGGATGGCAAAGTCCTGCCGCGCAAATATGGCTACCCGATGAAACTGCGTATCCCTACCAAACTCGGCTACAAGAACCCGAAGCATATTCAGGTCATTGAAGTCACCAATCGCTACCCCGGCGGCTACTGGGAAGACCAGGGCTATAACTGGTTCGGTGGTAGTTAACTCTCTGTCTCACTGCAAAATCAAGGAAATACATCATGAAAAAGATCTACGCTGCCCTGCTGTGTTCCACCATGCTGTTCGGTATCGCCGGGGCTAACGCTGCGGACTCAATGAGTAAAGATTCTATGGCCAAAGACGGCATGGGCAAAATGACCCATACCTGTAAAGACGGCATGAACAAGGACGGTATGAAGAAAGATTGCATGTCCAAAGACGGAATGAGTAAAGACCATATGGGCAAAGACAGCATGGCTAAAGATGGTATGGCTAAAGACAGCATGAGCAAGCAATAAGCCTGCCGCTACGCCAGTCTCACCCTCTTCTGGCGTAGCGAACTCATTTCCCACCTGCCGCATCAATAAAGGTGCCGGTCACGTAAGAGGCTTTTTCGCTCAGCAGCCATAGAATGGCCTCCGCGATCTCTTCCGGCTGACCGCCGCGCTGCATCGGCAATGCCGTTTTCACCCGATCAACTCTCCCCGCTTCTCCGCCGGAAGCATGCATTTCGGTATAAATAAAACCGGGCCGCACGCCGTTCACGCGGATCCCCTGCGCGGCAACCTCTACCGCCAGCCCGGTGGTCAACGTATCGACGGCACCTTTGGACGCGGCATAATCAACATATTCCCCAGCAGCGCCTAAGCGCGACGCGGCAGAAGAGACATTCACAATGGCGCCTCCTTCCCCACCGTGACGCCAGGCCATGCGCTTCACCGCTTCCCGGCAGCAGAGAAAATACCCGGTAACGTTTGTCGTCAGCACGCGATTGATACGTTCCGCCGTAAGGTTTTCAATGGTCGATTGCTGGAACAAGATCCCGGCGTTATTCACCAGCGCGGTCAGCGGCCCAAATGCGTTATCGATTTCGGCGAACATCGCCATCACCTGCAGCTCATCGGCAATATCCGCCCGCAGCGCCAGCGCTTCTCCGCCCTGAGCAATGATTGTATTAACCACTTCATCCGCAGCCTGCTTATTACGGAGGTAGTTCACCACCACTTTATAACCATGCTGAGCCAGCAAAAGCGAGGTTGCTTTACCTATTCCCCGGCTGCCGCCGGTAACCAAAGCTATCTTCATGTGACTCTCCAGAAATAAGAAAGGGCACCGAAGTGCCCCTGGTTCAATCTGTAAAAACTATTCGTACTCGCTCATCGGCACGCAGGAGCAGAACAGATTGCGGTCGCCATAAACGTCGTCAAGGCGTTTCACGGTTGGCCAGTATTTATTGCCGTGGCCGGCCGGGAAGACCGCCAGTTCGCGGGTGTACGGATGCGCCCACTCGGCAACGATTTCGTCCTGAGTATGCGGCGCGTTCACCAGCGGGTTGTCTTCCAGCGGCCATTCGCCTGCAACGACGCGGTCGATTTCGCTGCGGATGGACAGCATCGCATTAATAAAGCGATCCAGTTCCATTTTGCTTTCGGATTCGGTTGGCTCAACCATCAGCGTGCCCGCCACCGGGAACGACATGGTTGGCGCGTGGAAGCCGAAGTCGATCAGACGCTTGGCGATATCCAGCTCGCTGATGCCGGTTTCTTCTTTCAGCGGACGAATATCCAGAATACATTCGTGAGCCACGCGGCCGTTCGCGCCGGTGTACAGCACCGGGTACGCGGACTTCAGGCGGGTCGCGATGTAGTTGGCGTTCAGAATCGCTACGGAGCTGGCTTTCTTCAGGCCATCCGCGCCCATCATGCGGATGTACATCCAGCTGATTGGCAGAATGGAGGCGCTGCCAAACGGGGCGGCGGACACCGCGCCTTGCTGGGTCAGCATCTCTTCAATCTGCACCACGCTGTGGCCAGGCACAAACGGCGCCAGATGCGCTTTCACGCCGATTGGGCCCATGCCCGGACCGCCGCCGCCGTGCGGAATACAGAAGGTTTTGTGCAGGTTGAGGTGCGAAACGTCCGCGCCGATATAGCCCGGCGTGGTGATCCCCACCTGGGCGTTCATGTTGGCGCCGTCCAGGTAAACCTGGCCCCCAAACTGATGCACGATCTGGCACACTTCGCGGATCGTTTCTTCGTACACGCCGTGGGTGGACGGATAGGTCACCATGATGCAGGAGAGCGCTTCGCCCGCCTGTTCAGCTTTAATACGCAGATCCTGCAGATCGATGTTGCCCTGTTTATCACAAGCCACGACGATCACTTCCATACCCGCCATTTGTGCCGAAGCCGGGTTGGTACCGTGCGCAGAGCTTGGGATCAGGCAGATGTTGCGGCTGCCCTCGTTACGGCTTTCGTGGTAGCGGCGGATAGCCAGCAGGCCAGCGTATTCGCCCTGGGCACCGGAGTTTGGCTGCATGCACAGCGCGTCGTAACCGGTCAGTTTCACCAGCCAGTCGGACAGCTGAGCGATCATCTGGTGGTAGCCTTCCGCCTGGTTTGCCGGGCAGAACGGGTGCAGCTCAGCAAATTCCGGCCAGGTGATCGGGATCATTTCGGCCGCGGCATTCAGCTTCATGGTGCAGGAGCCGAGCGGGATCATCGCCTGGTTGAGCGCCAGATCTTTACTCTCCAGAGAGTGCATATAGCGCATCATCTCAGTTTCGCTGTGGTAGCGGTTAAAGACCGGGTGGGTCAGGATCGCGTCGTCACGCAGCATCGGAGCCGGAATGGATTGGCTGTCGTTCGCAACGTCGCGATCCAGCTTGTCGATATCCAGGCCGTGAGCGTCGCCCAACAGCACGTCGAACAGGGCAACAACATCTTCACGGGTGGTGGCTTCATCAAGAGTGATGCCTACCGCGTTCAGGATGTCGCTGCGCAGGTTAATTTCACGCGCTTCGGCGCGCGCCAGCACGGAAGCTTTGTCAGCCACTTCAACACAAAGGGTGTCGAACCAGTGTTTGTGACGCAGAACCAGGCCTTTCTGCTGTAGGCCTGCGGCCAGAATGTCGGTCAGGCGATGGATACGACCCGCAATGCGCTTCAGGCCGGCCGGGCCGTGGAAGACCGCATACAGGCTGGCAATGTTCGCCAGCAGCACCTGGGAAGTACAGATGTTGGAGTTCGCTTTCTCGCGGCGGATGTGCTGCTCGCGGGTTTGCATCGCCATGCGCAGCGCGGTGCGGCCAGCGGCATCGCGGGAAACGCCGATAATACGGCCTGGCATGGAGCGTTTAAATTCATCGCGAGCGCCGAAGAACGCCGCGTGCGGGCCGCCGTAGCCCATTGGGACACCGAAGCGCTGGGCTGAGCCGAAGACAATATCCGCGCCCTGTTTACCCGGTGCGGTCAGCATCACCAGCGTCATGAAATCTGCGGCTACGCTGACCACAACCTTGCGCCGCTTCAGCTCGGCAATCAGCGCCGTGTAGTCATGCACTTCGCCGGTGGTGCCCACCTGCTGAAGCAGCACGCCGAACACATCCTGATGATCCAGCACTTTGGCAGCATCATCGACAATGACGTCAAAACCGAAGGTTTCCGCGCGAGTACGCACCACGTCCTGCGTTTGTGGGTGAACGTCAGATGCCACGAAGAAACGGTTGGCGTTTTTCAGCTTGCTGACGCGTTTGGCCATCGCCATGGCTTCAGCTGCCGCGGTGGCTTCATCAAGCAGAGAAGCGGAAGCGATATCCATGCCGGTCAGGTCAAGCGTGACCTGCTGGAAGTTCAGCAGCGCTTCCAGGCGGCCCTGAGAAACTTCAGGCTGGTAAGGCGTGTAGGCGGTGTACCAGCCAGGGTTTTCCAGCATATTACGCAGAATCACCGGCGGCGTTTGTACCGCGGTATAACCCATGCCAATGTAAGTTTTGAAGCGTTTATTGCGGCTGGCAATGCCTTTTAACTCAGCCAGGGCAGCAAACTCGGTCGCTGCAGCGCCAATCTGAGGCGGCTCAGCAAGCTGAATGTCCTGCGGAACAATGCTGGCGATAAGATCGGTCAGCGTCTTCGCGCCGACGGTCTCCAGCATCTCTTGCTGCTGCTGCGCGTCCGGGCCAATGTGACGGTCGATAAACGCTTCGTGATTCTCTAACTGACGTAAAGACTGGGTCATGAGCGGTGATTCCTGAAATGGTTTCCCCTCCCCACCAGGAAGAGGGGTTTAAAAATTACTCGTCTTCTAACAGTGCTTCATAGGCAGAAGCATCCAGCAGCGCGGCAACCTGTGCTTCGTCGCTGGCTTTAATTTTGAAGATCCAACCTTCGCCGTAAGGCTCGCTGTTGACCAGCTCCGGGCTGTCGCTCAGCGCGTCGTTGACCGCAACGATTTCACCGCTGATTGGGGCGTAAATGTCAGAAGCCGCTTTCACGGATTCAGCAACGGCACAATCATCACCGGCAGAAACGGTGGCGCCCACTTCAGGCAGGTCAACAAAAACCATATCGCCCAGCAGTTCCTGCGCGTGTTCGGTGATGCCCACGGTGTAGCTACCGTCAGCTTCTTTACGCAGCCATTCGTGCTCTTTGCTGTATTTCAGTTCGTTCGGCACATTGCTCATTGTTTTCTCCTGATACCTGATTTCAAAATTTAAAGCGCGACCGGCTTACCGGCGCGAACAAAAATAGGTTTGGTGACTTTGACCGGCATTTCGCGGTTGCGGATCTGCACGATCGCCGTTTCACCGATGCCCGCCGGGACGCGAGCCAGCGCAATGCTGTAGCCGAGCGTTGGCGAGAAGGTGCCGCTGGTGATTGCCCCTTCGTGCGTATTGCCCTGCGCGTCGGTAAACCGTACCGGCAGCTCATTACGTAATACGCCTTTTTCGGTCATGATCAAGCCAACCAGCTCTTCGGTACCGTTCGCACGCTGTGCTTCCAGCGCTTCACGGCCGATAAAATCACGATCTTCCGGCTGCCACGCAATGGTCCAGCCCATGTTCGCGGCCAGCGGAGAAACGCCTTCGTCCATGTCCTGGCCGTAAAGGTTCATGCCCGCTTCCAGACGCAGCGTGTCGCGAGCGCCCAGCCCGCAAGGCTTAACCCCGGCTTCAACCAGCTGCGCCCAAAATCCTGCTGCCTTGTCGTTAGGCATCGCAATTTCATAACCCGCTTCGCCGGTGTAGCCAGTGGTGGCAATGAACAGATCGCCGGACTGCACGCCAAAGAATGGCTTCATGCCTTCAACGGCTTTACGCTGCTCTGCGCTAAACAGCGTGGCGGCTTTGGCCTTCGCATTCGGCCCCTGAACGGCAATCAGCGCCAGGTCGTCACGCACGGTAACGGACACGCCAAACGGTGCAGCGTGCTGGTTGATCCAGGCAAGGTCTTTTTCACGAGTAGCGGAGTTAACAACGAGGCGGAAATAGTCTTCGGTGAGGAAATAGATAATCAGGTCGTCAATCACGCCGCCGGAAGCATTGAGCATGGCAGTGTAAAGCGCTTTGCCCGGCTGGGTGAGTTTGGCGACGTCGTTGGCGACTAAGTAACGCAGAAACTCGCGGGTACGGCTGCCGTGCAGATCGACGATGGTCATGTGCGACACGTCGAACATACCGGCGTCGGTGCGTACGGCGTGGTGCTCATCAATTTGCGAGCCGTAGTGCAGCGGCATCATCCAGCCGTGGAAATCAACCATGCGGGCACCGCAGAGCGTGTGCTGTTCAAATAAGGGGGTCTGTTGAGTCATCTTTTCCTCTTTAACCATCTGGTTGCAAAGCGGATTTGGCTTTGCCAACCGTCAGACGAAACCCGGCATCGCCACCGTTCCCCGATAGCGACGCAAACGTTACCTTTGACCTGAACTTACCACCGAACGGGGGCGTAAACCATAAGCGAAAAACGGTCATTGCATTAGCTTATGACCAAAATGGGAGAGGAAGTGTGCAGAGTAATTCACTGTAAAAATGCGATTCACTCCACATTAACAGCAGGTATTTGATGTCGAATTTAGCACTAGCTAACATTTACGACCATTTCAGAAACAAATTAACTACATCGCAGAATTTGTAAGATTAGAAAATATAATCCGAGATTTGTCCTGAGATTAGAATATTTCAAACGAGGGCGAAGCATCCCTTCCCGGTCATCGGGAAGGGAAATGTGACGGGGTTATCACTATGGATTCCATCAGGTGGGTGAGTACTGCTCACACCTCTGTAGCTCGAAGTATGACGAGTATTTATTGCAGCCAGGATGGCAGATCTCGCAACCCCATCGCCTGACGAACCAGCTGAGGCTTAACCCCCGGCAGCGTATCGGCGAGCTTCAGGCCAATGTCTCTGAAAAGTTTTTTCGCCGGGTTGCTGCTGGCGAACAAATCGCGGAAGCCTTGCATACTGGCCAGCATCACCGCCGCGCTGTGCTTGCGGCTGCGCTCATAGCGACGCAGGTAGAGATGCTGCCCAAAATCTTTGCCTTCGCGATGCAGGCGGCGAATTTCCGCGATCAATTCCGCAGCATCCATAAAGCCGAGGTTGACGCCCTGCCCGGCCAGCGGATGAATGGTATGCGCGGCATCGCCCACCAGCGCCAGGCGATGACCGGCAAAGCTGCGGGCGTAGCGGCCCGTCAGCGGGAAGGTGCGGCGCTCGCTTTCAACAGAACACAGGCCGAGACGCATGTTAAACGCGACGGAAAGCGCCTGGTTAAACGCTTCATCGTCGGCCTGCTGCATACGCGCCGCTTCTTCCGGCGGTAGCGACCAGACAATCGAGCAAAGATGTGGGTCAGAAAGCGGCAGAAACGCCAGAATGCCTTCCCCGTGGAACACCTGACGCGCAACGGCCTGATGCGGCTCGGCGGTGCGAATCGTCGCTACCAGCGCATGGTGGTTATAGTCCCAGAACGTCAGCGGGATATCGGCTTTGTCCCGCAGCCAGGAGTTGGCGCCATCTGCGCCCACCACCAGTCTTGCGGTTAACATCGTGCCGTCCTTAAGGGTCAAGAACGCTTCGTTTTCACCCCAGGCAACCTGGTTAATGTCCACCGGAGCCATCAGGCTGATGTCGCTGCATTGCTCCGCACGCTGCCACAGCGCCTGGTGGATCACCGAGTTTTCGATGATGTGCCCCAGGTGGCTAAAACCGAAGCTCTTATCATCAAAGGCGATTTGCCCGAAGCTGTCTCGCTCCCAGACTTCCATCCCGTGATAGCTGCTGGCTCGCTCGCTGATTTTTGGCCACGCGCCCAAATGCGTCAGCAGCTTTTCGCTCGCCGCATTGATAGCCGAAACGCGCAGCTCCGGGGCAGCGTCAGGCCCCAGCGGCTGGGGAAGATGACTTTCAATGACCGCAACGCGCAGGCCGCTGCCCTGAAGCCCGCAGGCCACCGCCAGCCCCACCATACCGCCGCCGACAATCGCCACATCTACGCTTTGCAAATTGACTCTCCTTTAACGCGCCACCCAACCCAGGGTGCGCTGAGCCAGCACGTCTCGTGCCGGGGTGAAATGTTCCATCGCCATCAGGCCAAGGTTACGACCCGCCACCAGCGGTGCCCAACGATTAGCAAACAGCTGCACCAGCCCGTCAGTGACGCCGATGGTTGCTGCTTTATCTGCAGCACGACGCTGCTGATAAGCAGCCAGTACCGGGAAACTGCCGACATCTGTTCCCACAGCGTGCGCTTCTGCCAGCCCTTCAGCCAGCGACATAACGTCCCGCAGACCAAGATTGAACCCCTGCCCGGCTATCGGATGTAGCGTTTGCGCGGCATTGCCCACCAGCGCAAGACGATGGGATACGGTCTGCGAAGCCTGTTGTAACGCCAGCGGATAATGATGGCGAATGCCTGCATGGGTAATTCGCCCCAGCCGCCAGCCAAAAGCACGCTGCAGCTGCAGGCAAAACTCTGCTTCGCTCCAGCGCTCAACTTCCTCACGGGCGTCCAGCGCATGACACCAGACCAGTGAGCAGCGCCCGTCGGACATTGGCAACATGGCAATCGGCCCGTGCTCGGTAAAGCGCTCAAATGCCCGGCCATGATGGGGTTCAGAGGTGGTTACGTTGGCAATCACGGCGATCTGCTGGTAGCTCTGCGGCTGCCAGGTAATACCGCACTGCGCCGCCAGCTTAGAACGCGTACCATCTGCGGCAACCAGAACGCTGCCCTGCAGTTCAACGCCGTTATCCAGAACAACCTGCACGCTATGTTCGTGCCGGGTAAACGACGAAACGCGCTGCGGGCAGTGCAGCGTTACGCCCGGCGCTTTACGCAGCAGTCTAAAAAGACGCAGCCCAACGTCGTGCAGTTCCACAACCTGCCCAAGCGCGTCAATCTGGTAATCCTCAGCTTCAAGGGTGACGAAGCCGGCATGGCCTTTGTCGCTGACGTGCACGGTTTTAATTGCCGTGGCGCAGTCGGCAAGCGCAGACCATACGCCAATGCGGGCCAGCTGCTGCCGGGTGCCCTGGGCGAGCGCGATGGCTCTGGCATCAAAGCCCGGATGAGCGGCTGAGTCCGGGGCACTCGCTTCGATGAGATGCACCGGCAACTTACCCTGGGTGAGGGTTGAGATGGCTAACGCCAGCGTCGCCCCCGCCATCCCGCCGCCAACAATGATGACGCTCATGGCTGACGCGCCGCAGCCATCAACGCTTCGATATCGTCTGCCGACTTCACCACGCTGGCGGTCAGGTTCTCGTTGCCGTCTTTGGTGATCACAATATCGTCTTCAATGCGGATGCCAATGCCACGATACTGCGCAGGCACGTCCGCATCCGGGGCGATATAAAGCCCTGGCTCCACGGTGATGACCATGCCCGGCTCCAGCACGCGTGACCTGTCCTGCCCGTAAGCCCCCACGTCATGCACGTCCAGCCCCAGCCAGTGGCTCAGGCCATGCATGAAGAACGCGCGGTGAGCATTGTTGGCTATCAGATGATCAATATCGCCTTTCAGAATGCCGAGCCTCACCAGCCCCTTAACCATGATGCGCACCACTTCCGTCGTCACTTCCTGCATAGAAGTGCCCGGCCGGTAGAGTTTTAGCGAGGTTTCGAGCGATTCCAGCACGATGTCGTAAATTTCACGCTGTGCCGGGCTGAATTTGCCGTTAACCGGGAAGGTACGTGTGATATCGCCGGCGTAACTTTGGTATTCACATCCGGCGTCGATCAGCACCAAATCACCGTCGCGCAGTTCACTTTCGTTTTCAGTGTAATGCAGAATGCAGCCGTTCTCGCCGCCGCCAACAATGGTGGTGTAGGAAGGATAACGCGCGCCGTGGCGGGTAAATTCGTGATGAATTTCACCTTCAAGCTGATATTCAAACATTCCCGGGCGGCAGGCCTGCATGGCACGAGTATGCGCCAGCGCGGAGATCTCCCCGGCGCGACGCATAACGGCAATCTCTTCTTCGGATTTGAAGAGGCGGAGTTCGTGTACCGTTGGGCGCCAGTCGGTCAGTGTTGCAGGCGCAAACAGGTTTTGACGCGAACCGCGACGCAGCTTATCCAGCGCGGCAAAAACGATGCTATCCGCATATTCGTACTCGCCCTGAGCGTGGTAAACCACATCCAGGCCGTTTAACAGGAGATGTAATTGCTCACCAATTTCGCTGAAGGCCAGCGCGCGATCCACCCCTAACTTCTGCGGAGCCGCGTCCTGGCCAAGCCTGCGGCCAAACCAGATTTCTGCACTTTTGTCCCGCACGCGGTTGAACAATACGCTGTGATTGTGCGACTCATCGCTTTTAATGAGCACCAGCACGGCTTCCGGCTCGTTAAAGCCGGTGAAGTACCAAAAATCGCTGCTCTGCCGATAAGGGTATTCGCTATCTGCATTGCGGGTCGCTTCCGGGGCCGCGAAAATTAACGCAGCGCTGCCGGGCACCATTTTCGCCAGTAGCGCCTGGCGGCGGCGAAGAAATTCCTGCTGGGTCATCACATCTCCTGATTTTTTGATCGTTAGTGGAGCGTAGGTTTCCGTACCTCTGGCGCGGTCGGTGCCGCGTGAGTAAAGGTGTCGTGGCACAGCAGCGCGGCAACGCGCACATACTCAATGATCTCTTCGAGCGACATCTCCAGCTCTTCCTGGTCTTCGTCCTCGTCATAGCCTAGTTGGGCAATATTACGCAGATCGTCAATGGCTTCGCCGGTTTCACCGGTGACTTTGTCGAGCTTGCTCTGCATCACGCCGAGGCCCAGCAGGAAGTGGTTTACCCAGCCGGAAAGCGCATCGGCGCGATCGAAAACGGAGACATCATCCCCGTCCGGCAGGTAAAGCTGGAACAGGAAGCCTTCGTCTTCCAGCGCATCGCCAATGGCGCCGTGCATCTGGCGCAGCGGATCTGCGAGGTTCTGGCTAAAGGCCAGGCCTTCGTTGGTCAGGTCATGCAGCAGCGTTTGCCAGCTGGTGTCTTTGTTACCACCGCAAAGCATGCCGCTGATCAAGCCGTGCATTTCTGCAGGCGTCAGACCCACACCCTGTTGGTTCAAAAGTTGGCCGACTAAGTCGTAGTCCGGCATTGCGTTCTGTATTGACATGCGCATTCGTCATCGTTGGCAGGAATAGTGTGTGTTATGCTACCACCAGGACCCCCGCAGATACCAGAAAAGGGCTTGTATCTTGATATCGGGATAGCTATAGTGGCGCCCCTTCCGCTACCGGGGTCGGTGGCGTAAAGGCAGGCGAGTAAACAGCAGGAAGGTGGCATGTCTGCACAACCAGTCGATATTCAAATTTTCGGTCGTTCATTGCGCGTGAATTGTCCGCCTGAACAACAGGATGCGCTGAATCAGGCTGCGGAAGAGCTGAATCAGCGGTTGCAAGATTTAAAAGTTCGCACTAGAGTCACAAATACCGAGCAGCTGGTGTTCATCGCAGCACTTAATATTTGCTACGAACTGGCTCAGGAAAAGTCGAAAACCCGTGACTACGCCGCCAATATGGAAGAGCGTATTCGGATGCTGCAGCAGACCATCGAACAAGCATTGCTTGAGCAAGGTCGCATTGCAGACCGACAGGGTCCAAAGTTTGAATAACACTTCGCAGTTGACTATGGTAGAGTAACTTCGAAGACAAAATTTCTCTGAGATGTTTGCAAGCGGGCCAGTCCCCTGAGCCGATATTTCATACCACAAGAGTGTGGCGCTCCGCGGTTGGTGAGCATGCTCGGTCCGTCCGAGAAGCCTTAAAACCATGACGACACACTCACCTTGAACCAAGGGTTCAAGGGTTACAGCCTGCGGCGGCATCTCGGAGATTCCCTCTTTACTACCCGGCCATCATGACGCATATCCCGTTAACTTCAACGCTTCGTCAGGACATTCGCCAAACGATACGGCAACGACGCCGGTCGCTCACTCCCGCTGAACAACAAACCTTTGCCCTACAGGCTGCTGAACGCATGCTGGCGTTTGAGCCGGTTGTACGTGCTCAGACCGTGGCGCTGTTTCTCTCGTTTGACGGCGAGCTTAACACCACGCCGCTGATTGAGGCTTTATGGCGGGCGGGCAAAAACGTTTATCTCCCGGTGCTTCATCCTTTTAGCCCCGGCAACCTACTGTTTTTACGCTACACGCCGCAAAGTAACCTGGTCACCAATCGCCTAAAAATTCTTGAGCCTAAGCTGGATGTTCGCGACGTACTGCCGTTGAATGAGCTGGATGTGTTGGTGACGCCGCTGGTTGCCTTCGATGAAACAGGCCAGCGTCTGGGAATGGGCGGCGGGTTTTACGACAGGACGCTGCAGCACTGGCAGCAGCACGGCCTTTACCCGGTGGGTCTGGCGCATGATTGCCAGCGGGTTGAGACATTGCCGGTAGAACAGTGGGATATTCCTTTGCCTGCCGTGGTGACGCCATCGCGCCTTTGGCAGTGGTGATGCCTCTTCCCCCTTCGAGGAAGAGGCGACTCTTCAAATCAGTAAAGCAGGCGGGCACGGATGGTGCCCGGAATCGCTTTCATTGACTTCAGCGCTTTCTCAGCAATATCTTCCGGCGCATCAATATCAATCACTACGTAACCCATGTGCGGCGTGGTCTGCAGGAACTGAGCGGCAATGTTGACGCCCTGATCGGCAAAGATCTGGTTCAGCGCGGTCAGGATCCCTGGACGGTTCTCATGAATATGCAGCAGGCGGCTGGTAGTTCCCCCGTGCAGCGGCAGAGAAACTTCCGGGAAGTTAACCGCAGACAGCGTAGAGCCATTATCCGAGTATTTCGCCAGTTTGCCCGCCACTTCCAGGCCGATGTTTTCCTGTGCTTCCTGAGTCGAACCGCCGATGTGCGGAGTCAGGATCACGTTATCGAACTCGCACAGCGGGGAGTTGAACGGATCGCTATTGGTGGCAGGTTCGGTCGGGAAGACGTCGATAGCCGCTCCAGACAGATGCTTGCTGGAAAGCGCACCGCACAGAGCAGGAATATCTACTACCGTACCGCGAGAGGCGTTGATCAGCAGCGAACCCGGCTTCATCAGCGCCAGTTCGTTCGCGCCAATCATGTTTTTGGTGGAGGCGTTTTCCGGCACGTGCAGGCTCACCACATCGCTCATATTCAGCAGGTCGGAGAGATGCTGAACCTGAGTGGCATTGCCCAGTGGCAGCTTGTTTTCGATGTCGTAGAAGTAGACGTGCATCCCCAGAGATTCAGCCAGGATCCCCAGCTGGGTACCGATGTGGCCGTAGCCAATGATGCCCAGCTTTTTACCACGGGCCTCAAAAGAGCCTACCGCCAGCTTGTTCCACACGCCACGGTGCGCTTTGGCGTTAGCTTCAGGAATACCGCGCAGCAGCAGCAGCAATTCTCCAATCACCAGTTCGGCAACGGAACGGGTGTTCGAGAACGGGGCGTTAAACACAGGGATACCGCGCTTCGCCGCCGCTTCCAGGTCAACCTGGTTGGTGCCAATGCAAAAACAGCCCACGGCCACTAATTTTTCAGCCGCGGCAAAGATCTCTTCGGTCAAATGGGTGCGGGAACGCAGGCCAATGAAGTGAGCATCACGGATCGACTCTTTGAGCGCTTCGGAATCCAGCGCGCCTTTATGGAATTCAATGTTGGTGTATCCCGCTGCGCGAAGGCTGTCTACCGCCTTCTGGTGCACGCCTTCCACAAGCAGGAATTTAATTCTGTCTTTATCCAGTGATACTTTTGCCATTTCCCGACCCTATTTTCAGTGCTGTTGTGTTCGTTTTTAGGCAATGATGCGCCACCGCCTATAAGTTACCCTTCTGTCAAAATATCAAAATCTACGTTTGGGGCAATATGAACGATTGCGTCGCCGTATCGTCTGGCGGGAATAAGGCGGCGAGAGTCAGAATAAAATGCTGAGCGGGAGAGCGAACCAGGTATGAATCACAGTACTGTTACCAAAATGTGATATATGTCACCAAATATGCGGTTAAAATAATTTGTCATTTTTTATACGGTTTTTTGGGGCGCAGGACGCGCCCCAGTCAGATCATTTCATGATGGTTTTTACACCGTCAGCGGTGCCGATCAGCGCCACATCCGCGCCACGGTTCGCAAACAGGCCCACGGTGACGATGCCAGGAATACCGTTAATGGTGTTTTCCAGCTTGATAGGCTCCATGATGCTCAGGCCATGTACATCCAGAATGATGTTACCGTTGTCCGTGACCACGCCCTGACGATACTCCGGGCGCCCGCCCAGCTTCACCAGCTCACGCGCTACGGCGCTGCGCGCCATCGGGATCACTTCCACCGGCAGCGGGAAGTTACCGAGAATATCAACCTGCTTGGAGGCGTCCGCGATGCAAACAAACTTGTCGGCAACGGAGGCGATGATTTTCTCGCGAGTCAGCGCTGCGCCACCGCCTTTAATCATCTGCATCTGGTGGTTGATCTCATCTGCGCCATCAACGTAAACGCCTAATGAGTCCACTTCATTGAGATCGAACACATGGATACCAAGGCTTTTCAGTTTCGCGGTGGAAGCATCGGAGCTGGAAACAGCACCTTCAATCTGGTGTTTGATGGTGCCCAAAGCATCAATAAAATGCGCGGCGGTTGAGCCCGTACCCACGCCCACAATGGTGCCTGGCTGCACGTACTGGAGTGCTGCCCATCCGACTGCTTTTTTCAGTTCATCCTGCGTCATAATTTTATGCCTGTGATGTGGAAACTGACGCGCATTATAGAGCATGCGTCGGAAAAATGTCCCCGGCTTTGCCGCAATGCCGCCCTCATCACGTTCGAACGCCGTGTCAGTTTGCTGATTTGGTCTGAATCAGCGGCAAATTTATGTCATAGTGACTGCACGACGAAATCAGGAGCAGATGAACAACAATGAAACGCCCGGACTACAGAACGCTGCAGGCGCTGGATGCGGTAATTCGTGAACGAGGATTTGAGCGTGCGGCGCAGAAGCTGTGCATTACTCAGTCGGCGGTGTCACAACGTATTAAGCAACTGGAAACGATGTTCGGCCAGCCATTGTTGGTGCGTACCGTGCCGCCCCGCCCTACCGAGCAGGGCCAAAAGCTGCTGGCGCTTTTACGTCAGGTGGAACTGCTGGAAGAAGAGTGGCTGGGCGATGAACAAACGGGCTCCACGCCGCTGCTGCTTTCGCTGGCAGTTAACGCCGACAGTCTGGCCACCTGGCTGCTCCCGGCCCTGGCGCCGGTTCTGGCCGACTCCCCCATTCGCCTGAATCTTCAGGTGGAAGATGAAACCCGCACTCAGGAACGCCTGCGTCGCGGGGAAGTGGTTGGGGCGGTGTCCATCCAACCTCAGCCGCTGCCGAGCTGCCTGGTCGATCGCCTGGGCGCGCTGGACTACCTGTTTGTAGGGTCGAAAGATTTTGCCGAGCGTTATTTCCCTAACGGCGTCACGCGCTCTGCGCTGCTTAAAGCCCCTGCAGTGGCCTTTGACCATCTCGATGATATGCATCAGGCTTTTTTACAGCAGAACTTTGACCTGTCTCCCGGCAGCGTGCCGTGCCATATCGTTAACTCTTCGGAGGCCTTTGTGCAGCTGGCGCGCCAGGGCACAACGTGCTGTATGATCCCGCACCTGCAAATTGAGCGCGAGTTAAATAGCGGAGAATTAATCGACCTGACACCGGGTCTGCTGCAGCGCCGCATGCTCTACTGGCACCGCTTTGCGCCGGAAAGCCGCATGATGCGCAATGTGACGGATGCTTTACTGGAATACGGGCACAAGGTTTTGAGGCAGGATACGGAATAACGCGTTGATTAACCCCCGCCTGAATGGCGAGGGTTAAGGTGAAGATCACATCTTATTGAGCAGGTGCCGCCGGGGTTTGCGCGCCCTGTAGTTCAAACACCACATCGACCTGATCGTCAAACTGAATAGTCTGCTGATCGTAGGTATCCTGAGCGGAAGCCGGTGCTGCCGCGTCCGCTTTCATCATGCGAACCATCGGCGCGGGCTGGTAGTTAGAAACGTGGTAACGCACGCTGTAAACCGGGCCCAGCTTGCTGTTAAAGCCTTCGGCCAGCAGCTTCGCCTGGCGGGTTGCGTCATTAATCGCCTCTTTACGAGCTTTGTCTTTATACTCTTCCGGATGTGCAACGCCGAGCGACACGGAACGAATTTCGTTCAGGCCAGACTTCAGCGCCCCATCCAGCAGCTCGTTCATTTTATCCAGCTGACGCAGGGTGACTTCCACCTCGCGTACCGCACGATAGCCTTTCAGCTGAGTTTTACCGTCTTTCAGATAGTCATATTCAGGCTGAGTGCGCAGGTTAGCGGCATTGATGTCCTTCTTCTCTACGCCATTTTTCTGCAGGAAGGTCAGGTATTGCGCCACGCGATCGTCGGCCTGTTTTTTGGCAGAAGCGGCATCCTTAGCGGACACGTTGACTTCGATAGCGAGCGTGGCGATATCAGGTACGGCATCGACGCTGGCTGTCCCGGAGGTGACCACGTGAGGCCCGTTTGGCAACTCACCTGCCTGCACAGAAACAGAACCTAATCCCATTAACGCGGCTAATGCTAAAATTTTAAACTTCACTGTAACTCCTCCGTGCTACGTTCCACTGTGATTACGCCGATCAACAAACTCCCGGCGTCTGCCAGAAAGCTTAGCCTGTAATGGTAACTTGTCTATCAGATTATGGCGAATTAGCCCACCAGGGCCGCGATATGCTGCACGCCATCCCGGGCAAGTTGAGCGGCAATAAACCACATCACAATCCCCACCACGCCGTTGATAATGCGCTGTGCTTTGGCGGTACGCAGACGAGGAGCCAGCCAGGCGGCAAGAATAGCCAGACCGTAAAACCAAAGAATGGAGGCGCTAATAGTTCCCAGTGCAAACCAGCGTTTTGCTTCGTCCGCAAGCTGGCCGCCCAGGCTACCAAGTACCACAAAGGTGTCGAGATAGACGTGCGGGTTGAGCCAGGTCACTGCCAGCATGGTGACCACGATTTTCCAGCGCCCCTGCTTTAACACTTCGGCCGAGGCGAGTGCCAGGTTACTGCTCATAGCAGTGCGCAGCGCGCCCCAGCCATACCACAGCAGAAATGCAACGCCGCCCCAGGTGACCAGCGCCAGCAGCCAGGGAGACTGCATCAGAATGGCGCTGCCCCCAAAAATCCCGCCGCAAATCAGAATGATATCGCTCAGCGCGCACAGGGAAGCAATCATCAAATGGTACTGGCGACGAATACCCTGGTTCATCACGAAGGCATTTTGCGGCCCCAGCGGCAGAATTAACGCCGCTCCCAATGCAATACCCTGAAAATAATAAGATAACACGCGGCACACCCTTTAAATGTGAATCATTGAGCGTGAGTGTAATGCGCGAAAATTATTAGAGGAAATTGATATTTTTAATCGCTTATAAGAATGGCTAATTATTACAGGTAAAAATAAGGCCAGCGAAAGCTGGCCCCGAGGTTATGCGTTTTCAGAGTCTTTAATCTGGCGAACGTGAACGTCCATTTGCGGATAAGGAATGCCAATGCCGTTCGCATCGAGGGCTTTCTTAATGCGCTCCAGCACGTCCCAGTAGACGTTTTGCAGGTCACCGCTTTTGCTCCAGGCCCGTACCACAAAGTTAACGGACGAAGGGCCAAGCTCGTTAAGGCGCACGGTAATATCGCGGTCTTTCAGCACACGCTCGTCGCTGGTAATGATATCAGTCAGGATCTGCTTAACTTGATCGATGTCCGCATCGTAGGCCACGCCGATGATGAATTCGTTGCGGCGGGCAGGTTCCCGAGAGAAGTTAATGATATTGCCGGCGATGATTTTCCCGTTAGGCACAACCACGATTTTGCCATCCACGGTACGCAGCGTAGTGGAGAAGATTTGCACGTTCAGCACGGTACCCGCAATGCCACCGAGATCGACATACTCTCCGGTACGGAACGGGCGGAAAGTGACGAGCAACACGCCTGCGGCCAGGTTAGAAAGAGAGCCTTGCAGCGCCAGACCAACGGCCAGACCGGCGGCACCCAGCACGGCAATCACCGAAGCGGTCTGCACCCCGACACGGCTCAGGGCCGCAATTAGCGTGAAGGCAATAATCCCGTAGCGCACCAGCGCGGAAAGAAAGTCGGCGACGGTGCTGTCGATGCTGCGAGCCAGCATCAGGCGGTTAACGGCCCCTGAGACCAGACGGGCAACGATCATCCCGGCGATCAAAATGGCCACGGCGGCGACGATGTTTACCGCATAGCTCAGAAGAAGCTCCTGATTGCGAACCAGCCAGCCTCCCGCATTATGAATACTGTCTACTACGTTGAGATCTTCCATTTACAGTTCCTTGTCTGAAAAGTTTCTCCGCCCGGTAAGGCAGTTCAAACCGTAAAGGGTAAACAAAAACGCATGAATGTGCCAAGCAGGTCACAAAATTGATCTCAAATTGAGTATTAATGCAGCAAAAAAGGGAAAAACCCGGACGAATGTCCGGGCTAAAAGTGGGCTTACAACGTTTGCGTAAAGGTCCGGGAAATAACATCCTGCTGCTGTTCACGAGTGAGTGCATTGAACCGCACCGCATAGCCAGAAACACGAATGGTCAGCGTCGGGTAATTTTCTGGATGCGCGATAGCATCCATCAGCATTTCGCGGTTCAACACGTTGACGTTCAGATGCTGCCCGCCTTCCGTTTTCATATCGTGATGGAAGTAGCCATCAAGCAATCCGACCAGGTTCAGGCGGCGAACGGAATCATCTTTCCCCAGCGCAGCAGGCACGATGGAAAACGTGTAAGAGATACCGTCTTTTGCATAGCTGAACGGCAGCTTAGCCACGGAGGTTAACGAGGCAACAGCCCCTTTAGTATCCCGCCCGTGCATCGGATTCGCACCGGGTGCAAACGGCGTTCCTCCCCTGCGGCCATCCGGCGTATTTCCCGTTTTTTGCCCGTAAACCACATTCGACGTAATGGTCAAAATAGACTGCGTCGGCACGGCATTACGATAGGTTGGCAGCGCCTGGATTTTCTTCATAAAACGTTCAACCAGATCGCAGGCGATAGCATCCACGCGATCGTCGTTATTGCCGTATTGCGGATAGTCGCCCTCAATCACGAAATCCACCGCCAGCCCGGTATGGTCGCGCACCGGCTTAACCACGGCATGTTTGATGGCTGAAAGTGAATCCACCGCCACCGAAAGCCCGGCAATGCCGCAGGCCATCGTCCGGTAAACATCCCGGTCATGCAGCGCCATCAGCGAAGCTTCGTAGCTGTATTTATCGTGCATGTAGTGGATCAGGTTCAGGGCCGTCACGTACTGCACCGCCAGCCAATCCATAAAGCTGTCGAGGCTGGCCATCACTTTGTCGTAGTCCAGCACGTCGTCGAGCAACATTGGCGTTTTCGGCCCAACCTGGATCTTGAGCTTTTCATCCATTCCCCCGTTGATGCAGTACAGCAGCGTTTTTGCCAGGTTGGCGCGAGCGCCAAAGAACTGCATCTGCTTGCCAATCACCATCGGGCTAACGCAGCAGGCAATCGCATAGTCATCGCTGGCGAAATCGCTGCGCATGAGGTCATCGTTTTCATACTGCAATGACGAGGTTTCAATCGACACCCGGGCGGCATAAACCTTGAACGCTTTCGGCAATGTCTCAGACCAAAGGATGGTCAAATTCGGTTCCGGCGCAGGCCCCATGGTGTATAGCGTATTCAAATATCGGAAGGTGCTTTTGGTCACCAGCGTACGGCCATCCAGCCCTGTCCCACCCAGAACTTCCGTCGCCCAAATCGGATCCCCGGAGAACAGAGAATCAAACTCCGGCGTGCGCAGGAAGCGCACCATACGGATTTTCATAATAAAGTGGTCAATAAGCTCCTGCGCCTGTTGCTCACTGAGCAGGCCAGAGCGAATATCGCGCTCGATATAAACATCAATAAAGGTTGCAGTGCGCCCCAGCGACATCGCCCCGCCGTTTTGCGACTTTACCGCCGCCAGATACGCGAAATAAAGCCATTGTATCGCTTCCTGCGCGGTGCTCGCCGGCCTGGAAATATCGAAACCGTAGCCCGCGGCCATGTCCTGAATTTGCAGCAGCGCGTGGCGATGCTCCGCCAGTTCTTCACGCAGGCGAATCGTTGCTTCAAGATCTTCGCCACGTTCAAGCTTCTGCTGCAGGTCGGCAAACTGCAGCTCGCGTTCGCGGACCAGGTAAGCAATGCCGTACAGCGCAACACGGCGGTAATCGCCGATGATTCGGCCACGCCCGTAACCATCCGGCAAGCCCGTGAGTACCCCGGACTTGCGGCAACGCAGAATATCCGGCGAATAAACGTCGAACACGCCCTGATTATGGGTTTTCCGCAGCTCGGTAAACTGATACTCAAACTCAGGATCCATTTTGCGGCCATAGGCTTCAAATGAACTTTTGATCATATTGATGCCGCCAAAAGGATGCAGGGCGCGCTTTAGCGGCTGGTCCGTCTGAAGGCCAACAATTTTCTCATGCTGCTGAATAATGTAACCAGGGGCATGGGCGGTAATGGAAGTGGCCACGTTAGTGTCAAAATCGACCGGGGCGTGAGTGGCATTTTCAACGCGAATCCCCTCCATCACCTTTTCCCAGAGCGCCGTTGTCTCAGATGTTGCGCTCGCCAGAAACGCATCATCGCCCTCATACGGCGTGTAGTTTTGCTGGATAAAATCCCGAACATTAATCTCATGCTGCCAGCATTCCCCACGGAACTGCTGCCAGGCCTGAGCATAATTCTCATGGGAAATATCAATATCCATTTTCATTCATTCAATCCTCTGTACCGCAAATAAAATTAAGCGAATTCTGCAAGCCGGGATGCCTTGCCCAATTCTCGGGCATCAAGAGCAATCATTTTTTCTTCGTTGGTCGGAATAACCGCACACAGTACTGCAGAGTTATGGGTTGAAATAACACGCTCGCCGTCAGAATTAGGCCGCATATTTTTTTCTTCATTCAGTTCGAAACCGAACACCCGTAAACGTTGAATAACCAAACGACGAATAAGCGCGGAGTTTTCACCAATGCCACCGGTAAAAATTAGCCCATCAAAATGGGGCAGTGCAGTTGCGTGCCCGCCGATAGTTTTAGCAATACGATGCACAAACGTATTGATAGCCAACTCAGCACGAGTGTCCCCCTGCTGCCAGGCTTTTTCCAACGTTCTTAAGTCAGAAGATATACCTGAAAGCCCCAGCAGCCCTGACTCGGTATTTGCTACCTGCTCAAGATCGTCCAGCGACTGTCCTGTCTGCCTGGCCAGCCACACCATCGCTCCAAAGTCGACATCACCACAGCGTGTCCCCATGATCAAACCTTCCAGCGGCGTCATCCCCATAGAGGTGTCAACACTTTGCCCCTCAACAACCGCGCACACCGAAGCGCCGTTACCCAAATGCGCAATCACCAGCCCCGATGAACGTCCTTTCAATTCAGGTAGCTCGCTTGCCTGCATTGAAACATAGCGGTGAGAGGTTCCGTGGAATCCATACCGTCTGACGCCGTGCTCTTTAAAATAGCGGTATGGCAGGCCGTAGAGATAGGCTTCAGGGTTCATCGTCTGGTGAAAGCTGGTATCAAACACGGCAACCTGCGGCACACCGGGGAAACGTTGTCTGGCCGACGCTACCCCGCTGAGGTTGGCATAGTTGTGCAGCGGCGCGAGAGGAGAGATCGCGCGGATTTGCTCCACAACGTCGTCCGTGAGCAATACCGACTCGCCAAAAACAGCTCCGCCGTGCGCAATGCGGTGGCCTATATAGGCCACGCTTTCGGTCAAATTACGTCTTTCAAGCTGGAGGGCGATTGCCGCCAGCGCATCCTCATAATCAGAATGCGCCAGCTTCAGCGGCTCACCGCTATTAACGATAAGCATTGCGGCTTCGGTATTAATGCCCTCGCAAATACCTGTTAAAAGTGGCTCCATGGTTAATTCATCCAGCACGGAAAATTTAACCGAAGATGAACCGCAATTTATGGTTAATATTACCGGATATTCATTCATATTAACGTTCACTCATCCTGAGCCAATGACAAATAATTAAAAGATTTTGTATACGATATTAAGAATCGTCAGTAAGCCGATCACGGTAACAAAGATATTTTCAGTTCTGCCTTTATATTTGCTCAGCGCAGGAACCTTACGAATCGCGTACATCGGCAGCAGGCAAAGCAGCGAGGCAATAATCGGGGCGCCCATCGCTTCAATCAGGTCAAGAATATTTGGGTTGGCATAGGCTACAACCCAGGTTGACCCCATGATAAACACCATGCTGATCAGATTAAGTTTGCCCTCGGAAACCTTCGTTTTGTCACTCTTATAGCCAAACTTCAGGACCAGGCCATTCAACCCTTCCAGCGTGCCCAGATAGTGGCCGAAGAAGGATTTGAAAATGGCGACGAGGGCAATAATCGACGCGCCATATTCCAGCACCGTGGCAAAAGTCGACTTAGAGCCTGCCAGTGAAGAGAAGTGGTTAGCGAGATAGGAGAGCACCGGGATGTTCTGCGCTTTTGCTTCGGCCATATTCTGTGGCGACAGCGTGAAAAGGCAACTGAACGCGAAGAACATCACCACGCCAACCATCAACATGCTGGCACGTGAGATGATTTTTGAGCACTTATCCTCGGTATAGGCTTTACCGAAGTCCGCTTCGTACTCTTCGCGCTTCGACACCACAAAGGAAGAGACTATCGGTGAGAAGTTGAAGGAGAACACCATGATGGATATCCCGAGCCACACCGTCACCAGAATGCCATCGTGGCCGGTCAGCGCGATTTCACTCATGTTCACCTGCTCAATAACCGCTGAATTCCAGTACGGGATGAGCGACAGGGAAATAATGACCAGGCTTGCGATAAACGGGAACACAAGCCAGCTCATCACCTTCACCATGAGATCCTTGCCAAAGAAGATGACGAAGGCCATCAGCATCAGCAGGAAAAGCGCCACTAGCCCGCGATTTAAGGGCATCAGCTGGAGCTGATTTTCCCAGAAGGTCATGAAGGTGTTAGTAATGGTGACGCCGTAAATCCACAACAGCGGGCAAATCGCGAAGAAGTAAAGGAAAGTGATAACAACGCCACCCGTTTTACCAAAATGCTCCTCGACAACTTCGGTGATATTACCCGAAGGGTTGCTGCCGGAAAGACACAGCCGCGCCAGCGCACGGTGGCAAAGGAAGGCTATCGGATAGGCCAGAACAAGCATGATAAGTATTGGGATAAGCCCGCCGTAGCCCGCGCGAATCGGGAAAAACAGGACCCCAGCACCAATAGCAGTACCAAACAGACCTAAAGTCCAGGTGGTATCGGACTTACGCCACAGGGAGGACTCTTTTTGACCAACAAGGGTTGTTTCTGCATTACTCATAATGAAGATCCTTATTTAGACCAGGCAGGCTTCCGCTGCGCCAGTAATTTCAGAGACACGAGACAAATCGATATTTCCGCCAGAAATAATACTCACTGTCTTCCGGCCCTTAATATAATGATCAAGCTTTCCGCTCAATAAAGCGGCACAGGCAAGTGCCCCTGCACCTTCAGTGACAACTTTGTTTCTTTGAATCAGTGCGACCATGCTATTTCTAATTTCTTCTTCACTGACCAAAATAATATCGGTGACTAATTTTTTAACGATTTCGAAGGTTAACTTTCCTGGGCGAGCGACGTCACAACCGTCAGCCAACGTACCGCCCGCTCGATATGCGGTAATTTCGCCAGTACGGAAAGAGGAAGCCATGCCGTGGACGTTTTCTGCCTGCACGCCAATAATATTAATTGTTGGATTAATGGATTTAATGGCAACCGCAATGCCTGCAATCAGGCCGCCGCCGCCAATAGGCACAATCACGTTATCGACGTCGTAAAGATCTTCAAGAATTTCCAGGCCAATAGTCCCCTGCCCGGCAATGACTTTTTCATCATCGTAAGGTGGGATAAAGATACGCCCCTCCGTCTCAACAATTTCGCTGACCTTAGCGATGGTTTCGTTAAAATTATCGCCGTGGATAATCACTTGAGCTGAATAGTCGGTCGTGGCGGCGACTTTGGACTTAGGTGCACCTTTAGGCATCACCACTTTGCCGTTAATACCGAGCAGTGCGCACGACAGCGAAACCCCCTGTGCATGATTGCCTGCAGAACAGGCGACTACGCCCCGGGATCTTTCTTCTTCATTCAGCGAGCTGAGCTTATTAAACGCGCCGCGCATTTTAAACGAGCCGGTTCGCTGCATGTTTTCAAATTTTAAATAAATGTCCCCTTTACAGCATTCACTAAGATAATTAGATCTCGGCATTCCTGTTTTATACACAAAACCAGAAATTCTTTTTTTAGCGTCCAGGACATCGTTAATGGTAACTGGCAGTTCATTATCTATATGCATGTTAAGCTCCGTATCAAAGCAATAAGTGGCATTAGTAGCGGATAATAAAAATCCGCTATTTTTATTTAATGAGTAATAAGAAGTGATTATGCTAAAGCTAAGCCACCACCGTTAATTTGTTAAATTGACATTTATGACGTAATGAGTGAATTTTGGCTAACTCCACCAATGAAGCCGCTGATTTTTTTATACGGCAATTTTTTGACCATACCGCTGCATAGCGTGCAACAGGCAATTCATCCGTTAAGGGAATCTGAATAAATTCCTGAGAGCCAAAGGGGGCGATCATTTCTCGGGGAATAATCGTCAGAAAACCGGCGGTCAATACCATGTTATAAATGGTGACGACAGAGTCGGTTTTGATGATTTTATCGCTGGAGATATGGTTGTGTTGCAGGATGGTCAGAAGTTCACTGTAGTAGCCCATTTCGGTTTGAGGCAACACCCACTGCTCATGGCTTAATGAGCGGAGCGTCGTCACGCCTCCGCGCGTTCGTGTTCGACTGGCCACCAGAATAAATTCTGACTCAAACAGTGGTTCGATGTGCAAGTCCTGGAGCAGCATCTCATCGCTCAGCGTACCGATAGCAAAATCCAGCCTGCCATCACGTATCGCCGGTAAGAAGGAGCAAAGCTGGGCTTCAAACATTGAAACTTCAGCCTGTGGGTAGCACTCTTTAAAGGCTTTCATCATGCCAGGCAGGAAGGTAAAACCGATGAGCGAGGGATAACCGAATGAAACATCTACCGCTTCGCTTCCGACCAGGCTGTTCATTTCGTTGCACATGTTGCGCATTTCGCGGGTAATCGACTCGGCGTAACCGAGCAGTACTTTACCTGCAACCGTAAGCTGAACGCCGGTATTTTTGCGAATGATAAGCTCCAGACCAAACAAGGCTTCCATATCGCTGATAATTTTACTTACCGCAGGCTGAGTCAAACTTAGCTGCTTTGCAGCAGAGCCAAATGAACCACTCCTTACCACCTCCTGAAATACAACCAGGTGCTGTGTTTTAGGTAATGTCGTATTATCCATAAAGCGCCATGCCTAGTAAGTTATCAATGGCGGCGATCTTACGTATTCTCCCTGCTATGTTATGTGCGGCGACTCACAAGAGCTCAACCTGCATTAGCACAACAAACAACCATATAAATATAAAGCCATAAATAACAACGAGTTACTTTTTTATAATTCGCCATTTCCATGATTAAGGTCAACCAAAACATCCCGAATAAAATAAATTTATGGAGATAATAAATTCATATAACCGCCAATCAACGCTTATTTAAGAGTACAAATGTATAATTATTGACGTTAATTTACTCAGAATAAGATGCATAAAACAAAGAATTAAAAATGACTGCAAATATTACGATTTTATTTGAATATAAAAAAACCCGCCGAAGCGGGTTTTATCGAAGCAAGTACTAGCTCAAATTACAGAACGTCTACTGCGTTCAGCTCTTTGAATGCCTGCTCCAGGCGAACGATCATAGAGGTCTGAGCTGCACGCAGCCAGACACGTGGATCGTAGTATTTTTTGTTCGGCTGGTCAGCGCCTTTCGGGTTACCCAGCTGACCCTGCAGGTAAGCTTCGTTTTCTTTGTAGTACTGCAGGATGCCGTCCCAGGTTGCCCACTGGGTATCGGTATCGATGTTCATTTTGATAACGCCGTAGCTTACGGAGTCTTTGATTTCCTGAGCAGAAGAACCGGAACCGCCGTGGAAGACGAAGTTCAGGCTGTTGTGCGGCAGGTTGTGTTTCTTAGAAACATATTCCTGAGAATCGCGCAGGATGGTTGGAGTCAGAACCACGTTACCTGGCTTGTACACGCCGTGCACGTTACCGAAGGAAGCTGCGATAGTGAAACGTGGGCTGATTTTGCTCAGTTCGGTGTAAGCGTAATCAACATCTTCTGGCTGAGTGTACAGAGCAGAAGCGTCCATGTGGCTGTTGTCCACGCCGTCTTCTTCACCGCCGGTGCAGCCCAGTTCGATTTCCAGGGTCATGCCCAGTTTGGACATGCGCGCCAGGTATTTGGAGCTGATTTCGATGTTTTCTTCCAGAGACTCTTCGGACAGGTCAATCATGTGGGAAGAAAACAGTGGTTTACCGGTAGCGGCGAAGTGTTTTTCACCCGCGTCCAGCAGGCCGTCGATCCACGGCAGCAGTTTCTTGGCACAGTGGTCAGTGTGCAGGATAACCGGCACGCCGTAGTGCTCAGCCATCTGGTGTACGTGGTGCGCGCCAGAGATTGCACCCAGGATAGCAGCACCCTGTGGAACATCAGTTTTCACGCCTTTACCAGCGATGAAAGCAGCACCGCCGTTAGAGAACTGAACGATAACCGGGGATTTTACTTTCGCAGCGGTTTCCAGAACGGCGTTAATAGAGTCGGTACCGACGCAGTTAACGGCTGGCAGAGCAAAATTGTTCTCTTTTGCTACCTGGAAGATTTTCTGTACGTCGTCGCCAGTTACAACACCTGGTTTTACGAAATCAAAAATTTTAGACATGTTGATGTGTCCTGTAGGCCTTGGAAAAATCGAATCACCGTCCTGAATCTTGCCGGGCGGCAATAAATCAACGGGCAGGTTACCCTGCCCGTAGGAATTACTTCTTAGCGCGCTCTTCGAGCATCGCTACAGCTGGCAGTACTTTGCCTTCCACGAATTCGAGGAATGCGCCGCCGCCGGTAGAGATGTAGGAAATTTTGTCTGCGATACCGAACAGGTCGATAGCCGCCAGAGTGTCGCCGCCGCCTGCAATGGAGAAGGCTTCGCTGTCTGCGATAGCACGAGCAACGATCTCAGTCCCTTTACGGAAGTTAGGGAATTCGAATACGCCAACTGGGCCGTTCCACAGAATGGTTTTCGCGTTTTTCAGGATCACGGCCAGTTTCTCAGCGGAAACGTCGCCCATGTCCAGAATCTGCTCTTCGTCTTTGATGTCGTTCACAGACTTCAGGGTTGCGGTCGCAGTTTCGGAGAACTCAGTGGCAACACGCACGTCGGTTGGCACTGGAATATCGCAACGGGTCAGCAAATCTTTTGCGGTATCAACCAGGTCTGCTTCGTACAGTGATTTACCTACGTTGTGGCCCTGGGCTGCAACGAAGGTGTTCGCGATACCGCCGCCAACGATCAGCTGGTCAGCGATTTTGGACAGGGAATCCAGCACGGTCAGTTTGGTAGAAACTTTAGAGCCACCAACGATAGCCACCATTGGGCGAGCTGGCTCTTTCAGAGCTTTGCCGAGTGCTTCCAGTTCGTCTGCAAGCAGCGGGCCTGCACAGGCAACGTCAGCAAATTTAGCGATGCCGTGAGTAGAAGCCTGCGCACGGTGAGCGGTACCGAAAGCGTCCATCACAAACACATCGCACAGTGCAGCGTATTTTTTGGACAGCGCTTCGTCGTCTTTTTTCTCGCCTTTGTTGAAGCGAACGTTTTCCAGCACAACCAGTTCACCCGCGGCAACTTCTACGCCGTCCAGGTAATCTTTTACCAGACGAACCGGGTTAGACAGTTTGTCTTTCAGGTAGTTAACTACTGGCAGCAGAGAGAATTCTTCGTTGTACTCGCCTTCGGTCGGACGACCCAGGTGAGAAGTCACCATAACTTTAGCGCCCTGTTTCAGAGCCAGTTCAATGGTTGGCAGAGAAGCACGGATACGTGCATCGCTGGTGACTTTCCCGTCTTTAACCGGCACGTTCAGATCGGCACGGATGAATACGCGTTTGCCCGCCAGATCCAGATCGGTCATCTTAATTACAGACATGGTGAATCCTCTCGTTGATTCTTAAAGTTTTGCAGACGCAACGTGCGCCTTACCTGAAATCCATTGAGCCATAACCAACGTGGTGTCGAGCATCCTGTTGGCAAAGCCCCATTCGTTATCACACCAGACTAGAGTTTTAATCAGATGTTGCCCACTGACCCGCGTTTGCGTGCCGTCGACGATTGCACTGTGCGGATCGTGGTTAAAATCAGTAGAGACCAACGGTAATTCCGTATAGTCAACTATACCATGAAATGCTTCCTGTGCCGCTTTTTGCAGCAAGTGGTTGACTTCACATGCATTTACTGAATTTCTGACCGTCACACTCAAATCAATAGCCGTCACGTTTATCGTGGGAACGCGTACCGCGATCGCCTCAAAACGGTCATTAAATTGTGGGAAAATACGCGTGATACCGGCCGCAAGACGCGTATCCACCGGAATGATCGACTGACTCGCCGCGCGGGTGCGTCGCAAATCAGGGTGGTAAGCGTCAATAACCTGCTGATCGTGCATGGCCGAGTGGATAGTGGTGACCGTCCCGGACTCAATGCCAAACGCTTCATCCAGCAGTTTAATGATTGGAATAATACAGTTTGTGGTGCAGGAGGCATTGGAGACGATACGGTGACTGTCTTCGACCTGTTCATGGTTCACGCCGTAAACGACGGTCGCATCGAGGTCGTTACCGCCGGGGTGCGAGAACAAGACTTTCTTCGCCCCTGCCGCAAGGTGGGCTTCACCGTCAGCGCGGGAGCCGAACACGCCGGTACAGTCCAGCACGATATCAACGCCCAGCTCACGCCACGGGAGCGCTTCAATAGTCGGTTCGTGCAGCAGGCGAATGCTGTCATCGCCTACAAACAGGACTTCACGCTCCTGGCGCACATCCCAGGCAAAGCGGCCGTGGCTGGTATCGTACTTCAACAGATGCGCGATACCCGCAGCGTCTGCCAGTTCGTTGATTGCTACCACGGTAATTTCCGCACGGCGACCAGATTCGTACAAAGCACGTACCACGTTGCGCCCAATGCGACCGAAGCCATTAATAGCGATGCGTACGGTCATATCTCTCCTGCCAGAATCCCTGGGATTAAGTGGCTGACAGAGTAATCCAGCAACCGCCTGAGGGGAATCCTCGCACTCATGAAACTGCACTTGTTTGCTTAATTGTCGAACATTTATTCGACTGAAACGCTTCAGCTATGTTAAGCGAAAGCGGGAATAAAAGGAACGATACCCCAACATGCTCCGCTCAACTTCTGACGTACATCACAGTTTTGGTGGAATAACTGCAACTGAGCGCCGCAGTGGTGGAATAAAGAACAGGGCATAAGTGGAATAATCGGCATAAAAAAGGGCCGCCGAAGCGACCCTCATATTTAGCGAGACGGATTACAGAATCGCTTTAGCCTGTTTCACCACGTTTTCCACGGTGAAGCCAAACTCTTCGAACAGCAGTTCCGCTGGCGCAGACTCACCGAAGGTGGTCATGCCAACGATAGCGCCATTCAGGCCGACGTATTTGTACCAGTAGTCAGCGATGCCAGCTTCGATAGCCACGCGGGCAGAAACGGCTTTCGGCAGCACGGATTCACGGTAAGCTGCATCCTGCTTGTCGAACGCATCGGTAGACGGCATGGAAACCACGCGCGCTTTCACGCCTTCGGCAGTCAGTTTGTCCCATGCAGCAACCGCCAGCTCAACTTCAGAACCGGTAGCGATGAAGATAAGCTCAGGCTGACCTGCGCAGTCTTTCAGCACGTAGCCACCGCGAGCGATGTCTTTCAGCTGCTGCTCGGTACGATCCTGCTGAGCCAGGTTCTGACGGGAAAGAATCAGCGCGGTCGGGCCATCATGACGCTCAACGCCATATTTCCACGCCACCGCGGACTCAACCTGGTCACATGGGCGCCATGTGCTCATGTTCGGGGTTACGCGCAGGGAAGCAACCTGCTCAACCGGCTGGTGAGTCGGGCCATCTTCGCCCAGGCCGATGGAGTCGTGGGTGTAAACCATCACCTGACGCTGTTTCATCAGCGCAGCCATACGCACCGCGTTACGGGCATATTCTACGAACATCAGGAAGGTAGAGGTGTACGGCAGGAAGCCGCCGTGCAGGGAGATCCCGTTGGCGATAGCGGTCATACCGAATTCGCGCACGCCGTAGTGGATGTAGTTCCCGGCGGTATCTTCGTTAATCGCTTTAGAACCGGACCAGATAGTCAGGTTAGAAGGCGCCAGGTCAGCGGAGCCGCCCAGGAATTCCGGCAGCAGCGGGCCGAACGCTTCGATAGCATTCTGGGACGCTTTACGGCTGGCGATCTTGGATGGATTCGCCTGCAGCTTAGCGATGAACTCGTTCGCTTTCGCGTCGAAGTCAGAAGGCATGTCGCCTTTCACGCGGCGAGTAAACTCAGCGGCTTCCTGAGGGAAGGCTTTCGTGTAAGCAGCAAACTTCTCGTTCCATGCGGCTTCTTTAGCCTGACCTGCTTCTTTTGCATCCCACTGCGCGTAGATGTCAGAAGGGATTTCGAACGGTGCGTGGTTCCAGCCCAGCGCTTCGCGGGTCAGTGCGATTTCTGCATCACCCAGCGGTGCGCCGTGAGAGTCGTGGGTACCGGCTTTGTTCGGGGAACCAAAACCAATGATGGTTTTGCACATCAGCAGGGATGGTTTGTCGGTTACCGCACGCGCTTCTTCTACCGCACGTTTGATAGCCGCTGCATCGTGGCCGTCTACGCCGCGCACTACGTGCCAGCCGTAGGCTTCAAAGCGTTTCGCGGTATCGTCGGTGAACCAGCCTTCAACGTGACCGTCGATGGAGATGCCGTTGTCGTCATAGAACGCAACCAGTTTACCCAGCTTCAGGGTACCGGCCAGAGAGCAAACCTCGTGAGAGATGCCTTCCATCATGCAGCCGTCACCCATAAATGCATAGGTGAAGTGGTCCACGATGTCGTGACCTGGACGGTTGAACTGCGCCGCCAGCGTTTTCTCTGCGATAGCCATACCGACCGCGTTCGCAATACCCTGACCCAGTGGGCCCGTCGTGGTTTCAACACCGGCGGTGTAGCCCACTTCCGGGTGGCCCGGAGTCTGGGAGTGCAGCTGACGGAAGTTTTTCAGCTGTTCAATCGGCAGATCATAACCGCTGAGGTGCAGCAGGCTGTAAATCAGCATAGAACCGTGGCCGTTGGACAGCACGAAGCGGTCGCGATCGGCCCAGGATGGGTTCTGCGGGTTATGGTTCAGGAAATCACGCCACAGGACTTCGGCAATGTCGGCCATACCCATAGGGGCACCCGGGTGACCGGATTTGGCTTTTTGTACTGCGTCCATGCTGAGCGCACGAATAGCATTGGCAAGCTCTTTACGAGAGGACATTTTGACTCCAGATCGGATGGTTGAAGGTCGCGCCTTGACTACGATGCGTTATGGGCTACGCCCGAAAATGTGACAACAATGTACACCAGGGGAATGGTCATGTACATGCGGCGTGCCGTTGACAGGGTAAGAAATCTCTGGATAACGCTCGCAAGTTGCGCAACCTGATGCGCAGGCCATTTATTCTTCTTTATACTGAGTCTGGAGCCGCCTCGCCTGCGGTAAATCCGATTCTGTTTTTACCTATTATAAAGAAAGGAAAATGGCCATGAAGATGCGCCCAATATTGCTGAGCCTGAGCATCGCAGCCCTGCTGAGCGGCTGCCAGGGAATGGATTCCAACGGGCTATTAACCTCCGGAGCCGAAGCCTTTCAGGCCTACACCCTAAGCGACGCGCAGGTGAAAACCCTGAGCGATGATGCCTGTAAGCAGCAGGACAGCAAAGCCACGATAGCTCCGGCAGACAGCCCTTATACCCAGCGGCTGAACAAAATTGCCTCCGCGCTGGGCGATAACATTAACGGCCTGCCGGTTAACTACAAGGTTTACGTGACCAAAGACGTCAACGCCTTCGCCATGGCGAACGGTTGTATCCGCGTTTACAGCGGCCTGATGGATATGATGGACGACAACGAAGTGGAAGCGGTGATTGGCCACGAAATGGGGCACGTCGCGCTGGGTCACGTGAAAAAAGGGATGCAGGTCGCACTCGGGGCTAACGCAGCCCGTGTTGCTGCGGCATCAGCAGGCGGCGTGATTGGCAATCTGTCGCAGTCGCAGCTTGGGGATTTAGGCGAAAAACTGGTAAACGCTCAGTTCTCCCAGCGCCAGGAATCCGAAGCGGACGATTACTCTTACGATCTGTTGCGCAAACGCGGTATCAACCCAACTGGCCTTGCCACCAGCTTCGAAAAACTGGCTAAGCTGGATGAGGGCCGTCAAAGCTCCATGCTGGACGACCACCCGGCGTCTGCCGCTCGTGCCCAGCATATCCGCGACCGCATGGCGGCGGATGGCATTAAGTAAAGCAATACCGCCCCCAAGGGGGCGGTATTTAAAGGCTTATTCGCCTTTCTTGGCTGCCTGGATATACAGCATTTCCAGCGCCAGTGTCGCCGCAGCCAGCGCGGTGATTTCAGACTGGTCGTAGGCCGGAGCCACTTCCACCACGTCCATCCCCACGATGTTCAGATCTTTCAGGCCACGAACCAGCTTGATAGCACGGTCGGACGTCAGGCCACCAATCACCGGCGTACCGGTCCCTGGCGCAAAAGCGGGATCCAGACAGTCAATGTCGAAGGTCAGGTAAACCGGCATATCGCCGACGATCTGCTTCACCTGGGCAATAATATCGTCTACGCCACGATCGTTAACCTGGCAGGCATCCAGCACGGTGAAGCCGTTATCTTTGTCGAACTCGGTGCGAATACCAATCTGCACGGAGTGGTTCGGATCGATCAGGCCTTCGTTTGGCGCGGTGTAGAACATCGTGCCGTGGTCGAACTCGCAGCCATTCGCGTAGGTGTCGGTGTGCGCATCAAAATGCACCAGCGCCATTTTACCAAAGTGCTTCGCGTGAGCACGCAGCAGCGGCAGAGTCACGAAGTGGTCACCGCCGAAGGAAAGCATACGCTTGCCGGAAGCCAGCAGACGCTCAGCGTGCGCCTGGAGATTTTCGCTCATCTCACGGGCATCGCCGAAGGCGTAAACCAGATCGCCACAGTCCACAACGTTCAGACGCTCGCGCATATCGAAGTTCCACGGGAAGCGACTTCCTTCCCAGGCCAGGTTGGTAGACACCTGACGAATCGCTGCCGGGCCGTGGCGGCCACCGGCGCGACCTGACGTTGCTGCATCGAACGGAACGCCGGTGATCACCCAGTCCGCATCGCTATCGTACGGCTGGAAGTTCAGCGGGAAACGTAAAAAACCAAAGGCATTAGATACCAGGGAGTTATCGTATTTGTGGCCTAAGGTGCTCATTGTCTGACCTCTCGGTTGGGGTTAAAAAACGCCTAAAAAAAATCCCCTCCGCGTCGTTAAACCCGACGAGGAAGGGATTGGATTGGTGTACTGCTCTTTATTGCGCGGATTATCGCCGCTAATTCGGACTGGTTCAAGAGAGTATAGGCCATTGCGCGCGCTTTGCTCCTCTCCTCAAAGAGGAGAGGGAAAGCAATAGCTTACTCGTCTTCCAGATAGGTATAACCGTACAGCCCAGCTTCGAACTCTTCGAGGAACTGCTGCTGCAGCGCATCGTCGAGGCCGGTGTTCTTCACCTGGTCGCGGAACTGAGTCAGCAGCTTGTTCGGGTCGAGCTGCACGTACTGCAGCATGTCCGCTACGGTATCACCTTCGTCAGACAGCTCCACTTCCACGGAACCGTCAGGGAAGACGAAAACGTCCACCGCTTCAGTGTCGCCGAACAGGTTGTGCATGTTGCCGAGAATTTCCTGGTACGCCCCCACCATGAAGAAGCCCAGCATCGGCGGGTTCTCAGGATCGTATTCCGGCATCGGCATCGTTGTGGCAATCCCGTCACCATCAATATAGTGGTCAATTGCCCCATCGGAGTCGCAGGTGATATCCAGCAGCACCGCGCGGCGCTCAGGCGCATGGTTCAACCCTTCCAGCGGTAACACCGGGAACAGCTGATCGATCCCCCACGCATCCGGCATCGACTGGAACAGCGAGAAGTTGACGTACATTTTGTCCGCCATGCGCTCCTGCAGTTCGTCGATAATTGGACGGTGCGCGCGGTTGCTTGGATCAAGCTGCTTCTGCACGTCATGGCACATGTTCAGGTAAAGCTGTTCTGCCCAGGCGCGTTCCTGCAGGCTATACGCCCCGGAGGAGTAGCCGACGTGGATATCGTGCAGGTCCATCTGGCTGTCGTGCAGCCATTCACGCAGCGAGCGACGCGTCCCAGGCTGATGCATCTCCAGCCAGGTTTCCCACATGCTTTGCAGCGCGCGAGGGGCGTCATCCGCAGGCGGGGTCGCTTCGGTATATTCGTTACGCTCCACGCCGATAATATTGGAAACCAGCACGGTGTGGTGCGCGGTTACGGCGCGGCCAGACTCGGTGATCACCGTCGGGTGCGGCAGGCCATTCTCTTCACAGGCATCGCCAATCGCCCAGATGATGTTGTTCGCGTATTCATTCAGGCCGTAGTTAACGGAGCAGTCGGACTGAGAGCGCGTTCCTTCATAGTCCACGCCCAGGCCACCGCCAACGTCGAAGCACTGGATGTTCACGCCCAGTTTATGCAGCTCGACGTAGAAGCGAGCGGATTCACGAACGCCGGTGGCGATATCGCGAATGTTCGCCATCTGCGAACCCAGGTGGAAGTGAAGAAGCTGAATGCTGTCGAGGCGGCCGCGTTCACGCAGGATTTCCACCAGCTGCAGAACCTGATTTGCCGCCAGGCCAAATTTGGATTTCTCACCGCCGGACGACTGCCATTTACCGGAGCCCTGAGAGGCCAGACGGGCGCGAACGCCCAGGCGAGGGATCACATTCAGTCGCTCGGCTTCCTCCAGCACGATGCCAATTTCGGACATCTTCTCGATAACCAGGTAGACCTTATGGCCCATCTTCTCGCCGATCAGCGCCAGGCGGATGTATTCGCGGTCTTTATAGCCGTTACAGACGATAACCGACCGGGTCATGCCCGCGTGCGCCAATACGGCCATCAGCTCGGCTTTAGAACCGGCTTCCAGGCCCAGCGGTTCGCCGGAATGAATCAGCGACTCAATCACGCGGCGGTGCTGGTTAACTTTGATCGGGTAAACCAGGAAATAGTCGCCGTTGTAGCCGTAGGATTCACGCGCACGCTTAAAGGCGGCGTTAATCGAACGCAGGCGGTGCTGCAGGATCTGCGGGAAGCAGAACAGCGCAGGCAGGCGCTGGCCCTGAGCTTCACGCGCTTTCACCAGTTCGGCGAGATCCACGCGAGCTTCAGGAACGTCCGGGTCCGGGCAAACGCTGATGTGGCCCAGTTCGTTAACGTCATAATAGTTATTGCCCCACCAGGCAATATTGTATGTACGCAGCATCTTGCTGGCTTCCTCGGAGCTCATGGCAACCTCCTGAATGGAACGATGTACATCCTGCTCGCCCACTGACGAACCCGAAACAGAAGTGATTTTGTCAGTCATGGCGAACCTCAAATTTTGTCGATTGTGCAAAACAGTTGACTACTATCGCAGGGGTATCCTGCAATAACAACCCATTAACAGCGCGCATTGACAGCAGAAGACGCTGACAGCCAGGCTGTGCGACCGGTTTCATTTTCATATCATTGTAAAACACGTATCCGAACCCTGTATGACAGGACGGCGAAACCACGAGAAAACTCTTGTAATACAAGAGCGCCCTTGTTCAGTTACCACGGCGGATTACAAACCGGCCCGGGGATCCTGAGAAGCGCCGAGATGGGTAAAACATCGGCAAGTTTGAAAACATGAGATGCAGGCTGCGAGGAGCATATGCGCGCCAGAACGGCGGGCTGGGTTAAATGAATGACGGCGGTTCATTACTTGTATCACCTCCACGCATACGTTGAACATGTATGCGACAAGCCAAAGCTGCGAACACTGTACCTGACAGGCTCTAAATAATTGCTCAACCCGGCTGGAAGTGGGCAACACGAAACGTGTGCTTTTGATTAAGCCGCGCGCGCCGCTTTATACCTATATAAGGGGTAAAAAGCAAAACAAAATGTGTAAATTGCCAGCAGTGTCAGCTTCACTTTCCACTCAAGATTTATCACATGTTGCCGTTACCCTAAAAAATTCTGGCTATCTGCCGATTGTCTAATCTAAAATGGCCGTCCAGATGTTAATCCATCTATACTGATTAACTGTTAGACTGCCTGTTTTTCAATCTGTGGCAATAAGTTCCCGGGTTGGTCTATCTCGCCACCGCTGTGGCGCAGAGCAGCAGCCTGAACTAAATAAATCCTCTTAGGGTGAAGAAAATATGGCTAAACACCTTTTTACGTCCGAGTCTGTATCTGAAGGGCATCCTGATAAAATTGCTGACCAAATCTCCGACGCCGTCCTTGACGCGATCCTCGAGCAGGATCCGAAAGCGCGTGTAGCCTGTGAGACCTACGTCAAGACCGGTATGGTTCTGGTTGGCGGCGAAATCACCACCAGCGCCTGGGTTGATATCGAAGAAATCACCCGTAAAACCGTGCGTGAAATCGGCTATGTGCATTCAGATATGGGCTTTGACGCCAATTCCTGCGCCGTTCTGAGCGCGATTGGTAAACAATCCCCGGACATCAACCAGGGCGTTGACCGTACCGATCCGCTGGAACAGGGTGCGGGCGATCAGGGTCTGATGTTTGGCTATGCGACTAACGAAACCGACGTGCTGATGCCAGCGCCAATCACCTACGCACACCGTCTGGTGCAGCGTCAGGCTGAAGTGCGTAAAAACGGCACCCTGCCGTGGCTGCGCCCGGACGCGAAAAGCCAGATCACCTTCCAGTACGACGACGGTAAAATCGTCGGTATCGATGCGGTTGTGCTGTCCACTCAGCACTCTGAAGACATCGCGCTGAAAGACCTGCAGGAAGCGGTGATGGAAGAGATCATCAAACCTGTTCTGCCGGGCGAATGGCTGAACGCCTCCACCAAATACCACATCAACCCAACCGGCCGTTTTGTTATCGGTGGGCCAATGGGTGACTGCGGTCTGACCGGGCGTAAAATCATCGTTGATACCTACGGCGGCATGGCTCGCCACGGCGGCGGTGCATTCTCCGGTAAAGATCCGTCTAAAGTTGACCGTTCTGCGGCCTATGCAGCGCGTTATGTAGCGAAAAACATCGTGGCCGCTGGCCTGGCTGACCGCTGTGAAATTCAGGTTTCTTACGCCATCGGCGTGGCAGAGCCTACCTCCATCATGGTGGAAACCTTCGGTACCGAGAAAATCTCTACCGAGCAGCTGACCCTGCTGGTGCGCGAGTTCTTCGACCTGCGTCCATATGGCCTGATTCAGATGCTGGATCTGCTGCACCCGATCTACAAAGAAACCGCCGCTTATGGTCACTTTGGTCGCGAACATTTCCCGTGGGAAAAAACCGACAAAGCTGCACTGCTGCGTGAAGCCGCTGGCCTGAAATAATCTGCCACCGCTTTGTGCTCTAAAGGCCAGCTTATGCTGGCCTTTTGCTTTTTGGTGATGCGTCACCAGGCCTTTCTTCGCCCATCTTCCCGTTTCTTCCACAGCACTTTGAAACCGATTACACATACCAGGTAAGAACATTCACGCTATTTTCATTCAAATATGTTACAGCCACTTCATTTGTTACATAACGCTTCATATTGCACCAATTTTAAACCATTAAATTGGTTTTAATCGCTATTAACGCCATGTTTTATCTGTTTGCAGTCTCTTTTTGATCCATTACCTCAGTGTAAACGATTACATTGCTGTGATTGTAATCACACACTTCCGCCGTTTACTGCCCTATCCTTAAAAACGTCAAATTCGAATAATCCACCTGGAGGGCGATATGCCTGACAATAAAAATATCGGGCGCTCAAACAGGCGCTCAAACAAAAGCATGACCTTTTTTGTCTGCTTCCTTGCCGCGCTCGCCGGCCTGCTGTTTGGCCTGGACATTGGCGTGATTGCCGGTGCGCTACCGTTTATCGCTAAAGACTTTTCCATCACCTCCCACACCCAGGAATGGGTCGTTAGCTCGATGATGTTCGGGGCTGCCGTTGGGGCCATTGGCAGCGGCTGGCTCTCTTTCAAACTGGGGCGAAAATACAGCCTGATGATTGGTGCCGTGCTGTTTGTGCTCGGCTCCCTGTTCTCAGCCTTTGCGCCTAACGTTGAAGTGTTAATCATATCTCGCGTCCTGTTGGGCCTGGCCGTCGGCGTCGCGTCCTACACCGCGCCGCTTTACCTGTCAGAAATTGCACCGGAGAAAATTCGCGGCAGCATGATCTCCATGTACCAGCTGATGATCACCATCGGTATTCTGGGCGCTTATCTCTCCGATACCGCTTTCAGCTACACCGAATCCTGGCGCTGGATGCTGGGAATCATCACCCTGCCGGCCCTTCTGCTGCTGGTTGGCGTCTTTTTCCTGCCGGACAGCCCGCGCTGGTTTGCCGCCAAACGCCGCTTCCATGATGCTGAACGCGTGCTGCTCCGCCTGCGCGATACCAGCGCTGAAGCGAAAAAAGAACTGGAAGAAATCCGCGAAAGCCTGAAGGTCAAGCAGAGCGGCTGGGCGCTGTTTAAGGATAACGCCAACTTCCGTCGCGCGGTCTTTCTTGGCGTGCTGCTGCAGGTGATGCAACAGTTTACCGGCATGAACGTCATCATGTACTACGCGCCAAAAATCTTCGAAATTGCCGGATTCGCCAACACCACGCAGCAAATGTGGGGCACCGTGATCGTCGGCCTGATTAATGTTCTGGCCACCTTCATCGCTATCGGCCTGGTCGACCGCTGGGGGCGTAAGCCTACGCTGGTTCTCGGCTTCCTGGTCATGGCCGTTGGGATGGGCGTGCTGGGCACCATGCTACACATCGGCATTCATTCCCAGGGTGCGCAGTACTTCGCGGTTGCCATGCTGCTGATGTTTATCGTTGGCTTCGCCATGAGTGCAGGCCCGCTGATTTGGGTGCTGTGTTCCGAAATCCAGCCGCTCAAAGGACGCGATTTTGGTATCACCTGCTCCACCGCCACCAACTGGATTGCCAATATGATTGTCGGCGCCACCTTCCTGACCATGCTGAACACGCTGGGCAACGCCAACACCTTCTGGGTTTATGCGGCGCTGAACCTGTTCTTTATCGTCCTGACGCTGTGGCTTATTCCTGAAACGAAACATGTCTCTCTGGAACACATCGAACGTAACCTGATGAAAGGCCGTAAATTACGCGAAATCGGCGCACATAATTAAGCCCGAATGCCCCTTCCCGCTACGGGAGGGGGCTTGCACCGTGCCTTCTCCCCGATTATTCTCTGCCGTTATGAAAGCCCCCCGACTCCCCATCGCTCTCCAGCAAGCCGTAATGCGCTGCCTGCGCGAAAAACTCCAGCAGGCTAACGCGCACTTAGGCCGCAGCTATCCCGAGCCGAAAGTCGTCTATCAGCAGCGTGGCACCGCCGCCGGCACCGCCTGGCTGGAAAGTAACGAAATTCGCCTTAATCCCGTCTTATTGATGGAAAATCAGCAGGCTTTTGTCGATGAAGTCGTCCCCCATGAACTGGCTCATTTGCTGGTCTGGAAGCACTTTGGCCGCGTCGCCCCTCACGGCAGAGAATGGAAATGGATGATGGAAACCGTGCTCGGCGTCCCGGCCCGCCGCACGCATAAATTTGAAGTCGATTCGGTGCGCAAAAATACCTTCCCCTATCGCTGCCCTTGCCAGCAGCATCAGCTCACCGTGCGCCGACACAATCGGGTCCTGCGCGGTGAAGCCGAATATCGCTGCACGCATTGCGGCCAGCTTTTAAAACCCGACGTTACAACCCCATGTAATTAATCGTTTATTTCTGGAATTTTTACACCACCGCTGATTGAAACTGGATATCCGATCAGGTAGGGTGCGGGCACGTTTTAGTAAGGATTCTTGAAATGTCTCGCAAAATTTCTTGGGCTGTTGCATTCGTTGCAGCCTTCAGTTCGCTTCCCGCCTTCAGCAACGGCATCAATAGCTTCGCACAGGCCAAAACCGCAGGCGTCAAGGTCAACGCCGATGCTCCGGGCGACTTCTACTGCGGCTGTAAAATTAGTTGGCAGGGTAAAAAGGGGATCCCGGATCTGGCGTCCTGCGGCTATAAAGTGCGGAAGAATGAAAACCGAGCCACTCGCATTGAATGGGAACACGTCATGCCAGCCTGGCAGTTTGGCCACCTGCTGCAATGCTGGCAGGATGGTGGGCGTAAAAACTGCGCTAAAGATCCGGTCTACCGCAAAATAGAAAGCGATATGCACAACCTGCAGCCTGCCGTGGGCGAGGTTAACGCCGACAGAAATAACTTCATGTACAGCCAGTGGAACGGCGGCGAAGGCCAATACGGCCAGTGCGCAATGAAAATTGATTTTAAGGATAAAGTGGCCGAGCCTCCGGAACGCGCAAGAGGCGCGATTGCTCGTACCTATTTCTACATGCGCGACCAATACCAGCTTTCGCTTTCTCGCCAGCAGACTCAGCTATTCCAGGCATGGGATAAGCGCTACCCGGTCAACACCTGGGAGTGCGAACGGGATGAGCGCATTGCGAAAGTCCAGGGCAATCATAATCCATATGTGCTGCGGGCTTGCCAGGCGCGAAACAGCTAACCTACACTAGCGGCAATTCTTTATTTGCTGTGACGAATATCGCCCTCGACCTACAGAACAAGGGGGCGAAAATCCCCTCTCCCTTTTTGGGATAGAGTCAGGATAAGAGCCCATTCCTGCAGCGCAACTAACCGGAACTCACTTCATGCGTATACCCCGCATTCACCATCCTGAAAATCTTTCCGTCGGCCAGGACGTTGCCCTGAGCGAAGATGCGGCTAACCACGTTGGACGCGTGCTGCGCATGGGCGCGGGCCAGGCCATTCAGCTGTTCGACGGCAGCAATCAGGTGTTCGACGCGGAAATCGTGCAGGCGGATAAAAAAAGCGTGCGTGTTAAAATCCTGGCGGGCAACGTGGACGACCGTGAATCACCGCTCTGGCTGCATCTCGGCCAGGTCATGTCCCGCGGCGAAAAGATGGAATTCACCATTCAAAAAGCCGTGGAGCTGGGTGTGAACGAGATTACACCATTGTTTTCCGAGCGCTGCGGGGTAAAACTGGATGCGGAAAGGCTGAACAAGAAACGCCAGCAGTGGCAAAAAATTGCGATTGCCGCCTGCGAGCAATGCGGCCGCAACCGGGTGCCAGACATTCGCCCGGCGATGGACCTGGCCGCCTGGTGCGCCGAGCAGGATGACGCCCTGAAGCTCAATCTGCATCCGCGAGCCAGCGCCAGCATCAACACGCTGCCGCAGCCGGTTCAACGCGTCCGGCTGCTGATTGGCCCGGAAGGCGGCCTGTCTGCGGATGAGATTGCCATGACCGCAGAGCACCAATTTACTGATATTCTGTTGGGACCGCGCGTTCTGCGTACTGAGACCACCGCGCTCACCGCCATCACCGCACTGCAGGTGCGCTTTGGCGACCTGGGCTAAAGGAGAACAACAATGATCAAGCTCGGCATCGTGATGGACCCCATCGCACACATCAACATTAAAAAAGACTCCAGCTTTGCCATGCTGCTGGAAGCGCAGCGTCGTGGTTACGAACTGCACTACATGGAAATGGCCGACCTGTATCTGAACAATGGTGAAGCACGCGCCCGTACGCGCCTGCTCAGCGTCGAGCAGAACTACGATAAGTGGTATGAGTTTGGCAGCGAGCAGGATATCGCCCTGGCCGACCTGAACGTGGTGCTGATGCGCAAAGACCCGCCGTTCGATACTGAATTTATCTACGCCACCTATATTCTTGAGCGCGCAGAAGAGAAAGGCACGCTGATCGTGAACAAACCGCAGAGCCTGCGCGACTGTAACGAAAAGCTGTTCACCGCCTGGTTTGCCGACTTAACGCCGGAAACGCTGGTCACCCGCAACAAAGCGCAGCTGAAAGCCTTCTGGCAGCAGCACGGCGACATCATTATGAAACCGCTGGACGGCATGGGCGGCGCGTCTATTTTCCGCGTGAAGCAGGATGACCCAAACATCGGCGTGATTGCCGAAACGCTGACCGAACTGGGCACCCGCTACTGCATGGCGCAAAACTACCTGCCGGCTATCAAAGACGGTGATAAACGCGTGCTGGTGGTAGACGGCGAACCGGTACCTTACTGCCTGGCGCGCATTCCGCAGGGCGGTGAGACTCGCGGCAACCTGGCCGCCGGTGGCCGCGGTGAGCCGCGTCCGTTGACCGAAAGCGACTGGGAAATTGCCCGTCGAGTTGGGCCAACGCTGAAGGCCAAAGGGCTGATTTTTGTTGGTCTGGATATTATCGGCGATCGCCTGACCGAGATTAACGTCACCAGCCCAACCTGCATCCGCGAAATCGAAGCTGAATTCCCTGTGTCGATCACCGGGATGCTGTTCGATGCCATCGAAAAACGCCTCGCTCACTAAGCACATCTGGCGGGTAGCTGTTACCCGCCTTTCCCCTTCGAAGGCACGATTCACGGCGGGTAGCCCGCCTTCCTTCATTAGTGGTAAGCTGACCACACTTCGCGCAGCCACTGCCGCTTTTATCAACCGGGATCAGAACCTCTGACAATGAATTTACAGCATCACTTTCTTATTGCCATGCCGGCTCTCCAGGACCCTTTATTTAAGCGCTCCGTAGTCTATATCTGTGAATACAACGATGAAGGCGCGATGGGGATTATCATCAATAAACCGCTGGAAAACCTGCAGGTTGATGGCGTTCTCGAAAAGCTAAAAATAGAACCAGACCCGCGCGACGAAACCATTCGCCTGGATAAACCCGTTTTCATCGGCGGCCCGCTGGCGGAAGATCGTGGCTTTATTCTGCACTCGCCGCCGGATAACTTCGGCTCAAGCATTCGCATCTCCGACGACACGGTGATCACCACTTCTCGTGATGTGCTGGAAACATTAGGCACAGCTAAACAGCCGAAAGAGGTGATCGTTGCCCTCGGCTATGCTTCCTGGGAAAAGGGGCAGCTTGAGCAGGAGATCATGGAAAACTCATGGCTGACGGCGCCCGCCTCAGCCGAGATCTTGTTCCATACGCCCATTTCAGAGCGCTGGCGCGAGGCCGCCCGTCTGATTGGCATTGATATCCACACCATGCCAAACGAAGCGGGGCACGCCTGATGAGCAGCGGAACTTTAATGGCTTTTGACTTTGGCACTAAAAGTATCGGTGTCGCTATCGGCCAGCGTATTACCGGCACTGCGCGCCCGTTAACAGCGCTTAAGGCGCAGGACGGCACCCCGGACTGGAACGCGGTAGAAAAAATCCTGAAAGAGTGGCAGCCGGAAGAAGTGGTTGTTGGCCTGCCGCTGAATATGGATGGGACCGAACAACCCCTGACGGCGAGAGCGCGCAAGTTTGCTAACCGCCTCCACGGCCGCTTTGGCGTAAAAGTCTCTCTGCAGGACGAGCGCCTGAGCACGGTCGAAGCCCGCGCCGGGTTGTTCGAACACGGTGGTTTTCGCGCCCTGAACAAAGGCAGCATAGACTCCGCCTCGGCGGTGATTATTCTTGAAAGCTGGTTCGAGTATCACCCGTGAAAAACTTAACTGCCGGGCGCGTCATTCCCCGCGTTCAGCAGTTCATGCCTTGCGGCAATCGCCAGAAAATGGCTGCGGTCCCGGTAGCCTGAGGAAGGCTGCTTTACCCGGGAATCAATCCGCCGCAGCAGCGCGTCCGGCAACATGATGTTTAGCCGCTGCTGCTTTCCTTCCAGCGCGGATAAATCCACATCAACCAGCAGCCATTGCTGGCAGTAGCTGTACTCCGGGTCTGCGGCATAAGCAAAAGGCCCGGCGTCACACAGCAGAGTAATGTCTTTGCCGCTCTCCACCATTAAATCCACAATCGACAGCACCGCGTCCTGCACCATCGGGGCGATATCTGCCTGGCTATCTGCTGCCGATACGCAGCCAAATTCATCATTGCATAACGCGGGCACGATCAGGCCAAACGCTTCATTTTCAGCTGCGGGTAATTCCACACCAACGGAAAAAAACATCATCAACCTCCGGCAGCGACAGGCTAAATGCCTGCCATTTTACGAATGGATTTGACGGTACCAGCGGGCAAATCCTTTTTAGGATGCGGAACGGGGAATGTTCTTCCGGTTGCGGGTGACCACCAGATCCAGTGACTGCCCCCGGAACGCCTGACGGGTTCGCAGCCTGCAGCCCTCAATTCCTTTATCAGCTCAGCGGAGGTCATCATGCTCTCCCTGAGCAATGATGAATATACACACCAATACACATCATAGCAATAAAAGCGTTCAAGATATCGCCTCCCATGGCCCGCTGACTGCATGATGATGTCCAGCAATCCTACCTTCGCGCAGCAGCAGCGCTTCACTCTGGCTAAAGCTTTGCATGCCGTGCTGCTGGCCGGTTTGCAGCACGCCAGGAAGTTGATGCGTCTTCCCTTCCCGAATCAAATTTGCTACGGCCGGGGTATTGACCAAGAGTTCGTACAGCGCCACCCGGCCACCATCACTTGCCGGCACAAGCTTTTGTGCCAGCACCGCTTTCAGGCTCCCGGCAAGCTGAGTTTGAATCAGGCTTTTCTCCTGAGCAGGGAACACATCCACCAGTCGTTCTACCGCCTGAGCAGCACCGCGTGTGTGCAATGTAGCCAGAACCAAATGCCCTGTTTCTGCCGCGGTCAACGCCAGGCCAATTGTCTCGCTATCCCTAAGTTCGCCCAGAAGAATGACGTCAGGATCTTCCCTTAAAGCGGCTTTTAGCGCCGCAGCATAGCTTTCGCAGTGCAGGCCGGGTTCGCGCTGCTGAATCAGGCAGCGATCAGAGGCGTGAATAAATTCGATAGGGTCTTCCAGCGTGAGCACATGGCCCTCAAGATGTTGATTAAGGTGCTGGATCATCGCGGCAAGGGTTGTAGACTTCCCGCTCCCGGTAGCACCTGTCACCAGTATCAGCCCTTCACTTTCCCGTAAAAGCGCCTTCAGTTGGGACGGTGCACCAAGCGTATGCAGATCCGGGCAAGAAGACGCCAGTAATCTCAGCGCCAGCGAATACCCCTCCTGATGACGAAAAGCATTGCCGCGGAGCCTGATACCGTTCGTGAGCGTGAGCGAAAAATCGAGCTGCCCGGCTCGATGAAGCTGCAACTTTTGCTCTTCACTTAACCATCTGTTGAGAACGTCTTCGACCTCCGGCACGTGCTCCGGACACACTTCCAGCCTGCCACACTTTCGCCAGCGTGCCGCCTGCCGCGCGCACAGGTGTAGATCGGAGACATTATGCTTTACACTAAGGGCCACAATTTCTTCGATATCCATATCACTTCCAACGATCATGAATGAGATAGCGCACAATCTGGCACAGGTACATGGGAAAATCTCAGCCGCGGCAGCACGTTGCGGCAGAAACCCCGAAGAAGTGACTCTGCTTGCGGTCAGCAAAACCAAGCCTGCGAGCGCCCTCGCAGAAGCGATTGCTGCCGGGCAACGCGCCTTTGGCGAAAACTATGTGCAGGAAGGCGTGGATAAGATTCACCACTTTGCTGAACAAGGCGTAACAGGGCTGGAGTGGCACTTTATCGGGCCGCTGCAGTCGAACAAAAGCCGCCTCGTGGCGGAAAATTTTGACTGGTGCCATACCGTCGATCGGCTGAAGATTGCCAGCAGACTCAGCGAACAACGCCCGTCGACGTTGCCGCCACTAAACGTACTGATTCAAATTAATATCAGCGACGAAAACAGTAAGTCCGGCATCGCGTTGAGTGAGCTGGAGCAGTTAGCTGCCGACGTGGCGGCCTTACCGGGGCTGACGCTGCGGGGCTTGATGGCCATTCCTGCGCCAGAACCGGATTACGAGCGCCAGCTTGCCGTTTGCCGCAAAATGGCAGAGGCCTGCAATGCACTCAAAGACCGCTTTACCACGGTCGATACATTATCTCTCGGCATGACCGATGACATGGAAGCCGCGATTGCCGCAGGCAGCACCATGGTGCGCATTGGAACCGCTATTTTCGGCGCGCGGGATTATTCCGCTCGTTAATCACCATCATTTTTGAGGAAAACCATGCTTACGTTGACTTTCCTGGTCAAAACCCTGATTGAGCTTTACGTAATGGTGCTGCTTATCCGTATCTGGATGCAGTGGGCGCGCTGTGATTTCTACAACCCGTTTGCCCAGTTCATCGTTAAAGTTACCCAGCCCGTTGTCGGCCCGCTTCGCCGCGTACTGCCATCCCTGGGCCCAATTGACACCTCATCCCTGCTGGTGGCATTTATTCTCACCACGCTGAAATTCCCTATTCTGCTGCTGATCCAGTCCGGCGGGCTGTCGCTCGATCCGTTAAACTTACTCATCGGCGTTCTGTCGCTGCTGAAATCAGCCGGTACCCTGGTGTTCTGGGTGATCATCGTTCGTTCCCTGATGAGCTGGATAAGCCAGGGCCGCAGCCCTATTGAATACGTGCTGATGCAAATGACCGAGCCAATGATGGCGCCGATCCGCCGCATCTTGCCTGCCATGGGCGGCATTGATTTCTCCGCCATGGTTGTCATTCTTATTCTTTATGCACTGAACTACCTCGGTATGGACCTGTTCCCTGGCCTTTGGTACGCCATTTGAGTGCTGTGACCCAACAGCCTGACGGGCTGGTTCTGCGGCTGTATATTCAGCCAAAGGCCAGCCGCGATAGCCTTGTCGGTGCACATGGCGACGAGTTAAAAGTCGCCATCACCGCGCCGCCGGTAGACGGGCAGGCCAACGCTCACCTGGTAAAATATCTGGCGAAACAGTTCCGGGTAGCAAAAGGCCAGGTAGTGATAGAGAAAGGCGAACTTGGTCGCCATAAACAAGTTAAAATTATCGACCCGCAGCAGATCCCGACGGAAGTCGCGGCATTGATTGCCCCCCTCGAATAACACAGGACTGACTATGCAAAAAGTCGTATTAGCTACCGGTAACGCCGGTAAAGTGCGTGAACTCGCCGATCTGCTGGCGGATTTTGGCTTCGATGTGGTCGCGCAAACCGAGCTGAACGTTGAATCTGTCGAAGAGACGGGCCTGACCTTTATTGAAAATGCGGTTCTCAAGGCTCGCCATGCGGCGAAAGTGACCGGGCTTCCTGCGCTGGCCGACGATTCCGGTCTGGCGGTGGATGCGCTGGGTGGTGCACCGGGTATCTATTCCGCACGCTACGCGGGTGAGGATGCCAGCGACCAGCAGAACCTCGAAAAGCTTCTGGCAGCGCTGAAAGATGTACCGGACGAAAAACGCCAGGCTCAGTTCCACTGCGTGCTGGTCTTCATGCGTCACGCGGAAGACCCAACGCCGCTGGTATTCCACGGCAGTTGGCCAGGCGTGATTACCCACGCGCCAGCCGGGCAAGGTGGCTTTGGCTACGATCCTATTTTCTTTGTTCCGTCCGAGGGGAAAACCGCGGCGGAGCTAACCCGCGATGAAAAGAGCGCGATCTCCCACCGTGGGCAAGCGCTGAAACTGTTACTGGAAGCAATGCGTAATGGCTAATTTGCCACCTCTGAGTCTCTACATTCATATCCCCTGGTGCGTACAGAAGTGCCCGTACTGTGACTTCAACTCCCATGCGCTGAAAGGCGACGTGCCGCACGACGAATACGTGAGCCATTTGCTGCGCGACCTCGACCGCGACGTGGCGCTTGCTCAGGGGCGTGAGGTAAAGACGATTTTCATTGGCGGCGGCACGCCAAGCCTGCTGTCCAGTGAAGCCATGCAAACGCTGCTGGACGGCGTGCGCTCACGCCTGAAGCTGGCAGACGACGCAGAAATTACCATGGAAGCCAACCCCGGCACGGTCGAAGCTGACCGCTTTGTTGGCTACCAGAAAGCGGGCGTGAACCGGATTTCCATCGGTGTACAAAGCTTTAGTGAACCTAAATTAAAACGCCTGGGCCGCATTCATGATGCGGGCGAGGCCAAACGTGCCGCGAACCTGGCCAGCGGTCTCGGGTTGCGCAGCTTTAACCTTGACCTGATGCACGGCCTGCCCGATCAGTCGCTCGAAGAGGCGCTGGACGACCTGCGCCAGGCTATTGCCCTGAATCCCCCGCACCTGTCCTGGTATCAGCTGACTATCGAACCGAATACGCTGTTTGGCTCACGCCCGCCGACGTTACCGGACGACGATGCGCTGTGGGATATCTTCGAGCAAGGCGATAAGTTACTGACCGCCGCGGGCTACCAGCAATACGAAACTTCCGCCTATGCTAAGCCGGGTTATCAGTGCCAGCACAACCTGAATTACTGGCGTTTTGGCGACTATCTGGGCATTGGCTGCGGCGCCCACGGTAAAGTCACCTTCCCGGACGGACGCATTACCCGCACGGCGAAAACGCGACATCCGCGCGGCTACATGGAAGGAAAGTACCTCGACCGCCAGCATGACGTTGAGCAGGCAGATAAACCGTTCGAATTCTTTATGAACCGCTTCCGCCTGCTGGAAGCCGCACCACGCAGCGAGTTCACCCTTTATACCGGTTTAGATGAAGCGATAATTCGCCCGCAGTTGAATGAGGCGCTGGCGAAAAACTATATGACGGAAACGGATGAGTACTGGCAGATAACCGAGCACGGGAAGCTTTTTTTAAACTCCCTGCTGGAGCTATTCCTTGCCGAGTAAGTTTTGTCTGTAACGCCCTGGCCGTTCGGCCAGGGCGGTCGTACGGGTTAGTACTGGTTAAACATGGTCTGAATCTGCTTCGGATCTTTGGTTTTAGTCAGCGCCAGCTGCAGCAGCACGCGGGCTTTCTGTGGGTTCAGCGAACCAGAGGCGACAAAGCCATACTTCCCGTCATCCACTTCCGCGTCACGGGTGGTGTAACCTGTTGGCACACGCGAGGCACGAACCACAACGGTTCCCTTATGCGCTGCGGTGGCAAGAGTATCAAACACTGCTTTATACAGATTACCGTTGCCGACGCCGGCGCTAACGATCCCTTCATAGCCCGCATCCACCAGCGCTTTCGCCGGCAGGTCTGAGGCGTTGGCGTAGTTATAAATGATACCCACCTTTGGCAGCTCGCTCAGCGTCGATACGTCAAACGGTGTGTACGTGGTGTGCTTTCGCACCGGAGTACGCTGATAGTCAATTTTGCCATTATGGATATAGCCCAACGGGCCAAAGTTGGCGGACTTGAACGTCGCCACATCAGTGGTATTTGTTTTGATGACGTCGCGCCCGTCCAGTACGGTATCATTCATCACCACCATTACCCCACGATTGGCCGACTGCGGATCCACAGCGGCAACCACCGCGTTATAGAGGTTAAATGGGCCATCGGCGCTCATTGAGGTAGACGGGCGCATAGCGCCAACCAGCACCACCGGCTTATTACATTTCACCGTTAGGTCGAGGAAATAGGCGGTTTCCTCCATCGTATCCGTCCCGTGAGTAATAACAAACCCGTCGGTCTTATCGCAGTCGGCGTTAATTTTCTTCGCCAGCGTCAACCAGACCCGATCATTCATATCCTGCGAGCCGATATTAACGACCTGCTCTCCCTTCACCACCGCCAGATTTTTTAGCTGCGGAACCGCGTTAACTAAATTCTCTACGCCGACTTTACCGGCGACGTAATTGGATTTCGTTGCCGAGTCACCGCCCCCGGCAATGGTGCCACCGGTTGCCAGGATGGTTACCTGAGGCAAAGCGAGGGCCGCCCCGCTGAACCCCATAACTACTGTGAGAAGCACCGTTTTTCCAAAAAGCTCCATGTTATTTCTCCAGTTATGTGAATGTGCCGCATTATCCCAACCCCTAAGATGAATAATGTGACAGCAGCCCACTAACTAGATAAACACACTTTTATAATCGCAATTATTAGATACAGAAACCAAAAATAGCGATGTATTGATGACATTACTTCTCACAGCCATTCATCGATTTCACGAATAGGATCGCCGGAAGTCTGATTCCATTATTTAGCTTTAGCGCTGGTGGGGGAAAGTGTCTGGCAGAGCAATGAGGGCGAACGAGCACTATCTTTGCGGCCATCAGGCGCCTGAAGAGCCGGGCCTTTTGATACCACGGCCCCTCTCGGGCGCCAGGCCCTCAGAGGAGTGATGACGGAGTTTCAGCGCTCCCGGAAACCGAAAAGCTGCCGCGGGGGAAGAGGCCGGAAGGTCGCCGGCCCCGGATTTACTTGAGCTCGCTCACCAACGCCTTGCGGCTCTGTTCAAGGGCGATCACACGGCCACACACGTCTTTACCAAACTGCTGGAAATCCGCTTCCTGATTATTCCACTCATTCTGAACCGCCGTTTGCAGGCCGCCCAGATTGCCCAGCACATTCTGCAGTGGGTTGCCGCCACCTTTCAGTACCGCCTGAGCGCCCATTTCATTAATGCTGTCCTGCAGAATGCCGCCCATCGCCTGGTTCACCAGCTGCTGGCCGTCGGCTCTCACCTGGTCCACCGCTTTATAGTGGAACGTCAGCCCGTCCTGGCGGCGTTCAATAATCCGGTTCATCTGCTCTTTTAGCTGGGCATCCAGTTTGGTCAGGCGATTACGCATGCTGCTGCTTTCCCCAACCTGTTTAGCAATAATGCCATCCAGCGCTATGCGGCTTTTCTCCACGCGGGCGCGGGCGCCGTTATCGATCCACGGTAAATCCGTGCGTAGCGCTTTCTGATAGTTCAACGCCTGCTGGCGCTGCGCGGCAGTCAGCGTCTTCTGAACACCGTTGTATTTCACGCTGCCGTCAGGCGCGATGACCAGATTGCCGTTCTCACCCACAACCTGCACGGACTGCGGGTTAATGACCACGTCATCGCGTGGATTGACGCTGCACTGATAGTCCGCGTGTGCCGAAGCGGCGGTGACCAGCAGCGCGCCTAAAAGAACCTTACGGATCATATTCTCTCCTGAAAAATCAGCTCCTGAAAAAAAGGCCGGTTAATTAACCAGCCTGTTTTTTACTAAAGCTTAGTCCCACCAAACGTCGAACAGATCGCTGATGCGAACATCTTCGAGCTTGCGGTCTTCTAACCATTTACGCACCAGCGCCTGATGCTCTTCGGTGCATTTGCCAATCTCTTCCATGCACACCAGACCTTCCCAGACCAGATAACCGCTGCCGTCAAACGCCAGCTTGTTCGGCGCAATCACTTCGGCGATCAGCTCGTCCACGGTTTTATCAATTTGCTCTTCGGAAGTGCCCTCCGGGAAGCGCCAGGCAATCGAGAAGCCCAGTTCCTGGAACTCTTCGATGTGCATTTTCTTACGCAGACGACGGCTACGATTCTTTGCCATTATTTCACCCTCTCGAACATTAAGTCCCATACGCCGTGACCAAGACGATGGCCACGTTGTTCAAATTTGGTTACCGGACGTGAGTCCGGACGCGGTACGTAGTCGTGACTCTCCGACTGGTTTTTATACCCTTCGATAGAGGACATCACTTCGAGCATATGTTCAGCATAAGGTTCCCAGTCGGTAGCCATATGGAACACGCCGCCCAGCTTCAGCTTGCGTTTTACCAGGTCAGCAAACGGTGCCTGAACAATACGGCGTTTATTATGACGTGCTTTATGCCATGGATCAGGGAAAAACAGCTGAACCATGTTCAAAGAATTGTCAGGAATCATGTTTTCCAGCACTTCCACCGCGTCGTGGCACATCACACGAAGGTTCTCCACGCCTGCCTCATGCGCGGTGCTCAGACAAGCGCCCACGCCCGGCGAATGCACTTCAATGCCGAGATAGTTATGCTGCGGATTGGTTTGCGCCATGGTCACCAGCGAGGTGCCCATACCAAAACCGATCTCCAGCGTGACCGGCGCTTCGCGGCCAAAAATCTCGCTAAAGTCGGCAGGCTCGGCCTGGAACTCAACGCCCATCACCGGCCAGTAGTTATCCAGCGCATGCTGCTGGCCTTTTGTCAGCCGCCCCTGGCGACGGACAAAACTGCGGATGCGGCGCAGTACACGACCTTCTTCATTAAATTCCGGTGAAATGACGTCATTCTTCATGGTTTTCTTAACGCTTCGCTTAGTGTTCGGGAAACGGGCATTATCCAAAGTTAAGGGTGAGAAGCAAGTGGCAGAAAGTTCCGGTTTACAGCTTTACGCTGCTGTGCTGGAATCGGCTCCTTTATTACACCTTTGCCGGATATCCCGCGTTGACCATGCAAGCTCCTCAATTCGCCCAACAAGTCCTCGACTGGTACCACAAGTATGGGCGCAAAACGCTGCCGTGGCAGCAGGAGAAAACGCCTTATAAAGTATGGCTCTCTGAGGTGATGTTGCAACAAACCCAGGTCGCGACGGTCATCCCTTATTTTGAGCGCTTTATGGCGCGCTTTCCCACCGTAACCGACCTGGCCAACGCCCCGCTGGACGAAGTGCTGCACCTGTGGACAGGATTAGGCTATTACGCCCGCGCACGCAATCTGCATAAAGCCGCTAAGCAGGTTGCCGATAAACACGGTGGCGTTTTCCCTCAAACGTATGATGAAGTTGCCGACCTGCCTGGCGTCGGGCGCTCTACCGCAGGCGCGATTCTGTCTCTTTCGTTAGGTAAACACTTCCCGATTCTCGACGGCAACGTTAAACGTGTGCTCGCCCGATGCTATGCCGTTTCCGGCTGGCCGGGTAAAAAAGATGTCGAAAATCGTCTCTGGGAAATCAGCGAGCGCGTGACTCCGGCGCAGGGCGTCAGCCAGTTTAATCAGGCGATGATGGATCTCGGTGCCATGGTCTGCACTCGCTCAAAGCCCAAATGCGAGCTTTGCCCGCTGAACAACGGCTGCGTGGCTTATGCCAACCATAGCTGGGCGAACTATCCGGGCAAGAAACCTAAAGTGACGCTGCCGGAGCGCACCGGCTATATGCTGATGATGCAGCATGGCGATGAGGTCTTCCTGGCGCAGCGTCCGGCAGTCGGGCTATGGGGAGGCTTATTCTGCTTCCCGCAGTTCGCTGAAGAACAAGAATTACATGACTGGCTGGAGCAACAAGGTATTCCGGCAGATAATCTCACGCAGTTAACGGCTTTCCGCCACACCTTTAGCCATTTCCATCTGGATATTGTACCGATGTGGCTTCCAGTGTCGTCAATGGGCGGCTGCATGGATGAAGGCCCCGCTCTCTGGTATAACTTAGGCCAGCCACCATCTGTCGGGCTGGCAGCTCCCGTAGAGCGCCTGCTAAAACAATTACGTGCCGAACCGGTTGCCTTAGCGCCCGTTCGCGCCGAAGAAGAGGAATGATCATGAGCAGAACGATTTTTTGTACTTATCTACAGCGCGAAGCTGAAGGCCAGGATTTCCAGCTGTACCCGGGCGAACTGGGCAAGCGAATCTACAACGAAATCTCCAAAGAAGCCTGGGCGCAGTGGCAGTCCAAGCAGACCATGCTGATCAATGAAAGAAAGATGAGCATGATGAACCCGGAACACCGTAAAGAGCTGGAAAACGAGATGGTCAATTTCCTGTTTGAAGGGAAAGAAGTCCATATCGAAGGCTTCACCCCGCCAGAAAAACAGTAATCGTCGGCACCTTTTTGCAAACACAACACGCATACACGGAATGATGAAAAAACTTCTCGCGCTGGCTCTCGTGGCCCCGTTGCTGATCTCCTGCTCCAGTAAAAAAGGCGATGACGCTTTTAACGAAGCCTACGTAAAGGACACCAACGGGTTTGATATTTTGATGGGGCAGTTTGCCAACAACATCGAAAATATCTGGGGTATGAAAGAGGTCCTGATCGCTGGTCCGAAGGATTACGTCAAATACACCGACCAATATCTGACGCGGAGCCACATCAACTTTGACGAAGGTACCATCACCGTTGAGACCATCGCGGGCACCGATCCTGCCGCGCACCTGCGCCAGGCCATCATTACCACCCTGCTGATGGGAGACGATCCTGGCTCAATAGATCTCTATTCCGATGCCAACGACGTCCAGATCTCCAAAGAGCCGTTCCTTTACGGCCAGGTCGTGGATAACACCGGCCAGCCTATTCGCTGGGAAGGCCGTGCGACGAAGTTTGCCGACTATTTGCTGCAAACGCGCCTGCAAAAGCGCAGTACCGGGCTGAAAATCGTCTATAGCGTGACCATCAACCTTGTGCCTAACCACCTCGACAAACGTGCCCATAAATACATCGGTATGGTGCGTAAGGCGTCGAAGAAATACGGCGTGGACGAGTCGCTGATTCTGGCCATCATGCAGACGGAATCCAGCTTCAACCCGTATGCGGTTAGCCACGCGGATGCGCTGGGCCTGATGCAGGTTGTTCAGCACAGCGCCGGGGTCGACGTATTTAAGGCGCAGGGGAAATGGGGCAAACCAAGCCGCAGCTTCCTGTTCGATCCGGAAAGCAATATCGATACCGGCACGGCTTATCTGGCCATTCTACAGAACAGCTATCTGGGGCAGATTGATAACCCAACGTCACGTCGCTATGCGGTGATTACGGCCTATAACGGCGGCGCGGGCAGCGTGCTGCGGGTGTTCTCTAACGATAAGATGCAGGCGTTTAGCCTGATTAACAGCATGGCGCCAGGTGATGTCTATCAGACGCTGACCACGCGCCATCCGTCCGCAGAGTCTCGTCGTTACCTGTACAAAGTGAATAACGCCCAGAAGAGCTATCGCCGGCGGTAATTTACCCTCACCCTAACCCTCTCCCTAAAAGGGAGAGGGGACATTTCGGGACTGCCTTGCTTCACCCTTTTCTGCTCCCGCGGGGAGAGAGTAACTTTCCGGGACTACATTTATTCACCCTGCTTTGCTCCCTCGCCCCCTTGGGGAGAGGGCTGGGGTGAGGGGCGGTTCCCTCTTACTTCAGCATATAACCATACAGCCGCTTAATGCCGTCCGAATCCGTCTCGCTGTACACGCCCTGCAGTTCAGGAGAGAAGCCCGGGAGCATATTCACGCCCTCTTCCAGCGCCAGGAAGTAACGCAGCGCCGCCCCGCCCCAAACTTCACCCGGCACCACGCAAAGTACGCCCGGCGGATAAGGCAACGCGCCTTCCGCCGCGATACGTCCTTCGGATTCGCTCAGGCGCACCAGTTCCACATTGCCGCGAATAAACTCGATGTTGGCGTCCTGCGGATTGATCGCCACGGCAGGCAGGCTCTTCTTGCGGAACATCGCCTTCTGCAGCTCTTTGACCTCGAAGCTCACGTACAGATCGTGCATCTCCTGGCAGAGCTGGCGCAGCGTGTAGCCCTTGTAGCGCACCGGGTATTTCTGATAAATCGTGGGCAGCACGTCCGCCAGCGGCGTATCGTCCTCGATATGCTGTTCAAACTGCGCCAGCATGGCCACCAGCTGAGCCAGTTTCTCGTGGCTTTCCGCCGGGGTAAGCAGGAACAGGATCGAGTTAAGATCCGATTTTTCCGGCACAATTCCGTTTTCGCGCAGATAGTTAGCGAGTATTGCCGCAGGCACGCCGAACTCGGTGTAGCTGCCGGTTTCTGGATCAATACCCGGCGTGGTTAGCAGCAGCTTGCAGGGATCAACAAAGTATTCGTCTTTCGCATAGCCTTCAAAGCCATGCCAGCGCTCACCGGGTTCAAAGCTGAAGAAGCGGCGCTCCTGAGCGATCTTCTCCGTGGGGTGATCCTGCCACGGGCGCCCGGCCACTTCCGGCGGAATAAACGGTTTGATCATCTTACAGTTGGCGATAATCGCCTTGCGCGCTTCAATGCCCAGCGCCACGCATTCCGCCCACAGGCGACGGCCGCTTTCGCCCTCGTGGATCTTGGCATTCACATCCAGCGCAGCAAACAGCGGATAAAACGGGCTGGTTGAAGCATGCAGCATGAAAGCATTGTTCAAGCGCTTGTGCGGGCAGAAACGAGCCTGGCCACGAAGATGGTTATCTTTCTTATGGATCTGCGAGGTCTGGGAGAATCCGGCCTGCTGCTTGTGAACCGACTGAGTGACAAAGATCCCTGGATCGTTTGCATTCAGCTCCAGTAACAGCGGCGAACAGTCCGCCATCATCGGAATAAACTGCTCGTAGCCAACCCAGGCCGAATCAAAGAGGATGTAATCGCACAGATGGCCGATGTTATCCACCACCTGCCGGGCGTTGTAAATCGTGCCGTCATAGGTGCCAAGCTGGATAACGGCCAGGCGGAACGGTCTGGCCTCCTGCGCACGTTCAGGAGCCACTTCCGCAATCAGCTCCCGCAGGTATTTTTCATCAAAACAGTGCGCGTCAATACCGCCGATAAAGCCAAAGGGATTGCGGGAAGCTTCCAGATAAACCGGAGTCGCACCGGCCTGGATGAGTGCGCCGTGGTGGTTTGACTTATGGTTGTTACGGTCAAACAGCACCAGATCGCCACGCGTCAGCAGCGCATTGGTTACTACTTTGTTCGCCGCAGAGGTGCCGTTAAGCACAAAATAGGTTTTGTCGGCGTGGAATACTTTCGCGGCAAATTTCTGGGCATGCTTGGCTGAGCCTTCGTGGATCAGCAAATCCCCAAGCTTAACGTCCGCGTTGCACATATCAGCTCGAAACACGTTCTCGCCAAAGAAATCATAAAACTGCCGCCCCGCCGGGTGTTTCTTGAAGAACTTACCGTGCTGGTGACCTGGACAGGCAAAAGTGCTGTTGTCCATCGCCACGTATTTGGTCAGCGTGTTGAAGAACGGTGGCAACAGATCTTCTTCGTAGCCGCTAGCCGCGGTTTCCAGCTCCAGATAATCCTGCGCTTTCCCGGTAATCACGCCGGTTACCGCAGGCAAACCGTCAACGGCGGTTTCGCTAAAAATAAACACCGGTAAATTAAAACCCGTGCGTTTAAGCAAGGCCAGAATGCCGCTGCGGCTGTCCGCAACGGAGATGACAACTGCCGCCACATCGGTGAAGTCAGTCTCGTCGAGCGTGACCACTTCACGATGCGTTGAGAGTAATGCAGCCACGTTGTGGCTGGCGGCAATTTTCAGTGATTTCATAAGCACAAATCCCCGTCTGCAAGGATGAGTGAGTGCCAACCGGCACGGCAAAGGGAAAACTCCCCAACGAAGGCGTTCTGAAGGTCTTAGGTGTGAATCCACTTCGACCGCCAGACATCAGTAAAACCAGGCGATGCCTGATTTTACTGATGTCCTGCAGCAAGCAAGCATTGCCCTCACCGCATGGTGAGCAAGGGACTTCGGAAGGTTATAGCAGCACGGACGAGCGCCATCCCGAAAGATGCATGGGAATTGAGAGTGAACATCAAGGCGCCCCGTAGTAGATAAGAAAACTGGCGCAATCATGGCACCTTCTGCCAGGGGGTTCAACATGAAGTCTGTAACAGCCCGCACATAAATCATGCAAACGCACCGCACTGTGCAACAAAGCCATTGACGCGGAATGGGGTTTACGGTTTAATGCGCCCCGTTGCCCGGATAGCTCAGTCGGTAGAGCAGGGGATTGAAAATCCCCGTGTCCTTGGTTCGATTCCGAGTCCGGGCACCACTATTTAGAAGAACCCGCCTATGGCGGGTTTTTTGCTTTTGGCGATACGGACTCTGCATCGAACAAGTTCGATTATTCGCCTCATCCCTGAGGCTCACCCCTGCGGGGCCAGCACAAGTGCTGTTCAAAAACGTTCCCGACGTTTTTGTCCGAGTCCGGGCACCACTATTTAGAAGAACCCGCCTATGGCGGGTTTTTTGCTTTTGGCGATACGGACTCTCCATCGAACAAGTTCGATTATTCGCCTCATCCCTGAGGCTCCCCCCTTCGGGGCCAGCACAAGTGCTGTTCAAAAACGTTCCCGACGTTTTTGTCCGAGTCCGGGCACCAAATTCAGAAGAACCAGCCTACGGGCTGGTTTTTTGCTTTCTGAAATAGGTGAATGGCTTTCACTCAGATCCGCTTCAAAATCGTCAAATGTTACATTTTCAACTTCTCGTCCATAAAGCCTGTTGCGGAAATTCTACCGTGAACCCCATTCGGATTAATCATCATAAGCACCATATCCTCCCCAACGCTTAATTAAAGCATCAAGATGCCTTACAGATTCATCACCAGGTTTAAAGTGCCCTGATTCATTGGTTGCGAAGATTTTAAAAATGCCTCGAAAATCAGACGCAGCGACTATTTTTCCGGCTGCAATGATCTCTTCAGAATTGTTATAACCAAGCACATTAAATATTGCGGCATGAGTGACATAATACGAACCAACTCTAAGACACTCACCAAGTAAAAGAGTTCTCTGCTTGGTGACAATGAATTTCAGGTCATACTCTGGCACATCTATATCATCGCTCACCCAGCTTATATTGAATATATTTAAAAATGCTTTTAGCTGCACCAGACTTTTTATTTCTGCAATTTTTGGGTTAAGCCTGTCGATGGCTACCAATTCCCTTTCCAATCTACCCGGCATAAGATTAATATAACGCACTGGATCGTTATAAAATAAATCAACTGGAGATGATATTGTATTTTTATTTATACGTTTCCGTCCATAACATCCATTCAGAAATTTCATTCCCATAAACTCCATAAGTTATATAAAGCACTCCCGCAGCAACGAATACCAGACTTTACGACCCTATTTTATCGTCCAGGCATCACTAAACTGTTCGCCGCTGAAAAGCTCAGACAGCCCGCTAATCTGCTTTAACCGCAGCACTTCGTCAGCATCCATTCCCAATTCAGTGCCGATTTTTATATCATCCCAACCTAATCGGGAAAGGTCGCGAACAACATCGGACATCGCCGTTACCTGATGTTTTCCGCGTGCCCTGTTATGGCGGACCGTCACGGCGATACATTCGGCTTCGCCGCTGGATTCCAGGTTAACCACCGCAATCGGAAGAAAACCGTTAATTCTCTTTTTTGCCACTGGCGATGTTTTTCCCACCAGATGCCGGTGAAACCCATCCACAACCTGAAACTTATCTTTCAGCGGTGTCACCACAATCGGCTGAGTGAAACCATCTGTCTCGATTGAAAGCTGTAACAAGCTGCGCTCAACGGGCGCCATAACGTTAGGATTATAATCATTGGCCATAACCTCTCCCTCACGCACCCAAAGGACACAATCAACCGGCTCTTTTTTAAAAGGGCTGTGCTGATGCATAATTTTTTTGACTTCATTTATTGCGGCCACTTTTGATTCATCCGACTCGACGGAAGAAAGATAATTATTCAGTTGTTCTAATAGTGCATTAAGCATCAGAAAATCCCCCACATTTGCCTTTTCTTTTGTATCCGTTCGAGGTAGCGGTTGTAGTGCTGTGGCTTATTAGGGCTAAAGGAGAGCGACCGGCACCAAAAGTCATTCTTCAATATCGTCTTACATATCCTTCGCCACGACGGTATATCCTTCGATCCTGAATCTTTATCCTGCTCATCAGGAATATTTTCTGGAAACTCTCGTTCTCTATACCATTTTAAATAAATGGCAATTTTATTCTTGTAATGCTCCGCTGTTTTTTCCGGCATCGATGCCAGTAAAAACATGGCGTACTCTTGCCAGGTTAAATGGCTCGGTTTTGTGATGCTAGTATTGCGGGCATAGAAAGAACCGCTCTGATGCGCATAAATAGCGCCGCTGTTGGCGCCAGCCACGCGCATGCATACCCGAGACCAGGTTTCCGGCTCCAGAATATGGTAGAGCCAAAGCCCACGGCGCGCCTCCGGGCCAAAAGGTTCACACACCCTCATCGCTTTCATAGGGACACCGGCGCGATACATCAGGTCATAAAGCGGATTCCCGGCAGCTTTGTATTTGCCGTTAAAAATCCAGATATCCTGTACCTTCCAGTCGTACAAAGGATAAGCGACACAAAAATTCCCCTCCCGGCTGGCCGTAGTCCAGGGCTTATCATCGGCATAGCGCGTTTTTCTTTGTGAAGCCAGCGCTAAAAAACGGTTGAGGGATTCGTCGGCCCGGATGCCGGTTAACGTGGCCAGACCTTTATCGCCGGAAAGCCAGCGCGAGAACGCAGGCATAAACTCTTCAAAGGTCATGCCATAGCGATAGAAGGGGAAGAAGTTTGGATCGGTAATGGCGTCTTCCGGCGGCTGGCGAACCCATTCCACGCCCTCCTCCCAGCAAATCCATTCCGGCTGAGCCTGTGAAACCCCGTTCACCGTGGTTAGCGGCAAAGCGACCCAGTAAAAATGCCCAACGATATCGTCATATTGCTGCCTGAGCCGCGATACATGGTCGATGGTATACTGAAACTGAACCTCCCAGTCGATAAATAGCACGTCAAACTGGCGCTCCCGGCGGCGAGCGATTTCAGCCACAAGGTGAAAAAGCACGCTGGAATCCTTTCCACCGGAAAAAGAGACGCAGATCTGATCAAAGGTATCGAATACCCAATCAATTCTCTTTTTAGAAGCATTAAGAACATTTTCATCAAGAATGATTTTTTTATCTTTTCTCACAAAAACTCCCTTTTACTGCTGTCTCAACATGACTACGACAGCAAAATCCCTGCATTTCGTTCAATCCACCCAGGATATCTTAGCGCGCCAGCCTGGTAATATCCTCCACCAGGAAAACCACTCTACTCAGGATAAAACATTTATATAAATTATGATTCACATAATTTATATAAATGCCATCAATACCGCAGTGCAATTATGTTATATCCAGCCTCAACCCCAAACAATAAAAATTTAAAATCATTAAGAAAAAACCGTAATTAATTGAATTACCTACATTTAAAATGGGAACAAAAAGCACATCAACAAAAAATCAAAGAAGCCCCATCTACAGCCTGGCGTTAATTTGATTAAAATAATCGTAGATTAATAAAATGGATAACCACGATAGAAATAAGAAATAGCGCAGGCTATGCCGAAACAGAATAGATGAACTACCGTGGTATAAGCAGACGATTTGCCCGGAACGAAACAGCATCCGGGCCATCTACTCATCCTTAGGCCGCTAAACCGCTAACTGTCTTTCACCACAATCAGCGGCTCGATATCGCTCTCTTTTTTAATCACCAGCGAATCATCCCCACGCAGGCAAGTGCCGCCGTAGCTGCCGCCCACGGTAAAGGTGCAGACCTGGATGTATTTGCCATCCACCTTCGGCAGGCACCACAGCTGCTGATAGATGTTCTTGCGGTCAACAAACTTGCCGCTGGTTTTATCCAGCAGTTCATCGTGGTGGCTTATCAGATCGATATTGCTGCCGCAGCGCCCGGCAATCGGCTTCACCGCATAACCGGTTTTTGCCAGCAGGTCGTTCACCTCAAAATCCGTATCCAGCAGGTAACGATGGTTCGGGAAGAGCTGCCAGAGCACCGGCAGAATGGCTTTATTGCCGGGGATCACCGTCCACAGCGGCTCAAACACCAGCACTTCCGGGCGAAGTAAGACGTCAATCAGGCGTACTTCTCCCTGCGGATGGCCGGTGCGGATTGGCACTGCGGCATATTCGGTTTCGCTAACCTCACGAATTTGCTCAATCGCCGTTTCCCATGCCCAGGTTTTCCAGACGCAGTTTACCGCCCGCCCCTCATTATCAATAAGCTGCCCTGCACTATCCCAGCTTAACTCGCCCAGCCCGTGCAATATTTTGGTGTCAAACCCGGCCTGCATCAGTGAGCGCTGCATAAACAGTGCGTGGTAATCCTCCTCAGCGTCATTGTCCTGCATGATGTGGACAAACGGCCGGGCGCTGCTGTGCTTCCAGGCTCCGGTAAGTTCCCCCAATAACCCTTCCGCCGGATTATGTCCGGTGCCACGGTATCCCGTCTTAACCCACTCCTCAAGGATCAGCCCGCTCTCGGTGTGGCAGGAGGCAGAATCGGCGTTGTATTCGTACACCTTCAGCCCACGCTCATCCATGCAAAAATCCATGCGGCCGCTGACCATCTGATGGCGGCGCCACTGCCAGGAAAGCCTCAGACGCGGCCAGAGAATTTTGGGGATATCAAAAAGCGCCAGCAGATTGTCGTCTTTCAGCACTTTATCCGTGGCGTGCAGGTACATCAGGTGCAGCTCATTGGTGGCCTTGATCAGCTCCTGCTCGGCACTTTCCGTAATGGTGAAATACTGGCAGGGATCTTTATTAATAAAGTGGCCATTAGCCCGTATATAGGCCTGCTGGAGCTCATCTTTTTCATTCAGCCATTTGCCGTCAAACTGGCGCTTATTGGCCAGGCGGGCCCCGCCAATTTTTAGCGCTTCACCGCCGATGTCTGGCTGTGGCTCGCTGTGGGTCGTCTCCTCGGTCTGAATCATCCAGCCAAGAATCGACGTGTCGGCAAACGTATCCTGCAGCGTGTAGCGACCCTCGTGCTCAACCAGAGTTAGCTCGCGCGTCCACTGCTGCCCGGCCGGTAACGGTGCATGAATCACATTCTGCTCGGCAACGCGTACTTTATTGCCGATAAGCTGAGTGATCACCGCAACATGGCCGGTTTCATGAAACTCACCGCCCTTCTGCCAGATAAGCAGCGCGCCGGCTTCCGGCGCCCGTTTTGAGCCATTCGCAAAGGCCTGAAGCGGCAAGATATTGTCGTTCACCACCTGGCGTAAAAAGCGCAGCGAGAAGATTTCCCACGCCATATGAACGTCGGTAAAGACAAAGCCGTAGTTTAAGAAGAGGAAGCGGCGCGCAAACTCTACGCACTGCCATTTGTGGCCCATGTATTCGTTGCCGATGTAGCTGCGGAACTCAGCGTCTTCGGGATAATTTTTCGGGTCGAGGCTGCCGTAATTAGAGGAGTAAATCGCTACGCCACCCGGGGCATAGCCCAGAAGTGTACCGAAGGGCGAATCGTTGTCTGGTGTTCCTGTATGCATGTGTCCAACCTAAATCAGGCAGGCGGCAAAGGTCACGCGGATTGTCGTCTGCACGTTAAAATTAACCTGACAGAGAAGTCATCATACACCTCTGCCCGGCATTATGTGCAGTAGCGCTTCGCTTAAACAAAGTGCGTTTTGCCCAAAGAAAAAGGCCGCCTCATTGGGCAGCCTTTGTTGGTCGGTTTATTCGTTACTTCTGCTGAGCGCCGTACTCGCTGCCGTTAACCCAGGCGTGATCCTTCTCCCAGGTAAACATCCATTTCCGTACCGGCCCCGCCATCACGTTCAGGTAATAGCTGTCGTACCCGGCCATCGTCGCCACCGGGTGGTAGCCTTTCGGCACTTTCACTACGTCTTTGTCGTACACCGCCATGCACTCATCGAGCGCGCGGTCGTCGGTGTAAACGCGCTGCAAACAGAACCCCTGCGGCGGGTTGAGCCGGTGATAATAGGTCTCTTCGAGATAGGTCTCATTGGGCGGATTATCGGTATCGTGCTTGTGGCTCGGGTACGAGCTGGTGCAGCCTTCATTGGTGTACACCTCCACCACCAGCAGGCTGTCGGCGGGCTTATCCTCCGGCAGAATATTGTGGACATAGCGCTGGTTGTGGCCTTTGCCGCGCGCCTCGGCATCAATATCCTGCGGGGCAATCAACCGCGTGGCATAAGTCCCCTTACCCGGCGCGGCGCAAACGGCCAGTTCGAGCGCGGTGAGCGCCTGAACCTTGACCGCCTCGCCGGACGTCACGTACACAGCCCAGGGTTTACGGCGCTCAAACGGGCTCATGCGGTCGCCTATTTCAGGGAAGCGAGCGAGCGGCGTGTCCACCGTCGCACGCCCTGCGACCAGCACCAGGCAGCGCTCTTCTTCCACGGCGGGCAGTTCCAGAACCTGCCCTTCCTGAAGCTGATAAGCGGCAAATCCCACGTAGCCCCAGCCCGCGTTTTCCGGCGTGACGTACTGCGTCTGCCCCTGCGCGTCCGGCTGCTGCCAGCGGGAAAGTAATTCGGCCATGCTCCCTCCTTATATCAGCCCGGCTTCGCGAGCAAAACGGCTCAGGTTAGCGTGGCCCAGACGTGCGTAGGTCATCGGGTGCGCCACCGCCGGATCCTGCTCGGCCTCAACAACCAGCCAGCCCTGATAGCCGTGTTTTTTCAGCAACGCCATGATCGGCGGATAGTTCACGCAGCCATCGCCCGGCACGGTAAACACGCCGCTCAGGACCGCATCCAGGAAGCTGGTTTTGCGGTTTTTCACATCCGCCAGCACGCCAGCGCGCACGTCTTTGCAATGCACGTGGTTAATACGCGAGATCCAGCGCTCGGCCACCGCCAGCGGATCGGCCCCCGCGAAAGTCAGGTGCCCGGTGTCCAGCAGCAGCCCGACTTCCGGCCCGGTGTGAACCATCAAATTATTCACGTCATCCGCGCTCTCAATCACCGTTCCCATATGGTGGTGATAGGCAATTTGCACGCCCTGTTGCTGGGTATAACGGGCGAATGCGGTAAGCTTTTCGCCGTATTCCTGCCAGCGATCGGCCGGAAAACGGGGCCGTAAATGCACCGGGGTTTGCTGCTCCCCGTGAATGCAGTGGGTGACTTCGGCAAACACCAACACCTTCGCCCCCAGCTCGCGCAGCAGCGTCAGATGCGGCTGCACGGCCTCAATTTCCTGCTCAACGGAGCGCTCAAGCAGGCGGCCGGAATACCAGCCGGAGACCAGCTTCAAATCATGCTTATCGAGAATCGGCCCCAGCACGCCGGCCTCTCGCGGGAACTTATTCCCCAGCTCAAAACCTTCAAACCCGGCCTCTTTCCCTTCGCTCAGACAGGTTTCCAGCGGCGTGTCGGCGCCCAAAGAAGGCAGATCGTCATTGGTCCAGGTCAGCGGGTTAATGCCTAAATGCACGGTCATAATGCTCTCCTTATTGTTTATGCTGGCCGCGCTCGCGCCACAGGGCGATCAGCCGCAGGTAATTGTCACGAATGCGCGCCACCAGCTGCGCATCGTCGATATCGCGTTTTAACCAGGCCTGCGAGGCTTCGCCAAACAGCGTGCGCCCTACCGCAAAGCCTTTCACAATCGGGTAATTAGCGGCAGCGTTGAAGCCTTCACGCAGCACCTCTATCGGGGCATCCAGGCCGAGAATCACCACGCCGCGGCAGTGAGGATCCCGTTTTTCAACCAGCTCGCTCATGGCCGCCCAGCCAGCGCTGCTCAGCGGCGGCAGCTTCCACCAGTCCGGGTAGATACCAAGGTTGTAGAAGCGGGAAACGGCTCTGAGATAAAGCTCGTCGCTGCGCGGCATATCCGCCGGCAGAATAACTTCCAGCAGCAGCTCATGGCCCGACTGGCAGCAGGCGCGGTACACTTCAGCAATCTTCTGTTCCTGTTCCAGGCGCAGCGCGTGGGCGTCTTCCGGGTGGAAAAAGACCAGGCACTTAACGATGTGCTCCTGCGGCCAGCTAATCAGCTGCGAGCCGATGTTGCCATGTTCCATTTCCAGCGGACGCGACCCCGGCAGCTCAATCGGGCGGCCAATCCACCAGCCTTCACCGGTGATGGAATTTAGCGCGTCCAGGCCGAAGGTGCCGTCGCACAACAGCCCGGCCTTACCCTCCAGTTCAGCACGCTGAGCGGCTTCACGACTGGCTTGCAGAATCAGCTGTTTCAACACCGGAATACGGCGTAAATCTGCGCCGCTTTTCAGCGCCATCTCCTCCAGCTGGCTGCGGTGATCGAACGCCATCACGCAGAGTTCCGGCCACTGGCGTCGACGCGTGGTGACGCGGTGCAGGTGATTCAGGCGTGCGTCGAGATCCGGGCGAGGTACCTGATGTTCACGCGAAAGGTAATCATCCAGCTCGATTTTGCTCGGCATCGCCGGGGCGCAGCCGTGGCGTGAAACCACCAGTGCGCCGCAGGCATTGGCATAACGACAGGCCTGCTCCCAGCCTTCGTCATTGAGGTAACCACGCAGCAGGCCGGACATGAACGCATCCCCCGCGCCCAGCACGTTAAGCACTTCCACGCGCACGCCGCTGACGTTTATTCCGCCATCCAGCGAGTCAGGGATCAGCCCAAGGAACACGGAGCAACCTTGCGCGCCTCGCTTACAAACCAGCGTTGCTTCGCTGTTCTGACGCACTTTTTTCAGCGCCGCCAGCGTGTCGGTTGACCCACCGGCAATGTGGAACTCTTCTTCGGTGCCGACAATCACATCAAAAAGATGCAGGACAGATTGCAGCTGATTTGTGACCTGTCCGGCTTCAACAAAGCGCGTCTCGCCGTCGCCAAGGGACGTCAGCCCCCACAGCACCGGGCGATAATCAATATCCAGCACGGTACGTACATCGTTCCGACGGGCATAGCTCAGCGCGGTCAGCACCGCCTCGCGGGTACGCGGATTTGAGAGGTGCGTGCCGGTAATCGCCAGACAGCGTGCGGAGGCAATGTACTCTTCACTGAAATCATCCGCCGTAATCGCCATATCCGCGCAGTTGTCGCGGTAAAAAATCAGCGGGAAAGTGTCGCGATCTTTGATGCCCAGCAGCACCAGTGCGGTCAGCCGCTCTTTATCGGTGATTAAATGGCTGGTGTCGCAGCCAACCTGGCTAAGTTCTTCGCGCAGAAAGCGCCCCATGTGCTCGTCGCCAACGCGCGCCAGCATGGAAGATTTCAGCCCTTGCCGGGCTGTGCCATAGGCCACATTGCCGGACGAACCGCCAAGGTAACGGGCGAAGCTGCTGGCATCTTCCAGCCGCGCACCAATCTGCTGGCTGTAGAGATCTACCGCGACCCGCCCCATGCAAATCAGATCCAACTGCTTTTCTTTCATGCTTCGTCCTCAGACAATGTCAGATACGTTGATCCAGCGCCCCTGCTGGTGAGACAGGGCGATAGCATCGAGAATGCGCGACACCTTCCAGCCCTCTTCGAAGTCGGGCCACAGCGGGGCGTCCGCGGCAATGCCGTCGATCAGATCGCGCACTTCCACCGTTTTTTGATCGTTAAAGCCGATGCCGTGCCCCGCGCCCATGCAAAACGAGCCGTAATCCGGGTGAGCCGGGCCAACCAGCAGCGTGCGGAACCCCTGGCGGCCTTCGGGATCGCTTTGCAGATAAAGTTTCAGCTCCGCCATGCGTTCCTGAGTAAAACTCAGCGCGCCTTTCGTGCCGGTGATCGTCCAGGTCAGCCCCATTTTTCTGCCGCTGGCAACGCGTGATGTTTCGATCACGCCCTGAGCGCCACCTTCAAAACGCACCATCGCGTGGGCTTGATCTTCGTTTTCCACGGCGATCATCTCGCGGCTGCCGGCCGAAGCCGGGCGCTGCGGCACCACGATTTTCAGGTCGCCGCAGACCTCACGGATATCGCCGACCAGGTACTGCGCCATATTGACGATATGCGCCGCCAGATCCCCCAGCGCGCCCAGCCCGGCGGTTTCTTTGAAGCAGTGCCAGTGGATAGGCGAAAGCGGATCGGCCATATAGTCTTCATTGTGGGTGCCGTAGAAGTGGATCACTTCCCCGATCTCACCGCGCGCAATGATCTGCTTTGCCAGCTGCGCCGTCGGGTTCTTCATGTAGTTGAAGCCCACCAACGTTTTAACACCGGCCAGATCGGCGGCATCCACCATTAGCCGGGCATCGCGGGCGTTCAGCGCCAGCGGTTTCTCTGAATAAACGTGCTTGCCGTGGCGAATCGCCTCCAGCGCCATCTCTTTGTGCAGGTGGTTTGGGGAGCAAATGTCCACCACGTCAATGTTCGGGTCCGCCACCAGTTCGCGCCAGTCGCCGGTGGAACGATTAAAGCCAAATGCTGCAGCGCGTTTCGCCGCCAGCTCCGGCGTAACTTCCGCGACCATTTCGCGGACCAGTTCGCCCTGCAGGTCAAAGACCGTCGGCGCCTGCGCGTAGGCGATGGCGTGGGCTTTGCCGATGTAGCCGGTACCGATTAAACCAATTCTGACCTTTTTCATGTGTTGTTCCTGAAGTCGTGACCAGCTTTTGTACCCTCACCCCGACCCTCTCCCTGAAAGGGCGAGGGAGAAAAACAGAGGCTACTTTGAAATTTTCCCCTTTGGAGGCATAAGTCATCTTCGCTCTTATCCCCTCTCCCCTTTGGGGAGAGAGTTAGGGTGAGGGGTAATCCCTACAGCGCGCCGCGGCGATTCTTAGCGTAGGTATCAAACGCCACCGCCAGCACGATAATCAGCCCGGTAATGATCTGCTGGTAGTAGGCCGACACGTTCATCAGCACCAGGCCATTAATCAGGATCCCCATGATGATGGCGCCGATGATCGTGCCGCTGATCCGCCCGTAGCCGCCCATCAGCGATGTCCCACCGATCACCACCGAGGCGATCACGCGCAGCTCGAAGGAGATCCCCGCTACGGCTTCAGCACTGCCCAACCTGGCGCTGAGCACAAAACCCGCCAGCCCGGCAAGGCAGCCAATTACCACATACACGCTAACCAGCACGCGCCTCACGTTAACCCCGGCGAGGCGAGCCGCTTCCGGGTTGCCGCCGATGGCATACACAAAGCGCCCCCAGCGAGTTTTATGCAGCGCCAGATAGCCCAGAATGGAGACAATGGCGAAGATCCAGATAGGAATGGAGATACCGAGCATTTCGCCGCGGCCCCACCAGCGATAACCCGCATCAAACCCGGCGATAGGCGCCCCGTCGTTGATCACCAGCGTCAGGCCGCGCCAGATGGTCATCCCGCCCAGGGTAACAATAAATGGTGGCAGGCGTAGGCGAGTGACGCCCAGGCCGTGCAGGAAGCCGATCAGCGTGCCGAGCGCCAGACAAATTCCCATCCCCAGCAGCCAGCTAAAGCCGCCCCAGGCGTTGGGATCGACGGTGGTAAAGTTGTCGCCCTTGATCACGTAGGCTGCGGTCATGGCGCACACGGCGAGGATCGAGCCCACCGAGAGATCGATACCCGCCGTGAGAATGACAAAAGTCATGCCCACCGCGATGATCCCGTAGATGGAAACCTCGGTCAGGATGTTGAAAATATTGCGTTCAGACAGGAAATTGCTGTTCTGCGACTGGAAGAAGATCAGCAGCAGGAACATAAAGATCAGTACCCCGAAACGCTCGAAGAAAGCGATCGGATCGAAGCGCGAGGCGCTTTTTGCCGTAGTCTGGGTTTTGGTAATCATCTGCGTCATGGGCTCCCCCGTTATGCGGCGCTTAAGGCGCTATGGTTGATGGCCATCAGTGTCATCAGCCGTTCTTCGTTGGCTTCATCGCCGTGCAGCTCGCCGGTCACCCGCCCTTCGCTGAGGGTGATTATCCGATCCGACACCGCGAGAATCTCCGGCAGATCGGAGGAGATCACGATCACCGCCACGCCTCGCTTAGCCATATCAAACAGCACCTGATGCACTTCCGATTTGGTGCCTACGTCAATACCGCGAGTCGGCTCATCGACGATCAACACCCGTGGATTCAGTGCCATACAGCGCGCCAGGATCACTTTTTGCTGGTTCCCACCGGAGAGCTTGCGCACCTCCTGCTCGGCGTTGACCATTTTGATTTGCAGCGCCTGCCGGTAGGACTCAATCAGCGCATCTTCTTTGCGCGGGCTGACGAAATAGCGCCAGGTAAGCAGGGACGAAAGGCTGGACAGTGACAGGTTGTCGCGGATAGACAGGCCCAGCACCGCCCCTTCTTTTTTACGATCTTCCGGCACCAGCGCGATGCCCTGGTCCAGCGCGTGCATCGGGTTTTGTGGCCGGTAAGGTTTGCCGTCCAGCTCGAAACTGCCGGTGGTGAATTTGTCTGCGCCAAACAGGCAGCGGGCAACCTCGGTGCGCCCGGCACCTACCAGCCCGGCGATGCCCAACACTTCTCCGGCGTGCACGTGAAAACTGATGTCTTTCAACGCAATGCCGTGGGGATCAAGCGGCGGTTTTTCACGGCTCAGACCCTTCACCGCCAGGCGAATGGGCTTGTCTGCATGGTGCGTGAGGCTGGCATCGCGGCGGTTAAACACCACGTCGCGCCCGACCATCAGGCGGATGATTTGCTCCACGTTGGTGCCCGCCACGTCGCCGGAGCCTGTATAGCGGCCATCCTGGAACACGGTGAAACGGTCACAAAGCTGGAAGACTTCATGCAGGCGATGGGTGACATAAATAATGCTGACGCCGCGGCCTTTTAGCTCGCGCACCACGCGGTGCAGGCTCTCGACTTCGCTGTCGCTCAGGGCAGCGGAAGGCTCATCCATAATGATCAGCCGGGCGTTCAGCGTCAGCGCCCTGGCAATCTCAACCATTTGCTGCTGGGCAACGCTCAGGCGAGCTACGGCGGTCGTCGGCGCGACGTTGAGCTGCAAATAATCCAGAATGACCTGCGCTTCCTGGTTCACCGCTTTGCTGTCGACAATCAGATTACGGCGGCGCGGCTCGCGGCCAAGAAACATGTTTTCCGCCACCGTCATATTGGGCAGCAGGTTAAACTCTTGATAAATGGTGATAATGCCCTTGTTCTGGCGCACCACCGGCGAATCGTCCGCCGAAAGCGTTTCACCGTTAAACCAGATCTCACCGCGCGTTTGCGGCTGCGCCCCGGCCAGCGCCTTCAGCAGCGTGGATTTTCCCGCGCCGTTTTCCCCCAGCAGGGCATGGATTTCCCCCTGCCCGACGCTGAGCTGCGCGCTGCTTAACGCCCAAACGCCGGAGAAACTCTTCGCCAGGTCGGTCACTTTCAGTAAAGGTTGCGACATCAGACTGCTCCTCATTTCAGCGAATATCCTAGAGATTTCAAGCTGCAGCACGGCGGCAACTGAGGGCATCCCCGGGAGCATAGCTAACTATGTGACCGGGGTGCGGGAAGGCAGCCAACACTGCTGCAGCTTGAAGGATGACGGATATTATTTGCCGGCTTCGCCGATACGCTCTGCCTGATCGAGGTTATCTTTAGTGATCATCGTCGGCGCGTAATCTGCCCCGGTAATCGCTTTCTTCTCGCGAATGTTAGCCACCAGCTGGCTCATCGCCGTTTTCACCGCAAAACCAGGGCGCTGATCGGCGGTTGCCGCCAGCCAGCCATCGCGCACGCGGGCCAGCGCTTCCGGCACGGCGTCAAAACCGGTCACCAGCACCTCACCCGGCTTCATGCCCTGGCCCTGCAGCGCTTCAATCGCACCCAGCGCCATATCATCGTTAGCGGAGAGGATCACCTGAGGCTTTTTCGGCAGAGACGGCAGAACGCTTTCAACGATGCGCATACCTTCAGAACGCATCCAGTTTCCGGTCTGATCGGCGACGATCTTGTATTTATCGCCTCCGGCTTTCAGGCCGTCGCGGATCCCTTTGGTACGTTCGATATTGGAAGAGGAGCCTGGCTGCCCGGTCAGCAGCACGATGTCCGCGCCGTCAGGGAATTTGGTTTTCACGAAGTCCGCCACGGCCTGGCCACCTTTGTAGTTGTTGGCACCAAAGTGCGGTACCGGCTTGTCGCTGGCAACCGAGCGATCCAGGGTTACCACCGGCAGCTTAGCGTCCTGAATTTCCCCTACCGCGCTCGACACGGCGTTAACGTCGTTTGGCGAAACGATAAATCCCTGTGCGCCGCGAGTAATGGCGTTTTCCAGGTCCGCGACTTGCTTAGGAGAACTGCCCTGGCTGTCGAGAACCTGCAGCTTGACGCCCATCTCTTTGGCGGCCTGCACGGCGGTGCGCTGCATATGCACTTCAAACGGCATTGCAAGGTTTGGGGTGCTAAACACAATCTGTTCGTTTTCGGCCAGCGCCGGAGCCGTGGTCAGGGCGATGAGGGCGGCAAGGATCAGCTTTTTCATTGTTATCTCTCTTCTATATGTAGGGTCTTCGGAGGTTACAAAGCAACTTCGCGCTGGCTACGCAGTGACTCCAGCGCCTTGTCGGCCAGGTACAGGGCGCGTTCACCGTCATCGCCGCTGCACTCGGGTTTGGCCTCGCCGCGCAGGACGGCAACAAAGTGCTGCCATTCGGCGGCATAGGCATCTTTGTAGCGCTGGAGGAAGAAGTGTTCTGGCAACGCGCTGGTATTCCCACCGTCGCCGAAGAATTGAACCTGGTTTTCCAGGATATTGCCTGCCGTAAGCAGTCCCTTAGCGCCGTGCAGTTCCAGACGCTGGTCGTAGCCATAGGCCGAGCGGCGGCTGTTAACAATGGTCGCCAGCGCGCCGGAGGCATATTTCAGGACGATAAAAGCGGTGTCGATGTCACCCGCTTCGCCAATCGCCGGATCCACCAGATTGCTGCCCTGGGCATACACGGTCACCGGCTCTTCGCCCATGATGAAGCGAGCCATATCAAAGTCGTGGATGGTCATGTCGCGGAACATACCGCCGGAGACACGCACATATTCAGCGGGCGGCGGCGACGGGTCGCGGGAGATAATCACCAGCGATTCCGGCGTGCCTATCCGCCCCTGCAGCGCTTCGTTTTTCAGTTTGCGGAACTGCGGATCAAAGCGGCGGTTAAAGCCGATAAACAGCGGCACGTTATGTTCTTTCACTACTTTCAGGCAGTCACGCACGCGGGCCAGATCCAGGTGTACCGGCTTTTCGCAGAAAATCGCTTTGCCGTGTCTGGCGGCAAGCTCAATCAGGTCGGCGTGAGTATCGGTCGCCGAGGCAATCAGAACGGCATGAACCTCCGGGTCATTCATCGCCTGGGCAACGCTCTGCTGACGCGCCTGGTATTTTTCGGCAATGCGCGCGGCGTTTTCTGCATTAGGGTCGACGACGGACCAAAGGGTGGAATGGGGATGGGCGGCAATATTGGCGGCGTGGATTTGGCCGATACGGCCTGCGCCCAGTAAAGCAATGTTAAACATGGCGGCTCCCGAAAGTGGTGATGCAGTAGGGTCATGAGCCGGGTCTTCCGGCTTTCACATGCGGCTGAATAACGACGCCTTAAATAAAACATTTATTTCATTTTAATGCAGAGTGAAAGTTTCATTTTTGCGCAGAGGTTAACATTTTGATAATTTATCGGCTGTGTTTTGTTAGCAAAATCACAACGCCGAATGAATTAAAACCTTCACAGAGAAGGGATTTGAGAAGGAGCGCGCGCCCATGCTCCAGCCCGAGAAGAGAAGAAGGCCGAAATGAAATAAACATTCCGCCAGATAGTCCAGCGGAATGCTAAAAGGTTAGTACTGACGGGCGTTTTTGAGCTTAGCGGCGGTTTGTTCAGCGGCATCGGCCACCGCGCTCGAGCGAGAAACCTGAGCGTCTCCGGTACGCCACCAGGCTTGGTAGTCGTGCGTCATCGTTTTAGGCAGCACTTTGATATCCAGCAGCGTTGGCCCGGGTTCCCGACGAGATGCCTCCAGCGCGGCCAGCAGCTCAGCCTCGCTATTGACCCGCCAGGATTTACAGCCATAGCTTTCGGCATTTTGCGCAAAATCAACCTTCACCAGCGGGCCATCCAGCCTGCCGCTGTGCGGGTTCCGGTGGCGGTTTTCAGTACCAAAACTGCCCATCCCGTGGCCCATCTGCAGGTTATTGATGCAGCCGAACCCGGCGTTATCGAACAGCAGAATGGTGATTTTTATCCCTTCCTGCACGGCGGTTTGCAGCTCGGAATGCAGCATCAGGTATGAACCGTCTCCCACCATCGCATACACCGGCTGCTGCGGCTTCGCGAGCTTTGCCCCTACCGCCGCGGCTATCTCGTAACCCATGCACGAGTAACCGTATTCCAGATGATAGCTGTCCGGCGTTTTTACCTGCCACAGGCGCTGTAAATCCCCCGGCAGCGATCCCGCCGCGCCCACCACGATAGCGTCATCTTCAATGTGCTGATTCACCAGGCCCAGCACGCGGGTTTGGGTTAATGAGGTGCCTAACTCGCGGCTGTATTCCCGCAACGTTTCGTCCAGATGACCCGCCACTTCCGGGGCTTCTCCAGCCTGCCATTGCCGCGTCCACAGCCGCTGGCACTCGTCACGCCAGGCCGCTTTAGCGTCGGCTGCCTCATTCTGCCAGGCAGCGCGATAGCCAGCCTGATGCAGCCCGGCAGTCAACTGCTCAAGTCCTGTTCGAGCATCGGCCACCAGCGGCGTGGCGTCCAGCTTCAGGGCATCAAATTCGGCCACGTTCAGCAGCAGGAAGTCGGCCTCCGGTGAGAACAGCGATTTAGAGCCGGTGGTAAAATCGGTCAGCCGGGTGCCCACTCCAATAATCAAATCGGCCTGCGGGGCCAGCAGATTAGCCGCCAGACCTCCCGTCACGCCCAGACCGCCCAGATTAAGTGAGTGCTCGCTAACAATCGCACCTTTTCCGGCCTGGGTTTCCGCAAACGGCAGCCTGAAGCGTTCCACAAAATCCTGAAAGGCCTGATGCGCGCCGGAATAGCGAACCCCGCCGCCGCAGATCGCCAGCGGGCGACGCTTGCCAGCAATCAGTTTTAGCGCAGCCTGCAGGCGGTTTTCATCCGGTGGACGTCGCTCGATATGGTGCACCCGCCGGGCAAAGAAGCTTTGTGGGTAATCCCAGGCTTCACCCTGCACGTCCTGCGGCAGGCAAATCGTGACCGCACCGGTTTCTGCAGGGTTAGTAAGCACTCGCATAGCGCTAATCATGGCGCTCATCAGCTGTTCCGGGCGGTTGATTCTGTCCCAGTAGCGGGACACCGGCCGGAAGCAGTCGTTGGTGCTGATGCTGAGGTCGTGATACTGCTCGATTTGCTGGAGCACCGGATCCGGCTGGCGGCTGGCGTAAATGTCGCCGGGCAAGAGCAGGAGCGGAATGCGGTTGGCGGTGGCCGTTGCGGCCGCGGTCACCATATTGGCAGCCCCCGGCCCCACGGATGAGGTCACGGCATAGATGCGCTGCCGCCGATGCTGTTTAGCGAAACCGGTGGCGATATGCGCCATACCCTGCTCGTTACAGCCCTGATGCACCTTCAGGTGGCCGGGATCCTCCTCCAGCGCCTGCCCAAGGCCGAGCACGTTCCCGTGCCCGAAAATGGTCAGAACACCTTCAACAAAGGGCTGTTCCTGCCCGTCGATTTCAACGTACTGCTGGTTTAAAAACCTGACCAGCGCCTGCGCCATGGTCATGCGTTGTGTGGTCATCTTTTATCCCCTTAGCCCAGCGTCGGCATCGAGAACGCTGACCCTTGCTGATGGCTGTTTTCCGGCCAGCGGGCGGTGACGGTTTTCATGCGCGTGTAGAAACGCACGCCGTCGCTGCCGTGCACGTTCAGCGGCCCAAAGATAGAACGTTTCCAGCCGCCAAAGCTATGGAAAGCCATTGGTACAGGAATGGGCACGTTCACCCCAACCATGCCCACCAGGACTTCTTCGGTGAAGCGCCTTGCGGTACCGCCGTCGCGGGTAAAAATCGCCGTGCCGTTGCCGTATTCATGTTGGTTGATCAGCGCCAGTGCGCTGGCATAATCCGGTACGCGCACTACGCTCAGCACCGGGCCGAAGATCTCTTCTTTATAGATGGTCATCTCCGGCGTGACATGGTCAAACAGCGTTGGGCCAACAAAGTAGCCACCTTCGTGGCCTGCCAGCCTGAGGCCCCGGCCATCCACGCGCAGCGTCGCGCCCTGCTGCTCTCCGCTATCAATATAGCCCAGCACTTTGGCCCGGTGCGGCGCGGAAATCAGCGGCCCCATTTCGTTTTCCGGTTCCTGCCCAAGGCCTGGCCCAACGCGCAGCGTAGCGAGCTGTTTTTCCAGCCCCGCGCATAGCGCATCGGCGGTTTCATCCCCTACGGCGACCACCACCGAAAGCGCCATGCAGCGTTCTCCGGCGGCACCAAAAGCCGCCCCCATGATGGCGTTAGTCGCCATGTCCAGATCGGCATCCGGCATCAAAATGCAGTGGTTTTTCGCCCCGCCCAGCGCCTGGCAGCGCTTGCCGTGGGCAGAGGCGGTCTGGTAGATATACTCGGCGATCGGCGTCGAGCCGACAAAGCTGACGGCCTGCACCCTTGGGTCGGTCAACAATACGTCCACCGCTTCTTTATCGCCCTGTACCACGTTGAAGACGCCGTCCGGCAGCCCCGCCTCTTTCAGCAACTGAGCCAGTCGCAGCGACAGCGACGGATCTTTTTCCGACGGCTTGAGAACAAAGGTATTCCCGGTCGCCAGCGCGATAGGGAACATCCACATCGGCACCATCGCCGGGAAGTTAAACGGCGTGATCCCCGCGCAAACGCCAAGCGGCTGCATCAGAGAATGGCTATCGACGCCCGTTCCCACGTTGGCCGAATGCTCGCCCTTTTGCAGATGCGGAATGCCGCAGGCGAATTCCACCACTTCAAGGCCGCGGGTCAGCTCGCCCACTGCGTCAGAATAGACTTTCCCGTGCTCTTCGCTGATGAGCTTTGCCAGGCCGTCCATGTGTTCCTCAAGCAGGCTTTTAAAGCGGAACATCACGCGGGCGCGCTTAAGCGGAGACTGGCGAGCCCAGCCCGGAAACGCTTGCTGGGCAGCGGCAATGGCCTGCTCCGTCTGCCTTGCCGTGCTCATCGCGACCTGACGGATCTGCGTGCCGGTCGCCGGATTGAAGATCGCCTGTACTCGCTGGCCTTCGCCCGCGACGCATTCACCGTGGATAAAATTCGCTACCGTCTCCATCTCTGGCCTCTTGCTGTTAGGGTTGTCTCCCGAACACTGTATATGAAACAAACATTCCATTTTAAGTTGAAATAAAATAAATGTTGATTATTGTGATCAACACTTCGTTTTTATGTTAACTCGCAGAATGCGGCGTCAAGACTTAGAAGCCAGCGGCGTTTCAGCCCCCGCCAGTTTTGGTGCATCTGTTTCATTTTTGGCGGTACTACGCTTAAATACGTTTCAGCAACTACTTTTGAGGATGGCAAATTGACCCCGGCGACAACCCTGAGCGAACTCCAGCAGCAGATCCGCGACCGCTACGACAGCCTGAGCAAAAGGCTGCAGCAGGTTTCCCGCTATGTACTGGACAACACCAACAGCGTGGCATTTGATACTGTAGCCGCCATTGCCGAGCGGGCGGAAGTGCCGCCCTCTACGCTTATCCGCTTTGCCAATGCCTTTGATTTCAGCGGTTTCAACGAGATGAAACAGCTGTTTCGCATGAATCTGGTGGAAGAGACGGCAAGCTATACCGATCGGGCGAGACTGTTCCGCGAGCTGGGCAGCGAAGCCGTGCCGGAAACGCCGCTGGATATTTTGCAGGAGTTTGCCCGCTCAAATGCGCAGGCGCTGCAGCAGCTGGCCGCCCGAACCGAGCCGGAAATGCTGCAGCGTGCCGTGGAACTGCTGGCCGAAGCAGACACGATCTACGTTGTCGGCCTGCGTCGTTCCTTTAGCGTGGCGGCCTATCTGACCTATGCCCTTAGCCACCTGGATTGCCGTGCCGTGCTGCTGGACGGGCTTGGCGGGATGCTACGTGAACAGGTCAACCGGGTGAAAGCGAATGATATTGTGGTGTCGATAAGCTTCTCCCCGTACGCCGAAGAGACGCTGATGGTCAGCGAAATTGCCGCCCGGGCGGGGGCTCGCCAGATAGTGATCACGGACAGCCAAATTAGCCCGTTCGCAACATTCAGCGATCTCTGTTTTGTGGTGAAAGAGGCGCAGGTAGACGCCTTCCGCTCGCAGTCCGCCACGCTTTGCCTGGTACAGTCGCTGATGGTGGCGCTTGCGTATTATCAGGGCACGCCACACAGCGCGCTTTCGCCAGAAGCCTGATTTTCGGATTGCCGAATGTCTCCGCAGGGTTAAGATGGAAACAACGTTTCAAAAAAGAACTCTTACCCTAAGGAGACACCATGCCCTACGAAGCCAGCCCGTCGCGTTATCAATCCATGCAGTATCGTTTCTGCGGTCAGAGCGGCCTGCAGCTGCCCGCGCTTTCTCTCGGTTTGTGGCACAGTTTTGGCGGCGTGAGTCCGCTGGAGTCCCAGCGCGATCTGCTGCGCACCGCGTTCGATCTTGGCATTACGCATTTCGATCTGGCGAATAACTACGGGCCGCCTCCGGGCTCGGCGGAAGAAAATTTTGGCCGCCTGCTGAAGCAGGATTTTAGCGGCTATCGCGACGAGCTGATTATCGCCACCAAAGCGGGGTATGACATGTGGCCAGGCCCTTATGGTTCCGGCGGCTCACGTAAGTATCTGCTGGCAAGTTTGGATCAGAGCCTGAAGCGCATGGGGCTGGAGTACGTCGATATCTTCTATTCCCATCGCGTGGATGAGAGAACGCCGATGGAAGAAACGGCCAGCGCCCTGGCGCACGCGGTGCAAAGCGGTAAAGCGCTTTATGTCGGGATCTCCTCTTACTCCTCCGAAAGAACACAGAAAATGGCCGATCTGCTGCGAGAATGGAAAATTCCGCTGCTTATTCACCAGCCCTCCTACAACCTGTTAAACCGCTGGGTCGATAAAAGCGGCCTGCTGGATACGCTGCAGCAGAACGGCAGCGGCTGCATCGCCTTTACCCCGCTGGCCCAGGGTCTGCTGACCGGCAAATACCTGAACGGTATTCCGGAAGGTTCAAGAATGCAGGTGGAAGGCAGTAAAATTCGCGGGCTGAATGAAAAGATGCTGACCGAGGCTAATCTCAGCAGCCTGCGCTTGCTCAACGAGATGGCGCAGCAGCGCGGCCAGACGATGGCTCAGATGGCGCTGAGCTGGCTGCTGAAAGACGAGCGCGTCACCTCAGTGTTAATCGGTGCGAGCCGGGCAGAACAGCTGAAAGAGAATGTGAAAGCGCTGGATAATCTGCACTTTACGGCAGAAGAGCTGGAGCGAATTGACCGCCACGTCGCCGATGGCGAGCTCAATCTGTGGCAGGCATCGTCCGACAAATAAAAGCAAAAGCCCCTGTAAACAGGGGCTTAATTTTTAATACTTCCCGCTGCGGGAAAGCTTGTCGAGGTACCCCATTACAAACGCCGACAGCACAAACGTCAGGTGGATGATTACATACCACATCAGCTTGTTGTCCGGCACGTTTTTAGCGTCCATAAAAATACGCAGCAGATGGATGGAAGAGATGGCCACTATCGATGCCGCGACTTTATTCTTCAACGAGCCGGAGTCCATTTTCCCCAGCCAGCTCAGTTTCTCTTTGCCTTCGTAAATATCCAGCGTCGAGACAAAGTTCTCATAGCCGGAAAACATCACCATCACCAGCAGGCCACCGACTAACGCCATATCCACCAGCGAAAGCAGGGTCAGAATTAAGTCGGCTTCCGCAATCGAGAAGATATTCGGGAGAACGTGAATAATCTCCTGGAAAAATTTAACCGTCAGCGCAAGCAAGGCCAGAGACAACCCGAAGTAAACCGGGGCCAGAAGCCAGCGCGAGGCGTACATCGCATTCTCAATAAAACGTTCCATAATGTCCTGTCTGGAAATATCAAAGGGCGTCATTATAGCGAATTCCGACGTTTAAGCGTGATCGCCAGACGCCGGATTGCAAAGACTCAGACGTTGTTCAGATCGATCTCCGGACGCCGGTACTGCGGCCACACCAGCGCCACCAGTTCAGGGTAAGCGTCGCGGCTAAACTCGTTAAAACACTGACGCAGGTTCAGCACTTCAATATCCGACAGTGGCACCTGCTCACCTTCGGCACAGCGTTTTTTAATATTGTCATAATATTTGTACACCGCCGAATTTAAATCACTGCAGCGGCGCTGGGCACTAAATAAAATTGGCTGGGAAGTCAGCTCATCGATACGCATTTTTTTAATTGTGGCGTGAGTGAAATCAATATACTCACTGTTAATACGCCAATAATAGCTTGGCGTGATTTTAGACATCAGCATGCCGAAATAATCATCCCGCTCTTCGCTGGAGGTGATGGGTTGTATTTCACCCACAGCACGATTTTTTTTATTATTTGAAGTGCTAAATTCTTTGCGCATCACCAGCACCGCGCATAACAAAATCAAAATTGTGACAATAGAATAAAATATGCTGTGCATAAGAAACTCCTGTTTTTTTTATTTTTGAATTGAGGCATCATATCGCGAATCTCTGAACCTGAATATTGAACCGATATCAAAGGATCACATTCGATGCTGCCTGAACACTTCTTACCACGGCGCTATCCCGTTGTTGCCCCGTCAACGCTCCCTGCAGAAGCTGAAAATAGTACCACGCCGGAAGTCGTTCAGGATAAGATTTTAACGCTGGAAAAAAACATCCTGAGCGGCAGCCATTATGCCGGTCAGGCCAAAAACCGCCTGCTTGAAGAAACCGATCGTCATATTAAAGAGCGGTTGCTGTGCGCGGTTCGGATAGAAGCGTTACACGCACTGATTAGCGAACTGGTTGAAAAAGAACTTATTAGTGCCGCCGATTTGCAGATGCTTATTGAAGACAAAACCGCCTGGGTGAGTGGCAAGGAACAGGAAATTTGGGTTAATCAAATGACTCAAGAAAAACCCTGGCCACTATGCTATTCAATTGAGGAGTAGTGCTATGGCAGAACCTATAAAAAAACAGCCATTATTAATTAGCGCTGATGAAAATAAAGACCATGAATTTACGTTAAGTAAAAATATAGCGATTCTGGTTCGCCTTAAGAATGAAAACATCACCCGCAATACGCAAGAAGTGACGGATATTACTTCGGCGCTTATCGACCTGAAGTGGATGAACCGCCGTGAGATTTTCCCGTGGCGTGCCAAAGAAGAGGTGTATGGCGCGGTGCTGGAAGAGATCCTTAGCCATCACCCAAAGCTTAAAGAGCAGATTCTTAAGCGGCTGGAAGGGCATTACCAGCGCCTGAAAGAACAAGAAGCCCAGACGCTGTCGATAACCCGTGGCCTGGCGGAGAAGACGTGGAAGAGTTCTACGCTGTGATCTAATCACTAAAGCAGTACAAATGCTCTTTGCCGCGCCGGATGAATGGAACAACTACGTAGATAAAAGGTTTTCTGGTTTGCTCCCTCTCCCTGAAGGGAGAGGGCTGGGGTGAGGGTCAGTGACGCTTACTTCGCTTTCGTGACTTCCTGGCCGACCAGGCCAATCTTCAGATACCCTGCCTGGTGCAGCGTATCCATCACGTCCATCAGCGTTTCGTAGTCCACCGTTTTGTCCGCGCGGAAGAAAATGGTGGTGTCTTTTTTCCCTTCGGTTGCGGCAATCAGCGCGTTGACCATCGACTCTTTGCTTACCGGATCGTTACCGATAAACATCGAATGATCGGCTTTGACCGACAGGTAAACCGGCTTCTCAGGGCGTGGCTGTGGTTCACTGCTGGAGGCCGGAAGGTTAACCTTCACGTCCACCGTTGCCAGCGGCGCCGCCACCATGAAGATGATCAGCAGCACCAACATCACGTCGATAAACGGCGTAACGTTGATTTCGTGCATTTCACCATTGTCATCGAGGTTTTCGTTCAGACGCATTGCCATGGGGCATTAACCTACTCGCAGTTGCTGGGTATTGCGCACCGGACGCGGCTGAGCGGTACCATCCAGGTCAAGGTCACGGCTTTGCAGCAGCAGGACCTGAGCCGCCACGTCGCTAAGGCTTGCTTTGTAGCTGCCAATCATACGCGCGAAGATGTTATAGATGACGACCGCCGGGATGGCGGCGACCAGGCCGATTGCCGTCGCCAGCAGCGCTTCTGCGATGCCCGGCGCAACGACCGCCAGGTTAGTGGTCTGGGACTGGGCAATACCGATGAAGCTGTTCATGATGCCCCAAACGGTCCCGAACAGGCCGACGAACGGCGATATCGCACCAATGGTAGCCAGGAAACCGTTGCCGCGCCCCATGTGACGCCCAACGGCGGCCACGCGGCGCTCCAGGCGGAAGCCGGTACGATCTTTAATGCCTTCGTTATCTTCCACGCCGGCTGAAAGTTCCAGTTCGTTCTGGGCTTCATTGATTAACAGCGTGCTCAGGCTTTTACTGTCAAACGCTTCGGCCGCGCTGCTCGCTTCATTCAGGGAGCGCACGTTAGCCAGCTGCTGCTGCTCTCGCTTGAGGCGACGTTTCTGGGTAATCAGCTCCACGCTCTTACTGAAAAAGATTGCCCAGGTGACAACAGAGGCCAGAATCAGGCCAATCATCACGATCTTCACTACGATGTCAGCATGTTGATACATGCCCCAAACGGACAGATCCGTCTGCATCAGATTACTCGTCACGTCTTACGCTCCAGCGAGAAATAAATGTCAAAACTGAGACTAATATATCAAAAAACTATCGAATTGATAGTCGTTCTCATTAGTATTTACAGAGTGCCGGAAATTGTTGAAGCATTCCTTGCGCTTACGCAGGAAAAGCGCCCACCTGGCGAAATGATGACTTTTTTCGCCAACCTGAAAAAACGCCATGATGCCCTTTGCGCATTTTGTGTTAATTTACGTCCAGACATCCAGATGTTTAGACGGGAAAATGAAAATGGCGGAAAAACACATCGAAACGGCGCTGGTCAACGCCGGACGCAGCAAGAAATTCACTCAGGGTTCGGTTAACAGCGTTATTCAGCGCGCTTCCTCCCTCGTCTTTGAAAGCGTTGAGGCCAAAAAGCAGGCCACCGCCAACCGCGCTAAGGGCGAGCTGTTTTATGGCCGCCGCGGTACGCTGACCCATTTCTCGCTGCAGGAAGCGATGTGTGAACTGGAAGGCGGCGCGGGCTGCGCCCTCTTCCCCTGCGGCGCCGCTGCGGTGGCTAATACGATTCTGGCCTTTGTCGAACAGGGCGATCACATTCTGGTGACCGAAACGGCCTATGAGCCAACGCAGGACTTCTGCACCAAAATTCTCTCAAAGCTCGGGGTCAGCACCGGCTGGTTTGCGCCGGAGATTGGCGCCGGTATTGCCGACCTGATTCAGCCGAATACCAAAGTCGTTTTTCTGGAATCCCCCGGCTCCATTACAATGGAAGTCCATGACATTCCGGCGATTGTCGCGGCGGTTAGACGCGTTGCCCCTGATGCTATCATCATGATCGACAATACCTGGGCAGCTGGCGTGCTGTTTAAAGCGCTGGCGTTCGGTATTGATATCTCCATTCAGGCGGGAACCAAATATTTAATTGGCCATTCAGATGCGATGGTCGGTACCGCGGTATCCAATGTCCGATGTTGGGATCGGCTGCGCGAGAACGCCTATCTGATGGGGCAAATGCTGGATGCAGACACCGCGTATATGACCAGCCGCGGTATTCGCACGCTGGGTGTTCGCCTGCGCCAGCACCATGAAAGCAGCTTAAAAGTCGCCGAATGGCTGGCACAGCATCCGCAGGTTGAGCGCGTGAATCATCCGGCGCTGCCCGGCAGCAAGGGACATGAATACTGGAAACGTGACTTTACGGGCAGCAGCGGCCTGTTCTCATTTGTGCTGAAGAAGCGGCTGAGTGATGAAGAGTATGAACGGTACCTCAATCATTTCGAGTATTTCAGCATGGCCTATTCCTGGGGCGGCTATGAATCGCTTATTCTCGCTAATCAGCCCGAAGAGCTGGCGGAGATCCGCCCGGCAGGCGGCGTCGACTTTAGCGGCACCCTGGTTCGCCTTCATATTGGCCTGGAAAACGTGGACGATCTGATTGCCGATCTGGAAGCGGGTTTCCAGCGTATTGACTAAAAATTCCGGTTATCGGTAACCGTTGAACGGAATTTTGCCATTATCGGCGTTTTGTTGAGCCTGGGATCAAGGTGTCGCGAGCATTTTAGCAGTACAATGTGTAGAAATTAAGGTGAGCCTAAGTTGCGGGTGCAATACTCAGGGCGAACTCAATAAGCGGTACCACAGGAATACCTATGGCTGTTATACAAAATATTGTCGAGGCGCTTTGGCATCATGATTTCGCCGCGCTGGCCGACCCCCATGTGATTGGCATTGTCTATTGCGTTATGTTTGCGACGCTGTTCCTGGAAAATGGGCTGCTTCCTGCTTCATTTTTGCCGGGCGATAGCCTGTTGCTGCTCGCGGGAGCGCTTATCGCCAAAGGCGTGATGGGCTTTGTACCGACGCTGGTGATTTTAACCATCGCAGCCAGTCTGGGCTGCTGGCTTAGCTATTTACAAGGGCGCTGGCTCGGCAATACCCGCACGGTTAAAGGCTGGCTGAAACAGCTGCCAACCCAGTACCACCAGCGCGCCACGCAAATGTTTGATCGCCACGGTTTACTGGCGCTGCTCGCGGGCCGATTCCTGGCCTTTGTTCGTACTCTGCTGCCTACCATGGCTGGGATTTCCGGCCTCAGCAACCGCCGTTTTCAGTTCTTTAACTGGCTAAGCGGCCTGCTGTGGGTGGGCGTTGTGATTAGTCTTGGCTACGCGCTCAGCATGATCCCCTTTGTTAAGCGTCATGAAGATCAGGTGATGACCTTCCTGATGATTTTGCCGATTGCTCTGCTGGTAGTGGGTCTGGTCGGCACGGTGTTTGTGGTGCTGAAAAAAAAGGTTAGCGCCGCGTAACCACGCTTAATAAAGAAAGAGCGGATAAGCCCGACTTATTCGCTCTTCGCTTTAGCCTTATTAAATAACCCGCATCCGCGCCATATCTTCCCCCGGCGTCACGCCAAAATAGCGTTTAAACTCCCGGCTAAACTGAGACGCGCTCTCGTAGCCGACGCGAATAGCCGCCGCGCTTGCCTTCATACCGTCATGCAGCATTAACATTCTTGCCTTATGCAGGCGGTAAGTTTTCAGGTATTGCAGCGGCGAAGTGCTGGTCACCGACTTGAAGTTGTGATGAAACGCCGAAACGCTCATGTTGGCCTCGGCCGCCAGCTGGTCAACGGACAAGTTTTCTGTGTACTGATTTTCAATCCGACGCAGCACGCGGCTAATCAGGCTAAAATGCGTCTGACGGCTTACCAGCGCCAGTAGCGCCCCGCCGCTTGGCCCCGTCAAAACGTGATAAAGGATCTCGCGGATAATCTGCTTGCCCAGGACTCGGGCATCGAGAGGCCTCTCTAATACATCCAGCAACCGCTCTGCAGCGCAAAGAATTTCTTCCGACAGTTCGGCAGAATTTATCCCGTCGGTACAGGACTGCGGACGGAAGAGATCGTCTTCTCCGATGTCCATCAGCAAGTCCTGCAGTTGCTGGATATCCACTTTCACACGCATCCCGGCAAGCGGGACGTCGGCCGTCGCAAAAGTTTCGCACTCGAAGGGCAAGGGCACCGTCAGCAGCAGGTATTCATTGGCGTCATAGCGGAATACGCGGTCATTAAGATAACCCGTTTTATGACCCGAAAAGAGAAAAACAATGCCCGGCTCGTACATGACCGGGGTACGAGCCATCGGTTTGGTGCCGTACATCAGCCGTACGCCATCAAAAAATACATCACTCTTTTCTTTTAAAATCAGCTGATTGATTTTATCCGTCAGCTGCTGGCAGATAGCCTGGCGGTTCATTTCTTACGTCTCCACGGCGCTTTTTATCCGGCTTACAGTGTGCGATGGATTCTACGTTTTCTCCAGTCGTTTGGAGAAACAGGCAAGATAAAGGCAGGAATATGCATTGAGAGAGGCAGAGTGGCGGACCACAATAGGCGCCATCAGATTTAGCAATGTGACTCATCTAACGAACGGGAAACCCATCATGAATAACTTCAATCTTCATACCCCAACCCGCATCCTGTTTGGTAAAGGCTCCCTGGCAGAACTGCGTGACCAGATCCCAGCGGACGCTCGCGTACTGATTACCTACGGCGGCGGCAGCGTGATTAAAACTGGCGTACTGGGCCAGGTTAAAGACGCGCTGAAAGGCCTCGACGTGCTGGAGTTTGGCGGGATCGAACCTAACCCGTCTTACGAAACGCTGATGAAAGCCGTAGATATCGCACGTAAAGAAAACGTGACGTTCCTGCTGGCAGTCGGCGGCGGCTCCGTACTCGACGGCACTAAATTTATCGCCGCTGCAGCCCACTATCCGCAGGATATCGATCCATGGAACATTCTGTTGACCCGCGGTAACGACGTGAAAAGCGCGATCCCAATGGGTTCCGTGCTGACGCTGCCTGCAACCGGCTCCGAGTCTAACAAAGGCGCAGTGGTTTCCCGCCGCTCTACCGGCGACAAACAGGCGTTCATGTCTGATTTCGTGCAGCCTGTCTTTGCGGTTCTGGACCCGGTTTACACCTACACCCTGCCGCCTAAACAGGTTGCTAACGGCGTGGTGGATGCCTTTGTTCACACCATCGAGCAGTACCTGACTTACCCGGTTAACGCCAAAGTCCAGGATCGTTTTGCTGAAGGCATTCTGCTGACGCTTATCGAAGATGGCCCGAAAGCGCTGAAAGATCCTGAAAACTATGACGTGCGTGCGAACGTGATGTGGGCTGCAACAATGGCGCTGAATGGCCTGATCGGCGCTGGCGTGCCGCAGGACTGGGCTACCCATATGCTGGGCCACGAACTGACCGCGATGCACGGTCTGGATCATGCTCAAACGCTGGCGGTGGTTCTGCCTTCTCTGATGAATGAAAAGCGTAACGAGAAGCACGCCAAACTGCTGCAATACGCAGAACGCGTCTGGAACATCACCTCCGGCAGCGAAGAAGAGCGTATTGATGCGGCTATCGAAGCAACCCGTAATTTCTTCGAGAAAATGGGCACCGCGACCCGCCTGTCCGCCTACGGCCTGGACGGCAGTTCCATCCCTGCTCTGCTGGTGAAACTGGAAGAAAAAGGCATGACTAAGCTGGGCGAGCATCAGGACATTACGCTGGACGTTAGCCGCCGCATTTACGAAGCCGCGCGCTAAGAGAATCCAGGTTAGCGCTTTGACTGCCTGAGTTTCGACTAGACTTAATACAAAACTTACACCGGGCTTGCCCGGTGTTTCAGATTTCTGCCAAACCTATGGCGAGCGGAGAAATATCAGAAGGCTCGTTAAAAAAAACTGGAAAATCAATTCATTGATTTTCAGCTGATAATCACAAAGAGGGAAAAATCACGCTTTTTCCCTCTTTGTCAGCAACCTCAAACACCGGGCTTGCCCGGTGTTTTTCGCACTATTAAGGAGATACGCATGACTCATCCAACCTTAATTAAACTCCAGGATGGCAACGTGATGCCGCAGCTTGGGCTCGGCGTCTGGCAGGCCAGCAACGACCAGGTCAGGACAGCCATTGAGAAAGCGCTGGAAGTGGGATATCGCTCCATTGACACCGCCGCCGCCTACAAAAACGAGGATGGCGTAGGCGCCGCGCTGAGAAGTGCAGGCATTGCTCGCGATGACCTGTTTATTACCACCAAGCTCTGGAACAGCGACCAGCAGCGTCCTCGCCAGGCGCTGGAAGATAGCCTTAAGAAACTGCAGCTCGATTATGTCGATCTTTATCTGCTGCACTGGCCGGTGCCGAGTAAAGATCACTATCTCGAAGCCTGGAAAGGGCTGATTGAGCTGCAAAAAGAGGGGCTGGCGAAGAGTATCGGGGTGTGTAACTTCAATATTAATCACCTCCAGCGGCTGATCGACGAAACCGGCGTTAGCCCGGTTATCAACCAGATTGAGCTGCACCCTCTGCTGCAACAGCGCCAGCTTCACGCCTGGAATGCGACCCACAAAATCCAGACGGAGTCCTGGAGCCCGCTGGCTCAGGGCGGTGAAGGCGTGTTTGATCAGAAAATCATTCGTGATTTAGCCGACAAATACGGCAAAACCCCGGCTCAGGTGGTGATTCGCTGGCACCTCGATAGCGGACTGGTGGTTATCCCTAAATCGGTCACGCCTGCCCGTATTGCCGAAAACTTTGACGTGTTCGACTTCCGACTGGACAAAGAAGAGCTGGCTGAAATTGCGAAGCTCGACAGCGGCAAACGCCTTGGGCCCGACCCGGACGTGTTTGTCGGCTAAGTCCGGCTTCTCTTTTCGTCCCTAAAACCACCTTCGCCTTCACCGGCCGGGTGGTTTTTTTATTTCCTGCACAACCCCTGCCCCAGCGGTTTCTACGTGTAGCACGTCAGTGTTCCAGGCGAGTGAATTTTCACGGCGTTCATTATTTGTTCTTTTAGCCGTAATCAAAAAGTCACACAACACCACGATAAATAGGGCCAGCTTCGCTAACTCATTTGGAATGGTCATGAACAGATCCCTTGCCGTTGTTACCAACTCAGACCTGGAGTCTCTGCCGCAGTTTGCGCCAGTCCCAGGACGAAAAGTACTGAGCGTTAAGAGCCTGAGTAAGGCCTATAACTCACACCAGACCGTGCTGCACGACATTAACTTCGACCTGCACGCGGGTGAGTTAGTTGGCGTCATTGGCCGTTCAGGCGCGGGCAAATCCACGCTGCTGCATATTCTCAACGGTACGCATTCTGCCACGTCGGGCGAGATCCTCAGCTTTCCGGAAGTCGGGATGCCGCACGATGTGTCTAAACTCAGCGGTCGCGCCCTGAACCAGTGGCGCACCGAATGCGGCATGATTTTCCAGGATTTCTGCCTCGTGCCCAGACTGGACGTGCTGACTAACGTGCTTCTTGGCCGCCTGAGCCAGACCTCCACGCTGAAATCCCTGTTTAAAGTTTTCCCTGAGGCAGACCGCGCCCGCGCCATTTCCCTGCTGGAGTGGATGAACATGCTGCCCCACGCCCTGCAGCGCGCCGAGAATCTTTCCGGCGGCCAGATGCAGCGCGTGGCGATTTGTCGCGCGCTGATGCAGAACCCAAGCATTCTGCTGGCCGACGAGCCGGTCGCGTCCCTCGATCCGAAAAATACCCAGCGCATCATGAAAGTGCTGCGTGAAGTGTGTGAGCAAGGCATCAGCGTGATGGTGAACCTGCATTCCATCGAGCTGGTGAAGGAGTACTGCACCCGCGTTATCGGGGTTGCAAAAGGAAATATCGTGTTTGACGGTCATCCGTCGATGTTAACGGACGACGTGCTGCATCTCTTGTACGGCGATGAAATCAATCAAGTGCATTAATTCTCTCTCCAATTGATACAACACAGGCAATGATAATGAAAAAGCAACTGACTGGCGCATTACGTTTATCTGCACTGATTACTGGCCTTGTGATTGCAGGCCACGCTATGGCTGCCGACCAGCCGCGCGAACTGAACCTCGGGATCCTCGGCGGGCAGAATGCGACCCAGCAAATTGGTGATAACCAGTGTGTGAAGCAGTTCATGGATAAAGAACTGAATGTCGACACTAAATTGCGTAACTCTTCTGACTACTCTGGCGTAATTCAGGGCCTGATCGGCGGTAAAGTCGATCTGGTGCTGAGCATGTCTCCTTCTTCCTATGCTTCGGTGTACATGAACGACCCGAAAGCAGTGGATATCGTTGGTATCGCGGTTGACGATAAAGACCAGTCCCGCGGCTACCATTCCGTGGTGATCGTGAAAGCCGACAGCCCGTACAAAACCATCGAAGACCTGAAAGGCAAATCCTTCGGATTCGCGGATCCGGACTCCACTTCTGGCTATCTGATCCCTAACCACGAGTTCAAACAGAAACTCGGCGGCACCGCGGACAACAAATACAACAACTTCTTCTCCAGCGTCACCTTCTCCGGTGGCCACGAGCAGGACATCCTGGGCGTGCTGAACGGCCAGTTTGCTGGCGCAGTGACCTGGGCTTCAATGGTTGGCGACTATAACGACGGCTACACCGCCGGGGCGTTTAACCGCCTGATCCGTATGGATCACCCTGACCTGATGAAGCAGATCCGCATCATCTGGACTTCCCCGCTGATCCCTAACGGCCCGATCCTGGTCAGCAACAAGCTGCCAGCTGACTTCAAGGCCAAAGTGGTGGATGCAGTGAAGAAGCTTGATAAAGAAGATCACGGCTGCTTCGTGAAGGCAATGGGCGGCACCCAGCACATTGGCCCGGCATCTGTGGCTGACTTCCAGCAGATCATCGACATGAAGCGTGAGCTGGTTAGCGCCCGCTAATTGATGCCCACCGCATAAAAATCGCACCCCGGCGGCCTGCCTGGGTGCTTTTTTATCAGAACGGGGCAACCCGTCACCGGAAACAAACCGGATAATAAGTGATGATGTTGAATACGGAATTTGAGCGTTACTACCACCAGGTCAGAATGCGCCAGAAGCGCGATACCCTGATTTGGTCCCTACTGCTGGTAGGTCTGTATCTTACCGCCGGTCATATCGCTGAGTTCAGCCTGACCACCATCTGGCAATCGCTGCCCAACTTCTTCGACTACATGTTCGAAACCCTGCCGACGCTGCACCTTCCGGTTCTGCTGGCCGACGTCCACACCAAAGGCTCGCTCGCCTATTGGGGATACCGTCTGCCTATTCAGTTGCCGCTGATTTGGGAAACGCTGCAGCTGGCGCTGGCTTCGACACTGATTTCGACCTGTATTGCCGCCGTGCTGGCGTTTCTCGCCGCCGGCAATACCTGGACGCCGCCCGCCGTGCGCTTCGGCGTTCGCGCGTCGGTCGCCTTCCTGAGAACCATGCCGGAGCTGGCGTGGGCGGTCATGTTCGTGATGGCCTTTGGCATCGGCGCCATTCCGGGGTTTCTGGCGCTGGCCCTGCACACCGTTGGCAGCCTGACCAAGCTGTTTTATGAAGCCATCGAAAGCGCGTCCGACAAACCTGTGCGCGGCCTGGTGGCCTGCGGTGCCACGCCAATTCAGCGCGTGCGCTTCGCTCTGTGGCCGCAGGTGAAACCGATCTTCCTGTCCTACAGCTTTATGCGTTTTGAAATTAACTTCCGCTCCTCCACCATTCTCGGCCTCGTTGGCGCGGGAGGGATCGGTCAGGAACTGATGACCAACATTAAACTCGATCGCTACGATCAGGTCAGTATCACGCTGCTGCTGATTATCGTGGTGGTTTCCATCCTCGATGTCCTGTCCGGCAGGCTGCGCCGCTGGGTTCTGGAGGGGAAAAAATGAGCATTTCACAGGCAACACCGGATATCGCTAAAAGCCGCGAGCAGCACCGCGAACTTTACCGGATGCAGGGGCGTTATCTGCGCCACATTGGGCTTCTTGCCGCCGCCATCCTCGGTTACTACGTGTGGTTCTTCTTCACTTTTGGCATCGACTCCGGGCAAATCCTGACCGGCATCGCTCAGCTCGGGCGCTATTTCCTGCGCATGTTTGTCTGGCATGACTTTGTTAACTGGCCGTTCGCCTATTACTTCTCGCAAATCGCCATTACGCTCGCCATTGTTTTTGCCGGGACGCTGACCGCCACGGTGCTGGCGCTGCTGCTGTCGTTCTTTGCCGCCCGTAATATCATGCAGGGCCCGGTGGCAAGAGTCATTGCACTGCTGGTACGCCGCCTGTTTGATCTGCTGCGCGGCGTGGATATGGCGATTTGGGGGCTAATATTTGTGCGCGCCGTGGGGCTTGGCCCGCTGGCGGGCGTGCTGGCAATCATCATGCAGGATACCGGCCTGCTGGGCAGGCTGTATGCCGAGGGCCACGAAGCCGTAGAACGCTCTCCGAGTCGGGGATTAACCGCCGTGGGTGCCGCGGGGATTCAGAAGCACCGCTTCGGGATCTTCACTCAGTCATTCCCGGCATTTCTCTCCCTCAGTCTGTATCAGATTGAGTCCAATACCCGTTCAGCGGCGGTGCTGGGCTTTGTCGGCGCGGGCGGCGTCGGCCTGGTTTACGCCGAGAACATGCGGCTGTGGAACTGGGACGTGGTGATGTTTATCACCCTGATTCTGGTCTGCGTGGTGATGGCGATGGACGCTATTTCCGCCTGGCTGCGCCGCCGTTATATCACCGGCAAGCCGGTGCCGCTGTATTCTCCGCAATAATGTCTGAACGGGGCACGGCTTCGCCATGCCCCGGTTTCGCTACAAAGACCAGCTCAGCGTTTGCCAGCCGTAGCGTGCACCCTGTGCCGCAAGTTTCTGGCAAGGATTTACCATCAGCACTTTATCGGCCTCAAGGCAAAGCGGTAAGTCATTGATAGAGTCGGTATAAAACGTGAGTTCCCCACAGTACTCCGGGTTCACCTCCAGCCACTCTTTAAGACGGGTAATTTTGCCGGCCTGATAACTCGGCACGCCGCTTATCACGCTGGTCCAGGCATTATTGCCGGTCACCAGGTCGATACCGATGGCGTGTTCAATACCCAGCCGTGGCGCGATGGCCTTGACCAGCAGACTAACTGACGCGGAGATAATCATCATCTGCTGACCCTGGGCGTTCAGCTGCTCAATCAGGCGCTGAGCTTCCGGGTAAACCTGAGGCAGAACATCGGTTTCTACGCAGCGGGCCACCAGCGTATCGACATCGGCAATTGTCATGCCGGCCAGCGGAGCCAGCGTGACGCTAACATATTCGTGAATATTCATTTCGCCACGCTGGTAATCGAGCATCAGCTTGTGCTCTTTGGCCAGATAATCAGGGTCTTTTATCAGCCCTTCGCGGGAAAGGAAGCGGCTCCAGAGCGTGCTGCAATCGGCGTCAATCAGGGTGTGGTCGAGGTCAAAAACGTACAGCGGGTTAGACATGTTCATTTCTCATTTCAGCAAAGAGGCCGCCGGGCAGCTTAGCACCAGACCCGGCGGACAGGGATTCCCACTTCTCTTTGTCGCAGAAAAAAATGACAGCGGCATGAAAGCACGCCGTTACTTCACATGCGGCTTCCTCTTTCCTGCTGCTGCCGGACGGTGATGCGACGCAAGCGGAGTGTGCCTGGTCAGTGCCGGGCGGTGATGCGACGCAAGCGGAGTGTGCCTGGTCAGTGCCGGGCGGGCGTGGCGAGCATGCCTGCGGGCCTCACGCATCTCTTCCAGGGTCGGGGCAGGCACCAGGCATTCACGTCTGCCGCCAATCAGGTGCTTTTTCCCCATCGCCTCCAGCGCCTCGCGAATCAACGCCCAGTTAGCCGGGTCGTGATAGCGCAGCAGGGCTTTATGGAGGCGGCGCTGGCGGTCGCCGCGAGGCACAACGATATCCTCACTTTTGTCGTTCACCTTGCTCAGCGGATTTTTGCCCGTGTAATACATGGTGGTGGAGTTAGCCAGCGGTGACGGATAGAAGTTCTGGACCTGATCGAGGCGGAACCGATGCTGTTTCAGCCACAGCGCGAGATTCACCATGTCCTCATCACGCGTCCCAGGGTGCGCGGAGATAAAGTATGGGATCAGATACTGCTCTTTGCCAGCCTGCTTCGAGTAGGTGTCAAACAGCTCTTTAAAGCGGTGATAGCTGCCCATTCCCGGCTTCATCATCTTCGACAGCGGCCCTGCTTCAGTATGCTCTGGGGCAATTTTCAGATAACCGCCCACGTGGTGAGTGGCCAGCTCTTTGATGTAGCGCGGATCGGCAACCGCCAGATCGTAACGCACGCCGGAGGCGATTAAGATCTTTTTCACCCCCTTAAGATCGCGGGCGCGCCGACTTGCAGCGCAGCATATACAAATGGCGGCGGTTATACGCCGATTAGCAGTAATTTTTGAAGGGTTATTCAGTGTTTTATGCCCCTCCCCCCGGCCCTCTCCCCAAAGGGGCGAGGGGGAAAAAGACTCTGCGTAGAGTGCCATGCTGTCCCCTCTCCTTTGTAGGGAGAGGTTTAGGGTGAGGGTGAGGGTAAAAACTACGGCGCGGGCTGAACCAATAGCTGACCGATGGAACCACGGTCGGCAAGCTCCAGCGTCTGGCTGGAATAAAGGAACGGGAAATGCTCCCAGGAGGGCTGCCCAAAGTAGACCAGCAGCTCAACCTGCCCGTCGATCCACACGGTATCCTTCCAGCCGCGATCTTCCCCGAATGGCGAAGCCCCGTTGACGTTACGCACCAGAAAACTGACGCCCTCAATATGGAAAGACTGCGGCGTATCGGCGCGCACCGTCCAGCGCTCCCAGGTGCCCTGCTGAGTCTGAATATCAATCCGCTTCATATCCCACAGCTGGCCGTTAATGCCCGGATCGTCACCGAGGGTGATTTCACGGCTGCGCGCTGGGCTACCGCCGGTAATTTCTTCCGGCAGCAGGCGCATTGGCAGCGTGTCGGTGACCAGCGGCAGCAGCCCGGTAGGCCGCAGCGTTAGCACCAGCGTGGAGATCAAAATGCTCGACGGCTCAAAGAAACCACGAATGCGATCCATGATCCCCGCGGCTTCCCCGGCGGTAATCGAGACTTCTTTGCCTTCGGTCATGTCGATCAGAATTTCTCGCCGCTCTCCCGGGGCCAGCGACAGCTGCTTGACCGAAACAGGTGCCGGCAGGAATCCCTGATCGCTGGAAATCACCGCGATGGAGCGACCATCGCTCATTTGTAGCTGATAGCGACGCGAGTTTGATGCGTTCAATAAACGCAGGCGCACCCAACCGCGGGAAACTTCCACGTACGGGCTCTGCACCCCGTTCACCAGCAGCGTATCGCCAACAAAACCACCGCTGCCTGGCTCCTGATACTCCGGCGCACCGAAGTTATCGAGCCGTTTGTCCTGGATGATGATAGGGAAGTCGTCCACCCCGTAATGGTTAGGGATAGGCAGCGACTTGCTAACCTCATCTTCAATCAGCCACATTCCCGCGAGCCCGTTATAAACCTGCCTTGCAGTACGGTTAGGCGTATTGGCGTGGTACCACAGCGTGGCAGCACGCTGGCGAATAGGCAACACCGGCGCCCAGTCTACGTTGGGGGACATCATACGTGCTGCCCCGCCAATCAGCGGGCCCGGCACCTGCAGACCAGCAATCGTCATTGCGACGTTTTCCTGCAGACGGTTGCTGTAAATCATCTTCACGTCATCCCCATTCCAGACGCGTATGGTTGGCCCCATATAGCGCCCGTTAAAGCCCCAAACGGGCGCCTTCGCGCCGCCGGTAAATGACCAGTGGGCGCGCTGTAGCGTCAGGAATAAAGGCTGGCCTCGACGAGATTCAAGCAGAGGAGGGACTGGTAAAGGTTGCTGCTGCCCTGCCGCGTTTGCCCTCAGCGGCACTGAGCCGGCACAAAGCGCAACTCCGGATGCCTGAATAAACTGACGCCGACTGAGTGACATAATTGCTCCATGTAAAACTGAATAACGAAAGGCGATACAAACCGTACCGCCAAAGGCGGCATTTAACTCGCCTGATTCTTTTCAACTTTGCCGGCAGCTTCACGCGCGGCAACTTCTTGATTGAGTTCGTCGATTTTGGCCATCATCAGTTCACGACAGTCAGTGGCCAGCTTACGGACCTGATCTTTCCCATAAGCGCTGGTATCAATTGGCGGCAACATTTCGACGATAACCAGACCGTTGTTCCAACGGTTTAGCTTAATTTTATTACTGGTATTGGAAACGCACACCGGAATAATCGGTACGCCCGCGGCAATCGCGGCATGAAACGCGCCGGTTTTAAACGGCAGCAGGCCACGACCACGGCTACGGGTTCCTTCCGGGAACATCCAGATAGAAACGTTGCGTTTGCGGATCTGCTCGACAACCTGGGAGATAGTGCCGTGGGCTTTGGCCCGGTTATCCCGGTCAATCAACAGGTTGCCTGTCAGCCAGTAGAGCTGGCCAAAAAACGGGATCCACACCAGGCTTTTTTTCCCAACCGTCACCGTTGGCGGCTGCACGATACTCGAGGCCGTCACCATATCGTAGTTGTTTTGATGGTTACCGATGTAAATCGCGGTGGGATGTTTATCTGCCCCGGCAGGTAAGCGGGTTTCAACCTTGAGACCGAATACCGGCGCCAGACGTCCGAAAAGGTGCCCAAAAGTTGCCACATGGCGCGGATTGCGCGGGCTAAACAGACAATAAATTGAGCCAAAGATGCATACCAGGATGCAGTAAATAACGACAATAATAAAACGTACAATCGCTAGCATAACTACCTCATGAGCCGAAGCCGTTGATAAGTATATCGGCTTTAGCGTAAAACACACCGGACGACGGCATCGCTGCCGCCGTAACCCGGATTATTCTTCGCTGTCTCCAGCTCCAGCCCGCATTGGGGAATCGACGTCTACGCGGTCGATACGCTGCAAGCCACGCATCAGCGTCCCGCGACGGCCTCGCTCACCGGTAATTTTCTGCAGCTCTTCAGGACGCAGCTTAATTTTCCGCTTCCCAACATGCAGCGTCAGCGTGCTTTGCGGCGGCAGGATAAACAGATGTGCCAGCTTATCTTCGCCTTTCGCCGCTTCGGCTGCCGGGATAGAGATAATTTTGTTGCCTTTGCCTTTCGACAGTTCCGGCAGATCGCTCACCGGGAACATCAGCATGCGCCCGGCGGCGGTGATCGCCAGCAGCATGTCGTCTGCGCTGTGAATTTCCAACGGAGGAAGCACACGAGCGTTCTCCGGCAGAGAAATCAACGTTTTACCCGCACGATTGCGTGAAACAACGTCGTTAAAGGTACAGACGAAGCCATAGCCTGCATCCGAAGCCATCAGCAGCTTCTGGTCGTCTGCGGCCATCAGCACGTAGTCAACCGTCGCGCCCGGTGGCGGCGTCAGCTTACCTGTCAGAGGTTCACCCTGACCCCGCGCTGACGGCAGAGTGATGGGATCCAGCGCGTAGCTTCGCCCGGTGGAGTCAATGAATGCCACGGGTTGATTGCTTTTGCCTTTGGCGGAGCCAAGGTAGCTGTCGCCGGCTTTGTAACTCAGGCCCGGCGCGTCAATATCGTGGCCTTTAGCGCTGCGTACCCAGCCCATTTGCGACAGTACAATGGTAACCGGTTCAGACGGCACCATATCATGCTCGCTCATCGCCTTCGCTTCACCGCGCTCATGCAACGGTGAACGGCGGTCGTCGCCGTAGGTATCTGCGTCGGACTGCAGCTCTTTTTTCAGCAGCGTGTTCATTTTGCGCTCTGAAGCGAGAATACCCTGCAGCTGATCGCGTTCTTTTTCCAGCTCGTTCTGCTCGCCGCGGATCTTCATCTCTTCCAGTTTGGCGAGGTGGCGCAGCTTCAGCTCAAGGATGGCTTCGGCCTGCGTTTCGCTGATATCAAAGCGAGACATCAGCACCGGCTTCGGCTCGTCCTCGGTACGAATGATATGGATCACTTCGTCGATATTGAGGAACGCCACCAGCAAACCTTCGAGGATATGCAGGCGCTTAAGGACTTTTTCCAGACGGTAATTCAGGCGGCGACGCACCGTGTCACGACGATAAACCAGCCACTCGCTGAGGATCTCCAGCAGGTTTTTCACCGCCGGGCGACCGTCAAGGCCGATCATATTCAGGTTAACGCGGTAGCTTTTTTCCAGGTCGGTGGTTGCGAACAGATGGTTCATCACCTGCTCAACGTCCACGCGATTGGAACGAGGCACGATTACCAGCCGGGTCGGGTTTTCATGATCCGACTCGTCGCGCAGGTCTTCGACCATCGGCAGCTTTTTCGCACGCATCTGGCTGGCAATTTGCTCCAACACGCGAGCGCCAGACACCTGATGAGGCAGCGCGGTAATCACCACGTCACCGTCTTCTTTACGCCACACCGCACGCATGCGGATGGAGCCGCGCCCGTTCTGATAGATTTTGCGTATATCTTCACGCGGCGTGATGATTTCCGCTTCGGTCGGATAGTCCGGGCCGTGAACGATATCCAACAAGCTGTCCAGCGAGGTTTTTGGCTGGTCAATCAGCGTTATGGCGGCCTGGGCAACCTCACGCAGGTTATGCGGAGGTATGTCTGTCGCCATGCCTACCGCAATACCGGTTGTGCCGTTAAGCAGGATGTTAGGTAAACGCGCAGGCAGCATTTTTGGCTCCTGCAGCGTTCCGTCAAAGTTCGGGATGTAATCAACCGTTCCCTGACCAAGCTCGCTAAGCAGCAGCTCCGCGTACTTCGACAGGCGGGATTCGGTATAACGCATTGCAGCAAAGGACTTAGGATCGTCCGGCGCCCCCCAGTTCCCCTGCCCGTCAACCAGCGGGTAGCGGTAAGAGAACGGCTGCGCCATCAGCACCATCGCTTCATAACAGGCGCTGTCGCCGTGCGGATGGTATTTACCCAGCACATCACCCACGGTACGGGCAGACTTTTTGAATTTCGCGCTGGCGTTTAGCCCCAGCTCAGACATTGCATATACAATTCGACGCTGAACCGGCTTGAGCCCGTCGCCGATAAACGGCAGGGCGCGGTCCATGATGACGTACATGGAATAGTTGAGATACGCATTTTCCGTGAATTCGTGCAGCGCAAGACGCTCAGCACCATCATGAGTCAAATCACTCATTGCTCATTCATCCTCAAACTGACGAACCGATTGTGGCCACAATCGGCGTAATTGCCGCCGATAGTACCTTATCTGGCCTGTTGAGTCATAGCGATGAATAGCTTTATGCGAAGCGGCAGCCCGGGAAGGCTTGCCGCATTTTTACGTTATTTGAGTTTGCTAATTTGCTTTACGTCGATTTCCACTGAGTTCCAGTCTTTATCGACTTCCCCCTGAATAACGACGGTGTCTTGCGGGGTTACTGTCAGGCCCTGCCAGCGTTTGTGATCGATATCCACGTTGATGCTATCGGTCGCATCGCGGAAGATATAGTGATCGCCTCCTATACGCTGTTCGATTTTCCCGGTCAGCGTTACCCAGGTATCGTCGGAATAGGTCTTAGCCTGTTTTACCGTGGTTTTATTCCCCATAGGGCCAATAAACCCACCTTGCTGCATTGGCTGGGTTTGAACAGGTGCGTTCGGGTCAACAAACCCGCCCGTTTGCGCGGCAAACAGAGGGGCAGAAGTTAAAGCCATAATGGCGACTAAAGCGGCTGTTTTTTTCATCATGTTATTCTCCTTTCGTTTCCTGACCACCATTAAAACGCCTAAATCTTAGCGAGATCTTAATCCCTACCCAAGGAAGTGTTTTTTATTGTCAATTTGCGGTCTTTGCCGAAGGAGCAGGTTTTTCTTCTGTACACGCTAAGTCGACAGGTATTTACTGCTCGTCTTAACGGCAGCAACAAGGAGTGCGCCATGCGCCTGTTACTTATTGAGGATGACCCGCTCATTGGCGACGGCATTAAAGCCGGACTCATCAAAATGGGGTTTGCTGTTGACTGGTTTAGCGATGGCCCCAAGGGGCAAGCCGCACTCGGTCTGGCACCCTACGACGCCGTAGTGTTAGATCTCAGTCTCCCGGGAATAGATGGCCTGGATATTCTGCGTGCCTGGCGTAAAGAGGGGCACAGTCAACCTGTACTAATCCTGACGGCCAGAGACTCGCTGGAAGAGCGCATTGAGGGATTACAGCTGGGCGCGGACGACTACCTTTGCAAACCATTCGCACTGACAGAAGTGGCTGTGCGGCTACAGGTGCTTATCCGCCGGGCGCACGGCCACGCACAGCCAGAACTTACCCACGGAAATGTTGTGCTCTCACCGGCAAATCATACGGTATCTCTTAGCGGCGCCCCCCTACAGCTAAAGCCGAAGGAATTCGCTTTACTCGAGCTGCTTATGCGTAATGTCGGGCGTGTTCTGCCACGCACACTGATCGAGGAAAAAATCTATAACTGGGACGACGAAGTCTCGCGCAATGCCCTTGAGGTTCACATCCATCATCTAAGGAAAAAACTGGGCAGTAGCTTCATTCGCACCGTACACGGTATCGGCTATACGTTAGGTGATTCATGCTGAACACGTTATTAACCAAAAGCTTACGCACGCGCCTGACCTTAGGCTTTATAGTGCTGACCCTTGTAGCAGCGGCCTTTGCCAGTACCGCCGCGTGGTATGAAGCCCGTAAATCGCTCAACAAGCTCTTTGATACGCAACAACTGCTTTTTGCTAAGCGGCTAAGCGTGCTGGATTACGAGGGCGCAAACAACGCCGAGCCACAGCTTCCCCGCAGTAAAAACATACTGAAAAAACATCGCGGTAAGCTCGATGATGACACACTGGCCTTCGCCATTTTTACCGCAGAGGGCAGGCTTGTGCTCAATGACGGCGACAGCGGTAAAGGACTGACCTATTCATGGCATAGAGATGGATTTGCGGACGGGCAACTCGATGATGATGACGATCTGTGGCGTCTGATCTGGCTGACAACAGCTGATGGCCGTTATCGTATCGTGGTCGGCCAGGAGTGGGATTACCGAAACGATATGGCTCTGGATATCGTTTCTGCTCAGCTCACGCCCTGGCTAATAGCGCTGCCGCTGATGCTGCTTCTGCTGATTTGGTTAGTCAGCAGAGAGCTGGCACCGCTGCGTAGACTGGCACAGAAGCTACAGCGCCGCCCTCCCGGTGACAACAGCACACTCGAAACTCAGGCGCTCCCGCTGGAAGTCAGCCCACTTGTGGATGCCTTAAATCAGCTCTTTGAGCGTACAGAAGCGTTTATGCAGCGTGAAAGGCGCTTTACGTCCGATGCCGCACACGAGCTCCGAACCCCGCTTGCCGCCCTGAAGGTACAGGCAGAGGTGGCTCAACTGGCGGAAGATGATACTCAGGTCAGAGAGCAAGCTCTGACCCATCTTCACCACGGCATCGATCGCGCCTCCCGTCTCGTTGAACAACTACTGACGCTTTCCCGGCTGGACTCCCTGGCTGAACTTAATGATGTGCAAGTAATGTCACTTCAGACACTCCTGCAGGAAAGCGTTATGGAAGCCTGGCACGGCGCTCAGCGAGAGCATATTGATATCCACCTGCAGATGCCGGAAAAACCAGTAATCCAGCGCGTTCAGCCACTTCTGCTCGGGTTGATGCTGCGCAATATTCTCGATAACGCCGTTCGCTACAGCCCGGCAGGCTGCGTTGTGAACGTCATACTTAAGGAGAATGAGCTTGAGGTTATCGACAATGGGCCAGGCGTGAACCCTGAATATCTTTCTTCTTTGGGTGAACGCTTCTTTCGCCCGCCAGGACAACAAAAAACCGGCAGCGGGCTGGGGCTGTCCATTGTAAGTCGAATTGCGGCGTTGCACGGTATGCAGGCAACTTTTAGCAACGCAGAAAGCGGCGGCTTTAGGGTCCACATCAGTTGGCTTTGAGAGATTTCAACCAGATTATTGCTAACTCAGCAAAAGTCTTTGCACATTTTGATCATTTTTTCGCATCAGCATGCTGCTTATAATAATTGGCAAACGTAATTATTTAAGGGCTAACGATGAGCAATATCCTGATTATCAACGGCGGTAAAAAATTCGGCCATTCCAACGGCCAGCTTAATGACACCATGACTGAAGTCGCGGAAGGCTATTTGCGCGACCTCGGGCATGATGTTCAGGTCACCCGCGCAGACAGCGAATACGACGCTAAAGCGGAAGTTGAGAAATTCCTCTGGGCGGACAGTATCATCTGGCAGATGCCCGGCTGGTGGATGGGTGCTCCATGGACGGTCAAAAAGTACATTGACGATGTGTTCACCGAAGGCCACGGTTCGCTGTATGCCAGCGACGGCCGTACCCGTTCAGACGCCTCTAAAAAATATGGTTCCGGCGGCCTGATTCAGGGCAAAACCTACATGATGTCTCTGACCTGGAACGCACCTTTAGAAGCGTTCACCGAAAAAGATCAGTTTTTCCATGGCGTTGGCGTAGACGGCGTTTATCTGCCGTTCCACAAGGCTAACCAGTTCCTGGGTATGGAAGGGCTGCCAACCTTTATCGCTAATGACGTCATCAAAGCACCTGATGTGCCACATTATGTAGCAGAATATCGCAAGCATCTGGCTGGTATTTTTGCTTAACTGTTGGCCGGATAACATAAGGAGTTAGTCATGCTGACAGTGATTGCAGAAATTCGCACCCGTCCAGGTTCACACCATCGTCAGGCGGTAATTGCAGCGTTTGAGAAAATTATTCCAACCGTGCTGCAGGAAGAAGGCTGCCACGGCTACGCGCCGCTGGTCGACCATAACGCTCAGGTAGCGTTCCAGACTACCGCGCCGGACTCCATCTTCATGCTGGAAAAATGGGAAAGCGTTGCGCATCTGGAAGCCCATCTTCAGACGACGCACATGAAAGAACATAGCGCCCGCGTGAAAGACGACGTGCTGGAAGTGCATATCCGCATTCTCGAAGCAGCCGTGAAGTAACTGGCGTCCACGAATGCAAAAAGGGATGGCCTGAGCCATCCCTTTTACGTTTTGGAGCAAAACGTTTAGCCCTCGATATCGGCCATGTCGCCTTTTTCCTGCAGCCAGTTGCGGCGATCTTCAGAACGTTTCTTGGCCAGCAGCATATCCATGGTCGCCAGCGTGCGCTGGTCGTCTTCGTCGCTGATGGTCAACTGAACCAGACGGCGCGTATTCGGATCAAGCGTGGTCTCGCGAAGCTGAAGCGGATTCATCTCTCCCAGCCCTTTAAAGCGCTGCACGTTTGGCTTCCCTTTCTTGCGCTTAAGTTGTTCCAGCACGCCTGCTTTTTCTTCTTCATCCAACGCGTAATAAACCTCTTTACCCAGATCGATGCGGTAGAGCGGCGGCATCGCCACGTAAACGTGACCACCTTTCACCAGTGCCCGGAAGTGGCGCACAAAGAGCGCGCACAGCAGCGTGGCAATGTGCAGACCATCGGAGTCCGCATCCGCAAGGATGCAGACCTTGCCATAGCGCAATTGGCTCAGATCTTCACTGTCTGGATCAATACCGATCGCCACAGAAATATCGTGCACTTCCTGCGAGGCCAGTACTTCGTCAGAAGAAACTTCCCATGTGTTCAGGATCTTCCCTTTCAGCGGCATGATCGCCTGATACTCGCGATCGCGGGCCTGCTTCGCAGAGCCGCCCGCAGAGTCCCCTTCCACCAGGAAAAGCTCGGTCCGGCTTAAATCCTGCGCGGTACAGTCCGCCAGCTTACCCGGCAGCGCCGGTCCACTGGTCAGCTTTTTACGCACAACCTTCTTCGCGGCGCGCATACGACGCTGGGCGCTGGAAATAGCCAGCTCGGCCAGCTGTTCTGCAGCCTGCACGTTCTGGTTCAGCCACAGACTAAAAGCATCCTTCACTACGCCAGAAACAAAGGCCGCACACTGGCGCGAGGAAAGACGCTCTTTCGTCTGGCCAGCAAACTGGGGATCCTGCATTTTGACCGACAGCACATAGGCACACCGCTCCCAAATATCTTCCGCAGAAAGCTTCACGCCGCGCGGCAGGATATTGCGGTATTCGCAGAACTCACGCATCGCGTCAAGCAGCCCCTGACGCAGACCGTTTACGTGAGTACCGCCCTGCATGGTTGGAATCAGGTTTACGTAGCTTTCCGTCAGCAGTTCACCGCCTTCCGGCAGCCAGAGCAGCGCCCAGTCAACGGCTTCGGTATCGCCCGCAAAATTGCCAATAAACGGCGCTTCCGGCAGCGTAATCAGGCCATTCACGGCTTCGCAAAGGTAGTCGTTCAGGCCGTCCTGATAACACCAGCGCTGCTCGGTATTATTCACTTTATCGGTGAAGGTAATCTCGACACCCGGGCACAGTACGGCTTTCGCTTTCAGCAGGTGGCTGAGACGTGAAACGGAAAAGCGCGGGCTGTCGAAGAAGCTTTCGTCCGGCCAAAAATGTACGCTGGTCCCGGTATTGCGCTTCCCGCAGGTGCCAATCACTTCCAGATCCTGCACCTTCTCGCCGTTTTCAAAAGCGATGCTGTATACCTGAGCGTCACGGCGGACGGTCACTTCAACGCGTTTGGAAAGGGCGTTAACCACAGAGATCCCTACGCCGTGGAGGCCGCCGGAGAATTGGTAGTTTTTATTCGAGAATTTCCCGCCAGCATGCAGGCGGCAAAGGATCAGCTCAATGGCCGGTACCTTTTCTTCGGAATGGATATCGACAGGCATTCCTCGCCCGTCATCAATGACTTCCAGCGACTGGTCGGCGTGCAGGATGACATCCACGCGCTTAGCGTGACCTGCCAGCGCCTCATCCACGCTGTTATCAATGACTTCCTGCCCTAAGTGGTTAGGACGAGTGGTGTCAGTGTACATCCCCGGGCGGCGGCGAACAGGCTCAAGCCCGGTGAGTACCTCTATATCATCGGCATTATAGGATTGCGTCATGGTTTATTCATTCAGATAGCGAAACAGGAAATCGGCCGTCAGGCCTCAGCGCAAGCCGAGGAAGTCGACAATCTGTGTGAAATAATCTTCGAAGCCCGTGAAGGCATGATTGCCACCGGGTTTCACCGTCTGGCGGCAGAGCGCGTAGTAAGCTACGGCCTGGCGGTAATCAAGCACCTCATCGCCCGTTTGTTGCAGCAGCCAAATCAGGTCTGGCGCTTCCAACGGGTCAATCTGCATGACTTTCAGATCGTAAATATGGCGTGACTCTAGCACATATTGCTGCCCGGTGTAGGGGTTCTCGTTTTTACCAAGGTAACCCACCAAAAGCTCAAAGGGGCGAACAGCTGGGTTAACTACCACAGCAGGCAAAGTGAAGCATTGCGAAAGCCAGGTCGCGTAATAGCCGCCGAGAGAAGATCCCACAATGCCCAGCGGCTCGCCTCCACGTTTAAGCACAAGCGACTCTAGCAGCTCGGAGGCCTCTGCCGGATATGGCGGTAACTGAGGCACAATCATTTCAATTTCAGGATGCTGCTGGGCCAGCCATGCCTTAAAACGGGTCGCTTTTGCGGAGGCCGGAGAGCTATTAAACCCGTGCAGATACAGTAACGCAGGCATTAATAACCCTCAGAAGCCGTGTCAGGACTGAATTTACCGCTTTGCAGACGGCCAACTTCCGTCGTCAGGCTGCCGTCGGGGTAAAGATCGAGCCAGCGCCAACCCGGCTCAATGGTGTCGAGTGTGAAATTAGCGCAGTGAGGTTTGAACTGGACGCATGTCGAAGGTGTAGCCAGCATTCTGCGACCGTTCCAGTCGAGATCCAGTTCCTGATGAATGTGCCCACAAAGCAGTGTTTTCACCTGCGGCCAGGGCTTGAGCACGGCATCCAGTGCGGCAGCATTGCGCAGGCTGTGCTGATCCAGCCAGCTACAGCCGGCAGGAAGAGGATGATGATGCAACAGAAGTAACGTGTGACGCTCTGGAGCCGCAGCCAGCTGACGCTCAAGCCATTCCAGCTGATAGTCGCTTAGTTCACCGTGGGGAACGCCAAAGACCTGACTGTCCAGCAACAGAATTTGCCAGCGATCGCCAATGTAAACGCGCTTAGCCGGGGAAATGCCCGCGTCCTGTAGAGCGTTAAACATCGCAGGCTGAAAATCGTGGTTACCCGGTAGCCAAACGCAAGGCGCAGCAATACGGGAGATCCCCTCAGCAAAGTGCTGATAAGCCTCCACGCTGTGATCCTGTGCCAAATCCCCGGTTGCCACCAGTAAGTCGCAGGCACGCTGTTCGGCAAGAATGGCGGTCAACACCGCCTGATAGCTCTTCCAGGTATTAATACCGAGCAGCGTTTCGTTCTTTCCAGCGAACAAATGGGTATCGGTTATTTGCAATATCCTGATTCGGCCTCCATCGGCCACAGGAAGGGTTAACAGGCTTTCCAAATGGTGTCCTTAGGTTTCACGCACTCACTACCCACCACACTTGAGCTGCTGATATCCAGGCGGCAGCTCGATTCATTCAGGGTATCAATATCATCCATTTATTCAGGGCGTTGTGCCGTTAGCCGTCCTGGGCCCTAAAAAACTAGGTATACACGGGCACGGCCATTGCTCCATGCGCTAAACAGTAGCGCAGCCAGTCAGCAAGAAACTGGTTAATTTGATGCTTTTCGTCGCGTTGATGCAACTTTTTATTCGGATAATCATATCGCGCTTTGAAGCGAAAGATCTGCTGGCTTGAACACACTTCCGCGACCATCGCATCGTGATACAGCCTGACCGACATTGACGGCAGGCTCCAGTAACTCACCGCGGGTTGCGTTTGTTCTATTTCCACCAGAGTGGTATAACGCGTTGATTCTGAGATAGTTAATCGATATCTGGCGCTATTAACCTGATAGGTTACCGTTTCGCCCGCTGCATCATTTTTCGGCAACAGACGGCGCAGCTGCGCGAAGTTGGTTTCGCACAAACGCATCATTTCGGGGAAGTCAGGGGTATAGCGCTTCATAATCAGTGATTCCACTCTTTTCTTAGTTGCTCATAATGCAGCTGCAGCCATTGCAAAGCGATGACCGTCGCCGCGTTGTCGATGCTCCCCTCTTCGACACACTGGTAAGCCTGTTCCCGGCTAACCACATGAACACGAATATCTTCGTTTTCTTCCACCAAGCCATGAATACCGTTGGCCTGAGTGGCATCCACTTCGCCGACTAAAATAGACAACCTTTCGCTGGTGCCGCCGGGGCTGGCTAAATAGCTCAGAACCGGTTTGGTTCGGCCCACGGCAAGGCCTGCTTCTTCTACGGCTTCACGGCGCGCAACATCCTCTACGCTTTCACCTTCTTCAATCATGCCGGCGATCATTTCTAACAGCCATGGGGTTTTGCTGGTATCCCAGGCAGCAATACGAATCTGCTCTATCAGCACGACTTCATCACGCACAGGGTCATAGGGTAGCAGCACCGCAGCGTGACCGCGCTCAAAAATTTCACGCCTGACTTCGCCACTCATTTCGCCGTTGAACAAACGATGGCGAAAACGATAAAGATCGAGTGAAAAAAAGCCACGATAAAGCGTTTCCCGTGCAATAATTTCTACATCCTTTTTGGCGAAAGTAGCCGCTAGCTTTTCTGACTTGTTCATAGATGATGTCCTGATGACAAATGGGCGCTGACCGGGTGATTTCAACCCTGCGTAACTGCCCTTTCAATTTTGATGTGGTAGATTGGTGAAAATTAAGGTAGATGGCACTTTACGCCAACCTGCCCGGCTGACGGAATCTGTAGAATCGGCGATCATCTTTGACTCCTGTCGGCGTTAAACAAAATAATTCTGCTTCACAACAAGGAATGCAAATGAAGAAACTGCTCCCCATTCTTATCGGTCTGAGCCTAACGGGTTTCAGCGCCATGAGCCAGGCAGAAAACCTGCTGCAGGTTTATCAACAGGCCCGCACCAGCAACCCGGACCTGCGTAAATCCGCTGCTGACCGTGACGCCGCATTCGAAAAAATTAATGAAGCACGCAGCCCATTACTTCCACAGCTGGGCCTGGGTGCAGATTACACCTACGGTAACGGTTTCCGCGACTCTAACGGTATTAACTCCAACACGACCAGCGCAACGTTACAGCTGACGCAAACCATTTTTGATATGTCGAAATGGCGCGCACTGAGCCTGCAGGAAAAAACCGCAGGGATTCAGGACGTCAGCTTCCAGACCGATCAGCAGTCTCTGATCCTGAACACGGCAACAGCCTATTTCAACGTGCTGAGCGCGATTGACGCGCTTTCCTATACTGAAGCGCAGAAACAGGCCATTTACCGCCAGCTGGATCAAACCACCCAGCGCTTTAACGTAGGCCTGGTTGCCATCACTGACGTACAGAACGCCCGTGCGCAGTACGACACCGTGCTGGCGAACGAAGTGACCGCCCGTAATAATCTGGATAACGCGGTGGAATCGCTGCGCCAGGTCACCGGGAACGACTACCTGAGCCTGGCTTCTCTGAACGTGGACGGTTTCAAAACCACCAAGCCAGATGCAGTCAATAACCTGCTGAAAGATGCTGAAAAACGCAACCTCAGCCTGCTTCAAGCTCGTCTGAGCCAGGATCTGGCGCGCGAACAAATTCGCCTGGCTGAAGACGGCCACCTGCCGACGCTGAGCCTGAACGCATCCAGCGGCGTCACTAACAGCAGCTACAATGGTTCTAAAACCTCCGGCAATTCGCAGTATGACAACAGCTATAAAGGGCAGAACCAGGTTGGCCTGAGCTTCTCCCTGCCGTTGTACCAGGGTGGCCAGGTTAACTCTCAGGTTAAACAGGCTCAGTACAACTTTGTGGGCGCCAGCGAGCAGTTGGAAAGCGCGCACCGCAGCGTGGTACAGACCGTGCGTTCTTCCTTCAATAACGTAAATGCCTCTATCAGCACCATCAACGCTTACAAACAGGCCGTTGTGTCTGCGCAAAGCTCCCTTGATGCGATGGAAGCCGGTTACTCAGTGGGTACCCGTACTATCGTTGACGTACTGGACGCGACCACCACGCTGTATAACGCCAAGCAGCAACTCTCCAGCGCACGTTATAACTACCTGATTAACCAGCTGAATATCAAATCAGCGCTGGGTACGTTGAACGAGCAGGATCTGATTGCGCTAAACAATACGCTGGGCAAACCGGTTTCAACCTCTGCGGACAGCGTTGCGCCGGAAACCCCAGAGCAAGATGCCCGTGCTGATGGCTACAACACCACCCCAGCAGCCGCATCAACTAAAGCTGCTCATGCTACTCCGGCTGCGGCCACCAGCGGGAAAAAAGCGAACCCATTCGCTAATTAATCGCCGGAATGCCAACAAAAGGGGCGTATTTTTACGCCCCTTTTTTTCTGTCTCGCGTTTGAACGTAAGGCAACGTAAAGATCTCCTGCCAACAGGCCAACATCGCTTCAATTTCAACCGCTCATCCCCTATCCTTAGCACCAAACCTACTGGGCTCAGGACTGATTAAATGAAACGGACAAAAAATATAAATCATTCATCGTTCCGCAAAAGCTGGAACGCACGCCATTTAACGCCGGTGGCGTTGGCGGTCACCGCCGTCTTTATGCTGGCCGGCTGTGAACAAAGCGACGAAACCGTCTCAATGTACCAAAACGCGGACGACTGCTCGCAGGCAAACCCGAGCAAAAGCGCGGAATGTACCACCGCCTATAATAACGCTCTGAAAGAAGCCGAGCGCACGGCACCGAAGTACGCTTCCCGTGAAGCCTGCGTGGCCGAGTTTGGCGAAGGCCAGTGCCAGCCAGCCCCTGCTCAGGCAAGCCTTGCCGGCGAAAGCCAGGCTCAGGCTCAACCGCAGCAAAGCGGCAGCTTCTGGATGCCGCTGATGGCGGGCTACATGATGGGCCGTCTGATGGGCGGCGGCGCGGGCTTTGCGCAGCAGCCGCTGTTTACCTCAAAAAACCCGGCCAGCCCGGCTTACGGCAAGTACGCCGATGCCAGCGGTAAAAGCTACGGCGCGGCCACCCCAGGCCGGACGACAACCGTTCCGAAAAGCGCGATGGCACCAAAACCTGCGACCACCTCAACGGTGACTCGCGGCGGCTTTGGTGAGTCAGTGGCCAAGCAATCCACCATGCAGCGCAGCAGCGCCACCTCCGGCAGCAGCCGTTCGATGGGCGGCTGATACATCATGGAAAGAGTTTCAATCGTCGAACGCCCTGACTGGCGCGAAAAAGCCACGGAATACGGCTTCAATTTTCACACCATGTACGGGGAGCCGTACTGGTGTGAAGACGCCTATTACAAGCTCACGCTGGCTCAGGTTGAACGCCTGGAAGAGGTCACCGCCGAGCTGCATCAAATGTGTCTGCAGGTTGTGGAAAAAGTGGTGGCCAGCGACGAGCTGATGGCCCGTTTCCGCATTCCGAAACACACCTGGGAATTTGTTCGCCAATCATGGCGCAGCCAGCAGCCCTCCCTTTATTCCCGCCTGGATCTGGCGTGGGATGGCGTGGGTGAACCCAAGCTGCTGGAAAACAATGCCGATACGCCAACTTCGCTGTATGAAGCGGCTTTCTTCCAGTGGATCTGGCTTGAAGATCAGGTGGCTGCGGGCAATCTGCCCGAAGGCGCAGACCAGTTCAACAGCCTGCAGGAAAAACTGATCGAGCGTTTCGCCGAACTCAAACAGCAGTATGGCTTTAATCTGCTGCACTTTGCCTGCTGTCAGGAAACAGTCGAAGATCGCGGCACCGTGCAATATTTGCAGGACTGCGCCGCCGAATCCGACGTCGCCAGTGAGTTCCTGTTTATCGAGGAAATTGGCCTCGGCGAAAAAGGTCAGTTTACCGACCTGCAGGATCAGGTTATCAGCAACCTGTTCAAGCTCTACCCGTGGGAATTCATGCTCCGCGAGATGTTCTCCACCAAGCTGGAAGATGCCGGCGTGCGCTGGCTGGAGCCAGCCTGGAAAAGCATTATCTCCAACAAAGCCCTGCTGCCGATGCTGTGGGAGATGTTCCCGGGCCACCCTAACCTGCTGCCGGCTTATTTCGCCGAAGATAACTTCCCGCCGATGGAAAAATACGTCGTGAAGCCAATCTTCTCCCGCGAAGGCGCCAACGTGAAGATCATCGAGAATGGCCAGGAGATCGCGCGCGTTGACGGGCCGTACGGCGAAGAAGGCATGATCGTCCAGCAGTTCTATCCGCTACCAAAATTCGGCGACAGCTATACGCTGATTGGCAGCTGGCTTATTAACGATCGGCCTGCAGGGATCGGCATTCGTGAGGATCGCGAACTTATCACCCAGGATCTTTCCCGTTTCTATCCGCATATCTTTGTGGAATAAAACATTAAAAAAGCGCCCATCGGGCGCTTTTTATTTACCCCACCACAACCGACAGCATACTCAGCGATCCCATCTCTATGCCGTCGACCGGAATCGCGATCGGCTCTTTGCCGTCCCATGCGCCCAGGACATAAAGCAGCGGCAGGAAGTGTTCTGCCGTCGGGTTAGACAGTGAACCGCCTTCATGGCTGAGATAGTTCACCAGCGGATGCTGCTCCGCAGGCCCCTGCCAGGCCAGGTTCGCTTTAACATAATCGTTAAACGACTCGGCCCATGGGTAAGGCATATTTTCGCCGTGCCAGCGCGCCGTTCGCAGGTTATGCACCACGTTACCGCTCGCCACCAGCATGATGCCCTGGTCACGTAGCGTAGCCAGTTTACGGCCAATCTCCAGATGCCAGGCTGCAGGCTTCGTGCTGTCAATGCTCAGCTGCACCATCGGGATATCCGCGTTAGGGTACATCTTGATCAGCACTCCCCACGAGCCGTGGTCAAAGCCCCATGCCTCTTTATCTAACGCCACCGGCGTTGGTGCCAATAATTCAACCAGCTGCTGCGCCAGCTCAGGCGAGCCGGGTGCCGGATAGTGCGTGTCATACAGCGCCTGCGGAAAACCGCCAAAGTCGTGAATCGTTTTCGGCGCTTCCATCGCGGTCACGCCCGTTCCACGAGTGAACCAGTGGGCCGACACCACCACAATCGCTTTTGGCCGCGGCAGCGTTTCGCCAAGCTGAGCCCAGGCGCGGGTATAGCGGTTATCTTCCAGCACGTTCATCGGGCTACCGTGGCCAAGGAACAGCGCGGGCATACGTGGGGTTGTCATGATGGTGTCCTTAAATGGCTAAGATTCAATACACACAGATTACGCCCAATTTTTGAGGGAAGAACTCAGATAAGCATGATGATGATCATCAGAAATTTTGAACAGGTCTGAAAGGTCGAAAACAGCAAGGCGGGAGTGAAAAACAAAAGCCCGATCGCGCTGACCGGGCTTTACTTTTTTAGCTGGCTTTACGCGCTTGGGCCTGGCGATATTCCACCAGATCTTCGATAGTCACAACCGCCATATTGTGTTTACGAGCAAACTCGATACACTCCGGCGCGCGCGCCATGGTGCCGTCGTCGTTGGTCAGTTCACACAGCACACCCGCTGGTTTGAAACCGGCCAGAGACACCAGATCGATAGTAGCTTCGGTGTGGCCGCCACGAGTTAACACGCCGCCCGGCTGCGCACGCAGCGGGAAAACGTGGCCAGGGCGATGCAGATCGCTCGGCTTAGCGCCGTCGGCAATGGCTGCACGAACGGTGGTCAGACGGTCGGCTGCGGAAACGCCGGTTGTCACACCGTGAGCGGCTTCGATGGTCACGGTAAACCCGGTGCCGAAAGCGCTGGTGTTATTTTCAACCATCATCGGCAGATCGAGCTGTTTACGGCGTTCGTCGGTCAGGCACAGGCAGACAATGCCGCTCCCGTGGCGAATGGTCAGCGCCATTTGCTCAACGGTCATGGTTTCAGCCGGGAAGATCATATCGCCTTCGTTCTCACGATTTTCATCGTCGAGAACCATGGCGCCACGGCCTTCGCGAAGCGCATCAAGAGCACGCTCAACGCGCTCAGTCGGAGTGCCAAATGCAGAAAGTAGCGTCTGATTCATGGTAATAAAAACCTCATTAATATTATGGTTACCAGAATCAGGGCAGTCTTAGGAGCTAAAAAAATAACGCGGGCAGGCCAGGGCCTGACGTGATCGTTACTCTCTCCCATCCGGACTTTAACCGTCGGCCCCGGAATTACACCGGATCTGCTGACCTTCAGACAAAGCCTGAAGCGCTCGCGGGCTTTCAGCGTTCGCTGATTTACCGCCGGTGGGGAGTTTCGCCCCGCCCTGAGAATAAGCAGGTTCACTATAGCGCTAATCATTTTTGTGGGCAACGATTACACAGGCAACATTTCCAGTTTATCCCCTGGCAATCAGGCATTACAATTAACCTCATTACCCGCCAGATAATGGAAGCCGCTATGATTGACCCGAAAAAAATTGAACAAATCGCCCGCCAGGTCCATGAGTCAATGCCGAAAGGGATTCGTGAGTTCGGGGATGATGTGGAGAAGAAAGTACGCCAGATCCTGCAGTCTCAGTTAACCCGTCTTGACCTTGTGAGCCGCGAGGAGTTTGACGTGCAAACTCAGGTACTGCTGCGTACCCGCGAGAAACTGGCTCTGCTGGAGCAGCGCCTGACAGAACTGGAAAACCGCGAAGCCCCGAAAGACGCCGAGTAACGCTCCGCCCCCTGACGCTCCCGCAAAGGAAAGCGTCAGGGGGAAATCCTCAGCGTAAAAATGCCTCACTCAACCGAACCCAATATGTAGCCCCCACCGAAATACAGGCATCGTTAAACTGATACAGAGGATGATGCACTGAATAGTCATCTTTCCCCGTCGCCGTACCCAGCCAGAGATAACACCCAGGCACCTCTTCCAGCATAAAAGAGAAGTCCTCGCTGCCCATCATGCTCTTCACCTGCTGAGGATCCGCCACGTTATCCGCGCCGAACGTATCCCGGGCAACCTGAAGCGCGAATGCCGTCTGTGCTTCGTTATTTATCGTCACCGGATAGCCAAAATCCACCTCTATACAGGCCTTCAGGCCAAAACTGTCCGCCTGAGCGTGGACGAGGGTTTCAACCCGTTGTTTGAGCGCCTCACGAACCTCTTTTTTAAAGGCACGCATGTTCAGCTTCAGCACGGCTGTGTGCGGGATAATGTTGTGTGTTGTGCCGCTCTGCAGGCTGCCTACGGTCACCACCGCCGCATCCTGCGGATCGATATTGCGCGAGACAATAGTTTGCAGCGCCATCACAATAGAAGCTCCGGCAATCGTAGGATCGATACAGTGCTCCGGCATCGAGCCATGCCCACCTTTACCTTCCAGCGTAATGGTCAGGCTGTCGGAAGAGGCCATTAACGCCCCCGGCTTCGTCACCCACTGACCGGCGGGGATCAGGGGAAAATTATGCAGCCCAAACACCGCGTCGCACGGGAACAGCCTGAACAGACCGTCGTCGATCATGCGCTTAGCACCGCCGATCTTTTCTTCCGACGGCTGAAAGATCAGATGCAGCGTCCCGTTAAAAGGCTTCTTCTCCGCCAGGTAGCGAGCCGCAGAAAGCAGAATGGCGCAGTGGCCGTCATGCCCGCAGGCATGCATCTTACCTTCCACCTGGCTTGCCCAGGGCAGCCCGGTTTGCTCTTGCATCGGCAGCGCGTCCATATCGGCGCGGATCCCCAATCTTTTACTGCCGCTTCCCACTTTTAGCGTCCCAACCACCCCGGTGCCGCCTAACCCGCGATGTACTTCATAACCCCAGCCGGTCAGCAGTTCAGCAATACGATCGCTGGTGCGGAACTCTTCAAACCCCAGTTCCGGGTACTGGTGGAAATCGCGCCGAAGGGCGATCATCTCTTCTTCACGATCCAGAATCTCTTTAATCAACATAGGTAGCTCCTTGTATTAAGCGTCAGGTCGCGTTTTCCGTTCCCGCCAGGCAAGCAGCGCCGCCAGCGAAACGAAAGAGCAAAAAATCAGATACCAGGCCGGCGTCATCGGCTGACCCGTCGCTTTAAGCAACCAGGTCACGTTAAATTGCGCAAAGCCGCCAAATAGGGTGACGCCAACGGCATACACAATGCTGATGCCCGAGGCCCGAACCGTTTTCGGAAATGCTTCGAGCAGCAGCAGGAACAGTACCACCGTGCAAACATTCGCCAGCACCTGGTCGACAGCGATTAACGCGATAGTTACCCACAGCGGCATACCGTTCAAAATCGAGGCGAAGATCGGCCAAATCAGCACGAGCGATACGGCAAAACAGGCGATCATGATTGGCTTGCGTCGGGGCAGCCTGTCCGCCAACTTTCCTGCGAAAAAAGGGATCAGGAGCGTCATCAGCGCCGCCGTCAGGCTTATCCAATAGGAGGTTGCCGCCGGCATATGCAGCGTATTCACCATGTATGCAGGCATGTAATAAATGATGATGTAGAACGTTGTCGTGCCTTTCATTATCAGCAAAATGCCCAACAGCAGCGCCCGACGATGCTCTCGCCAGAGGACTTTGGCCGAGTTCTCCTTTTGGGGAGTCGCTTCAGTATGATGGGTTTCCGGCAAATGGCGCCGGATGTACATCCCAATGGGCATGATCGCCAGACCCAGAATAAAGGGCACGCGCCAGCCCCAATCGTACAGGGCCTCTTCGCTGAGGTAGTGGCTCAATCCTGCTCCCATTGCCGCCCCAAACAGCGCCGCGCCGCCCTGACTGGTCATCTGCCAGCTCACGCGCTGCCCGCGCCGGGATTTATCGCCGGCCTCCATCAGCCAGCTGGTTGCCGCGCCGATTTCGCCCCCGGCGGAAAATCCTTGCAGCAGGCGGCCGGCAATCAACACGATGGGACCCAGTATTCCGACCTGGCTGTAAGTCGGCGCAAACGCCACCAGCATCACGCCAAGGGCCATCAGTCCGAGGATCAACGTCATCCCGGAACGGCGGCCATGCTTATCCGCATAGTTACCCAGCACCAGGCTGCCCAATGGGCGCATCACAAAACCGACGCCAAAGGTCGCTACCGCCAGCAGCAGCGAAACATAGTCATTACTGGAGGGAAAAAAAAGGTGGCCAATGATCACTGAAAAGAAGCTATAAACCGCAAAATCATAGATTTCTAATCCGTTTCCCAACGTTACCGCCACCAGAGACTTAGCGCAGGTTCGCTCTTCCAGAGGGCGGCTTTGAGGCGGCATCGCGGCGATCAACCCGCTCGCCGCAGAGGCAGTACTTGCAGATGATTTCATGCTCACTTCCTTCTCATTATTTTTTGCATGTCGGGCTGTGACTTCTGAGGATGATTCGACTATCTGCATAAAAAAAGAACATCGCAAACATAAAAATTAGTTATGACTTTGGTTATATTCTTCGTATCCTGAAAGTGCATTTTTTGCACTATGGCGAAAGCCAATGGCGGAGTGACAAATGAAAATCAAAATAAATCAATTAGATGTATTACTGGAAGTTGCCGCACAGGGCAGCATAGGCAAGGCCGCCCGGGCGCTGCATCTCACTCAACCCGCTATTTCCAAAACCATTCAGGAGCTGGAGACGGAAATCGGCATGCCAATTTTGCAACGCTCATCACGGGGCGTGACGCTCAATGAGTACGGGCAAGTGCTGTTGCGCCATGCCAGGGATATCGATCGCTCGTTACATCAGGCGCGGGATGAAATCGATAATCTGCTCGGAAAAGCCATGCGTCAGCTGCGCGTTGGATTTACCTCCGCCGCCTCTTACGGTCCCTTTAGTACCACAATGAGCCAGTACCAGAGCCGCTATCCCGGCGTGAAGTTAATCGCAATGGAAGGCAGGCCGCTCCAGATTCTGGATGCGCTCGCTAATCAGCGGCTGGATATGGCGGTGATGACCAGCGCCAGCGGAACGCCCATCGGCACGTTTTACCAGGAAACGCTCTACGCCCTCAGCAACACCATTATTGCCGGCGAGCATCATCCCGTCACCCACACCACCACGCTGAAAAGCCTGATGCAATTTCCCTGGCTGGACTGGGATGAGCCGGGAGAGCACTCTATTCTGGGCCAGGTCTTCCGCCGCTATAACCTGCCGCTACCGCCGACGATTGTGCACTGCTCCTCGCCGTGGATTATGGCGCGCATGATGGAACAGGCGCCCATTGTCAGCATGTGGACTTCGGTCAGGCTCCGCTTTCCTGGCTATGAAAAAAACCTTCGGCCACTGACGCTTAAAGAAGTGCTGCCGGCAACCAGCGTGAATATCGTTTGCCCTAGTATAGGGCGGCTGTCCACCGCAGGGACGACCTTTATGGAAATGCTGAGGATCAATTCGCGCGACTGGCTTCAGGACAGCGACGCGCTGGAAATGGTAGCGAGGGTATAAAAAAGGCGGACAGCTTTGCGCTATCCGCCTTGTTGTTCCAATACAGCTCGAATCAGAAGGTTTCCCAGTTATCGTCAGATGCCGCAGCCACGGCCTTACGCGGTGCAGCCGTCGTCGCGACAGCCTTCGGCGCAGCGGCCTGGGCTTTAGTCTGGCGTTCCTGAGCGATGCGGAATACGGAAACGGACTGCGTCAACCGGCTGGCCTGTTCTTCCAGCGCGGCGGCGGCGGCGGCAGACTCCTCGACCAACGCGGCGTTCTGCTGGGTCACACGATCCATTTCTGCAACCGCTAGCCCAACCTGATCGATCCCGCGGCTTTGCTCGTCAGACGCAGAGGCAATCTCACCCATGATATCGGTCACGCGGGTAACCGCATTAACGATTTCCCCCATGGTTTCCCCGGCGCTTTCAACCAGCGTAGAACCGGTATCTACCTTGCTGACCGAGTCCTCAATCAGGGTTTTGATCTCTTTCGCTGCCTGCGCGCTACGCTGCGCCAGGTTACGCACTTCCCCGGCAACCACGGCAAAACCACGTCCCTGCTCACCGGCACGGGCCGCTTCAACGGCGGCGTTAAGAGCCAGAATGTTAGTCTGGAAGGCGATGCCGTCAATGACGCTAATAATGTCGGCGATTTTCTGCGAACTGCCGGCAATCTCGCTCATGGTATGCACCACATTATCTACAACTTTACCGCCGCGCTGTGCGGTTTCAGAAGCGCTTAGCGCCAGCTGGCTAGCCTGACGGGCGTTTTCAGCATTCTGTTTAACCGTGGCAGTCAGCTGCTCCATGCTCGCGGCCGTTTCCTCAAGCGATGCCGCCTGCTGTTCGGTACGAGACGAGAGATCGTTATTGCCGATGGAAATCTCGCTGGCGCCGCTATAAATGGCATTCGCACCGTTGCGGACCTCGCCTACGGTTACCACCAGCTCATTTTGCATATGGCGCAGGTTCTCGGCCAGCTGCCCCATCTCGTTGGTGCCTTCCACGTCGATTTTGCGCACCAGATCGCCGCTGGCGATATGGCGAATACTGTCGATCAGACGATTAAGCGGAGAGATAAGCGTGGTACGGATCCCCTGCCAGACCACCAGGATCACCACCAACACCACGATCAGAACGCCAATCAGGATCCAAATCGCCATGCTGTAGGAACTGTTGCTGCTGTCGACCGCTTCCTGATAAAGGTGGTCGTTTTGCTGCAGATAGTTAACGTATTGCTTCTCAAAGCCGTCCTGATACCCCTGGGTCGGCTGATCGAAGAATTCATTAATTTTCCCCGCACCGAGCAGTTGAATCAGCTCCGCCAGCGCGCCGTGATAAATATCGTAGTTGCGCTTAATTTCTTGTGCGGCCGCGTCGCTTTGGCGTGGATCGCGCGGCAAAGCTTCATAAGCCGCCCACTCAACCTCGGCCTGTTTTAGCGAGGTGCTGGCGATGGCCATAAGCTCTTCAACGGTTGCGCCGCTGCCGATTTTATTGGCATCCATCATGTAACGAATACCGGCGCGGTTCAGGGTATTGCGGGTCTGCAACAGCGCGACCCAGCTGCCGTTCAGCGTTGACTGCTGCTGACGAATGGTTTGTAGAACGGTGAAATTTTCTTTGTCCTGCTTCAGCGCATTGAAGAACAACCCGCCGGAAGCTATCTGCAAAATGCCAAACAGCCCCAGGACGACCAGTAAGCTTGTAACGATTTTGATACGGTTTAACATTGCTTCTCATTCCCTGTAAGACAAGTCTTAATCATCGGCCTAACAGCAGAAAACTTTACCCAAAGCGTTTTTTTGCCGTTTTTTCTGCTACTCCCAGGAAATGGCCTGGCAATAATTCATCCTCCACACCTGCGGGGTTAAGTCGTAACACATTCATAACCCGAGTTTTTTTCACTATCATTTTTTTAATAGTCAACCAGCCCGGAGGAAAGCATGCTTACCGTTGCTATCTGTGAAAGAAATAGCCATTTTGCAAATGGCATTAAAATTATTATCCAGCAGCTCTGCCATCAGTTTAGCGAGACTTATCATTTCCTACCGTTGGCACATCAGGACGTCGCCGATCTGGTTTTTTTCGCGCTAGACGACAACTGGTCAACCGCCAACTGCTACAAAATACCGCAGACAACGCGCCATCAGCGGGTGATCCTCATCTGCAAAAAGCAGGATCAGGAGAACCTGATGTTTCGTCCCTGCCTGTATATGCTGCCGTCTATCTACCGTGAGGATGAGGTCGAAGATGTCAGGCTCAAACTGGCCCCCTGGGTAGATCCAGAACGGCGCAAAAAAAACACCCTGCCCGTGCCTACGTCTATTTGCCACTACTGCACAACGCGGCATTTCAACATGCAGGAGCGTGAATTACTGAAGCTAATGGCCTGTGGTTACTCGCTGATTGATGCGGCTTTTATTATGCATATTGATGAAAATACTGCGCGGGATAAACGACTGTCGATTATGAAAAAACTTAATATCAAGAGCCAATATAAACTCATGAATTATATCAAACTCAATCTGCCGTTCTTGCTGGATTGAATTATTTAATTAAGTACTTTCTTATTATGCCAGGGAATTACTCTTAATTATAAAAAAAACGCGCCCCTCACTCTTCAGGGTTGCGAATTTTCGCAACCTGGAATAAGCCATCCCCGGTATTCACTCATTCGAGGCGCTGAGAGAATACGCTCAGAAAAATCTCCAAATTTGCTGAAAGCACACCACCTCTTCCTCTCAGGGCATTGATTGCTCAGCAATTCAGTAATAGCTGTCACAATTAGCGACAAAATAATGATAAATATTTCTAGAGATAACAATTTATTATCTGTTGACCAGCATATTTCCGGTTTCCGTCTGGAACCGATTGTTAATTTATTTAGCGGACACATTATTAGCCACGAAGTACTCAGCCAGCTCGCCGCGCCATCACGCGATTCCGAGGTTTTTTTTGCGAACCTGTCGGCTGCCGACAGCGTGGCGCTTTTTTGCCGTCAGGCCAACCTGCTGAAGTCCCGACAGGCATCCGGTAGCTTCTTTCTTAACCTTCCCCTTATGGCGCTGATTGACGAGCGGCTATTCGCCCGGCTGCTTGATGTTTGTGAATCATGGATAACAATTGAGATACAGGATGCTCCACTTTTTGATACGTGCTCCAGGCGGCATCAGCTTTGCCTGCGGGAGCGAATTAAGCTGTTACAGCAACAAAGGATATCGGTATGGCTGGATGACCTTACCGAGGGCTGTATTGAAAGCTTCCACCGCTACGCCATTGATGTCGGCGGAGTAAAAATTGATAAGCAAGCATTCTGGACGCTCGGTAAAAATCCCAGGGCACTTCAACGCCTGGTCGCACGGTGCGCGGACATTTCACCTCACATTATCATTGAAGGTATCGAAGACACACATCATCTCGAGCTCGCTCGCCAGTCTGGCGCCAGACTCGGGCAAGGCTATTTATGGCCGCATAAACGCTGGCTGCTCTCTGATACCTTGTCATTGTGAGCAGGCTTATGTGCGCAGCTATGAGGCGAAATAAACACCGTCGTACCCGGACTGATTATCTTCTAAACCCCGCCAACTCCTCCGCGCCACTTTTTTTTGATCGACTCGAATATATTCAACAGCAATTGATTGGGGGGCAAAAACCAAAGAAGCCCGACGCCATCCTCGTTTCTGCCGACAATTTCCTCAGCAGCGCAATCACCGGCACGCTTTTCCATCGCCTTAACATTCCCGTGCTCTCTTGTCTGGATGACGTTATTGCGCATCAGGTGCACTCTCCCGTACCGCGGCTGATCGTCGACCTCGACAGCCTGGAGATCCCCACACTTGACGTTTTGAAGGCCATTCGCCAACAAGTTATCACCACGCCGCAACACCAAATCATGCTACTTAGCGCGCAGCGAAAGCCCGAAATCACACGATTTATTCAGCAGGCCGTTGGCTGCAAGATTGTCGAGCGTCGTCTGCCCCCGGACAAACTGAAACAGGCTTTAAGCCCCGGCGACCCAGATTTGGCGGCGAGTTGCGACACGCAGGTTTTTTCCCTCAGAGAGTGGGCGATTTTACTGGCGCTGAGCCGCGGAGAGTCATTGAAATCAATCGCCCTTTTACTTGAGAAACCCTATCATTACGTCGTTTATCGCTTCAACGTTTTGCTGACCCGACTGGCGCTCGATAACCGCAGTAAATTGCTGCACCTTCTACATGAAATTTCTGTTGCAAATAGCGCACATTGGCTATCGAACTAACCTACTGAGGCATAAGATATTTTAAGAATTTACTTAATTTCAATGTTCAAATTGAGTTAAAAACAAACAAAAAATTAACAATTACAACTATTCCTGGAAGCAATTATTCCGCTATGACGCCATTCAGCACTTTTTGATCCAAAACAAAATAACAACATTTAGAACTAAATGTCATTTTTTCTCCAATAAAAAGTCTTTTAACCCACCTTAACTAAAAAATTAGGTTCGTTAATTCAATTTAGAAAAAGGTCAATTAACTACACAGCATTTCGTATTGACTTAGACTTATTCCAGGAACATCAGACTTTTCCCACAAAAACTGCGCTGTATAATCACCTCATCACATATTTATATTTGCCATGACATTTATAAGGATTACATGTGAAGTTATTTAGGCAGTCATTCTCCCGCCGACAATAACGAATTTAAAAAGGAAGAGCGTTTAAAAAAACAAGGAGGTTCCCGCATAAAGACCGGCAACCGCCAACTCACTGTTTATCACTTTCGCTGCCATTGACGCTGTGTCAAAGCGATGTTTTTATCAAACAATCGAGGCAAAAAAAAATGAAACCGGCATCCGTAATCATTATGGACGAGCATCCTATTGTCAGAATGTCGATAGAAGTTCTCCTCCAGAAAAATAAAGATATTAATGTTGTTTTAAAAACAGATGATGGTCGGGAAGTTATCGACTATATGCGCGCGAATCCAGTCGATCTGGTGATTCTTGACGTTGAGCTCCCCAACACGGATGGCTTTACATTACTCAAGAGAATCAAAGGATTACAGGAAAAAACCAAAATCCTTTTCCTGTCTTCGAAATCAGAGTCGTTTTACGCAGGGCGCGCGATTCAGGCCGGCGCCAACGGATTTGTGAGCAAACGTAAGGAACAGGAAGATATATTTAACGCGGTTGAAATGTTGCTTTCTGGCTACTCCTTTTTCCCTTCGGAAACGCTGCATTTTATCAGCAGCCATAAATCACGCCGGGGAACGATGGACGATATGCCGTTATCCAACCGCGAAATCACAGTCTTGCGTTATTTGGCAAACGGCCTGTCAAATAAAGAGATTGCCGAACAGCTATTACTGAGTAACAAGACCATTAGCGCACATAAAGCTAATATATTCTCTAAACTCGGACTCACTTCCATTGTCGAGCTGATTGACTATGCCAAGGTGCATGAACTGCTATAAAGGACCATTACGCACCGGAAGCGGAAATACCGGGAAGACTCCTCCCGGTTATTTTCTGGAACCATTAAAGATGTTTTAATTGTAGTTAATCAGAAACGTCGCATCCGCATTGGCCAGCCCGGCATCCGCGTTGTCCGCCGTGGCAATATAGTTTGCCCAAAACTTGAGCGTCACATCGCCGTTGGCATCAACCGGCATCGTTTTACTGGCATCATTCAACAACAATCGGGACTTATCCTCATTCAGTAGCTCAATGGCCACATTTTTCGCCGTACTGGCAGCGTTTAGCGCCAGCAGTCCCGGTCCGGTACTCTTGCCATTAAAGGTGATTGATGCGGTGCCGCTCGGAGGACACCCGGTAAGCTTCAGGTTAAACGGCATTGCCTGAGTTGTGCTCCCGGCGGTGCGCAGCTGTTTGGTCGGCCACGAGCCAAGCTTCACCGTCTTATTGTCCCCGCCCGTCTCCACGACACAGGTGTAATCCACGATTGTTCCATGCAGCTCAACGTTGATTTCCCCCAGCGGCGAGGCCGCTTTCACTGGGGGCACGCAGAGTATCGGGACCAGCGCCAGCGCGCTCAGGATAAACTTGTTCATCAGGTCCCCTTAATCGAAATCAACGCGCAGATAGCCGCGAGCGGTAAATGGCCCTTCCTTCGGCTTTACGCCCGTGACGCTTACCGGCCAGGCGCGAATTCCCACCCGAGCCGCAGCGGCATCATCAAGCTGGAAATTAATCTTGCTGCCAAGATTGTTTGGCGTCAGCGGTGTCCCGCTGGCGTTCGCTACGATAAAGCCCAGATCGCTGTTATCGGATATCATCATATTGCCGCTGCTTTTCTCCGCCTCAAGGCGCAGCGTGAGGTAAGCCTGGGCATCTATGTTGGTACATTTGATGCCCACCGTTTTACTTTGCGGCGTCACGCTTTGCGGGCGGTTACCGGCCCCGGCCTGGCTGAATAACGATGCCCCGATGCTGCCAAAATCAAACTCCACCACCTGCCCGGCGTTGATTTCGCAGGTCTGCGGGACTTCAACTTTGCCGCTGTAGCTGATGGTGTAAACGACCGTATCTAACGGGTCCGCAGAGGTGGTCGTTACGTAGACCCGGAACATCGTCTGGCGTGGAATCGGCACCATGTTAATAAAACGGCGGGTGACTTTAAGGCGAAACACCAGCTTCGAATCCGTGACCCCAAAAGGTTTGTTCTTCGATACGTTAGGGTGCGACCCCATTTGCATGTAGCTCACCGGCGGATAAAAATCGCCCGCATAGCTGTCGTTTATTTTCATGGCGCCATTAAGGTAGTCATTTATCTTCAGATACTTATAACTCCCCACCACTTCCTGAATGGGTAAATCGGTAACATAGCTACGCTTGGTGGTATTCCCCGACGTTCCTTTAGGACAGATGGCATTCACCCCAATCAGCCCTGTTTTTTCACTCAGAGTCACGATCTGCCCGACGTTGTTGTTACTGCTATTAAATTTGTCAGACAGGTCGTACGAAATATCGGTTGGGACCTTAAGCTCGTTTTCACAAACCGTCGCCAGCGCTGGGGCAGCAAACGCCAGCAGCAGCGACCCGGCCATCAAATTTTTCAGTTTCATTTTCATCTTCCTGAATCTCTCCGCACGCTATGAACAGGTGGCGGTTGCCATGACGACAGCCTGCTTCAGGCTCTCTTCCGGCAGGGAGTAGCTGGCGCGACACTGGGAACCCTTCCCGTCGCCCCACTGGATCAGCAATTTGCCTTTCAGCGGCAGGCCGCTGAGGTAAATCTGCCCGTCGTCACCGGCCATGCTGGTCACACCGCTTTGCTCTTCCCGCACCACGGAACCAAACGGCACCGGGCGGTCGCCGCGTTTAACGGTGAGGATGGCGCGTACGCCAATTCGGGCATCGAAGGTGGCGCGGACCAGGGCACCCTCCGTCGGCACTACGCTGCTGACGTTATTTTCAATGTCGGTGTGGTTGTCCATTGTGTTGGTGTCGAGCGCTACGCGGTTGTAGCGGTAAACCGTGGCATACGGCATAACGGCATAGCCACGCCAGTCGGTTTTCACCCCGGTCTGGTTTTCAATGCTGACGCCGGAAGCGCCCGGCGCTTTAATCAACACGTTGGTGTCGCCCAGCGGCTGGCTGAAGGTCACCCCGTCCGCATGGCCGACCACGCCGCCGGAAGCCTGCCAGTTGAAGTCATGCTGGTTGCGGTCATAGTTGTAGCCCAGACCAAGCGTGCCGTACGTGGCCTGCCAGTTGGCAGTGGCGCTGCCGGAATAGCCGTTATTGCTGGTATGTCCCTGACTCACGCTGTAGTTCAGGTTGCGACCTTCCAGCAGCGTGCCGCCGACCCCGGATTGCCAGCTGTTTTTACCGTCAGAACTGCGGCTTGTGGCCAGCGTGGCGTAGGCACGATCCAGCGCCGTATCGCGCGAATAACCGTGCCCAAGCAGCGTGCTAAACGGAATCGAAAGGTTGAAGGCGACAATCCGGTTGGTGTCTGCCAGGCCGAGCGACTTACTCCACGACCAGGAGAGCGAGTAGCTGATCCCGCGCCAGCCGCTGGAATAGCCCAGCTGATACCAGGTGTTGTCCTGATCGGTTCCCCAGTAAGTTTGCTGGCTACCGGAAACATAGACCGAGCCGTAATCCCCCAGAGACTGGGAGATATTGACCTGAAATCGGCCCTTTTTGTTGTAGCGCAGGTTGTGATAGCTGGTCGCCACCAGCTCCTGCCGGTTGCTGTCATTGTTTTGCCACTCGTACTGGTAGCCTTCCATATTCCGGTAGGCCACATCATCCAGGGTGTAAAAACCGCGCGTAGAGTAGCGATAGCCCAGCAGCTGGAAGTTGGTCCCGTAGCCGCTCAGGGATTTAGCATACAGAAAGCGCAGCGACTGCCCCTGATGATCGCTGTCATCCGCCAGCTTGCTGCGCGCATGGGTAAGATCGAGCGAAATCGCCCCCCAGTCGCCGAGGTTTTTCCCGGCACCTAAGGCAACGGCGGTGTAGCGTTCTGCCAGCTGCGTCCCGCCATAGGCGGTGTAGCCGTTCGGCAGACCGGCAATCAGCGTGCCCTGAGTAAAGAACGGCTTATCCTGCTGGTTATTCCCGCTGCGGAAATCCCCCATCACCACGTCATATTTAAACCGGCCTTCACGCTGCAGCATCGGCACGGTGGAATAAGGCACGGTGTACTTCTGCACAGAGCCGTCTTTCTCCTCTACCGTTACCTCTAAGTCACCGCTTGAAGACGTCGGGTTAAGGTCGCTGATGGCAAACGCGCCCGGAGAGACATAGCTCTGATAAATCACGTAGCCGTTCTGACGGACAACAATCTTGGCGTTGGTGCGGGCAATCCCGCGCACGGTTGGCGCGTAGCCCTGCAGGCTGTCCGGGTACATGCTGTCGGAAGAATACAGGCGCGCCCCGCGAAATCCGAGGCTGTCGAACACATCGCTGCCGGTGTTGCTGTCGCCCATGACCAGCTCGCCCTTGAGCGGAATAATCGTGCGCTGCAGCGTCGTGCTGATATTCTGCCACTGGTTCTGGTGGTGGCCATCGCCGCTGGTGTAGTTCCAGGCCCCGTTATTGCGCAGGCGCCACGGGCCCAGATTCAGGCCGCTTTGCAGGTTCAGATAGTAGCTGTCGTTGTAAGTGCCGCGGTTGCCGGTGAAGGTGTAGTTCAGCAGCGCCGCAGGGATCCCTTCATCCCACTGATCCGGGGGAATGTAACCGCGGGCGCTGTTGATTAAAGAGGCCTGAGGCAGGCTAATATCCAGTCGCAGACGCGAAAAGTCATAGCTCATTTCAGCGCCTGGCACGGCCGTTGTCACGGGGACGCACTCCCCGGACTTATATTTCGCCAGCTCAGGATACGCCAGCATATTCAGCCCGAGCCGCTTGAGCCAGTCGACGTCGAGGCAGGCCGTCAGCCCGCCGGACTTCACGGCTTCAGAAGCAGGGACTTTCGATTCCGTCGCCGTAAAATGCACGTCTTCGGTGGCAACAAATTCATCGTTGCGCCAGATATCCACGCGATAAACGCCCGGCGGCTGGCTGCTGCCTTTTTCGAAGCGAGACAGATCCGCCACCGCCGCGGTATCGTCCGACAAAAATGCCGGGTTGAAATAGCTCTCAGCGGCAGCGAACGCGGGCCAAAATGAGGCCACAATGGTCGCCGCCAGCGGCGCTAGCGTAAACACTTTACGCGAGACTGATCTCTTCATGATTTACCTGCTTCCCTTTGCCCGCCTGGCGTTACTGCATGACACCCGCTTGTGCTTTAGTCACCGCGCCGTAGTCGTTCACGGTCTGGAAGCTCACTGCCCCCTGAACGCCGGATGGAACGGCAACCTGTACGCTATTTTTTGGCGCCACCATGGTGTTAGGCAGTTTTTCACTGCCCATTTTCAGGTTGACCAGCGAAACGTAGTAAGGTGAAGGGTTGCTGATCTTCAGGTACTGGCCGTTGCGCGCGAAGCGGATCTCTTTCAGCGCGTCTTCCGGCTGCATCTGCAGATTTTTAGGGCGCACGAACAGCTTGATGCGGGAAAGCACGGCGAGCTGAAGGACGTTTTTACCCTCAACGCTGTTTTTATCCACGGAAGGAATGGCCTTCACGTTCATCCAGAAAATAGACTCGCGATCCGTCGGTAATGCCGGCCCGGCATAGATAATACGCAGCGTGTTTTCGCTTTTTGGCTCACTGACAAACAGCGGCGGCGTAACCACAAAACTTTTCTCTTTCTGGCCGAGATCGTTCTCGATCCAGGAGTTCACCAGGAAGCGCTCTTTCGGATCGCTGTTGGTGATGGCCAGCGAAGTTTGTTTCGCGTCGGCCGGATAAATAACGCGCGTAGCGCCCAGGGCAATACCGCCCGCAGCCTGCGCATTAAACGTCATCATCATTAAAGAGAGCATCAGTGCCGAAACGGCTTTATATAATTTGTTCATCACGACAGGTACCATCAAAATAGCCAGAATGGAAAAGCAGAGGTTCAGGGATAAACCAGCGTGAACCAGACGTCAGAGCGAATATTTCCGGGCGACATATGCTTAGAAACCGCGCGATAACGGGCAGTAAAATGAAAACTCATTTCCTGCGTGGTTATTTCCGAATAAGACGCCGGTTCACTATTGGGAATAATCAGCTGCTGCTGTTGATCGAATAATGCGAGGCCAATGCCGCTGCTGGCGTCATTGCCACTTACGCTGGACGTGGCCAAAAAGACCAGAGGATCTTCCGCCGGAGTAGATCCCTGAAACGCGATGCCCACATGGTCATAAACCTCCGGGCGACAGTCCGTCAGCCGAAGGGTAAAAGGGATGCTGGGCGGCGCGTAGCTGCCAACATCTTTAAATACGTTGCTCGGGTACTGGCCCATTTGCACAGTCATTTCCTGGCTTTCAGGCGCGACGGCGCAGGCGCCGTTGACCAGCTCACCCTGCATATGTACTTCCCCACCGTGGATAACCACAATGCGCTTTGCCTGAACGGGATTCACCGCAGCCAGCATAGCCAGTAGCAGGATTTTCCTTATCATCATCGTCCTCTCTGGACTCGCGTCGGACAAGCCTCATCCGTGAGGCTGAATCATCCCTGTGCTCTCAGCCGTGGCTGATTATTCGTATTTCATAACGAAAGTTGCGTCCGCGTTCGCAGCACCGGCAGTCGCGGTGGCAGCGGTTGCTTTATAGCGAGCGGTGAACGGAATGGTGTTCTCACCGTCGTTCAGAGTCTGAGCGGTAGAGAAGGTAGAACCGTTCGGAGACAGGGTCTTAGAGGTACGATCCAGGATCTCGATACCTACGCCTTTCGCGGTGGTTGCGTTTCCGCCGGAGTTCACCGCCAGCAGCGTTGGGTCGGTCGCATCAGTCTGGCCGGTGAAAGCGACAGAAGCGGTAGCCGCCACGGTGCTATCGCAATCGGTCAGGACGATGTTGAATGGGATCTGGGAAGAAGTATCGCCCACTTTGGTGAAAGCAGCGGTACGGTACTGGCCCAGTTTAACGATCTGGCCGTCGGACTGAGTGCTTACCGCACAAGCGGCGTTAACCAGTTCGCCCTGGAAGTGTACGGTTCCGCCATTAACGGTAACAGGATCTGCTGCGTTAGCGGCGCTGCTGACCAGAGCAACGGTTGCGATCAGAGAAGAGGCGATTTTGCTTAATTTCATGGGTATTCCTTCATATATAAAACGCACATCGGAGTTATGCATCCTTCATGACTCCGTTTGAATCATCATCGGTCTTAAATGACCGCATAACGCATTCCCCACATCCTGTGGGAATTCCTTAGAATGCTCAGTGGTTTCATTAGAATTAAAGACAAACGTTTCCCCAGCACATTATTTAATGCGCCGTATAAAGTTATCCTTAATAATTCAAGATGAAATTTTTATATATTCGCGATGGGCTACGAAGTATGGCTAAATTAAGCTAAATTTTATTTAAGTAATAGATACCAATTCTTTATGTTGCATAAGCGTAGTCTTAATAACGCCTAAGAAATGACCAGGTAAACCTTTCGGGAAAATGATTCTAAAGAGATAAAAGCCTAGTTAATTTAGGGGGTTATATTATTCTCTTAGCCCCAGAAAATTGTTCTTTTTTTGTTAAATTTGTTTATTTTTTGTTTGATTCAGATAAAGGGCTCTTGAACGCCCGCCGCGCAATACTGAGTGAAGTTGCCAAAAGGTTAAAGACGTTGCGCAAGCGGTGATACACTGGAAGGCTTGCCCCAAACTTTGACCCAGGACTTCAGGATGAATGAAACCGCCCCCCACGCCATTCCGGCAACCTCGGTAACCCGCCCCAACTGGTCGGCAGTCTTTGCCATCGCGTTTTGCGTGGCCTGCCTGATTACCGTTGAATTTTTGCCGGTTAGCCTGCTGACGCCGATGGCGCAGGAACTGAATATCTCCGAAGGCCTTGCTGGGCAGTCGGTCACTGTCACCGCCTTTGTGGCGATGTTTGCCAGCCTGTTTATCACCAACCTGATAGGATCGACCGATCGCCGCCGCGTGGTGCTGCTTTTTGCCATCCTGCTCACGGCCTCCTGCCTGCTGGTCTCATTCGCGGGGAACTTCTCTCTGCTGCTGCTTGGTCGCGCCTGCCTCGGGCTGGCGCTGGGCGGCTTCTGGGCCATGTCGGCCTCGCTGACCATGCGCCTCGTTCCCGCGCGCACGGTACCTAAGGCGCTGTCCGTTATCTTCGGCGCCGTCTCGATAGCCTTAGTGATTGCCGCCCCGCTGGGCAGCTTCCTCGGCGGGATTATCGGCTGGCGCAACGTCTTTAACGCCGCCGCCCTGATGGGTGTCGCCTGTATTATCTGGGTCTGGAAAGCGCTGCCTTCTCTGCCGGGCGAAGCGGCGCACCAGAAGCAAAACATGTTTGGCCTGCTCAAACGCCCGGGCGTGCTGGCGGGTATGCTGGCTATTTTTATGGCGTTCGCCGGGCAATTCTCGTTCTTTACCTATATCCGCCCGGTTTATATGACCCTGGCGGGCTTTGACGTGGACGGCCTGACGCTGGTGCTGCTGAGCTTCGGTATCGCCAGCTTCGTTGGCACCTCCCTTTCTGCCCCGATCCTGAAACGGTCGCTCAAGCTGGCCCTGGCCTGCGCGCCCTTAATTCTCGCTATCAGCGCGGCGGTACTGGTGCTTTGGGGGGCGAACAAAGCCGTGGCGTCAGTAATTGCCATTGTCTGGGGGCTGGCCTTTGCCCTCGTACCGGTCGGCTGGTCAACGTGGATCACCCGCTCGCTGGCGGATCAGGCGGAAAAAGCCGGGTCGATTCAGGTGGCCGTGATCCAGCTGGCCAACACCTGCGGAGCGGCGATAGGCGGCCTCGCGCTGGATAACCTCGGCCTGCTGGCCCCGCTTATCTTGTCCGGCAGCCTGATGCTGCTGACAGCGGTGCTGGTAACGGTGAAGGTTCGGGCCTAAAAACAGGTATAAAAAGCGCCCATCATTGGGCGCTTTTTTCTGTCAGCCGCGCCAGAAAGGCTTATCCCCGAGGATTGTCGCGCGATGCATGATGCGGCGGGCCGGGAGATAATCGGCGTTGGCGTAATGCTGCGTGACGCGGTTGTCCCAGATGGCAATATCGTTTTGCTGCCAGCGCCAGCGCACCTGGAACTCCGGTTTAGTGATGTGGGCAAACAGGAAACCCAGCAGCGTCTCGCTCTCTTTCTCCGTCAGGTTAACAATGCGCGTGGTAAAGCCTTCGTTGACGAACAGCGCCTGCCTACCGCTAACCGGATGAGTACGAATCACCGGATGGCGCAGCGGCGGGTTCTTCGCCACGGCTTCGCGCCAGCGCTGGTGTTCCACTTCATTATGAGCGTACTTGTACTCCTGGAACGATTTACGGAAATCGTGCTCGGCCTCCAGCCCGGACAACAGCTTTTTAAACGGTTCCGACAGCGCCTCGTAAGCGGCAATCCCGCTGGTCCACAGCGTATCACCCCCGGTTTCCGGCAGCTGCTTCGCCGCCAGAATCGCCCCGGCTGGCGGCGTTTCAATAAAGGTCACGTCGGTGTGCCAGTTGTCGTTATCCGGCGGATTATCGTTGTGGGTATCCAGCACGATAATTTCTTCCACGCCTTCGGCATGGGGGTAAATCGGGTGAATATGCAGGTCGCCGAAGCGCAGAGCGAGCGCACGCTGCTGTTCAGGCGTGATTTCCTGTTCGCGGAAGAACAGTACCTGATGGCGGATCAGCGCGTGGTAAATCTGCTCGAACTGGTTGTCGCTCAGGGCGCGCGTTAAATCCACGCCGTCAATCTGCGCCCCGATGTACGGCCCCAATGGCTTAATGTTCACTTTTTCACTCATTGCCCTTCTCCATGCCACGGGGTCAGGCGGCGCTGTAGCGCCCGCAGCCCCAGTTCTAAACAAAATGCGATGACGGCAATGACGCCGATCCCCGCCAGCACCACGTCGGTCGCCAGAAACTCACCTGCGGACTGCACCATAAAGCCCAGCCCGCGCGTGGCGGCGATCAGCTCTGCGGCCACCAGCGTGGACCAGCCCACGCCCAGCCCAATGCGAAATCCGGTCAGAATTTCCGGTAGCGCGCCCGGCAAAATCACATGCCAGATAACCTGCCAGCGAGACGCGCCGAGTGCCTGAGCGGCACGAATGCGTACCTGCTTCGCGCTGCGCACGCCCGCCATGGTGGACATGGCCACCGGCGCAAAAATCGCGAGATAAATCAGCAGGATTTTAGATGTCTCGCCGATACCGAACCAAATTACCATCAGCGGTAAATAGGCCAGCGGTGGCACCGGGCGGTAAAGCTCGATCAACGGATCAAGAATGCCGCGCACGGTGGGATTCAGCCCCATTGCAATGCCCACCGGGATGCCTATCAGCACCGCAGCGGCAAGCGCGGTAAGAATGCGCCCCAGGCTCGCGGCCAGATGCTGCCACAGCGTGGCGTCCATAAAGCCCTGCGGCCCGGCGATAGTGATAAGCTTCGCCAGCACCTGCCCCGGCGGCGGCAAAAACAGCGGGCTTATCCAGTGCTGCGCCGCCACCCACCACCAAAGCAGTACCAATACGATCAGCGTGGTTGCGCTCAGGGTGAGCTGACGCGAAAGCGGCCAGCGCCAGGCTAATCTGCGACGCACGGGTTTGTCCTGAATCACTACGCTCATAAGAACCCCTCCCGCTGCTCGAACACTCGGCTCAGCACATATTCACGTTTGGCGATAAATTCCGGGTCAGACTTGATGCTGCGGCAAGGCTCTCCGGCGGCAAAGCGGCGGCCAAAATCAAGCGGGAGCCGTTCCAGTACGCGGCCCGGGCCAGGTGACAGCAAGACAAGTTCCGTCGCCAGAAAGACGGCTTCTTCAATATCGTGGGTGATCAGCAGCACCTGGCGGCGACTTTCGTGCCACAGTTTCAGCAACAGGGTCTGCATCTGCTCGCGGGTAAAGGCATCCAGCGCGCCGAAGGGTTCGTCCAGCAGCAAAAGCTGCGGCTTCGTCGCCAGCGCCCGGGCAATGCCCACCCGCTGCCGCTGCCCGCCCGAAAGCTGCCAGATAGCGTTTTTCGCCTTATCTTCCAGCCCAACCTTGCGCAGCATGTCGAGCGCTGTCTCTTCCCGCTCGGGCTTAGCCTGCCCGGCAAGCTGCAGCCCGAAGGCCACGTTATGCAGCACCGAGCGCCAGGGCAGCAGCCCTTCGTTCTGAAAAACAACCCCACGCTCGGCGCCGGGACCTGCAACTGTTTTTCCCTGCAGCGTAATGCTGCCGGAGCAATAAGGAACGAAACCGGCGATCAGGTTAAGCAGCGTAGTTTTACCGCAGCCGGAAGGCCCGAGCACCACCAGCAGCTCGCCCTCGTCCACCGTCAGATTAATGTCATCGAGTACCGGCTTGCCGCCGTACTCCGCGCTGAGATGTGAAACCTGTAGCATCGCCGTGTCTCCTGTTTACTGCGCCAGCGGCTTCACGAAGCGGTCGGTCACAAACTGGCTATAATCGGTGGCGACCGCCGGCACTTTGCCCTGCTCTTTCAGGAAGTGCGCGGTGTCCACGATAGCTTTATTCACCGGGCCGCTAAGCTGTTCAACCTGCTGCTTTGCCGTCAGGTAGGTATTGCCCTTCACCAGCCCCGGCACATCGCTTTCCGGCACGCCGCTCAGGCGCGAAAGCTTGCTCAGGTTATCCGGCTTTTGAAGCCAGCCGTCCGGGTTGTCGAGGTAGCCTTTCTGAGCCGCAACGGCGCTGCGGGCGAAAGCGGTGACCACCTCAGGGTGTTTTTCAGCAAAGTCTTTACGCACGACCCAGACGTCGAGCGTTGGGGAGCCCCACTGGCCCACCTGCGCCGAATCCGTGAGCACATTGCCGTCTTTTTCCAGCTCGTTCACCGCCGGAGCCCAAACGTAGGCGGCGTCGATATCCCCGCGCTGCCAGGCGGCGATGATTGCCGGAGGCTGAAGATTAAGGATTTGCACCTGGTCCGGCTTGATGCCCCAATGTTTGAGGGATGCCAGCAGGCTGTAATGGGTAGTGGAAATAAACGGCACGGCGATGCGTTTGCCGATCAAGTCCTGCGGTGATTTGATGCCTTTTTTGACCACCAGCGCTTCGGAGTTACCCAGCTGGGAGGCCAGCAGGAAAACTTCTATCGGCACGTTCTGGCTGGCAGCAACGGCCAGCGGGCTGGAGCCAATATTGCCGATTTGCACATCGCCCGAGGCCAGCGCCCGCACCACGCTCGCGCCGCTGTCGAACTTACGCCATTCCACTTTCGCCCCGCTGTCTTTGGCAAACGCGTCATCCGCTTGCGCAACTTTGGCGGGTTCGGCGGAGGTTTGGTACGCCACGGTGACGTCCACCGCGTGGGCCTGAACCGCAATAAGGGCCAGTGCAACCAGCCAGAGTGAGTGTCGTTTTGCTGCCATGATTCTGCTCCTGTCTCGGGGGAGAAAGCAGTATTTCCAACGGCAACGATTCCATAAAAGAATAAAAAATTATCGCTAATGCTTTTCCGTCCTTAGAAAAAAAGCGGGAAAGATTAGCCACCGGGTGGGAATAACGCCGCCCGCAGAGGGCGGGCGGGCAAGAGTCATATTAACTTAAGTCAAATCAACGTTTTTACTGCCGAAGCACCAGGTCATGATAAACCCGGCCACATAGGCAATAACAATCCCGGCAACGTAAACCGCCATTCCGGCGAAGATCCCCTGGTGGGAAGTCATCAACGGAATCGACACCAAACCCGACGGCCCAAACACCGTATTCAGCCCGACGGGCAGCCCCATCCAGGCCACCAGCCCGATAAAGAACCCGCCGATCCCACCGCCGATACAGGCGGTGATAAACGGCTTCAGGCGCGGCAGCGTCACGCCGTAAATCAGCGGCTCGCCAATACCCAGCAGGCCAGGAATAATCGCGCCTTTGATTTGCGTACGCAGGACCGAACCTTTCGGCGAACGGGCAAACAGGGCCAGCGCCGCCCCAACCTGCCCCGCACCGGCCATCGCCAGAATCGGGAACAGCGAGTTAAAGCCCTGAGCATCCATCAGCGCGAAGTAGACCGGGACAAATCCCTGGTGGATACCAAACACCACGGCGATCAGGAACAGTCCGGCCAGAATCGCCGTGCCGAACGGGTTACCGTTCAGGTGCATAAACAGCCAGGACATGCCTTTGAACAGCTCGCCGCCGATGGGCATGATCGCCACGAAGGTAATCGCCCCGGCGATCAATAAGGTAATTGTCGAGGTAAGGATCATATCCAGATTGTCCGGGATCATCCGCCGAACCTGACGTTCGATCCACGCCCCGAGCATACAGGCCAGCAGTACGCCAATGATGTTGCCGCGCGGGTCAATAGCCAGCCCAAAGAAGGTATCCATCCCGGCGTAATAGCCCACTTTCCCTTCCGGCACGTAGCGCAGAATAAACAGCGAGGCGATGATCGCCCCGTTTACGCCGGTGCCGCCGAAAGCTTTCTGGGTGTTGAAGCCAATCAGAATACTCAGGAAGGTAAACAGCCCGATGCTGAACACCTTCATATAGGCAATAAGCTGGGTCAGCCAGGCCGCAGGAGTTGTGCCTTCTACCACCAGCGTTTGCTGAAGCAGCGTGGCAATCCCGAGCAGCAGCCCGGCGGCGATAAAGCCCGGGATCAGCGGCGTGAAAATGGTGGCAAATTTAGTGAGGAAGTTATGCACAGCGCTGTTCTGCTTCGCCTTCATCTGCTGTTTATTCTGGCTGGCGAGCACGGCTAAATCCGCGCTTTCGTCACTCTCCGGCTCGCTTAAGCCCTCCTGCCTGAGCATCGAATTCATCAGCTCGCTGGCGGTTTGCGCTTTGCCGGGGCCGAGAATAATTTGCAGCTGGTCGTCGCCGTTGACCACGCCCATCACGCCGGGAATTTTCTTCAGGTCGTCGTGCTGAACGAGGTCTCTGTTTTTGAGCGTCAGCCTGAGGCGCGTCATGCAGTTGCCGCAGACAAGAATATTGCCTCTGCCGCCCGTCAGGCGCAGGATGTCTTCTATCATCGAACCGGTGATTTTCGCCATAGCTACCCGTTTAACCCCCGCAATGCTTCACGTATAAAGCCTTGTTTTTTGGCCAGCAGATCGCTTGCCTCTTCGGCTGACAGGCCGCTCAGCAGCATGAAGATCGCCGTTTTACAGTGGCGGTGACAGGCGCTCAGCGCGGCTTCGGCCTGCTCCGGACTGCATTCGGTCGCCGCCACCACGATATTGACCTGGCGCTGGATCAGCTTGGCATTGGTCGCTTCCACATCCACCATCAGGTTGCCGTAGACTTTGCCGCTGCGGATCATCGACCCGGTGGTGATCATATTCAGGATCAGCTTTTGCGCGGTCCCGGCTTTCATGCGCGAAGAGCCGGTAACGATTTCCGGGCCGACGACCGGTTCAATGGCGATATCCGCCGCCAGGCTCATTTCGCTGCCCGGGTTACAGGAGATCGCGGCCACGGTGGCCCCCACGCTTTTTGCATAGGCCATCGCGCCCAGCACGTAAGGCGTACGCCCGCTGGCGGCAATCCCCACCAGCACATCACGCGCGCTGAAGTTCAGGTTACGCAGATCCTGCTCGCCCATTTGCCGGTTGTCTTCGGCGTTTTCTACCGCCTGCAGAATGGCAGGATGCCCGCCGGCAATCAGCCCGACGACCTGCTCACGCGGCGTGCCGAATGTTGGCGGGCACTCACTTGCATCCAGAATGCCCAGACGACCGGACGTTCCCGCGCCGCTATAAATCAGCCTGCCGCCCTGAGCGAAAGCAGCGACTACTTTATCGACAACCTGAGCGACCTGTGGCAGCGTGGCCTCCACCGCCAGCGGCACCTGCTTGTCTTCGTTATTGATAACTTTAAGCATCTCTAAGGTTGGCAGCGTGTCGATTTCCGCGCTGGCCGGATTGCGGCCTTCGGTGACCAGTTTGGTTAAGTTAATTTTCATCGGGACATCCGTTATGTGTGTTCTGTTGTGCATAGTATGGAATATTTTATTCCATGTGCGTGAACATAATCACGAATATTTTATTCCACGACAAAGGGAATAGCAGAATAACTCAGGCGAGAAAGCCGCCCTTATGGGCGGCAAAAGAGGGAATCAGGCGATGCGGGTAAAACCGGCTTCCAGGTCGGCAATCAGTTCTTCAACGTTTTCCAGGCCAATATGGACTCGCACCAGCGTGCCGCTGAAATCCACCTTACCTGCCGGACGAATGTCGTTCAGCTCTTCCGGCTGGTTGGCCAGGATCAGTGACTCAAACCCGCCCCAGGAATACGCCATATGGAACAGCGTAAAATTATCCAGGTAACCCGCAAGCTGCTCGTCCGTCAGGCGCTGTTTTAGCACAAAGGAGAACAGGCCGGAGCTGCCGGAAAAGTCGCGTTCGAAGAACGCATGCCCCGGACATTCAGCCAGCGCGGGATGGTTAACTCGTTCCACCAGCGGATGAGCCGACAGCCAGCGGGCAATCGCGAGGCTGCTTTCCTCATGCTGCTTCAACCTGACTCCCAGCGTGCGCAGGCCACGAGCGGCCATATATGCCGTATCGGCATCCAGCGTCTGGCCCATCAGGTACGAGTTTTCACGCAGGCGATCCCAGCAGCGCGCGTTGGCAACCGCCGTCCCCAGCATGCCGTCCGAATGGCCGATGGTGTATTTGGTCCCGGCCTGAATCGAGATATCCACGCCATAATCCAGCGCCCGGAACAGCACTCCGGCGGCCCACGTGTTGTCCAGCATGACAACAATTTCAGGGTTAACGGCGCGAATCGCCTTGATCATACCGGGCACGTCCTGAACCTCCATGGTAATTGAGCCCGGAGATTCAAGGAAAACGACGCGGGTATTGGGCTGGATAAGTTCAGCGATCCCGGCGCCAATCAGCGGATCGTAATACGTTGTTGTGACGTTGAATTTGCTCAGGATCTTGTTGCAGAAATCCTGAGTTGGCTCGTAGGCCGCGCCGGTCATCAGGATATGATCTCCGCCGCTGACAAAAGCCAGAATCGCATTGGTGACCGCCGCCGCGCCGCACGGATAAAGCGAGCACCCGGCGCCGCCTTCTAACTCCGTCATCGCCTTCTGGAAGGAAAAATGCGTCAGCGTGCCTCTGCGGCCATAGAACAGCTCGCCGTTTGCCCGGTTTGCAGTGGCAAATTTTTTGGCTGTCACGCTGTCAAATACCAGCGAGGACGCACGCTGGATGACCGCATTTACCGCCCCCTGGGTGTAGCGTTTTTCACGCCCGGCGACGACCAGCTGAGTTTCAAGATGACTTTTCTGTTTCATAAAATTCTCCCGTTATTTCCTGATTCATTCCATTCAGAGGGCTTAGCCAGCAACGCTGTTTGCGGCCAGCGGAGCGCTGGTTTCCGGTTCACCGCGCTTCTTTCCGGCGAAGCGTTCCACGATTTGCGCCGCATTAAGATCGTGGATCACGTTGATAAGCGTGGCCGGTGCATCGGTAATGGTGCCAAGCACCACCAGCAGCGGGATGGCTTCCATTGGCAACCCCAGCGTCGTAACGATAAAGATTTCCCCGAGGAACGCGCCGCCCGGCACGCCACCAACGATGATCGCCGACAGCACGGCAATCAGCATCGCGAGGAAGAAGGTTTCGCTGGTAAACGGCAGGCCAAGAACCGAATAGATAAAGACGATTTTCAACGCGGCAATCATCGCCACGCCGCCTTTATTGAGGTTCACCAGCAGCGGAATCGAGACATCGACAATTTCAGGGTTGATGCCCATTGCCTTGCCCGCACGCAGCGTAACCGGCAGAGTACCGAGCGAAGAGCAGGTGCCCAGCGCGGTCGCGGAAGGTTCAATCGCGTGTTTCCAGAACGCTTTTACTGCCGGAAGCCCGCCGCCAATCCACGAATAGAAAATGGAGCCCAGCACGTAATAGATAAGCGTTGCGGCCATAAATAACCCGATGGCCCGGGCGAAGGTCATCAGCAGCGAAGCATCCTGGCTCGCCATGGTTGCAGCGAAGTAGCAGCCCAGGCCGACAGGTGCCACCTTCATGATAATCGAGACAATTTTCATGATAACGGTGTTGGCATCCTGCAGCAGAGCGGCGATACGTTTGCCCGCATCCGCCGACTGACCAATCGCCACGCCGGCGATAATCGCAATCACGATCAGCGCCAGAATGTTCGACTTGGAGAACAGACCGACAAAGTCGCTGGTGGTCACCATGCTGACAAAATCCATCTCCCCCGAGCCGCCTTTCACCGAATGGGAAAGATCGATGGTCACCCCCTGGGCCGGGTTGTACCAAAGCGCCAGCAGCACAATGCCTGCGGCGGGAATAAGCGCCATGGCGATGGAAACAATAAAAATAACCACCATGATGCGCCCCAATCTTTTAAGGTCGGTCATACCGGCAATAGAAGACATCACGCTGACGCCGACCAGCGGCACAATAATCATAAACAACAGGTTGAGGAATATTTGACCGACTGGCTGTAATTTAATGGCGTAAGTCGGGGCATAAATACCCAGCAGGCCGCCGACAATAAGCGCAAATAAAAGAGCAAAGGATGATTTGTAGGGTTCGAGGCGTGTCCACATAAAGGATACCTTCTCAATAAAAGTAATAATAACTGGGACGAAAATCACAATTATCAGCTGCTGTAATTAAATCCCCGGAATTTTGTGATTCAAATCACGAATGATGTATAAAATTCATTTTCTAACTTCTTTATTTACTACATCGCAATAGTTACACTTTTAAAATTCGATTGGTATGGGGAATTAATACCGTTTTCGCAAATCACTTGTGAATAAAAGGAAAAAATGAGCGCGCCAATTTCACTCAAGCATCTCGAGGTATTCGTCAAAATTATTGATTGCGGCGGGCTGTCAGAAGCGGCAGCGCAGCTCAGCGTGTCACCTTCGGCGGTGAGCAAGAGCCTGGCGGCGCTGGAGGATTTGCTGGGCACTACGCTTATCAAAAGAACAACCCGCAGCATTACGCTGACCGATGCCGGGCAATATTTGTTTAACCGCGCTAATAAGTTAATTAAAGAATTCGACGACACGCTAAATACCACATCAAGCTATTACAACAATCCGCAGGGTGAATTACGCATCACCTGCTCTATTGCGTTTGGCTACGCCAGGCTGGTCAACCTTGTTGATAAATATCGAGCAAACTTTCCCGATGTGAATCTTTATATAGACCTCAACGATAACTTTATTAATCTTAATGAATCCGACTTCGATATCGCCCTGCGAATATCCACCTCTCCGCCGCAAAATTACGCCATGCGCAAACTGGCCCCCGTACGCTGGGCTTACTGCGCCACCGCAGGCTATCTCAGCAAGAAAGGGATGCCGGGCAAACGCACGGATCTGGTCACGCACGACTGCCTGGTTTACCCTGGGTTAACGCCGCAGATAAAAACGACCGATGAGCATGAACGGCAGCACCTGCTAAAAATGCGCACGCCAATCCAGGCCAACAGTAGCCTGGTCCTGCTTAAATCGGTGCTGGAAAACCAGGGCGTTGCCTACCTGCCTACCTACCTGATTGGCGACCATATTCAAAAGGACGAGCTAACTCCGCTGCTGCTGGACGGCATCATCACCTACGACACCCACGCGCTGTACGCCCTTTATTTCCCGAGCAAATACAGCAACCCGAAGGTCCGCTCGTTTATTGATTTCCTGGTGGGGGAGCTTTCGCCGCAGCCGGCATGGGATAACTGGATCCCTTGATTATTCCCCTTTAGTTTTTATGTGTTATTATTCGCCCGTTTCCTCAACCAAAGTCACTCAGAGGCCTGATGCTGGAGAATGTCATCATCCGATAATCAGTTTCCCGCCCACCAAAGGACGGACTGATTATCACTGCGCTTAATCCGTATGCGAACACACGCGTTGTGTTGGCACGTTTAGCACATGATGATGAAAAGGTTTTTCAGCATGAATTTATCCCGTCAGGAACAGCGTACCCTCCACGTTTTAGCGAAAGGGGGACGAATCGTTCACACTCGCGACCAGTCAGGCCGCGTCACCGCCGTTGAATGTTATTCCCGCGAAGGGTTGCTGTTGAGCGACTGCACGCTGGCCGTGTTCAAAAAACTCAGGACCAAGAAGCTGATTAAATCCAGCAACGGGCAACCGTACCGGATCAACACCAGCGGGCTGAACAACGTTCGCGCCCAGCCGGATAACAGGTAATTGACGAAAGCCTGGATGAAACTGGCGTTTTGAAGGGCTGAAACAAATAACGGGCCACCCGGCCCGTTGAGACTGATGACAAACCTCATGCGGATAAAATTCTGCAATCTGTCGCCAGAAAAATAAACTGGAAAATCAATGCATTGATTTTCGGCTACTCACCACAAAGAAGGAAAAACCACGCTTTTTCCTTCTTTGTCAGCAACCTGAACGGGCCACCCGGCCCGTTATTTCAGTGCTCGAGCTCGGCGGCCCGGGATTCCTCTTCGCAATACTGGTTAAAACGTTCGCAGAACCACATTTTTTGCTCGCGGCTCATGTTGCCGGTCACGGCCTGGAGATTCACCTGCTGCCCCGAAGCCTGCATACGCGCGAAGCTACGCGCCAGAAAATCAAAATTCTTTACTGCCCGTAGGTCTCTGTTCATCAGCATATCCCTCTGTGAGTTAACTTTTGGGTAAGTCATATGCTTCTGTTTTCAGTATCGACCCGATGACGATTGTTTTTTGAACAATGAATGCGGTTTTTGGCAAAAGGAGCGGAACGCCAGTTGTCAGCCCCCGGAAACAGAACGCTGACGCAGCCCCTGCCACAGCAAAACAATCGCCGACAAAGCCAGCCACGGCAGGAGCAGCTCGTTAAGTTTTTCCCAGCCAAGCCACTCGAGTAATGCCCCGGCGCTTAAAGAACAGCTCAGGCCAACAATAAAGATAGTCATATCGTTAACCGCCTGCGCAACGCCCTTTTCCGTTGCAGAAAAGGTGGTGGTTAGCAGGGCAGTCCCGCCGATATAAAGGAAGTTCCACCCCAGACCAACGAAGATCAGCGCGCTGGCAAACGAGGTGAAGCTCGTTCCCGTCAGCGCCAGCAGAATATGGCAGCCAAATAGCGCCACACCGGACAGCATCACGCGGATACTGCCGAAGCGGGCAATCAGTTTGCCGGTAATGAAAGAGGGGAGAAACATCGCCAAAACATGCAGTTGAATAACGCTGGAGGTTTGCGCCAGCGAATGGTGGTGGTGCAACATCGCCAGAGGCGTAGCCGTCATCGCCAGAATCATGATGCCGTACCCGGTTGCCGCGCTAAAAAGCGCCGTCAGATAAGCAGGCTGCCTGATAACCGTCCTCCAGGGCCGCGCCGGGGCATAATTAGCGGCGGCTTCCCGGCTCGCGGGAGCGGAAAGACGGGCAAGCAAAAGCACCGCCACAGAGGAGATCCCGGCCAAAATAATGAAGGATCCCAGATAGCGTGGGGTCATGAGATCGCTGCCGAATCGGGCAAGGAATGGTCCCGCCAGCGCCGCCACAATTCCACCCGTCATAACCAGTGAAATGGCCTTTGGCCGGAAGGCATCGCTGGCCACTTCGCTGGCGGCGAAACGATAGAACTGAGCAAAAGATTGATACACCCCCACCAGCAGTGTGCCAACGCACAGCAGAAGAAATGAGGCAGACATAATCCCTAAACCCGCTATCACACCGCCAGTTACCCCCGCAGCAGCTCCGGCCATAAACCCTGTTTTTCGTCCCACTCTGGCCATCCACAGCGAAGCGGGAAAGGTCGTCAGCGCGGTACCGAGGAACATCGCGGCGATAGGCGCCGTCGCAAGCCCTGGTGAAGGCGCCAGCCGCCCACCCGCCAGGCCGCCAATTGTCATCACCAACACTGAGACGGTTTGAAAAATTGCCTGGGCACCCACCAAAAGGAGCACCTGGCGGTACATGTTTTTATATGACATCGGATTTATCCCGTATAACATTGAGCTGGTTACCGACGAAAAACCTTTCTCTTCAGGTGGGATTTTTCGTCCTATTGCGCTATCATTTAAACATTCAATTGAATGATTGAATGTTGCTGTTAACGAGGTGAAGAGTCAATGAGCCAGCCGGAAAAATTTTTGTATTCGCACCTCGGCGAACTGGCGAGGTTGCTGGGCAATGGCGCGAGGATTGAAATTCTGGAGCATCTTGCCGGAGGAGAACTGTCCGTTGATATGCTGTCCGGACTGACGGGCATGTCCACGGCCAGCACCTCGCAACACCTGCAAAACCTTCGAAAGGGCAACTTTGTGACCTCCCGGCGCGACGGTAAACATATCATTTATCGGCTGGCTGACGGCCCGGTAAGAAGCGTGATTGCCAGCCTTCGCTGCTTTGCTGAATACCACAGCGAGGCTATTCGCAGCATTGCTGCCGACTACCAAAATGCCAGTGAGAGACTGGAACCGGTTGGCCGGGATGAGTTGTTAAGTCGCCTGGAATCCGGCGCCGTGACGCTGCTGGACGTCAGGCCAGAGGATGAATTTGGCGATGGTCATCTTCCGGGAGCCCTGAATATTCCACTCAAGGAGCTGGAAGCACGCCTGGCCGAACTGCCCAAAGATAAAGAAATTGTCGCCTACTGCCGGGGCGCGCACTGTATTCTTTCCGTCGAAGCAGTCGAGTATCTTCGTCGCAAAGGCTACAAGATACGCCGCTTTGATGCCGGGTACCCGGAATGGGTGGCTGCAGGTCTGGAGACTGAGGCTTAGCGCTGCCGCACCGGCTTTGTAAGCTGCGCCGCCTCCAGCGTTAACCTTGCGGCAGCGAATCTGTCGCTACGCACGGCAAGGATCTCCTTTTCCCACAGCGGATTCAGCGGAACGTGGTAGCCCGCGTTCTTGGCCTGCAGCACCAGCTCCGCGAGATCGTCTTTATTTTCAATGATGCACAAAGGCGCGAAGCGCCCGATTTTACGCGGCAGCGCGAACGTCGCCGGGTAATTGCTCTCCGGATCGGTGACCGGGTTGGCGCTGTCCGTGGCGTGATGTACCACTTTTTCTCCGTTCCCCACCAGCGCCTGGTTCAGCACGCCAATCATCCGGCGGGCGCGCTCGCTCGTGTTGCCTGTTTCGTTATCGCTCTTGCGGTAGAAGCTTGCCGGGTTGTCATAGTCCCCGCGCAGCGCCTGGTGCTCAGGCAGCGTGCGGTAATTTTCCAGCCGCTGACGAAATACCTGATGGGACACATCCGGCACCTGCAAATTATCCTCAGGCCCTAATTCGCTAACGTGCGGGGCGATGACCAGCAGATCGTAATCCGCGGTGAAGGGCCGGGCTTCTGTATTCGGGGCAAGCACCTGGAGCGGCACGCCCTGATGGGAAATTTGATACCGCGCTTCTCCGCTGCCCGGCAGGCGCCGGGCCTCAAACGCATAGCGCTCCCCGCCTGGCCCGCTGGCTCTGAGATGACTCACGCCGCCGGCGTTCTCCGGCGACAACTTGTCGATAAGCCCCTGCTCAAACAGGCCGTGCAGGCGGCTTTGGGAAACTTCCAGCGGCACGGCTGCGGCATGCCCTTCGGCAATGCAGGCCTGCGTTTGCAGGTTAAACTTCGCGATTCGCTCGGGCGAGGCATTCTCCAGCTTGCTGAACCGCTGCTCCACGCAGATAAACCCCGCCTGCGGCCCCCACGAGGCGCTTTTCCCCTTGATGTGAAATCCTTTGGTCGGATGCCCGGCCTCTATCAGCGCCGTCGCCAGCTTGTCTACCGGCCTGACGCCAATGATGCAGTTTTGCTCCGAGGCAACTCTCTGAAGCGGGATAAGATGCGCTGGCACGATGCCGGTTTTGTCTTTGATTTGCGAGACGAGCCGTGGGAGATCCGTGCCGGGCGTTTGACTCGCTACGGCCAGGTGACGTTCTGGAGGGCGGTACGCCGCTGGGGTGGATTCAACTTTCATTTTTACGGCCAGACTCCCGGCGATAAACAACAGGCCATTGAGGCTGCGACCGGGAAAAGGCGGCCGGGGCAGCATCGCACAAACACATCACCCAGGTGAGTGCTCGCGAATTGCCCCGCCGCCCCTGGTTCCGGTTAAGTCTTGTCTTTCACCGTTTCGGTTCCACCGTTATTTTTCACCGAGGCAATGCCTTTATCCCGGGACTGCTCCGTGGCGTACATCTGGCTGGTGCCAATCACCTGATGATTGCCGGCCTTAAGGTTAAAGTAGAACTTCCCGTTGCTGGCGACCTTTTTGTCGTAGCGCTCCTCCAGCGGGCTGTTGGTGCGCACGGAGGCGATGCCGTTGTCCGCCGAGGCGCGGGTTTTATACAGCTCGCTGGTGAGCACCACTTCGCCATTGCCCGCCTTGAGCACGAATTTAAACTGCCCGTCGCTGCTTTTGCTTAATTCGAACCAACCAGACATGTTAACTCCTTGATTAAAATCATAAACAGTTAATAGATTGGGTGAACTTCAAAAACAGTATGTACGAAAAACAACCATATCGCCCACCCCGCCAGCGCCCTGCCGGGACAAATGTCCCGGCAACGATGCGGATTTCAGATCCCGCTGGCAGTTTTCACGCTAATCTGTGGGCAACACGGGACGGGCGTCCTGTCCTTATTTGACGGGAAATTTTATAGTGAACACCATGAAAAACGAGAGCAGGCCCGGCGACTGGCTGAACGTCATTGAACGCGTGACCGGCGACCCGGTGCTGTATGAGCTGCTGAAGTACTGCCCGCTGGATATTCTGCGCAGCTGGCAGCTAAAACATTACCCTCGTGGCTCACTGATTTTTCGCCAGGGTGAAATATGCGATGAGTTTCACCTGATCGTTAAAGGAGAAATCGACGTTTTCACCACCGCCGACGACGGGCGAAAATATTCCCAGGCGCGCTATAAAAAAGGCGACATTCTGGGAGAGCTGGAAATCTTCGAGCGGCGGCAATACATCTGCTCGGTAGAAGCGGTTAGCGACGCGGCACTTTTAGTGCTGACGCGGGAAGAATTTATTCGCTGGCTGGGGTTAGACAATTACTTTAATCAAAAAATATTACAGGCCGTGAGCGATCAATATTATCAGCTCTCCAAAAAGGCCGGAGAAGATATTCTTTATTCGTTACATCAGCGTATTTGCCTGGTGCTGTGGCAGAAATACCAGCCAATACAGGGCAATATCCCGCTTAATAAGCAGCAATTAAGCGAGCAGTTTGCGGTGGCCCCGCGCAGCATTAACCGCATTTTATCTGAACTGCGGGAAGACAATATTATTGCGATTCACGGCGAGCAGATTCAGGTTCTCGACCCTCAGCGCCTGCGCCAGCACGCCGAACATTAAATAACAGCAGCCAATCCTGAGCCATGCCAAATGGCTCGTTTAACGCCAGGTAACTATCATGACCCAACTCCAGCCCCATATCCGGCTCAGCCGGGAGATGACGCACGCCCGTTATGCGCTCCTGCCGGGCGATCCGAAACGCGTGGAACACGTCGCGCAGTTTCTGGACAACGTTGAAGACTTCGGCAGCAACCGCGAATATCGCGCCCTGCGCGGCTGGTTCCGCGGCGTGGAAGTGCTGGTAATGTCCACCGGCATGGGCGGGCCTTCTACCGCCATCGCCGTGGAAGAGCTGCGCCAGATTGGCGTCACCAACCTCATCCGCATCGGCAGCTGCGGGGCGATGCAAAATCACATTCGTCTCGGCGACCTGGTGATTGCCACCGCCGCCGTGCGGGATGAAGGTACCAGCCAGATGTACATCGACAAAGGCTACCCGGCCTGCGCGGACATCGGCCTGGTTCACCACCTGACACAGCAAGCCAAACGCCTGGGCTACGCCAGCCACTGCGGCTACGTGCGCAGCCACGACAGCTTCTACACCGAACGTGAAGACGAGATTAATCAGTTCTGGTCCGGTAAGGGCATTCTCGCTGCAGACATGGAAACGGCGCCGCTAATGGTCGTGGGCGCGCTGCGCGGCCTGCGTATCGCCTCCGTACTGAACGTCGTCGTGGAGCACAGCGGCAATCTGGAAGAAGGCATTAACAACTACCAGCAGCAGGAACAATCCTGCCTGCAGGGTGAATCCCGCGAGATCTTACTCGCCCTCGAAGCGCTCTACCTTGACAGCCAGGAGCAGTAATCATGGATTTCTTCAGCATTAAGAATGTGATGGTCACCATTCCGCTCGGCGAAGGCGGCTACGCGCTCTCGTGGATCGAGGCCATCGGCACCGTCTTCGGCCTGCTCTGCATCTGGTTCGCCAGCAAAGAGAAAATTATCAACTACCTGTTCGGCCTGATTAACGTCACGCTGTTTGCGGCGATCTTCTTCCAGATCCAGCTTTACGCCAGCCTGCTGCTGCAGGTGTTCTTCTTTGCCGCCAACCTGTACGGCTGGTACGCGTGGAGCCGCCAGAACGAGGCCAACGAGGCGGCGCTGAAGATCCGCTGGCTGCCGCGCAGCAAGGCGTTCACGCTGGCGGCGGTTTGCCTGGTGGCCATTGCGCTGATGACGTTCTTTATCGACCCGGTCTTCGCCGTGCTGACCCACATTGCGGTGGGCATTATGCAGAGCCTTGGCGTCGCGGTTGAGATGCCGCAGCTGCAGCCGGATGCCTTCCCGCTGTGGGATTCCGCGATGCTTGTCCTGTCGATTGCCGCAATGGTGCTGATGACGCGTAAATACGTCGAAAACTGGCTGCTTTGGGTGATTATCGACGTGATTAGCGTGGTGATTTACGCCATTCAGGGCGTGTATGCCATGTCGCTGGAGTACATCCTGCTGACGGCGATCGCGGTGATGGGGTCAATGGCGTGGATCAAAAGCGCCAGAATCATTGGCTCCCGTCCTCTCGCTTAAATCATTTTATTGACTTCAAAGGCCGCTTAGCGGCCTTTTTGCTATTCGGATATATCTCATTTATCACGCCGGATGAAAATTAAGGGCTTTTTTAAAATCTCGCGATTTTCAGCGACCGCTTTCAACCCCCTCAGCGTATTCATCTACACTTTATTTAAGGTACAGCAGCGACATAATTTTTAACGATCGTTAGCAGGTCGTTTTCACTCTCTCTTTTTACCGGCTTATTCGTTTCTATTTTCATTCAGGCCTTTCCCTTTAATCGTGCACGACCACTGGATAACCTCATGAAAATATTGTTTTTAAAAATCTTCACGCTGAATTTCAACCCACAATTTTACCTATCAGAGCAATCAAACAACTCGCAAAACAGTTTGTTATAACCAGCTGACTGCCGCGCATAAGCCCGCAGCACAAAATTTTGCGACATCTGTTTTTTGCACCTTCTAATAAAAGTACGGGGTTAAACGATGAATAAGTTAAAAACATTAAAACTGGCGCTGAGTATTACCGCCCTCGCCTGCACCGGGCTGGCACAGGCCGCCACGGTAGCCATGAATACCGTAGACGCCAGCGGCACTTCCACCCCGGCGGGCACCATTGAATACCACGCCACCCAGTACGGCGTGGTCTTTACCCCGAACCTGAAAGGCCTGCCACCGGGCATTCACGGCTTCCACGTGCACACGAATCCGAACTGCGGGCCAGGCATGCAGGACGGCAAAATGGTGGCAGGCCTGGCGGCGGGCGGCCACCTTGATCCGGCCCACACCGGAAAGCATGAAGGCCCGTGGGGCAACGGCCACCTCGGCGATCTGCCTGCGCTGTACGTCGACAGCGACGGCACCGCGACCTATCCGGTGCTGGCGCCACGCCTGCGCATGTCAGACTTAAAAGGCCACTCGCTGATGATCCACGCCGGCGGCGACAACCACTCTGACCATCCGGCAATGCTCGGCGGCGGCGGCGCGCGTATGGTTTGTGGAGTGACGTCATGAGCAAGCGTGTCTTAACGGCGGCGTGCTTAACGCTGATGATGGGCGGAGTACCCGCCCTGGTAAACGCGGCAGAGACTTCCATCGACGCGCCCAAAGGCGAGCACCTGCAAACCGAGCTTTATGCCCGAGGCGTGCAGATCTACCGCTGCGCGGCGGCGGACGCCGAGGCAAAAACCGGGAGCTGGGTATTCCAGGCCCCAGAAGCTGACCTGTTCAGCGACAAAGGCCTGAAGCACCTCGTCGGCAAACACTTCGACGGCCCGCACTGGCAGGCCACGGACGGCAGCGTGGTGGCCGGCGCGCTAAGCGCCACTCGCCCGTCGAAAGATAAAGGCTCGATTCCGTGGCTGCTGCTGACCGGCACTTCAGACGCTCAGCCAGGCCTGTTCGCCAACGTGAGCAGCATCCAGCGCGTGGACACCCGCGGCGGCGTAACCGGCCCCACGGTTTGCGACCCGGCGACATTTGGCGCAACGCTGAAAGTGCCTTACACGGCGACTTATAAGTTCTATACGAAGTAGCAGCCTGCGAAGTCCTGGCCGGAAGGCCGGGGCTTTGTGCTAATGGCGTTATTTTTAGGGGAACGGGTGCTTATTGATATTTAGTTTTTACCCTCTCGCCATTTTTAGTTATGCAATACTCACCGTCATTAACACCAAAATCGACAGGGCATAGGGATGGTCAAATCTGGCTAAAAATAATACTCATCCAGTTAAAAACCACATCCATTAATTTTTATTTTATCATGCTCTTCATTAATTCCCTCTGCGGCCTCCATATTGGTTACAAGGGGTTTAGAAGCATGTCACTCATTTGAAAAACATTAATACGATTGATAGACAACAGAATAATACTCAATATAACAATTACAATATGAAGAAATTCACTTCCAGATTAATAATCCTCCCGCACCATTTCATCATTTTTTATACTATAAATACCACTTTCCAACCAAAATGAAACCCCTGTATTATTACTATCCTTAACAAACATGAGTGAATTTTTATCAATGCAGTTTTTCTTTGTTTTCTTATCTTTAAAGCACCTTCTGTCATACTTCCCTTCTTCTTTATAGCCTTCACCAAAATCCCAGAAAACAACCGTAAATGAGCCGTTTGGACCAGGATTGGGAATATCATATTTATATTTAAGCATTTTTTTATTTTTAAGCCACCAGTTGATCTTCCCCGGATCTGTAAATGGGAATGATTTAACCAAAACAGAGGCATGGTTACCGTCCTTATGAACAGCGATAATTTCCACCGGACGAGTTGACAGCCAAAGAAGATAACTTGCCAGCAAAGATACGGATATATATATAGCAGAGAGAATGTTTTTATTTTTTACTCTCATTACGCTCTCCGTAAATATCAACTGTGGCTTCCATATTTGTCATAAAAGGCTTGAACGCAAACAGGCTGTAGCGCTGAAGAATAAACCAAATACCAAAAAATCGAAAATACTTAAACTTGACCTTAGAAATATCATCATCATCCAGCCCGAAATGATCTTGAACCTCATAGTGAACTTTAGCGTGATATCTCTCTTTATCAATATATAGAGACTTGATTGTGATATGCGTTGCCCAGGTATCATGCACGGTAATTCCCAGGCCATTAAAATTATCTTTATAACGATCAAACTTAGGAAGTTTACCATCTAGAATAGCTTTATTTAGCTCACTTTTACCGTTAGAAGATATGCTTTTGCTTTCCCAGTCGATCTCCGCATCCAGAGCATCTTTTAATAAACGAAGAGTACTATTTTTGGTTTTGTCATTAACAATATGTTCCTTCAACGCGCTATCCAGTAATTGATGACTAAACTGTTTGCCATTACCTTTTTGCATATGTGTGATCATCAGATCGATCAGCAGGTTGTACGGGGGTGCAACGCAAACAGTATGGACAAGTGCCGGAGCTCATCAAAAAGGATCTCAGCACATTCCCACCGGGTCAGTTTTTCACCTTCTCCCCGGGAGCCGTGGAACATCGACTGCGGCTGGCTGAATGGGCTTATTTTCGTCATTGTGTAAGGATCTACCCTTGTGGAAACGCCCACCAAATGAAACTTCGCCCTCAGTTCAATCTCAGACAGATCGCCGGACTTCATATCTTTGGCGTTTTTGTCATTCATCTTTTTCTGGATTTCAAATATCTTGCAGGGAAATTGCAATGCCGACATAAATCACGTCCATCTATATTGTTGTCTCTATCATCCCGGTAGCCAGGCATGATAAGCAGTCTTTATCCGCTGTGTAAGTGTTGTACATTATTAAGAGTCTGAATTCAGATTTCTTAATTGGGATTTTATTCATATCAGAGATGTTGATTTACGTCGTTCCCCAGCGCTCTACAACAAATTGCCTCATTAAAAGGCCATGAGTTATGCTCAATAAAATTAATTCTATTCACCGGGGCAGGCCATCATGAAAAAACGAAAAAGCGGCATACGCGACGTGATTGCAGCTGACGATGTAACGGTTGTTGAACCAGTTAACCTCTACGAATGCACTCTGCAGGAGGGCGTATTCGTCGGACTTTTTGTCGAGATCCAGCGCCACTGCTAGATCGGAGCCGGTACCCTGAAAGGCCTGCCACCGGGCATTCACGGCTTCCACGTGCACACTAATCAGAACTGCGGGCCAGGCATGCAGGACGGCAAAATGGTGGCCGGAAGGCCGGGGCCTGGTGCTGATGGAGTTGTCTTCAGGGGAACAGGCGTTCACTGATATTTTATCAGCTCCCCTTTTTCACTTAATCGATATTGACCATCACGAAAAATAACTACTGTATTTTTATATCTATCCTGCCATACCGTAAAAGCTTTATCTTTATCGATGCAATTTAACGGTGGCTCAAGATCGTCAAAACATAGCCGATCGTAACCATCGGTTTCTACATAACCGTCCCCAAAATACCAAAATATAATTTCAAAAAAACCATCTTTCCCTGTGCCTGGAACATCATATTTTTCTTTGAGCATATCTTTATTTTTCAACCACCAGTGTACTTTACCTTTATTTGTTAAGGGGTAGTTTTTCACTAAAATGTGGCTGTAACTATTTCTCTTATGAACTGCAACAATTTCAACTGGTCGAAATGCTAACCATAAGCAGTATCCTGCCAATAGACTGCCAGCTAGAAATTTCAGTCCCTTTACACTACGTCTCAACAATTCGGGTACTGTCATGTTTATTCAACCTTTATAATTAAAATTTCTTATCAATACCTCTGCCGTATAACCAACCATTATTTATTGATTTTTATAACCCTGCCATTTTCATCAACTCGATAAATTCCATCGGAGAGAGTAAATCTGGTTCCATACCTCTGGCTATTACCGACAGTAAGCACTGTATTTTTATCAATGCAGTTTACTTTTGTTGCCATATCATTGAAACAAAGCCGATCATATTTCCCCTCTTCTTTATAACCATCATCAAACAGCCAAAAAACAATACTAGAACTACCGTAGGATGAAGGCTTAGGAATATCATACTTCGTCTTTAGCATTTCTTTATTTTTCAACCACCAGTCTATTTCACCTTTGTTAGTAAAAGGAAAATTACTCACTAAGACATCGCTATAGCTATTTCTCTGGTGTACGGCAATAATTTCTACCGGACGAAATGACAACCATAAATAATATCCTAAAAAAACACCACCAGATAATAATAGACTAATTATTATTTTATTTTTTAATTCCATAACGGCCCCCAATAATATGAATAGTGGCTTCCATATTGGTAATAAAGGGTTTGAAAGCAAATTCTCTGTAACGTTGCAGGACAAACCATATACGAAATAATCGAATGCTTTTGAATTTTATTTTTAAAATATCATCATCATCCAACCCAAAATGATCCTGAACTTTATAGTGAACTTCAGCGTGATATTGTTCGTTATCAATCGTTAGGGACTTAATTGTGATATGCGTTGCCCAGGTATCATGCACGGTAATCCCCATGCCATTCACCCGATCCTGGAGGCGATCAAATTTTGGCAGCCTGCCGTTCACAATAGCATCATTCAGAGCTTTTTTTGTTCTGCTGGATAGCATTTTCTATCCCAGTCAATTGTAGAAATATCTGTCAGGTGGAATTTTGCCTTCAGATCGATTTCGGACAGATCGCCGGACTTCATATCTTTGGCGTTTTTGTCATTCATCTTTTTCTGGGTTTCAAATATCTTGCAGGGAAATTGCAATGCCGACATAAATCACCTCCTTGTATATTGTTGTCTCTATCATCCCGATAGCCAGGCATGATAAGCAGTCTTTAGCCGCTGTGTAAGTGTTGTACATTATTAAGAGTCTGAATTCAGATTTCTTAATTGGGATTTTATTCATATCAGAGATGTTGATTTACGTCGTTCCCCAGCGCCACTGCGCGATTGGAGTCGGTACCCTGAAAGGCCTGCCGCCGGGCATTCACGGCTTCCACGTGCACACTAATCCGAACTGCAGGCCAGCCATGCAGGACGGTAGCGTGGTGGCCGGAAGGCCGGGGCCTGGTGCTGATGGAGTTATTTTCAGGGAAACGGGTGCTTATTGATATTTTATCAGCTCCCCTTTTTCGCTTAATCGGTATTGACCATCACGAAAAATAACTACTGTATTTTTATATCTATCCTGCCACACCGTAAAAGCTTTATCTTTATCGATGCAATTTAACGGAGGCTCCAGATCGTTAAAACATAGCCGATCGTAACCATCGGTTTCTACATAACCGTCCCCAAAATACCAAAATGTAATTACATAAAAACCATCCTTGTCTGGCCCTGGAGCACCATATTTTTCTTTGAGCATATCTTTATTTTTCAACCACCAGTGTACTTTCCCTTTTTTTGTAAAAGGAAAATTTTCCACTAATACATCGCTGTAACTATTTCTCTGATGCACAGCAACAATTTCTACCGGTCGAAATGCTAACCATAAGCAGCATGCTGCCAATAGGCTGCCAGCTAGAAACTTCAGATTCCTTATTATGTTACTTTTCACTTTGATCACCCCAATAAACGGACTACAAGCCAAAATATTTTCCGTTTATTCAAAACTTCAGAAACTATATTCTAATATTCAAGCCTGACAATCTTACCGTTCTCTTCCTCTCGATAAATAGCATCATCCACAGTAAATGTAATTCCTCTGTTTTTACTATTCCTTATAGTAAAAACAGAGTTTTTATCAATGCAGTTTATTTTGGTATTCATATCATCAAAACAAAGCCTGTCATACTTACCCTCTTCTTTATAGCCATCCTTAAATAGCCAAATAGTGATGGTAAAACCGCCGTAAGATGCAGGTTTTGGAATATCATAGTTTGCTTTGAGCGCATCCTTATTTTTTAACCACCAGTCAATCTTACCTTTGTCCGTGAATGGAAAGCTTTTGACCAAAATACTGCTATAGTTATTTCTCTGATGAACTGCGACGATTTCAACAGGGCGAAATGATAGCCATGATAAATATATCAACGCTATAATTCCAATCAGAGAGAAAAGAACCATCATTATTTTATTTTTTAACTGCATTTCGCCTTCCAACAATATGAATAGTGGCTTCCATATTGGTAATAAAGGGTTTGAAGGAAAACTCGCTGTAACGTTGCAGGACAAACCATATACGAAATAATCGAATGCTTTTGAATTTTATTTTTAGAATATCATCATCATCCAACCCAAAATGGTCCTGAACTTTATAGTGAACTTCAGCGTGATATTTTTCGTTATCAACCGTTAGGGACTTAATTGTGATATGCGTTGCCCAGGTATCATGCACGGTAATTCCCATACCATTCACCCGATCCTGGAGGCGATCAAATTTTGGCAACTGTCCTTCCATAATTGCATCAATGAGCTCCTGTTTTTTCTCTACTGGATAACACTTCTTATCCCAATCAATGTAGTCCCTAAAAACCTCCTGTAGACGAAGCCGCGTACTGTTTTCCTTCGAGCGATCGCTTAATATTTGCTCTTCCAGCGCACTGTTCAGTAATGGATGACTGAAGGACTTCCCGTAACACTTTTGCATGTGCGTGATCATTAGTTCGATCAAAGAGGTGTAAGGGCCATTCCACGAAAAAGGACGGGATAAATACCTAAACTCATCAAAGAGGATTCCAGCGCACTCCCATTTCGTCAGTTTTTTAGCCTCCTTCTTAGGGCGGAAGAACAGCACCATCGGATGCTCATATGAAGAGATCTCCGTCAACATGTAAGGATTTACACTTGTAGAAATATCTGTCAGGTGGAATTTTGCCTTCAGATCGATTTCGGACAGATCGCCGAACTTCATATCTTCGGCATTTTTGTCATTCATCTTTTTCTGGGTTTCAAATATTTTGCAGGGAAATTTCAATGCCGACATAAATCACCTCCTTGTATATTGTTGTCTCTATCATCCCGGTAGCCAGACATGATAAGCAGTCTTTAGCCGCCGTGTAAGTGTTGTACATTATTAAGAGTCTGAATTCAGATTTCTTAATTGGGGTTTTATTCATATCAGAGATGTTAATTTACGTCGTTCCCCAGCGCTCTACGACAAATTCCCTCATTAAAAGGCCATGAGTTATGCTTAATAAAATTAATTCTATTCACCGGGGCAGGCCTCATGAAAAGACGAATAAGCGGCGTCCACGACGTGATTGCATCTGACGACGTTACCGTGGTTGAACCAGTTAACCTCCACGAATGCACTCTGCAGGACGGCAAAATGGTGGCCGGCGCGCTAAGCGCCACTCGCCCGTCGAAAGATAAAGGCTCGATTCCATGGCTACTGCTGGCCGGCACTTCAGACGCACAGCCGGGCCTGTTCGCCAACGTGAGCAGCATCCAGCGCGTGGACACCCGCGGGGGCGTAACCGGCCCCACGGTTTGCGACCCGGCGACCTTTGGCGCGACGCTGAAAGTGCCTTACACGGCGACTTATAAGTTCTATACGAAGTAGCAGCCTGAAAAGCCCTGGACTTACTGCCAGGGCTTTATGCTGCTGGGATCAATTCAGAGAGTAAGCACTAATTCGGGTGCTGAATACTTATTCCGCCGGAAGCGTTTTCCGTGACAGAAAACTCAGCGGTGACCAGATGAGAGGAAGAATTATCAGATTTTACATCGTAAGCGACTGAGTATTTTTTGCCGGGAGAGAAGGTAAAACCAAAGGCTGGCAGACAGTCTCCCTTCGCGACATAAACTGGGGCATCATCGAAAGTCTTGTACTGCACGTTCCCATGCCCTTCGTTAATTTGTACGGCCGTTATGCGCTCGCCGCTGCCAAGCGGAGACACCACGCAAACAATATTGCCTTTGGCCACGACTTCTGCAGGCTGACGCGGCACCATTCTGTCGCCCGGACCAGGACACCCGGCCAGCAAGAGCACGGCAGCGGCTAACAAACATTTTCTCATAGCGTTTTTCTCACCTTCCCTGTGACTATTTTGCGATACAGCACCGGAATTTCACGGATACTTTCTGTACCTCTGTATTTCCCCATCCGCCCGGGCCTTTGGTAGTAGGACCACGCGTCTATACCATAAACCAATAACAGCCAGTAATCCGCTAAAATGGAGGCCTGCTGCTCCAGGGAATAATCTGTTAGCGCCTCTTTATCTAATTTATAGGTATATTCAGCCGCCCAGCTAAAAGCCCCCTTTAGCCTTACCCATTGCCCGTGTTGATGTTGCCACACATGGCCCAGCTCATGGATAAAAACATATTTATCTTCAAGAAAGACGCTGCCAGATGAGAAATCATCTTTATACATCGTCTTGCGGTACCACAATTCTCCGTTTGGCGTCATCGCGTAGTTTTGTTTCTGCAGGCCGAACGGGAGATAGCTGTCGCAATGAATCCATACTCGGCTGTAAGAAATTGAATCGCCGAAAACCCGGCGAACCATTGCAATTTCGCCCAATGTCATTCTTCTGAGGCTGCCCTCTTCCGCCTGTGCGCTCATTCCTTTTCCTTAAGGTTTGCTTTTCCACAGCCTAAAACCAACGCTCAATATAATCTATGTCCCGATTTCTTATTTTTCGATAGTCAGAATTTGGCGCTTAGAAATTTATGGGATAAAAAAATGTTATGCAGCCGGTGGTTCCAACAAAGTTGTGGCCGTTGGACAGTGACTTCTGTCTAATGGAGACCACTTTATTCGCCAGGACAAACCAAGATGAAAATCCTGAAAAGCGGCATCCGCGACGTGATTGCCAGCGACGACGTAACGGTTGTTGAACCAGTTAACCTCTACGAATGCACATTGCACGACGGCGTATTCGTCGGGCCTTTCGTCGAGATCCAGCGCCACTGCGTGATTGTAAGCATCCCGGCAAACCGGACCATTCACATTTAGAGATCTTCCGGCATACTGATTATGTCCCCGGAGGAGATCGCCATGCGCAAAGCCCGATTCACCGAACACCAGATCATCGCCGTTCTGAAG
>NZ_VWWV01000007.1 GCF_011752815.1 Enterobacter sp. Cy-643
CTGGCTGAATATAACAACGAGCGCCCTCATGAATCCCTGAATAACCTGACGCCGGAAGAATACCGGCTGATAACTGAAAACCCGGAAATCTCAAAAAGTGCGTGGAACTAAAACGGGTGTACTTACACGTGAACATCCAAGAACAACAGCCATTCGTGTTGACCTTCATGTACCCGATTATAAAGATACCGGTGATAGCATTTCTTGCATTATCGATATGAATAAAGGACTCATGTCCCGTTTTATTGAAGCACTTGATGTCCGTATACAGATATTCCTGAAGAACAAAATTAAAAATGGCATGAGAGTCTATCCGTGCCATTTACGCTACGCCTGGGTTAAAGAAATTGATAAAGATAAAACTGATAAACCACACTGGCATGTGGTGTTATTCCTCAATAAGGATGCCTTTCTCGGTCTCGGTGATTATACGGGGAACGATTATAACGTGGCCTCTATGATTCAAGCTGCATGGTTGAGCGCTTTAAAGCTACCTTTAGCTTCTGAATATTTAACGCTGATTCACTTTCCTGATAAACCCTGTTATCACCTGAATATCAATAATCCTCCAGCCTACTCTGAGTCATATAACAGTTTAATGTACCGCCTTAGCTACCTGGCAAAGGAACGTACGAAAGTATACAGCAGTGAGGAACGGTCATTTGGCTGTAGCCAGTCTTGATCGAACAGGGGCTGGTCAGGGTGTTAACGGCCATGGTGTGTGCTTAGAGGAAAGGTGGTCTCATTACCACAACGCCATTTCATCAGCCGTTATTCGGATGAGGCATGACAGGTTGTCAGGACGGCTAATTGACGTCCTCCCCGCCCTAAATGGTCTGCTCCCCTCAATCATCACTCGGAATCAAAAGTAACCATCTATCAACACTGACAAGCACAGCTGACTTCCGCTTTTCGCTCACAGCGGATCTTTGGCTCAGATAGCTTGTCAGCTCATAGCAGGCATCATGCCCCTCAAACCGGCCGGCTTCATGTCAGAAATAGTGTAAGTGTCCAGCCAGCGTCGTGTTGACTGGTGCGGGTTATTTTGCAGGCAGGACAATTAGTAAGAAAGAGTATCGTGTGCTTCGTCCTGCTAATATATCCGGTGTATTAATCATTTGGATGAAGGGTAAAATTCAAAGCTCCTAACGCTCAGTTTAGTCAACAAAACTCGACTTCAAATAGCAAAAAGTTACGTCAGTTCCAAGCCTGTGATACGCTTCCTGAGCATTGTTTTTGTCATAAGAACCAACAAAAGTCATCGTCATGGTCCACTGCCATCTTGCTCGTATGAAGGGTGAACGCAAGATGCGAATTGCAGACGTTGTCAGAGAGAAAGGACTCAGCCGCACGACGGTGACTTTGCTCTACAAAGAGACAGCACAGAGAGTGGATCTGGAAGCGCTCGATAAATTGTGTGAACTATTCGGCCGCGGCATTAGTGAACGGCTAGAACGTGCGACGCCGACAGCCAACAAATTTTAAGTGCACAACGCAACCAGTAGGCAGGGACTTGAAGCATGGTCAATCAAAATCCGGAACAAAAAGCTCGCGACCAAATAGACATAATGCTCGCGCAAGCGGGATGGGTAGTACAAGACAAGAAGAAGATCAATTTTGCCGCTTCAACTGGTGTTGCAGTGCGCGAGTATCAAACCGACGTAGGACCTGCCGATTATGTGCTGTTTGTTGATAGGCAAGCAGTGGGTGTGATTGAAGCCAAACCTGAAACTTGGGGTGAAAAGATCACCACGGTTGAGGATCAGTCACAAGGATATGCTAACGCAACCTTGAAATGGGTAAAAAACAGACAACCTTTGCGCTTTGCTTATGAAAGCACTGGCGTTATTACACGCTTTACTGATGGTTTAGATCCACATCCACGCTCCCGCGAAGTGTTTAGCTTCCACCGCCCGGAAACCCTCGCCAAGTGGATCAAAGAGTCTAAAAGCCTACGAGGTCGTTTGCAGGATTTCCCGCCATTGATTAAAGAAGGTCTGCGTGATTGCCAGATTACGGCCATCACCAACTTAGAAAAGTCCTTCAAACAAGACAAGCCCCGTGCGCTGGTGCAGATGGCCACTGGCTCCGGAAAGACCTTTACTGCGATTACGGCCAGTTATCGCCTGCTACGAGAGCCCGTGAATGCTAATCGCATTCTATTTCTGGTGGATACCAAAAACCTTGGGGAACAGGCCGAACAAGAATTCATGGCCTTCGTACCAAACGACGATAACCGAAAATTCACCGAACTATACACAGTTCAGCGATTGAAAAATCAATACATCGCAAAAGATGCACAGGTTTGTATCAGTACCATCCAACGTATGTACTCCATTTTAAAAGATGAGGCGTTGGACGAATCTCTTGAGGAGCAAAACCCAGCGGAGCATTTCATCAAGCCAAAAGAACCACTACCAGTGGTGTATAACGAAAAGATACCGCCCGAGTTTTTCGATGTGATCATTATAGATGAATGTCATCGCTCAATTTACAACCTGTGGCGGCAGGTACTGGAGTATTTTGATGCTTACCTACTTGGTCTAACCGCCACGCCGGACAATCGCACCTACGGCTTCTTCCGCAAGAATGTTGTCAGCGAGTATAACCACGAAAAAGCCGTGGCCGATGGTGTTAACGTCGGTAATGAAATCTTTGTTATTGAAACCGAAAAGACCAAGCAAGGCGGAAAGATTGAAGCGAAGCAGCAGGTGGAGCGCCGCGAGCGAACTACCCGCCGCAAGCGCTGGGAGCAACAGGATCAGGACGAGGCCTACACTGCAAAGCAACTCGACCGCAACATCGTGAATCCGGACCAAATTCGCACTGTAATCCGTACTTTCAAAGATTCACTGCCGACTATCTTTCCCGGTCGTCAAGAAGTGCCCAAAACACTTATCTTTGCCAAAACTGACAGCCATGCTGATGACATCATTCAAACCGTGCGCGAAGAGTTTGGCGAAAGTAACCTGTTCTGTAAAAAAGTCACCTACCGTGTCGTCAATGATAAAACCGATGCAGAAGGCAAAGTGATTGAAAAAGGTGAAGATCCTAAATCCGTACTCGCTCAGTTCCGCAATGACTATTACCCACGTATTGCGGTTACCGTCGATATGATTGCTACCGGCACCGACGTGAAGGCGCTGGAATGTTTGCTGTTTATGCGTGATGTAAAAAGCAAAAACTACTTTGAACAAATGAAGGGGCGCGGTACCCGTACACTAGATAAAGACAGTCTGCAAAAAGTCACTCCATCCGCGCAGAGTGCTAAAACACACTATGTGATTGTCGATGCTATAGGCGTCACCAAGTCGGTTAAGACAACAAGCCAACCTCTGATCACCAAACCTAGCGTGCCGCTTAAAGACTTGGCCATGGGAGTTATGATGGGCGCAAGCGATATTGATACCGTATCATCACTAGCCGGACGCCTGGCGCGATTAGACAAACAACTTGATGACAAAGAACGTGCCCGTATTGCTGAAAAAGCCGGTGGCATTTCTCTACTTTCTATTGTTGGCGAACTCTTTAACGCCATTGATGGTGACCGCGTAGAGCAAAAAGCCTTGGAAATCGTCGGCCAGCCGGTTGATACCGACCCTGGTGACTATGCCCGTAACAAAGCTCAGCAACAGTTGGTCGGCCAAGTGGCAAACGTGTTTAACGGGGAATTGATTGAGCTGATCGATTCTATCCGTCGCGACAAAGAACAAACCATCGTGCATGATGATCTTGACACGATACTCAAAGCCGAATGGGATGGAGAAACTACCGAAAACGCAATGGTGCTCACCCAGGAATTTGCCGACTATCTGCAAGAGCAAGTCGACGAGATCGATGCACTCGCCATCTACTTCCATACACCTGCACGTAGGTCTGAAGTGACTTACTTACAAATAAAAACTCTCCTAGAAAAACTCAAGCAGGAGCGCCCTAAGCTGGCACCATTACGTATTTGGCATGCTTACGCCCATTTGGATAACTATCAAGGTGAAAACCCTCTGTCCGAACTCACCGCTTTAGTGGCACTGGTTCGCCGGGTGTGCGGAATCGATAGCAATATCACGTCCTTTGGGAACACCGTAAGAAAGAACTTTCAGGATTGGATTATGAAGTACCACTCAGGTAACTCAGAGAAATTTAATGAACAGCAAATGCAATGGCTTCATGCCATTCGCGACCATATCGCTAACTCTTTTCACTTCGAACGTGATGATCTGGATATGACCCCCTTTGATGCCCAAGGTGGTTTGATGGGTATGTATCAGAATTTTGGTGACAAGATGGACTGGGTGATTGAGGAACTAAATAGGGAGTTGGTAGCGTAATGGCGATCAATCTAGGTAAAAACGAACTTCCTAATCAATGGATCATATCAGAACTTCCTGAATTTACTCATATTGTTATGGGTCAGTCACCGTCATCAGAAACTTACAATTTCGATGGTATTGGGTTGCCTTTTTTTCAAGGAAAAGCTGAATTTGGTACAATATACCCTACAATAAGTAAGTATTGTTCGGTACCAAACAAAATTGCGGATGAAGGAGCTACCTTACTTTCAGTAAGAGCACCAGTAGGGCCAACAAATCTAGCTAATATACGTTGTTGTATTGGTAGAGGCTTGGCAGCTATTCACCCAATGGGAGGAATGGATCCTAAGTTTATTCTTTTACTATTTCGCAGCATTGAGCCAAACCTTTCAGGAGAAGGAACAGGATCCACATTTAGTGCAATTACAAAAACCTTTGTGGATGATTTAAAATTTGCGATCCCACCAATCAACGAACAAAAACGCATCGTTGCCAAAATCGAAGAGCTCTTCTCCGAGCTGGATAATGGCATTGCCACTCTGAAAACTGTCCGCGAACAACTCAAAATCTACCGTCAATCCGTGCTAAAACACGCCTTTCAAGGCAAGCTTACAGCGAAGTGGCGTGAAGAAAATGCCGATAAGCTTGAATCCCCTGATCAACTTATCACCCGTATCCAGCAAGAGCGCGAAGTCCGCTTCCAACAACAACTGGAAGACTGGGAAACTGCGGTAAAAGAGTGGGAAGCTAATGACAAAGACGGTAAGAAACCCGTTAAGCCGAAAGAATTTGTAAAACAAGGTGAGGTAGGTCTTGGCTCCGAGCTAGTTTTCGATATTCCTGAAACATGGAAATCTATGCTTATGGGACATGTTTTTTCAGTTCATGTTGGCTCAACCCCAAGTCGGACAAAAAATGAATTCTGGAATGGCGATATTTTTTGGGTAAGTAGTGGCGAAGTAGCTTTCTGCGAAATCAACAAAACTGCTGAGACTATAACTGCTGAAGGATACGAGAATACCTCAACGGAAATACACCAAGAAGGAACCGTTTTGTTAGCAATGATTGGAGAAGGGAAAACGAGAGGACAAGCCGCTATTCTTCGAGTTCCGGCTGCGCACAATCAAAACACTGCCGCAATTAGAGTATCAGAGATTGATCTGCAACCTGAATATATTTATTACTTTCTCCAGTATCAGTATGAACAGACACGACGAGTAGGCTCTGGCAACAATCAAAAAGCGCTGAATAAAAACCGGGTAGCAAGCATTCAATTTCCTCTCTGCTCCATCCAAGAGCAGATCGTAATAGTACAATTACTATCCGAAAAACTGTCTTTTGTCGAAAGCTTAGATAATGAATTAAATATTCAATTAGCTAAAGCTAAAAAACTACGCCTATCTATCCTGAAAAAAGCCTTCTCCGGCCAGTTGGTATCACAAAATTCAAACGATGAGCCTGCTAGTGAACTACTAGCACGCATTCAGGCTGAAAAACATATCACCAGCCCGTGTAGACCCCAAAAGACAAGGAAAACACGTTCAACGTTAGGGCATTAGACGACGCGCTACAAATCAATTTTATATGAAAGCTATATTGTTGCGCTTTCTATCCATTTATCAAGTTAGGACTTTGTAACAGTGAACACATCAACCATCATTTCCAGAGTTTGGAGCTTCTGTACTACCCTGCGCGACGACGGGGTGGGTTATGGCGACTATCTTGAACAGCTTACATATCTGATCTTCCTAAAGATGGCCGATGAGTACTCCAAATCGCCCTATTTTCGTGATGTGGGTATTCCTGCAAAGTATAACTGGCAGGCTCTCACCAGTAAGAAAGGTGCGGAGCTTGAGGTGCTTTACGTAGAGCTACTACGTGAATTAGGCAAGCATAAAGGTATACTAGGCCAGATTTTCACCAAAGCGCAAAACAAGATTCAAGACCCGGCCAAGTTATACCGCCTTATCGATATGATCGATAGCACCCAGTGGATTATGTTGGGTGCAGATGTTAAGGGGGACATCTATGAAGGGTTACTGGAAAAAAATGCAGAAGATACCAAGTCTGGCGCGGGCCAGTATTTTACACCGAGGGCATTGATCCGCGCCATGGTAGAGTGCGTTCGGCCAGAACCTGGAAAAACCATCGCCGACCCTTCATGCGGTACGGGCGGATTTTTCCTCGCTGCCTATGACTTTCTCACAAATCCAGAAAACACCTGTCTCGATAAAGAGCAAAAGTACTTTCTGAAACACTGCACCTTCTATGGTAACGAAATCGTCGCCAATACCCGTCGACTGTGTTTAATGAATATGTTCCTGCACAACATTGGCGAAATTGATGGCGATAGTCTGGTATCTCCCAATGACGCGCTAATCGCGGCAAGCCCTGTTAGCGTGGATTATGTACTCGCTAATCCACCGTTTGGAAAGAAAAGCTCAATGAGCTTCACCAATGAGGAAGGCGAGCAGGAAACAGATGAACTAACCTATAATCGGCAAGATTTTTGGGCCGATACTTCAAATAAGCAGCTCAACTTCGTTCAGCATATTCGCAGCATGCTAAAAACTACCGGCAAGGCAGCGATAGTTGTTCCGGATAATGTGCTGTTTGAGGGAGGAGCAGGAGAAAAGATTCGCAAGAAGCTTTTAGAAAACACAACCCTGCATACTATTCTACGTTTACCCACCGGCATTTTTTACGCACAGGGCGTCAAGGCAAACGTACTGTTTTTCGATAACCAGCCAGCCAGCCCAAAGGCATGGACTAAAGAAGTATGGTTTTATGATTACCGAACAAATATCCATCACACGTTGAAGAAAAAGCCAATGCGCTTTGAGGATTTAGCCGACTTTATTGAATGCTACAACCCTAAAAATCCAACAAGCCGCAAAGAGACTTGGCATCCAGAGAAGAACCAAGAAGGCCGCTGGCGTAAATATAGTGTCGAGGAGTTGCTTGCACGTGACAAAACTAGTTTGGATATTTTCTGGTTAAAAGATAAAAGTTTAACCGATCTTGATAACCTGCCAGAACCGGATGAACTCGCGGAAGGAATCATAGAAAACCTTGAGGCTGGATTAAACAGTTTCCGAGAAGTGCTTAGTGGCCTATCTAAACAATCCACATAAATATTAATTTCTTGTGCAGGATACTGCTAGTATCCTGCCTGAAACGATCCACACTTACAAAATTGTGAGTCGGATCGACAATCGCATAATTTCATCGTATAGATTTAAAATAATCAGCATAAAAAAAGAGGGGCATAAGCCCCTTTTACATTAAGCACGCAAAATAATTTGCTGCTGAACCTGAATAGGCTGCAATGTCTGATATTTTTGCCTTATCAGGTTATATAAATCAGGCATTTCCTCAGCGGATAAAGTTACAATAAGAACATAAGGTAATTCATCCAACTCATCCACATCAACAGGCATCCCGCAATCGCGACCATAATAAGCGATGTCAAAGCAAGGATTAGTTAACTCACCTTCTTTAAAGGTATGTTCACTTCTTAACGTCGTCTCCCATTTATGGGCATCAATGCGCTGCTCATTTTCATCAGCATAAACATTTTTCAGGTTGAAAAGAGGGAACGTGAGTCCATCGCTATCCGAAATGCCTTTACGCATGGTCACTTCCAATCCACTTCTGGTGTAGTTTAAAGGGTGTTCAGCATCTACTGGACTTGAGAAGCAGAATGTTGCCCTCAAATTCACACGACCTTTCATCAGAACTTCAGGAACAGGAATAAGCGCTCGCATGTGTTGGGATGGCTTCAGTTTTCCTTGATAGATAACTTTTACCTCATCATCCCCGCAGAATATCACTTGACTCAGATCATGAGGGAAACGGCCCCAACCTACCTCGTGACGATTAAGTTTTTTACATTCAGCATGATGTATAAGGAGCGCCTTAGCAGTCAGAGGTGTGATGTTGTATTGCAGTGATGAACTTAACGCTATCGCCTGTCGCAACACCAACGGTGCTGAAAAACTCGTTCCGGCAGTGCTGGCAAGCCCATTAAGCATTGGACTGTATACCTGAAAAGGTTCATCCTCATTCCCGCCAAATGCGACCCCATCAGGCTTTACAAAGCCGGGGCTTCGCCCAGGACCTATGCAACTGTAAGAGCAACGCTCCCAGTCATCAGATAAAGATGTCGCCGCACCGACAGACAAACCATTAACTAAGTCTGCTGGAGGCTGGATTCTGTTCAATTGCGCAGGGAGATGACCATCATTTCCTACTGCGATAGTGCAAAGCGTTTCACCAGTTGCAAGAATTTCCTCAAGCGTAGAAGTCCACACATGAACATCATCATCATCTACGGGTAATCTTGGCCCTAAGCTTAAATTCACATAATCATAATGATTCTTTTCTAAAACACTTTTAATTCGTATCAGAACATCAAAAAGATCAACATCCGAATTATTTACATTGGAGTCCAAAACACGATAATGATCAATATTACAAAAGGGCACTGTCAATTTTTCGGTTTCCGTACCCAAAACACCAAATAGAACGGTAGACGTTACATCCTGCCCATGGGAGAGTAACTTAGCACTTGTGGCAGAGTTACCATTAAAGGTGTACTCAGTAACCCACGGGCTGAAATCATCTACCCCAAGGCCGCCGTCAAATATAGCCACCTTCAAATTTTGGTTTACAGCCCCTTCATTCGGCAAACTAAGATGGGATGTTTGTTCCACAGAGCGTGCGATAACTGGTTCACTCAATCTTAATTCTGGAAGTTCTCTTAACGTTCTAAGGAAAGAAAACTCCGCAAGTTTCAAAGCAACATCTTTACTTGCTTTAATTGGCATAAAGGTTAAGCCTTTAACCTTTATGCTTCTTGCTGTATCAATGACTGCACCATTTTGCAAAGCAAAGGATTCAAAAGTATCAATTACGCCTGAAGTATTTTCTGGTGTATGCAGTGCCACCTCAATGCTCATCACTTCATAACCATTGATTGCTTTTACTTTATCTGATACTTCAAGCATTGAAATGCTTTCCAGCGTAATAAAGTCATCCTGCTGTCCCTTCGTTAATGCATCTTTATTGACAGCATCAAGGAATTGCTGAAAATTTTCCTGCTTACCGGAAACATAAATACAGGCCGTAGTATACTCGTCTTTTCGCCCTTTCTTCTTGATATCCTTTCTAGGCTTAATTTTAATAGCTTTACTACCGATGCTACCGAGAGAAAACCGGTCCAGCAGCCCTACAGGAAAATAGCTTTTAGCCAGAAATGTTGGGTGTAATACAAATTTTGCCACAGCCTTGCCTTCCGGCATTGCTGAAATCGGAATTTTATTGATTTCAGCAATCAAATCACTCAACTGTTCGGATATAACAGGTTTATTTTCAGAGTAGGTATAAGGTTTATTCTTACTACCACCTCCACGGTTCAATTTAATTGAACCAGTAAGAGTTTCCCCATATCCTAGCAACATATTTTTATCATTCATTTCCTTCGTCCTCTGCCTTCACAAATTTACTGACCTGAGTTCTAGGTATACCTAGGTCACGTGAAATTTTCCTTTGTGAAACATCTTCAGCTAACATTGTTCTAATAACATCTTCAATAGACTCACCTTCTAATAACTCATCTATCAACGATGAACTTAAAGGCGAGTTTTCTATAATAGAATTACGTTTCGCTTGGTTAATCGCTCTTTCAATTACAGCGTAAGAAACCTTATCCAATCTAGCCGAAATATACTCAGCCAAATCATCACCAATATCTTTAGACATTAAATATCTTTTGATTAGGTCTTTTGTTGGATAGTCAAAATCAATCACTCTATCAAATCGTCTCCAAGCCGCTGGATCGAGTAATTCTGAATGGTTTGTAGCAGCAATTAGTACAGAAGTATTAGGCCACTCATCAATAGCTTGTAAGAGCACAGTAACTAATCGCTTGAGCTCTCCAACATCTGTTGCATCATCTCTTTTCTTAGCAATTGCATCAAATTCATCAAGTAGCAGCACACATGGAAATGACGAAGCATAATTAAGAACCGCTTTTATGTTATTCCCCGTTTTACCTAAATAGCTGCTCATTACACTCGCAAGATCAAGTGTAAGAAGAGGCATATCAAGCTTACAAGCCAACCATTTTGCAGCTAATGTCTTCCCAACTCCAGGAGGCCCTCCCATGAGAAGAGACCTAGAAGGGTGAAGCCCCTCTTTATAAAGACGTTCTTTCATTTCCCATTCGATCACAAACCGATTTAATTGCACATCAGTTTTGCTAGGCCAGACTGGTTCTACATCAATAACCACAGGATAAGTTTCAACTAACAACTTTTGCCTACTGTCAGCATCAACAGGAGCGGCTTTAGGTATAAGTGGCTGGGCGCGCTCAACAGCGACGGCACCACTGGTATGCAGCAGCAAGCTTTCCAGTTTGTTAGCTAACTCTGGAGATTCTTTCTTGAGTTTTTTTGCCATAACTCTCAGTCGCATGAGAAGGCTTTCCCTTTTCCCTGCAAGCGCATCACTGACTACATCAATGAGCATTTCATTCGTAACATTAATCATTCAACCACCTTCACGGCAAACACCAACCACAATAAAAACAATCATACACCAATAATGCTAAATAGCAGCCCAATCAGAGCCAAAAAACCGAACAATCGAACCAGTTTGGCCAAAAACCGAACCACATCACACATACAATGAGAATGATGTAAAAATAACACGTAATTACTGCCATCAGCGCTCGCTCGTATTCCCGCCACGCCTGCCCGCTTTACGCAGCGGTTTGCATGCGCCTGAATGACATAAGCAAAGGCCCGCGATTGCTGGCGGGCCTTAAGCTAAAACATCCTCAAACGATCAAGCATACTAATGATGTATAGACATGCACTACTGACGCATCAATAATCAAAGTAAGTGTCATTATCATCAACGGGGAGCAGGTCAAAGACCTTCTATATGTAAAAGACCTCTAGTTAAGACATGAAACCATATCCCTAATTTTCAACAATGTTTTGCAAAATCAAATGGGTTTACTCCCTTCTCCCTATTCATATCCAGAAAATCCGCCCACCACTGCAACATCAACCTTCTCTCCCCCAAATGCTCGGCCTTATGAATGTAAGCCGCACGCTCAGAGTTTCGCTCCTGATGACTCATCTGCCGCTCTACCGCATCCCTCGACCACAAGCCTGATTCAATCAAAGAGCTACACGCCATCGTTCTGAAACCGTGTCCGCACACTTCCGTTTTTGTATCGTAGCCCATCACCCGCAGCGCCTTATTAACCGTGTTCTCACTCATAGGCTTAAGCGGATCGTGATCGCCTACGAAAATCAGCTCTCGATTCCCATTCATGCTTTTAATCTTTTCCAGAATAGTTAAGGCTTGCCGCGACAAAGGAACAAGATGAGGAGTCCGCATCTTTGAACCACGCTGAGAATGTTTAACGCCTTCAAGCGGTTCACGCTCACCCGGAATTGTCCACATGGCTGTTTCAAAATCTACTTCTGACCAGCGGGCAAAACGCAGCTCGCTTGAACGGATGAAAACCAACAAAGTCAGTTCAATCGCCAGTCGGGTTAACGGCCTGCCAGAATAGTGATCGATGCGGTGAAGCAATTCAGGAATGCGATTAAGTTCCAGGGCAGCACGGTGCTGTCTTTTCGCCGTAGCAACCGCACCAGCAATCTCCTGCGCGGGGTTATAATCGATTAAGCCGCTCTGCACAGCAAAGCGCATAATCGCGGTAGTACGCTGCTGTAAACGAGCAGCGACTTCAAGACGCCCGGATGACTCCACCGCTTTGATGGGTACAAGAAGATCCCGAGTCTTAAGCTCCGCAATATTCCTCTTACCAATAGCAGCAAAGAGATTATCTTCCAGGCTTTTTAATACACGAGCGCTATGCGATGCAGACCATTTCTGATTGCTGGCATGCCAGTCTCTGGCGACCACTTCAAACGTTATCGCCTCTTGCTCCTGCTCTACCTTACCGGCTTTCTTGTTCTCACTGGGATCGACACCATTAGCTAACAGCTTACGAGCCTCATCCCGGCGTGCTCTGGCATCCGCCAGCGAGACTTCGGGGTATTTCCCCAGCGCCAGCATTTTCTCTTTACCACCGAAGCGATAACGTAGCCGCCAGTATTTGGAGCCGTTGGGGTGAACCAGCAAAACCATGCCATCACCGTCAGTCAGTTTATAGGCTTTTGCTTCAGACTTAGCCGAACGAACCTTCACATCACTCAGAGCCATGATGAATATCCTTTCAAGGGTTCTATGTGGGTACAAACATTATCGAACCGGGATATACCCGCAGTTGTACTCGCATCAGTAAGTTGATGTAGATTGAATCAGGTTGAGTGGAAAATCGCGGAAGGCCTTGCGGATACTGGATTTCAGACACAAAAAAAGACGTCCGTTGACGTCTATTGATGTTCCGATGGTGCCGAAGGCCGGACTCGAACCGGCACGTATCTCTACGGTTGATTTTGAATCAACTGCGTCTACCGATTTCGCCACTTCGGCACTGAAGGGGTATGCGGAAACGTTGTGGATTATACCTGTCGCTGGCGGCCTTGCAAGCGGCGCTATGCGTAAGTGGCGTTAAGTGCTGAATTTTTCAGCGGCCTGTAGTTTTGCTCCCTGACCCCTCTATGAACAACTCTGCGGTTTACATCCCCGCTCGTTTGCGATGTGATTTGCTTTCAGCCTGGCCATGCAACGGAGCTCCTCATGCCCAACCCAAACACCACGTCCCCCATGCGAGTCGCCATCATCGGGCCGGGGCAGATCGCTGAGAACGTGCACGCGGCTTACTATGCGACTAATCCTTCTCTGGCTTTGGTGGCGGCCTGCGGGCGCGATCTGGCGCGTACTCAGGCATTTGCGGCTAAACTCGGCATCCCGGCGGCGTATGACGATGTCGGGCAGATGCTGCGTGAGGCGAAGCCGGAGATTGTCAGCGTTTGTTCGCCTAACATTCTGCACTACGATCACGTGATGCAGGCGCTGGAGGCGGGTTGCCATGTGTTGTGCGAGAAGCCGCCGGCGATGACGGTGGCACAGGCCGACGAGATGCGGCGGGCGGCGAAAAAGGCTAATCGGGTATTGGCCTACAACTTTCACCATCGCTTTGCACTGGACAGCGCCCTGCTGCGCGAGCAAGTTCAGGCCGGGGCGCTGGGGGATGTCTATGTCACCACGGCCAAAGCCCTGCGCCGCAGCGGCGTGCCTTCTTGGGGGAATTTCATCAGCAAGGATTCGCAGGGCGGCGGCCCGCTGATCGATCTCGGCATTCATATGCTGGACGCTGCGCTGTACGTGCTCGGCTTCCCCAAAGTCACACGGGTGATGGCCCACAGCTTCCGCAGGCTGGGCAACACGAAAAACAGCGGCCAGTTTGGCGAGTGGGATCCGGCGCTTTATACGGTAGAAGACGCGCTGTTCGGCGTGGTCGAGTTCGAAGGCGGCGCTATTCTACGTTTGGACACCTCTTTTATTCTCAACGTGGAAGAAACCTCGCAAATGAACGTCGAGTTCTGCGGCGAACGCGCCGGTGCCACGCTGTTCCCGGCGCATATTTACCACGACCGTGATGGCAGACTGGAAACGATCCATCGCCGCGAGGCCGCCGACGATCGCCGCCATTTCCACGCCATGGAAAGCTTTGTGCGCCACGTTCAGGGTGAACCGAGTATGGTGGCCAATGCCGAACAGGGTTATGTCGTGCAGCAGATCGTCGCCGCGCTCTACGCTTCGGCGGAACAGGGCGGCGGCTGGGTAACGCTGTAACCCTCCCGGGCACATTCCACCAGGTCGCTCCCCCGCCCAATGTTCTACACTGGTTGCAGAGCCAATATGGAGGAAGAGCGATGTCTGTTATCAAAAGTTATGCGGCGCCAAAGGCCGGTGCGGAGCTGGCGCTTCAGGATTTCGACGCGGGCGATCTGCTGCCGGAAGATGTCGAGGTTAAGGTCGAGTACTGCGGCATCTGCCACTCGGATCTGTCGATGATCGACAACGAATGGGGGTTCTCGCAGTATCCGCTGGTCGCCGGGCATGAGGTGATTGGTCGCGTGCACGCGCTGGGATCGGCGGCACAGAACAAAGGGCTAAAAGTCGGCCAACGCGTGGGCATCGGCTGGACAGCCAGAAGCTGTGGCCACTGCGATGCGTGTATCAGCGGCAGCCAGATAAACTGCCAGGCAGGCAGCGTCCCGACCATCGTAAACCACGGCGGCTTTGCCGACAAAATTCGCGCGGACTGGCAATGGGTAATCCCGCTGCCGGATTCTATTGATATCGAATCTGCCGGGCCGCTGCTGTGCGGCGGCATCACGGTGTTTAAACCGCTGCTGATGCACCACATCACCGCCACCAGCCGCGTGGGCGTGATCGGCATCGGCGGCCTCGGGCATATCGCTATCAAACTGCTGCATGCTATGGGCTGCGAGGTGACGGCGTTCAGCTCTAACCCGTCCAAAAAAGAAGAAGTACTGGCGATGGGTGCAGATAAAGTGGTGAACAGCCGCGATCCGGCCGCGTTAACCGCGCTGGCGGGTCAGTTTGATCTGATCATTAACACCGTCAGCGTTGATCTCGAGTGGCAGCCCTATTTCGAAGCGCTGGCCTACAGCGGCACGTTCCACACCGTTGGCGCGGTGATGAAACCGTTCCAGATTCGCTCCGGCACGCTGATCGGCGGCGACCGCAGCCTCTCCGGGTCGGCAACTGGCTCTCCGCACGAGCTGCGTTCGCTGATGAAGCTGGTCAGCCGGGCGAAGGTTCAGCCGCAGATCGAGCTGTACCCGATGTCGAAAATCAACGAAGCCATCCAGCACGTGCGCGACGGCAAAGCCCGCTACCGCGTGGTGTTGAAAGCGGATTTCTGATGTAAGAAAGGCTCCCTCGGGAGCCTTGTGAGTTACTTCACCAGCCCCGCAAATACCGAAGCGACGGCGACTGCACCCGGATCTTTCACGCCATCGAGGTTGTCGCGGTTCACATAGGACGCGCGCCCGGCGTTGGCTTTTTGCATCTTCGCCGTGTCGGCCGCGCCCTTCTCTGCTGCCTTCGCGGCGGCTTTCAGGTCTTTATCCCTTAGCGCCTCCAGCGCTGGCTGCAGGGCGTCGATTAACGTTCTGTCGCCCAGATCCGCGCCACCGTAGCGCTTCATCTGCGCCAGGCCAAACAGCAGGGACTCCGCCAGCGGCTGCTTCTCACTGACTTTTTGCCCGGCGGCGGTGAAGAAGATCGACATCAGCACGCCGCTGGAGCCGCCCATCACGGTTGCCAGTCGCTCTCCCACCAGCCCCAGCAGCGCGGCGGTATCGTTCAGCGGCAGCTTGCCTTTGTCATTCAGGTTGGCGATGTCGCGCGCGCCTTCGGCAAAGGTTGAGCCGGTGTCACCGTCACCCACTTTTGCATCCAGCGCGTTGAGGTGGTTTTCCTGGGCGATCAGCGTTTTCGTCACGCTCGCCACCAGGGCTTTCACTTCGTCGTTAGCGGAAGGCTTCACTTCGCGATCTTCACGGATAGCGCTCTGCTTCTGCTCCGGCATCGGGTGGTGTTTCACCATCGGCTGCCAGCCCGCGGTTTCCACCTCGAATTCCAGCGCCTGAATAAAGCCCGGGGTCAGCTTAATGGCGGAGAGCGAGAAGCCTTTCATGTCCAGGGCGCTGACCAGCGGCGCGGGGCCGATGAGATATTTGATCTGCGAGCCGAGATCCGAATGCATCAGCTCTTTGGTCAGCAGCGCCATTTCCAGCGAGGAAACGCCGCCGAGGTTGTTGATCAGCACCGCGAGGTCATTGTCTTTGCCCGTCGCTTTGCGCAGATGCTTCACCAGCGTGGCAATCACTTCTTTACTGTTTTGCGTATCCACCGTGCTGGCACCCGGCTCGCCGTGAATGCCCAGCCCAAGCTCGACGTGGCCGCCTTTAATACGCCCTTCTTCTTCCCCGCTGCCCGGCAGGTTGCAGGTTTGCATCGCCACGCCCATGCTGGCAATGCTGTCGCAGGCTTTTTGCGCGATGTCCCGCACGTCGCCGAGCGATTTGCCCTGCTCTGCCGCATAGCCCGCAATTTTATGCACCAGCGCCGTGCCGGCGATGCCGCGCGGCTGTTTGTTATCCGGCAGCGAAATGTCGTCCCCGACAATCACCATCTCGACCTTGAGGCCGTGCTTTTTGGCTTTCTCGGCGGCCAGGCCGAAGTTAAGCCTGTCCCCGGTGTAGTTTTTGACGATCAGCAGGCAACCGCGATCGCCGGTGACGCCGACAATCGCGTTCAGCACCGCGTCCACGCTCGGGGAAGCAAACAGGTCACCGCACACCGCCGCAGTCAGCATCCCTTTGCCGACGAAGCCGACGTGCGCCGGTTCGTGGCCAGAGCCGCCGCCGGAGATAATCGCCACTTTGCTTTTGTCCCAGTCGCTGCGGGCCACCACGCGGATCGCCGGATCGATATCCAGCCGCACAAGGTTGCGGTAGCGGGAACTGACAATGACGCCTTCGATGGCATCGTTAACCAACTGCTTGCGATCGTTATAAAAGAATCTGGACATAGCTTTCCCTGGTTGTGTAAGAGATCTGCCAAGCATAGTCCTTTGCCGGGCCGACGGGGTAAACATGGGAAGATCCTGATGCTCAATTCGTGCGGAAGGCTATGCTTTAGACAAATGTTGCCACAGGGAAACGCTCATGACTGAACCACTGCTGATTGCCAGAACCAAAGAGACCGAACTGCATATTCTGCCCAACATGGCGAACCGCCACGGATTAATCACCGGCGCAACCGGGACGGGCAAAACCGTGACGCTACAAAAGCTGGCTGAATCCTTCTCAGAGATTGGCGTGCCGGTGTTTATGGCCGACGTAAAGGGAGATTTAACCGGCGTGGCCGAAGCAGGTACAGAGTCCGAGAAACTCCTCGCCAGGCTTGCCAATATCGGCGTAACGGACTGGTCGCCGCACGGCAACCCGGTGGTGCTGTGGGATATCTTCGGGGAGAAAGGCCATCCGGTGCGCGCCACCGTCTGCGATCTCGGGCCTTTGCTGCTGGCGCGGCTGTTGAACCTGAACGAGGTGCAAAGCGGCGTGCTGCAAATCATCTTCCGCATTTCTGACGACCAGGGCCTGCCGCTGCTGGACTTTAAGGATCTGCGCGCCCTCACCCAGTACATCGGCGACAACGCCAAATCCTTCCAGACTCAGTACGGCAATATCAGTAGTGCTTCCGTGGGCGCTATCCAGCGCGGGCTGCTTTCCCTCGAGCAGCAGGGCGCGGAGTATTTCTTCGGCGAGCCGATGCTGGATATCAAAGACTGGATGCGAACCGACGCAAACGGTAAAGGGATCATCAACATTCTGTCGGCGGAAAAGCTCTACCAGATGCCAAAACTGTACGCCGCCAGCCTGCTGTGGATGCTGTCTGAGCTTTACGAGCAGCTGCCGGAAGCGGGCGATCTCGATAAGCCGAAGCTGGTGTTTTTCTTCGACGAAGCGCACCTGCTGTTTAACGATGCTCCGCAGGTTCTGCTGGATAAAATCGAGCAGGTGATCCGCCTGATCCGCTCCAAAGGCGTGGGCGTGTACTTCGTGACGCAAAACCCTGCCGATGTGCCCGATATTGTGCTTGGCCAGTTGGGTAACCGCGTCCAGCACGCTCTGCGTGCGTTTACGCCCAAAGACCAGAAGGCGGTGAAAGCGGCGGCGCAGACCATGCGGGCGAATCCGGCTTTCGATACCGAAAAGGCTATTCAGGAGCTGGGCACCGGCGAGGCGCTGATCTCCTTCCTGGACGCCAAAGGCAGCCCGACGGTGGTCGAGCGCGCGATGGTGATCGCCCCTTGTTCGCGCATGGGGCCGGTGACGGACGACGAGCGTAACAGCCTGCTAAATCATTCCCCGCTGTACGGCAAGTATGACGAGGTGATTGACCGGGAGTCAGCTTACGAGCTCCTTCAAAAAGGCGTGCAGGCTGCGGGAGAGCAGCAGGATGCGCCGCCGGCCAAAGGCCAGAGCGTGGCGGTGGATGACGGGATCCTCGGCGGACTGAAGGATATTCTGTTCGGCAGCACCGGGCCGCGAGGCGGCAAGCGCGATGGCGTGGTGCAGACGATGGCGAAGAGTGCGGCCCGGCAGGTAACGAACCAGATTATTCGCGGCGTACTGGGCAGCATTATGGGGGGACGTAAGCGGTAGGTTCTGCGATTTCCCCCTCACCCTGACCCTCTCCCTCAAGGGAGAGGGGATCTTTCTCTTTCTGCCTTACCGTTTGCGCCTATCCATGTGGGAGAGGGGATTTTTCTCTTTCTGCCCGTTCAATTGAGCCAGTACTTCTTTCTTTCCCCCTCTCCCTTCCAGGGAGAGGGCCGGGGTGAGGGTAATAACCTCTGCAATAACAGCCATATGACTCACCATGCCAGTTTTGTGCTAGATTACGCCGGTTTTTGGAAATCAGTCAGAAGAAAAGATTAAATAATGCGCAAATTCTGGACAAAAGAAGAAACTTTGTGGAGTTTCGCCTTATATGGTACTGCCGTTGGCGCAGGAACCCTTTTTCTCCCTATTCAGCTCGGCTCCGCCGGCGCCATCGTTTTGCTTCTTACGGCCTTGATTGCCTACCCGCTGACCTACTGGCCGCACCGGGCACTGTGTCAGTTCATCCTGTCGGCAAAAACCTCAGGCAGCGGCGGCATCACCAGCGCCGTGACACACTACTACGGCAAAACTATCGGCAACCTGATCACCGGGCTCTACTTCCTGGCGTTCTTCGTGGTGATCCTGATTTATGCCGTCGCGATTACCAACTCGCTCATAGAACAGTTAGCCAAACATGGGCCAATTACCACCACAATCAGAGTCCTGGTTAGCCTCGGCGTTGTCGCGGCGCTGAACCTGATTTTTCTGATGGGGAGACAAGTCACCATCAAAGTGATGGGGTTCCTGGTTTTCCCACTAATTGCCTACTTCCTGTTTTTATCCCTCTATTTAACCAGCAGCTGGCAGACTTCCTTGCTAACCGAGGGCTTAGTCCTCGACCGCCACGCGCTGGGTGAGATCTGGATGTCGATTCCGGTGATGGTTTTTGCCTTCAGCCACACGCCCATTATCTCCACTTTTGCCGTAGCGCAGCGCGAAAGCCACGGCGAAGGCGCGATGAATAACTGCAAAAAAATCATGCGGGTCGCTTACTTTGTGATTTGCTGCAGCGTGCTGTTCTTCGTGTTTAGCTGTTTCCTGTCGATTCCAGCTCAGGACATTACGGCGGCGAAGGCGCAGGGTCTGACTATTCTGTCCGCACTGTCGATGGTGCCGGGCACGCCCGCCTGGCTGGGCATTTCAGGCTTTATCGTGGCGATAGTGGCGATGTCCAAGTCCTTCCTCGGCACCTATTTCGGGGTGATTGAAGGGGCGACGGCGATTGTTAAATCCACGCTGGGCGCCGCCGGAATGAGCAAGAGCCGGGCTTTCTGCCGGGCGCTGTCCCTTACCCTGATTTCCCTGCTGACCTTCGTGGTGTGCTATATCAACCCGAATGCGCTGGCGATGATTTACGCCATCAGCGGACCGCTTATCGCATTGATTTTATTTATTATGCCAACGCTGTCGACCTATCTGGTGCCCGCGCTTAAGCCGTGGCGTTCGCTGGCTAATCTGCTGACGCTGATTATCGGGATTTTGTGTGTGTCGGTGATGTTTATTCACTGATTTCCCTCACCCCGACCCTCTCCCAAAGGGAGAGGGGGAAAGAAGCACAGTGTCCTCGTCAGACCTGCAGTTCGAGGCAAATGAAAGAAAAGCAGAATAGTATCAGTCAGATCCCCTCTCCCTTTTAGGGAGAGGGTTAGGGTGAGGGTAAACTTATCCCGCTCTTTTCGTCAGCATCCAGAGACTGATCAGCAGGAAGGTCACACTGGGCAGCAGCGCTCCCAGAATCGGTGGAATGTTATACACCAGCGTTAGCGGGCCAAACACCTGATCCAGCACGTAGAAGATAAAACCGAAGCTTATCCCCGTCACCACCCTCACGCCCATCGGCACGCTTCGCAGCGGGCCAAAGATGAACGACAGCGCCATTAACATCATGACCGCCACCGAGACAGGGGCGAAAATCTTGCTCCACATATTCAGCTGGTAGCGTCGGGAATCCTGGCCGCTGGTTTTCAGGTACTTGACGTAATCATACAGTCCGCTGATCGACAGCGAGTCAGGATCAAGCGCAACGACGCCAAGTTTGTCTGGCGTCAGGTTAGTTTTCCACTCCCCACTCACCGTTTGCGACCCGGTAATCTGCCTGGGATCGGAGAGATTTGATTCGTCAACCTGCGACAGACGCCAGACTTTATGTTCGGCGTCATACTTCGCCGCCGCGGCATTGCGAACTGAAAGCAGGCGACGCTCACCGTTGAAATGGTAAATCATGATGCCGGCAATTTCTGTCTCGCTGTTGACGTGATCGATATACACGAAGTCATGGCCGTCTTTCGCCCAAATGGAGTTGGTTGTGGACAGCAATGAGCCGCCAAGCAGCATTTGCGCCCGGTAATTACGCGCCATTTGATCGCCCTGCGGCGCAACCCACTCGCCGATTGCCATTGTCAGCAGAACCAGCGGAATCGCGGTTTTCATTACCGAGGAAGCGATTTGCATACGCGTAAAGCCGGAAGCCTGCATCACCACCAGCTCACTGCGCTGAGCAAGCATCCCAAGCCCCAGTAGCGCGCCTAATAACGCGGCCATCGGGAAGAAGATCTGAACATCTTTTGGCACGCTGAGCAGAGTGTACATCCCCGCGCCCAGCGCGGAATAAGAGCCCTGACCCGTTTTCTTCAGCTGGTCAACGAACTTAATGATCCCCGACAGCGACACCAGCATGAACAGTGTCATCATGATGGTGTTCAGGATGGTTTTACCGATGTAACGGTCAAGTACGCCAAACATTTAAGCCGCTCCTTTATAGCTAAAGCGGGCACGCACTTTGCGCATAGGTACCGTATCCCACAGGTTCAGGACAACCGCCAGCGCCAGATACGCCAGGTTGACCGCCCACATCCAAATCATCGGATCCAGCTTTTCCTTTGACCCGCTGGAACGTAAAGAGCTTTGCAGCAGGAAGAAAACTAAATAGAGCAGCATGGCTGGAAGCATCGACAGCACGCGTCCCTGACGCGGGTTCACCACGCTCAGCGGGACCACCATCAGGGCCATAATCACCACCGACATGATGAGCGTCAGGCGCCAGTGCAGCTCGGCACGCGCAGAGGGCTCAGGATTTTTCCACAGTTCGCTCATGCTCATTTGGCTGATATCGGAAGCATCAAGCATCACCGCCTGATGGCCCACCACGGCCTGGTAGTCTTTAAAATCTGTAATACGGAAATCGCGCAGCGTTGAGGTTCCCTCAAATCGCGAGCCGCTATTCAGCTTAACAATTTGCGAGCCGTCCTGGCGCTGGAAGATTTGGCCAGAGTCCGCGACCACAACGGAGGGCCGTGTGTTGCCCTTCGGACGTACCTGAGCAAGGAAAACATCTTTGAACTCTTTCCCCTGCACGCTTTCGATAAACAGTACCGCGCTGCCGTTGGTCGCGACCTGGAACTGCCCTTGCGCCAGGGCGGCCATGCCAGGGTTAGATCTGGCTTCAGCCAGCACTTCGTCCTGGTGACGAGCGGACCACGGGCTTAGCCACATCACGTTTACCGCGGCCACAATACCGGTGAAGAGTGCGAGAACCATCGCGGCTTTGACCAGTACTGCTTTACTCAGACCGCAGGCATGCATTACCGTGATTTCACTCTCGGTGTACAAGCGGCCGAGCGTCATCAGCAAGCCGAGGAAAAGGCTCAGGGGAAGGATTAGCTGCGCCATTTCAGGCACACCTAAACCCAGTAAAGATAACACCAAATTTGTTGGGATTTCGCCGTCGGCAGCAGCACCGAGGATCCTGACCAGCTTCTGAGCAAAGAAAATCAGCAGCAGGATGAAAAGGATCGCCAGCTGGCTTTTAAGCGTCTCCCGAACCAGATACTTTATGATAATCACATTAAATACGCCTGTAGAAACGAGTCTTTTTGCAGGAAAATCGCTTGTTTCATCGCTTATACGTCATTTATTCTCTTTAATCGTCGAAAACATCGCTAAGATTAGATAGCCCGGCTAACTCGCATTACGGGACGATGTTCAGACACAATAGAAAACGTAAATCCATTCGTTAAGATTAACACGAAGTCATCGCAACAGCGGAGATGAGTTACGAAAGCTTGCAATTCTAGCCTGTAGCCCCCGCCGTTGTCTTTAAGATTCAGGAGCGTAGTGCATGGAGTTCAGTGTAAAAAGCGGTAGCCCCGAGAAACAGCGTAGTGCCTGCATCGTTGTGGGAGTCTTTGAACCGCGTCGCCTGTCCCCGATCGCAGAACAACTCGATAAAATCAGCGATGGCTACATCAGCGCGCTTCTGCGCCGTGGTGAGCTGGAAGGAAAACCAGGGCAAACCTTATTGCTTCACCACGTACCGAACGTGCTGTCTGAACGCATTCTGTTGATTGGCTGCGGCAAAGAGCGCGAGCTTGATGAGCGCCAGTACAAACAGGTGATTCAGAAAACAATCAACACGCTCAACGACACCGGCTCAATGGAAGCCGTTTGCTTCCTGACCGAACTGCACGTCAAAGGCCGCAACACCTACTGGAAAGTGCGCCAGGCGGTTGAGACAGCGAAAGAGACGCTGTACAGCTTCGATCAGCTGAAAACCAACAAAACCGAACCGCGCCGCCCGCTGCGTAAAATGGTGTTCAACGTGCCAACTCGTCGTGAGTTGACCAGCGGTGAGCGCGCCATTCAGCACGGCCTGGCTATCGCCTCCGGTATCAAAGCCGCGAAAGATCTCGGCAACATGCCGCCAAACATCTGTAATGCCGCTTACCTGGCCTCTCAGGCTCGTCAGCTGGCGGACTCGTTCAGCAAAAACGTGGTCACCCGTGTGATTGGCGAACAGCAGATGAAAGAGCTGGGCATGCACTCCTATCTCGCGGTAGGTGAAGGCTCTCAGAACGAATCGCTGATGTCAGTGATTGAATATAAAGGCAATGCCTCCCCGGATGCTCGTCCGATTGTGCTGGTCGGCAAAGGCTTAACCTTCGACTCCGGCGGTATCTCCATCAAGCCTGCCGAAGGCATGGATGAGATGAAATATGACATGTGCGGCGCGGCTTCCGTTTATGGCGTAATGCGCATGGTTGCTGAGCTGAACCTGCCGGTGAACGTTATTGGCGTACTTGCCGGCTGCGAAAACATGCCAGGCGGGCGCGCATACCGTCCGGGGGATGTGCTGACCACGATGTCCGGCCAGACTGTTGAAGTGCTGAACACCGATGCCGAAGGCCGCCTCGTTCTGTGTGACGTGCTGACCTACGTTGAGCGCTTCGAGCCAGAAGTGGTTATCGACGTCGCGACGCTGACCGGCGCCTGCGTGATTGCCCTCGGTCACCACATCACTGGCCTGATGTCGAATCACAATCCGCTGGCGCACGAGCTTATTAGCGCGTCTGAACAGGCGGGTGACCGCGCATGGCGTCTGCCGCTCGGTGACGAGTATCAGGAACAGCTGGAGTCCAACTTTGCCGATATGGCAAACATTGGCGGCCGTCCTGGCGGCGCGATTACGGCGGCATGTTTCCTCTCCCGCTTTACCCGTAAGTACAACTGGGCTCACCTGGACATCGCCGGTACCGCATGGCGCTCAGGCAAGGCAAAAGGCGCAACCGGTCGCCCTGTCGCCCTGCTGTCTCAGTTCCTGTTGAACCGTTCCGGATTTAACGGCGAAGAGTAAGCATAGAGCTTTACCCTCACCCTGGACGGGCATAAAACGCCGTTTGGTTCCCTCGCCCCTTTGGGGAGAGGGTCAGGGTGAGGGGCAACAACATTCAACTTAACAAGCTGGTCTCATGAAAAACGCAACGTTTTACCTGCTGGATAACGATACCCATGCCGAAGGGCTGAGTGCCGTGGAACAGCTGGTGTGCGAGCTGGCTGCGGATGGATTCCGTGCAGGCAAGCGGGTGCTGATCGCCTGCGAGAACGAACAACAGGCGATTCGCCTCGACGAAGCTCTGTGGCAGCGAGATGCTCAGGCATTCGTCCCGCACAATCTGGCTGGTGAAGGCCCGCGCTACGGCGCGCCGGTTGAGCTCGCATGGCCTCAGCGCCGCGGCAGCGCACCTCGGGATTTGCTGATTAGCCTACTGCCACAGTTCGCAGATTTTGCCACCGCTTTCCTGGAAGTGATAGACTTCGTACCTTACGAAGAATCCCAGAAACAACTGGCCCGCGAGCGCTACAAAGCGTACCGCGTTGCCGGTTTCCACTTGACTACGGCGACCTATACCCCGCCGGGAACGACATAGCAGACAATGGAAAAGACATATAACCCGCAAGATATCGAACAGCCGCTTTACGAGCACTGGGAACAGCAGGGCTACTTCAAACCGAATGGCGACACCAGCCAGGAAAGCTTCTGCATCATGATCCCACCGCCGAACGTCACCGGCAGTTTGCATATGGGTCACGCCTTCCAGCAAACCATCATGGATACCATGATCCGTTACCAGCGCATGCAGGGCAAAAATACCCTGTGGCAGGCGGGCACCGACCACGCCGGTATCGCAACCCAGATGGTTGTAGAACGTAAAATCGCCGCCGAAGAAGGTAAAACCCGCCACGATTACGGCCGCGATGCGTTCATCGACAAAATCTGGCAGTGGAAGGCAGAATCCGGCGGCACCATTACCCGTCAGATGCGTCGTCTCGGTAACTCCGTAGACTGGGAGCGCGAGCGCTTCACCATGGACGAAGGCCTGTCCAACGCGGTGAAAGAAGTGTTTGTCCGCCTGTATAAAGAAGACCTGATTTACCGCGGCAAGCGCCTGGTCAACTGGGACCCGAAACTGCGTACCGCGATTTCCGACCTCGAAGTTGAAAACCGCGAATCCAAAGGCTCCATGTGGCACCTGCGTTACCCGCTGGCCGATGGCGCTAAAACTGCAGACGGGAAAGATTACCTGATCGTCGCCACCACCCGCCCGGAAACCGTTCTCGGTGATACCGGCGTGGCCGTTAACCCGGAAGATCCGCGTTATAAAGACCTGATTGGTAAGTTCGTGGTACTGCCGCTGGTTAACCGCCGCATTCCTATCGTGGGCGACGAGCACGCGGACATGGAAAAAGGCACCGGCTGCGTGAAAATCACCCCGGCGCACGACTTTAACGACTACGAAGTTGGCCGTCGCCACCAGCTGCCAATGATCAACATTCTGACCTTCGACGGGGATATCCGCGAAGCGGCAGAAGTGTTCGATACCAACGGCGAAGAGTCCACCGTTTACGCCTCCGACATCCCGGCCGAATTCCAGAAACTGGAGCGCTTTGCTGCACGTAAAGCCGTGGTCGCGAAGTTCGATGCAATCGGCCTGCTGGACGAAATCAAACCCCACGATCTGACCGTGCCTTACGGCGACCGTGGCGGCGTGGTTATCGAGCCAATGCTGACCGATCAGTGGTACGTGCGTACCGCTCCGCTGGCAAAAGTGGCGGTAGAAGCCGTTGAGCAGGGCGAAATCCAGTTCGTGCCGAAGCAGTATGAAAACATGTACTTCTCCTGGATGCGCGATATTCAGGACTGGTGTATTTCCCGTCAGCTGTGGTGGGGCCACCGTATCCCGGCCTGGTACGACGCGGAAGGCAACGTGTACGTTGGCCGGAACGTTGAGGAAGTTCGCATCGAAAACAACCTGGGTGCCGACGTGGCGTTGAACCAGGACGAAGACGTGCTGGACACCTGGTTCTCCTCTGGCCTGTGGACCTTCTCCACCCTGGGCTGGCCGGAAAACACCGAAGCGCTGCGCACCTTCCACCCGACCAGCGTTATGGTCAGCGGCTTCGACATCATCTTCTTCTGGATTGCCCGCATGATCATGCTGACCATGCACTTCATCAAAGATGAAGACGGCAAGCCGCAGGTACCGTTTAAGACCGTCTACATGACCGGCCTTATTCGCGATGACGAAGGCCAGAAGATGTCCAAATCCAAAGGCAACGTTATCGATCCGCTGGACATGGTGGACGGCATCTCTCTGGAAGATCTTCTGGAGAAACGCACCGGCAATATGATGCAGCCGCAGCTCGCGGAGAAAATCCGCAAGCGCACCGAGAAACAGTTCCCGAACGGCATCGAGCCGCACGGCACCGATGCCCTGCGCTTCACCCTGGCGGCGCTGGCTTCTACAGGCCGCGACATCAACTGGGACATGAAGCGCCTGGAAGGCTACCGCAACTTCTGTAACAAACTTTGGAACGCCAGCCGCTTCGTGCTGATGAACACCGAAGAGCAGGATTGCGGCTTCAACGGCGGCGAAATGGTGCTGTCTCTGGCCGATCGCTGGATCCTGGCCGAGTTCAACCGCACCGTGAAAGCATACCGTGAAGCGCTGGACAGCTACCGCTTCGATATCGCCGCCAACATCCTGTACGAGTTCACCTGGAACCAGTTCTGTGACTGGTACCTGGAGCTGACCAAGCCGGTCATGAACGGTGGTTCTGAAGCCGAACTGCGCGGCACCCGCAATACGCTGGTGAACGTGCTGGAAGGTCTGCTGCGCCTGGCGCATCCGATCATTCCATTCATTACCGAAACCATCTGGCAGCGCGTGAAAGTGCTGAAGGGCATTACCGCAGACACCATCATGCTACAGGCATTCCCGGCCTACGATGCGTCTCAGGTTGATGAAGCGGCGTTCGCAGACACCGAATGGCTGAAGGACGTGATCACCGCGGTACGTAACATTCGCGCCGAGATGAACATCGCCCCAAGCAAACGTCTGGACGTACTGCTGCGCGGCTGCAGCGAAGAAGCGATTCGTCGCGTGAGCGAAAACCGCACCTTCCTGCAGAACCTGGCTCGCCTGGAAAGCATCACCATCCTGCCTGTCGATGACAAAGGTCCGGTTTCCGTGACCAAGATTATCGACGGCGCAGAACTGCTGATCCCGATGGCCGGTCTGGTGGATAAAGCCGCTGAGATCGAGCGTCTGGCGAAAGAAGTGGCGAAGATCGAAATCGAAATCGGCAAGATCGAAGGCAAACTGTCCAACGAAGGCTTTGTCGCCCGCGCGCCGGCTGACGTTGTCGCCAAAGAGCGTGAGCGTCTTGAAGGCTTTGCCGACGCCAAAGCGAAGCTGATTGAGCAGCAGGCCGTTATCGCCGCGCTGTAATCGGCCCCAGGCATAATTCGCCCCGCACTTCGGTGTGGGGCGTTTTTTATGCAGCTTGCGCCCTCCGTAATGAAGTGCTATTAACTGCTTTTATCCTTCCCTAAGTCTATGAGTCACATGATGAACACCACCGCCCCGGTCGATGTGAAGCTCCAGCTGCGCCGGATTGCTGCCGAAGACAATTCGGCTATCGCCCGGGTTATTCGCCAGGTGTCGGCCGAATACGGCCTGACCGCCGATAAAGGCTATACCGTTGCCGACCCTAATCTTGACGAACTTTATCAACTCTACAGCCAGCCCGGCCATGCGTACTGGGTGGTAGAAATCAACGGCGAAGTGGTGGGCGGCGGCGGCGTGGCGCCGTTATCGTGTAGTGAACCAGACATTTGTGAACTGCAGAAGATGTATTTTCTGCCGGTGGTTCGTGGTAAAGGATTAGCCAAGAAACTGGCGCTGCAGGCGCTGGATCACGCCCGTGCTCAGGGCTTTAAACGCTGTTACCTGGAAACCACCGCGTTTCTGAAAGAAGCGGTCGGCTTATACGAACATTTAGGTTTTGAGCATATTCCTGCCCCACTCGGCTGCACCGGCCACGTGGATTGCGAAGTCACCATGCTCAAAACGCTGTAATCCTCGGTGAAATGGCGGGCATTAGTGCAGCCAGTGCACGCCATCCTCAGGCTGGAAGTAGCCGTTATAGCGCATCTGAAAAGCCGTGATCTCCGGCTTCTCCGGCTCCATCTCTCGTAAAAACCCCTGCGCCAGGCGAACCTGAGCGTCGGTTATCGGCGTGGCAAGCCGGGCCTTTTGCAGCCGCCGGTACCACTGCTGGAGATTTTGATCGCTGCCGTCGACAATCACCATCTGCCAAATCAGCAAAACCTGCGCCGCATTTTGCAAATGGGACTCATCCGGGCGGTGCAAATACTGTAAAAACGCGTCGCCCTGGGCTTTTCCCATTTGATCGATCATCGATTCGACCGGCACCACGTCGATCCCCAGTCGCTCGCTCAGCCGGCGAATAGCCCGCCGCGAATCCGACGTCAATACGCGAAAGCCGACAATAAACACCACGCATAGCGTGGCTAACATAATCCAAATCATGAAGTTAAATACCCGGCAGCTGAACGACAGTTTGCTTTCAATGAATGCCGGGCAGTATAGCGCAATCACTTTTTCCAGTAATGCCTCGCGCTGGCGTTAATCGCAGGCAAAAAAAAGCCCGGCGTATGCCGGGCTGGAACTATGCCAGATAAGCTTAAGCGATTTTCAGCTGCTGGATCTTTCTCTCGCGGCGAATTTTGCGCTCTTCAAACACGGCGACAATGGCCATCAGCACGATACAGCCGATTGCGGCGGCATCCAGGGCAGCGAACGTGCCTGCCCAGCCCGTGAGGCCGAAGATTGGCGTCCCGTCGGCAATCATCCCCAGGCCCAGCTTGGCGAAGCTGTCGCCGATCAGGTAAGCGAAGGTGCCTTTGATGCCGTCGGCCGCGCCGATAGCTTTCTTAGGCACGAAGCCGACTGCCGCCACGCCGATCAGCAACTGCGGGCCGAAGACGAGGAAACCAAGGGCAAACAGCGAAGCCAGGTACACATACTGATTGCTGGCATGCTGGTACACACCCAGCGTGGCGATGATCAATGCCAGCGCCACGCAGGCCACCAGCGCACGGCGGCCGTTGGCGAGGTCAGACAGCCAGCCCCACAGCAGCGTGCCAACCAGCGCGCCCACTTCAAACAGCGTGAAGCCCTGAATCGCCACTTCTTTGGAGAGTTTCAGCTCCTGGAAAGCATACACGGTGGACCACTGGTCGATGCCGATGCGCACCACGTACAGGAAGATGTTGGAGAAGCACAGCAGCCAGATCACTTTGTTTTTCAGCACGTACTCAACAAAGATCTGCCATTTGGTCATCGAATTGTCTTCGGCTTCTTTGTCCTCTTCACTGACCTCTTCGCCAAACAGCTCTTCAGCGGTGCCGAGACCGTAGGACTCAGGGGAATCGCTGCCGTAGCGCAGGGCAATAAAACCGACAATCAGGGCGATAACGGACGGGAAGATAAACATCCCGATAACGTGGCCGTTAAACAGGTAGTTAGCACCAAACAGGGCTACACCGGCCGCGCCTGCACCGCCGAGGTTGTGGGAGATGTTCCACATGCCCAGGTAGCTGCCGCGTTTACGGCGTGGCGTCCACTTGGTGATGGTCGAGTAGCTGCACGACCCGCCGGTGCTCTGGAAGAAACCGCTCAGAGCGTAGAAAGCAATCATCAGGAACAGGCTAACCGAGCCTGCGCCCATGCTGGCGCTGAAGCCAAGCATACAGATGGCGGAAAGGATCAGCATAAACGGCAGGAACTGCTTGGTGTTTTTGCCGTCCGCGTAATAGGAAACCAGGGTCTTGCCCACGCCGTAGGTAATGGAGAAACCGAGGCCGATCATCCCCAGCTGCGTCATGCTTAGCCCGTAGGTGGAGATCATGTCGTTCTGGGCGATGTTAAAGTTTTTGCGGATCAGGTACATCGTCAGGTAGCCGATAAACACCACCAGATACGACTGCATGAACGGTTTGAACCACATTTTTCGCCGCACTTCGAGCGGCAGATCCAGGGTGGGCTTACGCACCTGGTTTAGAAAGGCCAGCATGGATGACTCCTGATTTGAATACCTGCTTAATGGCAGGCATTGTAAAAATCAGCGAGCAAACTGGCCTGAGACAGCATCCAGGCCGAACCGGGAAAATGTCTTAGTTTTGCCCTTTATGGCACAAAAGAGTGAGGAGTATCACGCTTCGTTGGCCTCGCGTGGAGCCTGGGCGTTTAAGAACGGCAGCAGCAGCAAAGCCGATATCCCGGCGGCAATCGCAATCACGGCAAAAAAACCGCTCCAGTGCCAGATGTCGATCACCCGCGCCAGCGGCCACCCGGAAAGCGAGGCGCCAAGATAGGCAAACAGCCCGACAAATCCCGTCGCCGCGCCCGCCGCCTCTTTGTGCGAACATTCTGCCGCCGCCATGCCGATCAGCATCTGCGGCCCAAACACAAAGAAACCAGTGGTAAAGAAACAGGCCGCCTGCATCACATAGCTGGCAAAGGGCATCAGCCATAGCGAACCCACGGAAAGCAGAATGCCAGCCGCGAAGATCAGGTTCATCGGGCCACGGTTGCCGTTGAACAGCTTGTCCGAGCCCCAGCCCGCCACCAGGGCACCGATAAATCCGCCCAGTTCAAACATGGTCACCGCGGAGTTCGCAGTAACCAGTCCGACGCCGAGCGTTTCGGACATATAAAGATTGCCCCAGTCGTTGATCGCCGCCCGCACCACATAGACCAGCACGTAGCACAGCGAGAGCAGCCAGATGTATGGATTCACCAGCACGTACTTGTAGAGGATTTCTTTGCGCGTCAGCCCCGCACCTTCCTGCTGTTGGGCGATTTCCAGGGCGTCATGCTGCCAGTCACCCACCGCAGGCAAGCCCACGGTTTGCGGTCTGTCGCGCAGCCGCCAGCAGAGGAATAACCCGGCGATAATCGCCAGCCCACCGGCGATCATCATCCCGACACGCCAGCCGTACTGCAGCGCCGCCGCGCCCATGACTATCGGGATTAACGCCCCGCCCACGTTGTGCGCCGTGTTCCAGACGGCCCACCAGCCGCCGCGCTCGCTGCGGGAATACCACGCCGTCAGCAGCCGGGCGCAAACCGGCGATCCCCAGCCCTGGAAAAAGGCGTTCAGCGCCCACAGCAGCGCAAACGCCCAAAGCGAGGTCGAGAAGCCAAACAGAATATTCACAATGCCGGTAGCTATCAGCCCGATCCCCATAAAGTAACGGGCATTGGAAAAGTCGCTGACAATCCCGGAGAAGAATTTCGACAGGCCGTAGGTGATGTAAAACAGCGTCGCCAGCAGGCCGATATCGGTGCGCGCCATCACGCCCGTGGCGAGGATTTCCGGTGCGGCGGCATTGAAGCTTTTGCGGGTGAAATAAAACAGCGCGTAGCCGAGCCAGATAGTTATCAGGATATGACGACGCCAGTAGCGGTAACGGGCATCAATCTCACTTTTGTCACTCAGCGGCGCGACGCTTGCCGGGACTTTTAAAAAACTGAACATGCTCGCCCCTCAGGCATAACGTAACGGCAGGCTAACGCTGACGCGCGTGCCGTGAGTACAGGAAATAGCAAACGTACCGCCCAGCGCCGTCACGCGCTCACGCATCCCGGTAAGCCCAAACCCCTGCTGCCCGGAACCCGGCGGCAAACCGCTGCCGTCATCTTCAATGACCAGCATCAGCCGCTCGCCCTGCTGCCAGCCCTGTAACGTTACCGCGCTGGCGCTGGCGTGCTTCACGATGTTATTGAGCCCTTCCTGGCAAACGCGGAACAGCGTCACGCGCTGCCCTTCGCTCAGCAGAGGTTCATCGATTTGCCAGTTGATGTGGCCGACGATACCGCGACTTTCCAGCTCCATTTCGCGCATCAGGGAACGAATTGCCTGCTCAAGCGATAAATCGTCCAGCTGGCGCGGGCGTAAGCGCCCGAGCAGACGGCGAACGGAGTCATAAACGCCCAGCGAAAGCTGTTCGATATGCGCCCCGCTGCGCTTAACGCCCTCACTTTCCGGTGCCAGCCGCTGAACGATCCCCGCCTGGGTGCGGATCGCCGTGATGGTCTGCCCAATATCGTCATGCAGTTCGCGCGCCACTTCCCGCCGCACGCTCTCTTCGGTTTCCAGCAGACGCTCGGCCAGGCGGCGATTACGCGCCAGCTCGGTTTGCAGGGACTGGTTAAGTTCACGCAAGCGCTGGATCCCCGCGCCCAGCAGCAACCCGGTCAGGCTTTGAGCCAGCAGCGACAGCAGAAGATCCACCGGATGGTCGTGCCAGGTCTGGCTGGCGATCAGCGCGATGGCGTTCATCAGGGTGGCTATCAGCGCCCCCTGCCAGCCGTAGTGCCAGGCCAGAGCGATAATCGGCAGCGCAAGACAGAACGGCGTAAAGCGGGAGAGTTCGGCGGGTAGCCCCAACTGCAGCCAGAGGCTGACGGCAAACAGCAGTAAGTACCAAATCAGATGCCGCCCGCGCCAGTTAACCGGCTGGGAAACCAGCGCCGGGCCAAGAGGCTGCCACACGGTGCTGGTCAGATAGTGCCAGAGAACCAGACAGGTCGGTGCCAGCGTTAACCCGCCGGTCAGGGTCAGCAGCAGCGCATTCAGGGCATCACTGCCCTGATTCAGCCACGGCAGCGACTGCAGCAAAGCGGCCGCGATAAGCGCTGCTCCCTGCCGCAGTAAAGTCCGCCAGTCACGCTGATGGCGATAGCGGGAAATGAGCGCCACCGGCAGGACGGTAAGCACCCCGCCCAGCATTAACAGCGGCAGATGCGCCAGCGCTACTTCCTGCGCGAGCCAGAAAAGCATTAGCCATTCCGCGCCCAGCAGAACCGGCCAGTAGCCGCGCGGGCACTGCAGCATCAGCCCCAGGCGTAATCCAAAGGGAAACAGCAGCACTGCCAGGTCGGGCCGCTCCACCAGATGCAGGCTGATGCTCCACAGGCAAAACCAGCCGGCAGAAAAGATAAAGAAACTGGCGATAACGGCAATCAGCCGTGAGAAGAAAGACCGCATTACCAACCGTCAAACAGGCGTCGCGCCAGCGCCACATCGTTGCTGACGTCGAGCTTTTCCATCAGGTTGGCGCGGTGCACGTGCACCGTCTTCGGCGAAAGCCCCAGCTCGGTGGCAATCTCTTTCACCGCCATACCCTGCGCCAGCTTTTCCGCCACCTGTCGCTCGCGCTTCGTCAACGGATCCTGCCGCCCGGCGGCCAGCTTCATGGCAATGTCCGGCGTCAGGTAGCACCCGCCCGTCGCCACCGTGCGCACGGCGGCAATCAGTTCGTCGGGGCTGCAGCGTTTGGATAAAAAGCCGCGCGCGCCAGCGTTTAGCGCCTGCTCCACCAGCGCGGGGCTGTCGTGCACCGACAGCATGACGATCGCCATTCCTTTTGGTAACTGGCTTAACAGCGCCAGCCCGGAAATGTCCGGCATTGAAATATCGCAGATACACACCTGCACGCCCTGCCCCGGCAGCCCGGCCAGCGCCTCGCGTCCGGAGCCGAACTCGGCCACGACCTGAAAATCCGCCTCCAGCCCAAGAAGTTGGGCAAAGCCAGAGCGGACGATAAGGTGGTCGTCGATAAGGGCGATAGCGATCATGATGCTTTCCAGGAAGGTAAAAAACGCGCTTACCTTAGCGATAAGCGCGTAGCTGTTCAAGCCTTAAGCGATTCTTAGGCTATGACTACAGGTTATTCCTGCGCAACCGACAGGCGAATGATCCCGGCCGCGCGGGCTGGAGGCAGCTGCAGAACTGTGCGCCACAGTTCCTGAACCTGGTTACAGACCAGCCCCTCTTTCCCCACCGCTTTATGCGGATCCGACATTAGCTGAAGGTCGCTGCCGTAGCGCCGGGTCAATTGCTGCACGATGGGCTGAATGTCTTTTCGGGCCTGCTCGCGTTCAGCGTCAGTTACGCTATGTTTATCCGCGCCGTAGGCGGAGCGCATCATCGCCGCATCTACCTGCATGCGGCGCATCGTCACATCCTTAGGCAGTATTTTCGTGGAGTTGATGCCGCCTTTCACATCAGGAAACAGGAAGCGGAAACAGGCGTCATCGCTGGATTTTTGCACCATTGCCGTTTGCTGCATGTTCACCTGCATAAACGCCACGACGTTGTCGTCCGTCGCGCTTTGCAGGCGCTTGGTCTCCACGGCGAGGATCTGCGGCTGAATAGTGTCGATCACTTCCTGCTCGGTTTTCCCCTGCTGGTGCATCTCTACCGCCTGCTGGCGAATGGACATCCACAGCGCGGGCTCCTGCTCTTTCAGCACCTGGTAAACCGGCATCCGGGCCATCGCATCATCCAGCCCGGCCAGTTCCTGCCCGGCTCGATCGCGAGGAATGAGGAATTTTACGTCAAAGATGTTCCACGCCATGATGGCAACCAGCGCAATGGCCACCGCGCCCGCTTTACCGACCCAGCCTTTCTTGCGAAACACCGCTACCACCGCGGCGATCGCCGCCCCGACATAGCCTGCAATAATGACGTGGGTCCAGTTCATGGTACATCCTTCTACTCTGCGGGTAGGCCGCTGTGGAAACGAAACTCGTCGTCATGGCTTTGGATAAGCTCTGCCTCGACCTTGCCAAAGAAACGCACGCGCTCACTGATATCGCCCCCGGCAATCTGCTCCGCCAGGGTTAAATAATCCTGATAATGACGCGCCTCAGAGCGCAACAGCGACAGGTAAAAACGCTGTAATTCATCATCCAGGTGCGGCGCCAGCGCGGCAAATCGTTCACAGGATCGCGCTTCAATGTAGGCCCCGCAAATAAGCTTATCGACCAGCATCAGCGGTTCATGAGTGCGAGTTTCACTCAGTAAACCCTTAGCGTAGCGGCTGGCGGTGATTTTGGCGTACGGGATGTTACGGGCAATCATAATTTCCCGCACCTGCCAAAAATGGTGCAGCTCTTCTTTGATCAGCAGCACCATGCTGTCGATAAGCTGCTGCCCCCAGCCGTTCTCCGTTTTTGGCATGATGCTTTTGCTCAGCCCTTTATGGAGCGAGAGAAAATCAGGTTCCTCACCGTCGCGAAAGGTAAAAGCTTCATAAGGCTGCAGCCAGGCCAGCAGCGCCTGCGAACTGTCTTTATCGGCAACGTATTTGCGGATCAGCAGCATCGCGGTTTGCGCGGCTTTCAGCTCGCATACCATGTGGTCGGTTAACAGCAGCGGCAGATTTTCCGGGCGACGTGCCTTTTGAATCCACGCATCGGGCGTCGGGCACTGCAGGAATTGGGTAATCGGGGAGAGGAGTTGCTGGTAGTCCATGAGGATATCCTGATGCGCAGCGGCTGAACGCCGCTGCACCGCTTACTTTTCGTAAAGGACAGCATAATCACTGCCCACTCTTTTGTCAGTAAGCCCGGCAACAAAGAGCGTGAAGCACTATTTCACGGCTAGCCCTGAAACCGCGTGGGTGAGCTGCTCAGCGCGACCATAGTTGAGTTCAGCCATGCAAGACAGCCGCCTGATTTCACGCGCATTGCCTGCCGCACCTCCGCTGAGCGAAGCCGCAAGCTGGCATTGACCGTCGCGGTAAAGAATGAACCGTTGATTTGATGTCTCGAGCGCTGCGCTAGCTTTCTCGATATAGCGCTGGTCTTCATCCCATTCGGCGATTCTGGTGGCGGCGGATTTGCTGGCTTTTTCCAAAGCTTGCTCACTCTCTTTCGACTGCTTAATCAAACAGTCACGCATCCCCGCCTCCGCATATTCACTACACGCTTCTCGCAGGGCCGTGGCATCCTTAACTGGCTGAGGATCGTCAGCCAGCGCCAGCATCGGCAGACAAGCGGCGATAACCAGGCAAGCTTTCAGTGTCATTTGCATAAAGCGCTCTTCCCTTTTTTAATCAGTGATAATGCGTAATCGAGTTTTCTGGAATAGTTAGGATCGCCGCCGCCGTTATAGCGAAGAGCGATCGTCGTGGTAGAAATGCTCCGCCATCCGGCAATCACTCTGCGAACGTTTGCCTTCTGGCACTTGAGCGTCTGACCAGCACGGAGAATATTGACCTGTGGATTAAGCTTTTGCAGCAGTTCCAGAGTGCTTCCCTGGGCTTTCGCTATTTTTGCCAGGCTGTCACCGGGTTTCACGGTGACGTCATAAATTTTGCTGTCAACAGTGAGTATCGTTCGGTGCTCAAATTGCGCCATACGCATCAGCAGATAGCCGATGCCCGCACGCAGGTTATTTAACGGCGTGGTTCTGATCGTGGCGACGGTTAACTGTTTTTTCCACGCGTCAGGCAGGATGAGCTCACCGCCTTCCTTACCGGACAGGAAAGATGTCATCCCAGGATCGCCCTGAACACCGATTTGCATCGGCCGGAAATGCCATTCTGAGCTCAGGGCTCCCGTTTCGACCCAGACCATCGCTTTAATCAGATGCCAGTCCAAAGTCCTGTAGCCTGGCGTAGAGGAGAGATGGCGATTGTATCCATCGACTACCCGCTGGATGTCACAATCCCAAGCATTCCACCGCGTATCGCCGGGGGCTTTATTAATATCGTCCTGCCACTTTTCAAAACCAGTTCTGGGCGTTTTTTGTGCTGGGGTCGAGGGGGGAGTAAGACTGGAAGCTGTCATATTACACATCCTGTGCTGACTGATAATTGAAATGGCTAGACTTTAGCCTCACTTGCGCATTTTTAATACAAGATGACGATGCTAAGGCAGAATAAGCGGCCTGAAAATCATTTATTTAAGAAGAAAGGAAAAAAGAGAATTTTGCCCGATCGGGTAAGAATGGCACATGCCAGGTGCAGCGGCTGGACGCCGCTGCACCGCTTACTTTTAGTGACGTACGCCGTCGTCGTCTTCGTCCTGGTATTCGTCGTCGTCTTCTTCACCCTCTTCGCCGTTCGGGTCTTCGAAGTAGGTGCCCCAGCCGTCGTATTCCACGCCGAATTTCTCTGCCAGGTTCAGCAATTGTTCAACCTGGGCGCCGATCAGTTCAGCGTTGAGCGCGCATTCGCTCAGAATGTCGCAGCAGATAACGGTGTCACCTTCTTCTACTTCCAGCTCTTCCGGGTCGGTCACTTCATAACCCAGCTTGAACGCTTCAACGGCAGCTTTCTCCAGCGTTTCGAAGTCATCCGCAGAAAGGTGGTGTTCGATGGTATACAGCGCGTCAGGATCGCTCCCGTCGTCCAGCAGTTCTTCAATGATTAAACGTGTCTCTTCGCGCTGTTCTTCCAGCTGTTCTGGATTTGCCATAGCCCTTTCCTCAAATGTGTCGGCAGATACTCTCATTTTCACACACGCCGGGGTTTGCCTCCACCTTTCACCGCAAAGTTTTAAAACACGGGGTTGCAATTGAATATTCATACATATAAATTGAATTTTAATTCAATAAAGGCTTGCGCCACGCGAGGAAAAAATGAGTCACTTCTATCAGAAAAACTTTCTTAAGCTGCTCGATTTTACCCCTGCCCAACTGAACGAATTGCTGGCTCTTTCTGCCAAGCTGAAAAGTGATAAGAAAAAAGGAACAGAAATTCAGCATCTTAGTGGTAAAAACATTGCGCTCATCTTCGAAAAAGATTCGACTCGTACTCGCTGCTCTTTCGAAGTTGCCGCTTACGACCAGGGCGCCCGCGTCACTTATCTCGGCCCAAGCGGCAGTCAGATCGGGCATAAAGAATCAATTAAAGATACCGCTCGCGTGCTGGGGCGCATTTATGACGGCATCCAGTACCGCGGCTACGGCCAGGATATCGTGGAAACGCTGGCCAGCTATGCGGGCGTGCCGGTGTGGAATGGCCTGACCAACGAATATCACCCGACGCAGCTGCTGGCGGATTTGCTCACCATGCAGGAACACCTGCCGGGTAAAAGCCTGAGCCAGATGACGCTGGTGTACGCCGGCGATGCGCGCAACAACATGGGGAACTCCATGCTGGAAGCCGCCGCGCTGAGCGGGCTGGATTTGCGCCTGGTGGCGCCTAAAGCCTGCTGGCCGGATGAAAAGCTGGTGGCCGAATGCAAAGCCATGGCCGAAAAGACAGGCGGGAAAATCACGCTAACCGAAGATGTTGCCGCGGGCGTTAAAGGAGCGGATTTCATCTATACCGATGTCTGGGTGTCGATGGGCGAAGCCAAAGAGAAGTGGGCCGAGCGTATCACCCTGCTGCGCCCTTATCAGGTCAACAGCGCCATGCTGGCGTTAACCGGCAATCCGCAGGTCAAATTCCTGCACTGCCTGCCGGCGTTTCACGACGATCAAACCACGCTGGGTAAACAAATGGCGCAGGAGTTCGATCTGCACGGCGGCATGGAAGTCACCGACGAAGTTTTTGAATCCTCCCACAGCGTGGTATTCGACCAGGCTGAGAACCGGATGCACACCATCAAAGCCGTAATGGTCGCCACGCTGACCCACTAGTTTCTTCGCTCCCAGGGCTTCTCCTGGCCCCTCGATGGCTTTTCATCGAGGGGTTTTCTTTTCTCTCGCCTGGTTATTACTAAAAATGTTGCACATCTGATTCGCGGCTCGCATTTTTTATGCACTAAAAGGACATAACCTCATCACTCTCTCTTTTTAAAGCGTACACAACCGGCTGTTTTAATTAAGATAAAAAGAATAAATCCGCTGCGCTCACAGTTTGCATTCACTGCATTAATCCCAAAATAAAAATAACTATTTTCCCTGAACCTCTCTTCGCGGCATTAAACAGATTCCATAATGAATAGTCATGCAAGAAGAAAACAAAAAACAATTAAAATCAATACATTACGATATTGCTCATTAGGAATAAACTCACATATCTTTAACACTCAAAAATAATTAAAAACTTTCCCCTGTATAATTATGCATTCATCATCACCGGTGAAATTACCGTTCTCTGACATCCATCAATTAATAACAAAACAAATAAAAACCACCTTGAGCTCGTGATAAATCTCACATTAAATGGTTGTAGAAAAATTAATATACGCCACGAAGACAACTTAACAGGTTATTAAAATCGCGACGCAATATTTATTGCGCCACAGGCACCTTCATCTCCGAATTAATGCAAAGGAATAGTCATGGACAAACATTATGTCGGTTCCGAAATAGGTCAGTTACGCAGCGTGATGCTGCATCGCCCAAACCTCAGCCTGAAAAGACTTACCCCTTCAAACTGCCAGGAATTGTTATTTGACGATGTCCTTTCAGTTGAGCGCGCCGGTGAAGAGCACGACGTTTTTACCAATACGCTGCGCGGCCAGGGCGTAGAAGTCCTGCTGCTAACTGACCTGCTAACGCAGACGTTGGACGTCAGCGATGCCAAGGCATGGCTGCTAAATACGCAGATTTCAGACTATCGACTCGGGCCGGCATTCGCTTCGGACGTTCGCGGCTGGCTGGCCGATATGCCGCATCGCGAACTCGCCCGTCGCCTTTCCGGCGGACTCACCTACGGTGAAATTCCGACATACATTAAAAACATGGTAGTGGATATTCACGCCACAACAGATTTTATTATGAAGCCGCTCCCTAATCATTTATTTACCCGTGATACGTCCTGCTGGATTTATAACGGCGTCTCTATTAACCCAATGGCAAAAGCGGCTCGCCAGCGAGAAACAAATAACTTAAGGGCTATTTATCGCTGGCATCCCGCATTCACTGACGGAAAATTCATTAAATATTACGGCGACGAAAATATTAATTATGACCACGCCACGCTGGAAGGCGGTGACGTATTAGTGATCGGCCGGGGTGCAGTATTAATTGGCATGTCCGAACGAACCACCCCTCAGGGCATAGAGTTCCTCGCTGAATCATTATTCAGGCATCAACAGGCAACACGCGTGATTGCCGTTGAACTGCCGAAGCACCGCTCCTGTATGCACCTCGATACCGTCATGACCCACCTCGATCTCGATACCTTCTCCGTTTACCCGGAAGTCGTCCGCAAGGACGTGCAGTGCTGGACGTTAATCCCTGACGGCCACGGCGGCATCAAACGTCACCAGGAAACCAGCCTGGTTAACGCCATCGAAAAAGCGCTGGGTATCGATCAGGTCAAGCTCATCACTACCGGCGGTGATGCTTTTGAGGCCGAGCGCGAGCAGTGGAACGACGCCAACAACGTGCTGACCGTTCGCCCCGGGGTGGTCATTGGCTACGAACGCAATATCTGGACCAACGAGAAATACGACAAAGCCGGGATCACCGTCCTGCCTATTCCGGGCGATGAACTGGGCCGCGGGCGCGGTGGCGCGCGCTGCATGAGCTGCCCGCTGGAACGTGATGGGATTTAAGGGAGGAAAGTACATGCAACAGAAACCCACCCTCGTGGTCGCGCTCGGCGGGAATGCCCTGCTGAAGCGAGGTGAACCGCTGGAAGCCGACCTGCAGCGTAAAAACATTGAGCTGGCGGCAAAAACTATCGCCCAGCTCACCCACGCCTGGCGCGTGGTGCTGGTGCACGGCAACGGTCCGCAGGTCGGCCTGCTGGCCCTGCAAAACAGCGCTTACCCAAACGTAAGTCCTTATCCGCTGGACGTTCTCGGCGCTGAGAGCCAGGGAATGATCGGTTACATGCTGCAGCAGGCGCTGAAAAATCATCTGCCTGACCGCGAAGTCAGCGTGCTGCTGACCCAGGTTGAAGTGGATCCGCAGGATCCGGCCTTTAGCAATCCGACCAAGTATATCGGGCCGGTGTACAGCAAGGAGCAGGCGGATGCGCTGGTTCGTGACAAAGGCTGGTCGGTAAAGGCTGATGGCCCGTATTTCCGCCGCGTGGTGCCGTCCCCGCAGCCTAAACGCATCGTCGAAAGCGATGCCATTACGGCGCTTATCCAGCGTGATCACCTGGTCATTTGTAACGGCGGCGGCGGCGTACCGGTAGTGGAAAAAGCCGATGGCTACCACGGGATTGAAGCCGTCATTGATAAGGATCTTTCCGCCGCATTGCTGGCCCGCCAGATAGAGGCCGACGCCCTGCTGATCCTCACTGACGCAGACGCCGTTTATCTCAACTGGGGCACGCCGACACAGCGCCCGCTCACCAGCGTGACGCCAGCCGAGCTTGAAAGCATGAGCTTCGATGCAGGCTCGATGGGGCCAAAAGTGTCCGCCTGCAGTCGCTTTGTTGCCAGCTGCCACGGTATCGCCGGGATCGGCGCCCTGGAAGATGGCCCGGCAATTCTGGCCGGGGAGAAAGGCACGTTAATTCGGGAGCCGTGAAAGCCCCCTCACCCTAACCCTAACCCTCTCCCCAGGGGGAGAGGGGATAAAACCGAGCCGCCTGCACTTCCTCCTCCCCCAGGGGAAAGGGGACAGGAAACGAAACAGCGTCACCTGCACTTTCCCCCTCTCCCTGCCAGGGAGAGGGCCGGGGTAAGGGTAAAAAAATCGTCTCATTCATAGGATAACGAAAATGACTATCAACCTAAAAAACCGTAATTTCCTGAAACTCCTCGACTTTAAACCGGCAGAAATTCAGTACCTCATCGATCTTGCTCGTGAACTGAAGGCCGCCAAACAGGCCGGAACGGAGAAAAAAACGCTATGCGGTAAAAATATCGCGCTGATCTTCGAGAAAACCTCCACCCGCACCCGCTGCGCTTTTGAGGTTGGCGCTTTTGACCAGGGCGCGCTGGTGACTTATCTGGGGCCAAGCGGCTCGCAAATCGGCCATAAAGAATCCATGAAAGATACCGCCCGCGTGCTGGGGCGGATGTACGACGGGATTGAATACCGTGGCTATGGCCAGGACATTGTCGAAGAGCTGGGAGAATACGCTGGCGTGCCGGTGTGGAACGGGCTGACCAATGAATTTCACCCGACCCAGATCCTCGCCGACCTGATGACCATGCTGGAGCACGCTCCGGGTAAAAAACTGCAGGACCTCTCCTTCGCTTATCTGGGCGATGCCCGTAACAACATGGGCAATTCCCTGATGGTGGGCGCAGCCAAAATGGGCATGGATATTCGCCTTGTCGCACCGAAAGCCTTCTGGCCTGAAGCAGCGCTGGTCGAGCAATGCCGCGCCATCGCCAAAGAAACCGGCGGCCGCATCATGCTGACGGACAGCGTGGAAGAAGGCGTTGCGGGCGTGGATTTCCTCTACACCGACGTTTGGGTGTCGATGGGCGAGCCTAAAGAAGCCTGGGCCGAACGCGTAAGCATCATGACGCCTTACCAGATTAACCAGAACGTCCTCAACGCAACCGGCAATCCGCACGTCAAGTTCATGCACTGCCTGCCTGCTTTCCATAACGAACACACCAAAGTCGGCAAAGAGATCGAAGAAACCTACGGCCTGAAGGGGCTGGAGGTAACCGAAGAAGTGTTTGAGTCAACACACTCCATTGTCTTCGACGAAGCCGAAAACCGCATGCACACCATTAAAGCCGTGATGGTCGCCACGCTCGGCGCGTAACGCTGTCGGGCAGTGGGAACGCCTCGCTGCCCGTATTGCCCTTGTGCTGCTTCGCGCAGCGGGAGAAAAGGAAATGGCCGATGTTATCCATGAAGGTGCCGCAGACACCTCCACAAGCAGTGAAAGAAAACTCGGACTTAGCGCGCTGGTGGCGCTGGTTATAGGCTCCATGATTGGCGGGGGCGTTTTCAGCCTGCCGCAAAACTTTGCTTCGGTAGCGTCCCCCGGCGCATTGCTGATCGGCTGGGCCATTACCGGCGTCGGCATGCTTTGCCTGGCGTTTATTTATCAGAATCTCAGCGCTCGCTGCCCGGATCTTGACGGCGGCGTTTACAGCTATGCCCGGGCCGGGTTTGGCGACTTTATCGGCTTCCAGTCCGCCTGGGGCTACTGGTTCTCGGCCTGGCTCGGGAACGTCTCTTACGCCGTACTGCTGTTCAGCGCCATGAGCTTTTTCATTCCGGTTTTTGGCGACGGGAATAACCTGCCTTCCATTATCGGCGCCTCCGTTGTTCTGTGGCTGGTGCATGCCCTGGTACTTCGCGGGGTGCGAGAAGCCGCCTACATCAACACCATCCTCACCGTGGTCAAGGTCATCATCCTGCTGGTATTCATTGTCGCGGTGCTGATTGCCTTCCAGATTGGCGTGTTCACTGCCGATTTCTGGGGCCGCATGATGCTGGTCGAAGGATCCCGCCCGGAAATTTTCGATCAGGTTAAAAACACCATGCTGGTCACCACCTGGGTATTTATCGGCATTGAAGGGGCGACCGTCGTTTCCGCCCGAGCCGCAAAACGTGAGGATATCGGTAGAGCGACGGTCATTGGTCTGCTGGGCGCGCTGGCGATTTACGTGTTGGTCAGCGTGCTGTCGATGGGGATCCTCGATCAGGCGAGCCTGGCCGGGCTGAAGAATCCTTCAATGGCCGGCGTGCTGGAAAGCGTGGTCGGGCCGTGGGGAGCGAAGTTCGTTGCCGGAGGCGTGATTCTGTCCGTAGCCGGCGCGCTGTTGGCCTGGACGCTGTTTGCCGCAGAATTACCGCGCGTCGCGGCGATTGACGGCATTTTCCCTAAAATTTTCGCCAAAGAGAACGCCCGCCATTCGCCTTCATTTTCGCTGTGGATCACCAATGGCTTAATTCAACTCTTCCTGATCCTCACCCTGTTCTACGCCGCGGGCTACCAGGCGCTATTCTCCATTGCCACGGCGGCCATCTTGCCCCCGTACCTGTTCAGCGCGGCCTACGGGCTGAAGCTGGCCTGGACCGGGGAGCGCTATGGACAGGGAGAATCACGCACCGGCGGCATCGTGCTTGGCCTCGTTGCAACAGTTTACGGCTTCTGGCTTTGCTACGCCGCGGGCGATTCGATGTTGTTGAGCTCGCTGTTATTCACGCCGGGCATTCTGGTGTTCCTGTGGCAGAAAAAAACCCAGGGTCAGCCGCTGCTGAAAAGCTATGAACTGGCGATCGCCGTGGCCATTCTGGCCCTGGCCGCATGGACATTAAAACTGGTGCTAAGCGGAAATTTACAGATAGCCTGACGCCATTAACGCCACGATTGTGGCGTTAAACGCTTCATCTCAAACCATTGGCGACATTTTAAAAAGGTAAAATCAATAAAAATCTTTTCTATCAATAAATTACGTTCATCAACCGTGCAATGAAAACGCACCGGCCATCACAGGAGTGTATAGAGACCATGAGGATATCCCGCCTCTCGTTCGAGAAAGAGCAGCGCCAGCTTGAACTGTGCCAACAGCTCATTAGCCACAAGAGTTACCACTCCCAGGAGCAACTGCGCCATGACCTGAAACAGCACGGCTTCGAAGCCATCAGCCAGTCCACCGTCTCCCGCCTGCTCAAGCTGCTGGGCGTCATAAAGTTGCGTAATGCCAAAGGGCAAAAAATCTATGCGCTAAGCCCGCAGACTTTGCCTCAGCCCAACGCGGCTCGCTCGGTGGCAGAAATGGTGCTAAGCGTTGAATATAACAGTGAATTTGTCATGGTACATACGGTGTCTGGCTACGGTAAAGCGATAGCAAAAATTCTCGATCATCACGCTATCGCCGAGATTTTAGGCGTGGTCGCCGGCAGCAGCGTGGTCTGGATTGCGCCGCGTGAAGTTCAAAAAACGCAGCTGGTACATCGCCGCATCATGCGTATGCTGGGCCAGGCATAACTGCACCGCAACCGATTGCAGCGCGCCTGAAAAAGTGTGATTTTAGCGCTTGCAGAGAACACCCACGCGCGTATAATGCGCCACAATTTGCCGGGAGGAAGCATGGTTTACTGTGTTCAAAAAAATGTCGCAGCTCGACGTCTGAAAGCAGACGCGGCAGGGCGTTTTTCTTCCCGTTGCACCGTCGAATTTCTAAATTCCCAAATTGCTAAGGCCCCTCGTTGAGGGGCTTTTTTTTGCCCGTCGGCCCGAGAACAGGAGAGAAGCATGACTAACCCGCTCTATAAAAAACACATCATTTCCATCAATGATCTCAGTCGTGAAGAACTTGAACTGGTGCTGGCGACCGCGGCAAAGCTAAAAGCTAACCCACAGCCGGAGTTGCTGAAGCACAAGGTTATCGCCAGCTGCTTCTTTGAAGCGTCCACCCGCACCCGCCTCTCTTTTGAAACCTCCATTCACCGCCTGGGCGCATCCGTGGTGGGCTTCTCCGACAGCAGCAACACTTCGTTGGGCAAGAAAGGCGAGACGCTGGCGGATACTATCTCCGTTATCAGTACCTACGTGGACGCCATCGTGATGCGCCACCCGCAGGAAGGTGCGGCTCGCCTGGCCACCGAATTTTCCGGTGAGATCCCGGTACTGAACGCCGGGGACGGTGCGAACCAGCACCCGACCCAAACCCTGCTGGATTTATTCACCATTCAGGAAACTCAGGGCCGCCTGGAGAGCCTGAATATCGCTATGGTCGGCGACCTGAAATATGGCCGCACCGTGCATTCGCTGGCTCAGGCGCTGGCGAAGTTCAACGGCAACCGTTTCTACTTCATCGCCCCGCCTGCCCTGGCGATGCCGCAGTACATTCTCGACATGCTGGATGAAAAAGGCATTGCCTGGAGCCGCCACGACTCTATCGACGAAGTGGTAGGCGAGCTGGACATTCTGTACATGACCCGCGTGCAGAAAGAGCGTCTGGATCCGTCTGAATACGCTAACGTGAAGGCGCAGTTTATCCTGCGCGCCGCCGACCTGGCCGGCGCACGCGGCAACATGAAGGTGCTGCACCCGCTGCCGCGCGTGGATGAGATCACCACCGACGTAGACAGCACGCCGCATGCCTGGTACTTCCAGCAGGCCGGGAACGGTATTTTTGCTCGCCAGGCGCTGCTGGCGCTGGTGTTAAATCGCGAACTGGTTTAAGTGAGAGGACAAGAAGATGACGCACGATAATAAATTACAGGTTGAAGCCATCAAGCGCGGCACCGTTATCGACCACATTCCGGCTCAGGTTGGCTTTAAGCTGCTGACCCTGTTCCAGCTGACTGAAACCGACCAGCGTATTACCATCGGCCTGAATTTACCGTCCCGCGAGCTGGGCCGCAAAGATCTGATCAAAATTGAAAATACGTTCCTGACCGATGAGCAGGTGAACCAGCTGGCGCTGTACGCCCCGCACGCCACGGTGAACCGCATCGACGAATACGAAGTGGTGGGCAAAAGCACACCAAGCCTGCCGGATCGCATCGAGAAAGTGCTGCTGTGCCCGAACACCAACTGCATCAGCCATAACGAACCGGTAGCTTCTTCGTTCGCCGTGAAGCAGCGCGCCGACGATATCAGCCTGAAGTGCAAGTATTGCGAGAAAGAGTTCGCTCGCCACGTGGTTCTGGTAGATTAACGGCGACTAATGACAAGCAACTTCCCGTCCCTATAATGGGCGGGAGTTTATATCCAATACTGGAATTTATATCCAATAGTAAGGAGAAAGTATGTCACGTACGCTTAGCACGGAAAATGCACCGGCCGCTATCGGTCCTTATGTTCAGGGTGTCGATCTCGGGAGCATGATCATCACTTCCGGGCAGATCCCGGTTAACCCAAAAACCGGCGAAGTGCCGGAAGATGTAGCCGCTCAGGCGCGTCAGTCCCTGGAAAACGTGAAGGCTATCGTTGAGTCTGCGGGCCTGAAAGTGGGCGACATCGTGAAAACCACCGTGTTTGTGAAAGATCTGAATGATTTCGCGACCGTGAACGCCACCTACGAAGCCTTCTTCAACGAACATAACGCGACCTTCCCGGCTCGCTCCTGCGTTGAAGTGGCTCGTCTGCCGAAAGACGTAAAAATCGAAATCGAAGCTATCGCCGTTCGCCGCTAGTTCGCCGCCGCGCTTTTGCTTCTGGCCCCGCTTTCACGGGGCCATTTCTTTCTTACTTCACGGCAGCCCGCAGCAGTTTCTCCAGCGGATACACCGCCGCAATCACCACTTCATCACGAGTCTGCGCCGCAGCATCCAGCTGAGCCTGAATGGCTTTCAGCTCGTCATCGCTGAGCGAACCTTGCTTCGCCACCAGATCCGTCAGCCTTAAGCCCAGCCCGGCGAGCTTGTCCACGTCCTCAGCAACCGGCTTGAGCGGTTTTAGCACGTAGTTGCCGTCGATCAGCGCCAATACATCCGGAGTATTGTTCTGCCAGCGAGTGAAGATATGGCGCAACGCTTCCGCGCTGTTCCCGTCCTCCCTGTCAGCAATCAGTTTGTCTACCCAACCGTTAATCGCCCTGACCTGCCCGCTTTCTGCTCCAAGCGCATCGGCAAAGCGGTTCAGCGGCTCAAAGTGGTTGTAATTCCCGGCCTGGAATTTAAGGTGCTGGCGCGTGTAGTACTGCGCCGGCTCAATAGCCTGAGCGAGAATTTGCAGCGGCATGATCTCCGGTGTACCGGCAAGACGCGTGAGCTGCGTAACGGATTCGGTATGCTGACGCAGGCCAACGGACACCGTGGACCAGGCATCGATGGCCTGCATACGCTGGTACATATTGTCCACGTCTGTGACGTCTTTAGCCGACCACAGCCGCTCGGCCACGGCAAAAGTCCGCGGCCAGAGCTTGATATCCAGCAGCGGGGAAATCACGTTTTCCGCCCACAGCGCTGCCTCACCGCCGAGGATATTGCTCATCTGCGCTTCGGTTGGGACCACAGGCTGTTTGCCATCAGGAATGCCTTCAAGCTTCTGCCCGGTCGCCGGATAGCGCACGTTGCCCACCAGGAAGTAGCCGTTAAGCTTGTCGTTTTCCAGCGTGACTACCGGGCGCGTTTCCCCCATCCAGGTGTCTACCGTAAAGGTTACCTGAGTCGGGTTCAGCCATTTTACGTCATGAACTGCACGGCGGGATTTGCCCTTGAAGTCGATAAATCCGCGCCAGCCACCGTCACTTTTCACCAGCGTAAAACTGCCTTCTACCGGGCTGCCTTTCAGGCGAGGCATGCTGAAGAACCAGCTCTGTGCGCTGTCGGCCTCGCGGATGTGATCCACATTGTTTAACCCAACCGGCAGGACTTCATTGCGGTAGTGGTAGGCGGTGGACTGCGGCTGATCGAGGTAAAAGCCCGTGGACAGAATGCCTTTGTAGCCGTGGGCCGCAATCGCCCCCAGCGAATCCTGCCCCTGCCAGGACTGGATCAAAATGTTCTTCGGCAGATCCGGGTGATAAATCTCATCCCAGCCCATCATCTGGCGCTTATGTTTCTCGAGGATCTTCTCCAGCCGCTGGTTGAAGTACGTTTGCAGCGCGTGAGAGTCCGCCAGGTTGTGCTGCTTCATAAATTGCTGGATGGCGGCGTTTTCTTTCCATTGGGTGTCGTCCACCTCATCCCCGCCGATATGCAGATAACTGTCCGGGAAAATAGCGGTAACTTCGCCAATTAGCGTATCGACAAATTTGTAGGCCACTTCATTAGCCGGGTTCAGTAGCGGCTTCAGTACGCCCCAATTGCGCTCCATTTGGTATGGCCCCGGCGCGCTCATCAGCTCCGGGTAAGCCACCGCCAGCGCTGAACCGTGGCCCGGCAAGTCAATTTCCGGCACCACGCGAATGCCCAGCGAGGTGGCATAGCGTACCACCTGCTTCATTTGCGCCTGAGTGTAGAACTGCCCGTCGCTCGCCAGCTGCTGCAGCTTCGGATAATGGGTCGACGCAAAGCGCCAGCCCTGATCGTCCGTCAGATGCCAGTGGAAAACATTCAGCTTGGCGGCGGCCATCCCGTCCAGCTGACGCAGAATATCGTTCACCGGCATAAAGTGGCGAGCCGAATCAAGCAGCAGCCCGCGCCACGGGAAGCGCGGGACATCTTTGATTTCGACATAAGGAATCGACGTGTTTTGCGGGCCATTTTGAATCAGCTGCAGCACGGTCTCCATGCCGCGCATCGCCCCAAAGCGCGTGTTAGCGGTGAGCTTCACGCCGTCCGCCGTCACGCTTAAAGCATAACTTTCGTCGCTGTCAGCTTTAGGCAGTGGATCAACGGCATGTTTAATGTGAATAGCAATCGTGGGTTTGGCCGGCTGTGCAGCCGCAGGCTGAAGCTGCCAGCCGGTTTGCAGGCTGATACGCTGCCGCCAGCGGTCAATGGCGCCGTCGATCTTATCGCCGCTAATAGCAATAGACACGGCGTTATTCAGCGGCAGGCTGCCCTGCGTGGCCGGGAGTTCGACCTGCTGCGGCCAGGGCATTAGCGGCAAATCCCCTGCCGGGGCGGCCTGCGCCTGGCAGGCAACGGCGATACCTGCGGCCAGCAGGCTGAAACGAAGCGATTTGAACATGGATAATCCTTTCACGTGACGGGCCAGAAAACAGCAAAAACAATCTGTTATCACGTGAAGGATTTTTCAGCAAGGCGGCGGCGAGACGTGGATCACATCTCGCCATTTTTTGGGATTACTGCCAGCCGTAACGGCGGCTATAGAAGCCTTTTACCGCCTGAGTCAGCATCATGTAGCCTGCCAGGATGATCACCAGCAGCGGGAAGTAGCTCAGCGGCAGCGCCTGCAGGTGGAGATACTCCGCCAGCGGGGAGAACGGCAGCGCAATCCCGAGCGCCATCACCAGCAGCGTCATGACCATCAGCGGCCAGGCCGGACGGCTTTGCAGGAACGGAATGCGGCGGGTACGGATCATATGCACAATCAGCGTTTGTGAGAGCAGGCCTTCTACGAACCAGCCGGACTGGAACAGCGTTTGTGCTTCCGGGGAATTGGCTTTGAAAATCCACCACATCACGCCGAAGGTAACAATATCGAAGATGGAGCTGAGCGGCCCGAAGAACACCATAAAGCGGCCCAGATCGGCCGGGTTCCAGCGCTGCGGCTGCTTGATTTGCTCATCGTCGACGTTATCAAACGGGATCGCGACCTGGGAGATATCGTACATCAGGTTCTGAATCAGCAGGTGGATCGGCAGCATCGGCAGGAACGGCAGGAAGGCACTGGCCACCAGCACGCTGAAGACGTTGCCGAAGTTGGAGCTGGCGGTCATTTTGATGTACTTGAGCATGTTGGCAAAGGTACGGCGACCTTCAATCACGCCCTCTTCCAGCACCATCAGGCTTTTTTCCAGCAGGATGATGTCGGCAGCTTCACGGGCGATATCCACCGCACCATCGACGGAAATACCGATATCCGCCGCACGTAACGCTGGAGCATCGTTGATGCCGTCGCCCATAAAGCCCACGACATGGCCTTCACCGCGCAGCAGGCGGACGATGCGCTCTTTGTGCATCGGCGTCAGGCGGGCAAACAGCGTGGTTTGCAGCGCCACGCGCGCCAGCTCGTCATCGCTCATCTCTTCGATGTCGCTGCCGACGATCAGGTCGCCGACTTCCAGGCCGACTTCACGGCATACTTTTGCCGCGACCAGTTCGCTGTCGCCGGTCAGGATTTTCACCGCGATGCCGCTGGCTTTCAGCGCTTTCAACGCAGGCGCGGTGGTTTCTTTCGGCGGATCCAGGAACGCAATGTAGCCTTCGAGGATAAGGTCGGATTCATCCACGCGGCTGTAGTCTGCGCTGCGGGCAGGCAGGAATTTGGTGGCAACGGCAACCACGCGCAGGCCCTGGCTGTTCAGCGAATCGGTGACGCTGCGAATGCGCGTCAGCATCCCTTCGCTGAGCGGCACAATTTCATCCCCGTGACGCACGTGAGTACAGACGTTGAGGATCTCCTGCAGCGCGCCTTTGCAGATAAGCTGATGCACGTCAGACTGTTCGGAGACCACAACCGACATGCGACGGCGGTCAAAATCGAAAGGAATTTCATCTATTTTGTGCCAGCGGGCAACCGCCGTGCGGGCGTGATCGGCATCGACGCCCTCCAGTACCGCCACGTCGAGCAGGTTTTTCAGGCCGGTTTGATAATGGCTGTTCAGCCAGGCGGTATGCAGCACGCGATCGCTTTGCTCACCGAAGATATCGGTGTGGGTTTCCAGCACGATACGGTCCTGCGTCAGGGTGCCGGTTTTATCGGTACACAGGATGTCCATCGCGCCAAAGTTCTGGATAGCATCCAGGTGCTTCACAATGACTTTTTGCTTAGACAGTTTGACCGCCCCGCGCGCCAGCGTGGAGGTCACAATCATTGGCAGCATTTCAGGCGTCAGGCCAACAGCAACAGAGAGCGAGAACAGCGCCGCTTCCCACCAGTCGCCTTTGGTGAAGCCGTTAATCAGCAGCACCACCGGCACCATCACCAGCATAAAGCGGATCAGCAGCCAGCTTACACGGCTGATACCACGCTGGAAGGCGTTAGGTTCGCTTTCCTGCTGGGTAACGCGCCCGGCAAGCTGCCCGAACCAGGTGTTCCCACCGGTGGCGATAATCATCGCCAGCGCGGTGCCGCTCACTACGTTGGTGCCCATAAAGCAGAGGTTGTCGCACTCCAGCGGGTTGTGCTGGTTTTGCTGGCGGCTGACGGCAACTTTCTCGACCGGCAGAGATTCCCCGGTCAGCGACGCCTGGCCAACAAACAGGTCACGCGCCTGCATCACGCGCAGATCCGCCGGGATCATGTCACCTGCGGCAAGCTTAACAATATCCCCCGGCACCAGCTGATCCAGCGGGACTTCGACATAGGCATATTCGCCCTGTTCGTTGATAACGCGCAGCACGGTCGCAGTGTTGCTAACCATCGCCTTCAGCGCATCCGCCGCGCGGGTGGAGCGGGTTTCCTGGATGAAATTCAGCAGGGTGGAAATCACCACCATCAGCGCGATAACGCTGGCGCCGAACAGGTCATCTTCCGTTGCGTAGGAGAAAATACCCAGCGCCGTCAGTAACAGGTTGAACGGGTTGCGGTAACAAACCCAGAGATGCACAAACCACGGCGCGGGCTGCTGCGCCGGGATCTGATTTAGGCCGTGAGTTTCTCGCGCTTTTTCGACTTCGCGAGCGTCCAGCCCTTCCGGGTGGCTGCCAAACTCAACGTAGAGCTGCTCTTCGCTGGCGGCGGCATATTTCAGGCAGGCCTGGGTCAGCGTCGCCGGAATATCAGCGGCCTTCGCCACCACTTTCCCGTCAGGCATAGGATCGCGCTGTACCAGGCGACGCGGCAGGTGGCGGCTCAGTTGGGACATCAGCTGGCGCGTGAGGTTTTTGAATTGCATAAACGTCCTTAGCACCGTCTTGAGCGGCACCTAAGTTTCCTGCAGGCGCAACAAAGCGGCACCAGGCAAGAGAGCATCAACAAGCAGGGACGTAAAAGAGAGCGGTCGTCACTGCCTTACAAAACCGGTAAGGCAGCGGGCGTTAACCTGTGGCTTACCGGAAAATTCCTGTTACTTCAGGGTGAGGACTGGGATCGGGTTCCATGTCATCTCCGGTAGCGTTGAAAGAAAAATAGCATTACGCCTTCTGGCATAATGAGAATGCCAGGTATACTACGCCCGTAAAACTAAACCGTCTGTAAACCAGATTTTGCCCATATCGGGAACGGGATAGCGCGTTAAAACTTTACTCCTGATAAGTATATTCTAAATAATCCGGATTACAGGTTGGTGGCAAACGAGTGACAATCACCGCATTCGTGTCCCAAAGGGAACAGGGCTAGCCGCCACTCTCCAACGAGCCAATTTGCACCGAGATCGCAGGGAAAAGAACAGCCATGCAAAGTCGCCTTACCATCAAAGATATTGCCCGCCTGAGCGGCGTGGGGAAATCTACCGTCTCTCGCGTATTGAACAATGAAAGCGGCGTCAGCGCCCGCACGCGGGAGCGGGTTGAAGCGGTAATGCAGCAGCATGAGTTCTCCCCTTCCCGCTCGGCGCGGGCGATGCGTGGGCAAAGCGATAAAGTCGTCGCCATTATTGTGACCCGTCTGGACTCCCTGTCGGAAAATCTGGCGGTGCAAACCATGCTGCCTTGCCTTTACGAGCAGGGTTACGATCCGATCATGATGGAAAGCCAGTTCTCACCAGAGATGGTTGAGGAGCATTTAGGCATGCTGCGCCGGCGCAACATCGACGGCGTGATTTTGTTCGGCTTCACCGGCATCAACGAGAAAGTGCTTCAGCCCTGGCGCTCCACGCTGGTGCTGATGGCGCGTGATGCCAGCGGCTTCGCTTCGGTGTGTTATGACGATGAAGGCTCTATTCAAATTCTGATGTCCACGCTTTATCAGCAGGGTCACCGGGATATCAGCTTCCTTGGCGTGCCGCACGGCGACGTCACCACCGGTTACCGCCGTCACCAGGCGTATCTCGCTTTTTGCCGTGACCACAATATTGTCCCAAATGCCGCCCTGCCCGGTCTCGCCATGAAGCAGGGCTACGAGCATGTGGTTGAAGTCCTGACCCCAAAAACCACCGCCCTGTTGTGCGCCACCGACACCCTGGCGCTGGGAGCCAGCAAATATCTCCAGCAGCAAAACCGCAGCGATATTCAACTGGCGAGCGTGGGGAACACGCCGCTGATGAAATTCTTGCATCCTGAAATCATCACCGTTGACCCAGGCTACGCCGAAGCCGGTCGCGCCGCGGCTTTGCAGCTGATCGGGCAAATTTCTCAGGGCCAACAGCTGCGGCAAATCGTCATCCCTAGCCACCTACAATAAAACCGCCCCTGATCGGGATTTTGTGATCTTCGCCCGGTTTCGGGAACGTTCCCATTTTCGCAAAATAGAAACCTGGCTACCCTTACAACAGGTCATTACCTCCTACCCAGGGTGTTACTTATGAGCAAAGTAAAACAACAAGACATCGACAAACTGATCGAACTGGTTGGCGGACGCGAGAATATCGCCACCGTCAGCCACTGCATTACCCGACTGCGTTTTGTGCTGAACCATCCCGAAAATGCCCATCCTAAAGAGATCGAAAACCTGCCGATGGTGAAAGGCTGCTTTACCAATGCCGGCCAGTTCCAGGTGGTTATCGGTACCGATGTGGATGATTACTACAAAGCGCTGATTGCCACGACCGGGCTCGACTCCGCCGACAAAGAGCAGGCCAAAACGGCGGCGCGTCAAAACATGAAATGGCACGAGCAGCTGATCTCCCACTTCGCAGAGATCTTCTTCCCGCTGCTGCCTGCGCTTATCAGCGGAGGCCTGATTCTGGGCTTCCGTAACGTCATTGGCGACCTGCCGATGAGCAACGGGGAAACCCTTGCCCAGATGTACCCGGCGCTGAAAACCGTCTATGACTTCCTGTGGCTGATTGGCGAGGCGATCTTCTTCTATCTGCCGGTAGGGATTTGCTGGTCTGCGGTGAAGAAAATGGGCGGCACGCCGATCCTCGGCATCGTGCTGGGCGTTACGCTGGTCTCCCCGCAGCTGATGAACGCCTACGAACTGGGCACCAAAATTCCGGAAGTGTGGAACTTCGGCTGGTTCACCATTGAGAAAGTCGGTTATCAGGCGCAGGTTATCCCGGCGCTGCTGGCCGGCCTGGCGCTCGGCTTCATTGAAACACGAATGAAACGCATCGTGCCGGATTATCTTTATCTGGTTATCGTACCGGTTTGCTCGCTGATCCTGGCAGTTTTCCTGGCGCACACCGTCATCGGGCCGTTTGGCCGTATGATCGGCGACGGCGTGGCGTTCGCGGTTCGCCACCTAATGACCGGCAGCTTCGCCCCTATCGGCGCCGCGCTGTTTGGCTTCCTGTATGCACCATTAGTGATTACCGGCGTTCACCAGACCACGCTCGCCATCGACATGCAGATGATCCAGAGCCTGGGCGGGACACCGGTTTGGCCACTGATTGCGCTGTCCAACATCGCGCAGGCATCTGCGGTTGTCGGCATCATTATCTGTAGCCGCAAGCAGAATGAACGTGAAATCTCTGTTCCGGCCGCTATTTCTGCCTATCTCGGTGTCACCGAACCGGCCATGTACGGGATCAACCTGAAGTACCATTTCCCGATGCTGTGCGCGATGGTCGGTTCCGGCCTGGCTGGCCTGCTGTGCGGCCTGAACGGTGTGATGGCGAACGGGATTGGCGTCGGCGGTCTGCCGGGCATCCTGTCCATCCAGCCTAAGTTCTGGGGCGTCTACGCCATTGCGATTGTTATCGCCGTGATTGTGCCGATTATCCTGACGTCTATCGTTTACAAGCGTAAATTCCGCCAGGGCACGCTGCTGGTGGTGTAGTGAGATCGACCGGGGGCAGAAATGCCCCCCTTTTCGTCAGAGCAAAGTGACTTTTTCTCGCTTTGTGGGTTATCAGCTGAAAATCATCCCATTGATTTTCCTTGTTTATTTTTGATGGCACTTAAGGTTCTTTCTACTGCCAGAAGTTTGTCATCAGTTTGTGGGGCAACTCCGCCCCTTCAGCTAGCAGGAACTCGCTATGAATATCACTCCTCCGTGGTGGCAGAACGGCGTCATCTACCAGATTTACCCGAAGAGTTTCCAGGACACGACCGGCAGCGGGACCGGCGATCTGAAGGGCGTGATTCAGCGTCTGGATTACCTCAAGACGCTGGGCGTAGATGCCATTTGGCTCACGCCGTTTTATGTCTCGCCTCAGATAGATAACGGCTACGATGTCGCTGACTACTGCGCGATAGATCCAACCTACGGCACGCTGGATGATTTTGATTTGCTGGTAGCCGAAGCCCACCAGCGCGGTATTCGTCTGGTGCTCGATATGGTGTTTAACCACACCTCCACGGAGCACGACTGGTTCAAGCAGGCCCAGGATAAACACAGCCCGTTCCGCGAGTTCTATATCTGGCGCGACGGTACGCCGGATATTCTGCCGAACAACTGGCGTTCGAAGTTTGGCGGCAATGCCTGGCAGTGGCAGGCGGAAACGGGCCAATACTACCTGCACCTTTTCGCGCCTGAGCAGGCAGACCTTAACTGGGAAAACCCGACGGTTCGCGCCGAGCTGAAGAAGGTTTGCGAGTTCTGGGCCAACCGCGGCGTAGACGGCCTGCGCCTCGACGTAATTAACCTGGTGTCAAAAGACCAGACGTTCCCGAACGACGTGAACGGCGGTGACGGGCGTCGTTTTTACACCGATGGTCCACGGGTTCATGAGTATTTGCAGGAATTCAGTCGCGATGCCTTTAAGCCGCTCGGCCTGATGACCGTCGGCGAAATGTCCTCTACCTCGCTGGATAACTGCCAGAAATACGGTGCCCTGGACGGCAGCGAACTGTCGATGACCTTTAACTTCCATCACCTTAAAGTGGATTATCCAGGCGGTGAGAAATGGACGCTGGCAAAGCCTGACTACGTGGAGCTGAAATCCATCTTCAACCACTGGCAGCAGGGTATGCACAACGTGGCATGGAACGCGTTGTTCTGGTGTAACCACGACCAGCCGCGCATCGTGTCCCGTTTTGGCCACGAAGGCGAGCTGCGAACCACCTCCGCGAAGATGCTGGCCATGGTGTTGCACGGCATGCAAGGCACGCCGTACATCTATCAGGGGGAAGAGATTGGGATGACCAATCCGCATTTCTCCAGCATCGATCGGTATCGCGACGTAGAAAGCCTGAATATGTTTGCCGAGCTGCGAACCCTTGGCCGCGACAGCGACACGCTGATGGCTATTCTCGCCAGCAAGTCACGCGATAACAGCCGCACGCCGATGCAGTGGGATGCGGGCAGCAACGCAGGCTTTAGCGAAGGCACGCCGTGGATTGACCTGTGCGATAACTACCAGACGGTCAACGCCGCAGCGGCGCTGGAGGACAAAGAGTCGGTCTTCTATACCTACCAGCAACTGATCAAGCTGCGTAAGGCTGAGCCGGTGCTGACCTGGGGGAATTATCAGGATCTGCTGCCGGAGCACCCGCTGGTGTGGAGCTACAGCCGCCAACACGAAGGCCAGACGCTGGTGGTTGCCGCGAACCTTAGCGCGGAAGCGCAATGGCTGCAGCTGGCAGGGCATGAAGGCGAATGGGAAGTGCTGATGAGTAACTACGCTGATGCCGCCCCTAAGCCTGCGGAGATGAGCCTGAGGCCGTTTGAGGCGGTGTACTGGATTAAGCGTTAGCCTGATTACTGACAACCCTCAATGTCGCTTCTGACCCTCACCCTACCCCTCTCCCTGAAAGGGAGAGGGAATAGATTGAGTACTGCTTTACCCATTGTTTGCCCCCTCGCCCCTTTGGGGAGAGGGCCGGGGTGAGGGGAAATCACCCTTTTAGCGCCTGAATCCGACTCAGCCAGCCGTTAACGCCTTCATCGATCAGCGCTTCCGTGATCGTATTCGCCCCCTGAATCAGCGCCGGTGCCTGCCAGATCATACCGGTCTTATTCGCCATCGCGTGGAACGGCAGCAGCAGCTCTTCCACCGTGTAGCGGTTAGCACCTTCTGCACGATAAGCCTCCGCCTGGCCGCCCGTCGACGTCATAACCATCAGCTTTTTGCCGTGCAGCGCGGTGCCGTTAGTCCCGTAGGCAAAGCCAAAGGTTAACACCTGATCCTGCCAGTCTTTGAGGATCGCCGGGGAGCTGTACCACCAGAACGGGAACATCAACACAATCGCGTCATGTTCCACCAGCAGCGCCTGTTCACGCTCAACGTCAATCTGGTGATCCGGGTACTCACGCTTCAGTTCGTGCACGGTGACGCCTGCGATGCTTTTCAGGGCCGCAACGCCAGCGCGGTTAATACGGGATTCATCAGGGGCGCGATGTGCCGCCAGCACTAATATTTTATTCATCTTTCAGATCTCATTTTTTGGGATGAGGCTATCTTTTCAGATGACAGCGCTTACCTGTAGTCCATAACATGGCACATCTGTTTCAACCAAAGGTTACAAGCATGATGCTTTCCGCAGACGTTCATCGGCTCATTCCCGCTTTTCTGGCGGCGGCAGACTGCCAGAGTTTTTCCGAGGCAGCCCGTCAGCTGGGTATTACGCCCGCGGCGGTGAGCAAAAGCATACGTCAGCTTGAACTGCGGCTGGGCATCGTGCTCTTTGTGCGCAATACGCACTTTGTGGTGCTGACCGAAGAAGGGACTGCGCTGCGTGAAGAGGTCGCGCCGCTGTGGCAGGCGCTGAACCAGGCGCTGGTTAACCCGGGTGCTGAACCTTCAGGGCTGCTGCGCGTCAGCGTGATCCCCGGCTTTGGCCGCCACTGCCTGATGCCGATTCTGGGTGAATTCCAGCGGCGCTATCCGCTGATTCGCTTTGAGATGTCGATGGAAACCCGCAGCGTCAACCTCATTGGCGAGCGCATTGACGTGGCCATCGGCCACCGTACGGTAAGAGATAACCGCGTGGTGGCACGCGAACTGTATACCTCAAAAATGATTACGGCGGCGTCACCGGCCTATTTAACACAGTACGGAACGCCAGGGACGCAGGAAGATCTCGCGAAACATCGCTGCCTCATTCACCGCAACTCCGGCACCGGGCGCCTTCAACAGTGGATGAATAACGAAACGCTGTTTGACGAGCCTTCAGCCTGGTTTATCTCCACCTCGCCGGATTCTCTGGTGGATGCCGCGCTCGCCGGCATGGGGATCGTTTATCTTGCCGACTGGTACCTCACCCGCCCCATAGCCGAAGGCAAATTAGCGCCGATTTTGCAGAGTTCGGCTCCGGAGCCGCAGCAGCTCTGGGTGAAGTATGCCGGAGGAAAAATCCCGCCAAAGACTCGGGTATTTGTAGAATATTTATACGAAAAATTAATCGGATAATTTCCCTCCATTCGACAGCGCCCGCCGTTTCTACCGCCCCCGATTTACTTTGTTCTGCATCAATAAAAACGTAAACATGTTTGATGCAAATCACTACATATAGAACTTAAAATGCACCCCAGCCCTATATGTTGTATTCATCGACTATTATAACAACAGTATCTGCAGGATAAGTTTGGGGATTATCTGTGGATAAAAAGGGCCAATTTTCGGAAGGTTTTGACAGGACTACTGGCTATGCGCCACCGAATACGCCCCAGCCTTTGTGGATAACCTAAAAAAACGGAGAAATCATGACACCGCATGTGATGAAAAGAGACGGGTGCAAGGTGCCTTTCACTTCAGAGCGCATCAGAGAAGCCATTCTGCGTGCAGCTAAAGCAGCGGGAGTCGATGACGCGGACTATTGCGCCACCGTCGCAGATATCGTCAGTCAGCAAATGGCGGGCCGCAGCCAGGTTGACATCGGCGAGATCCAGGTCGCCGTGGAAAACCAGCTTATGGCGGGTAACTATAAGCAGCTGGCGCGCGCCTATATTGAGTATCGCCATGACCGCGATATTGAGCGCGAAAAGCGTGGCCGCCTGAACCAGGAAATTCGTGGCCTGGTTGAGCAGACCAACTCTGCCCTGCTCAACGAGAACGCCAACAAAGATAGCAAGGTGATTCCCACCCAGCGCGACCTGCTGGCCGGGATCGTCGCCAAGCATTACGCCAAGCAGCACCTGCTGCCGCGCGACGTGGTACTCGCGCACGAGCGCGGCGATATTCACTATCACGATCTCGACTATTCTCCGTTTTTCCCGATGTTCAACTGCATGCTGATCGATCTCAAAGGCATGCTGACCCACGGTTTTAAAATGGGTAACGCCGAGATCGAACCGCCAAAATCCATCTCTACCGCCACGGCGGTTACCGCGCAGATCATCGCCCAGGTTGCCAGCCATATTTACGGCGGAACCACTATTAACCGCATCGACGAAGTGCTGGCCCCGTTTGTGACCGAAAGTTTTAATAAGCACCGATCCATCGCTGAAGAGTGGCAGATCCCTGACGCGGAGGGATATGCTCACTCCCGCACCGAGAAAGAGTGCTACGACGCCTTCCAGTCCCTTGAATATGAAGTGAATACCCTGCATACCGCCAACGGGCAGACGCCGTTTGTCACCTTTGGTTTTGGCCTCGGCACCAGCTGGGAGTCCCGCCTGATCCAGAAGTCTATTCTGCGCAATCGTATCGCCGGGCTGGGCAAAAACCGTAAAACCGCGGTGTTTCCAAAACTGGTATTTGCGATCCGGGACGGCCTGAACCATAAGTTCGGCGACGCCAACTACGACATCAAGCAACTGGCGCTGGAATGCGCGTCCAAACGCATGTATCCGGACATTCTTAACTACGATCAGGTAGTGAAAGTGACCGGCTCGTTTAAAACCCCGATGGGCTGCCGCAGTTTCCTTGGCGTATACGAAGAAAACGGGGAGCAGATCCACGAGGGGCGTAACAACCTCGGCGTGATCAGCCTGAACCTGCCGCGCATTGCGCTGGAAGCCAAAGGGGATGAAGCCACCTTCTGGAAACTGCTGGACGATCGCTTACTGCTGGCGCGTAAAGCGCTGATGACCCGCATTGCCCGCCTGGAAGGCGTCAAAGCCCGCGTGGCCCCGATCCTCTATATGGAAGGCGCCTGCGGCGTGCGCCTGAAGGCCGACGACGACGTGTCAGAGATCTTTAAAAATGGCCGGTCGACCATTTCTCTGGGCTACATCGGCATCCACGAAACGGTGAATGCCCTGTTCGGTAATCAGCATGTTTACGACAGCGAAGCCCTGCGCGAGAAAGCCGTTGCCATCGTAGCCCGCCTGCGCGAGGCCACCGACAGCTGGAAGGCAGAAACCGGCTACGGCTTTAGCCTTTACAGCACGCCAAGTGAGAACCTGTGCGACCGCTTCTGTCGTCTGGATACCGCTGAGTTCGGCGTCGTGCCGGGCGTTACCGACAAAGGCTACTACACCAACAGCTTCCATCTCGACGTCGAGAAAAAGGTGAATCCTTACGACAAAATCGACTTCGAAGCACCTTACCCACCTTTGGCTAACGGCGGCTTCATTTGCTACGGCGAGTACCCGAACATCCAGCACAACCTGCGGGCGCTGGAGGACGTATGGGACTATAGCTACAAGCATGTGCCTTACTACGGCACCAATACGCCAATCGATGAATGTTACGAGTGCGGCTACACCGGCGAGTTCGAGTGTACCAGCAAGGGCTTTACCTGCCCGAAATGCGGTAACCATGATGCGGCGCGCGTGTCGGTTACCCGCCGCGTATGCGGTTATCTCGGCAGCCCGGATGCTCGTCCGTTCAACGCCGGTAAGCAAGAAGAGGTGAAGCGCCGCGTGAAGCACCTGGGCAACGGGCAGATCGGTTAAGCCATAAAGCGAGCTCCCCTCATCCTAACCCTCTCCCCTAAGGGGAGAGGGAACTGTCTGTGTAAATACTTACGCCGCGAGCTGGTTTTCTCCCTCTCCTGTGACAGAGGGCCGGGGTGAGTGAGAGCAGTCAACACAGTTATGGCGTCAATTGAGATGCGAAAATGAATTATCACCAGTACTACCCCGTCGACATCGTCAATGGCCCCGGCACCCGCTGCACGCTGTTTGTCTCAGGCTGCGTGCACGAATGCCCCGGCTGCTACAACAAAAGCACCTGGCGCGTGAACTCGGGCATGCCGTTTACCGCAGAAATGGCCGATCGCATTATTGCCGACCTCAACGATACCCGCATTAAGCGCCAGGGGATCTCGCTTTCGGGCGGCGATCCTCTGCATCCGCAGAACGTGCCGGATATTCTGACGCTGGTGCGACGCGTGCGTACCGAATGCCCGGACAAGGACATCTGGGTGTGGACAGGATATAAGATTGATGAGCTGAATGCCGCGCAGCAGGAAGTGGTAGCGTTAATCAACGTGCTGGTGGACGGTAAGTTTGTTCAGGATTTAAAAGACCCGGCGCTTATCTGGCGAGGCAGCAGTAACCAGGTCGTTCATCATCTGCGTTAAATCAGGCTTCCCGATAGCCGGCGGGAAGCTTCACTGCAGCACATCATGACGATGCACGTTTCCCCATTCACACATCATATCCAACACCGGGATCAGCGACTTACCACGCTCTGAAAGGCTGTACTCTACCTTGGGTGGAATTTGCGGATATTCGTTCCGGATAATCAATCCGTCATTCTCCAGCTCTTTCAGCGTCAGGCTCAGGGTTCTGAACGAAATAGTCTCAATGCTGCGCTTGAGTTCGTTGAAGCGAATCACCGGCTTATGCTCCGCCAGCGCATAAAGAATGATCATTTTATATTTCCCGTTCACCAGCGACAGCGTGTAGGCAAAGCCCGTGTCGCCCATAAATGCGCAAGAATCCGGCACAGCCTTTTCGCTCATGACACTATCCTTTTGTATAGTACATATCAACAATGACAGTATTGTACTTTAATTTAAAGCTCCCTATGATGCAAACATCAAACAAACGATATTGGACAGCTACCTCAAGAGGAATTAACCATGAAGACGTTAATTGTTGTTATTCATCCGAATATTAATGAGTCTAAAATTAATAAACACTGGGTAAGTGAATTAGAAAAATATCCAGAGTTTTATACCGTCCACAATCTTTATCAGGCATATCCAGATGGCGTTATTGATGTAGAAAGGGAGCAGAAACTGATTGAACAACACGATAAAATTATTCTGCAATTTCCGCTGTACTGGTTTAATAGCCCGCCGCTGTTAAAGCAGTGGCTGGATGAGGTCTTTACCTATGGCTGGGCCTACGGCTCTACCAGCGGGCATAAGCTCAGAGGCCGTAAGTTCGCACTGGCGGTGAGTGCCGGCATCAAAGAAGAGGATTTTTCCCCTGACGGGCGTTATCAGCATTCATTACAGGAAATACTTCTGCCATTTGAAATGACGGCGAAATATGTCGAAGCAGATTATCAGCCTTTCTACGCATTTTATGGTGCCGAATATGAAGTTTCCGCACAGCAGCTGGAAAATAGCGCCAAAGGATATATTGATTACCTACAGTCCTTTTAATATTTAGCCTTTAACACCTGATCATTATATTCTCAATAATTTATTGAGTGATATGTCTTTGCTATGAAAAAGCCACGTAACTACGTGGCTTTTATTTATCAGTGACAGGAGCATAATATTAAATAAGCGCTAGGCTTCCAACGATAATGCCGCTGAGCGTCACCAGCCCGCCGGTTAGCCACAAGGCTTTAGCCGGGAAAGTTTTATGCAGCATGATAAGAGACGGCAGGCTGACCGCCGGCAGCGTAATCAACAGCGCCAGTGCCGGAGCCGTGCCCATCCCTGCCAGCATCATGGTTTGCACGATAGGAATTTCTGCTGCGGTAGGGATCACAAACAGGCAGCCAACAACCGGCATAGCAATAACCCAGAACAGCGTGTCACTCACTGCGCCATCAGCGTGCGGGAACAGCCAGACACGTGCCGCCCCAAGCAACAACACGGCAAGGATATAGACAGGGATTGTGCTCCAGAAGAGCTGCCACAGCGCTTTTCCCCAGCGAATCAGGAAAGTGCCTTCTTCCGTCGAACGGTTAACGGCAGGGACAGACTCAATGTTTTGCGGCTTATCTTTTACCCAGCGCTGCACCAGCCAAGCCACACCGAGCACCGTCGCCAGGCCCGCCGCTAGCCGCACCAAAGCAAACTGCCAGCCCAGAACAAACCCCATAAAGACCAGCGTCGCGGGGTTCAGCAGCGGGTTTCCCAGCCAAAAAGCCAGTGCGCCGCCCATAGAAACGGACTGCCGACGCATTCCCGCCGTCACCGGTGCCGCACAGCAGGTACACATCATGCCAGGGAGAGAGAAAAGCGTACCGAAGAACGTTCCCCGTAAACGCTGTTGCCCCAGGGTGCGTAGCAGCCAGTCGCGAGGAATCAGCACCTGAATTAATGAACCCAGGATGACGCCCAGCACCGCCGCTTTCCAGACGGACAGAAAATAAACCATCGCATAATCCAGCGCGGCTTGAAGCGGATTCGCATCCGCCTGGGCGAGGATAGATTTACCGAGGCTGTGAGTGTCCGCGGCGGTAAAGGCTTTGCCGTAATACGGCTGCCATTTGACGTACCAAAGCCCGGCGACCAGTACCAGGAAAAATAGCGCGGGCTTCCACCAAGGGAACGGACGGGCTCCTGGTGTAGGTGAAGAAGAAAGTGGCATAGCCGATTTCCTAAAATTGATTAGCGAGGTAATTATTTATGCCGACATACTATGCCAGAACGGAGGCAGCGGGAAGTTTACTCCCCGGAGTAGCGCTTAGCCTGTTCTCGTAGTTCGGCAGAATTAACAATAGTGACCTCTTCCCGAACGGGGCTGAAGGCTTCAAAAAGCAGGGCTTTTGCCACATCCAGCGACTCAATCGCTTTGAGATTACCGGGCAGCATTTTAAAAATCGGCAGCATGACGACTTCGTTTAAACGACGGGTTTGGCGATGCCCCAGCAGCATCGAGGGGCGAACAATGGTCAGACGCGGCCAGGCCTGCGCTATCAGCGCACCTTCCATTTCGCCCTTAACACGGTTGTAAAAGAACGGAGAGCGGCTATTCGCCCCCAGCGCGCTAACCACCAGCATCTGTTTTGCCCCAAGCCGCAGGCCCGTAAGAGCGGTGTCCACGACAAGCGTGTAATCGACGAGAATAAAAGCCTCTTTGCTGCCGGCCTCGCGAAGCGTTGTACCCAGGCAGCAAAAAACCATATCAACCGGTTCAGTAACCTGCGCGAGCGCGTCTGAAAGCTGCGGATCGTGAGGATTAACAACCTTGTTCAGCGCTACCGGCAGCGGGCGGCGGGTAGGTGCCACAATCGAGGTAACGCGCGAGTCCTGACTGAGCAGGCGGAGTAAATGGCCGCCCACAAGCCCCGTGGCGCCAACGATCAGAACACGGCTCATACTGCCTCCTGAGAATGAATTTACTCGTCACGCAGCCAGTGTAACTTTTTCCCGAAGCCGAGCGTGTTGTCCGTCATTTTTAGCTCATCAAGACGAATTTCCCACATCGGGGCCGACATGACTTTGGCTATTGGAAAACGCTTCAGGTAACGAATACGGAAATCAGCCGCTTCTTCTGCCGCCAGCAGGCGAATTTCACCCCGGAACTGCACGCCGCGAATAAGCGCCACGGTTTTGGGCTGGCCGTTTATCGTCCCGGCCACCGGGGCCTGCTCCCCAATCAGCTCGCCGTGGCGGGATGAGGTATCACTCAATAGATAAAAGGCCACCCGTTCCGGATCGAAAAGGTAAAACGCATTTGAACACCAAAGCGCGTGCCCACTGCCCACGCAGTAGCTCAGAACATGTTGTTTTGTCAGCCAGCGGCTGATGGCATTGAGTGATTCCATCGTCATCCTGAACAGTGATACTCTGCAACAAATGTTAATTATGCGCCCGCACTATGACTTCCTGGTATCTCTATTTAATTCGCTGCCCCGATAACCGCCTTTATACCGGCATTACCACCGACGTGGTGCGCCGCTTTGACCAGCATCAGTCTGGAAAAGGGGCCAAGGCGCTGCGCGGCAAAGGGGAGCTGGATCTGGTGTTTAGCCAGGTGGTTGGCAACCGCTCGCTGGCGCTGCGGGCCGAATACCGCATTAAACAGTTGAGCAAGGCCGAGAAAGAGCGGCTGGTGGCAGGAAAGGTCGCCCTTGAAGACCTGCTGACAAGCCTTCAAGGGGAAACTCGCTAAACGCTGTTGAAGTGGTCAGAATACTCCACCAGGCCACTGACGCCGTTCAGTGCATCATCCGCCAGCGGATAAACCTGGAATGCGGCTTCGGTGCCAGGCCAGCTACAGCGCAGATCGTAGCGGGCAGCAGGCTGGAAGCCAAGATGACCGTACATTTCTGGCGAACCTAGCGTGACGACGGCGGCATAGCCAAACTCATTCAGAGAATCCAGCCCTTCGTATACCAGCTGTTTGGCAATGCCCTGCCCGCGAACCGACTCATCTACCGCCAGCGGCGCAAGCCCCACCCACTGCAGCTCTTCGCCTTCTACGGCGACGGGGCTAAAGGCCACGTAACCAATCACCTGCCCTTCATCGTCGGTGGCGACGAGCCCCAGCGTTAGCAGCCCGTCTTCCCGCAGTGCTTTCACCAGCTCAGCTTCCCCTTCGCCTTCAAAGGAACGGCGCAGCAGCGCGTCGATGCCGGGAGCATCAATGGGAATTTCTACACGAATTAACATGGCTCACCTATCGAATTACCTTCAGGGGCGGCGTTATGTTTCAAACCCGCCTCAACAAAATCAGCCAGCTGTAATAGCAGGATGCGTAGCGGTTTAGGCATGGCATCCAGCTCAATGGCATCCATTAGATTCTTCACATATAACCCGAGTTCCGTGTCACCTTCAATGACCAGACGACGCTGGAAAAACAGGGTATCAGGATCCTGCTTGCGAGCGGCGATCAGCAACAGATCGTTGGCCTCAGCGCTAAAGCTCACATCTGCAGGTGCATCGTCGCACACCAGCAGCTTATTGTCCTCAACGGAAGTAAACCACTTCAGACCCAGATCGCGCACTTCAATACTTAGCCAGCGGCCTGCCAAAAAGTCCAGCTCACCATCCTCCAGCGCCTGGCGGAACTGCCAGCTCAGTACCTGCTCCAGTACCTGACGCTTAACGGCAAAAGGGGTTAACTTGACCGGAACCCGCAGCAAAGAAGGACCAGCCTGAACCAGGCGAGAACGCAGTTTATCGAACACGGGTTTAACTCCTTTAATAGATTTGTCGCTATTTTGCCATAACGACAATTCCCGATGGCGCGCCAAATCAACAATTCCACAGGTTGCTGCGGGGCCGAATTGGCGGCAGCGACACTAAGCAATACGCCTTTCTCTGCCCCAAATCAAAAATTGTCGCCGACAGGTTAACTAAAATCCCGGTTCGTTAACAATTTTGCTGCCCGTCCCTGTGCAGCGCGGGCACGTCTTCATGCCCCCTATGATTCAGGATAAAATATGGAGTTGCTTTGCCCGGCCGGAAACCTTCCGGCGTTGAAAGCGGCCATCGATAACGGTGCAGATGCGGTGTACATCGGCCTGAAAGATGATACCAATGCGCGTCATTTTGCCGGTCTTAATTTCACCGAGAAAAAGCTGCAAGAAGCCGTCAGCTACGTACATCTTCGCGGCCGTAAGCTGCATATTGCCATCAATACTTTTGCCCACCCGGACGGCTACTCTCGCTGGCAGCGGGCAGTGGATATGGCCGCCCAGCTCGGCGCCGATGCGCTGATCCTGGCGGATTTAGCCATGCTGGAATATGCCGCTGAACGCTATCCACACATCGAGCGCCATGTGTCGGTGCAGGCTTCAGCCACCAACGAAGAAGCGATCCGGTTTTATCATCGCCACTTCGATGTTGCCCGCGTGGTGCTCCCGCGCGTGCTTTCCATTCATCAGGTCAAACAGCTCGCTCGCGTCACGCCGGTGCCGCTGGAAGTCTTCGCTTTTGGCAGCCTGTGCATTATGGCGGAAGGCCGCTGCTATCTTTCGTCTTACCTTACCGGCGAGTCGCCCAATACCGTGGGTGCCTGCTCTCCGGCCCGCTTTGTGCGCTGGCAGCAAACGTCCCAGGGGCTGGAATCCCGCCTCAACGATGTGCTGATTGACCGTTATCAAGACGGTGAAAATGCGGGCTATCCCACCCTCTGCAAAGGGCGTTACCTGGTTGACGACAGGCCTTACCACGCGCTGGAGGAACCCACCAGCCTTAACACGCTCGAACTGCTGCCGGAGCTGCTCGCCGCCAATATTGCCTCGGTGAAAATCGAGGGCCGCCAGCGCAGCCCGGCTTATGTTACTCAGGTGGCAAAAGTCTGGCGTCAGGCCATCGATCGCTGCATCGCCGATCCTAAAAATTACCAGGCTCAGCCCGCCTGGATGGACACGCTGGGGTCTATGGCCGAAGGCACGCAAACAACGCTCGGTGCCTATCACCGTAAATGGCAGTAGGAAAAAGCATGAAATATTCATTGGGGCCGGTGCTTTACTATTGGCCAAAAGAGACGCTGGAAAAGTTTTATCAGGCCGCAACCAAAAGCCGCGCCGACGTAATTTACCTGGGAGAAGCGGTATGCAGCAAGCGCCGGGCAACCAAAGTCGGCGACTGGCTGGATATGGCGAAAATGCTCGCAGGCCAGGGCAAGCAGGTCGTGCTTTCCACGCTGGCGCTGGTGCAGGCTCCGTCAGAATTGGGTGAGCTGAAACGCTATGTAGAAAATGGCGACTTTCTGATTGAGGCCAATGATATCGGCAGCGTGAATATGGCCGCCGAGCGCAAACTGCCGTTTGTCGCCGGGCATGCGCTCAACTGTTATAACGCCGTTACGCTACGCCTGTTGCTAAAGCAGGGCATGATGCGCTGGTGTATGCCGGTCGAGCTTTCCCGCGACTGGCTAACCAATATGCTCCAGCAGTGTGATGAACTCGGTATTCGCAACAAATTCGAAGTGGAAGTGCTGAGCTACGGCCATCTGCCGCTGGCTTATTCCGCCCGCTGCTTTACCGCCCGCTCCGAAGACCGCGCCAAGGACGAATGCGAAACTTGCTGCATTAAGTATCCGAACGGCCGGGATATGCGTTCTCAGGAGCAACAGCAGGTCTTTGTGCTGAACGGCATTCAAACCATGAGCGGCTATGTCTATAACCTCGGCAATGAGCTGACGTCGATGAAAGGGCTGGTGGATATTGTTCGCCTGTCGCCAATGGGCTTAGGGACGCTGGATATTTTGAACGCTTTCCGCGCTAATGAAAACGGAAGTGCACCGCTGCCGCTGGCCAACCACAGCGACTGTAACGGCTACTGGCGACGCGTCGCCGGGCTGGAGCTCCAGGCCTGATAATAGCTCACTTTGTTAACAAATTTGGTCATCGTTTCATGCACTATTAAAGGTGCAGCTTTTCTGGCCGGCGCGGTATTCCTGCGCCAGGCTGGAAGAAGACCTTCAATCTGATGACTATGCTGTAACAAAAGTGAGCGGTTATGACGGACAAAAATGTTGCTTTCTCGGTGCTGGATTTAGCGCCGATCCCCCAAGGCTCCTCGGCGCAGGAGGCTTTTTCCCACTCTCTGGATCTTGCCCGGCTGGCTGAAAAACGCGGTTATCACCGCTACTGGCTGGCGGAACATCACAATATGGTCGGTATTGCCAGCGCGGCAACGTCGGTGCTGATTGGTTACCTGGCCGCGAACACGAGTACGCTGCATTTAGGATCGGGCGGCGTAATGCTGCCGAACCATTCGCCGCTGGTGATTGCCGAGCAGTTCGGTACCCTGAATGCGCTCTATCCAGGGCGTATCGATCTTGGGCTTGGCCGTGCGCCGGGCAGCGATCAGCCGACGATGAGGGCGCTCCGACGTCATATGAGCGGCGACGTGGATAACTTCCCTCGGGATGTTGCTGAGCTGGTGGACTGGTTTGATGCCCGCGATCCGAACCCGCATGTACGCCCCGTACCGGGTTATGGTGAAAAGGTGCCGGTGTGGCTGTTAGGCTCCAGCCTGTACGGTGCTCAACTGGCGGCACAGCTGGGCTTGCCGTTTGCTTTTGCCTCGCACTTTGCACCAGACATGCTGTTCCGGGCGCTGCAGCTCTACCGTGAGAACTTCAAACCGTCCGAGCGGCTGGCAAAACCTTACGCGATGGTTTGCATCAATATTGTGGCGGCAGACAGCACCCGCGATGCCGAATTCCTGTTTACGTCCATGCAGCAGGCGTTTGTTCGCCTCCGTCGCGGCGAAACCGGGCAGCTTCCGCCGCCGGTGGAGAATATGCATCAGCTGTGGTCTGCCTCTGAGCAATATGGGGTTCAGCAAGCGCTGAGCATGTCTCTGGTCGGGGATAAAGCGAAGGTGCGCCACGGCCTGGAATCCGTACTGCGTGAAACAGAAGCCGATGAAATTATGGTTAACGGCCAGATTTTCGATCATCAGGCGCGTTTGCATTCGTTCGATTTGGCAATGCAGGTGAAAGAAGAGCTTTTAAGCTAGCGTTGCGCGGGGCCCTCCCGGCTCGGAGGGCCCGTTAGTATTTACTTATAGACCGGCAGGACGTCGAAGGTAGACAGGATGTGTACCAGCGCATTGCCCACGCCAAAGATCAGAATCAGGGCAATCATCGGCTTCCCACCCCAGACGCGGAATTTCGGGCTGCCAAAGCGTTTACGTGATTTTCTCGCCAGTAGCGCGGGGACAATCGCCGCCCAGATAGTCGCAGCCAGTCCCGCATAGCCAATCGCATACAGGAAGCCATTTGGCCACAGCAGGCCACCGACAATCGGCGGGATGAAAGTCAGCAGCGCCGTTTTCAAACGCCCCATTGCGGAATCGTCAAAGCCAAACAGATCCGCCAGGTAATCGAACAACCCCAGCGTCACGCCCAGGAATGAACTTGCCACCGCAAAGTTCGAGAACACCACCAGTAAGAGATCCAGGCTTCGGCTATTGAGTACGCCGCTTAGCGCCTGCACCAGCACATCGATGTTGCCGCCCTTCTCCGCGATACCAATAAACTCAGGGCGAGGAATATTCCCCATCGTTCCGAGCAGCCAGATGGTATACAACACAAGCGCCATCAGCGTGCCGTAAACCAGGCAGCGAATAATGGTGCGAGGATCTTTGCCGTAATACTTCATCAGGCTAGGCACGTTGCCGTGGTAGCCAAAAGAGGCCAGGCAAAACGGCAGCGTCATTAATAAATAGGGCGTGTAGGAAGCATTGCTCTCCGCCACGTTAAATAGCGTTGCTGGCGTAACGTGCCCAAGCAGGCTGCCGAAGGTCAGGAAGAAAGTAATGACTTTGGCACCAAGCACAATGGCCGTCATGCGGCTAACCGCTTTGGTACTCAGCCAGACAATAAACGCCACAGCCAGCGCAAAGACGAGCCCCGCCAGGCGAGCAGGCACGTCCAGCGACATCTCCGAAAACGTATGATGCAGGATGGAGCCGCTGGCCGAAATATAGGCGTAGGTCAGGATATAAAGCACAAACGCAATCGACAGGCCGTTGATCGCGTTCCAGCCGCGCCCCAGCAGATCTTTAGTAATGGTGTCGAAGCTGGAGCCGATGCGGTAGTTTAGGTTCGCCTCCAGGATCATCAGCCCGGAATGCAGCATGCAGAACCAGGTGAAGACCAGCGCAGCCAGCGACCAAAAGAACCAGGCCCCCGACATCACCACCGGGAGCGAAAACATCCCTGCACCAATGATTGTCCCACCGATGATCATCACCCCGCCAATTAACGAAGGCTTTGTGCCGGGGGCGGTTAACGTTGTCATATCGAATCCCTGAAAAACTGAGCACGACGAAATTGTCTTATGCGGTTCATTGTACCAGTACATGAGTACAAAAGGGATAAAAAAAACCCCGATTGCAATAACCGGGGCTTTTATCACTGCCGTTTAAAAATAAGACGGCAGATTATAGGTCAATTATGCATCACCGAAGCGACGACGTGCGGTTGCAGCTCCGTCTTCGCGACGCGGGCCACGGCCACCTTCACGGCGTTCACCGCTGAAGCTACGGCCAGCACCGGCACCAGCGCCTTCGCGACGTGGGCCACGACCGCCTTCACGACGCTCGCCGCCGAAGCCACGGCCACCGCCGTCACGACCGCCACGGCGTTCACCGCTGCGCTCTGGACGAGGCTGCGCGTCACCCAGCAGCTGCATATTCATCGGCTTGTTCAGAATACGAGTACGGGTAAAGTGCTGCAGAACTTCACCCGGCATGCCTTTCGGCAGCTCAATGGTGGAGTGAGTCCCGAACAGCTTGATGTTACCGATGTAACGGCTGCTGATGTCGCCTTCGTTAGCGATGGCGCCAACGATATGACGAACTTCAACACCATCATCACGGCCCACTTCAATGCGGTACAGTTCCATATCGCCAGCATCGCGACGTTCGCGACGTGGGCGATCTTCACCACCACGCTCAGGACGGTCGCCACGTGGGCCACGGTCATTACGGTCGCCACGACGTTCGAAGCGATCGTCACGCTCTTTGAATTCGCGACGTGGGCGCATCGGTGCATCTGGTGGCAGGATCAGAGGACGTTCACCCTGAGCCATTTTCAGCAGTGCTGCAGCCAGCGTTTCGATGTCCAGCTCTTCTTCAGCGGAAGGCTGAATTTTTGCCAGCAGGCCACGGTACAGATCCAGATCGCTGCTTTCCAGCTGCTGCTGAACTTTAGCGGCGAATTTAGCCAGACGACGCTCACCCAGCAGATCTGCGTTTGGCAGTTCTACTTCAGGAATCGTCAGCTTCATGGTGCGTTCGATGTTGCGCAGCAGGCGACGCTCGCGGTTCTCAACGAACAGCAGCGCACGGCCAGCACGGCCAGCACGACCGGTACGGCCGATACGGTGAACGTAAGACTCAGAGTCCATCGGGATGTCGTAGTTAACAACCAGGCTGATACGCTCCACGTCCAGGCCACGGGCCGCAACATCGGTGGCGATCAGGATATCCAGACGACCATCTTTCAGGCGCTCCAGGGTCTGCTCGCGCAGCGCCTGGTTCATGTCACCGTTCAGCGCGGCGCTGTTGTAACCGCTACGCTCCAGCGCTTCAGCCACTTCCAGAGTCGCGTTTTTGGTACGAACGAAGATAATCGCCGCATCAAAGTCTTCTGCTTCCAGGAAACGAACCAGCGCTTCGTTTTTACGCATGCCATAAACAGACCAGAAGCTCTGGCTGATGTCCGGGCGAGTAGTCACGCTGGACTGAATGCGCACTTCCTGTGGATCTTTCATGAAGCGACGGGTAATACGACGAATCGCTTCCGGCATGGTGGCAGAGAACAGCGCGGTCTGATGTTCAGCCGGGATCTGCGCCATGATAGTTTCAACGTCTTCGATGAAGCCCATACGCAGCATTTCATCCGCTTCATCCAGAACCAGACCTTTCAGGCCGGACAGGTTCAGCGTGCCGCGTTTCAGGTGGTCAAGCAGACGCCCTGGGGTACCCACAACAATCTGTGGTCCCTGGCGCAGAGCGCGCAGCTGCACGTCATAACGCTGGCCACCGTAAAGGGCCACAACGTTCACGCCGTGCATGTGTTTAGAGAAATCCGTCATGGCTTCAGCAACCTGAACCGCCAGTTCGCGGGTCGGGGCCAGCACCAGAATTTGTGGTGCTTTCAGCTCAGGATCGAGGTTGTTCAGCAGCGGCAGAGAGAACGCTGCAGTTTTACCGCTGCCGGTCTGAGCCATACCCAGAACGTCGCGGCCATTCAGCAGGTGTGGAATACACTCTGCCTGAATTGGGGATGGCTTTTCGTAGCCCAGATCGTTCAGGGCCTGAATGATGGAGGCGTGCAGCCCCAGATCAGAAAAAGTGGTTTCGATGATATCAGTCATGTAGTACATGTGCCTCGTTGATGGCGGCCAGTCTACGTAACTCATCGTGAAATTGATCTGCAATTTTCATTGAAAAGTGTGAACCGGCTCAAATTTGATTGATTAACGAACAAAAATGCCCTCACCCGTGAAGGTGATGACTTTAGTTAAAAAGTTTATGGGACGATCGTTGTTCGTCAGCTATTGCTGGTCCGATTCTGCCAGGTCGTCTTGCTCCTGGCCCAAGAGCGCTAATTCCAACAATGCATAACGATGCTCAACGTAGTTGTGTACGTTGTTAGCAACCGCTAACTTGAACAGTGCCTTGGCGCTGTCCTTATCCCCCAGACTTAGGTAATACTTACCTAAATAGAAGTTGGTTTCACTGAGATGCTCAGCGAGCGAGGTGTTATCCGTTGCGTCCGCCTTGAGGCGTTCCATTAGCTCTTTTTCGCTAATGTTGCCCAGGTAGAACTCGACAATGTTCCATCCCCATTGCTCTCTATCCGATTTCTCGAGACGCTGTTGTAGCGCCACTTTGGCCTGTTTTTCGTCCAAGTTGCGTTCAGCAATATAGAGCCACAGGCTACGGAAAGGATCGTTGGGATCGTCTTGATAAAACGCCAGCAGATCATCTTGCGCTAAACGATAACGACCACCGTAATAGAGGGCGATACCGCGATTTAAGTGCGCGTAGTTGTAAGTTGGATCAAGCTCAAGTACAGAATCAAACGCTTCATAGGCAGCATCAAAATTGCCTGCCTGCGTTAAATAAATGCCTAAGTAATTGAATACTTCAGGCATATCAGGACGGATGGCCAGCGCTTGTGAAAAATCATTACGCGCCAGAGCCCTCAGACCGAGGCTATCATACAACACTCCGCGCTCATATAAAAGCTGCGCGCGTTCGTCATCGGTTAAAGCCCGACTGGCAAGTATTTGTTCCATGCGTGCCAGAATCACTTCCTGCTGCAGCGTAGGCTGCAATGGCACCGCTAATACTTCGTTCTTACGCCAGGCAGAGTTGCTGCATCCGGCCAGCGTGATAGCTGTCGCAACGAAACACCAGCGCAAAAAAGGCTTCATTTCCTACTCCCGAAGACAACAAATGGATGAACGTCCTGTCCCCCGGCTGCAAACGAGACATCCTGTCCCGTAACAAACAGCTCTCCATGTCGCCATGGAGAGCTTAATTGGCAAACCTTACTCAGCTTCTGGCGCAGCTGCTGGTGCTGCACCTTCTGCCGGAGACTGCTCGGTTGCTTCTTTAATGCTTAAACGGACGCGGCCCTGACGGTCAACTTCCAGTACTTTTACCGGTACTTCCTGACCCATCTGCAGATAGTCAGTCACTTTCTCTACGCGCTTGTCGGCGATTTGAGAGATGTGAACCAGACCTTCTTTACCGCCGCCGATAGCAACAAACGCACCGAAATCAACGATACGAGTGACTTTACCGTTATAGATACGGCCCACTTCGATTTCTGCGGTGATCTCTTCGATACGACGGATAGCATGTTTCGCTTTATCACCGTCAGTCGCTGCGATTTTAACGGTACCGTCATCTTCGATTTCGATGGTGGTGCCGGTTTCTTCAGTCAGCGCACGAATCACAGCCCCGCCCTTACCGATCACGTCCTTGATCTTGTCTGGGTTGATTTTAATGGTGTGAATACGTGGTGCGAACTCAGAAATATCGCCACGCGGTGCGTCGATAGCTTGTTCCATCACGCCCAGAATGTGCAGACGCGCACCCTTAGCCTGGTTCAGAGCAACCTGCATGATTTCGCGGGTGATGCCTTCGATTTTGATATCCATCTGCAGCGCAGAGATACCTTCACGGCTACCGGCAACTTTAAAGTCCATATCGCCCAGGTGATCTTCGTCACCCAGAATGTCGGACAGAACCACGAAGTTGTCGCCTTCTTTCACCAGGCCCATTGCGATACCCGCAACGGCGGCTTTGATTGGCACACCCGCGTCCATCAGTGCCAGAGAAGCACCACAGACGGAAGCCATGGAAGAAGAACCGTTAGATTCGGTGATTTCAGAAACCACACGAACGGTGTACGGGAATTTATCAGCTTCTGGCATAACGGCCAGCACGCCACGCTTCGCCAGACGGCCGTGACCAATCTCACGACGCTTAGGCGAACCTACCATCCCGGTCTCACCTACGGAGTACGGAGGGAAGTTGTAGTGGAACAGGAAGCTGTCAGTGCGTTCGCCCATCAGCTCGTCCAGCGTCTGTGCATCACGTGCGGTGCCCAGCGTTGCGGTTACCAGCGCCTGAGTTTCACCACGGGTGAACAGGGCAGAACCGTGAGTACGCGGCAGAACGCCGGTGCGAACGTCCAGGCCACGGATCATGTCTTTTTCACGGCCATCGATGCGCAGCTCGCCTGCCAGAATACGGCTACGAACAACGTTTTTCTCGATAGCGTGCAGAATGTCAGACAGCTCAGCGGCATCCAGAGATTCGTCTTCTGCAGTCAGCGTCGCGATAACGTCAGCTTTGATGACGTCAACCTGGGCATAACGCTCTTGCTTCTCAGTGATGCGATAAGCGTCGCTCAGACGGGATTCAGCCAGGGCGGCAACGCGCGCATTCAGCGCTTCGTTCACGGCTTCTGGCTGCCAGTCCCAACGTGGTTTGCCCGCTTCGGCAACCAGCGCGTTGATTTCTTTGATGACAACCTGCTGCTGATCGTGACCGAAGACAACGGCGCCCAGCATCTGGTCTTCGCTCAGCAGTTCAGCTTCGGACTCAACCATCAGCACTGCGCTTTCGGTACCGGCAACAACCAGATCCAGCTTGCTGGTTTTCAGCTCTTCGGCGGTCGGGTTCAGCACGTACTGGTCATTGATGTAACCAACACGAGCGGCACCGATCGGGCCGTTAAACGGAATACCGGACAGGCTCAGTGCTGCAGAAGCACCGATCATGGCTACGATATCAGGGTGAACCTGTGGGTTAACGGAGACAACGGTGGCGATAACCTGAACTTCGTTGACGAAACCTTCAGGGAACAGCGGGCGAACCGGGCGGTCAATCAGACGCGCAATCAGGGTTTCGCCTTCGCTTGGACGGCCTTCACGACGGAAGAAGCTACCTGGGATACGACCAGCAGCGTAGGTACGCTCCTGATAGTTAACGGTCAGCGGGAAGAAGTCCTGGCCTGGCTTGGCTTTTTTCTGGCCAACAACGGTAACGAATACCGCGGTGTCATCCATGCTTACCATTACAGCAGCGGTAGCCTGGCGAGCCATCATGCCGGTTTCAAGCGTGACCGTATGCTGGCCATACTGGAATTTACGAACGATCGGATTCAGCAAAATAAGATCCTTTAAAATGACGGGCAGCACGTGGCTTCACGCGCCGCCGTTGGTACCCGACCTTCATCGCATCCTCGCGACTAATGACAATCCTAACCCGCTCTGACGGGTAAAGCCTCTCATTAGCCGCGCGAACCTCTGCAATAAAGATCACACTCAGCAACAATACATTAGTTTCCATAGAATTGCTGCCGTCTGGTTGAAAAAAGGGGCCCTTACAGGCCCCTTTTTCTGAAACTCGCAAGAATTAGCGACGCAGACCCAGACGCTCGATCAGGCTGGTGTAACGTGCTACATCTTTACGTTTCAGGTAGTCGAGCAGTTTACGACGCTGAGAAACCATACGCAGCAGACCACGACGGCTGTGGTGATCTTTTTTGTGCTCTGCAAAGTGACCCTGCAGGTGGTTAATCTGTGCAGTCAGCAGTGCAACCTGAACTTCGGTAGAACCGCTGTCGTTAGTACCACGACCAAACTCGGAAACGATTTTAGCTTTAGCTTCAACGCTTAGAGACATTTTCAACTCCAACATTATAGATAAATAAACAGGGTGCCGATCTCTAATTCAGCAACCCCAGTGCACGCCTGAACCGGTTGTTAAACAATCGGTCAGTCGTTAAGCCGCGCTATTTTACCTGTAGCGCTCTTTTACCGCAAGGTAGCGGCAAAAGTCAGATGGGATATTCGACGACCAAGCGACGCGGAGCAACCCGGCCCTCGTCATCGATTTCACCCATCCCGATAAATTTCTTCTCTTCGCCTTCAGTCACGCGCACCAGACCTTCAGCCTTAACACCCGCCACCCGAACCGGATTACCGTTTTTAAAGTAAACAGCCACTTCAGGCAGCAAATTCACCAGAGGGAAATCTGAGGCCGGGCTATCCATCGGCATTAACAGCGGATCCAACAGCGCTGATGGTTCGCAAGCCTGCCGGTGTGCCTGTTCTACCAGCTCATTAAGCTGCTCCAGAGTGACCATGCGCTCAATCGGATATTTACTTACAGCCAGACGACGCAGGAAGATAACATGCGCCCCACAGCCAAGTTTTTCACCAAGATCGTCAACGATCGTACGAATGTACGTTCCCTTAGAGCAGTGGACCTCCAGCTCCAGTTCATCCCCTTCATGGCGAATAAACAGCAGCTCGTATACCGTGATTGGACGCGCTTCACGTTCAACCTCAATACCCGCGCGCGCATATTCGTACAGGGGCTTACCCTGATGCTTAAGCGCAGAGTACATCGATGGAACCTGCTCGGTATCCCCGCGGAAGCTCTCCAGCGCGGCGGCAAGCTGCTCGGCGCTAAAGTCAATCGGGCGTTCCTGCACCACAATGCCGTCGGCATCAGAGGTGTCCGTCCGCTGGCCAAGTTTAGCAATCACGCGATAACGCTTATCGGAGTCCAGCAGGTATTGAGAGAACTTTGTCGCCTCACCAAGACAAATCGGCAACATACCAGTCGCCAGAGGATCCAGCGCCCCGGTATGACCCGCGCGGTTCGCGTTATAAAGACGTTTTACTTTTTGCAGTGCGTCGTTGGACGAAAGGCCCTGAGGCTTATCGAGCAACAGTACACCATGAATATCACGACCGCGACGACGAGGACGACTCATCAATCCTCCTTGCTGTCGTCCGTATTCACGCGACGTTCGTCATCATGACGGATGACATTGGAAACCAGGTTAGACATGCGCATCCCTTCAACCAGCGAGTTATCGTAGAAGAAGGTCAGCTCAGGTACGATGCGCAGACGCATTGCCTTACCAACCAAAGTACGGATATAACCTGACGCGTCCTGCAGGACTTTGATGCCTTCTTTGATGGCATCTTCGTCTTTGTCGTTCAGGAAAGTTACGAATACTTTGGCATACGCCAGGTCACGGGAGACTTCAACACCAGAAACGGTGGTCATCATACCCAGACGCGGATCTTTAATTTCGCGCTGCAGGATAATGGCAATTTCTTTCTGCAATTCCTGAGAAACGCGCTGCGGGCGACCAAATTCTTTCGCCATAATAATTTCTCCAGACAAAACGGGGGGCACACGGCCCCCCTAAGATAGTTGATGCGGTACGGCTATCAGGAGATGGTACGCTTGATCTCGATAATTTCGAAGACTTCGATCATATCGCCCACGCGCACGTCGTTGTAGTTCTTAACGCCGATACCACATTCCATACCGTTACGGACTTCGCTTGCGTCATCTTTAAAGCGGCGCAGGGATTCCAGCTCGCCTTCATAGATAACCACGTTGTCGCGCAGGACGCGGATTGGGTTGTGACGTTTCACCACACCTTCGGTAACCATACAGCCAGCAATCGCGCCAAACTTCGGTGATTTGAAGACATCACGAACTTCAGCCAGGCCGATGATCTGCTGTTTCAGCTCTGGAGACAGCATACCGCTCATCGCCGCTTTCACTTCGTCGATCAGGTTATAGATGACGGAGTAGTAACGCAGATCCAGGCTTTCTGCTTCAATTACGCGGCGCGCGGAAGCGTCAGCACGGACGTTGAAGCCAACCAGAATGGCGTTGGATGCTGCAGCCAGCGTTGCGTCAGTTTCGGTGATCCCACCCACGCCGGAACCGATGATTTTAACTTTAACTTCATCGGTAGACAGTTTCAGCAGGGAATCGCTGATTGCTTCCACAGAACCCTGAACGTCTGCCTTCAGCACGATGTTCACTTCGGACACTTCGCCTTCGGTCATGTTGGCGAACATGTTTTCCAGTTTGGATTTCTGCTGACGAGCCAGTTTCACTTCACGGAATTTACCCTGACGATACAGAGCAACTTCACGCGCTTTCTTCTCGTCACGAACAACGGTCACTTCGTCACCCGCGGCAGGCACGCCGGACAGGCCGAGGATCTCAACTGGAATAGAAGGACCCGCTTCGGTCACTTCACGCCCCATCTCGTCACGCATCGCACGTACACGGCCGTATTCGAAGCCACACAGAACGATATCGCCTTTGTTCAGGGTACCTTCACGCACCAGAACGGTAGCAACCGGACCACGACCTTTATCCAGGAAGGATTCGATAACCACGCCGCTTGCCATACCTTTACGAACGGCTTTCAGCTCCAGAACTTCGGCCTGCAGCAGGATTGCATCCAGCAGTTCGTCGATACCGGTACCGGCTTTCGCGGAAACGTGGATGAACTGGCTTTCGCCGCCCCACTCTTCCGGCATGATGCCGTACTGAGACAGTTCGTTTTTAACGCGATCCGGATCCGCTTCTGGCTTATCAATTTTGTTCACTGCCACTACGACAGGTACCTGCGCCGCTTTCGCGTGCTGGATAGCTTCGATAGTCTGTGGCATTACGCCATCATCGGCAGCAACAACCAGAACAACAATATCCGTCGCCTGAGCACCACGAGCACGCATAGAAGTAAATGCTGCGTGACCTGGGGTATCCAGGAAGGTAACCATGCCGTTGTCGGTTTCTACGTGGTAAGCACCGATGTGCTGGGTAATACCACCCGCTTCTCCGGAGGCAACTTTAGTAGAACGAATGTAGTCGAGCAGAGAGGTTTTACCGTGGTCAACGTGACCCATAATGGTCACAACCGGTGCACGGGTTTCTGCCGCAGCGCCGGTGTCACGGTCGCTCATTACCGCTTCTTCCAGCTCGTTCTCACGACGCAGAATAACTTTGTGGCCCATCTCTTCAGCAACCAGTTGAGCAGTTTCCTGATCGATAACCTGGTTGATGGTCGCCATTGCGCCCAGCTTCATCATCGCTTTGATGACCTGAGAACCTTTAACGGCCATTTTATTAGCCAGTTCAGCTACGGTTACGGTTTCGCCGATAACGACGTCACGGTTAACCGCCTGAACAGGCTTGGTGAAGCCCTGCTGCAGAGAACTTGGCTTACGCTTACCTTTACCGCCACGAACGGCTGCACGAGCCTCTTCACGATCAGCTTTAGACTCACCGTGTTTACCGCCGGCCTTTTTCTGACGCGGAGCTTTAGCCGCAGTGCGAGTACGGCCACGGCCGCCTTCGACTTCACGGTCGTTTTCGTCTTCTGCCTGGCGAGCGTGCTGGGAAGTAGTCACGTGATAGTCAGACTTGTCGTCTTCTACCTTCTCCTGCTCTTCCCAAACGCCAGCGTTAGCTTCAGCCATTTTACGGGCTTCTTCCGCCACGCGACGGGCATCTTCTTCGAGTTTGCGACGGGCTTCTTCTTCAGCTTTACGCTTCAGTTCAGCAGCTTCCGCTTCACGGCGAGCCTTCTCGGCGTGGGCGGCTTTCGTCATTTCATCAGTTTGTTGATTGCTCACTTTGTCTTTTTCCGCAGCTTCACGTTTCGCTTTATCAGCGGCTTCGCGCTTAGCTTGTTCTTCAGCTTCACGCTTAGCTTTTTCTTGTGCCGCACGTTTGGCAACTTCCTCTGCCTCACGCTGGGCTTGCTCTTCCGCTTCACGCTGCGCCTGTTCTTCCGCGGCAAGGCGTTCTGCCTCTTGCGGATCACGTTTCACAAAGGTGCGCTTCTTGCGGACTTCGATTTGTACCGATTTACTTTTCCCACCGGTACCTGGAATGTTTAAAGTACTGCGCGTTTTGCGCTGTAAAGTCAACTTGTCTGGGCCTGAGCCATGTTCATGGTTCAGGTGAGCCAGCAGCGTTTGCTTCTCTTGCGCCGAAACGGAGTCATCAGCAGACTTCGGGATCCCTGCATCAGCAAATTGCTGTACCAGGCGGTCCACGGAGGTCTGAATCTCTGCGGCCAGCGCTTTTACGGTTACATCTGTCATGCTGTTCCTTCCTGCTACAGTTTATTACGCTTCGCCGCCAAACCAGCAAATGTTACGCGCTGCCATGATCAACTCGCCGGCTTTCTCATCCGTTAAGCCTTCGATATCAGACAGGTCGTCAACACCTTGCTCGGCAAGGTCTTCCAGCGAGCTAACACCACGAGCAGCCAGTTTAAAGGCCAGCGGGCGATCCATCCCTTCGAGGTTCAGCAGATCCTCAGTAGGTTTCTTATCGCCAAGGCTCTCTTCTTGTGCCAGAGCCAGTGTGGTGAGCGCGTTTTTAGCGCGATCGCGTAATGCTTCCACGGTGTCTTCATCAAGGCCGTCGATTTCCAGCAGCTCTTTCATTGGCACATAGGCCAGTTCTTCAAGCGTGGAGAAACCTTCTTCGACCAACACGGTGGCGAAATCCTCGTCAATGTCGAGGTACTTGGTAAAGGTATCAATAGCTGCATGCGCTTCAGCCTGATGTTTAGCCTGCAGGTCATCAACGGTCATAACGTTGAGTTCCCAGCCGCTCAGCTGTGATGCCAGGCGAACGTTCTGACCGTTACGGCCAATGGCCTGTGCCAGGTTGCCTGCCTCTACCGCGATATCCATCGTATGTTTGTCTTCGTCGACAACGATAGATGCTACGTCGGCCGGTGCCATTGCGTTGATAACAAACTGCGCCGGGTTGTCGTCCCACAGCACGATATCAATGCGCTCACCACCTAACTCAGTAGAAACCGCCTGGACGCGCGCACCGCGCATACCCACGCACGCGCCGACCGGGTCGATACGTTTGTCGTTTGTTTTCACGGCGATTTTGGCGCGAGAGCCAGGATCGCGTGCAGCGGCTTTAATTTCGATAACTTCTTCACCAATTTCCGGCACTTCGATGCGGAACAGTTCGATCAGCATTTCAGGTTTGGAGCGGCTAACGAACAGCTGCGCACCGCGAGCTTCTGGACGCACCGCGTACAGCACGCCGCGAATGCGGTCGCCCGGACGGAAGTTTTCACGTGGCAGCATATCTTCACGCATAATCACGGCTTCAGCGTTGCTGCCGAGATCCAGAGAGATATTGTCGCGGTTCACTTTTTTCACTACGCCGGTGATGATCTCGCCTTCGTGCTCACGGAACTGATCGACCACCATCGCACGTTCGGCTTCACGTACTTTCTGCACGATAACCTGTTTCGCGGTCTGGGTAGTGATACGGTCAAAGGTTACGGATTCAATCTGATCTTCAACATATTCACCCACGGTGAATGCAGGATCTTCAAATTGAGCCGCTTCCAGAGTGATTTCACGCGTCGGTTGGGTCACTTCTTCGACGATAACCCAACGGCGGAACGTATCGAAGTCACCGCTTTTGCGGTCGATTTCAACGCGAACGTCAATTTCTTGCTCGTATTTTTTCTTCGTCGCTGTTGCCAGTGCGCTTTCCAGCGCTTCGAAAATCTTCTCACGCGGGAGTGCTTTTTCATTGGAAACTGCTTCAACAACAGCCAAAATTTCTTTGTTCATCCTGGGTTTTCACCTCAATCCAAACTATTAAAAGTGGGGTACCAGGTTCGCTTTCTGGATGTTGCTCAGCGCGAACACTTCGTCTTTTCCTTCGACCGTAACCGTGATCATTTCACCGTCTACAGCTTTAATTATACCCTGCCATTTGCGACGGTTTTGTACGGCCATACGCAATACCAGGCTCACTTCTTCGCCATTAAAGCGAACATAGTGTTCCGCGGTGAACATCGGACGATCGAGGCCAGGTGAGGACACTTCCAGGTTATAGGCCACGGTGATGGGATCTTCGACATCCAGTACGGCACTGACCTGGTGACTGACATCAGCACAATCATCAACATTGATGCCATCTTCACTATCAATATAGATGCGCAGCGTAGACGTGCGGCCGCGAACGAATTCGATGCCTACAAGTTCGTAGCCCAGTGCTTCGACCGGTGCTGAAATCATCTCTGTTAATTTTTGCTCTAATGTGGACAAGCCCACCCCCAAGACATAAAAAAAGGGCATATAGCCCAGTTATTCTAAAGTCAGATAACAAAAAACCCCGATAAATCGGGGCTTTATATAACTGAACCCTGTATGCCGCAGCTGCGGCCCGGACACCGTCCAGGAGAATTTTTTTCTAAATTCTTCGCGAAGGCACCGAAACTGGTGTTCACAGTATATTTGAAAAAGAACTCTCAGGGAAAGTGGTTGCGGGGGCCGGATTTGAACCGACGACCTTCGGGTTATGAGCCCGACGAGCTACCAGGCTGCTCCACCCCGCGTCCGAAAACGTGGCAAATACTACGCCAGAATTGCACTAAATGCAAGAATTGCTAGGATTTGGTACCGAGGACGGGACTTGAACCCGTAAGCCCAATCGGGCACTACCACCTCAAGGTAGCGTGTCTACCAATTCCACCACCTCGGCACTCTTTGAACACGGTAACCTTCATGTTACCGCATTGAAGCTGACAAACTTACTGCGGGATATCGCTGCTCGGCTTGGTAGGTGCCGCTGGCGCAGTCTGCTCAGTTTGTGCTGGCTGACTCAAGTTTTCCCACTCGCTTCCTTTACTGGTTTTGTTGGTGCTGAGGTTACCCAGAACCAGGCTCAGAATGAAGAACAACGTTGCGAGCACACCTGTCATGCGGGTCATGAAGTTACCAGAACCACTCGAACCGAATAACGTAGCGGAAGCGCCTGCTCCGAAGGAGGCTCCCATATCAGCGCCTTTACCTTGCTGCAGCATAATAAGACCCACAAGGCCCAACGCTACAATAAGGAAAACAACCAAAAGAGCTTCGTACATAATCAACCTGTTCCTTGCGGGATTACCGCACGCAATTTGCTTCAAACCAGTTAAGTGGATACGTTTGTCATTACCCACTGAAGCGGGTGAGAATACTAACCAAAGCCAGACAGGTGCGCAAGGGCAATTTATTCACAATGCACTGACTGCGGAAAAAAACAGCAAACAATCAGTATTCGTTAGAAGAAAAGGCGGCAACTGCCGCCTTTTCAATCAGTTCGCAACGAAGAAAGATTAAACTGCCTTCACTGCGTCGGCGATCTGATGAGCAAATGCGGTAACCTGAGTTTCATCCTCACCCTCGACCATCACGCGAATAAGTGGTTCCGTTCCAGATTTACGCAGCAACACCCGACCACGGTTGCCCAATGCAGCTTCCACTTCAGCTGTAACGCGTTTAACCTCTTCGTTTTCAAGCGGATCGCCGCTGCCTGCGGTAAAGCGAACGTTAACCAGAATCTGCGGGAACAATTTCATTCCGCTGCAGAGATCGTGCAGGCTCATATGGTTGCGAACCATTGCGGTAAGTACTTGCAAACCAGCGATAATACCGTCACCCGTGGTGGTCTGGTCCAGCAGGATAACGTGCCCGGAGTTTTCCGCACCGATACGCCAGCCTTTTTCCTGCAATTTCTCAAGGACATAGCGGTCACCGACTTTGGCGCGAGCAAACGGAATACCCAGCTGCTTCAGCGCCACTTCCAGCCCCATATTACTCATCAGGGTACCAACCGCGCCGCCTTTTAACTGCCCCTGACGCAATCCTTCCCGAGCGATGATATAGAGGATCTGGTCGCCATCGACTTTATGCCCCAGGTTATCCACCATGATCACGCGGTCACCGTCGCCGTCAAACGCAATACCAAGGTCGGCTTGTTCCGCCAGTACGCGCTCTTGCAGCATACGGACATCGGTCGCGCCACATTTTTCATTAATGTTCACCCCATCCGGCTCACAGCCGATGGCGATGACTTTTGCGCCCAGCTCGCGCAATACATTTGGGGCGATGTGGTAAGTCGCACCATTGGCGCAGTCCACAACGATTTTGAGGCCATTCAGGCTCAGTTCGTTCGGGAATGTGCCTTTACAGAATTCGATATAACGCCCTGCGGCATCCACAATGCGGCTAGCTTTACCCAGCTCAGCCGAGTCTACGCAGGTGATCTCTTTTTCCATTTCCGCTTCAATAGCTTCTTCGACTTCATCCGGCAGTTTAGTTCCGTCGATGGAGAAGAATTTTATCCCGTTGTCATAGAAAGGATTGTGTGAGGCGGAGATAACAATCCCGGCTTCGGCGCGGAATGTGCGAGTTAGATAAGCAACCGCAGGCGTAGGCATCGGACCGGTAAATGAAGCAGACAGACCGGCTGCGGCCAGGCCCGCTTCCAGTGCTGACTCCAGCATGTAGCCGGAAATACGCGTATCTTTACCGATAATAATTTTACGCGAACCATGACGAGCAAGAACCTTACCCGCGGCCCAGCCAAGCTTCAGAACAAAATCAGGGGTAATAGGTGCATCGCCTACGCGACCACGGATGCCATCGGTACCAAAGTATTTACGGTTACTCATAGTATTTGTTTTCCTTCACTGAAAGCGTAGCTTCGACCACGCGCATTGCTTCAACAGTCTCTTTTACGTCATGGACGCGAAGAATTTGAGCCCCCTGCATCGCAGCAATCACCGCGCAGGCAAGGCTACCGCTCAGGCGTTGATCCGGGCCAACATTCAGCAGTTGCCCGACCATAGATTTACGAGACATTCCTACCAACAGCGGCATACCATAGTGATGAAATTCCGAAAGGCGAGCCAGTAGCTGATAATTGTGGGTGAGATTCTTACCGAAACCAAAGCCCGGGTCGAGCAGCAATTTATCTTTTGAGATCCCCGCGGCCTCGCAGCGGGCAATGTGCTCCACAAAAAAGCGATTCACATCGGCAAATACATCATCGTACTGCGGTGCCTGTTGCATCGTTTTCGGTTCGCCCTGCATATGCATCAGGCAAACCGGCAGCCCCGATTCAGCCGCTGCGGCTAACGCGCCAGGCTCCTGTAAGGAGCGAATATCGTTAATAAGGTGCGCCCCTACTCGAGCCGATTCGCGAATGACTTCAGCTTTTGATGTATCCACCGAGACCCAGACTTCAAAACGCTGAGCGATCGCTTCGACCACCGGAATAACGCGCTCAAGTTCTTCTTCTGCGCTCACTTCTGCCGCGCCAGGCCGGGTTGACTCTCCGCCAACGTCAATGATCGTCGCCCCGGCATTGATCATAGCGTTTGCATGCTTGAGAGCCTCAATCAGGGAATTGTGCCGACCACCGTCGGAAAAAGAGTCCGGCGTGACATTTAAAATCCCCATGACGTGAGGATGCGAGAGATCCAGCGTGGAGCCTTGCGCGGTGAGTTTCATTCTTCTTCCTTTGCGTTCGTCTTAGGCTGTACAAAAACAAAAACCCCGGGGCTGGCCCGGGGTTTATAGATTACTGCAAAAACATCTGCGTGAGCGTCTTATTTGTCGCCCAGCTGTTCTGACATCGTGTTGCCCGGATTTGGCGTACGCGGTTCATCAACCGGGCGTGGCGCATTCGGGGTACCGTTGTTGTCAGAGTTATTACTGTTTTTGCTCGCATCTTCCCAACCCGCTGGAGGACGCACTTCACGGCGCGCCATCAGGTCGTCAATCTGCGGGGCATCGATGGTTTCATACTTCATCAATGCGTCTTTCATGGTATGCAGAATATCCATGTTCTCATTCAGCAGCTGGCGTGCACGAGCATAGTTGCGTTCAATCAGGGATTTAACTTCCTGATCGATGATACGCGCAGTCTCATCAGACATATGCTTCGCTTTTGCCACTGAACGGCCCAGGAATACTTCACCGTCTTCTTCCGCATACAGCAGCGGACCAAGCTTGTCGGAGAAGCCCCACTGGGTCACCATGTTACGCGCCAGGTTAGTCGCCACTTTAATATCGTTCGACGCACCGGTAGAAACATGTTCTGCCCCGTAGATAATCTCTTCAGCCAGACGACCGCCATACAGCGTGGAAATCTGACTTTCCAGTTTCTGACGGCTGGCGCTGATTGCGTCGCCTTCAGGCAGGAAGAAGGTCACACCCAGCGCGCGGCCACGAGGGATAATCGTCACCTTATGGACCGGATCGTGCTCCGGTACCAGGCGACCGATAATCGCATGGCCTGCTTCGTGATAAGCGGTCGATTCTTTCTGTGCTTCCGTCATTACCATGGAGCGGCGTTCTGCCCCCATCATGATTTTGTCTTTCGCTTTCTCGAATTCAACCATCGATACCACGCGCTTGTTACCGCGAGCAGCAAACAGCGCAGCTTCGTTCACCAGGTTAGCCAAATCGGCACCGGAGAAGCCAGGTGTACCACGAGCGATAATTGCAGCATCGATGTCCGGGGCAAGCGGTACGCGGCGCATATGCACTTTCAGGATTTGCTCACGGCCACGAACATCCGGCAGACCGACCACAACCTGGCGGTCAAAACGGCCTGGGCGCAGCAGCGCTGGGTCAAGTACGTCAGGGCGGTTAGTTGCCGCAATAACGATGATCCCTTCATTACCTTCAAAGCCATCCATTTCAACCAGCATCTGGTTCAGGGTTTGCTCACGTTCGTCGTGACCACCACCCAAGCCAGCGCCACGCTGACGGCCTACGGCATCGATTTCATCGATAAAGATAATGCAAGGCGCCGCTTTTTTGGCCTGTTCGAACATGTCACGTACACGGGATGCACCGACACCAACGAACATTTCAACGAAGTCAGAACCCGAAATGGTGAAGAACGGTACTTTCGCTTCACCGGCAATCGCTTTTGCCAACAGCGTTTTACCCGTACCCGGAGGACCGACCATCAGGACGCCTTTCGGGATTTTACCGCCCAGTTTCTGGAAACGACTCGGCTCACGCAAGTATTCAACCAGCTCACCCACCTCTTCTTTCGCTTCATCACAGCCAGCGACGTCGGCAAAGGTGGTTTTGATTTGGTCTTCCGTGAGCATTCGCGCCTTGCTCTTACCGAACGACATGGCACCTTTGCCACCGCCGCCCTGCATTTGACGCATAAAGAAGATCCAGACCCCAATCAGCAGCAGCATTGGGAACCAGGAAATGAAGATAGTTGCCAGCAGACTCTGCTCTTCAGGCGGTTCGCCCACAACTTTCACGTTCTTGGTAATCAGATTATCAAGCAGCTTGGGATCATTAACGGGGATGTAAGTCGTGTATCGGTTACTATCTTTCTTGGTAACGTTGATTTCACGTCCGTTGATGCGCGCTTCGCGAACCTGGTCCTGATTAACTTCAGACAGGAAAGTGGAGTAATCCACCCTACGGCCATTTGACTCGCTGGGCCCAAAGCTCTGGAATACAGACATTAGCACAACGGCAATGACCAGCCAGAGTATTAGGTTTTTCGCCATGTCACTCAAGGGATTAACCTCATATTACAACTGTGTTAACAAACAGCGTCAGGGTACTATAGTTTGCGCCCGGTCGCTACAATGTACACTTCACGTGAGCGGGCACGAGAAGAGTCCGGTTTACGAACTTTAACCGTCGTAAACAGGGAGCGAATTTCCCGCAGGTATTCATCGAAACCTTCGCCCTGAAACACTTTCACTACAAAACTACCGCCCGGCGCCAGCACGTCCCGACACATTTCCAGTGCCAATTCAACCAAGTACATAGCGCGGGGAATATCGACTGCCGGTGTCCCGCTCATGTTTGGCGCCATATCTGACATGACAACCTGCACTTTACTGTCACCAACACGTTCCAGCAGGGCCTTGACGACTAATTCATCACGAAAATCGCCCTGAAGGAAGTCCACACCAACGATAGGATCCATTGGTAAAAGATCGCAAGCGATGATTCGCCCCTGATTCCCGATTTGCGTCACCACATACTGTGACCACCCGCCGGGTGCAGCGCCAAGATCAACAATAGTCATTCCTGGCTTAAAAAGTTTGTCACTTTGCTGTATTTCATCAAGTTTAAACCAGGCACGGGACCGCAACCCCTTTTTCTGTGCCTGTTGAACATATTTATCGCTAAAGTGTTCCTGCAGCCAGCGACTGGAGCTGGCAGAACGCTTCTTACCTGTCATCTCAATATCCAACGTTGTTCATCGTGAATAGCAGGCTAACTAACAATCAGCACAGCCGATTTGGCGATACACTGGAGATGGCGGTAGAATGAACCGTTTTCAATCCCAACGTAAGCAAAAAAATACGATGAATCTGAGTACTAAACAAAAACAGCACCTAAAAGGTCTGGCCCATCCGCTCAAGCCGGTGGTTATGCTTGGCAATAATGGTTTGACCGAAGGGGTACTGGCCGAGATTGAACAAGCGCTTGAGCACCATGAATTAATCAAGGTGAAGATCGCAACGGAAGATCGCGAAACCAAAACCTTAATTGTGGATGCCATCGTGCGGGAAACCGGCGCCTGTAACGTACAGGTCATCGGTAAAACGCTGGTGCTCTACCGCCCTTCTAAAGAGCGGAAGATTTCTCTGCCGAAATAAGCAGAGGTGTGCAAAATGCCACGCTATGTTCGTTGATAAAAGGCCGCTATGCGGCCTTTTTCTTTTCTTTACAATACGCCAACCCTTTAGCCAGCGTAGTAAAAATCACAAATATTCTACTTTTAAGATTTCGAATTCGACATCGCCGCCCGGCGTACGAATCACAACAACATCGTCGCATTCTTTACCCACAAGACCGCGAGCAATAGGCGAATTTACAGAAATAAGATTCTTTTTAAAATCAGCCTCATCGTCACCCACGATGCGATAAGTAAGCTCTTCGTCATTGTCGAGGTTCAATACCGTTACGGTAGTACCAAAAATCACACGGCCGTTATTTGGCATTTTTGTGACGTCAATCACCTGTGCATTAGAAAGCTTAGCTTCAATATCCTGAATGCGGCCTTCACAAAAGCCCTGCTGCTCACGCGCAGCATGATATTCAGCGTTTTCTTTCAGATCGCCATGCTCGCGTGCCTCGGCAATCGCAGCAATGATTTCAGGACGACGCACGGACTTCAGGAAATCCAGTTCTTCGCGGAGTTGTTCAGCGCCACGTAAAGTCATCGGAATAGGTTGCATTTGTTATACCTCTTAAAATCAGTCCTCTGCAGCAGGGTAAACACCGAGCTGGCTTAAGAGCATGGCCGGTAACACAAGTCTCTCCGGCAACAAATAAAAGAAAACCGACCCGGGGCGATAACTCCAGGTCAGTAACAGTTTTCAAATTGACCGGTATTTTACCCTGGAGTTCCCTAAGGGTCATCGTTTACTTTGCACCATAATGCACCGTAGTATGACGGTCACGTTTCCAGGCCGTTACCGCGAGATTATGCGATTTTTTAGATTTGTCATTGGGTTGACCGCTGCCGTAGCCATCAATGTTCAGGCTGCGAACGTTGAAGAGTACACCTCCCAGTTACCTGACGGGGCGAACCTGGCGTTGATGGTGCAAAAAGTTGGCGCTACAAGCCCGTTCATTGATTACCACAGCCAGCAAATGGCACTGCCTGCCAGTACTCAGAAAGTGATTACGGCCCTGGCAGCGCTCCTTCAACTGGGCCCGGATTTTCGTTTTACCACCACTTTAGAAAGTCGTGCTCAAATCGATAATGGCGTACTTAACGGCGATCTTATCGCCCGTTTCGGCGGGGATCCTACGCTAAAGCGTCAGGATATTCGCAACATGGTTGCCGAATTAAAAAAAGCGGGCGTACAGCAGATTAAGGGCAACGTGCTGGTCGACACCTCCATTTTTGCCAGCCACGATAAAGCCCCCGGCTGGCCGTGGAACGACATGACGCAGTGCTTCAGCGCTCCGCCAGCCGCCGCTATCGTGGACCGAAACTGCTTCTCTATTTCCTTATACAGCGCCCCAAAAGCTGACGATTTAGCCTATATCCGGATTGCTTCTTACTATCCCGTCGTGATGTTTAGTCAGGTCAGAACGCTGGCCAAAGGCTCTCCCGACGCCCAATACTGCGAACTCGATGTTGTTCCAGGCGATCTCAACCGCTATACGCTTACCGGCTGCCTTACACAACGCGCCGATCCGCTGCCACTAGCCTTTGCCATTCAGGATGGTGCCAGCTACGCAGGCGCCATCATCAAAGATGAACTGAAGCAGGCAGGGATCGGCTATAGCGGAACCCTGCTCCGTCAGACTCAACCCAACGAGCCAGGCACGGTGATAGCCAGCAAGCAGTCTGCCCCGCTGCATGACCTGCTTAAAATCATGCTCAAAAAATCCGATAACATGATTGCCGATACCGTATTCAGGACCATCGGACACAACCGTCTGGGTGTTCCTGGCACCTGGCGAGCAGGTGCTGATGCCGTACGCCAGATATTGCGCCAAAAAGCGGGCGTAGATTTGGGGAACAGTATTGTCGTCGATGGTTCAGGCCTTTCGCGCCATAACCTGATTTCACCGGCCACAATGATGCAGGTGCTGCAATACATCGCGCAGAACGATAATCAGCTAAACTTTATCTCTATGCTGCCGCTCGCGGGCTACGACGGCTCTCTGCAGTATCGTGCCGGCCTGCATCAGGCTGGCGTGGATGGGAAAGTGTCGGCGAAAACGGGTTCGTTGCAGGGTGTATATAATCTGGCTGGCTTCATTACCACGGCAAGCGGTCAGCGCATGGCCTTTGTGCAGTATCTCTCTGGTTATGCCGTTGAACCAGCGGATCAGCGTAATCGCCGCATCCCGTTAGTGCGCTTCGAAAGCCGGCTTTACAAGGATATTTACCAGAATAACTAGCTATGAAACTGCTTATTGTTGAAGACGATTTACTGCTACAGGAAGGTCTTGCGCTGGCATTAGGCGGGGAAGGCTATGCGCTGGACTGCGCCGCAACGGCTGCGGAGGCTGATGCCCTGCTGCAAAGCGGTGAATACAGTCTGATCATTCTCGACCTGGGGCTCCCTGACAAAGACGGCGCCACGCTGCTGAGCCAGTGGCGTCGGCGCGGGGTAAAAAATCCAGTGCTTATCCTGACGGCCCGTGACGCACTCGAAGACAGAGTAAATGGTCTGGACTCCGGCGCTGATGATTATCTGGTTAAGCCTTTTGCACTTGCAGAGCTGCAGGCGCGTGCCAGAGCGCTGATCCGCCGCTACCAGGGGCACAGTGACAACCTGCTCCAGGAAGACGATTTAACCCTCAATTTGCAGACCCAGCAGGTGCTGCTCGCCAATCAGGCTCTGGAAATTACGCCCAAAGAGTTCGCTCTTCTGACACGCCTGATGATGCGAGTCGGCCAGACGGTCCACCGCGAAACGCTACAGCAGGATATCTACAGCTGGCAGGACGATCCGGGCTCCAACACTCTTGAAGTTCATATTCACAACTTACGTCGGAAGTTGGGCAAAGACAGAATTAAAACCGTGCGCGGCGTTGGCTACCGGCTGGAAAGCCGTTCATGAACAGCATGCGCCGGCGCCTGATGATCCTGCTGGCGCTTATTCTCCTTTTTTTCCAGCTGATTAGCGTTGTCTGGCTGTGGCATGAAAGCCGCGAGCAGATTGGCTTTTTGGTGAGTGAAACGCTCTCCGCGAAAGCCCGAAACCAGCAGGTCGAGAAAGAGATCCGCGAAGCGATTGCCTCTCTGCTTGTCCCTTCTTTGGTGATGGTCGCCTTCACCCTGTTTTTCTCTTTCTGGGCAATTACCTGGATAACCCGCCCGCTGAATCAGCTGCGTTCAAGTCTGGCAAATCGTTCGGCTGACAATCTTACGCCGCTGCCCATGTTTTCCGACATGGACGAAATGGTGGCGGTGACCAATTCCCTTAATCAACTGCTTGGCCGCCTGGATCATACTATTCAACAGGAGCGTCTGTTCACTGCCGATGCCGCACACGAGCTGAGAACGCCGCTGGCGGGCCTCAGGCTGCATCTCGAATTGATGGCCAAAAACGGCATAGAGCAGGCGCCGATGCTGTTAACCCGAATCGATCGGCTCATGCATACCATTGAGCAGCTCCTGATGCTCTCCCGCGCCGGGCAAGCTTTGGCCAGCGGACATTACAATACGCTGGTCTGGAGTGACGACATCATTGCGCCGCTAAAAATGGAAATGGAAGAGTTAGCTGCACCGCGTGGGCAAAGACTCATCTGGCCCACTGCCTCGACTCTGACCGTACAGGGCGATGCCGTGCTGCTGCGCCTGATGCTGCGTAACCTGCTTGAAAATGCATCCCGCTATAGCCCAGAAAAAGGCGAAATTCATGTGACTTTACTGGGGAAGGACGGAGGGACACTGTTGAGCGTTGCCGACTGCGGCCCGGGCATTAAAACCGAACACCTTCAGCAGATCACCGAACCGTTCAGACGCATGGATCGACGTTATGGCGGCAGCGGGCTAGGTCTAAACATTGTGCTGCGTATCGTGCAGCTCCACCATGGCCGCCTTGAACTGGATAACCGCGCTGAAGGCGGCTTGCAGGCTGACTGTTGGCTTCCCGGCAACATTCAATAAAAAAGGCCGGGAGCACCGGCCTTTTTCGTTGAGACTTACTTCTGATAGATGATTTCAACGCCTTCGTCGTCTTCGTCATCCCAGTCATCATCCCAGTCTTCTTCGGCTTCAGCTTCCATTTCATCGAGCTGCTGGCGATGGTAATCGTCCCACATAAACTCGACTTTCTCTGGTTGCTTGGCTAAATCGGCTGCCACAATCGGGTTTTCGATAATGAACGTCATTACATCCCAGCAGAGATCTTTGACGCCCATCTGGCTGGCAGCGGAGATAAGGTAGTATTTATCTTCCCAACCAAGAGCTTCGGCAATGGCTTTCGCCTTCTCTTCGGCCTGCGCTTTGTCCATCAGGTCGATTTTGTTAAACACGAGCCAGCGTGGTTTTGACGCCAGGCTTTCGCTGTATTTTTCCAACTCGCCAACAATGATACGGGCGTTTTCAACCGGATCAGAGCCATCGATAGGCTCAATATCAATGAGATGCAGAAGCACACGGCAGCGCTCAAGGTGCTTCAGGAAGCGAATACCCAGACCAGCACCGTCAGCCGCGCCTTCGATCAGTCCAGGAATATCCGCGACAACAAAGCTCTTTTCATTGTCCATACGAACAACGCCCAAGCTTGGCACCAGCGTAGTAAACGGATAGTCGGCCACTTTTGGTTTCGCCGCTGATACAGCCCGGATAAAAGTAGATTTACCTGCATTCGGCATCCCTAGCATACCCACATCGGCAAGTAGCATCAGTTCTAGCTGCAGATCGCGTTTTTCACCCGGCGTACCCATCGTTTTCTGACGTGGAGTACGGTTGACGGAGGATTTAAAGCGGGTATTACCCAGACCGTGCCAGCCGCCTTTGGCAACCATCAGCCTTTGACCGTGCTGGGTCATATCGCCCATGGTTTCACCGGTGCCCTGATCGATAACGCGCGTACCGACCGGTACTTTTACAGTGACGTCATGCCCACGTTTACCGGTACAATCGCGGCTTTGGCCGTTCTGGCCACGCTCTGCGCGGAAGGCTTTTTCAAAACGATAGTCGATAAGCGTATTCAGGTTCTCGTCGGCTTCAAGCCATACGTCACCGCCGTCACCGCCGTCGCCGCCGTCCGGGCCGCCTCTCGGAATATATTTTTCACGGCGGAAGCTAACGCAGCCGTTACCGCCATCACCTGCTACGACCAGGATCGTTGCTTCATCAACAAACTTCATCTTACTTCTCCGTAAATCATTCGCCCGAACGTTGCACCGGTGTGGCCGTTTCGGTTTTATGCCAGCGCCCCCAAAGGCGGTGGCCAATCGCGGAATACATCGCACCAGCCACAACCACGAGCGCCCCGATATACCCCACAAGGTTAAGCATCGGTATGGCGAAATACTCGGGCCAGGCCTGAGACAGCAGGTCTGAGAACAGCAACGTAAACAACGGGGTTAGCGTAATGATGGCGCTAACCTGGGAGGCCTGCCAGCGCGCCATCGCCTCAGCGAGCGCGCCATATCCTACCAACGTATTCAGACCGCAAAAAACCAGACATGCCAGTTGCCAGCCGCTAAGCTGGAAAATCACACCTGGTTTTGCCAGCGGCAAAAGTGCAATAGTACATAAAGTGTACAACAAAAAGAGGATCTGCTGTGAGGCTAACCGGCGTAGTAATACCTTCTGTGCCACACCATAGCTGACCCAAACCGTTGCCGCCAGCACGCCGAAGATGACACCAAGGGTGTAATCTGTCAGGCGGGTAAAAATCTCTACCAGGCTGGTATTAAAAAACATCACCAGCCCACACAAGAGCATAATGGCACCAATAATCTGTGTGCCACGCATTCTCTCTTTCAGCACCACCACGCTCGCCACCATCATCCCCACCGGGGAGAGCTGGCCGATAACCTGAGACGCAGTAGGACTTAAATATTGCAGGGAAGAACTAAAGAGCAGAAAGTTACCAAATAGCCCACCGGTGGCAATCGCCAACAGCGCCAGCCAACGGGGCTTACGGAACATCTTGAGAGGCGGTAATTTGCCCCGAATAGCGAGAATAACGCCCAGGCCAATACTGGCCATCAGAAACCGATAAAAGACTACCGTCGGCGGTGCCATCACCGGAAGCACCTGCTTCATCGCTATGGGTAACGCCCCCCAGCACATTGCCGTGGTAAGCGCTAAAAGAATGCCAATCCCCGCCTGCTGCCCCATGCCCATTCCCTGTTTTAATTTACCAGGCGTACAATGTAAAAAGCCCCGCAACACGTTGCGGGGCTTTCATCCGTTACCGGACCGAAAAACTTACTCAGCAACGATGCTGATGTATTTACGATTGTTCGGGCCTTTAACTTCGAATTTTACTTTACCGTCTGCTTTAGCAAACAGGGTGTGGTCACGACCACAACCTACATTGTTGCCAGCGTGGAATTTGGTACCACGTTGACGAACGATGATGCTACCAGCCAGTACAGTTTCACCACCAAAGCGTTTTACGCCCAGGCGTTTTGCTTCTGAATCGCGACCGTTACGAGTTGAGCCGCCAGCCTTTTTATGTGCCATTTAATCTACTCCTCAGGTCTTAGGCGCTGATGCCAGTGATTTTCACATCAGTGAACCACTGACGGTGGCCCGCTTGCTTACGATAGTGTTTACGGCGACGGAACTTAACGATTTTAACTTTCTCGCCACGACCGTGAGCAACGACTTCAGCTTTAATAACGCCACCATCGACAAAAGGAACGCCGATTTTGACTTCTTCACCGTTTGCGATCATCAGAACTTCAGCGAACTCAACAGTTTCGCCAGTTGCGATGTCCAGCTTTTCCAGGCGAACGGTCTGACCTTCGCTTACTCGGTGTTGTTTACCACCACTTTGGAAAACCGCGTACATATAAAACTCCGCTTTCCGCGCTTACCTTACATAGGTTTCAGGTAGCGCTATAAATATTCACAATAGGGCGCGAATATTACGCAAATCGTGAGGGTTTGACAAGCCCGATCGTCAATTACCGTAGAAAAAAAACGCAACAGCACACACACCGTTTATCTGCCTCGTTTTTTCAGTACAATCTGTACTACAGTATCGAACCTCAACCCTCTCGTTTCGCCATATGGACATGGAATAAACAGGACGAAAGCCAGACTTTTGCGATGAATTTAGAAAAAATTAATGAGTTAACCGCGCAAGATATGGCGGGTGTCAATGCGACAATCCTTGAGCAATTGAATTCCGATGTCCAACTGATCAACCAGTTGGGCTACTACATCGTCAGCGGCGGCGGTAAACGTATCCGCCCAATGATTGCCGTGCTTGCCGCACGGGCGCTTGCTTACGACGGGCAAGCGCACGTCAGAATTGCAGCGCTGATCGAATTCATACATACCGCCACCCTACTCCACGATGACGTCGTGGACGAATCAGATATGCGTCGAGGTAAAGCCACAGCGAATGCCGCTTTCGGTAACGCTGCAAGCGTTTTGGTGGGTGATTTCATCTATACGCGAGCATTCCAGATGATGACCAGTCTCGGTTCGCTGAAAGTGCTGGAGGTGATGTCAGAGGCCGTCAACGTCATCGCTGAGGGCGAAGTGCTACAGCTGATGAACTGTAATGACCCAGACATTACTGAAGAAAGCTATATGCGGGTCATTTACAGCAAGACGGCCCGCCTGTTTGAGGCTGCTGCGCAATGCTCCGGGATTCTGGCAGGCGCAACGGGGATTCAGGAAAAAGCGCTCCAGGATTATGGGCGCTACCTGGGCACAGCCTTCCAGCTCATTGATGACCTTCTGGATTACAGCTCGGATGGGCAAACGCTGGGTAAAAACGTCGGCGATGACCTGAACGAAGGTAAACCGACGCTGCCGCTGTTACACGCCATGCGCAACGGCTCGCCAGAGCAGGCTCAGATGATTCGTGAAGCGATCGAACAGGGAAATGGCCGTCATTTACTGGATCCTGTACTGAAAGCTATGTCGGATTGCGGCTCTCTGGAATGGACTCGACAACGCGCCGAAGAAGAGGCAGATAAAGCGATCGATGCCCTTTCGGTGCTGCCCGATACTCCTTACCGTGAAGCGCTGATCTCTTTGGCACACATGTCCGTCCAACGCGACCGCTAACACCTACTTTGGCGCGCCAATTGGCGCGCTAAAGTTTCCAATAAAATACACCCTCAAATCGTCTTCCTTCCCTGAAAACTTCATTCTCACGAGCTTTCATCATAATTGCGGGTGAAAACACAGAATCCGTTATTACTTGAACTTACTGGAATCATTTGGAAATTTTTATGCTATAAACTTCCTGTTTCATCGCTCAGTTAAGAGCAGGATTAGTAAGATCACAGGGAGAGATTATGGAAAATCAGTTTGTGGACTGGCATCCGGCGGACATTATTGCCGGACTGCGAAAAAAGAAAACGTCGCTCGCCGCCTTGTCGCGCCAGTCAGGTTTAAGCTCATCAACGCTCGCCAATGCGTTATCTCGCCCCTGGCCTAAAGGGGAGTTAATTATCGCTCAGGCTTTAGGTGTCGCACCGCAGGTTATCTGGCCTTCACGCTACCACGATCCTGAGACACATGAGTTTATCGACCGAACCCGTAAGATCCGACAGCTATAAAAAAGCCGGGGCATGCCCCGGCTGTCTGTCACAAGGGGAGCGATTTATTCGCTGCCCTTGACGCGATCGATCTTAGCCCCCAGCGCCTGAAGTTTATCTTCGATGCGCTCATAGCCGCGGTCAATGTGGTAGATACGGTCCACTATCGTTGTCCCTTCGGCAATACAGCCTGCAAGAACAAGACTTGCTGACGCACGAAGATCGGTGGCCATTACCTGTGCTCCTGAAAGCTTTTCGACACCGTGGCAGATAACCGTATTACTTTCGATCTCAGCATGTGCACCCATACGGATTAATTCAGGCACATGCATGAAGCGGTTTTCGAATATAGTTTCGGTGATGACACCCGTCCCTTCCGCCACCAGGTTCAGAAGAGTGAATTGCGCCTGCATGTCGGTAGGAAAACCTGGGTGCGGTGCCGTACGCACCGTTACGCCTTTTGGACGCTGGCCATGCATATCAAGGCTTATCCAGTCTTCACCGGTTTCAACCTCCGCCCCTGCTTCACGCAGCTTCGCCAGAACGGCATCGAGGGTATCGGGCTGCGCGTTACGGCAAAGAATTTTACCACCAGAGATTGCCGCAGCCACCAGGAAAGTCCCGGTTTCAATGCGATCGGGCAGCACGCGATAAACGCCCCCGCCCAAACGAGCAACGCCTTCAATGGTAATACGATCGGTGCCCGCACCGCTGATCTTCGCGCCCAGGGTGTTAAGGAAGTTCGCAGTATCTACGATCTCCGGTTCACGGGCGGCGTTTTCAATGATCGTTTTGCCTTCCGCAAGCGTGGCCGCACTCATGATGGTCACGGTCGCACCCACGCTGACCTTATCCATTACGATATGAGCGCCTTTAAGGCGACCATTTACCGACGCCTTAACGTAACCTTCTTCAAGCTTAATCTCCGCACCCAACTGCTCCAGACCAGTAATGTGCAAATCCACCGGACGAGCGCCAATGGCACAACCGCCTGGCAGAGAAACCTGTCCCTGGCCAAAGCGAGCAACCAGTGGTCCTAGCGCCCAAATAGATGCACGCATGGTTTTCACCAGGTCATAAGGCGCGCAGAAAATATTTACGCCGCTGGCGTCAATGTAGACGGAACCGTTGCGCTCAACTTTGGTACCCAGCTGACTCAGCAGCTTCATCGTGGTATCAATGTCTTTCAGCTTTGGAACGTTCTGAATCTCTACCGGCTCTTCCGCCAGAAGCGCGGCGAAGAGAATCGGCAGCGCGGCGTTTTTAGCCCCTGAGATTGTGACTTCTCCACTCAGGCGGGTAGGCCCCTGCACACGAAATTTATCCATTGAAACTGCTCTCTTTTAAATTCAAAACGTTATCACCAGCCTGAGCCGATGATTCAAAAACCATTCAGTTTGCGGTCGCGCGCCCACTCTTCCGGCGTATAGGTCTTAATAGACACCGCATGCATGCGATTATCCGCGATGAATTCCATCAGCGGGGCATACACGGTTTGCTGTTTTTTGACGCGGCTTAACTCGGCGAATAACTCACCCACCGCTATCACCTGAAAGTGGCTGCCATCGCCTGAGACGTGGACTTCCTGGAGGGGCAGTGCGTTCATCAGCACTGTCTGAATTTCATGATTTTCCATGGGGTATCTATTCGTCGATTAATAAATGATGAAATAAGCCACACATCTTAGAGGAAAGTGGCGTCCGCTTAAATAAGCAAAAAGCCCCGGAACTTAACAGTTCGAGGGCTTTGAAAGTAACGTGCTGAAATCATTAGCCTGCCAGATGTAGCAATAGCGCCTCTGGCAGATTGTAGAGTTGAGCCAGCGTGCGCAAATTATCACTGGCGCCCTGTAGCTCAATCTGCCGACCTTGTCGGGTAACAAGGTTAGCAAGGTGGATAAGCAACGCCAGCCCGGCAGTATCAACCCGAGTTAAGCCACTTAGCTCAAAGAGATTGATACCCGCGACCACTTTCTCACGTTGCTGCCAAAGCGGCTTAACGGTAGCACCATCCAGCTCTCCGAATAGGTACAACGTTGTGCCGTCCTGTTTCCAGCTCAGTTCTTCCGCCATTACTTTTTACTGTCCAGAGTAATTGGCTGTTTTGAAATCGACTGCAGTTGCGCGGTCAAACCATCGATCCCTTTAGTACGAAGCAGGTCACTCCACTCGTTTTGTTTGGTGGTGATCATGCTGATCCCTTCGGCGATCATATCGTATGCCTGCCAGTTCCCGGTTTGGCTGTTTTTACGCCACTGGAAATCAAGACGCACCGGTGGACGCCCATTTGGATCGAGAATCGTCACGCGGATCGCCACGATATCTGCATTACCCAGCGGTTGTTCGGGGGCGATTTGATAAGTCTGACCGTGATACAGCGCCAGCGCCTGACCATAGGCCTGCTTTAGGTACTCTTCAAAAGCCTTGAAGTAAGCATCACGCTGCGCAGGTGTGGCATCTTTGTAGTAACGTCCTAAGACCAGCGCGCCCGCATATTTTACCTGTACGTACGGCAGCAATTCCTGGCCGACGATTTCACGCAGATAATTCGGGTTCTGTCGAATTTGAGGCTGCTCGTTTTTCAGGCGATCAAAGGTCTTCTGCGCCGCCTCATTCATTAATTTGTAAGGGTTGGTCTGGTCTGCCGCCATCGCAAATGGGGCGATTACCAGCATGGCTACCATAATAAGACGCTTAAACATCACTCGTTCCTCTTAAATTAATTCGTAGTACCTGACTGCGGTGCGGCATCAGTATGGCCTGCAGGATGTGCTTCGGCATCGCCAGAATTCTTATTGTCGCCGTTGCCGCTTTTGTAAAGGAACTGACCTATCAGATCCTCAAGCACCAAAGCAGATTTCGTATCCTGAATGGTACTGCCGTCTTTAAGCATAGATGACCCCAGTTCCGGATCATCGAAACCGAGGTTAAGAGCAATATATTGCTCACCCAACAGGCCAGAGGTGCGAATCGCCAGAGAGCTGGTATCCGGGATCTGGTTATAGCGTTTCTCAATGTCCAGCGTTACGCGAGGCAAATAGGTTTTCGGGTCAAGCGCGATACCATCAACGCGACCAATAACAACGCCACCAAGACGAACAGGTGAACTCATTTTCAGGCCACCGATGTTGTCGAAGGTGGCGTATACCCGATAAGTCGGTTCGCTACGCAGAGAGGTAACATTCGCCACCTTCAGGCAGAGAAAAATAATAGCGACCAGCGCGACCAGCAGAAAAGCACCAACCCAAACTTCAAATTTCTTTGTTTGCATGAACTCAATTCCCAAACATCAGTGCTGTCAGCACAAAATCGAGGCCCAAAACGGCCAGAGAAGCGTGCACAACGGTGCGTGTGGTTGCCCGGCTAATCCCGGCAGAGGTCGGAATAGCATCGTACCCGTTGAATAACGCAATCCACGTTACGGTAATGGCGAAGACTACGCTTTTAATTACGCAGTTAACCAAATCCAGCCGCCATGAGACTGCATTTTGCATTGCTGACCAGAAGAAACCGGCATCAATACCTTTCCAGTTCACGCCCACCAGAGCACCACCCCAAATGCCCACGGCAACGAAGATAAGCGTCAAAAGCGGCAGCGAGATCACCCCAGCCCAAAAGCGCGGTGAAACGACACGACGCAGCGGATCGACAGCCATCATTTCCATGCTGGACAACTGCTCCGTCGCGCGCATCAGGCCAATTTCAGCCGTCAATGCGGAGCCGGCACGGCCGGCAAACAGCAATGCCGCAACAACCGGGCCAAGCTCACGGAGCAGGGAAAGCGCCACCAGCATGCCGAGACTTGACTCTGCGCTGTAAGTTGTCAGCACCAGATAGCCCTGTAAGCCAAGCACCATCCCGATGAACAGGCCGGAAACCATAATGATCAGCATCGACAGTACGCCGACGTTATAAAGCTGACGAACCAGCAACGGCGCATGCTTGCGAAACTCCGGTTTCCCTACCAGCGCGTTGAATAACATCAGTCCGGCACGCCCGAACGAAGCGCAGGTTTTTATACCGCGTCGCCCGAGAGATGCCAGTGCATTTAGCAGCATGAGCAGTTTAGCTCCTCGTTCCAGGTAATAAATCTTGTTGATAATCCCCGGCTGGATAACGGAACGGCACCGGGCCATCCGCGATCCCATCAAGGAACTGTCTAACGCGCGGATCGTGGTTTTCACGCAGTTCCGCCGGGCTACCTTGAGCAACAATATGCCGATCGGCAGCAATATAAGCGTAATCCGCGATACTTAGTACTTCTGGCACATCATGGGATACCACAATGCAGGTGACGCCAAGAGCGCTGTTAAGTTCTGAAATAAGCTTAACCAGCACGCCCATGGTAATGGGATCCTGCCCGACAAAGGGCTCATCAAACATAATCAGGTCTGGCTCAAGTGCTATAGCACGGGCCAACGCAGCGCGGCGCGCCATCCCGCCCGATAATTCAGAAGGCATAAGATTAGCCGCCCCGCGAAGCCCCACGGCTTCCAGTTTCATCATCACCGTGCTGTGCAATAAAGGTTCTGGTAACTGAAGATGCTCACGCAGTGGATAAGCCACGTTTTCAAACACGTTAAGATCGGTAAATAAGGCGCCGGATTGGAACAGCATACTCATGCGTTTACGGACGGTAAAAAGCCGCGAGCGCGACATCGAGGGTACATTCTCTCCATCAAAAAGAATCTCGCCGCTGTCCGGCTGGATCTGCCCGCCAATAAGCTTCAATAGCGTCGTCTTACCGATCCCCGATGGCCCCATGATCGCCGTCACCTTGCCGCGTGGTACGGTCAGCGAAATATTCTCGAAGATCTGGCGTTCGCCGCGGGAGAAACTCATCCCGCGGATCTCAACCAGATTGGCTTCTGTCTGACTCATCGCCCTTCCTTTTTTATGTTTGCCGGCAAGCATGGCCTCAAAGGGATGCTAAAACCCAACATTTTTACAGAATATTACCTGCGCAGGTTAGCGAAAGCTGGCATTTGTTTTACTTTTTCGCCGCATAAAGTCAGAATTAAGACTTATCGCCAGGCTCAGGCTGCACTTCGTTTTGCCCGACCCTTTAGCCCCTCAGGATCGGCGATTATACCCTAAGAAAGGATTTTTCATGCTGTTAGCTACGGCGCTATTAATTATTGGTTTACTTCTGGTGGTCTATGGCGCCGACCGTTTAGTTTTCGCTGCGGCGATACTTTGTCGCAGTATGGGGATCCCGCCACTGATTATCGGCATGACGGTGGTCAGCATTGGCACCTCGCTGCCTGAAATCATCATCGCCAGCACGTCAGCACTGCACGGCCAGCTGGATTTGGCCGTCGGCACAGCTATAGGCTCAAATATCACCAACATTATGCTGATTTTGGGGCTTGCCGCGCTGCTGCACCCATTTACCGTTAATTCCGATATTCTACGTCGCGAATTGCCTCTAATGTTGGCGGTGAGTGCCGCCGCAGGTCTGTTTCTCTATGACGGTGAGTTGACGCAGGCCGAAGGTATCATGCTGCTGACAATCGCGGTGCTATATCTCTTCTTTATCATTAGAATAGGCCGAATTGCGGAACGGCAGGGTGTTGATAGCCTGACGCGGGAACAGCTGGCCGAACTCCCTCAAGAGGGCAGCCTGTCCGTCGCGTTTTTATGGCTGGGTGTAGCGTTGGTTATTATGCCGATGGCGGCGCGGATGGTCATTGATAATGCTTCAGTGCTTGCCCATTATTTTGGCGTAAGCGAACTGGTTATCGGTTTGACGGTCATTGCGATTGGCACCAGTCTGCCGGAATTAGCGACCGCCATAGCCGGGGCGCGCAAGGGTGAAGATGACATTGCAATTGGTAATATCATCGGTTCGAACATTTTTAACGTTGTGTTTGTGCTTGGCATTCCTGCGTTGGTGGCACCGGGCCACCTCAACCCGTTAGCTTTTGCTCGGGATTATTGGTTGATGTTAGCGGTAAGTGCTGTTTTTGCCCTGCTCTGCTGGCGCAAACCCCGCCAAATCGGCAAGCTCGCGGGCGCTCTGTTAACATGTGGATTCATCATATGGATCGTGGTGCTGTGGTTCGTTGCGCCACCTGTCGTTGGATAAAGCGGAAACGGGAATTATGTCTCATATAGATTTAGCACCGGGTTTTGACTTTCAACAAGCGGGCAAAGACGTGCTCAATATTGAACGTGAAGGCCTGGCTCAACTCGACCAGTACATCAATGGTGATTTCTCGCTAGCCTGTGAGAAGATATTCTACTGTCCCGGTAAAGTTGTTGTAATGGGGATGGGAAAATCGGGTCATATTGGGAAAAAAATCGCGGCAACCTTTGCCAGCACCGGCACACCAGCCTTTTTTGTGCACCCTGGAGAAGCCAGCCACGGTGATTTAGGCATGGTCACGGCACAGGATATCGTCCTGGCGATTTCTAATTCCGGCGAGTCGAACGAAATTCTGGCGCTCATTCCGGTATTAAAACGCCTTCAGGTGCCGCTGATTTGCATGACCGCCCGCCCGGAAAGCTCGATGGGTCGTGCAGCGGATATCCATTTGTGCATCAAAGTGCCTCAGGAAGCTTGCCCCCTGGGCCTCGCGCCAACCTCCAGCACAACGGCAACGCTGGTTATGGGCGATGCGCTGGCCGTAGCGTTACTGAAGGCCCGTGGTTTTACCGCTGAAGATTTTGCTCTGTCTCATCCTGGCGGGGCGCTGGGCCGTAAGCTATTACTGCGCGTCAACGATATCATGCACACCGGTGATGATATCCCACACGTAAGCAAAGAAGCCTCTTTGCGAGATGCTCTGTTGGAGATTACCCGTAAAAATATGGGGATGACGGTCATCTGCAATGACCTGATGAAAATTGAAGGCATCTTTACCGACGGTGATTTACGTCGTGTATTCGATATGGGTGTTGATTTACATACCTTACGTATTGCGGATGTCATGACAACGGGAGGCATTCGCGTACGCCCTGGCACATTAGCCGTGGACGCATTAAACCTGATGCAGTCACGCCATATTACTTCAGTTATGGTCGCGGATGGCGACCAGTTGCTGGGTGTGGTACATATGCATGACATGCTACGCGCGGGCGTAGTTTAAAAAAGGATTAGCCTTAATGAGTAACCATGATGCGCTGCTTAATACCTGCTACGGGCCGGTAAGCGCGCACGTCATAGCGAAGGCGAAAGAAATTCGCCTGCTGATTCTGGACGTTGACGGCGTGATGTCTGACGGCCTTATTTACATGGGTAACAGCGGTGAAGAGCTGAAAGCCTTCAACGTACGCGATGGCTATGGCATTCGCTGCGCCCTGACCTCCGGAATTGAAGTCGCTATTATTACAGGCAGGAAAGCAAAACTGCTGGAAGATCGCTGCGAAACGCTGGGCATTACCCACCTTTATCAAGGGCAATCCAACAAGCTTGAGGCGTTCCGCGATCTGTTGTCAAAGCTTGCGCTTTCTCCCGATCGGGTTGCCTACATTGGCGATGACCTGATCGACTGGCCAGTTATGGAACAGGTCGGCTTAAGCGTTGCCGTTGCAGACGCCCACCCTTTATTGACGCCAAAAGCGGATTACGTGACCAGAATCAGCGGTGGACGAGGTGCAGTACGTGAAATCTGCGATCTTCTGTTGATGGCGCAAGGCAAGCTTGATGAAGCGAAAGGGCAATCCATATGAGCAAGACCAGACGTTGGATTATTTTCCTGCTTGCCATTGCGGCATTAGTGCTTATCGGTCTAAATCTGACCGAGAAGGACGAACCCAGCGTAACCGTTAACAGCGATACGCCAACTTACCAAAGCGAATTCTCCACAACAGTCGTATACAACCCACAGGGCGCGCTGAACTATAAGCTTATTGCTCAACACGTTGAATACTTCTCGGATACGGGTATTTCATGGTTCACTAAACCGGTCATGACCCAGTACGATGAAAATAAAATCGCCACCTGGGAAATTCACGCGGATCGCGCCAAACTTACCGATGACAAAATGCTTTATTTGTACGGCAACGTTATCGTCACAGCGCTAACGCCTGATTCTCAGTTACGTAGAATCACGACGGACAATGCGCAGGTGAATTTAATTACTCAGGATGTCGCTTCTGACGACCTGGTGACTTTGTACGGCACCACATTTAATTCCAGTGGTATGAAAATGCGTGGCAACTTACGCAGCCAAACTGCACAGCTGATTGAAAAGGTTAAAACCTCATATGAAATCCAGAATAAACAAACTCAGCCTTAAACTTGTTCTGCTTGGTTCGCTTTTTGCCGTACCGCTGTCAGCCTGGGCTCTGACCGGTGATACCGATCAACCCATTCATATCGAATCCGACCAGCAGTCTCTCGATATGCAGGGCAATATCGTGACCTTCACCGGCAATGTGGTTGTGACTCAGGGCACTATCAAAATCAACGCAGATAAAGTCGTTGTGACCCGTCCAGGCGGTGAGCAGGGCAAAGAGGTGATTGATGGCTACGGTAACCCTGCTACTTTCTATCAAATGCAGGACAGCGGTAAGCCGGTACAAGGCCACGCATCCACCATGCATTATGAATTGGCTAAAGATTTCGTTGTACTGACCGGCAACGCTTACCTTGAACAGCTGGACAGCAACATCACCGGCGACAAGATCACCTACCTGGTGAAAGAGCAAAAAATGCAGGCGTTTAGCGAGAAAGGCAAACGCGTGACCACCGTGCTGGTGCCGTCTCAGCTGCAAAACAAAAACGGCCAGCAACCGGCACCGAAAAAGAGTAACTGATTCGTTATGGCAACTTTAATTGCGAAAAACCTGGCTAAAGCCTACAAAGGCCGCCGCGTAGTCGAAGACGTCAGCCTGACCGTTAAATCGGGCGAAATTGTGGGGTTACTCGGGCCGAACGGCGCCGGTAAAACCACGACGTTTTACATGGTGGTGGGCATTGTGCCACGCGATGCAGGCAATATTATTATTGATGAAGAAGACATCAGCTTGCTGCCACTGCATGCTCGTGCGCGTCGAGGCATCGGTTATTTGCCGCAGGAAGCCTCCATTTTCCGCCGCCTGAGCGTGTTTGATAACCTTATGGCGGTGCTGCAGATTCGCGATGACCTGACGTCAGAGCAGCGTGACGATCGCGCGAATGAGCTGATGGAAGAGTTCCACATCTCACACCTGCGTAATAACCTCGGGCAGTCACTGTCCGGCGGTGAACGCCGTCGCGTAGAAATTGCTCGCGCGCTTGCGGCAAACCCGAAATTCATTTTGCTGGATGAACCCTTTGCCGGGGTTGACCCTATTTCCGTTATTGATATCAAACGCATTATCGAGCACCTTCGTGACAGCGGCCTCGGCGTATTGATTACCGACCACAACGTCCGCGAAACGCTCGCCGTTTGCGAACGCGCCTACATCGTTAGCCAGGGGCACTTGATTGCCCACGGCACACCGGAAGAAATCCTTGAAGACGAGCAAGTTAAGCGAGTCTATCTGGGCGAAGAGTTCAGACTCTGATAGGGTGGGAAGTCTTACACGACTTATTTGAGGACGTTTGCTCTGAACATGAAGCAAGGTTTGCAATTACGGCTTAGCCAACAACTTGCTATGACGCCCCAGCTGCAGCAGGCCATCCGTCTGCTACAGCTCTCAACGTTAGAGCTTCAGCAAGAACTCCAGCAGGCACTGGACAGTAATCCATTGCTTGAGCAAACCGACCTGCATGATGAGATCGATACTCAGGAAGTGCCTGAGAGCGAAGCAATGGATACCCGTGAAGCCCTCGAGCAGAAAGAGATGCCCGATGAGCTGCCGCTGGATGCCAGTTGGGATGAAATTTACACCGCTGGAACGCCTTCAGGCACGGGAACTGACTATCTGGACGACGAGCTGCCCGTCTACCAGGGCGAGACCACCCAGTCACTGCAGGACTACCTGATGTGGCAGGTTGATTTGACGCCATTTTCCGATACTGACGCCGCTATTGCGACGTCTATTGTCGATGCCGTGGATGAAACCGGGTATCTCACCGTCCCCCTGGAAGACATCCTGGAGAGTCTGGGCCACGACGATGTGAGCCTTGACGAAGTGGAAGCCGTCCTCAAACGCATCCAACGTTTTGATCCCGTCGGCGTAGCAGCACGGGACTTACGCGATTGCCTGTTAATTCAGCTTTCTCAGTATGCCAAAGAGACTCCATGGCTGGCGGAAGCCCGGCTTATCGTTAGTGACCATTTGGATCTGCTGGCAAATCACGACTTTCGGACGCTGATGCGGGTCACGCGTATCAAAGAGGACGCGCTTAAAGAGGCCATGTGCCTGATTCAGTCCCTTGATCCTCGCCCCGGCCAGTCGATCCAAACGGGCGAGCCTGAGTATGTTATTCCTGATGTACTCGTGCGCAAACACCTGACGCGCTGGGTTGTAGAGCTTAACGCAGACAGCATCCCTCGCCTCAAAATCAACCAGCAATACGCAGCCATGAGCGGCAGCACACGCAATGACAGCGATTCACAGTTCATCCGCAGTAACCTGCAGGAAGCGAAATGGTTGATTAAAAGCCTGGAAAGCCGCAATGATACGTTATTGCGCGTGAGCCGATGCATTGTCGAACAACAGCAGGCCTTCTTTGAGCATGGTGAAGAGCACATGAAGCCGATGGTGCTGGCCGATATTGCTCAGGCAGTAGACATGCACGAGTCAACAATCTCGAGGGTAACCACTCAGAAATATTTGCACAGCCCACGCGGCATCTTTGAATTGAAATATTTCTTCTCCAGTCACGTCAATACCGAAGGCGGCGGCGAAGCCTCCTCCACGGCAATTCGGGCGCTGGTGAAGAAGTTAATTGCTGCGGAAAACCCCGCCAAACCGCTGAGCGACAGTAAGTTAACCTCAATGCTGTCGGATCAAGGTATTATGGTGGCGCGCCGCACAGTTGCGAAGTACCGAGAGTCTTTATCCATTCCACCGTCAAACCAGCGTAAACAGCTGGTGTGACTTCACCGATAAGGAAGACACTATGCAGCTCAACATTACGGGACAAAACGTCGAGATCACTGAGGCACTGCGTGAATTTCTGAACTCGAAGTTTGCCAAACTGGAGCAGTACTTCGAAAGAATCAACCAGGTCTATATTGTATTAAAGGTGGAAAAAGTCACCCATACAGCGGATGCTACGCTGCATGTGAACGGTGGAGAACTACATGCCAGCGCCGAAGGCCAGGACATGTATGCGGCGATTGACGGCCTGATTGATAAACTGGCCCGACAGTTAACGAAACATAAAGATAAACTAAAACAACACTGATAATCCGGGCATCCGATGTGCATATGGCCGGCCCGCTGCTTAAGTCGCGGGCCGTTTGCACAAAAGTGCTTAGGTGAACTTATGATGAACAACGATTCGGCTCTACAACTGAGCAATGTCCTTAACCAGGAATGTACTCGCAGTGGCGTCCACTGCCAGAGTAAAAAACGCGCGCTGGAAATCATCAGCGAACTGGCAGCCAAACAACTTGGCCTTCCACCGCAGGTCGTTTTCGAAGCCGTCCTGACCCGTGAACGTATGGGCAGTACCGGCATTGGCAACGGTATCGCCATTCCTCACGGCAAGCTGGAGGAAGATACGCTTCGCGCCGTCGGCGTCTTTATTCAACTGGAAACGCCAATCGCTTTTGATGCCATCGACAATCAACCCGTTGACCTGTTATTTGCGTTACTGGTGCCTGCCGATCAGACAAAAACCCATCTGCACACGCTTTCTCTGGTAGCTAAGCGTCTGGCGGATAAAACCATTTGTCGCAGACTGCGCTCAGCCAGCAGCGACGAAGAGCTTTACCAGATAATTACTGAAACAGAAGTCGATAACGACAGCGAAAATGAATAATCGGCGCGTTTGATGTCTCAGACAGATAAATCGGGGGAATGATTACATGGTGCTGATGATTGTCAGCGGCCGCTCAGGTTCAGGGAAGTCTGTAGCCTTGCGCGCACTGGAAGATATGGGATTCTACTGCGTGGATAACCTGCCGGTTGTCCTGTTGCCAGAGCTGGCAAAAACGCTTGCCGATCGGCAAATCTCTGCCGCGGTCAGCATCGACGTGCGCAACATGCCGGAGTCGCCGGAAATCTTCGAGCACGCGATGGACAGCCTGCCGGACGCTTTTTCTCCGCAGTTACTGTTCCTTGATGCCGATCGTAATACACTGATTCGCCGCTACAGTGACACGCGCCGCCTTCATCCGCTTTCCAGTAAAAATCTCTCTTTGGAAAGTGCCATTGACGAAGAAAGCGATCTCCTCGAACCGCTAAAATCCCGCGCGGATCTGATCATCGACACCTCCGAAATGTCGGTACACGAACTGGCGGAGATGCTGCGTACTCGTCTGCTGGGTAAACGTGAACGCGAGCTCACCATGGTGTTCGAGTCTTTCGGCTTTAAGCATGGCATACCGATTGACGCCGATTATGTGTTCGACGTGCGCTTTCTTCCGAACCCGCACTGGGATCCAAAACTCCGTCCAATGACCGGCCTCGATCGCCCGGTCGCCGCCTTCCTCGACAGGCACACAGAAGTACACAATTTTATCTACCAGACCCGCAGCTATCTTGAGTTATGGTTACCGATGCTGGAAACCAACAACCGTAGCTACCTGACAGTGGCGATTGGCTGTACCGGCGGTAAACACCGTTCGGTTTATATTGCAGAGCAGCTGGCCGACTACTTCCGCTCACGCGGGAAGAACGTCCAGTCCCGTCACCGTACGCTGGAAAAACGTAAAACATGAGCGTAAAGCAGACCGTTGAAATCACCAACAAACTGGGCATGCACGCGCGCCCGGCGATGAAACTGTTTGAGCTGGTACAGAGTTTTGACGCAGAAGTGATGCTGAGAAACGAAGCGGGTACAGAAGCTGAAGCCAGCAGCGTGATTGCCCTCCTGATGCTGGACTCCGCCAAAGGAGGCCACATCGAAATAGAAGTCACAGGCCCGGAAGAAGAGCAAGCCCTGGCGGCTGTGATTGCTCTGTTCAATGCCGGATTTGACGAAGACTAACCGCTGCGTGCGCGGATCTAACCGCGCCCTATTTTCCATACTGCGGCAACGTTACGCGCTGTCACGCAAATATTCTCGCCCGCCTTTTCCAACGCCTCCGGCAGCGTCTGAACCCGATTAAGCACCGAGAAAACGGCGTCGAGACCGTGCTGATGGACTACGCCGTAATCAGTCGTCATGCCTCCAGCCAGCGCGATAACCGGCACCTGAAAACGCTTTGCCACTCTCGCCACGCCTATCGGCGTTTTGCCATAAATGGTCTGGCTGTCTATACGCCCTTCTCCGGTGATAACCAGATCCGCCCCATGAACAGCCTCGGCAAGCCGCAAAGCTTCGGTGACAATTTCCACGCCAGGCTGCAGGCGGGCATGAAGTAAACCAAACAAAGATGCCCCCATACCTCCTGCTGCCCCGGCACCTGCCACGGTAATCACATCCTTACCGCTGATGCGCTCCAGCTGTTCACCATAATGCCTGAGTGCAGCATCGAGCTGCATAACCTGTTCGGGCGTAGCGCCTTTCTGCGGCCCAAAAACCGCCGACGCACCGCGTTCACCGCACAGCGGATTATCGACATCACAGGCAACCAGAATGTCGCACTGTGCCAGGCGGGCATCCAATTGGCTAACATCAATCTCTGCCAGCCCAGCCAGGGCAGCACCGCCTGCACAAAGCGCATTACCCTGTGCATCACGAAGCCTGACGCCCAGCGCCTGCATCATGCCGGCCCCGCCGTCGTTGGTCGCGCTGCCGCCGATACCAATAATGATTTTACGTGCGCCGCGATCCAGCGCCGCCAGAATAAGCTCCCCGGTGCCAAAAGTGCCAGTCAGCAGCGGATTTCGTTTTTCGGGCGGCACCAGATGCAGTCCTGAAGCGGCCGCCATTTCAATGATGGCCGTCTCGCCGTCGCCCGTTATGCCAAAGAAAGCGTCAACAGGCAGCTCCAGCGGGCCGGTCACCGTTACCGGAATGATTTTCCCGTGTGTCGCGGCAACCATTGATTCAACGGTCCCTTCTCCTCCGTCGGCCATCGGCAGCTTGATATACTCTGCATCCGGGTAAATCTCGCGAAAACCTTGCTCAATGGCCTCGGCGACCTGCATCGCGCTCAGGCTCTCTTTGAAAGAATCGGGGGCGATGACAATTTTCATTCAGGGCTCCGGGGCTAGTTCAGGTTGTGTTGCTCGAGGAATGACTCTCCGCCCAGCTGGCGCATCTGCCGCAAAATCCACTGCTGGCGCTGGCGAATATAGCCTGAAGGCGCATTGGCTTTAAAACGAATGGGGTTAGGCAGGACGGCGGCGAGCAACGCTGCTTCGGCAGGCGTCAGGCGGCTGGCGGGCTTGTTGAAGTAGCGATGGGAGGCTTCTTCCACGCCGAAAACACCTTCACCAAATTCGGCAATATTGAGATACACCGTCAGAATACGCCGCTTGCTCCACGCGGTTTCAATCCCCACCGTCAGGCCGGCTTCCAGGCCTTTACGTAGCCAGCTCCGTCCATCCCAGAGGAACAGATTCTTTGCAGTTTGTTGAGAAAGCGTCGAGGCACCCCGTACCCTTTTTTCGTTGCGTTCATTATGAGCCAGCGCCTTTTCTATGGCATCGGTATCAAAGCCCCAGTGTTCGGGAAACTTTTGATCCTCAGAGGCGATCACCGCCAGTCCCATCCACGGAGAAATATCATCCATGGCAACCCAGTCAGAATGGGCAACGTAACTAAAATTACCGCTGAACCACGCGCTGAACTGCCGCTCCACCATCACTGCGGAAAAAGGCACCGGGAGGAAGCGGAAGGCCAGGATGCCCATGAACCATACGGCCAAAACCGCCAGAAAAGCTTTCAGCAGCCAGCGTTTAACCCACTGCCACGGCGCGAAACGCCCTTTACTCATTCGCTAAGTTCCAGCACGCGGGCAACCAGCTTGTCGATCCCGACAGCGGCCTCAGCGATATTTTGCGCGAGCATGTAAGCAGGGGTGGTGACAACCTTCTGTTCTTCGTCCACCACGATATCATCCACCGGGCAAGGAACATGTTCAGCCCCCATGGCTTCCAGTAGCTCCGCGGTATCAATGTCGGTGCCGATGGTCAGACGCAGAGGCATATCCAGAATCTTTGGCAGCATCGCCGGGGCAATACACATAAAACCGAGCGGCTTGCCCTGTTCGTGGCACTCCCGCGCCACGCGGCGGAGATCGGCATCCACCTCACAATCCGCCCCCTTTGCAGCAAAAGTGCTTAGATTTTTTGCCGCGCCAAAACCGCCGGGCACAATCAATGCGTCAAGGTTTTCAGACAAAGCTTCACGCAACGGCTGAATATTGCCGCGGGTGATACGCGCCGCTTCCACCAGCACATCTCGAGTCTCTGTCGCAGGCTCACCGGTTAAATGATCGACCACATCAGACTGAGGTTTCTCCGGCGCGAAGCAAATGGCTTCAGCACCAGAGCGGGAAATGGCCAACAGCGTTAATACGGCCTCATGAATCTCACTGCCGTCATAAACCCCACAGCCGCTCAGCACTACGCCTATTTTTTTCATCCGTCAGTTCCTTTTCGTTCCGGGTGAATCAGTATCAGCCACGTTAATTTGATCGCTATGCTTCACATATTTTACTGATTCACGTAACAAATATTTTAAGGTTTGCTATCTTATATGGCTGACAGCCCGCGAATTGCTGGTTGTGCCGTTCAATAATTCAACGCTAAAAAAGGCGCAACCCTGTTTTCCCTGGTGTTGGCGCAGTATTCGCGCACCCCGGCCTGGCCGGGGTCATTTTTTTCCAGCGTCCGCAACCCAGGCTTTTAATACGCTAACATCATGTTGCCACTCTTGTTTCAGCTCCTCGATCCATTCACCGACATTATCTGACCACGCAGGTAGATCCGGAGACTGAATTTGCTGGGCAACCTGCTGTAAATGCCGCAAACCCACTGAGCCTGCCGCGCCTTTAATTTTATGTCCCTCTTCCACCACGCCCTTGTTATCCCGCGCGGTCATATTCGAATCGAGAACCTCTAAATAACCCGGCATCATTTTTTCAAACATCGCCAGGCCATCAGTAATGAGTTTTGGCCCCACCAGCTCGATATATTGTTCGAGCATCGGAATATCGAGTAACGCTTGCTGTTTTTCACTATCGACTTTTGTCACCACAGGCTCCTTGTCCGTTATCTGGTTATCCCAGAATTTTTGGATCATCGACATCAAGGCAGGTACGGCGAGCGGCTTACTCAGCACGTCATCCATCCCGGCCTCAAGATACTCAGTCTTGTTTTTCAGCACGTTGGCCGTTAGCGCCACCAGCGGCGGCAGCTCATTTTTGCTAAAGCGTTTATTCAGCTCGCGGGAAATATCCAGGCCAGTCATATCCGGCAGCTGGATATCCAGCAGCACCAGGTCATATTCGCCCGGTATAAACATCTCCAGCGCGTCTTTCCCGGTCATTGCTACGTCAACGCTGTTCCCCAATTTCTCGAGCACCGAACGCGCAACGATGACGTTAAGCTCAATATCCTCCACCAGCAGAACATGCAGGGCAGGCAGCGGCATATCGTCATCTTCCAGCGTGTCCTCCACTTCCTCGGCCACGCTCGGCGCCTGGACGGTCAGCGTGAACAGCGAGCCTTCACCCGGCTTGCTGGTGACGGTAATGTCTCCGCCCATACTTTTTGCCAGACGGCGAGAAACCGCCAGCCCAATCCCGGTTCCGGTCGCAGGCTTGCCGCCGTGGCTATCTTTAACCTGATAGTACATGGCAAAGATTTTGTCCTGCTCGTCTACCGGAATACCAATCCCGGAATCCTGAACGTCAAAGCGCAGGCAGCTCTCTTCTTCATAGCGAACGCGCACCGTGACTAATCCCCCTTTCGGCGTGAACTTCACGGCATTGCTGATTAGATTCCAGAGGATTTGGCGCAGACGCGTCCCGTCAGTCACCACCTTGTGCGGCAGCGGCAGCGTTGGATCCATCACAAACGATAGCCCTTTCTGCTGAGCCTGCAGGCCTGAGAGGTTTTCCAAATCGGCAAGGAAGCTGGTGAAATCCACCGGCTGGTTATCGAGCTGCACTTTGCGGCGCTCGAGCTTATCCATATCAATGATATCGTTGAAAATATTTCCCAACGTAATGGCAGACACGTGGATCGTTTTCAGGTAATTGGTCTGCTCGGCGGTGAGATCGGTGTCCAGCAGGATGCGGCTCAGGCCGACAATGCCATTCAGCGGCGTACGCAGCTCGTGGCTGATGGTAGAGATAAAGGTGGTCTTATCCCGGCTCGCTCGCTCCAGCGCATCCTGATAGCGTTTACGCTCGGTAATATCACGGCCAAAGCCCATCAGCCCGTGGCGTTTACCGACGCGGTCGTAATAAGGCACTTTACGGATTTCAAAGCAGGCTTTGCGGCCATCCGGGTAATCCAGCCACTGCTCATAGGTCAGAGAGACATTATGACGAAACACTTTTTCGTCTGTTTCCAGCACTTTCTCAGCGGCTTCGGCAGAGTACACATCCTGCGGCTTGAGATGGATAAGCTGTTTCTCGCTCTTGCCGGTCAGTAACTCCATCGCCCGGTTGCAGCCTGAAAACTCCCGGTCTTCGTTGCGATAGAAGACCAGATCGGGCGAAGCATCAAGGAAAGAGCGCAGGAAAGAAGATTGCTGCTCGAGCCGGATTTGCGTCTCTTCACGCTCCTGCATCTCAACTTTAAGCTGCTCCAGCATGGTCTGACGCTCGGCCTCCGCTTTCACGCGGTCGGCAATTTCCTGGTTTAATTGAGCGATATTGTCCTTTAGCTGCACGTTCAGAATGAGGTCGCGCTCGCGCATCTCCTCCAGCTTTTCCACCAGCTTCGACAGCCGCTGCCTGGACTCCTCAAGCTGCTCAACCACAACTGACAGGAAGTAAACCGCCCAGGGTGTAATCAACAAACCAAAGAAGATAGAGCGGACAACATCGATACTTTCAACCTGGCCGCTCAGCAGCATGGTGACGGCCATTTGCACCACCATCGCCAGCACGACCAGCGCCGAGGCCAGCAGCAGGGAGAAGCGCACCAGCCCCAGCTTCACCATAAGATCAACGTAATACTGCGCCAACAACCGAATTTGCTTCATGGAACGATTCCTTCGTCTTGGATGCGCTAAATATACCGCAAAAAGGAACCGGGCTCAGGATTTACGAAAGAGCTGAGAGATCCCAAGGCATGCCCAGCGCTGACCCCTGCGCCCCGTGCGTCTGCAAATACCTGTCGATATCCACCATCGCGGCCCAGCGGTTTTCACACCATAAAGGGGCAAGCAAGGTTGGGCGTCGGGCATGAGCCGAAATACGATGGAACACCACATCAAGCGGCGTATGGCGAATCATTTCTCCCGCAGTGACCACATACTCATTCAGCGCAATCCCTTCAAGGCGACCGGCTCGCCAGCTTTTCGCCATAATACTGCCGTCAACGATATGCAGAGGGTGCAGCTTCAGGCCGTCCACGCCGGTGTCAACCACCTTCTCCAGCGTGTCCATACATTGCTGCTGGCCTTCACCCGGTAAACCGACAATCAGATGGCTGCAAACCTTTAACCCCCTCGCTCGGGCCCGGCGGGTAGTCTCCTGATAACAGGCAAAATTGTGCCCACGGTTGATACGGTGCAGCGTTTTGTCATTCGCCGTCTGTAACCCCAGCTCCAGCCACACTTCATAGCCCTGCGCATGATAATCGCTTAGCAAATCCAGCACGCTCTCGGGCACGCAATCGGGCCGGGTACCAACGCACAGCCCCACAATGCTGGTCTGGCTCACCGCTTGCTGGTACATCGACCGCAACACCTGCACTTCAGCCCAGGTACTGGTATAGGCCTGGAAATAGGCCAGATAGCGCTGGGCGCGGTTTACCCGGCTGGCCTGGTGTGCGAGCTGTTCGGCAATGGAATTGTGCTGCTGCGCTTCGTCGGCAAAAGAGGCCACGTTGCAAAAAGTACAGCCGCCTCGCCCGATAGTGCCATCGCGATTGGGGCAGCTGAAACCGCCATGCAGCGTGAGTTTATGGACTTTTTGCCCATAGCGACGAGAGAGATCGCCGCCAAACATATTGACTAATTTCTGTAACTGCATAATCTGATGGGCCGTCCCGAAAAAGGGGCCTAGCCTGCCATTTTCTTCTCGCACCGGCGATGACCTGGATCAATCGCTTCGGCGCAGCCTTATCTATTGCATATAAAATCAAAATAAGTGCAACTCTATTCACACTGATCTTGATTACTTTTCCTTATGACGCCACCCTTTATTTAAAGAATATGACGAACGGTGAAAAACAGTGTCATGCTGCACCCTGTAGGGATTAAGCAGCATATCATGCTGGCAATATCATTCATGCCAGCATGGTCTGGAGTTTCATGGCCTTCCGGATAGTGAGGACGATCACATAACACTCGGCCTTCACCGCAGTTCCTTCACGCTCAAAAAAGAACAAAAAACCATTATATTCATAGCGTTAATCATCTCTTAGCACGGTTCTGTATAAATAAGAATGCCATTTGACCTGTGTGCTCTTTCCCGATAAGTTGGAAATCCGCTGGAAGCTTTCTGGATGGGTTCTGTGCCCATCATATTTATGCAGTAATTGAGATTCCCTCTAAAGCAAGTCCTCAACACTTGTGACACCGGATGCGTTGGACATTAAGAGGGCGACACGCGAGGCAAGCGTATGATGCGCAAACCCCGTCGCCATGCCCTTGCTGCGTCCACGCGCAAACGGTTGGGAGTAACGTAGAGCCTGGGGAGGTTCACTGATATGTTGTACGATAAATCCCTTGAGAAGGATAACTGTGGTTTCGGCCTGATCGCCCACATAGAAGGCGAACCTAGCCACAAGGTAGTGCGTACCGCTATTCACGCGCTAGCCCGTATGCAGCACCGTGGTGCCATCCTTGCCGACGGTAAAACCGGCGACGGCTGTGGCCTGTTGCTGCAAAAACCCGATCGTTTCTTCCGCATTGTTGCAGAAGAACGCCAGTGGCGTTTGGCCAAGAACTATGCCGTTGGAATGATTTTCTTGAACCAGGATGACGCGCTTGCCCGCGCCAGCCGCCGCATTGTTGAAGAAGAGCTGCAAAACGAAACCCTGTCTATTGTTGGCTGGCGTGAAGTGCCGGTGAACAAAGACGTGCTCGGTGAAATCGCCCTCTCCTCTCTGCCACGTATTGAACAAATTTTCGTTAACGCCCCGGCGGGCTGGCGCCCTCGTGATATGGAACGCCGCCTGTTTATCGCCCGTCGCCGTATCGAAAAACGCATCCAGGAAGATAAAGACTTCTATATCTGCAGCCTGTCTAACCTGGTGAACATTTATAAAGGTCTGTGTATGCCGGCTGACCTGCCGCGCTTCTACCTGGACCTGGCGGATCTGCGCCTGGAATCGGCCATTTGCCTGTTCCACCAGCGCTTCTCCACCAACACCGTGCCTCGCTGGCCGCTGGCTCAGCCATTCCGCTATCTGGCGCACAATGGTGAAATCAACACCATCACCGGTAACCGCCAGTGGGCGCGAGCCCGTACCTATAAATTCCAGACGCCGCTGATCCCCGATCTGCACGACGCTGCGCCGTTCGTGAACGAAACCGGCTCCGACTCCAGCTCCATGGATAACATGCTTGAGCTGCTGCTGGCGGGCGGGATGGATATCGTGCGCGCCATGCGTCTGCTGGTTCCGCCTGCGTGGCAGAACAACCCGAACATGGATCCTGAGCTGCGTGCCTTCTTCGACTTTAACTCCATGCATATGGAACCGTGGGATGGCCCGGCCGGTATCGTAATGTCCGACGGGCGTTTCGCCGCCTGTAACCTGGATCGCAACGGCCTGCGTCCGGCGCGCTACGTGATCACCAAAGACAAACTCATCACCTGTGCCTCTGAAGTCGGGATCTGGGACTACCAGCCGGATGAAGTGGTTGAGAAAGGCCGCGTTGGCCCGGGTGAGCTGATGGTTATCGACACCCGTGTCGGGCGCATTCTGCATTCTGCGGAAACCGATGCCGAGCTGAAAAGCCGCCATCCGTATAAAGAGTGGATGGAGAACAACGTTCGCCGCCTGGTGCCGTTTGAAGATCTGCCGGACGAAAAAGTGGGTGCGCGTGAGCTGGACGACGACACGCTTGCCAGCTACCAGAAACAGTTTAACTACAGCAGCGAAGAGCTGGATTCAGTGATCCGCGTGCTGGGCGAGAATGGCCAGGAAGCCGTGGGTTCAATGGGCGATGACACCCCATTTGCCGTGCTTTCCAGCCAGCCACGCATTATTTACGACTATTTCCGTCAGCAGTTTGCGCAGGTGACCAACCCGCCAATCGATCCGCTGCGTGAAGCGCACGTCATGTCCCTGGCCACCAGCATTGGCCGTGAAATGAACGTCTTCTGTGAAGCAGAAGGCCAGGCGCACCGCCTGAGCTTCAAATCGCCGATTCTGCTGTGGTCTGATTTCCAGCAGCTCACCACGCTGGAAGAAGAGCATTATCGCGCCGATACGCTCGACATCACCTATGACGTGACCGAGAAGTCGCTGCATGAGACCGTGATGGCGCTGTGCGACGAAGCTGAACGCATGGTTCGCAATGGCACCGTCTTGCTGGTGTTGTCCGACCGTAATATTGCGAAAAATCGCCTGCCGGTTCCGGCTCCGATGGCCGTGGGCGCCATCCAGACTCGCCTCGTTGAGAAGAGCCTGCGCTGCGATGCCAACATCATTGTTGAAACCGCCAGCGCCCGCGATCCGCATCACTTCGCCGTGCTGCTGGGCTTCGGCGCGACCGCCATCTACCCGTACCTCGCCTATGAAACCCTGGCGAAGCTTGTCGACAACGGCGCTATCGACAAAAACTACCGCACCGTGATGCAGAACTACCGTAACGGCATCAACAAAGGGCTGTACAAGATCATGTCCAAAATGGGCATCTCGACTATCGCCTCTTACCGTTGCTCTAAGCTGTTCGAAGCTGTGGGTCTGCATAAAGAAGTGTCCGAGCTTTGCTTCCAGGGCGCGGTCAGCCGCATCGGCGGAGCAGGCTTTGGCGACTTCCAGCAGGATCTGCTGAACCTGTCCAAACGCGCCTGGCTGGTACGTAAGCCGTTGGATCAGGGCGGCCAGCTGAAGTTCGTTCACGGCGGGGAATACCACGCCTATAACCCGGACGTAGTGCAGACGCTGCAAAAAGCGGTGCAGAGCGGTGAATACAGCGACTACCAGCAATACGCAAAACTGGTAAACGAGCGCCCTGTCGCCACGCTGCGCGATATGCTTGCGCTGAATCCGCAGGATGAGTCCGTCAAAATTGAAGACGTTGAGCCCGCGACCGAGCTGTTCAAACGCTTTGATACCGCGGCAATGTCCATCGGCGCCCTGAGTCCGGAAGCACACGAATCCCTGGCTGAAGCGATGAACAGCATCGGCGGGAACTCTAACTCCGGCGAAGGCGGCGAAGATCCGGCCCGCTACGGCACCAATAAAGTGTCCCGTATCAAGCAGGTCGCTTCCGGTCGCTTCGGCGTAACGCCAGCCTATCTGGTTAACGCCGATGTTATCCAGATTAAAGTCGCGCAAGGCGCGAAGCCGGGCGAAGGCGGCCAGCTGCCGGGCGATAAAGTCACGCCTTACATCGCCAAACTGCGCTACTCCGTGCCGGGCGTGACGCTGATTTCACCTCCGCCTCACCACGATATCTACTCTATCGAGGATCTGGCGCAGCTGATTTTCGACCTGAAACAGGTTAACCCGAAGGCGATGATTTCCGTGAAACTGGTTTCCGAACCGGGCGTCGGCACCATCGCGACGGGCGTAGCCAAGGCCTATGCCGACCTGATTACTATTGCTGGCTACGACGGCGGCACCGGCGCAAGTCCGCTGTCATCCGTGAAATACGCGGGCTGCCCGTGGGAGCTTGGTCTGGTGGAAACCCAGCAGGCTCTGGTGGCGAACGGCCTGCGCCATAAAATTCGCCTGCAGGTGGACGGCGGCCTGAAAACCGGGCTCGACATCATCAAGGCAGCCATTCTTGGGGCGGAAAGCTTCGGCTTCGGTACCGGACCAATGGTTGCGCTGGGTTGTAAATACCTGCGAATTTGTCACCTGAACAACTGCGCTACCGGCGTGGCAACTCAGGATGACAAACTGCGTAAAAACCATTACCACGGCCTGCCGTTCAAAGTAACCAACTACTTTGAATTCATCGCTCGCGAAACCCGCGAACTGATGGCGCTGCTGGGCGTGAAACGCCTGGTTGATTTGATTGGCCGTACCGACCTGTTAAAAGAGCTGGACGGGTTTACCGCTAAGCAGCAGAAGCTGGATTTGTCTGCCCTGCTGAAAACGGCTGAACCGATGCCGGGCAAAGCGGTGTACTGCACCGAGCATAACCCGCCGTTCGATAAGGGTGACCTTAACGCACAGCTGCTGAACCAGGCTCAGGCTTATGTGGATGATAAACAGAGCAAAACGTTCTGGTTTGATATCCGCAACACCGACCGTTCGATTGGAGCTTCGCTCTCCGGCTACATTGCCCAGCAACATGGCGATCAAGGCCTGGCGTCTGACCCAATCAAGGCGCACTTTAACGGCACCGCAGGCCAGAGCTTCGGCGTATGGAACGCGGGCGGCGTTGAGCTGCACCTGACCGGCGATGCCAACGACTATGTCGGTAAAGGTATGGCGGGCGGGCTGATTTCTCTGCGTCCACCGGTAGGCTCAGCCTTCCGCAGCCACGAGGCGACCATTATCGGCAACACCTGCCTGTACGGCGCCACCGGCGGGAAGATGTATGCCGCAGGCCGTGCAGGCGAGCGTTTCGCGGTGCGTAACTCCGGGGCGATCACCGTGGTTGAAGGCATCGGCGATAACGGCTGTGAATACATGACCGGCGGCATCGTCTGTATTCTGGGCAAAACGGGGGTTAACTTCGGGGCTGGTATGACGGGCGGTTTCGCCTACGTACTGGACGAAGACGGTGAATTCCGCAAACGCGTGAACCCGGAACTGGTTGAATTACTGAATGTGGAAGAGCTGGCGATTCATGAAGAGCACCTGCGAGGCATGATCACCGAACACGTTCAGCTGACCGGCTCCCAGCGCGGCGAAGAAATCCTGGCCAACTGGCCGACATTCGCCTCGAAATTCACCCTGGTTAAACCGAAGTCCAGTGATGTTAAAGCATTGTTGGGTCACCGCAGTCGTTCCGCAGCTGAGCTGCGGGTGCAGGCGCAGTAAGAGGTCACGATGAGTCAAAACGTTTATCAATTTATCGACTTGCAGCGCGTTGATCCGCCGAAGAAGCCGCTGAAGATCCGCAAAATTGAATTTGTGGAAATCTACGAGCCGTTCTCTGAGGGACAGGCCAAGGCGCAGGCCGACCGCTGCCTCTCCTGCGGCAACCCGTACTGCGAGTGGAAGTGCCCGGTTCATAACTACATTCCAAACTGGCTGAAACTTGCCAATGAGGGGCGCATTATTGAGGCAGCCGAGCTGTCTCACCAGACCAACAGCCTGCCGGAAGTCTGCGGCCGCGTCTGCCCGCAGGATCGCCTTTGCGAAGGCTCCTGTACGCTGAACGACGAGTTCGGGGCGGTAACCATCGGCAACATCGAGCGCTATATCAACGATAAAGCGATTGAGATGGGCTGGAAGCCGGATCTGACCGGCGTGAAGCAAACCGGTAAACGCGTGGCTATCATCGGTGCAGGCCCTGCCGGGCTTGCCTGCGCTGACGTTCTGGCACGTAACGGCGTGAAGGCGGTGGTTTACGACCGACACCCAGAAATCGGCGGTCTGCTGACCTTCGGTATTCCAGCCTTTAAGCTGGAAAAAGAGGTAATGACCAAGCGTCGCGAAATCTTCAGCGGGATGGGGATTGAATTCAAACTCAATACCGAGGTTGGCCGCGACGTGCAGATGGATGAGCTGCTTAGCGAATACGATTCCGTATTCCTGGGCGTCGGCACCTATCAGTCGATGCGCGGTGGCCTTGAAAATGAAGACGCGCCTGGCGTGTATGACGCCCTGCCGTTCCTCATCGCCAATACCAAGCAAATCATGGGCTTCAGCGAAACGGCTGAAGAGCCGTATGTCAGCATGGAAGGCAAACGCGTTGTCGTGCTGGGCGGCGGGGACACCGCTATGGACTGCGTGCGTACTTCAGTTCGCCAGGGAGCAACCCACGTGACCTGTGCTTACCGTCGTGACGAAGAAAACATGCCGGGTTCTAAACGCGAAGTTAAAAACGCGCGCGAAGAAGGCGTGGAGTTCCAGTTCAACCTGCAGCCGCTGGGCGTGGAAATTAACGCGAATGGCCGGGTGTGCGGTGTGAAAGTGGCTCGTACAGAGCTGGGCGCGCCGGATGCTAATGGCCGTCGTCGCCCGGAAATCGTTGCTGGCTCCGAGCACGTACTGCCTGCCGATGCGGTGGTAATGGCCTTCGGTTTCCGTCCTCATAGCATGACGTGGCTGGAGCAGCACAGCGTTGAGCTGGACAGCCAGGGGCGCATTCTCGCTCCAGAAGCTAGCGAGAACGCTTTCCAGACCAGCAACCCGAAAATCTTCGCCGGTGGCGATGCGGTTCGCGGTTCCGATCTGGTGGTCACCGCTATTGCTGAAGGGCGTAAAGCCGCAGACGGGATCCTGAACTTCCTGGAAGTATAATCGTTAAAATCTGGCGGTTCCGGCTGCCAGATTGCGCCGAATCCCCGATAAAAAAAGCCAGTCTTTCGACTGGCTTTTTATTATTTCACCACGCGCAGTGCGGGGCGGCCACCGCGAGGCGGCGGCGGATCGTCATCCGGGTTATTGTCATCATCGCCGCGATCGGGGCGATCGCCGTCAATAACCTGCATAACTGTTTCAGTCTCACCCACTACCGGCTGGTCATCATTGTGGCTTTCAGCGTCTTCATCATAGCCCGCTTCCGGCTCAAACATGGTGCCCGCGCCATTTTCACGTGCATAGATAGCCAGAACGGCGGCCATAGGTACGTTAACCTGGCGAGGTACGCCGCCGAAACGCGCGTTAAAGCGCACTTCGTCATTGGCCAACTCCAGATTCCCTACGGCACGCGGCGCGATGTTCAGTACAATTTGCCCATCACGCGCATACTCCATCGGAACCTGCACGCCCGGCAGCGTGATATCCACCACCAGGTGCGGCGTGAGCTGGTTATCCAGCAGCCACTCATAAAAGGCCCGCAGCAGATAAGGACGGCGCGGCGACAGCTGCGACATATCCATCAATTAGCCTCGGGTCTGCAGACGCATTTCGCGCTCGGGTTCGGTCAAAGAGGCCAGGAAGGAGTCACGCTCGAAAACGCGTGTCATGTACCCTTTCATCTCTTTAGAACCAGCGCCCGTCAGCTCAATGCCCATCTGCGGCAAGCGCCACAGCAGCGGAGCCAGATAGCAGTCTACCAGGCTGAACTCGTCGCTCAGGAAGAAAGGCTTCTGGGTAAATACCGGGGCAATGCTTAACAGCTCTTCACGCAGCTGCTTACGCGCGGCTTCCGCTTCCTGCGCGGAGCCGTTCATCACCACGTTCATCAGGGTATACCAGTCTTTCTCAATGCGGTGCATGTACAGACGGCTTTCACCACGCGCAACCGGGTAAACCGGCATCAAAGGTGGGTGCGGGAAACGCTCATCAAGATATTCCATGATGATGCGGGATTCCCACAGCGTCAGCTCGCGGTCAACCAGGGTCGGTACGCTGTGATTGGGGTTAAGGTCAATCAGATCCTGAGGCAGGTTATCCGTTTCCACATGCTCAATTTCAACGCTAACACCTTTCTCAGCCAGGACGATACGTACCTGGTGGCTATAGATGTCAGTAGGACCGGAAAACAGCGTCATCACCGAACGTTTGTTGGCAGCGACAGCCATGAAAACCTCCAAGTTTATCCAGAAAATTACTGCTAATAGCCGCAAGCGGCGACTAATAACCTGACCGTTTATTACCCAATGCTCCGCCGAAACATCGCTGACGCCTTATCAGGGGCGAAAACAACCGGATGCCGACATTTGGGCAGAAAATTGGATGATAGTTTACCAGATTTTACTGGTTTTGTGGTGGTCGTATATTGAATTTGCCTGAAAGGCAAATTATTTCAAAATGTTAGAAGCAATAATATAAATTACAGGCATAAAAAAACCCGGTACCAGGACCGGGTTTTTTGCCAACTGTCTTGCTGCCTGAACAGGCAGAGAACAATTAACGTTTGGAGAACTGAGGACGACGACGTGCTTTACGCAGACCGACTTTCTTACGTTCAACCTGACGAGCATCACGGGTAACGAAGCCAGCTTTACGCAGCTCGGAACGCAGGGACTCATCGTACTCCATCAGAGCGCGGGTGATACCGTGACGGATCGCACCAGCCTGACCAGAGATACCACCACCTTTAACGGTGATGTACAGATCCAGTTTCTCAACCATGTCGACCAGTTCCAGCGGCTGACGAACTACCATGCGGGCAGTTTCACGACCGAAGTACTGTTCCAGAGAACGTTGGTTGATAACGATTTTGCCGTTGCCCGGTTTGATAAACACGCGAGCTGCGGAACTTTTGCGGCGACCAGTGCCGTAGTATTGATTTTCAGCCATTGCCTATAATCCCGATTAAATGTCCAGAACTTGCGGTTGCTGTGCCGCGTGGTTGTGCTCGGTGCCCGCGTAAACTTTCAGTTTACGGAACATTGCACGACCCAGCGGGCCCTTTGGCAGCATGCCTTTAACCGCGATTTCAATCACACGCTCAGGACGGCGGGCAATCATCTCTTCAAAGGTCGCTTGTTTGATACCACCGATGTGGCCGGTGTGGTGGTAGTACACTTTGTCAGTACGCTTGTTGCCGGTTACAGCAACTTTGTCAGCGTTCAGAACGATGATGTAATCACCAGTATCAACGTGCGGAGTGTATTCCGCTTTGTGCTTACCGCGCAGACGGCGAGCCAGTTCAGTAGCCAGACGACCTAAGGTCTTACCTTCAGCATCAACGACGTACCAGTCGCGCTGTACAGTTTCTGGTTTAGCTGTAAAAGTTTTCATTAAAAGCTTACCCAATATATAGTTACACGTTGGTGAACACCCAAACGTTTAAAATCAGTCGAGGTTCACGCGACATTGTCCAGCAAACCTACCCCTTCGAATAGCCTATGCCGGCACGACAAAAGTTTTGGGAAAAAAACTTTGGTTGTAACGTGGGGTCGCAAGATTATAGAGAAGTCGACCTCAAAGATCGACCACAATTTGTCGTTGATATCACAATATCATTGTCAGGGCAGATGAGGGCGACGCAAATACTCCTCACTTTGCATTTCCTGCAGCCTGGAAAGGCAGCGCTGGAACTCAAATTTAAGCCTTTCCCCTTGATAAATATCGAATAGCTCAGCCTCAGCGGACACAACCAGCTTGACGTGGCGTTCGTAAAATTCGTCCACCAGCGCGATAAAACGGCGAGCTTCACTCTCCATCAACGGTGTCATCACCGCCACATTAAACAGCAGGACGGTGTGGAACTGGCGCGAAAGCGCGATGTAATCATGCTGGCTGCGGGCGTCCACGCACAGCGTGCTGAAGTCGATAGCCAGCGTCTGGTTCGCGGTTCCCAGCGTCATCATTGGCCTATGGTTAACTTCCAGCACCGGCGCGCCTTCGCGCTTTGTCCCTGCCAGAACGGCATAAAGCTTTTCCATTTGCAGGGCTGAATCTGCATTCAGCGGTGACAGCCACAGGTGAGCCTGAGTCAGCGTTCTCAGGCGGTAATCAATCCCGGCATCCACGTTCATCACGTCGCAATAGCGTTTAATCGCTTCAATAGCGGGTAAGAAGCGGGCGCGCTGTAGCCCATTGCGGTACAAATCATCCGGCGGGATGTTCGAGGTGGCCACCAGCGTAATGCCGCGCGCAAAAAGCGCTTTCATTAGTGTGCCCAGCAGCATGGCATCGGTGATATCAGAGACAAAAAATTCATCGAAACACAGGACATCCGCTTCGGCCTTAATGCCATCAGCAATAATTTCCAGCGGATCGGTGTGGCCCTGCTGCTGCGCCAGCTCTTCATGAACCCGAAGCATAAAGCGGTGAAAGTGCAGCCGCAGTTTGCGCTCTCCCGGCAAACTCTGAAAAAACATATCCATCAGCCAGGTTTTACCTCGCCCCACGCCTCCCCACATATACAACCCCCGGGCGGGCTCCTGCCCGGCCTGAACCTCTTTTTTACCGAACAGCTTGCCGAACTTAGTCAGCAACCCACCGGTAGGGGCAGGTGTGGGTGCCACGGACAATGCTTGCCAGATAGCATCCAGGCGCATAATCGCTTCGCGTTGTACGTCATCAGGTTGAAAACTGCCTTCTGCCAGAGCCTGCTGGTAGCGCGATGCAGGAGAGAGATTTTGCATGGTATTATTATCTTCCCTTTATAATCGGATAGCCGTTCACTGCCTTTTTCGAATCGGTTGTCCAAAAAAAGGCCGTTCTACCCTAAGCGATGCGGCGTCAGGATTCCACTTCTCTTAGGTTAACGGTTATAGTGGCTACATTACCCTACGGAATCACAAGATAACGGGAGAAGTTCATGACTTGGGAATATGCGCTTATTGGGTTAGTAGTGGGCCTTATCATCGGTGCCGTAGCCATGCGTTTCGGCAACCGCAAGCTGCGCCAGCAGCAAGCTCTGCAGTATGAGCTGGAAAAAAACAAAGCGGAGCTTGAAGAGTACCGCGAAGAGTTAGTCAGCCATTTTGCCCGCAGCGCCGAGCTGCTGGATAACATGGCGCACGATTATCGCCAGCTTTATCAGCACATGGCTAAAAGCTCCAGCAGCCTGCTGCCGGAAATGACAGCGGAAGCCAATCCGTTCCGTAACCGTCTTGCCGAGTCTGAAGCCGGGAACGATCAGGCGCCAGTACAGATGCCGCGTGATTATTCAGACGGTGCTTCGGGCCTGCTTCGCGCCGGTGCGAAACGCGATTAATCCCTGTTTTAGCTTTTCCGGGGCACAGTTCAGGTGCCCCATCCTTTCCCGACCCAGCTATCATTTAATTGTCTTGTGCTTTCTTATTACGCCATTGTGAGTCGATTGATATTTCAATAACATCAATTGCGTGAGTGGGCATTCCTTTTTCCAGGTGACGAGAGCCAGCATCCAATGAAGAAACAAACACGGCTGTTGAGTGCATTAGCGTTAAGCGTCGGTCTGACGCTGGGCGTATCCCCTCTGGCAAGCGCGTCACTGCCTTCCCAGGTTCCAGGCCAGCCAGCTTTGCCAAGCCTCGCGCCGATGCTGGAAAAAGTTTTACCGGCGGTCGTCAGCGTTCAGGTTGAAGGCACTGCCTCAGCTTCCAGCCAGAAAGTGCCGGAAGAGTTCAAGAAATTTTACGGGGATGACGCCCCCTCCGACACGCCGCAGCAGTTTGAAGGCTTAGGCTCCGGCGTCATCATCAACGCCGCGAAAGGCTATGTCCTGACCAACAACCATGTGATCAATCAGGCGCAAAAAATCAGCGTGCAGCTGAATGACGGACGTGAATTTGATGCCAAACTGATTGGCGGGGACGATCAGAGCGACATCGCGCTACTTCAGCTGCAAAACGCGACCGGGCTAACCGAAATCAAAGTGGCCGACTCTGACAAGCTCAAAGTAGGTGATTTTGCGGTTGCGGTGGGTAACCCATTTGGCCTCGGCCAAACGGCGACTTCCGGCATCGTTTCCGCACTGGGCCGCAGCGGCCTTAACCTTGAAGGCCTGGAAAACTTTATTCAAACAGATGCTTCAATCAACCGCGGTAACTCCGGCGGCGCGCTGCTCAACCTCAACGGTGAACTGATTGGCATTAATACCGCGATTCTTGCACCTGCAGGCGGCAGCGTAGGGATTGGTTTTGCTATCCCGAGCAATATGGCCCAAACCCTCGCCAAACAGCTGATGGAATTTGGTGAAATCAAACGTGGCCTGCTGGGAATCAAAGGCATGGAGATGAACGCTGACATCGCCAAAGCGTTTAATCTTTCCACCCAGCGTGGCGCCTTTGTGAGTGAAGTCCTGCCTCAGTCAGGGTCGGCAAAAGCGGGGATTAAAGCCGGGGATATCATCACCAGCCTGAACGGTAACCCGCTGAGCAGTTTCGCCGAGCTTAGAGCAAAAATCGCCACAACCGAGCCAGGTACCGTGGTGAAGCTGGGCTTGCTGCGCGACGGCAAACCACTGGAAGTAAGCGTAACTCTGGACAAGAGCACCGCCTCTTCCGCTAGCGCGGAAATGATCCTGCCGGCGCTGCAAGGGGCCACGTTAAGCGATGGGCAACTGAAGGACGGCGGGAAGGGTATTCGTCTGGATAACGTGGATAAAGGCACGCCTGCGGCTCAGGTTGGTCTGCACAAAGACGATATTATCGTCGGCATTAACCGTGAGCGGATCCATACCATTGCTGAAATGCGCAAAGTGCTGGAAACCAAGCCCGCGGTGATTGCGCTGCATGTGGTCCGCGGGGAGCAGAGCCTCTATCTGCTGTTGCGTTAACCGGGGCAGAGAAACGGACATCGTCTGTACGATGTCCGTTCAACTCATGCTATTCTGCGGTCGTTCTCTCACTCATTAAATCAAACTCATGTTTCTAAAGATCTTACGCTCGGTAGTCATTGGGCTGATTGTTGCGGGGCTGCTGCTGCTCACGATGCCGTCGCTACGCAACGTTGTTGGCCCACTTGCACCTGCGCAATATGACAGCACAGACGAAACGCCGATGAGCTTTAATCCGGCGGTGCGCCGCGCTGCCCCGGCTGTGGTGAACGTGTACAACCGCAGCGTAGGCAATAACGGCCAAAACCAGCTTCAAATCAAAACGCTCGGCTCCGGCGTCATCATGGACGGGCGCGGCTACATCGTCACCAACAAACACGTTATCAACGATGCTGAACAGATCATCGTCGCGCTACAGGACGGGCGAGTGTTTGAAGCATTGCTTATTGGCTCCGATAGCCTGACTGACCTGGCGGTGCTGAAAATCAACGCCACTAACCTGCCGATCATTCCTATTAACGGCAAGCGCCAGCCGCACATTGGCGACGTGGTCATGGCCATCGGTAACCCCTACAACCTGGGTCAAACGGTCACCCAGGGCATTATCAGCGCGACCGGACGCATTGGCCTGAGCCCTTCGGGTCGGCAGTCATTTCTGCAAACTGACGCCTCGATTAACCGCGGTAACTCCGGCGGGGCGCTGGTGAATTCGCTCGGGGAACTGATGGGCATTAACACCCTGTCGTTTGACAAGAGCAATGATGGCGAAACGCCGGAAGGGATTGGTTTTGCGATACCGACCCAACTGGCGACCAAGATAATGGATAAGCTGATTCGCGATGGCCGGGTTATTCGTGGCTACATCGGCATTGGCGGCAGAGAGATCACCCCGCTGCATGGCCCATCCACCGGTATCGATCAGCTGCAAGGCATCATCGTTAATGCTGTATCACCGGACGGGCCGGCAGCCCAGGCCGGCATTCAGGTTAACGACGTGATTATCTCGGTCAACCACAAACCGGCCATCTCGGCGCTGGAAACCATGGACCAGGTGGCGGAAATTCGCCCGGGCTCGGTGATTCCGGTCGAAGTCATGCGTGAAGACAAGAAACTCACGCTGCAGGTCACCGTTCAGGAATATCCTGCCGGAAGCTAAAAGGCAGACATAAAAAAACCGGAACCTGAGTTCCGGTTTTTTTTATCCAGGCGTCGATTACTTAACGAATTCTTCGCCCAGCTGAATATCTTTCTTCAGGGTATCCAGCATGCCTTCCATCGCGTTTTTCTCAAACGCGCTCAGGGTGCCGATAGCTTTACGCTCAACGATACCGTTTTTACCCAGCAGCAGCGGCTGAGAGAAGAAACGTGCGTGCTCGCCGTCACCTTCAACGTAAGCGCATTCCACAACATTGCTTTCGCCCTGTAGAGCACGAACCAGAGACAGACCAAAACGAGCCGCGGCCTGGCCCATAGACAGCGTTGCGGACCCGCCACCGGCTTTCGCTTCAACCACTTCAGTACCCGCGTTCTGGATACGTTTGGTCAGGTCAGCCACTTCCTGCTCGGTGAAGCTCACGCCAGGGATCTGGGACAGCAGCGGCAGAATGGTCACGCCAGAGTGGCCGCCAATGACCGGCACTTCGATATCCGTTGGCTGCTTGCCTTTCAGCTCGGCAACAAAGGTATTGGAGCGGATGATATCCAGTGTAGTAACGCCGAACAGTTTGTTCTTATCGTATACACCCGCTTTTTTCAGTACTTCTGCGGCAATCGCCACGGTGGTGTTCACCGGGTTGGTAATAATACCGATGCAGGCTTTAGGGGCGGTTTTCGCCACTTGCTCGATCAGATTTTTCACGATGCCCGCGTTCACGTTGAACAGGTCGGAACGATCCATGCCTGGTTTACGTGCTACGCCTGCGGAGATCAACACCACATCTGCACCGACCAGCGCAGGGGTGGCATCTTCGCCGGAGAAACCTTTGATTTTCACGTCAGTCGGGATATGACTCAGATCCACCGCAACCCCAGGGGTTACTGGTGCAATGTCATACAGAGAGAGTTCTGAGCCTGAAGGCAGTTGGGTCTTAAGTAGAAGGGCAAGCGCCTGGCCGATACCGCCAGCTGCGCCGAGGACTGCAACTTTCATCCTAAACTCCTTATTATGGTTAGCAAAATCGTGCCGTAACTCCATGCGGTGGCGACCATAATCCAGAGAGGAGATAATTACAATCTTCCCGCCGCCAGATTGCGATATAAAGCAATCACCGACCGCGTTGCTGCTGCATTTACTCGCCGGGAGGAACGACGCCTTAGCGCCCGGTCACGACCTGATGTGGTTACATCAACGGCGGTTACATTACCCCTCCACGCACACCAAAACAACATCATTTTGATAACATTTAATTTACTTTGAAGCTTATTTGCGAGTCGTGACACAGGCATGTTCGCCGATAACGAAATTTGATAAAATCGCCCGCTTTCATAACATTATTTCAGGCTGATCTCCGCCGGATGATTCTCCCACGCTATTCAGGCCGTCACAAAATCAGGCACCTGAAGGAAGATGAACAATTTGCATAAAAATTCATTTAAATGCATAATAATGTTATCTCTTTTACCCAGGATAGGTTATTTATGCGTAACTCCTCAAAACAAGAAGAATTAGTAAAGGCTTTCAAAGCATTACTTAAAGAAGAGAAATTCAGCTCACAGGGCGAGATAGTTCAGGCGTTACAAAACGACGGCTTCGAAAACATCAACCAATCCAAAGTCTCCCGCATGCTGACCAAATTCGGCGCGGTAAGAACGCGTAATGCAAAGATGGAAATGGTCTACTGCCTGCCTGCGGAGCTGGGCGTCCCGACGACTTCCAGCCCGTTAAAAAACCTGGTTCTGGATATCGACTACAACGACGCGGTCGTAGTGATTCATACCAGCCCTGGTGCCGCACAGCTCATTGCCCGCCTGCTGGATTCACTGGGGAAAGCGGAAGGTATTCTGGGCACCATTGCCGGGGACGACACCATTTTCACCACGCCGGCCAACAACTTCACGGTGAAAGAGCTGTACGAAGCCATTCTGGTGCTGTTCGAACAAGAGCTGTAATCACTCCCCCACTTCTTAGCCCGCCGTCATGATACGGCGGGTCCCACATTCGGTAATCTTCCGTAAAAAAACCTCAATCCAGCGTATGGAATTGCTTCAATAGCATTCCACAGGGCATTGTTCTGCGCGTTACCGCACAAATAGTTAAATTCACCCATATCTATGATTTTACTTATATTTAACAAAAATGCCGTGATAAAAACGTCTTTTTAATAACGATAAGGAATAAAAAATCATTTCGTTAATTTAAAGTTGCATAGGCAACAATTAGCAGGGTATTAATTTTTCCCGTAACTAGTGTATACTTAATTTCGTGATGAGGGTCACAGAACGATGACCCAACCAAAAGAATACGACGAGGAAAAAACCATGAACATGAAAGCTACTTTAGTTACCGCCAGCCTGCTCTCCGCTCTGTCATTCGGCGTTTTCGCCGCTGACTCTATCGACGCTCAGCAAGCGCAGAATCGCCAGTCACTGGGTACCGTTTCCGTTGATGACATCGGCAGTTCTCCGATGGATATGCACGAAATGCTGAACCAGAAAGCGGAACAAAACGGTGCTTCCGCTTATCGCGTGATCGAAGCCCGCACCGGTGGACACTGGCATGCAACGGCAGAACTGTACAAATAAACGTTCTTAGCCATAAGCCAGTTGAATAGAGTTGAGTAAAAACGTTAAGCCTCGGCGGCCCTAAGTAGAAAAATCGCGATTAAGCCCTTCCGGCCGCCACGTTAAACCTTCAGGAGTAAAGACTATGAAAACCAAATTAACTATCGCCGCACTGAGCCTGCTGTCCGTTATCTCTTTAGGCGCTAACGCTGCCGCACACCAGATCAACAGCGAACAAGCTCAAGGCCTGCAATCCATGGGTTCCATTTCTGTCAGCCAGGTAGGCAGTGCGCCAATGGATATGCGTCAGGAATTGTCGCAGAAAGCCACAGAACAAGGTGCCTCTGCCTACCGCGTGATTGAAGCCCGCAGCGGCGATAACTGGCACGCGACCGCAGAGCTGTACAAATAAACCCTCGTCGTACTTGTCCTACGACTTTGCCCCCGCTCGCCGGGGGCTTTTTTATGGCCGCCGATCAAACGCTAGCCGTGAATGTTAAAGCGGAGCTGGCCTTCCAGCTCTTCTTCTGCCTCGTCAAAAAGCAGAATGAGCGCCCCGAACCTGCGCCGTTTACTCTCCGGCAAATGCGCAAACTCGATCTCCACGGGCAGCGGTAACATTGACGCCGTGACCACGTCCCACAGGCTATCCAGATCGTGAACCTGTTCTTTGCGCAGCGCGAGTTGCTCCGCAAACTGGCGATAGAAAGCCAGGTTGTCGTCGATGTGGTTAAAATCAAAAGTAAATTTTTTCATCGCTGCCGTCCTGACTCTTTTTAAGCAAGCGCTGAGCTAAAGCCCGCCGATATGTAGCGTTTTCACTTCCAGGAACTCGTCCAGCCCCAGCACGGAGCCTTCGCGCCCTAACCCCGATTCTTTCACGCCGCCGAAGGGCCCCAGTTCCGTAGAAACAGCACATTCATTGATCCCAACCATGCCACTTTCCAGAGCCTGAGAGACGCGGAAAACGCGCTGTAAATTCTGGGTATAGAAATAGGCCGCCAGCCCAAATGGCGTACTGTTGGCTCTTTCAATGACCTCTTCTTCCGTTTCAAAGCGGAAGCAGGCCGCAAGGGGGCCAAACGTCTCTTCCCTGGCCAGCTTCATATCATCGTTAGCGTTGATAATGACGGTGGGCTGCCAGAAATTGCCGCCCAACGCATGGGGCTTGCCGCCGACAAGCGCTTTACCGCCTTTCGCCAGCGCGTCATCAACATGCTCACGCACCTTATCGACCGCAGACGGCTCAATCAGCGGCCCGACAATCACGCCCTCTTCCAGGCCGTTGCCTACTTTCAGCTTCCCAACCTCTGCAGCAAGCTTATTCACAAAACTGTCGTACACATTTTGCTGGATGAAGAAACGGTTAACGCTGACGCAAACCTGGCCAGCATTACGGAATTTGTTAGCAATGGCACCTTTTACCGCCGCGTCAATATCCGCGTCATCAAACACGATATAAGGCGCATTGCCCCCCAGCTCCATCGACACTTTTTTCATCGTTTCTGCGGCATTACGCATCAGCGTTTTGCCCACCGCCGTTGAACCGGTGAAGGAGATTTTGCGCACCTGCTGGCTGGCCATAATGGCGTCGCTGATTTCCTGCGTTTTACCGGCCACGGCATTCAATACGCCGTCCGGCACGCCGGCCTGCTTCGCCAGTTCCAGCAAAGCAAAAGCGGAAAGCGGTGTGTTATTCGCGGGCTTTATCACTCCGGTACAGCCAGCGGCCAGAGCAGGCCCGAGCTTGCGGGTCAGCATCGCCATGGGGAAATTCCACGGCGTGATTGCCGCGACTACGCCGACGGGTTCACGCGTGGCCAGAATGCGAGAACCGGGCTTAACCGGAGGAATAATCTCCCCGTTGGCGCGTTTGGCCTGTTCAGCGAACCACTGAATGAAGCTCGCTGCATAGTCGACTTCACCTTCAGCCTCTTTGAGCGGTTTCCCTTGCTCCAGGGTCATTAACCGGGCGAGCCAGCTTTTGTTCGCCAGCATCAGTTCAAACCAGCGGTAGAGAATTTCAGACCGCTGTTTGGCGGTTTTCGCCCGCCAGGCGGGGAAAGCTTTGCTGGCGGCCTCAATCGCGGCTTCGGTTTCTTGTTTGCCGGCTCTTGCCACTCTGGCCACTATTTCTCCCGTAGCAGGATTCAGCACATCAAAAGTGTCTTCGAGCGAATGCCACTTGCCTGCGACCAGATAGCCGGTTTTAAAGAGCTCACTTTGCGGGAGTGTCTGATTCGTCATAATAGCTCCTGTTCGTAAGTGTTCATCCCATGGACCGCAGTTAAGTATAGATAGAAAAAAGCCGACGCAGGCGTCGGCTCAAAGTTGCTGACAAAGAGGGAAAAAACGTGGTTTTTCCCTCTTTATCATTATCAGCCGAAAATCAACGCATTGATTTTCCTTTTTGTTTAAACGTGCTATCTGATATTTCTTCTATCGCCAGGGGCTTGTTAACTGTCTAAAGCCGACGCAGGCGTCGGCTCTTCAGGCTAAGGTTGGGCTCAGGCGTTAATCAGCGTGTGCCGGTAGCGGTGTAAAATATCCGCCAGCCGTTTCACCGGCTCTGTTACCTGCCGCGGCGCTTCCCACAGGCGCAGCTTCTCTTGATAGATTTCAAGCTCGCCTAAAAGTCTTTCGTAATAGCGTTCTCGCTTATCATCACTGCTGGCAGAAATCACCTTATCCGCCGTTTTGCGCAGCTGCCGGTGGAAGGCGGAGAGGTCGTCATTAACAGGGATGGGCGCATCGCGCAGACGCTGATGCGCGATAATTAGCGTTAGCGCCAGACGATAGCGGTCTATGTCGCCCGGGAACATGTTCAGCAGTAAAAACAGCTGCTGATACAGCGCCGGAAGATGGTTCTCCTTCCGCCGGGCATTATTGGTCGTCAGCGCCGATACGGCGGCAGAAACAAACTGGTTCAGCAGCGTGCGGCCCGTACGCTCTTTCGAATTATCGCGGATCAGCAGGATCACCATCATGGCCAGGAAACAGCCAACGATCTGCCCCAGCGCGCTGTCGAGGAAGCTGCTGAAATGGAAAGTCATTGGGTTATCCAGCACGATAATATTTATCGTCCCGGCCAGCGCCCCCATGGAACCCAGCCGCCGCTTCTGTACCTCAATGCCCATAAAGAACCCCAGCAGAGCAAGGCTGATACACAGCAGCAGCATACTCTGCTGCGTGGACGGCAGCACCACAAGGAAGTAAAACGCCCCCAGCGGCAGCGCCACCAGCATGCCGTAAAGGAAGTCGAGCGAAACCATGCGCGGATTTGGCAGGCGCATCGCCAGCGCCGTCACTACCGCAATCATCACCATCGCGCCGCTGCCGGAAGTCCAGCCGGTCCACAGCCAGAACAGGCTTCCAAGCACGCAGGAAATCGTCGTGCGCCAGAAGTTAATCATCGCGTGATGGCCCTCGGCGGATTCCACCTTCACCACCGCTTCGCCGTTCAGCACTTCTTCTTCAATCGCGCTCACGCGGCTATTACAAATAAACCCGCGCTTCAGCAACAGGTAGCGGGTCGAGGCAGAAACCCAGGAGCCGACGGTAACCGGCGTGGCCTTTTCGCCCATCGCAGAGATCGCCCTGCGCAGCACTTTCATACGTTTATAAACGTCGTCGGCAGTTTCCACTTCGGCGGCAAAAAGCTGGCGGAATTCTGGCGTGACATATTCAGGCCGGGTATTTTGAATCAGGAAGGTTTCACAGGCCTGCGTGATCAGCGTCAGCGAAAGGGTGTTGATCGCTTTCAAACGTCGGTTGGCCTTCGCCCACCGAGCGGATTCCATATTCAGGTTGGCACGCATGCCGTTCAGCGCGGTGACTTTACGCACCAGACCGCTCCAGGCTTTATCCACCTCTTCTTTGTCGCCGTGGGCAATACAAAGCTGCATCAGGCGGTATTGATCCACCAGCAGGTTATCCAGCTCCCGGTCAATCTCCTGCTTGATTGAACGCGGAGAAAACAGCAGATCGGCGACGATGGCACACACAATCCCGATAACGATTTCGCTACAGCGTTCAACGGCAAACTGCGGCGTAGTCAGCGGAGCAACCTGAATAGTGACCACAATAATCAGCGCGGTGTAACCCGCCAGGCCCCAGGCGTAGGAGTTTTCGACGCGAACAAGCGACGAGATCCAGGTACAGAATCCGGCCCAGATACAGCACACCAGCAGCATCACGACCGGGGCACGGATCAGCGTGATAATGATGACCAGCGCGGCCGCACAACCGATAAATGTCCCGATAATGCGCAGCATTCCGCGGTAGCGTATGGCCCCGGAATAAGGCTCTCCACCGGCGGCAAAGGCGGGGCCAGCGGCCACAATCGCGGCGGTCAGCACCGCCCAGCGTGGCGTTTCCAGCTCAAAGTGAAAACCGACAAACACCGCAAGAACAATGGCGAAAGCGAGCTTTATCGCAAAGCGGACGTGCAGCCTGGAAATGTTATACATAGCGGCCTGCTTAACCGAACTCGCGCAGGCGATGCATCAGCTTGATAAACGCCGAGTCATTCTCCGCTTTACGATCTTTTTCACCGGTAACCACAACGGTCGCGGTAGTCCCGGCGGGATACAGATTACCCATCTGTTCATCAAGGCGAATTCTGACCGGCACGCGCTGAGCGAGGCGAACCCACTCAAGGTTGGAGTCGACCGTGGCCATGCCTTTTGAATCACTGGTACTGCTGGCGTTCGTCACCCCGGCAGAGATGCTGTCAACGCTGCCGCGCAGCACGCGGTTGCTACCGAGCGGCGTGATCTGTACGCGATAGCCCGGACGAATACCTTCCAGCTTGGTCTCTTCCATGTAGGCCAGAATGTAGAACGAATTCTGTTTCACCAGCGCTACGGACGTCGCGCCGCGGTTAACAAATTCCCCGGTATGCACGTTGAGGTTGGTTATCCAGCCGTCCGCTGGGGCACGAATGACCGTGCGCTGCAGGTCGAGTTTGGCCAGGTCGCGCGTCGCCTGAGCTTTATCCAGCTGATGTAACACGGTTTGCAGCAGGTTGTTCGACTGGTCTATCTCTTCACGCGACATCGCCTGAATACCAAGCGTGTTACGTCTTCCAGCTTCGCGGCGTTTCTCAGATGCCAGCGCCTGGTAATAGGCCACATCGGCTTCAGCCTGTTCGAGCGCTTTCTGGTAGCGAGGCTGGTCAATGGTGAACAGGACCTGGTCTTTTTTTACCAGCTGGTTGTCCTGAACGTTCACGCTGGTGATAAGCCCGGACACGTCCGGCGCAATGGCAACAACGTCAGCGGTAAAACGCGCGTCGCGCGTCCATGGAGACTCGGTATAAAACACCCACGCGCGGAAGATAGCGATGAAGGCCAGCAGCACCAGCAAAAGCGTGATAGCGGTACGGGTTATGTTTCTTGTTAGTATTTTCACATCAACCTCAAACGAACAAACGCGAAATCAGATAAAAAAGGCAGCAATAGAGCGCTGTATTGAATAATGCAGGGTGCCAGACAAAATCATAGATGCCGGTTGGGGTCAGCAACCGACGCGCCAGCCAGAACGCGGCAAGCGACAGAATTAATTCGAAGAATATCGGCGGAAAGGAAAGACCGAATATTACGATAACCGGAAATAGACTCATTTTGACCTTGATAAGATAATGCAGGCGATACATAACTCGACGGCAAACCGCGACGGAGAGGCCAGAAAAGGCGGGCGAGCGTGCGGTATGAGCTATGTTAATAATAATATATTAACGTAACTGTTACCCTGTTATCTATAATGTGTGATCTAAATCACTTTTCACTCAGAGTGAACAATGGAACGACTGAAACGTATGTCGGTGTTTGCCAAAGTCGTTGAACTTGGCTCCTACACCGCTGCCGCAAGGCAGCTACAAATGAGCGTCTCTTCCATCAGCCAGATCGTGTCCAAACTGGAAGATGAGCTTCAGGTTAAGCTGCTCAACCGCAGCACCCGCAGTATTGGCCTGACCGAAGCCGGCAAAATTTATTATCAGGGCTGCCGCAAAATGCTGCACGAAGCACAGGAAGTCCACGAACAGCTTTATGCCTTTAACAACACGCCTATCGGCACGCTGCGCATCGGTAGCTCTTCAACTATGGCACAGAATGTTCTTGCCGACATGACCGCCGAAATGCTCCGGGAACATCCTGGCCTGACGGTCAACCTGGTCACCGGCATACCGGCACCAGACCTGATTGCCGATGGGCTTGATTTGGTTATTCGCGTGGGCGCTTTACAGGATTCGAGCCTGTTTTCCCGCAGGCTGGGGTCGATGCCAATGGTGGTCTGTGCCGCCAAAAGCTATCTGCACATTCACGGTACGCCGGAAAAACCGGCTGATTTGGCTAACCATTCGTGGCTGGAATACAGCATCCGGCCGGATAACGAATTTGAGCTGATTGCGCCCGAAGGGATCTCGACCCGCCTGCTGCCGCAGGGCCGCTTTGTGACTAACGACCCCATGACGCTCAGCCGCTGGCTGAAAGCCGGGGCAGGTATTGGCTATGCGCCGCTGATGTGGGTGATCGACGAGATCAATAGCGGGCAGCTGGAGATCCTGTTCCCTCGCTATCAGTCCGACCCCCGCCCGGTGTACGCGCTGTATACCGAAAAAGACAAACTGCCGCTGAAGGTGCAGGTGTGCATTAACTATCTGACGAGCTATTTTGTGAAGGTTTCGGAGCTTTATCAGGGCGTGCAGGGCAGAAACGGGAAGGCAAAGCAAACGGGCCGGAACTAGTCCGGCCTTAACATAAACTCAGGCAGTGCCGCCCACGGTCAGGTTATCGACCTTCAGGGTTGGCTGGCCGACGCCAACCGGCAGGCTTTGGCCTTCTTTACCGCAGACGCCGACGCCGTTATCCAGCGCCAGATCGTTCCCGACCATCGAAATCTGCTGCATGGTTTCGATGCCGGAGCCAATCAGCGTGGCGCCTTTCACCGCCTTAGTCACCTTCCCTTTTTCAATCAGGTAAGCTTCTGAGGTGGAAAACACAAACTTGCCGGAGGTGATATCCACCTGACCGCCGCCGAAGTTTGGCGCAAAGATACCGTAATCTACGGACTCGATAATCTCCTGCGGCGTAGATTTCCCGGCCAGCATGTAGGTGTTGGTCATGCGCGGCATCGGCAAGTGGGCGTAAGACTCGCGGCGGCCGTTCCCGGTCGGCGCCACGCCCATCAGACGAGCATTGAGCTTGTCCTGCATATAACCTTTAAGAATGCCGTTTTCGATCAGCACGTTGTACTGACCCGGCACGCCTTCGTCATCAATAGAGACGGAACCACGGCGGTTAGCCATCGTGCCATCGTCCACTACGGTACAGAGTTCGGACGCCACCAGCTGCCCCATCTGGCCGCTGAAGACCGAAGTACCGCGACGGTTAAAGTCGCCTTCCAGACCGTGACCAACAGCTTCGTGCAGCAGCACGCCTGGCCAGCCTGCGCCTAATACAACAGGCAGCATGCCAGCAGGAGCCGCCACGGCGGACAAATTCACCATCGCCATACGCACGGCTTCTTTCGCCCAGGCATCAGCCCGCACTTCGCCGTTCACGCTTTCCAGGAAATACTCATAGCCAAAACGACCGCCGCCGCCGCTTGCACCACGCTCGCGCTTGCCGTCTTCCTCAACCTGAACGCTAACCGACAGGCGCACCAGCGGGCGGACATCCGCCGCCAGCGTACCGTCCGTGGCCGCAACCAGGATCAACTCATACACGCCGGTCAGGCTGGCGCTAACTTCCTGAACGCGCGTATCTGCAGCGCGTGCAACGCTGTCCACGCGTCTCAGGATGTCGAGTTTCTCTTCACGCGTCATACTGGTCAGCGGATCGACGCTGGTATAAAGCGCGCTGTGCGGAACGTTGCCCAGCGTACGGGCACGCCCGTCGCCCTGCTCGCGAACGATGCTGCGAGCCGCATGAGCGCTTTGCTCCAGCGCCTGCAAAGTAATTTGATCGGCATAGGCAAACCCGGTTTTCTCACCGCTAACCGCACGAACGCCAACGCCCTGATCGATATTCCATGAACCGTCTTTAATAATCCGGTCTTCCAGCACCCAGGATTCATGATAGCTGGACTGGAAATAGAGATCGCCGTAGTCGAGACGGCGCTCGGACAGCTGCCCTAGGATGGAAAACAGATCTTGATGGGTTAAGCCATTCGCAGACAGCAACTGCTCACTTACCAGGTTAAGACTCATCGTTTCGCTACTCTTATTGCTTATCGCCCGTTTGGCGAGGAATGGTTTATTTATGGAGCTTGCGGCAATTAACCGCTAACGTCAAATCAGTGAGCTTCGCTGGTGCGCGGCTGCCGCAGCACTTCATCAATTTTCGGTTTATCTACCGGGCCGGTAATGCTGTAGCGCAGCACCGAGATTTTGCTCCACAGCGGGCCAAGCACTTTACTGGCGGCAAACACCGCGGCACCGACTATCGGGTTAACCGCGAAAGCTGTGGCCACGCCTACCGTCGCGGAGATTTCAGGTGCGACAACCGCTTCCATATTTAGCTCGCGACGGACTAAGTCCACCGAGCCTTTCATCGCGATATCCGCCTCCAGTCCATCAACCAAAGTATCGTCAGTATGCAATACGCCATCTTTTATCCAGGCGGTGCTGCGAATGGAGTCGTAGTAGAAGCCGCTGCCAAAGGTATCGCTAAAATCGAAACGGAGTTTGCGAAGCAGCGCGTCAAAGCTGACCAGGCGCAGAAGCTGGCCCGCATGGCCCGTGCTAACGTCGGTAATTTGCCCTTTCCCCAGTTTGGTGTGCAGAATGCCATTCAGCGAAGCTTCATCCGGCTTCCAGGGCACCGCCCGCCAGTGCAAATCATAGTCAACGTCGAAAGAGGAACCCTGCAGCGGCGTTTTCACGCCAAAGAAGTTCGCGGCCGCGTCGAGCTTCTCGCCCTTCAGCTTGCCTTTCAGGGAGGTACGTTCGCTGCCGGGCTTATTCACCCATTCGCCGTCAGCGGTCAGGCGCGCAAAGCCGGTGTCAATCAGCCCATTGGCCAGCTGCAGCGTGTCGCCATTAATGGTCACATCCCCATCGATGCGGCCATATTTCTGCCCCCACAGCCAGCACTCCGCGCAGCGTAACTGCACATTTGGCCAGCCACGGAAGCTAAGCGTATCGCTGTTTTCCGGTACCTGCTGCTTCTCCGTTTCGTTTGCATCTCTCGGCAGAACGCTCCAGTTCGGGTTGAAATAAAGATACTTAACGCTGGCCTGCCAGGGCGCGTTGTTCTTCATACTCAGGGAGGCATTAATTTCACGTCCCTGGGCCTCAACCTCTGTGCCGTTCAGCCCCGGGCGAGAAACCAGGCTCAGGTTATGCCATTGCTGACCCGCCAGCGTTAATACCGGTGTCCGCAACGTCACTGCTGACGGGAAGACGGCAGATCCCCCAACGCTGTCCGCTGCGCCTCCGCTAAACAGCGCCAGCCACTGGGCGCCGTCCATTGCAGGGAGATCGAGCTCCACGCCCGGTTGCTCTGGCAGAGGCGGCACGGTTTTACTGTCTGTCGCCCAAATAGCCCGGTCGAGGGTGAGTTTCTTATTCAGCAGCCAGCGGCTGGAGAAGTGATTGAGGGCGCCGGCATTCCCCGTGAGATCGAAGCTCTTTAAATCGCCCTTAACGGCGATATTCAGCGGCAGCGCTGCCCCGGATTTTTTGTCCACCGGCGCTGGTAAGTGACTACTCACATTCTTCAGGTCACCCGCCAGATTGACCTTGTAGCTGGCGCTGCCGTGATAAGGCAGCGTAATGCCCACGTCGCCTTTCCACACGATATTCCCGCCGATCGCATCGTTAACCTGCTTCGGCAACACACCGGTTTTATTAGGCTGCCAGTCGCCGCTCAGGTTGACGCCAATCTGGTAGTCCTTATCGCCGGTTTTGGTGTTGAAATTCAGGCTCACGGGCTGATTAAACCAGCTCGCGCTCATCGCTTCACTCTGCAGGTCACCGTTGGTAAAGCTGAATTTGCCGCTCAGATTATGCAGCGTACTGTTTAGCGGTTTTATTAGCAGCGTGTTGTTGTTCAGCCGCACATCGCCTTTGGCCGTCGTCATTTCGCCGGTCAGCGGAATATCCAGATGTAAGCGGGCATTCACATCGCCACCAATCTGGAGTTCATCCAGCGCGGCGGCCAGGGAATCGTCCAGCGGCGTATCTTTGAAATAAGGCCCTACCGCACTGCCCGGGCCATTGATGTCGGCGTCTATCAGCAGCTTTTCTTTGGCATAATCGGGGATATTCGCCGTCAGGTTGCTGGCCGTCACGCCGCCCAGCTTGACCGATTTACTGTTCATCCACAGCCCGTTATTGATGAAATCGAGCGTGATATCGAGGTTTTCCAGCGCAGGCCAGTCCGGCTGGAAAGCAAATTTCGCGTTACGAAGCGGGACGTAAACCTCAAACTGGCCTTCGTTGTGCTCGTAGGGGAAAAGATGCGGGTTGCCGCCGTACACCAGCGTGGCGTTATCGGCCTGGCCCCCCTGGATCGCCGAGCTGAGATAATCCGTCAGCTCTTTGCCCATCAGGTTTTCCGGGAAGTATCGCCAGGCGTCCGCACCGTTATCGGTGCTGATGCCCGCCAGAATGCCTAGCCACGGATCGCCGCTGGCAGGCTGGAAGTAGCGGAAATCGCCACGCGCCCAAACGGAGCGAGCCTTAACGTCGATGTTCTTGCCATCTAGCTGGAAGCCGTCTGCGTTTTTCTGCCAGGCAAGCGTCGCTACGCCTTTCTCAATCTCAAGCGGCGCGCGGAAGACGGTTTCATAAGGCATTTTTGCGTCGGTGATTTCGGCATTAAGCTGCCCGTTTGCGACGCTGCCGGTCACCGAGCCTGAGAAGTGCTCCGCGCCAGGCAACAGTTTCCACTGCTTCCAGCTCACATCTTTCCACCGGGCTTGCATACGAGTTAGCTCGGTTTGCTGGAGCGGTATGTCCAGCGCCAGCACGTCAATGTGGCCCTGAGGCTGCAGCGAAGTCCAGATATCCCCCAGCTGCGGCGAAATTTTGGCGGCAATCGGCAGCAGGCCATTAAACCTGTCCAGCTCCATATTGCTGGCGCGCACGCGAAGTTCATCACTGCGCTGGCTTTGTTTCCCGCCTACATCCTGCGGGGCTACCCAGGCCACGGAGAGCGAGCCTTTCGGCCAGGCCTGGTCATCCAGCGTAATATTGGTGGAAGGAATAGAGAGTTGCCAGCTGGATTTCTCCCGGCTGACCTGCGCCATCAGGTTATCGACCGAAAGCGAGTGCGTCACGCTGTCGGTACCCGGCCAGCTTGCCCCGCCTTTTTTCAGCCAGATACTGCCGCCGCTGATATCACCTTCTTTCACGTCCATCCAGGCTTCAAGGCTAAAACGCGCGCTTTTCAGGTCGACATTGTCTTCCATCCAGCGGCCCAGCCAGGGCTTAACGTCTACGTCATCCGCCTGCAGCCAGACCTTGCCGTTGTTCAGAATGCCGTTTTCATCCCGCAGATCCATACGAACGTTGGCCACGCCGTGCTGGCCGTTAAAGCTGGACAGGCTAACCTGGCCTTCCGCACGGTGGCGGTTTTTACCGTTAAGCCAGGTCAGCTGAGGAATAGAAAGTTCGGCCCGCTGGCCGGAGAGCGTCAGGAAACTGAGGGCGCTGTCGCGGAGATCGAAGTGATCGAACTGGCGCAGGAAAAGATCGCTGATTTTGTCCGCTTCCAGCGAGCCGTCGCCGCCGTTCTGGCTGAGCGGCGTATTGGTGCGCATTTGCAGCTGATAGAAGGTCAGGTCGCGGAACTGCCAGCGGGCGTGAAGCAGACTTTGCCAGACATCCAGCGCCAGCGTGACGCGTTTGATACTGAGCGTGCCGCCGTCTTTGAGGCCGGCCTTAACGTCGCGAACATCAAGCGTGGGGCCAAAATTCTCCCAGCTTGCCTGTAAATGACTGACTTCCACCGGCACGCCGGTGGCGGCTTCAATCTTATCCAGCAGCGCGGGCCGCCAGGCATCCAGGTGCGGCAAAACGAGCCGCAGGCCACTCACCAGCAGCGCGACGATAACAACCAACGTTACGCCTGTGAGCAGCAGAATGCCGGGCAGTCGCCTCACCTTTCTCTCCTTGTCAGCCTTACGGGCAAAATGCGCATCCGCGCATTTGAGGGTGCTGACAAAAAGGGAAAAAGCGTGATTTTTCCCTTTTTGTGGTTATCAGCTGAAAATCAATGAATTGATTTTCCTGTTTTTTTTGACTAATCGTCTGGTATTTCTTCTATCCTCAGAGGGTTATCTGCCGTCTGAAATGCGCATCCGCGCATTTACATCATCACGACGTCAAACTGCTCCTGATTGTAGAGCGGTTCAATCTGAACTTTGACCTGTTTACCCACAAAGATTTCTACTTCAGCCAGCGCGTGAGACTCTTCGCTTTTCAACGCTTCACCCACCGCAGGAGAAGCATAGACCAGGAAACGGTCGGAATCGTAGGCATGATGTACGCGAACGATTTCACGCATAATTTCGTAGCAGACCGTTTCCACCGTCTTTACGGTGCCGCGACCGTGGCAGGTCGGACATTCGTTGCACAGCACATGCTCTACGCTTTCCCGCGTACGCTTACGGGTCATCTCGACCAGACCGAGCTGGGAGAAGCCGTTAATACTGGTTTTAACGCGATCTTTGCTCAGCGCCTGCTCGAGAGAATGCAGCACGCGGCGGCGGTGATCTTCATTACTCATATCGATGAAGTCGATGATGATAATGCCGCCCAGATTGCGTAACCGAAGTTGTCGCGCGATGGCCTGAGTCGCTTCGATATTTGTATTAAAAATTGTGTCGTCGAGATTGCGGTGGCCCACGAACGCGCCGGTATTAATATCCACCGTGGTCATCGCTTCAGTCTGGTCAATCACCAGATAGCCGCCGGACTTCAGTTCCACTTTACGCTCCAGCGCACGCTGGATTTCATTCTCAACGTCATAGAGATCGAAAATCGGCTGTCGGCCGCTGTAATGCTCGATTTTGCTGGTCATCTCCGGCATGTACTCGGCGGTAAACTCCAGCAGCATTTCGTAAGTCAGGCGGGAATCAACGCGAATTCTGTCCAGCGCCGCGTCGGCAAAATCACGCAATACGCGCTGCGCCAGCGCCAGTTCACCGTACATCTGGTAGCGGGTTTGATTGCGTTTTTTACGCTCGCTGACCTTGGTCCATACGCGCTTCAGGTAAGCCGCATCTGAGGCTAAATCCTCTTCACAGACGCCTTCCGCGGCGGTACGAATAATGAAGCCACCATGCTCATCGCAATACTCATTCACAATACGCTTCAGGCGGTCGCGCTCGGCTTCGCTTTCGATACGTTGGGAAACACCCACGTGCGAAGCGCCAGGCATGAAAACGAGATAACGGGAAGGAAGCGTGATGTCGGTGGTCAGGCGAGCGCCTTTGGTGCCCAGCGGATCCTTTACCACCTGCACCATTAAATCTTGTCCCTGACGAACCAGTTCGGCGATGTCGCGCACGCTAAAGTTCTTTTGCTCCTCACCGGCAACGCACTCGGTGTGCGGCATAATGTCAGAAGCATGAAGGAACGCCGCCTTGTCCAGGCCAATATCTACAAACGCCGCCTGCATTCCAGGCAACACCCGGCTAACGCGACCTTTGTAGATATTTCCTACTATTCCGCGGCGCGCTTCGCGCTCAATATGAATCTCTTGCAGTATGCCACCGTCAATATAGGCCACCCGCGTTTCTGATGGGGTAACGTTGACTAATAATTCAGCCGTCATCTTTTCCTCGTCCGTCACGCAGCGCGTGAAAATTGCTCAGCAACTCACCAGTTTCCACCAGCGGTAATCCCACCACTGCATGATAACTGCCATTAATCCTTTTAACGAAACAGCCGCCAAGCCCCTGAATGCCGTAAGCACCCGCTTTGTCCATAGGTTCACCGCTGGCAATATAATCGGCAATATCCTGTTCTGATAAGCTACGGAACGTTACATCGGTCACCACCAACGCGTCGAGCACCTGATTGGCGTCGGCAATAGCAACTGCAGTCATCACCTGATGCTGATTGCCTGAGAGTAAACGCAGCATCTGTGCGGCATGTTCAGTATCCCGCGGTTTTTCCAGCACTTCGCCGTTAAAGATAACGATTGTATCCGCACCCAGTACAGGCAAATCTTCGGCGGCCATCACCACCCCGGCCTGCGCTTTTTCGCGCGCCAGACGACGAACATACTGCTCCGCACTTTCATGCGGCTGCCGCTGTTCTTCAATGCCAGGGACCAGGCGTTCGAAAGAAACGCCCAGCAGGGTTAGAAGCTCCTGACGGCGAGGCGAACCGGATGCCAGATACAACGTAGTCATGTTTACCTTTTATTGCACAGCAAATTGCTGGCGAACTTTGCGCATTAACAGGAAAATCCAGGGCCAGAGGATACCGTTAACTACACTACTCCAGAACACTTCCGGTCTGAAAGAGACGTTGATCACTAAAAATTCTGACCAGAAAACAATGATGTCTGTGACCAGCGAGAGCAGCATGACAACCAGCGCCTGCTGCCAAAGGGCGAGGTTACGGAAAAGCTGGTATTTCAGCGCCACCAGGTAAGCCACAATACATAATGATAGAGCGCGTACGCCAAGCGTGGAGCCGCTAATCAAATCAAGTATGGCGCCCACAATAAAACCCGTCCCGACGTTCACCCGGTGCGGCAAGGCTAAAATCCAGTAAAGCAGAATCAACAATACCCAATCCGGCCGGTAAAACTTGAGATCATCCGGCCAGGGCATGACCTGCAATAGCAGGGCAATCAAAAATGAAAGCCAGATAACCCAACGGCCCTGGCTGCGATAACTTCCCACTACTGTGCTCCCGTAGCAGGCTGTGTGATACCGGTTGCTGGCGCAGGGACCGGCGCAGGAGGGCCCATTGAACCCGGCGGCGGCAGAACCTGAGGCATCATCTGCATCAGACGCTCATTGGCCACGCGATGGACTTCCTCAGGCGGCATTGGCGACGAACCGTTTTTATCTGCGCCCCAAAGCAGCAACAGATAGCGCAGACGCTGTAGACCGGCGGTAGGACGAGCCTGAATCACGGTATAGGCGCGCTGGGTATCCAGCTTAACGGATGACACAACGCCAACCGGGTAGCCTTCAGGGAAGCGGCCGCCAAGACCAGAAGTCACCAGCACATCGCCGACACGAATATCGGTATTGGCCGGCAGATGCTCCAGCTGCAAATCGTCCGTGCAGCCGTTACCGGCGGCAATCACGCGGATATCGTTACGCAATACCTGAATAGGCAGCGCGTGGGTGGCATCGCAAATCAGCAGCACCCGACTGGTCAGCTTCGCGACCGCGACAACCTGCCCAACAACGCCTTTATCGCTGATGACCGGCTGGCCTTCGTACACGCCGTTTACGCTGCCCTTGTCGATCACCACCTGATCGCTATACGGATCGTTCACCGTGGAGATGACCTGGGTCACCATTTTTTGCTCATCCTGGCGCAGCGGGGAACCGAGCAGCTCGCGCAGGCGCGCGTTCTCCTGCCGGTATTGACCCAGCATCAGCAATTCACTGTTTTTCAGGATTAACTCCTGACGCAGAACCCGATTTTCAAGTTCAAGCTGGTCGCGCGAGGCCAGCGTTTGAGACACGCTGTCGAGTAATTCACGGGGACCATTAGAGACAAAATAGAAAGGACTGACGGCTGTATCCATGTATGTTCGAATCTGGCTGAACATACCGAGGCGGCTGTCGGCGATAATGACACCAAGCGCCACCAGCACCGCCAGAATAAGGCGAATCTGTAGCGACGGGCCACGGCTAAAAATTGGCTTCATAGGCTATGCGTATTCCCAAACCAGCAAGCAGGGGCAGCGAAAAGCTCCCCCTGGCCTGTGGCTGTTACTCTTCGCTAAACAAGTCGCCGCCGTGCATGTCGATCATTTCCAGTGCCTTGCCGCCGCCGCGGGCAACACAGGTCAGTGGATCTTCTGCAACTACTACCGGGATACCGGTCTCTTCCATCAGCAGGCGATCGAGGTTACGCAGCAATGCGCCACCGCCGGTCAGAACCATACCGCGCTCGGAGATATCGGATGCCAGCTCTGGCGGGCACTGTTCCAGCGCAACCATCACCGCGCTAACAATACCGGTCAGCGGCTCCTGCAGTGCTTCGAGGATTTCGTTAGAGTTCAGGGTGAAGCCGCGCGGCACACCTTCAGCCAGGTTACGGCCACGAACTTCAATCTCGCGCACTTCATCGCCAGGATAGGCAGAACCGATCTCGTGCTTGATACGCTCAGCGGTGGCTTCACCAATCAGTGAACCGTAGTTACGGCGCACATAGTTAATGATAGCCTCATCAAAGCGGTCACCGCCGATACGTACGGAAGAGGAATAAACCACGCCGTTCAGGGAGATAACGGCCACTTCGGTGGTACCGCCGCCGATATCCACAACCATGGAACCGGTAGCTTCAGATACCGGCAGACCTGCACCAATTGCCGCAGCCATAGGTTCTTCAATCAGGAACACTTCACGTGCGCCGGCACCCTGTGCGGACTCACGAATAGCACGACGTTCAACCTGGGTAGCACCTACCGGCACACAAACCAGCACGCGCGGGCTTGGGCGCATAAAGCTGTTGCTGTGAACCTGTTTGATAAAGTGCTGCAGCATTTTTTCGGTCACGAAGAAGTCAGCGATAACGCCGTCTTTCATCGGACGAATAGCCGCGATGTTGCCCGGGGTACGGCCCAGCATCTGTTTAGCATCATGGCCTACGGCCGCAACGCTTTTTGGCGAGCCGGCGCGGTCCTGGCGAATGGCCACAACGGAGGGCTCATTCAGTACGATGCCTTGTCCTTTCACATAAATCAGGGTATTCGCAGTACCCAGGTCAATGGACAGGTCATTGGAAAACATGCCACGAAATTTTTTCAACATACTAAGGGATAATCCTGAAAGCTGGGGCGGATACAAAATCCGCTTACTTTACCAACCACACGTTACAGCGACAAGGCGCAAAAATGTTCTGCAACGGTGAAAAATAGTGCAGTTCACTACGGCTGTAACACTTTTGAAACGTCTTCCTACATGGCGTTCAGAAATGCGGCAAACGCGGTAGAATAAACGAACAGCTAACAGCAGCAAACCGGTTCATAACGGCTGCGACAATCTGGCCGGCAGGCTGACTAGCCCCCTTGAGATGCAGCGCGCGTTATTCTACGTGAAATAATGGCAAACGGCAGGTTAAACCGAGTATCTTTGTGAATATTTTTTCACATTACTGTCAAGCGGCTGAGATGCGGCGATAAAATCGCCCTGCGCCCCCGCAACCCCGTTATCAATCAGCGTCTGCCACTCGCCGCGGGTCCTCACTCCTGTAGCAAAAACACGGATTCGCGTACCGTTACAGGCTTCAACCAGGCTTTTCACAAAAAGCTGGTTTTCGGTACGCTTGCCGATGTTTCTGACCAGACCCGGATGCAGCTTAATTAACTCCACATCCAGCTCTTTTATATAAGTTGTGCTGACGACCGTTAATCCCGCCTGGATAATCACAACCCTTGCCCCTAATGCAGTGATTAACCTTACAACATGTTGCAATCGGCTGATGTGTTGACAGACATCTGCCTCAGCAAGTTCAAAAATAATCCGCGCGCGCTTCGATTTTTCGCACTGCATCAGCGAATCACGCAGCCAACGCTGGAAAGGTGTTCGTATCAGCGAGTCGACGGTGATTTGAATAGCAAGCGTTTCTTCCGGCCAGAAGTTTAGCAGCGGCAGTAGCCGTGACACGATCTGCCGATCATATTGTTCAGATAAACCAAATTGCCTGACCATCGGCATGTATTCAGCCGACAACACCTCTTGCTCACCGTCGAAGATACGGCACATGATTTCACGGTGGTGAACTACCCCATGCTTATCAACCGCGGGTTTCTGGTAAAAGCGCGGACCGCCCTGCTTGAGTACCTGCTCAAGCAGGGTGCGCCATTTCACGTTGCCCCGGCCCTGTTCAGGAAGCTTATCATCGTAGACGGACCAGCTGTTGGCCCCCTGGAAAGCGGCGTTGCGGGTCGCGATTTCCGCATGCTCCATAACCTGCTCTTTTGTTTGCCCGCTGCGCCATCCGCAAATGCCAATGTGCAGCATATCGCTACGATCAACCATACGGGTTGACGGCAGTGCATCCACGGAATTCAGCAGTTGGCTGGCAATACCATCCGCTTCTTTCAGCGTTCGGTGCGGCAGCAATACGGCAAAATCACTGCGGAAATAACGCGCTAATAACGCGCCAGGATAGCGCATCACGAAGGTCGAGAGCAGGTTAACCAAAGTGAATAAGTATTCTTCAACCGGGCCGTTGCCCCAGGTCTCTTTTAATAGCTCGAAATCAGGCAGGCGAATCATCATCACCACGCCGTGAGCACCGACCTGCTCCTGTCCTTCCAATAGCGTGGCAAGTTGGTTATCAAAGAACAAACGGTTATTGAGGCCAGTTTTAATGTCCTGGGCGGCAAATGCCCGGATCAAGGTATCCACGCGGCTTCGCTGCTCGCTGGCGCTTTGCAGGTCGGAAAGCAGGGTATCCATTGCGCTGCTCACCAGCGGCGGCCATTCATGCACCGAACCACGCACTTCCGCCCCTCGTTCCCCGCTGATGATTTTTCCGGCTCTGATTTCCAGCAGTTCTTGCCCGGAAAGCTGGCGTTTCAGCCAGCGCCCGGCCAGGAAGAGCACCACCAGCATAAAAGCGACCGCCGCAGTCAATGGCGTCGTGGTAAACATGGCGTGGTAGTAGACAGCAATCGGGTCGAGGTAAGTTAGCCGTAGCGTCATTCCCGGGTGCTTCATCAAGGCGACGCTGATGGTGCGGTAGGTATATTGCGTCCCTACCGGGCGGTAGCCTTCGGGCAAAGTATGCTGAAAGAGGTAAGTTTTATCCGCCATCAGGCGAATTTCGGTGATATCCACCGGTATCATCAGCTCGCTAAAGTGATCCACCAGATCCTGGGGCGAGCGTGAGACCAGTTGGTTATCAACGATCGTGGCAACCGCCATAATGCGCTGCTGAGTTTTGTCGTGAACAGAGTTATAGAAACTTAGCAGGCACCCAAAGAGCGTAACGAAAATCGCAAGCCCGGTTAAAAGGGTAATAAAGGCTGAAAGTTTCGTCGTTAATCGCATCCCTGTGTTAACTCCGGTTAGTGAAAATTAACCACACTCATCATGGGCCCCAAACGAGGAAGCATTAAATAGCAAAGGTCGACCCCAGGCAAACGAAACCCCTCGGGAATTTCTGAGCATTTATTGCTTCAGGTCGGCTCTTCGCATCAGTATCGGAGTATAGTCTGCTAAGATTTTTTTCCCATTGCTACCGACCGAGGAACGCCCATGCAGGCATTAATCCTGGAACAGTCCGAAGGCCAAACCGTGGCCGCGGTAAAAACGCTTAACCACGACGCGCTGCCCGAAGGCAACGTCACCGTGGAGATTGATTACTCCAGTCTGAATTACAAAGACGCGCTGGCCATCACCGGCAAAGGCAAAATCATCCGTAATTTCCCGATGGTGCCGGGTATCGACTTTGCAGGCAAAGTGCTCAGCAGCGAAGACGAACGCTTTCAGCCAGGGCAGGCGGTGCTACTCACCGGCTGGGGCGTTGGAGAAAACCATTGGGGTGGTCTGGCCGAAGCCGCTCGGGTGAAAGGTGACTGGCTGGTTGCAATGCCCGAAGGTTTAGACGCACGCAAGGCGATGATTATCGGCACGGCCGGCTTTACCGCGATGCTCTGCGTGATGGCGCTTGAAGAAGCCGGTGTTAAGCCGGAAAGCGGCGAAATCGTCGTCACCGGCGCAAGCGGCGGTGTGGGCAGCACGGCCATCGCGCTGCTGCACAAACTGGGCTATAAAGTCGCCGCCGTATCCGGCCGCGAAAGTACACATGATTACCTCCGCGGCCTCGGGGCCGACCGTATTCTTAGCCGCGATGAGTTCGCCGAAACTCGTCCGCTGGAAAAACAGGTCTGGGCCGGCGCCATTGATACCGTCGGCGATAAAGTGCTGGCGAAGGTTCTGGCGCAAATGAACTACGGCGGCTGCGTGGCGGCCTGTGGTTTAGCCGGTGGCTTCGCACTGCCAACCACCGTGATGCCGTTTATTCTGCGTAATGTTCGCCTGCAGGGTGTGGATTCCGTCATGACGCCGCCGGATCGTCGTGCGGCTGCCTGGGCACGCCTGGTACAAGACTTGCCGGCGGCGTTTTACCAGCAAGCGACTACCGAAATCGGCCTGGCAGAAGCGCCAAAGTACGCCAGCGACATCATTAATAATGCCGCGCAGGGGAGAACCCTGGTAAAAGTGCGTTAAACCTTGCCCGTGGAGCGACGCCCTGTCGCTCCTCAAATTTCAATTTTTCGTGACATATTCGCCGGAATGCTTTCTCTCGGTCATGCTTAGGCTATCGCTACGAGGAGAACGTCATGAAAAAGGTCACCCGGCTTACCGAAGCCGACGTTACGCCAGAATCCGTGTTTATGATGAAGCGTCGCCAGGTGCTGAAGGCTCTGGGCATCAGCGCGGCCGCCCTGTCGCTCCCCCAGACAGCCAACGCCGATATTCTTTCCTGGTTCAAAGGTAACGATCGCCCACCGGCACCTGCCGGCAAGCCACTGACGTTCACTAAGCCAGAAGAGTACCAGGCCAAACTGGCCCTGACCCCGGAAGACAAAGTCACGGGCTACAACAACTTCTATGAATTTGGTCTGGATAAAGCCGATCCTGCGGCTAATGCCGGCGGGCTAAAAACCGATCCCTGGCAGATTAAAATCAGCGGCGAAGTGGCTAAACCCATGACGCTCGACCACGATGACCTTTATAAGCGCTTCCCGCTTGAAGAGCGTATTTATCGCATGCGCTGCGTCGAGGCATGGTCTATGGCCGTACCGTGGATTGGCTTTCCGCTTCACAAGCTACTCGCGATGGTTGAGCCCACCAGCAACGCAAAATACGTTGCCTTTGAAACGCTTTATGACCCGGAGCAAATGCCGGGCCAAAAGGACCGGTTTATCGGTGGTGGCCTGCAATACCCTTATGTAGAAGGATTGCGACTGGATGAAGCGATGCATCCGCTCACGCTATTAACCGTGGGCGTTTATGGTAAAGCTTTACCCCCGCAAAACGGTGCCCCGATTCGCCTTACTGTACCGTGGAAATACGGTTTTAAAGGCATTAAATCGATCGTCAGCATAAAACTGGTACGCGAACTGCCGCCTACGACATGGAACCTTGCCGCACCTAATGAATATGGTTTCTACGCCAACGTAAACCCGCACGTTGATCACCCTCGCTGGTCGCAGGCTTCAGAGCGCTTTATTGGCTCGGGCGGCGTGCTGGACGTTAAGCGCCAGCCCACTTTGCTGTTTAATGGCTACGCAGACCAGGTTGCCTCGCTGTATCGCGGCCTGAATCTGAAGGAGAACTTCTGAGTGCGCCTGACGGTAAAACAGATTACCTGGCTGAAAGTGGCGCTTCATCTGGCCGCTTTTCTGCCCTTCGTCTGGCTGTTTTACGCAGCAAGCCAGGGACTTTTCAGCGCCGATCCGGCAAAAGACATTCAGCATTTTACCGGCAGAATGGCGCTCAAGCTGCTGCTGGCGACGTTACTTGTCACGCCACTCGCGCGTTACGCAAAACAGCCGCTCTTGATTCGCACCCGACGCCTGTTGGGCGTGTGGTGCTTCGTTTGGGCGACGCTGCACCTCACCAGCTATTCCCTGCTGGAGCTGGGGATCAGCAATCTTGGCCTGCTTGGCCAGGAGTTAGTGAGCCGCCCTTATCTGACGCTGGGCATCATTTGCTGGATTATCCTGCTGGCCCTGGCCGTGACGTCGACCCAGCGAGCACAGCGTTTTTTGGGTGCCCGCTGGCAGAAACTGCATAACTTCGTCTATCTGGTCGCGATCCTCGCGCCGATTCATTTCCTTTGGTCGGTAAAGATTTTATCCCCTCAACCCTTGCTTTATGCGCTGGGCGCGATCATTCTTCTTGCACTTCGCTACAAGAAGTTTCGCCAGTGGTGGCGCTAGCCACAAAGCGTGTGCTTCTCCGCAGAATAAACATCAATCGGTATCCTTAACTGGATATCGGTTGATCATCTTCCCTGATAAGACCAGTATTTAGCTGCCAAATGCTACGAAATCGTTATAATGTGCGACTTCGGTTTTTTCTGACGGCCATTTTCGGTTCGAAAAGGTGACAACCGGAAAACTTAGGTATATTTTGTAAATTGCCTACTAATCGCAGGAGATGGCAGCACGATGTCGGGTGAATTTCACATTTTGCTTTTGAATGGCCCTAATCTGAACATGCTGGGCACCCGGGAGCCGGAGAAGTACGGCCACCAGACGTTAGCAGAAATTGTTAACACGCTTGAGGCGGAGGCAACCCGTCTTGGCGTGACGCTTAGTCACCTGCAATCTAACGCCGAACATGCGTTGATTGACCGAATTCATCAGGCCAAAGACACTGTGGACTTTATCCTGATTAATCCGGCCGCGTTCACGCATACCAGCGTCGCGCTGCGCGATGCGTTACTGGCGGTGGATATCCCGTTTATCGAGATTCACCTCAGCAATGTGCACGCGCGTGAACCGTTCCGCCATCATTCCTATCTATCAGATAAGGCCATCGGCGTGATCTGCGGATTAGGCGCTGACGGCTATTCATATGCTTTACAGACGGCGGTAAAACGCCTGTCAAAATCCATCTAAACAAAGAGTACGGAACCCACTCATGGATATTCGTAAGATTAAAAAACTGATCGAGCTGGTTGAAGAATCAGGCATCGCTGAACTGGAAATTTCTGAAGGCGAAGAGTCTGTACGCATCAGCCGCTCCCCGGCAAACGCTGGTTTCCCAATGATGCAACAGGCTTACGCTGCGCCAATGTACCAGCCGCAGCCGCAACCGGGTCTGGCTCAGGCCGTTGCACCAGCCGCAACCCCAGCAATGGAAGCCCCTGCAGCTGCTGAAGTCAGTGGTCACATCGTACGTTCCCCAATGGTCGGTACCTTCTACCGTACCCCTAGCCCGGATGCAAAAGCGTTTGTGGAAGTGGGCCAGAAAGTTAACGTCGGCGACACCCTGTGCATCGTTGAAGCAATGAAAATGATGAACCAGATCGAGTCAGATAAAGCCGGTGTAGTGAAAGCAATTCTGATTGAGAATGGTCAGCCGGTAGAATTTGACGAGCCGCTGGTCGTCATCGAGTAACGAGGCGAACATGCTGGATAAAATTGTCATCGCCAACCGCGGCGAGATTGCACTGCGTATTCTTCGTGCCTGTAAAGAGCTGGGCATCAAGACCGTCGCCGTGCACTCAAGCGCGGACCGCGATCTGAAACACGTATTACTGGCGGATGAGACGGTCTGTATCGGCCCGGCTCCGTCCGTAAAAAGCTACCTGAACATCCCGGCAATCATCTCTGCGGCGGAAATTACCGGCGCGGTAGCGATTCACCCGGGTTACGGCTTCCTGTCTGAAAACGCCAACTTTGCCGAGCAGGTTGAGCGTTCCGGCTTTATCTTCATCGGCCCGAAAGCTGAAACTATCCGCCTGATGGGCGACAAAGTTTCCGCGATCACCGCGATGAAAAAAGCGGGCGTACCGACGGTACCAGGTTCTGACGGCCCACTGGACGGCGACATGGATAAAAACCGTGCCCATGCAAAACGCATCGGCTACCCGGTGATTATCAAAGCCTCCGGCGGCGGCGGCGGTCGTGGTATGCGCGTAGTGCGCAGCGACGCGGAGCTCGAGCAATCCATCAACATGACCCGTGCGGAAGCCAAAGCGGCTTTCAACAACGACATGGTTTACATGGAGAAATACCTCGAGAACCCACGCCATATCGAGATTCAGGTTCTGGCCGACGGCCAGGGGCACGCCATCTATCTGGCTGAACGTGACTGCTCCATGCAGCGCCGCCACCAGAAAGTCGTTGAAGAAGCACCAGCCCCAGGCATCACGCCTGAGCTGCGTAAATTCATCGGCGACCGCTGCGCCAAAGCCTGTATCGACATTAACTATCGCGGCGCAGGTACCTTTGAGTTCCTGTTCGAAAACGGCGAGTTCTATTTCATCGAAATGAACACCCGTATTCAGGTAGAACACCCGGTTACCGAAATGATCACCGGCGTTGACCTGATCAAAGAGCAGCTGCGTATCGCAGCCGGTCAGCCGCTGTCCATCAAACAGGAAGACGTTCACGTTACCGGCCACGCGGTGGAATGCCGTATCAACGCCGAAGACCCGAACACCTTCCTGCCAAGCCCGGGCAAAATCACGCGCTTCCACGCGCCTGGTGGTTTTGGCGTGCGTTGGGAATCGCATATCTACGCCGGTTACACAGTACCGCCGTACTACGATTCAATGATTGGGAAGCTCATCTGCTACGGCGAAACGCGTGAAGTGGCTATTGCCCGCATGAAAAACGCCCTGGCAGAACTGATTATCGATGGCATCAAAACCAACATCGAGCTGCAGACCAAAATCATGAACGACGAAAACTTCCAGCACGGTGGAACCAACATCCACTATCTGGAGAAGAAACTCGGTCTTCAGCACTAAGTTTCCGTTGAACATGTCGACAAAAGGCCGGATTTCCGGCCTTTTTCTTTTTTTATCCTCCGACAGGATGGATGCGTTACAATCCCCGCTTTCTGCGAACTCAAGGGACAAAAATGGACAACCGTTTTGTTCAGGCCCATAAAGAAGCGCGCTGGGCGCTCTGGCTGACCTTGCTCTATCTGGCGGCGTGGTTAGTGGCTGCTTACTTACCTGACAATACACAGGGGATCACCGGTTTGCCGCACTGGTTCGAGATGGCCTGCCTGCTGGTGCCGCTGCTGTTTATCCTGCTTTGCTGGCTGATGGTGAAATACTTATTCCGCGACATTCCTCTGGGGGATGACCATGCAAAATGAAGTGATTGCCGTGCTGGTTATCTACCTGATCGCGGTCTTTGCTCTTTCCGTTTATGCCATGCGCCAGCGCACATCCGGCACCTTTCTGAGTGAATATTTCCTCGGTAGCCGTTCGATGGGCGGCTTCGTGCTGGCCATGACGCTCACCACCACCTACATTAGCGCCAGTTCGTTTATCGGCGGCCCGGGTGCAGCCTATAAGTTCGGCCTGGGCTGGGTGCTGCTGGCCATGATTCAGATCCCGACGATCTGGCTTTCTCTGGGGATCCTCGGGAAGAAATTCGCTATCCTGGCACGCCGCTATAACGCCATCACGCTGAATGACATGCTTCAGGCGCGCTACCAGAATCGGGCCGTCGTCTGGATTGCCAGCATTAGCCTGTTGGTCGCGTTTGTCGGCGCGATAGCCGTCCAGTTCATCGGCGGTGCGCGGCTGCTTGAAACCGCCGCCGGGATAAAGTACGAAACTGGCCTGCTGATTTTCGGGATTACCATCGCGCTCTATACTTCTTTTGGCGGTTTCCGCGCCAGCGTGCTCAATGACACCATGCAGGGCATGGTGATGCTGATAGGCACCATCGTGCTGCTGGTCGGCGTGGTTCATGCCGCTGGCGGGCTGGGCAACGCGGTACAAACGTTAGAGCATATCGATCCGAAACTCGTCAGCCCTCAGGGCGCGGGCGACATTCTGACGCCAACCTTTATGGCTTCCTTCTGGGTACTGGTCTGTTTTGGCGTGATTGGCCTGCCCCACACGGCGGTACGCTGCATCTCTTATAAAGACAGCAAAGCCGTCCACCGTGGCATCATCATCGGCACCATTGTGGTTGCAATCCTGATGCTGGGTATGCACCTTGCTGGCGCGCTGGGCAGAGCGGTTCTCCCGGGCCTGACGGTGCCGGACCTGGTGATCCCGACGTTAATGATGAAGGTTCTGCCGCCCTGGGCTGCTGGGTTATTTCTGGCCGCGCCAATGGCCGCCATTATGTCCAACGTTAACGCCCACTTACTGCAGGCATCCGCGACGATCGTGAAAGACCTGTGGCTTAGCGCAAGTCCGGCTAAAATTCGTCAAGAGCGTCGCCTGAAGCGCATTTCTACCACCACGACGCTGGTGCTGGGTATTCTGATGATGCTGGCCGCCTGGCGACCGCCAGAGATGATTATCTGGCTTAATCTGCTGGCCTTCGGAGGCCTGGAGGCCGTTTTCCTGTGGCCTCTGGTGCTGGGCCTCTATTGGGAGAAAGCTAACGCGGCAGGTGCACTGAGCGGCATGATTGTCGGCGGCGTGCTGTACGCGGTGCTCGCCAGTTTCGGTCTGCAGCTCCTGGGCTTCCACCCGATTGTGCCTTCGCTACTATTCAGCTTGCTGGCGTTCCTGATCGGTAACCGTTTTGGTCGCCCCGTTCCGGAACCCCTTCTTGTTTCACCTACTGATAAATAAAGAGTTTCGCCATGCCATGGATCCAACTGAAAATTAATACCACCGGCGGCAACGCTGAAAGCTTAGGCGATGCGCTGATTGAAAGCGGAGCGGTTTCCGTCACCTTCCAGGACACCCACGACACGCCGGTCTTTGAACCGCTGCCGGGTGAAACTCGTCTTTGGGGTGATACCGACGTCATCGGCCTCTATGACGCCGAAACCGACATGGAAGACGTTGTCGCTATCCTTGAACACTGCCCATTGTTAGGCCAGGGTTTCCATCACAAGGTGGAACAGCTGGAAGACAAAGACTGGGAGCGCGAGTGGATGGACAACTTCCACCCAATGCGCTTCGGCAATCGCCTGTGGATCTGCCCAAGCTGGCGAGATGTGCCGGATGAAAACGCCGTGAACGTCATGCTCGATCCGGGCCTGGCGTTTGGCACCGGCACCCACCCAACCACCTCGATGTGCCTCGAATGGCTCGACGGCCTGGATCTGGCGGGCAAAACCGTGATCGACTTCGGCTGTGGTTCTGGGATCCTGGCGATCGCCGCCCTCAAACTGGGAGCCACAAAAGCGATCGGCATTGATATCGATCCACAGGCGATTCAGGCGAGCCGCGATAACGCCGAGCGTAACGGTGTTTCAGAACGACTTGAGCTTTACCTGCCGAAAGACCAGCCGGAAGCCATGAGCGCTGACGTAGTGGTCGCTAACATCCTGGCAGGCCCTTTGCGTGAGCTGGCGCCGTTAATCAGCGTGCTGCCGGTTGAGGGCGGTTTCCTTGGCCTCTCAGGCGTGCTGGCAAGCCAGGCCGAAGGGGTTTGTGAAGCTTATGCCGATAAGTTCACGCTTGACCCGGTTGCGGAAAAAGAAGAGTGGTGCCGCATTACAGGCCGCAAGCACGGCTGATGAAAATAACAGCACACGGCCGTCGAGCCGTGTGCTATTTTTAGCCAGTTTTAGTGAGCAAGCCGAGCGTAAAAATGAGAACCTGTTCGCATAAAAACCCCAAAACTGGCCACAAAAACAGCGATTTATCTGGTAAAAATAGCCTGTTCGGCAGCATATTTCTGCTAACTTTCAGGAAAATTTAAAACAGCATGAAATAAACGAAAAATCCTAACTGCATGATTAATTGAATGAATTACGTATTTTGGCCACGCTTGTTGCCGCTTCATTGATCTGTGACAGAGGATTGTTCAAAGTTTGGCCTTTCATCTCGTGCGAAAAATGCGTAATATACGCCGCCTTGCAGGCACAGTATGGTCATTTCTTAACTCATGCGCATCGGACACCACCAGCTCAGAAATCGCCTGATCGCAGCACCTATGGCTGGCATCACTGACAGACCATTCAGGACGCTGTGCTACGAGATGGGAGCCGGGTTAACCGTTTCCGAGATGATGTCCTCTAACCCGGAAGTTTGGGCGAGTGACAAGTCCCGTTTACGCATGGTTCATGTGGATGAGCCGGGTATTCGCACCGTGCAAATTGCCGGCAGCGTACCGGAAGAGATGGCAGAAGCCGCGCGAATTAACGTGGCTAATGGCGCCCAGATTATTGATATCAATATGGGTTGTCCGGCAAAAAAGGTGAATCGTAAGCTGGCAGGTTCAGCGCTTCTACAGTACCCGAGTCTGGTAAAGGACATCGTGACGACGGTAGTGAAGGCAGTGGATGTTCCTGTGACGTTGAAAATTCGTACCGGCTGGGAGCCCGCGCACCGTAACTGTGTAGAGATTGCCCAACTGGCTGAAGACTGTGGGATTCAGGCTCTGACAATTCATGGACGCACACGCGCCTGTTTATTCCAGGGCGATGCTGAATACGACAGCATTCGGGCAGTTAAGCAGAAAGTTTCCATTCCGATTATCGCGAATGGTGACATTACTGACCCGCTTAAAGCCAGAGCTGTACTTGACTATACGGGGGCTGATGCCCTGATGATAGGCCGTGCGGCTCAGGGAAGACCCTGGATCTTTCGGGAAATCCAGCATTATCTGGACACTGGAGAGCTGCTGCCCCCCTTGCCTCTGGCAGAGGTGAAGCGCTTACTTTGCTCGCACGTTCGGGAACTGCATAGCTTTTATGGCGATGTAAAAGGTTACCGAATTGCTCGTAAACACGTCTCCTGGTATCTCCAGGAGCACGCTCCAAATGACCAGTTTCGGCGCACATTCAACGCCATTGAGGATACCAGCGAACAGCTGGAGGCGTTGGAGGCATACTTCGAAAATCTTGCGTAATGAAATAAAGAGCTGACAGAACTATGTTCGAACAACGCGTAAATTCTGACGTACTGACCGTTTCCACCGTTAACTCTCAGGATCAGGTAACTCAAAAGCCCCTGCGTGACTCGGTTAAACAGGCACTGAAGAACTATTTTGCTCAACTGAATGGTCAGGATGTGAATGACCTGTATGAGCTGGTACTGGCTGAAGTTGAACAGCCACTGTTGGACATGGTGATGCAATACACCCGCGGCAACCAGACCCGCGCTGCCCTGATGATGGGTATCAACCGCGGTACGCTGCGTAAGAAACTGAAAAAATACGGCATGAACTGATACTAATCAGTTAGTGTTGTGAAAAGGCGCGACTCGGCATGGGAAAGCGCCTTTTCTCTTTTCTACATCCCGAATCTGACGTTTTTCCTCATCATTCATCTCTGTACCGCCTTTTCCTTCACTTTGTTTACACTTCACACGCTTTGCAATTATTCCCCGATCCTGTGGTCTGAGTCGCAGTGGTAAAATAGCCACATTCACACCGGGGCAGCATCCGTGAAAGCTTCGTACCTTTATGGGCACCTACGAGAGCAATCCCTGCTCCGGCGTTTGGTTAAACCGAGGTTCAAAATGACTAAATTCATCGCCGTCGCATTGCTCACTACTTTCCTGGCCGGCTGTGCGACCGATTCCCCTTGCGTACCGGTCTATGACGACCAGGGGCGCCTGGTGCACACCAATACCTGTATGAAAGGCACAACCCAGGACAACTGGGAAACCGCTGGCGCTATTGCCGCCGGTACAGCCGCAGTGGCAGGTGTTGCCCTGGGTATCGTGGCGCTCACCAAATAAGTCCTCCCTTCTGGCAAAGCGCGAGGCTCTCGCGCTTTTTTGTTTCTTCTTCCTGCAACACCTGAATCATTTTGCTCTGAAATGCGCCGTTAGTTGCAGGCCTGCACTATTTCGGCGCATTTTTTTGCCCCTGCCTTCATTGCTGCCTGTCTTCTTCTGCATAAGACGCCGCCGTTAAAACCTGGCATTCCCTTTGCTTTACAGCCTATGACTCGGGCATTTGCCATGAATACGGATCTGGTGCCTCCCGGATGCCAGTTCGCCAATAACGATAATTTCGCTACTCAGGATGCATTTATGAAGAAGATGATGATCGCCACTCTGGTCGCTACCGGCACGCTGTTTGCGATGGCTAATCAGGCTCATGCAGGCACCACGCTGGATGCCGTCAAAAAGAAAGGCTTCGTGCAATGTGGGATCAGTGACGGCCTGCCAGGATTTTCTTACGCTGACGGCAGCGGCAAGTTCACCGGTATCGACGTAGATGTTTGCCGTGGCGTAGCGGCAGCCGTCTTCGGCGATGCCTCTAAAATCAAATACACCCCGCTGACCGCAAAAGAGCGCTTTACGGCGCTGCAGTCCGGCGAGGTGGATATTCTTTCCCGCAACACCACCTGGACTTCATCGCGCGATGCAGGAATGGGGATGGTGTTCACCGGCGTCACTTACTACGACGGTATCGGCTTCCTGACCCACAATAAAGCCGGCCTCAAAAGCGCGAAAGAGCTCGACGGCGCCACGGTTTGTATTCAGGCCGGGACCGACACCGAGCTGAACGTCGCCGACTACTTCAAAGCCAATAAGATGAAGTACACGCCGGTCACCTTTGACCGTTCAGACGAGTCAGCCAAAGCGCTGGAGTCCGGGCGCTGCGATACTCTCGCCTCAGATCAGTCTCAGCTGTACGCCCTGCGCATCAAGCTCAGCAATCCGGCAGAATGGCTTGTGCTGCCAGAAGTCATCTCTAAAGAACCCCTGGGACCCGTTGTACGCCGCGGGGACGATGACTGGTTCTCCATCGTGCGCTGGACGCTGTTCGCCATGCTGAATGCCGAAGAGATGGGCATTAGTTCTAAAAACGTCGACCAGATGGCCGCCAACCCGACCACGCCGGATATGGCGCACCTGTTAGGGAAAGAAGGTGATTTCGGCAAAGACCTGAAGCTGGACAACAAGTGGGCCTACAACATCGTGAAGCAGGTCGGTAACTACGCTGAGATTTTCGAGAGTAACGTCGGTGCCCAAAGCCCGCTGAAAATCAAACGCGGCCAGAACAACCTGTGGAACAACGGCGGGATTCAGTACGCTCCACCGGTTCGCTAAGCGAAATACCTGAACAGGGCGCTGCCGGTGCAGCGCCCGGATCTATGTTCCTGTTACTGAGGTTTGCTTATGCGTCATCACCGTCCAGCCGTGAAGGCCGACTTATCCTTTTCTAACCCCTCGGTTCGCGCCTGGCTGTATCAGATCGTCGCCATCGCCTTAGTGATTGGCGTGGCGGTTTATCTGATTCATAACACGATTACTAACCTGGACAGCCGCGGTATTACCTCCGGCTTTGCCTTTCTCGATCGCGCAGCCGGGTTCGGTATTGTCCAACATCTGATCGATTACGATCAGGGCGATACCTACGGCAAAGTCTTTGTCGTTGGACTGCTGAATACCCTGCTGGTGTCTGTCCTGTGCATCATGTTCGCCACATTTATCGGCTTTTTTGTCGGCCTGGCCCGGCTCTCTGATAACTGGCTGGTGCGTAAGCTCTCAACCTTCTATATAGAGACGTTTCGCAATATCCCTCCGCTGCTGCAAATTTTCTTCTGGTATTTTGCCGTTCTGCGTAATCTGCCGGGCCCACGTCAGGCTCTGGATGCCTTTGCCCTGATGTACTTGAGCAACCGCGGGCTGTCTCTTCCGGCCCCGATTATGGGGGAAGGCCTGCTGGCATTTGTGGCTGCCATTCTGTGCGCGCTGCTCGTCTCCGCGGGCCTGTATCGCTATAACAAAATGCATCAAACGAGAACCGGGCAGATTCGTCGTACCTGGCCCGTGACGATCGCCTTGATCGTTGCTCTACCGCTGCTGGCGCATTTGATCTTCGGGGCAGCCCTTCATTGGGATATCCCAGCTCTGCACGGCTTCAACTTCAGCGGCGGGATTGTATTGATCCCTGAACTGGCGGCTTTAACGTTGGCACTGTCGGTTTACACCTCGGTGTTTATCGCGGAAATCATTCGGTCAGGCATTCAGTCCGTCCCCTTTGGCCAGCATGAAGCGGCTCTGTCCCTCGGCCTGCCTAAGCAGGTCACGCTTCGCCAGGTGATTGTGCCCCAGGCGCTGAGAGTCATTATTCCGCCATTGACCAGCCAGTACCTGAACATCGTCAAAAACTCTTCGCTGGCAGCGGCCATAGGTTATCCGGATATGGTGTCTTTGTTTGCCGGCAGCGTGCTGAACCAGACGGGCCAGGCGATAGAGACCATTGCTATCACGATGTCCGTTTATTTGCTTATCAGCCTGGTTATTTCGCTGCTGATGAACGTCTATAACCGCCGTATCGCCCTCGTCGAGCGTTAAGGAATGTCGATGACTAAAGTTTTAACGGCGCACGACGCCCGCCTGGCAGGTAACCCTCCGGAACGAGTCTGGCGCTGGATGCGTAAAAATCTCTTCTCCAGCTGGCTGAATACTCTGCTCACGCTGCTTTGCCTCGCGCTGATGTGGACGCTTATCCCTCCGCTTCTGGACTGGGCGATTTTTAAGGCTAACTGGGTAGGTGAGACAAGAGCCGACTGTACCAGGGGAGGGGCATGTTGGGTCTTTATTCACGAGCGCTTCGGGCAGTTTATGTATGGTCTTTATCCTCACGAATTGCGCTGGCGCATCAATGCTGCCCTCATCATTGGGCTGCTTTCCGTAACCGCAATGTTCTGGAGGTCTCTGCCTCACCGTGGTCGCTATATCGCTGGCTGGGCCGTGGCCTATCCGATCCTCGTTTGGGTATTAATGTACGGCGGATTCCTTGGGCTGGATCGCGTGGAGACTCGTCTCTGGGGCGGATTAACGCTTACGCTGATCATTGCTTCCGTCGGCATCGCTGGCGCCCTACCGCTGGGTATTTCTCTGGCACTGGGCAGACGCTCACGCATGCCGGCGGTGAGAATCCTCTCGATAATGTTCATCGAATTTTGGCGGGGCGTACCGCTGATCACGGTGCTGTTTATGTCTTCCGTGATGCTGCCGCTGTTTCTGCCGGAAGGCACCACCATCGATAAACTCATTCGGGCATTAGTCGGGGTGATTTTGTTCCAGTCAGCCTATGTCGCTGAGGTGGTTCGCGGCGGGCTGCAAGCGTTACCGAAAGGGCAATATGAAGCCGCAGAATCATTGGCGCTTGGTTACTGGAAAACGCAAGGGCTGGTGATTTTACCTCAGGCTCTGAAGCTGGTGATTCCGGGCCTGGTAAACACGATTATTGCGCTGTTTAAAGACACCAGTCTGGTGATCATTATCGGTCTGTTCGATCTGTTCAGTAGCGTTCAGCAAGCCACTGTCGATCCGGCCTGGCTGGGGATGTCGACAGAAGGTTATGTCTTTGCCGCTATCGTCTATTGGATTTTCTGTTTCAGTATGTCGCGCTACAGCCAACATCTGGAGAAGCGCTTCCACACCGGCCGCACGCCGCACTAAGGATTATGATGAGTAAAATGACACTGCAGGCTGCCGACACGATGATCACGTTGGAAAATGTGAACAAATGGTACGGGCAGTTCCATGTTTTAAAAGATATTAATCTCAATGTGAAGCAGGGGGAGCGTATCGTGCTGTGTGGGCCATCAGGCTCCGGGAAATCAACGACTATTCGCTGTATTAACCATCTTGAAGAGCATCAGCAGGGGCGTATTGTCGTCGACGGCACAGAGCTGAATGACGATCTCCGTAATATAGAAAAAGTCCGTACCGAAGTCGGTATGGTCTTCCAGCACTTTAACCTGTTCCCACATTTAACTGTGCTGCAGAACTGCACCCTGGCCCCGATCTGGGTGCGTAAGATGCCTAAGAAAGAAGCCGAGGCGCTGGCGATGCATTATCTCGAGCGAGTACGAATCGCGGAACATGCGCATAAATTTCCGGGACAGATATCCGGTGGCCAGCAGCAGCGTGTGGCCATTGCTCGTTCACTATGCATGAAGCCAAAAATCATGCTCTTCGACGAACCTACGTCTGCGCTGGACCCGGAAATGGTAAAGGAAGTGCTGGATACCATGATTGGCCTGGCCGAATCCGGGATGACAATGCTGTGCGTTACTCATGAAATGGGGTTTGCGCGTACAGTTGCCGACAGGGTTATCTTTATGGATCGTGGAGAGATTGTAGAACAGGCGCCTCCTAAGGAGTTTTTTGCTCATCCCAAATCAGAGCGCACTCGTGCTTTTCTTTCTCAGGTGATCCACTGACACAATAAAGGCTGCATCAGCGGCCTTTTCTATCTAATTTTTCATACCCGGAAAGCAAAAAACCCCGGCCTTTCGGTCGGGGTTAGTGCTTAATTTGATGCCTGACAGTTCCCTACTCTCGCATGGGGAGACCCCACACTACCATCGGCGCTACGGCGTTTCACTTCTGAGTTCGGCATGGGGTCAGGTGGGACCACCGCGCTACGGCCGTCAGGCAAATTCTTTTCTACGTGCCGAACTTTAACCTAAAAAGTGGTGCTGATACCCAGAGTCGAACTGGGGACCTCACCCTTACCAAGGGTGCGCTCTACCAACTGAGCCATATCAGCACGCTTAATTTGATGCCTGGCAGTTCCCTACTCTCGCATGGGGAGACCCCACACTACCATCGGCGCTACGGCGTTTCACTTCTGAGTTCGGCATGGGGTCAGGTGGGACCACCGCGCTACGGCCGCCAG
>NZ_VWWV01000008.1 GCF_011752815.1 Enterobacter sp. Cy-643
TCGGGAACGGATTTGCACAGCCGGAGGCTGCCCGAAGGGTGACGGGCAGGACAGCCCGGCATACAACTGCCAGGCATCAAATTAGCATTAACCCCGACCGAAAGGCCGGGGTTTTTTGCTTTTTGTAGATTAAAACATGCCGCAAGTGGCATGTTTCTCCCCGTTACTGCAAATTTACCCATTCATAGATAAAATCAGCAATATCCTCTACATTATTAAGATCCAATACAGGGACAGAAGCCGTGAGCGGAGTATCGCTGGCTATCGCAATGACATGCGGATCGATCTCTAATGCTTCAGCTTTATGGCCAGTTTCCTGCCTGAATAAAAGAATCTTCGCCACGGCTTCATGTTTGAAACCTTCGACCAGAATTAAATCCAGTTTGCGGTTATCCATTCTTGAGGCGAGATAATGCAAATCCACATTAGGTTCTTCAGGGGTTTCCGTCATTAATGCCCAGCGTTTTCGGCTGGCGACAATGGTCTGTGCGGCGCCAGCTTTACGGAGCTCATAGCTATCCTTCCCTGGTTTATCCACATCCATATCATGATGCGTGTGCTTAATGAGTCCGGGCCTGATACCTTTGTCCAACAGAAGCGGAATAAGCTGCTTCAATAATGTGGTTTTTCCTGTCCCGCTCCAGGCCGCAATAGCCAGTAAAGGCGGCGTTATTCTTTTTTCTGCCATTGTGAAAGCTCATCGAGAGTATTTATATTGGTAAAACAAGCAGCCTGGCCATCAAAAGTGACTGAATGCCCCCCTACGCTAAGTAAGAAATGCATCACTCGCCTTTCGCCAGCGAGAAGATATTTTCTTAGCGGTAAATGAAGTGAATGATGAAGCAAGGCTACGCCAGGATGATCCCGTAGACCATCATTTGCCCATATTGCCAATGCGTTCCCACGCGCTTGCCAGAGCGTGTGGGCAAGATCGACGGGAATATTGGGGGTATCGCAAGGGCAGAATAGCAGCCACTCACTTTCAGTTTGTTCCATCACGGCTAACATACCGGCCAGCGGTCCCTGGTAATCACTCATTGAATCCTGAATAACCGAAATCCCGCTTTGCTGATAAATTTCAAGGTTCCTGTTGGCACTGATTACAATATCACCGACCTGAGGTTTTAATGCTTTGAGGACGTGCTGGAAAAGTGGCTGACCGTTAAGCAGGGCTAACCCCTTATCATTGCCGCCCATCCTGCTTCCCCTGCCACCTGCTAATACAACGCCGGTGACTTCTGTTAATCGCTGCACGAATATCGCCTCTTTTAATGTGGGTTTGAGCCTGCTAACGTGTTGCCTTTCACATGTGATAAGGAACACCAACATGAAATGTAAGCGCCTGAATGAACTTCTTGAACTGCTTCAGCCTGCATGGCAGAAAGAACCTGATCTCAACTTGATACAATTCTTGCAGAAATTGGCCGCTGAGTCAGGCTATCGCGGTGAACTGGCCGATCTCACTGACGATGTACTGATCTACCATCTGAAAATGCGCGATTCTGCAAAGGATGATGCGATCCCGGGCCTTAAAAAGGATTATGAAGAAGACTTCAAAACGGCATTGCTGCGTGCTCGCGGTGTCATTAAGGAGTAAAAGAGTAAAAGCTTGTAAGCCGAAACACTTAAGCGGCTTTGAAATGTTATCCTGAAAGCATTCGTATTTACTTCCGGTTGCCGGGATGACAGACACCGCATTTAATTTCCAGACGCTACATCCGGATACTATCCTCGATGCTCTTTTTGAACAGGGTATACGGGTGGATTCGGGGCTGACGCCGTTAAACAGTTTTGAAAACCGCGTTTACCAGTTCCAGGATGAAGAGCGCCAACGTTTTGTCGTGAAGTTTTATCGCCCTCATCGCTGGTCAGCGGCGCAAATTGAAGAAGAGCATCAATTTGCGCTGGAACTGCAGGCCGATGAGGTGCCTTTAGCCGCACCTCTTCACTTTGCAGGAAAGACCCTCCTCCATCATCAAGGGTTTATGTTTGCCGTGTTTCCTAGTTTGGGTGGGCGACAATACGAAACCGATAACATCGATCAAATGGAATGGGTGGGCCGTTATCTTGGCCGCATTCATCAAACGGGTCGTCAGCAGCTCTTTCAGCATCGCCCAACCTTTGGCCTGGATGAATATCTTTTCCAACCGCGCGAGTTATTTGAATATAGCGAGCTTATTCCCCGCGCCCTTAAGAAAGATTTTCTGGCGGCAACGGATGCGCTGATAGAGGAAGTTAAACGCACCTGGCACACTGATTTTGAACCACTGCGTCTGCACGGCGATTGTCACCCTGGCAATATCCTCTGGCGCGATGGGCCGCTGTTTGTTGACCTCGATGATGCCCGTAATGGTCCAGCTGTGCAGGATATCTGGATGTTGCTTAATGGCGATAAAGCCGAACAGCGCATGCAGTTAGAAACCATTATTGAAGCTTATGAAGAATTTTCATCATTTGATACCAGTGAGCTAACTCTGATTGAACCGCTGCGCGCTATGCGCATCGTCTATTATCTCGCGTGGCTAATGCGACGCTGGGATGATCCCGCATTCCCCCGAAATTTCCCGTGGTTTAATGAAGAAGATTTCTGGAGAAGACAGACTGTAACTTTTACAGAGCAGGTCCGGGTTCTGCGAGAACCACCATTACAATTAACGCCAATGTATTAATCAGTAAAATTCAGGAGAGAGTTGATTATGAAGAAGATTTGGCTGGCGCTGGCGGGTATGATCCTGGCATTTAGCGCTTCTGCTGCACAATTTACCGACGGTAAGCAGTATGTCACCCTGGATAAGCCGGTTGCCGGTGAACCACAGGTATTGGAATTTTTCTCATTCTATTGCCCACATTGCTACCAGTTCGAACAGGTTCTTCATGTTTCTGACAACGTGAAGAAAAAGCTGCCGGAAGGCACCAAAATGACCAAGTACCACGTTGAGTTCCTCGGCCCATTGGGCAAAGATCTGACTCAGGCGTGGGCCGTCGCGATGGCTCTGGGTGTAGAAGATAAAATATCATCCCCAATGTTCGAAGCGGTTCAGAAAACACAAACCGTGCAGAATGATGCCGACATCCGCAAAGTGTTCATCGACGCGGGCGTGAAACCGGAAGAGTATGATGCGGCCTGGAACAGCTTTGTGGTGAAATCTCTGGTTGCTCAGCAAGAGAAAGCGGCGGCCGATCTTCAGCTGCAGGGCGTGCCGGCTATGTACGTCAACGGTAAATATCAGCTGAACATGCAGGGAATGGACACCAGCAGCATGGATATCTTCGTGCAGCAGTATGCTGACACGGTGAAATACCTGGTTGAGAAGAAATAAGATTAAAAAAGCCGGTCATTGACCGGCTTTTTTGTCCCCAGCGAGCAGCGTTTCCAGTTGTTTATCTTTCTCGCTCCACAGCATATTTAGCCAGAGCTGGAAACGGCGCTTAAAGCTTTTATCGTTCACATAATCCCCATGCAGTTCTTCAGTAATTGGCACTAAAGAAACCCGCACAACGATTTTTGTCATTTTGCCTGAAAGCATATCGTAAAACGGCAGAAGACTATTCTCCGGGTAACACAGCGTGACGTTCAGCATCTTATCAAACTGCTTGCCCAGCACATTCATCGCCATTGCTATACCGGCCGCTTTCGGCGGTAGCAGGTAGTTAAACGGCGAGCGGGTCTGCTTCTTTTTCTCTGGGGTGAAGCGTGAGCCCTCAACGAAATTCACAATAGTGGTAGGGTGAGCACGAAACTTCATACATGAACGACGCGTCGTTTCGACATCTTTACCCCTGCGTTCCGGATGACGCAGCAAATAAGCCCTTGAATAGCGTTTCATAAACGGCATATCCAGCGCCCAGCAGGCCAGTCCCATAAAAGGAACCCAGGCGAGCTGCTGTTTAAGAAAATACTTATTCATGGGGATATGTTTGCGGAATAACACGCAAAGGATCACGATATCTGCCCAGCTCTGATGGTTGCTGATTAACAGATACCAGTTCTTTTTATTCAGACCGTCTAATCCTTCGACATCCCATTTCAAATAAGGATTGAGGCGTAGTAGCAGTGCGAGTCCTTCGCACCAGCAATACATCATGAAATCAGCAAATACCGAGATAGAGCGCCAGATAGCCGGAACGGGCAGCATTAGCTTAACGATCCCGGCCAGAATGATAGGAACAGAGCAGGCGATCGTGACCAGAATAGTCAGTGCAATACTTAACACTAATGTGATCGCGGCGAGTAATCTCGACATAGGTAATGTTTTTGCAGGTTAGGGTGTATGGAATGCTGGTATTAACGGCAATAAGGGGCGGATCTTATCAGAAAACCTATAATGACGACTCGCCAAATGAACAGGATTTTCACCGATCGCATTTATGGGGAGAACGGTAGCCCGTTTTTCTTACTCGTCTGAGTATATATCCACATCAAACGATCGTTGGTTAATTCAGTAAGGCTAAACTAACATTCATTTAACTTACTGAATTTAAAATGTATTTAATAGACTAATGATAAAAATAATGCCATAAAATTAGTTAGTTAAAAAAATATACACAAAGTTATCCACAAAAACGATCTCACGTAGGATCTCCCGATCCTGGAATTCTTTTCAGCATATTGCGCCCAATAGTTCATGTTTTTGGCCAGGCTATGGCATCCTTTAGCAATACATTAATCACAGGCATGGAACGGAACATTATGGTCCAGATCGCAGACAACCCGCTTATCCTCGTTGATGGCTCTTCCTATCTTTATCGGGCATATCACGCCTTCCCACCGTTGACCAACAGCCGTGGCGAGCCAACAGGGGCGATGTATGGCGTACTGAACATGCTGCGTAGCCTGATTTTGCAATATCAGCCGACGCACGCTGCAGTGGTGTTTGATGCCAAAGGCAAAACGTTCCGTGATGAGCTGTTTGAGGACTATAAATCGCACCGCCCCCCAATGCCGGACGATCTCAGAGCGCAGATTGAGCCGCTGCACGCGATGGTTAAAGCGATGGGGCTGCCTTTACTGGCTGTGTCAGGCGTTGAAGCTGATGACGTTATCGGTACGCTGGCGCTGGAGGCTGAAAAAGCCGGCCGTCCGGTATTGATCAGCACCGGTGATAAAGACATGGCGCAGCTGGTGACGCCGGGCGTGACGCTGATTAACACCATGACCAACACCATTCTCGGGCCGGAAGAGGTACTGACCAAATACGGCGTACCTCCGGAGCTGATTATCGACTTCCTGGCGCTGATGGGTGACTCTTCGGACAACATCCCTGGCGTACCGGGCGTGGGTGAAAAAACGGCTCAGGCGCTGCTTCAGGGGCTGGGTGGGCTGGATACGCTTTACGCCAACCCTGAAAAAATTGCCGAACTCACCTTCCGTGGCGCGAAAACGATGGCCGCTAAGCTGGAGCAAAGCAAAGAGCTGGCCTACCTCTCCTATAAGCTCGCCACCATTAAGACCGACGTTGCGCTGGAACTGGGCTGCGAGCAGCTTGAAGTCCAGCAGCCGGCGGCAGACGAACTGCTGACACTCTTCAAGCAGTATGAATTCAAACGCTGGATAACCGACGTAGAGGCCGGGAAATGGATGCAGGCCAAAGGGGCTAAGCCGGCCGCACAACCGCAGAAAGCCAGTGAGGTTGAAGCCGAACCTGAAGTGCCAGCCAGCCAGCTCTCTTATGACAACTACGTCACTATCCTGGATGAGAGCGTACTGCTTGAATGGATTGAGCGGCTGAAAAAAGCGCCGCTGTTTGCGTTTGATACCGAGACCGACAGCCTGGACAACGTCAGTGCCAATCTGGTCGGGCTTTCCTTTGCGACAGAACCGGGTGTGGCCTGCTATATCCCCGTTGCGCATGACTATCTCGATGCGCCGGAGCAAATTTCTCGCGAGCGTGCGCTGGAGCTACTTAAGCCGCTGCTGGAAGATGAGAAGGCGCTGAAAGTCGGGCAAAACCTGAAATACGACCGCGGCATCATGCAAAATTATGGCATTGAGCTGCGGGGCATCGCTTTTGACACCATGCTGGAATCCTACGCGCTGGAAAGTAAGCCGAATCAGAAATTTGATATGGATAGCCTTGCCGATCGCTGGCTGAAGCACCAAACGATTTCGTTTGAAGAGATTGCCGGCAAAGGCAAAAAACAGCTGACCTTTAACCAGATCGATTTAGAAACTGCCGGGCGCTATGCGGCAGAAGATGCCGACGTCACCCTGCAGCTGCATCTGAAGATGTGGCCGAAGCTCGAGAAGGTTGCAGGCCCGTTGAACATCTTTAAAAACGTCGAAATGCCGCTGGTGCCGGTGATTTCACGCATTGAACGCAACGGTGTGAAAATCGACCCGGCTATTTTGCATGCGCATTCTGGCGAGTTAACTAAGCGCCTTGCCGAGCTTGAATCTGAAGCACACGAAATTGCTGGTGAGAAATTCATGCTAACCTCCACTAAGCAGCTGCAAACCATTCTGTTTGAAAAAATGGGGATAAAGCCGCTGAAGAAAACGCCTGGCGGCGCGCCTTCTACCTCTGAAGAAGTGCTGAAAGAATTGGCATTAGACTATCCGATCGCAAAAATTATTCTCGAGCATCGTAGTCTGGCAAAGCTCAAGTCAACCTATACTGACAAGCTGCCGAAAATGATCTCGACTAAAACACAACGCGTTCACACGTCTTACAATCAAGTTGGTGCAGCTACGGGGCGTTTTTCTTCCTCCGACCCAAACCTGCAGAACATTCCTGTTCGCAACGAAGAAGGGCGCCGTATTCGCCAGGCCTTTATTGCACCTGAGGATTACGTGATTCTTTCTGCGGACTACTCGCAAATTGAACTGCGCATCATGGCTCACCTCTCCCGCGATAAAGGCCTGTTAAGCGCCTTTGCCGAAGGGGAAGACATCCACCGCGCCACCGCTGCGGAAGTGTTCGGCGTGTCGCTTGAAAGCGTCACCGGTGAGCAGCGCCGCAGCGCGAAGGCGATTAACTTTGGTCTGATCTACGGCATGAGCGCACATGGCCTTTCCCTCCAGCTCAACATTCCGCGTAAAGAGTCACAAAAGTATATGAATCTCTACTTCGAGCGTTATCCGGGCGTGCTGGAGTATATGGAAAGCACTAGGGAGAAAGCAAAGGAGGTAGGCTTCGTTGAAACACTGGAGGGGCGCCGCCTATATTTGCCGAATATTCGTTCCGAACAGGCCAAATTACGTGAGGCAGCGGAACGTGCCGCGATTAACGCCCCGATGCAAGGTACCGCCGCCGATATCATCAAACGCGCGATGATCGCCGTCGACGCATGGCTGGAGACAGAAAAGCCACGCGTGAAAATGATCATGCAGGTGCACGATGAACTGGTGTTCGAAGTGCATAAAGATGATGTGGAAGCGGTGTCTAAAAAGGTGCATGAGCTGATGGAAAGCAGCATGAAGCTCGACGTGCCGCTGCTGGTGGAAGTGGGCAGCGGCAAGAATTGGGATGAGGCGCATTAACAGACAGTTGCTCAGGTCATGTTTTTGTAACTAAGCAACATAAGTCATAGCTTTTTGTGATGATGCTTCAAGAATGTGATGCAAAAAGTGAAAAAAAACTACAAAAAATGCTTTTTTGAGCGATTAAAAAGGAGTAAAGTTATTCACGTAGGGTACAGAGGTAAGATGTTCTATCTTTCAGACCTTTTACTTCACGTAATCGGATTTGGCTGAATATTTAGCCGCCCCAGTCAGAAATGACTGGGGCGTTTTTTATTGCGCGAAAGAAAAGAAAAACGCGGCCTGAGCCGCGTTGTGAGCTGAGAGTGACTGGGCGATCCTTGAAGGGGCGAATTACTCTTCAGCCGCTTCTTCTTCCACCGCAGGTGGAAGATCGTTGTACCAGCTATCCAGCTTCAGGCGCAGTTTATCCACGCCGGTTTTCTTCAGGGAAGAGAACGCCTCAACCTCGATATTTCCGCCAAACGCCAGAATCGCTTCACGCACCATGTTCAGCTGCGCTTTACGCGCGCCCGATGCCAGCTTATCGGCTTTAGTCAGCAGCAGCATGACTTCGATATTGCTGGCTACGGCCCACTCAATCATCTGCTGATCGAGATCTTTCAGCGGATGACGGATATCCATCAGCACAACCAGGCCTTTCAGGCTGTTACGCTTTTGCAGGTATTCGCCCAGCGCGCGCTGCCATTTGTGTTTCACCTCTTCCGGGACTTCGGCGTAGCCGTAGCCCGGTAAGTCTACCAGGCGTTTGCCTTCGGCAACTTCGAACAGGTTGATGAGCTGAGTACGGCCAGGCGTTTTACTGGTACGCGCCAGGCCTTTCTGATTGGTCAGCGTATTCAGCGAGCTGGATTTCCCCGCGTTAGAGCGGCCTGCGAAAGCAACCTCAATACCGGTATCAGAAGGCAGATGGCGAATGTCCGGTGCGCTGAGCACGAACTTAGTCAGTTGATAGTTCCAGTTTTTCAAAACGGTTGTCTCCGTCAGGTAAGCATTTGCCGGGGATTATACCTGAACGCGCAGAAAACGCCGTGTTTCTCGCCAGAAGCAGAAGGCTTACAGCGGAGTGGATCGATTTTGTAAGCCATTTGCCACAGGAAATGGCAGATATTCCGGTGAATGTTGGCAGCTATTTTTTTAAGAGTACTTTATTTTCAAATAATTAAATGATTGGTTCATCGCGGGGGAAGCCGCAAGCGTCAGCGGCTACCTTGTTAACGACAAGCGTAGCGGTAAAGTGAGTACGTCGGCGAGGGAAGGACAGGGTTGTCTCAGGCTAACATGGAAAATTTGCCCCTTTGCGGGGGCCAGAATAAGAAAAAGGCGGCGGGTTAACCTGTCGCCTTTTTTCTTTGCTTGCTTTCTGCTAGATTCCGCCGCAATTCTATACTGAATAAAATGGCTTAAGACGACTTATCATGAAGCAACCAAACTCGGCACCACAAGGTAAAAAACCGGCAAAAGCACGCCGTAAATCGCGCGAAGAAATAGATCAGGAAGCGCGTGAGCGTAAGCGCCAGAAAAAACACCGCGGCCACGCAGCGGGGAGCCGTGCGAATGGTGAAAGCCAGGCAAAAGGCGGCAAATCATCGGGTCAGGCGAAAGACCCCCGCATTGGCAGTAAAAAACCAATTCAACTGGGCGTAACCGATGCAGCACCGGTCGCTAAACAGCACAAACCGAAGAGCGAGAAACCTATGCTAACCCCACAGGCTGAGCTGGATATGCTGGAAAACGATGAACGCCTGGATGGGCTGCTGGAGCGTCTGGAAGCGGGCGAAACCCTGAGCAAGGAAGAGCAGTCCTGGGTGGATGCGAAGCTCGATCGCATCGACGCGCTGATGGAACAGCTCGGCATCGCCTGGGAAGACGATGAAGAGGAAGAAGAGGAAAAAACGGATGATTTGATGCGTCTGCTGAAGGGCGGTAACTGACGTTTACTCCTATGGGATTACCTGTTCTTCTTATGGTTATTCCGCTGGTGTGTTATCTGCTGTGGTTATTCGTTAAACTACGGCGGCTGTCGCGGCTGCAGAATTCGCTGCGGCGAAGGGTTATGGCTCGTGGAATGAGCGGGCCAGCTTCGCTTCGTCGACGCCGGCGACAACACCGCAAGGAGTGAGTATGTCTGAGCAGTTAATCGACTGGGATCTGGCTCTGATCCAGAAATATAATTATTCAGGGCCGCGTTACACCTCTTATCCAACCGCGCTGGAATTTTCTGAAGCCTTTGGCGAACCGGCATTTTTGCAGGCGGTTGCCCGTTACCCGGAGCGGCCGCTGTCGCTTTACGTGCATATCCCGTTCTGCCACAAGCTTTGTTATTTCTGCGGCTGCAATAAAATTGTGACCCGCCAGCAGCACAAGGCCGACCAGTATCTCGATGCTCTGGAGCAGGAAATCATCCACCGTGCGCCGCTGTTTGCGGGCCGGCAGGTTAGCCAGCTGCACTGGGGAGGCGGAACGCCAACTTATCTGAGCAAAGCGCAAATAAGCCGCCTGATGGCGCTGTTGCGTGGCAATTTCCATTTTAATGATGACGCGGAACTGTCTATTGAAGTTGACCCGCGTGAAATTGAACTGGATGTGCTCGATCATCTTCGGCAGGAAGGCTTTACCCGCCTTAGCATGGGCGTTCAGGACTTCAATAAAGAAGTACAGCGCCTCGTCAACCGTGAGCAGGACGAAGAATTTATCTTCGCGCTGATCGCGCGTGCACGTGCGCTAGGATTTACTTCTACCAACATTGACCTGATTTACGGCCTGCCAAAGCAAACGCCGGAAAGCTTTGCCTTTACGCTCAAGCGCGTGGCCGAGCTAAGCCCGCATCGCCTCAGCGTTTTCAACTATGCGCATCTGCCAACATTATTTGCCGCCCAGCGTAAGATCAAAGACGATGATTTACCGAGCGCGCAGCAGAAGCTGGATATTCTGCAGGAAACCATCGCTTCGCTGACCGGTTCTGGTTACCAGTTTATTGGGATGGATCACTTTGCCCGCCCGGATGACGAACTGGCGATTGCTCAGCGGGAAGGCAAACTACACCGTAATTTCCAGGGGTATACCACTCAAGGGGATACCGATCTGCTGGGGCTTGGCGTGTCGGCTATTAGCATGATCGGTGACTGCTATGCGCAGAACCAGAAAGAGCTTAAACGTTATTATCAGCAGGTGGATGAGCAGGGCAATGCGCTGTGGCGTGGCCTGGCGCTCACGCGGGATGATTGCATTCGCCGGGATGTTATCAAGGCGCTGATTTGCAACTTCCAGCTTAACTTTGCCGACATTGAACAGGCATGGTCGCTGACGTTTGCGGAGTACTTTGCCGAGGACTTAGGCCTGCTGGCGCCGCTGGCGAAAGATGGGCTGGTGGAGGTCAGTGAGCAGGGGATTCAGGTGACCGGCAAGGGACGCCTGCTTATTCGCAACATTTGCATGTGTTTTGATGCCTATCTGAGGCAAAAGGCGCGCCTGCAGCAGTTTTCCAGAGTGATATAAAAAAGGCGGGGTTTCCCCGCCTTCTCTTTTAGCTAAAGAAGCTCACCAGTAACGCGCACATCACCGCGGCTACTGCCGTCTGCGGCGAATGGCCAGCGGCTGCCCCAGCTTCAGCGCCGCGCGTTACCATATGAATCACGGATTCCAACATAACGGACTCTCCTGCCTGAACGCGCCCGATCATACTTAACCCGGCGCGACAGTAAAGTACAAAATAGCAGCAGTTTATGGGCTAAATCGCTTCTTTACAAAATGGCCGGACGTTATTCCATTCCCAACTCTTTTAGCTTACGAGTCAGCGTGTTCCGCCCCCAACCCAGCAGGCGAGCCGCTTCTTGTTTATGCCCCTGAGTATGCCTCAGCGCAGTGGTTAGCAGCGTGCGTTCCATTTCCGGCTGAGCCTCAGAAAGCAGATCCTGATGACCGGAACGTAACGCCCGTTCCGCCCACTGTGCCAGCAGCATGGCCCAACTGTCCGGGTTGGTCTGCGTGACACCGCCGTTTTCCGCCACCGTGGTTTCAAACAGCTCGCTGGGGAGATCCTGAATCAGGACTTCCTGGCCTGCCGCCATGACCGTCAACCAGCGACAGGTGTTTTCCAGCTGGCGTACGTTGCCGGGCCAGGTGAGGCGGGTTAAAGCGTTTTCCGTTTCCGGGTGCAGCAGTTTTGCTTCTACGCCCAGCTCGCGCGCGGCCACTTGCAGGAAATGGCGTGCCAGACGCGGAATATCTTCCCTACGCTCGCGAAGCGGAGGCAGGTGTACACGAATCACGTTCAGGCGATGGAACAAGTCCTCACGAAACTTACCTTCCTGCACCCGCTGCTCAAGGTTCTGGTGGGTTGCCGCAATGATGCGAACATCCACTTTTACCGCCGCGTAGCCGCCTACGCGGTAAAACTGGCCGTCGGCCAGCACGCGCAGCAAACGAGTCTGAACGTCCAGCGGCATATCACCTATTTCATCGAGAAACAGCGTGCCGCCGTCGGCCTGTTCGAAGCGCCCCTGGCGAATCTGGTTGGCGCCGGTAAAAGCCCCTTTTTCATGCCCGAACAGCTCTGATTCGATCAAATCTTTGGGAATTGCCGCCATGTTGAGTGCGATAAACGGCGATTTCACCCGAGGGCTGTGGCGATGCAGCGCGTGTGCCACAAGCTCTTTACCGGTTCCCGACTCGCCGTTAATCAGCACGCTGATGGACGAGCGGGACAGGCGGCCAATAATACGAAACACGTCCTGCATCGCTGGGGCTTCACCGATAATATCGGTTGTTGGCCCGTTATCCGGCGCATTTCGCGGCTGCTGCTGCTCCTGATAGTGGCTGATAGCGCGTTCAACCAGCGCTACCGCTTCGTCGATATCAAACGGTTTTGGCAGATAATCGAAAGCCCCCTGTTGATAGGCGCTGACGGCCGCGTCTAAATCCGAATGTGCGGTCATGATGATGACCGGCAGCATCGGGTGGCGCTGCTTAATCTGCTTTAACAGGGCAAGACCGTCCATGCCAGGCATACGAATGTCCGACAGCAGCACGTCCGGAGTTTTGGTCGCCAGCGCGTCCAGCACTTCATTGCCATTCTCAAAGGCGGTGCAGCTTAATCCGGCGCCGGTTAACGCGCGCTCAAGAACCCAGCGGATGGAGCTATCGTCGTCAACGACCCAAACTATCCCTCGTTGCATAATGACCTCTACTTCCGAATAGGCAGGTAAACCGAAAATTCGGTATGACCAGGCCAACTGTTGAATTCGATTTTCCCCGAATGCTGGTCGATCAGGCTACGCGCTATGGAAAGACCCAGCCCGGTGCCGCCTTCTCGTCCACTGACCATCGGGTAGAACAACGTGTCCTGCAAATGTGCCGGGATACCCGGGCCGTTATCTTCAATATCTATGCGTGCCGCGAGGCGATAGCGCGAACCGTGCAGCGTCAGTTGAAAAGCTGTGCGGGTGCGTAAAATAATTTCGCCCCCTTCGCTGCCCAGAGCCTGCAGCGCATTACGAACGATATTCAGTAAAACTTGCTCAATTTGGTCTGGATCGTGGGCAAACTCTGGCAAGCTTGGATCGTAATCCCGTACAAGAGTGACGTTATCCGGCAGCTCCATTGACACGAGTTTCACCACGCGTTCGGCAACTTTATGAATGCTTTCGGTGACGTGCATCCCCGGCTGCTGAGGCCCTAACAGGCGATCGACCAAATTACGTAGGCGGTCCGCCTGCTCAATAATGACTTTGGTGTACTCCGTCAGCGACGGATCGGGGAGCGCTTTACTCAGCAGTTGCGCCGCGCCACGTAAGCCGCCTAACGGGTTTTTAATCTCATGCGCAAGGCCGCGGACTAAATCTCGGGCGGCAATCTGCTGCGCGTGCTGCAGCTGTTCCTGACTCAATCGGCGCTGATTATCCATCGGCGCCATTTCCATCAGGATGTACCCTTCCGGCAACTTTTGCGCCGTCAGAGAAAGAATGTGCGATCGGCCATCAATGACCAGCGTTACCTCGTTGTCGGTAAACCCCTGGCCTGCCATCAGGCTTTCCTGCATGACGCCAATATTCAACGAGAAATAACTCAATAGATCCGGCAAAGGTGTGCCGTACAGCTTGCGTGAACTCTGCGCCAGCAGCTGCTGAGCCGCAGGGTTGGCGTAGTGAACCGCCAGCTCGTCATCCACGAGCAGGATGCTGTTGATGAGAGAATTCAGAATCTGCCCAGCATCGGGCAGCGCGCCAGTTGCCATACAGCAGTCTCCGTGCACCGTTTTAGTGCATTATAGTCTTTGAGTGACAAAAAACAGCGTCACAGGGGGATCCGATGGAGAAAAAAGCCCATCCGAAGATGGGCCAAAGTTTCCACGGCAACAAAAACTCCTAACGCCCTTCGCGCTACAGTTGCGTTGGCTGCCCTCACTCACCCTGGTCACATAGTTATCTATGCTCCCAAGGATTCACTCAGTTGCCGTCTTACTGCAACACGAAACTCGTTGGATTTCTAAATTATTAGACGCTGTAGTACAGCTCGAACTCTACCGGATGCGGAGTCATGCGCACGCGGTCGTTTTCTTCAATACGCAGCGCGATGTAAGCATCGATCGCGTCGTCGGTGAATACGCCGCCCGCAGTCAGGAACTCACGGTCTTCGTTCAGTGCATTCAGTGCTTCTTCCAGAGAGCCAGCAACCTGTGGGATCTCTTTCGCTTCTTCTGGCGGCAGGTCATACAGGTTTTTATCCATGGCTTCGCCAGGGTGGATCTTGTTCTTAATGCCGTCCAGACCCGCCATCAGCAGCGCTGCGAAGCACAGGTATGGGTTAGCCGCTGGGTCCGGGAAGCGCACTTCGATACGACGTGCTTTCGGAGACGCAACCACCGGGATACGGATAGAAGCAGAACGGTTACGGGCAGAGTAGGCCAGCATAACTGGTGCTTCGTAGCCTGGGACCAGACGCTTGTAGGAGTTGGTGGTTGGGTTCGCCAGGGCGTTGATCGCTTTAGCGTGTTTGATAACCCCGCCGATGTAGTACAGCGCTTGCTCAGACAGGCCAGCATATTTGTCACCGGAGAACAGGTTTACGCCGTTCTTGGACAGGGACATGTGGCAGTGCATGCCGGAACCGTTATCGCCAAACATTGGTTTTGGCATAAAGGTCGCGGTTTTGCCGTAAGCGTGAGCCACGTTATGTACAACGTATTTGTAGATCTGAATTTCGTCAGCTTTTTTGGTCATGGTGTTGAAGCGGGTAGCCACTTCGTTCTGACCAGCGGTCGCCACTTCGTGGTGATGAGCTTCAACAACCAGGCCCATCTGCTCCATGGTCAGACACATCGCAGAACGCAGGTCCTGAGAAGAGTCGACCGGTGGCACTGGGAAGTAACCGCCTTTCACCGCTGGACGGTGGCCTTTGTTACCGCCTTCGTATTTGGTGCCGGTGTTCCATGCGCCTTCGATATCATCGATAGCTACGTGGGAGCCGGAGATAGAGCTGCCGAAGCGAATGTCGTCGAACAGGAAGAATTCTGGCTCTGGCCCGAACAGAACGGTGTCTGCGATGCCGGTAGAGCGCAGGTAGTCTTCAGCGCGTTTTGCAATAGAACGCGGGTCACGGTCGTAGCCCTGCATGGTGCCTGGCTCGAGGATGTCACAGCGGATAATCAGGGTAGAGTCCGCGAAGAACGGGTCGATAACCGCCGTCGTTGGGTCTGGCATCAGCACCATGTCGGATTCGTTGATACCTTTCCAGCCACCAATCGAGGAGCCGTCAAACATTTTGCCTTCTTCGAAGAAGTCAGCATTTACCTGATGAGCAGGAATAGTGACGTGCTGTTCTTTACCTTTAGTGTCGGTAAAGCGCAGATCAACAAACTTAACTTCATGCTCATTCAGCATCGTCAAAACGTGTTCAGCGGACATACTTAAACTCTCCCGGATTGGTGTAGTCGTCGTGGTAACGAGGTAATCAAACACTTCTTAATGTGGCTTTTCGCCATAAAATGTTTAAAGCGAAATCTGTGCCAACTTTTAAATCACCCTAAAAAGGCGCTATCATGCGCACCATAGTGCAAAAGGGCTGCACCAGGATGAATAATTTGCACCAATATAGTGCTTCAGTATGAAACCTGAGCACCATATTGGTGCAATTTACGTTATGGCTCCCTTTTTAGCTCCGTGAAAGCGATCACAAACCCTTACTTTCTGCATTGTTTGTAAAGGTTCTTTGTGATCCTGTTCTGTCCTTCGATTAATACGTGTACAATAACGCGCTATTTCTAATGCCTGAGGCAAAGTTGTGATCGAAAATCTGCGTAATATCGCCATCATCGCGCACGTTGACCACGGTAAAACTACCCTGGTTGATAAGCTGCTGCAGCAATCTGGTACTTTCAGTAACGAACGTGCTGAAGCCACTGAACGCGTGATGGACTCCAATGACCTGGAGAAAGAGCGTGGGATTACCATCCTCGCTAAAAACACCGCTATCAAATGGAATGACTACCGTATCAACATCGTTGATACCCCAGGACACGCCGACTTCGGTGGTGAAGTTGAGCGCGTAATGTCGATGGTTGACTCCGTTCTGCTGGTGGTTGACGCAATGGATGGCCCAATGCCGCAGACGCGCTTCGTAACCAAGAAGGCGTTTGCCCATGGTTTGAAGCCGATCGTGGTTATCAACAAAGTTGACCGCCCTGGCGCGCGTCCTGACTGGGTTGTGGATCAGGTCTTCGACCTGTTCGTTAACCTTGATGCGACCGACGAGCAGCTCGACTTCCCAATCATCTATGCATCCGCACTGAACGGCATCGCGGGTATGGATCACAATGATATGGCAGCGGACATGACGCCACTGTACCAGGCCATTGTCGATCGCGTACCGGCCCCGAACGTTGACCTCGACGGTCCACTGCAGATGCAAATCTCCCAGCTGGACTACAACAACTACGTTGGCGTTATCGGCATCGGCCGCATCAAACGCGGCAAAGTGAAGCCAAACCAGCAGATCACTATCATTGATAGCGAAGGGAAAACCCGTAACGGTAAAGTCGGTAAAGTGCTGACCCACCTGGGCCTGGAGCGTATCGAGTCTACCGAAGCTGAAGCTGGCGACATCATCGCTATCACCGGCCTGGGCGAACTGAACATCTCCGACACCATTTGCGATCCGCAAAATGTTGAAGCGCTCCCGGCGCTCTCCGTAGATGAGCCTACCGTTTCCATGTTCTTCAACGTCAACACCTCTCCGTTCTGCGGTAAAGAAGGTAAGTACGTGACCTCTCGTCAGATTCTTGATCGTCTGAACAAAGAGCTGGTTCACAACGTTGCGCTGCGCGTTGAAGAAACCGAAGATGCGGACGCATTCCGCGTTTCCGGTCGTGGTGAACTGCACCTGTCTGTTCTTATCGAAAACATGCGTCGTGAAGGTTTCGAGCTGGCGGTATCCCGTCCGAAAGTTATCTTCCGCGAAATCGACGGCCGTAAACAAGAGCCGTTCGAGAACGTGACGCTGGATATCGAAGAGCAGCATCAGGGTTCCGTGATGCAGGCGCTCGGTGAGCGTAAAGGCGACCTGAAAAACATGAATCCGGACGGCAAAGGCCGCGTGCGTCTTGATTACGTTATCCCAAGCCGTGGTCTGATCGGCTTCCGTAACGAATTCATGACCATGACCTCCGGTACCGGTCTGCTGTACTCCACCTTCAGCCACTATGACGATATTCGTCAGGGCGAAGTGGGCCAGCGCCAGAACGGCGTGCTGATCTCTAACGGTCAGGGTAAAGCGGTTGCGTTTGCGCTGTTCGGTCTGCAGGATCGCGGCAAGCTGTTCCTGGGCCACGGGGCTGAAGTTTACGAAGGCCAGATCATCGGTATTCACAGTCGTTCTAACGACCTGACCGTAAACTGCCTGACCGGTAAGAAGCTGACCAACATGCGTGCTTCCGGTACTGACGAAGCGACCACCCTGGTTCCTGCGCAGAAAATGACCCTGGAGCAAGCTCTGGAGTTCATCGATGACGACGAACTGGTAGAAGTGACTCCGCTGTCCGTGCGTATCCGTAAGCGCCACCTGACTGAAAACGACCGTAAACGTGCGGGTCGTGGTAGCAAAGAAGCTTAAGTTTCTTTTCTGCAGTCTGCTGAAGCCCTGCCTGTAAAGGCGGGGCTTTTTTATTTCTGCCTCAGAATGCGTATCCTCACCTTCCTCTGATAGTCAAAGTCAGCCTTTCCCGCTACAGTTATTTCTCCATGTCGGAAAGGAGGTGCGCATGCTGTATATCTTTGATTTAGGTAACGTCATCGTTGATATCGACTTTAATCGCGTGCTCGGCGTCTGGAGCGATTACAGCCGGGTGCCGTTAGCCAACCTGCAGAAAAGTTTCGCGATGGGAGAAACCTTCCATCAGCACGAACGTGGGCAGATAACGGATGAAGTGTTTGCCGAACGCCTGTGCCACGAAATGGACGTGGCGCTGAGCTACGAGCAGTTCGCCGCGGGCTGGCAGGCTATTTTTGTCGGCCTGCGCAAAGACACCATTGGCGTCATGCAGAAGCTGCGCGAGCAGGGGCATCGCGTGGTGGTACTTTCCAATACCAACCGCCTGCATACCGGTTTCTGGCCTGATGAATACCCGGAAGTAGCGCAGTCGGCCGATAAAATTTATCTCTCCCAGGAAATGGGGATGCGCAAGCCGGACGCGGAAATCTACCTTAAAGTGCTGCAGGAGGAAGGCTTCTCTGCCGATCGGGCCGTATTCTTCGACGATAATGCCGACAACATTCAAGGCGCCCGAGCGTTGGGCATCACGAGTATTCAGGTGATCGACAAGCAGACTATCCCGGACTGGTTTGCTAAACAGGGATGATGAAAAGCGTGCCCCGTAAAACCGCACATCGCCTCAGGCCGCTCTGGGCCTGGGGCAAACTGCTGTGGCAGCGTATCGACCAGGATAACATGACGACCCTGGCGGGTAACCTTGCCTATGTGTCATTGCTGTCTCTGGTGCCGCTGGTGGCGGTTGTCTTTGCGCTGTTTGCCGCCTTCCCGATGTTTGCCGATATCAGCGTTCAGCTGCGCCATTTCATCTTTGCCAATTTTATGCCTGCAACCGGCGACGTGATTCAGCGCTACATCGAACAGTTTGTCGCGAACTCCAGCAGGATGACGGCGGTGGGAGCCATCGGGCTGATCGTCACCTCTCTGTTGCTGATGTATGCCGTAGACAGCGCGCTGAACACCATCTGGCGCAGTAAGCGCGTGCGGCCGAAGGTGTATTCCTTTGCTATTTACTGGATGATTCTGACCCTTGGCCCGCTGTTGGCCGGGGCCAGCCTGGCGATAAGCTCTTATCTGCTGTCTCTCCGCTGGGCCTCAGAACTCAACAGCATGCTTGATGAAGTCCTGCGCATTTTTCCTCTGCTGCTTTCCTGGCTTGCGTTCTGGCTGCTCTACAGCCTTGTGCCGACGGCCAGCGTACGGGCAAAGGACGCCATAATAGGCTCGCTGGTTGCCGCGTTACTGTTTGAACTGGGCAAAAAGGGCTTTGCCCTCTATATCACCATGTTCCCCTCTTACCAGCTGATTTACGGCGTGCTGGCGGTGATCCCCATATTATTTGTCTGGGTCTACTGGACCTGGTGTATTGTGTTGCTGGGGGCGGAAATCACCGCCTCGCTGGGCGACTACCGTAAATTGCGACAGGCTGCAGAGCAGGAAGAACTGGAAGAACAATGATTGCATTAATTCAGCGCGTAACCCGTGCCAGCGTCACCGTGGAGGGTGAAGTGACGGGTGAAATTGGTCCCGGACTTTTGGTGTTGCTGGGTGTCGAAAAAGAAGATAACGAACAGAAAGCGAATCGCCTCTGCGAGCGTGTATTAGGCTATCGAATTTTCAGCGACGAGCAGGGCAAGATGAACCTGAACGTCCAGCAGGCGGGCGGAAGTCTGCTGGTGGTGTCTCAATTTACGCTGGCGGCGGACACGGAACGCGGGATGCGTCCGAGCTTCTCCGGTGGCGCGGCGCCACAGCAGGCTGAAGCCCTGTATGAATATTTTGTCGAGCGCTGCAAACAACAAGGCATCGACGCCCCAACCGGGCGATTCGCCGCCGATATGCAGGTTTCGCTAATTAATGACGGGCCGGTGACGTTCTGGCTGCAGGTGTAACCCTCGCCATCCGGCTCGCGCAACGAGAGAACAATTTATGTATCACCTTCGTGTGCCACAAACAGAAGAAGAACTAGATCGTTATTACCAGTTCCGCTGGGAAATGTTGCGTAAACCCCTGCACCAGCCAAAAGGTTCCGAGCGCGATGCCTGGGATGCAATGGCTCATCACCAAATGGTGGTCGATGAAGAGGGCAATACCGTTGCCGTGGGCCGCCTTTATATCAATGCCGATAACGAAGCTGCGATTCGCTTTATGGCGGTGCATCCGTCGGTCCAGGATAAAGGCTTAGGGACGTTGGTGGCGATGGCGCTGGAGTCCGTGGCGCGACAGGAAGGCGTTAAGCGTGTGACCTGCAGCGCACGTGAAGATGCCGTTCCATTTTTTTCCAAGCTGGGCTTTGTGAATCAAGGGGAAATCACTACGCCGCAAACCACGCCGGTACGCCACTTCCTGATGATCAAGCCTGTCGCTACGCTTGACGATATCCTTCACAGGGGCGACTGGTGCGGGCAGCTTCAGCAGGCCTGGTACGAACATATTCCGCTGAGCGAGAAAATGGGCGTGCGTATTCAGCAATATACCGGGCAAAAATTCATCACTACGATGCCGGAAACGGGAAATCAAAACCCGCACCACACGCTTTTCGCGGGGAGTTTGTTCTCGCTGGCCACGTTAACCGGCTGGGGGCTTATCTGGCTGATGCTGCGTGAACGCCATCTGGGCGGGACAATTATTCTGGCCGATGCCCATATCCGTTATAGCAAACCAATCACAGGAAAACCGGGGGCAACGGCTGACCTGGGGTCGCTGAGTGGCGATCTGGACAGGCTGGCCCGGGGCCGCAAAGCTCGCGTAGCGCTTGAAGTCGAGCTTTACGGCAATGACACGCTCGGTGCAGTGTTTGAGGGTGTCTATCTGGTGCTGCCTGCCAGGCCGTTTGGCCCTCTGGAAGAGGGCGGAAACGAAGAGGAATAGGTCAGGATGCAGGCTATGCGCCGGGAACGTCTCCGTTGCGCATAGTCTGCTGAATCTGTTGCCCGCTGGCGTTGGTGGCCTTCAGGGTGCCGCTCACCGTAGGTTTCAGCGTAGTGCCAGCGGCCATCTGCCCGGTTGCCGAAAACTGCAGATTTCCGTTCCCTTCCAGCGGCAGAGCAGGCCAGCCCCAGGCATGTAACACATTCACCGGCACGCTCTGGCCCTTCAGGTTAACGCTCACCGCACGCTCTGGAGTCTGGCTCACGTTTGCCGTGGCTTCCAGTAAGCCTTCACCTGCGAAGGCACTTAGCTCCGTTATCGCGACCTGGCTCTGGTTCGCCGTTAGGGACAGCGACGGGCGCCGCACGTCAACGCGGTTGAAGGTGGCCGCCGCGGCATTAAACGATGCATTGCCGGACCAAATACCCCATTGATGATCCCTTGCCAGCTGGATATTCGTTGCGGTGCCATCCAGCCCGGTGAGCTGGAACGGCCAGTTCGGATCGATATCAATAATCAGATTTCGGTTAGCGGAGAACTTTTTCACCGTAACGCTGTTCAGCCAGTCAGGAAGTCTCTCCATCCACAGGGTTTTCCAGTTGGAGGGCAGCGTGTATTCCAGCCCGCCAATGACCACTTCATCCATCACCGCTTGATTGCCGTCGCGCAGCCATTGCCCGGAAGCACGAATCAGGCCGCCCTCCCAGCGTGAACTAAATTGCCGAAGGGTAGCCCCTGGTGGGGCAAAATCGACGTTCACGATCGGATCCTGCAAATGCAGCGAGCCGTTAATGAATTCGCTGGCGTTCATCGACAGCTGGCCATCATCGCTTTGCCATCCCCCGTTCGCCAGCGTTAGATTCCGCAGGCTAAGGGCGAGGTCGCTTACCGCCCACTCTTTTCCTTCCAGACGAGCATCGGTTATTTCAAGGCGATCGATAGTTAACGAGGGAACAGAGGTTACTGGCGCAAGAAAATCGGTGAGTGATTTTGCCGTTTGCAGGCGAATATCATTGAGGCGAAGGCTGCCCACCTGCCACGAGCCGTCGGTATTGCGGTGGGCATTGCCCGTCAGGGAGCCGCGGGCAACATCCGCCCCGATCGTGGTCAGCGTGACCTGTTCATTATTCAGCGTTCCTTGCAGCAGGACGTTGCTGGCGTTAATCCCGTTGAGCGTCAGTGAGCCCGCGCTGAAGGCGATATTGGCTTTGTTACCCAGCACTTTCCCGGCCTGAGGCAGCCAGGGGGCTACACCGCCCTCAACGCGCTGGGCGCTCAGATTCCACTCGCTATCAGGGCTGTTAATAGCCATATCCTGCAATTGCAGTTTATCGGCCTCGAGCGGGAGTGGCACGGCGTTTGCGCTGAGATTCAGCGTGCCTTGCTGGAGCAAAATAGTGTCAACGTAGAGAGGCTGGGTGAACTGTCGCGTACTCAGACCGATATCCACACTCTTTGCTACCAGCGTCGCGGGCTGGCCGGTGCGGCCAAAAGTAACGTTATGGAACACCAGATGGGTGGGCGAAGACCAGTCATGCGCCATCTCATTGAAAGCGAGGTGGTAGCTCGTTTTTTCATTCACCCAGCTGCTGATTTGGTCCGCGCCCCAGCGGGTTTGCAGCAGGATGTAAAAGGCAGCCAGCGCCAGTACGACAAGGCCCAGCAGAATAAGAACCAGCTTTCCGAGGAATTTCATTGCCTTCCACCCCTTTCAGTTTCGCTAAGGGTGTTATGCCCGATTTACCGCTGTAGCTCAAGGAAGGGATTGTCAAAGGAGGTTTCGCGCCGGCGAAAATTACTGCCGGCGCGTGAGGAATTACTCTTTTTCTGGCGGGAAGATAAGGTTCAGCACGATGGCCGTGATCCCGCCGGCAGCAATGCCCGAAGAGAGCAGCGTTTTCATCCAGTCAGGCGCGAACTGAAGGATCAGCGGTTGCTGGGACACGCCAAGACCGACGGCGAGTGATAGGGCGATAATCATAATTGCGCGGCGGTTCAGCGGTTCGCGGGAGACAATACGCACTCCGGACGCGGCGATGGTACCGAACATCACAATCGTCGCACCGCCCAGTACTGGCTCAGGAATATGCTGCACAAAGCCGCTAACCGCCGGGAACAGGCCAAGCACGATCAGCATCAGGGCGACAACAAAGCCTACATAGCGGCTGGCAACGCCGGTTAATTGAATAACCCCATTGTTCTGGCCAAAGCAGGAGTTAGGGAAAGTATTAAATACGGCTGAAACGCAGGAGTTCAGACCATTAGCCAGTACGCCGCCTTTCAGGCGCTTCATGTACAGCGGGCCGGAAACAGGTTGTTCGGATACGTCTGAGGTCGCTGTGATGTCGCCGATAGTTTCCAGCGAGGTCACCATAAATACCAGCATCAGCGGAATAAGCAGGCTCCAATCGATGCCCAGCCCGTAATACAGCGGTGTAGGAACCATAATGAGGTCGGTGTTCGCGGCCTGGGTTGTGGCAGGCAGCATATCCAGCGCCCAGGCCAGCAGGTAGCCCACGGCCATCGCGATGACCAGAGACGCTACACGCAGATAAGGATTACGCTGGCGGTTCAGCAGGATAATGACCAGCAGAACCGCGCCTGCCAGCAGCAGATTTTTCGGTGCGCCGAAAGTGTGGTCGGCCATGGCGCCATAGCCACCGCCGATAGAGGTCAGCCCAACCTGAATCAGGGACAGACCGATAATCATGACCACCACGCCGGAAACCAGAGGGGTAATAATGCGGCGAGCAAGATGCAGCCCGCGCGAAATCAGCATTTCCGTGCAGCTGGCAAGCATCAGCGTGCCGAAGAGTGCCGCCATCATCGTCGGCACGTCCGCACCGCCATTTTTCAGCGCCATGCCGCCCATAATCAGCGGAGAGACAAAGTTAAAGCTGGTGCCCTGAATCGACAGCAAACCTGAACCTACTGGCCCCCAGGCTTTGATTTGAATAATCGAAGCCACGCCAGAGGCAAACAAAGACATGCTGATAATGTGCTGTGTGTCCGATGCCGGTAACCCCAACGCCTGGCAAATTAACAATGCCGGGGTAATCACTGCCACAAACATTGCCAGCAGGTGTTGGCAGGCGGCAAAAAGGGTTTGCGGTAGCGGCGGGCGGTCTTCAAGGCGATAAATTAGTTCGCTCTGGCGAGTCTGCGCAACCGGTTGCGCATTTTCTGACTCTACGGCATTGACGGACATCAGTGACGATCTCATGGCTGGAAAAGCGCTGATTTTAACGGACTGAACGGTAAAAGCAAACGATTGCCATCCTAAGGTGATAAGAGCGAAATGTCATAAATTGAGCATTAGTTATAACGAAGGCGCATTTTTTGGTTAAAATGCGCCAGCTGATTTCATTCATGAAGGAAATGCCAGCGAAGGATAATTAAGCGCGAGTGATGGATGCGCAATAAAAGGAGCCCTGCCATGTTTCATCTTGATACCCTTTCTACCCTGGTGGCCGCCACGTTAGTGCTGCTTCTGGGGCGTAAAATGGTCCACTCTGTTCCTTTTCTCAAAAAATACACGATTCCTGAACCCGTGGCCGGTGGATTGCTGGTGGCGATCGCCCTGCTTATCCTGAAAAAAAGCATGGGTTGGGAAATTGAGTTTGATATGAGCCTCAAGGATCCTTTGATGCTCGCTTTCTTCGCCACAATCGGCCTGAATGCGAATATCGCCAGTTTGCGCAAGGGCGGGAAAGTGGTGGGGATTTTCTTGTTTATCGTCGTTGGGCTGCTGGTCATGCAGAACGCCATCGGCATCGGTATGGCCAGCATGCTGGGGCTCGATCCGCTGATGGGGCTGCTGGCAGGTTCGATAACGTTGTCCGGCGGGCACGGTACCGGTGCCGCCTGGGGAAAACTCTTTACCGAACGCTATGGTTTCCAGAATGCGACGGAAGTCGCTATGGCCTGTGCGACGTTTGGCCTGGTGCTGGGCGGTTTAATTGGTGGCCCGGTTGCTCGCTATCTGGTTAAACATTCTTCTACGCCCAATGGCGCGCCTGAAGATAACGAGATCCCCGGCGCGTTTGAAAAGCCAGACGTCGGGCGAGTCATTACCTCTTTAGTGATGATTGAAACCATCGCCCTGATTGCTATCTGCCTGACGGTAGGGCGTGTCGTTGCCGGATTATTGCAGGGCACACCGTTTGAGCTGCCGACGTTTGTCTGCGTGCTGTTTATTGGCGTGATTCTCAGTAATTTGCTCGCGGCCGTGGGCTTTTATCGTGTCTTCGAACGGGCGGTTTCCATACTGGGCAACGTCAGCCTTTCACTGTTCCTGGCGATGGCGTTAATGAGCCTTAAACTTTGGGAACTGGCCTCTCTGGCGTTACCTATGCTGGCTATTCTGGCCGTACAAACGCTGTTTATGGCGCTGTACGCCATTTTTGTGACCTGGCGTTTGATGGGTAAAAACTACGATGCGGCAGTACTGGCCGCCGGCCACTGTGGTTTTGGCATGGGCGCCACACCGACGGCGATTGCTAATATGCAGGCGATTACCGAACGATTCGGCCCGTCCCATATGGCATTTTTGGTGGTACCGATGGTGGGGGCGTTCTTTATCGACATCGTGAATGCGGTGGTGATCAAGCTGTTCCTGATGCTGCCGCTGTTTGCTTAAGCGTTGGAGTAACGCTCGGTTTCCGGCATCCAGCGTTCGATCAGCGCCTTCGCCTGTTCAGGATAGCGTTCGTGGATATGGCGCGCCACGCGCTGAACCTGCGGGATCATCCCCTGGTCCCGCAGCAGATCGGCCACTTTGAATTCTGCGCTACCCGTCTGGCGAGTCCCAAGCAGCTCGCCTGGCCCGCGGATCTCCAGGTCTTTTTGCGCAATTACAAAACCATCATTACTGTCTCTTAGCACCTGCAGGCGAAGCTGTGCCGTTTTGGATAACGGAGATTTATACAGCAGCACGCAGTGAGAGGCTACTGCGCCACGGCCAACACGGCCGCGCAGCTGGTGGAGTTGCGCCAGCCCTAAACGCTCAGGGTTTTCGATGATCATCAGGCTGGCATTGGGTACATCCACGCCAACCTCAATCACCGTGGTGGCGACCAGAAGATGCAGTTCGCCCTGCTTGAAGGCCTGCATCACCGCCTGTTTTTCCTGCGGCTTCATGCGCCCGTGTACCAGGCCAACGTTCAGCTCAGGGAGGGCGGTTTTTAGCTCTTCCCAGGTCACTTCCGCAGCCTGAGCTTCCAACAATTCAGACTCTTCAATCAGCGTACAAACCCAATATGCCTGACGCTTTTCGTCCCGGCAGGCGTTACGCACTCGCTCGATTATCTCGCTGCGTCGGGTGTCCGCTATCGCCACGGTAGTGACTGGCGTTCGCCCCGGCGGCAGTTCATCGATGACTGACGTATCGAGGTCGGCATAGGCGGTCATCGCCAGCGTGCGCGGAATTGGCGTTGCGGTCATGATCAGCTGATGGGGATGGAAACCCTGAACCTGACCTTTTTCCCACAGCGCCAGGCGTTGGTGTACGCCAAAACGGTGCTGCTCATCAATGATAACCAGCGCCAGCCCGGCAAACTGAACCTGCTCCTGGAAAATAGCGTGAGTGCCGACCACCATCGAAACCTGGCCGTTGGCAATGGCTTCCTGTTGCGCAATTCGGGCTTTCCCTTTTTGCTTCCCGACCAGCCAGCCTACCTCGATACCTAATGGGGCAAACCACTGACGGAAGTTATTGGCGTGTTGCTCAGCCAGCAACTCGGTGGGTGCCATCAGACCAACCTGTTTGCCGTGCGCAATGGCGCGAAGGGCTGCGAGGGCGGCCACCAGCGTTTTACCGGAACCTACGTCACCCTGCACCAGACGCATCATAGGCACGTCCAGCGCCATATCGCGCTCTATTTCTGCGACTACTCGTTCCTGAGCCCCAGTAGGCTTAAAGGGCAGGGCAGCAAGCAGCTGGTTTTTTAGCTCGTCGTGATTAACCAACGGTAGCGCATGGTAGCGCTGTGCTCCGGCTCGTAGCGCCAGCATACTCAGATTATGGGCAAGTAGCTCTTCGAGGATTAATCTCTGCTGAGCCGGATGTTTACCGGTTTCCAGATCGGCCAGTCTCATGTCCGGCGGCGGCCTGTGCAAGGTGCGTAATGCCTCCGGCAGGCTCATCATGCCCTGACTCAGTTCGGCGGGCAGAAGTTCGGTAATTGCGCAGGTATCCAGCAGCTCGAGTGCCTGATCGGTCAACTTACGTAGCGTAGCCTGGCGGATTCCCTCGGTCGTCGGGTAAACCGGCGTGAGCGTTTCCTGCAGATCCGGCGTACTGAGGTCGCCCTGAATGCGGTATTCAGGGTGGAACATCTCGGCACCGTATTTGCCGCGTTTGGCTTCACCGTAGGCGAGCACGCGCTTGCCAGCAGAAAGGCTGTTTTTCATCGCCGCGTTGAAATTGAAAAAACGCATCGTGAGAATGCCGGTGCCGTCGCTAATCTGGCAGGTCATCATCCGGCGTCCGCCGAAGGTGATATTGCTGTTCAGCACTTCGCCTTCCACCGTGGCGTACAGGCCCGGCTGAAGGTCGTTAATGGGGTAAAGATGGGTACGGTCTTCGTAGCGAAGCGGCAGGTGCAGCAGCAGATCCTGGAGGGTATGCAGGCCGATTTTGGCCAGCTTGCCGCTCTGGCTGGCGCCCACTCCGGCAAGCGTGCTTAGCGGTATGGCATCCAGCAGGCGGCCTTTCATGGCTTATTTCGCCGACTGCATCGTGGCCCACCATGCGGCATCAGCTTCTATCTCACCCTGCTGATTCACATGTGGGTACGGTAAGCCTTTCCGGCGAGAAACGTTCGCCAGCACGGGATAACCACCTTCAAACAGCAATCTCTGCTGCTCAGCTTCCGGTAAAGTGCTGTTTTCACGCTGATACATGCCTGCGTTTTGGCGCTGGCGCTGGGCTTCGTAAAGAATCAGCGCCGAGGCGACGGACACGTTCAGGGATTGCACCATACCGATCATAGGAATGATGATGTCCTGGTCGGCAAGCGCGAGCGCCTCTTCGGTAATGCCCGTTTTTTCCTGTCCCATCAGAATGCAGGTGGGGAGCGTGTAGTCTATCTCGCGGAAATCGACGGCTTTATCGGAAAGATGAGTCGCCAGAATTTGCATGCCGCTGCTTTTAAGCTGACGGACGGCCTCACCGATAGTTTTGTGCGTTTTAACTTCAACCCAGGAATTACTTCCTGCGGCGGAAGATGCCATGGTGCGCATACGGCTTCCTGGCCAAACGGCGTGCACTTCATGCACGCCAACGGCATCGGCGGTACGGATGATGGCGGAGACGTTATGGGGCTTGTGCACCTGCTCCATACAAACGGTCAGGTCCGGCTGGCGTCTGGCGAGCATCTCGCAAATACGCGCATAACGTTGAGGATTCATAACTCTAGTTTCTGTTGCGGGTAACTTTAATCACATCCGGCATCACGCGAATTTTGCGCATGATGTTCGCCAGATGGACGCGATCCCGGGCGGTCAGGCGAATAAAGGCGCTGTACACGCGACCGTCTTTCTCTTCGGTATTCAGACTTTGAATATTAGAGCCAGCGGTATTGATTGCTGCAGTGAGATTCGCCAATGCGCCCTGGTGGTTAAACATGTCCACTTTGATCTCGGTGATGAACTCCTGCTCGGTCTCTTTATCCCACTCCACGGCCATAAACTTCTCGGGCTCTTTCTGGTAGCCACGAATATTTCGACAGGACTCATGGTGGATAACCAGCCCTTTGCCGGGGCTGACGTGAGCGACGATAGGATCTCCCGGAATCGGGCGGCAGCACTTGGCAAAGGTAATCAGAACACCGTCTGCACCTTTGATTGGCAAGTTGCTGTGATTTGCTGCAGGCACCGTGCCTGGCTGAGCGGCAACCGGTGAGTCTCCTTGCAGATTTTTTGCCACGACGACGCTCATTGCGTTCCCGAGGCCAATCTCAGCCAGCAGGTCGTCAAGGGACGCAAGCTTCATGCGATCCAGTTCACGCTGGAGATTTTCTGCCGGAATTTCAGCCAGTTTACGGCTGCCACCCAGCGCATGATTGAGCAGGCGACGCCCTAAACTGACGGAATCATCACGCTTCAGGTTTTTCAGCATTTGGCGAATTTTGGCGCGAGCTTTGGAGCTGACAACAAAATTAAGCCATGCGGCGTTTGGACGTGCCCCCGGTGCGGTGATGATTTCGATAGTCTGCCCGCTGGTCAACGACTGTGAAAGCGGGTAAGGCTGGCGATCGACGCGAGCGCCCACGCAGGCGTGGCCGATGTCGGTATGTACCGCGTAGGCGAAGTCAACCGGCGTTGCGCCTGCGGGCAGCTCTACAATGCGGCCTTCCGGGGTGAAAACGTAAATCTCATCCGGGAACAGATCGGATTTTACGCTCTCGATAAATTCAAATGAGCTACCGGCGCTTTGCTGCAGCTCTAAAAGGCTCTGCATCCAGCGCTGAGCGCGGATTTGTGCCGTCGTGCTGCTTTCGCCTTGCTCTTTATAAGCCCAGTGCGCAGCAACCCCCATTTCCGCCATTTGATCCATGTCTTCAGTACGGATTTGCACTTCAACAGGGACGCCGTGCGGCCCAATCATTGAGGTGTGAAGGGACTGATAGCCGTTCGCTTTCGGAATGGCGATGTAGTCTTTCACCCGACCAGGACGAGGTTTGTAGAGGCTGTGCATCTGCCCGAGGACGCGATAACAAGTGTCCATATCATGGACAATGACGCGGAATGCGTAGATATCCATGATCGAATGGAAACGCTGTTCTTTGAGCGTCATCTTGCAGTAAATGGAATAAAGATGCTTTTCGCGACCGCTCACGCGACAGGCAATGCCTGCTTCCTGAAGGCGTCCGTCGATTTCAGAGAGGATTTTTTGAATCATCTCTTTGCGGTTACCTCGCGCCGCTTTTACCACTTCTTTAATGACGCGGTAGCGGTTCGGATAAAGCGCTTCAAAGCCAAGCTCTTCCAGTTCGGTTTTCAGATGATGAATACCGAGGCGGTGAGCGAGTGGGCTGTAAATTTCGAGGGTTTCACGGGCAATACGGCGGCGTTTATCCGGGCGCAATGACCCAAGCGTGCGCATATTGTGCGTGCGGTCAGCAAGCTTGATCAAAATGACGCGGATATCCTGCACCATCGCCATGATCATTTTGCGGAAGTTTTCGGCCTGAGCCTCTTTCTTATCGCGGAACTTCAGTTTATCTAGCTTAGAAACCCCTTCCACCAGTTCGGCAACGCTTTTACCAAACAGCTGTTCCATATCCTGATAGGTGGCCGGGGTGTCTTCAATCACATCATGCAGAAGCGCTGCCATTAGCGTTTCATGGTCGAGTTTCATCTCGGCCAGGATACAGGCAACGGCGACGGGATGGGTGATATAGGGTTCACCGCTTGAACGAGTTTGTCCCTCGTGAGCATCACGTGCGACAAGGTATGCCTGCCGGAGGCGCTTAATTTGCTCCTCTGGCAGATAGTTTTGAATCAGCTGATTCAGGCTTTCAAACAGATACAAGGGCTACCCGCAGGCTAATTAACGACGACCTTCAGCAATAGCAGTCACGGCCTGCAGTTCTGCGGCTTCCTGCTCTTGCTGTTCCTGGCGCTCACGAACATCGAGAATCTGGTTGGTGATCAACCCTTCTTCGATTTCACGCAGTGCAATAACGGTCGTTTTATCGTTTTCTTCCGGTACCAGCGGATCTTTGCCGCCAACCTGCATCTGACGAGCGCGACGCGCGGCGACAAGTACCAGGTCAAAACGGTTACCAATTTTCTCTACAGCGTCCTGAACGGTTACGCGTGCCATAATTAAAATGCTCCACAGGTGAAGAAATGACTGGGCATAATACTGAAACTGGTGTCAGTCTGCCAATAGTTTGCTGATTAAAGCGTCATGCCGCATCTTTTGGCGACCCATTCGTAGACGCTCGGCACGAATGATTATCTTTAAATCAGACAGGGCGGTATCGAAGTCATCATTAACGATAAGGTAATCATACTCCGCATAGTGACTCATTTCCGCAACGGCTTGCGCCATGCGTTTTGCAATCACCTCTTCGCTATCCTGACCGCGACCGCGCAGGCGGCGGTCCAGCTCGTCTTTTGACGGCGGCAAAATAAAGATGCTGCGGGATTGAGGCATTTTCTGACGAATTTGCTCTGCACCCTGCCAGTCGATATCCAAAAACACATCTACGCCGGTCGCCAGCACATTTTCGATCGCCTGGCGGGATGTACCGTAGTAGTTACCAAATACTTCTGCGTGCTCAAGGAAAGCGTCTTCAGCGATCATCTGCTGGAATTCGTCTTTACTGACAAAAAAGTAATGTTCCCCGTGATTTTCACCTGGTCGTACACCGCGAGTGGTGTGCGAGATGGAAACCTGAGTGTCATACAGCGGTTGTGTCTTTAACAAAGCCTGGATGAGGCTGGATTTACCCGCGCCACTTGGAGCGGAAACAATATAAAGCGTGCCTTGAGCCATGAGTTCTAACTTAATCGGTATGCATAAAGGGAAGAGCGTCTACCGGCATATTATACACACCGCTGCCTCAGTACGTAGGTTTTGTCATTATCTGACACGTTTTTTCTCGTGTTTTACGCGATGTTTTCCACCTTTTTGTCATTCTTGATGCAACGAGATGAGTTTTTAGGGACGCATCTCGTATGCGGGTTTTTTCATGCTCGCGATTGACGCCGGACACGGTTATACCTCCCCGGATAAAGGAAATGGAGGGTGGTATGAAAGGGGTCGCGTTAGCAGTTTTTGTCATTTTACTGGGGGTTTCATCAACGGTAATGGCATCTTGTCCAGCATGGTCTGATGTCAGAACACAGAAGGAGATTGAACGCCTTACGCACCAGCTATCCCTCTGGGATGACGCCTATTACCAGCAGGGAAAGAGTTTGGTGAGCGATGCCGTTTACGATGACTTAAAGGAGACACTGTCTGCCTGGAGGCGCTGCATTAAACAGGGGCAAGAGGCAGAATCTGCAAGGATGGGAACAGCAGGAAATTCGTCTCACCCAATTGCGCATACAGGGCTGAAAAAGTTACCGGATAAACGTGCTGTCGAGCTATGGACTGCAGGCCGGCAGAACTTATGGGTACAGCCCAAGGTGGATGGCGTGGCTATCACATTGGTCTATCAACATGGACAGCTGGTGAAAATGCTAAGTCGTGGCAATGGCATCACAGGTGAGGACTGGACACACAAAGCTGCCGGTATTGATGCCATACCCCTTCATCTTGCCGGGCCTCTTGCGAACAGCGTACTGCAAGGTGAACTATTCCTGAAACGAGAGGGCCATATTCAAAGCAAGGCTGGCGGAGTCAATGCGAGGTCTAAAGTTGCCGGGGAAATGCTGCGGACTGGGGCGGTTAGCGATCGGAACGCGCTGGACATTTTTATCTGGGCCTGGCCTGATGGGCCCGAAAGCCTTGCTGAAAAAGGCCGTATATTGAGTGAAGCAGGATTTTCCATGTCTGCTTTATGGTCCCGGCGTGTGGCAAACATTGATGACATTGCCCGCTTGCGTGAGGAGTGGTTTCACCAACCGCTTCCCTTTGTCACGGATGGCATTGTGATTCGTCAGGAGCGTGAACCCGAAGCTAAATTCTGGCAGCCGGGGCAGGGGGAGTGGGCCATAGCGTGGAAACATCCTCCTGTTGAGCAAATCGCCGTGGTCCGTAACGTTGATTTTGCCGTGGGGCGAACGGGTAAAGTGTCAGTGGTGCTTGAATTAGAAGAGGTTCAACTCGACGATAAACGTGTTCGACGGGTGAATATCGGTTCACTAAAACGCTGGCAGGAATGGGATGTTGTGGCTGGCGATAAAGTAAAAATAAGTTTGGCTGGACAGGGAATACCTCGGATGGACGAAGTTGTCTGGCGAGTCAGCCAGCGAGATACATCCATACCGGAAATGGTGGTTTTTACACCGGTGACTTGCCTTTATGCTTCATCTGAATGCGCAGAACAATTTATTGCCCGTCTGACGGGGATGAGTCAAAAGCGAGTTCTGGATTTGGCCGGCGTTAGTCAAAGCACCTGGCGCCATCTGCACATGACGTCACGCTTTCAGCACATTTTTTCATGGCTGGATTTGAACGAGACAATGCTGTCAGGTTTACCCGGCGTTTCGGTGAAAAAAGCCGAGTTGTTATGGCATCAATTTTCATTGTCCCGAAAACAGCCGTTTATTCGCTGGGTGTTGGCATTAGGGATGCCGTTGCCGCGAAGTGCGCACGTCGCTCTGAAAGACAAACACTGGCAGCAGCTTGGTGGTTGGGATCAATCTCGATGGCAAACTTTACCCGGGGTGGGGGTTAAGCGGGCAAGGCAGTTAGTCGATTTTATGAAGCATCCGCAAGTGGTTGCCCTTGCCGCCTTCCTTGAGCAGCATAGCATCCCGGGTTTTGGCCATCAGTGATCGGCGTGCTTGTAATGAAATACTGGTAGCCCAAGCCGTAGGCGCAGTGCCAGTAACCGAGCTGTGAATCCGAAGAGTAAGGTTGCAATCACCACGACGTCATGGCTGCTGACGTAGTGCTGCAGCGCGATGTAAAGCACGGCTGAGGCAAAGGCGATACCAGCGTACAGTTCTTTTTGGAACACCAGGGGAATACGTTTGCAGAACATATCCCTCAGCACACCACCAAAGACGCCTGTGACAACGGCGGCAATGGTTGCAATGATTGGGCCTTCGCCCATATCCAGAGCAACCTGTGCACCGATAATAGAAAAGACCACCAGGCCCAGCGCATCCAGCACCAAAAAGAGCTTGCGCAGGTGTGGCATTACCGGAGCCATGATGGTGGTGAGTACCGCCGCAATGGCAACAATCACTACGTACTCAGGATGCTTCACCCAGCCGAGGGGATAATGACCCAGCAGAATATCGCGGACTGAACCGCCGCCCAGCGCCGTGGCAGTGGCGATAATAATGACGCCAAACGTATCCATGCGGCGGCGCCCGGCGGCAAGTGCCCCGGTCATGGCTTCCGCTGTAATACCAATCAGATAAAGGATGTGTAGCAGCATGTTTGTCCCCTCAGAATGCCGGCAGAGGGTAACGTTTTGTGCACTATGTCACGATTGAGATTTTCTAAGTTGAATGAAAATTGATTAGTTTTATTTATCCAAAATATAAAATTTGTTCTTTATATTTGGGTGTTGTTAAGTTCTTTTTGAATTTAATGGATTAGTAAAATTATTGAAGGGAATGCAATGAAGATATCGGCGATGTTAAAAGAGCTAGCAAATGGCATCAATCCAGAAACTGGAGAGATGCCTGACGCTGAATCAACAGCCAATAAGCCGGAAGCAATAAGAATGCTGTTTGCTCTGGCTGAGGAGCTGTCGATGAACCCGGAAAAACAGTAATAATCCAGGCTAACACCCGAGGAGAGGCAGCAACGTAACCTTGCAGAAGGACGTCCGGCTAAGTCTCATTTTCCCTGGGCCGAAGAAGAGAAACGGATCCTCGCAGAGCGCTTGGAGCAAACAGGCGCGATTGAAACTCTGGGGGATGAGTTTGAACGTTCTTCGAGAGCGGTAGCTATTCACCTTGAAAAGATGGGGCTTATCACTGCGGAGCAGCTCCGGGCGTATACCTGTTACGCATCAAAAGAAAAAGCCTGCTGAATGCAGGCTTATGTCACGCTACTCGATATTCTGAATCTGTTCGCGCATTTGCTCGATCAGGACTTTCAGCTCGATAGCCGAATTGGTCACGTCGGCATTGATCGACTTAGAGGCCAGCGTATTCGACTCGCGGTTAAACTCCTGCATCATAAAGTCGAGGCGACGGCCAACGGCTTCTTTCTTTTTCAGGATGTTGTAGGTCTCTTTGACGTGGGCTTCCAGACGGTCCAGCTCTTCCGCGACATCAATGCGCTGCGCCATCAGCACCAATTCTTGTTCAAGGCGGTTGTTCTCAAGCTGAACTTCGGCTTCTTCCAGTTTGTTAACCAGGCGCTCGCGCTGCCATTTCACTACTTCTGGCATTTGAGCACGGACTTTGGCCACTTCGACGCTGACGCCTTCCAGGCGTTGTTCAATCAACCCTTTCAGGGCCTGGCCTTCGGTCTCACGGGCAACAATAAAATCGTCCAGGGCGCCATCAAGAGCGGAAAGTATTTCAGCGGTAATCGCATCAAGATCCTGTTCCTGAGCGGCCATTACGCCTGGCCAGCGAAGAATATCAACCGGGTTGATTTCACCTTCATCGCTTTGCATTTTGACCCAGTTAGCGGCCTCAACCAGCTGTTTAGCCAGCTTTTCATTAAGAATCAGCGATCCTTGTGCGCGGGCATCGGGCTCAAAGCGCAGGTTGCACTCAATTTTGCCGCGGGTGAGGCGGTTGCGAATGCGCTCACGAGCAACGGGCTCAAGACTGCGGAACTGTTCCGGCATGCGGATATACGTTTCGAGATAGCGCTGGTTTACCGAGCGTAATTCCCAGGAGGCGGAGCCCCATTCACCTTTTACTTCACGCCGGGCGTAGGCGGTCATACTGCGGATCATAGTACGTACCCGTTTTCAGCTAATGTATGGGGGGATTATAGCCATCAGGGGTCTTGCAGGATAGGAATAAGCGCCTGAAGTCCGTATAATGCGCAGCCACATTCGTTTTAGCCGGAGAGAAGCCCATGCGTCCATCAGGTCGTAGCGTCGAACAAGTGCGCCCAGTTACCCTGACCCGTCATTACACTAAACACGCTGAAGGCTCCGTGCTTGTCGAGTTCGGTGATACCAAAGTGTTGTGCACCGCGACCCTTGAAGAGGGCGTGCCTCGCTTCCTTAAAGGCCAGGGGCAGGGCTGGATCACCGCTGAATACGGCATGCTGCCGCGGGCAACCCACAGCCGCAATGCCCGTGAAGCGGCAAAAGGCAAACAGGGTGGCCGTACTCTCGAGATTCAACGTCTTATCGCCCGTTCGTTACGCGCGGCGGTGGATCTAAAAGCATTAGGTGAATTTACTATCACCCTGGATTGCGACGTTCTGCAGGCTGATGGCGGTACCCGCACCGCTTCTATCACCGGTGCCTGCGTAGCGCTGGCCGATGCGTTAAACGGTCTGGTCGCCTCTGGCAAACTGAAAACGAATCCAATGAAAGGGATGGTTGCGGCGGTTTCCGTTGGTATCGTCAACGGTGAAGCTCTCTGCGACCTGGAATATGTCGAAGACTCGGCAGCCGAAACCGATATGAATGTTGTCATGATGGAAGACGGGCGCATGATTGAGGTGCAGGGCACCGCGGAAGGTGAGCCGTTCTCCCACGAAGAGCTACTGGCGCTACTGGCGTTGGCTCGAGGGGGAATTGATTCCATCATCGCGTCGCAGAAGGCGGCGTTAGAAAATTAATTTTTTAAAAGCGACTGAGAAGTCGCTTTTTTTATGTCCGTGTCACAATGCTAAGGAGCAAATCCATGAAACCGTATCAGCGCCAGTTTATTGAGTTTGCGCTTAACAAACAGGTACTCAAGTTTGGCGAATTTACGCTGAAATCCGGGCGTACAAGCCCCTATTTCTTCAACGCCGGGCTGTTTAATACCGGGCGCGATCTGGCGTTATTAGGGCGTTTCTATGCTGCCGCCCTGATGGACTCCGGCATCGATTTTGATCTGCTCTTTGGCCCGGCCTATAAAGGCATTCCTATCGCGACAACGACCGCAGTCGCGCTGGCTGAGCACCACGAGCGCGACGTGCCTTACTGCTTTAACCGCAAAGAAGCGAAAGATCATGGCGAAGGCGGTAATCTGGTGGGCAGTGCGCTCCAGGGCCGCGTCATGCTGGTGGACGATGTGATAACTGCCGGGACCGCTATTCGTGAGTCAATGGAGATCATTGCCGCGAACGGCGCGAGCCTTGCCGGGGTTCTTATTTCTCTCGACCGCCAGGAGCGTGGCCGGGCGGATATCTCCGCTATTCAGGAAGTTGAGCGCGATTATCAGTGCAAAGTTATCTCGATCGTTACGCTCAAAGACCTGATTGCTTACCTGGAAGAGAAGCCAGAAATGGCGGACAAGCTTGCAGCCGTGCGTAAATATCGCGAAGAGTTCGGCGTTTAAGCCGGAAAATAAAAAAGGGCCAGTAGGCCCTTTTTTATTAGTAAAGCTGAGCGGCAATCAGCGGCCAGCGGGTATCAAAATCATCCGTGGGCAGATAGCGGAAATCACTTCTCACAAATCTGGATAGCATTCCTTCACAGAAAGCCAGCAGCTGGCTCGCCAGCAGGGCTTCATCGGTCGTAAACCCTTCGCCTTCGCGCATTTTCTTTTCACGCATAACCTGGCGCAGCTGAACCTCAATGCGTTCAAAAAGCTGGTTGATGCGATCCTGCAGGCGATCCTGTTCAAACATCAGCGCGTGTCCGGTGAGGATGCGCGTCAGACCTGGGTTCCGTTCACCAAAACCCAACACTAAAAGTACGATCAACCGCAGGCGGGCCAGCGTGTCTTTTTCATCTTTCAGAATCAGGTTAATGCGGGTAATCAGACTATCTTCGATAAACTCAATCAGGCTATCGAACATTTTCATTTTACTGGGAAAATGCCGATAAAGTGCGGCTTCGGACACGCCAACGGTTGCCGCTAGTTTAGCGGTCGTAATGCGTTGGCTGCCGTCGCTGGATTCGAGCATTTGGGCCAGAGACTGAAGTATTTCCTCGCGACGATTCCTTTTCGCGGTCTGTTTTTCTGCCATGTTCTAAAATACCCCTGAAAAATACCTTGTCAGGTAAGCACCGAACCGCGCCCGCAAACGCCTGGTTTGCGGTCTGTTTTAACGTTATCTGCGCGGTAGGGTTACGTTGATAAAACGGTATTACTGGCGGCCTGAGTGGCCAAAGCCGCCTTCGCCACGATCGCTGGCGTCAAAATCTTCGACCAGGTTAAATTCGGCCTGTACAACAGGCACAAAGACCATTTGTGCAATGCGTTCACCTGGCTGAATGGTGAAGCTGTCCTGGCCACGGTTCCAGACAGAAACCATCAACTGGCCTTGATAATCGGAATCAATCAGCCCCACCAGGTTACCCAGCACAACACCGTGTTTATGACCCAGGCCGGAACGAGGCAGGATGACCGCTGCCAGAGAGGCGTCAGCAATGTGAATAGCCAGGCCGGTTGGCAGCAGCGTTGTAGCACCAGGTGCAAGTTCTACGGCGTCGTCCAGGCAAGCGCGCAGGTCGAGACCGGCAGAGCCTGAGGTGGCGTAAGTTGGTAATGGGAATTGCTGACCAACTCGCGGGTCCAGAATTTTAACGTCGATTTTTTTCATCATAGCGGGTAACGATCTCGTCCAGTAAAAGGTGGCCAAGGAGTGCTTTACGCTCAAGCGGTAAGACTTTGTCTCCCTCCTGCCAGAAAAGGTGCAATGCGTTATTGTCGCTATTAAATCCTTGATTATTCTGAGATACGTCATTGGCGCAGATCAGATCCAGGTTTTTAGCGGCACGCTTTTTCCGGGCGTATTCTTCCACATTATTTGTTTCGGCGGCAAACCCTACAACATAGGGACGCCCTTCTGAAAGTGCCGCAACACCCGCCACAACATCCGGGTTTTTGACCATTTTTAGCGTAATTTCATCGCCTTGCTTTTTAATTTTCTCGTCAGCAACTACGGCTGCTCGGTAGTCGGCAACGGCGGCACAGCCGATGAATATATGCTGCCCGGCGACGCGCTGTTGGACCGCCTCATTCATTTCCAGCGCCGTAGTGATGTCAATGCGGTTGACCCATGCCGGAGTAGGCAGATTTACCGGGCCTGAAATCAGGGTTACGTTTGCCCCGCGCGCCGCCGCAGCAGCAGCGATAGCAAATCCCATTTTTCCAGAACTGTCGTTCGTGATGTATCTGACGGGATCAAGGCGTTCGCGCGTTGGGCCGGCGGTAATCATGACGTTCAGATGTTGCAGATCTTTGACTACAGAGAAATGTTCAACGGCCATATCAACCAGCGTGAGCGGATCCAACATTCGGCCTGGTCCAATATCGCCGCAGGCCTGGCTTCCGCTATCCGGGCCCCAAATCAAAAGACCACGAGCGTTTAGTACGTCCAGATTATGTTGAGTGGCTGCGGCACGGAACATCTGTTGGTTCATTGCCGGAACAACGGCAACGGGTGCGGCTGTTGCCAGGCAAATAGTGCTGACCAGGTCGTTTGCCATGCCTGCCGCGATGCGAGCGATCAGGTCTGCCGTTGCCGGTGCCAGCATAACTAAATCAGCCCATTTACCGAGTTCTATGTGGCCCATGGCGGCTTCTGCCGCGGGATCCAGCAAACTGTCGGACACCGGATAACCGGACACTGCCTGTAAACTTAGTGGCGTGATGAAGGCTTTCGCCGCCTCGGTCATTACCACTCGTACATCCGCTCCGCGATCGCGCAGACGACGAACCAGCTCAGGTGTTTTATAGGCAGCAATACCGCCGCTGACACCAAGAACAATTTTCTTGCCGGAAAGCCCCATCATGATTTTTATCCGTTGGAAGTCACAGTCGAATGGCCATTTTACCACAATCCCTGACCGGCGCCTTTTCGCTGTTTGCGAGACGCTACGCAAGACCGAAACGCGCTCGTCGCCTGGCAGGAAAAAAGTCCGCATTATGCGAGGGATAAGAGAGGGAGATATGTAATGGACAGGGATAATAAGATTGAAAACGCGTATTTACCCAGGGAAAAACTGCTGCAATTCGGTGTGGGTTCTCTCACAGATACTGAGTTACTGGCGCTCTTCCTGCGTACGGGTCACCAGGGAATGCACGTTCTTACTTTTGCGAATAGGCTGTTGCGTGAGTTTGGTTCCCTGCACCGCTTGTTGTCGGCAGATTATTCCCATTTCAAGAACGTAAAGGGGATTGGCGAAGCGAAATATACTCAACTTAACGCGATTGCCGAGTTGGCGAGGCGTTATTACTCGTCTCAGGGTGTCAAAGAACTCTCTTTGCTTACGCCGGGGAAGGTGCGGGAGTATGTTCAGAGTCAGTTGACCACCGAGCAACGTGAAGTCTTTATGGTGCTGTTTTTGAATAACCAGCATCAGGTTATTAAATGTGAGCGTTTGTTCGCCGGAACGCTAAGTCACGTTGAAGTTCACCCGAGAGAAATTATCCGTGAAGCGATGAAATGCAACGCCGGTGCCATTATACTGGCGCACAACCACCCATCAGGTAAGGCCGAACCCAGTAAAGCAGACCGGGCTATCACGGAACGCATTGTGAAAGTTTGCCTGTTTATGGAAATTCGAGTGCTTGATCATCTGGTTATTGGTCACGGAGAATACGTTTCTTTCGCTGAACGAGGGTGGATTTAAGCCATCAGGCGCGATCCATTGGGATCTTTGTCTGTTCGGGACTTGAGCACATGCCTCACACAGCGTATACTACGCCACCTTTGAGAATCTCGGGTTTGGCATTATGCGCCTGGCACTGTGGTTCACATTGAACCGCCAGGGACCAGGCTTGCAGCCTGACGAGGCGCCTAACCCTATACGAAGCTCGAGCTAATTTGATTTTTGGAGAATAGACATGTCCCGAGTCTGCCAAGTTACTGGCAAGCGTCCGGCGACCGGTAATAACCGTTCCCACGCACTGAACGCGACTAAACGCCGTTTCCTGCCGAACCTGCACTCTCACCGTTTCTGGGTTGAGAGCGAGAAGCGTTTTGTCACCCTGCGTGTATCTGCTAAAGGTATGCGTGTAATCGATAAGAAAGGCATCGATACAGTTCTGTCCGAACTGCGTGCCCGTGGCGAAAAGTACTAAGTACTTAGAGGAAATAAATCATGGCTAAAGGTATTCGTGAGAAAATCAAGCTGGTTTCTTCTGCTGGTACTGGTCACTTCTATACCACCACGAAGAACAAACGTACTAAGCCGGAAAAACTGGAACTGAAAAAGTTCGATCCAGTTGTCCGTCAGCACGTTGTATACAAAGAAGCCAAAATTAAATAATTCTGGTAACTTTGTTGAAGAAACCCGGCTCAGGCCGGGTTTTTTTATGCCTGCTTCCCGGAGGAAAGATGCCTGAATTACCAGAGGTAGAAACCAGTCGTCGCGGTATTGAACCGCACCTGGTGGGTGAAACCATCCTGCATGCCGTCGTGCGTAATGCGCGACTGCGCTGGCCGGTTTCTGATGAGATACATGCTCTGAGCGATAAGCCGGTGTTGAGCGTGCAGCGGCGGGCGAAGTATTTGCTGCTGGAGCTACCGGATGGCTGGATAATCATTCATCTGGGAATGTCAGGTAGTCTGAGGATCCTCGCGGAAGAACTTCCCGCGGAAAAGCACGATCATGTCGATCTGATCATGAGTAACGGCAAAGTTCTGCGCTATACCGATCCCCGGCGCTTTGGCGCCTGGCTGTGGGTCAAAGAGCTGGAAGGGAGCAATGTATTGTCTCACCTTGGTCCGGAGCCTTTGAGCGACACATTCAGTGCGGAATACCTGCGTGAAAAATCGGCCAAAAAGAAAACGGCTATCAAGCCCTGGCTAATGGATAACAAACTGGTTGTCGGGGTGGGGAATATCTACGCCAGCGAATCCTTGTTTGCGGCGGGGATCCATCCCGACCGTAGCGCGCAGTCGCTATCAAAAAAAGAGTCTGAAACGCTGGTCGCAGCGATCAAAGCGGTATTGCAACGCTCAATAGAACAAGGCGGGACAACTTTGAAAGACTTCCTTCAGTCCGATGGTAAACCCGGCTATTTTGCTCAGGAACTGCAGGTATACGGCCGGGAAGGAGAGCCGTGCAGGGTATGCGGTACGCCGATTTCCGCCGCGAAGCACGCCCAGCGTAGCACTTACTATTGTCGCCGCTGCCAGCGATAGCTATTTAAGCCTTTCGATAAGCGCTTTACAGACATGCTCTGGCAGGAAGTGGGCGACATCTCCGTGATGACGTGCCACTTCCTTGACAAGGGAAGAAGAGACAAACGACCACTCTTTAGATGGCATCAGGAACACGCTTTCCAGTTCAGGCATGAGATGGCGGTTCATGTGGGCCAGCTGCATCTCATATTCAAAATCAGCCGCTGTACGCAATCCACGCACCAGCACGTTTGCCTGCTGACTACGGGCAAAGCTTGCCATTAAATCGCTAAAGCCGAGAACCTGAACGTTAGGTAAATGGGTAAGCGCCTGCTGTGCCAGCGCAACGCGTTCATCCAGCGTAAACAAAGCGTTCTTGCTTGGGCTTGCTGCAATGGCAAGGATCACCTGGTCAAACATACTGGCTGCACGGGTAACGATATCAATATGGCCGTTGGTGATAGGATCGAAAGTCCCCGGATAGATTGCCCGCTTTTGCATATCTGACCTTAGTGTGTTTTAGGGGGGAGATAAGGTTCCAGTAGCTGCAACAGGCGCTGCAATGCGCCCTGATTCTGGTAAAGCACTTCCACAGCATGGCGCCCGTAGAAGTTACGATAATCCTCATCTGTGAGCAAAGACGCAATCTCTTTTACTAATGACTGCTCGTCCGTCACGGTGATCAGGCCATCTGCCTGCGACAGGCGCGCACAGATATCTTTGAAGTTAAAAGTATGCGGGCCCATTAAGACGGGAATAGCGTGTGCGGCCGGTTCGAGCGGGTTATGACCACCGCGTTCCACTAGCGAGCCGCCAACAAAAGCCAGATCGGCAATCCCGTACAGTAACATTAACTCACCCATAGTATCGCCAATAACGACCTGAGTACTGGAAGAAGGCACCTCTCCAGAAGAGCGAGTGATATAGCTTAATCCTGCATTTCTGACCAGGTTAATGGCATCCGGGAAGCGTTCCGGGTGGCGTGGCACAAGGATCAGCAATAAATTAGGAAATTGTTTTAAAAGCGACTGATGAGCCTGCACGACAATGCTTTCTTCGCCTTCATGCGTACTCGTCGCTATCCAGACAGGGCGATGTGGTGCCCACTGACGGCGAAGCGTCACGGCGCGAGCAGCCAGCTGCGGCGTCACCGAAATATCAAATTTAAGGCTCCCGGTGACCGTCAACTGGCTTCGTTTTGCGCCTAGCGAGATGAAGCGCTCACCGTCTTCTTCGTTCTGGGCGGCGATAAGCGTAATGCGCTGCAGCAGCGTTCGGACGAAGTCCCCGAGTTTCGCATAGCCTTTTGCCGACCGTGCGGAAAGCCTGGCGTTGGCAATTACCAACGGGATATAGCGCTTATGTAGCGCGGATATCAGGTTTGGCCAAAGTTCGGTTTCCATGATAAGCACCAGCTTCGGATCGACTTTATCCAGGAAACGGTTTAACGCGCAGGGTAAATCGTAAGGCAGGTAGACGTGCTGGACGTCTCCCCCAAAAGCGGACATGACTCTTTCTGAGCCGGTCGGGGTCATAGTCGTGACGGTAATCGGTAACTCTGGGTAGCGGTGGCGAAGGGCGCGAACGAGAGGGATTGCGGCCAGCGTTTCACCCACGGAAACCGAATGCAACATAATGCCGCCGGGCTTGAGCGGCTTTTTATAGAAGCCGTAGCGCTCGCCAATGCGTTTGCGGTATGCAGGAGCTTTACGACCGCGCACCCATAATCGCAGCCAGATAAGCGGCTGTATGAGGTAAAGCAGTATGGTGTAAAGCAATTGGAGCATAGGACACGGCTGGCATTATGAATGTGCTGGGGATTCTATGTATTTAGCCTGAGCTTTGCCATTACTTTTGCGGAAATTGCCTGAAATCACCTCTGATTGCTCCTGGTGATATTAATCCTCAGGTTTTTTCAATTTTTATTGAATACATGATGATGAAAGCGAGGTTAGCAAACCGTGCTGGTAAGGGATTGTGTCTGGCGAGAATGGAATTTATTTTCTTGTTTTATAATAAGTTGAGTGTTGTTTTGTGCGATTGATATTCATATCGGATTACCCCCTGATAAATGCTACACTATGCAACGTTTTCAATGGAATTCGGGACGCGTCAGCGTTGGAGAATTAAGCATTTTCCTTCCGGCATCATCGACCTGGCTGAAAGCGTTTTCCCCTATGGTTTGTCTGACTTCGGTTTAGGCCTCTCGGATATGAGTTCATGATCATTGCTTTTTGCTTATACAAATACTTTCCCTATGGTGGCCTGCAGCGCGACTTTATGCGTATAGCCCAAACCGTTGCTGCACGTGGGCATCATGTCAAAGTGTTTACCCAACAGTGGCAAGGGGAGCACCCTAAGCAGTTTGAAATCGTTCTTGTTCCGGTGACGGCTCGTACAAACCATGGCAGGAATGCACAATATCATCAATGGGTTGAGAACGAGTTGAAGGCGCACCCGGTCGATCGGGTTGTTGGATTCAACAAAATGCCGGGTCTCGATGTTTATTACGCGGCTGACGTCTGCTATGCCGAAAAGGTTGAGCGTGAAAAGGGCTTTTTCTACAAATTAACCGCCCGTTATCGACACTATGCACGGTTTGAGAAAGCCACATTCCAGCAGGGAAAAAAAACGCAGCTGCTGATGTTAACGCCAACGCAAATTGCTGATTTCAAAAAACACTATTTAACGGAATCCGATCGCTTCCATATTATGCCGCCGGGAATTTATCCGGACAGAAAGTACAGCAACCAGATTACAGACAGCCGGCGAGTGTATCGCCAGAAGAACGGCATTGATCCGCAGCAATTAATGGTGCTGCAGGTGGGCTCGGATTTTAAGCGAAAAGGCGTATCTCGCTCTCTGGAGGCAATAGCTGCGTTGCCGGAAGCCTTGCGTAAAAGAACGCGTTTTCTGGTTGTAGGGCAGGATAAACCAGGGCGTTACGAAGCGCAGGCGAAGCAGCTCGGCATTGCAGAGAACGTGCAATTCTTTTCCGGAAGGGATGACGTTGCCGAGCTGATGGCGACGGCAGATATTCTGATTCATCCTGCGGTCCAGGAAGCGGCAGGAATTGTACTGCTGGAAGCCATCGTTTCCGGGTTGCCGGTTCTGGTGACGGAAGTCTGCGGTTATGCCCACTATGTCGAGTCTGCCCAGTGCGGTAAAGTCATCCCAGAGCCGTTTAGTCAGGCGACGTTGAACCATGTCCTGCGCAATGCCTTAGAGAATGACGCGCTGCGTAATCAATGGGCCGAGCATGCGCGGCATTATGCCGACAGTGAGGATCTGTACAGTTTGCCTGAGAAAGTGGCCGATATTATTTTAGGTTGTGAACATGATTGAGCTTAAAGAGCCGTTTGCTACGCAATGGCGTGGAAAAGACCCTTTTGCTGAGGTTGTAAAGCTGGAGGGCGAAGTCTTCCGTGCCCTGGAATCTCGCCGGACGATCCGTTTTGAGATGGAAGGTAAAGGCTACTTTCTTAAGTATCATCGTGGCACAACGTTGAAAGAAATCGTAAAAAATCTGGTGTCATTGCGCATGCCCGTGCTGGGTGCAGACAGAGAATGGTATGCTATTCATCGGCTTAAATCGCTTGGCGTCGACACGATGAACGGCGTCGCGTTTGGGCAAAAGGGGCTGAATCCTTTAGAACGAACCTCTTTTATTATTACTGAAGATCTCTCGCCGACGATCAGTCTGGAAGACTATTGTGCTGATTGGGCCGCTAAGCCACCGAAGATTAGCGTGAAACGCGCCATTATCCAACGCGTGGCCGAAATGGTTAGAGGGATGCATCGAGGCGGTGTTAACCATCGGGATTGCTACATATGCCATTTCCTTTTGCATTTACCGTTTGAGTCGGCAGAAGCGCCGTTCAAAATCTCGGTGATCGATTTACACCGTGCTCAAATTCGTCGCGTCGTACCTCGCCGTTGGCGGGACAAAGATTTGATCGGCCTTTATTTCTCGTCCTTGAATATTGGCCTAACTTCACGCGATATTTATCGGTTCTTATGCGTCTATTTTTCTATGCCTTTGCGAGATATCATTAAAAATGAGTCGGCTTTGTTTGCTAGCGCAAGAGCAAAAGCACAGAAAATACAGAAAAGAACCATAAGAAAGTCATTATAATTTATTAAAAGTAAAAGCCCTGTAAGGTATGAGGCAGCAAAGAATGAAAATTGATTTCGATAAAGTGATGCTCAACAAGTTTATTATCGATCGCTCCGAGCATAAAAAAGAAAAAAAACTTAACATTGCTTATGGTATTGATCGTAATTTTTTGTTTGGCTCTGGTGTCTCAATAACCTCCGTACTTATAAATAATCCGGATATTGATGTTAATTTCTATGTTGTCACCGATTTCGTTGATGACGATTACATGGCTTGTGTAGAACGTTTGGCAGAAAAATATCATACGTCAATTACCGTCATTGTGTTCGATAACGAAGCATTTCGTAATCTCCCCAGTACTAAAGCATGGACGTATGCAATGTACTATCGATACTTTGCGTTTGAATATTTAAGTAAATACCTTGATTCAGTCCTCTATCTCGATGCCGATGTTATTTGTAAGGGCCCATTAGATGAATTGACGGATATACAATTTAAAGGCGAATATGCTGCGGTTATTCATGACATTGATGAGGTTCGTCTCAAATCAGGAACACGTCTTGGAATTCCTGAGCTTTCGAATGGGTATTTTAATTCAGGTGTTGTATTTGCGAACCTGGTACTCTGGAAAGAGAAAAAGTTGCTGAGTAGAGCATTTGATATCTTATTAGAAAGACAAGCCGAATTGCTTTACTTTGATCAGGATGTATTAAATATTCTGTTTGTGGGTAACACTATCTCATTACGTAGAGATTTCAACTGTATCTACGGTGTCGATCAGGAGTTAGTGAATAAAAACATTAATGATGATTATAAAGGTTTTATTACAGATGAGACCATCCTTATTCATTATGTTGGCGTGACAAAACCCTGGCACCGTTGGGCTAAATATCCAGTTTCTAAATTTTTCATGGCGGCATATGAAAAATCAACATGGTCAGAAAAAACATTGCTTAATGCAAATACGGCCAAGCTTTATAAACGAAAATCACGGCATGAAAGAATTCAACATAAGTATTTTCTCTCTGTGTTGAGCCATATAATGTACATCAAGAGCAAGCTTTTTGGTTCCAGCTTACGCTGAGTAGCATAAGCCGTTAATTTTTGTGTTAAAAAGGTATGTCAGATGAATTTTGATTGTCGCCAGGCTATAAAGGAAATTGTTGAATTTAACAATACACCTGCTGAATGTAAGTCACAGTTACATGTTGCATGGGGTGTAGATAAAAATTTCATGTTTGGTGCTGCTATCTCCATGACATCGGTATTGCAGAATAATCGTGATATTACCATTCATTTCCATCTATTCACTGACTATATTGATCAGGATTATAAGGCGCATGTTGCTGAGCTCTCCAGAACGTTCGCTACCAAAATCACGGTTTATCTTATTAATTCTAATGAACTGAAAACACTTCCGTTTAGTCATGCATGGTCTCATGCAATGTATTTCAGGTTCGTAGCGTTTGAGTATCTTGCTGAAGAAGTTGATGCTTTGCTCTATATTGATGCTGATGTTATGTGTAAAGGCTCTCTTCAGGATTTAATTGATATTGATTTTGAAGATAAAGTGGCTGCGGTTGTTAAGGATGTTGATGACAGTCCAGCCCGAAGAGTTGGTACTCCGGATTTTAATGAGGATTATTTTAATTCAGGGGTCATGTATACGAACCTTATTGCATGGAAACAATTCAACTTTCTCAATGCAGCATTTGAAATGTTGTTAGATAAAAAACAAAAACATTCATTTCCCGATCAAGATGTTTTGAACTTACTTTTTAAAGGTAAAGTTATTTTTCTGCCACGTATTTACAATGCAATTTATGGTATTAAACAAGAGCTAAAGAGTAAAGATATTAACCGCTATCGGGACTATATAAAGCCAGAAACTATTTTGATCCACTATGTTGGTGTTACTAAACCCTGGAATTCCTGGGCCAATTATCCTTCGGCGCAATATTTTACGAAGGCCTGGCAGGCATCGCCTTGGGCAAAAGTTCCTCTTATTGGACCAAGAACGCCTAAGCAATTTAAGAAAAAATCTCGTCATGAAAGACTGCAGGGAAAAATGCTGGCATCCATTATGAGCTATATCGGTTATCTTATCGCTAAGCTGAAAAGTAAATAGCAAAAAGCTCCCAGTTGGGAGCTTTTTATTTTTTAGCTATCCACGTTTTACTTACGCAGTTTGCTCTGCAAATATTTAATATACCAACCTGCGGCAGCCAGATAGTGTCCTTTACGAGCATGCTGTCGGGCATACACTCGATAATCTGTAGGTCTCATACGCGGCGCATACGAACGCAATGGGGCATTTCGCCATGGCGTAAAGTGATGATAGAAAGCATAGAGCTGTTGGGCCAGGCCTGTGTGCTCCCGGTACCATGGTTTCCTGCCACCGGTGAAGTGCACAATTTTAGGTGTGGTATCAGCGTGATAGAAAAATGTCTCTTTTTGTTCCTCAGTAAACCAGTTGAAGAGGAAGTTCCACTGGTTATCTATAAAGCGTACCTGGCCATCCATTGCAATATTTAAAGCATCCTGATCGAAATAGGGTAGCGTGTTACCTTTTTCGAATAATACCGTGTTTGCTTTATTTTCAACGTCATTTTCTATCCAGTTATTCACGTTGATATAAAGAAAGCCGGCGTTGAAATAATGCTTTGTTTTTAGGCCGAGGCGTTTGGCGTGCTTATCATCCTCGATATCGAGAGAGTCATGGCTGACTGCGCAGATAACCTCGCTGATATCGACATTATTTATGTCGCTGATATCATCAAAACACAGCGTGTCGGCATCAAGATAAATAAAATTATCAACCTTGCCCTGGAGTAGCCGGGGGACCGCAAGCCGCATATAGGTCGAGCGATTAAGGTGCTTGATGGCAAAATCACTGCTGTATTTCTCGATGGCTTCTTTTTCTATTTTGATCACCTGAACGTTATCACAGGTTGATTTAAGCTTTTCGATATCGTCATTGTTCACATCATAAACAAATACGTAAAATGCCAACTTTTGATACAGGTTGTTCATTTTTACGGAGATCATTGATGTTGCAACATATTCTAAATAGTTGGCATCGGTGCACCAGGCTACATTGATTATAGAATGATTAACCATCTATTTTTATCTCATTATTTTGTTCATTTTCATTTTTCAGTATAGCGTCAACAGCTTCAATAACCGCATGCTCGGGGATCCAGGAAAGATATTTTTGTGAACGATCTAAATCCTTTCTTTCAGGCATAGGATGGTAAGCACCGGCCCAAATCAGGGTGGCTTTATCTGACCAGGGCCTCCACTGTTTATAATTTGTGGCACCGAACAGGCAAACCTGAGGTGTATCGAGCGCCGCAGCCATATGCATTGGCGCTGAATCCACGCCAATATAAAGTGCAGCATGATCGATAAGTGCAGCTAGCTGTAAAAATGTGGTTTTTCCGGCAAAGCGAGTATCAGGCTTGGTAATACAGAGAGTAGCAATACGCTGCACCTGCTCTTGCTCACTGTGCGCCGGCCCGCAGGTTAAATAAACTTTCAATCCAGTTGCATGCAGATGGTTAATAACTGAAGCGAATTTATCCTCATCCCAACACTTAAACGACTGGCGTGCGGTAGGCTGAATGACAACATAGGGCTGCTGTTTTAACTCGGGCGCGAGGGCAAGCAATGCCTGAACGTCACTTTCGCGGTAATGCAGCTGCATCTGCGGCTTCAGGTCACTATCGGTAAAGCCGATGCCCTTCAGCAGAGACAGGTTTTGCTCAACAATATGAGTGCCCGTCATCGGCGTGACTCGCGTAAAGAGCCTGTTCCAGAGCTGTTTTTCTCGCTGAAAGGCGATGGAAGATTGGCCTAATGAGGCGATCAGCGCGCCAATAGGCCACTGTTCGGTCAGGTTAACAATCAGGTCGTAGCGATTTTTTTTGAGTTCGCGTCGCAGAGTGAGATAATTTTTGATGGTGGCGAACAGGCCGGGTTTCTTCTCGACCAGATAAAACTGATGAATTCTCTCATCTGCCGCGAGAATGGCTTTCGTATCTTTGTATAACAGAAAATCAATTTTTGCCTGCGGATAGCGGGCCTGCAGGCTCGCTATCACAGGGGTAGTAAGCAATACATCACCATAAAATTTGAGCTTACAAATTAAGATGCGATCTACTTTTTGAACCATCTTAACTTTCCTTGTGGGTGTTTTTTTTGCAAAACTTCAATAGCTGGTGACGGGTTCTGGAAATAAAGGTATCTACCCATGGATGTTTCATTTTATAGAGAACTTTTTTGTTAATAATGCTTTTATCACAATAGGCTATGGCTGTTTTTATATCGTGAAGCATTTGGGCATTGTAGGCATAATAGCCTTTCTTTTTGCGCACAATTTTGCGGCCTTCAAGAAAGCAGTTGACGATCATCAAGGTAGCAACGGAGCGCTTTTCTGGGTTGCTTTTGATATAATCACACATCTTTCTCATGGCGAAAAAGATATGCTGAGCGTCGCTTTCTCGTAGATTTTCTGTGATGCTTTGGCTATTTATCCGATAGTAATAGAGGTTAGCCTTAAGCTTTAAAATCTTACGGCACTTAAAGTACTGAAATGGGCTGAAGATAATGTCTTCGTAACGGCGATTGGCCTCGAACCTGTCCGTTCCCAGCAGGTCCCGGCGAAATATTTTGGTTACCAGATGCCATTGCGCTGCGCTGAACGTCGGCATTAACGGCAAACACTGAGCATCCTGTAGAATGAGTTCACTTCTCTCAATCTTCTCATTGCTGCTATGTTGAGAGGTATGCAGTTTTTCTTCATCTCTGGTTAAACTAAATTCGACAATGCCATATAGCTTTTCACGCAGAATGGGCAGTAAAAGCGTGAAGTAATCGGGACTGATCGTATCATCGCTATCAACAAACGCGATATATGTGCCGGCGGCAATATCCAACCCCCGGTTCCTGGCAACGGCGACACCCTGATTATTTTGATGAATAATTTTTACGTTTTTGCAGGATTCTGACTGATAAAAAGTAGTGATTTTTTCATCCGTGTTATCGGTTGAGCCATCATTAATAATGATAATCTCTACTTCATCGGTGAGTCCCTGTTGCAGCGATGACAGCGTCGAGATGATAAATTCGGCATTATTATACGTTGGAATAATAATACTCAGAAGGTAATCGTTTCTATCACTCATAGGACTGCTCTCTCATTGCACAAGGGAACAAAATGAAGGAAAAGCAAAGGGCCAGCATACTAATTAATGATTCCCCTTTAGAGTACAACACCATATCGTTCAAACCGTAAGCAATTATCGCGCCTGTCACTACCAGCAGCAGAGCATTTTTCTGCTTTAAAGCCACATAGACAGCTGTAGCGTAGAAAAGCAGTAGTAGTATCAGGCCAGGGAAACCTTTCAGGGAAAAGGTATCCATAACTTCGTTATGCAGATGAACATTCAGGTATAACAATGCGCCGCTTAATGAGGGATCGCTTTTTTCCAAATCAATTAACGTTGAGCTACGTTGTTCAAGTGATTCACCCCATGGCTTGAGCTTCCCCGTTTCAAGGCCAGCTTTCTGCATGGCGAATCTCGCCCCAATCGACGTATTACTGTTATCGCCCTGGTACGCGATAAGGTCGTTTTTAAATTCTATATAACGCTGTTCCAGGACCGGTTTTAACGGAATTAGCGCGGCGAGGCTCAGAATGACAAAGCTCGCAAATGCCCCAAAGAGTACTTTTCGTTTGTGGCGATAATTCAGCAGGAACAAGGCAACGCATAATACCGGATAGACCAGGATGGCTGCTCTGGTTTGTGTGGAAACAATGGCCAGCGCGGATAATGCAAAATGTATGAAATAGAAAGGAATAACTAAAATACCACGCAGGTTGAGTATTGCCTGCGATGCCAGGAGCGCAATAAACGTTAAGGCATACGCCGTGCCCGTCGCGAACTCAAAGCCTAGCGGCACCCTGTAGGCGAGAGGATTGGCACTCCCGACGGTATAAAGCTGATATCCAGCCCAGCAATAGAGTCCCAACCCTGTTGCGATAGTCACGTATTGTGCAATTCGGTCTTTGCAGAAGAATAGCGCGTGCCGGGAGCAAATCGCTGCAATCATAAAGGCGGAAAAAATTAAATTTTTACCCCCATTCTGGTAAGAGCGATAGGCGGCCGTAAAAGGTGAGCCCTGTTGTTTAAAGATTGCCACCCAAATAATTTGCATTAGCCCAAACGCAAAAATAGAGAGTGGTAGCATTAGTAATTTTTTATTTTTCAATAAGTTATGTCGATTATTGAAAATAACAGGAAATGAAAGGACGGTGCTGAAAATGAAGACCTTAACTGCCTGATCGGGATTAATAAGCACCGTAGCTAACGAAAGAAGACAACCCACAAGAAACAGGCCATCCACTACGGTGAAAAAGGCATCTTTTCTCTTGTTGTCATGTCGAGAAAAAATTGAGCTATCAGGCATAAGTATACTCTTGAAATAGTTATAGTATGTTCGACTGTTGAAGTAATTTTCGCACGTCGTTTGCTGATGTTGAAGCCATTATATGATCGCTATTTTTTAGTGCCCGCTGGTGTAAACCATACCCTCCAATCAACCCTGGATCAGTCGGTCCGTAAAGCGTCACATTTGGCCGGTCTAATGCTGCGGTAAGATGGCTTAATCCTGTATCAACAGAAACCACATATTTTGCTCCCGCCAGCACATGAGCAACCTCTTCGAGCGTCATCTTCGGCAACACTTCAACAAAAGCGAATCCCTCGGCCAGTCTCTTTGCCCTTGCCTCTTCATGTGGCGCTCCCCACGGAAGCTTAATGCGAATCCCCGACCCATCCAGCAAGCCAATTAGCTCGCGCCAGTGAGCCTCAGGCCAGTGTTTATCATCTCGTGTCGTCGCATGTAAGAATACGGCATATTGGCCGTTATCCGCGTTCAGATTGTTCAGGAAATGTGGAGCGATTGCATAATCGCCCTGGATTTGCGGCTTGCTATAACCCAGGCTTTTGGCAAAAAGCTCACGCACGCGTTCAACCGCATGCTGCTGCCTGGCCACGCTGTGTCTCACGTTGTAGAACAGGCTGGCCAGTGGCTCACGTGCGCTGCTCCAGTCCATGCCATGCTTGATGCCATGCGCTTTTCGGGTCACCAGCGCTGCGCTTTTTACCAGGCCCTGGGCGTCGATAATACAGTCATATTCTCTGGCCTTTAGTGCCTGATAGAATGCTTTGCGCTCGGTGCGGGTTTTAGATGCAAACCAGCTTTTCCGCCAGCGACGGATCGCTACCGGGAATACTTTATCCACGGCCGGGTGCCAGCTCGGGATCTGAGCAAAACCTTCTTCAACTACCCAGTCGAATTTGATAGTCGGGATGGCGTGCATCGCATCCGTCAGCGCAGGAAGTGAATGAAGCACATCGCCCATGGAGGACGTTTTAACAAGCAGAACACGCATCAGTCTTCCTTGCTGCTGGTTAGCAGTTCAGTCAGTGCAACCAACACGCTTTCTGGTGTGATATCGATCAGGCTTTGATGATAGCCCTCAGCGGCATCGCCTTTGCGTACTTTATGGTAGCCGCTCATCAAGCGAATGATTCTTGCTTTGTGGGAAAGTGGTGGCGTGAAATCCGGGCTGCTGGGGCCATAAAGCGCGACTAGCGGACGGTTGAGCGCAGCGGCTACGTGCATCAGGCCGGAATCATTGGTGACAACGCCCTCGCAAGCGGCAAGCAGTATCACGGCCTGTTCAAGCTGGGTATCCCCGGCAAGGTTGCGGCACCATGCCTGTTGCTCAGTGGTAAGGGCAGTAAGAATCTCTTTACCTGCGTCTTTATCCTTGGCAGAGCCAAAGAGCACAACCTGATAGCCAGCATCAATGAGTTTTGCCGCGAGCGCGGCGTAATGATAGTGCGGCCAACGCTTTGCAGGGCCGAACTCTGCTCCAGGACAGAAACCTATCATCGGGCGCTTTGGCTCAAGGTTAAAGGCAGCGCAAGTCTGTGCTTTTTCACCTTCACTAACATGTAGTTGAGGCCACAGCAGCGGCTGCGGAAGATCTTTGGCAGACTGCATTATGCCTTTTTCATAACCTAAGGCGACGTAGCGCTCTACCATCAATGGCCAGGCTTGTTTGTCCAACTTGCGGCTGTCATTCAGCAGGCCATAGCGCATCTCTCCCAGCCAGCCAGTGCGGTGAGGAATGTTGGCAAAAAAAGGGACCAGCGCGGACTTAAACGAGTTCGGCAAAACGTACGCATGGTCATAGCGTTTGTCCCGCAGGCTGTGTCCAAGGCGACGACGCTCTGCTATTTGCAACGCACCGTGGCCCAAAGGCATGGCGATGGCTTCGTTCACTTCTTGCATACGCGATAATAGTGGACGGCACCAGGCGGGTGCCATCACGTCAATGATCGCCTGGGGATAACGCGCCTTGAGCGTGCGATAAAGACTTTGCGACATCATCATGTCGCCCACCCATGACGGGCCAATCACCAGTATTTTCATGCTTTCCCTGTGCAGCTTATGCGTCGCGATTTAGCCATGTCATGTATTCCGCAACCCCTTCGGCTACGGTTTTGAACGGCTTGTCGTAACCTGCAGCACGCAGATTGGTTAAGTCAGCTTCGGTATAAGCCTGGTAGCGGCCTTTTAGCTTTTCCGGGAAAGGAATGTACTCGATGCTGCCTTTGTTGTGATACGCCAACGCTGCGTCTGCCACGGCCTGGAAGGATTCCGCACGACCGGTACCGCAGTTGAAAATACCGGACACACCGTTTTGCCAGAACCACAGATTTACGGCGGCGACATCACCCACATAAATGAAGTCGCGCTTAAAGCCGTCGCTGCCTTCAAACAGTTTTGGGTTCTCACCGTTATTCAACTGAGTATTGAGATGGAATGCCACGCTCGCCATGCTGCCTTTGTGGCCTTCGCGCGGCCCGTAGACGTTAAAGTAGCGGAAGCCGGTCACCTGGGAGTTCGCTTCTGGCAGGATCTGGCGAACATATTCATCAAAAAGGAATTTTGAGTAACCGTAAACGTTTAGCGGCTGTTCATATTCGCGGGATTCGATGAAATCCGCATTGCGCCCGCCGTAAGTGGCGGCAGAAGAGGCATACAGGAACGGAATTTCACGCTCCAGGCAGTAGTGCAGGATTTCTTTAGAGTACTGATAGTTGTTGTCCATCATGTACTTGCCGTCCCACTCGGTGGTGGAGGAGCAGGCACCTTCATGGAAGATGGCGTCGATATCACCGAATTCTTCCCCGGCCATAATTTGGATCAGGAAGTCTTCCTTATCCATGTAGTCAGCGATATCGAGATCAACCAGGTTAGCAAATTTAGTCCCATCCTTCAGGTTATCCACGACAAGAATGTCCCGGTAGCCTTGCTCATTCAGAGATTTAATAATGTTGCTGCCGATCATGCCGGCGCCGCCAGTAACGATAATCATAAGTTTAACCTTTAAAAAGTGGAGCTTTCAGGTCATAGACCTGATGCACTAATGGCTCTTATCATACCATTACAATTAAAGACCCGCCTAATGAGCGGAAGTTTTTCACCCTCGTGATTTATCCTGCAAAAATCATATTCCCTGAAGCGTAATCTCGTCTCCTGGTATAGGTTTGGGTAATATATGCCGAAATTTGCCATGCCTGGAGAATCGCGATGCGCGAAGATTTTTACCAACAGCTGACTTCCCAACTCGAAACCGCTCGAGCAGAAGGGCTTTTTAAAGAAGAACGTATTATCACCTCCGCCCAGCAGGCGGATATCACCGTCGCGGACGGTAGCCACGTTATTAACTTCTGCGCCAACAACTATCTGGGTCTCGCTAACCATCCGCAGCTGATTGAAGCGGCAAAGCAGGGGATGGATAAACACGGTTTTGGTATGGCTTCGGTTCGCTTCATTTGCGGTACTCAGGACAGCCATAAACAGTTGGAAAGCAGGCTGGCCGATTTCCTGGGAACGGACGATGCGATTCTTTACTCCTCCTGCTTTGACGCCAACGGCGGCCTGTTTGAGACGCTGCTTGGGCCGGAAGATGCCATCATTTCTGACGCACTGAACCATGCCTCAATTATCGACGGTGTGCGCCTGTGTAAAGCACAGCGCTATCGCTATGCCAACAACGATATGCAGGAACTTGAAGTTCGTCTGAAAGAGGCTCGCGCTGCTGGTGCTCGCCACGTGATGATCGCCACCGACGGCGTTTTCTCAATGGACGGCGTGATTGCCAACCTGCAGGGCGTCTGCGATCTGGCGGATAAGTACAATGCGCTGGTGATGGTCGATGACTCCCACGCCGTGGGTTTTGTAGGTGCCAATGGGCGCGGTACGCACGAATACTGCGATGTTATGGACCGGGTTGATATTATTACCGGCACGCTGGGTAAAGCGCTGGGCGGTGCTTCTGGTGGTTATACCGCAGGTCGCAAAGAAGTTATCGAATGGCTTCGCCAGCGTTCCCGTCCTTACCTCTTCTCAAACTCACTCGCGCCAGCCATTGTTTCCGCCTCTATCAAGGTACTGGAAATGCTGGCGTCAGGCGAAGAGCTGCGTGAGCGCCTGTGGTCCAATGCTCGTCTGTTCCGTGAAAAAATGAGCGCTGCCGGATTTACGCTTGCAGGTGCAGATCACGCCATTATTCCAGTGATGCTTGGTGAAGCGGTTGTGGCGCAAAACTTTGCGCGCGAGCTGCAAAAAGAAGGTATTTATGTCACCGGTTTCTTCTACCCGGTGGTGCCAAAAGGTCAGGCGCGTATTCGCACCCAAATGTCGGCGGCGCATACCCCTGAGCAAATTGAACGTGCGGTAGATGCGTTTACGCGCATCGGTAAGCAATTAGGCGTTATCGCTTAAGGGAGCGGTCATGAAAGCATTAGCAAAACTGAAGGCAGAAGAAGGCATCTGGATGACGGATGCGCCTAAGCCGGAGATGGGTCATAACGATCTGCTGATCAAAATTCGTAAAACGGCGATTTGCGGGACCGACGTCCATATTTACAACTGGGATGAATGGTCACAAAAAACTATTCCTGTTCCTATGGTTGTGGGCCACGAATATGTGGGTGAAGTGGTCGACATTGGCCAGGAAGTGAAAGGCTTTAAGATTGGCGACCGCGTTTCCGGCGAAGGGCACATCACCTGTGGGCACTGTCGTAACTGTCGCGGCGGGCGTACCCACCTGTGCCGTAACACCACCGGCGTGGGTGTGAACCGTCCCGGCTGTTTTGCTGAATATTTGGTTATCCCGGCATTTAATGCCTTCAAGATCCCGGACAATATCTCAGACGATCTGGCTTCTATCTTCGACCCATTTGGCAACGCAGTGCACACGGCGCTTTCATTTGACCTGGTTGGCGAAGACGTGCTGGTCTCCGGTGCCGGCCCTATCGGGATCATGGCTGCGGCAGTCGCAAAGCATGTTGGTGCGCGTAACGTTGTGATCACCGACGTGAACGAATACCGTCTCGAGCTGGCACGTGAAATGGGAATCACCCGCGCGGTCAACGTCAGCAAAGAAAGCCTGCAGGACGTGATGAGCGAGCTGGGGATGACCGAAGGGTTTGACGTGGGTCTGGAGATGTCCGGTGCGCCGCCAGCGTTTCGTACCATGCTGGATACCATGAATCACGGTGGCCGTATTGCGATGCTGGGGATCCCGCCGTCAGATATGTCTATCGACTGGACTAAAGTTATCTTTAAGGGTTTGTTTATTAAAGGTATTTATGGTCGTGAGATGTTTGAGACCTGGTACAAGATGGCCGCTCTGATTCAGTCTGGCCTGGATCTGTCCCCGATTATCACTCACCGCTTCTCAATTGATGAGTTCCAGAAAGGCTTTGACGCGATGCGCTCCGGACAGTCCGGCAAAGTTATCCTGAGCTGGGATTAATCATTAAACCAGAGGGCATTGCGCCCTCTGGTTTTTCAATCAGGCCTGTTTGCCCCAACCCTGCCACTGATGCTGGAGATATTGCGCCAGCGCGCTCTCGGCAATACTTTCACTGATGACTTTAAAGTAGGTGGTGGCGTACACCGGCTCGATAGGCTGTTTCGGTTTGCATACCTTCACACCGCGGAACGGGTTACGCGGCGGTGGCAGTTTGCCCGGCTGAGTATTATTCGGCGTTGAGGTATCTACCTGTGGCTCATTAAGCAGGCTGCTCGGCCGCACCAGCGTGATGTCCGGAGGCAGGTTGTACACCATCTGCTGGAGGACACGAACGGTTGAAGGGTGAGGGTGACCGATGGCGATCGCTGACCCGGTTTTGCGAGCAAGCTGGATAGCGCGATTGAACTGAAAGCGAATATCTGCTTCGTTCTGAGTATCGTCGAGGAACACTTTCCGCTTAATCACTTTGACACGCGTACCGGCCGCGGCGCGCGTTGCCTGACTGTTGCCGATGGTCATGCTGTCCAGAAAATAGAGATTGTATTGCTCCAGCGACTGCATCACCTTTTGCATGCCGAACAGGCTGGAGGTCATCGCGCTGCCCATATGGTTATTCATCCCAACCGCATAAGGAACTTTGTTCACCGCGTCGCGGATAATGCGTTCGATTTCGCTGCTGCTCATGTCCGGGCGGAGCGTATCTTTCTCAAGCGGCTGTTTGCTGAGCGGCGCCATCGGCAGGTGGATCAGGACTTCGTGCCCGGCATTATGGGCTTTGGTGGCCATTTCGCGAGCGTGTGGCGCGTTAGGTAGCACAGCGACAGAGACGTTAGTCGGCAGGGCCAACACCTGGTTTTCCTGCTGAGGACGATAACCAAAGTCATCAATGACTATTGAGAGCTTACCGGCCCACGCGGAGGTTGCCAGCATTAGCCCGCTGGCGGCGGCGAAAAAAATGGTGCGGAACTGAGGCAAAACTTATCTTCCCAACCACGGTTGTGGATTCACTGCCTGGCCCTGGCGACGAATTTCGAAATAGAGTGACGGACGGCCCTGGCCGCCACTGCTACCGACCAGCGCAATAGGCTGCCCGGCACGCACCTGGGTGCCGACGCTAACCAACGCGCTCTGGTTGTAGCCGTAGAGACTCATATCGCCTTTACCGTGTTCAATAACGACCACAAGACCATAGCCCTGAAGCCAGTCGGCAAGGATCACGCGCCCGTCAGCAATAGCTTTAACTTCCGTGCCTTCCGACGCCGCAATAACGATACCTTTCCAACGTAGTTCACCTTGCAGCTGTTCGCCATAGCGATGCAGCAATGAACCGCGAACCGGCCAGTATGCCTGCCCACGTGGCGCACCCAGGCCACCTGTTCTTGACATCAATGAACGCTCACTTTCGGTTGGCTTGTAGGTTGTGCCTTTGTTGGAGGCTTCCTGCTGCTTATTGCGAACCTGCTCTGCTTCGCGTGCCTCACGCTCGGCTCGAGCTTTTGCCGCGGCTTCAGCACGGGCAATCTGATTTTGTAAGCGCGTCTGGTTCTGGCGCATCTCAGTCAGCTTCTGCTGATCCTGTTGAATGGAGGACTCCAGGCCTGCCAGCGTCTTTTTGCGTTCGTTGCGGGCGCTCTCCAGCCTGGCCTGTTGCGCCTGCTGGTCATACAGCAAGGTTTGCTGCTCGCTTTGCTTACTTTCCAGCTCGGTTTTCTGCTGTGCGGCTTCTGCTTTGGTCTGCTTTAACTCTTCGATAGTCTGCTGACGTGCAGCGTTAAGGTAGCCGAAATAGGCCTGCAGGCGCTGGCCACGTTGGCTTTCTTCACCGCTAAGAATCAACTGAATACCGGTATGCTGGCCCTGACGAAATGCCGCATCCAGCTGTGCCGCCAGGTTACGTTCCTGAGTTGCCTGCTGTTTTTGCAGTTTGGCGAGGGAGTTATTCAGCGTCGCGATTTGATTGTTTAAATCCGCAAGAGTGTTTTGGGTTTCACGCAGTTTACGGCTGGCTGCGGAAATCGCTTCTTCCTGAGCTTTAAGCTGAGCGAGCAAAACGGAACGTTGCTGCTGCTGCTGTTGCACCGCACGCTCTTTGGCAGCGATATCTTGTTGGATGGATTGCAACTGCTGCTTGTCGTCAGCGTGGCTGGAAAAAGGCAATAACAAGACGCCAGCGCTAAACACGCTGGCGTAGATAGCGGGCTTCACAGCCCATGTCTTTGAAAAAATCGCCTTTCCCCTCATGGGGAGGGATTATTCCACGATGAACAGCGGCTTGCCAGTCATCTCGTGCGGGATTTCCATTCCCATCAGGCTCAACATGGTTGGCGCGATGTCAGAAAGCTTGCCGCCAGCGACAGCTTTCAGCTTTTTTTCACCTACGTAGATCAGCGGAACCGGCAGGCTGGTGTGCGCGGTATGGGCCTGGCCGGTAGCCGGGTCGCGCATTTGCTCTGCGTTACCGTGGTCTGCGGTGATCAGCAGCTGGCCGCCAACGGCCTCAACGGCTTTAACGACCTGGGCGATACAGTTATCCAGAGCTTCAACGGCGGAAATAGCGGCATCATAGACGCCGGTATGGCCAACCATATCACCGTTAGGGTAGTTGCAGATAATGGTGTCGTACTTGCCGCTGTTGATGGCACTCAACAGCTTGTCGGTCAGCTCTGCGGAGCTCATTTCAGGCTGCAAATCGTAGGTCGCCACTTTCGGAGAATTCACCAGCACGCGGTCTTCACCAGCGAACGGTTCTTCAACCCCACCGTTGTAGAAGAATGTCACATGCGCGTATTTCTCGGTTTCCGAGATGCGAAGCTGGGTTTTGTTGTGTTTCGCCATCCACTCACCGAAGGTATTGGACAGTGAAGCAGGTGGGTAAGCGCAGGCCGTTTTAATGTCTGCGGCGTATTCGGTCAGCATCACGAAATCGCCAAACTGCACCACTTTTTTGCGCTTGAAACCGTCGAAATCGGCGTTAACGAAGGCGCGCGTGATCTGACGGGCACGGTCAGCGCGGAAGTTCATGAAGATAAGCGCATCACCGTCGTTCATAGCAGATTCGGCTTCACCTGCGGCGCGAATCACGGTTGGCTTAACAAATTCATCGTTTTCGTCACGGGCGTAAGCGGCTTCCAGACCAGCAACCGCATTGTCTGCCTGGAATTCACCTTTGGCCTGAGTCATCAGGTCGTAAGCCAGCTCAACGCGATCCCAGCGGTTGTCGCGGTCCATGGCGTAATAGCGCCCAATCAGCGTGGCGACACGGCCTTTGCCCAGCTCGGCGAACTTATCGGCAAATTTCTTCAGGGAAGACTCAGCGCTACGCGGTGGCGTGTCACGGCCATCAAGGAAAGCATGCAGGTAGATGGCTTCGGCACCTCGTTCGGCGGCCAGCTCAATCATCGCAAGGATATGGTCTTCATGGCTGTGAACGCCACCGGGAGAGACCAGGCCCATGATGTGTACTGCTTTACCGGCGGCAACGGCTTTATCAACCGCTCCAGTCAATACCGGGTTAGCAAAGAAAGTACGTTCTTTAATTTCAACGTCCAGGCGAGTGAGATCCTGATAAACGATGCGGCCAGCCCCGAGATTAACGTGGCCCACTTCGGAGTTACCCATTTGCCCATCCGGCAGGCCGACTTCCAGGCCTGATGCGTTGATCAGGGTATGCGGACGCTGGGCCCACAGGCTATCCATCACCGGCGTTTTAGCATTAAGAATCGCGTTATCCTGCTGTTCTTCGCGGTGGCCATAGCCATCGAGAATGACCAGGACCATAGGTTTTTTAGTAACCGACATTGCAACAACCTCTGAGTCTAAGACAAAATTTGCGTAATTTTACTACAGTCGATCCGGGCGAATAGCCGCAGAAGATCAAAGAAAGAGGTTGGATGGCGATCGGATTTCATCAGTCTGGTTCTTTTTTTTCGTAACAGCCCGCAGAATCCACATAACATTATTCAGACTGGCTGTAATTGCCACAACGCGAAGGTATACTCCCCACCTGGTTTTCTCATCATTACTTAGTCGGGAGTTACTACCCCCCATGCAAGAAATTATGCAATTCGTTGGCCGCCACCCCATACTTAGTCTGGCGTGGGTTGGCCTGCTGGCCGCGGTACTTTTTATGACCTTTAAAGGTCTGGCTTCTAAAGTCAAAGTGATCACCCGCGGTGAAGCCACTCGCTTAATTAACAAAGAAGATGCGGTGGTTGTTGATGTACGCCAGCGTGATGATTTTCGTAAAGGCCACATTGCAAATTCACTGAACGTGCTGCCAACTGAAATCAAAAGCGGCAGCCTGGGTGAACTTGAAAAACATAAAGCGAAGCCCATTATTGTGGTATGCGCTAACGGTGTTTCTTCACAAGAATCAGCGGCTTTGTTGCACAAGGCTGGTTTTGAGCAGGTTGCGCTGCTAAAAGAAGGCATTGCCGGCTGGAGCGGGGAAAACCTGCCGCTGGTTCGCGGTAAATAATCTGGAAAACTGAGGTAAACCATGGCGAATATTGAGATCTACACCAAAGCGACGTGTCCTTTTTGCCACCGTGCAAAAGCCCTGCTGAATGAAAAAGGCGTGGCGTTCCAGGAATTACCTATTGATGGTGATGCCGCTAAGCGGGAAGAGATGATCAAACGCAGTGGTCGCACCACGGTACCGCAGATTTTTATTGACGCACAGCACATTGGCGGTTGCGATGACTTGTACGCACTGGATGCGCGTGGTGGACTCGATCCCCTGCTGAGCTAGTGTGGTTTGTCTGCCGCGTATCGCAGAGTAAGGACGTTTAAATTTAAGGGTTAACAATGTCAGAACAAAACAATACAGAAATGGGTTTCCAGATTCAGCGTGTTTATACCAAGGATGTCTCTTTCGAAGCACCTAACGCACCGCACGTTTTCCAGAAAGACTGGCAGCCGGAAGTAAAACTGGATCTGGATACTGCATCCAGCCAACTGGCTGAAAATGTTTATGAAGTTGTGCTGCGCGTAACCGTGACCGCTACGCTGGGCGAAGACACCGCTTTCCTGTGCGAAGTTCAGCAGGCGGGTATCTTCTCCGTTGACGGTATCGAAGGCACGCAGCTGGCGCATTGCCTGGGCGCATACTGCCCGAACATTCTGTTCCCATATGCGCGTGAATGTATCACTAGCCTGGTTTCTCGCGGCACTTTCCCGCAGCTGAACCTTGCACCGGTTAACTTCGATGCGTTGTTCATGAACTATCTGCAGCAGCAAGCTGGCGAAGGTGCTGAAAACCATCAGGATGCCTGATGAACAGCCTTAATGCTTCAATGACTGTTATCGGTGCCGGTTCTTACGGCACCGCTCTCGCAATCACCCTTGCGAGAAATGGCCACCACGTTGTGCTTTGGGGTCATGATGCCAAACATATCGCCACGCTGCAGGCCGATCGCTGCAATGCGGCTTTCCTGCCCGATGTCGCTTTTCCCGACACCCTACATCTCGAGAGTGATTTAGCCGTAGCGCTGGCTGCCAGCCGCAATATTTTGGTGGTTGTACCGAGCCATGTGTTCGGGCAAGTGTTGCGTCAAATCAAGCCGCTGATGCGCCCGGACGCACGTGTTGTGTGGGCGACAAAAGGTCTGGAAGCTGAAACGGGTCGATTACTGCAGGACGTAGCCCGTGAGGCGCTGGGGGATGATGTTCCTCTGGCCGTTATTTCTGGCCCGACATTCGCTAAAGAGCTGGCAGCAGGTTTACCGACGGCGATTGCGCTTGCGGCGACCGACGACCCGTTTGCGGACGATCTTCAACATCTGCTGCACTGTGGTAAAAGTTTTCGCGTCTACAGCAATCCCGATTTCATTGGCGTTCAGCTTGGCGGTGCGGTGAAAAACGTTATCGCTATTGGCGCAGGGATGTCGGACGGCATCGGGTTTGGCGCCAATGCGCGTACCGCGCTTATCACTCGTGGTCTCGCGGAGATGACTCGCCTTGGCAGAGCACTTGGTGCTTCGCCGGAAACCTTTATGGGGATGGCCGGCCTTGGCGATCTGGTGCTGACCTGTACCGACAACCAGTCCCGCAACCGTCGCTTTGGCATGATGCTCGGTCAGGGAATGGATGTGGACGGTGCACAGCAAAAGATTGGCCAGGTGGTTGAAGGCTATCGCAATACCAAAGAAGTTCGCGAGCTGGCGGCTCGGGTAGGCGTCGAAATGCCAATAACCGAGGAAATTTATCAGGTATTGTATTGCGGAAAAAATGCGCGCGAGGCAGCATTAACGTTGCTTGGTCGTACTCGTAAGGATGAACGAAGCGGCAAATGAAGGATCGCTTAATACACCGCAATAACTGAAACGTCCCGACCCTGGTGTCGGGCGTTGTTTTTATGTCTGGAGAGAGCAATGTCGTCTGAAGAACTGGATTTGGTGTGGAGCAATATTAAAGCCGAAGCGCGAGCGCTTGCGGATTGTGAACCCATGTTGGCCAGTTTTTATCATGCGACGCTCCTCAAGCACGATAATCTTGGAAACGCGCTTAGCTACATGCTGGCCAATAAGCTGGCTTCGCCGATCATGCCAGCAATTGCTATTCGTGAAGTTGTCGAAGAAGCCTACGCTGCCGATCCGCAGATGATTGCTTCTGCGGCTTGCGACATTCAGGCTGTTCGCACCCGTGACCCGGCAGTAGACAAGTATTCAACGCCGCTGCTTTATCTTAAAGGCTTTCATGCGTTGCAGGCGTATCGTATTGGTCATTGGCTTTGGCTACAGGGCCGGCAGGCGCTGGCTATCTTCTTGCAGAACCAGGTCTCCGTCTCTTTCCAGGTTGATATTCATCCTGCGGCAAAAATTGGGTGTGGGATCATGCTTGACCATGCCACCGGGATTGTCATTGGTGAGACTGCGGTAGTCGAGAACGATGTGTCTATTCTGCAATCGGTCACGCTGGGCGGTACCGGTAAAACCAGTGGCGATCGCCATCCGAAAATCCGCGAAGGCGTAATGATTGGTGCGGGTGCCAAGATCCTCGGCAATATTGAGGTCGGCACCGGCGCAAAAATTGGTGCAGGCTCCGTCGTGCTACAGCCTGTTCCCCCGCATACAACGGCAGCCGGCGTGCCGGCGCGAATCGTGGGTACGCCGGGAAGTGACAAGCCAGCGATAGATATGGATCAGCACTTCAACGGCGCAGGCTTTGAATACGGCGACGGCATTTAGCTTCTGAGAACAGCGCCTTGATACCCTAGCTGGCGCCAGGCTTCATAGACCACCACGGACACCGAGTTAGAGAGGTTCATGCTGCGGCTGTCCGGCATCATGGGAATGCGAATCTTTTGTTCGGGTGGCATAGCGTTCAGTATCTCAGCGGGTAGCCCGCGAGTTTCCGGGCCAAACATCAAATAATCCCCAGCCTGATAGCTCACATCACTGTGGGCGGGCGTTCCCTTGGTCGTTAAAGCAAACAGGCGCTGAGGGTTTTCGGCTTCCAGAAAAGCGTTATAGTCGTGATGGCGCAGCACTGTCGTAAATTCGTGATAATCCAGCCCGGCGCGACGCAGGCGTTTATCATCCCAGGGAAAGCCCATCGGCTCAATGATATGCAGGCGGAAACCAGTGTTGGCACACAGGCGGATAATGTTCCCGGTATTGGGCGGAATTTCAGGCTCAAACAAAACGATATTTAACATACAACCCCCATCAACTAGGGGCGAAGAATAGCAAAATAGCTACTGAGCAGAAACGAAAACAGGCTCCGTAGAGCCTGTTATAGCGAATATTTTTCCTGCTTGTCAGCGGTGATAAAGCGGTAGCCAGAGCGTCAGGCGAAGGCCTCCAAGCGGGCTGTCGTCAGCTTTTACCCAGCCACGATGCTGCTGCACGGCAGTTTCGACGATGGCCAGACCTAAGCCTGTACCACCCGACTCACGATCGCGCGCTTCATCCGTACGATAAAACGGACGGAAAATCTGCTCTCTGTCTTCCGGACTGACGCCCGGGCCGTCATCGTCAACGGTGACGGTAATGCCCTGATTATCGACGGAGAAATTCACAGCTATCTTGGTGTGCGAGTAACGCAGAGCATTGCGAACAATATTCTCCAGCGCACTTTCCAGGGCATTTGGGTTACCGTACATCAGCCACGGACCCGGCGGGTAGGTGACTTCCAGCGACTTACCCATTTGCTCTGCTTCAAACGCAGCGTTATCCAGCATTTCTGCCCAGATTTGGTTCGCTTTCATTGTTTCGCTGACCAGCGCATTTTTTTGCTGATTGCGCGACATCACCAGCAGGTCATTAATCATGCCGTCCAGACGCTGGGCTTCTGTTTCTATGCGTCCCAACTCTTTGCTCTCACCGCTGCGGCGACGCAGTAGCGCGGTTCCAAGCTGCAGGCGGGTCAGCGGCGTGCGGAGTTCATGGGAGATATCCGACAACAACCTCTGCTGCGCCGTCATCATTCGCTCCAACGCAGTCACCATTTGGTTGAAGCTCGCGCCCGCGGCCTGGAATTCCTGTGGCCCAGCCTCGAGTTCCGGATGCTGGCGTAAGTTGCCCTGGGCCACTTCATCTGCCGCATTCTTCAGCTTACGGGCGGGTTTCGCAAGGCTCCAGGCCAGCCAAAGTAGCAGCGGAGAACTTACCAACATGGTGACAATCAGCAGCAGCAAAGGGCGGTCGAACAGCAGGTTGATGAAGTCAGATTGCGAGCTACTGGCCGGGCGAATCAGGTAAAGTTGGTAGTTATCTTCACCATCTCGCACCGAAAAGGGCCCAACTAGTTCAACTCGACCATATTTCTTTTTCTGGGGGTGATCGGCGTTATCGGACTGACCGATAAAGTTACGGATGATCTGCATTTCGTTGCGTTGGGCGCCAATGACGCGCCCTTCGCTGGTGACCAGCAGCAAACGCTGGCCTGGAGGTGCCCATTTGTCGATGGCACGGAACAGACGCCGCCACCACATCAAATCGTTCGGTGGATCGGTTGCCAGCTCCGCTTCGACGTGTTGCTCAATCATGTAGCCCTGACGTTGCTCATTTTCCATCAGCTCGGTCATCTGGCGTGAATCCAGCTTCGGCAGCATTAAAACTAACATCAGTACCAGAGCCAGCGTCAGCCAGAAGATGGCAAAAATGCGCGCGGTAAGGCTACTTATCATGAAGCGGAAACCATCAGATAGCCGCGACCACGTAAGGTTTTAAACCACGGATGGCCGTCTTTGCGATCCGGTAATTTACGACGCAGGTTGGAAATATGCATGTCTATCGCACGGTCAAACGGAGTTAAGCGTTTACCCAGAACTTCCTGGCTCAGGTGTTCACGTGAAACTACCTGACCCAGATGCTGAGCAAGGAGATACAGCAGCGTGAATTCGGTACCGGTTAAGTCCAGCGCTTGTCCGTCGAAACTCGCTTCCTGGCGGCCTGGATTGAGACTCAGCCCATCGACTTCTACCGTCGGTGAACTGCTATCGCTGTTTTGTTGCTGTTCGCTCCAGTGTGAACGACGCAGGATGGCACGAATACGGGCGACCAGCTCACGATCGTTAAAGGGTTTTGGTAAGTAGTCATCGGCACCCAGCTCAAGGCCAAGTACGCGGTCAAGTTCGCTACCGCGAGCGGTAAGCATAATAACGGGTGTTTGGTGTGTCTGGCGAAGTTCTTTCAACGTATCAATACCATTTTTCTTAGGCATCATTACGTCAAGCAATAACAGGTCGATGCTGTCGTCCAGAAGCGTCAACGCTTGCTCACCATCATGAGCAACAATCACGTCAAAACCTTCCATGTCGAGCAATTCCTTTAGCAGGGAAGTCAGCTCTCGGTCATCATCAACTAACAGGATTTTATTCATTGTGAAATTACCTCCGAGGCAGAAATTACGTCATCAAGGCGCGCTAATCCATGACTTTACGTTGTTTTACACCCCCTGACGCTAGTTTGCAGCGGGAATCGTAGACTGGCTCTCGTTGAATCGCAGCACACAAAGATTTCGGGAGCAAGTGATGCGCAATGTTACCGCTGTCGTCATGGCCTCAACACTGGCATTTATCTCTTTAGCCAGCTCAGCCGATGATTTGCCGACCGGCGTTAACTGGCCACAAAGCGACAATCTGGCAAAACGAAACAACGCTCAGAATCACATGTTTGACGGCATAAGTTTGACTGAGCAACAGCGCCAACAGATGCGAGATCTTATGCACCGGGCAAGGCATGATAGCCCACCCGTTAATGTTAGCGAAATGGAGATCATGCATCGCCTGATCACCGCAGATAAATTTGATGAAGTGGCAGTAAAAGCTCAGGCTGAAAAAATGGCACAAGAACAGGTTGCCCGCCAGGTTGAGATGGCAAAAGTACGCAACCAAATGTACCACTTACTCAGTCCAGAGCAGCAAGCCGCTTTAAATGAGAAACACCAGCAGCGCATGGACCATCTCCGTGAACTGTCTGAACTGCAGCAGGGCGTTTCGCTGCAGGCAATGAGTAGTAGCAGTACCCGTAGTAACCAGTAACAAACCCTGTTTTCCTTGCCATAGACACCATCCCTGTCTTCCCCGCCTCACCAGGCGGGTTTTTTTTGCCCGACGCTCAGACCTGATCCGCTATACTAGCGGCATTCACCTGCGGGAGCCCCCATGAATCAACAATATGGGCAGCTGGTTAGCCGGGCTGCAATCGCGGCGACCGTCATGGCGTCGTTGCTACTGTTAATAAAAATTTTCGCCTGGTGGTATACCGGCTCGGTCAGTATCCTGGCGGCGCTGGTGGATTCACTGGTCGATATCGCTGCTTCATTGACGAATTTGCTTGTGGTGCGCTATTCGCTCCAGCCGGCAGATGAAGAGCATACGTTTGGTCACGGTAAAGCGGAGTCACTAGCCGCCCTTGCTCAAAGCATGTTCATTTCGGGCTCTGCGCTGTTCCTGTTTTTAACCGGTATTCAGCATCTGGCCGATCCTGCACCGATGAAAGATCCTGGCATTGGTGTGGCGGTGACGATTGTGTCACTGATAAGCACCTTAATTTTGGTGACGTTCCAGCGCTGGGTGGTACGAAAAACACAAAGCCAGGCCGTCCGGGCCGATATGCTTCATTATCAGTCTGATGTTATGATGAATGGCGCAATTCTTATTGCGCTGGCTCTTTCCTGGTACGGTTGGCATCGTGCTGATTCGCTGTTTGCTTTGGGTATTGGCGTGTACATTTTGTATAGCGCGCTGCAAATGGGTTATGAAGCCGTGCAATCGCTGCTTGATCGGGCGTTACCAGACGAGGAACGTCAGGCTATTATTGATATCGTGAACGCGTGGCCTGGCGTCAGAGGAGCACACGATCTCCGAACGCGGCAGTCAGGGCCGACCCGCTTTATACAGCTTCATATTGAGATGGAAGATAATTTACCGCTGGTTCAGGCGCACGTTGTTGCTGAACAGGTGGAGCAGGCGATTCTGCATCGTTTTCCAGGATCGGATGTGATTATCCATCAGGATCCTTGCTCTGTTGTTCCAACGGGACGGCAGGGGCATTTCGAGCTTTAGTTTTACGTTGGAAAGTTGGCGCTGACTGGCAGTTTTTGCATAATGTACCGCCATTTGGCCTGACCTGAATCAATTCAGCTGGGAGCCGTTGTTATACTATTTGGGCAGCGTCGAAGTTTCGGATTGCCCGCAGCGTTTTCCGGCAACAGGATTAATTTTGCTTTCAAAGTTCAGAGGTAGTCATGATCAAAAAAATTGGTGTGTTGACGAGTGGCGGTGATGCGCCGGGCATGAACGCGGCTATCCGCGGTGTGGTGCGTGCAGCGCTGTCAGAAGGTTTGGAAGTCATGGGTGTCTATGATGGCTACCTGGGTCTGTACGAAGATCGCATGGTGCAGCTCGACCGCTATAGCGTGTCCGACATGATCAACCGTGGCGGTACATTCCTCGGCTCCGCTCGCTTCCCTGAGTTCCGTGATGAAAACATCCGCGCCGTGGCTATCGAAAACTTGAAAAAACGCGGCATTGATGCGCTGGTAGTTATCGGCGGCGATGGTTCTTACATGGGGGCAATGCGCCTGACCGAAATGGGCTTCCCTTGCATCGGCCTGCCGGGCACCATCGATAACGATATCAAAGGCACCGACTACACCATTGGTTACTTCACTGCGCTGGAAACCGTAGTTGAGGCGATTGACCGCCTGCGTGATACCTCCTCTTCACACCAGCGTATCTCTATCGTTGAAGTGATGGGACGTTACTGCGGTGACCTTACTCTGGCTGCGGCTATCGCCGGTGGCTGTGAGTTTGTGGTGCTGCCGGAAGTTGAATTCAGCCGTGAAGATCTGGTGGCAGAAATCAAAGCTGGCATTGCGAAAGGTAAGAAACACGCTATTGTGGCTATCACCGAGCACATTTGCGATGTTGATGAACTGGCTAAATACATCGAAACCGAAACCAAGCGCGAAACCCGCGCTACCGTTCTGGGCCACATCCAGCGCGGAGGTTCTCCGGTAGCGTATGACCGTATCCTTGCATCTCGTATGGGTGCTTATTCCATCGAACTGCTGCTGCAGGGCTTTGGCGGTCGCTGCGTAGGTATTCAGAACGAAAAACTGGTTCACCATGACATCATCGACGCGATTGAAAATATGAAGCGTCCGTTTAAAGGTGACTGGCTGGATTGCGCTAAAAAGCTGTACTAAGCCGAGGTGCTGTCAGCGAAAACCGGGCATGGCCCGGTTTTTTATTACCTGTTATATCGCCAAAAGTTATAGCCAATCTTTTTTTTTTCTTTAATCATTGAAATGGTTTCTGGCAGGCTGACTGCATCAAACTTCATAAAGAGAGCGGGCGATGAACAAGTGGGGCGTGGGTTTAACATTACTTTTGGCTTCTGGTGGCGTACTGGCGAAGGATATTCAGTTACTCAACGTGTCTTACGATCCGACTCGTGAACTGTATGAAGAATACAACAAAGCGTTCAGCGCTCACTGGAAGCAGCAAACCGGTGATACGGTCACCGTGCGCCAGTCTCACGGCGGATCCGGGAAGCAGGCAACGTCGGTCATCAATGGTATTGAAGCCGACGTTGTGACCCTGGCGCTGGCCTATGACGTTGATGCCATCGCCGAGCGCGGGCGCATTGATAAAAACTGGATCAAGCGCCTGCCGGACAATTCTGCGCCATACACATCCACCATTGTATTCCTGGTGCGCAAAGGCAACCCTAAACAAATTCATGACTGGAACGACTTGATCAAACCTGGCGTTTCCGTCATCACGCCAAACCCGAAAAGCTCCGGCGGCGCGCGCTGGAACTATTTAGCGGCGTGGGGTTATGCATTGCACCACAACAATAACGATCAGGCGAAAGCGCAGGACTTCGTTAAAGCCTTATTCAAAAACGTAGAGGTGCTGGACTCCGGTGCCCGTGGTTCGACCAACACCTTTGTTGAACGCGGCATTGGCGATGTGCTGATTGCGTGGGAAAACGAGGCGCTGCTGGCGACCAATGAATTAGGCAAAGACAAATTTGAGATTGTGACCCCGAGCGAATCTATTCTTGCGGAACCGACGGTGTCCGTAGTGGACAAGGTTGTTGAGAAGAAAGGGACTCAGGCCGTGGCGGAAGCCTATCTGAAGTATCTTTACTCGCCTGAAGGCCAGGAGATTGCGGCGAAGAATTACTATCGTCCGCGCGATCCGGAAGTTGCGAAGAAATACGAAAAAGTGTTCCCGAAACTGAAGCTCTACACCATTGATGAAGAGTTTGGTGGCTGGACGAAGGCGCAGCAGGATCACTTCTCTAACGGCGGCAGTTTCGACCAAATCAGCAAGCGTTAAACTCTACTGCACGGTCGGTTAATCACCTGCCGGAGAGTGGAAGAAAAGAACCCGGTAGCTAAGGCTGCCGGGTTTTTTTATTGTGTTCGCTCAGATCACGCGGCATCTTAAATTCATATTGGCTTTTTTTGATCAAAATCACACTCTCATGTCTTGTCCGTGCATCTCATATTTAAATAATGTGAAATCGATCTAAAGATATAAAAGCATACCTTTATATCTTTTTAGGTTGACGTACTCTCCTCCCTGACGCTATCCCCGCGCTGTTCGGCTACAGATACCGTTAAAAAATATTTATTTCACGCAGTTATCTCTTCTCCTGTTCGACATTCTTGCGCCTTACGGTGCCAAAGGAATACCGATATGAAACTGTCAATCGTGGAAAAAGTGGGATTTGGCGCCGGGGATATGGCGATTAACGTAGTGATCGTGGCCATGCAGCTTCTGTTGGCCTATTTCTATACCGATATCTACGGCCTTAAGGCCGCGGATGTCGGCGTATTACTGATAGTTGTGCGCATGATCGACGCTTTTATCGACCCGGCAATGGGGATGCTAACGGATAAAATATCGACACGCTGGGGGCGCTATCGCCCGTGGCTGATTTGGTTTGCTGCGCCGTTCGGCTTTGCCGTTTATCTGATGTTTATTACGCCCGACGTTGCCTATACGGCAAAACTGGCATGGGCCTACTTCACCTATATCCTGATGACCGTGGTCTATACCGCGATCACCATTCCCTATATTTCGCTGATCGGCGTGATCAGTAACGACCCGGTCGAACGGCTGAGCGCCAATGGCTACCGTTTTGTCATGACAAAGATAGCCGCGTTTCTGGTCACTATCGTTGTACCTATGCTGGCAGTGTGGCTGGGACAGGGCAGTAAAGCCCACGGCTACCAGCTTTCGATGGGGTTAATGGGCTTGATGGGAACCCTGCTCTTTGTTTTCTGTTTTTTGACCACCCGCGAGCGCAGCGAACCGGAGTTGCCGTCGCTGGGCATAAAGCAGCAGTTTGCTACTTTGCTGCGCAACGACCAGTGGCTGATTTTGGGCGTAGTCATCATGTTGCTGATGTGTGGCTATGTGATTCGTGGTTCCGTGGCGGCTTATTATGCGAAATATTATCTTGGCGGCGGCGATGCCCTGATATCTCCTTTCCTGACCACTGGCGTAGTCGCCTCTATTCTGGCCATGGTGGTTACCACCTGGGTGACGAAATTCTGGGACAAAATCAAAATGTTCCGTTACACCCAATTGATCACTTTTGCTCTGAGCTTCGCGATGTATTTCAGCGTCGGTCAGCAGAACCTGGTTCTCGCATTCATCTTCTACTTCCTGATCAACTTCTTCTGCGACATGCAAATGCCGGTGTTTTGGTCCTCGATTGCTGAGGCGGTGGATTACGGTGAGAAGAAGACCGGATTACGGGTCTCTGGTCTGGCCTTCGGCGGCATCCTGTTCTTCCAGAAATTCGGCATGGGTATCGCGGGCGGTGTACTTGGGTTCTTGCTTAGCCACTTTGGCTATCAGGCCGACGTTCAGCAGAGTGCAAGGTCGCTGGTCGGTATCGCACTGATGATGACGATGATCCCGTCGCTGTTCCACCTGGCCGTCGGGCTATTAATGAAAAAGTATCTGATCAATAACCATTACTACCGTGATATTCAGGCCGATCTGGCTCACCGCCAGGCCTGAGGAGGGCTTTATGCATCAACGCAACAAGGTTTGGGTGATTGGCGATGCTTCGGTGGATCTGATGCCTGAGCAGGTTAATACCTACCTGAAATGCCCCGGTGGCGCATCGGCAAACGTGGCGGTTTGCGTTGCGCGTCTGGGGGGAAACTGCGGATTTATAGGTTGCCTTGGTGACGACGATGCCGGTCACTTTCTGCAGCATACTCTCCGCGATGATGGCGTTGATGTCACGTCATTGCGGCTTGATCCACGGCAAACCAGCGCGGTATTGATTGTGAACCTCACGCCTGAGGGAGAACGCAGCTTTACTTATCTGGTTCATCCAGGGGCTGATGCCTTTGTTTCTCCTCAGGATCTTCCCGAGTTTAGGGCCGACCAATGGTTCTATTTTAGCTCGATAGGGCTGACCGAGAGTCCCGCTCGGGAAGCCTGCCTGGAGGGCGCCCGGCGAATAAAAGAGGCCGGGGGACATGTCATGTTCGACGTTAACCTGCGCATCAACATGTGGCGAGACGCCAGTGAAATCAGGCCTCTACTGGCAAAAGCGATTGGTGAGGCGTCTATCTGCAAAGTGTCTGCGGACGAGCTTTGCTGGCTGGGTGAGGTGGAGCATTGGCAGGATGCCCGTCACCTGATTCGCCAAATGGGCTGCGAGACGACCATTATTTCCCTCGGCGAGCAGGGTGCTCTGCTGGTATCGCCGGAGGGCGAGTTTAGCTTCCCTGCGCCGCAAGTCACCGTGGTGGATACCACCGGAGCGGGAGATGCCTTTGTTGGCGGGCTACTTTACACCCTTTCTCAGTCTGCAGAATGGGATCGCAGGCTGCTTGCGGAGGCAATAGATAACGCCAACGTCTGTGGTGCTATGGCGGTGACGGCCAAAGGGGCAATGACGGCATTGCCTTATCCGGAACAGTTTGCCGCCTTTCGGGCCAGCCATCCGATAAAAAATAACCTCAACCCCTTAGGAGTTATTTATGAACGTTGAACACAACAAAATTCTCGGGTGCCTGATCGGCGCCGCCGCTGCTGATGCTATGGGGGCGGCCACAGAGGTACGAACTCAGCAACAGATTCGCGATTATTTTGGGGGCTGGGTGACCGGCTTCGAAAAGCCGCCTGCCGATACTTTTGGCCGTTGCAATGAAGCAGGGATGTGTACCGACGATTTTATCCAGGCGAAATACATCATTGATGCTTTGCTAAAGCACCAGCGTAAAGTGAGCGATGGCGTAATGCGCGAGGCGTTTCAGCGCTGGCTGGATTACCCGTTCTATGCCAATTTTACCGGCCCCACGACCCGCGCAGCCATGAAAGCTATCTTCAACGATAACCGGGCTTCTTTGCAGGGTGAACTGGAGGGCGAGAAGCAATCCGTCCAGATAGTTAATAAGGGCAATGCGGAAGCGACCAACGGCGCGGCGATGAAAATCTGGCCTGCGGCGGTGCTGCACCCGGGTGATATTGAGGCGGCGATCCAGTCCGCGCTGGACATTACGCGCTTTACCCATAATAACGTGCTGGCGATGTCCGGCGCAGCGGCAATGGCGGCGGCGACCAGCGAAGCGCTGCAAAACGTCACCAGCGCCGAAAGTATTATTGCGGCCGGTATTTATGGTGCAGACCGTGGCTATGCGCTGGCGCAGGAACAAGGGGCGATGATCGTTGCAGGGCCTTCTGTGGCAAGACGCATAGAGCTGGCCGTGTCCATTGGTAAGCGTCACCTGAGCTGGGAAACGGCGATTGTTGAGCTGGCCGATATTATTGGTTCCGGGCTGCATGTCAGCGAAGCCGTGCCCGCCGCATTTGGCCTGTTCGCTTGTTGTCCGGATTCTGCCGTTGATGCTATTATTTCCGGCGTTAACATCGGCAATGATACCGATACCGTCGCCACCATGGTTGGGGCACTTTCCGGCGCTTTCCATGGTGCTGATGCTTTTCCTGCCGATTACTTAACAACCATTAATCGCATGAACCATTTCGATTTGGCAGAACTCGCCAGGCAGATTACAGGCTAACGTTGTGCTCTGTGGGGCGGCTATGCCGTCCCCGTCTGGCAGACTTTGAGGTAAGCAGCTTGCAGGTTGATAAGACGAGTTTTACTCCGCTATACAAACAGTTGTTTTACATCATCTGCCAGCAGATCCAAAGCGGGGCGCTTCCGCTGGGGAGCCAGCTCCCAACGCAAAAGGCGTTAGCCCAGGCCTATAATGTTTCGCTGATTGTGGTCAAACAGGCATGGAGTGAACTGATTGGTGCCGGCATTATCACTTCTCAGCGCGGCAGCGGTTCGGTGGTTAGCGCCGTGCCGGAAGGCGTGAGCTACGGGCACACCTTTCGCGGCATTACCTCCGATCTGCGCGATGCCAGCGTGGCGGTTGAAAACCGTATTCTTGAGATAGCCCCGCGGCGCGCCCGCGATGCTCAGGAAGATGGGCTCAGCTTGCCCGCCCATCATCATTATCTCTATATTTCTCGTATCCGCTGCCTGAACAACCGCCCGTTTAACCATGAGAAAATCTATCTCGATCTCTCTTTCTTCCCCGGCTTAACACTGACGGCAGAAGCCCTGGAAAATGTTTCGCTCTATAGCCTGTTGAAGGTGAAAAGCGATTCAGCGATTGAAAAAGTTGACGCGATTTTGCCGGGGGCCGATCTCTGCGAAAAGCTGCAAATTGAACAGAATAAGCCGCTGCTTTCCGTGTCCCGCCAGACGTTTATGGCCGGAGAAACTCGACCGTTTGAGTATTGCCGCTATTACGTTCTCTCTGACTATTTTGGTGAGATTCACTACCACTAGGAGACAGGTATGTCGCTCTGGTTGTCAGACCCTCTGATCCTGCCCGGCATTATTATCCTTATCACCATTGTCCTTTGGGCCACTTCTGCCCTCCCGGAATACCTGACTGCCCTGTTATTTTTTGCCGCGGCGATGGTGGCAAAGATAGCTCCGGCCGAGGTGATTTTCAGTGGTTTTGCCTCGTCGGCTTTCTGGCTGGTATTTAGCGGTTTTGTGCTGGGGATTGCGATTCGTAAAACGGGTCTGGCCGATCGAGTTGCGCGGGCGCTGTCTGCCCGGCTGACGGACTCCTGGCTACATATGGTTGGCAGCGTCGTGCTGCTAAGCTATGCGCTAGCATTTGTTATGCCGTCAAATATGGGGCGCATTGCCCTGTTGATGCCGATTGTTGCGGCGATGGCGAAAAGAGCGTCCATCGGCGAAGGTACCCGCGCCTGGTACGGCCTGGCGCTGGCCGTGGGGTTTGGCACTTTCCAGCTCTCGGCGACGATCTTACCCGCGAATGTGCCGAATCTGGTGATGAGCGGGGCGGCTGAAGGGTCTTATGGCCTGCATCTTAACTATCTGCCTTATTTGCTGTTGCACACTCCGGTGCTTGGCATCCTGAAAGGATTAGTGCTGATAGGCCTGATTGCCTGGCTATTTCCCGGCAAACCGCTGCCGCCAAAGCAAATTGAGAATCCAAGGCCGATGAGCCCCGAGGAAAGACGGCTGGCGTGGCTGCTGGTCGTTGTGCTCGGGCTGTGGGTGACGGAAAGCTGGCACGGTATTGGTCCTGCATGGATAGGGCTGATTGCCGCCTGCGTGACGCTGTTGCCGCGCGTGGGGTTTATCTCCGGTGAGGAATTTGCCAGCGGTGTAAATGTGCGCACCTGTTTCTATGTCGCGGGCATTTTGGCGCTGGCCACGACCGTAACGCATATCGGCCTTGGGGCCCTTGTGGGCGAGAAGCTAATGGCGATTATGCCCCTGGATGCCAGCAGGCCGTTCACCAGCTTTGCTGCGCTAACCGGTATCACCAGCCTGCTTAACTTCATCGTCACTGCGAACGGCGTTCCCGCGCTCTATACCACTTTTGCCGAGAGTTTTTCGCAGGCGACCGGTTTCCCGCTTTTGTCGGTGATTATGATTCAGGTGCTGGGTTACTCAACGCCGCTTCTGCCGTATATGGCGTCGCCGATTGTGGTGGCGATGGGGCTGGGAAAAGTCCCGGCAAGGGAAGGGATGAAGCTTTGCCTGGTGCTGGCCGTGGTGACGTTTTCGATTTTGCTGCCGCTGGACTATGGCTGGTTCCAACTGCTGCACAAACTCTAAAAAAAACGGCTCCGCAAGCGGAGCCGTTCATCAATATTATTCGCGTAATTACGCTTTTTTCGCTTCAGCTGCTGCTTTAACGATAACCGCGAAAGCGTCAGCTTTCAGGGATGCACCGCCAACCAGCGCGCCGTCAATGTCTGGCTGAGCAAACAGCTCTGCTGCGTTTTTATCGTTAACGGAGCCGCCGTACTGGATGATCACTTGCTCAGCCACTTTCGCGTCAGCTTTAGCAATGTGGTCACGGATAAATTTGTGTACCGCCTGAGCCTGAGCTGGGGTTGCAGATTTACCGGTACCGATAGCCCAGATTGGTTCGTAAGCGATTACCGCACCTTCGAAGGCCGCTGCGCCCTGAGTTTTCAGCACGGCGTCGATCTGGCGTGCACAAACTTCTTCGGTTTTGCCCGCTTCGTTTTCAGCTTCGCTTTCACCGATGCACAGAACTGGCACCAGGCCTGCGGCTTTCAGCACGGCGAATTTCTTAGCGATGAACTCATCAGACTCAGCGTGATAGGTACGGCGCTCAGAGTGGCCGATGATGATGTATTTAGCACCGATATCTTTCAGCATCTCTGCAGAAACTTCACCGGTAAACGCGCCGGACAGATTAACGTCTACGTTCTGCGCGCCAAGAATGATGTGGCTACCGGAAGCAGCGTGTTTCGCCAGGTCCAGATACATGGTCGGTGGGGCGATAGCCACGCCGCAGCCTTCCACGCCAGACAGCTCTTTACGCAGGTTAGCAACAAGCTCGTTAACCATGTGTTTGCTGCCGTTCAGTTTCCAGTTACCCATCACTAAAGGATGTCGCATTTTAATTCTCCACGCGGTAAGCAATAAAAAGAATCACTGCCCGTCGGGCAGCTTGGTCTGTGAAACAGTATAGAGAGTCAGCGGGCGAAAGGCTTTGCTTTTTGTCATTTATTCGCCGCTGTTTAGCGTCTCAGATAGCGTTAGCTTAATCGGTTCAACGGCGAAAGTTAGCCCCTTTTCGCCGTTATCTGCTACGACATAACGAATCGCACCGTCGTTCTGCGCGTAATAGCGTTTATTTTTGCCGTCGCTGAGCAGTTTGGTCAGCTTCTGCTGGCTTTGCGCCTTAGAGAGCGTTGGGGTGAAGCTGCGGATAATCGCGGCCATATACTCCAGCGCTTTGCTGCGGGCAGCCTTTTGCTCCGGCCCCTGAATGGGTAGCCAGGTTATCTGCATCGACTTAATTTTTAGGGTGCCGAGTTCCAGTGCCACAGAAGCATAAAGGTTTTCGTTGATCTTGGTGGCGGCGCGGGTCAGATTGGCTTTGTCGCGGCTCTTCTCCACGGCGCGAAATTCGTTCAGGGGCAGCGACGGATTATCAATATCAAATTTGCCGCGAAACTGGGTAATGGTCAGATCGAAAGTGGGTGCGCCGGGTAGCAAATAAGGCGCCGCCGGAAGTTGAGAAACTGCATCTGACGCAGGATCTGCCCGGCTCACCGCCAAAGGCAGCGCCAGCAGCACGAGGGCAGGCAGCAGATATTTCATCGACACACTTCTCCTGATGGATTCATCATCCCGATTAAATCGGCAATCCGTTGGCTTGTCAAAACGGGCGGTGACCAGGGTACACTACGCCGCGATAAAATAATAAGGACCTTACCCATGACCATACAGCAATGGTTGTTCTCTTTTAAAGGGCGTATTGGACGCCGCGATTTTTGGATTTGGATCGGCGCGTGGATAGTCGGGCTGATTATTCTGTTTACCCTGGCCGGGGCCGAAATCATGCCATATTCCACGGCGGGTTTCTTCCTCACCGGCTCGTTGATTCCGACGGCGGCGGTGATCGTGAAACGCCTGCACGACAGGGATAAAAAAGGCTGGTGGGCTTTACTGTTTATTCCTGCGTGGCTGCTTGTGGCAGGCAACTGGGAAACCTTTGGCACCCTGTGGCAGTGGGGATTAGGGCGTTTTATCCCGACGCTTATTTTCGTCATGGTGCTGATGGACCTGGGCGCTTTTGTTGGCACCCAGGGCGAAAATCGCTTCGGGAAAGAGACCAGCGAAGTTAAATTCCGGTGATTTACCAGTAATGCTCGGCGGTCATATGGCCAGGCCTGCGGCGCAGATGTTTGGTCATTTGCCGGGTATCTTTCAAAAGCTGTTGGGTGTCACGGACCATTTGCGGGTTACCGCACAGCATCACATGGCTGGTTTCGTTTTCCATCGGTAAACCCACGGCGGCTTCCAGCTCACCGCTTTCAATCAGCGCTGGAACACGGCCGGTGAGTGAGCCTGAGACCGTTTCCCGGCTGACCACGGTTTGGATGCGCAGTTTGCCCTGGTAACGCTCTTGCAGCTCGAGCATCAGCGGGAGATAGCTTAAATCGCTGGCGTAGCGGACCGCATGGAGCAGCACGATGTTCTCAAAACGCTCAAGGTCTTTGCCTTCCTGCAGGATAGAAAGATAAGGTCCCAGCGCGGTCCCGGTGGCCAGCATCCAGAGCGTTTTACACTCGGGGATTTCCTCTAGCACAAAGAATCCGGCGGCTTCACTTACCAGCTGCACTTCATCGCCTGGCTTGAGCGCATGCAGACGAGGGCTGAGTTTACCTTCGGGAACGGTAACCAGGTAGAACTCGAGATCGGGATTACTGGGGGCATTCACGTAAGAGTAGGCGCGCTGCACGCGTTCGCCGTCAATTTCCAGCCCAAGCTTGGTAAATTGCCCGGCGGTAAACGCATGTACCGGCGCGTGAACCGTCAGGCTGAAGAGAGAATCCGTCCAGTTTTGAATTCTGGTAACTTTACCTGTAACCCACTCCGCCATGTTGTACTCCCGTCGTTGCTTTTTACCTATCTTCACCAGAATATGGCCGCATTTCCAGCCCAAACGAGCCGGAAAGCTCGAACCAACAAACGAGAAACGTTACAGAATATGCTTCTGTACCTCGGTATCTTTACGATCGAGATAGTGGATAGACTGAATGCGGCGAATCGTGCGAGATTTACCGCGAATCAGCAACGTCTCCGTGGTGGCCATATTGCCTTTACGGGTGATCCCTTCCAGCAGGTCGCCTTTGGTGATGCCGGTAGCAGAGAAAATCACGTTATCGTTACGCGCCATTTCATCAAGCTTGAGCACGCGTTCAGCCTCAATACCCATCGCTTTGCAGCGCGCCAGCTCCTGTTCGCCGATGCGACGATTTTCTTCGCTGTTGCCTTTTACGTGGTGGCGAGCCAGCAGGCGGCCCTGCATGTCGCCGTCCAGCGCGCGGATCACTGCCGCTGAAACCACGCCTTCCGGCGCGCCGCCGATCCCATAGAGAACATCAACTTCGCTGTCCGGCATGCAGGTCAAAATAGAGGCAGCGACGTCGCCATCAGGAACCGCAAATACGCGCACGCCAAGCTTCTGCATCTCTTTGATCGTTTCGTCGTGGCGAGGCTTGGCCAGAATTGTCACGGTCAATTCGCTCAGCGGTTTTTCCAGCGCGGCGGCGATGCGGCGAAGGTTGTCCTCGAGGCTGAGATTAAGGTCGATGACGCCTTTGGCGCCCGGCCCTACAATCAGTTTCTCCATATACATATCGGGCGCATTGAGGAACGTGCCTTTATCTCCCACCGCGAGCACCGCCAGAGCGTTGGCCTGGCCCATCGCCGTCATGCGCGTACCTTCTATTGGGTCAACGGCGATATCTACCGCGTCGCCTTTGCCGGTTCCGACTTTTTCGCCGATGTAGAGCATCGGTGCTTCGTCAATTTCGCCTTCACCAATGACGATCTCGCCGTCGATATTGATTTGGTTAAGGACGATACGCATCGCGTTTACCGCTGCACCGTCGGCGACATTTTTATCGCCGCGGCCAAGCCATTTGTAGCCAGCAAGGGCGGCGGCTTCGGTGACGCGGGAAAATTCGATGGCAAGTTCACGTTTCATAGCAGACTCATTTAGCAAACAGAATTGGCGGGGAGTTTAGCACAGGCGAGGAAAGGGGCGGGAAAGGCAGAGACTGAAAGGCCCCTTTTCTGGGGCCTTGTAGGATTACTTCTCTTCGTGATCTTCCCAGGCAAGGGCGCGTTTAACCGCCTTCTGCCAGCCGGCGTAGCGGTAGTTACGCTCGGTGGTTTCAATGCCGGGACGGAACTCTTTCTCGATGACGGATTTCTCCTGCAGCTCATCGAGGTTCTGCCAGAAGCCCACGGCCAGACCGGCCAGGTAAGCGGCACCCAGCGCGGTGACTTCGCGCACTTCAGGACGCTCAACGCGGGTACCCAGAATGTCGGACTGGAACTGCATCAGGAAGTTATTGGCTACCGCACCGCCGTCCACGCGCAGCGCGTGCAGACGAATACCGGAGTCTGCCTGCATTGCTTCCAGCACGTCACGGGTCTGGTAGGCGATTGATTCCAGCGTGGCGCGAATGATGTGGTTAGCGTTCACGCCGCGGGTCAGGCCGAAAATAGCCCCGCGTGCATACGGGTCCCAATAAGGTGCGCCGAGGCCGGTGAACGCAGGCACAACGTACACGCCGTTAGTATCCTTCACCTTGTTGGCGAAGTACTCGGAGTCGAACGCATCGCCAATCAGCTTCATTTCGTCACGCAGCCACTGAATGGATGCCCCCGCCATGAATACGGCGCCTTCCAGCGCGTAGTTCACTTCACCTTTCGGGCCGCAGGCGATGGTCGTCAGCAGACCATTGGTAGACGCAACGGCTTTCTCACCGGTGTTCATCAGCATAAAGCAGCCGGTTCCGTAGGTGTTCTTCGCCATCCCTTCTTTCACGCACAGCTGGCCAAACAGCGCGGCCTGCTGGTCACCCGCGATCCCGGCAATAGGAATACGCGTGCCGCCCTTACCGCCGATGTTGGTCTGGCCATAGACTTCGGAAGACTTGCGTACTTCCGGCAGCATAGCGCGAGGAATGTCCAGCGCTTCCAGCATGCGGTCATCCCAGTCCAGCTCGTGGATGTTAAACAGCATGGTACGAGAGGCGTTGGTATAATCGGTGACGTGTACACGCCCCTGAGTCATCTTCCAGATGAGCCAGGTATCGACGGTACCGAACAGCAGTTCACCGCGGCGAGCACGCTCGCGCGAGCCTTCGACGTGGTCGAGGATCCACTTCACCTTGGTACCGGAGAAATACGGGTCTACCACCAGGCCGGTGTTGTGACGCACGTACTCTTCCATGCCGTTACGCTTCAATTCTTCACAGATATCAGCGGTACGGCGGCACTGCCAGACGATAGCGTTGTAAATTGGCTTACCGGTTTCACGCTCCCAGACCACCGTGGTTTCACGCTGGTTGGTGATGCCGATAGCTGCGATTTCGTCGGAGTTGATGTCGGCTTTCGCCAGCACTTCGACCAGCGTGGAGCTTTGAGTGGCCCAAATTTCCATTGGGTCATGCTCTACCCAGCCTGGCTTAGGATAGATTTGCTCAAACTCACGCTGTGCAACGCTAATGATGTTGGCGTCATGATCCAGGACGACGGCACGCGAACTGGTTGTTCCCTGGTCGAGAGCGACGATGTACTTTTTTTCTGTAGTCATAATCAAGTCCTGAAGTCAGTATTACAGTGCTTTTTGCTGAGAGGTCACCTTGCTGTCTGGCTTGTCTTCTTCGACAACGCAGACGTCGCATGGCAGGTGGCGACCAATCAATTTACGGTAGCCGAATGCGCCAAGGGAAGCGCCGAGAATAGGCGCAAACAGCGGCACCAGGAAGTAAGGAATATCTTTCCCACCGGTGAAGGCGACGTCGCCCCAGCCAGCCAGCCACGCAAAGGTCTTCGGCCCAAGGTCACGCGCTGGGTTCATCGCAAACCCGGTCAGTGGACCCATGGATGCGCCGATAACCGCGATCAGCAGGCCAATCAGCAGCGGAGCCAGCGGTCCACGCGGCACGCCATTGCCATCGTCGGTCAGCGCCAGAATCACACCCATCAGAATGGCAGTGATCACCATTTCTACGGCGAATGCCTGGACGAAGTTAATGTGAGGGTTCGGATAGGTGGAGAAGATGCCAGCCAAATCTAAACTTTCTACGCTGCCGCGCACCATATGATGCGTTTGTTCGTAGTCGAGGAACAGATTGTAATATAAGCCATAAACCAACGCGGCGGCGCTGAATGCGCCGAGGAACTGTGAAATAATAAACGGCACGACTTTGCGTCCGTCAAAACAAGCGAACAGCCAGAGTGCGATCGTTACTGCCGGATTAAGATGTGCGCCGGAAACCCCTGCGGTCATATAGATGGCCATTGCCACCCCTAAGCCCCAGATGATGCTGATTTCCCACTGCCCGAAGGTGGCACCGGCCACTTTCAATGCAGCAACACATCCCACACCGAAGAAGATCAACAACGCGGTACCCATGAATTCGGCGATGCACTGGCCTTTTAAGGTTGTTGTAGCGGTCTGACTCATAGTGGGGTCCTGAAGGCAAATTGATGATTATTGTTGTCGAGCATCCTTGTCACCTTTATGCCAAGTAGGCATGGTGTTAATTTATCGTTAACGAGCACAAACGAGAAATATCGAACTTAAAATGTGCGTGGTACGTCAAGAAAATGAGCGTTTTCGCGCTAAAAAATGAGCGGTGCCTCATGGGAAAGAAGGGGGGAATTACGCGTTTTGTTAACGTGTTTTTTAACAATTCGAATCGACCATGAACCCCGGCTTTCAGCATAGGCTGAAAAACGTCATGTTACGCAAAGAGCGCGGTAAGCCGCTGGACACGGGCATCCGGGCTACTTACAATCGAGTTACGCTACGTGTTGTGCATACGTTCATAAAGGCGTCGCCGAAGAATCGGGACGAGGATAGCCATCCATCAACGCCTTGCCATTCAGGAGAGTTCGAAATGTCATTTGAAGTGTTTGAGAAACTGGAAGCAAAAGTTCAGCAGGCGGTTGACACGATTACGTTGTTACAGATGGAAATCGAAGAGCTGAAAGAGAAAAATAACGGTCTGGCTCAGGAAGTTCAGCAGGCACAAAGCAATCATGAAGAGCTGGTGCGTGAAAACAGCAGCCTGAAAGAACAACAGCATGTCTGGCAGGAGCGTTTACACGCGCTGCTGGGCAAAATGGAAGAAGTGTAATTCTTGCTTCCGACAAAAAAGAACGGGCGCCTCAGGCGCCCGTTTTGCTATTCATCGACCGGATTACTCAATATCCAGCGGATCTTCGGAGAGAATGATTCCGGTGTTATCGGCATACAGATGGTCGCCTGAGAAGAAGGTCACGCCACCAAAATTGACGCGCACATCGCTTTCGCCGATGCCTTCTCCCGCGGAGCCAGCCGGGATGGCTGCAATCGCCTGGATGCCAATATCCAGCTCTTCCAGATCGTCCACCTGGCGCACCGCGCCGTAAACCACAATGCCTTCCCACTCGTTTTGCAGCGCCAGACGAGCCAGTTCCGCATCAATCAGCGCGCGGCGTACTGAACCACCGCCGTCTACCAGCAGGACTCGCCCACGGCCATTCTCTTCGAGCAGATCGTACAGCAACCCGTTGTCCTCGAAACATTTCACCGTGATGATTTGCCCACCAAATGACGAGCGGCCACCAAAGTTAGAGAACAACGGCTCAACGACGTTGACCTCTTCCTGGTAGATGTCACAAAGCTCAGAAGTATCGTATTTCATAGGATTAAGGTTCATTTGCTGCAGGAGTTGTCAGTATATCTCGTTCTGTTAACTGTTGGCAAAATCATCAATTGTTAATTGATATTTGTCAGTCCTCAGGCGACGGTACTGAGGACGACGCCCAGAGCAAACAGCAGGTTCGTCAGCAACGCGGCTTTGACGGTACGTTCCAGCATCGGGCGCATTGCCACGGGATCCTGTTCTCGCATGACGTAGGCAACTTGCTTGAGCAGCAGCGGCGCGGCCAGAACAAACAGCCATCCCCACAGGCTCTTGAGCCAGATAAGGTTAAACAGCGCGAGGCAGACCAAAGCCCCGATGAGCAGAGCGGCATGATAGCGGCGTGCAACAGTCGGACCCAGGCGCACGGCAAGCGTATTTTTACCGTTCTCACGATCGCTATCTATATCACGCAGGTTATTGATATTTAGCACCGCAGTAGCGAGTAACCCACAGGCCGTGGCCGGAAGAATCACCAGCGCTGACAGCGAATTAGCCTGCAGATACCAGGTGCCCGCCACGCTAATCCAGCCGAAGAACACCAGCACTGAGATATCTCCCAGCCCCATGTAGCCATAAGGACGGGTGCCGACGGTGTAGGTAATGGCGGCGACGATAGACAGCAGGCCAAGTAGCAAGAAGCCCATGAAATCGGAGAAGGTATGGCAGGCAAGGGCGACCAGCGACAGACCCGACAAACAAATGAGGATGACGGTGATGACCAGCGCACGTTTCATCTGCGCCTGAGTAATCATTCCTTTTTGCATCCCGCGCAGTGGCCCGAGACGGTCTTCTTTGTCGCTGCCTTTGACCGCGTCGCCATAGTCATTGGCGAGGTTAGACAGGATCTGCAAAAGTCCGGCGGTCAGCAGCGCCAGCAGCGCCACAGCCGGGTCAAAGACACCTTGCCAGTAAGTCAGGGCCGAACCGCAGACGATTGAAGCAAACGCCAGAGGTAGCGTGCGTGGGCGAAGGCTTTCCAGCCAGGCCTGGGTGACACTTGTAGGTTGCGAATCGCTCATTATTTGGTTGCCAGTTTAGATAAAAAAATGGAGGGCATAAGCCCTCCATTTCAAATGAAGAAAATGCGTTAGCCGGATTATAGGATAAAACGGCTAAGGTCTTCATCTGCAACCAGCTCATCCAGATGTTTACCGACGTATTCGGCATCGATCAGGATGGACTGGCCATCTAACTCGCTGGCGTCATAGGAAATATCTTCCATCAGGCGCTCAAGCACGGTGTGAAGGCGACGCGCCCCGATGTTTTCGGTAGATTCGTTCACCTGCCAGGCAGCCTGGGCAATACGGCGAATACCGTCCTCGGTAAAGTCGATGTTTACGCCTTCGGTTGCCATCAGCGCTTTGTACTGTACGGTCACGGAGGCGTTAGGTTCGGTCAGGATACGCTCGAAATCGTCCACGGTCAGCGCCTGCAGCTCAACGCGGATAGGTAAACGCCCCTGCAGCTCAGGGATAAGGTCTGACGGGCTGGCAACCTGGAATGCGCCGGAAGCGATAAACAGGATGTGGTCAGTTTTTACCATGCCGTGCTTGGTAGATACGGTGCAGCCTTCTACCAGCGGCAGCAGGTCACGCTGTACGCCTTCGCGGGACACATCCGGGCCGGAGCTGTTGCCGCCGCGCTTACAAATTTTGTCGATTTCGTCGATAAACACGATCCCGTGCTGCTCAACCGCGTCGATGGCGTCCTGCTTCAGCTCTTCCGGGTTCACCAGCTTCGCCGCTTCTTCTTCCACCAGCAGCTTCATCGCATCTTTGATTTTCAGCTTGCGTGGCTTCTGCTTCTGGCCGCCCAGGTTCTGGAACATGGACTGTAGCTGGCTGGTCATCTCTTCCATGCCGGGAGGTGCCATGATTTCTACGCCCATCGGTGCAGCAGCGAGGTCGATTTCGATCTCTTTATCATCCAGCTGGCCTTCACGCAGTTTCTTGCGGAACGACTGGCGAGCAGCAGAAGGTTCCTGCTGGGCTTCCGCCTGGCCCCAGTTGTTCTTCGCCGGCGGGATCAGCACGTCGAGAATACGCTCTTCGGCCATTTCTTCAGCACGGTAGCGATTCTTCTCGATAGATTGCATACGCACCATTTTTACCGCGGCATCGGTCAGATCGCGGATAATGGAATCCACTTCTTTACCCACATAGCCGACTTCGGTGAATTTGGTTGCTTCAACTTTGATGAACGGCGCGTTGGCCAATTTTGCCAGGCGGCGGGCAATTTCGGTTTTACCCACGCCGGTCGGGCCGATCATCAGAATGTTTTTCGGGGTAACTTCATGGCGCAGCTCTTCATCAAGCTGCATACGGCGCCAGCGGTTACGTAAGGCGATAGCGACGGAGCGCTTAGCGTTGTCCTGGCCGATAATGTGTTTATTCAGCTCGCTGACAATTTCGCGTGGGGTCATTTCAGACATGGGAGATCCTTACGCTTTAGACGGTAATTCTTCGATGGTATGGAAGTGGTTGGTATAGACGCAGATATCACCTGCAATATCCAACGCTTTCACAGCGATATCGCGCGCACCCATTTCGGTGTTTTCCAAAAGGGCACGGGCTGCGGCCTGGGCGTATGGGCCACCGGAGCCAATGGCAATCAGATCGTTTTCAGGCTGAATGACGTCCCCGTTGCCAGTGATGATAAGCGAAGCATTTTCATCGGCAACGGCCAGCAGCGCTTCAAGCTTGCGCAGCATGCGGTCGGTACGCCAGTCTTTCGCCAGCTCAACGGCGGCTTTAACCAGGTGGCCTTGATGCATTTCCAGTTTGCGCTCAAACAATTCGAACAGCGTGAAGGCATCCGCAGTACCGCCGGCAAAACCCGCGATGACTTTATCGTTGTACAGGCGACGTACTTTTTTTACGTTACCTTTCATGACGGTATTACCCAGCGTGGCCTGGCCATCGCCGGCAATAACCACATGGCCGTTACGACGTACACTTACTATTGTTGTCACGATCGGACCCCTTTTGCATCAGCTAAACAGGAGCCCTGCGCGGTGCGCAGGGCCTAATGCCATTATAAATGGGGGGCAATTTTGGGGTTTCAACCCCCGGCGGCAAGACGAATACAGCTGGTATGTCCAGCCATCTTCAGCCGATTGATAGTGCCATCGGCGTTGTCTTTACCTTTGATTGGCCCAATAACGACGCGGTTCCAGCCGTTATTGGTGGTAATGCGGGAGTCAAAGCCTTCAAATGCCAGCTGAGCACGAACGGTTTCCGCCTGCTCGCTGCCTTTAAACGAACCACACTGCACCATCCAGCGTTTTTCGTCTTTTTTCTCCTGAGCAGCAGGAGCTTGTTTCGCCACTTCCGGCTCACGGGTAATTGGTGCAGGCTGAGCTTCACGCTGAACCGGCTTGGTTTGCTGTGTCGCTTTTTGCTGGCTGTGCGGCGGCGTTTGCAGCAGATCCTGATATGGCTGCTGATTAGTTGCCGTTGACGTTTTCGGCGGCTGCTGCTGCACAGTTTTTGGCTGCTGATAAGGCTGCGTGGTTTGCTGCGTGTTACGCGGCTGCTGGTATGGCTGTTCCGCTACACGCTGCTGAACGCGGGGCTGCTGCGTTTGCGTGTTCCACTGCTGCTGTTGCACAGGCTGGGTTTGCTGCACAATCTGTTTCTGGCGCTGCAGCGTTTGCTGGCGCTGGGCAGGGGTTTGCTCATTCCACGGGACTTCGTTCAGCTGCGTTGGCTGCTGACGCATATCCGCCTGCATTTGCTCCAGCAGCTGGCGCTGTTCGTTGGTTAGCTGGCTCTGGTTCATGACTTCGCCGCCGGCGGTAGGTTCGGTAGGCGCGCGCACGCCCGGCTGGCGGTTCTCCAGTTCTTTAATGTAACGCCAGCGTTCTTCCGGTTTTGGCGGCAGGCCATTGCCGGTCACTTTGTGGCCAGGAAGCACGTCAATCTCTTCTTTCTTATGGTGAGTAATAAAGTAAAGAGCACCGACAAAGGCCACCACGACTGCGGCCGCAATGGCAACCATCGTCGGAGAGACGGAGGGCAGACTACGTTGCTTTTTGCGGGGTGTACTTTTTTTGCGCCGCGTCCCTGCCGATTGCCCGCGGCTTACATAATCTCGTTGTGCCACTATCGTTTCGCTGTCTTTATTCGTTTATCAGTCCGCCATGTTACTTAAGGGGCGGGGCTTTGACCAGTTTATGCAGTCTTAAAACGGCTCAATTTCTGCTGCCGGGCGCGGCAGTGCTGCCTCGCTCAATAAGATCGCAGTCCAGCAAGCGTGAGCCGCTGTTAACGTTTTGGCCGTTCATGTTGTCCAGCAATAGCAGCATAGCTTCCTTACCAATATCGAAACGGGGTTGTGCAACGGTGGTGAGGGGCGGGTCACAGAACTGCGACAGGGCAATGTCGTCGAAACCCATAATCGATAAATCTTCCGGGACTTTCAGCCCACTGCGTTTGGCCTGAGACAGCGCCCCTAGCGCCATCACGTCGCTATGGCAGAAAACGGCGGTTGGGGGTTCGGGCAGAGCAATAAGCTGTGCCAGCGCTGCGGCCCCTGCTTCATAGGTAAAATCACCGCGCGCAATATAGTGAGGATCGACGACGATGCCGTTGCGGCGAAGCGCCTGAACATATCCTTGTAAGCGATAATGGCAAAGCGGCATTTCTTCAGGCCCGGCAATACAGGCGATGCGCTGATGCCCCAACTCTTGCAAATAGTAAACGGCGTTAAAGGCGGCGGTCAGATTGTCGATATGCACCGTGGGCAGCTCCAGTTCAGGAGCAAATTCATTGGCCATGACCATCGGCGGCAGGTTGCGTTGCTCTTCTTTGCTGGCGTCAAACGGCAGGCGTGAGCCCAGAAGCAGCATGCCATCAATTTGTTTGGTGATGATCAGGTCGATGAAGGTTTTTTCCTGCTGATTTTGGTGGGCACAATCGCCAATCAGCACGAGATAGCCGTGCGAAGCTGCAGTGACTTCAATCCCGCGAATGATTTCGCTGAAAAACGGATCGCAGATATCCGGCACGATGACCAGAATAGTGCGTGATTCGCTGCGTTTGATGTTACGCCCCAGAGAATGAGGCAAATACCCCACTTCAATCGCCGCCTGTTCCACGCGATTACGGGTACTTTGTGAAACTTTGTCCGGGTTCATTAAGGCGCGGGATACCGTTGCAGTGGACACTTTTGCCTGCACGGCGACATCTTTCATGGTGGCATTCACCACCGGTTTCTTCGGCTTCACTTCTTCTCCTCACATGCACGCCGCTATCGTCAACACTCCTGTGTGTCTGACAGTCATCACATTCTTAGCAGAAGTTGGCTGTAAGCGGTTACAAATTTTTCACAAGAAATGTGATGAGTATTAGATTTTTCGATCGGCTTCGCATAACCAGCCCTATTGTGCTACCCGTCGATAGGGTCGACATCCAGCATCCATTTCACCTTCCGGGCTTCGGGGAGGGTGTTGATCAGCGTAAGTGAGTGGCTGACCAGCTTTTGCAGGCGCCCGCGAGACGGGTGCTGCAGCAAGATTTGCCAGCGAAAACGGCCGCCGCGTTTTGGTTGCAGCGAAGGAACTGGCCCCATGATCCAGAGCTGCTCATCGCGCAGCGGGCTGGCTTCCAGCAGATTACGCAGCTGCTGCAAGAATAGCGGAGCCTGGTGGTTGTTCTGGTCTTCGGCCCGAATCAATACATGGCTGGTGTACGGCGGCAAAAATACCGTCTGGCGCTCGCTCAATGCCTGGCTGGAAAACGCATCGTAGCCTTTGGTCAGCAGCGTTTGCAGCAAAGGGTGTTCAGGATGGTGCGTTTGCAGCAGGACTTCTCCTTGCTTACCGGCTCGCCCCGCCCGGCCAGACACCTGGACGTAGAGCTGGGCAAAACGCTCGGCGGCACGGAAATCTGCGGAGAAAAGCGCGCCGTCTACGTCGAGCAAGGCCACCAGCGTAACGTCCGGAAAGTGGTGCCCTTTAGCCAGCATTTGTGTACCAATAAGGATCCTTGCTCCACCCCGATGAACCTCGGCCAGCTGTTGTTCCAGGGCGCCTTTACGGCTGGTGGTATCGCGGTCGATGCGGGAAATCGGTACGTTCGGGAACAAAGGCTCAAGGCTGTGTTCAAGCTGTTCGGTGCCCATTCCCACCGGAACCAGATGCGTGGAGCCGCACTGCGGGCACTGCTGCGGGATAGCGCGCTGACTGTCGCAATGGTGGCAACGCAGGTGGCGCTGGCCCTGGTGCAGGGTGTAGTAATGATCGCACCGAGCGCATTCCGCAATCCAGCCGCATTCGTGGCAGAGCAGGGCAGGGGCGAAGCCGCGGCGGTTAAGGAAAAGGATCACCTGGTTATCCGCGGCAAGATGCTCGCCGATCTTTTTGATAAGCGCAGGGGCTAAACCTGCTTTGAGCTGCTGCCCTTTCAGGTCGACAACCTGCTGGTGAGCCGGGCGTGCGTTTCCGGCACGTTTAGTCAGGCGTAGCTGGCGATATTTTCCCACCTGAACATTGTGCAGGGTTTCTAATGCTGGCGTTGCCGAGCCGAGAATGATCGGAATGTTTTCAGCATGTGCCCGGTAAACGGCTAAATCGCGAGCGTGATAGCGCCAGCCTTCTTGCTGTTTATAGGAGCTGTCATGCTCCTCATCAATGACGATGACGCCGAGACGGCAGAACGGCGTAAACAGCGAGGAACGGGTACCAATGACGATGGCTGCCTCACCGCTGCGTGCTTTTAGCCACACGCTGAGCCTTTCGCTGTCATTCAGCCCGGAGTGCAGGACTTCAACCGGCGCGTTGAAGCGCTCCCGGAAGCGGGCGATGGTTTGCGGGGTCAGGCCAATTTCCGGTACCAGCACTAAAGCCTGCTTTCCCTGCGCCAACACATTTTCAAGTACGCTGAGGTAAACCTCAGTTTTGCCGGAGCCAGTGATGCCGGCGAGCAGCCAGGCGGAGAAATGGTCTGATTCGCTGTGGATAGCCCCCACGGCGGTGGCCTGTTCCGTATTCAGTCTCAGCCGTTCACCGGCAACGGCATAGCTTGCCCGCCAGTCTTCTTCCGCAGGCGCTGCGCTTTTTAAATCACACAGGCCTTTTGTTCTCAGCGCCTGCAGCCCCGGTTCACTGATTTCCAGCTCGCCGATTTGATGCCGCCAGACAATATTGTGCCGCAGCGCCGCCAGTGCCTGCTGCTGCTTAGGCGCGCGTTTGAGGCTGTTCAGATCAACGGCTTTGCCTTCTTCTGTAGCAAACCAGTACCAGAGCGGAGCGTGATGTGCGGGTTTTCCCTGACGCAGAAGAATAGGCAGAGCGTGAAAGAGCACTTCGCCAATCGGGTGATGATAATACTCCGCGGCCCACAGCAGCACGCGCCAGAGTGACGGCGTGAAGAGCGAGCGGCCATCGAGCACTTCGCCAACGGGTTTGAGTTTTTCCAGCGGCAGATCGCTCGACTGGCTGACCGACATGACGATACCGACAGCTTCGCGTTGCTTGCCAAACGGCACCTGTACGCGGCAGCCTGCGCCAACCTGCACGCCTTCTGGCAGCAGATAGTCGAAGGTACGGGCCAGCGGAACCGGCAGTGCAACGTGGGCTACGGGCATGAAAGCATCCAGGCTGAAAAAAATGACGTATTAGTGTACACTGTGCGCTTGCAAAATTGCGGATCAGTTTGCACCGGGTGAGCAATTTCTGTATGATTCGCCGCCTTTGATGCGCAGTTTTGGTATCAAAAAACCTAATTTATTAACATCGCGTGGTGTCTGGCGTTAGGGCTGGAAGAGCGACGCGGCCTTTACCGAGGTTTACCATGAAAAAAGATATCCATCCTAAATACGAAGAAATTACTGCAAACTGCTCTTGCGGTAATGTTATCAAGATCCGCTCCACCGTAGGTCACGATCTGAACCTGGACGTATGTGGTCAGTGCCACCCGTTCTACACTGGTAAACAGCGTGATGTTGCTACCGGCGGCCGTGTTGATCGCTTCAACAAGCGCTTCAGCGTACCAGGCGCGAAGAAATAAGTTTCGCACTCTGGAAAGAGAAAGGCGCCTGAAGGCGCCTTTTTTGTGTCTGTTATCCGGTAAAGCAATAAGAAAAGGCGCCCGCAGACGCCTTAACTCCAGGTCTTAATATTCCCACGTATCCGGATCGATCCCCAGTTCACGCATGATGACCTTAGCATCTTCCGGGATTTCATCGCTGCGCTCTTTACGCAGGTCAGCATCGTTCGGCAGCGGCTGGCCGGTGAAGGCGTGTAGAAAAGCTTCACACAGCAATTCACTGTTGGTCGCATGACGCAGGTTATTCACCTGGCGACGCGTGCGCTCGTCGGTGAGGATCTTCAACACTTTCAGAGGAATGGAAACCGTAATTTTCTTTACTTGTTCACTCTTCTTACCGTGCTCAGCGTAGGGGCTGATATATTCGCCGCTCCATTCAGCCATGAGATACCTTAATCCTCTTAATCTATGAAAACGTGCCAAAGCCGGGTAAATCCGCGGCGTTGACGATTATCTCTTTTAGTGTACAACACAGGATAACCCTTTCCTGAGTGCGAAACTCAGACATATACACTCTAAAACGCATAATTTTAACGGCTATTTGCCTTTTGCTCAATCTATACGCAAAGAGGTTTAGATGTCCAGATGTATTGACGTCTATACTGCGGTTGTTTACTCTGAGGCCTGACTTTTATTCGACCAGCAAGGATCGGGCACACCATGACGCGTAAACAGGCAACCATCGCAGTTCGTAGCGGTTTGAATGATGACGAGCAATACGGCTGCGTCGTTCCACCTATTCACCTGTCCAGCACCTATAACTTTACCGGCTTTAATGAACCGCGTGCCCATGACTATTCACGCCGGGGTAACCCAACGCGCGACGTAGTACAGCGGGCGTTAGCAGAGCTGGAAGGCGGGGCTGGGGCAGTAATGACCAATACCGGCATGTCGGCCATTCATCTGGTCACCACCGTATTTCTGAAACCTGGCGACCTGCTGGTGGCGCCTCACGACTGTTATGGGGGCAGCTATCGCCTGTTCGATAGTCTTGCAAAGCGTGGGGCCTATCGCGTTTTATTCGTCGATCAGAACGATGAAGAAGCTTTAAACTCTGCGCTGGCGGAAAAACCAAAACTGGTGCTGGTAGAAAGTCCAAGTAATCCATTGTTGCGCGTCGTGGATATTGCGAAAATCTGTGCCGCAGCGCGTGAAGTGGGCGCAATCAGCGTGGTGGATAACACCTTCCTGAGCCCGGCACTGCAAAACCCGCTGGCGCTTGGGGCCGATCTGGTTCTGCACTCTTGCACCAAGTATCTCAACGGTCATTCGGATGTAGTTGCTGGCGTGGTTATTGCAAAAGATCCGGCCACGGTCACCGAACTGGCATGGTGGGCGAATAACATTGGCGTGACCGGCAGCGCATTTGACAGCTACCTGCTGTTGCGCGGCCTGCGCACCCTGTCGCCACGTATGGAAGTGGCTCAGCGTAATGCTCAGGCAATTGTTGAGTTTCTCAAGCAGCAACCGCTGGTGAAAAAGCTGTATCATCCTTCACTGCCGGAAAACCAGGGCCACGAGATTGCCGCCCGTCAGCAAAAAGGGTTTGGCGCGATGCTGAGCTTTGAGCTGGACGGTGACGAACAAACGCTGCGTCGTTTCCTGGGGGCGCTGTCGCTGTTTACCCTGGCGGAATCGCTGGGGGGCGTGGAAAGCTTGATTTCTCACGCCGCAACCATGACCCATGCGGGCATGGCGCCGGAGGCGCGAGCCGCCGCCGGCATTTCTGAGACGCTGCTACGCGTTTCAACAGGTATAGAAGATAGTGAAGATTTAATTGCCGATCTGGAAAATGCCTTCCGGGTCGCTGCCGAGGGGTAAGCATGAGTGTTTCAGCACCAGCAGGGACGCCGGTTCGTCAACTGCACAAGTTTGGGGGCAGCAGTCTTGCCGATGTGAAATGTTACCTGCGCGTGGCGGGTATCATGACCGAATATTCCAGACCGGGTGACATGATGGTGGTTTCGGCCGCCGGGAGTACCACTAACCAGTTGATTAACTGGCTCAAGCTGAGCCAGAGCGACAGGCTCTCCGCGCATCAGGTGCAGCAAACGCTGCGCCGCTATCAGAGCGATCTTATTAGCGGCCTGCTTCCGCCAGAAGTGGCCGATGGCCTGATTGCCGGGTTTATCCATGACCTTGAGCGCCTTGCAGTTCTGCTTGACGGCAAAATGACCGATGCCGTTTATGCAGAGGTTGTTGGCCATGGGGAAGTCTGGTCGGCGCGTTTGATGGCCGCGGTGCTGAATCAGCAGGGCGTTGAAGCCGCCTGGCTGGACGCCCGTGATTTTATGCGCGCTGAACGTGCGGCTCAGCCACAGGTTGACGAAGGCCGTTCCTGGCCGCTGCTGCAAAACTTGCTTGCCCAACACCCGAATAAACGCCTGGTTGTGACCGGTTTTATCTGCAGCAATGAAGCGGGTGAAACTGTTCTGCTGGGGCGTAACGGTTCTGACTATTCAGCGACGCAGATTGGTGCGCTGGCTGGCGTTTCTCGCGTCACTATCTGGAGCGACGTGGCCGGAGTTTACAGCGCAGATCCGCGAAAAGTGAAAGATGCCTGCCTGTTGCCTCTGCTACGTCTGGATGAAGCCAGCGAGCTGGCTCGTCTTGCCGCGCCGGTACTGCACGCGCGTACATTACAGCCCGTATCCGGCAGCGATATCGACCTGCAACTGCGCTGCAGCTATTCGCCAGAGCAAGGTTCGACCCGTATTGAGCGCGTTCTGGCGTCCGGCACGGGTGCCCGGATTGTGACCAGTCACGACGATGTTTGCCTGATCGAGTATCAGGTGCCGTCGCATCAGGATTTCAAGCTGGCGCAAAAAGAGCTGGATCTGATCCTCAAGCGCGGCCAGGTGCGTCCGCTGTCGATTGGCGTGCACCCCGATCGCAATTTGCTGCAGCTTTGCTACACCTCGGAAGTCGCCAACAGCGTGCTGCAGCTTCTCCAGAATGCCAGTTTGCAGGGCGAGCTTCGTCTGCGTGAAGGCCTGGCGCTGGTGGCAATGGTCGGGGCCGGCGTTTGCCGCAACCCGCTGCATAGCCACCGCTTCTGGCAGCAGTTGAAAGATCATCCCGTGGAGTTTATCTGGCAGTCGGAGGACGGCATTAGCCTGGTGGCCGTCCTGCGCGTAGGCCCAACGGAAAGCCTGATTCAGGGGCTACACAAGTCGCTGTTTCGTGCAGAGAAACGTATTGGTTTGATGCTGTTCGGCAAAGGCAACATAGGCTCCCGCTGGCTTGAGCTGTTTGCCCGCGAACAGGAAATTCTCTCCGCCCGTACCGGGTTTGAATTTGTGTTGGCTGGCGTGGTGGACAGCAGCCGTAGCTTGCTGAATTACGAAGGTCTGGATGCCAGTCGGGCGCTGGCCTTCTTCAATGATGAGGCCGTGCAGCAGGACGAGGAGTCGCTGTTCCTGTGGATGCGGGCTCATCCGTATGATGATTTAGTGGTACTGGACGTGACCGCCAGCGAGCAGCTTGCCGATCAATACCTGGATTTCGCCAGCCATGGCTTCCATGTGATCAGCGCCAACAAGCTTGCCGGCGCGGGGAACGGCCAGAAGTATCGCCAGATTCGTGATGCATTTGAGAAAACGGGCCGACACTGGCTGTATAACGCCACGGTGGGCGCAGGGCTGCCGGTTAACCATACGGTTCGCGACCTGCGCGACAGCGGTGATGCTATTCTGGCTATCAGCGGTATTTTCTCGGGGACGCTTTCGTGGTTGTTCCTGCAGTTCGACGGTACCGTACCGTTTACTGAACTGGTTGATCAGGCCTGGCAACAGGGGCTGACCGAGCCGGATCCACGCGTGGATCTGTCGGGAAAAGACGTCATGCGTAAGCTGGTGATCCTGGCCCGTGAAGCGGGATATGACATCGAGCCGGATCAGGTTCGCGTGGAATCTCTTGTGCCTGCAGGCTGTGAAGGCGGCTCCATTGACCATTTCTTTGAAAACGGTGATGAGCTGAACGAGCAAATGCTGCAGCGGCTTGAGGCTGCGCAGGAGATGGGGCTGGTGCTGCGTTATGTGGCCCGGTTTGATGCGAACGGCAAGGCGCGCGTGGGGGTTGAAGCCGTGCGGGCAGAGCATCCGCTTGCCGCTTTGCTACCGTGTGACAATGTCTTCGCGATAGAAAGCCGCTGGTACCGTGATAACCCGCTGGTGATCCGTGGACCTGGCGCCGGGCGCGATGTTACCGCCGGGGCCATCCAGTCCGATCTGAACCGCCTGGCGCAACTGCTGTAGTTTTTCCCCGCACTCTCTTGCTTTGCAAGAGGGTGCGCTTTCCTGCCTTTTCCTTTCTCCGCTCCTCCTGAAAAAAATTCATCTTATGTGAGAATTCCTCCACATTTTGTGGTGACATTTTCATTGACGGTTCTCGCCTTTTCGGTCATCTTTCTATCTGGACGTCTAAACGTCTGGATAGCAATAAAACGCCACCATACGAAAACGATGCGATTGATGAGGTAAGGGTATGAGCTTTTTTCACGCGAATCAGCGGGAAGCGCTGAACCAGAGTCTGGCCGAAGTGGCCGGGCATATTCATGTTTCCTTTGAGTTTTTCCCGCCTCGCAGCAGTGAAATGGAACAAACCCTGTGGAAGTCTATCGACAGACTAAGCATCCTGAAGCCAACGTTTGTTTCCGTTACCTATGGGGCAAACTCCGGCGAGCGTGACCGTACCCACGGGATTATCAAAGGCATCAAAGAGCGCACCGGTCTTGAAGCTGCACCGCATCTGACCTGCGTCGATGCCACGCGTGATGAACTGCGCGCGATTGCGCAGGACTACTGGAACAACGGTATCCGCCATATTGTTGCGCTACGTGGCGATTTGCCGCCTGGCAGCGGTAAGCCAGATATGTATGCTTCGGACCTGGTGGGGCTGCTTAAGGAAGTAGGCGACTTCGATATTTCCGTTGCGGCCTATCCGGAAGTCCATCCTGAAGCCAAAAGTGCCCAGGCGGATTTACTCAGCCTGCGCCGTAAAATTGAAGCCGGTGCTAACCGCGCGATTACTCAATTCTTCTTCGATGTTGAAAGCTATCTTCGTTTCCGCGATCGCTGTGCGGCGACAGGCATTGATGTAGAGATTATTCCAGGCATTCTGCCGGTCTCGAACTTCCGGCAGGCGAAGAAATTTGCTGACATGACTAACGTACGTATTCCATCGTGGATGGCGCAAATGTTTGAAGGCCTGGATAACGATGCCGAAACCCGCCAGCTGGTGGGCGCGAATATCGCCATGGATATGGTGAAAATCCTGAGCCGGGAAGGCGTGAAGGATTTCCACTTTTATACGCTGAACCGAGCGGAAATGAGCTATGCGATCTGTCACACTTTGGGAGTCAGACCAAAGCTGTAGACATTGATTTCACATAAAAAAAGCCCCGTTCACCTGTGAGCGGGGCTTTTTGCTTTATGGGCTCAAAGCGTTACTGATTACTGCTGCTATCGCCGTAAGGCAGCGAATCGTAATCCCGCAGCGCATTTTTCTCATACGGGTTACCAATCCAGCGTGTCGCTTCGACAAACTGCGGGCTGGCGATAGCGCGTGTCGCGTCGTAACCGTCATAGCTTAAACCGGCCAAATCAGACCAGGTGTGAATCAGTTCTGAGCTGCTGTATTTGCGGTTTATATCTCCCGAGAAGTCACGCGGGTGAGCCTGCTGCCAGGTCGGTGACGTCCAGACGATGAACGGGATGGTGTACATATGACGCGTAGGATTATTTTCGTTACGCCCCTGGGTCTGGTGCGGTGGCGTGTCGTAAACCTCTTCTCCGTGATCAGAGAAATAGAGCAGGAAACCGTTAGGATCGCTGGCCTTGTAGTCTTTGATCAGAGTGGAAACCACATGGTCGTTAAACAGGTTGGCGTTATCGTAACTGTTGTAGGATTCCTGCTGATCTTTGGTTAATCCGGCCGGTAAATCGTCCGTTTTACCATCAAACTTGTTCCAGTTTTCCGGGTAGCGGAAGTCGTAACGAATATGCGTGCCGAGCAGGTGCACAATAATGAATTTTTTCGGTGCAGGGTCGGCCAGAACCTCTTTAAACGGCGCGAGGACATTCGTGTCGTATTCGCGTGCGCTCTGGGTACGCTGCTGGTTCATATAATATTGTTTGTCGGTCTGCTTCGAGAATACGGCCAGCATGGTGTTGCGTTCGGTCATGGTCTGCTGGTTAGTGATCCAGAAGGTTTTGTACCCGGCCTGCTTCATCAGGTTCATTAGTGAAGGCCTGGTCAGGTAGAGATCCGGATCCTTCTCGTCTGCAAACGTCAGTGCCTGCTGCAGAATTTCAATGGTGTAAGGCCGCGAAGTGACGACGTTATTAAATACCGTCATTTGCGGGTCAGTTTTATGCAGTTCATCCAGCTCTGGCGTTGTCTGGCGGTGGTAGCCGTACAGGCTCATGCGGCCACGCTGCGTTGACTCACCAATCACCAGCACCAAAGTGCGTGGCGCGTTACCGGAGGCATCTTTCAGGTTAGCCAACGGCGGCAGCGCATTGTTGGACGTTAACAGTTTATTCAGGCTGTCCAACTGCTGGCGATATTCGGTATAGGCGACGATAAACTGCCAGGGGGCAGCGGGCTCGAGGCGATAAGAAATGCTGGAGAAGGACTCGCCAAGGCTGCGTTTGTTGATAAGCCACTCTTTACCCACCGGATTAAGCACCAGGCCAAACAGAATGGCGAAGGAAACCAACCAGCGCCACGGGTTTGGAATATAAACCGGGCGCAGGCGTGTCCAAAGAAAGATGGCGACCAGCGTATAGGCAACCGCAATGAGCAGCAGCTTCAGGCTGAAATACTGACTCAGGTATTCGCTGGCCTCGCTGGCGTTTGTTTCGAACATCACAAACAGAACGCTTTGTGAGAACTCCTGCCCGTAGACGACGAAGTAACCCAGGGCGGCTATTGAGGCTGCCCAAAGGATAACGCCGATAAAGGCGGCAATAAGGCGCGTACGCTGTGGGAACAGAAATACAGGAATAAACCACAGAGAGCTAAACAGTAAGGAGTCACGAAGCCCCGTTGTACCGCTGTAGCCTGTTGCTAAGATAGCAATCTGCAAAACCGAGGAAAAATACCAAAAGTAGAGCAAAACCCATCCAAGGGCTTTAATGCTGAACTTGCGCTCAGACTGTTTCAATGTGAAGTGCATACTCTTGCCTGTGCTATTAAATTATCATTAACCGTAATGAGAAAACCTTAAGTAAGCCTTAGTTATGAACGCTACGGTGGCTTGTACTCACGAAAAAAGCCACCCATTGCTGGGTGACTTTTGCGCACAATATAGAAAATGTGTCGGAATAATGACAGCGTAATTTCAGGCTTGTTCCGGGGATATTTATGCGGCCGATACTTTTGGTTTTTTGTTGTTTATTTGTTGAATATGCCGGGGGGAATAAACATGTCGAGTACGCTAAATGGCGGTGAGCGTTTTCACTGGTTAGAAATAAATACCCCCGCATTTGCGGGGGTATTTACGAAGGCAGACAATATTAGCCGGTATTACGCATCCCGGCGGCAACCCCGGCGATGGTAACCATCAGGGCTTGCTCTACGCGGGCATCTGGCGCTTCGCCTTTCTCTTCCGACTGACGTGAGCGGTGCAGCAGCTCGGCCTGCAGGACGTTCAGCGGGTCGGTATAGATGTTACGCAGGGTAATTGACTCGGCAATCCACGGTAAATCTTCCATCAGATGCGAGTCGTTGGCGATGTCCAGCACGACTTTGATGTCGGCTTCAAGCTGGTCACGCAGCTGTTTACCCAGCTTCCACAGTTCAGGCTTCACCAGACGCTGATCGTAGTATTCCGCCAGCCAAAGGTCGGCTTTCGCAAACACCATCTCCAGCATGCCGAGGCGAGTGGAGAAGAACGGCCAGTCGCGGCACATTGCTTCCAGTTCGCTTTGCTTTCCTTCTTCCACGACTTTTTGCAGTGCCGCGCCAGCGCCCAGCCAGGCCGGCAGCATCAGGCGGTTTTGGGTCCAGGCGAAAATCCACGGAATCGCACGTAAAGATTCTACCCCGCCGTTTGGACGACGTTTGGCGGGGCGAGAGCCCAGCGGCAGTTTACCCAATTCCAGCTCCGGCGTGGCGGAACGGAAATACGGCACGAAGTCTTTGTTCTCGCGAATATAGCCGCGATACATCTCGCACGACGTCGCGGAAAGTGAATTCATTATCTGAATCCACTCTTTCTTCGGCTCCGGCGGCGGCAGCAGGTTAGCTTCAAGGATCGCGCTGGTGTAGAGCGACAGGCTACTGATGGTGATTTCCGGCAAGCCGTATTTGAAGCGAATCATCTCACCTTGCTCGGTGACGCGCAGGCCGCCTTTCAGGCTTCCCGGTGGCTGAGAAAGCAGCGCTGCATGCGCTGGCGCACCGCCACGGCCGATGGAGCCGCCACGACCGTGGAACAACGTCAGGGCGATCCCGGCTTTCTCACAGGTTTTAATCAGCGCATCCTGCGCTTCGTACTGCGCCCAGGATGCCGCCATCACGCCAGCGTCTTTCGCCGAGTCGGAATAGCCAATCATCACCATCTGTTTGCCCTGGATAAAGCCGCGATACCAGTCGATATTCAGCAACTGGGTCATGACGTCGTCGGCGTTATTCAGATCGTCGAGGGTTTCAAACAGCGGCGCAACCGGCAGGGCGAAGGTACAGCCCGCTTCTTTCAGCAGCAGGTGAACGGCCAGGACGTCGGACGGCGTTTTCGCCATCGAAATAACGTAGGCAGCAATGGAACCGCGTGGCGCTTCGGCCACCACTTTGCAGGTTTCCAGCACTTCCTGAGTGTCAGCGCTTGGCTCCCACTGACGAGGCAGCAGAGGGCGCTTGGAGTTCAGTTCGCGGATCAGGAAGGCCTGTTTATCAGCCTCTGACCAGCTTTCGTAGTCGCCGATGCCAAGATAGCGGGTCATTTCGCCCAGCGCTTCGCTATGGCGGGTGCTTTCCTGACGAATGTCAATGCGTACCAGCGGCACGCCGAAGCATTTCACCCGGCGCAGGGTATCCAGCAACTGCCCGTTTGCGATGATGCCCATGCCGCAGGCCTGCAGGGATTGATAACAGGCATAGAGCGGATCCCAAAGCTGCTCGTTTTGAATGAGCAGACCTTCCGGCTTCGGCAAACGCTGGCCTTTCAGGCGGGCTTCAAGCCAGGCCTGAGTGGCGAGCAGCTGCTGACGCAGGCCTTTCATGATGTGGCGGTAAGGTTCCTGGCCCGCATCCGGTCCCGCCAGTTCGCTAAGCTCCGCCGTGCATTCCACCATCGACAGCTCGGAAACCAGGACCGCGATATCGCGCAGGAACAGGTCGGTGGCTTTCCAGCGGCTGAGGAGCAGCACGTGACGGGTGATGTCGGAAGTCACGTTTGGGTTGCCGTCGCGGTCGCCGCCCATCCAGGAGGTAAAACGTACCGGGACGAAGTCTACCGGCAGTTTGTAATTCAGGTTCTCTTCGAGCTGTTCGTTAAGCTCACGCAGGTAATTTGGCACCCCTTCCCACAGACTGTTTTCTACCACCGCGAAGCCCCATTTGGCTTCGTCGACCGGGGAAGGGCGATGCTTACGAATTTCGTCGGTATGCCATGCCTGAGCAACCAGCTGGCGCAGGCGGCGCATGATCTGGTTGCGCTCGTAGTCGGCGAGATCGCTGTGGTCGAGCTGCTTCAGACAGCTGTTCACTTCGACCAGTTTATGAATCAGGGTACGGCGAGTGATCTCGGTAGGGTGAGCGGTGAGCACCAGCTCCAGAGAGAGAGATTCAACGGCTGCCCGAATGTCAGCTTCGTTGATACCCGGCTGATTTTGCAGTTTTTGCAGCGTTTTAGCGATGACTTCCGGGTTGCTGGCCGCTTCGCCCGTCGCGGAGATGCTGTGGTATTGCTCTGCGGTGTTGGCAAGATTAAGAAACTGGCTAAAAGCACGGGCGACGGGGAGCAGTTCATCATTTGAGAGGTTCTGCAGCGTGCTCAGCAGCTCCTGACGATTGGCTTCATTACCGGCGCGGGAGGACTTGGATAACTTGCGGATCGTCTCTACGCGGTCGAGGATATTCTCCCCCAGCGCATCTTTGATGGTATCCCCGAGCAGTTTTCCGAGCATGCTGACATTACTTCGCAAAGCAGAATAGCGTTCGTTCATATGACTCCAGCCCAATCTATTATGTAACTTAATTTCACCCGTGAAGGTTCAACACCGCCTTTTATAAAGCCACGTCATAAACCATTCGTCAATTGCTACGAAATCGTTTCAGCAAACGAGGAAATGACGCGAATTTATGAAATTTAATTACCAACTTCGCTCATAAGCGTTTCTTATAGGAATAGCGATTATTCCAGATTAAAAAGGGGGTAAAACCCCCTTTTACCGCGATTAATTAGTGCCAACAAAAATGATGCACTACCTGAGTAATGAGCTCCCGAGTTGGCTTGATGAAGCGGGTATCGATGTATTCATCCGGCTGGTGCGCCTGGTTGATGGAACCCGGGCCAAGAACCAGCGTCGGACACACAGTCTGAATAAACGGTGCTTCGGTGCAGTAGTTCACCACTTCCGTTTGTGCGCCGAGCAGCTTCTCAACGACCTGCACGAGCTGGTGGTCCGGCGGACATTCGTAGCCTGGAATCGGCGGATGCAGTTCTGAGACCGTCAGGCGGCCAGGCCAGCGCTGGCTCACCGGTTCTAATGCTTCAGTCAGTAAACCGTTCAGATCGTTTAATGTCATGCCCGGCAGCGGGCGAATGTCCATGTGAAGTTCGCAACATGCACAAATGCGGTTTGCCGCGTCTCCGCCGTTAATGTGCCCAAGGTTGAGGGTCGGGTATGGCACGGTAAAGGCATCATGGTGATAGCGATCTTTCAGGGTGTTGCGCAGCGTGAGGATATGACCGATGGCATCATGCATCAGTTCAATGGCGTTGACGCCGCGCGCGGGATCGCTCGAGTGGCCGGACTGCCCGAGAATACGAATGGCGTTCGACAAATGGCCTTTGTGCGCGCGTACCGGCTGTAGCGATGTCGGCTCACCGATGATAGCGCAGTCCGGACGCAGCGAGGTTGTTTCAGAGAAATAGCGTGCACCCGCCATGGTGGTTTCTTCATCTGCGGTGGCCAGAATATAGAGCGGCTTTTTCAGGGTTGTCACATCCACGTCGCGCAGCGCATCCAGAATGAATGCAAAGAACCCTTTCATGTCGGCGGTACCCAGGCCGTACAGCTTATTGTCGTGCTCGGTCAGGGTAAACGGGTCACGCGTCCAGCGGCCATCGTCGAACGGTACAGTATCGGTGTGCCCTGCCAGCAGCAGGCCGCCAGCGCCCTGGCCGCTGCTCGCCAGCATATTGAATTTATTGCGAGTGCCTGGTACAGGCTGAATTTCGACGTTAAAACCGAGGTCGCGGAACCAGCCGGCCAGTAAATTGATTAAAGACTCATTGCTTTGGTCCAGCGCGCTGTCGGTGGCGCTGATGGAAGGTGTCGCGATCAGGGCGCGGTAGATCTCGATAAAAGGCGGTAATTTCATCTTCACTGTTGACAGGCCTTAGGTTAGGATAGTATCAATATTCATGCATTAATTGTGAATAAAAATACAATAACGTTGAGCGTAAAGGAACAGTTAAGCGTTCCGGTGAATAAAAAACCACGCTAACGGACGTGGGTGAAAGCGTCAGGCTGGCACTCTGAGCAGACCGAAAAGACAAGGTGAACGACCCAGATGTTGAATACGCTGATTGTGGGTGCAAGCGGTTATGCAGGCGCAGAGCTTGTAAGCTATTTGAATCGCCATCCTGATATGAACATAACCGCTTTGACGGTTTCAGCGCAAAGTTCAGATGCAGGAAAATTGATATCTGATTTGCATCCGCAGTTAAAGGGCATTGTTGATCTGCCGTTGCAGGCGATGTCCGACATCAGCGAGTTCAGCGAGGGCGTGGATGTGGTGTTCCTCGCCACCGCCCACGAAGTCAGCCACGATCTGGCCCCGCAGTTCCTGGCGGCAGGCTGCGTGGTGATCGATCTCTCCGGCGCGTTCCGCGTTAACGACCCGGCGTTCTATGAACGTTATTACGGTTTTACCCATCAGCATCCTGAGCTGCTGGAAAAAGCGGTTTACGGCCTGGCCGAATGGCAGGGTGCGAAGCTGAAAGAGAGCAACTTAATTGCTGTGCCTGGCTGCTACCCGACGGCGTCTCAGCTGGCATTAAAGCCGCTGATCGACGCCGGCCTGCTGGATTTGAACCAGTGGCCGGTGATCAACGCCACCAGCGGCGTCAGCGGTGCCGGGCGCAAGGCAGCGGTTTCCAACAGCTTCTGCGAAGTTAGCCTGCAGCCTTACGGCGTGTTTAATCATCGCCATCAACCAGAAATCGCTACCCATCTTGGCGCGTCGGTGATTTTCACCCCGCACCTCGGCAATTTCCCGCGTGGCATTTTGGCGACGATTACCTGTCGCCTGAAAGCTGGCGTTACGCAGCAGCAGATCGCGGAGACGTTTAGCCAGGCTTACGGCGACAAGCCGCTGGTTCGCCTGTACGAAAAAGGCGTTCCGGCGCTGAAAAATGTGGTTGGCCTGCCGTTCTGCGACATCGGCTTTGCCGTGCAGGATGAGCACCTGATTGTTGTTGCCACCGAGGATAACCTGCTGAAAGGTGCCGCGGCGCAGGCAGTACAGTGTCTTAATATTCGTTTTGGCTTCGCCGAAACGCAGTCCCTTATTTAACCGTCGGTCGGGTGAAATGATGAATCCTTTAATTATCAAATTGGGCGGCGTGCTGCTGGATAGCGAAGAGGCGTTGGAGCGCCTGTTTACCGCGCTGGTGAACTATCGCCAGTCCCATCAGCGTCCGCTGGTGATTGTTCACGGCGGCGGTTGCCTGGTGGATGAGCTGATGAAGAAGCTGGCGCTGCCGGTACAAAAGAAAAACGGCCTGCGTGTGACGCCTGCCGACCAGATTGACATTATTACCGGTGCGCTGGCGGGCACGGCCAACAAGACGCTGCTGGCCTGGGCGAAGAAGCATGGCATTAACGGCGTTGGCTTGAGCCTCGGTGACGGGGATAGCGTTACGGTGACTCAGCTTGACGAAGCGCTTGGTCACGTCGGCCTGGCTAAACCGGGTTCGCCAAAACTGATTAATACGCTGCTGGAAAACGGCTTCCTGCCGATTGTCAGCTCCATCGGCGTGACCGCTGAAGGTGAACTGATGAACGTCAATGCGGATCAGGCGGCAACGGCGCTGGCCGCAACGCTCGGCGCGGATTTGATTCTGTTGTCCGACGTGAGCGGTATCCTGGACGGTAAAGGTCAGCGCATCGCTGAGATGACGGCGGCCAAAGCCGAACAGCTGATTGAGCAAGGCATTATTACCGACGGCATGATTGTGAAAGTGAACGCGGCGCTGGATGCGGCCCGTACCCTGGGGCGCCCGGTGGATATTGCCTCATGGCGCCACGCGGATCAGCTACCCTCTTTATTCAACGGTGTGGCTATCGGCACCCGGATTCTGGCATAGACAAAGAATAGTTTTAACAAGGACAAGACAATGCAAAATCACGGCATCAAAAAAATCGTTCTCGCATACTCTGGCGGCCTCGACACTTCAGCCATCATTCCATGGCTGAAAGAAAACTACGGCGGCTGCGAAGTGGTCGCCTGCGTGGTGGATATCGGCCAGGATCGTGAAGATCTGAAAGGCGTTGAGCAGAAAGCGCTGCGCTCCGGGGCGTCTGAGTGCTACGTGGTAGATGCGCGTGAAGAGTTTATCAGCGACTATGTTTACCCTGTGCTGCAGACCGGGGCGCTGTATGAAGGCAGTTATCTGCTCGGCACCTCTATGGCGCGTCCGCTGATCGCTAAGGCGCTGGTGGATGTGGCGAATAAAGTGGGCGCAGATGCGCTCTGCCACGGTGCGACCGGCAAAGGTAACGACCAGGTGCGCTTTGAATCCACCTGGGCCGCGCTGGCTCCTCATTTGAAGGTTGTTGCGCCGTGGCGTGAGTGGAACCTGCGTTCCCGTGAAGCGCTGCTCGACTACCTGAAAGAGCGTGATATTCCGACCACTGCCTCACTGGAAAAAATCTACAGCCGCGACGAAAACGCCTGGCACATTTCTACCGAAGGCGGCGTGCTGGAAAGCCCGTGGAATGCCCCGAACAAAGATTGCTGGGTATGGACCGTTGACCCGCAGGAAGCACCGGATCAGGCTGAGCAGGTGACTGTTACCGTTAAGCAGGGCAAAGTCGTGGCCGTGAACGGGGAAGCGATGAGCCCATTCAAGTGTCTGGAAACCCTGAACGCTATCGGGGCTAAGCACGGTATTGGCCGTATTGATATCGTTGAAAACCGTCTGGTGGGCATTAAGTCCCGTGGCTGCTATGAAACCCCAGGGGGCACCATTATGATGGCTGCGCTGCGTGGCGTTGAGCAACTGGTGCTGGATCGCGATTCCTTCAAATGGCGTGAGCAACTGGGTCTCGAAATGTCCTACGTCGTGTACGATGGCCGCTGGTTTGCGCCGCTGCGTAAATCTCTGCAGGCGTCTGCCGAGTCGCTGGCGGAAGAAGTGAACGGGGAAGTTGTGCTGCAGCTGTACAAAGGCCAGGTGACGGCGATTCAGAAAAAATCCCCGAACAGCCTCTACAGCGAAGAGTTTGCGACCTTTGGCGAAGATGAAGTTTACGATCACAGCCACGCGGGCGGCTTTATCCGTCTGTTCTCGCTCTCTTCCCGTATCCGTGCGCTGAACGAACTTAAGAAGTAATTTTTTACCCTCACGCGTTCCCAGGCCGGGAATGCGTGAGGGGCAAACGAATATCAATATGATGAATGGAGCATGACTATGGCACTTTGGGGTGGGCGTTTTACTCAGGCAGCCGATCGGCGGTTTAAGCAATTCAATGACTCTTTACGCTTTGACTATCGCCTGGCTGAGCAAGACATCGTAGGTTCTGTCGCCTGGTCCAAAGCGTTGGTCACCGTGGGCGTGCTGACTGAAGCTGAGCAGCAGCAGCTTGAGCAGGCCCTGAAAGTCTTACTGGAAGAAGTGCAGGTTAACCCGCAGGCGATTCTGGAAAGCGATGCGGAAGATATTCACAGCTGGGTGGAAGGGAAGCTCATCGATAAAGTCGGTGCGCTGGGTAAAAAGCTCCATACTGGCCGTAGCCGCAACGATCAGGTCGCCACCGATCTGAAGCTGTGGTGCAAAATGCAAATCAGCGAGCTGCTGGCTGCCACTCGTCAGGTACAGCAGGCGTTAATTGAAACAGCTGAAGCTAATCAGGATGCGGTGATGCCGGGTTATACACACCTGCAGCGCGCGCAGCCGGTTACTTTTGCTCACTGGTGCCTGGCTTATGTTGAGATGCTGGCGCGCGATGAAAGCCGTTTGCAAAGTACTCTGCAGCGCCTGGACGTTAGCCCGCTGGGCAGCGGCGCGCTGGCGGGTACCGCCTATGAAATTGACCGCGAGCAGCTTGCCGGTTGGTTAGGTTTTGCTTCCGCGACCCGCAACAGCCTCGACAGCGTTTCCGATCGCGATCATGTGCTGGAGCTGCTGTCCAACGCTTCTATCGGCATGGTTCACCTGTCCCGTTTTGCAGAAGATCTGATCTTCTTCAATACCGGGGAAGCTGGTTTTGTTGAGCTGTCCGATCGTGTGACTTCTGGTTCCTCCCTGATGCCGCAGAAGAAAAACCCGGATGCGCTGGAGCTGATTCGCGGCAAGTGTGGCCGTGTCCAGGGCGCCCTGACCGGCATGATGATGACCCTCAAAGGCCTGCCGCTGGCGTATAACAAAGACATGCAGGAAGACAAAGAAGGCCTGTTCGATGCGCTCGATACCTGGCTTGATTGTCTGCATATGTCCGGGCTGGTGCTGGACGGCATTCAGGTTAAACGTCCTCGCTGCCAGGAAGCAGCTGAGCAAGGCTATGCCAACGCCACCGAGCTGGCGGATTACCTTGTTGCTAAAGGCGTGCCGTTCCGTGAAGCTCACCACATTGTCGGCGAGGCTGTCGTCGAAGCGATTAAACAAGGTAAAGCGCTGGAAGCCTTAACCCTGGCCGACCTGCAGAAGTTCAGCGAGGTTATTGGCGACGATGTGTATCCGATCCTGTCGCTGCAGTCCTGCCTCGACAAGCGCGCGGCGAAAGGCGGTGTTTCACCTAAGCAGGTTGCTCAGGCTATCGCCGACGCGAAACAGCGCCTGGTCTAATCCCCTCGAAATTTGAACAAAAAAAAGCGGACATACTGTCCGCTAAAAGTTCACGTTGGCTTTAATAATTCGTCAGGTTCAGAGAACAGAGAGTCTCTGCAGCCGCGCGTCGTTCTGGGGTAAGTCAGAGCGATGCGCCTTGCTGTTGCTGGCTATTATTCACCAACATTGCTTGATAGGGATAATCGTTCGTTGCTATGCTATCTATCGCCATGAACTATCGTGGCGCAGGAGGATAGAGAATGAATATTCGAGATCTTGAATACCTGGTGGCGCTGGCCGAGCACCGCCATTTTCGTCGGGCAGCGGATGCCTGTCACGTAAGCCAGCCGACATTAAGCGGGCAGATTCGCAAGCTGGAAGATGAACTGGGCGTTATGCTGCTGGAGCGTACCAGCCGTAAAGTGTTGTTCACCCAGGCGGGTTTGCTGCTGGTGGATCAGGCACGGACGGTGCTGCGTGAAGTCAAAGTACTGAAAGAGATGGCAAGCCAACAGGGTGAAGCCATGTCCGGCCCGCTGCATATTGGCCTGATCCCAACCGTGGGGCCTTACCTGCTGCCGCAAATTATTCCTATGCTGCACCAGGCCTTCCCTAAGCTGGAAATGTATCTGCATGAAGCCCAGACCCATCAGCTGCTGGCGCAGCTCGACAGCGGCAAGCTGGACTGTGCCATTCTGGCGCTGGTAAAAGAAAGCGAAGCGTTTATCGAGGTGCCGCTGTTTGATGAGCCGATGGTGTTGGCGGTTTATCAGGATCACCCGTGGGCGAACCGCGACCGCGTGCCGATGTCCGATCTGGCCGGTGAAAAGCTGCTGATGCTGGAAGACGGGCACTGCCTGCGCGATCAGGCCATGGGCTTTTGCTTTGAAGCGGGCGCGGATGAAGATACCCATTTCCGGGCAACAAGCTTAGAGACGCTGCGTAACATGGTCGCTGCAGGCAGCGGCATCACGCTTTTGCCAGCCCTGGCCGTGCCGCATGAACGCCAGCGCGACGGTGTGGTTTATCTGCCGTGTTATAAACCAGAGCCGCGTCGTACTATCGGCCTGGTTTATCGTCCGGGATCGCCGCTGCGCAGCCGCTATGAGCAGCTGGCAGAGGCCATCCGCACGCAGATGAATGGCCATTTCAAATCAGCGCTAAAAAAGGCGATTTAAGCCGTTAAGCGCCGCTACCCGATAGGCTTCCGCCATGGTTGGGTAGTTGAAGGTGGTGTTAACGAAGTACTCAATAGTGTTACCGCCACCTTTCTGCTCCATAATCGCCTGGCCGATGTGAATAATTTCGGCCGCGCGCTCGCCAAAGCAGTGGATCCCCAGAATTTCTTTGGTCTCACGGTGGAACAGAATTTTCAGCGTCCCCACGTTCATACCCACAATTTGTGCCCGCGCGAGATGTTTAAACTGCGCCCGGCCCACTTCGTAAGGCACTTTCATCGAGGTTAGCTGTTGTTCCGTTTTGCCCACGGAGCTGATTTCCGGAATGGTGTAAATGCCGGTAGGAATATCTTCGATCAGATGCCCCGTGGCTTCGCCTTTCACCAGCGCCTGAGCGGCGATACGGCCTTGATCGTAGGCTGCTGAAGCCAGGCTTGGATAACCGATCACGTCACCCACCGCGTAGATATGCGGTAGCGCGGTCTGGTACATGCTGTTGACCTTGATGAGCCCGCGGCTGTCGGCTTCGAGCCCGATATTTTCCAGCGCCAGTGAATCCGTATTCCCGGTACGTCCGTTGGCGTAAAGCAGGCAATCCGCCTTCACTTTTTTGCCGGACTTCAGAGAAACAATCACGCCATCATCTACGCCTTCAATCTTCTCAAACTCTTCGTTGTGGCGAATGACTACGCCGCTGTTCCAGAAGTGGTAGGAGAGAGAGTCCGACATTTCCTGATCGAGGAAAGCGAGCAGGCGATCGCGAGTGTTGATCAGATCAACTTTGACGTTCATCCCGCGGAAGATCGAAGCGTACTCACAGCCGATCACCCCGGCACCATAAATGATCACATGGCGCGGTTCATGATGCAGGCTGAGAATTGAGTCGCTGTCGTAGATACGCGGGTGGGTAAAATCAACCTCCGGCGGACGATAAGGGCGAGAACCGCAGGCAATGACAAACTTCTCGGCGGTGTAGGTTTCGACCGATCCATCGTGGCACAGAAGCTCGATAGTGTGTTCATCCACAAAGTGCGCGTCGCCCTGCAGCATCTCGCAGCGGTTGCGCTCGTAAAAGCCTTGGCGCATGCGGGTTTGCTGGTTAATCACGCTATCGGCGTGGTTAAGGATGTCGGCAAAAGAAGAGCGGAGAAGGTGAGTGTGGTCGCTGTATAACGGGTTTTGATTGAATTCAATAATGCGGCTGACGGCGTGGCGGAGGGCTTTCGAAGGGATGGTGCCCCAATGGGTACAACCGCCGCCGACATTGTGGTAGCGCTCAATCACCGCTACCCTGGCTCCTTGTTTCACCAGCCCCATGGCGGCACCTTCGCCTCCGGGACCGGAACCAATCACTATTGCGTCATAATCGTAGGTTTGTGGCATGGTAAGGCTTACCTGTTTTTATACATAAAGGCAACACGATGGTAACATCAACCAGGAATTTCCCCAATTCTCGTTGTGCTTTTTCCCGCCTGGGTAGGTCAATGTTCCGTAAACAATCATTCACAATACACTATAAAAGCGGTAGCTTGATTCTCTGATATAGTTCCAGCTCTGTTTGAAGGATTCAGGCAATATGATGGGTGTAAGAGCGCAACAAAAAGAGAGAACCAGGCGTTCTTTAGTCGAGGCGGCATTTAGCCAGCTAAGCGCCGAGAGAAGCTTTGCCAGCCTGAGCCTGCGTGAAGTTGCCCGCGAAGCCGGTATTGCGCCAACGTCATTTTATCGCCATTTCCGCGATGTTGATGAACTCGGTCTTACTATGGTAGACGAAAGTGGCCTGATGCTGCGGCAGTTAATGCGGCAGGCACGGCAGCGCATTGCCAAAGGCGGCAGCGTGATCCGTACGTCAGTGTCAACGTTTATGGAGTTTATCGGCAATAACCCTAACGCCTTCCGCCTGTTGCTGCGTGAACGTTCAGGCACATCTGCGGCGTTTCGTGCCGCGGTTGCCCGTGAAATTCAGCACTTCATTGCGGAACTTGCCGACTATTTAGAACTCGAAAATCGCATGCCTCGCAGCTTCACCGAAGCGCAGGCCGAAGCGATGGTCACGATTGTTTTTAGTGCAGGTGCCGAAGCGCTGGACGTTGATATCGAACAGCGTCGCCAGCTCGAAGAGCGACTGGTGTTGCAGCTACGTATGATCTCGAAAGGGGCGTACTACTGGTATCGCCGGGAACAAGAAAAAATGGCACTGGCTCATTTATCCGAAGAGTGAAGGAACGAGCAATGAAACAGTTACAAGATAGAGGTACGCTGGCGCTGGCGTTTATCGCTGGTCTGTCGATTAACGGATCTTTTGCCGCGCTGTTCAGCTCGGTTGTTCCGTTCTCGATATTTCCTATTATTGCTCTGGTGCTGGCGGTTTATTGCCTGCATCAGCGCTATCAGAACCGTACGATGCCGGTTGGCTTGCCAAGCCTTGCCGCGGCCTGTTTTGTGTTAGGCGTGCTGCTTTTTAGCGCAGTGGTTCGCGTTGAATACCCGGCGATTGGTTCTAACTTTGTGCCTTCGATTCTGTCGGTGGTTTTGCTGTTCTGGATTGTGTTTAAAGTTCGCTCCCGCAAATCAGAAGCGGCTGAGTAAGCCCGATAAAAAGCAAAAAGGACGCCGGGGCGTCCTTTTTCTATTTGCGCGTGAGCAGTACGCCGCATTCCATATGATGCGTGTACGGGAACTGGTCAAACAGTGCCAGCCGGGTGATGTTGTGAGTCTGAGATAATGTTTCCAGGTTCTCGCACAGGGTTTGTGGATTGCACGAGATATAAAGGATGTGCGGGTATGCCTGCACCATTTTTACCGTGTCAGCATCCAGGCCGCTACGTGGCGGATCGACAAAAATGGTCTCGCACTGATAGCTTTTGAGATCGATTCCCTGCAGGCGGTTAAACTCCCGCACGCCGTTCATCGCCTGGGTAAACTCTTCCGCCGCCATGCGGATAATCTGCACGTTATCAATATTGTTGGCCGCAATGTTGTACTGTGCCGCAGCCACGGACGGTTTAGCGATTTCGGTCGCCAGAACACGGTCGAAGTTGCGGGCCAGGGCCAGCGAGAAGTTGCCGTTACCGCAGTAAAGTTCAAGCAGATCGCCGCTTGAATTTTCCGTCGCGCTCAGCGCCCATTCCAGCATCTGAATATTCATGGCCGCGTTTGGCTGAGTGAAGCTGTTCTCAACCTGGCGGTAAATCATATCTTTGCCGGCGACCGGCAGACATTCGTCGATAAAATCCTGGTCCAGCTCAATCTTGGTTTTAGTCGCACGACCAATCAGGTGAACGTTGAAGCCGCGGGCGCGCAGGCTGTCGCGCAGCGCCTCGGCGTGCTGCTGCCATTCATTATCCAGTTTGCGGTGGTAGAGCAAAGACACCACGGCCTGATTGCTTAAGGTCGTCAGATAGTCTATCTGGAACAGCTTGTGGCGCAGGGCTGGAATATCACGGACGCCGTCCAGCATGGCTGGCATCAGGGCATTGATTAATTCGCTGGCCGCCGGGAAGCTGTTGACCCGGATGCGACTTTTGGTCTGCTGATCGAACATGATGTGATACAGATCGTCACCTTCATGCCAGATGCGGAACTCGGCTCGCATACGATAGTGGCTTACCGGTGAGCGGAATACCTCCGGGGCCGGTGCGGCAAAAGGCGCCATCATGCCTTCGAGGCGAGTGACTTTTTCCGCCAGCTGCGCGTCGTACTGATCTGTCGGGAGGTGTTCAGGGGTCATGGCTAGCCATCCAGTCGGTCAATGAATACAAACTACGCGGCGATTGTAGGGATTCGACCCGGGATGTCCAGCCCGATCGCGTTAAGAAGTTCGGGCGGAAGTCTGGACATCCGTATAGGCCTGGCGGTAGCATGGCTTTTCCGGCCTCCTGAGAGTTAAAAGGGAACCCAGTGTGATTCTGGGGCTGACGCGCAGCGGTAAGGAATGGCAAGATGAACGCATTATGCAGACACTGCTTTCTTATATAAGTGGGAAGTCCTCATCTTAATTAAGCCCCCAAGCCCGAAGACCTGCCGGAATAACGTCGCAAGTGATATGGCTATCGCGTGCTATTTGCTATATCTGCGGCATCCTGATCGAAAGCGGATGCTTATATAAATGATGATAAAAAAGGTTTCGCTGTTGACGGCTCTGTCCGCAACGGCTTTTTCAGTTTGGGCGCAGGACAGCAATACCGACAATACTCTGGTGGTCACTGCGAACCGTTTTCAGCAGCCGGTGGATACCGTACTTGCGCCGACCTCTGTGGTCACGCGGGAGGATATCGACCGCTGGCAGTCAAAATCCTTAACTGACGTGATGCGTCGTCTGCCGGGCGTGGATATTGCGCAAAACGGCGGCCTTGGTCAGCTTTCCTCCGTGTTTATTCGCGGGACCAACTCCAGCCATGTCTTAGTCCTGATTGACGGGATTCGTCTGAATCAGGCCGGAGTGACCGGTTCTTCCGACCTCAGCCAGATTCCAGTCTCTCTTGTGCAGCGGGTAGAGTATGTCCGTGGGCCTCGTTCCGCGGTCTATGGCTCTGATGCCATTGGTGGAGTCATCAACATTATCACCACGCGTGATAAAGACGGCACAACGCTGACGGCGGGGGTGGGCTCAAACGGTTACCAGAACTATGACGCCAGTACGCAGCAAAAGCTGGGTGATAATACTCGGGTGACTCTGGCCGGCAACTATGAGTACACCAAAGGCTTTGACGTTGTAGCCGATGGCAACACCGGCGGCCTGCGCCAGCCCGATCGCGACGGCTTTATGAGCAAGTCCCTGTATGGGGCGCTTGAGCACGGCTTCTCCGATCAATGGAGCGGCTTTGTGCGAGGCTACGGCTACGATAACCGCACGGCCTATGACAACAGCAGCTATGTCCCAGGTGTGCTGGTAGATACCCGCCAGCTCTACAGTCAGACATGGGATGCGGGCCTGCGCTTTAATAACGATATCTTCCATTCGCAACTGGTCTCCAGCTACGGTCACAGCAAAGATTACAACTTCGATCCGCGCCTCGGCCGCTACGATTCAAGCGCGACCCTCGATGAAATCAAGCAATACAACCTGCAGTGGACAAACTCCATTGATGTGGGTGCAGGGAATGTCGGAGCGGGCGTTGACTGGCAGAAGCAGAGTACCGAACCGGGCACTAACTATGTGACTGACGGCTATGATCAACGTAATACCGGCGTCTATCTGACGGCGCTGCAAAAAGTGGGCGATTTCACCCTGGAAGGCGCCGCGCGCAACGATAACAACTCAGAGTTCGGTAATCATGGAACCTGGCAAAGCAGCGCAGCCTGGGAATTCGTTGAGGGATATCGCTTCATTGCCTCCTACGGTACGGCCTTTAAGGCACCAAACCAGGGACAACTGTTTGGTTTTTACGGGAACAGAGATCTGAACCCAGAAGAAAGCCGTCAGTGGGAAGGGGCATTTGAGGGGTTAACTTCCGGTGTGAACTGGCGTGTTTCGGGCTACCGTAACCTGATTGATAACTTGATCGACTTCAACAGGGGGACGAATAGCTATTACAACGTCGGCAAGGCCAACATTAAAGGTATTGAAGGTACAGCATCCTTTGACACCGGCCCTGTGCAGCACAGCGTTAGCTATGACTATGTTGACGCTCGCAATGGCCTGACGGATGCACCGTTGGCGCGTCGTGCCAAACAGCAGGTGAAGTACCAGCTTGACTGGGCGCTCTACGACCTGGACTGGAGCGTCACTTATCATTATCTGGGCTCACGCTACGATACCGATTTCAATACCGGGCAAACCGTGAAAATGGGCGGTGTGAGCCTGTGGGATGTTGCCTTGTCGTATCCAGTCACGTCACAGCTGACCGTTCGTGGTAGAATAGCTAACCTGTTCGATAAAGATTACGAGACGGTTTATGGCTACCATACTGCAGGACGGGAATACACCTTGTCTGGCAGCTACACCTTCTGATGCACATCCCACCGTGCTGGTTTTTGACTCCGGCGTTGGTGGGCTGTCCGTCTACAATGAGATTCGGCAGCTCCTGCCGGATCTTCATTATATCTACGCCTTCGACAACGTGGCGTTTCCTTACGGTGAAAAGAGCGAAGAGTTTATCGTCGACCGGGTGGTTTCAATAGTGACTGCTGTCCAGCAGCATTATCCTTTAGCCCTCGCTGTTATTGCCTGTAATACCGCAAGTACCGTTTCTCTCCCTGCCTTACGCGAAAAGTTCGGCTTCCCTGTTGTTGGCGTTGTGCCCGCGATTAAACCGGCCGCACGTTTGACGACAAATGGGGTAGTGGGTCTGTTGGCAACACGCGGCACGGTCAAGCGGCCTTATACCCACGAGCTTATCTCCCGGTTTGCGACCGAATGCAAAATTGAGATGTTGGGTTCTGCTGAACTGGTAGAGCTGGCTGAGGCGAAGCTTCATGGTGAGCCTGTACCGCTGGACGAACTGCGTAAAATCTTGCGTCCCTGGTTACGGATGTCGGAGCCGCCGGATACCGTTGTATTAGGCTGCACGCATTTCCCTCTATTACAGGAAGAGCTGCTGGAGGTGCTGCCGGAAGGGACGAGGCTGATTGATTCCGGTGCCGCGATTGCAAGGCGTACCGTTTGGTTACTCGAACATGAAGCGCCTGAAGCGGCGTCAGCAGATCCGAATATTGCTTATTGTATGGCGTTCACGCCTGAAACTGCGCAATTAATGCCCGTTTTACAACGTTACGGCTTTGAAAGGCTCGAAAAACTGGCACTTTAGCGCTGTTTTGAGTAAAAAAACGACGCTTGAAAGTTTTTTTCAAATTAGGGGTTGTCAGGCTCTGAGAACTCCCTATAATGCGCCTCCACTGACACGGTGAAGCGGCTTCGAAAGCGGCTTAACAACCCCGGCGTCAGTCAGACGAAAGCGAAAATAAACGC
>NZ_VWWV01000009.1 GCF_011752815.1 Enterobacter sp. Cy-643
GCGGCATGATGAGCGACATTGAGTCAGCAGTAAAAGCAGTAATCCCGATGCATCCGTAGCTCAGCTGGATAGAGTACTCGGCTACGAACCGAGCGGTCGGAGGTTCGAATCCTCCCGGATGCACCATCTCTTCTCTGTTCGTCTTCTGAAATTTCCCATCCGAACAAACTTTTCAGTTTTTAATGCTCCTTATTTGCAATACCGCCTCTACCCGCAGACAGCGACAATTTCAGCCATTTACGCTAAAGTAACCGCCTCGACATTCAGTGAAGTGAGGGTGAGATGTACGATCGCTATGACGGGTTAATCTTTGATATGGACGGCACGATTCTCGATACGGAGCCGACTCACCGTAAAGCCTGGCATGAAACCCTTGGCCGCTATGGCATGAGCTTCGACGAGCAGGCGATGGTTGCCCTAAACGGCGCGCCAAGCTGGAAAATTGCCGCTGCAATTATTGAAAGCCACAATGCCGATCTCGATCCCCACAGTCTGGCGGCTGAAAAAACCGTTGCCGTGCGCGCAATGCTGCTTGATACGGTGCGTCCGCTGCCGCTGATTGACGTGGTGAAAGCCTGGCATGGCCGCCGCCCGATGTCGGTCGGCACAGGTAGCGAAAGCGATATTGCAGAAGCGCTGCTCAAGCATCTTGGCCTGCGTCAGTATTTTGCGGCGGTCGTGGCAGCAGATCATGTTAAACATCACAAGCCAGCACCTGATACCTTCTTACGCTGCGCTGAACTGATGGGCGTGGCACCGGAGAAATGCGTCGTGTTTGAAGATGCTGATTTTGGTCTTCAGGCGGCGCGTAGCGCGGGAATGGATGTTGTGGACGTGCGCTTACTGTGAGCGACACGCTATCGCTCCTTTCACTGTTCACCAGCAGTTTCCTGAGCGCGACGCTGCTGCCGGGAAGCTCGGAAGCGGTACTTGTGGCGCTTCTGGTTGCCGGTAGCGGTCCCGTATCGGTTCTTGTGATAATAGCAACAATCGGTAATAGCCTTGGCGGTATGACTAACGTTATTCTGGGGCGCTTTTTCCCGCAGCGAATACAATCGTGCTGGCAGGGGAAAGCGACCGACTGGTTGACTCGTTTTGGCCCAGCGACATTGTTACTGAGCTGGATGCCGCTGATAGGCGATCTGTTGTGCCTGCTGGCCGGGTGGTTACGCCTGAGCTGGGGGCCGGTGATATTCTTTTTATGCCTTGGCAAAGCGCTACGCTACATCGTTGTCGCGGCTGCAACGGTACAAGGCATGGCGTGGTGGCACTAATTGCGTGGGATGAGTCTTCATCACCGGCGAAAACAATTATGCTTATTAAAATAAATTCGACAGGCGGGAGGTCAATTTGATCCCGGACGTATCACAGGCTTTGGCCTGGCTGGAAAAACACCCTGAAGCAGTAAAAGGCATTTGCCGTGGTCTTGAGCGTGAAACGCTACGCGTGACGCCAGAAGGCGATTTAGCCACCACCGGGCATCCTGAAAGCCTTGGCTCAGCGTTTACGCATAAATGGATTACCACGGACTTCGCCGAAGCCCTCCTGGAATTTATTACCCCGGTTGATGGTGACATTGACCATATGCTGACCTTCCTGCGTGACATTCATCGTCACACGGCGCGTGAACTGGGCGAGGAGCGTATGTGGCCGCTAAGTATGCCGTGCTACATCGATGACGGTCAGAACATCGAGCTGGCGCAGTACGGTTCTTCTAATGCGGGGCGTTTTAAAACGTTGTACCGCGAAGGGTTGAAAAACCGCTATGGCGCGCTGATGCAAACCATTTCCGGCGTGCATTATAATTTCTCCCTGCCGATGGCCTTCTGGCAGGCAAAGTGCGGCGTTAAAGATGCTGAAAGTGGCAAAGAGGCGATTTCTGCCGGTTACTTCCGTCTGATCCGCAATTATTATCGCTTTGGTTGGGTTATCCCTTATCTCTTCGGTGCTTCTCCGGCTATCTGCTCTTCGTTCTTGCAGGGCAAAGAGAGCGCATTGCCGTTTGAGAAAACCGAATGCGGCATGTATTACCTGCCGTATGCCACTTCATTACGCTTGAGTGACCTGGGTTACACCAACAAGTCGCAGAGCAATCTGGGCATTACCTTCAACGATCTGAACACCTATGTCGATGCGCTGAAGCGGGCGATTAAAACCCCGTCAGAAGAGTACGCTAAGATTGGTTTGATGAAGGACGGCAAGCACCTGCAGCTCAACACTAACGTGCTGCAAATTGAAAACGAACTTTATGCGCCGATTCGTCCAAAACGCGTGACGCGTGACGAAGAATCACCGTCAGATGCGCTGCTGCGCGGCGGCATCGAGTATATCGAAGTGCGTTCGCTGGATATCAACCCGTTCTCACCTATCGGCGTGGATGAGCAGCAGGTTCGCTTCCTCGACCTGTTTATGATTTGGTGCGTGCTGGCGGATGCGCCGGAGATGAGCAGCGACGAACTGCTGTGCACCCGTACCAACTGGAACCGCGTGATTCTGGAAGGACGTAAGCCTGGGCTTACCCTGGGTATGGGCTGTGAAACGGCTCAGCACCCGCTGTCAAAAGTAGGCAAAGATCTGTTTACCGATTTACGTCGCGTGGCGGAAACGCTGGACGGCATGACCGACAGCCAGGAATACCAGCAAGTTTGTGACCAGCTGGTCGCCAGCTTTGACGATCCGGAATTAACGTATTCAGCCCGTATTTTACGTTCTATGATTGATAACGGGATTGGCGGCACCGGCCTTGCGCTGGCCGAACAATATCGTCAGATGCTGATTCAGGAACCGTTGGAAATTTTAACTGCGGATGCCCTGCAGAAAGAGCATGATGCTTCATGGCAGCGTCAGCGGGATATTGAGGCGGCGGATACGGAGTCGTTCGATAGCTTTCTGGCGAAGAAGGCCTGACAGAAAAGAAAAAGGCCACATACTTGTGGCCAAATATTCATCTCTGAATAACAGGGATGATGATAACAAATGCGCGTCTTTCATATACTCAGACTCGCGTGCGTAAAAATAGTTTCAATTATTTTTAAAAAAAATCATTTTATCGGAGGTGACCAGATGCCGTTGTTGGATAGCTTCACAGTCGACCATACTCGTATGGGTGCGCCTGCAGTCCGTGTAGCCAAAACTATGCACACGCCACACGGTGACACCATTACGGTGTTTGACCTGCGCTTTTGTGTCCCAAACAAGGAAGTGATGCCGGAAAAAGGGATCCATACTCTGGAGCACTTGTTCGCCGGGTTTATGCGTGACCACCTGAACGGAGATGGCGTGGAGATCATCGATATCTCCCCAATGGGCTGCCGCACCGGGTTTTATATGAGCCTGATTGGTGTCCCGACAGAGCAGCGCGTGGCGGATGCCTGGAAAGCGGCAATGCAGGACGTGCTGAAAGTGAAAGAGCAAAACCAGATCCCTGAGCTGAACGTTTACCAGTGCGGGACTTATCAGATGCACTCTCTGCAGGAAGCGCAGGATATCGCGCGTCACATCATTGAACACGGCGTCAGCGTCAACAGCAATGATGAGCTGGCTCTGCCGAAAGAGAAGCTGAAAGAGCTGCACATCTAGTTTTGCGTAAATCGTTATAAGGAGCCACCCGGCTCCTTTTTTTACGTCTGCGGTATGCTATCTTCATCTTTTTGCTCACGAAATAAACTATGTCCACCAGCCTGAAGTTCAGTTTTGCCACGCGGCCACTGGTTCCTTTTGCCCATGATTACAGCCATGGCGCCTCGGAGCCCTGGCACAGTCACGACTGCGCGCAGCTGCTGCACACGTTGAGCGGTGTCGTGCGGGTCGAAACCGGGCGGGGAATATGGGTTGTTCCGCCGGGGCGCGGCGTCTGGCTGCCCGCGGGCACTCAGCACCGCCTGCAAATCACCGGCCACGTAGCGGCGCGCACATTGTTTATTGATCCGTTCGCCCGGGCTGACTTACCGTCGGTTTGCCAGGTCGTGCAGATATCGACTTTGCTGCGCGAGCTGATTATTTGCTCGCTCCAGTTACCGGAAGCTTATCCGGCGGGAAGTCGGGCAGAGCGAATTTACGAGCTTATCCTCGATGAGATTCGGGGCATCGCCGCGCTGCCGTTTAATCTTCCTGAGCCGCAGTCTGCGGGGCTACTGGCGCTATGTCGTCAGATTCAGGCCGAGCCCGGTCAGCCCTGGACAAACGCGTTGGCCGCCGAACGGCTTAACGTCAGTGAGAGAACCTTGCTGCGCCATTTTCGCCAGCAAACCGGCCTGGCATTTAGCGAATGGCTGCGCAGGGCAAGACTGATGGAGGCGCTCGATCGTCTTGCCCAGGGGCAGTCCGTACTGCGCGTTGCGCTGGACCTGGGGTATGAAAGCCACAGCGCTTTCAGCGCCATGTTTCGCCGAACGCTCGGCGTTTCACCGAGCGAATACTTCTTTTCTGACTAACCCATTGGCAGCGCGTTTAGCAGCGCCTGGAGCGACGCACGCGAAACGTCGTTATCAATGCCGGTTCCCCAGTGGCTCACGCCCTCCCTGAAGGTGCAGCGGATATAAGCCGCCGAGCGGCTTTCGCTGTGCCTGCCGAGCGTATGTTCATGATAATCTTCAATAGAAAACGCCAGGCTAAAACGAGATTTCAGGGCATCTGCCGCGGCGGAAAGTAAACCGTTGCCTTTGCCCTGCAGGGCAATCACGCCGTCGTGCGTCTGAACGTTAGCCCACAGCTGGAGCGAGCCATCGGCCTGGCTCTCCGTCCGGTAATCCAGCAGCTGGCGTGGGGCGGTTTGATGCGGGCCATAAAGTGAGCGGAACAGTTGCCACAGCGCGCTCAGCGTCATCTCGTTGCCCTCTCTGTCGGTTTGCGCTTGGACGTGGCGACTAAAGTCCTGCTGTAAACCGCGCGGCAGCACCAGGCCGTGGTTTTGCTCCAGCATCCAGGCGGCACCGCTTTTCCCGGACTGGCTGTTGACGCGGATCACGGCTTCGTAGCTGCAGCCAATATCGTTCGGATCAACGGGCAGATAGGGCATTTCCCACCGCGCTGAGCTGGACTCGCCCCGCGCGGTAAAACCTTTCTTAATGGCATCCTGATGCGATCCGGAAAAAGCGGTAAAAGCGAGCTTCCCGGCGTAAGGATGGCGAGGATGCACCGGTAATTGATTGCATTGCTCGACCAGTTCCACCACCTGCTTCATATCGCTGAAGTCCAGCTGCGGCGAAATCCCCTGGCTATAAAGATTCATCGCCAGCGTGACCAGGCAGACGTTCCCGGTGCGCTCGCCGTTGCCAAACAGGCAGCCTTCCACCCGATCGGCTCCAGCGAGGATGGCGAGTTCGGCGCTGGCCACGCCGCTACCGCGATCGTTATGGGGATGTACGCTGATGCACACCGCATCGCGGCGGGAGAAGTGGCGGCAGAAATACTCAATCTGATCGGCATAAACGTTGGGCGTGTTTACCTCAACGGTGGCGGGCAAATTGATAATCATTGGCCGCTCGGGAGACGGCTCCCAGACATCCGCCACCGCCTCGCAAATTTGCAGGGCAAATTCCGGTTCGGTGAAGCAAAAAGTTTCCGGGGAGTATTCATAGCGCCATTGCGTCTGTGGGTTAGCCTCGCACAGCGCCCGCACCTGGCGGGTGGCGTTGACCGCCAGCTGAACGATCTCTTCTTTGCTCTGGCGGAAGACCAGCCTGCGGAACAGCGGCGCCGTGGCGTTGTACAGGTGTACCGTAGCGCCATGTACCCCAGCCAGGGATGCAAAGGTACGCTCAATCAGGTCGCTGCGTGCCTGGGTGAGGACCTGAATGGTGACATCTTCAGGAATCCGATTTTCTTCAATCAGCTGGCGCACAAACTGAAAATCCGTTTCTGAGGCGGAAGGGAAGGCGACCTCGATCTCTTTGAAACCGCACTTAAGCAGTAAATCCCAGAAGCGCAGCTTGCGGGCAGCGTCCATCGGTTCAGCCAGCGCCTGATTGCCGTCGCGCAGGTCAGTGGAAAGCCAGCGTGGAGCGCTCGTCAGGGTTTTATCCGGCCACTGGCGATCGGGCAACGGAATCGGCGCATGGGCGAGGTATTTTTGCGATGGGTGGGTCAGCATCAGGTTTCTCCAGGTCAGGTGGTCTGTTTATCCTGGCGAATAATTTCTGCAGGGGCTGGCGCAAAGCTGACAACCTGTGTGGCGAAACCGCCAGATTCAGGCAAAGAAAAAGGAGCCCGAAGGCTCCTAAGGCTGCTGACAAAGAGGGAAAAAGCGTGGTTTTTCCCTCTTTGTGGTTATCAGCCGAAAATCAATAAATTGATTTTCCTGTTTTTTTTAACGAGCCGTCTGGTATTTCTTCTCTCGCCAGAGGTTTGTCCGCTGTCTTCGGAGCCCGAAGGCTCCTTTAGGGAGGAATGTCAGTGTGCGCCACCGCCGCCACCGCCCGCCCCGAAAGGCGGTTTAGCAAACCACACCAGCCCAAGCAGCAGAATAAACACCCCTGCCGAGAACCAGAAAATCTCGTTGGCGGAGATGATCAGCCCCTGGTTGGTGATCTGCTGGGCGATGTAGCCGGAAGCCTGTTGGTGCGACATGCCCAAGCCCTGAAGCTGGTTGTAGGTTTCAACCGAGTTCGGGTTATACGGCGTCACAGACTCGGTGAGTTGCGCATGGTGCAGCGACTCGCGGTTCGTCCACAGCGTGGTGGTTATCGACGTCCCAATCGACCCCGCCAGCGTACGGGTAAAGTTCGACAGACTCGACGCCGCGGCAAGGCGCTCCGGCGGCAGGCCGGATAGGGTAATTGTGGTCAGCGGCATGAAGAAGCACGCCACCGCAAAGCCCTGAATAAACTGCGGCCACGCCGATGCGGCGAAATCCATCCCCGGTTCAAAGGTATAGGCGCGCCAGTAGAAGCACACCGCATACATAATGAAGCTGAAGGTGACCAGGCGGCGCATATCGAGCTTGTGCGCGAAGCGGCCGATAATCGGCGACAGCAGCACCGGGATGACGCCCACCGGCGCAGACGCAAGCCCGGCCCAGGTTGCGGTATAGCCATACACTTCCTGTAACAGCTGAGGCAGCAGGACAATCGCGCCGAAGTAGAGCATATAGGCGAGGCTGATACACAGGCAGCCGATGGTAAAGTTTCGCGATTTAAACAGCGACAGGTCGACTATCGGATTATCGTCGGTGAGCTCCCAGACAATCAGGAAGCTGATGGTGACCACCGCAATTACCGTCAACACGATGATTTCCGTCGAGTTAAACCAGTCCAGCTCTTTACCCCGGTCGAGCATAATCTGCAGACTACCGATCCCCAGCACCAGCAAGGCCAGCCCTACGCCGTCGATGCGGCGCTGCTCGGTACGAGTTTCGCGGCCTCGCAGGGCCTGCAGGCCCATCAGTACCACGACGATACCAATCGGCACGTTGATGAAGAAGATCCAGCCCCAGTGATAGTTGTCGCTGATATAGCCGCCCAGAATAGGGCCGCAAATCGGCGCCACAATCACCGTCATCGACCACAGCGCCAGCGCAATGCTGCGTTTGGCGGGTGGATAGTTACTCAACAACAGGCTCTGGGACAGCGGAATCAGCGGCCCGGCAACGATCCCCTGGATAACGCGGAAGAAGATCAGCATCGTCAGGCTGTTCGACATGCCGCACGCCCAGGAGGCGATAGCAAACAGCACGGTAGACCACAGGAACAGTCTCACTTCCCCGAAGCGTTTTGCCAGCCAGCCGGTGATTGGGATTGAGATGGCGTTTGCCACCCCGAACGAGGTGATAACCCACGTCCCCTGGCTCAGGGATGAGCCCAGGTTACCGGCAATCGTCGGGATAGCCACGTTAGCGATGGTGGAGTCCAGCACCTGCATAAAGGTCGCCAGCGACAGGGCGATGGTCATAATGACCAGCTGGGCGCCTTCTAGCGGTTTTTGTTGTGCCATACACCCTCCGCTTTATTAACCCGCATTGGCCTGAATAATCTGGTCAATCAGCTGGTTAGCCGGCGTCAGATTCAGCTCACGCGCGTTACTTTCGTAAACCGGTGTGGTGCGGGTCTGAGATGACAGCACGCTCCCGTCGCGGTTGCTGGTATCCACGTTCACCAGCGTGGAGAGACCGATACGCAGCGGATGCTGTTCAACCTGTTTAGCGTCCAGTTCGATACGAACCGGCAGGCGCTGAACCACTTTGATCCAGTTCCCGGTGGCGTTCTGCGCCGGCAGCAGCGAGAAGGCGCTGCCGGTGCCCATATCCAGGCCGACAACTTTCCCGGTGTATTTCACGTCATCGCCGTAGATATCGCTGACGATGGTGGCCGACTGGCCAATGCGCATATGCGCCAGCTGGGTTTCTTTAAAGTTAGCATCAACCCACATACCGCTGGCCGGCACAATGGCCATCAGCGCCGTGGACGGGCTAATTTGAGCGCCAACCTGCACGGCACGGCGGGAAACATAGCCGGTCATTGGGCTGACGATGGTGGTTCTCTGCAGCGCCATCCAGCTGTTACGTACTTCGGTCGCCGCCTGTTGAACCGCAGGCTGCTCTTCCAGTTTGGTGCCGAGAATCATGGCCTGGTTAGCGTTGTATTGCTGCACCGCGACATCCAACTGAGCCTGAGCGCTGGTGACGGCATCACGGGCGTGCTGCAGTTCTTCGCGGCCAATCAGGTTGGCGCTGCCCAGCGGAATACGGCGGTTCAGGTCGCTTTGCGCCTGGGCCAGAGCCGTTTTCTGCAGTTCGATATTGGCCTGATACTGTTTGCTGTTGATCATCAGCTGACGAGTCTGCCGCACGCTGGAGGCCAGCTGGGTTTTGGCCTTCTCGAACGCCTGTTCGGCGTCGGCGCGGTCGAGGCTGACCAGCACATCACCCTGTTTCACAAAATCGGTATTGTCTGCCCAGACTTTCGTCACGCTACCGGAGACCTGGGCCATGATCTGCACCTGGTTGCCTGCCACATAAGCATCATCGGTCTCTTCAAAGTGACGCAGCACCAAAAACCAATAGATTCCATATGCCACAGCAATAATGACAAAGAGCAAGGTCAACAAGATCAGGGCGCTTTTACGTTTCCCCTTCTTGTTAGCCGGTTGCTGCGGGGCTTGAGTCTCCGCATTTGCGCTCATGCTAATCTCCACCTGGTTATTATTATTTCCGGTCAGCTGAGCCGACCTGTTAGACCTGACAGGCCAGCAAGGAGATTGCTGGCCTGAGAGTTGTTTTGAAATCGGATTGTTGTCAGACGTACAGACGGTAAAAGCTTAGCTCAGAGCTTCAAGGATCACTTTGTCCTCTTCCATCTGGTCGAGGCGGTTGAGCAGTTTACGGGTGATTGTTTCCAGCTGTGTTTTTTCGTCAGCATCCAGAGCGGACCACAGTTGATGCAGGCAGTTATGCTGCGGTGGCAGGACCTGTCTCAGGAATTCATGACCTTTTTCGGTCAAATGCAGATGCAGGCAGCGGCGGTCATTGTCGCTTTCACGGCGCTCAATCCAGCCGCGTTTTTCCAGCTCATCGGCAATACGCGTGGCGTTGGTGCGGGATGAACCCAGCGCGCAGCTCAGCTCAGAAGGCTGAATGCTGTGATTTTCCTGGGACTCAAGGGTAATGAGTGCCATGAATAAGGTCTCGTTGATCCCCTGCGCCTTCAGCATCTTATTGCGGTTTTCCAGCAGTTTACCCTGCATGTGCATACAAAGACGCGTCAACAGAACCTCCTGGTACGGGAACTCCTGATAACGTTTGGCGCGGAACTTCAGCATTTGTTCTATGGGCGTGAACGAACTATCCATTTTGGCATAACCTCATTAGTTGCAGCCGATATAGTAACGATGGTGACAAATAAAGTAAATGTATTATTTATACGTTTATATTCGTTTGTATACGTTTATATACGTTTGGTTGATGCCACCATCGGCGTAAACCACGCTAAGCCGTAGCCCAGAGTGCTAAGCAGCGTGGGGAGAGAAAATGGGTTTCGAGTGGTATAACGGCGTTTAACGGCAGCGAAGCCGGAGGCTTGATGCCTTGAGGAAAGGAGAAATGGCGATGGAAACGCTGCTTTCAGACTGACGAACAATTCCGCCCCGTGGCGATTGTCGGCTGAAACAGTTGCGGGTTTATCCATATAGGCTGTTAATAAATAACCTGCGTTAATGTCACTCGAATTAGTAAACGGGGACAACCTTAACAGACTGTCCCCGCCATTACATCTTCAATTTCCCTTACGGGGAGCGACGATACCGCGCTAATCGGCCTGCCGCTGGTATCCGCGCCACCACACTACCAAATTTAGTAGGGCGACGCTGGCGCCGGCAATACACACCCCGTTCCAGCCGGCATGTTGGTAAGCGCTCGCTGAAATCAAAGAGCCCGCCGCGCCGCCGATGAAGTAGCTGGTCATGTACCCGGCGGTCAGTCGGTTACGGGCTTCCGGCATCATGCGGTATATCAGGCTCTGGTTGGTGATGTGGACGCCCTGGACGGTGAGATCCAGCACCAGGATACCCACAATCAGGGCGAGGGCTGAGAACTGACCAAAAGCGATCGCGGCCCAGGAGAGCAGAAGCAGCAGCAGGCCGATGGTGGTGGTGTGGTGCCCTTTGCCCTTATCAACCAGCCCGCCAGCCGGGCGAGCGCCGAGTGCGCCAGCGGCACCTGCAAGGCCGAACAGGCCGATAACCCCTTCGGAATAGTTGAACGGTGGTGAAGCCAGCAGGAACGCCATCGAGGTCCAGAGAATGCTGAAGTTGGCAAAGGTCAGGCAGCCCAGCAGGGCGCGGGTCCGCAGCAGGCTGTTTTTAATAAACAGGCTGAAGATTGAGGTCAGCAGCTGTGGATAGTTGAGGTGGCTGTCCTGCTTCACCTGTGGCAGCCCGCGCCACAGGGCCAGCGCCATCAGCGCCATCAGCACGCTGGCAACCCAATAAACGGTGCGCCAGCCGCCAAGGCTTGCCAATAAACCCGCGACGGTTCGCGCCAGCAGGATCCCGAGCAACAGCCCGCTCATGATAGTCCCGACAACCTTCCCGCGCTTTTCCGGTGCCGCGAGCGTCGCGGCAAACGGCACAAGAATCTGCGCGACCACGGAGAAGAGCCCGGTCAGCGCGGTGCCCAGAATCATCATCCACAGGGACTGGCTGGTGGCGGTGATCAGCATCCCACCTGCCGCCAGCAGCGTCATAAAGACGATCAGCCCCCGGCGCTCGAACATATCCCCAAGCGGCACCAGCAATAACAGGCCAGCGGCATAGCCGAGCTGGGCGGTGGTAACGATAAATCCGGCCTGGTTCACCGAAAGCGAAAAGGCGTTTGCGATGGTGTCGAGCAGCGGCTGCGCGTAGTAGTTGCTGGCCACCGCGAGACCGGTTGCGACAGACATCAGGACGATCAGCGCCGGGCTGAGTCCGTGAGTATTGTTTTTCATTATTATCTTCAACTTGCCAAAGAGAGGTCTGAATAATAGCGAAAAATGATGACAGCAGAAGCGAAGGTGGGTGTCGGATCGTGCGGTTATTGACCCTCACCCCGGCCCTCTCCCTGTAAGAGAGAGGGGGAAAAGAAGGAGAAGAGAAAAGGTGTTTGTCTGTTTATCCCCTTTCCCTTTTGGGAAGAGAGACGGTCTTTACCGGGAAGGGAGAGGGGGAAAAGAAGGTGAAGGGAAAAGGTGTTTGTCTGTTTATCCCCTCTCCCCTTTGGGGAGAGGGTTAGGGTGAGGGGGCGTTATTTCGCCGCCAGTGCCTCTTTCACCCAGCCGTCAAACTGCGCCTGGTGCGCCTTAATCCAGCCGTCGACGTGGCCGTTAATGTCGGCCTCAGAAGACTTACCGTTATGCATCATCGCATTCTGGGCATTGATATCCGCCAGCGGCAATTTCATGACGGCAAACAGTTTAGCCGCCTGCGGGTTTTTCTCGGCCCAGGCCTTGTTAGCCACAATGTGCATGGTATTCACCGGGAAGCCGTAGTTCGCCCCGTTAGGCAGTTTAGTATCAATATCTTTCTGCTCGCCCGGCAGGGAAGAGAACGGCACCTGGAGCCAGACTACGTCTTTACCCGGTTTCAGCACATCGCTCACCCAGTACGGTGTCCAGGTGTAATACAGCACCGGCTTACCTTCTTTGAAGCGCGCGATAGTGTCGGCCATCATCGCCGAGTAGTTGCCGTGGTTCACGGTCACGGTATTCGCCAGCTTATAGGCTTCATTCTGGTGATTAATCACCGCCTCGCAGCCCCAGCCTGGCGTACAGCCCATCATGTCAGCTTTGCCGTCGCCGTTGCTGTCGAACAGTTTGGCGATTTTCGGATCTTTAAGCTGCTCGATATTGGTGATGTGGTACTGGTCAGCGGTTTTCTTATCAATAAGGTAGCCCTGAGCCGCGCCGGTCACAAAGGTGCCTTCCCGGTAGAATTTCTTGCTCCCGCCCGCAGCGGCGTACATATCATCATGCAGCGGCTGCCAGTTAACGGCGGTGAAGGTGGCGTCGCCGGAAGCGATGGAGGTGTAGCCTACGTTATAGTCCACCTCGCTTGGCTTGTTCACGGTGTAGCCCATTTTCTCCAGCGCGCGGCTGACCAGCAGCGTCTGGAAGGTTTCTTCGGCGATGGTGCTCTGTACCGGCTGAACGGTAATGCCTTTGCCCGGCAGGTCTGCGGCAAAAGCGCTGGTGGTAACGAGTGTCGCAAGAGCTGTGGCTAAAATAGCGTTGTGTCGCATCGTTATTCCTTATTTATGGTGATGGGGCGAGGGGCGGCCGAAGCCGCCGCCAGGCTTATTTCATGAAGGGACGGGTCACAAGACCCAGCGGGCCGGTGGTATACCAGCGGCGGTTGCCACGGGAGCGGGAATCGCGCCCAATGGACTGAGTCAGGCGGTCGAGAATAATGGCCAGGATCACGATCCCCACGCCACCGACCGTAGCGAGACCCATATCGAGGCGGCCAATGCCGCGCAGAACCATCTGGCCAAGCCCGCCCACGGCAATCATCGACGCGATAACCACCATTGACAGCGCCAGCATCAGCGTCTGGTTAACGCCGGCCATGATGGTCGGCATCGCCAGCGGGAGCTGCACCTTGAACAACATCTGGCGCGGGCTGGCACCGAATGAGCGTGCTGCTTCGACCAAATCTTCCGGCACCTGCTTAATGCCCAGGATAGTCAGGCGCACGATAGGCGGCAGGGCAAAGATAATGGTCACCACCACACCGGGCACGTTGCCAATGCCAAACAACATCACGATAGGCACCAGGTAAACGAACGCCGGGGTGGTCTGCATGGCATCCAGCAAGGGGCGAACGATTTTCGCCGCCCGCTCGCTGCGCGCCAGCCAAATCCCGAGGGGCAGGCCGAGCACCATACAAAACAGTAGGGCAGTCAACACCAGCGCCAGGGTAACCATCGCCTGCGACCAGGCGCCAATTGCGCCAATGGCGACCAGCGAGATCAGCGTGGCGACCCCCATGCCGAGGCTGGACATTTGCCAGGCAATCAGCGCGAAGACGATAATCGCGACCGGGGCGGGCATCCCTAAGAGCAGCTGCTGGAAGCCGCTCAGAATGTAATCCACCGGCACGCGAATGCCCTGGAATACGGGGCGGAAATGGGTTACCACCCAGTCGATCCCCTCCGTCACCCAGCTGTCGAGAGGGATCAGCGTTTTGTGAAACGGATCCAGAATATTGAAATGTTCAGGCGCGGCTGCCGGGGCCGAATTCAGCCAGTCAGCGCCGCCGCTGGTGGCCGCATCCGACGCCGGAGCGCCCCATGCGTCTGCAGAACCTGTTGTCTGACTGGTTGCGGCGTCTGTTGCCGCGCTGCCGGTATCCCATGGATTCGTTGCGTCACTCATTGACTTGCCCCCTCACGATCTAATGCCTGCAGCAACACCCCTTTTGAGATGATGCCCACGTACTGCCCCTCTTCGCTGACCACCGGCACCGCGCACGGAGCCTGGCCGACATGAGAGAGCAGATCGCTCAGCGAGGTTTCGGCGGAAACCGCCTCCGGGGAAGCCAGGAACGCATGGTCCAGGCCTTCGCCTGCCGCCAGCGCGGCTTTAAGCGAATCGGTAGAGACAATCCCAAGGAATTTCTGCCCGCGCTCAATGACATAGCCATATTCGCGGTCGTCATCCTGCAGCAGTTTCAACGCCGAACGAGGGCCAAAGCCGCTGGTTTTCCGCAGCAGGCCAGCCGGGCTACGGCGGGCAATATCTTTGGCGCTAAAGACCTGACTGATATCCACGCCGCGGAAGAAGGTGCGCACGTAATCGTTAGCCGGATTGTTAAGGATTTCATCCGGCGTGCCGACCTGTACCACTTCGCCGCCCTGCATAATGGCAATGCGATCGCCAATACGCATGGCTTCGTCGAGATCGTGGGAAATAAACACAATGGTGCGCTGATGTTTTGCCTGCAGCTTAATTAATTCATCCTGCATCTCGGTACGAATTAAGGGGTCGAGTGCGGAGAATGCTTCATCCATAAGTAATATGTCTGGATTAATGGCCAGCGCACGGGCTAAACCTACGCGCTGACGCATACCGCCGGACAATTCATCGGGATAAGCATGGGAATAATTTTCAAGCCCGACCTGACGCAGCGCATCCAGCGCTTTTTCATGCCGTTCTTTGACCGGAATTCCCGCAAGCTCCATACCGAAAGCGGCATTATTCAACACCGTCATATGCGGCATTAAAGCAAAGGACTGGAAGACCATTGCGATCTTTTTTTTGCGCACCTCGCGGAGTTCTGCGTCTGATATTTTGGCAATATCAATGCCGTCAATCAGTACCTGTCCACGGGTGGGTTCAATCAGGCGATTGAGAAGGCGAACCATGGTTGATTTTCCTGAGCCGGATAACCCCATGATGACAAAAATCTCGCCTTCTTCAATGGCCAGACTGGCGTCTTTTACGCCAAGCGACAGACCCGTTTTTTCCAGTAGTTCACTCTTGGAAATGCCCTTCTCAATGTATTTGAATGCGCGCTGTGGATGTTCGCCAAATACTTTATATAAATTCTTCACTTCTAATTTAATTGCCATGCAATAAACAGTTTCCTGTATTTAATTTATTTATAGGTGATTCCTGATGGAAATATTGACCGGTATATACCCTAACATACTAAGAATCTGAGGCAACCCTCGATTCTGTGATGTCGAAATATCCGCGTGATGAATGTGGAAGAAATTTCCCATGAGCACTGGCCTGAGAGGGAATAAGCGTGGTGAAATATTTTTTGTCAATGAGGGGAATATTCAGCCTGAACGTGGGTGATTCAGGCTGAAATGACAGGCGTATTACGGTTGTGCAATTAAATTAATAACGGCAGTTTTATTCCTGTTAAGCAGCCATTTGGCTTTGTCTTTAAATGTATTATTTTCCCGCCAGGCATGTGCGGCGGTAATCATATTCTCCAGGGCTTCATCGGGCTTGAACGGATCCATATTGGGCCAGGGCCACGAAGTTTGGCTATCGACAAACTGGGCGATGTACAGGTAGCCATTTTGCAGGCTGTGCTCACCGTTTTTGGCCTGCCAGACGTTGACCCCAACTTTTTCACCCAACAGCCCTAACGGGTTCCAGGCATCCAGAATAAAGTTGCTGTAATGCCAGGATCGCGTGCGCTCAATTTCCGTCACCGGCACGCCTTTGGCGTCAAACTGCACCGGAATGCGCTGGGTGGCAGAAATCAAACGCTGTTTGGCCGCGTCTTTATCTCCCAGCCACAGGGCAATCGCGGCGGCCTGAACGTCATACCAGGTGCCGTGGTTATTTTCAGCCGCGGCCTCTTTTTGGCCGTTTTCGCTGGTGGTCAGCCACTGGTAATAATCCCGATACCACTGCCGGAGCGCGCGCCAGGTTTTATCGTCCAGCTTGCCGCCGTCGTGCAGCAGTTCAATGGCGTCAATCAGCCGCACAAAACCACGCCCGTCAAGGATACCGGTGCCGCGCACGCCTTTTCGTCCGGGAATGGTTTGGGCGTAAGTGAGATTCGGCGTCATGCGGGTTTCCGGCGTGATAAACCAGTTCACCAGCTGCTGGCGGGCTTTCTCCGCGTAGGCATCTTTGCCGGAAAGCTGCCAGGCCAGCGCCAGATTCCATACGTCATCCGTCATGCTGTTTAGCCGGGCTTTGTCGCTTTGCTTGCCGACGGCGACGGGATTCATCTGGCCATCTTTTCGCACCCACGGCAGGCCATCGGGGCTTTTAGGATCGGGCCACCAATAGTCTGAAAAGCTGTAATAGTCGTGGGGATTACCTGCCGGCGCGCCGGGGCTTTTTTGGGTGATGCTGTAGAGCGGATGAATCAGCGCCTGGTCGGCTTTATGCTTAAGGGCTTGCCAGGCGGGCATCAGGGACGGGTTTTGCTGGCTAATCTCTTGCTTACTGTGCGCCAGCAGTGCCGTGTCAAGCAACAGCGGGGCGCCAAAGGCTAACGGTGCGCTGCCGCAAAGCAGCGCCAAAACAGAACAACGAAATAACGACATAGGCCACCTCGCAACATGCTCAGCGGCCAGATTACTAGAAATCCCAGTCCTCGTCCTCGGTTTCAACCGCCTTGCCCATCACGTAGGACGATCCAGAGCCGGAGAAGAAATCGTGGTTCTCATCGGCATTGGGGGACAGCGCGGCAAGAATGGCCGGGTTAACTTCCGCCATCTCCGCCGGGAACAGCGCCTGGTAGCCCAGGTTCATCAGCGCTTTATTGGCGTTGTAGCTCAGAAACGCCTTTACCTCGTCCTCCCAGCCCAGTTCACGGTAAAGCGTTTCGCTGTAAGCCAGCTCGTTATCGTAGAGATCCATCAGCAAATCGAGGGCAAAGTTTTGCAGCTCGGTCTGGCGTTCGGGGCTCTGCTGTGCCAGCGCTTTCTGATACTTGTAACCGATGTAATAGCCGTGCACCGCCTCGTCGCGAATGATCAGCCGAATGAGATCGGCGGTGTTGGTCAACTTGCCGCGGCTGGAATAATACATCGGCAGCCAGAAGCCAGAGTAAAACAGGAAGGACTCGAGGAACACGCTGGCAATTTTTTTCTTCAGCGGATCGTTGTCCCGGTAATGGCCCAGAATAATCGCGGCTTTGCGCTGCAGGGCTTCGTTTTGCTCGCTCCAGTCGTAGGCGGCGTCCACGTCTTTGGTCTGGCACAGCGTGGAAAATATCGAGCTGTAGGAGCGGGCGTGTACCGCCTCCATAAAGCTGATATTCGACATCACCGCCTCTTCGTGCGGCGTCAGCGAATCGGCCATCAGTGCGGGGGCGCCCACGGTATTCTGAATGGTGTCCAGCAGCGTCAGCCCGGTAAACACGCGGATAACGAGCTGTTGCTCCTGCTCGCTGAGCGATTGCCAGGCCGGAATGTCATTAGAGAGCGGCACCTTCTCCGGCAGCCAGAAGTTACTGGTCAGGCGGTTCCAGACTTCGAGGTCTTTATCATCCTCGATTTTGTTCCAGTTGATGGCGCTTACGCGCGTCAGTTGCATCATTTTCTTTCCTTGTGCTTTCGCGTTATAGCGCGCAGGACACGCAGCCCTGCACCTCGGTGCCTTCCAGCGCCAGCTGCCGCAGACGAATGTAGTAGAGCGTTTTAATGCCTTTTTTCCAGGCATAAATCTGCGCTTTATTAATGTCGCGGGTGGTGGCGGTATCGCGGAAGAACAGCGTCAGCGAAAGCCCCTGGTCAACGTGTCGGGTGGCCTCGGCGTAGGTGTCGATGATCTTTTCCGGGCCAATGTCGTAGGCGTCCTGGTAAAACTCAAGATTTTCGTTGGTCATAAACGGGGCGGGGTAATACACACGTCCCGTTTTACCCTCTTTGCGAATTTCAATCCGGGAGACAATCGGGTGGATGCTCGAGGTTGCGTGATTGATATAAGAGATAGACCCCGTCGGCGGGATAGCCTGTAAATTCTGGTTATACAGGCCATATTTGCGCACGTCGTCGCATAGCTGCTGCCACTGCTCGCGCCCTGGAATCGCAATCCCTGCTTTAGCGAACAGCGCCCGGACTTTCTCCGTTTTGGGCTCCCAGGTCTGCTCCAGGTACTGGCGGAAGTACTCCCCGCTGGCGTAGCGCGACCGTTCGAAACCGGCAAAACGCTGCTGCCGCTCCCGGGCTAATGCATTGGAAGCGCGAAGCGCGTGCCAGGTGATGGTATAGAAATAGATATTGGTGAAATCCAGCCCTTCCGCTGAACCATAGGCAATGCCCTCCCGCGCCAGGTAGCCGTGGAGGTTCATTTGTCCCAGGCCAATGGCGTGAGAGGCGGCATTCCCTGCTTCGACCGACGGCACCGAACGAATATGGCTCATATCCGACACCGCCGTCAGGCCGCGAATGGCGGTCTCCACGGTGCGGCCAAAATCCTCAGAATCCATGGTATGGGCGATGTTCAGCGAACCAAGGTTGCAGGATATGTCTTTGCCCGTTTGCGCGTAATCCAGGTTTTCATCGTAGGTAGACGCGCTGTTCACCTGCAAAATTTCCGAGCAGAGATTGCTCATGTTAATGCGCCCGGCAATCGGGTTGGCCCGGTTAACCGTGTCCTCAAACATGATGTACGGGTAGCCGGATTCAAACTGGATCTCCGCCAGCGTCTGGAAGAAATCTCGGGCGTTGATCCAGCTTTTGCGAATGCGGTCGTCGGCCACCATCTGCTGATAAAGTTCGTTGACGCTGATATCGCCAAACGGCTTGCCGTAGATTCTTTCCACGTCATAAGGGGAAAACAGCGCCATCTGCTGATTGGTTTTGGCGAGCTGGAAGGTGATGTCCGGGATAGTCACCCCGAGCGACAGCGTTTTAATGCGGATCTTCTCGTCGGCATTTTCCCGCTTGGTATCGAGGAAGCGCAGAATATCCGGATGATGCGCATTAAGGTAAACCGCCCCCGCGCCCTGACGAGCGCCAAGCTGGTTGGCGTAGGAAAAAGCGTCTTCCAGCATCTTCATCACCGGGATCACGCCTGAAGACTGATTCTCGATGCGTTTGATAGGGGCTCCGGCTTCACGCAGGTTGGAAAGCAGGAAGGCAACGCCGCCGCCGCGTTTCGACAGCTGGAGCGCCGAGTTAACCGCGCGGCCAATCGACTCCATATTGTCTTCAATCCGCAGCAGGAAGCAGGAAACCAGCTCGCCCCGCTGCTTCTTACCGCAGTTGAGGAACGTCGGCGTGGCGGGCTGAAAACGGCCGCTGAGCATCTCTTCCATCAGGCGTGTGGCAAGAAGCTCATCTCCCTGCGCCAGGGTCAATGCCACCATGCAAACGCGATCCGGAAAATGCTCCAGATACTGCTTCCCGTCCCAGGTTTTCAGGGTGTAGCTGGTGTAGTACTTCCACGCGCCTAAAAAGGTCTGGAACTGAAAGCCGCTGCCGTGGGCGCTATCGAACAGTTCAAGGATAAACGGGCGCGAATAGCGGGTCAGCACGGCATCGTCGTAATAGTGTTCGGCCACCAGATAGTCCAGCTTCGCCTGCAGGCTGGGGAAGCTGACGGTGTTCGGTAAGACGTGCTGGGCAAAGAAGCTTTCGACGGCCCGTTTGTCTTTATCAAACTGAATATTCCCCTCTTTGTCATAGAGGTTGAGCATGGCGTTGAGGGCGTGGTAGTCCACGCTTTCCGTCGCTAAACGGACTGCTTCTGTCGTTGCCAAAATTCGCTTACTCCCTTACGCACGTTGTCGATGTCTTGCGGGGTGCCCAGTAGCTCAAAACGGTAGAGATAAGGCACCTGGCATTTCTGTGAAATGACGTCCCCGGCCCGGCAAAACCCTTCGCCAAAACTGCGGTTGCCGCTGGCGATCACCCCGCGGATCAGCGCGCGATTTTTTGGGTTATTAAGGAAGCGGATCACCTGCGGGGGCACCGCGCCGGCAATGCCGCCGCCGCCATAGCTGGGCACGATTAAAATGTAGGGTTCCGTCACTTCCAGGCGCGCTTTTACCTCTAGGGGAATGCGTAAGGCGGGTAGCCCCAGACGTTCGATAAAACGCAGGGTATTTTCCGACTCGCTGGAGAAGTAGACGAGGGTACTCATGCGCTGGCGGCAAGGCACAGGCGATTGATCATATCCGGGCGGAAGCCGCTCCAGCTTTCTGCTTCGGTCACCACCACCGGCAGCTGGCGGAAGCCTTTAGCTCTGAGGTCGTCAGCCGCCTCCGGACACTGATCGAGGTTGATCATGTCGAAGGCAAAGCCCCGGCTCTCCATCGCCCGTTTTGTAGCATGACACTGAACACAGTCATCTTTAGTGTAAATAGTAATGCGCATGATTCGTATTTCCCTTTAGAATAATGGAACGCCGCATAAAGTGGACTGCGGGTGGTGTGTTCTTACTGAAAGAAATACTAGATGTTGATTTTAAAATTTGCAACCACGCAAGATATAGTGTTTTTGTTGTTTTTTGTAGGGGATTGAAAAGTGTAGGGGAAGGGGGATCTTTTTCAGCAGAAAGAGCTTTATCTATGAAAGAACGGTTGAGATTCCGTTCACTTTAAGTCCTGTTTTATATGCAGCCCCAGAACTTGTGAACGGCTCAGGGGAATCACCGTCATTCCCCTAAGAACCCGGACTCCCGGCCAAATAAATCGACCGCGTGAGCGGCAGACCTCCGTTTTATCTCCCAGTCCTGGGTTGGCTGAGATGCGTTCCCGACGCTCTCGGCCACAACGTCTCTGCTTCTTTTACCCTCACCCTAACCCTCTCCCTGGAAGGGAGAGGGAATACACAATGTTTCCCGTAGATTTTGTTTTCTCCCTCGCCCCTTTGGGGAGAGGGCTGGGGTGAGGGGAGATTTGTCCCGGCTCTCATCGCCCCCGGTGATGACCCAACTCAGGCGGGGTTGAGCTGTCGGGAACAACGAAAGAGAGCGATCGTCGGGAACGCATCGCGAACGACCCCGAATGTTTGGGTGATAGCCGGTGCGTTTACCGCTTCAGCGGCGATGAGCTCGCCGGGCGCCGGGGGTCTCGGGGGAGTGACGGTGACTCCCCCGAGACGTTCACCGGTACAGTGGCTGCATATCAAACAGGCATGGAAGTGAACGTAATATTCTCCAGGCTACATAGAACGTGTTTGTGTATCAAAGACAAAAAAATCGCTTACTGCCGCATCCCAATCGCCACGCGGTTAAACGCATTCATCATGCTGGCCGCCAGCGTCAAATCAACAATCTCCTCGGCGCTAAAAAACGCCAGTAGCGGCTGGTAGACGTCGTCTTCGGCATTGCTGTCGGCAATCAGGGTGAGCGCTTCTGCCCACGCCAGCGCCGCGCGCTCTTTTTCGGTGAACTGGTGGCTAACTTTCCAGCCCGCCAGTGAATCCAGCTTCACCTGATCAACGCCGGATTTACGCAGCGCTTTGGCATGCATTTCGAGGCAATAAGCGCAGCCGTTAATCTGCGACACGCGCAGGAATACCAGCTCTATCAGCTCGTTGCTCAGAGGGCCATTCTCCAGCCCCTGCAGCGCCTGGCGCATGGGTTTGATCACGTTGGGGGAAAGCTCATAGTAAGGCTGACGTAATTCGATCATGGTGTGGCTCCTCATGTTGGTGTGAGGGCAATTTATCACTATGATGGACTATCAAAGAGAGCCATAAATTAACTAAGAAACCAGACCATGAAAGCAAAATTTGCGCCGCTTACCGTGGCCTCTCATCCCGCTCAGCCACGCTACCAGCAAATTGCCCGTCAGCTAAAGCAGGCGATAAACAACGGCGAACTGGCGGCAGGGAGTCGCCTGCCCTCCAGCCGGACGCTGGCGCTGGAGCTGGGGGTTGCCAGAGCCACGGTTGAGAATGCTTATGGCGACCTGGTGGCTCAGGGCTGGCTGGAGCGACGGGGGCAGGCGGGCACTTTTGTGAGTCCATCGGTTAAGCACGATCCCGGGGAGCAAAAGTTTTCAGCTGCTCACCCGCAGGGTGCGCCCAGGCCTTTTCAGATGGGGCTTCCCGCGTTGGATCTTTTTCCTCGCGCGATTTGGGCCAGAGTGATGGGGCGGCGCTTACGGCAGCAAACTCGTTTTGACCTGATGCTGCCGGAGCCCAGCGGAGAAGCCTCGCTGAAGCAGGCGATTGTGGATTACCTGCGTTTTTCCCGCAGTATTGACTGTCAGCCGGAGCAAATCTTTATTACCTCCGGGTTCCAGGCCGGTATAGCCCTGGTTCTCGCCACGCTTGCACGGCCCGGGGACAGTATCTGGCTGGAAGATCCCGGTTACCGCTTTGTTCGGCCTGATTTTGCAAAAGCCGGGATGGCAATCCGGGCGATCCCCGTGGACGAGGAGGGCATGCAGGTTGATGACGGCGTGCGTCGTTTTCCCGACGCCCGTTTTGCACTTTTGACGCCCGCACACCAAAGCCCGTCCGGCGTGGCGCTCTCTCTTTCACGGCGGCATGCGCTGCTGGAATGGGCCAGTCGGGAACAAAGCTGGATCATTGAAGATGACTACGACAGCGAGTTTCGCTACCACGGCAAGCCCTTGCCGCCGCTAAAAAGTCTGGACAGCCCGCAGCGAGTTATTTATGCCGGGACTTTCAGTAAGTCGATGTTTCCGGCCCTGCGTGTTGCCTGGCTTGTGGTGCCTTCCCACGCGGTAGCGGATTTTCAGCGCCAGGCGGGCAGGCAACCCTGTACCGCGCCTATCCTTATTCAGCAAGCTATCGCCGACTTCCTGCGGGAGGGGCATTTTTGGCGGCACTTAAAAAAAATGCGTCAGCGCTATGCCGAGCGTCGGCTGTGGCTTGAGCGGGCGCTGAGCGAGCAGGGCTTCATGGTTGTGCCTCAGGCAGGCGGCATTCAGATGGTGATTGGCGTCGAAGGGGATGACAATACCGTGGCGGAAAAAGCCAGAGCCGCGGGACTTGCTGTCCAGGCGCTTAGCCACTGGCGAATTGAACATCATGGGCCGGGTGGTTTGCTGCTGAGTTTTACCAATATCAGCTCGTATGAAATGGCTCAGCGCTATGCACTTCAACTGCGGCTGGCCATAAAGTAAAAACCCCGGCGAAAGGTGCCGGGGTTACAACGCGCATTTAGTCTCATTTATCGACTGTTAGGTGCCTGGGATTAGCGGCGTGACGCCAGCAATGCCCCAAGGAAAATACCCACCGCCGCACCAATACCCACGCTCTGCCAGGGTTTGTCGCGGACATAGGAATCGGCGCAGCCAACGGCATCGCGCGCGGCCTGCTTCACACGACCCTGATTGCCGTTAATCCGTGCGCGGGTCTCTTTCAGAAGCGCCTCAGCTTTTTTGCGTGCGGCATCAACTTCATCTTTTGCATCGCTCCCGAAGGACTTCAGTACATCCTCCAGCGTATCTGCCAGCTGGCTGACATCGTTATTGATTTCGTCTACCTGAACATCAACGTCATTTTTGTTTGCTCGGCTAGCCATGTATCTCTCCCTTTTTAAGATGTACGGCTAAGTGTAGACCATGAATTTTGGTTATGTGGCCGCTCAAGGCCATTGACGGGCTTTCTGGACAATTCCGAAAGCGTTGTCAATGCTGCTTATTGTATGGTTGCGATGCAGTAAATGATGACGAGGAAAATCTATGTATTTACGACCGGATGAGGTGGCCCGAGTGCTTGAGAAGTCGGGTTTTACCATGGATGTGGTAACAGCAAAAACCTACGGCTACCGTCGTGGTGAGAATTACGTTTATGTTAACCGCGAAGCGCGCATGGGGCGTACTGCCCTGATTATTCATCCCACGCTGAGAGAACGCAGCCAGTCGCTGGCGGAACCGGCATCAGAGATGAAAACCTGCGATCACTACCAGCAATTCCCGCTCTATCTTGCCGGCGAAACGCACGAACACTACGGCATTCCACACGGCTTCAGTTCCCGCATTGCGCTGGAAAGATACCTGACAGGATTATTTGGCGAGTCTGAATAAGTGAACGACTGGCTTCCGGCCAGTCGCCCTTGCAAGCCGGGGCTCAGGCGCCCGCTTTCACGCCCATCTGGCCGCTGACGCGAAACAGGCGGCGGCAGAAATCCAGGAAGTAGCCGTAAGCGGCACCCATCATCATCGATACCAGCAGGTTTGAGGTCACGGCGGCCACAATCTGGTGCCAGTCAGCGCCCACGCTCCATAGAATCAGCACGTAAACCGGGGACTGGAAGGTCACATAAGCCAGCACGTCAGCCAGATTTTTTGCCCAGCTCGCCGGAGTCAGGCGGCGCGCCGTGCGCATAAAGGCATCGCGGTAGAAGCCATAGGGCCAGGCGATAATAATGTTGACCGGCACGGCGACCAGGCGGGAAGAGAGCGACTGCTCAAAGGTCATGCCTGAGAGGAAGATCTCAATCATCATGTTCACTACCGAGCAATACACTACCATTGCAAAAATATCTGCGGCGGCATGGCGTAAGCGTGACTCAGGGGAAAACATAATGTTGACTCCAGTTTAAAGGCAGTTATTTGAGCTGCCTTTATGGCCAGTAATTAGTGTTATAAAACATGTAATTTAATGTGCGTAGAGTATGCCACTACAATGGTTTCATCAATTAGCTATAAATTTTTATTTATAGGTTTTTTGTCGATAAAGTGCGTTGAAACACACTTTGCCGCTGGCATTTCCTGATTTTGTGGTTCTCATTTTAATTTTCTGATGATTATCAAAGAGATGATTTAACTGTGTCTTAAAGCACAAAATCCCCCTAAAACCCTGGGTTTTAGGGATACCCATCGCGGATAAAATCGTTATATAATTATTTATATAGCGAGTGATAAGGAGTCGCTGATGGATAACCATTTTGGTAAGGGGCTGATGGCCGGAATGAAAGCCCGACAGGCCGACAGCGCGCTTAACGTGGAGCGTTTTTGCGCGGATTACAAACGCGGATTTGTGCTGGGCTTTACTCACCATATGGCCGAGCAGACCGGCGATCGCCAGCGCGCAGCCTGGGAAGCCGGGGTGCTAACCCGCCGCTATCACCTGGATAAAGAGTCGGTGGCTGACTTTCTGAAAGAGGTCAACGCGGACGTTGTGGTTCGATGTTTCTTTGCGGGTTATGAGAAGGGCTATTGATTGCTGGCCTGGATTGCCGCCGTGCCCGGTTGTTTATGAATGGCGACGACAAGGATAGGGGCACTTTTATTGAGAAGAACGGCGTGATTAATCTCACGCCGTTTTTGTTGCTTAGCAAACGCCGAAATCGCCTTCTTCCTGGTACAGCGAAACCGAATCTGCTTTCAGCGTGAGTTGATCCGCACCCAAGGTCGCGGCCGGGACGCAAATCAAATCCTCTCCCTGAACCTCAACCACCTGCAGCTTAGGGCCACCCTGTTTAGGTTGCACCACATCTCCTGGTTTAAACATAAAAAACCTCTGAATGCTAAGGGAATTTAATGCGGTTTTGCCGCCTGATAACCATAGATCAGAAATCGAGGCGGATAAAGCAAGATACGCTAACGGCGGTTCCACGGCAGCCAGGCCAGTAGACGTGCCATACCGCAAAATCCGCTGATGCCTGCGAACAATAAACCGGCGCCCACGAAACCAGATAGCAGGAAAAATCCGCTATTAACGCTGTACCCGAGCACGACCCCAAGCAGAATTAACGTCCCCGCCACAATTTGTACCTGCCGCATGATTGGCAGAGGCTGGCTTTTATCTGCCAGAATCTCCTGCCCGCCTTTTTTCCATGCTTCGAGGCCCCCGGCCAGCAGCATGACCTGGGCCGGTTCGGCAAGCGCCGCCAGCTTTTGAGCATGCTGAGAAGAACGCATTCCGGACTGACAGTGGAAAATCACCACGTCGTGAGGATCTAGCGGCCCCAGCCTGGCGCCGTTTTCAATGGCGGAAAGCGGCATCAGATGCGCCTCTGGAATGTTCTCACGGGCATGTTCATCCGGTTCGCGGATGTCGATCAGCGCGGCACCGCAGGCAATGAGCTTTTTCGCGTCTTCTGGCAAGATGGATGAAATAGTCATGATGTTCCTCAGGGGCAGTAAATGGTTTTCAGCGTCGCGATCACTTCGCGTACCGCGCTATTTTTGATGAAATAGAGCACACGCTGAGCATTACGCTGGTGCTCTATGAGCCCTTCATCCTTCATTTTCGTCAGATGTTGGGAGGTTGCTGAGGGGCTCAATCCTGCGGCGGCAGCAAGTTCTCCGGCCCCGGTGCCGGGGGAGTCGAGCAGCAGGCACAGAATGAGCAAACGCTTCGGGTTGCTCATGGCTTTTAGCAGTTTGGCGGCTGCCTCCGCGCTGGCCTGAAGTTGGGAGAGATCGGGTTGCATATTTTTATTTTAGATAATTCTAAATTAAGTAAATGCTAAATTAAAACGTTAACAAAGGAAAGCGTGTGCGAGTAATTTTGGTCCGGCATGGGGAAAGTGAAGGCAATCAACAGGGCATGATTCAGGGCAGACTGGAAAGCCCGCTCACCGCCCGCGGTCTCCGGCAATGCCTTGCGCTGGCTGCGGCCCTGTCTGAATTCCCTGTGACTCAGGTTTACACCTCGCCGGCTTTGCGGGCGCAAAACACCGCCGGCGTGCTGGCCGGCCACTTTACCTGCCCGATAACAACGGATGAAAGGCTGCATGAACGCCATTTTGGTTTGCTGCAGGGGCTGACCCTGGACGAGGCCCGGAGACAATACCCCGCCGCGATGCGCCAGTTGTCCGTCGGCGACCCTCTGCCCCGGATCCCTCAGGGAGAATCCGTCGCTGAGGTCAGCCATCGCCTGCTCGATTTTTTTAAAACATTGCCGCTTTCAGACGTGGATGACGCCGTGGCCGTCGTGACCCACGGCGCGGCGCTGGAAATTCTTCTCTGGCAGCTGAAAGGTGCGGCCCCGGGGGAGGAGCTTAGCCGCTACGGCCAGCAAAACTGCAGCTATAGCCTGCTGGCCGTCACCGCTTCGGGGATCGAGTTACAGCGCTGGGGCATAGGCACCCATTTATTGAACGTCAACCGACGGGCCTGACAAACTGCGTTGATTTTATTTTTATCCCACGCCCTGAATATGCTATCTCCAGAATAGATAATTCCCATCTAAATAATCTACTTAAAAAATAAATCCTTCTGGCTATGCTAGACAGGTACCAACGGCGCTGGCGCATTTCTTTTTTCTGACCACAACGCGGGAATACATTGCTATGGCCACATTCGACAGAAGAGATTTTATTAAATCGGTCCTGGTTGCCGGGGCAGGAATATCGCTCACGCCCGGCCGCGGCTGGGCCAGTTCGGGCATCACCCCGGAGGCCACATTAATTATCGCCAACGGCTGGGTGCCCAATAATTCAAGGCTGCCGGTTTTGCATTACAGAAACGTGGTGACCCGGGGAGATATTGCCTCCGGCATGGAGGCGATTTTTGCTGCGAATCAGTGGTTTCCGCAATGGCGAAACGGGGTTTATGACTACCACCACTACCACTCAACGGCGCATGAGGTACTGGGGTTTGCAGGCGGCACGGCGCGTTTGATGCTCGGTGGACCTGAAGGACACGAGGTGACGGTCAATGCCGGAGATGTGGTGCTTTTGCCCGCCGGTATTGGGCACTGCCGCCTGTCGGCCAGCGATGATTTCCTGGTCGTCGGGGCTTATCCGGCGGGACAAAGTTTTGATATTTGCCGGGAGGCGCCCACCGCCGAAATGAAGGCGCGTATGGCTTCTCTGTCGTTTCCCAAAAACGATCCGGTGAATGGGCTAACGCCAGACATTACCGCTTACTGGAAGGCATAACGCTTGAATGAGCAGTGAATTAAATTTCTTACGGGAGTCACTATGCAGTATGTCAATCTTGGCCAGTCCGGCCTGCAAGTTTCACAGTATGTGCTCGGAACCCTGACTTTTGGCGGCGACTTCGGTTTTGACCGCGCCGGTAGCGTGGACGTGAAACAGGCCACCTCGATGATCGCGCTCTCCCGCGAGGCGGGGATTAATGCGATTGATACCGCCAACCTGTACTCTTTTGGTCAGGCAGAAAGCATTCTGGGCGAGGCCTTACAGGGGCAGCGCAATGACTGGTTGCTGTTCAGCAAAGCACGGTTTCGCATGCATGAAGGCCCGAACGGCAGCGGGGCATCGCGTCAGCATCTCATCCCGCAGGTGAATGCGTCCCTCACCCGGCTGAAAACGGACTGGCTGGATTTCTTTTGGATCCACGGCTGGGACGGCGTAACGCCGGTAGAAGAGACGCTGGAAGTGATGGATTCACTGGTGCTGGCCGGTAAAATTCGCTATTGGGGCGTGTCTAACTACAGCGGCTGGCAGCTGGCGAAAACCAAATATTTAGCGGAGAAACTGGGCTATACCGCGCCGGTGGCCCAGCAGATTTATTACACTGCGGAAGGGCGTGACGCTGAATATGAGCTGCTGCCGGGCGGCAAAGAGATGGGGATCGGGTCGATGATCTGGAGCCCGCTGGGGGAAGGCTTGCTTACCGGGCGCATAGACCGCGAGACGCCGCCGCAGGACGGTACCCGGCAGGGCTCGACGTGGACCGAGCCGCATATCAGCGATCGTGCCCGGCTCTACCAGGTGATTGACGTGTTGAAGGAAGTGGCGGCGGAGTGCGGTAAAACCGTGCCACAGGTGGCGCTGGCGTGGGTCAGGCAGCGCCCGAACGTCGATACCCTCGTGTTAGGGGCGCGAAACGAGGCGCAGCTAAAGGAAAATATTGCCTCCATTCACCTGACGCTCACCGAAGCACAGATGTTGAAAATCGAAGCGGCGGGGCGCCCGGCGGCCATTTATCCGTTCTGGCATCGCGCTCAACTGGCTCTGGATCTGCCGTCACCGGCGGAAAAAACGTATCTGGAAGGATGGCGCGAAATTCAGGGGCTGTAAGTCGCCCAGGGTTGCGCTGTAATCTAAGAGAGGCCCTGGGCCTCTCTTTTCTGTTATGAAAATTAAGTCAAAAATTATGCAATCCTATAAAAAATCGGCGCTGACGCTGTTTGCGCTCTATTTCACTAACGGGGTTATTTTCTCTACCTGGGGCGTTTTTATTCCCTGGCTGAAAGAAGCCCACTAGGTGAGTAACAGCCTTTTATCCATCGCGCTGTTTTCGATGTCGCTGGGGGCAATTCTGGCCATGAAACGCCTCGGGCTGTGGGTCTCATCGATGGGGGCCAAAAAAGCTATTGGGCTGTTCAGCGTGCTTTATCCGTTAAGTTTATGGCTGGTATTTCTTAGTCCTTCCTTCGCGGCCTCATGCCTGTTACTGATGGCGTTTGGCCTGTCTCTGGCAGTGCTTGACGTGGCGACTAACGTGGAAGCGACGGCTGTGGAGCGGGCCAGCGGGCATAAATTTATGTCGAAGCTGCACGGAATGTTTAGCCTCGGGGGAATAGGCGGGTCGCTGGCAGGCTTGCTGTCGCATCGGCTCACATTCTCGGCGCTTTACTACCTATCCGTCGTGCTGATTGCGGCCGGGCGTTTTAGCGGCGACACGCTCCGTCGCGCAGTACGCGAGAAAACGCTACTGTCGCTGATGGCCACGCTGGGGTTTATTGGCATGAGTATCGTGCTGCTGTCGTCCTCGCCCGGCAATGCATTGGTCGGCTTTTTGCTGCTGGGGCTGGGCATTTCGACGCTTGTGCCGCTGATGTTTATTATTGCGGCCTCGCAGGGGGAAGGCGATGCCAGTAAAGAAATCGCGCTGGTGACCCGCATGGCCTATACCGGCATGCTGCTGGGGCCGGTAATAATCGGTGCTTTGAGCGGGTGGCTTGGGCTGCAGCTTGCTTTGTGGCTGGTGGCTATTCTGCTGGCCGGGATTGCGCTGACCGCCAAAGCGAGGCGCCTCTCTGTACCGCCAGCCGCAAATGGTTCCTGACGAACCCGGAAGATCAGGCTTCTTCTTCTGCCGGGCCTAAAATGTCCAAAAACTCTTGTACCGGGCGGTCGTGAACCTTCAGGCTGCCCGGGCTGTCGCTCAGCCAGACCACGGCCAGCTCCCAGCATAGGTCTGCGTTGCTGATCTTCCGTCTCGTCAGTCTGTCCCCGCGCGCCATAACCACCTCTTCCGGGAGCAGAGCCACCCCCATTTTCCGCTCTAAAAGACTGAGCAGCGTATCGAGATCGCTGACTTCAAAGGTGATTTTTCGGCTTAAGCCCCGCAGGGCAAAGCAGCCGTCATTGACCTTGCGCGTGCCCTGGCCCGATTCAAAGTCGATAAATGACAGGCCGGCAAGCGCTTCCATCGCGATGGCTTCTCCCTCTGGGGGCAGGCCGGGAAAATCGTGGGCGAAGGCCAGCACCATTTCGTCGCAGGCGATGATGCGCGAGGCCAACCGGTCTGAGACCTCTTCCACCGGCATAATGGCGAGACTGATTTGCTGGTTTTGGATTTTTTCATTTAGCCTTTCAGAAGAGCCCTGGCAAAGCTTGACCTCAAAATCGGGAAACTTGCGGATAAATGTCTCCAGCAATTCGGGGAGATCAATAAACGGCGGCACGCTTTGTACGGTGCCAATGGACAGCGTCCCGGTTTTTAAGGAGACAATCGCCTCCACTTCCTGGACCGCTTTATCCACGTAATGGCCGATGGTGCGGGCATAGTGCAGAAATACTTTCCCGGCCATGGTCAGGCGAACTTTGCGCGTGGAGCGAATAAACAGCGGGGTGCCCAGCTCTTCTTCCAGTTGCTTGATAGAGGTGGAGAGCGCCGACTGCACGATATGCATGCTGAGCGCGGCCCGGGTAAAATTTTCATGTTCCGCAACGGCAATAAAATGCCGAATCTGGCGCAGCTCCATCATTTATCTCCAGTAAAGATTAATGCAATCTCAATAATGAATTTTACAGATTAACGATACGCTGCGAAAATAGATTTCGCAATGAGTATTTATCTCGCCCTAAATATTCATTCATTGATTAATCCCTTTTAAATAACTCCGGTGATTTGTTGCCTGGTATTTACCTCTGCTCGATAAGTTTTGCATTATTCATTTAATGCGAACTTGCCCTTGATATTTTCTTCACCATGAGGAATGCGTTATGAATTATAGTGCGTCGCCATCTCGCTACAGTAATAATATGCAGTACCGTAAAACGGGGAAAAGTGGCCTGGCGTTACCGCTTATTTCGTTGGGGCTATGGCAGAACTTCGGCGGGGTGGATGTTTTTGAAACCGGCAGGGCTATTCTGCGTCACGCTTTTGATAACGGCATTACCCACTTCGATCTCGCGAATAATTACGGCCCACCGGCGGGGTCGGCGGAAGAGAACTTTGGCCGCTGGATGGCGAAAGATTTTGCCCCTTACCGTGACGAACTGATTATTTCCACCAAGGCTGGGTGGGATATGTGGCCTGGCCCCTACGGCGGCCCAACGGGCACGAAAAAACACCTGATTGCCAGCTGCGAGCAAAGCCTGAAGCGAATGGGGCTGGACTATGTCGATATCTTCTATAGCCACCGCGTGGATGCCGATACGCCGCTGGAAGAAACCATGGGTGCGCTGGTGCAGCTGCATCGCCAGGGCAAAGCGCTCTACGTGGGGATCTCGTCTTATTCCCCGGAGCTGACCCGTCAGGCGGCGCAGATCCTGGCCGAAGAGAAAGTCCCGCTGTTCATCCACCAGCCGAACTACTCCATGCTGAACCGGACCATCGAGCACGGGCTGCTGGATGTGCTGGCGGAGTTGGGCAGCGGCTGCATTGCTTTCTCACCGCTGGCGCAGGGTATGCTGACGTCGAAATACCTGAACGGGGTGCCGCAGGGGGCGCGTGCGGCCGGGGAGGGTTCCCGGGTGGCAGGCATGCTCAATACCGAGAACCTCAACAAGATCCGCGCACTGAACGCCGTGGCCGAAAGCCGCGGGCAGACGCTGGGGCAAATGGCGATTGCCTGGGTTCTGCGTGACTCGCGTGTCACCTCTGCCCTGATTGGGGCGCGTACCGTTGAGCAACTGGCGGACTCGCTGCAGGCGCTGGATAACCTGGCATTCAGCGCTCAGGAACTGGCTGAGATCGACCAGCATGCCACCGAAGGCGGCGTGGACTTATGGCGCGTCTCTTCGCAGATCAAATAGCCTGTTTGACTTATTTACGCCGCCGCCGTGCGGCGTTTTTTGTTTTTAACTGGCCGTGCTTCGCGCAGCGTTTCGCCAGGCTTTTGGCGACAGGCCGGTTTCACGTTTAAAAGCATTACTGAAGGCGCTTTCCGAGGTATACCCGAGCGACTGGGCCACCATGGCGATTTGATCCGCCTGTTCGCGCAGCGCTTTTTCTGCCAGCCGCATACGCCACTGGGTAAGATAAGTCCCCGGCGTGATCCCCGATGCGGTACGAAAATATTGCGCAAATGTGGTGCGCGACATGGCGCAGGCTTTGGCGAGATCTTCCAGGCGCCAGTTACGAGACGGATCAGCGTGTATAAGCTGCAGCGCCGGGGCAAGGCGGGCATCACCCAAGGCGCGCAGCAAACCTGCCGGAAGCGAACTGCTGGTTTGCAAATGGGCACGAAGGATCTGAATAAACAGCAGCTGTGAAAGCTGTGCGGAGGCGAGCTGGGTGCCGGGCTGAGCCTTTTCTCTTTCGGCAATCAGCTGATCGAGCAGCCAGCGGAAAGACGCCGCCTGCGGGGATGCGGCCGGGATGTGAATCCACTGAGGCAACACCTGAGCAAGCATCTGCCCGCGATTGGGATCCAGCAGAACGTGGCCGCCCATATACTCAAACTCTTTCCCTTCCCCCAGCGCGGCGTAGTTCCGCTCTCCGGCCTTAAAAACGCTCATGGCATCGACCGGTTTGATCTCCGGTGAGCTGGCGACAATAAACGCCCGCCTGGCATTCAGCAGGCCGACGTCGCCGGTGCAAAAATGTATCGGTTCCGGGTGGCCTTCGAGCATCACCCAGCAACTGCCTTTGACGATGGCGAAGAACTTGATTTTATCCGGCGGGGGGAAGTGAAGCGCCCAGTCGCCGCCCGCGGTAAAACCGCCGGTCACCAGCGACTCTGCGTCGGCAAACTTGAGGATTTCAGAAAACGGGTCGGTATGCATTTCCGTACTATTACGCAAGTAGAACGGACTATCAAGCATTCAAAATCCGACTGGCCGGTTTTATCCTGCGCAGCAAGAGCACGTATGCCATTTGCCTACCAGCCACAGAGGACAACAGGATGACACAAGATATTGTATTGGTTACCGGGGGAACCGGATTTATCGCCCAGCACTGCATTATAACGCTGCTGGAAAAGGGCTATGAGGTTCGTACCACCGTGCGTTCCGCCGATCGTAAAGCAGAAGTGCTCAAGAACCTGAAAGAGGGCGGCTGCGAGCCGGGCGATCGTCTCTCCTTTTTCGTCGCCGATCTAATGGCGGATGAAGGCTGGGCTGAAGCGATGGCCGGGTGCCGCTATGTGATGCATGGCGCCTCGCCGACGCCCTCCGGTAACCACGCCACGGACGAGGACTGGATCAAACCTGCGGTGGACGGCAACCTGCGAGTTCTCCGCGCCGCAAGCTTTGCTGGCGTTAAGCGCGTCGTGCTCACCTCTGCCTTTGGGGCCGTAGGCGTTGGGCATCCGGCAAGCCATCGCCGCCCGTTTGACGAAACGGACTGGAGCGACGTTTCCGGGAAAGTGTGGCCCTATCAGAAATCGAAAACGCTGGCGGAAAAGGCCGCCTGGGCTTTTGTTGAGACTGAAGGGCGTGGCCTGGAGCTGTCGGCGGTGAACCCGGTGGCGGTAATGGGGCCGGTATTAGGGCCTGATTTTTCCCACTCCACCCGGCTGGTGAAAAACATGCTGGACGGGCAAAAGGGCAACCCGAACATCAACTCTTGTTTTGTGGACGTACGCGACGTGGCCGATTTACATCTGCTGGCGATGACGCACCCGGCGGCAAACGGCGAGCGTTTCCTCGCCAGCTCCGGGAATAGCCTGCTGATGGTTGAGGTGGCGAAAATCCTGCGCAAGCATCTCGGTGAAGCCGCCGGGAAAGTCTCCACCCTGGCGCTGCCCGACTGGATGGTGCGCCTGGCGGCGCACACAAATCCGGGAATGAAAGGCTCGCTGACCCTGCTCGGCGTGGACATGAACGTGACCAGCGCGAAAGCGGTGAACCTGCTCGGCTGGGCGCCTCGTTCCCCGGAAGAGGCGATTGTCGCCACCGCCGAAAGCTTTATTCGCCTGGGCTTACTGGAGAATTAAGCGCTATCGCTTCGCGCGGAGCAGCAGGGCTGACAGCGAGGCGATAAGCCCAAAGGCCGCCATCAGTAGCCAGGCCGTCTGGAACTGAGCGGCGGCCCTGGCGCTGCCAGAAACCGCCACAAAGACCCCCACGCCAATCGCCGCGCCAATCTGCCGGGAGGTGTTAATGATCCCGGTGCCGGTGGCGTACTGACTGGCGGGCAGGGCAGACGCACCGCCGGCGATAAAGCCCGTTTGGCCAATGCCCGCGGCAATGCCCGTCAGGATCATGCCCGGCCAATAGGCCAGGAAATAGTGGGCTGTATCCCCCAGAACGCCATACCACCAGATGCCTGAGACCAGAAACAGCAATCCTGCGGTGACGGTGAGTCGCTTCGGTGAAACGTGGGTTCTGCCGGCGATAATCGAAGCCACGACCGCGCTACCGGGCCCGAAGGCAAACGCGGCGCCCGCTTTCATTTCGGGCCAGTGCCAGACCTGCGTCAGGAACAAGCTGCCACCCAGCAGCATGATGGCAAATCCCATATAGAAAAAGGCCATCCCCAGCGTGGCAAGGGTAAATGTCGGCACCCGGAATACCCGCAGGTCGAGCGCCGGGGCGGGCTGCGTCAGGCAGCGGCGCACGAACAGCATCAGAAAAGCAAATGCTCCGGCCAGCACCGCCCAGAGTCTGGGGCTGGTGAATCCCCAGTCGCTGGCCCAGGAGATCCCGGCCACCAGCAGCGCCAGGCCGGCGATCAGCATCAGCGAGCCGAGGATATCCGGCAGCCGGCTTTTGACCACTTCCGTTTCCGTCAGGTGCTTACTTAGCCACAGCGCCGGGAGCGCCACCGGCAGGTTAATCAGAAAGATCAGCCGCCAGTCGATATTGACCAGCGCGCCGCCAAGAATCGGCCCAAGCGCGGCGGCAACCGACCCTGTCGCCGCCCAAATCCCCACCATCTGCTTATGGCGATCTTTGGGGTAGGCGGCCAGCAGCAGCCCCAGGCTGGTGGGGATCATTAGCGCGGCGCCCACGCCTTTCAGGCCGCGGGCGAAAATCAGGGAGAGAACGTCCGGCGCAAGCGCGCAGGCCAAACTCGCCACAGAGAACACGGCCAGGCCAGCTTTAAAGACGCGTTTGCGGCCGTAAATATCCGCCATTCTGCCCGCCGGGACCAAAAATGCGGCAAAGGCGATGGAATAGGCGCTGATCACCCAGGAGAGCGCCTGGTTAGTGGCCCCGGCAAAGCTATCGCGAATGGCCGGGAAAGCGAGGTTAACGACAAACAGATCGAGCGATGACAGCACGCTTCCCGCGCCAATCACAATCATGACCCAGGCTGAAACACGCGCGCTGGCCCGGTGGACGGGCGGTGAATCTGTGGAATAAGACATACTCTGCTCCGAAGAAAGTAAGAACCTTAAAACGCAGGAGTATGAAAAGGTCAGCGGCGGCCGTATTGGATATTTGAAAAATGCGCGTTAACAAATTGTGCCGGCGTAATGCCGAAGCAGCCTTTAAAGCGGCGAATCAAATGGCTCTGATCGAACAGGCCCACGGCGGTGGCCACGTCGGCGGCGGGCAAACCGGTGCGGAGCATTTGCCTGGCGGAGTCCATGCGCACCCTGTTGAGGTAGGCGTGCAGCGACAGGCCATAAGCGGCGCGAAACAGTTGGTTCAGCCGGACCCGGCTCAGGCCGGATGCCTGCGCCATATCTTCGGTGGTCAGCGGGGAGGCAAAGCTGGCGTGCATCAGATCGCGCACTTTGGCTATTCGCGGTTCGCGGCGTTCTTCCTGCGGCGTAAACCGGCGCGTGGAATAGCGGCTCAGCAGCGGCTTTAACGCGTCAATCAGCAGTACCTCCAGCGCTAAGTTATCCTGCGCTTGAAACAGCGTGCGGTGCAGCATTTGTAGCCTGGCGACGATGTCCGGATCGTTCAGAACAGGGCTGGTGAAGCACAGGCTGTGGCCGGAATTCAGTTCCAGCTCGTGGGCAATGCCGTCCACAACCCAGGGCTGCACGTAGAGCATGCTGTAGGTGTAGCCCTGCTCGGAATAAACGCTGCCGTCGTGGGCGTCCCCCGGATTCACAATCATTGCGCTGCCTGCCGGGGCGATGATCGATCCCCGACCCAGGCCCACCTTCGAGGCCCCGACGTCCATGGTGCCAATCACAAAGTAATCATGGGAATGGCGTTCGTAGCGGTGCTTATTAAAATGGGCGTGCAGGCCCTGGAGCCCCTGTGACGGCGCCGCGACAAATTGCGTCCACTCATTAGCGAGAAGCTCCATACAACCTCGCTATTTGAACGGCTGCTGAGTTGCTGCACCGGCCGTACGCTGGTGGGCGTAAACCTGGAGATGGCAATAAGCCGCCCGGTAAAGCGGCACGTTCAGGCCGTGCCGGGTGGCGCGGGTAATCATGTCGCCGACGATGGCATCTCCTTCAAGGCGTGGCGCGTTGCTGGCAATGTCGCGCATCATTGAGGCGGCCCAGGCAGAGTGGGGATCCAGCAGACGCTTTTCAATGCTGGTGATTTCCTCCGGCGGCAGCTTATAGCCTTCCGCCGCGGCAACGCTCAGGCTTTCCGAAAGCGCCTGTTTCATCAGCGCCTCACCATCCTGTGTCGCCAGAATATCTCCCACTGTGCCGCGCATCAGGCAGTTCATCAACGCGCCGGAAGCCAGCATTACCCACTTGTTCCACAGCGCCTGCATGATGTTATCTGACAGGATGCGCGCGCCTGCGGAAGAGGCTAAAAGCGCGTAAACAGCTTTTGCGACATCAAGCGTTGCTGGCGATCTCGCGCCGATAACAACGTGATCCGCCGCACCCATCTGTTTGATCTCGCCGTTGGCGTTAAGCGTGGTGGCAATATAAGCCGCGCCGCCGAGTACCCGATCGCGGCCAAAGCGAGCGTCGAGTTCGTCGTAAACCGAGAGGCCATTGAGGAAAGGCAAAATAGCGGTTGAAGGGCCAATTGCGGGCGTAATGTCCTCGATAGCCGCCTGCAGATCGTAAGTTTTACAGCTGAGCAAAATCAGATCGTAGCCCGGCCGGAGGCTCTCCTTGGTGACTGCGTTAACCGGGGCGTTAAAATTGCCCAAACTGCTTTCCAGCCGCAGCCCTTGCTTTGCCAACAGCTCAGCCCGTTTTGGCCGGACGAGAAAAGTCACGTCAGCGCCGGCTTGAATCAGCCTTGCGCCGTAGTAACCTCCGATTGCACCTGCCCCAACCACCAGTATTTTCATCACTTTTCTCACTGAGTTGACGTTGATCTTGCCCGACTTAGCTTTCGCTGGGTTCGGGGGTTCTGATTCGACCCGCCGAACGCCAGCGGGTGAGGTCGTCGGCACCGGGGCCCAACTCCACCATGACGTCCTGCGGCGAAACTTGCTGCCCGGTTTCGACATCCACGAGGGCAACTTTAACTTTATGTCCGCTGCTGCCGTCCACCATCAAAAGCGACGGCCCGATAAGGTCAGGGATATTCCACTTGCTGCCTATCTGCATCATGCTCAGCAGCACCAGCCCGATATCCCGCCCTTTTTCGGTGAGCAAATATTCGTAGCGATCCGGTCTCGTCTGGTAGCGCTGCCGGGTAATCAACCCTTGCTCTTCAAGCGCTTTTAACCTGTCGGACAGCGTGGCATTGGTGATGCCGCTGGAGCGGCGAAAATCATCGTAGCGGCGCAGGCCTAAAAACAGGTCCCGCATAATCAGCATTCCCCAGCGATCGCCTAAGGCTCCCATCACGCAGGCGACGGAGCAGGTCATACCTTCAAAACCTTTCGAGCGCATAGCGTTCCTTATTTTTCATCAACGTGGATCCGGTAACAGTGTATCGCCGGATTTAAGCCATCGGCTAATCGTTAAACCGCTGTTGATCTTTTCATTGTTACTCTTATTATAAGAGTTAATGGTTGAGCGGGCAAGTTTTAAACAGCCCGATGCCAGACAACAGTCGCTCATTTACCCAGGTGAATTTTGATGAAATCTACGCGTAGCCTCACGAAAGCCAGTCTGCTGTTAAGCCTCTTGCTTGCCGGAGCCGGGATCTCCAGCCCCGTATTTGCCGCCCCCGCAGCAGCACCCGCAGCTCCCTGGGACACCCAGCTCAACCCGGCGGCACATCAGGCCGATGCCGTATTCGCTAACTACACGTTTCGGGATGGCGAAACGCTGGCGCAGGTGAAACTGCACTACGCCACGCTCGGGAAGGCGCACCGAAATGCGCAGGGAGAGATTGATAATGCGATTCTTGTCCTGCACTGGACGGGGGCAGACAGCCGCGCGCTGCTGAGCCCGGTCTGGACCAAATCCCTCTATGGGCCGGGTCGCCCGCTGGATTCGAACCGCTACTATCTGATTTTTGCCGACAGCATTGGTCACGGCCAGTCGAGCAAGCCGAGCGACGGCTTAAAGGCGAAGTTCCCCAACTACGATTACGGCGATATGGTTGATTTGCAGCACAAGCTGGTGACCGAAACGCTGGGTATTCAACATCTGCACGCCGTGATAGGGATGTCGATGGGGGGAATGAATGCCTGGCAATGGGCGGTGGCGTATCCGAACATGATGGACGGCGTCATGCCGGTGGTGTCGCTGCCGATCAAAGTTTCCGGGCGTAATCTGCTGTGGCGCAGAATGATCGTGGACGCGGTGCGAGCCGATCCGACCTGGCACAACGGCAATTATACTCAGGCGCCTGAGAGCTGGCTTCAGGGCTACAATATCCTGAGAATGATGATCGACAGCGCGCCGGATCTGCAAAGGGCGATCCCGGACGGAGCCGCAGCGGACAAGTTCCTGGCGAACAACCGTTTCACCGCCAACCATATCGACACCAATGATGTTCTGTATTCGCTCAAATCCTCCTTCAGCTATAACCCGCAGCCTGACCTGAGCAAAATCACCACCAAACTGTATGCGCTGAACTTCTCGGATGACGAGTTCAATCCGGACAGCCTGCGCGTGCTGGAAACCGAGGTGCCGAAGCTTAAACAGGGCCGCTACGTGGTGCAGTCTGGCACCCCGACATCGCCGGGGCATTTCACCATGACGAGGCCGGATCTGTGGGCGAATCACGTCGGCGAGTTTATGCAATGGATTGGAGATAAACGAGTTAAGCGTCCTGCCAGTAGGGCGGAGAGCCAAACTTTGCCATAAAGAAGTCTATCGCGGTGCGGGTGTTAAGCGACGGGAAGCGCCCGCCGGGGTAGAGCATAAAGAGCGAATGGTCGGTGGCGCTGTAGGATGCGGTGTAATCCGTCATCATCGGGATAAGCCGTTTTGCCCGCAGCGCATCGCTGATTTGCCAGTCCGGGAACAGCACGATCCCTGCGCCATCCTCTGCCGCTTTCACCAGCATTTCAGCGTTGCCGGAGATGATTTTAGGCTCCGGCGTGAGCTGTACTTTTTCTTCGCCCTGTGTGAAATACCAGCGCTGTAGCCCCATCAGGCCGCGGTAGGCCAGCAGTTTATGACTGTGCAGCTCTTCGGGCTTCTGCGGCGTGCCGTAGCGTGCGAGATAGGCCGGGCTGGCGACCAGCCAGGCGCGCTGGCGGGTAATAAAACGCCCGTGCAGCGAGCTGTCCTGCATCGGCGAGATACGCAGCAGCAGATCGGTGCCGTCCGCCAGCGGATCGATGTAGTTATCGGTCAGGTTTAGCTCCAGCCGCAGCGCCGGATAGCGTTCGCTGAATTCAGCAATCCACGGCGCGATGTGGCGCAGGCCGAAAGACACCGGCGCGTTGAAACGAAGCACGCCGCCGGGCTGCTGGCGGCGCTCGCCAATCTGGTTTTGCGCCTGTTCAAGCTGGCTCAGCATTTCCCTGAACGCCGCGGCGTAAATATTCCCCGTCTCGGTGGCGACCACGGCTCGCGTGTTGCGGTAAAGCAATTGTGTTTCCAGCGATTGCTCAAGCTGAATCACGGTGCGGGAAACGGAAGAGGGCGAAAGGTTCTCCTGGCGGGCCACTTCGGAAAAGCTGCCTGCATTGATAACGGCAAGGAAGAGGCGCATTGAGCGCGCATTTATCTGGCTCAGATCTTTCATTTGTGCAATTTCCGCAAAAGTCCTTAATGGATTATACGGTTTTTCGCGACGTCCGGCAGCGCTATCCTCCCCGGCAAGTCATGATTCCCGAACCGTCGGGGAAGCACAGAGAGGATGCTATGAGCAATAAAGTTTTGGCTTTTGACGAGGCAGTGCGTCAGCGTTTTTCATCCCGGGCGTTTCTGCCCACGCCGTTGACTGAGGCGCAAATTCGCGATGTCTTGCAGGATGCCCAGCATTCGCCGTCCAACTGCAACACGCAGCCGTGGAACGTCCATATTGTCTCCGGCGCAACCAAAGATGCGCTGCAAAAGATGATGATTGAGAACGATACGGCGGGCAACGTCACGCCGGATTTCAGCTTCAGCTATGACGATTTTCACGGCGATTACTATGAACGCAGCCAGCGCCAGGCGAAGGTTTATTACGATGCATTAGGCATTGCCCGCGACGATAAAGAGAAGCGCCGCGAAGCGTACCTGCGCAACTTCAACTTTTTCGGCGCGCCGCATGTGGCGTTCCTGTTTATGCCGTCGTTTGGCGACAACGTGCGCGTGGCGTCCGACATCGGCATGTACGGACAGAGCTTCCTGCTGTCTTTGGCAGCGCGCGGTTTTGCCGGCATTCCGCAGACGCTGCTCGGTTTCCATGCCGATGCAACGCGTAAAATTCTGGGCGTGCCGGATGATTATCGCCTGCTGTTCGGGATCTCTTTCGGCTATGCCGACCCGAACGCGCCTTCTGCTCAGGTTCGCATGTGGCGCCAGAGCGTGGACGACAGCGTGACGCTGCATAACTAACGGCTAAGCGGACGCGCTTTCTTCATGCCGATGGCCAGGGCCAGCAGGATCGCCGCCAGCGAAAGCGCGCTGGTGAGATCGGGGTCCTGGCCGAGAATCAGCGCCGAGCTGAGCATAGCGAAGACCGGGATCAGCAAAGAAAGCGGTGCCACGCGGGAAGCCGGGTACGTGTGGAGCAAGGTGTTCCAGCCCCAGTAGCAGAAGTGCGTTGCCGCATAAACCTGGAACAGTAGCGAAAGCACGGCCTGCTTATCAATATTTTGCGCCAGCGAAGTGAAGGGTGCTGAGCCGTGCCAGGCCCAGGTCAGCAGCGTCAGCGGCACAGGGGGAAACAGGCTGGCCCACACCACAAAAGCGAAGATCTCTTTCACGCCGGAAAGTTTGATGATGATGTTGCCGACGCTCCAGGCCAGCGCGCTGACGACAATCAGCCCCAGCCCGGTGAGCGTTGCGCTGCCGGAGCCATCCAGCAGTATGCCGAGCAGGCCTGCCGCTGCCAGCGCGATGCCATAGCGCTGCGGGCGTGTAAGGCGTTCGCCGAACAGCAGGACTCCCCAGCCCAGGGTAAAAAAGGCGCTGAGCTGTATAAGCAAGGCGGCGCTGCCGGGCGGGACGCCAAACGCGATGCCAAGATTGATCAGCGCCCACATCGCCACGCCAAAAATCAGGCCGTAGGCCGCTATCCAGCGCAGACCCACCGCCGGGCGTCGAATAAAGAAAACCCATGGCAGGGCGGCAAGCGTAAACCGCAGGGCGGTTAATAGAAGGGGATCGATATGGGCCAGCCCAAGCCGGGTAAGAGGAAAGTTAATCCCCCAGGCGGCGGTGACGGCCAGGGCGAGAAAAAGGTGTTTGCGCTGCATGTCTGCGTCCGGTGAAAAGTGTTGCCGGAACTGTAGCGGTTCACTGATTGGCCTGCTTTTATTAACGGGTCAATTATGGATAAAATTGGGCCATGCAAAATAATCACGCAGCACTCTATCAGGATTCGCCTCAGGCAATCATCGTCACGGAAAAGCACTTCGCCGATGGCGATTATTTCCCCCGGCATAGCCACGAGCGCGGGCAGTTCGCCTACGCCGCAAGCGGTGTTATCTCCGTGGAGACGCCTGCCGGAAACTGGGCGGTGCCGCCGCAATGTGCCATTTGGGTGCCGGGCGGCCTGGTTCACGCGATGCAAATGCGCGGACCGGTCATTATGCTTAACGGCTATATCAGTAATACCGCGGCGCACCGGCTCGGACTGCCGCAGTCGAGCCAGGTTTTTGGCGTATCAACGCTGCTGCGCGAACTGCTGGCGCAGGCCATATCCCTGGCCGATGTCATTCAGCCTGAAGGGCGCGGCCAAAGCCTACTTGATTTGCTGCTCTATGAAATTGCCTCAATGCCCGGGCTTTCTCTCAACGCCCCGCTGCCCGACGAACCTCGTCTGCAGGCGGCCTGCCGGGCGTTCTTGCGGGCACCTTCGCTGGAAACGTCCGTTGATGATATGGCGACGCGCGTGGGCATGAGCCGCAGAACCTTTACCCGCCAGTTCAGGCAGCAGACCGGCATCAGCTTTGTGGCATGGCGGCAACAGGGCTGCCTGCTGGCGGCGATAGGTCGGCTAGGTGAAGGGGAAGCCATTACGCGCATTGCGCTGGATTTGGGCTACAGCAGTCCGGGGGCTTTTTCTGGCGTGTTTAAAAAGGCATTGGGGAAAACGCCGGGGCGATATTTTGCTGAGAAACCGGCAGATTGAAGCAATAAAAAAGCCGCTTTCGCGGCTTTATCTTCAAAGAAAGCGAATTACTCGGTGACCTTTTTCTTCAGATCGGCCGCGCCTTCTTTGGTCTTATTCCAGCCTTTTTCAGCGCCTTCTTTGGTTGCGTCCCAACCTTTCTCGGTGCCTTCTTTGGTTTTATGCCACGCCTTCTGGGAGCCTTCGCTTATCTTGCTGCCCGTGCTGTCGCTCTTCCCTTCGGCGGCGTGTTTCGACTTAAGCTTCAGCTCTTCGCCTTTGTTTTCCGCCTCGTGCAGTTTCTCTTTGGCAGTGTTCGCGCCTTCGTGCGCCGCGGCGACGGTCTCATCGGTTGCATGTGTGGTGGTCGCGGCAAAAACAGGGGCAGCCAGCAGAATTGCAGATAAAGCGATGATCGTTTTTTTCATAATATCCTCAACAAACGTTATCAGTCCTTATGACCGTGAATAAGCCTGGCACAGCGAAGCGGATGTTGCCTTAGGTAATATTCCTAAATGAAACAGGGTGTTCACGGCTGGTGGATATATTCTGTTGAATAATCCACCAGAAGATACGCTTATGGGTGGCGAATAAAACGCCCTATTCGCTGCCGGAGCAGGCGATTCTCCTGGCGCAGGCGTTCGTTCTCCTCCATCAGGGTGAGCGCCACGGCGATGCCCGGCCAGTCCAGCGCTAATTCTTGTCTTAACCGTAAAGCCCGCTGCGCCACGCTGATGGCGTGGTCGTCAAACTGCCACGGTTCAACCTCAAAATCGTAAGGTTCGACGACGCCAAGGCCGACGATCTCATTGAGTTCCTCCGCCTGAATGCCGGTGTGCAGACAAAACTCGGTGATGGTAAAAGTGACGGTAACGTTAGCCATTATTTTTTCCCCCAATCCTGGCGTGGATTGAACGCCGACTGGGCGTCTGCCAGCTGTTGCCAGAGCGCCGCGGTGTTTTCATCCGGCTTAGGCGGCATCACGATTTTGATCACCGCGAACAGGTCGCCGGTGTGCTGTTTGCTGACCAGCCCTTTGCCCTTGATGCGCAGCTTCTGCCCGGCCTGGCTGCCGGCTGGAATGGTCATCAGAATGCTGTCTTTAAGCGTAGGAACCTCGACTTTTGCCCCCAGCGCAGCTTCCCACGGGGCCAGCGGGAGCACGACTTCAAGGTTGTGACCGACGATGTCGAACAGCGGATGCGGCGCGATATGAATCACCAGCCACAGGTCACCGTTTGGCCCACCGTTTTCACCTGGCGTACCCTGGCCTTTGAGCCGGATGCGCTGCCCATCGCCGACGCCCGCCGGGATTTTCACGTTAAGCGTTTTCGGGACTTCCCGCTCGACGATACCAAACACGTTATAGACCGGCAGCTTGTAGCTGATGGTGCGGCTGTGTTCGGCCAGCGTTTCCTCCAGGAATACCGCGACTTCAATTTCTAAATCATGGCCCCGCGCGGCGTGCGGCTGGCGAGTATGCCTGGCCTGCTGGCCAAACATGGAAGAGAAGATATCTTCGAAGTCCTGGGCGTTGTAGCTCTGCTCGCCGCCCTGGTGGAACTGCTGATTAAACTGCGGATCGTTGCGGTGCTGCCACATCTGGTCGTACTCGGCGCGGCGCTGCTCGTCGCTCAGCACTTCCCAGGCTTCCGCCACTTCTTTAAAGCGGGCTTCTGCGTCGGGCTCTTTGCTGACGTCGGGGTGATATTTGCGCGCCAGGCGGCGGTAGGAGGTTTTGATGGTTTTGAGTTCGTCCGTCGGTTTCACGCCCATGATGGCGTAATAATCCTTTAATTCCATATCGTTATCTCGCATAAATCGGTGCATGCAGAACAGAACGTGCGGAAAAGTGTCGCCGATAAGTATAGGCCTGTTGCGGGAAGGTGGGGCGATGAGCGTCGGATTTTTGTCGAGGCGATTAACGATCGGGCCGGGCGCTTTTATCCAAAATCAGGCTTTATTCCGCTGGTGGGAAAAACGCTAATTCACTTTTTATCCTCCACGTTTGATTGAGAAATTAGTTGAGCATGAATAAACGATCTATTTGATCGCCCGCCAGTTTCAGACTTACTGAATTGAAATCTAGTGCACTTCCTTCTATGGTCTGAGATCGGAGAATGATCGAGTATTTTCCGGGCACCTGCCTCTGAAATATTTAAATAAAGACTAAAAGGAATCTCGTTTTTGAAAACTTATCATATCGTTACCCTGGCATCTGCTTTTCTGCTGGCCGCCTGTGCGGGCCCGCAGTCGGCAAAAACATCGCAAATTAAAGACCTGGCGGCTCCGCAAACCATCGCTTTTGCCGGCAAAACCTACGGGCAATCCTTCACTCGCTCAACGCCTCAGCAGGCGGTATGGGAATACACTACCGACGGTGAAAAGGCCGAAAACTGGCAGTGGACCCGGCTGATTACGGTCAATCAGATCAAACTCAACGCCCCGCTTGACCGCTGGATGCAGGCAACGGCGGTGGAGTTAAACCGCACGGTGCCGAAGCCCCATTTCGATATAGCGAAAAATGGCGACGTGGCCGAGGTTCGGATTATCTACCTGCCGAAACCGGGAGACGCAAAACAAAGCGGCTACGAGTCAGACGTGTGGCTTGCCCGTGAGGCCTGCGGCGGCATCGTCAACCTGCAGTTTGCCCGCCAGTATCCCGCTGACGCGAAAGTAACCGAAAACGACATGGTGAAGCGTATAAAGGCGGATAACGACAAAGATATGGCGGCGCTGCAGGCGTTAAACTGGCAACCAGAGTGCCGCTAACCAGTTTCCCCGGTCAAAACAGGCCGGGGCATTTTATTAAACATCAGCTACATGACTTATTATTCAGCATGGCAAAGACTTGAACTTATTTACCGGCCTGCCAGAATTCATTTATTGAATAGTTTAGCGCCGAAACTTATTAAAATTAAGTTTTCGGTTATTTTGAGCTGGGTCCCAGGGAAAGCTCAGATTGCTTCAAAAAAAACCTGACATTTGTTATATTGTGCTTATTGATTATTCACCTTAGCGGTGCCAAAAAGAACAAGATTCACCGCGACCCAGGAAAATGAAATGTTAGATTACCGCTTCCCGACAGCTTTGCAGATGGTTCTCAGCGTAGCGATGGCGGAGCAAATGGGTGAACGTTCGACCAGCGCGATCCTCGCCTACGGCCTGGAAGCCAACCCGAGCTTTATCCGTAAACTGATGGTTCCCCTCACGCGCGACGGCATTATTGTTTCGACGCTGGGGCGCAACGGTTCCATTCATCTTGGCCGTCCGGCCGAAGAGATAACCCTGCGAGATATTTACCTGTCGGTGATTGAAGACAAAAAGATTTGGGCTTCCCGCCCGGACGTGCCTGCCCGCTGTGTGGTAAGCGCCAACGCCTGCTGGTACTTCAAAACGATTGCGGAAGAAGCCGAAGAGGCGTCTCTGGCCGTGCTGGCGCGCCATACCGTGGCCACCGCGCTGGAGAAAGTGAAAAAGAGCGATACCAGCGGCTGCCAGCCGGTGCCTGAGCTGGAGTCTCTTTACAAAAAAGGCCATTAAGCCCCGCAACGCTTTGCCGCAGAAATAAAAAAACCGCCTCTTTTGAAGGCGGTTTTTTTTATTGGGCTGAGCGGGTGGTTTTGCACCACCCGTTTTGTAAGTCTTATGCCTCGACGGTTTTTGCCTGGGTTTTACCGCGCGTAACGAGCTTACGCAGCGTGACGTAGAACACCGGCGTCAGGAACAAACCAAACAGCGTCACCCCTAACATACCCGAGAACACCGTTACACCTGTCACGCCGCGCACTTCCGCACCCGCGCCATGGCCCAGAATCAGCGGAATAGTCCCGGCGATAAAGGCGATGGAGGTCATCACGATAGGGCGCAGACGCAGGCGGCAGGCTTCCAGCGCGGATTCCATAATTCCCTTGCCCTGCATCTCCAGCTCGCGGGCGAACTCGACGATCAGAATGGCGTTCTTACAGGCCAGGCCCATCAGCACCACCAGTCCGACCTGGACGAACACGTTGTTATCGCCGCCGGTCAGCCAGACCCCGAACAGCGCGGACAGCATGGTCATCGGCACGATCAGGATCACCGCCAGCGGCAGCGTCCAGCTTTCGTACAGTGCGGCGAGCACCAGGAAGGCCAGCAGCACCGCCACCGGGAAGACGATCATCGCCGTGTTGCCCTGGGTCGCCTGCTGGTAGCTCAGATCCGTCCATTCGATGTTCATCCCGTTCGGCAGCACCTGGCCGGACATGGCGGCCAGTTTAGTCATAGCCTGCGCGGAGGAAAGCACGCGTGGATCGGCATCCCCGATGAGATCCGCCGCCGGGTAACCGTTGTAGCGGATCACCGGGTCCGGCCCGTAGGTGGTGGTGATTTTCACCATGCTGCCGATCGGCACCATTTCCCCCTGACTGTTGCGGGTGCGCAGGTTGCCGATGTCTTCCACGCTGTCGCGGAACTGCCCGTCGGCCTGGGCCATCACGCGCCAGGTACGACCAAACTCGTTGAAGTCGTTCACGTAGGACGAGCCCAAATAAGTCTGCAGCGTGCCGAACAGATCGGTCAGCGACACGCCCTGGGCTTTGGCTTTGTCGCGGTCTACCTGCACATCCAGCTGCGGCACGTTCGCCTGGTAGGTGGAGATCGGGAAGTGCATCCCCGGCGTTTGCATGATCGCGCCGGACATGGTGTTCACCGCGGTTTGCAGCGCCCCGTAACCTAAGCCCGCCCGGTCCTGGATATACAGCGAGTAGCCGGAACCCTGACCCAGCCCCAGAATCGGCGGCGGCAGAATCGAGAAGCCGAAGCCTTCCTGGATTTGCGAGATTTTGGCGTTGATCTCGGCGTTAATTTGCGCCGCGGTATGTTTACGCTCGCCGAACGGCTTCAGGCCGAAGAACACCGTGCCGGTATTCGGCGTGTTGGTGAACTGCAGCGCGTTCAGGCCAGGGAATGCCACCGCGTAATCCACGCCCTCGGTGTTCATACCGATTTCGCTCATCTTGCGGATCACCGCGTCGGTGCGTTCCAGCGAAGAGCCTTCCGGCATCTTCACGCCGCCGATCAGGTAGAGTTTATCCTGGGTTGGAATAAACCCGCCCGGCACGGTTTTGAACATCACGCCCGCGGCACACAGCAGCAGCACGTAGACCGCAAACACTGCACCACGGCGGCCAAGGGTTTTACTCACCAGCCCCTGGTAGCCGTCCGAACTGCGGTGGAAGAAACGGTTGAACGGGCGGAACAGCCAGCCGAACAGGCGGTCGATCAGCCGGGTAGGCATGTCCTTCGGCGCGCCGTGCGGCTTCAGCAGCAGAGCTGCCAGCGCCGGGGAGAGCGTCAGGGAGTTAATCGCCGAGATCACCGTCGAAATGGCGATGGTTACCGCGAACTGTTTGTAGAACTGCCCGGTCACGCCGGAGAGGAACGCCATCGGTACGAACACCGCGCACAGCACCAGGGCGATGGCGATAATCGGCCCGGAAACCTCGCGCATGGCCTGATGCGCCGCCTGCAGCGGGGCAAGCCCCTCTTCGATATTACGCTCGACGTTTTCCACCACCACGATGGCGTCGTCCACCACGATGCCGATGGCGAGCACCAGCCCGAACAAACTCAGCGTGTTGAGCGAGAAGCCAAGCAGGTAGAGGATGCTGAACGTGCCCACCACGGAAACCGGGACGGCAATCAGCGGGATGATCGACGCGCGCCAGGTTTGCAGGAACAGGATCACCACCAGCACAACAAGCACTACCGCTTCCAGCAGAGTTTGCACCACCGCCCGGATAGAGTCGCGCACGAAAACCGTTGGGTCGTAAGGTGCCGCCCACTTCATGTCTTCCGGGAAGCGCGTGGACAGCTCGGCCATCTTGGCGCGTACGGCGTTAGACAGATCGATGGCGTTGGCGCCGGGTGCCTGGAAGATACCGATCCCGACCGCGTCTTTGTTGTTCAACTGGGAGCGCAGGGCATAACTGCCTGAACCCAGCTCGATACGCGCCACGTCGCGCAGGCGAACCAGCGAGCCGTCCGGGGCGGTTTTCAGGATGATGTTGCCGAACTCTTCTTCGCTGTGCAGGCGGCCCTGGGCGTTAATCGAAATCAGGAAATCGCTCGCTTTCGGCAGCGGCTCTGCCCCGAGCTGACCGGCAGACACCTGCACGTTCTGCTCCTGCATCGCCGTGACCACGTCAGACGCCGTCAGGCCACGCGCCGCCACTTTGTTCGGATCCAGCCACACGCGCATGGCGTATTCGCCGGAGCCGAAAATCTGGATCTGCCCGACGCCCGGCAGACGCGCGAGTTCGTCTTTCACCTTCAGCGTGGCGTAGTTACGCATATACAGCGAGTCGTACTTGCCGTTCGGCGAGAACAGATGTACCACCAGGGTCAGCGTCGGCGACTGTTTCTGGGTGGTGATGCCGAGGCGGCGAACGTCTTCCGGCAGGCGAGCTTCGGCCTGGGAAACACGGTTCTGCACCTGAACCTGGGCCTGATCCGGATCGGTACCCGGACGGAAGGTCACGGTTGTCACCAGCACACCGTCAGAGCCAGCAACGGATTTCATGTACATCATGTTTTCGACGCCGTTAATCGCTTCTTCCAGCGGCGTCGCCACGGTTTCAGCGATCACTTTCGGGTTGGCGCCAGGGTATTCCGCCCGAACCTGCACGCTCGGCGGCACGACGTCCGGGTATTCACTGATCGGCAGCAGCGGGATCGCGATAAGCCCCGTAGTAAAAATCAGAATCGACAGCACCGCGGCAAAAATCGGCCTGTCGATAAAAAAGCGGGAAAAGTCCATGCGTCGGATTCTCTGGTAAGGGATCAGTTAACGGCAGCGCGGGTGGCGGCCATGGCGACAGGTTTCGCGTTCACCGGCATGCCCGGCATAAACACTTTCTGTAGCCCGTCGACGATGACTTTATCGCCAGGGTTCAGCCCCTGCTGCACGATGCGCAGCCCGGCAGCCAGGCGGCCCGGCGTGATGTCGCGGCGCTGCGCTTTGCCGTCTTTATCCACGATGTAGACGTATTTTCTGTCCTGATCGGTCAGCACCGCTTTGTCGTTGATCAGCAGGGCCTGGAACTCCGCGCTGCCCGGCAGACGAACGCGGGCGAACAGCCCCGGGGTGAACTGACGCTGGGCGTTATCCAGCACGGCGCGCATGCGGATGGTACCGGTGCTGGCGGTGAGCTGATTGTCGAGGAAGTCGACGGTGCCCTGATGCGGGTAACCTTCTTCGCCGGACAGGCCAATTTCTACCGGCAGTGCCTTATGGTCACTGGACGCGCCCTGGCCGCTGCGGGCAAGGTTCTGGTAGTGGAGATAGGTGGATTCGTCCACGTCGAAGTAGGCGTAAACCGTCTTCTGAGAAACCACGGTGGTGAGTACGCTGGCGCTGTCGCCCGCCGTGACCAGGTTGCCGCTGGTGATCAGCGCGCGGCTGGCGCGGCCGTCGATTGGCGCGGTGACTTTGGTGAAGTCGAGGTTAAGCTGGGCCGCGTCAACCGCCGCCTGGGCCGCACGAATATCGGCGTCGGCCTGGGTAGCGGCGGAACGGCGCTGTTCCCACTCTTCGCGGGAAATCACGTTGGTGCCAATCAGCTTGTCGGTGCGGCTGGCTTCGCTGCGGGCGAGGCTGGCCTGGGTTTTGGCTCTCATCAACGCCGCCTGCGCCTGTTCCAGGGCGGCGCGGTAGGTTCTGTCGTCGATGGTGAACAGCACTTCACCTTTCTTCACTTCCTGGCCGTCGGTGTAGTTCACTTTGTCGATGTAGCCGGAGACGCGGGGGCGGAGCTGAACGCTTTCCACCGCTTCGATGCGGCCGTTGAAACTGTCCCACTGGCTGACGGGTTTCACCACCACGTCGGCGACGCTGACGGCAGGTGCCTGCGGCACGGCGTTTTGTGCGACTCCCCGGTCGCATCCGGCGAGCAGCGCGGCAAGCAGTACCGGCCCCAACACGCGCAGATGAAGGCTAACCCAATGTTTTTGCAGGCTCATTATTCTTATTCCGATAGTTGAAGTCGGCCGGGCAAGACGCAGCGGAGGGTGCCGCGCCACTTCCTTTGTCCGGGCTGACCTGAGGCCATTTGTGTCGCTCATCGGCACAAAATGTGTATCAATTACCAATACAGTATCGCGGCGATTGTAGGAAGGCGTAGAACTAAGTGCAAGAATAATTGTTGCACTTTCTGTGCTATTTGTGCCATTCGAAAAAGGCCCATTTGTAACGAGGATTTAATGTAACAATAAAACTTGCAATTTTTGTCAAAGCGGTTCAAGTTTAAATGCAACTGATAAAGATGCTTTTAACAAAACCCGCAGGGGAGAGAGACAATGAGCACCGATGCCTTCATGCACGATTTACTCGGCTGGATTGATACCCACCTCGACAGCCGCCTCGATATCAACACCGTTTCCGAGCGGGCCGGGTACTCGAAGTGGCACCTGCAGCGGATCTTCAAGCAGCACACCGGCTACAACATGGGCGAGTACATCCGCGCGCAGAAGCTGAAGAAATCCGCCGAGCGCCTGAGCCGCACCGAAGAGCCGATCCTGAACGTGGCGATCTCCCTCGGCTTTGACTCGCAGCAGTCTTTCAACCGCAGCTTTAAGCGCCAGTATGGCATCGCGCCGGGCGTGTGGCGCCGGCAGCTGGCGCACACCGGGAACCGCTATGGGGCCTGAGAGACGTCTACTTCCAGCCTGCCCTTTGATCAGGGCGGGTTGGGGGATGAATATTTAAGTCATATTAAAATGGCGTTCAGACTGTTGAATCAGAATGAATATATAGTCGATGAAATAAACCTGCCTATATACAATATATAACATAGTTAACCCGCCTTTTTGCTATATTCCATTTTGTACAAATGCTTATTCAAGTAATCACCGTGATAGTAATGTGACATTTATAAGCCTGTTAAAAACAGGCCTATTAAAAATAAAAAAATAATGTTTTATGGTTGTTTGATCTTTTGCCTGGCCTGTATTAGAAATTATATCAGGGTAGGGAATGCATTGTTTTACCGCCTCACTATCCGCGAGAGCTTTTAACCTTTCTTTCCGTTTATTTTATTATGGTGAAAATCATGAAAGAATTATCCACTCAGGAAGTTAAGTCAGTTAGCGGTGCGGGTTTACTGGATGGCGTGCTCGGCGGCGCGGGCGATCCGCTGGGCACCGTGGGCGGCATTGTTAGCGGCCTGCCGGTTGTGGGCGGCGTGCTCAATGGCGTGACCCAACTTGTGGGTGGCGTGGTGAATAGCGTGGTTAGCGGCGTGAGTTCTATTCTGGGCGGCCTGCTTGGCGGCACCGGTCTGTTCGGCAGCACCAAGCGTTAATATCGCGGACGCGATGCTTTTCCCAATGGAATAACGGAACGGCATTTTAAGGGATTAAAACACTCCCCATAATATATGGCAGCCGCCGGAAGGGTGCTGCTGTATATTTTCGTTTATGCAATTTCCTTTTCTATTTAATGACTATAATCCTGGCTTAAATAAGAGGAATGTCTCCTCTTATTTAAGCCGCTGGTCACTATCCTAAATCTATCACCCGGTTAGCGCTGGCGATTGTCGACGGGCGATGGGCAATGAAGATGCGGGTTATTTTTAGCGCAGCGATAGCGGCATTGATATGCGCCTCATTGGCCAGATCCAGGTGGCTGGTGGCCTCGTCGAGAAACAGCAAACTGGGCTGCCGGTAAAGTGCCCTGGCGATCAGTAGCCGCTGTTTCTGCCCCCCGGAAAGGTTGCCCCCCAGTTCGCCAATCAGCGTTTCATAGCCCATCGGCAGGCTCATAATTTCGTCATGAATATTGCAGCTCCGCGCGCAGCTGACAATGCGCTCCGCATCTTTGCTGCTGTCGAAGCTGCCGATGTTGTCGGCTATCGACCCGGCAAAAAGTTTGTCGTCCTGCAGCACGCAGGCGATGCTGTCGCGGTAGTTATTCAGCCCGACTTTGCTAATGTCCAGGCCGTCGATCAGGATCTGCCCACGGGTGGGGTCGAGCAGCCCGGCCATCACCTTCATTAAGGTTGTTTTCCCGATCCCGGAAGGGCCGACGATGGCCACGCTTTCCCCGGCGGCGACGGCGATGTTCAGATCGGCGAAAATTGGCCTGGAAAGCGCGTCGTACTGAAAGACCAGGTCGCGGGCTTCAAAGCTGGCGGGCTGATTTTTAGGCAGCAGCTTGCGCGGCGGCTGGCTGGTTTCGGTCTCGGTAAACACCACGTCGGCGATACGGTCGCTGTGCAGGCCGAGCATACGCAGCTGCAGAATCATATCGATCAGGCTGGCCGCCCGCTCAGAGAACTGCCCGCGATAGGCGTTGAAGGCGACGAACATCCCGAGCGTCATCTGGCCGTTAATCACCATCAGCGCGCCCAGCCACAAAATCACTATCTGATCGACGGCACCGATAAAAGTGTTGATGCCCCCGAACAGCATATCCAGCTTGGTGATGCGGATGTTGGCGTTGGCGGTATCTATATTGAGGTTGAGCCAGTACTGCGAGCGCGTGGTCGACAGCCCCAGCGCTTTCAGCGTGCCGATGCCGTAGAGGGTTTCCATAAAGTGGGAATTGGCCCGCGCGCTTTTGACAATTTTCTCTTCCGAGGCCTGGCGGTACTGGTTGTAGGTGGCCAGGCGCAGCACCATATAAAACGCGGTAAAGCCCAGCACCACCCACACCAGCCAGCCGCCGTAAAGCACCATCATAATCAGCACGCCGACCGACATCAGGGTGTCGATGATGCCGTTGACCAGGTTGGTGGTCAGCGTGGTGCGGATAGTATCCAGGGAGCCAAAGCGGGACTGGATATCGCCGAGTTTACGCTTCTCGAAATAGGCGAGAGGCAGTTTGAGCAGGTGGTCGAACATGCCTGCTTTCCACTGCACTTCAATCAGGGAATTCATCACCAGCGACGTCCAGGCCCGGAGCATGCTGACGAAGGTGCGAAACAAGGTAAAGAACAGCAGCCCGATGCAGATCAGCGCCAGTAAGTCATGATCCTCCGCGATGATGACGTGGTCCATCACCAGCTGGGTGCCGATGGGGATCAGCAGGTTGATTGCCTCCACCACCAGAGACAGGCAGAAGATTTTCGTCAAAAAGCCTTTCAGGCCGCCGACGTTGCCGAGCAGGGTGCGGAAGCTGAGGCGGCTGCGCTGGGTCACGCGGGCAAACTCGCTGTCCGGCCAGAGTTCCAGCGCGACGCCGGTAAAATGCCGGGACATTTCCGCCAGGCCCACGACGCGGCGGCCAAAGCCCGGGTCGTGGATCACAAAGCCCGAGCGTTTGACGGCGACCAGCACCACAAAGTGGCTCATGTCCCAGTGGAGAATGCAGGGCGTTTTCAGCTCGCGCAGCTCGTTCAGATCCAGCGAAAGCGGGCGGCTTTTCAGGCGCAGCTGGGTGGCGATATCAATCAGCAACGCCAGCGTCGCGCCGTGAGAGGAGATGCCAAACCGCTGGCGCAGGCTGAAGAGGTCGATGTTCATGCCGTGGTAGCGGCAGACCATCACCATGCAAGCCAGGCCGCACTCTGCCGCTTCCGTTTGCAGGACCTGGGGCACTCTGCGGCGCAGGCTGAAGTTCAGCTGATGCATCATGTCTTTCAAAGCGGATTCATTCATGCACGGGTCCGGTTAGGCTTTTTTTAAGGTCGTAGTAAGGGGCGAGCATCCACTGGTAGACGGGGCGTTTTTCCAGGAATAGCGTGGACTCCGCCTTCATGCCGCTGGAGAGCCGCAGGGGGTTGTCTTTGGCGGTGAGGCGGTTCAGGTCGAGCGTGACCAGCACTTTGTAAAAGGGCTGACTGGTGGTGCCGGATGGCTGGCGGGGCACATTGTTGTACATCGCCATTTCCTGCGCCGAGGCGGGCACGCTGGAAATCGACAGGATCTTGCCGGGGAACTGGCCAAACTTCTCAAAGGGAAAAGCCTCGTAGCGGATGTTGATGCTGTCCCCCGGCGTGACGTAGGGCAGGCTGCTGTTGGGGAGCCACAGCACTAGCGCGTAGCCGTCGCCCCCGTTGGGAACCAGCTGGGCGAGGCTGTCGCCGGCGTTGACCATCTGCCCCTGGGTGACGCTCAGGGAGTCGATTTTTCCGTCGCTGGGGGCGTCGATAAACACAGTTCCGCCGCCGTCCACTTCTGTCAGCTGGCGGTTGAGGCCACTTAGCTGGAACTGGTACTGGGAGATTTGGTTGTCAAAATCCGTCGCCCGCGTGGAGAGCTCGCTTTGCAGGTTGGTGATCTGCAGGCTTTCCTGGATGCTCTGGGTGTTCAGGCTTTGGTAGGCGGTTTGCTGCTGATAATAGAGGTAGCGCTGGTTGTTGAGCTGGTCTTTGGTGATCATGCCCTTGCGCTGGTAGCCGTCGTAGTTGTCCATGCTCTGGCGCATCTCTTCCATGCCTTTGGCGGCGTTCGCCACCAGGGCCAGGGACTTCTCGTGCGCGGTCTGGTACTGAGTCAGCTGCTGCCTGAGGTTTTGCTCGGTTTTCTGCTTGTTCTGCTGCAGCTTGAGGATTATTTCCCCGATAAGCTGGATCTGCTGTTGGATGGCGGCGATAGAGTTCTGGCTGACGTTGCCCGACTGGGTCGAGCGGCTGGTATCTATCTGATACAGATGGTCGCCTTTGGCCACGCTGTCGCCGGTTTTAACCCAGGTGTGGGTGATAAAACCCTGCTGAGGAGAGAAGATATTGATGGCGTGCGGCTGGGTGATGACTTCCCCGCTGACGTTAATCCGCCGGGTGTAGCTGGAGAAGGCCATCAGGCTTATCAAAATAATTAAAAACGCGGCGGAGAGTAAAACCACCACCCAGGCGGGATACCCGGAGATCAGTAAAGCTTTACCCAGCCATTTGCTGCGGGTGTGCTCTATGGCTTCCTTGCGGAATATATTTCTGTTCATCGGGTGAGAGCAGGCCATCATCGTTTTTTATACTCATTAGAGTAGTTTAAGCGTTTGCGCGCGCCAGCAATATGGTGAGTTTTTTTATTCTTATGGCGGGAGGGAATAATATATTTTAAATAGAGAAGCCCAAACCCGGAATAGGGTTTTTATTTCCAGGGTTATTTAAAGTGAAATTAACGTTGCGGTAAAACTTAGTTCATTAACCCCGGCAAATCACCGGGGCAAGGGTTAGCCGTTAACGCATCGGTGGCTTAGGAGCGATCACGTCCTCGATAAACGCTTTGACCTGCTTCTGCCTGCGGGCGGAAAACTTACACACCTTGCGAAGCGTCTGCATGATCTCCGGCTCTTCCTCCGGCGGCTGCGGCTCTTTGGCCGTTAATATCAGGCAGCCCGGCAGAACCCGCACCTCCACGCTCGTGCCCGTATCAAAACCCGCTTTTGCAAGCCAGAACCCATTCAACGTTATGGCGGGCGAAGGCTGGAATTTTTTCGAATCCCGAATGTAGCCCACAGTATAAGCCCTTGTTGTTGTGGGGATGTGCTTCTCTGGCTTATTATGCTCGTCAGTCATGGTCAACTCCGTATTAGTTGGCTGTGATTAGCGGTTAGGGCGGGTTGCCGCCTGCCTTAATCGCGCTTCTTTTACTTCTCTTCTTTGCTTTTCTTCTTTGCTTCTGTTCTTAATGCTGATAGCTACATACTTCATGCCGGTATTATACCGCGGCACCTTGTCTGGCCGCGAAATAGGGGAGGGAAATGGAATGCGCCTCGCAGAAAAAACATGGATAGATTTACAGGGGGGAATTGTTTTTTTCGCCTACTATTCGTTCTCTCTGGCCTTTGTTAATCATTGATAAAAACAGGTACATCCTTGGTTAATTTGCCGCTAACAGATCTGAATATTTATCCCGCTTCCTCCGATGATGCGCAGATGCTGGCTGATATACGCGTTGAATCAATGCGTCCCAGCCTGGAAGCGCTGAACAGGTTTGATCCCGTCAGAGCGCGAGATCGTTTTCTCTCTACATTCGAGGAAAATGATACCTTCATCCTTTCCCTGGATGGCGAAGTCGCTGGTTTCTATGTGCTCAGAACCTACCCTGAATATTTATATTTGGATCACTTCTATATCAAAAAACAATTTCAGGAGAAAGGAATCGGAAGCATTGTGATGAAAGGCTTGAAGGTACAAGCCAGTACCTTAAAGAAACCTATCCGGTTGATCGCCCTAAAAGAAAGCCCGGCCAATGCATTTTATCTCTCACAGGGTTTTATTTTTGAGCGTGCGGAGGGGGTTGATAGGCATTATTTTTGGGCGTTGGAAGAATATTAAGAGTGGGTGGTTTGGGCTTTAGGGACGTTTGCAGGTGCGCAAGTGTAAGGAGTTGCCACTCAATCAAACTTCAAGTCGTAACAAACTGATTTTTAATGACTAAAAGCGAGTTGGTTTAGTTAATTCCTCTTGTCGCAGCGTTAGCATGTTTACAGACAAAAAAGCCCGCATAATTTGTGCCACGCGGGCTTTCAGGACTTCATCGGATGACTCTGGTAATCACCGATGGAGAAGTTCCATAAGAGGCTGGCAAACCCTAAACCAGCCAAAAGGTCAGGCCGATAACGATAAGAGCAAAAATGGCCGTTGACCCCCAAGCTACAGATGGCCAGAACGTCACCGCCAGCATTCCGAAACCAATAATTAGCACCGCAGGAATGAGGGTGCTCGCAAAAAATCGGAGCTGCCGTCGCAGCCAGGTTCTGAAGTAATTACTCATCTGATTATCCGCATGATGGCGTAAAGTGCCTGGTAGAAAACGGGAACCTGCTGCCTGAGCCTGAGCCTGAGCCTGAGCCTGAGCCTGAGCCTGAGCCTGAGCCTGAGCCAGAGCCTGAGCCTGAGCCTGTGCGCTGCATCAGCTGCTTCCTGAACATAGCCGTAGTAGCTGACAATGGTTACGGAGGCCGCTGAAATCCTGGCAAGCTTAGTACCCATCGCGATGGTAGCCCCAAAGCTGTAGCCAATGGCGGCAACGATGGCCGAACTGAAAGCCTGACTGATTAGGGAAGAGGTGGCGATGTTCGCGCCTTTCTTTATGAGTACCTGCTGAATACGTCGGATACGATTCTGCTCCTGGCTGTTGCGCAGCAGCAGATCCACGTAAATCTTCAGCATCTTTTTGATGACGTGAGGATGTTTTACCAATTGCACCAGTGCTTCCAGAAAGCGAACGTCTTCGGTTTTCTGGCCCGCGCATACGTCCTGATAGTTGTCGGTGAAACAAGAGGTGTAATACACAAGCCGCGTTGCACCTTTCTGCATACGGGTTGCCTGCTCCAGCACCGCGTCTTTTACGCCACCGAGCGCCTTCTCCAGCCGCACGGCCAGCAACTGGTCGGCCTGCATTTTAGTGATAAGGGTAGTATTGGTGATCATCTCTTCGGGTGTCCTTTCCCTGGCGGATAACGGCATCATCCTCAGTAATGCATGATGCAAGAGTACCTGATAATACCGGCATGGAAAACCGGCCTGAGCCGGTTCGTTTGCTGCGGGGATTACTGGCTACATGCTGGCAGCCAGTCGGCCTCGCTGTCCTCATGCAGCGCGAGGTTGGTCTGGATAGCGTTATTTGTCCTGCGCTTCAGCAGGATGCGCTCATACTCCTTCAGCGTCTGCGGCACCGCCTGGCCGAACGCGGTCAGGCTCAGCGGGTGCTGATGGCCGCGCGACTCCATAAACGACAGGTAGGCGTGGTATAGATAGCGCTTCGGATTCAGCGGGTGAATATTGGCATTACCCATAAACAGACCGGTCGCGGTGCTTATCGGCTTCAGATAGGCGCAGAAATCGACCAGCGGATCAGTCTGGCGTTTAATCTCCAGCGCCTCGCCGGACGTCTGCTGCGCCTGTAGCAGTGCGCGCGCTTCTTCCGGCTGACTGAAGCGCTGCATCAGGTGGCGCATGATAACGGCCAGCTCGGTGCTGATTTTGTCCAGCAACTGCGGGTCACGCTCTTTTGCCGGTATCACCTCCGGGAAGGCCAGGATTACCCGGCGGCGTGATACGCCGCCGCTGCGGTCGCTGAAGCGCATCGGGTTGTTGTTCACCGCCAGAATCGCCGCCGGGATGTGTGCCGAATAGGCATCACGGTATTTCGGGTCGAAATTACCGGACGTTGATAGTGGAAGCGCCAGAGTTTTTTATCAGAGGTTTTTACGAGTAAGAACAGGCCGTCACCATCATGCAGAGTGCACTTTTTTAAGGATCTCGTTATTAGTGAGAGGGCGTGTGATACGTGCCATGCCTGGCTCCCTTCCATAATTGGTACATGTTTATGAACCACGGCATAGCGTATACCTAAACGTATACCAATAATCACCGGATTTAGCTGGATGTGCTCGAACAACAGACACAAAAAAGCCCGCAGGGCTTGCGCCATGCGGGCTTTCAGGACTTCATCGGATGACTCTGGTAATCACCGATGGAGAATTTTGGTGGAGCTGGCGGGAGTTGAACCCGCGTCCGAAATTTCTACATCCTCGGTACTACATGCTTAGTCAGTCTTTACATTCGCCGGGCAACTGCGGACAGACACGCCATTACCAGACTATCCTGATTAGTTTTAATGCTTCAACCCCAGGCAAGGCATCCACACGATCTCTTTTGGGTTTGACCTCTCTTTGATCCCCGTCTTAAGAGCGGAAGCTAGGGAGAGAGGGCTCAGAGCAGGTTATTAAGCTGCTAAAGCGAAGTTTTCGTCGTTTGCGACTATTTTTTTGCGGCTTTTTACGAGGCCAACCGCCCCTCGGCATGCACCTTGGGTTTCGCAAATCCCGTCGAATCCAGAATCAGCCCCAATGTGTACCGGCGAGTATAACAGATTTATTACGTGCGTGACCAGCCGTCTGAAGAGAAATCCCGCTGAGTGCCATTCGTACAAAATTCCTTCAACACCAGCGGGATAGAGGGGCAATTAACGTTCGCGCAGCGCCTCGCGGGCGCGGTTGAACGGCTTAATCAGATACTCAACGATGGTTTTCTGCCCGGTTTTAATATCCACGGTGGCCACCATCCCCGGTGAGATGGAGAAGTGGTGGCCGACTTTGTTCACCAGGTAGTCCTGGTTGGTGCGGATAAACACCCGGTAGTAGACGATTTCCGGCTTCACTTTGTCCTGAATGGTGTCCGGGGAGATGGTTTCCACGGTGCCTTCCAGCCCGCCGTAAATGGCGTAATCGTAGGCGGTGATTTTCACCAGCGCGCGCTGGCCGGGGTGGATAAAGGCGATGTCGCGCGGGGAGAGCCGCGCCTCAATCAGCAGGTGATCGTCCACCGGCACAATCTCCATCATCTCGCCGTTCGGCGGAATAACGCCGCCGATGGTGGTCACCTGAATGTTCTTCACGATGCCGCGCACCGGGGAGCGCACGGTCATGCGGTTCACCGAATCCTCACGGCCCTTGATGATAGCGTCCAGCATGTCCACTTCGGCATTAGCTTTTGAGAGCGCCTCGCGCGCCTGCACGTAATACTGCGAGCGCAGGTCGGTGATCCTTAAGCCGAGGTCGCTTTTCTGCCGCTGCAGGCGCAGCACTTCCACGTGGCTCGCCGCGCCGCTTTTCACCAGCCGCTGGGTGATATCCAGCTCTTTGTTGACCGACGTCAGCGCGTCCCGCAGCTCGGCTTCGGAGTCGTTCAGCTGCGCCCGACGCGTTTTATACAGCCGTGTTTCGGAGGCGAGCAGATCCGGAAACGCTTTGAGTGAGTCCGGGAACTTCAGCGGCTGGTCGTTCACTTCCGCGTAAAGCCGCGCGCTGGAGGCCAGAGAGGCGCGGTAGCGAGCCGTGCTTTCCCCGACGTTGGACTCGGAGCGGGTCGGGTCGAGGCGGGCGACGATTTGCCCGGCCTGCACTTTGTCGCCCTCGTGCACCAGCAGCTCGGTGACTATCCCGCCGTCCAGCGACTGCAAAATCTGCTCGCGGGAGCTGGGCACCACTTTCCCGGTGCCGGTGGAGACTTCGTCCAGCGTGCCGAACCACGCCCAGACGCCGAACAGCACAAACAGCAGCGTGATGAGCAGGATAATGCGGCTCGCCCCGGAGAATTCGCTTTCGCGCTGAATGTCCGGGTCATCCATGGTGACGTCATGCTGACTGGTTTTCATTGTTCCACTCCCGCGGTGGTGTCTGGGCGGCGGCCGGGGCCTGAGCCTGTGCCGGTCTTGCGGCGCCGAGCGCCTGTGCCTTCGGTGCATCCATCACAAGCTGGCCGTCTTTCAGCACCAGTACGCGTTCGACCAGTTCGAGCACCGGCACGCGGTGGGTGGCGACGACCAGCGTGCGGTGGCCGAGCCACTGGTTCAGCCGCTGAATAAATTCCCGTTCGGTATGGTCGTCCAGCGAGGCGGTGGGCTCGTCGAGCAGCACGATGTTGGGCGAGCGCAGCAGCATGCGCGCCAGCAGGATCGACTGACGCTGCCCGCCGGAAAGCCCGCTGCCGCCCTCCATGATCGGGTGATCCAGGCCTTTGGGCAGGTGCTTCACGAAGTTACTCGCGCCGCTCACGTCCAGCGCCTCAAAGATCGCTTCGTCGCTGGCGTGCGGGGCGCCGAGGGTGAGGTTTTCCCGCAGCGTGCCGTAGAACAGCCGCGCGTTCTGGCTCAGAAAGCCGATGTTGCGGCGCAGATCCGCCATGTCGATTTGCGACATCGCAAGATCGTCGAGCCGGGCTTCGCCGCTGGCAAGATCGACCCCGCCCGCAAGCGCCTGCAGCAGCGTAGATTTGCCCGCACCGTTGCGCCCGAGCACGGCAATGCGCTCGCCGCGCTGGATCTCAAGGCGGGCAATGCGCAGCGGAATGCGCGGATCTTCGCTGTGGTATTTGAACTGCGCGCTTTCAAACAGGTAGTGGCCGTGGAGGATATCCTTGTGGATCAGGTTTTCATCGCGCTGGGTTTCCACCGGCAGCTGCATGATGCTGTCCAGCCCCTGTTTGGCGGCTTTGACCTGCTGCCAGCGGGCGAGCACGCCGCACAGGTTGGCCATCGGGGCAATCATCCTTGAGGCCAGCATGGAGGCGGCGACCATGGCCCCGGTGGTCATTTCACCTTCAATGACCAGCGGGGCGCCGAACAGCACCACCACTACAAACACCAGGCTCTGAATGGTGATCCCCCAGCTGATTAAGCCCTGGGTCAGTTCGCGGGTTTTCAGGCCGGATTCGGCGGTAATGCGGATGTAGCTGTTCCACTGCTGGAGGAAGCGGTTCTCCGCCTGCATCAGCTTGATGTCCTCCAGCCCCTGCACGCTTTCCACCAGCACGGCGTTGCGCAGGGTGGATTCGTGGGCGGCCTGGTTGGCCAGCGTGGCGAGCTTTTTCTGCAGCAGCAGGCCGGGCAGCACCATCACGATGGCGGCGACCGGGGCGATCCACGCCAGCTGCGGGGCGATGATCGCCAGTACCCCAACGAACAAGATAAAGAACGGCAGATCGACGATCGTGGAGATGGTCGAGGAGGTGATCATCTCGCGGATCTGCTCCAGCTCGCGCAGCTGAGAAATAAAGCTGCCGGTGGAGCGGGGCACGGCGCTGTTGCGCAGCCGCAGCGCGTGGCTAAAAACGCGATCCGAAATACGCATGTCGGCCCGCTTGCCCAGCACGTCCATGATGTTGCTGCGCGTGACTTTCAGAATGAAGCCGAACACCACGGCGATCAGCACGCCGGTCGCCAGCACGTACAGCGTCGGGTATGACTGAGCCGGGATCACCCGGTCGTATACCTGCATCGAGAACAGGATCCCGGCCAGCGACAGCACGTTCACCCAAAAAGCCGCCAGCATCACCGGGCCGTAAGGGCGAATATCCAGCATGATCAGCTCTTTCATCCAGTCCGGGCTGAAGCGAGAGATATAGGCGTCGACGCGGCTGTCTTTCAGCGCCGAAAGCGGGCGCAGGGCGGCCACAAAGCGGATCTCCGGCAGCAGCTTGCTGAGCGACTGGCGGTTGGTGTGGCGTTCGTCGTCGAAATAACAGATATCCACGGTGTCTTCGCCGTCAAACTGCTCGATCACCGCGATCTGGCCGTTGGCTAAGTCCACCACCACCGGCAGCCGCCACTGGGATATCGCTTTTTCGGTGTTGCCCAGCATATGGAAGGAAAGGCCGGCCTGGCGCGAAAGCTGGGTCAGCGCGGCGACTTTGGTTTTGTCTTTGAACCACGGGGCGTTGGCCTGGATAGTGCCGGGCGAGCAAACCACGCGGTAGTGCCCGGCGACGTAACTGATGGCGTGGGCCCATTGGGTCAGGGCCTGTTCGCTTAAAAACTCCCCTGCGGGAGAGGCTGTCTGGCTCATGGCTGAATCTCCAGGGACTGGATGTTGCGGTGTTCCAGACCAAATGCGGTGCGTAATTTGCCGGTGTTGTACAGGCAGTTAAGCTGCAGTTGATGGAGCTGGCTCAGCGTTTGTTGTTGGGCGAAGCGCGCCTGGAAGACTTCCTGTTCGGCGTTGAGTACGTCCAGCAGCGGGCGGGAGCCCAGGTCGAGATACTGCTGTTGGTACAGTTCACGGGTGCGGGCGCTCAGCTGTTCCTGGCGCTGCAGCACCTGGAGCGCGGTGGCGAGGCTAATAGCCTGGCTGCGGGATTCCAGCAGCTTCTGGCGTACGTCCAGCCGAACCCGGTCGATACCGGACTGCGCCGCTTCCAGCGCATGGCTGGCGGCGTTGCGGCGTGCCGTCAGGCCACCGCCCTGGTAAATCGGCATTTCGACGCGGATGTACGCCGAGTATTGCGTGCGGTTCAGCACTTCGCTGCCGGAATAGTTGTTGTTCAGGTAGTGCTGCACGGACGGCTCCAGCGAGATGGTTGGGGTCATCTGCGAGTTGGCGTAGTCGAGGTTAGCCTGCGCCACGTTGGCCTGCGCCCAGGCTGCGAGCACGGCGGGCACCAGGCGGTCGTCCGGCTTCGCCACGTTGCAGCTGTTATTCAGCTTCTGCGGGAAATCAGGGCTGACTTTGTTGAGGCTGGTCCAGCCGAGCTGGCTCATCAGCGTCGCCTGGGTGCTGTCGAGGTTCGATTCGTACTGGATCAGCTGCGAGCGGGCGGATTCGATACGCGCGTCGGTTTGCACCACGTCGGACATCGAGGTTGCGCCCTGGTCGTTCCGCTCCTGAGTCAGGCGGCCAATGGCGGTTAGCGCGTCCAACTGCTCTTTGGCGATGTCGACCATTTGCTGCCAGAGCTGCACCTGCACCATCGCCGAGGCGGTATCGTGCCCCACGGTATCAATGCTCACCAGCACGTTGGCCTGGGCCTGGGCTTCCCCGGCGGTTTCCGCGCGGACCTGGCTTGCCACTTTGCCGAAGTCGTAGAGCATCTGCGACAGCGATAGCACCAGCGACGGGCTGTAGCCGCTGTTGGTGTAGGTATTGGTGTAGCCGTTGTTCATCCCGGCGCTGATCTGCGGGTAGTACTTGGATTTGGCGACGTTAATCTGTTCAGACTGGCTGGACAGTTTGCCGATAGCTTCGCGAATGCTGGGGTGCCAGGTGACGGAGCGGTTGACCGCGTCGTTCAGCGTTAAGGTTCCGGGCGCAGGGGCATTCAGCGGGAGGGCGGTGGAGCCATCGAGTGAGGGGAGCTCTTGTTGTTGAGCCAGACCCTGAGTCGTAATAGAAGTAGGCGCGTCGTCGGCCCAGGCCTGGAGTGAAAACAGACCGCAAGCCAGCCATAACGCAACAGGCCGTAATTTTCCCATATTTTTTCCCTAATAAATGGCACTGCGTTTTTGTCTTATTCCCCGGGCGTCTGCGCGCCCGGGGATTTATCGCAACTACTATCAGGCAACAATGTGGTTGTTCTGGATCAACTCATCGAGTGTGGTGTGCACGTTCTCCAAAGTGACAAGAGTGGTTGAGTGGTATGTGCCGGCGGTACCGTCACGGTCGATGGAAATCACCGTGTTGTTGCCGACGCTTGCCACGCTCAGGTAATTACCCAGCGATGAAGTCTGCCCGTTCCAGCCGACCAGCAGGTCGTGGATGTTGATCTGGTCTCCGTTGGCGAGCGAGAAGTTCTTCCAGACGTCCGATCCGTTGCCGCCCGTGCCATCGGCCGCGCCGCCTGCAAGGACGTGGTACACCAGCGTATCGGCGTAGGCCGAAGAACCGGTGATGATGTCCCCATATGCGGTACTGACAATTTGCGGGTTCATGTTAATGGTCAGGGTGGCGGTGTCCGTATGCCCGTTCTGATCGTTCAGAGCGTAGGTAAAGACCTCTTTGTTGGTGATTGACCCCGGCGATACCCCCGGATTCAGGGTGTAGGTGTAGTCGCCGCCGATACCAATTTTCAGCGTGCCGTACTGCCCCTGTATCGTGGCCACCGCGTCGCTGTTGCTCATCGGGTTCAGCGTGGCCGAACTGCCGTTGGCGCCGGTAATTGTCATCAGCGTATGCACGCTGCCAAGCTGGTCAGACGCACCTGCGGAGTCTGTGCCGTCGTACAGGTTGCCGTGTACGATGGTGCTTTGCGCCGTGAAGCTATCCAGCAGGTTCGAGGTCCCGGTGACCGTTGGCGTGATGGTGATCGAGCCCAGCCCCAATGGCCCCATGTTCCCGACATAGCTCAGCGTCCAGGTGCCTGAGTGCAGATCGGTGATTGGAATGGTTGCCGTGCCGCCCAGCAGGGCGCTGCCGCTAAAGGTGCCGGTATAGGTGTGGCCCTGGCCGTCGCTTAGCGTCCAACTGACGGACAGTCCACCCAATACCAGACCGGAAGCCACTTTGAACACAATATTGGCCCCGCTAAGCACGGTGTTATCCGCAATGTTAAAGGTGCCGCTGCCGTTGCCGTGGGTAGAGGCCAGTAGCGCCGTGTTCCAGGAGGCTGACCCAACGTTGGCGCTCGCGTAAGCCGCGGTGTTCTGCGTCGAGGTGATTGCCATGATGGCGCTGATGTCGTTCACGGCATCCACGCTATGCGGCGTGGCGGTGATGTTCAGCGACGCGGTACCGGTATCCCCGTTTGGCGCGGTCACGGTGTACACGAAGCTGTCTGGCGTATTGATGCTGTCGGCTCCCACGCCGGATTTCAGCGTGTAGGTGTAGTTGCCGTGGGCGTCAATGGTCAGCGTCCCGAACTTACCGTTGATGGTGGTGGTACCGGTCGCGGAAACTGCCACGCCGTTCACCGCCGTCAGCAAGCTGCCTGCCGGAGCGACATCGTCCTGCATCACGTTCCCGGCAGTTGAGGCCGCCAGACTGTCGACCGCGTAGGTGTGATCCTGGAGGATATTCAGCGTGTAGCTGGTCAGCAGTGAGACACCGCTCGCGTTCATCAGCAGGAACAGGTAGTCCCCGCCGCCCAGGGTGACGGTCAGCTGGCCCGACGAGCCGCCCAACAGCGGAGCCGTCAGCCAGGTTTTCTGCACCTGGAACTGCTCGTATTGCTGGGTCGCCACGTTGAACTTGTAGATGTACAGGTCGAAGGTGGAGAGCAGCGCCACCCCGCCCACGCTGGCCTGCAGCGTCATGGTGCGCGTCGATCCGTCTGCGACATCAAACAGAATCGGGTTGGTCATGTTAGCCAACAGGTTGAGGTTGACCACATTCCCCAGACCGACGCTCAGCACCGACAGACCCGTTTGCTGTGAAGCTCCGTGGTCCACGGCGACAACATCGGTGCCGAAGGTCAGCGATCCGGTGTTATCCGTGGCGGTGACCGTACTGGCCGGGGCACCGTTGCCCAGGGTGACAATCAGCTGCGCAGAGTCGCTGATGCCATTTTGGGTAATGGTGTAGGTAAAGTTCTCGGTACGGCCCAGCACTGCAGCCGAAGTGTTGGTTAAGGTGTAGGTATAGCTGCCGTCCTGGTTGATATGCAGGGTGCCGTATTTACCCTGAATATCCAGTCCGCCAGCGCCAACCGTATGGGAGACGCCCTGGCCATCGGTAATCGCCGTGACCACGGTGCCGGTAGGGGCGTTGTCCACGGCCCCACCAGGACCCGGATCGGTAATGACGTTCCCGCTTGAGGTGGTGGTACCGCTGACCACGCCGGCGCTGGTTTGCTCGACGGTCACCGCAAGGTTGGTCGCTGCACCTGTTGCCAGCAGGCTGGTGTTGTAGCCCAGCACGCGGTATTGCCCTTCGCCCAGTCCGTCAAGGTTCAGGGTAACGCCGGTAGCGCCCAGGGTCAGCAGGTTCAGGAACTGCGGCAGCGAAGAGTCGACAACCGTCGTCCAGGCGTTAGTGGTCGCGTCAAATTTCTGAATAGCGATCTCCAGCGTATTCAGCAATGACAGTACCACGCCGGTGGCGGCGGCATTAATGGTGATATGCCCCGTTGCTCCGCTGCCGATGGTGAAGCCGACCTGGGCGGTATTGCTGCCCAGAACCGACGCCACGTTCCCCAGCGCGCCAATCAGCAGATTGCCATAGCCACTGTAGTGCGAGGTGGTGATGTCTGCGTTGCTGGTCAGCGCCAGATCGACCACATTGCTGCTGGCCGAAAGTGGCAGAATCGGCGCGGTGATCGAGAGCGATGGAGAGACGTTACCCGCCGCATCCGCGGCAGATATCGACAGCGACTGCCCTTCAATCTGGCGAGTCGGCAGCGTGATGCTGAACGCGCCGGACGCATTCGCCGTACCGGTAACGGTGATCCCGCCCGGCAGCGTGATGGTCACGGTGCTGTTCGCTTCCGCGACGCCAGTGATCGTCGAACCGTCGGCGCTGATAACCCCGGTTGGGATCAGCGGTGGAATAGTATCGACAATCACCGAGGTCGGCAGAGAGGCGCCGCCTGTCCCGTTGGCGTTGGTTGCCGTGGCGGTAAAGGCGTGCACGCCATCACCCAGCGCGCCGGTTGGGGTAAACGTCCAGACGCCGCTCGCGTTGGCTGTAACTGTTCCCAGCAACGCACCGTTGTCGTAGATCTTGACGGTGGCGTTGGCTTCGGCGGTACCGTTGATCGTTGGGCGAGTGTCGTTGGTGCTCTGGCCGTTACCGACGATGCCGGTTTTCGGCAGAACATCGTCCACGATGCTGGTAATCACCGGCAGCCCCGGCACGCCGGTAAACGGTGCGGTGAAGCTCGCGGAGACGCCAATGTTCCCGGCGGCATCCTGGGCGAAGGCCAGCAGTGGCTGAGCGCTGGTCTGCGCAGGGGAGAGCGTAATCGAGAAGTTACCGCTCCCGTCCGCTTTCGCCGTCCCCAGCACCGTGCCCGTAGCGGAGGTAATGGTCACGGTGCTGTTGGCTTCAGCCAGACCTGTGACCACGGTCCCGGTGGCGTTGACCGTCAGACCGGTTGGCGCCAGCGGCGGTACGGTATCGACCACGATCCCGGCAGGCACAGACGCGGTACTGACGTTCCCGGCCGCATCCGTTGCGGTGACGGTAAACGAATGGTTGCCCTGCAGCAGCGGCAGCGTTGGCGTAAAGGTCCAGACGCCGGTGCCGTTTGCCGTGGTGGTGCCCAGCAGCACGCCATTATCAAAGATATTGATTGTGGCGTTAGCTTCGGCGGTTCCGTTCAGGGTTGGGCGAGTGTCGTCCGTCGGCTGGTTGTTGCCCACCGGGCCAGTGATTGGGCCGACATCATCCACCACCGAGGTAATTACCGGCTGGTTCGGCGCCACGGTATCCACCACGATGGTGAAGCCTGCCGTTGGGCTACTGACTACGCCCGCACCGTTGGTGGCGGTAATGGTAAAGGTGTGCGAGCCGTTAGTCAGCAGACCTGGAGGGGAGAATACCCAGACGCCCAGGGCGTTAGCCGTCACGGTGCCAATCAGGTTGCCACCATCGTAAATTTTGATGGTGCTGTTGGCATCCGCGGTCCCGTTCAGGGTCGGACGCGGGTCGTTTGTTGCCTGGCCGTTGGTCAATGGGCCTACCGTGCCGCCAGCGACGTCATCGACGACAGACGTCAGCACCGGCGTATTCGACACGCCGCTGGCGATGGTCAGGGTAAAGCCAGCCGAAGGTACGCTGGTGTTACCTGCCGCATCGGTCGCGGTGACGGTAAAGACGTGCTGGCCGAGAGGCAGCGCCGCCCCAGGCGTGAAGGTCCATGCGCCCAGGGCACTGGCCGTTACGGTGCCAATCAGGTTGCCATTATCGTAAATATTAATGGTGGAGTTAGCTTCCGCCGTTCCGCTGAGTGCAGGCTGGGTATCGTCCGTCGTCTGGCCACTCACCAGCGGGCCCTGAACCGGGCCGACGTCATCGAAGGCCTGAACCACAATCGGCTGAGTCGGCGCAATGGTATCCACCACCACGTTAAACGCGGCGGATGGCAGACTGACGTTACCCGCGGCATCTGTCGCGGTCACGGTCAGCGCATGGCCGCCGTTAATCAGCGCGGTGCCAGGCCTGAAGCTCCACGCCCCGCCAGCATCTGCCTGTACGGTGCCAAGCAGAACGCCGTTGTCGTAGACATTGATGGTGGCATTGCCTTCGGCAGTCCCGGTGAGGACCGGCCGACTATCATCCGTGACCTGGCCGTTGGTCAGGTTGCCGGTGATTGGGCCGACGGCATCCGCCACGGTGCTGATGACCGGCGCGTTCGGAGCAATAGTATCCACCGTCAGCGCAAAGCCACTGGACGGATTACTGACGTTGCCGGCTGCATCGGTCGCGGTGACGGTTAACGTATGGGCGCCGTTGCCGAGTGCCGCCACCGGCGTCAGGCTCCATACGCCGGAACCGTTGGCAAGGGTGGTGCCGATCAGGTTGCCATCGCTGTAAACTTTAATAATGGCGCCAGCCTCCGCCGTTCCGCTCAGGGAAGGGCGGGTTTCGTTGGTGGCCTGGCCGTTGGTGATTGGCCCCAGCACCGGGGCGGTGTTGTCCAGCACGGTGACGATAACCGGCGGATTCGGGGCAACGGAGTCAATATTCACGCCGAATGAAGCCGCGTTACTCACGTTACCTGCGGCATCCGTCGCCGTAACGTTCAGGGTATGTGTCCCCTGGCCCAGCGGTGCGGACGGGGTGAATGTCCAGACGCCCAGCGCATCCGCCTGGGTGGTTCCCAGCACGTTATTGCCGTCTTTCACCGTGATGGTGGCGTTGGCTTCCGCCGTGCCGCTCAGGGTTGGCTGAGTGTCCTTCGTCAACTGGCCGTTGATCAGCGGCAGGTTAGTGCCGGGCTGAGTCTGGTCGTCGATGACCGAAAGAATGATAGGTACTACCGGCGGCACGGTATCAACCACCACGTTGAACCCAGCGCTTGGGCCGCTGACGTTGCCTGCCGCATCCGTGGCGGTCGCGGTGATGTTATGGCTGCCATCCAGCAGTGGAACCGTTGGGGTAAAGCTCCAGTTCCCACCCACCGGTACCGTTACGGTGCCGATCACCACGTTTCCGTCCTTGAAGGTCAGCGTGGTACCCGCCTCGGCGGTGCCGCTGAAGGTCGGCGTATTGTCGTTAGTCGGCTGGCCGGACGTTATCGGCTGGGAAGTGATGTCGTTGGTAACGGTGACGACCAGCGGTGCGGCCGGTGCCAGCGTATCGACGTTCACCACAAAGCCGGTGGACGGCAGGCTGACGTTCCCGGCGGCGTCTGTCGCCGTGACGGTCAGGGTATGAGAACCCTCGCCAAGGTTAATGCCTGGCGTAAAGGTCCAGATGCCGAGGGCGTTCGCGGTGACGGTACCGATGATGGAGCCGTTATCGAGAATGTTTACCGTACTGCCAGCTTCCGCCGTGCCGCTAAGGGTTGGCGTTGGATCGTTCGTGGCCTGGCCATTGGTCAATGGCCCGACTACGCCGCCTACTACATCGTCTACCACGGAGACAATCACCGGTTGGGCTGGTGGCGTGGTGTCGACAATGATGGTGTAGAGCGGAGACAGGCCGCTCGTCTCAAGACCGACGGTCTGGCTAACGGCAAAGGTATGCGGGCCTTGAGTCAGCGGGGTGGTGAGCTGATACGTCCATGTGCCGCCTGCGCCGACGGGCACAGAAGTGAACAGCACGCCATCAATGTAAACATGCACGACCCCGCCCGTGGAGGCACCAGAACCACTCAGGGTAGGTAAAGTATCATCGGTCGATTTCCCGTTGCCGACGTTACCGGTTATGGCGCCCACGTTATCGTCTACCAGATCGATGGTTGGCGGATGCGGCAGGATGGAGGTGGTTGCGGTGAAGTTAATGCCCGCGCTTTCGTTCCCGGCCTTATCCTGTGCAATAGCCGTCAGGGTTGCGCCGGTGGTTTGAGCCGGGGACATCGTAACGGTCCAGGTGCCCAAAATCGGGTCAGCCACGCCGGTGCCGAGCACGTTGCCGCTGGCGTCTTTGATGATAACCGTTGCCCCCGGTTCAGCGGTTCCGGCTACAAGGGTACCGGTAGGGTCGGTGATCGGCAGCACCACAGGGTTTGGTGGCGGGGTGGTATCGACGTTAATCACAATCGGCGCAGAAGGCCCCACGCTGTTGCCTACGTCATCCACCGCTTTGATGGTAATGCTGTGTGCACCTTCCGGCAGCACGGAGGTGGTGATACTCCATGTGCCATTGGCGGCAACGACACCGGTACCCAGAATCGTCGTGCCATTGGTGTCGTACAGCGTAATTGTACTGCCGACTTTGCCGGTACCGGTAAAGGTTGGCGTGGTGTCATCGGTGAAGCTGCCGTTGACCAGCGGGGTCTGGATCGGGCCAACGTTATCAATGATTTCCACGACGACCGGCGCGGTGAGCGGCACGGTATCGACGGTCAGTACATAATCGGTGGATGGCCCGCTGACGTTACCGGCTTTATCGGTTTGTTCGGCGGTGATGGTATTCACGCCGTTGTTGAGCGCGGTATTCGGCGTAATGGTCCAGTTACCCGAGCCATCCACTACCGCAGAGCCTATCGCCGTGCTGCCGTTGTAAAGCGTGACGGTCGCGCCGATTTCACCCGTGCCATGGAACACCGGCTTCGTGTCATCGGTAATGCCGTTGGTAATTGGCCCGGTCACCGGACCCACGCCGTCATCTACGGTACCGATAGTCGGTGCCGCCGGCGGCGTCGTGTCTACGGTGATCGCGATTGGGGCTGACGGCAGGCTGATGTTGCCCGCCGGATCGGTCACCTGGACGGTAATGTTATAGGTCGTTTCGGTAAACGGCGTTGACGGGGTAACGCTCCAGGTCCCGTCGGAGCGCACGGTGGCGGTGCCGATCAGGTCGTTCCCGTTGTTGTAGACGTTGATGGTTGAGCCCGCAATGCCGGTCCCGCTAAAGGTTGGCGTGGTGTCATTGGTACTGCCGCCAGGCGCGACGGGACCGACTACCGGAGGCACATTATCGGTCACGACTGGTGCCGTTGGCTGAGCCGGAGGCGTCGCGTAAACCGAGAGCGTGAAGCCAGAAGAAGGCATCCCCGTGTTGCCCGCCGGATCCGTTGCCACGGTAGTGAACACGTGCGTCCCGCTGCCCAGCGGTGAGGTTGGGGTGATTGTCCAGCTCCCGGTTGCGTCTACGGTGGCCGTGCCGATTGGCGTTGTCCCCCCGTCGACGTACAGGGTAATGGTGGCCCCAATTTCACCTTTGCCTGAGAACACGGGTTCCGTACTTTGGGTACTGCCGCCGTTAATCAGCGGAGTCTGCGTGTTTGCGACGTTACCCAGCGCTCCGTCGATGGAAGGGGCTCCCGGCGGAGTCGTGTCGATAATAACAATTTGGGTTGCGGCATTACTGGTGTTCCCGGCGGCATCGGTCACGTACACATTGATGGTGTGCGAACCTTCGCTTAGCGGCTGGGTTGGCGTAAACGTCCATGCGCCGCTGCCGTTTGCCGTCACGGTGCCGATCAGCGTGTTGCCATCGTAAATATTCACGACTGCGTTAGCCCCGGCGGTGCCGCTGATAACCGGTTTGGTATCGTCGGTGGAGGTGCCCGGCAGGACTGGCCCGGTGACGCTCCCGACGGTATCCAGAATTTCACCAATCACCGGCGTGGCCGGCAGCGTAGTAATCAGATTGATGTCCCACGCCGGGGAATGCGCGGTGACGTTGCCTGCGGCATCCGAAGCCGTGACCGTAAAGGAATGTGGCCCGTCCAGCAGCGGCGTGGTTGGCGTAAATGTCCAGGTCCCGTTGTCGTTAACGGTGGTGCTCCCCAGAACGTTCAGGCCATCGTAAACCGTAATGGTAGATCCCGGTTCGCCGCTGCCGCTCAGGGTTGGCGTCGGATCGTTGGTGGCGCCGTTATTGCTGACCGGCCCGGTCACGGTGCCTACATCGTCATACACCTGGGTAATCGTTGGGGCGGTAGGGGCGATGGAGTCTACGTTGATGTTAAAGGCGGCGCTCGGCTGGCTGACGTTCCCCGCAGCATCGGTGGCGGTCACCGTCAGGCTATGCAGGCCCTGGCCAATAGAGGTGGTCGGCGTAAAGCTCCAGGCTCCGCTGCCGTTGGCGCTGACCGTGCCGATCAGCGTCCCGTTGTCGTAGATCTTGACGGTTGAGTTAGCTTCAGCCGTGCCGGATATCGTCGGTTTATCGTCGTTGGTCAGGTCGCCGTTATTCAGATTACCGGTATGTTCCGGCACGTTGTCGACCACCGAGCCGATGACAGGCATATTCGGCGGGGTGATATCCGGGGCGGTGACCGGCGCATTCGGGCCGATATTCCCGGCGGCGTCCGTGGCGTTCACTTCCACCAGCTGGCCGTTCGCCTGCGGGGTTGTCAGGGTGATGCTAAAGCTGCCGTCTGGTCCGGCAACGGCCTGGCCCAACGGATTGCCCAGCGCGTCGGTCACTTTCACCGTACTGCCAGCCTCGGCTTTACCGGTCAGTACCGAGCCGTCTTCATTGAAGGTGAGGTTGGTCGGCAGCGCAGGCGGCGTATGATCCTCGGCAATGACGGCGGCAGGCGTACTGACGTTGTTCGCGGCGTCCGTCGCGGTGACCATCAGCGTCTGGCCGTTTAGCTGCGGTGGCGTGAGCGGGGAAATATCAAATGTGCCTGTGCCGCTGGCGATACCAACGCCAATCACATTGCCGTTACCGTCCCAGACGGTGACGGTACTGTTCGGTTCGGCGGTACCGGTCACATGCAGGCCATCCGCGCTGACGGCCAGCCCGGTTGGGGCATTCGGTGGCGTGTGATCCGGGGCAGGAATAGCGGCACCTGGTCCGGTATTACCCGCTGCGTCGGTCGCTTTGGCAGTTAAGATCTCCCCGTTAAGCTGAGGTGGGTTCAGCGTCACGCTGAAGTGGCCGGTACCGTCCGCCGTGGCCGTACCGAGCACGGTGCCGCTGGCGTTTGTGATGGTGACCTTGCTGTTGGCTTCTGCTGTCCCGGTGAGCGTTGTCCCGTCGTTAGAGACGGCCAGCCCGGTAGGCAGTATCGGAGGCGTGGTATCCACGACGACGTTAAAGCCTGAGGATGTTCCGCTGGTGCCGCTGCCGTTGGTGGCAGTAAAGGTGAAGTTGTGCGGGCCATCAATCAGCGGGAGCAGCGGTGTAAACGTCCACGTACCGCTGGCGTCAGTTGTTGCGATGCCGATAGGCAGGCCGTTATCAAAGACAGTAACGGTGGATCCCACCTCTGCGGTACCGCTCAGCGTTGGGCGGTTGTCATCCGTTGGCTGACCGTTGGTCAGCGGCCCCTGCATAGAGCCGACATCGTCGATGACCGAAACCAGAACCGGAATGGTCGGGAAGCCGGAGTTTGACGCCGGGAAGGTAGTATCCGGCCCCATGTTACCCGCCGCATCCTGCACCTGGGCAGTCAGCGTGCCGCCATGCGTTTGGGCCGGCGTGAGCGTGAGCGTGAAGTGTCCGGTTTGGTCAATTTGTGCCGTACCCAGTACCACGCCGTTTGGACCGACAACTTTCACGGTGTCACCGGCCTCACCTGTCCCGGTCACGGTTGTGCCGTCCAGGCTTACGGTATCAATGGTGACCGCCACCGGTGGAAGGGTGTCCACGGTGAAGGTTGGGCCGACGGTCACGCTACTGATGTTGCCCGCAAGATCGGTCTGCTGCAGCGTAATCGCGTGCGGGCCATCGGCCAGGGCGATAGAAGGCGTAAAGCTCCATTTGCCGTCGCTACCCACGGTAACCTGACCAATGGGCAGGCCATTATCAAAGATAGTCAGGGTACTGCCTGCTTCCCCGCTGCCGCTGAAGGCCGGTTTATTATCATCGGTAATACCGTTGTTGCCGATAGGGCCGGTGATAGAGCCGACCGTGTCGAGGATCTGATCGAGTACCGGCGGATTCACGACGGTATCGACAATGACGGTGTAGGACGTGGAGCTTCCGCTATCGCCGCGAATATTCGAGGCCGTGGCGGTAAAGCTATGCGGGCCGTCGGGCAGACTGGCGACGGGGGTAAAGGTCCAGATCCCCCCCACGAGCACGATGGTGGTGCCGATCTCTACGCCATTATCAAAGATATGAATCGTCTCGCCGACGACGCCTGTCCCCTGCAGAGTTGGGGTCTGATCGTTGGTTGGCTGATTGTTGGGTACGGTGCCAACGATCGGCGGAACGTCATCAATGATGGTGGTAATCACAGGGATGGTCGGGAGCGGGAAGAAGGGCGCATTAGCCTCTCCCGGCTGGCTGACGTTGCCTGCAGCGTCGGTGGCCGTGACGCTGAGCTGGCCGCCGTCGAGCTGCGGCGTGGTCAGAGTAATAGTGAATGCCCCGGTCACAGGATCGGCGGTGCCGGTTCCAATCACGTTCCCGTTTGCGTCTTTGATGGTGATTGTGCTGCCATGTTCTGCGGTGCCTGTTAATGTCTCGCCATTAGCGCTGACAAGCAGGCCGGTCGGCTCGGCAGGCGCGGCGGTATCTACCGTCACGGTATAGCTGACTGACGTGCCGCTGTCTCCCCGAACGTTAGAAGCCATCGCGGTGAAAATGTAGGCGTTATCCAGCAGCGGTGCGGTTGGCGTAAAGCTCCAGGTGCCGTCCAGGCCGACCTTAGTGGTACCGATCTCAGTGCCGTTGGCGTAAACATGAATGGTGTCCCCGGCTTGCCCGGTACCCTGCAGGGTTGGTGTGTTGTCGTTGGTTGACTGCCCGTTCCCTACGTTACCGGTGACTGGTGCGACATCGTCAAGAACGCCGGTAATCACCGGCAATACCGGCGGGAGTACGTCCGGCGCGGTCACGTTGGCCGGAGGACTGTTGTTGCCCGCCGGATCGGTGACGACCACGGTCAATGTTTCACCGTCTACCTGCGGCGTGGTCAGGGTGATGCTGATGTTGCCATTGTTATCGGCAGTACCTGACCCGACGACTACGCCGTTCGGGTCTTTAATGGTGACGGTGCTACCCGCCTCGGCATGGCCGGTGACGATTTCCCCATCCGGGCTAACGACCAGACCGGTGGCCGGCCCTGGAGGGGCGGTGTCAATGGTGACGGTATACGCCGGGGATGGGGCGGTTTCGCCCCTTTCGTTGCTCGCCGTGGCAGTAAACACATGGGAGCCGTCGGCCAGCGCGCTGCCCGGGGTAAAGCTCCAGGTCCCGCCTGCGCCTACCACGACCGTCCCAATCTGTACCCCGTTATCGTAGATGTGAATGGTCGTGCCAGCCTGGCCGGTGCCGTTCAGAGTGGGGGTATTGTCGTTGGTTGGGGAGTTATTGCCTACGCTCCCGCCGTTAGGCGCATTTGGATTGTCGTTGATGACACTGGTGATGCTCGGTTCTTCCGGCAGCGGAATGTTCGGCGCGGTAATCGTGGCGCCCGGCCCGGTGTTACCGGCAGAGTCGGTTGCCGTGACGGTCAGCGTGCCGCCGGTAATCTGCGGCGTGGTCAGGGGAAGGGTAAAGCTACCGTCCGTGCCTGCCGTGCCGGTTCCAATCACGTTCCCATTGGCATCCTTCACCGTGACCGTGGAGCCAGCTTCGGCATGTCCCGTCAGGGTATTGCCATCCGCACTCACTGCCAGATCGGTTGCAGCCGCAGGTGGCACGGTGTCAATGGTGATGGTATAGGCCGGAGAGGTTGCGCTTTCGCCCCTTTCATTTGTCGCCGTGACGGTGAAAGAGTGGGTGCCGTCAGCCAAAGCAGTGCCTGGCGTGAAACTCCATGTCCCGTTAGTGCCTACCACAACGGTACCAATCTGCACCCCGTTATCGTAAATATGAACCGTCGATCCGGCCTGGCCGGTCCCGTTCAGGGTCGGGGTATTGTCGTTGGTTGAAGCGTTGTTAGTAATGTTTCCGCCGGTGCCCGGGGTTTCATTGACGATGTTGGTTATGTGTGGCTCATCGGGTAACGGGATATTTGGGGCGGTGATGCTGGTTCCGGGCCCGGTGTTGCCGGATGGATCTGTCGCGGTGGCGGTCAGAGTGCCCCCGTTAACCTGCGGGGACGTTAACGTCACGGTGAAATTGCCGTCGCTGCCGGCGATGCCGGTGCCGACTACGTTCCCGTTAGCGTCTTTGATGGTTACCGTACTGCCTGCCTCGGCGTTACCGGTAATGGTTTTTCCGTCTGCTGAGATGGCCAGACCCGTAGGTGCCGGAGGGGGCGTTACGTCAGGGCGGCCGGGGTTCCCCGGGTTGTTCCCGTTGTCGGAATGTCCGCCACCGCCGCTAGAGGCGGCCGCAATGGCCCCGCCTGCGGCAACTGCCAGACCACCCAACACCCACGGCCAGACAGCGCCACCTTCGGCATGTGCGCCGGTTGCGGTCATGATCGCGTCAATATTGGCAATTTGCTCATAGTGAGCTGCGGTTTCTGGATCCTGAACCCACCACAGGACGCCGTCATGGCCTTCCAGGACGAGTTGGTTGCCACCCTGATCGGCAAAGGCGTAGTAGTTTTTGATGGTAATGGTTTCGCCGGAATGGAGTTTGATCACCAAGTCCTGGCCTGAACGCGTGTAGCTGGCGATCTCTTCACGTTCAATTTTCAGCTCGACAATTGAGGGACCTTTTAAGGTGATTTCAGAGGCTTCGACGTTATTTTTTACGCCGGTTAATTTAGAGATAATTGAAATTGAACGCATTGTTATCACTCCATTCGCGATGAACGTGGTGGTAGTCAGTTGCCCGGCGTAATGTGTTTATTACCGAAAGCAAAATGTTTAAGTGTAAGAGGCCCTTCGCCATTAATAGGCGAAAAAAGGCCTGTATCAAAAAATTGATGACAGTGATTATTAATAAACAGGGCGTTTCCGGTGCGGAATCGAAATTAGTTAATTCTCAGGGTCATAGGCTCGTCGTTTATTAAATAGAGACTATTGATGATATAGACAGGAAAAAATGAAAGCGCAACTTAAGCCATATTTAACATTATGTAAGTCACTCTAAAGTACCAGTGAACGAAGCGGGCTCGCTAAAATGGCTGAAGCCAATAGCCTGACTGCCGCTCGGCTACGAGTAGTCTTATCATCTTGAAAGATTTAGGATAAGTTTTAGCAAGGATTTAACATTGTCCTGGTTAATATGAGGTTTTAGGTCCGATCGATCTTATGTCTGAGAGGAGAGGTATACCTTTTTTAGTAGGGCGTTTTCTTTTGTAAAGCAGAAAAAACTGGAAGCAATTATCTATTTTGTGAGGGATATAAAGAAGAAGGTTAAACAGAAAATATTATATATTTTTTAATGTGTTCTTTCAGTGGGCGCGGTGATAGTGAAGGGAAATAGCATATATTGTTTAGTGCTGCTTAATTAATTCAAGGGCGCGGATTCTGACCGCACAATAATAGCTGATAATTAAAAATGCGCGTGATTTTTTTGTGCTGGCTCCTCAAACGAAGAGCCAGCGGAGAGTACGACGGCGAGAAGTGCCTTAACGACCGGCGTTTTTCATGATACGGGCTTTATCTACAGCCCATTCACGATCCTTCGCATCGGAACGCTTGTCATGCTGTTTCTTACCTTTCGCTACGCCGATTTTCACTTTACACCAGGCGTTCTTCCAGTAGAGGGACAGGGCGACGATGGTATAACCGTCGCGGCTGACGCTACCGAACAGATTGTCCAGCTCGCGCTGGTTAAGCAGCAGCTTGCGGGTACGGGTAGGATCGCAGACTACGTGGCTGGAGGCCACGGTAAGAGGCGTGAAGTTGGCGCCAAACAAATAAGCTTCGCCATCTTTAAAGATAACGTAGCTATCGCCGATGTTTGCCTTCCCGGCGCGTAATGATTTTACTTCCCAGCCCTGCAGCGCGAGACCCGCTTCAATCTCATCTTCGATAAAGTATTCATGGCGGGCACGCTTGTTAAGCGCAATGGTGGCTGAGCCTGGTTTGTGTGCTTTTTTCTTAGTCATAGTGCTGCTCAGTATATGTAATCCAGGAGTTCAAAGACACCCCGCGACCTGCGCGAGGAGGAATCGCTTATCTTAGCATGAGCGGCAGAGAGTTTTTGTTTGCGCGGTGATAAATGTTATTATTTGTCCGATTTATGACTCCCAGGAATTGTTATGCCGCAGATTAGCCGTACTGCTTTGGTGCCCTACAGCGCCGAGCAGATGTACCAGTTAGTAAACGACGTGAATTCGTACCCGGAATTTTTACCTGGCTGCACCGGTAGCCGGGTGATTGACGCATCGGCTAATCAGATGACGGCGGCGGTTGACGTTTCAAAAGCCGGGATCAGCAAAACTTTCACCACCCGAAATACCCTGACCGACAATCAAAGCATCCTGATGCATCTGGTGGACGGTCCCTTCAAAAAGTTGATGGGGGGCTGGAAGTTCACGCCGCTTAGCGAAGATGCCTGCAGGATCGAGTTCCAGCTTGATTTCGAATTTACCAATAAGCTGATTGAGCTGGCCTTTGGCCGAATCTTCAAAGAGCTTGCCGGCAGCATGGTTCAGGCATTCACTACCCGCGCCAAAGAGGTTTACCGTGTCGCGTGAGATTCAGGTTGAGGTGGTTTATGCCCTGCCGCAAAAACAGTACCTGCGTCAGGTGAAGCTTGAAGAGGGCAGCACGGTTGAGCAGGCTATTATTGCCTCTGGTCTGCTTGAGCTTCGTGACGATATCGACCTGGCGAAAAACAAAATTGGGGTTTATAGCCGCCCGGTAAAGCTGGGGGATAAAGTGAATGACGGCGATCGGGTTGAGATTTACCGGCCGCTGATTGCCGACCCGAAAGAGCTGCGTCGCCAGCGTGCAGAACGTTCTGCCCAGAAATAATCCTGTGTGAAAGTGATAAAAAAAGGTGCCTGAGGCACCTTTTTTTATGCATCGAGCCAGCCTTATTCCCCTTTGGTCAGGGCCGGTTTATTGTCGATGTTGGTCAGAACGCCGTTGCTGTTAAAAGTCAGAGTCAGCGTCTGCTGAGTCACGTTCTCGTGGCCTGGCTGTTGGCGGAAGACATAGAACCAGGTATTGGTGCCGAACGGATCGGACATCATTGGCGTCCCCAGGGTGTAGGCCACCTGTTGTTGAGTCATGCCAACCCGAAGTTTGGACACATCATTGGGAGCCAGATAGTTACCCTGGTTGATGTCTGGGCGGTAAACCACTCGCTCCAGAGTGGAACAGCCTGCGGTCAACATCAGAAGAACCGCTGCGGCAGCAGTCAGCATTTTACAACGCATAGTGATTTGATTCCTTTTCGGGCCGGAGTAGTGCGTGGCTCATTCGTATTATGCCGATGATAATAGACCTTTAAGCAGTTTAAAACCTCAAGGCGCTCAACTCTGACAGTGGGAGCATAAAAAAGTTGGTTGAAAAGTTGGCAGAAAGGCGGATTAGCGAGTGTGGTGGGCGTTTTTTGCACAACGCACGGTGCGAAACACCGTGCATTGTATAACCTCAGGCGGCCAGCAGCTCTTTGGCATTCGCCAGCGTGTTGCGGGTGACTTCACTGCCGCCGAGAAGACGAGCAAGTTCCTGCAAGCGAGAACGTTTGTCCAGAGGCTGCATATGGGTTTCGGTCATTTCACCGTCGGTTTCTTTGCTGACGAAGAAATGGTGGTGACCGCAGCCGGCAACCTGCGGCAGGTGGGTAACGCACATCACCTGGGTAGATTCGCCTAGCTGACGTAACAGTTTACCCACTACCGCGGCGGTAGGACCGCTGATCCCCACGTCAACTTCATCGAAGATCAGCGCCGGTGTTTCCATTTTACGGGCGGTAATCACCTGAATGGCCAGCGCGATACGGGAAAGCTCACCGCCCGAGGCGACTTTTGCCAGCGGCTGCAGAGGCTGGCCAGGGTTAGTGCTGACGCGGAAATCAATGCGGTCAGCACCTTCGGCGGTCAGGTGGTTTTCGTTAAACTCGACGTCTATGGCGAGCTTACCGTGCGGCATCGAGAGCGAATGCATGCTCTCCGTGATCAACTGGCACAGTTCATGGGCATGTTTGACCCGGCTTTGGTGAAGCGCCTGCGCGACGGCAAGTGCCTGCTGGTGATGCTGGGCAACGGCCTGCAGCAGCTCTTCCAGCGAACCCGTTTGCTCATCCAGTAACTGCTGTTCATCCAGCAATTTTTGGTGGAAAGCGGGGAGCTCTTCGGGCGTGATGTGGTGCTTACGCGCCAGAGAGATTTGGCGAGAGATACGCTGTTCCAGTTCATAAAGACGGTTTGGGTCCAAATCCAGACGATCGCAGTAATGGCGTAATTCATCGCTGGCTTCGGAAATCTGAATGGCGGCCTCTTCCAGCATATCCAGCACGCCAGAGAGTTTGTTATCCATACCTACCAGTTCCCCCATGAGGTGGCGCACGGTATACAGCTGGCTTTGTAAATTGTTCTCTTCACCATCGGCCAGGACGTCCAGCGCCTGCTGGCTGGTGGAGAGCAACTGGCCGCTGTTGGCGAGGCGTTTGTACTCTTCATCAATCAGTTCGAATTCACCGGCAACGGGCGAAAACTCATTCAGCTCTTTAAGCTGGTAGTGAAGCAGTTCGGCTTTGGCTGAACGCTCCTGCGCCAGCTGCTGGTGTTGCGCCAGCGTACGGCAGCTTTGGTGCCATTCGCGGTAGCGCTCTGCCATTTGCTGAGTCAGCACCTGTTCACCGGCGTAGCCGTCCAGCAGCGTTTTTTGATGCTCGGGCTTGAGCAACAGCTGGTGGGCATGTTGGCCATGGATCTGGATAAGCAACTGGCCAAGATCGCGCAGTTGGGAAAGAGGCACGGCGGTACCGTTGATAAAACCTCGGGAGCGCCCATCGCTGCTGATAACGCGGCGCAGCAGACATTCGCTGCCGTCTTCCAGCTGGTTTTCTTCCAGCCAGCGTAGCGCCGCCGGGGTGTCTTTCAGAGAAAAGCGAGCGCAGAGATCCGCGCGAGCTGCACCCGAACGCACCATATCCGCTTCTGCGCGGCCGCCCAGGCAAAGCCCCAGTGCATCTATGGCAATAGATTTACCGGCACCGGTTTCCCCGGTAATGGCCGTCATCCCGTGATGAAAGTCTATTTCAAGTTCACGAACGATAGCGAAGTTACTGATGGTGAGTTGAGCGAGCATAGCCACCTTCCTGTATGAACTCGTCATACTTCAGGCTGCAGGCGTGTTGGCTGCTTTCACTTACCCCAGTCACTTACTCAAGTAAGGTCCTGGGGATGCGCTCTCTTGCCGCCTACCTGCAACTCGAATTATTTAGAGCTCGGTTGAGTTACTGTGTTTTCATACAGTATAAACTGGTTTTATATACAGTAAAGTGGCCAGGCGTTTTTTTAGAACAATTTTTTCGACCAGCCGAGTTTCGAGCTTAATGTGTTGAAATAGCTGTAGTCTTTCGGGTGGATCAGATTGAGGTGATAGTCACAGCGGCGAATGAGCACGTCTTCACCTTCCTGAATAGGCAGCGCAATCTGGCTGTCGCAGCTGATTTCAAGGTCACTTCGCATATGGGAAAAGCGCAGGCGGATGGTGCTGCTGCTGTTGATGACCAGCGGGCGAGCAGAAAGCGTGTGTGGGAACATCGGCACCAGCGTGATGGCATCCAGTGAGGGCGTAAGAATTGGACCTCCGGCGGAAAGCGAGTAGGCGGTTGAGCCGGTCGGCGTGGAGATAATCAGCCCGTCAGAGCGCTGTGAAAACGCGAAGATTTCGTCAATATAGACTTCGAACTCAATCATATGCGCGACTTTACCGGGGTGAAGCACCACTTCGTTTATTGCGGTACTGAGTCGCGTAGGAGTATCGTGCTGGCAGACCTGCGCTTCGAGCAGGAAGCGGCGCTCGGTAATATAATGCCCTTCGAGGACGTCCGCTAGCTGCTGCTGGGCATTGTCAGGGTCAAGGTCGGTCAGGAAACCCAGGTTGCCGCGGTTGATGCCAATCACTTTGATGTCATAGCGAGCGAGCACCCGAGCAGCGCCCAGCATATTGCCATCCCCGCCGACGACCACGGCCAAATCGGCCTGCTGGCCTATCTCGGCCAGCGTGCCGGTTCTCACCTGTTTGAGATTTAGCTCCTGGGCAATTTGCTGTTCCACCATCACTTCATAGCCTTTGGCGCACAGCCAGCGATAGAGCATTTCATGCGTGGTCAGAGCGGTGGGGTGACGCGGGTGTCCGACAATACCGATGCAGTTGAAATGTTTGTTCATTATCCTGGTGGTCCTTATTCGCAGACGTTCCTGCGACAATATGACAGGTTCCCTTGAAACCCTGAAACTGATCCCCATAATAAGCGAAGCAGCGAGATGAATGCTAAAAACGCGGAGAATTTCATGAGTAGTAAAGAACAGAAAACACCTAACGAGCAAGCCCCGGAAGATATCGTCATGGATCAGCACGAAGAAATCGAGGCCGTAGAAGGTGCCGATGTCGTGGATCCGCGCGACGAAGAGATTGCAAATCTGCAGGCTCAGCTGGCTGAAATGAAGCAGCGCGAGCGTGAAATTGAGCCTCGCCACCAGGCTGATTTAGCTAACCTGCGTCGCCGCACCGAACAGGATATCGAGAAAGCGCACAAGTTCGCTCTGGAAAAATTTGTGAACGAACTGCTGCCGGTTATCGACAGCCTGGATCGCGCGCTGGAAGTGGCCGACAAGTCCAACCCGGATTTAGCCCCAATGATCGAAGGCATTGAGTTAACTCAGAAGTCGATGCTGGACGTGGTTCGCAAGTTCGGCGTGGAAGTGGTGGGCGAGACTAACGTGCCGTTCAACCCGGACGTGCACCAGGCGATTGCGATGGTTGAATCTGCCGATGTTGCACCAAATAACGTGCTGATGGTAATGCAGAAAGGTTACACCCTGAACGGCCGGACTATTCGTGCCGCGATGGTTTCCGTAGCCAAAGCCTGATTCATTTCCAGTACAAGAAAGCCAGCCCTGAGGCTGGCTTTTTTTGTCGCTATTGCTCAACGCTTTGCCGTAAAGGCTTCACCGGCGTGACGCGCACCTGCTTAATCATGTTGTCCTGTACGTCGAGAATATCGATGTCGTACTGACTGAGCCGGATGCGGGTTCCTGCCGCCGGGATCTCCTGAATCTCTTCCAGAATCATACCGTTTACCGTGCGGGCGTCGTCTTCCGGCAGCGTCCAGTTAAAGGCTTTGTTGAGTTCACGCACGTTGGCGCTGCCTTCGATAATGACCGAGCCGTCGTTTTGCGGCGTAACTTCTTCCGCAAGCGTTGGGGACATGGACGTGGTGAAGTCCCCGACGATTTCTTCCAGAATATCCTCGACGGTCACCAGCCCCTGAATATCGCCATATTCATCCACCACCAAGCCGACTTTCTTTTTATTCCGCTGAAATTTCACCAGCTGCACGCTGAGCGGCGTGCCTTCCGGCACAAAATAAATCTCATCGGCGGAGCGGAGCATCACCTCTTTGGTGAACTCTTTTTTCTCGGTCATCAGGCGGTAGGCTTCGCGAACGCGGAGCATGCCGATGGCATCATCCAGATTGTCGCGGTACAGCACGATACGGCCGTGCGGGGAGTGGGTTAACTGGCGGACGATAGATTTCCAGTCGTCATTAATATTGATGCCGACGATTTCGTTTCGCGGCACCATGATGTCGTCGACGCTGACCTTTTCCAGATCCAGCACCGACAGCAGCATATCCTGGTTGCGCCGTGAAATTTGCGAGCGGGATTCATGCACGATGGTCCGTAGCTCTTCTTTGCTCAGGGCAGTGCTAATCATGTTGTCCACCTTAATGCCAACCATGCGCATCAGCAGACGGGTAATGGTATTCAGCAGCCAGACCAGCGGCATCATCAGAATTTGCAGCGGGCCGAGCAGCCAGCTGCTCGGGTAGGCGACTTTTTCCGGGTACAGCGCGGCGATGGTTTTAGGCAGAACTTCAGCAAACACCAGCACAACAAAGGTCAAAACACCGGTAGCAATGGCCACCCCGGCGTTACCATACAGACGGATACCCACGATGGTTGCCAGTGCAGAAGCCAGAATATTCACCAGGTTATTCCCGATAAGTACCAGGCTAATCAGGCGGTCCGGTTTACGCAGGAGTTTTTCAACGCGCTTTGCCGCCCGGTTACCCTGTTTGGCGCGGTGACGCAGGCGGTAGCGGTTTAGCGTCATCATGCCGGTTTCTGAACCGGAAAAGTACGCGGACACCACCACCATGATGATCAGGGTGACGATCAGCGTGGTGGTTGAGATGTGTTCCAAAAGTGATTTCCTTTAAGAGATTAGCTTACGAACTGCTGCAGGACTCGGCTGCCAAAATAAGCGAGGGTTAAAATGCCCGCGCCGGCAACGTTGAACCAGACCACGCGGCGACCGCGCCATCCTTCATGATAGTGCCCCCACAGCAGAACGACGTAGACAAACCAGGCGAGAATCGACAGCACGGCTTTATCGACGTTTTCCAGGCTGAACAGGTTCTTCATATAAAAGAGGCCGGTGCACAGCGTCAACGTCAGCAGGACAACGCCCACCTGGGTGATATGAAACATTTTACGCTCGATCACCATCAGCGGCGGCATTTCTGCGCTGAAGGCCAGCTTTTTGTTCTTTAGCTGGTAGTCAATCCACGCCAGCTGCAAAGCGTACAGCGCGGCAATAATCAGCGTGGCATAGGCAAAGAGCGACAGGCCGATATGCACCATCATCCCCGGTGTGGCTTCGAGATGGGTGATAAATTCGTTGGGCATAAAGGTTGCCAGCGCCAGATTTATCAGCGCAAAGGCGTAAACAATCGGTAACAGCAGCCAGCCGCGATTACGAGAGGCGACAATGGTCATGACCGTACAAATCATCAGGCTGACGAGGGAGCCTACGTTCAGCAGGCTCAGGTTTTGCCCGCCATCGACGGTAAAGAAGCGCGCTTCCAGCGCCAGCGCGTGGCTGACCAGGGCAATGGCGGCGGATAAAATGGCAAAGCGGCGCCATCCGCTGTTCTTCCGCAGAAGACCGGGAATGATCAGCGCCAGGCTGACGGAATAGGCTACAAGCGCAAGAATGGCGAAAACGGGCATATTAAGGTGTCGGTCAAATTGGCCAGAGAACAAAAAAGTCAGTATAACGTTACCTGCCGCCTGCTCCAACCGTTGGATCACACGCGAGGCGGCTTCATGATATAATCCGCCAAATTCAGTTTTGTGTCGCGAGCTGCGGCCCCAGTTACCACGTTAGGCAAAATACCATGTTTGATAATTTAACAGACCGTCTGTCGCGTACCCTACGCAATATTAGCGGCCGTGGGCGGCTAACCGAAGAAAACGTTAAAGAGACGCTGCGCGAAGTGCGCATGGCGCTGCTGGAGGCGGACGTTGCGCTGCCGGTAGTGCGTGATTTTATCAGCCGCGTTAAAGAAAAAGCGGTCGGGCATGAAGTCAATAAGAGCCTGACCCCTGGCCAGGAATTCGTCAAAATCGTTCGCGCTGAGCTGGTTTCCGCGATGGGCGAAGAGAACAGCAGCCTGAACCTGGCGGCGCAGCCACCTGCCGTCGTGCTGATGGCCGGCCTGCAGGGTGCCGGTAAAACCACCAGCGTCGGTAAGTTGGGTAAATTCCTGCGCGAAAAGCAGAAGAAAAAAGTGTTGGTGGTTTCAGCGGACGTTTATCGCCCTGCGGCGATTAAACAGTTGGAAACCCTTGCTCAGCAGGTTGAGGTGGACTTCTTCCCGTCTGATGCGCAGCAAAAGCCTGTCGATATCGTTAACGCCGCGCTGAAAGAAGCGAAGCTGAAGTTCTACGACGTGCTGCTGGTGGATACCGCTGGTCGTCTGCACGTCGACGAAGCGATGATGGACGAAATCAAACAGGTTCATGCCGCGATTAAACCGGTAGAAACGCTGTTTGTGGTCGATGCCATGACCGGTCAGGATGCGGCGAATACCGCGAAGGCGTTCAACGAAGCGCTGCCGCTCACCGGCGTGGTGCTGACCAAAGTGGACGGCGACGCCCGCGGCGGTGCGGCGCTGTCGATTCGCCATATCACCGGCAAACCGATCAAGTTCCTCGGCGTGGGTGAGAAAACCGAAGCGCTGGAGCCGTTCCACCCGGATCGTATTGCCTCCCGCATTCTCGGTATGGGCGACGTGCTGTCGCTGATTGAAGATATCGAAAGCAAGGTTGACCGCGCGCAGGCCGAGAAGCTCGCCAGCAAGCTGAAAAAAGGCGACGGCTTCGACCTGACCGACTTCCTCGAGCAGCTCAAGCAGATGAAGAACATGGGCGGCATGGCGAGCATGATGAGCAAGCTGCCGGGCATGGGCCAGCTGCCGGACAACGTCAAATCCCAGATGGACGATAAAGTGCTGGTGCGGATGGAGGCGATCATCAGCTCGATGACGCTAAAAGAGCGCGCCCAGCCGGAAATCATCAAAGGTTCCCGCAAGCGTCGTATCGCGCAGGGTTCCGGGATGCAGGTGCAGGACGTTAACCGCCTGCTGAAGCAGTTCGACGACATGCAGCGCATGATGAAGAAAATGAAAAAAGGCGGCATGGCCAAAATGATGCGCGGTATGAAAGGGATGATGCCGCCGGGTTTCCCAGGCCGCTAAGCTCTTTTCGATTGCTTTTTCCCCAGAAATCAGTAAAATTTTCGGGCTTTTAATATGACACCGGGCTCCATCCCTCGATGGGGCCCGGCGTTTTATTCACTAAAGAGGATGTTATGGTAACTATTCGTTTAGCACGTCACGGCGCTAAAAAGCGTCCGTTCTACCAGGTTGTCGTTACTGATAGCCGTAATGCACGTAACGGTCGCTTCATTGAGCGCGTTGGTTTCTTCAACCCTATCGCTAACGAGAAAGAAGAAGGCGTTCGCCTGGATCTGGATCGCGTAGCACATTGGGTTGGCCAGGGCGCAACCGTTTCTGATCGCGTTGCTGCGCTGATCAAAGAAGCTAAGAAAGCAGCTTAATCTGTCACGGTGGTCATGATGAGCAAGCAACTCGCCGCACAGGTTCCCGTTAACCCAATTGTGTTGGGCAAGATGGGCTCCTCCTACGGTATTCGTGGTTGGCTCAGAGTGTTTTCCTCCACCGAAGACGCCGAAAGCATTTTTGACTACCAGCCCTGGTTTATCCAGCGCGGCGGTCAGTGGCAGCAAGTACAGCTGGAAAGCTGGAAGCACCACAATCAGGATCTGATCATCAAGCTGCAAGGCATTGACGATCGGGATGCTGCGAATCTGCTGACCAATTGCGAAATTGTCGTGGATTCAACGCAACTGCCGGCTCTTGAAGCGGGTGACTATTACTGGAAAGACCTTATGGGCTGCCAGGTAGTGACCACTCAGGGGTATCAGCTCGGTAAAGTCATCGACATGATGGAAACCGGCTCGAATGACGTTCTCGTCATCAAGGCAAACCTGAAGGATGCATTTGGCATCAAGGAGCGGCTGGTTCCGTTCCTCGATGGGCAGGTTATCAAGAAAGTCGATCTCGCTACTCAAACGATTGAAGTAGATTGGGATCCTGGTTTTTAAACCTCCGGAATCATACGGTAGTCGCTAGCATAGTGGGGATTGGCTTGTGTTTATTGGTGTAGTTAGCCTGTTTCCTGAGATGTTCCGCGCAATTACCGATTACGGGGTAACTGGCCGGGCAGTAAAAAATGGCCTGCTAAGCATTCAAAGCTGGAGTCCACGCGACTTCACCTATGACCGGCACCGTACCGTGGACGATCGTCCTTATGGCGGCGGACCGGGAATGCTGATGATGGTGAACCCTTTGCGGGAAGCCATCCACGCAGCGAAAGCAGCGGCAGGGGAAGGTGCTAAGGTTATCTATCTTTCACCTCAGGGGCGCAAGCTTGATCAAGCGGGCGTCAGTGAACTGGCGGCAAACGAGAAGTTAATTCTGGTTTGTGGCCGTTACGAAGGGATCGATGAGCGCGTGATCCAAACCGAAATTGACGAAGAATGGTCAATCGGCGATTACGTTCTCAGCGGCGGTGAGCTGCCAGCGATGACGCTGATTGACTCAGTCTCCCGGTTCATTCCGGGTGTTTTGGGGCATGAAGCATCGGCAACCGAAGATTCGTTTGCCGAAGGGTTGCTGGATTGCCCTCACTATACCCGGCCTGAAGTGTTGGATGGCATGGAGGTACCGGCGGTATTATTGTCGGGGAACCATGCGGAGATTCGCCGTTGGCGCCTGAAACAGTCGCTGGGCCGTACCTGGCTTAGAAGACCTGAACTTTTGGAAAACCTGGCTCTGACTGAAGAGCAAGCAAGGTTGCTGGCGGAGTTCAAAAAAGAGCATACGCAACAGCAACATAAACATGATGGGCAGGCGTAAGCCCCCTAAACCCCAAAATAGTTGGAGTTGCAGCAAGATGGCAAGCAAGTGAATCCCGATGAGCTTACTTCAGTAGGTGATTCGGGTGAAGGAGAGCAGCCAGCACAGATGCAGCTTCAAATATGACGGGGAAATATCAGTTTACCCAGGATAAGAGATAAATTATGAGCAATATTATTAAGCAACTTGAACAAGAACAGATGAAACAGGATGTACCTTCCTTCCGTCCGGGCGACTCCGTGGAAGTGAAAGTATGGGTCGTTGAAGGTTCTAAAAAACGTCTGCAGGCATTTGAGGGCGTGGTTATCGCTATCCGTAACCGCGGTCTGCACTCTGCATTCACTGTTCGTAAAATTTCTAACGGCGAAGGTGTTGAGCGCGTATTCCAGACTCACTCCCCAGTAATCGACAGCATTACTGTTAAACGTCGTGGTGCCGTTCGTAAAGCTAAACTGTACTACCTGCGTGAGCGTACCGGTAAGTCTGCTCGTATCAAAGAGCGTCTTAACTAAGATTCGCTCAGGCGACATCCAAATAAAAGGGCTGCCATCTGGCAGCCCTTTTTTATGGGGAAAATAAAGCATAGTGCGCTTGTAAAGGTCATCACTCTGGCTAAATAAAGGTGTGAGTTGTGTTTTATGATTTACCTCAAACAGTCGAAAACCACGCTTTTCGGCTGTTTGCCACCGGACTGAAAGGGCTGCCATCTGGCAGCCCTTTTTTATGCTCCAGATCTGTCTTGATTATGGGGCGGTGATGACAACCGCGACGCGGCGGTTTTCCGCACGGCCTTCGCCGGTGTTGTTGCTGGCCACCGGGTATTTCTTACCTAGCCCTTGAGTTGTAAGATTACTGCGAGGGATGTGAGCGCCTTCAGCCCAGGCATCTGCCACAATATTCGCTCGCTTGAGGGAGAGCTGTTCGTTGTAGCTGTCTTCACCGTAGTTATCGGTGTGGCCATCCATGCGGGCGTGTTTCAGGCCGGTCGCGGAAAGTTTGGCGGCCATGCTCTGGATGGTTTGGTAGCTTTCAGGCTGCAGCTTGTACTGGTTTTTACCGAACAGGATCTTGTCCGACAGCCCAAGTGACCAGCCGTCGTTTGACTCAGCGAAGCCGTATGAGCGCATCGCGGCAACCTGTTCAGGAGAGAACGTCGATGGCGGTGCCTGGCAGCCGGTTAACAGAAACGAGAAGAGGATTGCCGGTGCAAATAAGCGTGAAGCTTTCATAATGTATCTCTTTGGGGCGGTTTTATTAGCAACTCACGTTGCTTGTGTTTTTCTCTGTACATATTGCGGTCGGCCGTTTCCATCAGGCTTTCCGCTGAAGTGATATCTTTCGCGAGCGCAACGCCGATGCTTAGGGTCATGGTAACCCAGTGCTCGCCAGGTAAACGGATCGGCTGCTCGACCATCTCTTTCAACTGTTCCAACACCGATGAGGCCTGTTCTTCGCTGTTCACAGAATGAAGCAGCATGGCAAATTCATCCCCCCCGAGTCGGAAGGTGAGATGCCGCGTGTTGGCAAACATCAGCAGCCGTTTGGCGACTTCGATAAGCACAGCATCTCCGGCCGCATGTCCCCAGGTATCGTTAACAAATTTGAAGTTGTCACCGTCCATAAACAGCAAGGCGCTGCTCTGGAGTGTTTCGGGATCTGCAATCAGTTTATCCAGCGCGGTTCGGAAGGCTGCTCGGTTAGCCAGACCCGTGAGTGGATCCTGAAGGGCCGATTTCTGCAGCGAAGCATTTTTCATCTGAAGCTGTTTTTGCCATTCTTCCATCTCATCCAGCAGGCTGTTGAAGTCCTGGGCAAAAAGGTGGAACTCCTCAATTTTTTCCGGTGATACGCGGCGAGAAAAGTTACGGTTGCTACGAACGTCGTGGACAACGTCAGTAATATTCTGCAGCGCGGCATCAATATCGCGATGTAAATGGCGTGAAATGCCTAAGGCGATAACTGACGCGAGTAAAATACAGGCCGTCAGCACGCCTAATGAGAGCCAGACAAACAACGTCACGGTAGCATCCGTGCCTATCAGCCGCATTTCACCGATAATTTTTCCGTTATGCCAGATAGGCTGCCTGATCGGATGAGGATATAGCCATCGGGTAACCAGGCCACTCACCATGTCATGCTGAGACGGCTTATCTGCCTGCCAATGCGTGAGCTCCTGACCATTAACATCTACCACCTTTGCGGCGGTGAATTGCCCTTGCTTGCCCAGCACGGCCAGGGTTTCATTGGCCGCGGTGCCATCACGGAAAACAACGGCGGCTTCCAGGCTGTGACTTACAGTCACCGCCAGCAATTCGAGGTTTTTTTGCGCATACTGTTTTAGCGTCAGCATCGAAGCGACGGAAAGCAGCAGCCAGACAGCCAGCATGGCAATAACCACGCTGATTATGCTGATTCTACGTAACGTTCCTTTAAACGTTGGACGTGACGGCGTAGTCAAATCCTTATTCATGACTATTATTCCCTGGCCGAGCCAGCAGTAATACATCCGGACTAACCCTGACGCCGCTGCGGCTGAGGGCATCAAGGTTTACCGAAAAAGAAACTGCGTCATTATGAATATTCAGGCAGAAAGCACTGCCAATTATGCATTGTGGGTTCTGCTCGGCAATTAACAATAAAGGCCGGGATTGATAACGTTCTATTAATTGCAACTGCTGTTGTGGTGACTCGTTACCAAAATATATCCCGTCGCAGTTCGCTCGCAATGCCTCGTCTGATGACTGAACGAGGAGGGGTTGATATGAAATATCGCTATTTTTTGTGCTTAGCGTCGTAGCATAGGCTGCCGTTGAAAATATGCAGAGCTTTGGAAGCCCCTGTAGCTGAGGCCAGCGGGTGTAGCTGACAATCCCGGCCACAGTAGTGCGGACTTTGTCAGGCAGCACGGGGCTTGTTGCCTGTGCAGCTTGCATCCTGAATATCGTTAGCGCGAGGACGATAAACGTTAAAAATAACGTCAGCCCGCGGAGTTGAGACGTGGTTTTCACGCGCCACCAGCCCAAAAGCATCCTGGCCGGTGAAGCCAGTCTTTATTATTTATGATGTTGCCTTTGAGCATATCACTCCCACGTATTTCCGTCATTCATTCCCTGGTGTGATGATATTCCTGATTATCCAAAATAATAACGAGAATAACCCTGGAATGATGGTGTAAATCGTTATCGGTTTCCCCACGAAAAACACACGCGTGGGGGATAATATCAGCATAGAAGGTGGAATGAATTTTTACGCGCGCTTTTGTTTAGTCATGCAATTTTGGCCGTAAAATGTGCATCCTTATGGCTTTTGTAATCTTTAATTTACGGATTTGACGAATCTATGCGGCATTTAATTGGTTGTGTAACGATTGATTTACGTATAATGGATTGCAATCTTTACTGTTGGCGGTTACAGTAAGGCCTCCTCTACGAGGAAACGACTATCGCAAACGAGCTAAATACAGGACAGACATCATGCAAAAAGACGCGCTTAACAACGTTCATATCTCTGACGAACAGATACTCATCACGCCGGATCAGCTTAAAGCGGAATGTCCACTCACTGCGGCTCAGGAAGCGCAAATTGAGCAATCCCGTCTGACGATCTCCAATATTATTGCTGGCCGCGATCCGCGCCTGCTGGTTGTTTGTGGACCTTGCTCGATCCACGATCCGGAAGCTGCGATTGAATACGCTCGTCGTTTTAAAGCTCTGTCTGAACAAGTTAGCGATAGTCTGTACCTCGTAATGCGCGTTTATTTTGAAAAGCCTCGTACGACCGTGGGTTGGAAAGGGCTTATCAACGATCCGCATATGGATGGCTCGTTTGATGTGGAAGCAGGGCTGAAAATTGCGCGTCGCCTGCTGGTTGAATTGGTAAGCCTGGGGCTGCCGCTGGCGACCGAGGCCCTGGATCCCAATAGCCCTCAATACCTGGGCGATCTGTTTAGCTGGTCTGCAATTGGTGCGCGTACCACTGAATCCCAGACTCACCGCGAAATGGCTTCTGGCCTTTCTATGCCTGTTGGTTTTAAAAATGGCACTGACGGTAGCCTGGGCACGGCGATTAACGCGATGCGCGCCGCTGCAATGCCGCACCGCTTCGTGGGCATTAACCAGGCAGGGCAGGTTTGCCTGTTGCAGACTCAGGGCAACCCGGATGGGCACGTGATTCTGCGCGGTGGTAAAGCGCCTAACTATAGCCCGGCTGATGTTGCCCAGTGCGAAACAGAAATGCAGAAAGCCGGCCTGCGTCCGTCCTTGATGATCGATTGCAGCCATGGCAACTCAAATAAAGACTTCCGTCGCCAGCCGGGCGTGGCCGAATCCGCCATTGCCCAGATTAAAGATGGTAACCGCTCTATTATTGGCCTGATGATTGAAAGTAATATCCATGAAGGGAATCAATCATCAGAGCAGCCGCGCAGCGAAATGAAATACGGCGTGTCCGTTACCGATGCATGCATCGACTGGGAAACTACGGACAGCCTGCTGCGTGAGATCCACAAAGATCTGAGCGGCGTGCTGGCGGCTCGTCAGGCATAAGAGGTTTACTATGGTGGCTGAATTGACCGCGCTGCGCGATCAAATCGACGAAGTAGATAAGGCACTACTGGATTTGCTGGCTAAGCGCCTGGAACTGGTAGCGGAAGTGGGTGAAGTAAAAAGTCGCTTCGGCTTGCCGATTTATGTGCCGGAGCGAGAAATCTCCATGCTGGCGTCTCGCCGCAAAGAGGCTGAAGCCCTGGGGGTTCCGCCGGATTTAATTGAAGACGTGCTGCGCCGCGTGATGCGCGAGTCGTACTCCAGCGAGAACGATAAGGGCTTTAAAACCCTGCATCCCGCGCTGCGTCCGGTGGTGATTGTTGGCGGCGGCGGGCAAATGGGGCGTCTGTTTGAAAAAATGCTGACGCTTTCCGGCTACCAGGTCCGTATTCTTGAAAAAGAAGACTGGAACAAAGCACCGGAGCTGCTGGCCGATGCGGGCATGGTGATTGTCAGCGTGCCGATTCATATCACCGAGCAGGTTATCGCTAAATTGCCTCCGCTGCCGGCGGACTGCATCCTGGTGGATTTAGCGTCGGTGAAGAATGGTCCGCTGCAGGCGATGCTTGCCGTACATACTGGCCCGGTACTTGGCCTGCACCCAATGTTTGGCCCGGACAGCGGCAGCCTGGCAAAGCAGGTTGTGGTCTACTGTGATGGCCGTCAGCCAGAAGCTTACCAGTGGCTGCTGGAACAGATTCAGGTCTGGGGTGCGCGTTTGCACCGCTCCAGCGCGGTTGAGCATGACCAGAACATGGCGTTTATTCAGGCGCTGCGCCACTTCGCGACATTCGCATATGGCCTGCATCTGGCTGAAGAAAATGTGCAGCTTGAGCAGCTGTTGGCGCTGTCTTCGCCGATCTACCGCCTGGAGCTGGCGATGGTGGGCCGGCTGTTCGCTCAGGATCCACAGCTTTATGCCGACATAATCATGTCTTCGGAAAGTAACCTGGCGCTGATTAAGCGCTATTACAAACGGTTCGGCGAGGCGATAGGCCTGCTGGAACACGGCGACAAACAGGCGTTTATCGACAGCTTCCGGAAAGTGGAGCACTGGTTCGGGGATTACGCGCAGCGTTTCCAGAATGAGAGCCGCGTTCTGCTACGGCAGGCAAATGATAACCGTCAGTAAGTGCCAAAAGGTCTTATAATCAAAAGCCAGTGGGAGTTTGCCCGCTGGCTTTTTTGTTTGTCAAAAGGATCCCTGAAATGGCTGAGCCGCAGCTGCTGTTCGACTATACCGGTCACTTACCCGAATGCCCTACGTGGAGCGCAGAAGAAGGTAGCCTCTACTGGACGGATATTCTTGAGAATGAAATCCACCGCTACCATCTGGCCAGCGGCAAACATGACGTTATTCAGTTTTCTGAAGAGGTAGGCTGTTTTGCCTTGCGCGAATCCGGCGGATTTATTGTGGCGATGCGCAGCGGTATCTGGCTTACCAATCAAACCGGGCTGATTGTGGGCAAAGTTTGCGATAATCCGAGTAACCCGGATTTAGCACGTTTCAACGACGGGGGCACCGACAGGCTGGGGCGTTTTTATGCCGGTACATTCTGGGGCCCGGGTGATTACAATGGGGCGCTACTTTGCCGGGTGGATAACGATCTGACGCCGCATGTGATTCAGCACGATATCCATGGCGCAAATGGCCTGGCATTTAGCCCGGACGGTAAATGGATGTACACCTCAGACACGCCCAATGCCGTGATTTACCGGACGCCGCTGGATGTACAAGGCGAGCCCGGCCGACGTGAAGTCTTCAGGCGATTTGCCGAAGGTGAGGGCATTCCGGATGGCGCGGCGATGGATTGCGAAGGCTATTACTGGACGGCGTTGTTTGATGGCTACCGCATAGCGCGTATTTCTCCGCAGGGTGAGATTGTGGAAGAGCATCGTTTGCCTGTGCGTTGCCCGACGATGGTTTGTTTTGGCGGCGACGATATGAAAACGCTGTTTATTACAACGACCAGAGAAAACATGGACGAAGATGAGGTGGCCCGATTACCGCTTTCCGGGGCGCTTTTCACCCTCCGCGTTGCGGTGGCCGGAATGGAAAAACTGAAGTTTCGGGAAGAGTGATGTATCCAGCCCGGTTTCCGCCGGGCTGAGCGTATTATCAGGCCGGGTCGACCGGCACCACGTTTTCGCTTGGGTAGCTGCCGAGCACTTTCAGAGAACGGGTGATTTCCCCCAACTCGCGCAGCGCCTTACGCATGCTCTCATCTTTCAGGTTTGCCTGAATATCCAGATAGAACATCTCTTCCCACGGGTTACCGTTGATTGGGCGTGATTCCAGCTTAGTCATTATCAGGTTGTGATTGCGTAATACCAGCAGCGCTTCTACCAGGGCACCGGCCTGCTGGCCAGTCGCCATCAGCAATGTGGTTTTTGCGGGTACCTGGTCGGACACTTCGACAGCCTTACGTGCCAGCACAATAAAGCGGGTGATGTTTTGGGTCTGGTTCGCGAGATTACGTTCCAGCACCTGCAGGCCATAAAGTGCGCCGCCGGCTTCGCTGCCCAAAGCGGCAACGTGAGGAGAGTTGGCCTGAGCGACTTTTTCCATCGCGGCAGAGGTACTTTCGGTGTATTCAATTTTCCAGTGTGGATAGCGATTAATGAACTGGCTGCACTGCTGGAAAGGTTGAGGATGACTATAAACCGTTTGGATTTGCTCGAGATCGGTGGAGCCGGAAACCAGTACACAGTGGTCAATCGGTACGGTCATTTCGGCCACGATCGACAGGCTGGTGTGCTGCAGAAGATCGTAGACGTCGTTAATGGCTCCCGAACTTGTGTTTTCAATCGGCACTACGGCGTAATCGGCCTGGCCGGTTTCCACCTGATTAAAGATGTCGTGGAATTTGGCACAGCCGCTTTCGATGAACTGCTCAAAATGACGCGCGGCATACTGGCGCGCAGCAAGGTGAGAATACGAACCTTTAGGGCCCAGGAACGCAATGCGAGCTGAATGTGGATTCGTTTTGTTGAGATGTTGCTGCAGCAGCGTTTGCTGGGTCAGAACGGAGTCTTCTATGATGAGCTGGAACAGGCGAGTAATGTAATGGGCATCGAGATGGTGGCCTTTACCGAGGGTAATCAGGCGTTCCAGCAAGTCTCTTTCACGATCGATATCACGTACCGGGCGGTGAGAAGCGAGTTTTGCTTTGCCAACTTCAACCGCCAGCAGGCGGCGCTCTGCCAGCAGGGCTAACAGCTTTTCATCCAGCGCGCTGATTTTATCGCGCAGGGCCAGCAACGGATTAATTTCGGTCATAACGCTACCTTTTCGGTGTCCATAAAAAAAGCCTCCCGGTTGGGAGGCTTGTTTGTTCGTCTTCGCATTCTTTATCACACGACGAATTGCCTCCCAGTCAGGGGAAGGTAAAAAAGAATGCGAAGAAGAACGGGAAAAGTTTCATGTCAGGTTTCCTGAGGAATCTGATAGGTAAAGTACCTGCTCTGTTTTCGTTCTGTCAATAAAAAACGCGCCCGGAGGCGCGTTGGGTCATGTGGAAGGAGAGTTAACTGCTACTCTTCGTCTGCTTCTGCGAAGGACACGTCTTTCACTGAACCTGCTGCGCGACGTGCTTCACCTTTGTGTTGCACTTTATTTAACTGCCGCTCCAGTTTGTTGATCAAGTCGTTGATAGCCGTATACATATCTTCATGTCTGGCACTGGCTACGAGGTGCCCATTTGGTGTGTTTATCGTGGCATCAGCCACAAAGCCTTGAGGTTCTTTGGACAAGATAATATGTGGATTTATAAGATGAGTTTGCCACTTGTCCAGTTTGCTGAGACGGTCGGCGACATGCTGGCGAATAGCTGGGGTGATTTCCATTTGCTTGCTGGTAATGTTCATTGTCATAAATTTACCTCTTGTCTTTGCCGTCTTGGTAACTCCAGCATACCGTTCTTAATGTCAAAATGTGTGATGTAAATCACGTTATTTTGTCACTTTTTGTCAAGGAGACCTTTTTGTGAGGCAGGACAGGATATGCGTTTTTAAGGCTTGTGGTTATCGGAAATCACGTCCATATTTGATTGGATGACCTGACGCTAAACCGTTTCAGTTTTTGCGTCGGCAGATAAAAAAACGGCAGCCGAGGCTGCCGTTTTTCTTGTGATATAGTCTGTCAGGTGTTGCTGCTGTTGGCGGCAATGATTTTCGCAACTTTATCTGCCTGGCCCGGCATCTGCAGCTCGCGGTAGGCATTTTCCATCAGCTTCAGACCATCACGGGTTGCCTGAGTGTCAGGATAATCACGCAGCATACCTTCAACACGATTAACTACTGCCACCCACGCGCCGCGTTTCGTGTAATATTGCGCCACGGAAAGCTCATACTTCGCCAGGCGATCTTTCAGGAACACGAGACGCTTAGTCGCATCGGTAACGTACTGGCTGTTCGGATAGCCGCGCACCAGCTTCGAGAAGTCGTTAAAAGCATCGCGAGCGTGCTGTGGATCACGGTCGGAACGGTCAACGCCAAAGAAGCCCTGTAGCGCGCTGTCATCCAACGCCATGTCCGTCAGGCCACGCATGTAAAGTACGTAGTCGATGTTTGGATGAGTCGGATTGAGGCGCATAAAGCGATCGATCGCCGCCTGAGCCAGCGGTAAGTCCGCATTTTTGTAGTAGGCGTAGATCAGGTCGAGCTGCACTTGCTGAGAGTACGGGCCAAATGGATAGCGGTTATCCAGCGCTTCCAGTTGCGTTATCGCCGCTTTAAAGTTACCGTCCTGCAGCTTTTGCTGGGCAGTCGCGTAGATCTCAGAAGGCGGATTATCAGGAACCTCATCCTTGGAACTGGAGCAACCAGCCAAAGCCAGGCTCAACGTGGCCGCTGCCACCAGATATTTCATGCGCGTCATGACGTTTGACTTTCCTAAGTAATGTTATTTCCGGGAGAGTTCGTGTTCCGGCTCCCGATAAAGACCAGCTACAATAGCACATTATATTAAACGGCATTGCCGTAAAACCCAACGTTAACGAAAGAAGCTGTCTATGGCACAACTAGTACAACTCACCGAAACGGTGTCCGATTCACAACTGGGTCAACGCTTAGATCAGGCATTGGCCGAATTGTTCCCGGATTATTCGCGTTCGCGCATAAAAGAATGGATTCTTGACCAGCGAGTTACGGTCAACGGCGTTGTCTGGGACAAGCCGAAAGAGAAAGTGTTGGGTGGCGAAAGCGTAACCATCAATGCTGAGATTGAAGAAGAAGTCCGCTGGGAGGCTCAGGACATCCCGCTGAATATCGTCTATGAAGATGAAGATATTCTGGTGATCAATAAGCCCCGTGACCTCGTTGTGCACCCTGGTGCAGGCAACCCGGATGGTACCGTGCTGAATGCGCTGCTGCACTATTATCCGCCAATTGCGGATGTGCCGCGGGCGGGTATCGTTCACCGTCTGGATAAAGACACCACCGGCTTGATGGTTGTAGCAAAAACTGTCCCGGCGCAAACTCGCCTGGTTGAAGCTCTTCAACTGCGTGAAATTACCCGTGAGTACGAAGCGGTGGCCATTGGTCATATGACCGGCGGCGGTACGGTGGAAGAGCCTATCAGCCGCCACCCAACCAAACGCACCCACATGTCCGTGCATCCAATGGGCAAACCTGCGGTGACGCACTACCGCATTATGGAGCATTTCCGCGTGCATACGCGCCTGCGTTTGCGCCTGGAAACCGGCCGTACTCACCAGATCCGCGTCCACATGGCGCATATCAGCCATCCGCTGGTGGGCGATCAGCTTTACGGTGGCCGTCCTCGCCCGCCGAAAGGTGCATCGGAAGAGTTTGTCAGCGTTCTGCGCAAGTTCGACCGGCAGGCGCTTCACGCGACTATGCTGCGCCTGTACCATCCTGTCAGCGGTATTCTGATGGAATGGAGCGCACCGATCCCACAGGATATGGTTGAACTGATTGACGCTCTTCGCGCTGATACCGAAACCCATAAAGATCAACTGGACTGGCTATGACCAAAACGATCGTCCCGCACTGGCCGCTTCCGGAGGGCGTTGCTGCCTGTAGCTCAACCCGCGCGGGTGGCGTTAGCCTCGCGCCGTATGACTCGATGAATCTGGGCGCCCATTGCGGCGACGATCTGGCACATGTTGAAGAGAACCGTCGGCTATTTTATGCCGCCGCAGGCTTGCCTTCAAAACCGGTCTGGCTTGAGCAGGTTCACGGTAAAACGGTGTTGAAGCTAACGGGCGAGCCGTATGCCTCTAAGCGAGCGGATGCTTCTTATAGCAATACGCCGGGAACGGTTTGTGCGGTGATGACGGCGGATTGCCTGCCGGTGCTGTTTTGTAATGAGGCTGGAACTGAAGTTGCGGCAGCGCATGCTGGCTGGCGCGGTTTATGTGAAGGTGTACTCGAAGAGACGGTAGCCTGTTTCCAGGATCGCCCCCAGAATATTCGCGCCTGGCTCGGGCCGGCAATTGGTCCTCAGGCGTTCGAAGTGGGGCCGGAAGTTCGCGAAGCCTTTATGGCGAAGGACGAAAAAGCGGCAAATGCTTTTAGCGCAGCGGGCGAAAAGTACTATGCTGATATCTACCAGCTTGCAAGGCAGCGGCTGGCGAACGTGGGCGTCACGCAGGTGTACGGCGGCGACCGCTGTACCTGGACCGAAAGCGGCGATTTCTTCTCATACCGCCGCGACAGAATAACAGGTCGTATGGCAAGTTTCATCTGGCTGATATAACCTATCGAATCAAGACGATCCAGTGCGGGTAGCTCGCGCTTCATATATTTCAGGCCATTAACCTTGAATAATTGAGGGATGACCTCATTTAATCTCCAGTAGCAAATTTGACCTGTTTATGGGAGGAGTTATGCGTCTGGATCGTCTTACCAATAAATTCCAGCTTGCTCTCGCCGATGCCCAATCTCTTGCTCTTGGGCACGACAATCAATTCATCGAACCTCTTCATCTGATGAGCGCTTTGCTTAATCAGGAGGGGGGATCCGTGCGCCCGTTATTGACCTCTGCGGGGGTCAACGCGGGCAAATTACGTACCGACATCGAGCAGGCATTAAGCCGCCTGCCCCAGGTAGAAGGCACCGGCGGCGACGTTCAGCCTTCTCAGGATTTGGTGCGTGTACTGAACCTGTGCGACAAGCTTGCACAAAAAAGAAACGACAATTTTATTTCGTCAGAGCTGTTTGTTCTGGCGGTACTTGACTCACGCGGCACTCTGACCGACCTGCTGAAAGCCGCAGGCGCAACAGCAGCCAACGTAACCGCCGCGATTGAACAAATGCGTGGAGGGGAGAGCGTGAACGATCAAGGTGCCGAAGACCAACGTCAGGCATTGAAGAAATACACCGTTGATTTAACCGAGCGGGCCGAACAAGGCAAGCTTGATCCGGTGATTGGCCGTGATGAAGAAATTCGCCGTACTATTCAGGTATTGCAGCGCCGTACCAAAAATAACCCGGTGCTGATTGGTGAACCGGGCGTTGGTAAAACGGCCATCGTTGAAGGGCTTGCACAGCGCATCATTAATGGCGAAGTACCTGAAGGCTTGAAAGGCCGACGCGTGCTTGCGCTGGATATGGGCGCGCTGGTGGCCGGTGCAAAATACCGGGGTGAGTTTGAAGAGCGTCTCAAGGGTGTGCTGAACGATCTTGCTAAGCAGGAAGGCAACGTCATTCTGTTTATTGACGAGCTGCATACCATGGTCGGGGCAGGCAAAGCCGACGGTGCTATGGATGCCGGGAACATGCTCAAGCCAGCTTTGGCCCGCGGTGAATTGCACTGCGTTGGCGCGACCACGCTCGACGAATACCGTCAATATATAGAGAAGGATGCCGCGCTTGAGCGTCGTTTCCAAAAAGTGTTCGTGGCCGAGCCTTCGGTAGAAGACACTATTGCTATTCTGCGTGGTCTGAAAGAGCGTTATGAATTGCACCACCATGTGCAAATCACCGACCCGGCAATTGTCGCGGCAGCTACGCTGTCTCATCGCTATATTGCCGATCGCCAGCTGCCGGATAAAGCCATTGACCTCATCGATGAGGCCGCATCCAGCATTCGTATGCAGATAGACTCTAAGCCTGAAGAGTTGGACCGCCTCGATCGCCGCATTATTCAGCTTAAGCTGGAGCAGCAGGCGCTGAAGAAAGAATCTGATGAAGCCAGTCAGAAACGTCTCAGCATGCTGAATGAAGAGCTCGAAGATAAAGAGCGCCAGTATTCAGAACTTGAAGAAGAGTGGAAGGCGGAGAAAGCTTCGCTGTCCGGCACGCAAACCATTAAGGCTGAGCTTGAGCAGGCGAAAATCGCAATCGAGCAGGCTCGCCGCGTAGGTGATCTTGGGCGTATGTCCGAGCTGCAGTACGGTAAAATTCCTGAGCTGGAAAAACAGCTGGCCGCGGCAACCCAAAGCGAAGGGAAAACCATGCGTCTGCTGCGTAATAAAGTGACGGACGCAGAAATCGCCGAAGTGCTGGCACGCTGGACCGGGATCCCGGTTGCCCGAATGCTGGAAGGCGAGCGCGACAAACTCTTGCGCATGGAAAAAGATCTTCATCAGCGTGTGATCGGTCAGGATGAAGCCGTCGAAGCCGTATCAAACGCGATTCGTCGTAGCCGTGCTGGATTGTCCGATCCTAATCGCCCAATAGGTTCGTTCCTGTTCCTGGGGCCAACCGGGGTAGGTAAGACTGAGCTGTGCAAAGCGTTAGCGAACTTTATGTTCGACAGTGACGATGCGATGGTGCGTATCGACATGTCCGAGTTTATGGAGAAACACTCCGTATCGCGGCTAGTGGGTGCGCCTCCGGGCTATGTTGGTTATGAAGAAGGTGGCTACCTGACGGAAGCCGTTCGTCGCCGTCCTTATTCCGTGATTCTGCTGGATGAGGTAGAAAAAGCGCATCCGGATGTGTTTAACATCCTGCTGCAGGTTCTGGATGACGGCCGTCTGACCGATGGGCAGGGTCGCACCGTTGATTTCCGTAATACGGTTGTCATTATGACGTCGAACCTTGGTTCAGACTTAATTCAGGAGCGTTTCGGTGAACTGGATTACGGCCATATGAAGGATCTGGTCCTTGGCGTTGTTAGCCAAAGCTTCCGCCCGGAGTTCATTAACCGTATCGATGAGGTTGTTGTCTTCCATCCTCTCGGTGAGCGCCACATTGCTTCTATTGCTCAGATTCAGCTGCAGCGTTTATACAAACGGCTGGAAGAGCGTGGTTATGGTGTAAGTATCTCGGATGACGCATTGAAGCTCATCAGCGAGAACGGTTACGATCCGGTCTACGGAGCACGTCCGCTGAAACGCGCTATTCAACAGCAAATTGAGAACCCATTGGCTCAGCAAATCCTTTCCGGTGAGCTGATTCCAGGCAAAACAATCAAGCTGGAAGTTAAAGACGATCGCATCGTGGCAGTGCAGTAAGTCACTTAACGTAAAAAACGAGCCCATTTGGGCTCGTTTTTGTTTGTAAAACAGCCATTGCTGACCTGTTTTTATTCTTTTTGGCTGAAAAGTGAGCTCTCAGAAAATTTTTTCAAATTAGGGGTTGTCAGGCTCTGAGAACTCCCTATAATGCGCCTCCACTGACACGGTGAAGCGGCTTCGAAAGCGGCTTAACAATCCCGGCGTCAGTCAGACGAAAGCGAAAATAAACGCTTGACTCTGAAAGAGGAAAGCGTATTATACGCCACCTCGAGTTAGCAAGCGAAAGCGACTGACTCACTGCTCTTTAACAATTTATCAGACAA
>NZ_VWWV01000010.1 GCF_011752815.1 Enterobacter sp. Cy-643
TGGCGGCCGTAGCGCGGTGGTCCCACCTGACCCCATGCCGAACTCAGAAGTGAAACGCCGTAGCGCCGATGGTAGTGTGGGGTCTCCCCATGCGAGAGTAGGGAACTGCCAGGCATCAAATTAAGCAGTAAACCGGGGCAACAAACCGGTAGTTGTAAAGAAATTCGGTGGAGCGGTAGTTCAGTCGGTTAGAATACCTGCCTGTCACGCAGGGGGTCGCGGGTTCGAGTCCCGTCCGTTCCGCCACTTATTAAAATTAAGCCTGCTACTTAAGCAGGCTTAATAGTAGGAAAATTTAGGGGCGTAGCTCAGTTGGTAGAGCACCGGTCTCCAAAACCGGGTGTCGCGAGTTCGAGTCTCTCCGCCCCTGCCATATATAATCCTTTGCTTAGGCAAAGGATTTTTTTTGTCCAAAATTTCCCTCCTTTTGTTCATTGCTGTAAAAAGCGCATTACTGCGCTATTAATGGTGTCTTCAATAATTCTTTGATAATGCTCTGTTTGTCTGCATTTTGTAACCAAACAGCATACAACGGTCTGGACAGGGTTGTGCTTTCGGGAACAGGCCAGATCCCAGACTTTTCTTTTGCCCATTCAATCGGTAGGAATGTACAACCGTTAAGTTCAGAGATTAGCTTGCAGGCTACTTTGGCTGAACTGGTGGTTAATACCGGAATGTCGTCACTCCCAATGAGCTCTGCTTCATGCTGATGAAAATCCGCCCCCCACTCGATGCGTAAATAGTTGAGTGAAGCTTTACGGCTTTCCGCGGCAGGACCATAAAGCCCCATGCTGAAATAACCCAGCAGCTGGCTGGAGAATTCATCCATTTTTGGTGCTTCAGTTGTGAGTAATAAATCCAACTGGCGCTCATGAAGCTGTTTAACGAGTGACTGACGTTGTGCAATTCGTGCTTCGAACTGCAGGCCGTTATGCTGTTGATAAAGCGCAATTAGCCATTCAGAAAGCATGCATTCCCAAAGCGATGCGCTGGCACCAAGCGTGAGCTGATTATGCTGAGAAGTATGCGATACCTCTTTTTTTGCCGCTAACCATGTATTCATCAGATTTTCTGCATAGGGCAACAGGCGCTCCCCGGCAGTTGTCAGCCGTATGTTATTGCGGTGGCGGGTAAAAAGGTTTACGCCCAGCTGATTTTCGAGCTGTCGGATGCGAAAGCTTACCGCAGATTGCGTCAAATAAAGTGCTTCTGCAGCGCGACCAAAGTGCCGTGTTCTGCTAACTTCCAGGAAGGTTTTAAGTAATTCGGTGTCCACGCCTTACTCCAAAAAATAATTTGTCGTTATGATTTAAATGTTTTGTTTTACACTCTGTCAAGCGTAACTAATACTCCGCGCCATAAATAGCTCGGCCAAGAAAATCAGGAGCGTGTAGGATGGCGGAAAGCTTTACGACGACTAATCGGTTTTTCGACAATAAACATTATCCACGTGGGTTTGCTCGCCATGGTGATTTCACCATCAAAGAGGCACAGCTGTTAGAACGTCATGGTTTTGCGTTCAATGAGCTGGACCTTGGTAAGCGCGAACCAGGCACTGAAGAAGAAGTGCAGTTTGTTGCCGTATGCCGTGGTGTGCGCGAGCCTGCTACTGAAGCGGAACGTGTCTGGAGCAAGTACATGGCGCGTATTAAGCGTCCAAAACGTTTTCATACTCTGTCTGGCGGCAAACCGCAGATGGATACGGTTGAAGACTACAGCGATAGTGATGATTAAAAAATGGGGCGAAAGCCCCATTTTTTATTCTGCCAGCCTGTGCAAATGCAGAAGTAGCCGATCGATTGTTCGATAGCTTAGTGCTTCCTGGAGATGTACCCGAGTAATACTCTCGCAATACTCGATGTCCGCTATGGTACGAGAGACTTTCAGAAGACGTTGCCATGCCCTGACCGACAGGCCCAGCTTGAGTAATGTTTCCTCCAGCCAAACTGCATCATCCGGCGCAAGCACGCAGTGTTCGCGGATCTCATGGTTGCTGAGTCGGGCATTCAGCTTGTTCTGCCGGGAGAGTTGCCTGTCACGTGTCTCTATAACCCTTTCCCTTATCCTTTCGCTTTTTTCTTCATGATGATTTGTTTTACTTAGCATTCCGGCTGGAAGAAGCGGGATATCCACCGAGAGGTCAAAGCGGTCGAGAAAAGGGCCCGAGAGCCGGTTCATATAGCGTAAAGTCTGCTGTGGTGTGGCACGGTTATGCTTGCCCTCATAGTGCCCCGTTGGGCTCGGGTTCATCGCAGCGATAAGCTGAAAATCTGCGGGGTAGGTAATTTTTGCTCGAGTGCGGGAGATATGAATCTCGCCTGATTCAATAGGTTCCCTGAGCGAGTCCAGCACGCGGCGCTCAAACTCAGGTAATTCATCCAGAAATAACACGCCGTTATGCGCTAAAGAAATTTCTCCTGGCTGCGGGATAGCCCCACCGCCCACGACGGAAGTTAAAGAGGCACTATGATGGGGAGCCCTGAACGGACGCTGACGCCAATGGCGATGAAGATGTGAGGATTGCACCAGGCTCAGAATGGCTGCGCTCTGTAGTGCTTCAGCATCGTTCAAAGGAGGAAGAAGCGTATTGAGCCGGCTCGCCAGCATGGTTTTACCTGTTCCCGGAGGGCCTATCAGCAACAGGTTATGACCACCAGTCGCCGCAATTTCCAGCGCTCGTTTGCCCTGGCTCTGCCCAATAATCTCATTCATGTCTTCTGTGTTATCCGCTTGCCACAGCGCAGGGCTAACCGGGGTGCGGAGGTCATGCCTTCCTTCCAGCCAGGCGCATACCTCGGTTAGATGCGTGGCCACAAAGCAGCCCGGTTTAGCGATCAGGCCAACCTCTTCTTCATTTTCTGCGGCAACCACGACTTCTCGCCCGGCTTTCAAAGCCTCCATAGCGGATGATATGGCCCCAGAAACCCCACGTAGCTCTCCCGTTAGCGCAAGCTCTCCGATAAACTCGAGCTGGGCCAGCCTGGGCGTATTTAGCTGCTCAGAGGCAACCAGCAGCGCCAGAGCAATAGGCAGATCATATCTTCCACCTTCTTTGGGAAGGTCGGCCGGGGCAAGGTTAATGGTGATTTTACGTGCCGGAAACGTGTAGCCGCTATTGATCAAAGCGCTTCTAACTCGATCCCGGGCTTCTCTCACGGTGGTTTCAGGTAGGCCGACAAGCGTCAGCCCTGGTAAACCTGCACTGATATGTACTTCAACCGTAACCTGAGGGGCGTGAACGCCGAGTGCTGCTCTGGTGTAGACAACCGACAGTGACATTTTTCCTCCGTGAAAAACTTCATTCTGCCGCGCCAATAAAAGATTAAATATTGTTCTTTTGATGCCCCGGGAAGCATCTCCCTGGTTTTTTTTATCGACTTTCTTTTTTACGGCTCTGGCTGCGAAGTCGATCGCACAACAATAACTTTTTACTGGTATTACGCAGAAAATACCCTCAGCAGACCAGTTTTATGAATTATTTTCACTTTCTCGTTATGCACTGAAATTAAATAATTTTTATGCTAATTAATTTCAACGACGATCTTTTCGTCATAAAAAAATATTGTGCTTTACGTCAACTCTGTGATAACTCTGTAGGCATTACTTCGAACTAGACGTTAGAACATACAGAAAATGACAGCCCTTCTACGAGTGATTAGCCTGGTCGTGATTAGCGTGGTGGTGATTATTATCCCACCGTGCGGGGCTGCACTTGGAGAAAGAAAGGCTTAAAAATCAAGCCTGAATCGAAAAGAACCCCCGCACCGAAAGGTCCGGGGGTTTTTTGTTGACTGAAGAATGTGAAGCGAGGAACAGAGTATGTGTTGCAGAATAAAATGCTGTTTCTCCGGTAATGAGACGGGGAACTAACTATGAATGGTGCACAGTGGGTAGTACATGCGTTGCGAGCGCAGGGTGTTGAAACAGTTTTCGGTTATCCTGGCGGCGCGATTATGCCGGTGTACGATGCGTTGTACGACGGTGGTGTGGAACATCTACTGTGTCGCCATGAGCAAGGCGCGGCCATGGCGGCCATTGGTTATGCCCGCTCAACCGGTAAAACCGGTGTCTGTATTGCCACTTCTGGCCCCGGCGCGACGAATCTGTTAACCGGCCTTGCTGACGCACTGTTAGATTCTGTTCCCGTGGTTGCCATCACCGGCCAGGTGGCTGCGCCTTTGATCGGGACTGATGCTTTCCAGGAAGTTGACGTCCTCGGCCTGTCGCTTGCCTGCACCAAACACAGTTTCCTCGTTGAATCCCTTGATGAACTGCCGCGCGTACTTGCCGAGGCATTTGAAATTGCAAATTCCGGCCGGCCAGGTCCCGTTCTGGTCGATATTCCAAAAGATATTCAGTTAGCTATCGGTGAGCCTGAGACCTGGCTATCTACCGTTGAAGATGATGCAGATCTGCCGTTGGCTGAATTGCAACGAGCCCGCGAAATGCTCGCTCAGGCCAAAAAGCCTATGCTTTACGTTGGTGGCGGCGTGGGGATGGCGCAGGCGGTTCCGGCACTTCGTGAGTTTATTTCCGTCACGGGTCTGCCTTCCACTGTCACTCTGAAAGGGCTGGGTGCAGTACCTGCCGACCATGCGTTTTATACCGGCATGCTGGGGATGCACGGCACCAAAGCGGCAAACCTGGCCGTTCAGGAATGCGATCTGCTGTTGGCCGTTGGCGCCCGTTTCGATGATCGCGTCACCGGGAAGCTGAATACCTTTGCTCCGCACGCCAAAGTTATCCACATGGATATCGATCCTGCGGAGCTGAGCAAACTGCGCCAGGCGCATGTCGCGTTGCAGGGGCCGCTGAACCAACTCTTACCGGCTTTGCAGCAACCGTTGCAAATTACCGCCTGGCAGCAGCATATCGCTGGCCTGACCGAAGAACACCAGTGGCGCTACGATCATCCAGGTCAGGCTATCTATGCCCCTCTGCTGCTGAAGCAGCTCTCCGATCGCAAACCAGCAGAAGCCGTTGTGACCACCGACGTAGGTCAGCATCAGATGTGGACCGCGCAGCACATGACCTTCACCCGCCCGGAGAACTTCATCACTTCCAGCGGCCTTGGCACGATGGGCTTTGGTTTACCCGCCGCCGTTGGCGCCCAGGTTGCAAGGCCGGAAGATACGGTTATCTGCGTCTCCGGCGATGGATCTTTCATGATGAACGTTCAGGAGTTAGGCACCATCAAGCGTAAGCAGTTGCCGGTCAAAATCCTGCTGCTCGATAACCAACGCCTGGGCATGGTGAGACAGTGGCAGCAGCTGTTTTTTGAAGAACGCTACAGTGAAACCACCCTGACCGACAACCCCGATTTCCTCACGCTGGCCAGCGCCTTTGGCATTCCAGGCCAGCACATCACCCGTAAAGACCAGGTAGAAGCCGCGTTAGACGCTCTGCTGAACAGCGACGGCCCGTACATGCTTCACGTCTCGATCGATGAGTACGAAAACGTCTGGCCGTTGGTACCGCCCGGTGCCAGTAACTCGCAAATGCTGGAGAAATTATCATGATGCAACATCAGCTCGCCGTGCAGGCTCGCTTCCGCCCGGAAACGTTAGAACGTGTTTTACGCGTGGTGCGCCATCGTGGCTTCCAGATCTGCGCGATGAATATGGCCTCAGCGGGGAATACCGACAATATTAATATTGAATTGACCATTGCTAGCCTGCGGCCAGTCGAATTACTGTTTACTCAATTAAGCAAGCTGGTAGACGTTGCCTGCGTTGAAATCCAGCAACCAACATCACAACAAATCCGCGCCTGAGCGTAAAAGGAAGAGAACAATGACGACCAAGAAAGCTGATTACATCTGGTTCAATGGCGAGATGACTCCGTGGGGAGAAGCGAAAGTTCACGTCATGTCCCACGCGCTGCACTACGGTACTTCGGTCTTTGAAGGCATCCGGTGCTACGACTCGCACAAAGGGCCAGTGGTGTTCCGTCATCGTGAACACATGCAGCGCTTGCGCGACTCAGCAAAAATCTATCGCTTCCCGGTATCGCAAAGCGTTGATGAGCTGATGGAAGCCTGTCGTGCGGTTATCCGTAAAAACAATCTCACCAGCGCTTACATCCGTCCTCTGGTCTTTGTTGGCGACGTAGGTATGGGCGTTAACCCACCGGAAGGATACACCACCGACGTGATCATTGCGGCCTTCCCGTGGGGCGCTTACCTGGGCGCTGAAGCACTGGATCAGGGGATTGATGCAATGGTCTCTTCCTGGAATCGCGCGGCACCAAACACCATTCCAACCGCGGCCAAAGCGGGCGGTAACTACCTTTCCTCTCTGCTGGTCGGCAGCGAAGCACGTCGCCACGGTTATCAGGAAGGGATTGCGCTTGATGTGAACGGTTTCCTGTCTGAGGGGGCGGGTGAAAACCTGTTCGAAGTAAAAGACGGCGTGATCTACACCCCGCCATTTACCTCTTCAGCGCTGCCTGGCATTACCCGCGATGCAATCATCAAGCTGGCAAAAGATCTGGGTATTGAAGTGCGTGAGCAGGTGCTGTCGCGTGAGTCTCTGTACCTGGCCGATGAAGTCTTTATGTCCGGTACCGCCGCAGAAATCACCCCGGTTCGCAGCGTAGACCGCATTCAGGTCGGCGAAGGCCGCTGCGGTCCGGTTACCAAACGTATTCAACAGGCATTCTTTGGCTTGTTCACCGGTGAAACTGAAGACAAATGGGGCTGGTTAGATCAGGTAAACCCATAAGTCTTAAACAAAAAAATAATCAGGTGGGCGGCAATTGACCGCCTGCTACCCGACAGACTGGAGTAAATAAAGCATGCCTAAGTATCGTTCCGCCACTACAACCCACGGCCGCAATATGGCGGGTGCCCGCGCGCTGTGGCGCGCAACGGGGATGACCGACGCCGATTTCGGCAAACCGATTATTGCGGTCGTTAACTCCTTTACCCAATTCGTTCCGGGCCACGTTCACCTGCGCGATCTGGGTAAACTGGTTGCCGAGCAAATCGAAGCCTCCGGCGGCGTAGCGAAAGAGTTCAACACCATTGCGGTGGATGATGGTATCGCGATGGGGCATGGCGGCATGCTCTATTCTCTGCCGTCCCGCGAGCTGATTGCAGACTCGGTTGAGTACATGGTGAACGCTCACTGCGCCGATGCCATGGTTTGTATCTCCAACTGCGACAAAATCACCCCAGGGATGCTGATGGCCTCTCTTCGCCTCAACATTCCGGTGATCTTCGTTTCCGGCGGTCCGATGGAAGCCGGGAAAACTAAACTTTCCGATCAGATCATCAAGCTGGATCTGGTCGATGCGATGATTCAGGGTGCGGACCCGAAAGTTTCTGACGAGCAAAGCGAGCAGGTTGAACGCTCCGCGTGTCCAACATGCGGCTCTTGTTCAGGTATGTTCACTGCCAACTCCATGAACTGCCTGACCGAGGCGCTAGGTCTGTCTCAGCCGGGTAACGGTTCACTGCTGGCGACGCACGCTGACCGCAAAGAGTTGTTCCTGAACGCGGGTAAACGCATTGTTGAACTGACCAAGCGCTATTACGAGCAGGATGATGCCACCGCGCTCCCGCGCAGCATCGCCAGCAAAGAGGCGTTCGAAAACGCCATGACGCTGGATATCGCCATGGGCGGCTCCACTAACACCGTTCTGCACCTGCTGGCCGCCGCGCAAGAAGCTGAAATCGACTTCACCATGACCGACATTGACCAGCTGTCCCGCAAGGTTCCACAGCTGTGTAAAGTCGCGCCAAGCACCCAGAAATACCATATGGAAGACGTGCACCGCGCCGGTGGCGTGCTCGGCATTCTCGGTGAGCTGGATCGCGCCGGATTGTTGAACCGCGAAGTGAAAAACGTGCTTGGCCTTTCCCTGCCGCAGACGCTGGAACAATACGATGTGATGCTGACCAAAGACGAAGCGGTTAAAACCATGTTCCGCGCGGGTCCGGCTGGCATTCGTACCACCCAGGCTTTCTCGCAGAACTGCCGTTGGGACACGCTGGATGACGATCGCGCTAACGGTTGTATTCGCTCACTGGAAAACGCCTACAGCAAAGATGGCGGCCTGGCCGTTCTGTACGGCAACTTCGCGGAAAACGGCTGTATTGTTAAAACCGCTGGCGTGGATGAAGGCAGCCTGGTATTCCGCGGTCCGGCCAAAGTTTATGAAAGTCAGGACGATGCGGTAGAAGCCATCCTCGGCGGTAAAGTCGTTGCAGGTGACGTGGTTGTTATTCGTTACGAAGGGCCAAAAGGCGGGCCTGGTATGCAGGAAATGCTCTACCCAACCACCTTCCTGAAATCTATGGGACTGGGTAAAGCCTGCGCGCTGGTCACCGACGGCCGTTTCTCCGGCGGGACCTCGGGTCTGTCGATCGGGCACGTTTCTCCTGAAGCCGCCAGCGGCGGCAATATTGCGCTGATTGAAGATGGCGACATGATTGCCATCGATATTCCTAACCGCGGTATTCAGCTGCAGCTTACCGATCAGGAAATGGCGGCACGTCGTGAGGCACAGGAAGCTCGCGGTGACGCTGCCTGGACGCCACGCAATCGTGAGCGCCAGGTTTCCTTCGCCCTGCGCGCCTACGCCAGCCTCGCCACCAGTGCGGATAAAGGCGCAGTGCGTGATAAAAGCAAGCTTGGAGGCTAATTATGGCTGAGTCACAACCGCTACCCGATGCCCCCGGCGGAGCTGAGTATCTGCGCGCGGTATTGCGCGCGCCGGTTTACGAAGTCGTGCAGGTCACGCCGTTGCAGAAAATGGAAAAGCTTTCTTCGCGCCTTGATAACGTCATTCTGGTTAAGCGTGAAGACCGTCAGCCGGTTCACAGCTTCAAGCTGCGTGGGGCTTATTCGATGATTGCAGGCTTGAACAGCGAGCAAAAGTCCTGTGGCGTGATCACCGCTTCTGCGGGAAACCACGCGCAGGGCGTCGCGCTCTCGTCCACGCGGTTGGGGATTAAATCGCTGATCGTTATGCCTGTGGCCACTGCGGATATCAAAGTCGATGCTGTGCGGGCCTTCGGAGGCGAAGTGCTACTGCATGGCGCGAATTTTGATGAGGCAAAAGCCAAAGCCATCGAACTTTCGCAGCAGCAAGGTTTCACCTACGTGCCTCCGTTTGACCACCCGGCAGTTATCGCCGGGCAGGGTACGGTTGCGCTGGAACTGCTGCAACAGGATGCGCATCTCGATCGCGTATTCGTGCCGGTTGGGGGCGGTGGCCTGGCGGCTGGCGTAGCGGTTCTGATCAAGCAGCTGATGCCGCAGATCAAAGTAATTGCGGTTGAAGCCGAAGATTCTGCCTGTCTCAAAGCCGCGCTGGATGCCGGGCATCCGGTTGAGCTGCCGCGCGTAGGGCTATTTGCCGAAGGCGTTGCGGTTAAGCGCATCGGCGACGAAACCTTCCGCGTGTGCCAGGAATACCTGGATGACATCATCACCGTGGACAGCGACGCTATCTGCGCGGCGATGAAGGATTTGTTCGAAGATGTGCGTGCTGTCGCCGAGCCTTCCGGGGCGCTGGCGCTGGCGGGGATGAAAAAATACGTTCAGCAGCACAATATCCGCGGTGAACGCCTGGCACATGTGCTGTCTGGCGCAAACGTGAATTTCCACGGGTTACGTTATGTCTCTGAGCGCTGTGAGCTGGGCGAGCAGCGGGAAGCGTTGCTTGCGGTTACCATTCCGGAGCAAAAAGGCAGTTTCCTGAAGTTCTGCCAGCTGCTGGGCGGCCGCTCGGTCACCGAGTTCAACTACCGCTACGCCAGCTCTGACAATGCCTGCATTTTTGTTGGGGTGCGACTGACTCGCGGGCTGGAAGAGCGTAAAGAGATCATCGCTCAGCTCAGCGAAGGCGGCTACGGCGTGGTCGATCTCTCTGACGACGAAATGGCGAAGCTGCACGTTCGCTACATGGTGGGTGGCCGGCCTTCGAAGCCGCTGCGTGAAAGGTTGTACAGCTTTGAGTTCCCGGAATCACCGGGGGCGTTGCTGAAGTTCTTGAGCACGCTGGGAACGCACTGGAACATTTCCCTGTTCCATTACCGTAGCCACGGTACCGACTACGGGCGCGTGCTGGCGGCGTTTGAGTTGGGTGAAAATGAGCCGGACTTCGAAACCCGGCTCAACGAACTGGGTTACGAATGTCACGACGAAACCCAGAACCCGGCGTTTCGTTTCTTCCTGGCCGGTTAATGGCTGCCGGGTAGAAGTTTCCAGAACGCGCTGATAAGCGGCTCATTGAGCCGCTTTTTTTGTACGCAAACGCCCAGCTCAAAAGGCGCTTTCTCGTCGTTACGTTCCAGAATCAGCACGCGGTTGCGCACTGGTTCCGGGCTGTTTTCCAGCACGATTTCCGGGATCAGCGCGACGCCACATCCCAGTGCTACCATCGACACCATGGCTTCATGGCCGGCAACGGTAGCGTAAATCACCGGGTTACTGATTTTATGGCGGCGGAACCACAGCTCTATTCGGCGGCGAACCGGCCCTTGCTCCGGCAGGATAAATGGAATTTTGGCCCAGTCTGGTGCCGGTTGACTGACCTGCGCCCGAACGGGGCAAGGCAAAGCAGGGGCAATCAAGGCCACGGATAAATTTTCCAGCATTGAGAAAGCCACGCCAGGCGGAAGAGATTCGGGTTTTCCGGCAATGGCGAGATCGGCTTCGTTGGAGTCGACTTTTTCTACCGCATCCGCGGCGTCGCCTGTGGTCAGCTTAATTTCAACGGAAGGATGTTCAGCCCGGAAGCGGTCCAGAATGGGCGGCAAATGGCTGTATGCGGCGGTCACCGAGCAAAACAGATGCAGCTCTCCGCTCAGGGAGGGCCCCTGCTGGCCAAGCGTATGGCGCATCTGCTGATATTGTAGCAGCGTGTGCTGGGCAAACTGCCTTAATTGCTCACCGGCTTCAGTTAGCGTCACGGTGCGGTTATCACGCAAAAAAAGAGGTTGCCCCAGGTCGTCCTCCAGCCGCTGGATTTGGCGTGAAAGCGTGGAGGGGCTGACGTGCATGGCGCGTGCGCTCCGCCCAAAATGGCGGCTTTCAGCCAGGTGCAGAAAGGTTTTCAGATCGCGTAAATCCATGGTCATCGGGCCTCATTTTTGCATTGCAATAATTGCAACGCGATGTTGTTAATATATCAATTTAAGCAACGCATTTCCTGTCATATAGTGGGTTCATTCTAGGCAGCACGACACGGCTGCAGAGCCCTTACAATAAGCACAACACGACACATACGGAGTTCTACGATGGCTAATTATTTCAACACTTTGAACCTGCGCCAGCAGTTAGCGCAGTTGGGTAAATGTCGCTTCATGGGGCGCGATGAATTCGCCGATGAAGCAAGCTACCTCAAAGGTAAAAAAGTCGTCATCGTCGGCTGCGGTGCTCAGGGTCTTAACCAGGGCCTGAACATGCGCGACTCCGGGCTGGATGTTTCCTATGCCCTGCGTGCGGAAGCTATCGCCGAGAAACGTGCATCCTGGCGCAAAGCGACCGAAAACGGCTTCAAAGTGGGTACTTACGAAGAGCTGATCCCGCAGGCGGACCTGGTTGTTAACCTGACGCCAGACAAACAGCACTCTTCCGTTGTTCAGGCCGTACAGCCGATGATGAAAGACGGCGCGGCGCTGGGCTATTCCCACGGTTTCAACGTGGTTGAAGTCGGCGAAACCATTCGTAAAGACATCACCGTGGTGATGGTAGCACCGAAGTGCCCGGGCACCGAAGTGCGTGAAGAATACAAACGTGGTTTTGGCGTGCCAACGCTGATCGCAGTTCACCCTGAAAACGATCCGAAAGGCGAAGGTATGGCGATTGCCAAAGCCTGGGCTGCGGCAACCGGTGGCCACCGTGCGGGCGTACTGGAGTCTTCCTTCGTTGCGGAAGTGAAATCTGACCTGATGGGCGAGCAGACTATCCTGTGCGGTATGCTGCAGGCCGGTTCTCTGCTGTGCTTCGACAAGCTGGTGGCAGAAGGTACTGATGCTGCGTATGCAGAAAAACTGATTCAGTTCGGCTGGGAAACCATCACCGAAGCGCTGAAGCAGGGCGGGATCACGCTGATGATGGATCGCCTGTCCAACCCGGCAAAAATCCGCGCCAACGCGCTGTCCGAGCAGCTGAAAACCATCATGGCTCCGCTGTTCCAGAAACATATGGATGACATCATTTCCGGTGAGTTCTCCTCCGGCATGATGGCTGACTGGGCTAATGACGATAAGAAACTGCACACCTGGCGTGAAGAGACCGGCCAGACTGCGTTCGAAACTGCACCGCAGTTTGAAGGTAAGATTTCCGAGCAGGAATACTTCGACAAAGGTGTGGTAATGATCGCTATGGTGAAGGCGGGCGTTGAGCTGGCTTTCGAAACCATGGTTGACGCTGGCATCATTGAAGAGTCTGCATATTATGAGTCCCTGCACGAGCTGCCGCTGATTGCGAACACCATCGCTCGTAAGCGCCTGTACGAAATGAACGTGGTTATTTCTGATACCGCTGAGTACGGTAACTACCTGTTCTCCTACGCGGCTGTTCCGCTGCTGAAAGAGTTCATGACCACGCTGCAGCCGGGCGATCTGGGTAAAGAGATCCCAGCCGCTGCGGTAGACAACGCTCAGCTTCGTGACGTCAATGAAGCCATTCGCAGCCACGAAATCGAAAAAGTGGGTCAAAAACTGCGTGGCTACATGACCGACATGAAACGCATCGCTGTCGCTGGTTAATATGTTTTTGAACTGAAAAAGGCGCTTCGGCGCCTTTTTTTGTGCCCGCTATCTTGCCGCCTCTCTTTTTATGTAATATCGTAAGTTACATGAAAACAAATAACTCCTTCTCAGCAACGTTGCACATCCTGCTTCACCTGGAGCAGATGGACAAACCGCTCACATCGGAACAAATGGCCGCCTTTATCGACGGCAATCCGGCGTTTATTCGTAAGGTGCTCGCCGGTCTGCGCGACAACAACATCGTCTGCTCGACCAAAGGCCACCACGGCGGCTGGAGGCTCTGCCGCCCGGCCAGCGAAGTGACGCTGCTGGATATTTATCTGGCGCTGGGATCGCCGGGTCTGTTTGCGCTAGGCAACCGCAATGAAAACCCGCAATGCCTGGTTGAGCAGGGGGTCAATCGCGTGATGTCCGAGACGTTTACCGCGGCTGAAGAGCTGGTGCTGGCGCGGTTCAAAAGCCTGACATTGCAAGATATCGGGAGCGAATTTATTAGCTATTTCAATGAAAAGGGGCACGAGGAATGATTTCAACCTTAACCACGGATCTGCCAGTTTGCCTGATGATCGCCCTGGCCGCCGCCAGTATTTCGATGACGATAACGCAAACTGAACTGTTTGCAGGGTTACGCAGCTGGACGGCAAAAAAGCATGCGATGCTGGGCCATCTCTTCCAATGTTTCTACTGCCTTAGTCACTGGGTGGTGTTTGCCGGAATGCTGATTTACCGCCCTTATTTGCTGCACAGCGGGATGCCGGTGATTGACTGGATTATGACGGCGTTTATTACCCTCACGCTGACCACTTTCGTCAACGGTATTATTTTCAAAGTGTTCCAGATGGCGGTCGGCACGCATTTGCTGAAGCATGAAGCCCAGCAGACGCGACAGTCGACAAAATAAAGAAAAGGCCGGATCTCCCGGCCTTTGGCTTAGTTACGGTACAGCACCTTGATGATGTGGTAGCCGAACTGAGTGTGCAGCGGGCCGTAAGGCTCCAGCAGTGGGCAGGAAAACACCACTTTATCGAACGCAGGAACCATCTGGCCCTGACGGAATTCACCTAAATGACCGCCTTTTTTGCCGGACGGGCAGGTAGAGTGCTTCTTCGCCAGTTTCTCGAAGTCGCCGCCGTTTTTAAGCTGCTCCAAAAGGTCCTGAGCCAGTTTTTCTTCCTTTACAAGGATATGCAGTGCTGCTGCGGTTTTTGCCATGATAGTGCCTTGAGTCATGTTGATTACGCTCGCTATACTACCACGCTGTTTTTGTCCCCTCCTGACTTTCATTGAGTGACCGTATGCGTTTAAACCCTGGCCAACAACAAGCCGTCGAATTTGTCACCGGACCCTGCCTGGTTTTGGCCGGGGCGGGTTCGGGTAAAACGCGCGTTATCACCAATAAAATTGCGCATCTGATTCGCGAAAGTGGCTATCAGGCGCGCCAGATTGCGGCGGTGACCTTTACCAATAAGGCCGCACGCGAAATGAAAGAGCGCGTTTCGCAAACGCTGGGGCGCAAAGAGGCTCGCGGGTTGATGATCTCGACTTTCCACACGCTGGGATTGGAGATTATCAAGCGCGAGTACGCGGCGCTTGGTATGAAATCTAATTTCTCGCTGTTTGACGATACCGATCAGACCGCACTGCTCAAAGAGCTAACTGAAGGCCTGTTAGAAAACGATAAGGTACTGCTTCAGCAGCTGATTTCAACCATTTCCAACTGGAAGAATGGGTTGTTGTCTCCGGCACAGGCTGCCGCGCAGGCGAAGGGCGAACGGGATCGTATTTTTGCCCATTGTTACGGCCTTTACGATACCCATCTTAAGTCCTGCAACGTGCTGGATTTTGACGATCTCATTTTGCTGCCAACGCTGCTGCTGCAGCGTAATGCAGAAGTTCGGGAGCGCTGGCAAAACCGTATTCGCTATCTGCTGGTGGATGAATATCAGGATACCAACACCAGCCAGTACGAGCTGGTGAAACTGCTGGTTGGCGCCCGGGCGCGCTTTACCGTTGTAGGCGACGATGACCAGTCAATCTACTCCTGGCGCGGGGCGAACCCGCAAAACCTGGTTCTGTTGAGCAAAGATTTTCCGGCGTTGCAGGTGATAAAGCTTGAGCAGAACTACCGCTCATCCCGCCGGATTTTGAATGCGGCCAATATTCTGATCGCTAACAATCCGCACGTTTTTGAGAAGCGGCTTTTCTCTGAACTTGAACACGGCGCAGAATTGAAAGTCGTGACGGCTAATCATGAAGAGCATGAGGCCGAACGCGTCACCGGCGAGCTGATCGCTCACCACTTTATTAATAAAACCAACTATAAAGATTATGCGATTCTGTATCGCGGCAATCACCAGTCGCGAGTGTTCGAAAAGATGCTGATGCAAAACCGCATCCCGTATCGCATCTCCGGCGGCACTTCATTCTTCTCTCGCCCGGAAATTAAAGATCTGCTCGCCTATTTGCGCGTGTTGACGAACCCGGATGACGACAGCGCGTTTCTACGTATTGTGAATACACCCAAGCGAGAAATTGGCCCGGCAACGTTGCAAAAGCTTGGCGAGTGGGCGATGCAGCGCAATAAAGGCTTGTTTACCGCCAGCTTCGATATGGGGCTAAGCCAGACGCTCAGCGGCCGCGGCCTTGACGCATTACAGCGTTTTACCCACTGGCTGCGGGAGGTGGCTACGCTTGCCGAGCGCGAACCTGTGGCTGCCGTGCGAGATCTGATCCACGGCATCGACTACGAAAGCTGGCTGTATGAAACCTCGCCCAGCCCGAAAGCTGCCGAAATGCGGATGAAAAACGTTAACCAGCTTTTCAGCTGGATGACCGAGATGCTTGAAGGCAACGACCTGAATGAGCCAATGACGTTAATCCAGGTGGTGACGCGTTTTACTCTGCGCGACATGATGGAGCGTGGTGAAAGCGAAGAAGAAGCCGATCAGGTTCAGTTGATGACTCTGCATGCTTCTAAGGGCCTGGAATTCCCCTATGTTTATCTTGTCGGCATGGAGGAAGGGATTCTACCGCACCAAAGCAGCATCGACGAAGATAACGTGGATGAAGAGCGCCGCCTGGCTTACGTGGGAATTACCCGGGCGCAAAAAGAGCTGACGTTTACGCTTTGCCGGGAACGCCGGCAGTATGGCGAGCTGGTACGGCCTGAACCAAGCCGGTTCCTGATGGAGCTGCCACAGGATGATTTAAGCTGGGAAACTGAGCGGAAAGTGGTTTCTGCCGAAGAGCGGATGCAAAAAGGGCAGAGTAATGTGGCCAACATCCGCGAGATGCTGGCCAAAGCGCGTAAAAGCTAGATTAATTGACGCTGAGCGGCCAGTGAACGTAGCTCTGCCAGAGTTTTTCCTGTTCCAGCAGTTCGGCGCCGAGAGGGTGGCCAGCCAGCCAGGTGTCCGGCAATGACAGATGCAGCGTTTCGCCGTCGGCCTGGAGCTTAATTTCGGGCAGGATATCGTCCCTGCGGCGGTTTGCAAAAATAATCGCCAGACGCAACAGGCGGCAAAGCCTTTCCGCCACGCGCGGCGGAACCGCATTTTGCTGGTGGAGCGAAGAGAGATCGACAGGATTGGTCTGGTTAAGCAGCAGCGTTGCCAGCAATTTTTTCTGTGCGGGAGTGTATCCCGGTAAATCCAGGTTTCTCACCAGATAGGCCGCATGCTGCGGGGCATGTTTAAAATCGATGCTTAAGCCAATTTCATGCAGCAGAGCGCTGCTCGCCAGCATCTGCTGGCTGAGGGGATCAAGGTCCCACGGTTCTGCGATTTGTGAAGCAAAATTCTGCGCAAGCTGTTCCACTCGAGCCGCCTGGCTGGTATCCACCATAAAACGGCGCTGGACATTACGCAGCGTTCTCTGACGGATCTCCTGGTCAACCGCAAGATGCAGCATTCCATAGACCAAACCTTCACGCAGCGCGCCACCAGCAAGCGTCATGCATTCAATATCAAGCTGTTGGAAGATAGCGATGAGAATGGCCAGACCGCTTGGGAAAACCAGCGCGCGCTCAAGCGTAAGGCCTTCAATTTCCAGCTCTTCCAGCCGGCCGCACTGAATTGCTCGCTGTTTTAGCTGCTGCAGTTTTGCAAGGGTAATGCGTTCATCCATTCCCTGCGCCATCATGATTTCCTGCAGTGCCTGCACGGTTCCAGACGCGCCAACACAAATCTTCCAGCCGTGGCTTTTAAGCTCGGCAATGACCGGATTGAGCACTTCTGCAGCCGCCGCTTCTGCAGCCGCGAAGTTTTCCTGACCGAGATTTCTGTCGCTAAAGAAACGCTCCAGCCATGTGACACAGCCCATTGAGAGGCTGAATAACGAGGTTGTTTGCGCCCCGATGCCCGTCACCAGCTCGGTACTTGCTCCACCGATATCAACGACCAGACGTCGATCGTCGCCGCCGGTGGTGTGGGCAACGCCCTGATAAATCAGACGAGCTTCTTCTTCACCACGAATAACCTGCACCGGGCAACCCAGTATTTCCTGCGCTTTTTGCAAAAAAACATCGGCATTAACGGCGAGGCGCAGCGTGGCTGTAGCCACAACGCGAATTTGATTCTGAGGAATATCCTGGAGTCGTTCGGCAAATAAGCGCAGGCATTGCCAGCCGCGCTCCATGGCTTCCGGGGAGAGAACGCACTCGCTGTTGAGGCCAGCAGCGAGGCGAACTTTTCGCTTAATGCGGGTCAGGGTTTGTATGCTTCCTGCCACCTCACGCACAACCAACATATGAAAACTGTTAGAACCCAGATCAATTGCTGCATAGAGTGAGGCGGTACTAAGCATAGATTTTTTTAACCTGCGCGACGACGATTACCACGAGGAGCGCCACCGCGGCGTGGGCCGTTGCCAGGGCGGCTTCGGGTCAGACGTTTTGGCGGTGGGAACTCATTTAACAGTGCTTCAGCGTTATATTTGCTCACCGGAATAGCATGGCCAATATAGGTTTCAATTGCCGACAAGTTCAGCGCGTAGTCTTCACAAGCGAGGCTGATCGAATGACCGCTGGCGCCAGCACGACCGGTACGGCCGATGCGGTGAACGTAATCTTCACAGTCATCAGGCAGATCGTAGTTGAAAACGTGAGTAACAGCTGGGATGTGCAGGCCGCGAGCCGCCACGTCTGTTGCGACCAGAATATCCAGATCGCCACGAGTAAACTCTTCCAGAATACGCAGGCGTTTTTTCTGCGCGACATCGCCGGTCAGCAGCCCAACCCGATGACCGTCGGCAGCCAGATGGCCCCAGATATCTTCACAGCGATGTTTAGTGTTAGCGAAGATGATGGCACGGTCCGGCCATTCTTCTTCGAGCAGCGTTTGCAGCAGACGCATTTTCTCTTCGTTAGAAGGATAGAAAAGCTCTTCTTTAATGCGGTGACCGGTTCTCTGCTCGGGCTCAACTTCTACATATTCCGCATTGTTCATCTGCTCGAAAGCCAGTTCACGTACGCGGTAGGAAAGCGTGGCTGAAAACAGCATGTTCAGGCGCTGGGTTACCGGCGGCATGCGGCGGAACAGCCAACGAATATCTTTGATAAAGCCGAGATCGTACATGCGATCCGCTTCATCAAGGACCACAACCTGAATCGCGCCGAGATTAATGTGATTTTGTTTGGCGTAGTCAATCAGTCGGCCGGTGGTGCCGATCAAAATATCGACGCCGCTTTCCAGCACTTTCAGCTGTTTGTCATAGCCGTCGCCACCATAGGCAAGGCCAAGCTTCAGGCCGGTCGCCTGAGCTAACGGTTCCGCATCAGAGTGAATCTGTACCGCTAACTCGCGGGTTGGCGCCATAATTAAGGCGCGCGGTTGATTCACCTGACGGTTCTCTGGAACCGGATGAGAAAGTAAATAGTGGAACGTGGACGTCAGAAACGCCATCGTTTTGCCTGTACCGGTTTGCGCCTGCCCTGCAACGTCACGATTCGCCAGAGTCAGCGGAAGTGCCAGTGCCTGAATTGGGGTGCAGTTATGGAACCCTTTATTTTCAAGGGCTTCAATCACCTTAGGGTGCAGGGCGAAGTCGGAAAACTTCTTTTCGGTCAAATGTGTTTTGCTCATAGTGTGGTAGAATATCAGTTTACTATTGCTTTACGAAAGCACATCCGTTGAAATAAACCGGGTGAAATAAAGTCACCCCAAGTTGGTTAATGCTACACCAACAAGGTAGACATAATCCTGTGGAGTTGAACATGAGCGATAAAATTATTCACCTGACTGACGGCAGTTTCGACACGGACGTGCTTCAAGCTGAAGGGTTGATTCTGGTTGATTTCTGGGCAGAGTGGTGTGGTCCATGCAAAATGATCGCCCCGATTCTCGACGAGATCGCTGATGAATATCAGGGCAAAATCACCGTAGCTAAGCTGAACATCGACCAGAACCCGGGCACGGCACCGAAGTACGGCATCCGCGGTATCCCAACCTTGTTGCTGTTCAAAAATGGCGAAGTCGCTGCGACCAAAGTTGGTGCGCTGTCTAAAGGCCAGTTAAAAGAGTTCCTCGACGCCAACCTGGCATAATGGAATCTCAGCCGGTGCGTGCCGCACTTGCATTTTTTTGCGAGCTGCTGGACGCCCGGCGTCACACATGCTAAGTTACCTATGACTTCGCTTTAAACTTGCCCTTAAGTTTGAATCTTTGTATTACCTTAATGCTTCCCGTTCGCTGTCAAATCAACTCGCTTTTACAGCAATCACAACGGACGCATAACCGAATTCGGGCTTATCACCCATTCCGTCTCGTCGTTTCAGTTCTGCGTTTTTCCTATGACCAGGCAGCGATCAGACATGTGTGGTAGCCATTAAACAGGCATGGATGACCCTGCCATACCATTCACGAAACTAAGTTCGAGATTTACCCCGAGTTTAAGAACCCACCATTATGAATCTTACCGAATTAAAGAATACGCCGGTTTCTGAGCTGATTACTCTCGGCGAAAATATGGGGCTGGAAAACCAAGCCCGCATGCGCAAGCAGGACATCATTTTCTCCATCCTGAAGCAACACGCTAAGAGTGGCGAAGATATCTTTGGTGACGGTGTGCTGGAGATACTGCAGGATGGATTTGGTTTCCTCCGTTCCGCAGACAGCTCCTACCTCGCCGGTCCCGACGACATCTACGTTTCTCCCAGCCAAATCCGCCGTTTCAACCTCCGCACAGGGGATACCATCTCCGGTAAGATTCGTCCGCCAAAAGAAGGCGAACGCTACTTTGCGCTGCTGAAGGTTAACGAAGTTAACTACGATAAGCCGGAAAATGCCCGTAGCAAGATCCTGTTCGAAAACTTAACGCCTCTGCATGCAAACTCTCGTCTGCGTATGGAGCGTGGCAACGGTTCTACCGAAGACTTAACCGCGCGTGTACTGGATCTGGCCTCGCCAATCGGTCGCGGGCAGCGTGGTCTGATCGTGGCACCGCCAAAAGCCGGTAAAACCATGCTGCTGCAGAACATCGCGCAGAGCATTGCCTACAACCACCCAGACTGTGTGCTGATGGTGCTGCTGATCGACGAACGTCCTGAAGAGGTAACCGAGATGCAGCGTCTGGTTAAAGGTGAAGTTGTTGCTTCTACCTTTGATGAGCCGGCTTCTCGCCACGTTCAGGTTGCTGAAATGGTTATCGAGAAGGCGAAACGTCTGGTTGAACATAAGAAAGACGTTATCATTCTGCTTGATTCCATCACTCGTCTGGCTCGTGCCTACAACACCGTTGTTCCGGCATCGGGTAAAGTCCTGACGGGGGGGGTGGATGCGAACGCCCTGCATCGTCCAAAACGCTTCTTCGGTGCTGCGCGTAATGTGGAGGAGGGCGGTAGCCTGACCATTATCGCCACCGCGCTGATTGATACCGGCTCTAAAATGGATGAAGTCATCTACGAAGAGTTCAAAGGCACCGGTAACATGGAACTGCATCTGTCCCGTAAGATCGCTGAAAAACGCGTCTTCCCGGCCATTGATTACAACCGTTCCGGTACGCGTAAAGAAGAGCTGCTTACCACGCAGGAAGAGCTGCAGAAAATGTGGATTCTCCGCAAAATCATTCACCCAATGGGTGAAATTGATGCGATGGAATTCCTCATCAACAAGCTGGCGATGACCAAAACCAACGATGACTTCTTCGATATGATGAAGCGCTCGTAAGCAACAAAAACTCGGGGAACGCCACGCTTAGTCGTGGCGTTTTTCGTTTCTGCTCTATACGATATGTACGCGGCTAATTCCTATAGCCAGCTTTATGATGGCAGTAGATACTGCGTCATCATCTTTGATTATTTTGTTTGCCTGTATTATTTGCTGCAGCTTCAGGGAGGAATTTGTGACTAATACCTGTCTTGCAGGGAGATTTAAATATGTTGTTGCGTCTGGTCTTCCATTTTTCCGAGAGCCTGCACTGTGAATCTACTCACCGCTGGAACTGACCTGATCCTCATTTTTTTATTCACTACTGCATTCCTTTTTTGTGCGCGCAAAGTTGCCCGCCGCGTTGGCCTGGTTGATAAACCCAATTTCCGTAAACGCCATCAGGGGACGGTCCCGCTGGTAGGCGGTATTTCCGTATTTGCCGGTGTTTGCTTTACTTTTTTGATCGGCAATTATTATATCCCGCATCTTTGGCTATACCTGTTATGTGCCGGCACGCTGGTACTGGTAGGTGCCCTGGACGATCGTTACGACATTAGCGTGAAAATTCGTGCTGCGGTTCAGGCAATTATTGCGATTGTAATGATGGTCATCGGCAATCTTTACCTTGGTAGCCTCGGCTATATTTTAGGCCCCTGGGAATTGATGTTGGGGCCTTTTGGTTACTTCCTGACTCTGTTTGCGGTTTGGGCGGCAATCAACGCTTTCAACATGGTGGATGGCATTGATGGGTTGTTAGGGGGACTCTCTTCGGTTTCTTTTGCAGCCATGGGCATCATCCTTCTGCTGGATGGTCAGCACAGCCTGGCGATGTGGTGTTTTGCCATGATCGTTGCCATTTTGCCTTATATCATTTTGAATCTTGGCCTGTTGGGTCGGCGCTATAAAGTTTTTATGGGCGATGCCGGCAGTACGCTGCTTGGTTTTACAATTATCTGGATCCTGCTGGAAACCACCCAGGGTAAAACACATCCTATCAGCCCGGTCACCGCGTTATGGATTATCGCGATTCCGCTGATGGACATGATTGCGATTATGTATCGACGGTTGCGCAAAGGTATGAGTCCGTTCTCCGCGGATCGGCAGCATATTCATCATTTGATTATGCGGGCGGGGTTTACCTCAAGGCAGGCTTTTGTGCTGATTACTCTGGCCGCAGCGCTGCTTGCTGGTATCGGCGTTGCCGGTGAATATGTGCACTTTGTTCCAGAATGGCTGATGTTGGCATTGTTCTTGCTAGCATTTGTGCTATACGATTTTTGTATTAAACGAGCCTGGAAAGTCGCTCGTTTTATCAGGCGCCATAAACGTCGCATTCGCAGAAACAACGTAAACATTTAGTCTGACTTGAATTGGGGAAGCGATGAAAGAGCATATGCCAGGTAATTACCCGGTAGTAGAGAACGAGCTGGATATCCGCGGCCTGTTCCGTACGCTGTGGCAGGGCAAATTCTGGATTATCGGAATTGCCTTTGTGTTTGCCCTTATTGCGCTGATTTACACCTTTTTAGCGAAACAAGAGTGGAGTGCAACGGCTATCACTGACCGTCCAACGGTCAATATGCTGGGGGGCTACTATTCTCAGCAACAGTTCCTGCGCAACCTCGATGTGAAAGCTAATATGGCGACGGCGGATCAGCCTTCGGTCATGGACGAAGCCTATAAAGAATTCGTTGTGCAGCTTTCTGCGTATGATACCCGCAGGGATTTCTGGCTACAGACGGATTACTACAAGCAGCGTCAGGTAGGTAACAGTAAAGCGGATGCCGCGCTGTTGGATGAGATTGTCGACAATATCCAGTACACCCCGGGCGATAGCGCACGCAATATCAGCGACAGCGTTAAGCTTGTGGCTGAAACCGCAGCGGATGCCAATAACCTTTTACGGCAATACGTTGCTTTCGCGAGTCAGCGTGCGGCCAGTCACCTGAACGAAGAGCTTACTGGGGCCTGGGCGGCGCGTACCGTTCAGATGAAAGCGCAGGTGAAACGGCAGGAAGCCGTCGCGCAGTCTATCTATGACCGTAAAGTAAAAAGTCTCGAGCAGGCGCTGAAAGTTGCACAGCAGCAAAATATCACCCGTAGCGAAACAAACGTCCCCGCAGAAGAGCTTCCAGATTCGGAAATGTTCATGCTAGGCCGGCCTATGTTGCAGGCGCGGCTGGAGAGCCTTCAGGCCGTAGGCCCTGATTTTGATATCGATTACGATCAAAATAGGGCAATGCTTAATACGTTGAATGTTGGCCCGACCGTTGACGCGCGTTTCCAGACCTACCGTTATTTACGCACGCCAGAAGAACCCGTTAAGCGTGACAGTCCCCGCCGTGCATTCTTGCTGATTATGTGGGGTGCGGTTGGGGCGCTTGTTGGTGCTGGCGTAGCGTTATCTCGCCGTTCGAAAACCGCTTAGGCCTATACCCTGTGGCGGGGCGATGGAATGCCTCCACTTTATTCAACATAAGAGAATCACCGTGAAAGTATTAACCGTTTTTGGCACGCGCCCGGAAGCTATTAAAATGGCGCCGTTGGTGGATGCGTTGGCAAAAGACGCGTTTTTTGACGCGAAAGTATGTGTAACGGCACAGCATCGTGAGATGCTGGATCAGGTATTACACCTCTTTTCCATTACGCCAGACTATGACCTAAACATTATGAAACCGGGGCAGGGCTTGACGGAAATTACCTGCCGTATTCTGGAAGGGTTGAAGCCTATTTTGGAATCCTTCAGGCCGGATGTTGTTCTGGTTCATGGCGATACAACCACGACCGTTGCTGCAAGCCTTGCTGCATTCTACCAGCGTATTCCTGTTGGACACGTTGAAGCGGGGCTGCGTACCGGCGACCTTTACTCCCCGTGGCCGGAGGAAGCCAACCGTACATTAACCGGACATCTTGCTTCCTGGCATTTTGCACCGACGGAAAACTCGCGTCAGAACCTGTTGAAAGAAAATATCAGCGAGCAAAATATTTTTGTTACGGGCAATAGCGTTATTGATGCCTTGCTCTCTGTACGAGATCGCGTGCTGACTCAGGAAGCTGTGCGTCAGGAAATAGAGGCGAAACACCCCTTCCTTGATGCCAGAAAAAAAATGATCCTGGTCACCGGACACCGTCGGGAAAGTTTCGGTGAGGGGTTTGAACGTATTTGCCGCGCGCTGGCAAAAATTGCCTCTCAAAACAGCGATGTGCAGATCGTTTATCCTGTGCATATGAACCCAAACGTCAGTGAGCCGGTAAGACGAATTTTGGGACACGTTGATAATGTGGTTTTGATCGAGCCTCAGGAGTATCTGCCGTTTGTTTATCTCATGGATCGCGCCTGGCTTATTTTGACGGATTCCGGCGGGATTCAGGAAGAGGCACCTTCTTTGGGGAAACCCGTTTTAGTGATGCGTGAAACCACTGAACGTCCTGAAGCTGTTGCCGCAGGTACCGTGCGGTTGGTGGGAACTGATGAAGAGCGAATTGTGGCAGAAGTTACTCGACTGCTCAGTGACGATCGGGAATATCAGGCGATGAGCCGTGCCCATAACCCTTACGGGGATGGAGAAGCCTGCAGACGTATTTTGAATGCCTTAAAACAACATCAGGTGAGATCATGAGTTTTTCCACCATCTCCGTTATTGGCCTTGGGTATATAGGCCTGCCTACCGCTGCCGCGTTCGCCTCCAGTAAGCGAAAAGTCATCGGCGTGGACATTAACCAGCGGGCGGTGGACACCATCAATCGAGGTGAAATTCATATTGTTGAGCCTGATTTGGACAAGGTGGTGAAAGCTGCCGTTGAGGGTGGATACCTGAGTGCTACCGTGCAGTCCGTCGAGGCCGATGCTTATCTGATTGCGGTGCCAACCCCTTTTAAGGGCGATCATGAACCCGACATGGTTTATGTGAAATCTGCTGCAGAATCCATTGCTCCCGTACTGAAAAAGGGGGCGCTTGTGGTGCTGGAATCAACGTCTCCCGTTGGCGCGACGGAGCAAATGGCGGAATGGCTGGCTGCCCTGCGTCCGGATTTGAGTTTCCCTCAACAGGTAGGGGAGCTTGCGGATATCAATATCGCCTATTGCCCGGAACGCGTTTTACCGGGGCAGATTATGGTTGAACTGATCAAAAATGACCGCGTCGTTGGCGGTATGACGCCGGTATGTTCTGCCCGTGCTAGCGAGTTGTATAACATTTTCCTTAAAGGTGAATGTATTATCACCAACTCTCGTACAGCTGAAATGTGCAAGCTGACGGAGAACAGCTTCCGCGATGTCAATATCGCTTTCGCTAACGAACTCTCCCTTATTTGTGCCGATCAGGGGATTAATGTCTGGGAACTTATCCGGCTGGCCAATCGCCATCCTCGCGTGAATGTGCTGCAGCCTGGGCCCGGCGTTGGCGGGCACTGTATTGCGGTCGATCCATGGTTTATCGTTTCGCAAAATCCGGAGCAGGCTCGTCTTATCCGTACCGCACGTGAAGTGAACGACGGCAAGCCGTTCTGGGTCATTAATCAGGTTAAAGCTGCGATAGCCGATTGCCTGGCTGAAACAGGCCGCCGCGCCAGCGAATTAACCATCGCCTGCTTCGGTCTTGCTTTCAAACCCAACATTGATGATTTACGTGAAAGTCCGGCAATGGAAATTGCCGAGATACTGGCCGAATGGCACAGCGGTAAAACGCTGGTGGTGGAACCCAATATCCACGAGTTGCCTGTGAAGCTTGCCGGCCACTGTGAGTTAACTTCGGCAGAAGTCGCGCTTGCGCAGGCTGACGTGCTGGTGATGCTGGTCGATCATAAAGAGTTTAAAGCTGTTCCTGCCGACAAGGTGCATCAGCCGTGGATTGTAGATACCAAAGGCGTCTGGCGGTAACGGATGATGAACCCAATTCACGGCACCCTGGCTTCTCTTGAGTGGGAAAACCGTTTCTTTGATGTCAACAGCTGTGTGGTTCATTTCTCCGAAGAAGCACCTGCGCTGCAGGAAGAACAGTTAAATACCTGGTCGCGCGTCCAGGCAAAAATCCCGTCTCATCGCACCGACTGGCTGGATGGCTTGCAGCAGCTTGGCTTCCAGCTTGTCGAAGGTGAGGTGGATTTGGTTCTTTCTGTTGGCACGCAAAATGCAGATATTACCGTCGATATCGCCCAGCCGAATGATATCCCTTCGCTTCGTCAGTCGGCTTCTCAGGTATTCACGCAAAGCCGCTTTCGTACGCCCTGGTATAAGGCCGGGGACAGCGGTCGTTTCTATGCGCAATGGATCGAAAATGCCGTCCTTGGCACGTTTGACCATCAGTGTCTGTTGCTGCGGAACGGCGATGAGCTCCCGGGCTTTGTGACGTTGCGGCAGCTAAATGATGCAGAGGCCAGAATTGGCCTGCTTGCCGGACGAGGTTTAGGCGAGGAACTGATGGCTGCTGCGCAAGACTGGTGTCGTCAGCGTGGTTTGCAAACCCTGCGGGTGGCAACTCAGGTGAGCAATACCGCCGCGCTGCGTCGCTACATTAAAAGCGGTGCCACCATAGAAAGCACCGCCTTCTGGTTATACAGGTGAAAAAATGATCCCATTTAACGCTCCGCCGGTCGTTGGAACAGAACTTGAATACATGCAGGCTGCAATGGGTAGCGGCAAACTGTGCGGAGACGGGGGGTTTACTCGCCGTTGCCAGCAATGGATGGAGCAACGTTTTGGCAGCAAGAAAGTGCTGCTCACGCCGTCTTGCACAGCTTCGCTGGAGATGGCCGCTATCCTACTGGATATCAAGGCTGGCGATGAAGTGATCATGCCTAGCTACACTTTTGTTTCTACGGCTAATGCCTTTGTGCTTAGAGGGGCCACCATCGTCTTTGTGGACGTGCACCCTGATACCATGAACATTGACGAAACAAAAATTGAAGCGGCAATTACTGAAAAAACGCGTGCTATCGTGCCGGTTCATTACGCTGGTGTGGCCTGTGAAATGGACACCATCATGGCTATCGCCAAAAAATATAACCTGTTTGTGGTGGAAGATGCCGCTCAGGGCGTGATGTCGACTTATAAAGGCCGCGCGCTGGGTGCAATTGGCCACATCGGGTGTTTCAGTTTTCATGAGACGAAAAACTATACTGCGGGTGGTGAAGGTGGTGCGACACTCATTAACGACCCAGCTTTAATCGAGCGGGCAGAAATTATTCGTGAAAAAGGCACCAACCGCAGCCAGTTCTTCCGCGGTCAGGTGGATAAATACACCTGGCGTGATATTGGTTCAAGCTACCTGATGGCCGACCTGCAGGCCGCTTATCTTTGGGCACAGCTTGAGGCGGCAGAGCAAATTAATCAGCAGCGCCTGAAGCTGTGGCAAACCTATCATGATGCTCTTGCGCCTTTAGCAAAAGCCGGGCGTATCGAGCTTCCGGCCATACCTAAAAACTGCGTGCAGAACGCCCATATGTTCTATATCAAGCTACGAGATATGGAGGATCGCAGCGCGCTGATTTCTTACCTGAAAGAAGCTGAGATCATGGCGGTGTTCCACTATATTCCGCTTCATACCTGCCCGGCTGGCGAGAAATTTGGTCGATTCCATGGGGAAGATCGTTTCACGACTCGTGAAAGCGAGCGTTTGCTCCGTCTGCCGCTGTTCTATAACCTGTCGCCGGTGAACCAACGCACCGTCATCAATACGCTACAAAGTTACTTCGCCTGAGATGTCGCTAGCTAAAGCTTCAGCGTGGACCGCCGGGTCCACGCTGGTAAAAATTGGCGCCGGTTTGCTGGTGGTAAAAATGCTGGCCGTTGCATTTGGCCCTTCAGGAGTGGGGCTGGCCGGTAATTTTCGCCAAATGGTGACCGTATTGGGCGTGCTGGCCGGTGCAGGGATTTTTAACGGCGTTACTAAATATGTTGCTGAACATCATGACAATCCGGTTCAGTTAAAGCGAATACTCGGCACCTCTTCGGCGATGGTGTTAGGTTTTTCCTCGCTGCTGGCCGTGATTTTCGTTCTGGCCGCGCGACCGATAAGCATTGGGTTGTTTGGTCATGCGGACTACCAGAATCTGGTGCGTCTGGTGGCCCTGATCCAGATGGGCATTGCCTGGGCAAACCTGTCGCTTGCCATTATGAAGGGGTTTCGTGATGCGGCGGGTAACGCACTTGCGTTAATTGCAGGCAGCGTAATTGGCGTGCTGGCTTATTATGTTTGCTATCGTTTAGGCGGCTATCCGGGGGCGCTGCTCGGCCTCGCGTTAGTTCCCGCTTTGGTGGTCGTTCCTTCGATGCTGATGCTGGTCCGGCGTGAACATGTTCCGCTGAGCTATTTGAAACCGAGCTGGGATAAGCTACTGGCCAGTCATCTTGGGAAGTTCACGCTCATGGCGCTGATCACTTCAGTCACGCTCCCCGTGGCCTATGTGATGATGCGTAACCTGCTGGCGGAACACTATAGCTGGGATGAGGTCGGTATTTGGCAAGGGGTTAGCAGCATTTCTGATGCGTATTTGCAGTTTATCACTGCATCTTTTAGCGTTTACCTATTGCCGACGCTTGCTCGCTTGAAAGAAAAAAGCGCCATTACGCGTGAAATTGCGCGCTCGTTAAGGTTTGTTCTGCCCGCCGTGGCGGCAGCAAGTCTGACAGTCTGGCTGCTGCGTGATTTCGCCATCTGGCTACTGTTTTCACCAAAATTTATCGCCATGCGTGATTTGTTTGCCTGGCAGTTGGTAGGGGACGTGCTGAAGGTCGGCGCCTATGTGTTTGGCTATTTGGTTATCGCGAAGGCGTCTCTGCGCTTTTATATTCTGACTGAAATCAGTCAGTTTATTTTGTTAACCGGCTTTTCGCGTTGGCTGATCCCCGCCCACGGTGCGCTAGGGGCGGCCCAGGCTTATATGGCTACCTATATTGTTTATTTTGCGCTCTGCTGTGGCGTATTCCTCATTTATCGTAGACGAGCATGACAACACTGATTCACGTATTGGGATCTGACATCCCGCATCATAATCAGACGGTATTGCGTTTTTTTAACGACGTTCTGGCCGCCACGACACCTCATGCACGAGAATTTATCGTGGTTTCAGAGGACCGAACTTTGTTGTCCGCTTTTCCGGCGCTGTCGATTTCTCTATGCCCTTCAAAGCAGTCTATAGCCGCAGAAGTTCTGGCAAAAGCGCGCGCTAACCGGCAGCAACGTTTCTTTTTTCACGGACAGTTTAACGGCAGCCTTTGGATTGCCTTGCTAACCGGGGGGCTAAAGCCGGAGCAGGTGAACTGGCATATCTGGGGGGCCGACCTTTATGAGGTTTCACGCAGCTTTAAATTTCGGCTTTTTTACCAGTTACGCCGTTTTGCGCAGGGGCGAGTTGGGCGTGTTTTTGCCACGCGTGGGGATTTAAGCTATTTCCACCGGCGGCACCCGCAGGTGCCTGGCGAGCTGCTGTATTTCCCAACGCGTATGGATCCGAGCCTTAATACGATGGCTGTTGATCGTCAAGGCAGCGGGAAGTTGACGTTGCTCGTGGGCAATTCTGGTGACCGCAGTAACCAGCATGTTGGTGCACTGAAGGCTATTCATCAGCAATTTGGCGACACGGTACGCATTGTTGTGCCGATGGGATACCCGGCAAATAACGAAGCTTATATTGCAGAGGTAAAGCAGGCTGGCAGCGGTTTGTTTAGCCCAGAAAACGTCGACGTGCTGACGGAAAAAATCGAATTCAATGATTACCTGACTCTGCTGCGTCAGTGCGATCTCGGCTATTTTATCTTTGAACGCCAGCAGGGGATCGGCACGCTTTGTTTACTGATTCAGGCCGGGATCCCCTGTGTGCTGAACCGAAAAAATCCTTTCTGGCAGGACATGGTTGAGCAGCATATTCCGGTGCTCTTTACCGGAGATATCCTTGATGAGGCAACCGTGCGGGAAGCCCAGCGCCAGCTACGCTTACTGGATAAACAAAGCATCGCTTTCTTTAACCCTAACTATATCGATGGGTGGCATCGCGCGTTGAGCACCGCGGCTGGAGAGCAAAAATGAGTCTGACGCAGTTTGGCGGGTTATTTGTTGTCTGGTTCTTATCGGTCGGGTTCATCGGATTGTTGACGTATCAGGAGTTTCGCCGCGTACGCTTCAACTTCAACGTCTTCTTTTCACTGCTTTATCTGTTGACCTTTTTCTTCGGCTTTCCGTTTACCTGTACTTTGGTGTTTCGTTTTGGGGTATCGGTGGTGCCTGCGGATGTGCTTTTACAAGCTCAACTCGCGGCAGCCTGTTTCTATGGGATTTACTATGTGACCTATAAAACGCGGCTTAGGGCGAAGACGGGGCATAGGGAACGGCGTCCGTTGTTTACCATGAACCGCGTTGAGACGCATCTGACGTGGATCATGCTGGTGTTAGTGGCTCTGATCAGCGTCGGTATCTTCTTTGCCCATAACGGCTTCTTGTTATTTAAGCTGCATTCTTACAGTCAAATATTCTCCAGCGAAGTGTCAGGCGTGGCGCTTAAACGCTTTTTCTATTTCTTTATACCAGCCATGCTGGTGGTGTACTTCCTGCGTCAGGACAGTCGGGCCTGGATCTTCTTCCTGGTCAGTACTGTGGGTTTCGGTCTGTTAACGTACATGATTGTCGGCGGGACGCGGGCCAACATCATCATCGCCTTCGCCATCTTCTTGTTTATCGGCATTATTCGCGGGTGGATCTCTCTTTGGATGCTGGCGGCGGCGGGCGTGTTCGGCATTGTTGGAATGTTCTGGCTGGCGCTTAAGCGCTACGGCTTGAACGTGAGCGGTGACGAAGCGTTTTATACATTCCTTTATCTGACTCGGGATACGTTCTCTCCGTGGGAAAATCTTGGTCTCTTGCTGCAAAATTACGACAAGATTGAATTCCAGGGGCTGGCGCCCATCATTCGCGATTTTTACGTATTCATCCCCAGCTGGGTCTGGCCAGATCGTCCTGGCACAGTGCTGAACACCGCGAATTATTTCACCTGGCAGGTGCTGAACAATCACTCGGGGCTGGCCATTTCCCCAACGTTGATAGGCTCGCTGGTGGTGATGGGCGGCGTGTGGTTTATCCCGCTCGGGGCGGTTGCCGTCGGCTTGATTATCAAATGGTTTGACTGGCTGTACGAGCTGGCGAACAGAGAAAGCAATCGCTATAAAGCGGCAATAATCTATGCGTTTTGCTTCGGGGCGATTTTCAATATGATCGTTCTGGCTCGTGAGGGGCTGGACTCTTTTGTTTCACGGGTGGTGTTCTTCATGGTCATTTTTGGCGCCTGCCTGGTTGTGGCAAAATTACTTTATTGGCTATTTGAAAGTGCGGGGCTTATTCATCAGCGCCTGCGCCGCGTGCCCTCAGTCGACACGCAAAATGCATGACAAGGATATTCATGAACAACTCTACTGAAGCCCCTTTTTATACTCTTCGTGGCCTTGACCTGTTGGGATGGCGAGATATGCAGCATGCGCTGGATTATCTCTATGCGGGGGGGCAATTGCGCCAGGGGACATTAGTGGCGATTAATGCAGAAAAAGTGCTGACGGCAGAAGATGATGAGCAAATTCGCGGCCTTATTGCGGCAGCGGAATACAAATACGCCGACGGCATCAGCGTCGTTCGCTCCATCCGGAAAAAATACCCTGAAGCCGTGGTTAATCGCGTAGCGGGGGCCGACCTGTGGGAAGCCTTGATGGTGCGGGCGGGTCAGGAAGGAACCCCGGTATTTTTGGTGGGCGGTCAGCCCGATGTCCTTGCACAGACCGAAGCTAAGCTACGACAGCTTTGGCAGGTCAATATTGTCGGCAGCCAGGACGGGTATTTTACCGATGCACAGCGGTCAGCCTTGTTTGAACGCATTCGGGAAAGTGGGGCGGAGCTTGTTACCGTCGCGATGGGCTCGCCACGTCAGGAGATCCTGATGCAGGCGTGTCGAAAGGTGCATCCTCATGCGCTTTATATGGGCGTGGGCGGAACATATGACGTATTTACCGGACGAGTAAAGCGGGCACCTAAGGTCTGGCAAAACGTTGGACTGGAGTGGTTATACCGGCTGTTATCCCAGCCAACCAGAATCAAAAGACAGCTCAGACTGCTTCGCTACCAGCGCTGGCATCTGACCGGCAAGCTTTAAACCTTTCAACGCGCTCATTCGGGCGCGTTTTGCTTTCTCTGCACGATTTTCAACCAGACTTATTCCAGTTTGTTACGCAGTTATTTGTAATTTTGTAAAAAATACGGAACCATTGCGCCCACTCGATGCAGTGCCGTAGTGATGTTGCGCCAGCAAATCTCTTGCCGACGCTGCATGGCCTGTTATTGACCCTGGCAACAACCAAACACAATAACCGGTAAAAACCGGAGTAAAGCAAACACAATACAGAGGATTTATGGCAGAGAAAAAAGCAGAGCTGCAGCGCGGGCTGGAAGCTCGACACATCGAACTTATCGCCCTGGGGGGAACCATTGGTGTTGGCCTGTTTATGGGCGCCGCCAGTACCCTAAAATGGGCCGGACCGTCGGTACTGCTGGCGTACATTATTGCGGGCCTGTTCGTGTTCTTTATTATGCGTTCAATGGGAGAAATGCTGTTCCTTGAACCCGTAGCCGGGTCGTTTGCCGTCTACGCGCACCGCTATATGAGCCCCTTTTTCGGCTATCTGACGGCCTGGTCTTACTGGTTTATGTGGATGGCGGTTGGCATCTCCGAAATTACAGCGATTGGCGTCTACGTCCAGTACTGGTTCCCGGATCTTCCTCAGTGGCTTCCCGCCATTTTTGCGGTAGGGCTTGTGGCGCTGGCAAACCTTGCGGCAGTCCGCCTTTACGGGGAAATCGAGTTCTGGTTTGCAATGATTAAAGTGACAACCATCATCGTGATGATTGTCGTTGGCCTGGGCGTTATCTTTTTCGGTTTTGGAAATCATGGTCAGGCGACTGGCTTTAGCAACCTTACGGAGCACGGTGGCTTCTTTGCCGGCGGCTGGAAAGGCTTCCTGACCGCGTTGTGTATTGTTGTTGCTTCCTATCAGGGCGTGGAGCTAATCGGTATTACCGCCGGCGAAGCGAAGAACCCGCAGGTCACCTTACGCAGTGCCGTAGGGAAAGTGCTGTGGCGTATTCTGATTTTCTATGTGGGTGCGATTTTCGTTATCGTCACTATTTTCCCGTGGAACCAAATTGGTACTACAGGTAGCCCGTTTGTACTGACCTTTGCCAAAATAGGCATCACTGCGGCGGCAGGGATTATTAACTTTGTTGTTTTGACGGCGGCATTGTCTGGCTGTAACAGCGGTATGTACAGCTGTGGACGTATGCTGTATGCCCTGGCGAAAAATCGCCAGCTCCCGGCCAAAATGGCGAAAGTTTCCAGCAGCGGTGTGCCCGTCGTTGGGGTAGCAGTTTCTATCGGTATTTTGCTGCTCGGCTCCTGTCTGAATTACATTATTCCAAATCCACAGCGCGTTTTCGTTTACGTCTACAGTGCCAGCGTATTACCGGGCATGGTGCCGTGGTTTGTGATCCTGATTAGCCAGATTCGCTTCCGTAAGGCGCACCGTGAAGCCATTGCCAGCCACCCGTTCCGATCTATTCTATTCCCGTGGGCAAACTACCTGACTATGGCGTTCCTTGCGTGTGTGCTGGTAGGAATGGGCTTGAATGAAGATACGCGGATGTCGTTGACGGTTGGCGTCGTTTTCCTTGCTGCCGTGACGTTGGTTTATAAGGTGTTTGGCCTGAATAAGCATGCCGTTAGTGAAAAACTGAACGGATAAGCACCAGGATGCACAAAGCATAACCAAACGCGCAGTTTTGCGAGTATTTTATTGAAATAAGCACTAGACAGCTGAGCACGAAGCCCGTATTATCCGACCCCGCAACGGCGCTACGCGCCCGTAGCTCAGCTGGATAGAGCGCTGCCCTCCGGAGGCAGAGGTCTCAGGTTCGAATCCTGTCGGGCGCACCATTTATTATAATGGCGCGAGAGCTGCGGTGGTATCATGTACCGCGTGAAAGTTTTACAGTGGTGGCTATAGCTCAGTTGGTAGAGCCCTGGATTGTGATTCCAGTTGTCGTGGGTTCGAGTCCCATTAGCCACCCCATTAATTTAGATGTATGCGAAGGTGGCGGAATTGGTAGACGCGCTAGCTTCAGGTGTTAGTGTTCTTACGGACGTGAGGGTTCAAGTCCCTCTCTTCGCACCACACCTAAATTAATCAGCAGTAAAAGCAGTATTTCGGCGAGTAGCGCAGCTTGGTAGCGCAACTGGTTTGGGACCAGTGGGTCGGAGGTTCGAATCCTCTCTCGCCGACCAAATTTTAAAAGCCCTTCTGAAGAAGGGTTTTTGCTTTCAGCCTGAAGCCTTAATAAGCTTTAATGCGTTGAACGCGGAAGTAAAAGCAGTATATCGGCGAGTAGCGCAGCTTGGTAGCGCAACTGGTTTGGGACCAGTGGGTCGGAGGTTCGAATCCTCTCTCGCCGACCATTTTAGAAAAGGCCAGCTTTCGAGCTGGCCTTTTTGCATCTGGATATCAAAGAGGATGAGAATCTCCGAAGGAGGTTTGAGCCGAGCGCAGCGAGACAACGTTGCTTCAGCAACGGCCCGCAGGGGAATAATCCTCTCTCGCCGACCATTTTAGAAAAGGCCAGCTTTCGAGCTGGCCTTTTTGCATCTGGATATCAAAGAGGATGAGAACTTCCGAAGGCGGTTTGAGCCGAGCGCAGCGAGACAACGTTGCTTTAGCAATATCCCGCAGCGGAATATCTCCTCTCGCAAATTCCCGCGGTCGCAAACCCACTCTTGTCATTCTGCCGCTGAAATTGTCGCTTAGGTGCGACAACCGGGTGATTTTATGTCTTCAAATGGAGACATTTAATCTCATGTTTTTATTTGATTTTTTTATTCAGGCCACAGTTTGTCTCCTGGGGGAGACAGTTTATTTCTGCCGGTGCAGGCCGGCGGGAAAGCCCGGGGGAGAAAGCTTTGCGGCGCTAATACTATGAAAATACTAATTTTGGTAGTTGAGTCCGTTTCTGCATGCAAACCTGGCATGTATTGTGCAATAATAAACGCGTAGATGCTCATTCCACTTCTTATGTTTGCCTCGGCTTCATAAACCCAGGAATGACGCAGAGCCAATTACGGTGCTTATCGTCCACCGACAGATGTCGCCCCCATGGGGTCTCATCGAACACCCTGGACATAACGTTGAGTGAAGCACCACTTAGTTGTCAAACAGACCTGTTTTAACACCTGCCTTTTGGCAGGTGTTTTTTTTTGCGTGGGGAAAAGAAAAGGACGGTAGAACACCGCCCTGGGGATCAGGTGTTAGAGGGTGTTTGCAGGGTGAGCAGCAGGCCGTCACGACGCATGAGAGCTGCTTCTTCAGGCTTATGTAGTTTGTCGAGAGAGTCTGCCAGCCAGGCGTAATCGTAGGCATCCGGGCGCTGTTTAATCGCCTCACGAAATGCATCACACGCCTGTTGCCATTCGCCATGTTTCATCCACAGTTGTCCGAGCGTACTCTGTAGCAGAGGGCGATCGCCCTGAGTTTTGATCTGCTGGCGCAATGCTTTCTCTAACTGTTCTGGATTACCTGACTTCAGACGCGGCATCAGCATGACCAGACGATCGTCATACTGGCGCTTCAGTCCGTCAAGGATAATCTCCTGGGCGGTGTCGTGGTCATCACACTCAATAAGATGCTCTGCCATGGCTACCTGCAGCGTGGTCTGGTGGCGCGTTTTGCGGCTTTGGTTACGCCACCAGGTCTTGAGGCCTTCGTTACCCTGCCCGGCCATCGCCTGATCCATAAGACCGATCCACGCCTGCTGTTGCAGCGCATCGCGGTGGGCTTCATCACCAATCTGCACTTTTTCCATGGCCGGCAGAATATCCAGCAGGGAACTCCATGCGCCGGTGCGCAAGTAAGCTTGCTCAGCCAGACGAAGTACTTCAGGATGGCGCGGCGCAATTTCCAGAAGCTTATCAATGCCGTGGCGTGCGGCATGGTTTTCATTGCGGGCAAGCTGCAGGCGAACGCGAGTGATTTCGACCGGGAGCTGATCGTTATCCGCCAGTTCGGCTGCGCGCTCTAAATGCTGGTTCGCACGAATTTCATCGCCACGCTGCTGTGCCGCTTCGGCGGCCAGTAAGTAGTTGACCACGGGCTGTTCGGCGTGATCGGCATTCTTACTCATCAGCTTCTCGACCTGCTGATAATCGCCTTCAGCCAGTTTCAGCAACGCGGCTTTGGTTTGCTTACGGGCGCGGCTGCGCTTGCGACCCAGGAACCACCCACGGGTACGGGCGCCGGTACGGAAAATGCGACGCAATACCCATTCAATGGCAAACAACACCACCATCGTCAGGATCAGAATAATAACTAACCCGGTTACGCTGGTTTCAACGTTGTAGTTATCGGTCTGGATTAAAACATAGCCCTGATGGCCTGCCAGCATTGGGCCCAGCACGATACCGGCAATCAACAGCAGGAAGAGCAATAAGACTTTAATCATACTTATTCCCCCTGGCTTACGGCAGGAGCCGGCTGAGTCGGTGCCGCTTCTGGCTGTGCGTTATTGGCTACAGGATTTGCCGGCTGGGTAAGCAAATTGCGAACCCGGGTTTGCATCAGCTTTTCAAGCAGCGCCTGGCTTTGCAGCGATTGCGGAATATCCATATGAATACTTTGCTGACTCAGGCCGTCAAGCTCCTCAAGGAACGCTTTGGTGGCGGAATCATTGGTGTCGTAATAGGCGCGAACCCATGTCGAAACGTTATCCAGCGCCTGCTTGTAAGTATCTTCCTGATGGCGTGGCACCGCCTGTGCGGCAACCAGCAGGCGGGAGCGGATATTTTCGCGCAGGTAGATATCCTGATTCGGCGCCAGCAGCGGAACGGCGGTTTCATCGCGGCGGCGGATAGTAATAAAACTATCCATAAAACTGTGCCAGCTCTTCACCAGGTTCTGGCGCCATTCGGTGATGGTGCCCGACAGCTCGCTGCTGTCAGAGTCCATCGGGGATTCATCGCTGTCGTTGTCGGCCAGACGCAGGTTGTCCAGGCCGTTAGAGAGCTGATTCAGCTTGAGAATGATCCCGTCGTAGTCGACCTGGGTGATTGTCGACAGCGTTGAAATATCGTCGGTCAGCGCGCGGCGAGCGGTTATCAGACTTGGATCGTTCATATCCGCCAGGCTGGCATCAGCGCTTTTCAATAGCGCGGCGGCCGTTGTGACGTCCTGATCGCTCCACAGTTTGCGGCCTGCCAGCTTAACAAGGAAATCGGCCTGTGCCAGCAGCCAGGTTTTGGCGTCGCTGCCGGAAATCGTCGCGACTTTTTGCTGCACTTCGTCCAGATGACGGGCCAGCGCAGCCTGCTGTTTGTTCGCGTCGCTAAGTGCGGTCGTCTGCTGTTTTAGCGCCGCTTCAAATTCGCTTTTTTGTTCTTCTTGCTGTTTTTGCAGGTCAATCAGCTGATTTGCCAGCGCATCGCTGGTGGCCGTCTGAGTAGATGCCTGGTGCTTACCATAGCTATAAAGTCCGCCACCTAATGCCAGGGCGATGGCGATCGCAATTGCTCCCAGCGCAATACCCGCAATGCCAGAACGATTTTTCTTCGTCATGGGCTCAGAGTGTGATGGCGTCTCCGCCGAGGGTGTCGTTTCCTCAACTATGGCGGAGGAAGTATTTTGTTCCGTCATTGTGGCGTCCTGTTATTGTTAGGTGTGTTGTAACGCACGAAGCAGCGCGTCATTGTCCGCAGTCGCGGCGACCCGAATATTCTGCCAACCCAATGCCCTGGCAAGGCTTGCCAAACGCTCGCTGACAACCAGCAACTGACAACGAAGCAACCAGTTCTCGCGATACCAGTCAGGCGTCAGCGTATAAAGCTGCTGTAGCATTTCGCCGCTGGTCACGACCAGCGTTGAGATCCCCCGGGCGTGCCAACGGTGGGCTTCTTCTGTTCCATCGTAAATAATAGCGCTTCGCTGATAGCACTCACAGAAACTGACGTCGGCTCCTCGCGCTTCAAGCGTTTCGCCCAACAGTTCGCGTCCGCCATTACCACGTAAAATCAATGCGCGCTTACCAGCAACATTTTGTAATTCCGGTAATTGTAGCAAGATTTCGCTGGTTTCCCGATCTTGTGGATAGCGAATCGGAATATGGCTGACGGTATGAAAAGCCAGTGCGGTAGTCCTGCCGATAGCGAACCAGCTGAGATTGTCCGGCCACGGGATGCCGTTCCGGCGCAGAAGTGGGGCGGCATAGTCTATGACGTGCTGTGAGAGGACAAAGACCAGATCGCCTGGCGCAAGCGCCGTAAGCCGGGCTGGAAGCTGCGATAGCTGCAGACCGGGCGAGAACTCGATAAGCGGGAAGCTGTAAGCCACCTGCCCGAGTGCGCGCAGTCGGCTCACTAACGCTTCCCCGGCTGGGGAGGGGCGGGTGACGAGGATCGTCATGCGGGAGCGTCTCCATCATAAACGTCGGCAAGTATTTCTCTGGCGCCGTTATTCAACAGCTCTTCGGCCAGAGATATCCCCATGGCCACGGCATCTTCCGGCTTACCTCGACGTTCACCACGTACCATGATGGAGCCGTCCGGTGCGCCCACTAATGCACGTAGCCAAAGCTCGTTATCTTTCAGCTCGGCATAGCTGCCGATCGGCACCTGACAGCCGCCTTCAAGGCGCATATTCATCGCACGTTCGGCGCTAACGCGAACGGCGGTTTCATGGTGATTCAGCGGTGCCAGCAGCGCTTTGGTGCGTTCATCGTCCAGACGACATTCGATGCCGACGGCACCCTGGCCGACCGCGGGTAAAGACACTTCCGGCGGCAGGGCGTAGCGAATGCGATCCTGCATCTCAAGGCGATTTAGCCCGGCGACGGCAAGAATAATGGCATCGTATTCGCCTTTATCCAGTTTACCGAGGCGGGTACCAAGATTGCCGCGCAGGGAGCGAATCACCAGATCTGGACGCTGCTCGGCTATCTGACACTGACGGCGCAGGCTTGAGGTGCCCACAATGCTGCCGGCGGGTAACTCATCCAGCGTTTGATAATGATTGGAAACAAAAGCGTCGCGGGGATCGTCGCGCTCGCAGATGGTGACCAATCCCAGACCTTCAGGGAATGCCACCGGCACATCTTTCAGGGAATGGACGGCGATGTCCGCGCGCCCGTCCAGCATTGCCAGCTCCAGCTCTTTAACGAACAATCCTTTCCCGCCGACTTTGGCAAGCGGCGTATCCAGCAAGACATCGCCGCGGGTGACCATGGGCACCAGCTCAACGGTGAGCTGCGGGTGAAAAGCTTCAAGACGTTGCTTAACATAATGTGCTTGCCAGAGTGCAAGGGGACTTTGGCGAGTGGCAATTCTGAGTATATTGTCTAACATGCTTGTTACCGTAATTATCGTCCACCGACCATCCTACCACTCTTAGCGGAAGGCTGTCAGGTTCGGCGGTTTTTCCGGCAACAGAGGGACGTGATTCGTATTATGGAAGAAACAGCCTGTGGCCAGGGCATCTACCACTTTGGTAGCGCATCTTTCTTTACGGTCAACAGGCAAGGTGTTAAATTGATCACGTTTCCAGCAATTGCTGTCCCGATCGTTTATAATAACGGGGACAACAACCAGGAAACGGGTTTTTTTCGTAATACTGAAACCATCAGGCGATACGTCTTGTACCTCTATATTGAGACACTTAAACAGAGACTGGATGCCATCAACCAACTGCGCGTAGATCGTGCGCTTGCTGCTATGGGGCCTGCCTTCCAACAGGTCTACAGTCTACTGCCAACGTTATTACATTATCATCACCCGCTGATGCCGGGTTACCTTGACGGTAACGTTCCCCGCGGCATTTGCCTCTACACGCCTGATGAAACCCAACGCCATTACCTGGACGAGCTTGAACTGCAGCGCGGCATGCCGCCTCAGGAGACGCCTGCGGGCGAACTGCCGATCACCGGCCTCTATTCTATGGGCAGCACCTCCTCCGTGGGGCAGAGCTGCTCTTCTGACCTGGATATCTGGGTTTGCCACCAGGCCTGGCTCGATAACGACGAGCGCCAGCTGCTGCAGCGGAAATGCAGTCTGCTGGAAAGCTGGGCGGCTTCCCTCGGCGTTGAGGTCAGTTTCTTCCTTATTGATGAGAACCGCTTCCGCCACAACGAAAGCGGCAGCCTGGGCGGTGAAGACTGTGGTTCTACCCAGCACATCCTGCTGCTGGACGAATTTTATCGCACAGCGGTACGTCTGGCCGGGAAGCGCATTCTGTGGAACATGGTGCCGGGCGATGAAGAAGAGCATTACGACGATTACGTGATGAGCCTCTATGCGCAGGGTGTCCTGACGCCTAACGAATGGCTGGATCTCGGCGGTTTAAGCTCGCTGTCTGCGGAAGAGTACTTTGGTGCCAGCCTGTGGCAGCTCTATAAAAGCATCGACTCGCCGTATAAAGCCGTGCTGAAAACGCTGCTGCTGGAAGCCTATTCCTGGGAATATCCGAACACGCGTCTGCTGGCAAAAGACATTAAACAGCGCCTGCACGACGGCGAAATTGTCTCCTTTGGCCTCGATCCGTACTGCATGATGCTGGAACGCGTTACCGAGTACCTGACGCAAATCGAAGATCATGCGCGTCTGGACCTGGTTCGCCGCTGTTTCTATCTGAAAGTTTGCGAAAAACTATCACGCGAGCGAGCCTGTGTTGGCTGGCGCCGTGAAGTACTTAGTCAATTGGTGAAGAGCTGGGGTTGGGACGAAGCGCGTCTGGCGATGCTGGACAACCGCGCAAACTGGAAAATCGACCAGGTCCGCGAAGCGCACAACGAACTGCTCGACGCGATGATGCAAAGCTACCGTAATCTGATCCGCTTTGCGCGCCGCAATAACCTTAGCGTTTCCGCCAGCCCGCAGGACATCGGCGTATTAACGCGTAAGCTGTATGCTGCGTTTGAGGCGCTGCCGGGCAAAGTGACGCTGGTAAACCCGCAGATTTCCCCGGACCTCTCCGAACCGAACCTGACCTTTATCCATGTGCCGCTTGGCCGTGCGAACCGCTCTGGTTGGTATCTTTACAACCGCGCGCCGAACATGGACTCCATTGTCAGCCATCAACCGCTGGAATATAACCGTTATCTTAATAAGCTGGTGGCGTGGGCCTACTTTAATGGCCTGCTGACCTCGCGTACCCGCCTGTTTATTAAGGGCAACGGTATTTGTGATTTGCCGAAGCTGCAGGAGATGGTGGCCGATGTCTCCCATCACTTCCCGCTGCGGCTCCCGGCGCCGACGCCAAAAGCGTTGTATAGCCCGTGTGAGATTCGCCATCTGGCAATTATCGTCAACCTTGAATACGATCCGACGGCCGCCTTCCGCAATCAGGTTGTGCATTTCGACTTCCGTAAACTGGATGTGTTCAGCTTCGGCGAGCAGCAGCAGTGCCTGATTGGCAGCGTTGACCTGCTGTATCGCAACTCGTGGAACGAAGTGCGTACCCTGCACTTTAACGGCGAGCAGGCGATGATCGAGGCATTAAAAACCATTCTCGGGAAAATGCACCAGGACGCCGCGCCGCCGGATAGCGTCGAAGTCTTCTGCTACAGCCAGCATCTGCGTGGCCTGATCCGCACTCGCGTGCAGCAGCTGGTGTCTGAATGCATTGAATTCCGCCTTTCCAGCACGCGCCAGGAGCCGGGCCGCTTTAAAGCGCTGCGCGTCTCCGGGCAGACATGGGGCCTGTTCTTCGAGCGCCTGAATGTCTCGGTACAAAAACTGGAAAACGCCGTTGAGTTTTATGGTGCCATCTCGCACAACAAGCTGCATGGCCTGTCGGTGCAGGTTGGTACCAACCAGGTACAGTTGCCGGCGGTGGTGGATGGCTTTGCCAGTGAAGGGATTATTCAGTTCTTCTTTGAAGAAGCCAGTGAAGACCAGGGCTTCAACATCTATATCCTGGATGAAAGCAACCGGGCGGAAGTTTATCATCATTGCGAAGGCAGCAAAGAAGAGCTGGTGCGCGACGTCAGCCGCTTCTACTCCTCGTCCCACGATCGTTTTACCTACGGCTCAAGCTTCATCAACTTCAACCTTCCGCAGTTCTATCAGATTGTGAAAACGGAAGGGCGGGTGCAGGTCATTCCGTTCCGCACCCAGTCAATCACACCAGCCGCGCCGGTTAATCAGGACGATAACTCAGCGCCGCTGCTGCAGCAGTACCAGCCGTAATCAGCGGAAGCTAACCGTTTCACCCGCCTGCTGCGTGCTGGCTTCTTCCAGCAACTGCCAAAACTCTGCGCCGCTCCGGTCGCAAATCCATTCGTCCCCTTTGAGATTGAAATGGTAGCCGCCGCTTTTGGTGGCCAGCCAAACCTGATGCAAAGGCTCCTGGCGGTTGATAATGATTTTGCTGCCGTTTTCAAAGCTGATGGTCAGCACGCCACCGTTGATCTCACAATCAATATCGCTATCGCCGTCCCAGTCATCCAGGCGCTCTTCAATCGTGCGCCACAGGTTATCGGCTAAAAGGTGAAATTCGCTGTCGTTCATGTCTGCTTCCTGTTGGGATTTCAGGGCAGTATAAGAGCATCGCCGGGAATTAGAAACTGCGGCTCAGGTATCATCAAGGCCTGTCATGCCCATTTGCTTCATCTGCGCCAGACAACCTGGGGCGCCGGGGATCGGTAGTGAGAGGGACCCGGTCGTTCCCGAACGGCTGGCGAAAACCAGAGATTATTTTCTTGCCCGGTTTGCTGACAGGTGATTTTCAGCTGTCTGGATGATGAAGAGTATTGCTTTTCAGGGTTCACCTGCGATGATAGACGGCAGAATAGTGAATCACAGGCTACCCGATAATGAAGAAGATTTTCTGCCCTCTAGCTTTGGCACTGACGCTTGTCAGCCTCACCGGCTGCGGCCTGAAGGGGCCTCTGTATTTCCCTCCGGCTGATAAAAAAGCGACGCCGACAACGCATAGCACAACCGTTGAACAACCTGTCCAGACGGCACCCGTCCGCAACGGTCGCGGCATTGATGATGCGCCGACTCAGGTTATTTACTAGCTAAATCGTGCTTTGTAACCGCGCTAATGGAGCAGAAGATGCAGTTCTCTAAAATGCATGGCCTTGGTAATGACTTTATGGTCGTCGACGCGGTGACGCAGAATGTTTATTTCTCTCCGGAGCTGATCCGTCGGCTCGCGGATCGTCATCTTGGCGTCGGCTTCGATCAGTTACTGATCGTGGAGCCTCCTTACGATCCCGATCTGGACTTCCATTACCGGATCTTTAACGCCGACGGCAGTGAAGTTTCCCAATGTGGCAACGGTGCGCGCTGTTTTGCCCGCTTTGTGCGCCTGAAAGGGCTGACCAATAAGCGCGAGATTCGCGTCAGTACCGCCAATGGTAGAATGGTACTGAGCGTGACGGAGGATGAGATGGTGCGCGTCAATATGGGCGAACCCAACTTCGAGCCTTCTCAGGTACCGTTTCGGGCAAACAAAGCAGAAAAGACCTATATTATGCGAGCGGCCGAGCAAACCATTATGTGCGGCGTCGTTTCAATGGGTAACCCGCATTGCGTCATTCAGGTTGATGACATAGAAACCACTGCAGTTGAAAGCCTGGGCCCGGTGATGGAAAGCCATGAACGCTTCCCTGAGCGAGCCAACATCGGCTTCATGCAGGTGGTGAGCCGGGAACACATCCGGCTGCGTGTCTACGAACGCGGCGCAGGTGAAACCCAGGCCTGCGGCAGCGGCGCTTGTGGCGCAGTGGCGGTTGGTATTCAGCAAGGATTACTGGCGGAGCAGGTGCGCGTTGAGCTGCCTGGCGGCCGTCTTGATATCGCCTGGAAAGGGCCTGGGTCACCGCTGTACATGACCGGCCCGGCGGCCCACGTCTATGATGGATTTATACATCTATGAAGAATGCCGAGGAACAGCAAGAAGCCCTTCTTGAGCTTAACGATGTCGCGGTTGCCGAATACTTACAGCGCAACCCCGATTTCTTTATTCGCAATGCCCACCAGGTGGAGAGCATGCAGGTTCCTCACCCGGTGCGCGGCAGCGTTTCGCTGGTGGAGTGGCATATGGCCCGCAGCCGTAACCACATCAATCACCTCGAAGAGAACATGACGCTGCTGATGGAGCAGGCGAGCGCTAACGAAGGTCTGTTCTATCGGCTACTGAAGCTTCAGGGGCGGCTGGCTTCGGCTTCCAGCCTGCAGGAAATGCTGAACCGGCTTCATCGCTGGGCGCGGGACATGGGACTCGCCGGGGCGAATATCCGGCTTTTTGCTGACCGCTGGCGTATCGGTGCGCCATCGGACTTCACGCATCTCGCGCTGAATCGGCAGGCTTTTGAGCCGCTGCGTATTCAGCGTCTTGGCGAAAGCCAGCACTACCTCGGCCCGCTTAATGGCCCGGAACTTTTGTTGGTCTTGCCGCAGGCAAAAGCCATTGGTTCCGTTGCCCTGTCGCTGATGGGTAGCGAAGGCGATCTTGGCGTTCTGCTGTTCAGCAGCCGCGACCCGCAGCATTATCAACAGGGGCAGGGCACTCAGCTGCTGCACGAGCTGGCGCTGATGCTGCCAGACTTGCTGGAGCGTTGGATTGAACGGGCATGACCACTTCCGTTTTAACGCCTCACGTTGATGGTTTTCTTCGATACCTCAAGGTTGAGCGTCAGCTCAGCCCGCTCACTCTCCTGAACTACCAGCGCCAGCTTGCGGCGATTATCTACATTGCCGAAGAGATGAAGCTCACCGGCTGGCAGCAATGCGATGCCGCCGCCGTGCGTTCACTGGCCGTGCGCAGCCGCAGGGCCGGCCTGCAGGCCTCCAGCCTGGCGTTAAGACTGTCGGCACTACGCAGCTTTTTCGACTGGATGGTTAGCCAGGGTGAGCTAAAAGCGAACCCCGCCAAAGGCATCACTACGCCAAAAGCCGGTCGGCATTTGCCTAAAAATATCGAAGTCGATGATGTGAACCATCTGCTGGATATCGATCTGAACGATCCGCTGGCCGTGCGCGACCGGGCAATGCTGGAAGTGATGTACGGTGCTGGCCTGCGTCTTTCCGAACTGGTGAACATGAACTGCGGGCATATCGATCTTTCGACCGGAGAGGTCTGGGTAATGGGAAAAGGCAGCAAAGAGCGCCGCGTACCCGTTGGCCGGAGTGCGGTGACCTGGGTTGAACACTGGCTCGATCTGCGGGAGCTTTTTGGCCCGGACGACGATGCGCTATTTCTGGCGAAGACGGGAAAGCGAATATCCGCCCGCAATGTGCAAAAACGGTTTGGTGAATGGGGTATCAAGCAAGGGCTGAGCAGCCATGTGCATCCCCATAAACTCCGGCACTCTTTTGCCACCCACATACTGGAATCCAGCGGCGATTTACGCGCCGTGCAGGAACTGCTTGGGCACGCCAACCTGTCTACTACGCAAATCTATACCCATCTCGACTTTCAACATTTAGCCTCGGTGTATGATGCCGCGCATCCACGCGCCAAACGGGGGAAATCGTAATGCATTTTTACCGCCCGCTCGGGCAAATTGCTGCTCTGACGTTCGATCTCGACGATACGCTTTATGATAATCATCCGGTGATTCTGCGTACCACTCAGGAGTCGCTGGCCTTTGTGCAGAATTATCACCCAAAGCTCGGCGCGTTTACCGCCCTGGATTTTCATCGCAGCCGTGAGATGCTGCGCGTGAAAGAACCGGAAATTTATCATGATGTCACCGAATGGCGTCGCCGCGCCGTCGAGCAGATAATGCTGGATGCCGGACTTAGCCCGGAAGAGGCCTTTGCCGGTGCCAGTGCCGCCATGGAGAACTTCGCAAAATGGCGCAGCCGCATCGACATCCCACAGGAAACGCACGACACGCTGGCAAAGCTTGCTAAAAAATGGCCGCTGGTGGCGATCACCAACGGTAACGCAGAGCCGCACCTGTTCGGGCTCGACAACTACTTCGAATTCATTCTGCGGGCCGGGCCGGATGGGCGGGCTAAACCTTTCAGCGATATGTATCATACCGCAGCGCAGCGTTTAGGTGTGCCGCTGGAGCAAATCCTGCATGTCGGCGATGACCTGACCACCGACGTGGCGGGCGCCGTGCGCTGCGGGATGCTGTCCTGCTGGATTAACCTGCGCGAAGGCGACCTGATGCAGATAGATGACAGCCGTTTATTACCGCATCTGGAGATTTCGCGGTTGGCATCCCTACTTGCGCTGATATAATCAACAGCAACTCTGTACAAATCACCAGTAGTTGGCTGAGCCAACTCTTTCTCTTTTTCGGCGGTGCCAATGGACGTTTCTTACCTGCTCGACAGCCTCAACGACAAACAGCGCGAAGCGGTTGCCGCCACGCGCAGCAATATGCTGGTGCTGGCCGGGGCGGGCAGTGGTAAGACACGTGTGCTTGTGCACCGCATTGCGTGGCTGATGACGGTTGAAAACTGTTCGCCGTACTCCATCATGGCGGTGACCTTTACCAACAAAGCGGCGGCGGAAATGCGCCACCGTATTGGCCAACTGATGGGCACCAGCCAGGGCGGTATGTGGGTGGGCACCTTCCACGGCCTGGCACATCGCCTGCTGCGCGCGCACCATATGGATGCCAACCTGCCTCAGGATTTTCAAATCCTCGACAGTGAAGATCAGCTTCGCCTGCTGAAGCGCCTGATTAAGGCAATGAACCTGGATGAGAAGCAGTGGCCGCCGCGCCAGGCGATGTGGTACATCAATGGCAAAAAAGACGAAGGTCTGCGTCCGCATCACGTTGAAAGCTACGGCAACCCGGTGGAGCAAACCTGGCAGAAGGTTTACCAGGCCTATCAGGAAGCCTGTGACCGCGCCGGGCTGGTAGACTTTGCCGAGCTGTTGCTACGTGCCCACGAACTGTGGCTGAACAAGCCGCATATCCTGAATCATTACCGCGAGCGCTTTACCAACATCCTGGTGGACGAATTCCAGGATACCAACAGCATTCAGTATGCGTGGATCCGCCTGCTGGCTGGGGACACGGGCAAAGTGATGATCGTGGGCGATGACGATCAGTCGATCTACGGCTGGCGCGGGGCGCAGGTTGAAAATATCCAGCGCTTCCTGAATGACTTTCAGGGCGCACAAACTATCCGTCTGGAGCAGAACTACCGCTCGACGAACAACATTCTGAACGCGGCCAACGCCCTGATCGCCAATAACTCTGGCCGCCTTGGCAAAGAGCTGTGGACCGACGGCAGCGACGGCGAACCAATCTCGATTTACTGCGCCTTCAACGAGCTGGACGAAGCCCGTTTCGTGGTTAACCGCATTAAAACCTGGCAGGAAAACGGCGGTGCGCTGGAGCAATGCGCCATTCTGTACCGCAGTAACGCCCAGTCGCGCGTGCTGGAAGAGGCGCTGCTGCAGGGCAGTATGCCGTACCGTATTTACGGCGGGATGCGCTTCTTCGAACGTCAGGAAATCAAAGACGCACTCTCCTATCTGCGGCTGATTGCCAACCGCAACGACGATGCGGCTTTTGAACGCGTGGTAAATACGCCCACCCGCGGCATTGGTGACCGCACGCTCGACGTTGTGCGACAGACCGCGCGCGACCAGCAGCTAACGTTATGGCAATCCTGCCGCCTGCTGCTGCAGGAAAAAGCGCTGGCCGGTCGTGCGGCGTCCGCGCTGCAGCGCTTTATGGAGCTGATTGATGCGCTCGCCCATGAAACGGCGGATATGCCGCTGCATGTCCAGACGGATCGGGTGATTAAAGATTCCGGCCTGTTCATTATGTATGAGCAGGAAAAAGGCGAGAAAGGCCAGACCCGAATTGAGAACTTAGAAGAGCTGGTGACGGCCACGCGGCAGTTCAGCTACAACGACGAAGACGAAGATTTGATGCCGCTGCAGGCATTTCTCTCCCACGCCGCGCTGGAAGCGGGGGAAGGCCAGGCGGATACCTGGCAGGATGCGGTGCAACTCATGACGCTGCACTCGGCCAAAGGCCTGGAATTCCCGCAGGTGTTTATTGTGGGAATGGAAGAAGGCATGTTCCCGAGCCAGATGTCCCTGGACGAAGGTGGGCGCCTGGAAGAAGAGCGCCGTCTGGCCTACGTGGGCGTAACCCGCGCAATGCAAAAGCTAACGCTGACCTATGCGGAAACGCGCCGCCTGTACGGTAAAGAAGCCTACCATCGCCCGTCGCGCTTTATCGGTGAGCTGCCTGAAAACTGCGTGGAAGAGGTTCGCCTGCGCGCAAGTATTAGCCGTCCGGTCAGCCATCAGCGTATGGGCACGCCGATTGCGCAGAACGATTCTGGCTTCAGCCTGGGGCAGCGCGTACGCCATCCTAAATTCGGTGAAGGCACCATTGTGAACCTGGAAGGCAGCGGGGAGCATAGCCGCCTGCAGGTGGCGTTCCAGGGGCAGGGAATCAAGTGGTTGGTTGCCGCGTATGCACGTCTGGAAACCGTGTAACCTACAGAAATTAATTACAATTTTTTGTGCGTGGGCTACCCTTAATATGTCACTGGCATGAACTTGTTCAGCCGTGTCCCGTTGCGTGTTGACGCCATATTAGCGGTGGCGTAACATGCGCGCACGAATACGCTAAGAGGACACTCGCCTTGGACACACCCAGTAGATGCTGGCTCAATAACCTGTCATCCAGGTACAACTTCTAAGGCTATCCTCTGATGCTGATAGCCTTCGTGGTTGTCAGCGACCTCATGTATTTTCATTCCGTCGCCCCTTGAGTCAGACTGTTTAATGGTCTGAAACCTCTATTGTTTCTGTCTGTGTGCCAACCGAATTGTCCCTGATCTTTTTTTGCATTGGGAGTCCCGGTCATGCTGAGCGCATTTCAACTGGAAAATAATCGCCTTGCCCGCATTGAGCTGGAGGAAACGGATACCCTTGCCAATTCGGTATGGGTCGATCTCGTCGAGCCGGAAGAGAGCGAGCGAGAGCGAGTGCAAACGGAACTTGGCCAAAGCCTGGCAACCCGACCAGAGCTGGAAGACATCGAAGCGTCCGCGCGTTTTTTTGAGGACGAAGACGGCCTTCACATCCACTCCTTTTTCTTCTTTGAAGATGCCGATGACCACGCCGGTAACAGCACGGTCGCTTTTACCATTCGTGAAGGCCGCCTGTACACGCTGCGTGAACGTGAGCTACCGGCGTTTCGCCTTTACCGCATGCGCGCCCGCAATCAGTCCATGGCGGACGGCAACGCGTGGGAGCTGCTGCTGGATCTGTTTGAAACCAAAATCGAACAGCTGGCGGATGAAATCGAAAACATTTATAGCGACCTGGAGCAGCTCAGCCGCGTGATCATGGAAGGGCATCAGGGCGATGAATATGACGCCGCGCTTTCGACGCTGGCGGAGCTGGAAGATATCGGCTGGAAGGTTCGTCTGTGCCTGATGGATACCCAGCGCGCGCTGAATTTCCTGGTGCGTAAGGCACGTTTGCCGGGCAGCCAGCTGGAGCAGGCTCGCGAAATCCTGCGAGATATCGAATCCCTGCTGCCGCATAACGAATCTCTGTTCCAGAAGGTGAACTTCCTGATGCAGGCGGCGATGGGCTTTATCAACATCGAGCAGAACCGCATCATCAAGATCTTCTCGGTGGTTTCGGTTGTCTTCCTGCCGCCAACGCTGGTGGCATCCAGCTACGGGATGAACTTCGAGTTCATGCCTGAGCTGAAGTGGAGCTTTGGCTACCCCGGCGCGATTATCTTTATGATGCTCGCTGGCTTAGCGCCCTATCTCTACTTTAAGCGTAAGAACTGGCTTTAAACCGGTTGCGGCTTTCGTCCTGAAAGCCGCATCTGTCGATAGCATTTATTATCTTGTCTTTGCGATTATCTTGATGGGCAGTTGCTTCTCAGCTTTAGTACTGTGCGAATTGACCATTTATTTTCACGACTTATTTCGGGATTGTCACGGATGTGATCCATCAGGTAATTTCTACAAGAATATTCCTTTTGATCATTAGTAGAGTTGACATAACTCTCCTGATAATCAAATGTGGCCGTGTCATCCATCCCTCGGGCGAGTAACCAGATGATTAAATTTTCTGAGCCATATCTGAATATATAGCTTAATAGATCTATTTTACTGTTCCTCCAAACGTGATGATCTGAGCTCAACAGCTCGATATTTAGAAAGTTTTTATTTTCCTCAATCTTTTTCATGATTTTTTCATCTGCATGGCTTAAGACACTTGTTGCCAAAAGCAGATTTTCATTTTTAGTAGAATGATATGGGAGGGCGTAATTAATAAAGGTTATATTGCCGTAATCTATTGCGTTTATGATATCTTGCTCATCTATTTTTATATAGTTAGCTAGTTCTGGATGTTTTTTGATAAGGAAGTTAAGGCGCTCTACGAGCCATGTATTTTTAGCTGAATAGCGGTTGTTTATTTCGGAAGTGATTTCTTCTACAAGATTATTTTTATCACTTTCATTGAGTTTATGATAATAATCAGCGTAGAGTAGGTTTAATAGTGCTGCGTTTGTATTTTCACGAAGTAATGCGTTTTTGTAAAAGATTATAAACTGAAATGGGACATGTTCCGTCTCGGTGCTTCCAGCCATACAGTCCAGCATAAAGGCAAACGATTTTGCAGGATAAGTTTCAACCTCAGCCATTTCGTTTAGATAATCAAAAGTGATACTATTATTTGAGCATTCATCATTAAATACTTGCTGAAGTTTTTTTATATTCCCTTGTTCCAACGCAGAAAAAATCATTGCGCGGTGATCTTGCTTTAATTTTTCTGAAAAGCAATAAAAATTATATACACAAAGTGATAAGCTAAACAGTATTATGTACGTATAAATGCCAACTTTTTTGGGTAGGTTAATTAACAAGGACAAAGAGGCTGGAAGGAAAGTTATCAGACTCATGGTGATAAAAAAAATCGTATGGGAGCTATAGGGTAAACTATTTGGTGAGAAAAAATAATAGAGTATGTTAACTATTACCAATACATTGACAGATAATATTATTTTGATGAATATAATTTGTTCTTTTTTCTTAAAGATACCATAAATAGTGATTAGTGTATAAATAAAAGGAGTTGTGTAGATAATTGCTATAATTGCAAGGAATATATAAAAATCACTCGATGATGAAAACATTTATTGTCCTTAAATATTATTAATCCATTAATTTTTTACATTATCATGAATAATTCTTCGTCACTACTCCGTATATTGATTTGTGCCTGTTGCTTCACAGGCACATTACTCAAAAAATTAAACTTATAACGGTTAGCGTATTTTATACCTTACGCAGACGCCGCTGGGTATAAATCGCATCGGCAATAAACAGCGCCAGCGCCGCCCAGATAAAGCCAAAAGTAATCAGCTTATCTTCAGTTACCACTTCGCCGTAGAACGTCACCGCCAGCAGGAACATCAGCGTCGGCCCCAGATACTGGAAGAAGCCCAGCGTCGAAAGGCGTAAGCGGGTCGCGGCGGCAGTAAAGCAAAGCAACGGCACCGTGGTGATCACCCCGGCGGCGATAAGCATCAGGTTCAGCGTCCACGGGTTCATTCCCATATGGCTGGTGGCACTGTCGGCGATGCCGAACAGGTAAATGCCCGCGATCGGCAATAGCCATAGCGTTTCAAAAAGCATCCCGGTTTGGGCATCGACGGCAATCTTTTTGCGGATCAGGCCATAGAAAGCGAAGCTGAAGGCCAGACCCAGGCCGATAATCGGCAGCGAACCGAAAGTCCAGAGCTGAACCAGCACGCCACAGAAGGCCAGCAAGACAGCGAGCCACTGCATCCGCCGGAAGCGTTCACCCAAAAAGATCATTCCCAGCAGCACGTTCACCAGCGGGTTGATGAAGTAACCCAGGCTGGCTTCCAGCATGTGCTGATTATTCACCGCCCAGATATAAAGCAGCCAGTTACCGCCAATCAACACGGCGCTTAACGCCAGCGCGAGGATCTTTTTACGGTTCTGGCAGGCGCGTTTAACCTGCGGCCACTGGCGGCAGACAGTGATCAGCGCCAGCATAAAGAAGAATGACCAGATAACGCGGTGGGTCAGGATTTCTGTCGCCGGTACATAGTGAATCAGTTTGAAATATACCGGCGCGATGCCCCAGATAAAGTAGGCCGTCAGGGCAAGCAAGATCCCCTGACGTGTCTGTTTCGGATCCATGAAGAAAACTCAGCAAAAAAATAGTGAGCAAATAATAACAGGGTTTACATCCTTACCCTACCATGTAGGTAGCCGTTGCGCTGGCAATGTGCAGTTGATCCTGGTTATGCAGCTCTACTCGCGCTACCGCAACTTTGTTACCGGCGCGCAACAGGCTGCTGCTGGCCGTGAAGCGCTCTCCGCGGCCCGGACGCAGATAATCCACGCGCAAATCGATGGTGCCCATTTTGGACAGACGTTGACGAAGCTCGTCTTCGGTGATGGTGTCGTGGCGAGTCAGCGTACTGCCTACGCAGACCAGGCCAGCCGCCACGTCCAGCGCGGAGGCAATAACGCCGCCGTGCAAAATACTTTGTGCCCAGTTGCCCACCATCATCGGTTGATTATTAAAACTCAGCTGGGCGAACGCTTTTTCGTAGCGCTCCAGCTCCAGGCCAAGCGCGCGGTTAAACGGCATGTGATACACGAAGATTTCGCCCACCAGCTTGAGGGCGGCTTCTGTGGTCAATACGGGGGAAGACATCGTTCATTCCTCGAACAAATAACGAATAAGTTAACAAAGTGTGTAGTTTATGCTTCTCAATTGTTGCTTTCCACTTTCGGAACCGCAGAGACGTGCTTTGGCCCATCCTGCTGTAAAATGTTTGACGATAAATATTTAGACACTTTTTGTTATGGAGAACGGGACTAATGCTGAAACCTTTGGGGTGGGGAGTCGCCGCGATGCTGCCCTTGACCGCCTTCGCACAAGAAACCACCATCGATAAGATCCACGACAAGCCCGCGGTGCGAGGCAGCATCATTGCCAATCTGCTGCAGGAACATGACAATCCTTTCACGCTGTACCCGTACGACACGAATTACCTGCTGTATACCTGGACCAGCGATATGAACAAAGAGGCAATCAGCTCTTATGACTGGGCCAGCAACGCGCGTAAAGACGAGGTGAAGTTCCAGCTCAGCCTGGCCTTCCCGCTTTGGCGCGGAATTCTGGGGGATAATTCAGTGCTGGCCGCCTCCTATACCCAGAAATCCTGGTGGCAGCTGTCTAACCGCAATGAGTCCTCCCCGTTTCGTGAAACCAACTATGAGCCTCAGCTATTCCTCGGCTTTGCAACGGATGAGACCTTCGCTGGCTGGACATTGCGGGACGTTGAATTTGGCTACAACCACGACTCAAACGGTCGCTCTGACCCTACATCCCGCGGCTGGAACCGTCTGTACGCCCGCCTGATGGCACAAAACGGCGACTGGCAGGTGGAAGTGAAACCCTGGTATGTGGTGGGAAGCGTTGAGGATAACCCGGACATCACCAAATACATGGGTTACTACCAGCTTAAGGTGGGCTATGCGCTGGGCGATGCGATTTTCAGCGTGAAGGGGCAATACAACTGGAACAGTGGCTACGGTGGGGCAGAATTTGGCGTGAGTTACCCGATCTCGAAAAACGTTCGCTTCTATACCCAGGTCTATAGCGGCTACGGCGAATCGCTCATCGATTACAACTTTAACCAGACACGGGTTGGCGTAGGCGTTATGCTAAACGATCTTTTCTAAAGCATTGCAGTTTCTCTTCCAGGCGCTGAAAATGGCGCCTGAATTTTAGGTAGTGGGGATAGCGTGGCACAGGCGGAAGTAATCAATCAGGCGTCACTGGCGAGACAGGTTCTGCAGGATACCTTCGGGTATCAACAGTTCCGTCCGGGTCAGGAAACCATCATCGACACGGTGCTGGAGGGGCGTGACTGTCTGGTAGTGATGCCAACCGGCGGTGGTAAATCCCTGTGCTATCAAATTCCTGCCCTGGTGTTTGGCGGCCTGACCGTAGTGGTCTCACCGCTGATTTCCCTGATGAAAGACCAGGTCGATCAGCTGCTGGCTAACGGCGTGGCGGCGGCCTGCCTTAACTCGACCCAAACCCGTGAACAGCAACTGGAAGTGATGACCGGCTGTCGCACCGGGCAAATTCGTCTGCTGTATATCGCGCCTGAACGCCTGATGATGGACAACTTCATCGACCATCTCAGCAACTGGCAGCTTTCGATGGTGGCGGTGGACGAAGCACACTGTATTTCGCAGTGGGGGCACGACTTCCGCCCGGAATATGCTGCCCTTGGTCAGCTTCGCGAAAGATTGCCTGCCGTCCCCTTTGTTGCATTAACGGCCACGGCGGACGACACCACCAGGCTCGATATCGTGCGCCTGCTCGGGCTTCACGATCCGTTTATCCAAATCAGCAGCTTCGACCGGCCGAACATTCGCTACATGCTGATGGAGAAATTTAAGCCGCTCGATCAGCTCACCCGCTATATTCAGGAACAGCGCGGTAAGTCCGGGATTATTTACTGCAACAGCCGGGCGAAAGTGGAAGACATTGCCGCCCGACTGCAAAGCAAAGGCATCAGCGCCGGCGCTTATCACGCGGGCCTGGAGCATCAGGTGCGCGGTGAGGTGCAGGAAAAATTCCAGCGTGACGATTTGCAAATTGTGGTCGCGACAGTCGCTTTCGGCATGGGCATCAACAAGCCGAATGTGCGTTTTGTCGCCCACTTCGATATTCCCCGCAACATCGAATCTTACTATCAGGAAACGGGTCGCGCCGGGCGTGATGGCCTGCCTGCGGAAGCGATGCTGTTTTACGATCCGGCGGATATGGCCTGGCTGCGTAAATGCCTTGAAGAAAAAGCGCCGGGTCAGCTGCAGGACATCGAGCGCCATAAGCTCAATGCCATGGGCGCGTTTGCGGAAGCGCAAACCTGTCGCCGCCTCGTGCTGCTGAACTACTTCGGCGAAGGTCGCCAACAGTCCTGCGGCAACTGCGACATCTGCCTCGATCCACCTCGCCGCTATGATGGCCTGATGGACGCGCAAAAAGCGCTGTCCTGCATTTACCGCGTCGGCCAGCGCTTTGGGATGGGCTACGTGGTTGAGGTTCTACGGGGTGCCAACAACCAGCGAATTCGCGATCTCGGCCACGACAAACTGAAAATTTACGGTGAAGGCCGCGAGCACACGACGGAACACTGGGTCAGCGTGATCCGCCAGCTCATTCACCTCGGCGTGGTGACGCAAAATATCGCCGCGCATTCGGCGCTGCAGCTCACGGAAGCGGCACGTCCTTACTTGCGTGGTGAAGAGCCGCTGATGCTGGCGGTGCCCCGTGTTGTCGCCATCAAGCCGCGCGCCAGCCAGAAAGTCTTTGGTGGTAATTACGATCGCAAGCTGTTCGCCAAACTCAGAAAGCTGCGCAAATCCATCGCGGATGAAGAAAATATCCCGCCTTATGTGGTGTTTAACGATGCGACGCTGATTGAAATGGCGGAGCAGATGCCGCTGTCTCCCGGCGAGATGCTGGGCATTAACGGGGTGGGGACGCGTAAACTTGAGCGCTTTGGTCGCCCGTTTATGACGCTTATCCGCGACCACGTTGACGGCGTGGATGAAGAGTAGCCTGCCGCGAGGAAAAGTGGCAGGATAATGACTCTTCGAATTATCTGCACGCGAGCTATTCCCTATGTTAATGCTATTTCTGACCGTGGCGCTGGTGCATATCGTTGCCCTGATGAGCCCGGGTCCTGACTTTTTCTTTGTTTCCCAGACAGCCGTGAGCCGCTCTCGCAAAGAGGCGATGATGGGCGTGCTGGGTATCACCGCTGGTGTTATGGTTTGGGCGGGTGTGGCGCTGCTTGGCCTGCACCTGATCCTCGAAAAAATGGCCTGGCTGCATAACATCATCATGGTCGGCGGCGGGCTGTATCTGTGCTGGATGGGCTATCAGATGCTGCGCGGCGCGTTCAAGAAAGAAGCTAAAGGCGAAGACGCGCCAAAAGTCGAGCTGGCGAGCGGTGGGAAGAGTTTTGTGAAAGGGCTGCTGACGAACCTGGCTAACCCGAAAGCGATTATTTACTTCGGCAGCGTGTTCTCGCTGTTTGTCGGCGATAACGTCGGCAGCGCTGAGCGCTGGGGCCTGTTTGTGCTGATCGCGATTGAAACTTTCGCCTGGTTCACGATTGTGGCGAGCCTGTTCGCCTTACCCAAAATGCGTCGCGGCTATCAGCGCCTCGCCAAATGGATCGACGGTATGGCGGGCGCTCTGTTCACCGGGTTTGGTATTCACCTGATCATCTCCCGATAATCAGGCCTGGCGCGCTCCCGCAAGCAGCGCGCCAACCAGCATAAACAGCGAGCCAAAGACCCGGTTCAGGGCTTTCATCTGGCGCGGCCCTTTAATCCAGGCGGCAATCCGTTTGGCCAGGGTCGCATAGCCAATCATCACAATAATATCGACGACGACTGTGGTAACACCGAGCACAACGTACTGCATCGCCTGGGGCTGATGTGGGACGATAAACTGCGGGAACAGCGCGGCCAGAAACACGATGCTCTTCGGGTTGGTCAGGTTAACAAACACCGCGCGCTTGAACAGTTTGCTGCGCGGTTGCGTGGTGGCCAGCGTGTTTAAATCCAGTGCGCCAGCGGCTCTCCATTGCTGGATGCCCAGCCAGATAAGATAGGCAACGCCCGCCCACTTCAGCACTTCAAAGGCCAGCAGCGAGCGTGAAAACAGGGCCCCAAGCCCAACGCCGACCAGTACAATATGCAGCGCCAGCCCGGTTTGCAGCCCGGTAATTGACGCTGCCGCTCCGCGATAGCCGTGGCTGATAGCGGTAGTCATGGTATTGATGGCCCCGGAGCCGGGGGAAAGGCTAAGAATTATTGTGGTTAGCAGATAGGTAAACCACCACTCGAAGGTCATGCGAAACTCCCTGAACGCGCGCTTTTGTGCCACAATACGCTATTGTTGATAAGCGTGCCACGGGCCATAAAAAAACCACAGATACCTGATGCCGACCCCTATGTCTCAGCATAAAAATGGATGGTTAGAACGGGAAGGCGCATTTGCCGCTTTTGCCACGGGTCCACTGACGGACTTCTGGCGTAAGCGCGAAGAGCGCGAATTCACCGGCGTGGATGACGTGCCGGTTCGCTATGTTCGCTTTTGCTCGGCGCAGCACGATCGCGTGATTGTGGTTTGCCCGGGTAGAATAGAAAGCTACGTGAAATATGCTGAGCTGGCGTATGACCTGTTCCACAGCGGGTTTGATGTGTTGATCATCGACCACCGCGGGCAGGGGCGTTCAGGACGGATGCTGTCGGACAGCCACCGTGGCCACGTCGTCAACTTTAGTGACTATGTCGAAGATTTTGACCACTTTTACCAACAGGAAGTGGCGTCAGGGCACTGGCGTAAACGCTACCTGCTGGCCCATTCGATGGGGGGCGCCATTGCCGCGTTATGGTTACAGCAAGCCCCGGCTGCTTTTGATGCGGCCGCGCTCTGCGCCCCGATGTTTGGTATTATTCTGCGCTGGCCGGAATGGATGGTTCGCCATATTCTTGACTGGGCCGAAGGGCATCCACGTATTCGGGAAGGATACGCCATTGGGACGGGCCGCTGGCGTGCGTTGCCGTTTAGCGTTAACGTCCTGACCCACAGCGAAGAGCGGTACCGCCGCAGCCTGCGTTTTTATGCTGATGAGCCAGCATTGCGGGTGGGCGGGCCAACGTTCCATTGGGTACGAGAAGGGATCCTCGCCGGAGAAAAGGTGTTAGCAGGAGCCACTGCCATCACCACGCCGATCTTTTTACTCCAGGCGGAAGAGGAGCGAGTGGTTGATAACCGCGCGCACCAGCAATTCTGCGAAATTATGGTCGCGGCGGGCCACCCTTGTGAGGGGGAAACACCTTACGTCATTGAAGGCGCGTATCATGAGATCCTGTTTGAGAAGGACGCTATGCGAGCCAGAGCATTGTCTGCCGTGCTTGAGTTTTTCGACCGGCATAACTAATTGAAAATATCTCTCCAGAGGCTGAATATCCCTATGTACCACGTCGTTGCTTCAGATTTAGATGGCACCTTGCTGTCTCCCGATCATTTCCTCTCCGCTTATGCGAAAGAAACGTTAAAACTGCTCACCGCTGAAGGCGTTAACTTTGTTTTTGCCACCGGTCGTCACCATATCGACGTGGCGCAAATTCGCGACAATCTTGAGATCAAGGCGTACATGATCACCTCGAACGGCGCGCGCGTGCACGATACCGACGGCAACTTGTTCTTCTCTCACGATCTCGACCACGACATCGCTCAGGACTTGTTTGGCGTGGTGCATAACAACCCGGACATCGTGACCAACGTCTACAAAGGCGACGAGTGGTTTATGAACCGCCATCGCCCGGAAGAGATGAAATACTTCCAGGAGGCCAAATTCAGCTACACCCTGTTTGAACCAGGCCTGCTGGAAGCCGACGGCGTCAGCAAAGTATTCTTTACCTGCGACGATCACGACACGCTGCTGCCGCTGGAACAGGCAATTAACGCCCGCTGGGGTGACCGCGTGAACGTCAGCTTCTCGACGCTGACCTGCCTCGAAGTGATGGCGGGTGGTGTGTCCAAAGGACACGCGCTGGAAGCGGTCTCGAAAGCCATGGGTTACGGCCTGAAGGACTGCATTGCCTTCGGCGACGGCATGAACGACGCCGAGATGCTGAGCATGGCGGGCAAAGGGTGCATTATGGGCAACGCTCACCAGCGCCTGAAAGATCTGCTGCCGGAGCTGGAAGTGATTGGCACCAACGGCGACAACGCAGTGCCACACTATCTGCGCAGGCTGTTCCTCAAGGCTGAATGATGGGTAAATGATGGGTGGTTTATTAATGACCACTCGTCAACTAAATAGTTAAGCCAATGTAGCATCCTCTCAGTACAATGGCGCAATCTTGTTCGTTGTGGATTGCTTATTGTGCCATTACTCATCATTACCACGATTCTGTGGGCCTTCTCGTTTAGCCTGATTGGGGAGTACCTCGCCGGGCATGTGGACAGCTATTTCTCGGTGCTGATGCGCGTTGGCCTGGCGGCGCTGGTGTTTCTGCCGTTCCTGCGTTTTAAAGGTTACCCGCTCAAAACCCTGCTGCTGTATATGCTGGTGGGCGCGCTACAGCTGGGCGTGATGTACCTCTTCAGCTTCCGCGCTTACCTCTATCTCACGGTATCCGAATTCCTGCTTTTCACGGTAATGACGCCGCTGTACGTCACGCTGATTTACGACCTGCTGAGCGGCAATAAACTGCGCTGGGGCTATGCGCTGAGTGCAGGGCTGGCGGTGATTGGCGCGGCGATTATTCGCTACGATAAAGTCAGCGATCACTTCTGGATCGGCCTGCTGCTGGTGCAGGGGGCGAACATCTGCTTCGCTATCGGCATGGTGGGCTACAAGCGCCTGATGGAAACGCACCCGATGCCGCAGCACTGCGCGTTTTCGTGGTTCTATCTGGGGGCGTTTATTGTCGCCGTTGTTGCCTGGTTTGCGCTTGGCAATCCGCAGAAACTCCCCACCACGACGCTACAGTGGGGGATTTTGGTCTGGCTTGGCGTTGTCGCTTCCGGGTTGGGTTATTTTATGTGGAACTACGGCGCAACTCAGGTGGACGCCGGCACGCTCGGTATCATGAACAACGTGCACGTCCCGGCCGGGCTGCTGGTGAATCTTGCCATCTGGCAGGAGCAGCCCCACTGGCCGAGCTTTATTATTGGGGGAACGGTGATAATGGCCTCGCTGTGGGTACATCGCCGATGGGTCGCGCCGCGTTCTTCACAAACGGTAAATGGTCGCAGGCGTGCTGACGCGTCGAGCGAATAAACGCCTCGGTCACCGGCTGGCGCTGTTCGCCGTCACGTACCGCGGCGTAGAGGCGGCTCCATAAACCTTCACCCAGGGTTCTGGTCACAATCAGGCCCTGGTGCTCAAAGCTTTCCACCACCCAATGCGGCAGGGCGGCAATCCCCATCCGCGCCGACACCATCTGAATCAGCAGCAGCGTATTATCGACGTTTTTCAGCGACGGGCTAACCCCTGCGGGCTGCAGGAAATGACGCCAGATATCCATACGCTCGCGCTGTACCGGGTAGATAAGCAGCGTTTCAAGCGTTAAGTCATCAGGCTCAATGCTCTGCTTCTTCGCCAGCGGGTGGTCGGTCGCCATCACCAGGCGCACTTCAAAATCAAACATCGGCGAATAATGTAGCCCGCTGCGCGGCAGAATATCCGATGTCAGAACGATATCCAGCTCTCCCTGCTGCAGCGCAGGCTGCGGATCAAACGTTACGCCAGATTTAAAGTCCATCTCCACCTGCGGCCAGTGCTGGCGGAAATTCTCCAGCGCAGGCGTTAGCCACTGAATGCAGCTGTGGCACTCAATCGCAATACGCAGCCGGGTCTGGTGCGGCTCATTGCAGGCCTGCAGGGCGCGGCCAATCTGCGGCAATACTTGTTCCGCCAACTGCAGCAGGATCTCCCCCTGCGGCGTGAAGCGAAGTGGCTGACTTTTACGGATAAACAGGCGAAAGCCGAGCCGCTGCTCCAGATCGCTGAACTGGTGAGAGAGGGCCGACTGAGTCTGATGCAGGGCGGCAGCAGCGGCGGCCAGCGAACCGCTGTGTCGTAACGCTTGCAGCGTCCGCAGGTGTTTAATCTCGATCATGAAAGTCCTTCACTTCGGCATGAACAAATTGCGCTTGAGGATTATACAGTACCTGCTGATTATAGAAGTGTAAACATCTGGATGGCTAAATACATCGCACCGAATAGAGGAAAGACCATGACAATCCATAATCACACTCTGGGGTTCCCTCGCGTCGGCCTTAAGCGCGAGTTGAAAAAAGCACAGGAAAGCTACTGGGCAGGGAGTACCTCCCGCGAAGAATTACTGGCGGTTGGCCGCGAACTGCGTGCCCGCCACTGGGACCAGCAAAAACAAGCTGGCGTTGAATTACTGCCGGTGGGCGATTTCGCCTGGTACGACCATGTTCTGACCACCAGCCTGCTGCTCGGTAACGTACCGGCTCGTCATCAGAACAAAGACGGCAGCGTCGATATCGATACGCTGTTTCGCATCGGCCGTGGCCGGGCACCAACCGGCGAGCCTGCTGCCGCCGCAGAAATGACCAAATGGTTCAATACCAACTACCACTACATGGTGCCGGAATTTACTAAGGGGCAGCAGTTCAAACTGACCTGGACTCAGCTGCTGGAAGAAGTCGATGAGGTGCTTGCGCTGGGCCATAAGGTAAAACCTGTCCTGCTTGGGCCAGTGACTTACCTGTGGTTGGGCAAAGTGAAAGGCGAACAGTTTGACCGCCTGAGCCTGTTGAAAGATATTTTGCCTGTCTACCAGCAGGTGCTGGCCGAATTGGCGAAGCGTGGCGTTGAGTGGGTACAAATCGATGAGCCTGCGCTGGTGCTGGAGCTGCCAAAAGCGTGGCTGGACGCTTTCAAACCGGCCTATGACGCGCTGACCGGCCGGGTGAAGCTGCTGCTTACCACCTACTTCGAAGGCGTAGGGCCAAACCTGGACACCATCACTGCGCTGCCGGTGCAGGGTCTGCACGTTGATTTTGTGCATGGCAAAGATGACGTGAATGATATCCATAAAAAACTGCCTGCAAACTGGCTGCTGTCGGCGGGTGTTATCAATGGCCGTAACGTCTGGCGCGCCGATCTGACGGAGAAATACGCTCAGCTAAAAGATCTGGTGGGTCAACGTGAGCTGTGGGTGGCATCTTCCTGTTCTCTGCTGCACAGTCCAATCGACCTGAGCGTAGAAACTCGTCTGGATGCCGAAGTTAAAAGCTGGTTCGCTTTTGCGCTGCAGAAGTGTGCCGAACTGTCTCTGCTGACTGAAGCGTTAAACAGCGGGAATACCGCCAAAATTGCTGAATGGAGTGCGCCGATTCAGGCTCGTCGTCAGTCGAAGCGTGTGCACAATGCCGCTGTCAGCGAGCGTCTGGCTAAAATTACCGCTCAGGACAGCCAGCGCCAGAATGCTTACACTGCCCGTGCAGCAGCCCAGCGTGAACGCTTCAACCTGCCGGCCTGGCCAACGACGACCATCGGCTCCTTCCCGCAAACAACTGAAATTCGCGGCCTGCGTCTGGACTTCAAAAAAGGCAAGCTGGACGCGAACAACTATCGCACCGGTATCGCCGAACATATTAAACAGGCGATTGCAGAGCAGGAACGTCTGGGACTTGATGTGTTGGTGCACGGTGAAGCTGAGCGTAACGACATGGTTGAGTATTTCGGCGAGCATCTGGATGGCTTCGTCTTTACTCAGAACGGCTGGGTGCAGAGCTACGGTTCCCGCTGCGTGAAACCTCCGATTGTTATCGGCGATATCAGCCGTCCAGAGCCGATCACCGTTGAGTGGGCCAAATACGCGCAGTCCCTGACCGACAAACCGGTTAAAGGCATGCTGACCGGCCCGGTGACGATTCTTTGCTGGTCCTTCCCGCGTGAAGATGTTTCCCGAGAGACTATCGCGAAGCAGATTGCGCTGGCCTTGCGTGACGAAGTAGCGGATCTGGAAGCCGCAGGTATCGGTATCATCCAGATTGATGAACCCGCTCTGCGTGAAGGTTTACCGCTCCGCCAGTCCGACTGGCAGGCTTATCTGGAGTGGGGCGTGGAAGCCTTCCGTCTGAACGCCGCCGTGGTGCGAGATGACACTCAAATCCACACCCACATGTGCTACTGCGAGTTCAACGACATCATGGACTCCATTGCGGCGCTGGATGCGGACGTGATCACCATCGAAACTTCCCGTTCCGATATGGATCTGCTGGAGGCGTTTAAAGAGTTCGAATACCCGAATGAAATCGGGCCGGGCGTGTACGACATCCACTCTCCAAACGTTCCGGATGTGCAATGGATTGAAGCCCTGCTCAAGAAAGCGGCGGAATCTGTTCCGGCAGAGCGCCTGTGGGTTAACCCGGACTGCGGCCTGAAAACCCGTGGCTGGCCAGAAACCCGTGCGGCGCTGGCAAACATGGTGCAAGCGGCGCAGAATCTGCGCGAGGCTTAATACTAAAACGGAGGTGAGAGCCTCCGTTTTTCACATAGTTAAAATCACGCCCTCATCGCCCTGTTCACTAATGCATGCTAATGCCAGGAATAATGCCCTTACCCTTTTCTGAAAGTCGTATTTATCCAACATTCACCTTGTCACGCTGAATTTTTTCTTGAGAAGCTTACTGCGCGGTTTGTCTTTTTTTTGTGAAATAAAAGGATACTTATGAAGCAGCTAAGCGGTGAAAGCTGGGTGAGTCGATTCCAGGGAAGTAGTGACACGCAAACCCTGAGTCCAATATTCCGGGCAAATGTTAATAATTTTCTAAAAAGCCTTGAAGATGCTGGCGTCAGGATAACTATTTCGGCGACGTTACGTCCGCCGGAAAGGGCATATTTAATGCACTGGTCCTGGAAGCTGGCACGAGGAATGGTTGAACCCGCCAATATTCCTGAAAAATCGGGTGTGGAAATTGAATGGGTGCATAATGGTGCGAACGGAAAGGCTGACAGAAATAAAAGCATTAATGCGGCAAAAGCGATGGTCCGGGCTTATGGTATGTCCAATCTCAACGTTGCTCCGGCGTTAAGGAGCCGACATACGGAAGGTCATGCCATCGATATGACGCTGTCGTGGATGGGTAATCTGCAGATTAAAGATAATAAAGGTGAGACTGTTATTATCAAAACGATGCCCCGTGATGGCATGAACGCTCAATTACATGAAGTCGGGAAAAGCTTTGATGTGATAAAGTATCACGGCGGTGCTAACGATAAACCTCATTGGTCAACGGATGGTCGATAATATGAATAAAAGCCTAATTTTCTGTGCGTTATTCTTTTTGGTTTCCTGCGCTCAGGCTGCGGATAAATATCCAAAAGATGTTACTGAGTTTCTAATAAATGCAGATGACTGCCAGCATTTATCTGGTGAATGGGATTCGAGCTTACCCAAAGAGCAGCAAAAGAATATTGAAAAGCAGGTTAATGTTATCTGTGGTAAAGCAAAGTCGCAGCAAGATGCCCTAAGAGCTCGTTACCAAAATGAAAAAAGTATTCTAGATGTGATTAACGAATACGATTTTTAGATGCCAGGGATATAACGGGCCGTGACGGACGACCCGTTATGTTATGCAGTTCGGGGTAACCGACCGGCTTTACTTCCTTACACCGTACCGTTTAAACCACGCCAGCATCCTTTCCCAGCCATCTTTGGCCGACGCTTCATGGTAGCTCGGGCGATAGTCAGCGTTAAAAGCGTGTCCGGCTTCCGGGTAGACAATGATTTCCGCCCTGGCATTGGCCGCTCTTAGTGCCTGGCGCATTGTCTCAACGCTTTCCTGAGAGATCCCGGTATCCTGACCACCATACAGGCCTAGCACTGGCGCATTAAGATTGACGGCGATATCGACCGGATGGTGATGAGAGTTCAACGTTTTCTCACCCGTCAGCTTGCCGTACCAGGCGACGGCGGCTTTCAGCTGTGGATTGTGCGCCGCATAAAGCCAGGCAATTCGCCCGCCCCAGCAAAAACCGGTGACCATCAGGCGATGCGCGTCGCCACCGTTGCGTGAAGCCCAACTGGCCACATGATCAAGGTCGCCCAGCACCTGGTTATCCGGCACCTTTGAGACAAGGCCGCTTAATAATGTGGGGATATCAGCGAAATCCCCCGCTTCTCCCTGGCGAAAATAAAGCTCCGGGGCGATGGCCAGATAGCCTTCATGCGCCAGCCGGCGACAGAGATCGCGGATATGTTCGTGAACGCCAAAAATCTCCTGAATGACAATCACCACCGGCAGCGGGCCATCGGCATTTTTAGGTCTGGCGTGGTAAGCCGGCATATTGTCGCCCTGACTTGGAATAGACGTTTCCCCAGAAAGAATAGCGTCGTCTGGCGTTAGCAAAGCAGTGGGGGTGATGGGGGAGGCCGCCGGTGCGAAGCCATCGCCCGGTGTGTTATGTGTTGTTTGCTTTTGTTTCATGGTTTTCTCCGAACCAGCATTAGCGCAGTGTGATAACTATAGCCAGGATTAGTAGCAAATCTGGCGGGCAAAAAACGCTGTCAAAGTTCAAAAAATAGCCCGATCGACACTTAATTGTGACTTATGTCTCTTATGTGAATACAAATAATGTAATTTGTTTCATTCAAAGTGAGCGCTATCACGAAATTATGCTCAGGGGTTCTGTAAAGTGTCGCTTTGCTTCTCCTGAAACCTACTCAACAGAGGAGTCTGTTATGTCCAAGTCTGATGTTTTCCATCTCGGCCTCACTAAAAGTGACCTGCAAGGGGCTACGCTTGCCATCGTCCCTGGCGATCCTGAGCGTGTGGAAAAAATCGCCGCGCTGATGGACAAGCCGGTTAAGCTGGCTTCCCACCGTGAATTCACTTCCTGGCGTGCTGAACTCGACGGCAAGCCGGTTATCATCTGCTCTACCGGCATCGGTGGTCCTTCTACCTCTATCGCGGTTGAAGAACTGGCACAGCTTGGCATCCGTACTTTCCTGCGCGTCGGGACTACTGGGGCGATTCAGCCGAACATCAACGTGGGCGATGTGCTCGTGACCACCGCATCTGTTCGCCTGGATGGTGCCAGCCTGCACTTCGCGCCAATGGAATACCCGGCTGTGGCAGACTTCGCATGTACTACTGCGCTGGTTGAAGCGGCAAAAGCCGTGGGCGCAACGACGCATATCGGCGTGACCGCCTCCTCCGACACCTTCTACCCTGGTCAGGAGCGTTACGACACGCTGTCCGGCCGCGTAGTTAGCCGCTTCAAAGGCTCAATGAAAGAGTGGCAGGAAATGGGCGTGATGAACTATGAAATGGAATCCGCCACGCTGCTGACCATGTGCTCCAGCCAGGGTCTGCGTGCGGGTATGGTGGCCGGGGTCATCGTGAACCGTACTCAGCAAGAGATCCCCAATGCGGAAACCATGAAGAAAACGGAAAGCCACGCGGTGAAAATCGTGGTCGAGGCGGCACGTCGCCTGCTGTAGTTTTGCTTTTCCGTTCATAAGGCCGGCGTTCGCCGGCTTTTTTTATGCTTTGCGCACTCCCTTCCGGAAAATCCCTTTTCATCTGGACATTTATACAGCAGAATTTTATTTTGCCGATGTTGATATCGTTTTGGGGGAAGCATGGATAATTCACTGTTGTTTGGGCTAGGCATCGGGCTGGTGGGCTTGCTGACCGGCTGGCTTATCGCCAGTCTGCGAGCGGCGCAGCGGCTGTCGGCTTTGCATGAAGAACAGCGTGAAATCTACGGTGAGCTCACAGCCGCGCGGCAGGAGCTTCAGCAAAACCAGCACTGGCGAGATGAGTGCGACCAGCTTAACCGTGAAGTCCGTGCTCAAATGGAAATTAACAGCGGGCAGGAAGCAGATATTCGTGAGCTGACCACGTTGCTCGAGCAAACCAGGCTCAATGCCGAAGACAAGCATCGCCAAATGCTTAACAGCGAGCAGCGCCTGAACGAGCAGTTTGAGAATCTGGCCCACCGTATTTTTGAGCAAAGCGGGCGTAAGGTTGAAGAGCAGAACCGCCAAAGCCTGAACGTGTTGCTTTCCCCACTTCGAGAACAGCTCGATGGCTTCCGACGCCAGGTCCAGGAGAGTTTTGGCCAGGAAGCCCGCGAACGGCATACGCTGACGCACGAAATCCGCAATCTGCAGCAGCTGAATGCGCAAATGGCGCAAGAGGCGCTCAACCTCACTAAAGCGCTAAAAGGCGACAACAAAACCCAGGGTAACTGGGGGGAAGTGGTATTAACACGAGTACTGGAAGCTTCTGGCCTGCGAGAAGGGCATGAATACCAGACTCAGGTGAACATTCAGCTTGAAAACAACAGCCGCATGCAGCCGGATGTTATCGTTCGCCTTCCTCAGGGCAAAGACGTTGTTATTGATGCAAAAATGACGCTGGTGGCCTATGAACGTTACTTCAATGGTGAAGATGAACTCACGCGTGAAAGTGCGCTGAATGAGCATATCGCCGCTATCCGCAGCCATATCCGCCTGCTGGGGCGCAAAGATTACCAACAGCTGCCGGGGCTACGTTCTCTGGACTACGTGTTGATGTTTATTCCCGTTGAGCCCGCTTTCCTGCTGGCTATCGACAGGCAGCCTGAACTGATTAGCGAAGCGCTGAAAAATAACATTATGCTGGTGAGCCCGACGACGCTGCTGGTGGCGCTGCGCACGATTGCCAATCTGTGGCGCTATGAACATCAAAGCCGTAATGCCCAGCAAATCGCTGACAGGGCGGGGCGCTTGTACGATAAAATGCGCCTGTTCGTGGATGATATGTCTGCGATTGGGCAAAGTCTCGATAAGGCGCAGGATAACTACCGGCAGGCGATGAAAAAACTTTCATCCGGGCGTGGGAATATCCTGGTTCAGGCGGATGCGTTTCGCGGGCTTGGCGTAGAAGTCAAACGTGAGATGAATCCAGATCTGGTCGAACGCGCTCGTCAGGAAGATGAGGATGATTCAGCTCGGTTCGGCCATGAGGGCGAAGAGCCTGAGGCTGAATTCGATGCGTTGTCTTCATCACGCACGGGTGAAGAGCGTTAAACTGAGGCCGAGTAGCACGGTTGAATCATAGGGCTTTCACGCCCATTCTGTTACACTTCCCGAACATTTTCTTTATTAAGCAGGCATTGAGATGGTTGATGAATCCCAGGAGTCCGGATCCCAGGAAACAACGCACTTTGGCTTCCGTACCGTAGCTAAAGAGCAAAAGGTCGATATGGTGGCGAACGTGTTCCACTCTGTTGCGGCGAAATACGACGTAATGAACGACCTGATGTCTTTTGGTATCCACAGGTTGTGGAAACGCTACACGATAGATTGTAGCGGTGTGCGTCGTGGCCAGCGCGTGCTGGATCTTGCGGGCGGTACGGGCGATCTGACGGCGAAATTCTCTCGTCTGGTTGGTGAGACCGGTGAAGTTGTACTGGCCGATATTAACGATTCAATGCTGAAAATGGGTCGCGAAAAGCTGCGCAATATCGGCATTGTGGGGAACGTCAGATACGTGCAGGCTAACGCCGAAGCGTTGCCATTCCCGGACAACACCTTTGACTGCATCACCATCTCCTTTGGCCTGCGTAACGTCACGGATAAAGACGCCGCATTGCGCTCTATGTTCCGCGTGCTCAAACCCGGTGGCCGCCTGCTGGTGCTTGAGTTCTCCAAACCGGCTTTCGAGCCGTTGAACAAAGCCTACGACGCTTATTCCTTCCACATTCTGCCGCGCATCGGTGAAATGGTCGCTCAGGACGGCGAAAGCTATCGCTACCTGGCAGAATCCATTCGCATGCATCCGGACCAGGAAACGCTGAAAGGCATGATGGAAGAAGCCGGGTTTGAAAACACCACCTATTACAATATGACCGGTGGGATTGTCGCTCTGCACCGTGGCTATAAATTCTAACCAGGGAGCCGCGATGCCATTTATGTCGCTGATGACTGCTGGAATCGAAGGTGTGTTGAACACCTTCCTCTGGCGCGATCGTAGCCTGAAATCCGCGCGTCAACGCCTGCAGGGCAAGACGTTACGCGTTAGCCTGAAAGAGTTTTCAGCGCCGCTGGTGCTGGTGTTCAGTGAACAACAGCTGGACGTCCTGAGCCAGTGGGAAGGTGAGGCGGATTGTAGCGTCACAACCCATATCGGCGTGCTGCCGAAACTGCGCGATCGTCAGCAACTTACCGCCCTGATTCGCAGCGGTGAACTGGACGTGGCGGGTGACATTCAGGTTGTCCAAAATCTGGCATCGCTGATGGATCTCGCGGAGTTTGACCCTGCGGAACTGTTGGCTCCGTATATAGGCGATATTGCCTCTGAAGGAATCAGTAAGTTTGCGCGTCGAGGCGGAAAGCTGCTGAAAAAAGGATTGCTCCGTAATCAGCAGTATCTGGGGGAAGCGCTCACTGAAGAGTGGCGTGTTGCGCCGGGTTCGCTGGAAGTGGCCTGGTTCGCAGAGGAAACCGAAGCGCTGGCACGCTCGGTGGATGCACTCAGCAAACGGCTGGATAAGCTGGAGGGTAAATGACGCCAGGAGAAATTCGCCGCCTCTATTTCATTGTCCGTACCTTTCTGAGCTATGGCCTTGATGAACTGATTCCCAAAATGCGCATTACGCTGCCGTTACGTTTGTGGCGGCGCTGCCTTTTCTGGATGCCGAATCGTCACCGCGATAAGCCTTTGGGAGAACGTCTTCGCCTTGCACTGCAGGAGCTTGGACCCGTATGGATCAAGTTTGGTCAGATGCTTTCCACCCGTCGCGATCTGTTCCCACCGATCATTGCTGACCAACTGGCCATGCTGCAGGACAGAGTTGCGCCCTTTGACGGCACGCTGGCGAAAAAGCAGATTGAGCTGGCGATGGGCGGCATTCCCGTTGAAAGCTGGTTTGACGATTTTGATATCAAGCCTTTGGCCTCCGCCTCCATTGCTCAGGTGCATACCGCACGCCTGAAAGAGAGCGGCAAAGAGATCGTGATTAAGGTTATTCGACCTGACATCCTGCCGGTGATCAAAGCCGACATGAAGCTTATCTATCGTCTCGCCCGCTGGGTGCCGCGTTTGCTGCCGGATGGCCGGCGTCTCCGCCCGCTGGAAGTGGTGCGTGAATACGAAAAGACCTTGATAGATGAACTCAATTTGCTGCGTGAAGCGGCAAACGCCATCCAGCTGCGCCGTAACTTCGAAAATAGCCCAATGTTGTATGTGCCGGAGGTTTATTCGGATTACTGCAGCGAGAACATGATGGTGATGGAGCGGATTTACGGCGTTCCGGTCTCAGACACCGTGGCGCTCGAAGCTCAGGGCACCAACATGAAGCTGCTTGCCGAACGTGGCGTGCAGGTCTTCTTTACGCAGGTCTTCCGCGACAGCTTCTTCCATGCGGACATGCATCCCGGCAACATCTTCGTGAGCTACGATCATCCGGAAGATCCGCAATACATTGGTATCGACTGCGGTATCGTTGGCTCGCTGAACAAAGACGATAAGCGCTATCTGGCAGAAAACTTTATTGCCTTCTTTAACCGGGATTACCGCAAAGTAGCAGAGCTGCATGTGGATTCCGGCTGGGTGCCGGCAGATACGAATGTCGAAGAGTTCGAGTTTGCGATTCGCACCGTTTGTGAACCTATTTTTGAGAAGCCACTGGCGGAGATCTCCTTTGGCCATGTGCTGCTGAACCTGTTCAATACCGCGCGTCGTTTCAACATGGAAGTTCAGCCGCAGTTAGTTTTACTGCAGAAGACCCTTTTATACGTCGAAGGCGTCGGTAGGCAGCTTTATCCGCAGCTGGATCTGTGGAAAACGGCGAAACCTTTTCTGGAAAGCTGGATCAAAGATCAGGTTGGTATTCCTGCTCTGGTGCGCGCTTTCAAAGAAAAAGCACCTTTTTGGGTGGAAAAAATGCCGGAATTGCCGGAACTGGTGTACAACAGTTTGCGCCAGGGCAAGCAATTACAGCTTAGCGTTGATAAAATTCAGCGCGACCTGCAACTTCATCACGTGCGGCAGGGACAGTCGCGTTACCTGTTCGGCATTGGTGCCACGCTTATCTTGAGCGGGACACTGCTGTTGATCAACAAACCTGAGTGGGACTTTATGCCTGCCTGGTTGATGGCGGGGGGAATCGTTGTCTGGCTGATTGGCTGGCGGCGCTCTGCCTGAACTTTAATCGGAATTAACGGGTGATTGCCGTATAATAGCGGTTCTCATTGCCTTAACATCTTTATTCAGGAGTAGGTATGGGCATCAGTTGGCCACAATTGCTAATCATTGTTGTTATCGTTGTTTTATTGTTTGGCACCAAGAAGCTGGGTTCTTTAGGTTCAGACCTTGGCGCGTCTATTAAGGGCTTTAAGAAAGCCATGAGCGACGACGACAGCAAAGAGAAAGAAAATGGTGAGAAGGATGCTGATTTCACAGCCAAATCCCTCTCTGAAAAACCGAGCGACGTGAAAAAAGACGAAGCGAAAAGCAACGATAAAGAGCAGGTATAAACCGTGTTCGACATTGGTTTTGGCGAACTGCTGCTGGTGTTTGTGATTGGCCTGATTGTTCTGGGTCCACAGCGCTTACCGGTGGCGGTAAAAACAGTTGTTGGCTGGGTGCGCGCGCTGCGTTCTCTGGCTACCACGGTGCAGAACGAACTCGCTCAGGAACTGAAACTGCAGGAGCTGCAGGACAGCCTGAAAAAGGTCGAGAAAGCCAGTATGGATAATTTGACGCCAGAGCTTAAGGCGTCAATGGACGAACTGCGCCAGGCCGCCGAGTCGATGAAGCGTTCTTATACCCAGCACGATCCTGAAAAGAACAGCGACGAAGCGCATACCATCCATAACCCATTGGTGAAGGATGAGCAGCAAAGCCATGAAGGCGTCACGCCAGCCAATGCGGTACATCAGGCGGCCGCGCCTGATGCCGTACCGTCAGAGGCTGTGCCACCGGAGCAAGTGGCGGCCGAAAACGTCGTTGAACCAGCTGTCGAGGCTCAGGTGAAGCCGTTGCCCGAAGCTGTACCTGCTGTCACTCCAACGCAACCTCCAGGTGAAAAATCGTAACTATGGCTGTTGAAGATACCCAACCGCTCATTAGCCATCTGATCGAGCTGCGTAAGCGCCTGCTGAACAGCATGATCGCCGTGCTGGTGATTTTCCTGGCGCTGGTTTATTTCGCCAATGACATCTATCAGGTGGTTTCCGCGCCGCTGATCAAACATATGCCACTGGGCTCAACGATGATTGCGACTGACGTTGCGTCACCGTTCTTTACCCCTATAAAGTTAACTATTTACGTTTCGGTGTTCCTGGCCGCGCCGGTCATTCTGTATCAGATCTGGGCTTTTGTTGCCCCTGCACTGTACAAGCATGAGCGTAAGCTGGTGATGCCGCTTCTGTTCTCCAGCACGCTGCTTTTTTATATCGGCATTGCCTTTGCGTATTTTGTGGTCTTCCCGCTTGCCTTTGGCTTCCTGACAAAAACCGCGCCAATAGGGGTGGTTGTCTCGACAGATATCACGAAATATCTCGACTTTGTGATGTCGCTGTTCATGGCCTTTGGTGTGGCGTTTGAGGTACCCGTTGCCATTATCCTGCTGTGCTGGATGGGGGTGACGACGCCGGAATCATTGAAACAGAAGCGCCCTTATATTCTGGTCGGGGCTTTTGTTGTCGGTATGCTGTTAACGCCGCCGGATGTTTTCTCGCAAACCCTTCTGGCGGTGCCAATGTACTGCCTGTTTGAGGTTGGCGTCTTCTTCTCACGCTTCTACGTCGGCAAAGGGCGTAATGGCGATGAAGATGATGAACCTGAATCTGAAGAGACGCGCTCGGAAAAAGAGCAGTAATTAAATAACCGCCCTTAGGGGCGGTTGTCGTTTGGAGGGAGATATGTTTGATATTGGCGTTAATCTGACCAGTTCTCAATTCGCAAAAGATCACGAGGATGTGGTCGCTCGCGCATGGCAGGCTGGCCTGAGCGGCATGATGTTGACCGGTACTAACCTCCACGAAAGTGAGCAAGCATTGCTCATGGCGCAGCAATATGAAAACTGCTGGTCCACTGCCGGAGTGCATCCCCACGATGCCAGCCAGTGGAATGACGAAACTGCGGACGCCATACGCCGCTTAGCGGCGGCACCCCAGGTCGTGGCTATCGGTGAATGCGGGCTGGATTTTAACCGTAACTTCTCCACTCCGGCAGAGCAGGAACGTGCTTTCACCGCCCAGCTGGCGCTGGCCGCGGAGCTGATGATGCCGGTATTTTTGCACTGCCGGGATGCACACGAACGCTTTCTTGCGCTGCTTGACCCCTGGCTTGATCAGCTACCCGGCGTAGTGCTGCACTGCTTTACCGGAACTGAAGAAGAAGTCCGTGATTGCCTGCTGCGCGGGCTATTTATCGGCATTACCGGTTGGGTTTGCGATGAGCGCCGTGGCCTGGCATTAAGAGAGTTACTTCCGGTTATCCCCGCTCAGCAACTGCTGCTGGAAACCGATGCGCCCTATTTGTTGCCCCGGGATCTACAACCAAAACCTGCGTCCCGCCGCAACGAACCCTGTTATCTGCCCCATATCCTGAATAAGGTCGCCGAATGGCGCGGTGAAGACCCGGCCTGGCTTGCGCAGGTAACAGATGACAATGCTCGTCGGTTATTCCGACTGGGTTTTAATCAGGAGAAAGTTAAATGAGCTATGCATTTCCCGGTACGTTTCCTGGGCGCCGTATGCGCCGCGTACGTCGTCATGACTTCAGCCGTCGTCTTGTGGCTGAAAACCAGCTGACGGTAAACGACCTTATTTACCCTGTGTTTGTCATGGAAGGCCACAACCAGCAGCAGGAAGTGCCGTCAATGCCGGGTGTTTATCGTATGACTATCGATCAATTGCTGAAAGAAGCAGAGGCGGTCGCGAAACTGGGTGTACCGGTGCTCTCTTTGTTCCCGGTCATTGAAAGCGACGGGAAATCCCTGCATGCGGAAGAAGCCTATAACCCAAATGGCCTGGTACAGCGCGCTGTGCGTGCGCTGAAAGATGCTGTGCCTGAGCTTGGGTTGCTGACCGACGTTGCCCTTGACCCTTACACCACTCACGGGCAGGACGGAGTAATTGATGCTGATGGCTATGTGATAAACGACGTCACTCGCGAGATTCTGGTTCGTCAGGCACTTTCCCATGCTGAAGCCGGGGCCGAAATTGTCGCGCCTAGCGACATGATGGATGGCCGTATTGGCTCCATCCGGGATCAGTTAGAAGCTGATGGCTTTGTGAATACCCAGATCATGTCTTATGCCGCAAAATATGCTTCCTGCTACTACGGCCCGTTCCGGGATGCAATTGGCTCTTCCGGTAACCTGAAGGGCGGGAATAAAAAGACTTACCAGATGGATCCGGCTAACAGCGACGAAGCCTTGCAGGAAGTGGCGCAAGATCTACAGGAAGGGGCTGATATGGTGATGGTGAAGCCTGGGATGCCTTACCTCGACGTTGTGCGCCGTGTGAAAGACACCTTCGGGGTGCCCACCTTTGCCTACCAGGTATCCGGTGAATATGCCATGCATATGGCTGCGATTCAGAACGGCTGGCTGGCCGAAAAACCAGCCATTATGGAATCTTTGATGTGCTTTAAGCGTGCCGGCGCGGACGGCGTGCTGACGTACTTCTCAAAACGTGTTGCTCAATGGCTGCACGATGAGCAGATGCAGCGCTAGTTGCGATCAAGGAAGTAAGAGGCCAGCGCTTGCTGGCCTCTTTGCATTAAACCTTACGGAAGTCGGTATTCCTGATGCTTTGTTGTACCTGCTTGTTCAGTAAGTTCAGCAGCAACATCGAGCGGGCTTCGCCGTCAGGTTCAGCAAAGATGGCTTCTAACCCTTTGAAGGCACCTTCGGTAATCACTACGCTATCCCCGGGATACGGTGTTTCCGGGTCGGTAATATTCTCTATTTGGTAGTGCATCAGCTCATGAATCACTGTTTCCGGAACCGTTGCTGGCTGCACACCGAAGCGAACAAAGTGGCTGACGCCGCGGGTGGAATGCACCGTGGTGGTATGGATCGATTCCGGATCGAACTCGACGAACAGATAATTAGGGAACAGAGGCTCGATGACCGCAGTTCTTTTGCCACGCACCATTTTTTCCAGCGTGATCATTGGCGTAAGGCAATTGACTTCCTGGCGCTCAAGATGCTCTTTGGCGCGCAGTAATTGGCCACGTTTACAGTAAAGAAGATACCAGGATTGCATAATTTCTCTTTTCGCCCGCTTAAGCGCGTCAGAATAGCAAAACGTCCTTCGCAGAGATACTCAGCTTCAGTATAACCTGTCCGGGCGCGGCCGCAGGAGGCCAGTTTCACGCTAATTTAACAAAAATACAGCATGGCGGCGGTGAAGTCCGTATAATGATGGCAAAATCCGACGTCACGATAAATTGCATGAAATACCACGACCTACGCGAATTTCTTGCGCTGCTTGAGCAGCAGGGCGAACTCAAACGTATCGCATTGCCTGTCGATCCGAATCTGGAAATGACTGAAATTGCCGATCGCACGCTGCGAGCTGGCGGCCCGGCTCTGCTGTTTGAAAACCCGAAAGGCTACAGCATGCCGGTGCTGTGTAACCTGTTCGGGACGCCGAAACGCGTAGCGATGGGGATGGGGCAGGAAGACGTTACTGCTTTACGTGAAGTCGGGAAACTACTGGCGTTCCTCAAAGAACCTGAGCCGCCAAAAGGTTTCCGCGATCTGTTTGATAAGCTGCCACAGTTCAAACAAGTTCTGAATATGCCGACGAAACGTCTGCGGAATGCACCTTGCCAGGAACAGATTTGGGAAGGGGATGAAGTCGATCTTAATCGTATTCCGATCATGCGCTGCTGGCCGGAAGACGTTGCCCCGCTCATTACCTGGGGGTTAACGGTCACCCGCGGCCCGCATAAAGAGCGGCAGAACTTGGGCATTTATCGGCAGCAGCTGATTGGCAAAAACAAGCTGATTATGCGCTGGTTATCTCACCGCGGCGGTGCGCTGGACTTCCAGGAGTGGTGTGAGGCGCACCCGGGTGAACGTTTCCCTGTTTCCGTGGCACTTGGCGCAGACCCTGCAACCATTCTTGGGGCGGTGACGCCGGTGCCTGATACGCTGTCCGAATATGCTTTTGCCGGGCTGCTGCGCGGGACCAAAACCGAGGTCGTGAAATGTATTTCCAACGATCTTGAAATTCCTGCAGGTGCGGAAATTGTGCTGGAAGGGTACATTGAGCCTGGTGAAATGGCGCCGGAAGGGCCGTATGGCGACCATACGGGGTACTACAACGAAGTGGATAGCTTCCCGGTCTTCACTGTGACCCATGTCACCCAGCGGCAGGACGCGATTTACCATTCAACCTACACTGGCCGCCCGCCGGATGAACCTGCAGTGCTAGGCGTGGCGCTTAATGAAGTGCTGGTGCCAATCCTGCAAAAGCAATTTCCGGAGATTATTGATTTCTATCTCCCGCCGGAAGGGTGTTCATACCGACTCGCGGTAGTGACAATCAAAAAACAGTATGCCGGGCATGCCAAGCGAGTGATGATGGGAGTCTGGTCGTTCCTGCGCCAGTTCATGTACACCAAGTTTGTTATCGTGTGCGACGACGACGTGAATGCGCGTGACTGGAACGATGTTATCTGGGCGATTACTACGCGCATGGATCCGTCCCGTGATACGGTGCTGGTGGATAACACGCCGATAGACTATCTGGATTTTGCCTCCCCGGTTTCCGGGCTGGGCTCTAAAATGGGACTGGACGCCACCAACAAATGGCCGGGCGAAACCCAGCGTGAATGGGGGCGCCCAATCAAGAAAGATGTTGAGGTATGCGCGCGTATTGATGCAATCTGGGATGAACTGGCTATTTTTGATAATGACAAAGGCGCCTGAGCGGCGACCTTTACGGTTTAGCATTATTGACCCGACAGAGGGGACGCATGACAACCTTAAGCTGTAAAGTGACCTCGGTAGAAGCGATAACCGACACGGTATATCGCGTTCGATTGCTGCCGGAAGGCGATTTCTCATTCCAGGCCGGGCAGTATTTGATGGTGGTGATGGATGAGCGGGATAAGCGCCCGTTCTCTATGGCTTCCACGCCGAGCGAGCGTGAGTTCATTGAGTTACATATTGGTGCCTCTGAGCTCAACCTCTACGCCATGGCGGTAATGGACCGTATTTTGAAAGAACAGGAAATTGTGGTTGATATGCCACACGGCGATGCGTGGCTGCGCGAAGATGAAGATCGTCCTCTTATCCTGATTGCCGGCGGCACAGGGTTCTCTTACGTTCGTTCGATTCTGCTGACGGCGCTGGCGCGTAACCCTGAGCGTGAAATTGCAATCTACTGGGGCGGCCGTGAAGAGAAGCATCTTTACGATCTGGCCGAACTGGAAGGGCTGAGCCTGCAACACCCTAATCTTCGCGTTGAAGCCGTGGTGGAGCAGCCGGAAGAGGGATGGCGCGGCCGCAGCGGGACGGTACTCACCGCCGTTATGCAGGATCACGCTTCACTGAGCGGGCACGATATTTATATCGCGGGCCGTTTCGAAATGGCGAAAATCGCCCGTGAGCTGTTCTGCAACGAGCGCGGGGCGCTGGTTGAGCACATGTTCGGCGACGCTTTCTCCTTTATTTAAAGCCGTTCCTCGTCAGAATAAGCCACCGCATCGTCGGTGGTTTTTTTATCTTTCAAATATAAAAAACCCGCCCCTGACAGGCGGGAAACACGGCAACTAAACTCAGTTTCGTTTTTTATTAAACGCGTTCAAATACGGTCGCGATGCCCTGACCAAGGCCAATACACATAGTCGCCAGGCCAAACTGCGCGTCGCGACGCTCCATCAGGTTGATAAGCGTGGTGCTGATACGAGAGCCTGAACAGCCCAACGGGTGGCCCAGCGCGATCGCGCCGCCGTTCAGGTTGATCTTCTCGTCGATCTTATCCATCAGGCCGAGATCTTTAATACACGGCAGGATCTGGGCGGCAAACGCTTCGTTCATCTCAAACAGGTCTATATCCTGGGCAGTCAGGCCCGCTTTTTTCAGCGCCAGTCGGGATGCCGGTACCGGGCCGTAACCCATGATGGACGGATCGCAGCCGACGACGGCCATCGAGCGAACGCGTGCGCGAATTTTCAGGCCCAGCTCTTTAGCACGGGTCTCGCTCATCAGTAGCATCGCGGATGCGCCATCGGAGAGTGCCGAAGATGTGCCCGCGGTGACGGTGCCGTTAACCGGATCAAAAGCAGGTTTCAGCGCCGCCAGGCCTTCAACCGTGGTTTCCGGGCGAATCACTTCATCGTAGTCGTAACGCTTCAGAACGCCGTCGGCATCGTGACCGCTGGTTGGCATAATTTCCGCTTTGAAGTGCCCGGCTTCTGTGGCGGCCCAGGCACGCTGATGGGAACGCGCGGCAAACTGATCCTGCATTTCACGGCTGATGCCGTGCAGGCGGGAGAGCATTTCAGCGGTCAGGCCCATCATTCCCGCGGCTTTTGCCACATTGCGGCTGAGGCCTGGATGGAAATCAATCCCGTGGGTCATCGGCACGTGGCCCATGTGTTCCACGCCGCCGATCAGGCAAGCATGTGCGTCCCCGGTTTGAATCATGCGTGCGGCATCGTGCAGCGCCTGCATGGAGGAACCACACAGACGGTTCACCGTGGTGGCAGGCACCGAATGAGGGATTTCCGCCAGAAGCGATGCGTTGCGGGCAATATTGAAACCCTGCTCAAGCGTCTGCTGGACGCAGCCCCAGTAAATATCGTCCAGCGCTGCGGCTTCGAGCGCCGGGTTACGGGACAGAATACTGCGCATCAGGTGCGCCGACAGATCCTCAGCGCGAACGTTGCGGAACGCGCCGCCTTTAGAGCGGCCCATCGGCGTACGGATGGCATCAACAATAACAACCTTTTCCATATTCACTCCTCAGGCGCTTTTCAGATCACTGGCCGGGCGGGCAGGCTCGACCGGGGGATAGTACGGCTCGTTGCGTGATGCTTTGGCCTTCAGGCCTTCAGGCACGACGTACAGCGGGCCGAGGTTTTGGTACTGCTGCGCCATATCGAAATACTTCGCGCTGCCCAACGTGTCCAGCCAGCGGAACGCGCCGCCGTGGAACGGAGGGAAACCGAGGCCGTAAACCAGCGCCATATCGGCTTCTGCCGGGCTGGCAATCACGCCTTCTTCAAGGCAGCGAACCACTTCGTTGACCATTGGGATCATCATGCGAGCGATAATTTCTTCCTCGCTGAAGCTGCGCTTAGGCTGACTCACGTCTGCCAGCAGGCTATCAACAGCTTCGTCCTGCTCTTTACGCGGTTTGCCTTTGCTGTCTTCTTTAAAGCGGTAGAAGCCCTGCTGGGTTTTCTGGCCGTAGCGGCCGGCATCAAACAGAACGTCGATCGCGTCACGGTAATCTTTGCTCATGCGCTGTGGGAAGCCTGCCGCCATGACCGCCTGTGCGTGATGGGCGGTATCAATCCCGACCACGTCCAGCAGGTAAGCCGGGCCCATTGGCCAGCCGAACTGCTTTTCCATCACCTTATCGATCTGACGGAAATCCGCGCCGTCGCGCAGCAGCTGGCTAAAGCCTGCAAAGTAGGGGAACAGCACGCGGTTGACGAAGAAGCCCGGGCAGTCATTGACCACGATAGGGGTTTTGCCCATCTTGCTTGCCCATGCCACAACTTTAGCCAGGGTTGCGTCTGAGGTTTTTTCTCCGCGAATGACTTCAACCAGCGGCATGCGATGCACCGGGTTGAAGAAGTGCATCCCACAGAAGTTTTCCGGGCGTTTCAGCCCGCTGGCCAGTTCGCTAATCGGGATGGTTGAGGTGTTGGAAGCCAGCACGGCATCAGGGCGAACCTTATCTTCGGTTTCTGCCAGCACCGCTTTTTTCACTTTCGGGTTTTCAACTACGGCTTCGACGACAACATCTACACGATCGAACCCGGCGTATTCCAGCGTTGGCTGAATAGTCGAAATAACCTGAGCCAGCTTCATGCCATCAATTTTGCCGCGCTCAAGCTGCTTGTTCAGCAGCTTACTGGCTTCATTAATGCCCAGCGCCAGCGACTTCTCGTTGATGTCTTTCATTAAGACCGGCACGCCTTTCCAGGCCGACTGATAGGCAATGCCGCCGCCCATAATACCCGCGCCGAGTACGGCCGCGTGTTCAGGCGTTTCGATATCTTTGGTAAGTTTTTTCGCCTTTGCTTTGACGAACTGATCGTTCAGGAAGATGCCAACCAGCGCGCGGGCTTCATTGGAACGAGCCAACGGCACAAAGCTTTGAGTTTCCAGCTTAAGGGCTTCATCGCGGCCAAGACCGGCGGCGGCTTCAATGGTTTTCACCGCGGTCATTGGCGCCGGGTAATGCTTCCCGGCAATTTGCGCCACCATGCCTTTAGCAATGGTGAAGCTCATCCCGGCTTCGATTTTGCTTAAGCGTAACGGCTCAAGTTTCGGGGCGCGTTTTGCCTGCCAGTCCAGTTCGCCTTTGATCGCCTGGCGGAGGACTGCCAGCGCGCCGTCGCGCAGTTTTTCGGTTTTTACCACCCCATCGACCAGGCCAAGTTTTTGCGCTTCTGCAGCGCTGACATCTTTACCTGCAGTGATGATTTCCAGCGCGCTATCGGCACCCAATAAACGCGGCAGGCGAACGGAACCGCCGAAGCCAGGCATAATGCCTAGCTTGGTTTCAGGCAGGCCAATACGGGCGTCCGGCGTTGCCAGGCGATAATCGGTTGCCAGCACGCATTCACATCCGCCGCCCAGCGCGTAACCATTCACCGCGGCGATGGTTGGGACGGGCAGATCTTCCAGGCGGTTAAACACGCTGTTTGCAAATTGTAGCCAGTGGGTCAGCTGTTCGGCAGGGACCAGGAACAGCGACAGGAATTCGGTAATGTCGGCGCCAACGATGAAGGCGGATTTGCTGGAGCTCAGCAGCAGGCCTTTGAGGTTCGGCTGTTTTTCAAGTACAGCCAACGCTTCGCCGAGGCTGGCGACGGTCGCCGTATCCAGCTTGTTGACGGAGCCGGGGGCATCAAAAACCAGTTCGGCGATGCCGTCTTCCAGCCAGTCGAGATGTAGGGTTTCACCTTGGTAGAGCATGTCAGTCTCCTGAATCCAGCAATGGGATCTGGTCGTACCAGATGAAGCGGAGTGTGGAATTGATGTTAATGAAATGCAAATTTCTCTTTAAATATTTGCAAACTCGATCACAGGCGGCGGAAATAACTCGGTGGTTTGTCCGGTATGCTAAGATGCGATGCGAACAGAGACAAAAACAGAAGGATAAATTATGGAATCACTGGCCGCGCTGTATAAAGATCATGTGGCAACGCTACAAGAGCGTACCCGCAACGTTCTGGCGCGTTTTAACCTTGATGCATTACTTATTCACTCCGGGGAGCTGTTCAACGTCTTCCTCGATGATCATGCCTATCCGTTTAAAGTAAATCCGCAGTTCAAGGCCTGGGTGCCGGTGACCCAGGTGCCTAACTGCTGGCTGCTGGTGGACGGCGTGAATAAGCCGAAGCTGTGGTTCTATCTGCCGGTGGATTACTGGCACAACGTGGAGCCACTGCCGGAATCCTTCTGGACAGATGATATTGACGTGATCGCGCTGCCAAAAGCCGACGGTATTGGCAGCCAGCTGCCTGCTGCACGTGGCAATATTGGCTATATTGGCCCGGTACCAGAACGTGCGTTGCAGCTGGATATCACGCCAGCCAACATCAACCCGAAAGGGGTTATCGACTATCTGCATTATTATCGCGCTTATAAAACGGACTACGAACTGTCCTGCATGCGCGAAGCACAGAAAACGGCAGTTGTCGGCCACCGCGCAGCGCACGAAGCCTTCCTGTCCGGCATGAGCGAGTTCGATATTAACATCGCTTACCTGACGGCCACCGGCCACCGCGATACCGATGTGCCGTATGGCAATATCGTGGCGCTTAATGAACATGCTTCGGTGCTGCACTACACTAAGCTGGATCACCGCGTACCTGCCGAAATTCGCAGCTTCCTGCTGGATGCTGGCGCAGAGTATAACGGCTATGCTGCCGACCTGACGCGTACCTGGACCACCCAAAGCGACAGCGATTTTGCCCACCTGATTAAAGACGTGAACGAAGAGCAACTGGCGCTGATCGACACCATGAAGTCCGGCGTGCGCTATACCGATTACCACATCCAGTTCCATCAGCGCCTGGCTAAGCTGTTGCGTCGCCACAAGCTGGTGAACGACATCAGTGAAGAGGCGATGATGGAAGCCGGGATCACTACCCCGTTCATGCCGCACGGCATCGGGCATCCGCTTGGGTTGCAGGTTCACGACGTCGCCGGGTTTATGCAGGACGATACCGGCACGCATCTGGCTGCACCTTCGCAACATCCTTACCTGCGCTGTACCCGCGTGCTGGAACCTCGCATGGTACTGACCATCGAGCCTGGTTTGTACTTTATCGAATCGCTGCTGGCACCGTGGCGTGAAGGGCAGTACAGCAAGCACTTTGACTGGAAGCGTATTGAAGCGCTGAAGCCGTTTGGCGGCATCCGCATTGAAGATAACGTGGTTATCTATGAAAACAGCCTCGAAAATATGACGCGTAACCTGAAGCTCGCGTAATGGAAAGCTGGCCAATCCCCGCTGAGCCCGTCACGGTCAGCGAGGAGATTAAGAAAAGCCGCTTTATTACCCTTGTGGCTCATACGGACGGGGTAATAGCGGCTAAAGCGTTTGTTGAGAAGGTCCGGGCCGAACACCCGGATGCCCGTCACCACTGCTGGGCGTGGGTTGCTGGCGCGCCCGATGACTCGCAGCAGTTAGGTTTCTCAGATGACGGCGAGCCTGCCGGCACAGCAGGGAAACCCATGCTTGCCCAGCTGATGGGGAAAGGTATTGGTGAAATCACTGCGGTGGTGGTGCGTTACTACGGTGGGGTGAAGCTGGGCACCGGTGGCCTGGTGAAAGCCTATGGCGGTGGCGTACAGCTGGCGTTAAACCAGCTTCCAACCGTGCTTAAAGTGCCGTTAACCGAATATACTTTGCAGTGCGACTATTCGCAGCTGGCGGGTGTGGAAGCGCTGCTCAAGCAAAGTGATGGCCTTATCGTGGAAAGCGACTTCCAGGTCATCGTTGCTATGCGCGTAGCGTTGCCGCAAACCCAGGTAGCTACTTTCAGCGCCAGGTTGAGTGATTTGAGCCGTGGTGCGTTGCATTTATTGCCGTTTGAACAATAATCCCACCTCGTTATTTATAGATATTTAAGGAAGCGGCTGAAATGCATTTTCGCGCCATTACCCGAATCGTTGGCCTGTTGGTTATCCTCTTTTCCGGAACCATGATCCTCCCCGGCTTAGTGGCTCTAATCTATCGAGACGGTGCCGGCCGCGCCTTTACCCAAACCTTTTTCGTTGCGCTGGCGATAGGCTCTTTGCTGTGGTGGCCGAATCGCCGTGAAAAAAGGGATCTCAAACCGAAGGAAGGCTTCCTGATTGTGGTCCTGTTCTGGACCGTGCTGGGCAGCGTGGGTGCGCTGCCGTTTGTCTTCGCCGAGCGGCCAAATCTCACCGTAACAGACGCCTTTTTTGAATCCTTTTCTGGCCTGACAACGACCGGGGCGACAACGCTGGTGGGGCTGGACTCTTTACCCCACGCGATTCTCTTCTATCGGCAGATGCTGCAATGGTTCGGCGGGATGGGGATCATCGTCCTGGCGGTGGCAATCCTGCCTATTCTTGGCGTCGGCGGGCTGCAGCTGTACCGGGCAGAAATGCCGGGGCCGCTAAAAGATAACAAAATGCGCCCGCGCATCGCTGAAACGGCAAAGACGCTTTGGCTTATTTATGTCCTGCTGACGATTGCCTGCGCGCTGGCGCTTTGGTTCGCGGGGATGCCAGCGTTTGACGCTATCGGACATAGCTTCTCGACGATTGCGATTGGTGGCTTCTCGACGCACGATGCCAGCGTGGGCTACTTCAATAGTCCAACCATCAACACCATCATCGCTATCTTCCTGCTGATTTCTGGCTGTAACTATAGCCTGCACTTTTCACTGCTGAGCGGGCGTAGCCTCAAGGTGTACTGGCGCGACCCGGAATTTCGGATGTTCATTGGCGTCCAGCTCTCGCTGGTTCTGGTCTGCACGCTGGTACTTTGGTTCCATAATACCTACCAGTCAGCATGGCAGACCTTGAACCAGGCTTTCTTCCAGGTCGTGTCGATGGCGACCACTGCGGGCTTTACCACGGACAGTATCGCTCGCTGGCCATTATTCTTGCCGGTTTTGCTGCTCTGTTCTGCTTTTATCGGCGGCTGTGCCGGGTCTACCGGTGGTGGCCTGAAAGTGATTCGAATCTTGTTGCTGTTTAAACAAGGCAACCGTGAGTTAAAGCGCCTGGTGCACCCGAATGCCGTTTACAGCATTAAGCTTGGGAATCGGGCCCTGCCGGAACGAATTCTTGAAGCCGTATGGGGATTCTTCTCTGCCTATGCGCTGGTGTTTATCGTCAGTATGCTGGCTATCATCGCGACCGGCGTCGATGACTTCTCTGCTTTTGCCTCTGTTGCTGCAACGCTTAATAACCTGGGCCCGGGCCTTGGCGTCGTTGCCGACAACTTTGCCAGCATGAATCCCGTGGCTAAATGGATCCTGATTGTGAATATGCTGTTTGGCCGCCTTGAAGTATTTACCCTGCTAGTACTGTTCACGCCTACTTTCTGGCGCGAGTAACCGGAGCCTGTGTGAAAACCTTAATTCTGTTTTCGACCCGAGATGGTCAAACTCGTGAGATTGCTTCTTATATCTCTTCTGAACTGAAAGAGCTGGGCGTGGAGAGTGATGTGATCAATCTTCATCGCTGCGAGGAAATTACCTGGGCTAATTACGACCGAGTGATCATTGGCGCTTCTATTCGTTACGGTCATTTTCATGCTGCCGTTGAGGCGTTCGTGAAAAAGTATCAGCTGCAGCTGAAGGAGCGCGCGAGTGCATTTTTCGCGGTCAACCTCGTTGCCCGTAAACCTGAAAAGCGCTCGCCGCAGACAAACCCTTATACCCGCAAGTTTTTGCTTAACTCGGTTTGGCAGCCCGACCATTGTGCCGTGTTTGCCGGTGCACTGCGTTATCCTCGTTATGGTTGGCTGGATCGCTTCATGATTCGCTTAATTATGAAAATGACCGATGGTGAAACCGATACAAGTAAAGAAGTGGTTTATACCGATTGGCCTCAGGTCGCCCGATTTGCCCGTGAAATTGCACAGTTAAGCACCAAATAGCGTTGTAAATAAGCGGGTTGGCGAAAAAGAATGCGGTCGGAAAGTTTTTTTAAATAAACGCTTGTCACCGCCGAAGAACTCCCTATAATGCGCCTCCACTGACACGGAACAACGGCTTGCAAAGCGGCGTGTCAGGCGGAGTGAAGCGAAAAATAAATGCTTGACTACGCAGCGGGAAAGCGTAATATGCACACCCCGCGCTACTGAGAAAGTAGCACTGCTCTTTAACAATTTATCAGACAATCTGTGTGGGCACTCGCAGGATTGATATCTCAGCATCTCCGGATGCAAACAAATATCAAGTCTTGAAGAGTGACTACTGATTTTATAAACAGTTTTAAT